>NZ_BBXA01000034.1 GCF_001014975.1 Novosphingobium sp. MD-1 | reverse complement strand
CCCCCGCCGCTTCCTCCAGCATCATGCGCCGTTCGGCGGGGCGCGCGGCGATCACCGCCGCGATGCGGCCCTGGCTGACCAGCGCCGGGCTGTGCGCGCCGGTGGCGGCATCGGCGAAGACCAGCGCCACGTCCTTGGCGCGCACGTCCTTGCCGTTGACGCGATAGGCGCTGCCCGCGCCGCGTTCGATGCGGCGCACCACTTCCAGTTCGCCGCCGAACGGACCGGAAGGATCGGTCGTCGCCGTCAGCATCACTTCGGCAAAGGCGCGCGCGGGGCGCTGGGTGGTGCCCGCGAAGATCACGTCTTCCATGCCGCCGCCGCGCATCGACCGGGCCGAGCTTTCGCCCATGACCCAGCGGATCGCTTCCAGCAGGTTCGATTTTCCGCAACCGTTGGGGCCGACAATGCCCGTCAACCCCGGTTCGATCCGGAGTTCGGCGGGTTCCACAAAGCTCTTGAAGCCGGTCAGCTTCAAGCGCCTGAATTCCATTAGCCCCCCTTCCGCGCGTGCTCCCCTTTAGCGCGCGCCAGCTTTTTGTAGCAGCGGTTCCAGTTCCTGCCAGCTTGCAACTTCCAGATTCTTGCCATTCAGGATGAATGTGGGCGTGCCGGTGACGTTGAAGTCCTTCGTCGCCTTGTCGGTGCGATTGGCGAGTTCGGTGGCTTTCGCGGTATCGGACAGGCACTTGGCGCCCTGGTCGGCGGCGATGCCGCGCGCGGCGAAGAAGTCGGTCATGCCGCCCAGCTGGGCGATGCCGGCGAAGCGCTGCGCCGGCGGCTGTTCGGCCAGCGCCTTGAAGCGGGCTTCATCCTTCTGCAGGTTGGTGAACATGTTGGGCTGCCAGTCCCAGAACTGTTCGCTCAGCGGGATCACCGCCTCGGGCGAACCGCAAGTGGCCAGCAGCGCGGCCGGCACGTCGAGCGCGTTGAGCATGAACAGGCGCAGTTCATAGCTGACCCGACCGCTGGCGATGTATTCGTCCTTCAGCTTGGGAAAGCCTTCCTTGGAGAAGGCGGCGCAGTGCGAACAGCTCAGCGCGCCGAACTCGATCAGCTTGAGCGGTGCCTGCGGGTTGCCCATCAGGTAGCCGCCATCGGGCGTGGCGCTGATCATGTCGGTCCACGCCTTGCCGGCCGGCGGCGCGATCTTCGCGATCGGCGCGGCGGTTTCGGCTCCGGCGCCCACCTCATCCTTCTTGCCGCATGCGGAAAGGCCCAGCGCCAGCGGCAGGGCAAGCAGGAGAAGACGGCTACGGGTAAGTTTCATGGATGCTGTTCCCGGAATTGGAAGTGGCGCTTGGGACAAGGGCTAGCCGATCCGCGCGCTGGATTGAAGCCGGATTGAAGAACGTGCGTGGCCGATCAGTGCAGGCGGGCTTCGATCTGCGGCTTCAGCGCTTCCCAGGTATAGGTGCCCGAAAGCGGAACGCCGTTGAGCACGAAGCTGGGCGTACCGGTGACGAAGTCCTTGTCCACCGCGTCCTGCGTGCCCTTGGCCAGCTTGTCGGCCAGGGCCTTGTTGGCCAGGCAGCGGTCGGTGGCGGGGCGGTCGAAGCCGTGCGTCGCCATGATCTCGTAGAAATGGAAATCGCTGGCGATAGCGCGGGTGCGGCTGGCGAAATCGCCGGCGGTCCAGCGCTGGCGCTGGGCCGCGTTGGCGGAGACCATCGGGCCGATCCAGTCGGCCTGCCTACCCAGAAAGGCGTTGTGCAGGGTGACGAATTTCGACGGCGGCCCGCAATGCGTCAGCAGGGCCACGGTCATGTCCACCGGATCGCGCACGAAGCTGCGGATCTCTACGGAACCCTTGCCGTTGCCGATGAACCCGATCTGGAGCTGCGCCAGCGATTCATGGTGGAATTCGGCGCAGTGCGGGCAGGTATAGCTGATATATTCCACAAGCTTCACCGGCGCGGCGGGGTTGCCCAGGATGTGGCTTTCGGTGGCCGTGCGGGTGACGATCGTGGTCGGCGGGCGCGTGGTGGCGGGCAGGCGGCCCGCTGCGGTCCCGGCCCCGGTCCCCGCCGCAGCACCCGCCGTGGTCCATGTCATCATTCCGGCCAAGGCCAGCGCCAGCATGCTCAGGGCCCGCACGATCGATCGCATCACTGTGTCTTTTCCCCGTCCTGATTGCCGTCCGAAGTGTTCCCGCCCAGGTTGCGCGCCAGCGATTCCAGCACGGCCCGCAGTTCCGGATCGCCGATGTCGCGCAGCGATTCTCCCAGTTCCATGGGAATGGGCTTGAGCGAAGGCGGCGCGGCCCGCGCGCCGTCATTCCCGCGCGGCGCCTGAACCTGGCCTTGCCGGATCTTGACACGCGCCACCGCGCGATAGCCGAAGAAGCGGTTCACCCGCTCGATGATCTCGGGAATCACGTGCTGGATCAGCGGCGCGTGCGCGGGCGTGACGACCAGCTGGAGAATGCCATCGGCCTTTTCGCCGGGCGGGAAGCGGATCGATTCGGGCGCGCAGTGCCGGGCGTGGTGCTGCCCCACGATCTCGGGCCAGCGCGTGACCACCGAACTCTGCACGAAGCCGAAGCGGCGAAAGGCGGTGCGGCCGATCGCGGGCATCAGGTCGGCGATCTGCCGCGCCTCTCCGCCACGCGCGCGCTCGAACGGTTTGCCGGCGTTTTGACCCGCCTTCTGGCCGGTCTTTTGCGGGGCGTTCCGGGGCTTTCCTGCTTCGCGTTCCATATTGCGTGCTGCCATGCCATAGCGGCGCGATGCAGACCAGTGGCGAGACGAATTTGGGTGCGGGTACGATCGCCGGCGATCTGCTCGCCTGGTACGATGTTCACGCGCGCCGGTTGCCGTGGCGGCGGCTGCCGGGGGAGCCGGCGCAGGACCCCTACCGCGTGTGGCTGTCGGAAGTGATGCTCCAGCAGACGACCGTGGCCGCTGTCGGCCCCTATTTCGCGAAGTTCACCCAGCGCTGGCCGGCGGTGACCGATCTGGCGGCGGCGCATGATGCCGATGTCATGGCCGCCTGGGCGGGGCTGGGATACTACGCCCGCGCCCGCAACCTGCTCGCCTGCGCGCGCGCCGTGGCGGCGATGGGCGGGACGTTCCCCGATACCGAGGAAGCCCTGCGCGCCTTGCCGGGGCTGGGCGCCTATACCGCTGCCGCCGTCGCCGCGATCGCGTTCGGGCGGCGCGCGGTGGTGGTGGATGCCAATGTCGAGCGCGTGGTGGCGCGGCTGTTCGCCATCACGGAACCGCTGCCCGGTGCGCGCCCGGCGATTCGCGATGCAACGGACGCGATCACGCCCGAAGTGCGCGCGGGCGATTTCGCGCAGGCGATGATGGACCTTGGCGCGACCGTCTGCACCGTGAAGGCCCCGCGCTGCCTGCTGTGCCCGGTGCGTGGGCCTTGCCGCGCCTATGCCGAGGGCGATCCGGAGCGCCTGCCGGTGAAGGCGGCGAAGAAGGCCCGGCCCACGCGGCGCGGGCGCGCGTTCTGGATCGTGCGCGATGGCGCGGTCTGGCTGGTGCGGCGGCCGGGGAAGGGGATGCTGGGCGGGATGCGCGCCTTGCCCGACGATGGCTGGAACGCCCGCGCCGATGGCCACGGTGAACCGCCGCTGGCCGGTGGCTGGCGCTCGGGCGGGCTGGTCCGGCACACCTTCAGCCATTTCGATCTCGAATTGCAATTGATGCTTTGCGATGCCGCTGGCGGTGCTAGTCTGGCCGAGGGAGAATGGTGGCCGCTCGCAGGGATCGAAGAGGCCGGCTTGCCCACGGTATTCGCCAAGGCGGCGCAACTGGCGCTGGCCGGGGCGTAGGATGAGCGAGAGGCGGTAGAAGACCCCATGCGAAGCGAAGTTCTGCCCGCGTTCCAGGGCCTTTCCCGACGCGACATCATGCGTGCCGGCATGCTTGTGGGAGCCGGGGCCACCCTGTTCCCCCGCCTGGCCTTCGCCAGCGCGGCGGCCGAAGCGCAATGGCCGGCGGTGACGCAACTGCTCGATGGTTACGTGTCCGGCGGCAAGCTGCCCGGGATGATCGCGGCGCTCGGCTGGGGCAGCGCCGCGCCGGAAAGCATCGCGCGTGGCGTCGAAACGAAGGGCGAAGCCGCCCCCGTCACCATGGACAGCCTGTTCCGCGTCTATTCGATGACCAAGCCGGTCACCGGCATGGCCGCGATGATCCTGATCGACGAAGGCCGGCTGCGGCTCGACCAGCCCCTGTCGGACGTGCTGCCGAAGTTCGCGAAGATGCAGGTGCAGGTGACGCCGGACGGCTCGATCACCGATCTGCGGCCCGCGAAAACGCCGATCACGATCCGCCACCTGCTGACTCACACAGCGGGGCTGGGCTATTCGATCATCCAGAAGGGACCGATCAAGGCCGCCTACGAACAGGCCGGCATCGTGCCCGGCCAGATCACGCGGCTACCGTTGCCGGGCATGCAGCAGCCCGCCGACATGCCCCGCAGTCTTGCCGAGTTCGCGGACCGTCTGGCCGATCTGCCGCTCGTCTATGAACCCGGCACGCAATGGAGCTATTCAGTCGCGCTCGATCTGCTGGGCCGCGTGATCGAGGTGGTATCGGGCCAGCCGTTCGACCGCTTCCTGCACGATCGCATCTTCGGCCCCACGGGCATGGACAGTTCGTGGTTCCAGGTGCCGAAAAGCGAAGTTGGCCGGCTGACCTCGAACTACGGCGTGCTCGGCGGGTTCGTGGTGCCGCTCGATCCGGCGCCGTCCTCGATCTATCTCGATCCGCCGGCGTTTCCGTTCGGCGGTGCCGGGCTGGTGAGTTCGCCGCGCGATTACGACCGCTTCCTTACCATGCTGCTCGGCTATGGCGTGATCGGCGGGCGGCGCGTGATGAGCGAGGCGGCGGTGCGGCTCGGCACCAGCAACCTGCTTCCCGCCGGCACCGCCACCGACGGCACGATGATCGCGGGCGCGGGCTTCGGCGCCGGCGGGCGCGTGGGCATCGGTGTGGATGCGGGGACGTATGGCTGGGCCGGCGCCGCCGGGACGATCGCCTTCATCAACCATCGCGTGGGCAACCGGGCGGGCCTCTATACGCAATACATGCCCTCCGAAGCCTATCCGGTGCAGAGGGACTTCCCCAAGGCTGTGATCGCAGACCTGTTTCGTGGAAAGAAAGCCGCATGAACGGAACCACCATCGCCTTTGCCGGCAGCGCGCTCGACCGGGCGGACCATGTCCGCTCCGATCCGGAAAAGCTCGCCGGGTTGATGAACTGGCGCGCGCGCCTGCTGCGGCTGGACGGGCTGGACCCGCTGCTCGCGCCCGAAGGCGGGCTGGACTGGGGCACGCTGGCCGATGCCGATCCGCAGGCCGAACTGGTCTTTCTGGGGCTGACCGAGGACGGGCGTGGCTGCTTCGCCGAAGTCGCGCCGCGTCTGGTCGGCAGCGTGGCGCCGCCCAATCCGCGTCTGTGGCAGGCGATGACGATGCTGGGGCCGCAGGATCTCGCGATCTATGGCGGCGCGCGTAGCCTGGTGGACTGGCACGCCCGGCACCGCTTCTGCGCCCGCTGCGGCCATGCGACCGTGCTGGCCAAGGGCGGCTGGCAGCGTTCCTGCACGAACGCGGCGTGCAAGGCGGAGCACTTCCCGCGCGTCGATCCGGTCACGATCATGCTGGTGGAGCATCAGGGCAACCTGCTGCTGGGCCGCCAGCCGCGCTTTCCCCCGCGTCGCTTCTCGGCACTGGCCGGGTTCGTGGAACCGGGCGAATCGATCGAGGGCGCGGTGGCGCGCGAAGTGCAGGAGGAAGCGGGCGTGATCGTGCGCGATGTGACCTATGTCGCCAGTCAGCCGTGGCCGTTCCCCTCGTCGCTGATGATCGGCTGCCACAGCCTGACCGACGATCCCACGCTCACCGTCGACACCACCGAACTGGAAGAGGCGCGCTGGTTCACCCGCGCCGAAGTGCAGGCGGCGCTGGACGGGGATGAGGAAGGGCCGTTCATCGCGCCCCCGCCGCACGCGGTGGCGCGGCACCTGCTGGAATGGTGGATCGCCCGATGACCGCGCCCGCTGCGCCGAAGCCGGTGACGATCGACATCTGGTCGGACGTGATGTGCCCGTGGTGCGTGATCGGCTACCATCAGCTGCAAAAGGGGCTGGCCATCCTGGGCGACGAGGTGACGGCGACAATCCGCTTCCACCCGTTCGAGCTGAACCCCGACATGCCGCCCGAAGGCGAGGAGCAGAGCGCGCATATCATGCGCAAGTACGGACGCAGCAAGGAACAGGCGGCGGAAGGCCGCTCGCAATTGCTGGCGATTGCCGAACGCGCCGGCGCCAGCCTGTCCTGGTCGGGCGAGGGCACGCCGCCGCCGGCGATGATGTGGAACACCCGCGCCGCGCACACGCTGCTGGTCCATGCCTTGCGCGATTACGATGCGGAAACTGAAGTGCGGCTGAAGCTGGCGCTGTTCGCGGCGCATTTCCAGCACCGCCGCAACGTTTCGGACCATGCGGTCCTGCTCGATGTGGCGGAAAGCGCGGGGCTGGACCGCGCCCGCGCGCAAGCCGCGCTCGACGATCCGGAACTGGCCGCGATCGTCGTGGCGGGCGAGCAACAGGCGTGGGACTGGAATATCTCCGGCGTGCCGGCGATGGTCGTCAACGGCAAGTACCTGATCCCCGGCGCGCAGGAACCTGACGTCTATGCCAACGCCCTGCGCCGCGTGATCGCGCGCGAGGCGGTGGGGGCGGGGGCAATACCTGAATGAAATCCCGTTATCAGGTAGCCGCGAAAATCGGCTGATCGGCGGACATAGCGGGGGCGCACGCGATCGCTCTAGTGAGGATGCTGCTGTAGCTGTGATCGGAATACAGGTAGGCTCACTTGGCAAAGAAGCGCAGCAGCTTCGCCAACTCCATACCGTTTCCTCCAAATATCTCGCTCAATCTACGCTGCGACGCGCCGATCAATCCGCGCTCAAATGCATCTTCGAGCGGACTTCTCGCTTTGATTGCACCACTATTGGCCGGGTTAACCTGACGCGCCTGGTCCGCACCAGCGGGGGTGACGATGAAAAGCCGTAAGCCATGATCCATGGTGCCCTTGATAAGCGTTGCGTTGATATGCTCATCGCGAAACCCATAGCCTACGACCATTAGCCGTGCGTTGCCTTGAAAAATTGCCTTCTCAAACTCCTCATAATACCATTTGAGGATAGGCGATCCGCCGATGGCTCCTGTCTTATTGCCGCCTACTATGAGCGTGTTCGAGCCATCAGGTGTATCCCAATTGGTCGACCCATGAAGTTTAAAATATGGCTGTATGCGATCTTCGAGTTTGAATGAATTCTCATCCTGAATTTGCCAGCGTTGCCCGACTATAGATGCGAAGCCATTACCCACAGGCAAGAGCCCAGGCATGGCCGCTCCATCCCAGCGGTCATTGCGTCGAAGTTCCGGGTTTGCAGATAAATAGTGATTTTCGATGAGTAAGTCTTGATTGAGGGTAAATATTGCTTCAAAATTCATCATAAATGTCGCTATTTGGGAATTAATGTGGTTGCTGAATTCCCAATTGATAATGCCATTGAAGCCTTCGTTCATGTCATTGAACATCGCCACAACGGCAATTTGCAGCGTCTCTAATAAGGTAGCGGCCGTTTGGTCTCCGGTTTTCTGCCGCGCCTGAAGCGTTTCGAGGGCATATTCAAAGCCCCCCTTGGACTGGCTCACCCAAAGCGCTTGGCGCAACTCTTCATTTTCGGCGACTTCCGGTCTGCCTAGAAGATATTCGAATACTTCGCCAGCAAGCCAACCGCCCCAATTGCGACTGAAGCCCGCTCCCAGCAGAAGATAATGGGTCATGACAACATTCTGATGCAAGCCTCCTCCATTGGCAAGGCGAGTGCTCGCACTTCTGAACGGATGGCAGCTTCGTTGTCGTATCCGGCATGGCTTGACCGACTCAACTGTCGAAGAAAGCGGACTGGTACTCAGCCCCCACGCCCGTTTGCCCTGAGCCTGTCGAAGGACGCGCGTGGCGCGGGCCTACCCCTGCGGCTGCGCGATCCACTTGCCGCTGTTCTGGTATTCGGGCCGGATGGCGTTGGAGCCGGGCAGGTTCGTTCCCGGGGGACTGGACCCGGCGGGATGTGAGCCGGTGGCCGGCGCGTCCGGCAGCCGGTTGCCCGCGCGGAACACGGCATCGCCGCCGCGCTGCTCGATCGCCGGGGCATAGGCGGGCGCGGTGGCGTGGGGCAGCGGCACTTGCCCGAACGCGGCGGACGTCGCGGCCGGCACCGGCGCGGCCTGTTGCTGGAGCGCGGCGAGGCGGCCGTCCTCGTAGGCGCGGGCGAGCGCGACCGGGTCGGCGATGTCGGTGGGCGCGGGTGTCCAGGTGCGCGGATGCGGCGCGGCGATCGGCTCGCCCCCGGCATAGACCGCGTTGAACGCCGCCGGGCGTCCCGCGCCACCGCTCCAGCGGTAGAAGCGGTGCGCGCCGATCGTGCCGATGAAGGCTAGGCTGTCGGCCCAGTAGGGGTGGATCGCGCTGGTGTGGTAATGCGTGGCAAGGCCCACCGGGGCATAGACGTAGCCCGCCAGCGCATCGCGGGCCACGCGCCGCGCGCGTTCCCAGAACGCCACCATCGGCCGGCGCGCCAGCGATCCGTCGCAGGCGAAGCTGAACTGGCAGCCGGGCCGCTCCGACCCCTGATAGACCACGCCGCACACGGTATTGGGGAAGGCGGGGTGCGCCACGCGGTTCAGCACCACTTGCGCCACCGCGCGCTGGCCGCTGTCGGGTTCCGATGCGGCCTCGTAATAGATCGCCGCGGTCAGGCATTGCAGCGCGCGCCACTGGTCCTCGCCGCTGCCGCGCGCGAAGATCGGCCGCGCGGCGGGGCCGGCGGGTTCGACGGCGGACGCGACCTCCTCGTCATCGCGGTGCGCGGCCCAGGCCTGTTCGGCGGCGTTGGGCGCGATCAGCCCGGTATCGTCGGGCGAGACATAGTAGAAGGCCGATCCGGGAAAGCTTTCGCCCGCCTGCTCGAACGGCTGCAACGGGCCGGCCTCGGCCTGCGCGGCGGCGCGGTCGATCCCGCCGGGGCTGCCCCAGCCCACCGGGCCGAGCACCATCGCGAACAGGCCGATCGTGGCCACGCCGGCCAGCCGCTGGCGCAGCATCGACGGGGTCCGCAGCCGGCGCCGCACCGAAACCATGTCGCGCCGGCGGATGCGCGCGGCAAAATCGCGCGGGCGGGGCACAAGGGGGGCGGGATCGGCCGCTTCCGCAATGGCGTTGGCGGGAAGGTGATCGCGGCGCGTCTCTGCGTCGCCCGCGCGCACGTTCTCCTCCGCAGCCGGGGGCAAGGCCCCGGTCGGAAGGGTGAACGGACGGTAGGCGATTTCCAGCGGCATCGGGTCTTGGACGCGTTCCTTTGCTCTCCTGCGCTAGCGCGCGTGGGCAGACCCCGCACGCACGGCGTTCGCGCCGTCCCAAGGCGGCACAGACCCGCGTCATAGGGTGAATCGGTTAAGACTCTTGCCCGTGCCCCCGTTCGGGGCTACGCGCCGCAGCGACGCCACCGGTGCCCTTCAACGGGCCTAGAGGGAATCCGCGAAGGACCAACACGGTCCCCAACCGGAGCTGCCCCCGCAACTGTATCCGGCGAGCGCCCTGTCCACGATGCCACTGGCCGCACGGCCGGGAAGGCGGGCAGGGGGCGATGACCCGGAGAGCCAGGAGACCTGCCGGTGTGTGGTCGTTCCGCGGCCGGGCGGGGTGTACCGGGCGCACGCGTCGCGAGTTCCGCCCGTTGGCCCGGCGGTCCTCCCGCCATGAACGGCAGTTCGTTCATGGGCTGGGAGTCTGAAGAATGCCGGGCAAGTATCTGTTTTTCCTTACCACATCGCTGTTGATTGCCGCGCCGGCGCTGGCGCAGGACGATATGGCGCAACCTGCCGCGCCGGCCGTCTCCGCCGATGCGCAGATCACCGTGCTCGCCACGGGCAGCAAGCTCCGGCTCGACCAGACCGGGCAGGCCGTCACCGTCATCACCGCCGACCAGATCGCGCAAGTGCAGGGCGCGGACCTGACGCGCGTGCTGGAGCGCGTGCCCGGTCTCACCTTCTCGCGCAACGGCGGTCTTGGCACCTTCACCGGCGTGCGCCTGCGCGGCTCCGAGGCCGAACAGGTGCTGGTGCTGATCGATGGCGTGCGCGTGGAGGATGTGTCCTCGCCCTCGGGCGGCTATGATTTCGGCAACCTGTTGACCGGCGGAATCGACCGCATCGACGTGCTGCGCGGCTCGAACTCGGTGGTCTGGGGCAGCGCCGCGATCGGCGGCGTCATCGCGGTGACGACCAAGGAAGTGAACGGCGCGGAAGCCAGCGTCGAATATGGCGCGAAGGAAACGGTCTCCGCCGATGCCGTGGCTGGCGTGGCCAACGATCGCTATGCCTTCTCGCTCAACGGTGGCTACGCGCGCACCGATGGCGTTTCCGCCGCCGCGGTCGGCACCGAGCCGGACGGCTACCGCCAGTGGCGCATCGGCGGGCGCGGGCGCGTGAACCTCACCCCCGATCTCTCGCTCAACGCTGTCGCGCGCTATGCCGACAGCAAGCTCGATATCGACGGTTATCCGCCGCCGACTTACACCGTGTTCGGCGACACGCCAGAATACCAGAAGACCCGCCAGTTCTCCGGCCGCGCCGGGTTCCACTATGCCGGCAGCGCGCTTACGCTCGATGGCGGCTACGCGCTCGCCGATACGCGCCGGAACTATTACGACCCCACCTACGGCGCCGATCCGCAGTACGGCTACAAGGGCCGCAGCCAGCGCGTCGACCTGACCGGCCGCATCGCGCTGCCCGCGCATTTCGCGCTCGATTTCGGCGGGGACAGCGAGTGGACGCGCTTCTCCTCCACGTTCGACGCCCAGCGCAGCGCGCGCCTGTCCAGCGGCCACGCGCTGCTCGGCTGGTACACCGACCGGGCCAGCCTTGCCGCCGGGGTGCGCGTGGACGATCACAGCCGCTTCGGCACGCAGGCGACGTTCGGCGCCAACGGCAGCGTCCGCGTGGCGTGGGGCCTGCGCCTGCGTGCCAGCTATGGCGAAGGGTTCAAGGCGCCCACGCTCTACCAGCTCTTTTCGGACTACGGGAACCAGGGGCTCAGCCCCGAACGCAGCCGCAGCTATGACGCCGGGGTCGAATACACCACGGCCGATGGCGTGTTCCACGCCTCGGCCACCTGGTTCCGGCGCGATACGCGCAACCTTATCGCCTATGTATCGTGCTTCTCGGCCACCAGCCCGTTGTGCGCGGACGGGCGCTTCGGCTTCTACGACAACGTCGGCAAGACCCGTGCCGAAGGCGTGGAACTGGAACTGCGCGCCGATGTCAGCCCCACGTTCCGCGCGCAGGCGGTCTATACCTATGACCGCGCCCGCAACCTGACCGTGGCGGACGCGAACTACGGCAAGGCGCTCGCCCGCCGCCCGCGCAACGCGCTGACGCTATCGGCCGACTGGACCTCGCCGCTCGCCGGCCTGACCCTGGGCGCGGACATCCGCCTCGTCAGCGACAGCTTCGACGATGCGGGCAACCGCACCCGGCTGGATGGCTACGAGCTGACCACGCTGCGCGCCAGCCTGCCGTTCGGGGATTTCTTCGAACTGTTCGGTCGGGTCGAAAACCTGTTCGATGAAAAGTACCAGACCTCGGCCGGATACGGCACCTGGGGCCGCTCCGCCTTCATCGGCGCGCGGGTGCGCTATTAAGGCGGGCGGCTCCTTGCCTTCTTCCACCCCGCCGGCCTTGTGGCGGCGGGGCTGGGGGCTGGCGTTGCTGGCGGCTCTTTCCGCTTGCGCGCCGGCCACGCCTCCGCCTTCGGCCACGCGCGCGCACCCCGCGATCGTTTCGCTGAACCCGTGCAGCGACGCGATCCTGGCCGAAGTGGCCGATCCGGGGCAGGTGCTGGCGTTGTCGCACTACAGCCGCGATCCCCGGTCGAGTTCGATGGACGTGGCACTGGCACGGCGCTTTCCCGCCACGCGTGGCACGGTGGAGGAAGTGCTGGCGCTCCATCCCGATCTCGTGCTGGGCGATACGTTCCTCGGCCCAGCCGCGCGCGCGGCCTACGATCGCCTCGGCATTCCCGTCACGCAGCTTCCCATTGCCATGACCGTGGCCGACAGCCGCGCGCAGGTCCGCCGCATTGCCGCGCTGGCGGGGCATCCGGAGCGCGGCGAGCGGCTCGTGGCGCGGATCGACGCGGCGTTGGCCACTGCCGCGCCGCCGGCGGGCACGGCGCCCGTGCCAACCGTCGTCTGGCAATCGGGCGGAATCGTGCCCGGCGAAGACACGCTGATCGCCGATCTGCTCCGCCGCACCGGCTTTGCCAGTTTCAGCGCCGCGCGCGGGATGCGCCAGGCGGACGTGCTGCCGCTCGAACGGATGCTCGCCGATCCGCCGCGCCTGATCCTGATCGCGTCCGACGCGCATGGCGATGGCGATCGCCGGCTGCACCATCCGGTTCTCGCCGCGCTGGACGGCACGCGGCGCGAAACGCTCGCGCCCGGTCTGCTGTACTGCGGCGGCCCCACGATCATCCGGGCGGTAGCGCGGCTAAGGGAAGTGCGGGCATCGCTATGACCGTGCGTCCGGTTCCCCTCCTGCTTGCCGCGCTGGCGCTCGCCGTGCCGCTCTCGTTGCTCGCGGGGCAGGTTTGGATCGATCCGCTGGCGCCGGCCGCGCGCAACGCCTTGCCGATCCTGATCGAACTGCGCCTGCCGCGCGCGGTGCTGGCGCTGCTCGTCGGCGGCGGGCTGGGCGCGGCAGGCGCGGCGATGCAGGGCTACTTGCGCAATCCGCTGGCCGATCCGGGGCTGTTCGGCATCGCGCCGATGGCGGCGCTGGGCGCGGTGCTGTCGTTCTGGACCGGCTATGCCGCGCAAGGCTGGCTGCTGCCGCTGTTCGCGCTGGCGGGCGCGGCGCTGGGGATGGCGCTGCTGGCGTTGATCGCCGGGCGGACTGGCGGGGTGGCGCTGTTTACGCTCGCGGGGATGATGATCGCCAGCCTGGCCGGCGCGCTCACCAGCCTCGCCATCAGCCTGGCCCCCAATCCCTTCGCGCTCAGCGAGATCGTCACCTGGCTGATGGGCGCGCTGGCCGATCGCGGCTGGCCCGATGTGCTGATCGCGCTGCCGCCCACGCTGCTTGGCCTGCTGGTGCTGTGGCGCACCGGGCCGGCGCTCGATGCGCTCATGCTGGGCGAAAGCGCGGCGCGCTCGCTTGGCGTCGATCCGGCGCGGCTGTTGTGGCGGATGGTCGCGGGCGTGGGCCTCGTCGTCGGCGCGGGCGTGGCGGTCGCCGGGATCATCGGGTTTGTCGGCCTGGTCGTGCCGCACCTCGTCCGTCTCTTTACCGACCGCCGCCCCTCCGCGCTGCTGCTGCCGAGCGCGCTGGCCGGGGCACTGCTGTTGCTGGTGGCCGATTGCCTGTGCCGCCTGCTGCCGCTGGCGGGCGGCGAACTGCGCCTTGGCATCGCGCTCAGCCTGATCGGGGCGCCGTTCTTCCTGCGCCTGCTGCTGGCGATGCGGCGGGAGATCGCGTGATGCTCGCCGCCAAGCAGGTATCCGTTCCCGGCCGGCTGGAGGCGATCACCACCGCGCTGCGCCCCGGCCAGATCACGGCGATCTGCGGCCCCAACGGCGCGGGCAAGTCCACGCTGCTCGCCTGCCTCGCCGGGCTGCACGCGCCGACGGAAGGCGTCGCGCTGCTCGATGGCCATCCCGTCGCCACGCTGCCGCCGCTCACCCGCGCGCGGGCCATCGGCTTTCTGCCGCAGGACGGCGCGGTCGCCTGGGATGTCACTGTGGAAACGCTCGTCCGGCTCGGTCGCCTGCCGCACCGCGCCGGACCCGAAGCGGACGCCGCCGCGGCGCGGGCTGCCATGGCCGCGCTCGATCTGGAGGGCTTCGCCGCGCGGCCCGTTTCCGCCCTGTCCGGCGGGGAGCGCGCCCGTGCCCTGCTGGCGCGCGTGCTGGCGGGTGAACCGCGCTGGATACTCGCCGACGAACCGCTCGCCAGTCTCGATCTCGCGCACCAGCTTGCCTTGCTGGCCCGCTTCCGCATCCTCGCGGCGGGCGGAGCGGGGGTGGTCCTCGTACTCCACGATCTTGCGCAGGCGATGAACCAAGCCGATCGCGTCCTGATCCTCGATCAGGGGCGCCTCGTGGCCGACGGGCCTCCCGAAACGACGCTTACCCACGCGATGATCGCGGAAGTGTGGGGCCTTGATGCCCATTGGCTGGGCGAGCCGGGCCGCAGGGCGCTGGCCTTCTCGCCGTCCTGACCGCGCCAGGCCCTTCTACTGGTCGCCGCTGAACGGGGGCGGCGCGAAGATTTCCACAATCGCGGTGCCGGCGGGCGCAGTCTTGCCGGACATGGTCTGCGCCGTGATCCCGGCACCGGCCAGCGCGTTCGGCAGGGCCTCGTCGTGCGCGTCCTCGGGCATGGCGATGCGCACGTGGGCAACGCCCCAGCGCTGCAACGCCCAGATCGCGACACCGGCGGGAATCGTGTCGGCGGGGGCTCCCTCGGTGGTCAGTGCGATACGCAGTTCCGGTGTGGCGGGCGGGATCACGCGCACGCTCCAGCCTTCGGCGGCATCGGTGGCGATGCGTTCGGCCCGGAGATAGTCGGCCAGCTTCCAGCCGGGCGCGGCAACCGGCTGTATGTTCACCGCGCGTTCGGTCCGGTTGATCCACAGCGCGGTGGTGGGCAGGCCAATGCTGGCGCGGATGCGGGCATAGGGCGGTACGTCGGCGGCGATCCCGGCGGCGGTGCGTTCCATCGCCGCGTCGATCATGGCGCGGGTTTGCGAGGGCAGGTCGGCGGCCAGCACCTGCTGGAGATTGACCGAGACCGCAGGCCCGACTTTGGCGGCAAGGAGATCGTGGACGCGCTGTTCGCCGTTCGCCGCATATTGCGGGGCGATGACGACCGCATTTATCGAGGGATCGCCGAACAGGGGCCAGTGCGCGTCCATTTGCGCGATGCTGGTGCCCCGCTGGCCTGAAACCTGCTCGATCGCATTCCTCGCCGACGAACGCAGCGTGCCCTCGCGCTTCACCTGCACCAGCGTCATGGCCAGCGGCGTGGCCAGCGCCAGGAACGCCGCGATCCCCGCCACGGTATGCGCGGTGGTCCATTGCACGTTCTGCAGCGGCCGCGCCGCGCCGGAGAGCCGGGCGACCAGCGCGAAAGCAAAGGCGATGGCCGAAAGGTTGGTCAGGAACAGCAGCAGCGCGCCCAGCGCGAAGGTGGGTTGCAGCGTGGCGATGCCATAGCCGACAGTGGTCAACGGTGGCATCAGCGCGGTGGCGATGGCCACACCGATCGCGGTTCCGCCCTTGCCCATCACCGTGGCGTACCCGCCGGCGATGCCCGAAAGCAGCGCGACGGCAAGGTCGAGCAGGGTGGGTTGCGTGCGGGCGAGAAGTTCGGGCGTGGCGTTGCGGATCGGGCTGATCCAGGTGATCAGCATCCCGGCGGCAATGCCGATCGCCGCGCCCACCAGCACCACGCGCGCGGCATCGCGGATGCGCTGCCCGTCAATGGAGGCGAAGCCGAAGCCCAGCGCGGCGATCGGGCTCATCAGCGGAGAAACCAGCATCGCGCCGATCACCACGGCGGTCGACGATTGCAGCAGGCCCAGTGCCGCGATGCCGGCGGCCAGGCCGCACATCAGCATGTAACCGCGCGTCAGCGCGCCATCATCCTGCACCTGATGGCGCAAGTCGCGCGCGTCGTCGGGCGAGAGTTCCGGAAGCAGGATGAGCCGGGCGAACCGGATCCTCCAGCGCAGCAGGCGATGCCGGACCGGCGCGAGGCGGGAGGACAGCGATGCGGGATCGGGAAAGCGGAATGCCATGGGGGGAGGATAGCGGCCTTGCCACCGGCCGCCAAATCCGCAGGGGTTCGTGCCGCCGACGATTTCGTCCGGACCGGATGCGAAAAAGGGCATGGAACCGGTCCATGCCCTTTTGTTCGTTTGCGTATCGGCGGGCGATCAGGCCGGCAGCGTCAGCGCCTCGTAGCGTTCGAGATGCCAGTCGGCGGGGCCGAACTGGCTTTCGATCATTGTCAGGCGCTTGAAGTAATGGCCGGCGGCCAGTTCCACGGTGATGCCGATGCCGCCGTGCGTCTGCACCGCGTTCTGACCGATGAAGCGCAGCGACTTCGAGACTTTCGCCTTGGCGAGGCTGACCGCCGCCTTGCGCTGTTCGGCCGGAAGATCGAGCTTGAGCGTGCCCATCAGCGTCATCGAGGCGACCTGCTCGGCCTCGATCATCATATCGGCCAGGCGGAACTGCAGCGCCTGGAACCGGCCGATCGGCTGGCCGAACTGCTTGCGCTCCTTGGTGTAGGCCAGCGTCAGTTCGTGCAACTGGCGCCCGGCGCCCTGGCCTTCGGCGCAGACCGCCATCGTGGCCTCGTCCACCACCTGCTCGATCAGGTCCATGCCGCCCGGCAGCAGCGCTTCGCCGGGCACGGCGACGTTCTCGAAATAGACTTCCGACGCCTGGAACCCGTCGACCGTCGGGTAATCGCGGCGGGTGACGCCCGCGCTCTTCGTGTCCACCACGAACAGCTCCACGCCACCGCGTTCGTTGCCCGATCCGCCGGTGCGCGCGGTGACCAGCAGGTGGGTGGCCCACGGCGCGGCATAGACCACCGCCTTGTGGCCGTTCAGCACGTAGCCGGCGCCATCCTTGCGCGCGGTGGTTTCGATCCGCGCCAGGTCATAGCGGCCCTTCGGCTCGGCATAGGCGAAGGCGAAGATCACGTCGCCGCCGATGATGCCGGGGATCAGCGCGTCGGCCATCGCGCCGCCCGCCGCCTTCAGCGCGCCGCCGCCGATCACGGCGGTCTGGAGATAGGGCTCGATCGCGATGACCTTGCCCAGTTCCTCCATCACGATCAGGTTTTCCAGCGGCCCGCCGCCAAGTCCGCCCTGTTCCTCGGTGAAGGGGGCGGACAGGATGCCCAGTTCGGTCGCCAGCGCGCGCCAGATGCCGGGATCGCGGCCTTCGGGGCGCTCCAGCATCTTCTTGCGCGTTTCGAAGTCGTAGGTGTCCGCCAGGAAGCGCGAAAGCGTGTCGCGCAGCATGTCCTGCGTTTCGGTGAAGCTCAGGTCCATTCGTATCTATCCTCTCGGTCGGCCCGCCGGATGGCCAGCCTGTTGGCTGGCTCAGAGGCCGAGAACCATCTTGGCGATGATGTTGCGCTGGATTTCGTTGGACCCGCCATAGATGGTGGTCTTGCGCATGTTGAAATAGCTTGGCGCGGTGTGGTGCGCCCAGTCCGGCCCGATCGGGTGCTCGTTGTCGCCTTCGCCGAAGCCGCGGAAATAGGGCGCGCCATAATGACCCGCCGCTTCCAGCGCGAGTTCGGTGATGCGCTGCTGGATTTCCGAACCCTTGATCTTGAGCACGCTCGATTCCGGTCCCGGCCCGCGCCCGGCGGCTTCGCCGGCCAGCGTGCGCAGTTCGGTGAATTCCAGCGCGGTCAGGTCCATTTCCAGTTCGGCCACCTTGCGGCGGAAGAACGGATTGGCCAGCAGCGGACGGTCGCCGTCCATTTCCGACGAGGCGATCGAGCGCACCCGCTCGATCCCGCGCTTCGAGGCCGCTACGCCGGCGATGCCGGTGCGTTCGTGCGCCAGCAGGAACTTGGCGCAGGTCCAGCCCTTGTTCTCTTCATAGACGCGGTTTTCGACCGGCACCTTCACGTCTTCGAGGAACACTTCGTTGACTTCGTGTTCGCCGCCCAGCGTGATGATCGGGCGCACGGTGATGCCCGGCGTCTTCATGTCGATCAGCAGGAAGCTGATGCCTTCCTGCTGCTTGGCATCGGGATTGGTGCGCACCAGGAAGAAGCCCCAGTCGGCATGCTGCGCCATTGTCGTCCAGGTCTTCTGGCCGTTGACGATATAGTGCGAGCCGTCCTCGCTCAGGACCGCGCGGGTACGCAGCGAGGCAAGGTCGGAGCCGGAACCGGGCTCGGAATAGCCCTGGCACCACCAGTCCTCGCCCGAAAGGATGCGCGGCAGGAAGCGGGCCTTCTGTTCGGGCGTGCCGAAGGTGTAGATCACCGGGCCGACCATGGTGATGCCGAACGGCATGATGCGGATGCAATCGGCCCGCGCGGTTTCCTCGGACCAGATGTAGCGCTGCGTGGCGGTCCAGCCGGGGCCGCCGTATTCGACCGGCCACGCGGGCGCGATCCAGCCCTTCTTCGCCAGCACCTTGTGCCAGGAGAGGAAATCCTCCTTGCTCAGGTCGCCGCCCTCGTCCTGCTTGCCGCGCAGCTGGGCGGGGTAGTTTTCGGCGATGAACGCGCGCACTTCGTCGCGGAAGGCAAGCTCTTCCGGGCTGAAATCAAGGTTCACGACGTCTCTCCCTTTTATAGACCGTCAGGCGCTGACCGGCGAATGCGAAGGCTGCCGGAACAGTTCAATCGCGCGATTGAATAGCAGGAAAATTCCCCGGTTTTAAGCGGGTGATGCAGGCTTTGGCGCAAGAGTGCGGCAGCGCCGGACGAGGCCGGATGACGTAACGGAAAGAAACGCGGCAAGGCGCCGCAGCAGCCGATTGGGGCGGTCTGCGGCGGTAGCGCGGATGTGCGGGGAAGAGCCTCAAAAGCACTTCGCGCGAATCGGGTCCGGATCCTAGACCGGCTTGGCGCGGGCAGGACGAAGTGTGATGAAACTCACGGACGCTGGCGATGCCATGGTTCTACCATTTGGCCCTTGCAACGCTTCCCTGAAGCTGGAAACGCGAAGTACCGGGCATGTCTGGCAGGTCGAAGGGAATGCACAGGGACGAACGTATAACGGCGATCGCCGCGATGTTCGATTGCGCGCCCGCGCTGGCTGCGCAAGTAGAGCCATCGATGCAGGCGGTATCGTTCGCGCACAAGGCGGTGCTTGCCCATCAGGGTGACAGCTCCGAACATTGCTGGCTGGTGATCGGCGGCACCGTGCATATCCAGGTCAACGGCATCGACGGACAGCGCGTGCAACTGGCCTACCACGGGCCAGGCGAATTCTTCGGGGCCTATCCCGAACCGGCCACCCACCGCGCGGACATGGTGGCGCATGGCGCGGTCGATTTGCTGCGCATTCGCTGCACCGAACTGGCGGCGCTGGCTCACAGCCAGCCAGCGCTGGCGGTGGGCCTGGCCAGACGGTTGGCGCGCCAGCTCGATCTGTCGCTGGACCGGATGGCCGCGCAGACCACGCTTTCGGCGCCAGGGCGCATCCATGCGGAATTGCTGCGGCTGGCGGATGCGGACTATCGCATCGTGCCGGCGCCGCAGATCACCGCGCTGGCGCTCAACGCCAACACCGCGCGCGAAACCGCATCGCGCGCGGTCAGCGCGCTGGAAAGGCGGGGAATCGTGGAAAGGTCCGAGCGAGGCCTGACCATTCTGGCCCCGCGCATGTTGCGCGATATGATCTACTGACCGGGGGCCGGTCGCGCGGCCTTAGCGGACCGCCAGCAACCCCAACGCCAGATCCCCTTGCGCCGAAGCGATCTGGCCGAAGTTTTCGCAGTGCAGGTCCGGCGCGTGCAGGGTGAGCGCCAGCGCCAGCGAACGGGACACCGGAACCTGTCCCGGCAGCCCCGCGCCAGCCACGCGCACCGCCGTTTCCAACCGCTGCGTGGCGTTCCCGGCCGGATCGTAAGCGCCATAGGTCACGCCCAGCGTGCGGCCGTGCAGCGTCACGTCCGCCAGCGCGATGCGCGCCGCCGCGACCGGATCGTCGAACCGCGCGATGGTGAAAGCGCCGTGCCGGACCAGCGCCGCGCCGGCGTGGGCAAAATGGTCCGCCTGTTCGCCGTCGGGCACGGCGACAAGCGCCTCACGGGCGAAAGTGGGCGGAGGGCTGGCCGTGGTGCCGCTGCGCTCGAGCGAGACTCGTTCGATGGGCAGACCCCGATCGCGCCAGGCGGCATCCAGCAGCGAACCTTGCGCGCGGGTGCCATCGCCCAGCCGCAGGGCCACGGCATGGCTTTCGAGCTGGCGAGCATGGCGGATCGCGCAGCCCATCGCCATTTCGTCGCCGACATAGATGCCCGATTGCGAAACCGCGTCCAGCGTCTCGATGGTTTCCACCGAGGCGGCAGCATCGAGAATGGCGTCGAAACGCGCTTCCCAATGCGTGCCGAAGCTGGAGACCGAATCGTGCCGGAAGCCCTCGATCGTGGCGGGCAGCACCACGTGGAGTTCCACGTCGCGTTCGAGCAGCGCTTCGGCCACCATGATGTCCGCCCCCGCGGCCAGCGCGCCGAAGGCGAAGCCGGGCCGGATGCGATCCACGGCCTCGGCGATCCGGTCTGGCGATTGCGTCTGGTCGGGCGCGACGTGGATGATCCCACTGAAATGCAGGCTGGCGGGTGGGCGATAGGCGTCCAGCCAGTCCACCGGCTGCTCCAGTACGGTCATGATCAGCCGGAAATGCCGCAGGGTGGAGGCGTGATCCTCCCACGCGCGCGGGGCCTGCCGGACGGCCTGCGCCAGCACCGCCTGGCCCTTGTCGATCTCGCCCAGCAGCAAGCAGGCTTCCGCGCGCGTGGCGTGCAGCCAATAGGCGGTTTCTGGTTCGTGATCGCCCGCATCGAGCATGGTCAGGACGCGGGTTGCCAGGATCGCCGCGTCCTTGCGGTTGCCTTCGAGCAACGCGATCGTCGCGGCATTGATCAGCGGATACGTCGCCGGCATCATCGCCGCAGCCGAGAGATAGGCCTGCCGCGCCGCGCCCAGCAGCCGCGCGCGTTCCGCCGTCGATGGCGCTGAAAGGCCCCGGTCCTTCAGCAGGCGGCCTTTCAGCGTCAGCGTATCGGGATGCCGATCGCCTTCCAGCGCGGCATCGGTGAACATCTGCCACGCCCGCATCGTATCGCCGCTGCGGGCAAGCCGTCTGATGATCGGGATTTTTGAATTGTGCACGGCTTGCCCAGCTTTCCTTGCGGGGTTTCAGTTCAGCTTCGGCGGCGGGTTCTTGATGTCGGGATCGATGCTCATTCCGATCCAGCGCGGTCCCCTGCGACTTTTCTGCAGCAGATCGATGTTCACGTTGAAGGCGTGCGTGGTGCCGAACTTGCCGCCCTTGTTGAAGCGCGCCACGAAGCGGACGATCTTGTAGCGATCCAGCTTCTCGTCGTAGCCGTCGTATTCGAGATTGCCATAGAACGCGCCGAGATTGGCATCCTTCATGGTGATGGCGTCGAATGCCTTGGAGAAGAACAGCTGGTCGCCCTTCAGCACGATCTCGACCATCGTGTCCTCGGTGATCGCGATGTAGTCCTGCGCTTCCTGGCCATCCTGGTCCATCTTGAGCACGATTGCGCCGTTGCGGGCATAGAGGCTGATCGTGAAGGTCAGCGCCTTGCCCGCCGCCGTGCGCAGCTCGGGATCGTGGGGAAGCGCGTATTGCGCGGGGGAACATTGCGACATGTTACTTCTCCGTTTTCAGATCGGGAAAACTTTGCAGGATGCGCAGGCGCCAGGTCAGCCAGTCGCGGTTGTCGGGGTCGGTCGCGATCAGCCGGTTCGCGGCCTGCATGGCCAGGCTGGCGGAGCCGCGCGCGCCGGTCTTGTCGCCAAGGTCCGACAGCAGCGTCGCCATCGAATAGCGCGAAAGCATCCAGTCCTGCCGATAGGCGGCGTTGGCCGGATCGATGCGGAGCAGATCGTCCATGATCACGGCCTGCTGCTGGCGTTCCGCCAGCGCGTCGCGCTTGTTTCCGGCGGCGTTGAGCGCATCGGCCAGCCAGGCATGGCGGTTGGCGAGATCGGCCTTGATGCCGGCATCGCGCGGGTGGGATCGCGCGGCCTGCTCCATCGCGGCAAGCGCGCTGCGGCAGGCGTCGAGCCCGGCCTGCGGGCGCGCCTGCTCCGCCAGTTCCAGCGAACAGATATTGCCCTGCGCGTAACCCAGCTCGCGCAGCGCACCGGCATCCCCAGGCTGTAGCTTCACCAGCTTTTCGGCCAGCGCGCGATAGGCGGTGAAATGCGGGCGCGCGGCGGCATAGCGGTTGCGCTGGTAGTCGGTATAGCCGATCCAGAACTCGCTTTGCGCGTGCGCGAACACGCGCTGCGGATCGTTCGGCATTTCCGCCAGCAGTGCGCCGGTGGCGCGGTGCGCCTCGCTGAACTCCATCAGCGCGGCGTCCATCCGTCCGCGTTTCTGGTCATCCTCGCCCATCGCCTGGAGGACGCGGGCGCGCCGGTCGAGCGATCCGGCGGGCAATCCATCAAGATCGCCCTGTGCGGCATAGTAATCCAGCGCGCGCGTGTTGACGGATTCCAGCACGTCGAGCCGCCCCACTCCTTCCAGCCTTGTCCGCAGGTCTGTCAGCATGAACTCGATCAGCCCTTCGGCCTGTTGCCTTTGCCGGTCTGCCTCGTTGCGCGCGTTGATCGCCACGAACAGGAGCGTGGACAGCACTACAACGGTCAGGGCGGAAACAAGCGTGATGGCCGTCACGCGGCGCAGCTGCCGCTGCGCGTCGCGCTGCACCAGTTCGTCCAGGCCGATGCCGGTCAATCCGGCGACAAGGCGCAGCCGGGCCAGCTTGCCATCGCCGATCCGACGGAAGTCGGCGGCCGCCGGTTCGCGGACCGCTTCTCCGCTTTCCCGGTCGGCAGCCGGGTCGGTCAGACTGGGCGGAAACGCGTCGTCCGGATCACCGTGAAGCAGCCCTGCCAGAATCGGGCGATCCGGATGCTTTTCGCGGAAATAGCGGATTTCCTGATCGACCCAGCGTGAACGCCGCGCTTCCGGCGAACAGAGCACGATCAGGCAGGCCGAAGCCGCCAGCGCGTTGCGGACTTCCTCGTTCAGATCGCTGGACGCGGGCAGTTCGTTGCGATCGCGGAAGATCGGCGTCAGCCGGCGCGGCACCTTGCCACGCGGCGTTTCCAGCCCCACCAGCCGGGGGGGGATGCGGTACGTTTCCAGCCAGCGGTGCAGCCGCGCGGCCGCCGGCGTATCGGCATGGCTATAGCTCAGGAAGGCGCGATAGCGCGGCTGCTCGTTTGCGGAACTGGCCTCCGGCGGGGCAGTCATCGATCACTCCAGCGGACAGGCTTGCAGACACAGGGCCAAGGGTTGCCGAGATGTATACTCGGGCAACGCCCTTAGACAATTGTCGCGGCCGCTGGTGTGATCGATGCCGCAGCCGGCGGGTCAGCCTATCCCGGGCACAGCCTCCGGCACGGCGGCGTCGCTTTCGAAGCTGGCGACCGGATAGGCGCAGTAGTCCGCCGCGTACCACGCGCCCGGGCGGTGATTGCCGGATTCGCCCAGCCCGCCGAACGGCATGTTCGCCGCCGCGCCGGTGGTCGGGCGGTTGCGGTTGATCACGCCGGCGCGCGCGAAGTCGAGATAGTGTTCCCACTTCGCGTCATCGCCGGTGATCAGCCCGGCGGAGAGGCCATAGGCGGTGGCGTTGGCAGCGGTGATCGCCTGCTCGAAATCGCCCACGCGGCGCACGAACAGCACGGGCGCGAAGATTTCCTCGTCGGGCACGTCCACGCCGGTCACGTCATAGAGCGCGGGCTTGACGAAGCTGCCCGGCCGGCCGGCGATCCCGGTGAAGCGCCGCAGCGGCCGCGCCCCCATCCGCTCGATCGCGCCGACCATGTCGAGCGCGCGTTCGGCGGCCTGAACCGAAACCAGCGGCCCCATGAAAGCATCGCCCGCGTCGGACCACGCAGCCACCGGCAAGCGGTCGATCAGCGCGGCCAGCGCCTCGATGAAGGCATCGCCCGTCGCGCCTTCGGGCACGATCAGCCGGCGCGCGCAGGAACAGCGCTGGCCGGTGGTGATGAAGGCGGACATCGCGATCACGCGCGCCACGGCTTCGGGATCGCCATCCCACGCGATCAGCGGGTTGTTGCCGCCCAGTTCCAGCGCCAGCATCACGTGCGGCCGGTCGATGAAGGCGCGGCGGAAGGCGCGGCCGGCGGCGGAGGAGCCGGTGAACAGCAGCCCGTCGATATCGCCCCCGATCAGCGCCGCGCCGGTTTCGCGCGCGCCTTGCGCCAGTTGCAGCACGCCATCGGGCAGGCCCGCCTCGGCCCAGGCGCGGGCCATGACCTCGCCGGTCCACGGCGCGATTTCGGACGGCTTGAACACCACCGTGTTGCCCGCCAGCAGCGCCGGCACGATGTGTCCGTTGGGCAGATGGCCGGGGAAGTTGTAGGGGCCGAGCACCGCCATCACGCCGTGCGGGCGGTGGCGCAGCACCGCACGGCCGAACGCGGTGGCGCTTTCGCGCGTGCCGGCGCGTTCGGCCTGCGCCGCGATCGATACCTCGACCTTGCCGGCCATCGATGCGGCTTCGGTCTTGCTTTCCCACAGCAGCTTGCCGGTCTCGCGCGAGATCGTCTCGGCGATCGTGCCAGCGTTCGCCTTCAGGTAATCGGCATAGCGCCGGGCCACGGCGATGCGTTCGTCCAGCGGCGTGCGCGACCAGCCGGGCAGCGCGGCGCGGGCGCGCTCGACCATTGCGGCGGCTTCCGCCGGCGCGGTGACGGCGCCTTCCCACACGGTTTCGCCGGTTGCGGGATCGATCGACTGGAGCATTTCGGCCATGTTCGCGTCCTTCAGGCCCGGACCAGGATCTGGCTGCCGGCATCGAGGCCAAGCATCCGGGCGGTGGAAGCCGGAATGTGGGCATTCCCGTCGCAAATGTCGACGGGGGCGTGAGTCACGCGGAAGCGCTCGATGGCGTCGTTGGCGACAAGCCGTGACGGTGCGGCGGCGACGTTGTCGTTGACGGCTACGGTGCAGGGCGTGGTTCGGCGGATCGTGTCGATCTTGTCGCGCGCGCAGGTCACCGTTGGTCCGCCGTCGAACACGTCGACCAGGCCGGTCCAGCTGAAGCCTTCGCTTTCCAGCATCTTGCGCGCGGCGCGGCCGTCGGGATGGACTTCTCCGATCACGTCGCGCGCGAACGGTTCGATCAGTTCCAGGTAGATCGGGTGACGCGGGGCCAGATCGACCAGAAACTGCCCGTTGCTGGCGGTGATCATGCGGTCCGCTTCCTCGAAGGGCAGGCGGAAGAACTTGGCGGAAACGCCTTCCCAGAACGGGCTTTCGCCTTCCCAGTCGAACCAGCCGCGCAGCTCGGAAACGATCTTGTCGGCAAAGCGGTCACGCGCCGCCGCGATCAGCATGTAGCGCGATGCCGCCAGCAGCGTGCCGTTGCCGCCGCCGCGATGCTCGGGATGGACGAACAGCGAGCCGACCTCGCTGGCTCCGGCGCATTCGTTGACCAGCACCAGCGCCTCGTGCTCGAAGTTCACGCCGGCGGCGTTCGAATGCTGCGCCAGCTTGACCACGCGGAACGAGAAATGCGGGCGGGCCACACCAATCGCCCCGCGCACCGAGGCGACGCCGATCACCTGCCCGGTGTCGCTTTCCTCCAGCATCAGCGTGTACCACGCTTCCGCCGCCGGCACGGCGCCGGCGAAGCTGGCGGCCGACAGCGCCAGCCGGTTGCCGAGCGTGTCAGCGCATTGGGGCAGACTGGTCAGCCCCGGACCGCTCAGACGGGCCAGTTCGAGCAGGGCGTCGAGATCGGCTTCGGTGCCGGGGCGAACGATGCGGCCCATGGCGGTCAGGCCACTTCCGGAACGCGCGCGTTCCAGGCCGCGAAGGTGGCGTCGAGCTTGGCGAGCGCCTCGTCGGCTTCGTCCTCGCTGATGATCAGCGGCGGCAGCAGGCGGATGCAGTTTTCGCCGCCGCCGGCCACCAGCAGGCCCTGTTCGCGCGCGGCGGCCATCATCTCGCGGTTGTTGGGCTTCAGCTTCACGCCCACCAGCAAGCCCTTGCCGCGCACTTCCTCGACGATGTCCGGATAGCGTTCGATCATCGCGCGCAGGCCGCTGGACAGCCGATCGCCCACCGCGCGCACATGGGCGAGCAGCGCTTCATCGGCGATCAGGTCGAACGCCTTGGCCGCCACCGCCATGGCCAGCGGATTGCCGCCGAAGGTGGAACCGTGCGTGCCGAAGACCATGCCCTTGGCCGCTTCCGCGCTGGCCAGGCACGCGCCCACCGGGAAACCGCCGCCCAGCGCCTTGGCCACGGCCATGATGTCGGGCTCGCAGCCGTCGAACCACTGGTGCGCGAACAGCTTGCCGGTGCGGCCCATGCCGCTCTGCACTTCGTCGTAGATCAGCAGCACGCCGGCTTCGGTGCAGCGCTTGCGGACATTGGCCAGCCATTCGCCGCTGAGCGCGCGCGCACCGCCTTCGCCCTGCACCGGCTCCACGATCAGCGCGGCCGTGGTAGGGGAGGCGATGGCCTTCTCGATCGCGGCCATGTCGTCGACATGAAGCTGGACGAAGCCGGGCAGGCGCGGGCCGAAGCCGTCGAGATAGGCCGCGTTGCCTGAAGCGTTGACGGCGGCATACGTGCGGCCGTGGAACGAACCGGCGAACCCGATCACGTCGATGCGTTCGCTCTGGCCGTTGACGTGGTGATAGCGCCGCGCCGTCTTGATCGCGCACTCGATCGCCTCGGAGCCGGAATTGCCGAAGAACACCACATCGGCAAAGGTCGCGCCGGTCAGGCGGTCGGCCAGTTCCTCCTGCCCCGGAATGCGGAAGATGTTGGAGACGTGCCACAGCTTGTCGGCCTGCGCCTTCAGCGCGGCGACCAGCGCCGGATGGCAGTGGCCCAGGCCGTTAGTGGCGATGCCGGCCACGCAATCGAGGAACACGCGGCCGTCGCGCGCGTGCAGGCGCACGCCTTCGCCGCGTTCGACTTCGATCGGGGCGCGGTTGTAAACCGTCATCAGATGGTCGCTCATGCCTGTTCCTCCGGTTGCTGGGTCACGTATGCTCAGGCCGCGCGCGTCATCGTGAAGATGCCGGTCGCGTTGGCGCTGTCGAAGCTGAGATCGAGTTTGCGCGACAGCGGTTCGCGATCGCGCGTGATGAATTCGTAGAACGATCCGGGCACGTCGCGTTCCACGCCGCGCCCTTGGGCATCGCCGAAGAAGCGCAGCACCGGATCGGCGCGGAACGCGGTCTGGCGCACGCGGCCGTTGGCGGAAACCTCCACCCGGTCCTTGATCGGGCGGCCAAGGGCACGCTGCTGCCCCGCCACTTGCTCGACATCGTCGACCCGGTCGGTCACGTGGTTGAAGGCGTTACCCTCGGTCGCGATCCATGCCGCCTCGGCGGATTGGCTCAGCAGGGCTTCGTAGTCGGCCAGCGCCGGCATGGCGTGCTGACGATCGAACGCCGCCAGGATCGTGCGCAAGGCGGGCAGGGCATCGGCCAGCGGCACCACGCCTTCGCTGGCGAAACGGGCGAGTACCGCCTTCGTCTGATCGTCCAGCGGATCGCGGCTGCTGTCGAACACGCGGTGCGCGGCGGCGCCGAACGCGCCGTCGAACTGGCCCACGTCCAGCTCGCTGACGAAGAACTGCGGCACGTTCTCGGGATCGCCCAGATGGCGGAAGGCGAAGCCGGTCATGCGCAGGCGGGGCAGGGGATAGACCGCCGCCACGCGATAGCCCAGCGGTTCCAGAATGCGGCGGAAGGCGTCGATCCCGCCCGGCAGCGCGCCGGTCGCGCTCGACGGGAAGCGGATGGTGCGCAGCGCGCCGTGATCGAAGCGGATGCGGTCGCCCGCCGCGATGCGGTCGGCCACGTAGGCCCGGCCGGAAGGCACGCGCTCCAGCAGATCGGCGAACAGCGCGGCGTTCATGGCCCAGGTGAAGTCCAGCCGCGATGCCATTCCGGCGGGCGCGCCGGTGGATTCGGGAAGATGGGCGATGCGCGCCAGCGTTTCCTGCGCCGCCGCTGGCCCGACCAGGCCTTCGACCAGCCGGGCAATCGCCGTATCATGCATATCGATCATCTTTCCTTGCGCCGAATGCCCTTAAATGCCAGCTTCACAAAAGGATCGGAAAAGACATTTCATCATCTTCTCATGACGAATCATCATCAGGAAGCCCGGCGCAAGGAACTGCCGCCACTGCCCGCGCTGGCCAGTTTCCTCGCCGCGATCGAAACCAGCAATTTTTCGCAGACGGGGCAGCGCCTTGCGCTTACCCAAAGCGCGGTCAGCCGCCAGATCGCCTTGCTGGAAGACTGGCTGCAGGTGAAGCTGTTCGAACGGAAAGGCCGGCGCGTGGTGCCGACCGCCGCCGCGCTGGCCTATGCCGAAGCGATCGGCCCGGCGGTCGACCGTATCCGCGCCGCCACGCGCCGCGCGCTGCAGCCGCCGCAGGACGCGGCACTGTCGATCGCGACGCTGCCCAGCTTCGGGATGCGCTGGCTGGCGCCGCGCTTGCCCGATCTCAGCGCGCACTATCCGGACATGCTGGTCAACCTTGCCGCGCGGTCCAGCCCGTTCGATTTCGCCGACGAAGGCTTTGATGCCGCCATCCACTTCGGCCTGCCGGACTGGCCTAGCGCGGAACACGCGCTGCTGTTCCGGGAAGACGTGGTGGCCGTCTGCTCCCCCGCATGGCTGGCGGCGCATCCGCTGGAGCAGCCCGCCGATCTGGTCGGCAAGACGCTGCTCAGCCTCGATTCCCGGCGCGATTCCTGGTCGCGCTGGTTCGCGGCGGCCGGTGTCCCGGCCAAGGGGCCGCCGGCGGGGCCATTTTACGAACACTTCCTGATGCTGTCGCACGCCGCCGCCGCCGGGCTGGGCGTGGCGCTGGTGCCGCGCTTTCTGATCGTGCCCGAGCTGGAAAGCGGCGCGCTGGTGGCGCCGTTCGACCTCGTGCTGACGGCCGAGGAAGCCTATTACCTCGTCTGGCCACTCGACCGGCCGGTCAGCCGGATGCTCGGCCAGTTTCGCGCATGGCTGCTGCGCGCGGCGGAGGGTTCCTGACGTCCGTCGCTCAGAACCCGTACACCATGGTGAAGCGGGTGACGGTATCGGTCTTCTTGAAGCCGGCCGGCGGATTGCTGTTGTTGGTGAACTGGTAGGATACCCGCGCCGACAGGGCGTTGCTGAGTTTGGCGGACAGCGAGGTCAGCGAGTTGAGATTGGTGTTGTCGCGGCTGTAAAGTGCGTTGGCGTCTTCGGTCAGCGTCAGCGTGCGCGAAATCGCCCAGCGCGCGTTGAGCGCGGCGAGGCCGGTCAGGTCGCTGGCGGCCGGTTCGCCGATGTAGCTGGTCTTGCGCCAGGCCGGGCCGGCCTTCACGTCCACGGTGAAATTCGGCTGCGCGGTCACGCGATAGCCGAGGCCGCCGGAAAGCGTGGTGCGCGAGGTGAAGCCGGCGAAGCGGTCGCGCTCGTACTGCGCCAGGCCATAGGCGAACAGGCGTTCGTTGAAGCGGTAGTTCGGTTCGAACGCGAACAGCATCTGGTTGCGGCTGGTCTGCCCGTTGTTGCGCTGGTAATCGGCCAGCGCGCGCAGGCTGAAGCGCCAGCGCAGGCTTTCCCGGGTCAGCCCCAGCCCGGCGGTGAGGCCGACGGTGGTGGCATTGCCCGATGATTGCGTCGCGCCGATCTGGCCTTCGCCCTTCCAGCCTTCCAGCAGGCCAAGATGGCGCAGCTTCTCTTCCTTGGCGGCGGCGATCTGCGCGCGGTGGTCGCCGATCGTCCGGTCGATCTCCGCCGCGTCCGCGGGGCTCGCCTGCTTCAGGTATTTCGCGATCGTGTCGATATCGGCGTCGTTGCTGCTGGCGATCGCGGCGTCCAGCATGGAGCGCAGCGGGCGCGCGAGTTCGGCATGGGCGGTGCCGGCGGCCAGCAGGGCCGTACCGGCGAGAAGAAACGACACTGTGCGCATGAAGCCTCGGGTGCATGACGGATCGGGACTGCGCACAAAGTCCCGATCCCTGCCGGCGTCAATTTGGGGACTGGACCGAAGTGCCGAGCATCGGCGCGAACCTGCTCCATTACGGCAGGGTCCGCGTCGGGCGCGCCGGCTCAGCCCGTCCAATCAGCCCTTGGGCGCACCATAGGGCATCCGGCATTCGTAGCTGCCGGCCAGTTCCGCATCGCCGCCGGTATAGTGGGCATAGGACGGCCACGGGCACATCGGACGCTGGCGCGAAGGCTGGCTGGAGCGCCAGCTTAGCACCGCTTCGGGCGTCCGGCCCTGTTCCACCCAGGCGACCACCGCGCCGAGCAGGTCGAAATCGTCGAAGGAATCGCCGCCCCGGCAATGCCCCATGCCCGGCACCATGTAGAACCGGCTGGCATCGCGCCAGGCCGCGCCGTTAGCGGCGGAGGCGCGCTGCCAGTAGTTCAGCGTGTCGAACGCGGAAAACCACGGATCGCTGACACCGTGGTAGAACAGGATCTTGCCGCCGCGCCCGAGGAAGGTGTTGAGGTCGGTCCAGGTATCGGTATCGGTCAGGCGCTGGCTGGCGTTGGCCCGGATCGCCTGGATGCGCGCGTCGACATCGATCGCCAGATCGCGGTTGGCCGGGCCGAACACGCCCGGCTTGCCCGTGGGCAGGAAGCCGGGAAGGCGGCCCTCGGTATTGGTAATGCCGGTGTCATAAGGATAGGGCGCGTAGAGCGAGGCGCCCGCCTTGTCGCGCGGGGCGGCGAACGCGCGCTGGATCGCGGTGACTTGCGCGGGCTTGAGGCAATCCGCCTTCTGTCCCTTGTGACAGGCCAGCCGGCTTGCGTCGAACCGGCATTGCGCCACGTTCATGATCATGCCGTCGTCCAGGCCGTCCAGCCCGTCGCACTGGGCGAGCAGCCCCTTCTTCAGCACCGCGCGGTCCGCGTCGGAGAAGATGCGTTCGACCAGCGGCTTGCCCGCGCCATCGCGCGGGGCGGCCTGGTTGAACTGCACGGCGGCCCAGCTCAGCGCCAGGTTGGAATTGCCGGTGCGCATCGCCGGCGCGCCCACCACGATGCCGTCGAACAGTTCGGGATAGCGCTGCGCCGCCAGCATCGATTCCCGTCCGCCGGTGGAACATCCCGCCATGTAACTGTGCCCGATCGCGCGGCCATAATAGCTGGCGATGATCGCCTTGGCGGTGTGCGCCACGGTGGGGACGGCGTTTTCGGAAAAATCCAGCGCGGCGCGCTGGTCGGCCATGAAGCTGTCGTCGAACACCGCGCCCTTGTGGCCGCTGTCGTGGCTGGCCACGGCGAAGCCGCGCGCCAGCGCCGGGATGTCGCCGGCCGCCGCCGCGCCGATCGGCGGGTGGACCGTGCCGTTCAACCCGCCGCCGCCCTGCAGCAGGAAGCGGCCGTTCCAGTCGTCGGGCAGGGCCAGCGCGAAGCCGATGCCGAACGGCTTGCCTCCCGCGCCGGTGCGTTCGCCGATCACGCCTTCGATGCGGCAATGCGGCGGAATGGAACTGGCGAGCGGCGCGGCATCGGGTTCCAGACGGGTGCCGGCCGGCGTGACGCCCACCGTCCGCGCGGTCAGAATCTTGACGTCGCCGGGCAGGGTCTGGCCGGCCAGCGCGGTGCAGCGATCGGTGACGGGCGGCGGCGCCACCGCGACAGGGGCAGCGGGCGGAGCGGCGGCAGGACGTGCCGCCAGCGCGTGCACGCCGGCACACAACACCGCGGTCATGCCCGTCAGGCCCAGCACTGCGCCCGAAATGCGTCTTGTCATCCGTTTCCCCCTCCACCGGTCCAGTCGTAACACCCGGTCCCCGAAGTTATCGGGTATTACGATTGGCGGGCGAAGGGCAAGCGTTCAGGCGGTTGGCGTTGCGACGATGCGCGTTCAGGCGGGAAGCGACAATTCCGCTTCCATCACCTTGCGCATCTCGAACTTCTGCGCCTTGCCGGTAACGGTCATCGCGAAGGCGCTGACGATGCGGACGTAACGCGGCACCTTGTAATGCGCGATGCGGCCCTTGCAGTGCGCGATCACATCGTGCTCGCCCAGCGTTTCGCCCGGCTTGGCGATGATCCACGCGCAGACTTCCTCGCCGAACTTGGCATCGGCCACGCCGAATACTTGCGCATCGGCGATCGCCGGGTGCGACAGCAGGAACTCCTCGATCTCGCGCGGGTAGATGTTCTCGCCGCCCCGGATGATCATGTCCTTGATCCGGCCGGTGATGCGGACATAGCCCTGCGCGTCCATCGTGGCGAGATCGCCCGAATGCATCCAGCCGTCGCCGTCGATCGCTTCGGCGGTCTTTTCCGGATCGTCCCAGTAGCCCAGCATCACGGCATAGCCGCGCGCGCAATATTCGCCCTGCTGGCCGATCGGCAACGTCTCGCCAGCGAGGCCCACGATCTTCGCCTCGGCATGGGGATGGACGCGGCCCACCGTGGCCACGCGTTCCTCGATCGGATCGTCGGTGGCGGTCTGCGTGGTCAGCGGGCTGGTTTCGGTCATGCCATAGCCGATGGTCACTTCGCGCATGTTCAGCCGTTCCATCACCTGCCGCATGGTGGTGACGGGGCAGGGGGAGCCTGCCATGATCCCGGTGCGCAGCGTCGATACGTCGTAGGCGTCGAGATCGGGCTGGTTCAGGATCGTGATGAACATGGTCGGCACGCCGTAGAGCGCGGTGCAGCCTTCGGCCTGCACCGCTTCCAGCGTCAGGCGCGGGTCATAGGCCTCGCCCGGATAGACCATCGCCGCGCCGCTGGTCAGCGCGGCCAGGTTGCCCAGCACCATGCCGAAGCAGTGGTACAGCGGCACCGGGATGCAGATGCGATCGTCCGGCGTCAGCCGGATCGTGCGCCCGGTGAAGTACCCGTTGTTCAGGATGTTGCGGTGGGTGAGCGTGGCGCCCTTGGGAAAGCCGGTGGTGCCGCTGGTGAACTGGATGTTGATCGCGTCGTTCGGGTCGAGCGTGGCATCCACGCCCGCCAGCCGCGCGGGATCGGGCTCGGCGCGCAGGTCGGCCCAGGGCATGAAGCCCTCGTGCCGTTCCTCGCCCAGCACCACGATCTGCTGCAGCAGCGGCAGCTTTTTCGCGCCCAGTTCGCGCAGCATCCCCACGTAGTCGCTGGTCTTGAACCGCGCCGCGGTGACCAGCACCGTGCAGCCCACCTTGTTCAGCGCGTATTCCACTTCGGAAACGCGATAGGCGGGGTTGATGGTAACCAGCACCGCGCCGATGCGGGCGGAGGCGAACTGGATGACCGTCCATTCCGCGCAGTTGGGCGCCCAGATGCCCACACGATCGCCCTTGCGCACGCCCAGATCGAGCAGGCCGGTGGCGATGCGGTCCGCTTCGGCATCCAGCTCCGCCCAGGTCCAGCGGATGCCCTGGTGGCGCGAAGCCAGCGCCAGCCCGTTGCCCCAGCGCCGGCCCGCTTCGCGCAGCGCGCCGCCGATCGTCGTTTCCAGAAGGGGGACATCGGTCGCCCCCCGCGTGATCGACAAGCCCTGCATCATCCTCCGCTCTTGTTTACTTCTTGATATTGATGACCTGAAGCTGGGTGTATTCGGCCAGCCCTTCCACCGACTGTTCCACGCCCAGCCCCGAATTCTTGAAGCCCGCCATCGGAATGTGCGGCCCGATGCCGACATGCTGGTTCACCCAGACCTGCCCGCTTTCGATGCGCGAGGCAATGTCCGCCGCGCGGGCCACGTCCTTCGACCACACCGATCCGCCCAGCCCGTATTCCGAAGCGTTGGCGCGGGCGATCACGTCCTCCACGTCATCGAAGCGGATCACCGGCAGGATCGGGCCGAACTGTTCCTCGTCCACGATGCGATCGCCGTCGGTCACGTCGCGCACGATCGTCGGGCGGATGAAATAGCCGGCGCGTTCCATCACCTCGCCGCCGGCGATCACCTTGCCGTCCGCCTTGGCCGCGTCGAGGAAGCCCTTGACCTTGTCGAACTGCATCGCGTTCTGGATCGGGCCGATCTGCGTGCCCTGCTGCAAGCCGTCGTCCACCACGGCGGCCTGCGCCAGGTTGGCCAGTTCCTCGCACATCGCGTCATAGATATCGGCGTGGACATAGGCGCGCTTCACCGCCAGGCACACCTGCCCGCAGTTGAGGAAGGCGTTGCCGAAGATCGCCTGCGCGGTTTCGCGCACGTCCACGTCCTCCAGCACGATCGCCGGGTCGTTGCCGCCCAGTTCCAGCGTCACGCGCTTGAGCGTGTCCGCGCCCGTCGCGGCGATGCGCTTGCCGGTGGCGGTCGATCCGGTGAAGCCGATCTTGGCGACATCGGGGTGCGAGGTCAGGTGCGGCCCCAGGTCGTTGGCGTCGGTGATCACGTTGACCACGCCCGCCGGGAAGATGTCGCGGCACAGCTCGCCCAGCATCAGCGCCGCGACCGGAGTTGTCGGCGCGGGCTTCAGCACGATCGCGTTGCCGGCCAGCACGGCGGGGCCGATCTTCCAGCAGGCGACCAGCAGCGGGAAGTTCCACGCGATGATCCCTACCACCACGCCCAGCGGCTTGTGCTTCACCGCGATGTAGCCCTCGGCATCGTCCTGGATCACGCGGTCGGGCAGTTCCAGCGTGGCGTAGTGCCGCAGGTATCCCTCGGTCCAGGCGAGTTCGCCCTGCGCCTCGGCCAGCGGCTTGCCCTGTTCCAGCGTCAGCGTGCGGGCGAACTCGTCCTTTCGCGCGGCGATGGCGTCCGCCAGTTCGATCAGCTTCTTGCTGCGTTCTGCGAACGGCACCGCTGCCCAGCCCGGCACGGCGGCCTTGGCGGCGGCGATGGCCTGGTCCGCCTGCGCCGCCGAGGCGCGGGGAACCGTGGTGAAGGGTTCCCCGGTCGCCGGGTTGACGACGTCCATGGTCATGTCGCCAGGGACGAGTTCGCCGCCGATCAGCAGCTTGGTATCGGTCATTTTCCTCTCCCCCGCGCTCGTGGCGCGGATTGTTGTCCCTAGAACTTGGCGCCCAGCGTCACGCCGAACGTGCGCGGGTTGCCGATGTGGTTGTAGTCGAAGCCGAAGCCCGCCAGCAGGTCCACCCGCGACGTGAAGTAGAACTTGTTGCCCAGATTCTTGGCCCAGACCGACAGCGAATAGCGCCCGTCCGCCGTCTCCAGATCCACATGCCCGCCCACCAGCGCATAGGACGACTGGCGCAGGCGGGGGACGTTGATCACCTCGAAGAACTGGTTCGACTGGTACGAGAGGTCCGGATGGATCGAGAACGTCAGGGCGTCGTTCTTGAACACGGTGAGGTCGATCCCGGCGTTGAAGGTCAGCGAAGGCGCGTTCGACAGGCGGCGGCCCGAAACGTCGGTGCCGCTCACGTCGCCCCGGATGATCTTGGTGGACAGCAGGCCAAGGCCACCATGGAAGGTGAAGGTGTCGGTCGGGCGCACCGTCAGTTCCGCTTCCGCGCCATAAATGCGCGACTTGGGAATGTTGAGCAGCGTCTGCGCGGCGGTGGTGGGATCGACGTTGATGAACTGCTGGTTGCGGTAGTCGTAATAGAACGCCGCCATGTTCAGCGTGACGCGGCGGTCCCAGAACTGCGTCTTGGCGCCGACTTCGTACGAGGTGACCTTTTCGGCCTTGGCGACGCTGAGTTCCGACGGGTCGAAGAACGCCTGCGCGTTGAAGCTCGGCGCGCGATAGCCCTTGCTGAAGCTGGCGTAGAGAAGATCGCCGCTCGCCAGCTTGTAATCGAAGCCGATCTTGCCCGAGACGTTGTTGTTCTTGTAGCGCAGCGCCGACGGCGGGATCAGCGTGGCGACAAGGCTGTTGTCCACGCCCAGCGCGTCGGACCGGAAGCCGCTCTGGACGCCCGTATCGTGAGTATAGCGCAACCCGCCGCGTACGGTCAGCGCATCGGTCAGCTTGTATTTCAAGATCGCTGTAGAGCGCGAAGCTCTTCTTGATCTGGGTGAACTGGTTCTTGACCTTGCAGGCCAGCGGCAGCCCGTCGGCGCAATCCTGCGCGTTGATGAAGCCATCGCCGTTGACGTCCACGTCGGTCGCGATCTCGAACGTGGTCTCGTTATAGACTTTCTCGCGGTTGAAATAGGCGCCCAGGATGAAGTCGAACGGACCGCCGGTGTCGCTGGTCAGGCGCAGGTCCTGCGCGAACTGGCTGGCGCGGTCGTAATAGGGGATTTCCAGCAGCTTCGTGGCGGTGCCGTCGGTATCCTCGCGGAAGAACAGCGTGCCCTTGTCGTAGGAGGTGATGCTGGTGATCGCCAGCGTGTCGGACACGTCGATGTTGGTGGTCAGCGCGACCGACGTGGTGCGCGCGCGGCGGCGCTGGCTGACGTCGGAGGCGATTTCCCACTTCGACAGGCCGGGTCGCTGCACCGCTTCAGGCTGGGCATAGATGCCGTAGTTCTGCGGGTTCTGAAAGCTGGTGGAGGCGCGCAGGGTGAAGCGCACGCTGTCGGTCGGTTCGAACTTCAGCGTGCCGCGCAGCGCGTATTCGCGTGTGCTGGCAAGGTCCGGCAGGCCGGGCACCACGTTCTTGAACCAGCCGTCCGCGCGCGAGAACGTGCCGGCCACGCGCAGCGCGGCCTTGTCGCCCAGCGGCACGTTGACCGCGCCGTTCACGTCCACGCGGTTGTAGTTGCCGTATCCCGCGTTGAGATAGCCGCTGGTCTCGCCCAGCTTGGCGTCGCGGCTGATGATGTTGACCGCGCCGCCGGTGGTGTTCTTGCCATAAAGCGTGCCCTGCGGCCCGCGCAGTACTTCCACGCGCTCCAGGTCATACATGGCGACGCCCAGGAAGGCGAAGTTGCCCTTGTAGACTTCGTCATAATAGGTCGCGACCGGGCTGGACTGGTTGAGGCTGTAGTCCGACATCGACACGCCGCGCAGCGCGAAGATCGGCGTGTTGTCGCCCACGATCGAGGTCAGCTGCAGGTTGGCGACCTTGGTCACCAGGCTGTCCACGTTGGTGATGCGCGATTTTTCCAGCGCATCGCCGCCAATCGCCGAAACCGAGATCGGCACCGATTGGAGGTTTTCCGATCGCTTCGCGGCGGTGACCACGATTTCGCCCGGTGCGCTTTCGCTGCTGGTGCTGTTGCTTTGCGCCTGCGCGAAGGCCGGGTTGGCCGTGGCGGTGAAGATCGCGATCGCGCTCAGCGCGGTGTTGCGGAGAAGACGTTCCCTCATGGTATTGCTACCTCCCATTGTGATGGTGCCCCGTTTAGGGGCGCGCTTGTTCCTGCCCTGGTTGTGAAAACCCCTCGACCAGGCGCGCTCTCATCGCGGCGCGCTCGAGCCGAAGGGGGTGTTGGCGCAGACGCCCGATTTCCTCCGCCGTGTAGGGGCGGAAGTCGGCCGGCATGTGCGCCGCGTCGAACGTGTAGAGGGTCCAGTTGACCAGATTGGCGAGCCTTGCGTCGTCGAGATTGACGGTCGAAACGCCGGGCACGCGGCCGATGAATTCGCGCCCGCCCGGCACTGACAGGAACCGGGCGACGATGTGCTTCATCGGCGGATTGGAATGGTCATCCCCGCTGCCGTCGGGCCGGTGGCAGCCCTGGCATTTCAGCATGTAGTCGACCTTGGCCTGCCGCACGTCCGTCACGCCCGGCGGCGCGGCCTCGCCCGCCTTCACGCCAGCGCCGGCCAGCAGGGCGGCAAGGAGCGGAAAGGCGAGCAGGGCCGGTTTCATTTACCGCCGGCCCCGGCATGGAGGCGGGCGACGTCGGCCGAGGAAAGCGCCGCGCCACCGGCGCGGATCGTGCCGATCTCGGCCGGGGTGAAGCGGCGGAACGCCGGCCCGGCCTTGGTGATCGTGGTGCCGACATGGTTGAGCACGGCGGCGATGGCCGCATCATCCAGACCCGCTTGCGCCGGCATCACGCCGCGAAAGGCCTTGCCTTCAACCGTGATCGGGCCGGACAGCCCCTTGATCACGGCCAGCGCGATATAGCGCCGGCCTTCGTTGCGCGCTGCCAACGTGCGGAAATCCACGCCCAGCGGGGGATAGGCGCCGGGCACACCCGCGCCGGTCGCGGTGTGGCACGCGGCGCAGCGGCCATAGAGCGCCGCGCCATTCGGTTCCGCACCGCCGGCCTGCGCCGGGCTGCGCGCGACCAGCGCCGCGGTCAGCGCCACCGCACCCAGCGCGGCGAACTTCAGGACGCCCTTCATTTCGGCTGGTCCAGCGCCACGCCCACGATCACCGCCGTGGAGCAGTTGTACACGCTGCTCTGCGAACCCAGGCACCAGTTGTAATCGTTGTTCGATTGCGGGCGCACCTGCGGGCGATCGCCCTCGTTGCGGTTGCACAGGCACTGTCCGCACGAGGACGTGCCGCAGCAGTCGTTATAGCTGATAATATAGGCGCGGTTGTCGGCCGGGTTGGTGCAGGTGCCGATCCAGGTGATCGGCGACATTTCCGTGCCCGGCGGGCAGCTGCTGACCGACCCGCCGCAGCAGGTGCAGAGGAAGCCGTCGATCGCGCAGTAGCGCCAGTAATCGCAGCTCGTGCGGTCACCGGGGTCCTGATCGATGCCGGCGGTTACGGGGCTATGGGTCGGCCCGCCGCCGTGCGTGGCGGCGCGCGCCACCGGCAGGACGGGGAAGGTGGCCGCGCCGGTCATGCCGGCGCCTAGCCACGCCAGCATCGACCGGCGCGACGTGCCGCGGGCGATGCGCCGGGCGAATTTCTCGGTAAGCTTGTCAAAGCCGGCCATGGCTCAGGCCTCCCTGTTGCGGCGGGCGAGATAGTCCTGGATCGACGCCACGCCGCGTTCCTTGGCTTCGAACAGACTTTCGAGGTGCTCCCGGCTGTTGACGAGGCCGAGCGAGGCGACTTTGCCGGCTTCGTCGAGCAGCACCGCATAGGGCAGCTTCGATACGCCGAAGGCGCGGCCGAGCGCTTCGGACAGGACCAGCGGAATGCCGTCGAGGCCGTGGTCCTTGGCAAGCTGGCGGTATTGCCCCTTGGTGCCGTCGCCCGCGATCACGATGTCGATCCAGTCGGCCTCGGCGCGCGCGGCGGAGCGCACCACCGGCAGCAGGGACTTGCACACCGGGCAATCGGGCGAGGCGAAGAACAGCAACTGGCTGCGGCCTTCGCGCTTGCCGCCGATCTCGATCGGCGCGCCGTCGATGGTGGTCACCGTCATGGGCGAGGCGGTTTCACCGACCTCCACCTTCTGGTGCAGGGTCAGTGCGCCGGCCGGCGCGATGCGTTCGTGGAGAATGCCGACCTGGCGGGCAAGGGCTGCGATCAGCAGCGCCTGAACGATCACGGCGGTCCACAGCAGGATCTGGGATGTCAGCATCACGGCTTCCTCCACGCGGGTTGGGGAATGGCGAGCAGCTCGGAAACTCCGAGGTAGAGCGCACAAAGTCCGGCGGCGGCGAAGGGCGTTTCGATGCCGAACGCCGCCGCCGGGAGGGTGGAAACGAGGCCGGCTGCCAGTGCGAGCAGCGCCGGGCGGGCGGTTTGCGCCAGGGTCACCGGCTTTTCGCGGGCGACCAGGTCGCAGCCGCAATCGAGCACTTCGCCCCGGCGGCGGAACAGGGCGATAGCATAGCCCAGCCACAGCGCGGCGGCGATCAGCGCGCCGGTCCTTTGCAGGGGAGCGATCAGCAGGCAGGCCGCCGCCACCGCTTCCACGCTGCCCGCCGTCAGCAGGAGCAGCGGGCCGGAACTCGGGCGCGTGCCTGCCAGCCGCGCGGCGGCGATGGCGAGCCGTTCATGGGCCAGCCCCTTGTGCAGCGCCGATCCGGCCAGCAGCAGCGCAAGGAACAGGGTGATCGAGCCGGTTGCGGGCGCCATCTCAGGGCACCGGCGTGATGAGGATCGGGTTGGCGGCAACCGTCGCGCCCAGCGAACGGACGAAGGCCCCGGTCGCGGCGTCGTGCACGTCGATCACGCCATCGGCGCGCGCCACGATCAGGTGCGGGGTGTCCTCGGGCGTCACGCCCACGGCCACGCCCACCGACCGCAGTGGGAAGCGGGCAACTCGCGCCTTCTTCGCCGGGTCGATCACCCATACTTCGGTGCCGCCATCCTTGTGGCTGCCCTCGCGACCGTTGGGGCTCATCAGCACGTAAAGAAGACCTTTGGCGTCCGCCGCGATCACTTGCCAGCCGCCCGGCCGCCATTCGGGCGCACCGCCTTCGGCCGTGCCCACGTTGAACGCACCGGGCAGGGGGCGGGGAACCGGGCCGGAGAAATCGAAGCCCTGGACCTGCCCGTAGTAGCTGACGAACCAGCCCGTCTTGCCCATCATCGCGGGCGTGCTGAACAGCGGCTGCTTGTCGATGTCCTGCACCTTGGCGATGGTCTTGGACGAGGCGACCTGGCCCTTGTCGTCCAGCGTCACGCTGAACATCGAACCATCGGCGCAGAAGCTGCTGAAACCGCGTTCTCCGGTGGGATAGATCTGCGCGCAGCCGGGCAGGTCGATCTCGCTCAGGATCTTGCGCGCGTCGAGATCAACCACTGTCACCGATTGCGCGGGCGTGAAGTTCGCCACCAGTGCCCAGTGTTCGCCGTTGGTGAACTGGAACAGGTGCGGATAGGTCACCGATTGCTGGCGCTTGCCGCCGGGCAGCACGATTTCGCCCTTGGGCTGGAGCGTTTCCATGTCCCAGATGGTGATCGCGTCGGTGCGCTCGCCCCGCGTCAGGCGCGAGAAGAAGGTTTCGGCCGTGTAGATCTCGCCGCGCTGGCGCGAGACCAGCGAATTGGCGAACTGCGCCGCGCGGACGAGCCCTTTCAGCGGCTGGTTGGCCGATGTCGTGTCCACCACCGCAAGCCGCCCGTCGAGGATCGAGGCGAAGTAGAAATCGTGGATGACGACCCAGCTTTTCGGCCACGCCTTCGGCAGCGCCTTGACCGTGGGGATCGGCTCTTCGGGCAGCGGCGTGGGATAGGCGGCGGGTGCGGCGGAAACCGCGCTCGCCGAAACGGAGAGGGCAAGCGCCAGAGCAAGAAACCTCATGCGGTACTCCCAGAGTCTCGGCGAATTGTTGCGCCTTTGTTGCCGGGAGAATGACGAAATAGGCGTAATTCTGTCAAGTGACCTAATTTTGTCGCGTGACATATTTTTTGAGAGAAGTTATCAAGGGTGAAAGCGGAGCTGAAATTTATTATGAATCAGTATGATGGCGCGCCATCGTTCGTCACCGACCTGGTATTTCCGGAACGCGAGGGCGGCTATGCCAAGGGCCACGAGACGCGCGAACTGATCCTGCGCACCGCGCTGCACATCCTGATCGAGGAAGGCTACCGCGCGATGTCGATGCGGCGAGTCGCCGCCGCCTGCGACATGAAGTTCGGCAACCTGACCTATCATTTCCGCAGCCGCGAGGATCTGGTGCGCGAACTGCTCGACGCCGTGATCCGCAGCTACGAGCAGGAATTCGACACCATCGTGCGGATGCCCGGCGCGCCGCCGGAGGAGCGGTTGCGCCGCCTGTGCCTGCTGGTGCTGGAAGACATCCGCAGCAAGAAGACCACACGCTTGTTCCCGGAGCTATGGGCGCTGTCCAACCACGACGAATTCGTGTTCGACCGCGTCCACGAACTCTATGTCCGCGCCCGCGCGCCGGCGATCGAGATCATCCGCGAAATGCGCCCCGATCTGCCGTGCGAGGCCTGCGAGATGCTCGCGCTGTTCATCTCCGCCTCGATGGAGGGGATGACCGTGTTCGCTGGCTACGACAAGCCGTTCGAGCCGCACATGGCCAAGCTGGAAGGCATCGCGCTCAAATCGTTCATCGCGCTGCTGAAAACGGTAACGGCGGAAGAGGCGCTGGCCCTGGGCGAGGGGGGCGTGCCTCCGACAGCCGGTTGAGTGGCAGCAAGGACGCGGTTAGCCGACCGCCCCAAAATCCCCCACACCCGTTCGTCCTGAGCTTGTCGAAGGACGCGCGATACAGTTGATCGAGAAGCAGCAGAGCGCAACGCCAGCACCGCGCGCGTCCTTCGACAGGCTCAGGACGAGCGGGATTTCGTATGCCAAAGTCCGCTTTTGCGTTGCGTGCGAAATAGTCGCTCCGGCAGGAATCGTGGGTGAAAGCCGTCATCCAATTTGCGCGCGCATTTGAAAGATGAGTGGTAACTCACGGCCACAAATTTGCCACGACGTCAAATGCACCTAGGCCATTCAGGTAGGCGTAGATCGACAGCCCAATTGCGGGTACCGCCGTGCTAATCGTAACAAATAGCACGACTGCCCAGATGACTTGCGTCCATCTGGGCGTTTTAGTCATTAAGCCGTAGTCTCCTTTGAGATTATGATAGCCGATGAAAGCCATATTGAAGACTTCCCAAAACACGAAGATGGTCAAACTGATGGTCATCAACAGTGCCGACCATCGTAGTTGGATGTCGTTCAACCTTGCAGAAACCGTGCCTAACGTGGTGAAGTACGCAGCAAACGCGCCCGCCACGACTACCGTGACATAGTTGTAACTTTTATCGAAAAGATGCGAAATGATCTCCTTTTGGGCGTCGATGGCGCGCTGTTCTCTGACTTCGTTTTCATTCGCGTCGACCGCAGCAACGGTAGCGTGGGTATGCGCTTCAACGCCGGCAACTTTCGCGCTCAGGTCCATAAGCAATTGAGTATCGGCCTGCGCTCGAAGAAAGACTTGTTCAAGGGTCTGCGCGATAATGAGCCGCACCTGTTCCTCAGTTGGAGGCGGTGGTTGTTCGGCTCCTTCTGGTTTTTGCTCGTTCATTAAGAATCGACCCCCGTGCCAAAGTTGAATTATCCGCATTGATGAGGGGGCAAGCAAGGTGGGTGTGTTAGATAAGGGCGCCTCAACTTCTTTGCAGCCAATCGCAGGTCCGCAACCGCGTCGTGTCCTGAACGGCCGGTATCTCGGCGGAATTTCCAGATAATTGCCGTCCCTACAACGCCAGCGCCTTCTCGATCACGCCGCGCGCGGCCGCGGGGGTGTCGTCGCGGCAGAGCAGCGCCAGTTCGACGGTGGCCGCATGATCGGCCAGCGGGCGGAAGGTGAGGCCGTCGAGCGCGAGGTGCTGGAGCGAGGCGGGGGCGAGGACCACGCCGCGCCCGGCGGCGGCGAGCACGGCGGCGGAGATGAAATCGTCGGTGCGGTGAAGCGCGGGCATGGCGAAGCCGCCGGCGCGCGCGAGATCGCGCACCGCTTCGGCAAGGCCCACTTCCTCGTGGAACTGCGGCATGATGAACGGCTCGCCGGCCAGGTCCGCCAGCCGGACGGCGACGTGGCGGGTCAGCGGATGGTCGTCGGCCAATGCCAGCACCAGCTGTTCGCGGTGGACGGTGCGCGCGGTGATGGCCGGCGGGTAGGACGGCCTGGGGCGGGTCAGCCCGATGTCGATCTCGCCCGAAACGATGCGGTCGAACTGCACCGGCGTTTCCATCAGCGAAAGGCGCACGTCCAGATCGGGCAGGGCATCGCGCAGCGCCCGCAGCACGCGCGCCAGCGTCCCGCTCATCGCCGCGGAGAACACATAGCCGATGCGCAGCGGCCCGGCGGCGCCGCGCGCGATGTTGCGCCCGATCCGTTCGGCCTGCCGCAGCGAGGCCAGCGCCGCGCGCGCCTCGTCCAGAAAGAGCTGGCCGGCGCGCGTCAGCGCCACGTCCTTGCGGCTGCCCCGCGTGACCAGCCGGGCGCCCAGCCGGTCTTCCAGCCGCTGCAGGCGCTTGCTGACCACCGATTGCGCGATGCCCAGCCGGTCGGCCGCGCGCACGAAGTGGCGGGTTTCGGCAATGGCCAGGAACACCTCCAACTGGTCGCCGTCGAGCATCATTCATTCCGCATCGCGATTGAACATGGCAAATTCGGTTCTTGATGCGATCGATGGCAGGTTGCAGGATCACGCGCAAGGAGGACGCCACATGGCAGGAATGGTTCGGTTCGATTGGGAAGACGCCTTCGCGCTCGATGCGCAGCTGACCGAGGATGAGCGGCTTATCGCCGGCTCCGCCCGCAGCTTCGCGCAGGATCGCCTGCAGCCGCGCGTGATCGATGCCTTCGCGCAGGAACACACCGATCCCGCGATCTTCCGCGAAATGGGCGAACAGGGCCTGCTCGGTATCACGTTGCCTGAAAAGTATGGCTGCGCCGGCGCGTCCTACGTCTCCTACGGCCTCGTCGCGCGCGAGGTGGAGCGCGTCGATTCGGGCTACCGCTCGATGATGAGCGTGCAGTCCAGCCTGGTGATGTTCCCGATCTACGAATACGGGTCGGAAGATCAGCGGATGAAGTACCTGCCCAAGCTCGCCACTGGCGAATTTATCGGCTGCTTCGGCCTGACCGAACCCGATGCCGGCTCTGATCCGGGTGGAATGCGTACCCATGCGGTGAAGGTTGATGGTGGTTATCGCCTCTCCGGTTCAAAAACCTGGATTTCCAACGCGCCCATCGCCGATGTCTTCGTGATCTGGGCCAAGTCCGAAGCGCATGGCGGCGCGATCCGCGGCTTCATCCTCGAAAAGGGCATGAAGGGCCTGTCCGCGCCCAAGATCGACAACAAGATCTCGCTGCGCGCCTCGATCACCGGCATGGTGATGATGGACGATGTGTTCGTGCCCGAAGACGCGCTGCTGCCCAACGTCGAAGGGCTGAAGGGGCCGTTCGGCTGCCTCAACCGCGCGCGCTACGGCATTTCGTGGGGCGCGCTGGGCGCCGCCGAGTTCTGCTACCACGCCGCGCGCCAGTATGGCCTCGATCGCAAGCAGTTCGGCCGCCCGCTCGCCGCGACGCAGCTGTACCAGAAGAAGCTGGCCGACATGCTGACCGAGATCAGCCTGGGCTTTCAGGCCTCGCTGCGCGTCGGCCGCCTGATGGACGAGGGCGCCTTCGCGCCGGAAATGATCTCGATCGTCAAGCGCAACAACGTGGGCAAGGCGCTCGACATCGCGCGGACCGCGCGCGACATGCACGGCGGCAACGGCATCTCCGGCGAATACCAGGTGATCCGCCACATGGTGAACCTCGAAACCGTGAACACCTACGAAGGTACGCACGACGTTCACGCGCTGATCCTGGGCCGCGCGATCACGGGCATCGCCGCGTTCTGAAGGCGTCTGCGCAAGCCCACCCCCAACCCCTCCCGCAGGCGGGAGGGGAGTCAAAGGAGGGGCTTTCGACACTTCTCCCCTCCCGCGTGCGGGAGGGGCCGGGGGTGGGTAATTGATACCTTACGCGCCCCTCACGTCTCCTGCGGCGTCGGCGCGGTGATGATGCGATCGCGCGCGGCGCGGATGTCGCCAGCCTCGATCTGGATTTTCAGCCGTTCGCGATCGTTGTTGCGATAGATGTCTTCGGCCCGGTTGATCGCTTCCAGGTTGACGCCCGCATCCTCCAGCGCCAGCCGCGCCATCTTGACGGCCGATTCCATCACCTCGCGCACGATCCCGCTGACGGGCGTGCGCTTCAGGCGGATCACCGCGCGGCGGTCATAGGCTCGCACATAGATCAAGGCCTGCGGAAACGCCTCGTGCACCGCCTCGATCATCTCGGCGTCCAGCTGGTCGCCATCGGTGCAGAACAGGATCAGTTCGGCCTCGGCCGCGCCGGCCTGGCGCAACACGTCCAGCCGGCAGCCGTCGCCGAAATAGACCTTTGCGCCGAAGCTCGCCGCCACGTCGATCATCTCGATGTCGGTGTCGATCAGCGTCACTTCGATGTCGCTGGCGTTCAGCATCTGCGCCACCGTCTGACCGAAGCGGCCATAGCCCACGACGATTGCGCTCGCGCCGTCGGCGCTCGGTCCTTCGCGCTCGCCCTGATCGGCCGCTGGCTCGTCGCGAAAGCGGCGGGTGGCCATCATCAGGAACGGCGTGCTCGCCATCGATACGGTGACGATCGCGCCGAACAGGCTGGCGGCTTCCGGCGCCACGAGCAGCGCGTTCTGCGCCTGCGTGAACAGCACGAAGCCGAATTCGCCGCCCTGGCTCAGCAGCAGACCCAGCGCCATCGCGCCGCGCCAGGTCATGCGGAAGGCCAGGCCGATCAGGAAGATCACCGCCGCCTTCGCCACCACCAGCGCCGTCGCCATGCCCAGCACGAACAGCGGCCGCTGCGCGATGGCATTGAGATCGAGCATCATGCCCACTGCCAGGAAGAACAGGCCCAGCAGGATCGAACGAAATGGTTCGACATCGGCTTCCAGTTCGTGGCGATAGGGCGAATCCGCCAGCATCACCCCGGCGATGAAGGCGCCCAGTGCGGTGGACAGGCCCAGCGCTTCCATGATCGCGGCCGCCGCGATCACCGTGAACAGCGCCGCCACCACGAACATCTCGCGCTCGCCCAGCTTGCCGATCAGGCGGAACAGCGGGCGGATCAGGAAGCGTCCGGCGGCGACAAGGCCGACGATCGCGCCGATGGTGTACAGCGACAGCAGCCATCCCGGCGGGCCACCCACGTCGGCAGGGTTGCGGCTCATCGCGGCGATGATCGTGATCATCGGAATGATCGACAGGTCCTGGAACAGCAGGATGGCAAAGGCCCGTTCGCCAAACGGCGTGCGCAACCGGCCCGACGATTGCAGCATCGGCAGCACCTGCGCGGTGGAGGAAAGCGCCAGCGGCAGGCCCAGCGCCAGCGCGGCGGCGGACGAAAACTCCGTGCCCAGCGCGATCATCGCGGCGATGGCCATGCCGCAGGCGGTCACCTGCAGCAGGCCCAGCCCCAGGATGTCACGCTTCATCTTCCACAGGCGCGAAGGGTTCAGTTCCAGCCCGACCAGGAACAGCAGCAGCGTGATGCCCAGTTCGGCGATGCCCAGCTTCTGTTCGGCATCGCCGACCAGCCCCAGCACTTGCGGCCCCACCACCGCGCCGGCAACAAGGTAGCCCAGCGTGGCGCCCAGCCGCAGGCGCCGGAACAGCAGCACGAAGCCCAGCGCGAAGCCGAGCAACAGGAAGCCGTCGTGCATCATGGAATGCGGCGCGCCGCCGTTCATCGGGTTCGGACCTTCAGCATGCCCCTTCTGTAGCCAGCCGCGCGCGGGCCGCAACCCACCGCGTTCGCTTTCGTCCTGCCGCCTTTCGCTCAATCATGGCCGCGCGCTTGCTTGCCTCGCCGGCTGCCGTCAGGCTAACGCGGCTGCATGATGCATCGTCGCCGATCCGGTCTGTTTCCGCCGCCCGTCCTGCGCGCATCTTTTTGGTTCTGCTGTGCCTTCGCGGTGGTCATGGCTGTGCTGCCGCATCCGCCGCAGCTGCCGGTAGACCGGCTGGGCGACAAGTTCGAACACATGCTGGCCTTTTCGGTGCTGACCCTGCTGGCCGCGCTGGGCTGGCCGGCGTTCCCGAAGCGGCGCATTGCCGAACGGCTGTCGTTCCTGGGCGCGCTGATCGAACTGGCGCAGTCGATCCCGGAGCTGCACCGCGATTGCGACATCCGCGACTGGATCGCCGATACGCTGGCGATCCTTGTGGTGCTGGGGATCGTGGCGGCGGTCCGCCGCGCGCGAGCCACCGGTTAACGGTTTCCTTGGCGCGCCCTTTGCATTAGGGCGCCTGCATGGAAAATCTGGTCCGTTCATCCGCTCAGCAGCCCACCGACAATCCCGGTGCCCTGCTCGACATCGCCGAGGTACGCGCGGCGGCGGAGCGAATTAGCGGACAGGTGGTGCGCACCCCCACGCTTTACAGCAGGACGCTGAGCGCCATCACCGGCGCCAACATCTGGCTCAAGTTCGAAAACCTCCAGTTCACGGCCGCCTACAAGGAACGCGGCGCGCTCAATGCCCTTCTGCAACTCGATGAGGAACGCCGTTCGCGCGGCGTGATCGCGGCTTCGGCCGGCAACCATGCGCAAGGCCTGTCGTACCACGGCACGCGGCTGGGCGTGCCCGTCACCATCGTCATGCCCAAGACGACGCCGACGGTGAAGATCATGCAGACCGAGAGCAACGGCGGCAAGGTCGTGCTCGAGGGCGAGACGTTCGACGAGGCCTATGCCTATGCCCGGTCGATGGAAAAGCAGCTCGGGCTGACCTTCGTTCATCCGTTCGACGATCCGCAGGTCGCCGCCGGGCAGGGCACCGTCGCGCTCGAGATGCTGGAGGATGCGCCCGAGATCGACATGCTAGCGGTGCCGATCGGCGGGGGCGGCCTGCTTTCGGGCATGGGCACGGCGGCGCGGGCGCTGAAGCCCGATATCGGCCTGATCGGGGTGCAGGCGCAGCTTTATCCGTCGATGTACGACAAGCTGAAGCACGCCGATCTGCCATGCGGCGGCGATACCCTGGCCGAAGGCATCGCGGTCAAGGAGCCGGGCGCCTTCACCTCGGCCGTGCTGGCCCAGCTTGTCGACGATATCGTGCTGGTCGATGAAGCCGCGCTCGAAACCGCGGTGGCGTTGCTGCTCCAGATCGAGAAGATCGTGGTCGAAGGCGCGGGGGCGGCCGGGCTCGCCGCGGTGATGCGCAACCGCGCCCTGTTCGAAGGGCGCAACGTGGGCATCGTGCTGACCGGCGGCAACATCGATACCCGCCTGCTCGCCAACGTACTGCTGCGCGATCTGGCGCGGTCGGGCCGGCTTGGCCGCCTGCGCATCGTGCTGCAGGATCGCCCGGGCGCGCTGTTCCACGTGGTCGAGGAGTTCAACCGCTACCAGGTGAACATTCTCGAAGTCTGGCACCAGCGCATCTTCACCTCGCTCCCGGCCAAGGGACTGACGGCCGAGATCGAATGCGAGGCGCGCGATCGCGAGCAGATCGACCTGCTGGTCGCGGCGCTCCGCGCCAAGGGATATGACGTGGTTCAGATCGAATTGGGCTGAAATCGCGCTTCGCCTGACCGTTCTGGAAGTGTCCGTCTCGTAAAGGATGCGCCGCCCTGTCGTCCGGAAGCGGGACAGGGCGGCGCAAACCGGGCCTGCGCCGGCCTCGAGACGGACTGAGGCGCATAATTTCGTGGTTAAGGGTCTTTCACCAAGTTCGATGCTGAGGCATTGTCGTTTTTGAACGGCGCCGGATGGTCCGGACGCCCAGAGGAAGCCCAGCAGGCCGTGACCGCGCCCGTCCGTTTTCCCCGCTTTTTCGTGACGAGCCCCGCGCCGTGCCCCTATCTTGAGGGCAAGAGCGAACGGAAGGTGTTCACCGAGCTGAAGGGGCCGCATGCCGACGACCTGAACGACGCGCTGGGCCGTATCGGTTTCCGCCGCAGCCAGACCGTCGCCTACCGCCCCAGCTGCATCGATTGCACCGCCTGCGTGTCTGTGCGCGTCGTGTCGGACGAATTTCAGCCCTCTTCGGCGCAGCGCCGGGCGATCAAGGCCAATTCGGACCTGATTGTTACTGCATGCAAGCCGTGGTCGACGCAGGAACAGTTTGACCTCCTGCGGCGTTACCTGTCGGCGCGCCACCCCGATGGGGGCATGGCGGCGATGGACGAGATGGATTTTGCTGACATGGTGGAACATACGCCAGTCAGAAGCTATGTGATTGAATACAGGGAACCGGGCGTGGGTGGCGCGCCGGGCAAACTGGTGGGAGCCTGCCTTACCGACCATCAGGGCGATGGTCTTTCGATGATCTACAGTTTCTACGATCCACATCACGAGACGCGCACCGGGCTTGGAACCTACATCATCCTCGATCACATTCTGCACGCGGCGAGAATCGGCCTGCCCTACGTCTACCTGGGGTATTGGGTCGAAGGATCTTCGCGCATGCAGTACAAGGTGCGCTTCCGTCCGCTCGAACGCCTTGGCCGCGATGGCTGGGAGCGTTTCTCGACTGATGAGCAGGCCAGTGCCATCGATCGCGCGGCCACCCCGCGGCAGGACGCTTTCGAGCGCGGGGGCAAGGATGGTCTGCACGCCGGACAGGAAATCTACCGTCCGGCCTGATCATGCTTCGTTGCGGATGTCTGGATCGCTGACGCGGATCATCGCGGCGGCGCTCGTTTTCGCGCTGGTGCCCGCGCCGATGGCGCTGGCGCAATCGCGCGATACCGACCAGGCGCTCAAGGACCTGATTCCCGATTCCGCGATCGACAATGCCGAAAGCTGGGCGCTCGATACCGATGCCGCGCGCCAGCCCGCGCCCGATGTCGCCGCGCTGCTGGGCGCGACCGAACCGTTGCAGGCGCTGACCGACATTCCCGGCATCACCATCGATTGGCCGCAGACCGCCGATCTTCCGCCGTTCAAGCCGCTCGATCCCGATCCGGACATCGCGCTGGCGCAGCAGCAGGTGGATGGCGCGGTCGATGCGCTGGATGGCGAACAGCAGCAGGTCGAAAGCGCGCGCAATGCGCTGATCCCCGATGCCTCGCTCTCGCACGTCGGGGGGCAGGTCGATCTGGCGTTCTCGCCCACCGATGCCTTCCCCGAACGCGATGAACTGGTTTCGCGGTTCTCCGGCCTCTCCAGTCTGCATTCGCTGGACGATGACGAGGACAACCTTGCCCAGCTGACCCGCCGCGCGCGCAGCGATCGCGACCTGATCGTCGAAATCCTGCGCACTTATGGCTACTACGACGCCGAGGTTTACCAGTCGATCGTCACGCCGCAGAGCGAGGCGGCGGCTTCGGCGGCGTCTGCCAGCGCGGAGGGTGGCAACGGGGCACGGCGCGGTCCGCGCCGCAATGCCATCGATCTGTCCAAGGTGGTCGTGCGGTTCGATGTGGTGCCGGGGCCGCAGTATCGCCTGGCGAAGATCGATCTCGGCGATATTGCCGGAACGGGCGCGGACTACGAGACCCTGCGCGCGGCCTTTGGTGTCCGCGTCGGCGATCCGGTCAATACCGAGAAGATCCTCAAGGGCCGCGCCGATCTTGCCGCCACGCTGGGCGACAACGGCTATGCCTTCGCCAAGGTGGGCGAACCGGCGCTGGTGATCGATCACGAACCGCGCACCGGTGATCTGACGGTGCCGGTGACGAGCGGCGGCCGCTACGTGTTCGGGCAGGTCGTCAGCGGCATGCCGCGCTTCATGGGGTCGCGCCATATCCAGCATATCGCGCGGTTCCGGCCGGGCGATGTCTATCAGACCGCCATGCTCGACGATCTGCGGCAGGCGATCCTGGCGACCAGCCTGGTCTCCTCGGTCACGGTCAAGACGCGCGAAGTAACGCCGCCCGCCGCCGGCAAGCCCGGCGTGGTCGATGTCGATGTCGATATGGCCAAGGCCCCGCAGCGCACCGTGGCGGCGCTGATCGGCTATTCCAGCGGCGAAGGCTTCCGGGTCGAGGCGAGCTGGGAGCACCGCAACCTGATCCCGCCCGAAGGCATGGTCCGCGTGCGCGGCGTGGCCGGCACCCGCGAACAGCTGCTGGGCGTGATCTATCGCCGCAACAACTTCCTGACACGCGATCAGGTGCTGACCGCCGATCTCTATGCCCAGACCAAGGTGAGCGATGCCTATCAGGCGCGCACCCTGTCGCTGGTCAGCAGCATCGAGCGGCAGACCACGCTGCTGTTCCAGAAGCCCTGGGTCTATTCGGCGGGCCTCGAAGTGGTGGCCACCAGCGAGCGCGAGGACAGTACCCAGCCGCGCAAGACCTATTTCATCGGCGCGCTGCCCTTGCGTGGGGCCTATGACGGCAGCGACAGCCTGCTCGATCCCACGCGCGGCTTCCGCGCGGCGCTGCGCGTCTCGCCCGAAATCTCGCGCCAGGCCGGTGCGAACTCGACGTATGTGAAGGTCCAGCTCGACGCGAGCCTCTATCGCCCGGTCAGCGACAGCGTGGTCATGGCCGGCCGCGTGCGGTTCGGCGCGATCCAGGGTGCGGACATCGCCAGCATCGCGCCATCGCGCCGGTTCTATGCCGGCGGCGGATCGTCGGTGCGCGGCTATGGCTATCAGCAGATCGGCCCGCGTGACACGACCGGCGCGCCCAGCGGCGGCCGTTCGCTGACCGAATTCTCGCTCGAAGCGCGCGTCAAGACCGGCCTTATGGGCGGCGCGGTCAGCGTCGTGCCGTTCGTCGATGCCGGCGCGGTGGACGAAACCACGACACCGCGCTTCCGCGACATCAAGGTCGGCGTCGGGGTGGGCATCCGCTACCAGACCAACTTCGGCCCGATCCGCATCGATCTGGGCACGCCGCTCAACCCTTCGAAGGGCGATAGCCGCATCGGCGTTTATGTCGCGCTGGGGCAGGCGTTCTGATGGCGGACGACACCGTGCCCGCCGCGTTGCCGCCGGAAGGCCCCGATGCCGGCCCCCCGCCGCCGCCACCGCCGCCGCCACCCCCGCCGGCATCCGCGTCCGGCTTCGTCTGGCGCTGGACGCGGCGGATCGGTGCGGTTCTGGCCGTGCTGGCGATGGCGCTGCTGGGCGCCTTGCTCGTACTCGATTCGCCGATCGGCCACCGCTTCGTCGCCGATCGGATCGCCACGCTGGCCCCCGCCTCGGGCCTGCGCATCACCGTGGGCCGGATCGACGGTTCGCTGTTCGGCAAGGCCGGGCTTAAGGATCTGGTGCTCAGCGATCCCAACGGCCCGTTCCTGACCGTTCCCGATGTCGACTTGGACTGGCGGCCCTACGCCTGGACGGTCAACACGCTCGACATCCGCACGCTCGCGCTGCACCGGGGCACCCTGCTGCGCCGGCCGCAGCTGAAGCCGGGTGATCCCAACGCACCGATCCTGCCGTCGTTCAATATCCGCGTCGATCGGCTGGAGATCGATGCCCTTACCATCGCGCCGGGCGTGATGGGGGAAAGACGCCGCGTCGATCTGACCGCGCGCGCCGATGTCCGCTCGGGCCGCACCCTGATCGACGCCAACGGCCGGCTGGGCGGCAAGGACCGGCTGGCGCTGCACCTTGATAGCGAGCCGGATCGCGACAAGTTCGATCTCGCGCTCGATTATGCCGCGCCGCGCGGCGGCCTGCTGTCGGCGCTGACCGGCGTGAAAAGCGATGTGGTCGCGAAAGTGGCGGGCAAGGGCCGGTTCCGCGCGTGGCGCGGCTGGGCCGTGGCCCGGCGGGACGGCGAACGGCTGGCCGGCTTCCTGATCGACAACCGCGCCGGCACTTACACTGTGGCCGGGCAGGTCTTCCCCGAAGCGCTGCTGGCCGGCGCCGCACGCCGCATCGTGGGGAACAAGCTTTCGCTGTTCTACCAGGGCACCTTCGCGGATTCGACGCTGGACGGGCGCTATTACGTGGGCGGCGCGGCGTTCCGCGCCACGGGGCAGGGCGCGGTTGATCTTACCGACAACCGGGTCGATCAGCTGGCGCTCAAGGCCGATCTGCGCCGGCCCGATCTGGTGATGGCCTCGCCCGAGCTCGCCGGCGTGCGCCTTGCCGCCACGCTCGATGGGCCGCTCCGCGATCTCGCCATCCGCCATGATTTCACCATCGACCGGCTGAAGAGCGGCACCACGCAGGCCGAAGGGCTGCACACCGCCGGCACCGCCAACTGGAACGGCAAGCGCCTGCTGCTGCCGCTGGCCGTCACCGCGAAGAAGGTGGTGACCGGCAACGGCATGATCGACCCGCGCTTCGTCGGCGCCAGCGTGAAGGGTGATCTGGTGCTGCAGGGCAGCCAGCTTTCCTCGGAACAGCTGGCGATCGATCTCAAGGGGCTGGCGGCGCGGCTGGTGCTGCGCAGCGACATGGCCAAGGGCATGTACGCGCTGGCCGGGCCGGTCACCGCGCGCGGCTTCGCGCTGCCCAATCTGGGGCTGGTCGATGCCGATGCCAAGATCGTGTTCGGCATGGGCAACGGCGTGCCCTGGTCGCTGCGCGCCAACGCGGCGGGGCGTATGGCGCGGATCGACAACGGCACGCTGGCCAACCTGACCGGCGGCAACATCCGCTTTTCCGGTGGCGTCGTAACCGGCGCGCTGATCCCGCTGCGGTTCAGTGATGCGCGCCTGTCCTCGCGCAAGCTGGCCATTGCCCTGAACGGGCAGGTCCACCCCGATGGCCGGACCACCGTGGTCGGCAAGGGGCGCCATCTCGACTATGGCGATTTCACCATCGACGCGGCCGTGGCCAAGGATGGTCCGTCCGCCGTGCTGGTCTTTGCCAATCCCTTGCCCGCCGCCGGCCTCAAGGACGTGCGCGTGGCGCTGTCCCCCGTGGCCGACGGGTTCCGGATCGAGACGAAGGGCGATTCCACGCTGGGGCCGTTCGATGGCGTGCTGGGCCTGCAATCGCCGCCCAAGGGGCCGACGCGGATCGCGATCGAGCACTTCAAGGTCTGGCAGACGGAAATCACCGGCGGGCTCGATCTTGCCACGGCCGGCGTCAGCGGCGATCTGGCGATCACGGGCGGCGGGATCGATGGCACCGTCCGGCTCGATCCAAAGGAAGGCGGGCAGGCGATCACCGCACTGGTCACGGCGCGCAACGCCCGCTTCGGCGGCGCGCGGCCGATTTCCATCGGCAACGGCAAGGTCGAGGTGAACGGCTTCCTGGCCGAGGGCAAGAGCACGATCGACGCCACCGCGCATATCGAGGGCATCGGCGCGGGGCAGCTGTTCATCGGGCGGCTGGCCGTAAACGCGAAGCTCGTCAACGGCGCGGGCAGCGTCACGGCCTCCATCGCCGGGCGGCGCGGCACGCGCTTCGCCATGCAGGGCACGGCCTCGATTGCGCCGGACAAGATCGTCGCGCTCGCTTCGGGCGATTACTCCGGCCGCGCCATCCAGATGCCGCGCCGCGCGGTGCTGGAGCGCGAGGGCGAAGGCTGGCGGCTGCAACCGACGCAGGTCAATTTCGGGCGCGGCGCGGTCATCGCCGAAGGGCACGTGCTGGGCGGGCCGACCGAACTGAAGCTCCAGATCGCGCGGATGCCGCTCTCGCTGGCGGACATTGTCGTGGCGGACCTTGGCCTCGGCGGGGCGCTTTCCGGCGTAATCGACTATCGCAACGATCATACCGGGGCGCCGTCCGGCCATGCGGCGGTGCAGGTGCGCGGGCTGACGCGCTCGGGCCTCGTGCTCACCTCGCGGCCGATGAACCTTTCGCTGGTTGCCGATCTCGATCCTTCGGCGCTGCAGGCGCGCGCGGTGTTCAAGGATGGCGGGCGGGACGGCGGCACCGTGCGCGGCGGGGTGCAGGCGCTTCTCTCCGGCCTGCCGCGTGGCGGCACCGTGCTGGAGCGCCTGCGCGGCGGCCGCCTGCAGGCGCAGGTCCGCTATGGCGGACCGGCCGAAACGCTCTGGCGCCTCGCGGCAGTGGACTTCATGGACCTGACCGGCACCATCGGCGCGCGCGCCGACATCACCGGCACGCTCGACGATCCCACGTTCGTCGGCGCCATCGCCAGCAAGGATCTGCGCGTGCAAAGCAGCGTGATCGGCACCGACATCCAGAACATCCAGGCGAGCGGCACGTTCAACGATTCGCGCCTGTCGCTGAACCGTTTCGCCGGCACCACCGCCAACGGCGGCAAGGTTACCGGCAGCGGCACCATCGATCTGTCCAACATCGTCTCGCGCGGCGTCGCGCTCGATCTGCGCATGGCCGCGCAGAACGCGCGCATCGTCAACCGGGATGACATGGCGGCCACGGTGACCGGCCCGCTGCGCATCGTCAGCGATGGCATCGGCGGCACCATCGCCGGCCGGGTGCGCATCGAACAGGCGCGTTGGGCGCTCGGCAGCGCCAGCGCGGTGGCGGAGCTGCCCTCGATCCCCACGCGCGAGATCAACCCGCGTGCCGACGTCGCGCCGGCGCGCACGCCGTCCACGCCATGGACGTTCCTGATCGACGCCTCCGGCGCCAACCGCATCGACGTGCGCGGGCTGGGGCTGGACAGCGAATGGGGCGCGGACATCCGCCTGCGCGGCACCACCGCCAACCCGCAGATATTCGGCAGCGCGGATCTGGTGCGCGGCGGCTACGAATTCGCCGGCAAGCGCTTCGACCTCACGCGCGGCCGCATCCGCTTCGCCGGCGAAATGCCGATCGATCCCCGGCTGGATATCGCGGCCAGCGGCGATGCCAACGGCGTCAGCGCCACGATCACGATCACCGGATCGGGAATGAAGCCGGTGATCGCCTTCTCCTCCACGCCTTCGCTGCCCGAAGAGGAACTGCTCAGCCGCCTGTTGTTCGGCAGCTCGATCACGCAGATTTCGGCGCCGGAAGCGGTGCAGCTTGCCGCCGCGCTGGCATCGCTGCGCGGCGGCGGCGGGCTGGACCCGATCAACAAGCTGCGCAGCGCCATCGGGCTCGACCGCTTGCGCATCCTCAACGCCGATGCCTCGATTCCGCGCGGCACCAGCGTCGCCGCTGGCAAGTACCTGGGGCGCAAGTTCTTCGTCGAACTGGTGACCGACGGGCGCGGCTACAACGCCACGTCGGTCGAATTCCGCATCACCCGCTGGCTGGCGCTGCTCGCCTCCGTGGCAACGATCGGGGACGAGAGTCTGAACTTGCGCGTCAGCAAGGATTATTGACGCCGTTCAAGGAATTTTGCCCGCGGTCGCGAAAGAGTCATAACGGATCGATTGAAGGGATCCGTGACCATCGCCGGCAACGAACTCCTGATCTGTGACCTCACGCAAAGCTATGCCCCCCAGGGCGGCGGCGGCATCGGCACGTACCTGCGCGAAAAGCGCGCCCACGTGCTGGAGCATACCGGGCACCGGCTGCTGCAGATCGTGCCGGGCGCCGAGGACCGGGTGGTGGAGAACGGCCGCCATATCTGGGTGGAGATCGGCGCCGATCCGGTGCGGGGCAGCCCCAATTACCGCTTCATCCTGCGCACGGCGGCGGTGCGCGCGGTGCTGGCGCGCTACCAGCCCGATGTGATCGAATCGCTGTGCCCCTGGGTGCTGCCCTGGACCGCGATCGATCACCGCCGCGCGTTCCCGCGCACCACCCTGGTCGCCGGCTATCACACCGATTTTCCCAATGCCCACGTCTATCGCGTCAGTTCGGAACTGTTCGGCGATTTCGTCGCGCGCGGACTGCGCAAGGTCAGCGCCGGCTATGCCGAAGCGACCTATCGTGAATTCGACCGGGTCTATACGCTGGGGCAGGACATGCGCGCGATGCTGACGTCCTATGGCGTCGAGCACGTGGACGAACTGGCGCTTGGAGTCGATCCGGCGGTGTTCCACCCCGATCGCCGCGATCCCGGATTGCGCGCGCGGCTGGGTCTGGAAGGGCAGGGGCCGCTGCTGGTTTATGCCGGGCGGCTGGACAACGAAAAACGCGCCGACCGGCTGCTGGCGATGTTCCGCGCGCTGCCGGCCGATTGCGGGGCAGCGCTGCTGCTGATCGGCGATGGCAAGCTGCGCGACCGGATGGTGGAGGAAGCGCGCGGGCTGCCCGTGGCGTTCCATGGCTTCGTCGGCGATCGTGCCGAACTGGCGCGGCTGCTGGCATCGGCCGACATCTATGTCTCCGCCATGGCGGACGAGACGTTCGGCATTTCGGTGCTGGAAGCGCAGGCGAGCGGGTTGCCGGTGGTCGGCGTCGCCTCGGGCGCGATGCTGGAACGGGTCACGCCCGCGCTGGGGCGGCTGGCGCCGGTGGATGACGTGGACGCGATGGCGCGGCTGGTGATGGAGGTCTGGCAGGGCGATTACGCCGCGATGCGCGCCGCCGCGCGGGCGCATGTGATCGACCGGTTCAGCTGGAAAGCCACGTTCGACCGCCTGCTGGGCGAAATCTATCCCCGCGCGATGGACGCCGCCGCCACCCGCGAACAGGCGCTGGCGCAACGTGCGCGCCGCTATGCCGCCCGCGCGCTCAACAGCGCGATCGCCGGCATTACCGGCGCGATGAACGGCCGCGCCCGCGCGCTTGAGGCGGCGGAGGGTGCCCGCCGCTGGCGGCAGGCCGGCTGATCCGGGCGATGGGGTGCTGCCCACCCCGCTGCGACTAACACCGCCTGCGGCGGCGCAAGTCTCGCTGCCCCTCCCGCAAGCGGGAGGGGATATCCCGAATTCTCCCCTCCCGCTTGCGGGAGGGGTGGGGGTGGGTTCCTCCAAACCCGAACGGCAAAGGCCGGCGCTTCCCTGCGGAAGCACCGGCCCTTTCGTTCCGGCGTACCGGAAATCAGAATCTGGAAATCAGAACTGGGCGATCGTCTTCACTTCCATGAAGTCCTTGAGGCCGTACTTGCCGCCCTCGCGGCCGTTGCCCGACTGCTTGTAGCCACCGAACGCGCCGCCCTTCACGCCGGCCCAGCCGTTCACCGTGACCAGGCCCGCGCGCAGCTGGCCGACCACGTCGGCGGCCGATTCCGGCGTGCCGCTGACGGTGGCAGACAGGCCGTAGCTGGTCTTGTTGGCCAGATCGATCGCCTCATCGAGGTCGGTATAGGTGGTGATCGTCGCCACCGGGCCGAAGGTTTCCTCCTTGAAGATGGTCATGTCCGGCGTCACGTCGGAAAACACCGTCGGGCGGATGAAATAGCCGCGGTTGACGTTGTCCGGCAGGCCGGGGCCGCCTTCCAGCAGGTTCGCGCCTTCGGAGATCGAGGCGTCGATCAGGCTCTGCACCTTGCTCCACTGCGCCTTGTTGACCACGGGGCCGATATGCGCGCCTTCGTCAGCCGGGCTGCCGACCTTCACGGCCGCGAAGTAGTTCTTCACGAACGCCTCGGCTTCGGCCTTGCGCGCCGCGGGGACAAGCAGGCGGGTCGGCGCGATGCAGCTCTGGCCGGTGTTGGCAACCACGCCCTGCAGCGTCGGCGGCAGGTGGGTGGCGAAATCGGCGTCTTCGAGCACGAGGTTCGGCGCCTTGCCGCCCAGTTCCTGATGCACGCGCTTGACGGTTTCGGCCGCATTCTTGGCAATCTGGATGCCCGCGCGGGTCGAACCGGTGAAGCTCACCATGTCCACGTCGGGATGCACGGTCAGCGCCACGCCCACGCCGGGGCCATCACCCTGCACGAGGTTGAACACGCCTGCCGGAACGCCGGCCGCGTCCAGCACTTCGGCGAAGATCGCCGCGTTGGTCGGGCATTCTTCCGAAGGCTTGAGCACCACGGTGTTGCCCGCCGCGATGCACGGCGCGATCTTGGCGCAGATCTGGTTGAGCGGCCAGTTCCACGGCGTGATCGCCGCGACCACGCCGACGGGTTCGTGAACCATGCGCGCGTTGGGCGTGCCGGGAATCGCTTCTTCCCATTCGAAGCCGTCCAGCGCTTCCAGCGTGCCCAGCATGTAGCCGATGCCCGCGCCAACCTGCGCCGTGCCGGCGAAGCTGACGGGTGCGCCCATTTCCTCGCTGATCGCGGCGGCGAAATCGGGGATGCGCTTCTTGTATTCGGCGATGATGCGCTCCAGCAGCGCCTTGCGCTCGGCCACCGTCGTCTTGCTGAACGTGGCGAAGGCGCGCTTGGCGGCGGCAACGGCCTTGTCGACATCGGCTTGGCTGCCCAGCGTCACGACCGCGCAGGGTTCCTCGGTGGCGGGATTGATGACCTCGTGGCGACGGCCGCCCTCGCTGTCGACCCATTTGCCGTCGATATAGTGCTGAAGCCTTTCGCGCATATCTTACTCCCGCTGAAAAAGTTAGTCTTACGAACAATTAGGAAGGCCATCGCAGATTTGCAAGTTTGAGTAGCCGATTGCAACCGTCCGGACGTGCAAAATCGTTGGCGATGGATAGTGCCGCGCTAACCATTTGTTCGGATAGGGCCTCTACCGTCCCGATGCATGGCGATTGGGTATCTGTCACGGGCAACGGCGCTGCGGCGCACGGCGGGCGTGTTGCGCTCCAGTTGGATTGTCGTGGCCACTTTCCTCGCGCTGGTGGCGTTGTCGGTCGCCTTGGTGGCCTCGTTCAGCAACTCGACTCGCATCGCCGACGAACTGGCGCAGAGCGACGAACGCGTCCGAGTCGCGCACTATCTCGACAGCTCGGCCAAACGGATACTCGCGGCGCAGAAGCTGCAGCAGACCTGGGATGACGCCATGCGCCATGCGGTGCTCGGCGACGATCCGGTCTGGACGCGGACCTACCTCGGGTACTTCTTCTGGGGCAGCCAGCGCGCCGATCACGTTTTTCTGGTGCGTGCCGATGGTTCGCTGGTGCGCGGGTGGGAGCGGGGCGAGGATGCGCCCGCCGACCGCTACGCCGGCCTGCAAACGCGTGTTGCCCGCCTGATCGCGCGCACGCGCGGCGAAAGCCGGGACGATGGAGACATCGCGCAGTGGATCACGCTCGAAGACGGCAAGTGGCCGGTCGACCGGCGCGGCTACCCGATGGAGCGCGGACTTTACGAATTTTCCCGTTACCAGGGGCGGCTGGCGATCATGACCGTCGCCGCGATCATACCCGATTCGCACGTTGACCTGTTGCAGCGCGCTCCCAACTACGTGCTGCTCGTCCGGACCATGGACGAAACCCTGCTGCAGGAACTCAGCCGCGCGGTGCTGCTCGACGATATGCGGGTGAGCGATGGTCCGCCGTCCGCGGACCAGGCGCGCAACGGCACGCCGATCGCCGATCCCAGCGGCCAGACCATCGGCTGGCTCGATTGGGCGGCGCGCCGCCCCGGCGAAGCGATCATCCGGCGGACCGCGCCCCTGCTTTCGGCCTTTATCCTGTTCTTCGTGGGGGTGCTGCTCGGTGGCGTGATGATCGTGCGCCGTCACATGCGCACCACGCGCGAACTGGTGGCGAGCGAAGCGCAAGCCCAGCACAACGCGATGCACGACGCGATGTCGGGCCTGCCCAACCGCGTGCATTACATGCAGCGACTGCGGCAGGAGCTTTCGGCCTGCATCAACGATCAGCGCCTGGGCGACGTGTTCGTCGCCTATCTCGACATCGACAGCTTCAAGGTCGTCAACGATACGCTGGGGCATCACGTCGGCGACGAACTGGTGCGGCAGGTGGCCATGCGCCTGCGCCGGGCCTTGCCGTCCACCGACTTCCTGTCGCGCTTCGGCGGCGACGAATTCGTGCTGATGCGCCGATCGCCCGGCGGACGCGCTACGGCCGACGAGCTGGGCACGCAGATCATGGATCTGATGCGCGAACCCTTCCTGATTTCCGGCAACACGCTGGAAGTCACCTGCTCGTGCGGGATCAGCTGGGGGCCGGAGCAGAGCGAGGATCCGGGCGAACTGCTGCGCCGCGCCGATATCGCGCTCTATCGCGCCAAGCAGCGCGGCCGCGCGCGCTACCGCCGCTTCACTCGCGATATGGACGCCAGCCTGAAACTGCGGCGTGAAATGGAAATGGAACTGCGCCGCGCCATCGCGCGCGACGAACTGTCGGTGGCGTTTCAGCCTATCATCGGGCTGCCCGATGGCGGCATCCACGGCTTCGAGGCGCTGCTGCGTTGGTACCATCCCGATCGCGGGGAAATCCGGCCGGGCCTGTTCGTGCCCGTGGCGGAACAGGCGGGCCTGATGATCCCGCTGGGCAACTGGGTGCTGCGGCGGGTGTTCAACGAATGCCACGCCTGGCCGTGCGACATCTCGGTCAACCTCTCGCCCTTGCAGATCATGGCCAGCGATTTCCTCGTCACGCTGCGCACCATCCTGGCCGAAACCGGCATGGACCCGCGCCGGGTGGTGCTGGAAGTCACCGAAGGCGTGATGCTGGATCGCAGCGAGCACGTTTTCTCGGTGCTGCGCGAACTCAACGGCATGGGCTTCCGCATCGCGCTCGACGATTTCGGCATCGGCTATTCGAGCCTCAGCTACCTGCGTTCGTTCCAGTTCGACCGGATCAAGATCGACCGGTCGTTCGTGCAGAATGTCGAAGGCGATGTCGACGCCCACTCGATCCTCTGCGCGATCGTCTCGCTCGGCCATACCTTGCGGATGAAGGTCGTGGCCGAAGGCGTCGAAACCGATGTCCAGCGCCAGCTCGTCCAGGCGGCCGGCTGCGAGCTGGTGCAGGGGCACCTGTTCTGGGCCGCGCTCGCGCCGCAGGAGGCGTTCGCGCTGTTGACCCGCGACGCCCAGGAGAGCGCTACGCGGCGGCTCGTCGGGTAAGCACCCGCTTTCAGCCCGCTTCCGGCGCGCGCGTTACCAGCCGGGTTTCGGTCAGCTCGATCACCGGCACTTCCCAGGGATGGGCGCGCAGGATCGCGCCGATCGCGGCATCGATCCGGTCCTGCGGCGCATCGTGCGGCAGGTGGACGGTCAGGATCACGGTGGATGACACCGCGTTTTCATCGGCGGCGCCGGCCGTGGGGCGGGCAGTGGCCGTCGGCGTGAACAGCTCCCAGCCGGGCGCGAGCTCCATGACGCCGCGATAGAGACCGAAATCGCCCAGTGGATTATCGCCCCGCACGATCGCGAGCATGGCCGCCAGCGCCGGGTCGTCCTCCAGCGCTTGGTGATCGCCCGCGAGCAGGCGCGCCAGGACCGGCTCCGCCACGGGGCAGTGGATGCGCAGGGCGCGGGCAGGGCGGAAATCATACTGGCGGGCCATCGCCCACCGATAGGCGTTATGGCCGGCGCAGGCCAGTGACACGGGGTGGGCGGCGTGCACCCTTCCAGTCTGCCTCGTGGAGTTTCCCACCCCAAACCCCTCCCGCCAGCGGGAGGGGAACGAGACTTGCGCCGCCGCAGGCGGCGTTAGGCGCAGCGGAGTGGGCTTTCCGCGCTCCGTCTTTGCAAGCGATACAATCGCCAAAGCAAAGGGCGCCCGGACCGAAGTCCGGACGCCCCCTGGTGATCGTGTCCCTTGCGGGCGGCGTGGATCAGGCGCTGTAGTACATGTCGAACTCGACGGCCGACGGCGTGGTTTCCCAGCGCATCACTTCCGGCCACTTCAGTTCGATGTAGGCTTCGATCTGGTCCTTGGTGAACACGCCACCCTGGATCAGGAAGTCGTGGTCGGCGCTCAGCGCGTCCAGCGCTTCGCGCAGCGAACCGCAGACGGTCGGCACGGCGGCGAGTTCTTCCGGCGGCAGATCGTAAAGGTTCTTGTCCATCGCTTCGCCCGGGTGGATCTTGTTCTTGATCCCGTCGAGACCGGCCATGAGCAGCGCGGCGTAGCACAGGTAGGGGTTGGCCATCGCGTCGGGGAAGCGGAATTCCACGCGCTTGGCCTTGTCGCCGGCGCCATAGGGGATGCGGCACGAAGCCGAACGGTTGCGCGCCGAATAGGCGAGCAGCACGGGGGCTTCATAGCCCGGCACCAGGCGCTTGTAGCTGTTGGTGGTCGGGTTGGTGAAGGCGTTCAGCGCCTTGGCGTGCTTGATCACGCCGCCGATGAAGTACAGGCACATGTCCGACAGGCCGGCATAGCCGTTGCCGGCGAACAGGGGCTTGCCCGCGTCCCAGATCGAGATGTGGGTGTGCATGCCCGAACCGTTGTCGGTCTTGATCGGCTTCGGCATGAACGTGGCGGTCTTGCCATAGGCATGCGCGACCTGCTGCACCACGTACTTGTAGACCTGCATGCGATCGGCGGTGGTCACGAGCGTGCCGAAGGTCAGGCCCAGTTCGTGCTGCGCCGAGGCCACTTCGTGGTGATGCTTGTCGCAGGGCAGGCCCATCTCGATCATGGTCGAGACCATTTCGCCACGCACATCGACCAGGCTGTCGACCGGGGCGACCGGGAAGTAGCCGCCCTTGGCGCGCGGACGGTGCGCCAGGTTGCCGCCTTCGTAATCCTTGTTCGAATTGGTCGGCAGTTCGATGTCGTCGATCGAGAAGCCGTTGCCGTTGTAGCCGTCGTAGAACTTCACGTCGTCGAACACGAAGAACTCGGCTTCCGGACCGACATAGACGGTATCGCCGATGCCCGAGGACTTGACGAAGGCTTCGGCGCGCTTCGCGGTCGAACGCGGGTCGCGGGCATAGAGTTCGCCGGTCGAGGGTTCGACGATGTCGCAGACCAGGATCATCATCGGCGTCGCGCTGAACGGATCGATGTAGACCGCGTCGAGATCCGGCTTGAGGATCATGTCGGATTCGTTGATGGCCTTCCAGCCTTCGATCGACGAACCGTCGAACATCAGGCCGTCTTCGAGTTCGTCTTCACCCAGGATGGAAGCAACCATGGTCAGGTGCTGCCACTTGCCCTTGGGATCGGTGAAGCGGAGATCGACCCACTCGATTTCCTCGTCCTTGATACGGGCGAGGATGTCCTTTGCACTTGCCATCGCTGGTCCTTCTTCTTGCCCCCCTCATCGGGGCATGCGGGGTGATAGTCTCTTGAAGGCTGACGGTCCCTGAGCCAGCCTCCCAAGAGGGAGCCCGCCCGCCCGGCTCCGTGGCGCCGGGCAGGCGGACAAGCCTGTCAGAAAACCGCCCTGTCAGAGGGCGGCGTCATCGCGTTCGCCGGTGCGGATGCGCAGCACGCCTTCCACGGGGATCACGAAAATCTTGCCATCGCCGATGCGGCCGGTCTGTGCGGCGGCGGCGATCGCCTCCACCACCCGGTCGACCAGGGCGTCTGCCACCACGACTTCGAGCTTCACTTTCGGCAGAAAGTCCACGACGTATTCTGCGCCGCGATAAAGTTCGGTATGGCCCTTCTGGCGCCCGAAACCCTTGGCTTCCGTGACTGTAATACCCGAAACGCCGATTTCGTGGAGCGCTTCCTTCACTTCATCGAGCTTGAAGGGCTTGATGATCGCCTCGACCTTTTTCACGTCGTTCAGACCCCTGCAACACGGGCCAAACTCCAAGCGACACGATCTGCGACCTTGTTCGCGCCAGAGTCCGGCGGTTGTCCCTGTGACACGGTACTAACAAGAATCGTGCCACGCGCTGTTTGATTGCACTAGGCCATCGCCGCAGGGCGGGAAAGCGGGAAAATCGGGGGGTGGCGAAAGAATTGAATCGGCAGCCCGCGGGCAACATTTTGCAAGTTGCGCGCGGTTGATCGAAAGATGCATAAAATTTGCGCAGCCCTGCTCAAAAAGCAGGCAGGCAGACCGCCCGAAGCGACCTTCAGGCCGAATAGGGCGGTCGGTGAAGTCCCTTCGGGCTGGCCGTGAAAATCTCGCAGCCATCCTCGGTGATGCCGATGGAATGTTCGAACTGCGCCGAAAGCGAACGGTCGCGCGTCACCGCCGTCCAGCCGTCGTCGAGAATCTTCACGGCGGGCTTGCCCAGGTTGATCATCGGCTCGATCGTGAAGAACATGCCCGGGCGCAGTTCGGGGCCGGTGCCGGGGCGGCCGACATGGACCACTTCCGGCGCGTCGTGGAACTGGCGGCCCAGCCCGTGCCCGCAGAAGTCGCGCACCACGCCATAGCGCTGCCGTTCGGCATGGGCCTGGATCGCCGCGCCGATATCGCCCAGCCGCGCGCCGGGCCTGGCGTGTTCGATGCCGATCATCAGGCATTCGTAAGTCACGTCCACCAGCCGCCGCGCCTTCAGCGGCACGTCGCCGACCAGGTACATGCGGCTGGAATCGCCATGCCAGCCGTCCAGCAGCGGGGTCACGTCGATATTGACGATATCGCCGTCCTTCAGCGTCTTGTCCGAAGGGATGCCGTGGCACACGACATGGTTGATCGAGATGCAGCACGAATGCGCATAGCCGCGATAGCCCATCGTGGCGGGCACGGCGCCGGCGTCCAGCGTCATCTGCCGCACCACGTCGTCCAGCGCAGCCGTGGTCACGCCCGGCTGCACCAGCGGGGCCAGCGCGTCGAGGATTTCGGCGGCAAGGCGGCCGGCCTTGCGCATGCCCTCGAACCCGGCCGGGCCATGAAGCTTGATGGTCCCGTCGCGCGGGAGGACTTCGGTATCGTCTGCGATCACATACTGGGTCATGCGGGCTATATAGCGCGTGTCCCGCGAAAATGCGAGATCATCGCGTCCTGAATGCGGCCCGGTATTCCGGCTTCACCGCGGCAAGCACCGCGCTCGTCACCGGGACGGTCACTTCATACGAGCCTTCGGCATAGGGGCCGGCATCGTATGGCGCCACCAGCACGCCGATGCGGTCGAAGCCCTGCTTGCCGGCCGACCCCAGGATCACCGTCTCGCCCACCGGATCGATGCAGGCGTCGAATTCGGAATCGCTGTTCGCGGGCACGGCTTCGCCGCGCTTCTTTGCGCGCTGGCGGTTGAGTTCGGCGCAGAACGGCTGGCGGATCGCCTGCGACAGCGCGGCTTTCGAGGTGAACAGGTCTGCCACGCCACGGCGCTGACCGGCGGCCTTGTCCCACAAAACCGTGTCATAGACGTAGTTCGGGTGTGCGCCGCCCGAATAGCTGCCCACGATCGTCGACAGGCTCAGCCAGCCGGGCAGGTCGGTCACGACCTTCCAGTCGAGCGAAAGCGAATGGGCGTGGAAGGGATAGTCGTTCGCCTTGGCTTCCTTGCGGTCGTCGCTGGCTTCTTTGACCAGGCCCTGCTTCTTCTCGATCAGGTCCTTGTCGAGCTGGTCGCGCAGCGCCGGGATCGCGCCGGCCGCCGCCGGATAGGCATAGTCGAACTCGTAGAGATCGTTGTTTTCGGAAACCTTGCGCGCCACGCCCGGTACGGGCTGGGGCTGGGCGGGCGGCGCCGGGGGGGCGGTCAGCGCGTGCGACGAGGACGCCGCCGCGCCCGGCTGCGTGGCTGGTGCCGGTTTGCTGCACGCGCCCGTCGCCAGCATCGCGCCGAACAGGACGGGGGCGATGGACAGGGTCGTGATCGAAACGGCAACCGGGTGCTTCATCGCAATTTCCTCTCGCGCTTGCCGCACGGCTGCGGCAAGGTCCGCCGCAACATGAACGACCGCACGCCCTTGAACCAGCCCACATTGATCCAACCTGACCGGGGACAGGCCGCCACCGCGCTCCACCTGGTCGACAAGGCGTCCTTCGCCGCATGGCAGAAGGCGCGCTCCCCCGGCCAGCGCGCGATCCTGGCCGCGCAGAAGTTCGAAGGCACGGCCGGCGAAGTCGCGATCCTGCCCGATGGCGATGGCTGGTTCGCGGCCGGCGGCGTTGCCGATGGCGCGGGGCTCACCAGCTGGTGCCTGGCGAAGCTCGCCGAAACCCTGCCCGGCGGCACGTACCGGCTGGCGAACGGAGAGGCTGGCAAGGCGCTGCACGGCTGGGTCACCGGCCAGTACCGTTTCGACCGCTACCGCAAGGATGCCAGTGGCGGCGAACCGCGCGTGCTGCTGACCAAGGATGCCAAGGCGATCGATCCGGCGCTGGCCGAGGCGGCGGCGGTCACCATGGTGCGCGATCTCGTCAACACGCCGGCCGAAGACATGGGGCCGGCGCAGCTCGAAGCCGAGGCGCGCGCGCTGGCCAAGGCGCACCACGCGCAGATCCACGTCTTCGCGGGCGACGTGCTGGAGCGCGATTACCCGATGGTCCATGCCGTCGGCCGCGCCGCCGCGCGCAGCCATGCCCCGCGCCTGATCGAGCTGGTCTGGGGCGATCCGAAGCACCCGCGCATTGCCGTGGTGGGCAAGGGCGTGTGTTTCGATTCGGGCGGGCTGGACATCAAGCCGTCCTCGGGCATGGCGCTGATGAAAAAGGACATGGGCGGCGCCGCGCACGCGCTGGCGCTGGCCGGCCTGATCATGCAGACCGGTCTCAGGATAAACCTGCATCTGCTTGTTCCGGCGGTGGAAAACGCGATTTCCGGCAACGCCTTCCGGCCCGGCGACATTCTGCGCACGCGGCAGGGGATGAGCGTGGAGATCACCAACACCGATGCGGAAGGGCGGCTGGTGCTGGGCGATGCGCTCGCGCGCGCCAGCGAGGACAAGCCTGAACTCGTGATCGATTTCGCCACGCTGACCGGCGCGGCCCGCGTCGCGCTGGGGCCGGACTTGCCCGCGATGTTCGCGCGGCAGGACGGCACGGCCGAGGCCCTGCTGCGCGCCGGGCTGGAGCGCGACGATCCGTGCTGGCGCCTGCCGCTGCATGATGGCTATCGCGAATACCTGAAGTCCGATGTGGCCGACATCATGAACAGCCACGCCAATGGTTTCGCCGGATCGAGCGTCGCCGCGCTGTTCCTCGATCGCTTCGTGGGCGAGGGGATCGACTGGGTGCATTTCGATACTTTCGCGTGGCGTCCGGCGGCCAAGCCGGGGCGGCCCAAGGGGGGCGAGGCGCTGGGCCTGCGTGCGGCCTGGGGGCTGCTGCTCGACCGCTATGGCCAGCCGGCGTAGCGCGTCCGACGGACCGGAGCGGAAGGGCCAGCCCTTGAATGAGGGGGCCGGGCCGTATAAGCGCGCGCTTTTCCGCTTCCGGGGACATGCCGAATTGACCATCGAGTCCGCCTTGATCGACCAGTCCGCCCTTTCGGGCGATGCCGTACCCGCCGAACAGCTCGCGCTGTCAGGCCCGGTGCCGCGCCTGGAAGCGGACCATATCCCGGTGCGAGGCGATCTGGCGCACATCCGTCTGGCGGGTAAAGTCTTCGTGCCGCACTATTCGGTGCCGCTGCCGCGCGTGATCGCGGCGGGCGGAACCGAGCTGCGCCGCGCCGGGCGTGACGATGCCGATGTGATGGCGCCGCTGGATGCGGGCACCGCATTCAACGTGCTCGACATGGCGGGCAACTGGGCCTGGGGGCAGGTCGGCGTGGACGGGCTGGTCGGCTACGTGCCGCTGGCCGCGCTGGCGGAGCCGGGCGCGTGACCACCTCCGTCTTCATCGATGGCGCGGCGGGCACGACCGGCCTCGAGATCGCCGATCGGCTGGCCGACCGGCCCGAATTTACCCTGATCGCGCTGGACGAGGCGCGTCGCAAGGACGATGCCGCGCGGGCCGAGGCGATCAACGCTGCCGATGTCGTGATCCTGTGCTTGCCCGATGATGCGGCGAAGGCGGCCGTGGCGATGATCGCCAACGACCGCACCCGCGTGATCGATGCCTCCACCGCGCACCGCGTGGCGGAAGGGTGGACCTATGGCCTGCCCGAGATCGTCGGGCGCGAAGCGGTCGCCAATGCCAAGCGCATTTCCAATCCGGGCTGCTACCCCACCGGCTTCATCGCGCTGGTCGCGCCGCTGGTGCGCGCGGGCCTGCTGCCTACGGCGTGGCCTTATAGCTGCAACGCCGTGTCCGGCTATTCGGGCGGCGGCAAGGCGCTGATCGCCCGCTTCGAACAGGACCGCGACATCGCCTGGCGTGGCTATGGCCTGGCCTTCGGGCACAAGCATGTGCCGGAAATGCAGCAATACGCGCACCTCGCCATCGCGCCGCTGTTCAGCCCGGCGGTGGTGCCGGCGCATCGCGGCATGATCGTGGAAGTGCCACTGCCGCTGTCGATCATTCCCGGCAACCCCGCGCCCGATCTGCTGCGCGCTGCGCTCACGCAGTTTTACGCCGGCTCGCCCATCATCACGGTGGCGCAGGAGTCGCCGGCGGACGGCGAACTGCTGTTGCGCGGATCGATGGAGCCGTGGGACGGGCTGGAACTGCACGTCATCGCCAGCGCCGACGGCGCACAGGCGCGGCTGGTGGCGCGACTCGACAATCTCGGCAAGGGCGCCAGCGGCGCGGCGGTGCAAAGCCTCAACCTGATCGCCGGCCTCGAAGAGACGGCGGGCCTGCGCCTGTAGGGGCATCCGCCTGCCCGTCATTCCAATCCCCCGTCATCCCAGCGAAAGCTGGGATCTCAGACGGCCGGGCCGAACCTATCAGGGGTTTCCATCAACGGCCCGAGATCCCGGCCTGCGCCGGGATGACGGACCTCGGGATGACGGTTGGTACTCAGTCTTCCGGCGCGATGGTGATCTTCAGGCCTTCCAGTTCGCCGGTGATCTGGATCTGGCAGGACAGGCGCGACTGGTCGTTGCGGTGGTCCGAGCTGTCGAGCAGGTCGTTCTCGTCTTCGCTCATCGGCGCGATCTTGCCGGCGAAGGCAGGGTCGACATAGACGTGGCAGGTCGCGCACGAGCAGCAGCCGCCGCACAGCGCCAGCAGTTCGTCGAAACCGTTGTCGCGGATCGCTTCCATCACCGAAAGGCCGGCGTCGGCGTCCACGGTCTTTTCTTCACCAGCACGATTGACAACGACAATCTTGGGCATCGCTTGCGTCTCCGTTCAGGGACGGAATCCGCCCCCCTGTTCCCGTTTGGAAGCGGCTGCTAATGAGTGCCCCCGGCTTTGGCAAGCCGGTCTGCGCGAAAGGATGGAACGCCCGTGGGTTTGACTGCCGATGCCATTGCCACCGGGCTCGATCACATCGCCGCGCGTTCGCCCCGGATTGCGACCGCGCTTGGCCGGGTCGGCTATCCGGAACCGCGCATCCGCGCCACCGGCTACCGCACCTTGCTGCGCACCATCGTCGGCCAGCAGGTCAGCGTTTCGGCGGCGGCGTCGGTCTGGGCCAAGCTGGAGGCGCTGCTGGGCGACGACATGCCGCCGCACGATCTGCTCGCCGCCGATTTCGACGCGCTGCGCGCCTGCGGCCTGTCACGCCAGAAGCAGGGCTACGCCCGGTCGCTGTGCGAACTGGTTGTGTCTGGCGCGCTCGATCTCGAAAACCTGCCGGCGGATGACGAGGAGGCGATCGCCGAACTCGTGCGGATCAAGGGCATCGGCCGCTGGTCCGCCGAAATCTACCTGCTGTTCGCGGAAGGGCGGCCCGACATCTGGCCGGCGGGTGATCTGGCGGTGCAGGTTGGCCTCGGCAAGCTGCTGGGGCTGGAGGAGCGGCCCGACGAAAAAAGCACCCGCGCCCTGGCCGAGGACTGGCGCCCCCATCGCGGCGCGGCGGCGATCTTCACATGGCACTGCTACAACAACCCCGCGCTCTGACCGCTCGCATCTTGTAAGTTCGCCGCCGCTGTAGGATGAGTTGCGCATAACAACGCAATTTGAACGGCCAATTACGGAGGGGCTTGGGCATTCATGGCACGCAAGGCAATCTTCATCACCGGCGGCGCATCGGGCATCGGCCGCGCCGTGGCGCAGCGGTTCGGGCGCGAAGGCTGGTTCGTGGGTATCGCCGATATCAACGAGGCGGGCATGGCGGAAACCGCCGCGCTCCTGCCGGCGGGTGCCAGTTCGATCCACAAGCTCGACGTGCGCGATCGCGCTGCGTGGGATGCGGTGCTGGCCGATTTCGCGCGCGCCGCCGGGGGCGGTATCGACGTGGTGTTCAACAATGCCGGCATCCCCATCGGCGGGCAGCTCGCCGACCTGGGCGTGGACGAGGTCGAGCGCACGCTCGACATCAACCTTAAGGGCATGATCTTCGGGGCGCAGGCCGCCTATCCCTGGCTCAAGCGGAGCGCGCCGGGAAGCTGCCTGCTCAACACCGCCAGCGCGGCCGGCATCTATGGCACGCCCGGCGCCTCGGTCTATACCGCCACCAAGTTCGGGGTGCGCGGGCTGACCGAATCGCTTGATGCCGAATGGGCGCCCGACGGCATCGAGGTCCGCGATCTGATGCCCGGCTTCATCGATACGCCATTGCTCGATCACGCACCGAACCGGGCCTCGAACGAGGATATTCGCGGCCGTGTCAAGGAAGCCGGGCTGGAAATCACGCCGGTTTCGCACGTGGCGGACGCGGCATGGGCGGCCATCCACGGCCAGACGCTGCATACGCTGGTCGGCGCTACCGCGCGCAAGCTGGCCTTCGGCGCGCGCTGGCTGCCCGGCCGCGTGCGCAAGCAGGGCCGGGCGAGCCTGCGTCCGCTGGGGGGGTGAACACGTCGCGCGGAAGGATACGCGGGCTCGCCCACCCCGCTGCGACTAACGCCGCCTGCAGCGGCGCAAGTCTCGCTCCCCTCCCGCTTGCGGGAGGGGTTGGGGGTGGGAACACTTTCGTCGTTTTCGACCTTCGTCCCGCTTAGACGAACGTCTCGATCATCGTCGCCAGCGCCACGTCGCGCGTGCTCAGGCCGCCGGCGTCGTGCGTGGTCAGCGTGATTTCCACGCGGTTGTACACGTTGAACCATTCGGGGTGGTGATCCGCCTTTTCGGCATGGATCGCCACGCGCGCCATGAAGCCGAAGGCTTGGGCGAAATCGGCGAAGCGGAACGTCTTGACGATGGCGAGTCCGTCTTCGCGCAGCGCCCAGCCGGGCAGGCGGGCCAGGGCTTCGTCGCGTTCGGCGTCGGTCAGGCGGGCAATCGACATCTGGCTCTCCTTGGCAGTTGCCGCGCTTTCCCCTATCGAGCCGGTCCATGCAAGCCTGCCATCTCGCCGCCCGTGACATCGCCTGCCGGCGCGGCGACCGCGTGCTGTTCAAGGGGCTGTCATTTTCGGTGCAGGGCGGCGAGGCGCTGCACCTTGCCGGGCCGAACGGCATTGGCAAATCCAGCCTGATCCGCATCCTCGCCGGCCTGCTGCGCCCTTTTGCCGGTACCGTCGAGCGCGAGGGCGCGCTGGCGCTGTCCGATGAACGGCTCGCGCTCGACGGGCACCAGCCGCTGGACGCGGCGCTGGCGTTCTGGCGACGGATCGACGGCAGCGGGGACGAGGGCGCGGATTTCGGCCTCGAAGACCTGCTCGACGTGCCCGTGCGCTACTTGTCCACCGGCCAGCGCAAGCGCGCCGCGCTCGCCCGCGTCGCCGCCAGCCAGGCCGCGATCTGGCTGCTCGACGAACCGCTCAACGGGCTGGACACGCAATGGGCCGCCGTGGCGCAGGAGCGCATCGCCGCGCATCTTGCGGGCGGCGGCGCGGTGGTGATCGCCTCGCACCAGCCGCTCGCGCTCGCCGGGGTGCGACAGCTGGCGCTGCGGGATTACGTCGCATGATCGCGCGTCTCTGGCCGATCTTCACGCGTGATCTGGCGCTGCTGCTGCGCGGCGCGCAGGGGCGGGGCGGGGCGGTGCTGCCGCTGCTGTTCTTCCTCGCGGTCGCCATGCTGTTTCCCTTCGCGGTGGGGCCGGACGCGCGGCTGCTCGGCCGCACCGGCGCGGGCGTGATCTGGGTGGCGGCGTTGCTCGCCGCGATCCTCCCGCTCGACCGGCTGGTGGAGCCGGACCTTGAGGCGGGTTTCTTCGATCAATGGGCCTTGCGCGGCATTGCCGAAGAGGCGCTGCTGCTGGTGCGGATCATCGCGCACTGGATCAGCTTCGGGGTGCCGCTGCTGCTGGCCGCGCCGCTTTCCGCCGGCCTGCTTTCGCTCGATGCCGGGCAGTTGCGCGTGGTCGAACTGGGGCTGCTGCTGGGCACGCCGGGGCTGGCCGCGATCGGCGTGACCATCGCGGCGCTTACCGCTGGCCTGCGCGCGGGCGCGGCGCTGGGGGGGCTGCTGGCGATCCCGTTGGCGGTGCCGCTGCTGATCTTCGGCGCGGGCTCGCTCCAGCCGGGTGGGGAGGGTGGCCTGCTCCTGCTCGCCGCGACAAGCCTGGCCGCGCTGGCCATCGCGCCCTTCGCCGGGGGCGCGGCCATCCGCGCCGGCCGGGAGTAAAGCGGTCCGGAACGATCGGTCGAAAGCGGGATTTGTCGCGGACCAAGCCGCAAACGGATTGCGGAACGCACACGGGCCGCCTAACTCCTTGACCATGACCGTACCCGTCCTTCTTCCCGACACGCTTTCGCTCATCGGCAACACCCCGCTCGTTCGGCTTAAGGGGCCAAGCGAGGAAGCGGGGTGCGACATCTTCGGCAAGTGCGAATTCGCCAACCCCGGCGCGTCGGTGAAGGACCGGGCCGCACTGTGGATCGTGCGCGATGCCGAGGAGAAGGGCCTGCTCCAGCCCGGCGGCACGATCGTCGAAGGCACGGCGGGCAACACCGGCATCGGCCTCGCGCTCGTCGCCAACGCGCTCGGCTACAAGACCGTGATCGTCATGCCCGAAACGCAATCGCGCGAGAAGATGGACACGCTGCGCGCGCTGCGCGCCGAACTCGTGCTCGTTCCCGCCGCGCCGTTTTCCAATCCCGGCCACTTCGTCCACACCTCGCGCCGCATCGCCGAGGAGACCGAAGGCGCGATCTGGGCCAACCAGTTCGACAATATCGCCAACCGCCGCGCGCACATCGAAAGCACCGCGCCCGAAATCTGGGAGCAGATGGAGCACCGCATCGACGGCTTTACCTGCGCGGCGGGCACAGGCGGCACGATCGCCGGCACCAGTCTGGGCCTCAAGGCGTTCGATGAGGACATCACGATCGCGCTCACCGATCCGCACGGCGCGGCGCTTTACAACTACTACGCCTGCGGTGAGTTGAAGGCCGAAGGATCGTCGGTGGCCGAAGGGATCGGGCAGGGGCGCATCACCGCCAACCTCGAAGGCGCGCCGATCGATACCCAGTTCCGCATCTCGGACGAGGAAGGCCTGCTGTGGGTCAGCCGCTTGCTGGCCGAGGAAGGGCTGTGCCTTGGCCTGTCGAGCGGGATCAACGTGGCCGGCGCGGTGGCGCTGGGGCGCAAGCTGGTGGCGGAAGGGCGGCCGCACCCGCGCGTGGCCACGATCCTGTGCGACACCGGCTTCCGCTACCTGTCCTCGCTCTACAACCCGGAATGGCTGAAGGCCAAGAATCTGCCGGTATTTCCATGGCTGCAACAATAGGATAATCTGCCCGGGATGGCTCTTTTCGGCTTCCCTTCGCGTCGATCCGGCCGCGCCGCGCAATCCGTGCCGGGCGCGGGCCATGGCGCGGCGCAGGCGGGCGGCATGGCGAAGGCGCCCATTCACCACGTTCCGCCCACTCCGCGCGAACTGCGCGCGCAAGTGGTCCACCGCCTCCAGATCGGGCTGTTCGGGCTGGCGGCGATGCTGCTGCTCGTAGGCCTGGCCAACGTCATTCTCGATCGCGCCTACATGGCCGATGCTTCGGCCGTGGCCGATCCCGACGCGTCCGCATCGGCCAGCACCACGCCGGCGAACGATCCGCTGGTCGACATGGGTGTGACGCCGGAACTGCCAGCGGCCAACCGTCCGGCCGACAAGACGGCGCCCGCCGCCGCGCCCCAGCACTGATTTCCGTCGCGCGCATGGCTGTATCGCGCCGGTGGCGCTTCGGTGCGGCGCTGCTGGTCTGCGCGCTGGTGGTGGGCGCGGGTGTGGCGTGGAAATCCAGCGGCTCGCGCGCGGTCTCCGCGCAGGAGCGTCCGCGCCTGATGCTGTTCACCAGCCTGCCGATCCTGTGGAACGAAACGCCGGACCTGGCCGCCATGCTGCGCGCCGATGCACCGCCGCACTGGGCGCGCCGCGCGCTGGAAGCACACTACACGCTCGTCGCGCGCGATACGCTGCTGGCCCCGCCGCTGGACGCGCGCTTCCTGCTGCTGGCGCAACCCCGTCCGCTCGCGCCGCAGGAGAATGTCGCGCTGGATGACTGGGTGCGGGCGGGGGGGCGTCTGCTGCTGTTCGCCGATCCGATGCTCACGGCGGACAGCACCTATGCGCTGGGCGATCGCCGCCGCCCGCAGGACATCGTGCTGCTTTCGCCGATCCTCGCGCGCTGGGGGCTGGAACTGCGCTTCGACGAGGATCAGCCGGCGGGCGAGCATGACGCGGCGCGGGAAAGCGCGGGCGCTGCGCTTCCCGTCAATCTGCCCGGGCAGCTCGCGCCGCGCCCGGGCGGGCATGACGCGCGATGCGCGATCGTGCGCGAAGGGCTGGTTGCGCGCTGCCGGATCGGGCGGGGCCGTGCGCTGATCGTGGCCGATGCCGCGCTGTTCGAACCCTCCGACGCCGACGGAAAGCGCGCGGCGGCGCTGGATTCGTTGCTGGAAGACGCGTTCGCGGGCTGAGCCGGCGACTCCACGGGAAAATACGGGAAAGGCGGAGGGGCTTAGGTGCGGGGTCGCACGAGTCCCGCATTTTTTGGGCGTTTCCAGATAGAAACAAATCAAGTACAACGTGCAACATTGCGATGAAGCGTGTGGAAAAAGTGCTTGGGATTCAGGTTCTGGACGTAATTTCCCGCATTTTCCCCTTTCCGCCCGTGATGTCCCCGGTTAATGATGGTCCATCGGGATGAACTCCAGGCCGTATCCGCGGGGGATCGGCCGGCTTGCGCGCGAGCGTGGGCCGGGGGTGGAGCCTTTCGTCTTCGAGCGGGGTATTCGGCGTGGCGGGAGGGCCGTCAAATTACGTGGGACAGGGCTTTTCGCCGCGCGGCGAAAAGGGTCGCTTCGTCCTGCCCTCCGATTTCCGCGCCGATGTCCGCGACGCGTCTGACGGTCAGCGCATCCTCTGCATCGACAAGCATCACCGCCTGCCCTGCCTGGTCGGCTTCGGCCTTTCCCGCAGCGAACAGTTCGCCGCCGACATCGACCGCGAAGAGGACAAGGCGCTTCGCCTCGGCCTTGACTTCGATCGCGACATGCGCGCCGCGCAGCTTTACGGCTTCCACCGCGCCAGCTTCGACGATTCCGGCCGCTTCGTCCTGCCCGACCACCTCGCCGAACTTGGCCAGGTGGAGGACGGCCTGTTCTTCCAGGGTGGCGGCACCCAGATCACCATCTGGAATCCCCGCATCCTGCTCGACATGGGGCCGGGCTGGGAAGCGGCGCAGGCCGGTTGCCGTGCCAAGATGGCGGATCTGGCGAAGGGGAAGCGCAAGTGACCGCGCCCCTGCCTTCGTCCGAAACCGGTCCCGCAACCGGATTCGGCCCGCACGTTCCCGTCCTGCTCGATGAAGTGGTGGAAGCGCTCGCGCCGTCGCCGGGCGACGTGATCGTCGATGCCACGTTCGGCGCGGGCGGCTATACCCGCCGCCTGCTTGCCGCCGGTGCCACCGTCCATGCCTTCGATCGCGATCCCGACGCGATCGCCGCCGGGCGGCGCTGGCCCGAGGCGCAGGGCGATGCGCCGCGCCTGGTGCTGCATCCGCGCCGGTTCTCGGAGCTGGCCGAAGGGCTGGCTGAAGCCGGTGTCACCGCTGTGCAGGGCGTGGTCTTCGACATCGGCGTCAGCTCGATGCAGCTCGATCAGGCCGCGCGCGGCTTCGCGTTCTCGTCGGACGGCCCGCTTGACATGCGCATGTCGCAGGACGGGCCGAGCGCGGCCGATTTCCTCAACGAGGCGGACGAGCAGGCGATCGCCGACGTGCTCTACCGCTATGGCGAGGAGCGCCAGTCGCGCCGCGTGGCGCGCGCGATCGTGGCGGCGCGTCCGCTGGAAACCACCGGCCAGCTTGCCGCCGTGGTGCGCAAGGCGCTGGGCCATCGCCCCGGCGCGCCCAAGGACCCGGCCACGCGCAGCTTCCAGGCCATCCGCATCCATGTGAACGGCGAACTCGATGAACTCGTCGCCGGGCTGGCCGGAGCGGAACGGATGCTCGCGCAGGGCGGGCGGCTCGCCGTGGTCAGCTTCCACAGCCTGGAAGACCGCATCGTCAAGCAGTTTCTGCGCGAAGCGGCCGGCGCCATGCCCGCTGGATCGCGCCATCTGCCGCAGCTTGCCAGCACCGCGAAGCCGGTTTTCGAAAAGCCTTCGTCCGCCATCCGTCCCACCTCCGCCGAAGAGGCGCGCAACCCGCGTGCCCGCTCCGCCACCTTGCGCTGGGCGGTTCGCACCGCTGCGCCCGCGCGCGCCACATCCGGGAGCCTCGCCGCATGATCGTGACCGCCAACCGCCTGCGTTCGATCGGCTGGGTCGTCCTGCTCGCGCTGTGCGGTGCGGTGGTGCTGGCGCTGTCGTTCCGCGTCAACGCGCTGCGCAGCCAGGTGCATCGCGCGGAGCAGCGCATCGTCGCGCTCAAGCAGGAGAAGATGTACCTCGAAACCGAATTCGAAACGCGCGCCAACCAGCAGCAGCTCAAGTCGTGGAACGACATCGAATTCGGCTATGTGGCACCCACCGCCGGGCAGTATCTTGAAAACGAACGGCAACTCGCCTCGCTCAGCAAGCCGGCCGATCCGGATGCACCCGCGCCGATCCGCGTCGCCTCGGCCGATGACAGCGTGATCGCCTCGGCCGCGTTCCCCACGATGGTCTCGCCGCTCACCGGCAAGTCGGCGCAGGCGGAAGAAGCGATCGCGCAGACCGACGCGCCGGCGGCGCATGTCGATCACGCCACGGCCACCGCCGCGCTGGGTGAACGGCTCGGCACGGTCGGCCGTCCGCGCGCTGCCGAAGGCGCAACGCCCGCCGCGAAGAAGAAGGCGGCCAAGACCGCTAACGGCAAATCTGTGGACAAGGGAGGCTCCGCCAAGTCCTCCGCCTCGCGCTCGGCCAGCGCCGCTGGCAAGCCCCGGACGGGAACGCCGCACAAGGAGGGCAGGATCAGCCGGTGAACGCGCTAACCGCATCCGCCGCGATCGCATCGGGCCGGGTCCAGCTGGCCAATGTCCGTCAGAGCGCGCTGCTGACGGCCAAAAAACGCGCACTCTTTATCCTGCTCGCTTTCGTGTTCCTGACGGCCACGGCGCTTATGCGCGTCGTCCAGATCGGGTTGTTCGAAGGCAGCCCTGACCGGCGCTCGATGGCCGATGCGCTGGTGCCCGAACGCGGCGAGATCACCGACCGCAACGGCGTCGCGCTGGCGCGGGCGTTTCCGTCCTATTCGCTGTGGTACAACCCCAAGGCGTTCGGCGAAAAGGGCGGCAGCCCGCTGGTCAAGACGCCCGAAGAAGTGGCGCGCGCGCTGGTCCAGATCTTTCCCGATGCGGACTATGACGATCTCGTCCGCCGCCTGAAGTCCGACAAGCCCAGCTACCTGCGCAAGCGTGTCCTGCCCGAAGAGGCCAACCACGTCTTTGCCCTGGGCGAACCCGCGCTGGAATTCCCGCGCGAGAACCAGCGGTACTATCCGCAGGGCTCGCTCGCGGCGAACGTACTGGGCTTCGTCGATCTGGCGGGCAAGGGCCATGTCGGCATGGAGCAGGTGCTGGAACCGCGCCTGCTCGATCCGGCGCAGCGCGCGAATCCCGTGGCGCTGTCGATCGATGCGCGGGCTCAGGGCGCGCTCGAAGACGAACTCGGCCGGGGTATGCTGGAAAGCAACGCCAAAGGCGCGGCCGGCATCATCCTCGATGTCGATACCGGCGAAGTGATCGCGCTCGCATCGCTGCCCTCGTTCAATCCCAACCGCAGCGATCGTGTGTTCAACGGCCTGGTGTTCAACCGCGTGTCGAACCAGGTCTATGAACTCGGCTCCACGTTCAAGCCGATTACGGTTGCCGCCGCGATCGACGCCGGGGTCATCACCGATCTGTCGGTGCGCTATCCCACCGGGCCGCTCAATATCGGCGGCTTTACCATTCACGATAGCCACAACTTCGGCCCGTCGCTGAACGTGCCCGAAGCACTGGTTCATTCGTCCAATATCGTCACCGCGCAGATCGCCGACAAGCTCGGCGGACCAGCCCTTCGTCGCACAATGATGCAGCTCGGCATGAACGAGCGGCCCACGATAGAACTGCCTGCGCGGGGCTTCCCTCTCTGGCCCCGGGGAACCGATGCCAAGGGGGACTGGGCGCGGATCACTACGATGACTGTCAGCTACGGCCACGGCATCGCAGTGACCCCGCTCCATCTCGCCAGCGCCTATGCCGCGCTCGTCAACGGCGGCATCTGGCGCCCGGCCACGCTCTACAAGGTCGATCCGGCGCGCGTGCCGCCGGGCCGCCGCGTGTTCAAGGCGTCCACCAGCGCGCGCATCCGGCAACTGCTGCGCATGATCGTGGTGGATGGCACGGGCCGCAAGGCCGACGCTTCGGGCTTCCGTGTCGGCGGCAAGACCGGGTCGGCCGAAAAGCCGGGCGCGGGCGGCTATCGACGGACCTCGCTGGTCGCCACCTTCGCGGCGGCGTTCCCGATGGACAAGCCGCGCTATGTCGTGATCGCCATGCTCGATGAACCGCAGGGCACCGTCGCCACGTCCGGGCAGCGCACGTCGGCGTGGAATGCCGCGCCGATCGTCGGCCGGGTCGTGCCGCGCATCGGGCCGCTGCTGGGCGTCGTGCCCGATGCCAGCCGCGATGTCGATATTACCGACCTGTCGCCGCTGGTCGCCAACGGAGACGGGGAATGAAGTTGGGCATCATCGCGCACGAAGCCGGTTTCGCGCTGCCGAATGGCGCGGACGGCGATGTGACCGGCTTCGCCATCGATCACCGCAAGGTTGCGCCCGGCACCGTGTTCGGCGCGTTTGTGGGCGCGCGTTTCAATGGCGAGGATTTCATCGCCGATGCCGTCGCGGCTGGCGCGGTCGCCGTCGTCGCCCGGCCCGAGGCGACCGTGGTGGGCGCTGTCCATATCGCGGATGCAGAGCCGCGCCGCGCCTTTGCCCGGCTCGCCGCGCGCTTCTTCACGCCCGTTCCCGAAACCGTGGTCGCCGTCACCGGCACCAACGGCAAGACCTCCACGGTAGAGATGACGCGGCAGCTCTGGCGCATGGCCGGCTATTCCGCCGCCTCGATCGGCACGCTGGGCGTGACCACGGCGGACGAATCCGTTTCCACCGGCCTTACCACGCCCGATATCGTCACGTTCCTTGCGAACATGACCGGGCTGGCGCGTGAGGGCGTGACGCATGTCGCCTACGAAGCGTCGAGCCACGGCCTGTCGCAGTACCGCAACGAGGGCCTGCACGTCGTGGCCGGGGCGTTCACCAACCTTAGCCGCGACCATCTCGATTACCACGCGACGATGGATGATTACTTCGCTGCCAAGATGCGTCTGTTCGATGATGTCGTGGCCGATGACGGGACGGCGGTGATCTGGGCGGACGACGATGCCTGGTCCGGCAAGGCCGTGGCCCATGCGGCGGCGCGCGGGCTCAACCTGCTGACGGTCGGCGCGAAGGGCGATGGCATCCGCCTGCTGTCGCGCACGCCCACCCAACTCGGGCAGACGCTGGAGATCGAATACGGCGCCGAAGGCCAGCGCAAGACGCGCAAGGTCAACCTGCCGCTGATCGGCGCCTATCAGGCCGCCAACGCGCTGGTCGCGGCCGGGCTGGTGCTGGCCACTGGTGGCGATGCGGACCGCGCGTTCGAGGCGCTCGGCCGGCTCCAGCCGGTGCGCGGGCGGCTGGAACGCGCCGCGATCAGCCGCGCCGGCGCGCCGGTCTATGTCGATTACGCGCACACCCCCGATGCGATCGAGGCCGCCATCGCCGCGCTTCGTCCGCACGTGAAGGGCCGCCTCATCACCGTGTTCGGCGCGGGCGGGGATCGCGATGGTGGCAAGCGCCCGGAAATGGGCCGCGCCGCCTGCGCCGGCTCCGATCTCGTCATCGTCACCGATGACAATCCGCGCGGCGAAGACCCGGCGGACATCCGCAAGGCCGTGCTCGCCGGCTGCACCGCGGGTGCGCGCGAGATCGGTGATCGCCGTGCGGCCATCGCCGCCGCCATTGCCGAGGCGACCGGGGATGACATCGTGCTGGTCGCCGGCAAGGGCCACGAACAGGGGCAGATCGTGGGCCGGGGCGACGCCACCCGCATCCTGCCGTTCGACGATGTGCAGGTGGCGCGCGAATGCGCCGGACCGGCCGGAGGGACCTGAACCATGAACGCCCACCCCGCCATGCTGAGCTGGCCGGTCGAAGCCGGTGACGATCTTGGCCTCGCCCTGTGGACCGCGCGCGACATCGCCGCCGCCACCGGGGGCACCGCATCGGGCGATTTCAGCGTCTCCGGCGTCGAGATCGACAGCCGTGCCGTGGCCGAAGGTGATCTGTTCTTCGCTCTGAAGGGCGAAGCCGCCGACGGGCACCGCTTTCTGGAAGGCGCGTTCGGGCGCGGCGCGCAGGCCGCCGTGGTCGATCGCGATGTGCCGTGGCCGCATGTCCGCGTTGCCGATACCTTCCACGCGCTCGAGGACCTGGGCCGCGCCGCGCGTGCGAGAGTCGATGCCGGGATCATTGGTGTGACCGGCTCCGCGGGCAAGACCGGGGTCAAGGAAGCGCTTTACGCCGCGCTCGATCGCGGCAGCCGGGGCCGGGCGCACCGTTCGGTCAAGAGCTACAACAACCATGTCGGTGTGCCGCTCAGCCTGGCGCGGATGCCGGCGCGCACGCGCTTCGGCGTGTTCGAGATGGGCATGAACCATGCGGGCGAGCTGTCCGCGCTGACCCGGCTGGTCCGCCCCCATGTCGCCATCGTCACCACCATCGCCCCGGCGCACATCGGCCATTTCTCCGGCGAGGAGGCCATCGCCGACGCCAAGGGCGAGATTTTCGAAGGGCTGGAACCGGGCGGCACCGCGATCATCCCGGCGGACAGCCCGCACTATGCCCGGCTGCGCGCCAAGGCGGAGCGCCACGCCGCGCGCGTGCTCGGCTTTGGTGTTTCGCGCGAGGCGCAGGTCCGGCTGATCGATGCGGTTCCTGCCCCGGCCCTGAATGGCGGGAGTGGCGGCACGCTCGTCACCGTCGATCTCGGCACGCGCAAGCTGTGCTACACCATCGCCATGCCGGGCGCGCACTGGGTCGCCAATTCGCTGGCGGTGATGGCGGCTGTCGAGGCGGTCGGCGGCGATCTTGGCGCGGCCGGGCTGGCGCTCGCGGAGATGGAAGGGCTTGCCGGGCGCGGCGCGCGCCATCGCATTCCCGCGCCGCGCGGCGATGGATCGGGCGAGGCGCTGCTGATCGACGAAAGCTACAACGCCAACCCCGCCTCGATGCGCGCCACGATCCTGCAACTGGGGGCCACGCCCGCGCGCCGGCGGATCGCCGTGCTGGGGGCGATGAAGGAACTGGGCGCCGACGAGGCACGCTATCACCGCGAACTGGCCGTGCCGCTGATCGAGGCGGGTGTCGATCGGGTGATTCTGGTCGGTGCCGAAATGGCGCCATTGGCCGAGGCGCTGGGGAAAAGCGCCGCCGCGCCGCTTGCCCGGCGAATCGAGATGGCTCATGTGGAAACGACGGCGGAAGCGGCTGAACGCCTTGCTTCCGAAGGGGTCGAGGGTGGCGACGCCATGCTCGTGAAGGGTTCGAATTCGGTCGGATTGGGAGTGCTTGTCCGCGCGCTCACGGCCAGGGAAAACTGAATGCTCTATCTGCTGGCGCACTGGCTTCACTATGAAGGCCTGACCAATCTTTTCCGTTACCAGAGCTTCCGCGCCGGCGCCTCGCTGCTGACCGCGCTGTTCGTGGGCCTGCTGATCGGCCCGCGCTTCATCAACATGCTGCGCGTGCGGCAGGGCAAGGGCCAGCCTATCCGCGAGGACGGGCCGCAAAGCCACCTCGCCAAGCGCGGCACGCCCACCATGGGCGGGCTGATGATCGTCATCGCGCTCACGCTGGGCCTGCTGCTGTGGATGGACGTGACCAGCCGCTATGTCTGGGCCTGCCTGGTCGTCACGCTCGGCTTCGGTCTGATCGGCTTCCTCGACGATTACGACAAGGTCACCAAGTACGCGCACAAGGGCGTGCCGGCCAAGGTCCGCCTGCTTGGCGAATTCGTCGTCGCGGGCGTTGCCGCCTGGCTGGTGGTGGGGGAAACCAACCTCTACGTGCCGGTGTTCAGCAACCTCTATATCCCGCTGGGGCCGTTCTACTACGTCTTTGCTGCCTTCGTCATCGTCGGCGCGGGCAATGCCGTGAACCTGACCGACGGGCTGGACGGGTTGGCGACGATGCCGGTGGTGATCGCGGCGGGCACGTTCGCGATCATCGCCTACCTCGCCGGCCGCGTGGACTATGCGCATTACCTGGGCATTCCGCACGTTCCCGGCGCGGGCGAACTGGCGATCTACTGCGCGGCGGTGATGGGCGCGTGCCTTGCCTTCCTGTGGTTCAACGCCCCGCCTGCCGCGGTGTTCATGGGCGATACCGGCAGCCTTGCGCTGGGCGGCACGCTGGGCGTGATCGCGGTATCTGCCCATCACGAGATCGTGCTGGCGATCGTCGGTGGCCTGTTCGTGATGGAGGCCGTTTCGGTCATCATCCAGGTCTCGGTCTATAAGCGCACCGGCAAGCGCGTGTTCCGCATGGCGCCGATCCACCACCATTTCGAGCAGCTCGGCTGGAAGGAATCGACCGTCGTGATCCGCTTCTGGATCGTCTCGATCGTGCTGGCGCTGCTCGGCCTCGCCACGCTGAAGGTGCGATGATCCGGGCATGATCGTCTCCTCCGCCTTTGCCGGCAAGCGCTATGCGGTCCTCGGCCTCGCCCGGTCGGGGCTGACCAGCGTGGAAACGCTGCTGGCCAGCGGTGCGCAGGTGACGGCGTGGGACAACCGCGAGGAAGCCCGCGCCACGCTGGAAGGCCGGGCCACGATCGCCGATCCGCTGACGATCGACCTTGCCGGGTTCGATGGCGTCGTCGTCTCGCCCGGCGTGCCGCTCAACCGCCACCCCATCGCGGACTATGCCCGCGCCGCCGGGGTGCCCGTGATCGGCGATATCGAACTGTTCGCGCAGGCACGCGGCGATCTGCCCGCGCACCGTGTCGTCGCCATCACCGGCACCAACGGCAAGTCCACCACCACCGCGCTGGTGCATCACTTGTGCAAGAGCGCGGCGCTGCCGGTGCGCATGGGCGGCAACATCGGCCTGCCCGTGCTGGGGCAGGAGCCGCTGCCGGCCGGGGGCGTCTATGTGCTCGAACTGTCGAGCTACCAGATCGACCTGACCTATGGCCTGGCGGCGGACGTCGCCGCGCTGATCAATCTCAGCCCCGATCACCTGGACCGCTACGATGGCTTCGCCGGCTACGCCGCGTCCAAGGCGCGGCTGTTCGCCATGCAGCGCGCCGACCAGCACGCGGTGTTCGGCTGCGGCGATCCGCACACCCTGCGCATCGCCGAAGACGTAGCGGTTGGCCGGAGCGCGGGCTTCGTTCACGTCGTCGATCCGGCGGCGCTGGCGGGGCAGGCGGACTGGCCCTCGCTGCAAGGCCCGCACAACCTGCAAAACGCGGCCATCGCCGTGGAAATCGCGCGCCTGCTAGGCCTGAACGAAAGCCAGTGGCGCCCGGCGCTGCAATCGTTCAAGGGCTTGCCGCACCGCATGGAACGCGTGGCCGAGGCGCGCGGCGTGCTGTTCATCAACGACAGCAAGGCGACCAACCCTGCCTCTACGGCGCCCGCGCTGGCCGCTTTCCCGCGCATCCACTGGATCGTCGGCGGGCTGCCCAAGGGCGACGATCTCGACGAATGCGCGCCGTTCTTCGATCACGTCGTCGCGGCCTATACCATCGGCGAGGCGGGGCCGCGCTTCGCCGAGATCCTCGAACCGGTGATGCCCGTCAGCCGCAGCGAGATGCTATGCGATGCGGTCAGCCAGGCGATCGCCGCCGCGCGGCCGGGCGATGTCGTCATGCTCTCGCCGGCCTGTGCCAGCTTCGACCAGTTCCGCGATTTCGAAGCGCGTGGCGATGCCTTCCGCCAGATCGTGGAAGCGTTGACCGGCGGGCCGGGGGAAGGGTGAACGGCCGGCGATGAACACCACTCCCACACGCCTCGTCACCACCACCACGCGCGAAGGCGGGGTCCGCCTCGTCGGTGCGGCGCATCGTTTCCGCCGTACCCGGCGCAGCGAACTGCTGATCTGGTGGCGCGAGATCGACCGGGTGCTGCTCGGCCTGATCCTCACCCTGCTCACCGTCGGCGCGGTGGCCGTGGCCGCCGCGTCGCCGGCCAGCGCGCACCGCCTGTCCACCGCGCAGAAATCGCTGGGCGACCTCTATTTCTTCTGGATCCACCTGCGCTGGCTGGCGGTGGGGCTGACCGTGATGTTCATCGCCTCGCTGCTGCCCCGCGAATCGGCGCGGCGGTTGGCGATCATGCTGTGCGGGGCGATGGTGCTGGCGCTCGTGCTGGTTCCACTGGTCGGCGGCGAGGTGAAGGGCGCCAGGCGCTGGCTTTGGATCGGCTTCAGCCTCCAGCCTTCGGAATTCCTGAAACCGGCTTTCGCGATCACCGTCGCATGGATTCTCTCGTGGCGCGTGCGCGATCCCAACCTGCCGGTCATCACCATCTCGCTGGCCCTGCTCTGCACCATTGGCGGGCTGCTCATGCTCCAGCCCGATTTCGGCTCGACCGTGCTGTTCTGCGGGGTGTGGTTCGTGCTGGTGCTGCTCTCGGGCCTGCCGATCGCGCGGTTGCTGTGGGTTGCCGGCGGGGCCGTCATGCTGGTGATCGCCGCCTACCTGTTCTACCCCAACGCCACCCACCGCATCGACAATTTCCTCAACGGCGGCAGCGAGTTCGACCAGGTTGACCTTGCCATGCGCACGCTCGTTGCCGGCGGGTGGAGCGGGGCCGGGCTGTGGCTGGGCGCGCGCAAGAACGCGCTGCCCGAGGCGCATACCGACTACATCTTTTCGGTGATAGGCGAGGAATTCGGCCTGATCGCCTGCGCGGTGATCGTGATGCTCTACTGCGCGGTTGCCGTGCGCGTGCTGATGCGGCTGGTGGAAGAGGAAGACCTGTTCACCGTGCTGGCCGCCGCCGGGCTGACCGCGCAGCTTGTCGGGCAGGCGTTCATCAACATCCTCGTCAACCTGCAACTGTTCCCGTCCAAGGGCATGACGCTGCCGCTCATCAGCTATGGCGGTTCGTCCACCATCGCCCTGTTGCTCGGGGTCGGCTTCCTGCTCGCCATTACCCGCCGGAATCCCTATCTGACGCGCGAGTCATTCACGATCGGGGAGTTCCCGCGAAAATGAGCGCGGTATCACGGCATTATGTCCTCGCCGCTGGCGGTACGGGCGGGCACTTGCTGCCCGCCTTTGCGCTTGCTGTGGAGCTGGAACGGCGCGGCCATCACGTCGCGCTCGTCACGGACGATCGCGGTGCGAAGATACCGGGCAAGCCCGCGTTCATGCCCGCGCATGTCCTGCCGGCGGGCCGGCTGGGCAAGAACCCGCTTACGCTGCTGAAGGGCTTGCGCGCGATCTGGGCTGGCCGCGCCATGGCGCTCCGCCTGTTCGAAAGCTTCGAACCGTCCTGCGTGATCGGTTTCGGCGGCTATCCCGCGTTCCCGGCGCTGATCGCCGCGCAGTCCGCCGGCATTCCCACGGTGATCCACGAACAGAACGCGGTGCTGGGACGCGTCAACCGGCTGCTGGCGAAGCGCGTCAACGCCATCGCCACGTCCTATCACGAGGTCGACCGGCTCGATCCCAAGCTGTGGGGCAAGGTCCACCTCGTCGGCAATCCGGTCCGGCCCGAAGTGCTGGCGCTGCGTAGCGAGCCGTTCCCCGAATTTACCGAGGAAGGCCTGTTCCGTGTGCTTGTCACCGGCGGCAGCCAGGGCGCTTCGGTGCTGTCCGAAGTCGTGCCCGATGGCCTCGCCATGCTGCCGCCCGCCCTGCGCCATCGCCTGCAGGTCACGCAACAGTGCCGCGCGGAAGACCTGGAGGCCGTCCGCGCCCGCTATGCGGCGCACCAGATCCCGGCCGAACTCGGCACCTATTTCGAGGACATGGCCGGCCGCCTGGCCGAAGCGCACCTGTTCATTGGCCGCGCCGGCGCCTCGACCATCGCCGAACTCACCGCCGTGGGCCGTCCCGCCATTCTGGTGCCCCTGCCGATCGCCACCGACGATCACCAGGCCGCCAACACGCGCGAGATCGTTGCCGCTGGCGGCGCGCGCGCGATCCGGCAGACCGGCTTCACGCCCAAGGAACTGGCCAAGCAGATTCAGACCATGGCGCTTCATCCCCAATCCCTCGCCAACGCCGCGCATGCCGCCTGGAACTGCGGCCTGCCCAACGCCGTCACCGATCTGGCGGATCTGGTCGAAAGCTTCGGTGCGGCGCCGCTTCAGGACGTGATCCGGATGGAAGGCGGCAAGACGGCGACTTCGGAACAGGTCGCGCTGGGCGCAAGCGCGCCGCGCAACACCGGAGTCCGCGCATGAAGGGTGTCGGCACAGATATCGGCACGATCCATTTCGTCGGCATCGGCGGCATCGGCATGTCCGGCATTGCCGAAGTCATGCACAACATGGGCTATTCGGTGCAGGGTTCGGACATCGCCGAAAGCTATGTCGTCGAAGGTCTGCGCAAGCGCGGCATCGCGGTGATGATCGGCCACAAGGCGGAGAACGTCGAAGGCGCGGCCGTGGTCGTTACTTCCACCGCCGTCCGGCGCGAAAATCCCGAAGTTGTCGCCGCCCTCGAGGCGCGCGTGCCGGTGGTGCGCCGTGCGGAAATGCTGGCGGAGCTGATGCGGCTCAAGAACACCGTGGCCGTGGCCGGCACCCACGGCAAGACCACCACTACCTCGATGGTCGCGGCGCTGCTCGATGCGGGCGGGGTCGATCCCACGGTCATCAACGGCGGCATCATCAATTCCTACGGCTCGAACGCCCGCCTTGGCGCGTCGGACTGGATGGTGGTGGAAGCCGACGAAAGCGATGGTTCGTTCCTGCGGCTCGATGGCACGCTGGCGATCGTCACCAACATCGATCCCGAACACCTCGATCACTACGGCAGCTTCGACCGGGTGAAATCGGCCTTCGTCGAGTTCATCGAGAACGTGCCGTTCTACGGCGCGGCGATGCTGTGCATCGATCATCCGGAAGTGCAGGCGATCATCCCCAAGGTGCGCGACCGCCGCGTCATCACCTATGGCTTTTCCGCGCAGGCCGACGTGCGCGGCGAGGGCGTAACGCCGATTCCCGGCGGCAACCGCTTCACCGCCGTGCTGCGCCAGCGCGACGGCTCGTTCCGCCGCATCGAGGGCATCGAATTGCCCATGCCCGGCCGCCACAACGTCCAGAACGCGCTGGCCGCCGTGGCCGTTGCCGTGGAAATGGGCGTGTCGGATGACCTCATCCGCGCCGGCTTCGGCAAGTTCGGCGGGGTCAAGCGCCGCTTTACCAAGGTGGGCGAGATCGCGGTGGACGGCGGTTCGGCCGTGGTCATCGACGATTACGGCCATCACCCGGTCGAAATCCGCGCCGTGCTCGCCGCCGCGCGCGAAGGCGTGCAGAACCGCGTCATCGCCGTGGTCCAGCCGCACCGCTTCACCCGCCTGCGCGATCACATGGAAGACTTCCAGGGCGCGTTCAACGATGCCGACGTGGTCTATGTCGCGCCGGTCTATCCCGCCGGCGAAGCGCCGATCGAGGGCGTGGACGCGGCCGCGCTGGTCGAAGGCGTCAAGGCGCGGGGTCACCGTTCGGCGCACCTGATCGCCGGGGCGGATGCGCTGGCGCAGGAACTCGCGCCGCTGGTCCAGCCCGGGGACATGATCGTCTGCCTGGGCGCGGGCGATATCACCAAGTGGGCGGCGGGCCTTGCCGATGCCATCAGGGCGCAGGGGGTGGCGGCGTGACCAACTCCGCACCATCCGTTCGTGTCGAGCGAAGTCGAGACACGGGCAGCGCGGCGCAAGGTGTCTCGACTTCGCTCGACACGAACGGGGTCAGGGGAAAGCTCACTCAAAACGCCCCGCTCGCCCCGCTGGTCTGGTTCAAGTCCGGCGGCGCGGCGCAGTGGCTGTTCGAACCGAAGGACGCGGATGACCTCTGCGCGTTCCTGCGCGATCTCGATCCTGCCGTGCCGGTCATGGCGCTGGGGCTGGGGTCCAACCTGATCGTGCGCGATGGTGGCGTTCCGGGCGTGGTGGTGCGGCTGGGCAAGGCGTTCGCGAAAGTGGCGCGGGTGGATGGCGTCACGCTCGATTGCGGCGGCGGCGCATCGGGCATTCTCGTGTCCTCCACCGCGCGCGATGCCGGCATCGCGGGGCTGGAATTCCTGCGCTCGATCCCCGGCACCGTCGGCGGCTTCTGCCGGATGAACGGCGGTGCTTACGGCTCCGAGGTCAAGGACGTGATGGTCGATTGCGACGTGGTCCTGCGCTCGGGCGAACGGGTCACGCTGCCGGTCGCGGACCTGGGCTATACCTATCGCCATTCCGAACTGCCCGAAGGCGCGATCGTGATCGGCGCGCGGTTTCGGGGCCGGCCGGGCGACGCGCAAGCGATCCAGGCCGAAATGGACCGCATTTCCGCCGCGCGCGAAGCCAGCCAGCCGCTGCGCAGCAAGACCGGCGGCAGCACGTTCAAAAACCCCGATGGGGCAAAGGCGTGGGAACTGGTTGACCGTGCCGGCTGCCGGGGTCTCACTGTGGGCGGGGCGCAGGTCAGCGAAAAGCACACCAACTTCCTCATCAACACCGGCACCGCCTCCAGCGCCGACATCGAGGCGCTGGGTGAAGAAGTGCGACGCCGGGTGAAGGAACAGTCGGGCGTGGAGTTGCAATGGGAAATCCAGCGGGTGGGCAAGCCGTGACCGGTTTGTATCTCGACACGAACGGAGACTGTTGAAGTGTCATTGCCCAAACTCCACGTCGCGGTCCTGATGGGCGGCTGGTCGAACGAACGGCCGGTCTCGTTGATGTCCGGCGAAGGCGTCGCCAGGGCGCTGGAAGAGCGCGGCCACACGGTCACGCGGATCGACATGGACCGCGCGGTGGCGCTGCGTCTGGCCGAAGCGAAGCCGGATGTGGTGTTCAACGCGCTGCATGGCGTGCCGGGGGAAGACGGCGCGGTGCAGGGGATGCTCGATCTGATGGGCCTTCCCTATACCCATTCGGGCATGGTCACTTCGGTCATCGCCATCGACAAGGAACTGACCAAGCAGGCGCTGGTGCCGCACGGCATCGCCATGCCGCAGGGCACGATGGTCCGCACTCCCGATCTCCACCGCGCCGATCCGCTACCGCGCCCCTATGTCCTCAAGCCCGTCAACGAAGGATCGTCGGTCGGCGTCGCCATCGTCACGGCCGAAGGGAACTACGGCAACCCGATCAGCGCGGAGGCCAAGGGGCCGTGGCAGGAGTTCGACGAACTCCTGGCCGAACCCTATATCCGCGGCCGGGAGCTGACCACGGCGGTCATCGCCGGCGCCGATGGCCCGTGGGCGCTGGGCGTCACCGAGCTGCGACCCAAGTCGGGCTTCTACGATTTCGACGCCAAATACACCGAAGGGATGACGGACCACATCTGTCCGGCCGAGATTCCGGCCGAGATCACCGAGGCTTGCAAGGACATGGCGCTGCGCGCGCACGTGCTGCTGGGCTGCAAGGGCACCAGCCGGTCCGATTTCCGCTGGGACGATGAACAGCCTGGCCTGTCGGGCTTGTTCCTGCTGGAAGTGAACACCCAGCCGGGGATGACCCCGCTCAGCCTCGTGCCCGAACAGGCGCGGCACGTGGGCATGAGCTATGCCGATCTGGTCGAGGCGATCGTGGCCGACGCGCTGGGCCTGACCGCCACGCAGGGCCTTGTTGCCGCGCAGGGGAAGGGCTGAACCATGGCGCAGACGATCCGGCGGAGCGGCAAGGGCGTGCGGCGCGCGGCGGCGGCCAAGGGCGCGCAGCGCAAGGTGGCCACCGCGAAGAAGCAAACCGGTAACGTCATCGACGGCGTGATGCAGTGGCTGCCGTTCAGCGAGGAGACGCTGCACCGGATCGTGCTGGCGGTGATCCTCGGCGTGGCGGCGATGCTCGTGTGGGTGGTCGCCAGCATGGCCGGCGTGCCGATGCTGGCGCAGGAAAAGCTGGCGCAGGTCGCTTCGGGCGCCGGGTTCGAGGTCAAGCGCGTCGAAGTGCGCGGCGTCAACCGCATGAACGAGCTGAAGATTTACGAAAAGGTGCTGGGCCAGCGCGATCAGTCGATGCCCCGGCTCGATATCGACGGGTTGCGCGGTGATCTGATGCAGCTTTCGTGGGTCAAGGACGCGCGCGTTTCGCGCCAGTTGCCCGATACGCTGGTGGTGGACATCGTCGAACGATCGCCCCACGCGGTGCTGCGCAAGGGCGGCAAGCTGGTGCTGATCGACGATACCGGGCACGAGCTCGAACCCGTTTCGGCCGCGCGCGCCAAGGGCATGCTGGTGCTGGAAGGCGAAGGCGCGGGTGAAAAGGTGCAGGATCTCGGGCGCCTGCTCGATGTCGCCCCGGCGCTGAAGCCGCAGGTCGCCGAAGCCGAATGGATCGGCAACCGTCGCTGGAACATCATGTTCAAGACCGGGCAGGTGCTGGCGCTGCCCGAAGGCGATGACCAGTCCGCAAGCGCACTGCTCGGCTTCGCGCGGATGGACGGGGTGAACCGCCTGCTCGGCGGCAAGGTGGCGAGCTTCGACATGCGTGCGTCCGATCGCATGTACCTGCGCGTGCCCGGTCACGCCGACGAAGTGGCGGCCGATCAGCGCGCCGCCGCCGAGGCCAAGGCCGCCGCGAAGAAGGCGGCGCAACTCGCCCGGGCGAAGGCGGCGGAGAAGGATCAGTAGGCCGTGGCGGCTCCGCGCATCACCAGGCTTTTCGCTGCGGTCAACATCGGCTCGTTCCGCGTTTCGGCGATGATCGCCGGGCTTTCGGAAACGGGCGAGATGATCGTGCTCGGATCGGGCCACCGCGCCGCGCAGGGGATCAAGCGCGGCTATGTGACCGACATGCAGGCCGCCACTCATTCGGTGCGCGACGCGATCGAACGGGCCGAGAAGATGGCCAACACCGGCGTGCAGAAGGTGTGGATCGGCTGCTCCGGCGCGGGGCTGGTGAGCACTACCGCCCGGGTCGAGGTGGACATCGGCGGCCGCCGCATCGAGCAGGACGATATCGAGCATCTGCTCGTTGCCGGGCGCGAGGTGATCCAGCCCGATGGCCGCATGGTGCTGCACGCGCAGCCCGCGCACTACACGCTCGATGGCGCGCATGGCGTGCCCAACCCCAAGGGGCTCCATGCCGAACGGCTGGCGGTGGACATCCACGTCATGCTGGCCGATGGCGCGCCCATCCGGAACCTGACCGAGACCGTGCAGAACGCGCATCTGGAGGTCGAGGCCGTGGTCGGTTCGCCGGTTGCAGCGGGTCATGCCTGCCTGACGCCGGAAGAGCGCGAACTCGGCGTCGCGCTGGTGGAATTCGGCGCGGAAGTGACGACCGTTTCGGTCTATGCCGCCGGCATGTTGCTGGGCATGCAGGTCATTCCGTTCGGTTCGGGCGACATCACGGACGCCGTTGCCTCGGCCTTCGGTATCCGCCGCTACCAGGCCGAGCGGCTCAAGTGCATGTCCGGCTCGGCCATCGCCAGCCCGGCCGATCACCGCGAGATGATCCCGGTCAACGCGCCGGGCGATCCCGAAGGCGCGGGGCCGCTGGCGCGCCACGCGGACGACAAGAACCGCATTCCCCGTGCCGAACTGATCTCGGTCATCACCCAGCAGCTCGGACACTTCACAGAAGAAGTGGGCAAGGCGCTGAAAGGCATGGGTTTCTCAGGGCAGCGCGGCCAGCAGGTCGTGCTCACGGGCGGGGGCGCGCAACTGCCGGGGCTGGCCGATTACGCGCAGTCCGCGCTCGGCCGGCCGGTGCGGATCGGCGCGCCGCCGACGATGATCGGCCTGCCGCCCGGCCTTGCCACGCCCAGTTCCTCCACGCTCGTCGGGCTGGTGCTCTATGCCGCCGCCGATCCGGTGGACATCCGCGCGGTTGGCCCAGCCTACCAGCCCAGCGCGCGCTATTCCGGCCTGGGACTCGTCACGCGGGTCTATCGGGCGTTGCGGGAATACTTCTGATGTGCGCGCCCGATCACGGCAAGTTATCCACCGCTGCGCGCCTGAATAGCGGATTTTGCGAACCATTCGGCCGCTCATCCTGTGGAAAAGGTCTATTTAACCTTTATTCGACGAATCCAACTGTGCCACAGGTCGGCTAAGTTCAACCGAAACGCACCCAACCCGAACGGGAGACCGCTATGAGCATCAACATCGGACCGCCGGCCATCGATGAGCTTCGGCCCCGCATCACGGTGATCGGTGTTGGCGGCGCGGGCGGAAACGCCATCGCCAACATGATCAGCGCCGGGATCGAAGGCGTCGATTTCGTCGTCGTGAACACCGATGCGCAGGCGCTGAACAACTCGATCGCCGAAAACCGCATCCAGCTTGGGCCGGCGATCACGCAGGGCCTGGGCGCGGGCGCGCGGCCCGAAGTCGGCCGCGCCGCCGCCGAAGAGACGATGGAAGAGATCGAGCGCGCGCTCGACGGCGTCCACATGTGCTTCATCGCCGCCGGGATGGGCGGCGGCACCGGCACCGGTGCCGCGCCGGTCATCGCCGAAGTCGCGCGCAAGAAGGGCGTGCTGACCGTGGGCGTGGTCACCAAGCCGTTCCTGTTCGAAGGCACGCGCCGGATGCGTTCGGCGGAATCGGGCATCGAGGAACTGCAGAAGCACGTCGATACCCTGATCGTCATCCCCAACCAGAACCTGTTCCTGGTCGCCAAGGCGGAAACGACCTTCAAGGAAGCGTTCCAGCTGGCCGACGAAGTGCTGCAGCAGGGCGTGCGCTCGATCACCGACCTGATGGTCATGCCCGGCCTCATCAACCTCGACTTTGCCGACGTGCGCTCGGTAATGGGCGAAATGGGCAAGGCGATGATGGGCACGGGCGAGGGCGATGGCCCGAACCGCGCGCTCGAAGCGGCCGAACGCGCCATCGCCAATCCGCTGCTCGATGGCGTGTCGATGCAGGGTGCCCGCGGCGTGATCATCTCGATCATCGGCGGCGACGACATGAAGCTGCTCGAAGTCGACGAAGCGGCCAACCATATCCGCGAACTGGTCGATCCCAACGCCAACATCATCTGGGGTTCGGCGTTCAATCCGGATCTCGATGGCAAGATCCGCGTCTCGGTCGTGGCCACGGGTATCGAGCAGAGCGCCGAAATGGCCGAACAGGCCGCGCGCCCGCTCAACCTTCCCGGCGCCTCGCGCGGTCCGGCGTTCCCGACGACGGCCCCCGTCGCCGCGCCCGAACCCGCGCCGCCCGTGCAGCAGGCTCCCGAGCCCGTTCCTGCCTGGACGCCGCCCGTGGCGGAGGCCACTCCGGAACCGGAAGCCCTCGACCTCACGCTCGATCTCAGCGAGGAACATGCCGCGCCCGTGCCGCCGGCTTCGGCGGCGGGCAACGACGAACTCGTGCTCGGCGGGTCCGAGGAAATCGGTGCTCCCCCGCGTTTCGGTGGCGAGGCATCCGAGGCCCCGGCCGAACGCGCCACCCCGCGCGTGGCGCCGGGTGGCGGTGGCAGCACGCTGTTCGAACGCATGGCCAATCTTTCGCGTGGCAGCGGCAAGGCGGCCGATGACGAGGATGATGGCGGCGCACTGAATATTCCGCGCTTCCTCGGGCGTCAGAACAACCAGTAACGCGCGTCCGGACCTCCCGCCGCCGCAATTCGGACGGCGGGAGCGCCCGTTTCGCCGATCTGTTGTCGCCGGTTCTGCGGGATGTCGATAAGGGAGCGGCAACATGAGTCGCCATTTGTCGAAACGAACCGTCTGGCCGCGCGTTGCGGTCGGGCTCCTCGCCGCCTGCAGCGCTTCGGCGCTTTTCGCGCAACGTGCCACATCGGGTCCGGTCGACGAGGATGTGGACCAGCCGGAATCCGTGTCGCGCCCTGTGGTGCAACCCATCACCGGGCAGGTCGGCGGCACGCAGGCGCTCAACGCCGCGCTCAACCGGCTGGCGCGCGATCCGCGCAATATCGATGCCCTGATCGCGGCGGGTAACGCCGCGCAGCGTGTGGGCGACAGCGATGCCGCGCTGGGCTTCTTCAAGCGCGCGGACGAGGTTGCGCCGGGCAACGGCACGGTCAAGGCGCAGATCGGCGCGGCACTGGTCCGCGACGATCCGTTCTCCGCGATCCGCTATTTCGACGATGCCGAACGGGCAGGCGCCGATCTGTTTCCGATGGCGGCGGATCGCGGGCTGGCCTACGATCTGATCGGCGACAATGCCACGGCGCAGCGCTTCTACCAGGTCGCGCTCAGCCGTGGGCCTAATGCGGAAGTCGCGCGCCGCTACGCGCTCAGCCTCGCGATCGCCGGGGATCGGCGCGGATCGGAGAACGTGCTGAACCCGCTGTTGCAGACGCAGGACCGCGCGGCGTGGCGCACGCGCACGTTTATCATGGCGATCTCCGGCCAGCAGGATGAGGCGGTGTCGGTCGCCTATGCCTCGATGCCGCAGCAGCTTGCTGCCGGCATCACGCCCTATCTGCGCTACATGCCGCGGCTGACCCCGGCGCAGCAGGCCGCCGCCGCCAACCTCGGGCGATTCCCGCGCGCGGCGGATATCGGCCGTGATGAGCCGCGCGTCGTGCAATATGCCGCGCTCCATCCGCGCGCGCCGCGTGCCGATGCCGCGCTGATTCCAACGGGCGAGGCGTTGGGGACGCAGGCGGCGGACAGGCCCAGCCGCGAAAAGCGCCGCCGTCCGGGCCGGGCGGAACCGGTGCGCGTTGCATCGGCGTCGCCCGCCCCGACGGCCTCCTCCACGACCCGCCCGGCAACGGGCGTCGGCGTGTCGTTGTTGCCCACTCCAACGCCGTCGCCAGCGCCGGCACCGGTGCCGCCCCCCGTACCCATGCCGTCGCGCACGGTCACGCAACCGCCTGTTTCGGCGGCCGCTTCGGCGCCCGTGCAGGTGGCGACGGCGGCGTCTCCATCCGTCGGCTCGACCGCCGCGTTGCAGCCGACGGGCGAGCGGCCGCTGGTGATTCCGCGCCCCTATCCGGCCTCGCGGCTCGACGGGCCGCCGCCTGCCAGCAGCATCCCGCCCGCCGCGATGGCCGCGCCGGCACCTGCCCCGGCGGCGGGTCAGGTCGCCACGGCCGCCGCTACGCCCGTCGTTACGCCGACTCCGACGCCCGCGCCAGCAACAGCGCGCACTCCCGCACCCTCCCCGGGTTTCGATCTGTCGCGGGTGCAGGGCAGCACCGCCACCGCCCAGGCTGTTCCGACACCAGCTCCGGCCGCCACGCCGCCCCCCGCGCCGACTCCGGCTCCCGTGGCCGAACCACCGGTTCAGGTCGCGGCGGTCGCGCCATCCGCGGCGCCACCGCCCACCGCGATTGTCGAACCGGCCCGGTCTTCGCCCGCAGCATCCGCGCCGCCTGCCGATGCCGCCGATTTCCGCAGCCTGTTCGAAGGGTTCCGTCCGCCCGAAGAGGAGCGGCATCAGGCCGTGGCCGCGGTCGACATCTCGCGCATCCAGCCCGCGCGGCCCAAGCCTCCCGAGGAGAAGCCGGCCCCGGTCAAGGCCGCCGAATCCAAGCCCGCCGAACCCGAACCTGCCGATCGCACGACGCGGCGTCGCGGGCGCGCTGCAGCCACCGAGGAGGAGGCCACCCCCTCGTCCGGCCCGCGCGGGCGCGAAACCGCGTCGGACATCCGGGGCAGAGGCTCCAAGGATGCGAAGGACGCCAAGGAAACCAAGGGAGCTAAAGGCAAGGGCGCGAAGGCCCGTCCGCCCGCCAATCCCAGCCGCGTCTGGGTGCAGGTGCTGACCGGCGCCAATCGCGATGTGATGGGGCGTGAATGGCAGCGCCTGGTGCGCGAGGCGTCCGTGCTGCGAGCGCGCAAGCCCTATATCACGCCGTGGCGCAGCAATTTCCGGCTGCTGACCGGTCCGTTCGACAGCGACGACGACGCGCAGGCCTTCCTCAACCAGCTGCGCCGCGCCGGCGTCAGCGGCTTCCAGTGGACCAGCCCGGCGGGGCAGGCAGTCGATCCGCTTCCCGCGCGCTAGGGCGCCCGCGCGGGCTTTCGCATCCGAACCGGATGTTCACCCCTTGTCCACATGTTATAAACAGCCTTGTCGAGTTTTGCCCAACGACGGGTTAACCGTTGATTGTCCCCGGCCCCGCGCTCCGCGATGGGTCAGGGCAGGCGAACGGCAGATTGCTCGTTTGCGATGGATGGAGTGTCTGATGCGGACCGGTCACGACGAAAGCGAACGCGATGACGCGGCGCCCGTCGACATGCTCGCCTCGCTGTTCGAGGCGCGCGGCTGGCCGTTCGAATTCGTTTCGGACGACGAGATACTGGGCGAGATCCAGGGCAGCTGGGCCAATTACCAGATTCGTTCGATCTGGCGCGCCGAGGACCACGTTCTGCAGATTCTCTGCCTGCCCGATATCCGCGTGCCCGATGACAAGAAGGGCGCGGTCTTCGAGGTCATGGCGCTCATCAACGAACAGGTCTGGCTGGGCCATTTCGATATCTGGTCGAACGGCGGCGTGCTGCTCTATCGCCACGGCCTGATGCTGGGCGATGACGGGCTGCTCAGCCTCACCCAGGCGCAGACCGCGATCGAGGCGGCGGTCGACGAATGCGACCGTTTCTATCCCGCGTTCCAGTTTATCCTGTGGGGCGACAAGACCCCGGCCGATGCCTTGGCCAGCGCGCTGGTGGACGCCGCCGGGGAAGCCTGACGGGTTTCAGCCCGCGTGCGTGAGTCCGGAAGAGGGCGGGCGCCACCCGAGATCGCGTTTCAGCACGTGCACCGTATAGCGGGCGTCGGCGTGGATTGCGTGGCGGACGGTGTGCGGAACCACGGCGAGGGCCGCCAGTGCCAGCATGCCCCACAGGGTGATTGCCAGCGGCGCGCTCCACATGAGTCCGCGCACCAGCTTTGCCCTCGTTTGCGTGTCGGTGTTGTCCATGGCGATCACCATACCGCGCCCGGCATGACCGAAGACTGAGGGCCGAATGAAAATCCGGACAGGATTGCGGCACCGGCGCCAGATGCCATCGCTTCGATCGTCATTGGCCATTTGAAAACATCCTGATCGAGCGCGCTCTTGCCTTTGGCGCGATCCTGGACCAGTCGCGGTTCCGAAATCGCGGCGCAGGAGACAGATCATGACGGTGCAGATCCTTCAGTTCGGGTGTGGCAACATGGGCGGCGCCATGCTCGCGGGCTGGCTGGCGGCGGGCTTCGATCCGGCGGCGTTCACCATCGTCGACCCCCGGCTGGAAGCCGCGCCGGCGAGCGTGCGTCTGGTGCGCTCGATCGCCGAGGCCACGGGCGCTTATGATGTGGTCCTGCTGGGGTTCAAGCCGCAGCAGTTCGCCGATGCCATGGCCACGGTGCGGCCGTTCGTGACCCAGGGAACGCTGCTTCTCTCCATTCTCGCCGGGGTCGATCTCGCCACGCTGCGTGGTGCCTTTCCCGATGCCGGGGCGGTGGTGCGCGTCATGCCAAATCTCGCCGCCGCGCTCGGCAAGTCGCCGATCGCGCTGTTCGGCGATGCGCAAGGGGATGCGCGCGCGCTCACCGATAGCCTGATGGCGCCGCTGGGGCAGGCCGAATGGCTGGCCGGAGAAGGCCAGATGGACCTCGTCACCGCGCTGGCCGGGTCCGGGCCGGCGTTCGTCTACCGCTTCATCGATGCGCTGGCAGAGGCGGCGGCGTCGCTCGGCCTCGCGCGCGAACAGGCGGATCGCCTGGCGCTGGCCATGGTCGAAGGCGCGGCGGCGCTGGCGGCCTCGTCCGACCATTCGCCCGGCGAGCTCGCCCGCCGCGTGGCGAGCCCCGGCGGCGTAACGCAAGTCGGCATCGACGTGCTCGATGCCGATCGCCGGCTGGTGCGCCTGCTCGAAGACACCCTGCGCGGCGCGCGCGATCGCAGCGCGGAAATGACCGAACAGGCGCGCGCGGCGGCGAAGTAGGTCTTGTTGGTTCGGTGTTGCCGCAAGCCTTCGATGTCCATCGAAGGCGCCGCATCACCTCTCCCGCAACAAATTCTTACAATTCGCGACCCGTTCCCGGTTCCGGTTTCGCTTGAAACCCGCCCGCGATGCTACGATATTGCCGTGTATCGGGCATCGTGCCCGGCAACGGAGTTTTGGAAACAATGGCAAACTGGAACGATCCTCAGCCCACTCGGACGGGCTTCGGCGCGTCTCCGAGCCTTTCCGGCGCCTATGGTCGCGGCGAAGTCTTCGACGCCGGCCTGCGGCGGTACATGCTTTCGATCTACAACTACATGGCTTCGGGCGTGCTGCTTTCGGGCATTGTCGCGCTGCTGTTCGCCACCACAGGCATGGCCGCGGCGGTGTTCGGCACGCCGCTGCGCTGGCTCGTCGCGCTCGCGCCGCTGGGCTTCGTCATGGTGATGAGCTTCGGCGTCAACCGCCTGTCCACCGCTGCCATGCAGGGCCTGTTCTGGGCCTTCAGCGTGGTGATGGGCATGTCGCTGTCGGCGATCTTCTTCGTCTATACCGGCCCTTCGATCGCGGTGACGTTCTTCGCCACCGCAGGCGCTTTCGCCGGTCTCAGCCTGTTCGGCTATACCACGAAGAAGAGCCTTTCGGGCATGGGCAGCTTCCTGATCATGGGCCTGTTCGGCATCCTGATCGCGTCGCTGATCAACATCTTCCTGCGCTCGCCGGGCCTTGCCTGGGGCATCAGCTTCCTGGGCGTGCTGATCTTCGCGGGTCTGACCGCCTATGACACGCAGCGCCTCAAGGAAACCTACGCGCAGGTCGCCGGCACCGATTTCGTCGGCAAGGCGGTCGTGCTGGGTGCGCTGACGCTTTACCTGGACTTCATCAACATGTTCCAGTTCCTGCTGCAGTTCATGGGCGATCGCCGCTGATCTGCGGAACGCGCGGGCATTTGTTGCCCTGAAGCGCGGGCCTGACGCGCCACAGTGTGGACAAAACGGGATGCCCGGCGGCCGGAAAGGGTCGCCGGGCATTTTCTTTGCCGTCTCGCGGGGTTACAGCGCTGCTTCATCTTGGAGACAGGCAGCGGCAGGCATGGTCGCGCGCTTCGGGCTCTTCGGGGGAGTACAGATGTTCCGTTTTTCGCGCCTTTCGGGGCCAGCTATCGTTACCGGCGGCACGGTTGCCGTTCTGACCGTCGCACTCGCGTCCTGCGCGCCCAAGGTCGTCCCACCGCCGCCTCCGCCGCCCCCGCCGCCGAAGGTGGTCATCATTCCGCCCAAGCCGATGCCGCCCAACGGCGCCAGCAGCAACCTTGCCTTCCCGGCAGCCGATGCCAACGGACTGCGCGAATCCGTCAACCGCAACATCTCGCCGTCGCAGATGCTGTGGAACCTGCGTTCGGCGTACAACGTGGCCGCGCTCAACTGCAACGAACCCAAGCACGCCAACATTCTGGTGCGCTATCGCGTGTTCCTGAAGAACCATGCGCGCACGCTCACGGCCGCGAACAAGAAGGTCGATGAGGAATTTCGCAAGAAATATGGCGCGCGCTTCACCGCTCCGCGCGAACAGTACATGACGGCGGTTTACAACCACTTCGCGCTGCCGCCCACGCTGCCTCATTTCTGCGATGCCGTGCTGGCGGTCAGCGAGGATGGCGAAGCCGTGAAGTCGGTCGATCTGGAAGCCTTCGCGGTGCGCAGCCTGCCGAACATCGAAGTGGTGTTCGACGATTTCTACCGCCGCTACGAACAGTACCGCATCGATCTGGCCGCATGGCAGGCGCAATACGGCCAGCCCGTGGCTCAGCCGGCCTCGGCCGTGGTGCTTCCGGCCACTGCGGGCGGCGGAACGGGCACCTCGCCAAAAAAGTGATTTTTGGTCTTTCATCGGCGGGAGGGCTGCGCTAAGGGGCGCGCTCCCGCCGGTCCATGGCGTGTCATGGGCAGGCGGAAGATACTGGGAACGGGGCCGTAGCTCAGCTGGGAGAGCGCGTCGTTCGCAATGACGAGGTCAGGGGTTCGATCCCCCTCGGCTCCACCAGTATTCTTAACCGGCCTCTTGTCGGGTGCTATCAAGAGGTGAGGGCGGCGGCCGCAGAGCCGCGCCGACCTCAATCGAAACAGCGCCCTACCGCCGGACACCAGGACCCATGCATTTTCTCGACCAGGCCAAGATTTTCATCCGTTCGGGCGCCGGCGGCCCCGGCGCGGTCAGCTTCCGGCGGGAAAAGTACGTCGAATATGGCGGCCCCGATGGCGGTGAAGGCGGCAAGGGCGGCGATATCGTGTTCGAGGCGGTGGCCGGCCTCAATACCCTGATCGATTTCCGTTACACCCAGCATTTCAAGGCGCAGCGCGGCATGGGCGGCGCGGGCAAGAACCGCACCGGCGCGGGCGGCAACGATCTTGTCATCAAGGTGCCGGTGGGCACGCAGGTGCTCGACGACGATCGCGAAACCGTGCTGGCAGACCTGATCGAGGCCGGCCAGCGCATCACCCTGCTGCGCGGCGGCGATGGCGGGCGCGGCAACGCCAGCTACAAGACCAGCACCAACCGCGCGCCGCGCCAGTCCGGGCCGGGCTGGCCGGGGCAGGAAATGTGGGTCTGGCTGCGGCTGAAACTGCTGGCCGATGCGGGTCTTCTGGGCCTGCCCAACGCCGGCAAGTCCACTTTCATCAACCAGATCACCAATACCAAGGCGAAGGTCGGCGCCTATGCCTTCACCACCACGCGGCCGCAGCTGGGCGTGGTGCGCCATCGCAACCGCGAATTCGTGCTGGCCGACATTCCCGGCCTGATCGCGGGCGCGGCGGACGGCGCGGGGATCGGCGATCGCTTCCTGGGGCACATCGAACGTTGCCGCGTGCTGATCCACCTGATCGATGTCCACGGCGATACCGATCCGGTGGAAGCGATGCACATCGTCGAGGAGGAACTGGAAGCCTATGGCGCCGGGCTCGATGAAAAGCCCCGCATCGTCGCGCTCAACAAGATCGATCTGGTCGATGCCGAACTGGTCGAGGCGTTCTCGCAGGAACTGCTTGAAGCCGGGGCGGACCGCGTGTTCCCCATTTCCGGCGCGACCGGCAAGGGTATGGACCGCCTGCTCGATGCCGTGCTGGACTATCTGCCCGCCGCCACCGTTACCGAACGCCCGATGGGCGAGGTGGAGGACGAGGAAGACCGCCAGCCGTGGTCCCCGCTGGGATGACCGCCCGACCGTGATGGCGGCGCGGCGGCGGTGGCACGTTCACCCGTGCCGCATTTCGCCCCGATCGCCCTTCACGTCCCGCCCCATTTCCCGTAAGCGGCGCGGACCATGAAGATTGCCCAGCTTGCCCATCTGTCCGATCCCGCCACCTGCCCGCGTCTGGTGGTCAAGGTCGGGTCCGCGCTGCTTGTCGGCAAGGACGGGCAGCCCCGCCGCGAATGGCTGACCGCGCTGGTCGCGGAAATCGCCGCCGCACGCGGGCGCGGGCAGGAAGTGATCGTGGTGTCCTCGGGCGCGATCGCGCTCGGCGCCCGCCGGCTGGGGCTGGCCAAGGGCGGACGCGGCAGCCTGTCCGATGCGCAGGCCGCCGCCTCGGTGGGCCAGATCGCGCTGGCGGGGCTGTGGGCGGAGCTCCTGGGCCAGCACGGCCTTACCGCCGCGCAGATCCTGCTGACGCTGGAAGACCTCGAAGACCGCCGCCGCTATCTCAACGTCACGGCCACGCTCGGCACGCTGCTCGCGGCCGGGGCGGTGCCGGTGATCAACGAGAACGATTCGGTCGCCACGCAGGAAATCCGCTTCGGTGACAACGATCGGCTGGCCGCGCGCGTGGGGCAGGCGGCGGGCGCGCAGGGCGTGCTGCTGCTGTCCGACATCGATGGCCTCTACGATCGCGATCCACGCCAGCCCGGCGCGGTGCGCATTCCCGTGGTGAAGGGCGTCACCCCGGAAATCCACGCCATGGCCACGGGCGGTTCCTCGTCCGGCCTTGGCTCCGGCGGCATGACCTCCAAGCTGCAGGCGGCGGAGATCGCGGAACTCGCCGGCATGGCGCTCGCCATCATCGATGGCCAGCCCGTTTCGCCGATCGGCACGGCGCTGTCCGCCGATCGCGGCACGCTGTTCCTGCCGCGCGGGCGGCGGCAGGCGCGCAAGGCATGGCTGGGCGGCAAGCTGCGCGTGCGGGGTTCGGTCGCCATCGACGAGGGCGCGGTGCGCGCGCTGCAAGGCGGCTCCAGCCTGCTCGCGGCTGGCGTCACCACGGTCGAGGGCCAGTTCCAGCGCGGCGATGCCATCGCCGTCACCGGCCCCGATGGCGCGATCCTGGCGCGCGGCCTGTCCGAATACGATGCCGCCGAATGCGCCCGCTTGCTGGGCCGCCATACGCGCGAGCACGAAGCGATCCTGGGCTATGCCCCGCGCAGCGCGCTGATCCACCGCGATCAGCTTGTCCTGTTGTGAAGGCGCGCGGCTGATGGCGGGAGAATTGCTGGCGATCACCGGGGCCACGGGCTTCGTCGGACAGGCCGTGCTGGACCACGCCGCGCGTGCCGGGCTGGAAGTGCGCGCGCTTGCCCGCCGTCCGCAGGAACCGCGCGCCGGGGTCGAATGGGTGCAGGGCGATCTGGCAGACAAGGCCGCGCTGCGCCGTCTCGTCGGCCGGGCGAGCGTAGTCCTCCACATCGCCGGCGTGGTCAGCGCGCCGGACGAGGCGGGCTTTCGCGAAGGCAACGTCACCGGCACGCTCAACGTGGTCGAAGCGGCGCTCAACGCGGGCGTGCCGCGCCTGGTCCACGTCTCCTCTCTGTCCGCGCGCGAGCCTGGGCTGTCGCTCTATGGCGCATCGAAGCTGGGGGGGGAGCGCATGGTCAAGGCCAGCTGCCTCGACTGGACGGTTGTGCGCCCGCCCGCGGTCTACGGCCCGCGCGATACCGAGATGTTCGAGCTGTTCAAGCTGGCCCGGCGCGGCGTGGTGCCGCTGCCGCCCGAAGGCCGGCTCTCGATCATTCATGTCAGCGATCTCGCCCGCCTGCTGCTGGCGCTGATCCCCGGCGGCGAGGACGTGACGCACAAGGTGTTCGAGCCGGACGACGGCCAGCCCGGCGGCTGGACCCATGTCGGGCTGGCCAAGGCGATCGGCGTCGCCGTGGGCCGCCGTGTCGCCGCCGTGCCGCTTCCGCCGGGCGTATTGCGGCTGGGTGCGCGGGCGGACCGCCTGTTCCGGGGCAAGGGCGCCAAGCTGACGGAGGACCGCGTCGGCTATATGTGCCACCCGGACTGGCAGGTTACCGAGGGCGCCCGCCCACCCGAACACGTGTGGAAGCCCCAGGTCGAAACCCGCATGGGCCTCCACGCCACCGCTGCCTGGTATCGCGAGGCCGGCTGGATGAAGTGACGGGCGGGGGTGCAATCCGTGATCCGCCCCCAACATCGTCATTGCGAGCGCAGCGAAGCAATCCAGAGTCCCGCGCGCCGCCCTGGATTGCTTCGGGGCTTTGCCCCTCGCAATGACGAAGGATGGCTCCAAACGAAAAAGCCGCCCGGTTTCCCGGACGGCCTTTCGCGCTTCCGCAACCTGGTGCGGGGCGTCAGATGTGGATCGGCTTGCCCGTCACCGCCATCGCGGCTTCCTTGATCGCTTCGGAATGCGTGGGGTGCGCGTGGCAGGTATAGGCGATGTCCTCGCTCGTCGCGCCGAATTCCATGGCCTGCGCCGCCTGCGCGATCATCGTGCCCGCCACGCTGGCGATGCACCACACGCCCAGCACGCGGTCGGTCTTGGCGTCGGCGATGACCTTCACGAAGCCGTCCGGCTCGTGGTTGGTCTTGGCGCGGCTGTTGGCGAGCATCGGGAACTTGCCGACCTTCACGTCACCGCGCTCCCTGGCCGCTTCCTCGGTCAGGCCCACGCCGGCGAATTCGGGCTGGGTATAGACCACGCCCGGAATCACGTCGTGGTTCACGATGCCGGTCAGCCCGGCGATGTTCTCGGCCACGGCGATGCCTTCGTCCTCGGCCTTGTGCGCCAGCATCGGGCCGGGGATCACGTCGCCGATCGCCCACACGCCGTCCACGGCGGTGCGGAAATCGTGGTCGGTCTCGATCTGGCCGCGCGCGTTCAGCGAGAGGCCGATCGCGTCCAGGCCCAGCCCGTCCACGTTCGGACGCCGGCCGATCGAGACGAGCACGACATCGGCGTCGAGCACTTCGGCCTCGCCACCCTTGGCCGGTTCGACGGTGACCTTGGCGGCCTTGCCCTTCACCGCCACGCCGGTCACCTTGGTGCCCAGCTTCAGGTTCAGGCCCTGCTTCTTGAAGATCTTGCCGGCTTCCTTGCGCACGTCGCCGTCCATGCCGGGCAGCAACTGGTCGAGGAATTCGACCACGGTCACCTCGGCGCCGAGCCGCCGCCAGACCGAGCCAAGCTCCAGCCCGATCACGCCGCCGCCGATCACCACCATCTTCTTGGGCACGGAGGCCAGCTCCAGTGCGCCGGTGCTGTCCACCACCACGCCGCCGGCGTTGTCGATGGTCACGCCCGGCAGCGGGGTGACCGACGAACCCGTGGCGATCACCACGTTCTTCGCGGTCACCGTCTTGCCGGCAACCTCCACGCTGTGCGCGTCCTTGAACGTGGCATAGCCCTTCAGCCAGTCGACCTTGTTCTTCTTGAACAGGAACTCGATGCCGCCGGTCAGGCCCTTCACGGCTTCCTTGCGCTGGCCCTGCATGGTGTCGAGGTCCAGTTCCGGCGTCACCTTGATGCCCATCTTGGCCATCGCGCCGTTCTTGGCCGCATCGAAGTATTCCGACGCGTGCAGCAGCGCCTTCGACGGGATGCAGCCCACGTTGAGGCACGTCCCGCCCAGCGTCTCGCGCCCTTCGGCGCAGGCGGTCTTCAGGCCCAGCTGCGCCGCGCGGATCGCCGCGACATAGCCGCCGGGGCCGGCACCGATGACAAGCACGTCATAGTCGTATTCAGCCATTGGTCTTCTCTTTCGTCATCCCGGCGAAAGCCGGGATCTCGGGCCGCCAGATGCGACCCAGCCGAACGAGGCCCCGGCTTTCGCCGGGGCGACGCATTCCTCAAAGGTCGATCAGCAGGCGCGTCGGGTCCTCGATCGCTTCCTTGATCGTCTTCAGCGCGGTCACGGCTTCGCGGCCGTCGATGATGCGATGGTCATAGGACAGCGCGATGTACATCATCGGCCGGATCACGATCTGGCCATTGCGCACCACCGGACGGTCCTCGATGCGGTGCAGGCCCAGCACGGCGGACTGCGGCGGGTTGATGATCGGGGTGGACATCAGCCCGCCGAACACGCCGCCGTTGGAGATGGTGAAGGTGCCGCCGGCCATGTCGGCCATGGTCAGCGCGCCGTCACGCGCCTTCTTGCCGTAGTCGGCGATGGCCTTCTCGATGTCGGCGAAGCTCATCTTGTCGACATCGCGCACCACCGGCACGACCAGACCGTTCGGGGCCGAGACCGCGACCGAGATGTCGACGTAGTCGAAATAGACGATCTCTTCGCCCTGGATCTGCGCGTTGACCGAAGGGATGTCCTTCAGCGCCAGCACCGATGCCTTGGCGAAGAAGCTCATCAGGCCCAGCTTCACGCCGTGCTTCTTCTCGAACACGTCCTTGTACTTGGCGCGCGCTTCCATCACCGCGCCCATGTCCACGTCGTTGAACGTGGTGAGCAGGGCTGCGTTCTCCTGCGCGCTCTTCAGCCGCTTGGCGATCGTCTGGCGCAGGCGCGTCATCTTGACGCGTTCCTCGTTGCGGCCGGCGGTCGGCGCGGCAGCGGGCGCTGCAGCGGGGGCAGGGGCCGAAACAGCGGCGGCGGGCGCGGCCTGCTTGGCCTGCGCTGCGGAAAGGACGTCTTCCTTGGTCAGGCGGCCATCCTTGCCGGTGCCCTTGACGGTCGAAGGATCGATCCCGTGTTCCAGGACCGCGCGGCGCACGGCCGGCGAAAGCACGGCGGCGTCGGCATCGGCGGTGGCGGCGGGAGCCGAAGCAGCGGCGGCGGCCGGAGCAGGGGCCGGGGTAGCGGCGGGGGCGGTAGCGTTAGTGGGGGCGGCAGCGGCGCCGCCTTCCTCGATCACCGCCAGCAGCGCGCCGACCGAAACGGTATCGCCTTCGGCCACCATCAGCTGGCCGATCACGCCGGCAGCCGGGGCGGGGACCTCCACCGCGACCTTGTCGGTCTCAAGGCTGGCGATGGGCTCGTCCACGGCCACGGTGTCGCCCGGCTTCTTCAGCCACTGGCCGACGGTCGCTTCGCTGACGCTTTCACCGAGCGTCGGAACCTTCACTTCGATGGACATTGCTTGGTATTCCTTGGGAAGAATGGGGGGCTAGGCTGCGAGGGCGGGCTTCAGGCCTTCTTCTTGCGCCGGATTTCATCGCGAACGGAAAGGCCCAGCGCGTCGGCTACCAGCGCCGCCTGTTCGGCCGCGTGCCGCTTGGCAAGGCCGGTGGCGGGCGAAGCCGCCGCGTGGCGGCCGGCATAGCGCGGACGCCCCACCTTGCTCTTGGCGTCCTTCAGCGATTCCTCGATCAGCGGATCGACGAAGAACCAAGAACCGTTGTTGCGCGGTTCTTCCTGGCACCACACCACGTCCTCCAGGTTCGGCATTCGCGCCAGACGCGCGGCCAGCGGTTCGCCGGGGAAGGGGTAGAGCTGTTCGAGCCGGATGATCTGCACGTCGTTCAGCTCTGCCGCGTCGCGTGCCTCGATCAGGTCATAGGCGACCTTGCCGCTGCACAGCACCACGCGGCGCGTCTTGTCGTCGGCGGAACCATTGGTGTCCGACAGGATGCGCATGAAGTGCCCATCGCCGATGAAGTCGGCGGCGGAGGACTTCGCCAGTGGGTGCCGCAGCAGCGACTTGGGCGTCATGATGATCAGCGGCTTGCGGAACGGCCGGTGCATCTGGCGGCGCAGGACGTGGAAGTAGTTGGCCGGCGTCGTGATATTGCAGACCTGGATATTGTCTTCCGCGCACAGCTGCAGATAGCGTTCGAGGCGGGCGGACGAATGCTCCGGACCCTGGCCTTCGTAGCCGTGCGGCAGCAGCATCACCAGGCCGTTGGCGCGCAGCCACTTGGCCTCGGACGCGGCGATGTACTGGTCCATCACGATCTGCGCGCCGTTGGCGAAATCGCCGAACTGCGCTTCCCACAGCACCAGCGTCTTCGGGTCGGCGCTGGCATAGCCGTATTCGAAGCCCAGCACGCCGTATTCGGACAGTGGGCTGTCGTGCACCTCGAAACGGCCGTGCGGCAGCGTGGCCAGCGGCACGAACTTGTGCTCGTCGGTCTGGTCGACCCACACCGCGTGGCGCTGGCTGAACGTGCCGCGCCCGGAGTCCTGCCCGGAAAGGCGCACGTTGAAGCCTTCGGTGACAAGACTGCCATAGGCCAGCGCCTCGCCGGTGGCCCAGTCAAAGCCTTCGCCGGTCGCGAACATCTGGCGCTTGGCGTCGATCACGCGGCCCAGCGTCTTGTGGATGGTCAGGTCGTCGGGCACCGTGGTCAGCACCCGGCCCAGGCTTTCGAACAGCTTGCGCTCGATCCCCGTGGCCACGTTGCGGCGCGCGGTGACCGGATCGGCCGGCTTGTTGAGGCCCGACCAGCGTCCGCCGAACCAGTCGGCCTCATTGGCCTTGTAGGTGTTGGCCGCCTGGAATTCGGATTCCAGCGTCGCGGTAAAACGGTCCTCGTTTTCGCCCTTCCAGTCCTTGTCGATCACGCCCTGTTCGACCAGACGGTCGGCATAGAGCGCGGAGACCGGCGGATGCTGGCGGATCTTGGCGTACATCAGCGGCTGGGTGAAGCCGGGCTCGTCGCCTTCGTTGTGGCCGAAGCGGCGATAGCACCACATGTCGATCACGATGTCGCGGCCGAACTGCTGGCGATAGTCGATCGCCAGCTTGCAGGCGAAGGTCACCGCTTCGGGATCATCGCCGTTGACGTGGATGATCGGTGCCTGCACGCCCTTGGCCACGTCCGACGGGTAGGGCGATCCGCGCGAGAACTGCGGGCTGGTGGTAAAGCCGATCTGGTTGTTGATGACGAAGTGCAGGCACCCGCCGGTGTTGTAGCCGCGTACGCCCGAAAAGCCGAAGCATTCCCACACAATGCCCTGGCCGGCGAAAGCGGCGTCGCCGTGGATCAGCACGGGCAGCACCTGCTTGTGCTTGCCCTTGCCGATATCATCGCGGAACGCCTGCTGCGCGCGCGTCTTGCCCAGCACCACCGGGTCCACCGTTTCCAGGTGCGACGGGTTGGGCTGCAGGCTCATGTGCACCTTGATCCCGTCGAACTCGCGGTCGGTGCTGGTGCCCAGGTGGTACTTCACGTCGCCCGATCCGCCCACGTCCTCGGGGTTGGCGGTGCCCCCTGAGAATTCGTGGAAGATCACGCGGTATGGCTTGGCCATCACGTTGGCCAGGATGTTCAGGCGGCCGCGATGGGCCATGCCATAGATGATCTCGCGCACGCCAAGCTGGCCGCCGTACTTGATGACGGCTTCCAGGGCCGGGATCATCGATTCACCGCCGTCCAGGCCGAAGCGCTTGGTGCCGACGTACTTCTTGCCCAGGAACTTCTCGTACTGTTCGCCGCGGATCACGGCAGCCAGGATCGCCTTCTTGCCGTTGGGCGTGAAGTCGATCGCCTTGTCGCCGCCCTCGATGCGGTCCTGGATGAAGCGGCGCTCCTCCACGTCGGCGATGTGCATGTACTCGAAGCCGATCTTGCCGCAGTAGTTCTGGCGCAGGATGTCGACGAGCTGGCGGAAGGTGGCCCATTCCAGCCCCAGCGCGCCGCCGAGATAGACCTTGCGGTCCAGTGCCGCGCCGCTGATGCCGTGGTATTCGGGCGAAAGGTCGGCCGGCAGTTCCTGCCTGGCCAGGCCCAGCGGATCGAGGTTGGCCGCCAGATGGCCTCGCACGCGGAACGTGCGGATCAATGTCATGGCGCGGATCGAATCCGATGCCGCCTGTTCCAGCGCGGCTTCGTCCAGCGCGGGCGCGCCGGGCTTCTTGGCGGCCTTTTCCACCACCAGCCGCAGCGCCATCGGGTCGAGCGCCTGGGTCAGGTCATCGCCCTGCGCGGCATCGGTGATCGGCCAGCGCTTGCTCTGCCACGAAGGGCCTTGCTGCGGGCCTTCCTGGCTGGGATCGACGTCGAATTCGTGCAGTTCTTGGCCCATGGTCTCGGTCCAGTCCTTTCCCCGGGGAGGAGGGGATCAGTCAGCCCCCGAACGGCGGGGGCATCAGGGATGCGGCGTCCCGGTTTGCGACCGGGTGGCGACCGGTGGAATATAGGCAGTCGGCCCGTGTTCCGCGAGATCGCCGGATGAAAGATGGTCCCCATTCTTCGGGATGGGTTCGTCCGTGGTGCGGAAGGTCCGCGAAAGCGGCTTATGCCGCGATAATCCTAAACAGTCGTATCGCCGGGCGTGGCAGTTGCCCGATCGACCCCGCGCGCCGGATGGGAGCGCGGGGTCGCCAGGGAAGCGATCAGGCCAGCGAGCCGTCGATGCCCTTGCAGGCCACCAGCAGTTCCTTGACCGCGTCGACCGAGACCTGGAGGTTGGCCTTGGCCGCGTCGTCGAGGCTGATCTCGATGACCTTTTCCACGCCGCCCGCGCCGATCACCACCGGCACGCCCACGTAGAGGCCGTCAACGCCATAGGCGCCATCGACATAGGCGGCGCAGGGCAGCACGCGCTTCTGGTCGCCCAGATAGGCTTCGGCCATGGCGATGCCCGAAGCGGCGGGGGCATAGAACGCCGAACCGGTCTTGAGCAGGCCGACGATTTCGCCGCCGCCCGAACGGGTGCGCGCCACGATCGCGTCGATCTTTTCCTGGGTGGAGGCGCCCATCTTGATGAGGTCGGTGACGGGGATGCCGGCGACGGTCGAATATTCGACTACCGGAACCATGGTGTCGCCGTGGCCGCCGAGCACGAACGAGTTCACGTCGCGCACCGAAACGCCGAATTCCCAGGCCAGGAACGTGCTGAAGCGCGCCGAATCGAGCACGCCCGCCATGCCCACCACCTTGTTGTGCGGCAGGCCGGAGAATTCGCGCAGCGCCCAGACCATCGCGTCGAGCGGGTTGGTGATGCAGATGACGAAGGCGTCGGGCGCGTTGTCGCGGATGCCTTCGCCCACGGCCTTCATGACCTTCAGGTTGATGCCCAGCAGGTCGTCACGGCTCATGCCCGGCTTGCGGGCGACGCCGGCGGTGACGATGATGACGTCCGCGCCCGCGATGTCCTTGTAATCGTTGGTGCCGATGATGCTGGCGTCGAAGCCCTCGACCGGGCCGCACTGCGAAAGGTCGAGCGCCTTGCCCTGCGGAACGCCCTCGACGACGTCGAACAGGACGATATCACCCAGTTCCTTCTGGGCGGCGAGGTGGGCCAGAGTGCCACCGATATTGCCTGCGCCGATGAGTGCGATCTTCTTGCGTGCCATGCTTTACGGTCCTTTCCCCGTAGACGCGGGACAAACGCTCAAGCAACCGCCTCTCAGCCCTCCCGCGTCCCGCGTGCCGGGAAGGGTGCCTGACGGGTAAAACGGCCCGTAGGCCCGCTTTTTGGCGAAAGCAACCGCGAAAAAGGTATGATCTGCAAGGTTTTTGTGATAACAGTTCGCAATAGCAAGCGAAGCATTGCAGCGTTGTTTCCGAGTCTCGCGATCAGCCTGAACGGTGGATGAATCCACGGGCGGAAATGGCTGGGGAACGGAGGGTGCGGGTGTGTCTCCAATCCCCAAACCCGTTCGTCCCGAGCTTGTCGAAGGATGCGTTATACGGGTCGGGTGCTGGGACGGTTAGCGCGGCGGTGCCCGCGGCCACGTCAATCAAAGATATCGCCAACCTTGGTCCGCGTGCCTTTCGCCGTCGGCTGCGGTTTATCGTCGGCGCTGAAGGCGATCGCCTTCCTGACACGCCAATCCGCCAGCCATGCCAGTCCGAAACTGAGCACCAGCGCGGTTCCACCGGCCATGCTGAAAACCACCAAAAGATGGTCTATTATTTCCTGCCGGCTCTTTCCGTCCTGGAGAAGATACATAAGCGGGAAAGCCATCATTACCACAGCCGGTTTGACCACAACGTCAAATGCCGGGTCGCCATTGATCGCGCACTGGACGGCTAAACTCAGATAGATCAGAAAGAACGTCAGCGGAATGACGCTGATGATAGCGGCGATCTTCGCGTTCCTGGACATACCCAACCCGCCCCCGCGCCGCGCTCCCGGCCCTTCCTACCGTGCCCGCGCCTGCTGGCGGCGGAAGGCGTGGGCCATGCGGTGGTCCAGCGTGTCGCATACCGCGATCCACCATTCGGCGCGCTCGTGATCGCCCAGGCGTTCCGCCTCGTGGGCGGCGTCGCAGGCCCGCGCCGCCGCCGAAAGGCCGTGCGTGCCGAACAGGCGCAGCGCCGCGTCGACCAGCGAATCCGCCTGAAGGTCCTGCCCGGTGTGCGGCGCGCCGTTATCGTTCGCCGCCCGGATCGCTCCTCGTCGCGCCGGCCGCACGAGGCAGGGCGAGATGATTCCATAGCGGGGGGCAAAACGTAGCATGGGCGACCAATCTCTCCTTGATGTCGCCGTTGTGGCGACCATCCGTATCGATCCTGCGGTTCTACCCCTATGCCGCTAACGGAGCGTTGGGCGACAAGGTGTAGGGCGCGTTAAGGCTGTTGCGCTTGGCACGCTGCCTTGCCGCCAAAGCGGGGGCACGCCTTTCCAAAACAACCGCATCGGATGAAATACCCATTCTCCCACGCCCGTCCTCGCCGGTTTTGCCGCGATTGCCCGTTGTTGCGCCTTGCGATAATCCATTGGTCTGTCCACACCGGGCGGGCCAACTGCTTTCAGGGACATAATTTTACATGCCATCGGGCCTGGTCGCGCTGCTTGACGATGTTTCGGTGATCGCCCGCGCGGCGGCCGCCTCGCTGGACGATGTGAGCGCGGCGGCGGGCAAGGCCGGGGCCAAGGCGGCGGGCGTGGTGATCGATGACGCGGCGGTCACGCCGTCCTACGTCACCGGCTTCACACCGGATCGCGAACTGCCGGTGATCTTCCGCATCGCGCGCGGCAGCCTGCGCAACAAGCTGCTGTTCCTGCTGCCGATCGCCCTGATCCTCAGCGAGTTCCTGCCGGGCGCGGTGGTGCCGCTGCTCATGCTGGGTGGGCTGTACCTGTCGTTCGAAGGCGCCGAAAAGGTGATGGAGAAGCTCGGCGGCGACAAGCACGGCGAAACGCTCGACGGTCCTGTCGGTGATGTTGCCGCGTTCGAACATCAGCGGGTGGCAGGCGCGGTGCGCACCGATTTCATCCTTTCGGCGGAGATCATGGCGATCGCGCTGGCCGAAGTCAGCGGGCAGGGCTTGATCGCGCGCGCGATCATCCTCGCGATCGTAGGCATTCTCATCACCATCGCGGTCTATGGCGCGGTGGGCGTGATCGTGAAGATGGACGATATCGGCCTTCATCTCGCCCGGCGGCCGGGCGCGGGGGCGATGACGCGACGGTTCGGACGAATGCTGGTGGCGGCGATGCCGCGCGTGATGTGGTTGCTGGCCACGGTGGGCACGGCGGCGATGCTGTGGGTCGGCGGGGGCATCCTGCTTCACGGCGCGGACGAATTGGGGTTCCACCATCCGGCTGCCCTGGCGCACGGCATCCAGCACGCGGTGCAGGCGGGCGTGGGGCAAGGGGTGCCGGGCGGCGTTGCCGGCTGGCTGGCCTATGCCGGGGTCTCGGCGGTGGTCGGGCTGGTCGTGGGCACGGTGCTCGCGATGGTGGTCCATCTCTTCGGCGCCATGCGCCGCGGCGCGGGGGATTGATCGGCCCGCGCGGAACGCCTCAGCAATAGGCGGGCCGCAGCGTGCGCAGCGCTTCCAGGCCGCTGGCGATGTGGGGGCGGGCCTGTCCCAGCGCGTAGCCGGCAACCAGTTCGGCGAAAGCATTCTCGCCCAGTGGCGACGCGAATTCGAGTCCGGACGACATCGGTTCGGACCAGACGACGAAAGCCGTGGTCGCGGGCTGATCGGGCAGGAACAGCGTCAGCCCTTCGCCGATGTGCAGTTCGGCGATGCCCGCGATACGGGCGCCATGGGTTGTCAGGTCCTTAAGCATGGCCGTTGACCGAACCAGCCCGTGCTTCACCCGGACGGGCAGCTCGAAACCGATGCGCCGCGCGCGGCGCTTGTGCAGATGCGCAATGTCTTCCCGGTCGATCCACATTTTCGCCTCCGCGCCGTTAACCACAATCGCAGGACGGCAGAAGCGGCGCGGATTTCAGGAGCGGGACGAAATATTTCCAGCCACCTGCCGGTCGACCAGCGCGATCGCGGCGGCAATCGCCACTTCGGGCGGCATCGCGGAGGTATCGAGCAGCGCCGCGCCCTCGGCCTGGCGCAGCGGGGCTTCGGCGCGGGTGCTGTCGCGCTCGTCGCGCCGGGCGAGGTCCGCCTCGATCGCCTCGCGGCTAACGTCCTCCCCGCGTTCGCGCATTTCCTTCCACCGCCGCAGCGCCCGCGCCGGCACGCTGGCCGTCACGAACAGCTTGGCGTCGGCCCCGGGCACGATCACCGTGGCGATGTCGCGCCCGTCCAGCACCGCGCCGCCCGGCTGGTGGGCGAACGCGCGCTGCCGCTCCAGCAGCGCGGCGCGCACGGCGGGGTGGACCGACACGCGGCTGGCAAGGCTGCCGGTCGCTTCGCTGCGAAGCTCCGGCTCGTCGAGCAGCGCCTCGGGAAACGCCGTGGCCGCCAGCGCGTCGTCGGCCTTGTCCGGATCGCCGCCGGTGTGCGCCACTTGCCAGCCCACTGCGCGATAGAGCAGCCCGGTGTCGAGATGCGGCAGGCCATAGTGCCGGGCCAGCGCCTTGGCGATGGTGCCCTTGCCCGATGCGGTGGGGCCGTCCACGGCGATGATCACGGTTGCGCTCTCCGGTTGCGGTAGGCCTTGACCAGCCCCCAGATGGCGATCGCGGCCCAGAAGAATTCGAGGACGAACGATGCCGGGTTCATGTGCACCAGCAGCGACAGCGTCAGCAATCCCGCGCCGGCCAGGTTCACGCCGTGCTGGACGAACGGGTTCGGCGTCTGTTGCCGGGTGGTATAGGCATAGGCGAAGATGATGCAGGCCATTCCTGCGAAGCCCGCGATGTTCGCGCCGGTGTCCGTCATGCGCAGGTATCCGCCATCACGCCGCCTGCATCGCCCCGGCCAGCAGCGCCTCGAACGCGGGGAAGCTGGTGGCGATGGGACGGGTGTCATCCACTTCGACCCCGGCTTTGCTGGCCAGGCCCGCTACGGCCATGGCCATGGCGATGCGGTGGTCGAGGTGCGTGACGACCGGATGACTGCCGCCGCCGCGCAGCGGATCGCCGCCGGTGCCGTCGATGATCAACCCGTCCTCGGTCTCGCGCACGGTTGCGCCGGCCAGCTCCAGCGCCGCGCGCATGGCGGCAATGCGGTCCGATTCCTTGACGCGCAGTTCCTCCAGCCCCGTCGTCACCGTGCGCCCGCTGGCCAGCGCGGCGGCCACGAACAGCACGGGGAACTCGTCCACCATGCTGGGCACCACTGCCGGATCGACCGCGATGCCGGTCAGCGGCGAATGGCGGACGCGCAGGTCGGCCACCGGTTCGCCGCCGACGTCGCGCGGGTCCAGTTCCTCGATGCTGCCGCCCATCTGGCGCAGCACGTCGAACAGCGCCGCGCGCGTGGGATTGAGCCCGACGTTCTCGATCACCAGATCGGACCCCGGCACCAGCAGCGCCGCCACCGCGAAGAACGCGGCGGACGAAGGATCGCCCGGCACGTCGATCGTCTGCGGCTTCAGGTCCGCTTCGCCGCGCAGGCGGATCACGCGGGCGCCGTCGCTGTCGACCTCGACGGTCAGCTCCGCGCCGAAGCCGCGCAGCATGCGTTCGGAATGGTCACGCGTCGGCACCGGCTCGATCACCGTCGTCGTGCCCGGCGTGTTGAGGCCGGCGAGCAACACCGCGCTTTTCACTTGCGCCGAGGCGACGGGCAGGCGGTAGGCGATCGGCACCGCCGGCGCCGCGCCCTGCACCATCAGCGGCAGGCGGCCGCCGGGATAGGCGGTGAACGTCGCACCCATCTCGGACAGCGGCGTGATTACCCGGCCCATCGGGCGCTTGGACAGGCTGGCATCGCCGGTGAAGCATGCCGTGATCGGATGGCTGGCGACGAGACCCATCAGCAGCCGCGTGGACGTGCCCGAATTGCCCATGTCGAGCGCCTGCACCGGTTGCAACAGCGCCCCAACGCCCACGCCGTTTATCCGCCATTCACCGGGGCCTGTGCGTTCGATGTCCGCGCCCATCGCGCGCATCGCGGCGGCGGTGGACAGCACGTCCTCCCCTTCCAGCAGGCCCGTCACGCGGCTTTCGCCCACCGCCAGCGAGGACAGCATCAGCGACCGGTGGCTGATCGACTTGTCGCCCGGCACGCGGATGCGGCCACGCAGCGGGCCGGTGGCGGTGAAGCGGCGGGGGCGCATCTGCGCAGGATCGGCAGCGGTCACGTCGGGGTCTTCCTGGCGGGTCTTGGTATCGGGCGGATTGGGCGGGGCCGGGGCCTTTGCGAACGCGGGCTTTTGACAGCGCCATCGCGCTATGGCAAGGCGCGCGACCGATTGGTGCCCGGTGGCTTGATTTTGGCGGCGCGGGTAACCATCAAGCACAAGTTTCCGGCCTGCGGCTTTCCGCCGCCGGCAAGATCGAGGACATTTCATGGTCAAGCCTGAATGGGGCGCCAAGCACACCTGCCCGAAGTGCGGCACCCGCTTCTACGACCTGGGCAACGCGGACCCGGTCACCTGCGTCGAATGCAAGTACGCCTGGCAGCCCGAGCCGGTGCTGAAGTCCAAGCAGCCGATTCCCTATGAGGAAATCCAGAAGGAGAAGGTCGAGGCCGACGCCGACGTCGATCTGGCCGACGAGGATCTGGATATCGACGAGGACGGCGATTCGCCCGACAACGACGTCGATCTGGGCGGCGACGATGACCTGGGCGTGCCCGGTCACGACGACGAAGCCGACGAAAACTGAGTTCCGGCTGGCGCTTCCGGCCCGGCACTTTGCGGGTCCGGAAGCTCCGGTCACAAAATTGCGGCGGTGGCGAAAATTGCTCTTGCCAGCCGCGCGGGCCTCACTTAAAGGCCCGGCTCCCGGCAGGGCAACTGCCGGACGGAGCGCCTCCCAGGGCGTTTCCGCTGGATACCGTGGGGCCGTAGCTCAGCTGGGAGAGCGCTACAATGGCATTGTAGAGGTCAGGGGTTCGATCCCCCTCGGCTCCACCATCCCCCCGTTTCGATGACGGGAATGGACGCATAGCTCAGTTGGTAGAGCAGCTGACTCTTAATCAGCGGGTCCTAGGTTCGAGCCCTAGTGCGTCCACCATCCCCCTACCGGTCCAACATCCCATGAAGCCCGTGCGCGATCGGTCCTTCATGAACCGACCGCGCTGCCCCACCTATTTCTTCAGGCCGATTTCGCGCAGGCGTTCCTGCAGGTAATCGTCGGCGGTGATCGATACCGGATAGCGGTCCGGATTCTCGGGCGTGATGCACTGGGGCAGCGTGCGGAAGGCGAAGTCGCTGCGCAGGTGCAGGAAGAAGGGCATCGAATAGCGGCTGAACGCGGCGCGGGGGCCTTCCGGATTGCGGACGCGGTGCGTGGTCGATGGCAGCACGTGGTTGGTCAGGCGCTGCAGCATGTCGCCGATGTTGACGACGAGCGCGCCGTCAGGCGGGGAGACGCCGATCCAGCGGCCATCCTTGGTCAGCAGTTCGAGGCCCGCTTCTTCCGCGCCCAGCAGCAGGGTGATCAGGTTGATATCCTCGTGCGCGCCGGCGCGGATCGCGCCGCCTTCGGCATCGGGCACCGGCGGATAGTGCAGCAGGCGCATGACCGAGTTGCCGTCGGCGATGGCAGGATCGAACCAGTTTTCATCCAGCCCCAGCCACACCGCGATGCGCGCCAGGATGCGCGCGCCGGTCTGGTCGAACGCGGCGTAGAGCGCTTCGAACGTCTCGCGGAAGCCTTCCGGCCGCGTCGGCCAGATGTTGGGCGGCATCGACGTGGTGGCCAGCGGGTGGCCCGCCGGCAGGTCGCGCCCAACGTGCCAGAACTCCTTGAGGTCGCGCGCCTTGGCACCCTTGGCGATTTCCACGCCGAACGGGGTATAGCCGCGCGCGCCGGCAAGGCCATCGAGGAAGTACGAGCGCTTCTCCTCCTCCGGCAGCGCGAAGAAGGCTTCGGTCAGGCGCCACGCCCGACCGATCAGGTCCGGATCGATGCCGTGGTCGCGCACCATGGCGAAGCCGAAAGTCTGGAAGCTTTCGCCCAGATCGCGGGAAAGCGCGGCGGGATCGCTGGCGAGCGAGAGCACCGGCAAAGTTTCGAGGTTCATGATATTCCTGTGCGCAAATTGCGGTTATGAGGCCCGCATACCCGGTTTGCGGAAGGCTTTCATGATCAAAATCAAGGATGGGATGGCGCTTTGGCTGATGAAGTCGGAACCCGACGCTTATAGCTGGGACGATCTCGTTGCCGAAGGCGAGGGGACGTGGGACGGCGTGCGCAACCATCTGGCCGCGCGGAACCTGCGCACGATGAAGGAAGGCGATCTCGCCTTCTTCTACCACTCCAACATCGGGCTGGAGATCGTGGGCGTGATCACCATCAGCAAGGGCGGCATCACCGACCCGACCGATCCGGAGGGCAAGTGGGCCGCGGTCAAGGTCAAGCCGGTCGAAAAACTGAAGCACCCGGTCACGCTCAAGCAGATCAAGGCCACGCCGGAATTGGCCGACATGGACCTGATCCGGCAATCGCGCTTGTCGGTGTCGGCGGTGAAGCCGGACGAATGGGCGCGGATCATCGCCATGTCGGAAGCCGCCACCGCATAACTGTCCCGCTCCGGCACTGTGCCAAAAAGCGACGCGGAACCGGGGATCACAGTGGTGAACAAGGCGTTAAAGCGGCGTCATGGAAACGTCGCTTCGCCCCCAGTTCGGTCTTCGCAAAACATCCGGTCATCCGTTCCGGCGACGCCTGCCGGCGCGGGTGCTCCGCGCTCTGCCGGTGTTCGAGCCGGAAGTGCTGGAAGCGATGCGCCGTGCCGAGCTACGCTCGAAACCGGTCGATCCGCGCCATATCACCCGGCAGGACGTCAAGGACTTCCTGATCGCCTATTGCGCCTGCTTCGTCGCCATCATGGCGTGGATCGCCTGACCGGGCGGACGGCCGTGCCGGGTCAGGCTGGCGAAACCTCATCGGCGCAGGCGCGCTCGGCCGCGTAGAGCAACTGGCCAAGCCAGGCGGATACCAGACACATCGCCGCGCCCAGCAGCAACTGGTCGATCAGCGCCACCTTGGCCGCGCTGAGGCCCGCCGCCAGCGCTGCGCCGACGACCATCGCGCCCGAGTTGACGATGTTGTTGGCCGCGATCGTGCGCGCGGTTTCGGACTTGTCGACCACGGTGGTGAGGAACGCGTAGAGCGGCACCACGAACATGCCGCCGGCCACCGCGATGCCGAGCAGCGAAAGCAGCAGCGGCACCGCCATGGGATGATGGACGAAGGTGCCGACGTTCATCAGCAGGCCGTCCTCGGGCGGCGTCCAGGCCCGGCAAACGAAGTGGAAGGCGACGATGAACAGGCCCATCGCGATCACCGACCACGGCGAATAGCGTGCCGATACCGTCCCCTTGAGCAGCGCGTTGATCGAAACCGAGCCGATGGCGACGCCGATCGAGAACACCACGAGGAACAGGCTGGCCACTTCCTTGCTGGCGCTGAGCACGTTCTTGGCGAGCGGGGGGAACTGGATGAACAGCACCGCGCCGATCGTCCAGAAGAAGCTGATCGCCATGATCGCCAGAAACACGCGCCGGTGCCGGGTGGTGTTGCGGATGAGCGTTAGCGAGGAACGCCAGATGTGGTAATCGAGCGGTTGCGCGGCAATCAGCGGCTCTGCCGGGGGAACCTGCCGGCCGGCGAGATAGCCGATCATGGCGGTGACGATCACGCCCCCTGCGGCCCATTCGACCGGAATCCATCCCGCCAGGATCGTACCCGCCAGAATCGCGAGATAGGTGCCCGCTTCGACCAGTCCGGTGCCGGCCAGCACCTCGTTGGCGTGCAGGTGCTGCGGAAGGATCGCGTACTTGATCGGACCGAAAAAGGTGGAATGCACCCCCATGGCCAGCAGCGCGGCCAGCATCAGTGGAATGGCGGCGGTGTGGATGGCGATGCCCTTCCATGCCAGCACCAGGCCGGCGCCGCCCGCCAGCATGATCAGGATTTCGCAGAACTTGATGATGCGGATGATCCGCGCCTTGTCGCGCATGTCGGCCAGTTGCCCGGCCAGCGCCGAAAGCAGGAAGAACGGCAGGATGAACAGTGCCGAGGCTATCGCGGAAAAGCGCGCCTCTTCCGCTTCGGAGTTGTAGATGCTGTAAACCACGTACAGCACCATCGCGTTCTTGAAGAGATTATCGTTGAACGCGCCCAGCAGCTGCGTGACGAACAAGGGCAGAAACCGGCGCGTATGAATGAGATGCGTCGATGTCGTCATACTTTCTGGCCAAGCATCCCCGTTCGCCGCAGACCCTTACCGCCAAGACCGGTGCGGGCAAGGGGCAAACGCATGTTTTCACACAGGCCGGAGGCAATTCCGGCACCGGTGGCCACGCGGGTGTCCCGTTGCGGGCCACGCCTCGTTGCAGTTTCGCGTGATGTTTCCGTGACGTCAGAAAATTCAGGACTGGAGGTTTCGCGTTGCGGCAGAGCATCGTATGGCAGGGGTGATGCTGACGCTGCCCAACATCCTGACGCTGTCGCGCATTGTCACCGTTCCGGTGCTAGCCGCGCTGTTGTGGTTCCCCCGCTGGCCGCTGGGCTACGGGATCGGTTTCGCGGTCTATTGCCTGATGGGCATCACCGACTATTTCGACGGCTATCTGGCGCGGGCGCAGGGGGCGGTCTCGAAGCTCGGCATCTTCCTCGATCCCATCGCCGACAAGATCATGGTGGCGGCGGTCATCCTCGTGCTGACCGCGCAGGGCGTGCTGACCGGGCCTTATGTGGGCGACATGCACGTGATCGCGGGGCTGGTGATCCTGCTGCGCGAGATCGCCGTGTCGGGCCTGCGCGAGTTTCTGGGCGGCATCCAGGTTTCGGTGCCGGTGTCCAAGCTCGCCAAGTGGAAGACGACGTTCCAGATGGTGTCGCTGGGCGCGCTGATCCTGGGCGGGGCGCTGCCGGGCTGGACGGCGACGCTGGGCGGCTTCACCTTCAACCTGCCGCACACCGTGGGGCTCACCACGCTGTGGGGCGCGGCCGCGCTGACGCTGGTGACCGGGTGGGATTATCTGCGGGTGGGCCTCAAGCACATGGACTGACGCTGGCCAGCCGGCGTCGTTTCAGCCGGCCCGCAGCTCCTGCGCCAGCAGCCTGAACTCTTCGCCCCGCGGCGAATTCTTGCGCCAGACCAGCGCGATCTCGCGCCAGGCATGGTCGGCCTGTAGCGGGCGCGCGACGATCTCGGTATCGTGGAGAATGCCCGCCTCGACCGCCATTTCGGGCAGCATGGTCAGGCCCAGCCCGTTATCGACCATCTGCACCAGGGTGTGCAGCGACGTGCCGATCATGGTGGCGCTGGCGCGCAGTTCCGGGCGGTTGCACGCGGCCAGCGCGTGTTCCTTCAGACAGTGCCCGTCCTCCAGCAACAGCAGGCGGTTCTCGTCGATGATGCTGGGCGGAACGCTGGCCGGCGGATCGCGCGGATCGTCCTTGGGGAAGGCGACATAGAGCCGGTCGTTGAACAGGTGTTCCGCTTCCACTTCGCCGGTGGGGAAGGGCAGGGCCAGCAGCACGCAATCGGCGCGCCCGTGGTGGAGCGATTCGATTGCCGCCGCGCTCGGCTCCTCGCGCAGGAACAGGCGCAGTTGTGGGCGTTCCTTGCGCAGGCGCGGCAGGATGCGCGGCAGCAGGAACGGCGCGATCGTGGGGATCACGCTCATGCGCAGTTCCCCGGCCAGTGGCGCACCGTGCGACTGGACGAGTTCGGACAACTCCTCCGCCTCGCGCAGCAGGCGGTGCGCCTTGGCGACGACCTGGTTGCCCAGCGGCGTGAAGCGCACGACGCGGCGGGTGCGTTCGACCAGCGTCACGCCCAGCAGCGTTTCCAGTTCGCGCAGGCCAGCCGAAAGCGTGGACTGCGAGACGAAGCACGCATCCGCCGCTCGGCCGAAGTGGCCGTGTTCGTGCAGGGCGACGAGATACTGGAGCTGCTTGAGCGTGGGCAGGTAGGTGGACATGCGCTCAGTCGATATGCGCGACCGGTTCGGCCGCGCTGCCGCCGCCGATGTCGTCGATGTGCGCCATCTTGAGCTTGCCGCCGACGACCGCGAAGGCCAGCTTGCCTTCGACGAGATCGAGCGCGTCGCGCCCGAACTGTTCGAAGCGCCATCCTTCCAGGATCGGCAGATTGCGCCGCTGCCCGGCGGCCAGCGCCTCCAGATCGTCGCTGCGCGCCAGCAGGCGGGCGGCGATGTCGATCTCGCGGCTGCGAATCTTGAGCAGCAGCTTGAGCAGGTCGGCCACCAGCGCGCCTTCCTTGCCCAGCGGCGCGCCGCGCGGCGCCTTGGGCGGCATTTCGGCTTCGGTCAGCGGCTTCGCCTCGGCGAGCGTTTGCATCAGGCGGCGGCCGATCTCGTTGTCCTTCCATCCGCTCGAAAGCCCGCGCACCTTGGCGAGTTCGTGCTGTTCACGCGGGGGGTGGCTGGCGATGTCGGCCAGCGTTTCATCGCGCATGATGCGGCCGCGCGGGATGTTCTTGTCCATCGCCTCGGCCTCGCGCCAGGCGGCGATGGCCCGCATCCGGCCAAGGACCGCGGGGTTGCGGCTGGGGGGGCGGATCTTCTGCCACACGGTCTGCGGATCGGACTTGTAGTTGGCCGGGTCCGCCAGCTTTTCCATCTCGATGTCGAGCCATTCGCCGCGCCCGGTCTTGATCAGGCGCTTGAGCAGCTTGGGAAAGATCTTCGACAGGTGCGTGACATCGCCGATCGCGTATTCGATCTGCCGTTCGGTGAGCGGCCGGCGCGACCAGTCGGTGAAGCGCGCGCCCTTGTCGATCGACAGGCCCAGCCAGCTTTCGACGAGGTTGGAATAGCCGATCTGTTCCGACTGGCTGACCGCCATCATCGCGATCTGCGTGTCGAAGATCGGGTGCGGGGTCTTGCCGGTGAGGTTGTAGATGATTTCCACGTCCTGCCCGCCGGCGTGGAAAACCTTGAGCACCTCCTCGTTGTCGACCAGCAGGTCGAGCAGCGGGGAAAGGTCGATTCCCGGCGCGAGCGGATCGACTGCGGCGGCTTCCTCGGTATTGGCGATCTGCACCAGGCAGAGTTCGGGCCAATAGGTGTTCTCGCGCATGAATTCCGTGTCGACGGTGACGAAATCGGACTTCGCGAGGCGTTCGCACAAGGCGGCGAGAGCGTCGGTGGTGGTGATCAGCGAATGTATCTTCATCGATCTTTTCTTTTTGACCCCGTCCCCTTCGGGGGCCTGTGGATGGACCCGTGCGGGTCCTCGGCTTGACAAAATGACGGCTATCGCCTGTTAGCCGCGCATATCCCCCTGCCTTATTGCAGACCGATTGGAAAGACCTTCGATGCACCTTTACCGTTCCCATACCTGCGGCGCCCTCTCGCGCGAGCATGTCGGCCAGGTGGTTCGCCTTTCCGGCTGGGTCCATCGCAAGCGCGATCACGGCGGCGTGCTGTTCGTCGATCTGCGCGATCACTATGGCATGACGCAGATCGTCGCCGATGCCGACAGCGCGGCGCTGCCGCTGCTGGAAGGGCTGCGCGTGGAAAGCGTGGTGACGATCGATGGCGAAGTGAAGGCGCGCGCCGAGGGCACCGTCAACCCGAACCTGCCGACCGGCGCGATCGAGGTCTTCGCCCGGTCCGCAACGGTGCTGGCGGCGGCGGAGGAGCTGCCGCTGCCGGTGGCCGGCGAACAGGAATATCCGGAGGACATCCGCCTCAAGTTCCGCTTCCTCGACCTGCGCCGCGAAACGCTGCACGCCAACATCGTCAAGCGCACCAAGGTCATTTCGGACATGCGTCGCCGCATGGAAGCCGCCGGCTTCACCGAATATTCGACGCCGATCCTCACCGCCTCCAGCCCCGAAGGCGCGCGCGATTTCCTGGTGCCGAGCCGCATCCATCCCGGCAAGTTCTATGCGCTGCCGCAGGCGCCGCAGCAGTACAAGCAGCTGCTGATGGTGGCGGGCTTCGACCGTTATTTCCAGATCGCCCCGTGCTTCCGCGACGAGGACCCGCGTGCCGACCGCCTGCCGGGCGAGTTCTACCAGCTCGACCTGGAAATGAGCTTCGTGACGCAGGAGGAAGTCTGGGAAACGATGGAGCCGGTGATCGGCGGCGTGTTCGAGGCGTTCGCGGAAGGGCGCCCGGTCACCCCGATCGGCCAGTTCCCGCGCATCCCCTACAGCGAAGCCATGCTCAAGTATGGTTCGGACAAGCCGGACCTGCGCAACCCGCTGCTCATTACCGACGTTTCGTGGCACTTCACCCAGTCCGGGTTCGGCCTGTTCGAGAAGATCGTGGGCACGGGCGGCGTGGTTCGCGCCATTCCGGCGCCGGGCACGGCCGACAAGAGCCGCAAGTTCTTCGACGACATGAACGACTGGGCGCGGGGCGAAGGCTTTGCCGGGCTTGGCTACGTTACCCGCAAGGGCGGCGAATTCGGCGGTCCGATCGCCAAGAACCACGGCACGGAAGGCATGGAGAAGCTCTATGCCGAACTTGGCCTGGGGGCGGACGACGGCCTGTTCTTCGCGGCCGGCAAGGAAGACCAGGCGGCCAAGCTGGCGGGTCTTGCCCGCAACCGCGTGGGCGAACAGCTCGGCCTGATCGACAAGGACCGGTTCGCGCTGTGCTGGATCGTCGATTTCCCGTTCTACGAATGGGACGAGGAGAACAAGAAGGTCGAGTTCAGCCACAACCCGTTCTCGATGCCGCAGGGCGGGCTGGAGGCGCTGAACACGCAGGACCCGCTGACGATCAACGCCTTCCAGTACGATCTCGTCTGCAACGGCTACGAGATCGCCTCCGGCTCGATCCGCAACCAGTCGCCCGAAACGATGGTCAAGGCGTTCGAGCTGGTCGGCCTGTCGAAGGAGGACGTCGAGGAGCGTTTCGGCGGCCTTTACCGCGCGTTCCAGTATGGCGCGCCGCCGCACGGGGGCATGGCCGCCGGCGTGGACCGCATCGTCATGCTGATCTGCGGCGTGCAGAACCTGCGCGAAATCTCGCTGTTCCCGATGAACCAGCGCGCGGAGGATTTGCTGATGGGCGCGCCTTCGCCGGCGGGCCTCAAGCAGCTGCGCGAACTGCATATCCGGGTGGTGGAACCGTCAAAGGGATGACGGCGGGCCGTGGGGTGCTTGCGGCATCGCCGTTCACGCCCTACTTGCCAGCCAGCAATCCGCACATTAGGGCGAAAGCCGAAACAAAAACCAACCGCTTTCCTTCGAAGGGGCATTTATGAGCGATACCGCCGACCGCGTTAAGAAGATCGTTGTCGAGCACCTCGGCGTCGAGGCCGACAAGGTCACCGAAGACGCCAGCTTCATCGACGACCTGGGCGCCGATTCGCTCGACATCGTCGAGCTGGTCATGGCCTTCGAGGAAGAATTTGGCGTCGAGATCCCGGACGACGCGGCGGAGAAGATCTCCACCGTTTCCGACGCGATCAAGTACATCGACGAAAACAAGGGCTGATCAGGCTCTTACAGATTACCCCCGTCTGCCCTGCGCTTGTCGAAGGGCTGTCCTTTTTCCCCGGACTCCCGGCCGGAAAGTGAAGGACGGGGCCTCGACAGGCTCAGCCCGCAAGGTGTCTGGGCCTGTTGTGCGTGAAAGTGCCAGGCCAGCGATGGGCCAGGGCCGCGAATGGAAGTTTCGGAGAATATCATGCGTCGTGTGGTCGTAACCGGACTGGGCCTCGTCACTCCGCTGGGAGCCGACGTTGAAACCGTGTGGAAAAACCTGCTGGCCGGCAAATCCGGTGCGGGGCCGATCACGAAGTTCGATACGACGGGTCAGAAGTGCCTGATCGCCTGTGAAGTGAAGCCGGCGGATCACGAATACGGCTTCGACCCAGGCAAGCGCGTCGATCACAAGATCCAGCGCCAGGTCGATCCGTTCATCGTCTATGGCATCGACGCCGCCGGGCAGGCGCTGGAAGACGCCGGCCTTGTCGACATGGATGACGATCTGAAGCAGCGCACCGGCTGCTCGATCGGGTCGGGCATCGGCGGGCTGCCGGGCATCGAAAGCGAATCGATCGTCCTGCACGAAAAGGGACCGGGCCGGGTTTCTCCCCACTTCGTCCACGGGCGGCTGATCAACCTGATCTCGGGCCAGGTCTCGATCAAGTATGGCCTGATGGGGCCGAACCACGCGGTGGTGACGGCTTGCTCCACCGGCGCGCACTCGATCGGTGACGCGGCCCGGATGATCAAGGACGGCGATGCCGACGTGATGCTGGCGGGCGGTGCGGAAAGCACGATCAACCCGCTGGGCGTGGCCGGCTTCGCGCAGGCGCGCGCGCTGAACTGCAGCTACAACGATCGCCCCGAACAGGCGAGCCGCCCCTATGACAAGGACCGCGACGGCTTCGTGATGGGCGAGGGCGCGGGCGTGGTGGTGCTGGAAGAGTACGAGCACGCCAAGGCGCGCGGCGCGAAGATCTATGCCGAAGTCGTCGGCTATGGCCTCTCGGGCGATGCCTACCACGTCACCGCGCCGCACCCGGAAGGCAAGGGCGCGGAACTGGCCATGCGCATGGCGCTGCGCAAGGCGGGGATGGAGCCGGGCGACATCGACTATGTCAACGCCCATGGCACCTCGACGATGGCCGACACGATCGAACTGGGCGCGGTGAAGCGCGTGCTGGGCAATGATCTGGGCGGCGCTTCGATGAGCAGCACCAAGTCCGCCATCGGCCACCTGCTGGGCGGCGCGGGCGCGGTGGAAGCGATCTTCTGCATTCTCGCCATCCGCGACCAGATCGTGCCGCCGACGCTCAACCTCGACAATCCCGACGAGGGGACCGAGGGCGTGGACCTTGTGCCGCACCATGCGAAGAAGCGCACCGTGCGCGCCGCGCTCAACAATAGCTTCGGTTTCGGCGGCACCAACGCCAGCGTGATCGTGAAAGCGGTCTGAGCAGGCGTCGGCGTGGCGTCCGCGGCAAAGCCGGGAGCCGGAAGATGATGTTTCGCGGCAAGGCCTGGCTGCTGGCGCTGGTGGTGGCGACGGTGCTGCTGTTCGCGGTCGGCCGCTTTTTCTACACCTGGTACGGCCCCGGACCCTTGGCGAAGGACACCACTTTCGTCGTGCCCGATGGCGTGGCGCTGTGGAGCATCTCGGCCAAGCTGGAGAAGGAAGGGGCGATCCCCTCGGCGTCCTCGTTCCGCGCCCATGCCAAGCTGTTCGGCAGCGACGAGCCGATCAAGGCCGGCGAATTCCTGCTGCCGCGCCATGCCAGCGCTTCGGAAATCCTCAAGATCCTGCAGGGCGCCGAAGGCACCATCCGCCGGATGGTGACCGTGCCCGAAGGGTTGCCGTCGATCATGGTCTACGAGCGGCTGATAAACCAGCCGCTGCTGACCGGCAGGGTCGCCGTGCCGGAAGAAGGCTCGGTCCTGCCCGACAGCTATGCTTTCCAGCGTGGCGAGAGCCGCGAGGCGGTGCTGAAGCGGATGCAGGCGGCGATGGACAAGACGCTGGCCGAGCTGTGGGCGAAGCGATCGCCCGATACGGTGGCCAAGACCCCGCGCGACGCGGTGATCCTTGCCTCTATCGTGGAGAAGGAGACGGGCAAGCCTTCCGAGCGGGGCATGGTCGCCGGGCTCTATTCCAACCGCGTGCGCAAGGGGATGCTGCTGCAGGCGGACCCCACGATCATCTACCCGATCACCAAGGGCAAGCCGCTGGGCCGCCGCATCCGCCAGTCGGAGATCCAGGCGGTCAACGACTACAATACCTACACCATGGTCGGCCTGCCCAAGGGGCCGATCACCAACCCCGGCCGCGCCTCGATCGAGGCGGTGCTGAACCCGGCGAAGACCGAAGCGATCTATATGGTGGCGGATGGCACGGGCGGGCATGTCTTCGCGTCCACCCTGCAGGAGCACAACGCCAACGTCGCCAAGTGGTTCGCGCTGCGGCGGCAACGTGGAGAGCTTTGACGCGGACGAGGCGGGGGCAGGGGCGCCGGCCGGGCGCTCCCCACTGATCGTCACCGCCACGCTGCCGCCGGCCGAACAAGCGTGGCTCGACCGCCTGCGGCGTGCCCATTTTCCGCCCGAGCGCAATTTCCTGGCCGCGCACGTAACGCTGTTCCACGCGCTTCCGCCTTTTGCAGAGGAGGAAGCACGGGCTTTGCTGGCGCGCGTCTGCGCGGACCATGCGCCGCCAGAGGCCCGGCTTTCCGGCGTGATGGACCTGGGCAAGGGCACGGCCTTTGCCATCGAGTGTGCGCCGCTGCTGGCGCTGCGGGACGACATCGCCGAGCATTTCCACGGCCTGCTGACCGCGCAGGACAGCCATCGCCCCCGACTGCACGTCACCGTCCAGAACAAGGTCGAACGCGCGGCGGCGCGGTCGCTGCAGACCGCGCTGGAGGCGGGTTTCCACCCGCGCGCGTTCCGCTTCGCAGGGCTGGCGTTGCACCGTTACAGGGGCGGTCCGTGGGAGGGCGTCGCGCAGTGCTCCTTCCGCGGGTGAGGGCGATAAAACGGTACGGGAACACCGGTCCAGAAACTTGTTCCACCCTGTGTTTCCCCTGTTGACCCCGCGCGGCTCCCCGCTTAAGAGCGCGGCCTGCCGAGCGATCCCCTGCGATCGCGCGATGGGGCGGAGTAGCTCAGCCGGTTAGAGCAGCGGAATCATAATCCGCGTGTCGGGGGTTCGAGTCCCTCCTCCGCTACCAGCGCGAAAATCACCTCAAAGCTTGTATTTTTGGCGGTTTTCCGCTGATTTCGAGATGCCGGAACGGAGCGTTCGGACATTCAGGGTGGCCTTTCCGTTCGACCAGATTTGGACAATTCTGGCCGGCTTTGGACAGTCCTTGGGTCATGATGTGTGTCATCGTTTTATGCGCCTCGCCTGTGACGAGGGTACCGTGGGGAAAGCTCAAACTCTAAGCCCCGCAATCATTAATGCGCTGGCGTCCGGCAAAAAGAACTGGGTCTTTCGTCGGCGTATCGCCCACTCCACCACCATAGCTCAGCTTAAGATCGGGACATTTCCTGCCTTCACCATTGCAGCGGCGCGCGATTGGGCAAGAACTCAGTCCGCTGGACCACAGCTATCGTCGGATCCGGCTGCTCGTGACGCGATGTCTCGGCGTACCGCCTACGTGGATGCCTGGTAGAGAGCGGAGGTTACGTTAGCCGCCATAACGCAAATGGATCAGCGGGTAAGGCCGACCTTGCCCATCGAGCGGTGAGCGTCCGGTTCGCCTGAAACCCATCCGCTCGTAAAAGCCGACAGCCTGACCGTTCTGTTCGTTGACGTCGGTCGTCATAGTTGATTGAAGCGACAGCCCATGGCGCACCAAGGCTGCGCCAACGCCCTGTCCTCGAACCTCGGGATCGACGAAAAGGGCTTCCATATGCCCTTCGTCTATCAACATGAATGCAATAGGCCGATCGTTGGCATCGACAGCTAGCCACAATGGAGCTGCTGGTAAAAACCCGCATACCATCTCGTCGATGGCCATTCGATCGTTCGGTGCAAGGAAGTGATGCGTCGCATCGACCGCGTCCCGCCAGATTTCGACAACGCGCTCACCGTCATCAGGCTTGGAAGATCGGATCACTATCATGGGGCGGCTTTTGGCACGAAGTGCTAAGGTCCGCTATGGTACCGACAGCTGACTTTGGGTTCCGCCACGCCGCACCTGCGAAAAGGCATCATTCCTTCCCCCTTCTCAATTCAGACGTATCGTGAGTTCGACGTCCTCCGTGAACGGCAGGGTGAGATAGCCGTTGGCGGGATCGCGGACGTATTCGAGATACTCGGGGCAGTGATCGGCGTTGTCGGCGATGATCACGGCACCGCGCCGCAAGCGGCTTTCCACGGTGGCCAGGACATCCCGGTACAGCGCCTTGGCGCCATCGAGCAGCATCAGATCGATCGCCTCGGGAAGATCGGATGCCAGCGTCTCCAGCGCATCGCCCTCGCGAATCTCGACAAGGTCGGAAAGCGTTCCGGCCGCCAGATTCGCGCGTGCCCGCGCGATCTTGGAAGGTTCGAACTCGGTAGTGATCAGCCGGCCGCCGCCGTTGTCCCTTAGCGCCGCCGCAAGGTGCAGCGTGGAGAGTCCGAACGACAAGCCGAACTCGACGATCGACCGCGCCCCAACGGCGCGCGCCAGCATGTAGAGCAGCCGGCCGGTATCCCGCGAAACCGGCAGCGCATAGTTTTTCAGCGCCGCATAGAAATCGTGATAGCCGGCCTTGTCGCGCATCATGTGCGCACGCTCCTCGTCCGAGATGGACGCGAAGGCCGGATCGTTCATGGGGTGGGCCGCTTCGGCCTCTGCAAAGAGGCGGGCGAGCAGCGGGCCGACAGGGGCAGTGGTGAGCGTGTTCATAAAGCTTCTCCTCGGCGTTTGCCTGCCGGGATAAATACGACTATTTCGTCAGGTTGGCCTATTCGCATTGGCGGGAAAGGAAGCGGGCATGGCGCGAAACGTCGGAGTTTCCTCGCGAAAGCACCCCAAGCAGGGCCGGTCGAACGACCTCGTTGCGGCGGTGCTCGATGCGGCTGTTCAGGTTTTGACGACCGAGGGCGAGCGGCGATTCACCACGGCCCGGGTGGCAGGGCGGGCGGGTGTCAGCGTCGGTTCGCTCTACCAGTACTTCCCCAACAAGGCGGCGATCCTTTTCCGTCTTCAGGCCGACGAATGGCGGCGCACCGTGGCGCTGTTGACCAGCATCATGAAAGACGAGGCACAGCCACCGCTCGTCCGGCTGCGCAGGCTGGTCCACGCCTTCATCCTTTCGGAGTGCGAAGAGGCAGCGGTTCGCCGCGCGCTAGCCGATGCGGCCCCGCTCTACCGGGATGCGCCCGAAGCGATCGAGGCCAAGGCGGGGAGCGAGCGCCTGTTCCGGGATTTCCTGGCGGAAATCCTTCCTCACGCCAGCGAGGAACAGCGGCATCTATCCGGTGATCTGATCAAACGCACACTCAGCGACGTCGGCGCCAGCTTTTCGGAAACGCCGCGCGAACCGGCCGAGATCAATGCCTATGCCGAAGCCATGGCGGACATGCTGTGCGGCTATCTCGAAAGATTGCATGGCGCGCTGTGATAGAGCCGCCTCTACACCGGACGTTTGGGCCTCTTGGTCAGGGCATCGGAACCGGCCATATATTCATCTGGCCGCTGCACTGCTGAAAGACGAGGGCTGGGACATGGTTGCCTTTGCGGCGCGCCGACCGCAACGGCAACTCGTACGCCAAATGTGGACGTTCGCGACATCATCTCATCGCCGCGCTTTCCACAATCAGGTCGACCAGGGCGCGCAGCCTCGGCAAGCGCTTCATGTCACGATGGTAGCCCAGCCAGGTCTCTCGGCTTGGCGGCTCACTACCAATGTTGACCTCCACCAACCCCGGCGTCACGGCACCCAGCGGCTTGGGCAGGACCGCGAGCCCTGTCCCGAGGGCACACAACCGCGCCTGCATCTCGCGGCTGTTGCTTCGCGCCACAATGCGTGCACCGGGCAAACCCTGCATCAGCCAGCCCACGTCGGGCATGCCGCCGAAGCCGGTGTCCATCACCACCACCGGCACGTCTTCACGCAGCGGGCCGAACGCCACGGGGGCGTAGAGGGCATAAGGCACCGTCATCAGCCGACGCGCGATCACCTCGGGCTCGTCAAACGGGACGATGCGGAGTACCAGATCGGCTTCGCGCCGGGCCAGGCTGTAGACGCGGGCATCCGTCAGCGTTTCGACCACCACGCCCGGGTGGCGCTGATGGAATGCCGCCAGCATCGGCGCCATTATGACCCGCCCAAACCAGTCCGAGCAAGTCAGCCGCAGCATGCCCTCCAACCGCTGTTCGCTGCCCGCCAGCTCGCGCGAGAGCGCCTGTGCTTCGGCCTCGATCCGCTCGGCATGGCGCAGCATCAACACGCCCTCATCAGTCAACACGAAGCCGTCAGCGGTACGCTGGAACAAGGTGCAACCGGTGGCTTCCTCGAGCGCCCGAAGGCGGCGTCCCATCGTCGGCTGCGATTGCCCCAGCCGCCGCGCCGCGGCGCCCAATGTGCCTTCGCGCGCAATCGCAAGAAAAACTGGTAGGTCACTCCATTCGAGCGGCGCGGAAGGCATGAAAAGCACCTCAAACAATTATGAATGCATATCATGCAACTTCATTGATTTTCATTCAAGAATGATGACTGCATCATCGGGGCATCGAAGAGGAGATGCCCCGATGCACTCAATGACCACCACGCTCGCTGCCATTGCCGACATCGCCAATGGCCCCTTCAACATCCGCCCGGTCGCCCGCCCCAAAGCTGGCACGGGTGAAGTCTTGATCCGCGTTCACGTCAGCGGAACCAACCCGCTCGACACCAAGATCCACGCTGGTGAAGCCGCGCATGCCCGCCGTCCGCTGCCCGCGGTGCTGGGCATGGACGTGGCCGGGGTCATCGAAGATGTTGGTCCCGGTGTGACAGGCTTTGCTGCAGGCGACGAGGTCTATGGCCTGATTGGCGGCGTGGGCTCTCTGCCTGGCACGCAGGCGCAGGATGTCATCGCGGATGCCCGCCTGCTGGCGCACAAGCCGACCAACTTGACGATGCGTGAGGCGGCGGTCCTGCCGCTGGTCACCATCACCGCATGGGAAGGTCTGATCGACCGCGCTGCAATCCGCCCCGGCGACAAGGTTCTGGTGCAAGGCGGGGCAGGAGGCGTTGGCCATGTGGCGGTGCAGATCGCGCTGGCGCGAGGCGCACGCGTATTTGCCACCGCCTTTGTCGCCGACCATGATTACCTGCTTGGTCTGGGCGCCGTGCCGATCGACGCTACGCGGGATGTGGCCGACTATGTTGCCGAACACACCGAAGGACGCGGCTTCGATGTGGTGTATGATACCGGCGGCGGGGCGATGCTCGATGCGTCGTTCCAGGCGGTGCGGCGCTTCGGCCATGTGGTAAGCTGCCTGGGTTGGGGTGCGCACGCGCTGGCTCCGCTGTCGTTCAAGCAGGCCACGTATTCAGGCGTGTTCACACTGCACACCCTGCTCGCCGACGAAGGTCGCGCGCACTATGGCGAGATTTTGGGCGCAGTCGCCAAGATGGCCGAACGCGGCCAATTGCTGCCCCGGCTCGATCCGCGCCAGTTCACGATGGATCAGATTGATGCCGCGTACGACGCGGTCACCGGCCGCAACGGCGCGCAGCGCGCGCAAGGCAAGATCGCCATCAACATTGCTTGAAACCCCCTCAAGGAGAGCTGTCATGAACGATACTCACAGCAAAGTCTGGCTGATCACGGGATGCTCGTCTGGCTTTGGCCGCATCCTCGCGGAAATGGCGCTGGCACGCGGTGACCGCGTGATCGCGACAGCCCGCAAGATCGAGCCGCTCGCCGACCTCGGCGCCGGCAGCGCGGGCCAATTGCTCACGCTGGCGCTGGATGTGACCGACCCAGCCTCCATCGCCGCCGTCATGGCACAAGCCGAGGCCGCCTTTGGCCGGGTGGATGTGCTGGTCAACAACGCGGGCTTCGGGCTGGTGGGCGCTGTTGAGGAGTTGCAGCCCCACGAATACCGCCCGATGTTCGAAACCAATCTATTCGGCCTGATCGAGGTGACGCGGGCCGCATTGCCCCTCATGCGTCGCCATGGCGGCGCACGCATCGTCAACCTGTCGTCGGTTGGCGGTTTCACCGGGCGGCAGGGTTTCGGCCTTTACAATGCCAGCAAGTTTGCGGTCGAAGGGCTGTCCGAAGCCCTCGCCGAAGAAGTTGCCCCCTTTGGCATCAAGGTGATCATCGTCGAACCCGGGGCCTTTCGAACCGCGTTCCTCGGTCGTTCGATTGCCATGGGCAACACGCGCCTCGCCGCCTACGAGGCAACGAGCGGCGCGACGCGCGACTTCAGCGCCGCCAACGATGGGGTCCAGCTCGGCGACCCGCGCAAGGGCATGGCGGTGCTGATGCAGGCCATCCTAGCCGAACAGCCGCCACTGCGCCTGCCGCTAGGCCGGGACGCACTTGCGCGAATTGATGCCAAGCTGGCGGCAGTGTCCGCGGACCTCGCCGCCTGGCGCGGGTTGGCAGAGCAAACGTCGCACGGCGAACCCGGCGTGCCGTGACCAACGGGCATGTCGTCTGCCCATGGACAAACGGCAGCCAAAGACCTCACCCAGTCAGGACCAGTGATGCGTGCAGCCCACGTGGCCAAATCGCGTGGGACGAGCCGGTTCGGGCGTGACAATCGACTTTACCAGTAGTGCTGACCTGAGCTTACAACTCTCGCGTTGGCAGGACGACGAAGCCTGATTGGCCGGGATCTTGCAGACGATCTCAACCTTGATGCTGGTAACCTGAGTGGTGCGCGCGTGGACGTAGCCGCCGCCGTACCTTCGTTCAGGGCTCTAAATCGCCTCTTTGAAACCCGCTACACGTTCATCGGCCCGAATGAGGTCCGCAACGATCGGAATCGGGCGCAGCTAACCGCATGGAGCGTCGGAAGTGTTTGGGTGTTATGCCGGTCTCCAATTTGAAGAAGCGGTTGAACGGACCAATCGAACCAAAGCCGCAGTCAAGCGCGATTGTCAGGATTGGCAAATGATCCAAAGCCGGGTCGGCGAGTTTCCGCTTCGCTTCTTCCAAGCGGAAGACATTGGCCATCTGGTTGAAGTTTCGAAAACCGAGCGTGCCCGTGATACATCGGGAGATCTTGTATTCGGGCTCCCCGAGCTGGCGTGCGAGCTCGGCGACCTTCAGGTCGGGCTGAGCGAAAGCCTGCTCACCGCGTATTATGTGCAGGATACGCGCCCCAAGTTCATGGTCGTCAGCGTGTGTTCGCCGCTTGTCTTTCACAAAGTCTTCGATCGGATGGCGCGCGCGATACCAGATCGCGAACCCCATGCCCGTCAAGGACGCTAGCGCGCAGAGTGCTTTGACCGCACCTCCCAACCGCGCTGTTGCACTTTCCTCTGGCGCACCGTCGATCCAAAGGACAGCGATCGCCAGCATCACCATGTAAGTGGCAGCGAAGCCAAACCGGAAGCGCATTTCGTGTCGCGGCAGAGCGTGGCCTATGCCTCTCAACGGCTCGATAGCCGCTATCAGTAGAAGCGCGGAACTGGTCAGCGCTTCAGCATTATCGGCCATACGCAACAGCGGTGAGTTGGTGTCGTCGCCCAATCGCAATACGGCCCCGAGCGCAACCATTGTGATTACCAAGACCAGCGGCCACCATTGGCGTTGGGGCCCCGGCTGCCGAAATAGTGCGCGCACCACCAACCACGACCAGCCGCAGGTCGCATCTCCGATGATCGCCAGCACCGGCGATGCCGCACCCAACCGAGCGCCCATGAGCGTGTGGAGGCAGAAAGCCGTCGCGGCGCCTGCGAACAGCACGCCGTAGAGCGTGGCATCATTCGTTCTACCTTCGTCGACTGCCAGAACTGCCCGCCCCTTTCCGTGCATAGCCTTAATCCCTTCCGGCGACCGATGTGCGTCGAACATCCAAAAATTCATGGCCGATTTCCAAATCGGCGAGATCGTGCCCGCACACAACCCCATCAGCCCTTTGGTTATTCAGATTAGCGGGGCGCATTATGGACGCAAACGCATCTTCCGGCTTGGCGAAGACGAAAATCACATCGGCGGACAATGCCGTTTTGCGTAGATCGGCTGTCACCTGGTTCGTCGTCGCTGCGCTGGGACAACTGGCATTCGTCTGGATGATCCTTGCGCACTACGGCGCCAAGACGCTGGCCGGCAATTTCGTCGGCTGGAACGACAAGCCGCTGATCAAGGGATATGTTTCGGGCGACACGATAGGTAATATCACCTTTGCCGTACATGTTCTGCTGGCCGCACTCGTGACGACGGGCGGCTTGCTGCAACTCGCTCCGGCGATCCGCACGCACGCGCCGATGCTTCACCGGTGGGGCGGCCGCCTGTTTTTCTCGATCGCCATTGTAATGGCCTTGAGCGGCTTGTGGCTTACCTGGGTTCGTTATACCTATCTTTCGCTGGTCTCCGGTCTCGCGGTCTCGCTCGATGGCGCGTTGATCTTATCCTTCACCACAATCGCATGGCGATGTGCGGTGAAACGCGATTTCGCTGCCCACCGTCGCTGGGCATTACGCGCCTTCATGGTCGTGAACGGCGTATGGTTCCTTCGCATCGGCATGATGGCCTGGGTACTGCTGTCCGGTGGCGGCCTCGGTATGAATGACAGCCTGTCAGGTCCGGCTGACATCGTCATCCAGTTCGGCGCCTATCTGGTTCCTCTCATGGTCCTAGAAGCCTATTTGCGCGCACCAGCCAGCCGCATGCGACACGCCAAGCGCATGATCGCAGTGCTGATATTTCTGGCAGCCACTATCACTGTGCTCGGAGTTTGCGGTGCCGTGGCGTTCATGTGGTGGCCGTATATGCGATAAGTCGGCCGACCCCTGCTCCAGCGACACAGAACACATTCGTAATCGGCTTCGACTATCGCCGCGATCTCGAGTTTCGATAAACCAGCGTCTTCCTCCCGCGAGGACTGCCGTTCCGATGCATCTGTGCCGCACACTATTGAGCCGAGACTGCCTGTCGCACGCAGCTTCGCAGCCATCGGTGTGCAGGGTCGGCATCCATGCGCGGATGCCAGAGCAGGGAAACCGTGAATGGCTTCGTCGAAAGTGGCAGCTCGAAGGTGGAAAGGCCCGATTGCAAGCCGCGCGTGTGCCGGTCCGGAACCGTTGCCACCAAATCGGATGCGCGGGCGAGTGAGAGGGCGGCGGCAAAGCCCCCGACGATCGTCGATACACGGCGGGTAAGGTCGGCCGGTAGGAACGGGAGATCCGCGGCCGCCTCTTCGAAGCCTGTGCGAGAGACGAGCACATGTTGGGCATCGAGATAAGCGCGCAAGCTGACCTTGCGCGTGTCGAGAGGGTGGCCGTGCCGTACGAGGCCGATCAGCCGGTCCTCGAAGAGCGCCTGGCTTCGGAATTCAGGACCGGTGGTGTTCTCGATGACGCCGGTCTCGAGGTCGATTTGTCCGTCTCGAAGTGGTCCGCTGTCTTTGTCAGGCTTCTGCAGGAAATGTAGATGCACGCCGGGCGCCTGAACCGCCAGGATGGCAAGCAGGGTTGGCCCGAAGCTCTCCACGAAGCCGTCGCTCGCGCGCATCAAGAATGTCCGGGACAAGTCGGCCGGATCAATCGTGTCGATCGGCCGAAGCAGCTCCAGGGCGTCCTCGACCGCCTGCTGAACGGGTTCGCGAAGCGCGATTGCCCGCGGTGTTGCGACCAGCCCGCGTCCCGCGCGCACCAGCAGGGGATCGCCGGTCGTTTCACGGAGCCGCGCCAAGGTGCGGCTCATTGCCGACGGGCTCAGGCGAAGCCGGCGCGCGGCCTTGGCGACGCTGCCTTCCGCCAGCAGGACGTCAAGCGCGACGAGCAGGTTGAGATCTGGCGCGGACATGGCAGCGCACTTATCACCCTCTTCGGTGGATTGCATCTGATGCAGCAATAAATTGCAATCGCTGCGCCTTCCGCATTTTTGCCCGGTCGATAGCGTCGCCTGCGCCCACTTTGACGGAGGAAGTGCCATGAACGCATTATCGACCTTCACGCGCAATGTGCACGCAGCCTGGCGGCGGTTGTCGACTGAACTGATCGACGAATGCCGCCGACAGGGCGAAGCGCTGCTGCAGGCAGCGCCATCAGAGGACTGGCTAGCGGCACTGCATCGCGAAAAGCCGGCCAATCGGGAGCTTTATCGGGATCCAGATCACGGGTTTGTTCTTCTCGCGCACACCGAGCTGCAGGGTCAGTTTCGCCCCCCGCACGACCATGGACGAGCCTGGGTGATGTATGCCGTCCAGTCGGGCGAGATCGAAATGCGAACTTATGCCCGCGTAGAGGATCCCAGGAGCGATGTTCGCCTCGTCCGGCGGGATGCAACCCGCGTTCAGGCCGGACAGGTGCAAGTTTATTTGCCCGGCGACATTCATGACACGCGCTGTCTTTCGGACTCAGCTTTGCTCTTCCGGTTCACCGAGAGAGACCTGCGGGTCGAGGACAAGGTGCACCACCGGGTCACTCGATACATTGAGCAAAACGGCGTTTGGACGGTGCGCCCGGAGCCTGCCGAGTGCGCGCCCCACATGATGCCGGAAGCATGATCGAAGGCTCTCCCGCATCACGCGAGGCGGCTAATCAAAGCGCAATGGCGGGCATCCCGCGCGATCGGCGGCCAATCGCGGTGGCGGCCGTACTGTCGGCCATGGCTCTCGTGGTGCTCGACGCCGGCATGGCCAATGTCGCGCTTCCGAGCATTGCCAAGGCGCTGGCCGTGGCGCCCGCATCGGCTGTGCTGGTGATCACCGCCTATCAGGCTGCGCTCGTTATGGCGCTCCTGCCATGCTCGGCGCTCGGCCACCGGCTGGGTTATCGGCGCGTGTTCATCGCGGGCGTGACGCTGTTCACGGCGGCTTCCGTCCTTTGTTCGCTCGCGCCAACACTCCCTTTGCTGCTCGCGGCGCGGCTTCTGCAGGGGCTGGGCGGCGCTGCCGTCATGGCGCTGGGCGTCGCGCTTCTGCGTTTCATCGTCCCTCATGATCAGCTGGGCCGGGTCATCAGCTGGAATGCCTTGACCGTGGCGCTTTCTACAGCCGCGGCACCCACCGTGGGCGCCCTCATCCTTTCGCACGCCTCTTGGCCATGGCTCTTCGCGATCAACTTCCCGGTGGGGTGCATCGCGCTTATCGCGAGCCAGTTGCTGCCAACGACCAGGTCGTCATCGCAGTACCTGGACGTCCTGAGCATGGCGCTGAACGGCCTGATGTTCGGCGCGATGGTGCTCGCCGCGGAGTTTGCTCTCGAGAGACCGGCCCTCGGTTGGGCAACGATCGCGATCGCATCAATGTCCCTGATCGCGCTCGTCCGGCGAGAGAGGGCGAAAGCTGAGCCGCTCATTCCGATCGACCTGCTGCGGTCGCAATCATTCCGGACTTCGGTGATCGCCTCGGTCATGTGTTTCACCGGTCAAACCGCCGGGATCGTGGCCTTGCCCTTCTACCTCCAATATGGGTTTCATCAGTCTACGCTCGCGACCGGCCTCTATATGACCGCCTGGCCGCTCAGCGTCGCTGCAACAGCAACGTTGTCGGGCCGTCTTGCGGACCGCTTGCCTGCGGCGTGGCTCTGTGCTGGCGGCGCTGCGCTCCTCTCGATCGGCCTGGCAAGCGCGGCACTGTGGCCTCTGCAGGGCAACCTCGAGGCGCTCGCGCTGTTCGCGTCAATCTGCGGCGTGGGATTCGGGCTGTTCAATGTCCCGAACAATAGAACGATGTTCCTCGCCGCCCCGCCGGAGAGGAGCGCCGCCGCAGGCGGCATGCAGGGCATGGCGCGGCTGACCGGGCAGACTGCGGGCGCCGTCCTAATGACTGCGCTGTTCACCTTAACAACGCCAAATCTTGCGCCGCGCATCGGCCTTATCGTGGGTGCGCTGTTTGCTCTCGTCGCAGGCATGGTGAGCATCTCGCGGCGGGCGATCGATGGCTGAATGCTGAGAAAAGCCAAGGATGGTGGCAGGTCGCCTCCCGCCGCAATACCGGACCTTCAGGGGCTTGAGTTGCGACGTCGGAACCCGCCGTTCGTTCACCGTCGCCGTGGGCGCTTGAATGACGAGAGCTGGGACACAGCCGCTGGATCGCTTTCCGCCAAGTTCCGGGGAATACGGACCTTCGAACAACACGCCTTGATAACGATCGCGTCGAAGGCGACCGTGGCCGCTTGTACGTTGCCCGCGCGCCAAGGATCTCGACGATGGGTCTTGGCCACAGCCATCCCGTTTCATAAACACGTTCATGTTAGCATTCGACGATGATTATGAAGATCATGCCTGTTTCGGCGAACGACGCAAAATCCATCTTGATGCGTCCCGCATCCTCTACCCCGCACATGGCGAGGACGATGGCGGACTGTGCACGGCCATCTGGACGCGCTCGATCGCCTGTCAGAGGATCATGGGGTGCTAGTCACTGGGGACATGATGCGAATCTTGGACACCGCGGATGTGGAGCGTCAGTTGATCGTCGACCAGCCGATATTCCTTTCGCCCCGGGAAGCGTCCGCAACTGCTGAATTAGCTCACGAAGGGGAAATCATAACCTTACAATGTCCGGATCGATGCTTCAGGCTTTCGAACATCGCCGGGGTCTCATCCAGGGTAACCGTTCCCGTTATCATCAGCCGCGGCTCCACAGTGCCACTGTCGAGGGCCGCGAGCGATGCCTCGTAATCCGGAACCGTGAAGAACGCCGAAGGGACAAGGCTGACTTCCTTTGCAAGCATGGTGAAGGTGTTGAGTGGATCCGGCTTGGTGCACAACCCTAACAGAAAGACAGTGCCCTGGGGCTTCACCTGATCGACAGCTTGATTGAGCAGGCCCGGAACGCCCACGCATTCAAAGACGATATCCGCCTTGCCGCCCAATGCCCGCTCCGCGCTTCCAACCGGGTCGTCGAGGTCGACGATGAAGGCATCCGCCCCCATCTCGATGGCGCGATCCCGCTGGAAATGGGCGATATCCTGCACAACAACGCGCGAAGCACCGCGACGACGGGCCCAGAAGGCCAGAGCTAGGCCGATCGGTCCCGCTCCGAGGACGAGCACTTTGTCTCCCGGGCGCAGGCCGGAACGGTTGAGTCCGTGCAGCGCAACTGCAAGAGGTTCGACAATCGCTCCATCTGCGAGGGTCACATTCGCTCCGAGCTTGACGCACTGGTTGACCCGGGCCTTGGCATATTCGGCGTACCCGCCGCCCTGCAACGCGAAGGATGCACACCATTGTACGGCCCCGCGCCGGCAAGAGGCGCATTGGCCGCAACTCATCAGCGGAATGACCGAAACCAGATCGCCCGTCCTCAGGCCGCTCACATCCCGGCCGACAGCGGCCGCTTCGCCGGCAAATTCATGGCCGAAGACATCGCCCGGCTTGCAGCCATAGGCAGCGTCCTGCGCCATGTGCAGGTCGCTGCCGCAGATGCCGCAACGACCGACCTTAACAACCACTTCTTCCTTGCCGGGTTCGGGATCAGCGACGGTCTCGACTGTCAGCGGCTGGTTCAGGCCTTGAAACGTTGCGGCTCTCATTTCCCTGGTACTCCGTTCACGGCCGATAGCCGGAGGAGACATGCCAGATATGGTCAAGCCGGTTTAGCCCAAACCCGGGGCGGTGCACTCACAGTCGTTTTTTGGTGCACGGGTATCCGCGCAGGCGAAGGGGGCAGGCGGTAGCTCTAGCGAGGAAAGCGACCGGCAGGACCATGCTGGCGCGCCATGGCCGATGGGAAGCCTCTCCCAGGTGCCCGACAAGATCAGATGGAGAGTGCCTTGAGCCAGCTTTCGAACGTGGATGAGGCAAAGCGCGCCGAGTGGATGGAGCTGTATGAACGCATGCTCTTGATCCGGCGCGCCGAAGAGCGCCTTGGCAAGGAGGCTCAGGCGGGCAATCTGCCGGGTGGTGTGCACCTGTATATCGGCCAGGAAGCCTCGGGCGTCGGCGTTTGCTCGGTCCTTGAAGACACCGATTTCATTACCAGCACGCACCGCGGGCATGGCCATTTTCTTGCCAAGGGCGGCGATCTGAAGGCGATGTTTGCGGAATTGTGGGGCAAGCGCACCGGCATCTGCAAGGGCATGGGCGGATCGATGCACGTTGCCGACGTGAGCAAGGGTATTCTTGGCGCAAACGGCATCGTCGGCGGCGGCATCGCTATCGCCGCCGGTGCTGCGATGGGCATCAAGGTGGCGGGCGAGAAAAAGGTTGCGGTCTGTCTGTTCGGCGATGGCGCGGCAAATCAGGGCGTGCTGATGGAATCCCTGAACATGAGCGCGGTGTGGTCGTTCCCGGTTATCTGGGTTCTGGAGAACAACGGGCTGTCCGAGTTCACCATTACCAGGAAGGTCACCGCTGGCGAGTTCACCGACCGCGCCAGGGCGGTTGGCCTGCCGACGATCACGGTGGACGGGAACGACGTTCTTGCCGTGCAGGCGGCGATGAAGGAAGCGGTCGATCGGGCGAAATCCGGTGGCGGCTCCACGTTCATCGAAACCCTGACTTACCGGATACGCGGGCATCTCGAAGCAGAGGATGCGTTCCTCGGCGGATATTCCTACCGCACGCAGGACGAGATCGACGTGTGGAAGGCGCCGGACAAGGACCCGATCCTTCGCTTCGCGGCACGGCTGATCCAGGAAGGTGCGGCCACCGCGGAGGAACTGGAGGAACTCGACGCGCAAGTAATCGGGCAGGTCGACGAGGCCGTTCGGTACGCGCTCGATAGCGAGGACGCCGATCCCGAGCTGGTCTTCGACATCACCTTTTCCGGCCAGCGCGCCTAAGGAGTTCATGCACATGGCCAGGCAACGGTACATTCAGGCGATCAACCAGGTGCTGCTCGACGAGATGGAGCGGGACAAGAACATCATTCTCTTCGGCGAAGATGTCGAACTGGCGATCTTTGGTGACACACGCGAGGTGTTCGCCCGGTTCGGGCCGGAAAGGGTGTACAACACGCCTATCTGCGAGAACTCGCTGACGGGCATGGCTGTGGGCGCTGCCGCGGCCGGTCGCCGCGTCATTCTCCACCTGATGTTCGGCAACTTCATCTACACCGGCATGGACGCGATCGCGCACCAGATGGCCAAGCTGAGGATGATGACCGGCGGCCAGATGAACCTGCCGATCACGGTGATTGCGGGCTATGGCGGCGGTCGATCGTTGGCGGCGCAGCATTCGGACACCCCCTATCCTACGTTGATGAACATTGGCGGCGTCAACGTGGTCACGCCGGCGACGCCGGCCGATGCCAAAGGGCTGTTGACCACGGCGATCCGCGGAAACAATCCGACCTTTTTCCTTGAGGCAAGCGGCCGCGGCGGCGACAGCGGGGAAGTGCCGGAGGGTGACTATCTTGTGCCGTTCGGAAAGGCTGCCGTCGCGCACGAAGGCCAGGACGTGACGATCTGCGCCATCGGCACGATGGTGCGGCCGGCGCTCAAGGCCGCGCGCGATCTGGAGAAGCTTGGCATTTCGGCGGAGGTGATCGATCCTCGCACGCTGGTGCCTTTCGACGAGGACGGCATCGCCGCATCGGTCAGCAAGACGGGGCGGCTGGTGCTGGTCGACGAGGCGAAGGATCGCTGCGGCGCGGCGTCGTACATTGCCGGGCTGATGGCCGACAGGTGCTTTCACGCACTCAAGGCCCCGATCAAGCGCGTGACGGTGCCGAACGTGTCCATGCCCTACGCTGGCAACGCGGAATCCGCCATTTTCCCCAATCCCGAGAAGATCGTTGCTGCGGTCCTTTCGATCGTTAGCGCCGACCAGAAGAGTTTCGCATGAAGATCAAGCTCAAGCTGCCGCGATATGGCATGAACATGGAAGAAGCCACGATCGTGAAGTGGCACAAGCAGCCTGGCGATGCCATCAAGGAGGGTGACCCGCTCTACGAGATGGAAACCGAGAAGGTTACGCAGGTCGTCGAGGCGCCGGGCGATGGCACGATGATCGAAATCCTTGTGGAAGAAGATGGCATTGCCGAAGTCGGCCAGGCTGTTTGCGTTGTCGAAAGTGCATAACCTGTCGGGCTTAGCGGATCTGCCTGACGAGGGGCTCGTCCGTGATTGATGGGGGGAGTGCGACCGCGTCCGCCCAGGGTGCATCGGTCGGGACGGAAGACAAGCGGGGCAAGCTTGCCTGGGCGCTTTACGAATGCGCGCGCAATCCGTTCTACGTGCTCATCAACATTTATGTTTTCTCGGCCTACTTCGCCAACCATGTGATCGCCGACCCGGTGCAGGGGCAGGCCATATGGGGGTACATCCTCTCGACGGCGGCCGTCTTTGTCGCTCTCTCGGCGCCGGTACTTGGCACGATTGCCGACGCCGGCGGCCGCCGCAAACCGTTCCTTGCGGCCTGCATCGCAGTTGCCGTTCCCGCATCGGCGCTGCTTGCCCTGGCGCGGCCGGGCATGGGCACGGGCGCATGGTTGATCGCGGCGGCGCTGGTGGTCGCCAACATCTGCTATGAACTGTCCTCGATCTTCTACAACGCGCTGCTGGCACAGGTTTCGGTGCCAAGCCGCTTCGGATCGGTCAGCGGCCTTGCCTATGCCCTGGCCAATGCCGCCGGCATCCTGCTGTTCGGCACCTATATGTTCGCGGATTATGCGATCGCTTCGGGGGAGGGAAATTTCCTCGTCGAGCGGATGACGCCCGTGGTGGTTGCGGGCTGGTGGCTGGTCTTTTCGCTGCCGATCCTGTTCAGGGTCCCCGATGCCTCCGCCAGCGGCGCGCCTTTGGGAGCCGTCATCTCGCAAGGGCTGGGAAGGCTGCGCACCGCCGTCGTCCGGCTCCGCACCGTGCCCGATGTCGGGCGCTATCTGATCGCGCGGATGGTCTTCAACGAAGGCTTCATCGTGCTGATGATGTTCATGGGCGTGGTGGGAGCAGGCGTGCTCGGATGGACGGGCGTGCAGCTCTCGGCGATGGGGCTGATCCTGAGCGTCGTAGCCGTCGGCGGTTCGATGCTTGGCGGCTTCCTCGATGATCGGCTGGGTTCCAAGGCATCCCTGAAGATCAGCATCGTAGGGTGCATCTTCGCCAACCTCCTGTTGGTGACGATCGGTCCCGATACGGTGCTGTTCGTACCGACGGATCCTCATGTCACCGGAGGGTTGTTCCCGCGCGCGGCGGACAAGGCTTTCTTTGTTGCCGAGGGGCTGGCCGCGTTCTTCGTGACCTCGGGCCTGGTGTCCAGCCGGACGATGCTCGCCAAGCTTGCGCCGCGCGATGCCATGAACGAGCTGTTCGGCATCTATGCCCTGTCGGGTACCGCCACCTCGTTCATGGGGCCTTTGTCGATCGCGGTGCTGACGCAAGTATTTGCCAGCCAGCGGGCAGGGCTTTGCGCCGGGCTCGTGTTCCTTGGCGGGGGATTGTACCTGCTCCAGCGGGTTCGGGGTGGGCGTTCCACGACGGTTCAGGGGACATAGCGCGATCCGGCAGGTCCTTCTGCGCGGAGGAAGGCCAATTCGATGAAGATCCCGCGTGCACTCAGGGCCGGATATTCGTTCCCTGCCGGTCGCGCGGCGCAGCCGAGAAACAGTTAAGCAAGGACATCAAGAAGCATTGCCAAGCTTCGTTATTGGAGGGGATCTAGAATGAGGTACAATCTCGTTGGCGCCGCGCTTGCGACATCGCTCGTCTGTGGCATCTCCAGCACCGCGATGGCCCAGGCCACGTCCGCACGCGCTCCGGCCGAGGCAGAAACAAGCTCCGGCACCGACGATGGCGCCATTGTTGTCACCGCGCAGCGGCGCGAGCAGAAGCTGCAGGACGTTCCGCTGTCGGTCACGGCGCAATCGGCATCCCAGCTTGAGCAGCGCGGCATCGAAAACGTGCAGGCGCTGGGCGAAGTCGTTCCCAGCCTGAGCGTTTCCAGCGCGGTGGGCTTCGCCATCACCTATCTGCGCGGCGTGGGCAGCACGGCGATCGGGCCGGGCATCGAAACGCCGGTTTCGATCTACGTCGATGGCATCTACTACGCCTCGTCGACGTCGGCGCTGTTCGATTTCAACAACATCAGCCGCATCGAGGTTCTCAAGGGGCCGCAAGGCACACTGTTCGGCCGCAACGCGACCGGCGGCCTGATCCAGGTCATTACCAAGGACCCGACGCAGGACCCCGAATTGAAGCTGGGCGCGAGCATCGACAACTACGCGACCGTGCGCGGCGATTTCTATGCGGCGGGCGGGGTGGCGAACGGCATTGCCGCCGACATTTCGGTTTCGGGCAGCGCCCAGGGCCGGGGGTGGGGCAAAAACCTGCCCACGGGAGACCAGGTAAACAAGAACCATCACAACATCAGCGTGCGGTCGAAGTGGGTGTTCGAGCTTGGCGAAAAGACCCGCGCGACCGTGATCGGCGACTTCACCGACATGCGCAATTCGTTCAACGGCCAAAAGGTTTTCCCCGGAACGAACCTGCCGGCGTTTCTCGGCCGGAACACGGACACCGGGGGGCCATGGGACCTTAACGGAGATTTCGTGCCCCGGCTCGACAATCGCAACTGGGGCGCGAGCCTGAAGGTCGAGCAGGAGCTGGGCACCCTCACGCTGACCAGCATCACCGCCTACCGGGATTCGAAGACGCGCCTGCGCTGGGACATCGACTTTACCCCCGTTCCCCACTTCCAGGGCGATCTTCGCGATCTCGAGCATCAGTTCAGCCAGGAGCTGCAGCTCTCGTCGGGCGAAAGCAAGGCGTTGACCTGGACCGCGGGCGTCTATTACTTCCGCGCGCGCGGTATCTATGACCCGTCACAGGTGTTTTCGAGCGACACGCCAAACAACCTGTTCGGTCCGTTCCAGTCGGTGCTTCTCTTCGGCAACCAGCTCACTGAATCCATTTCGGGATATGCCCAGGGAACGCTTGCGATCGCGCCCGAGACCAACCTCACGGTCGGCGCGCGCTATACCTATGAACGCCGAGAAATCGACGGCCGCACCGAAGCGATCGCCTTCGGCCAGACCACCCCGCCGACCCTTCTCGGCGTCACGCCCCATGCCGAAACCTCGTTCAGGAAGCCCACGTTCCGGGTAGCGCTGGACCACCGTTTCTCGCCCGAGGTCTTGGGTTACGTTTCGTTCAACACCGGCTTCAAGAGCGGCGGTTTCAATACCCAGTTCTCGACCGACCCGGCCTTTTTGCCTGAAACGATCAACGCCTACGAGGCGGGTTTGAAGACAGACCTGATGGGCAACACGGTCAGGCTGAACTTCGCGGGCTTCTACTACGACTACAAGAACATCCAGGTCCAGAAGGTGGGCTTGGCGGCCACCGGCATCATCAACGGCGCCTCGGCGCGGATCTACGGTCTCGAAGCCGAATTCGATGCGCGCCTTTCGTCCGCATTCCGGCTTGCGGGCAGCGTTGCCTACACCAACGCCAAGTTCCGGCAGTTCAGCAACGCGCCGTTCACGTCACCGAGCGGGGGCGTGGCCCAGTTCCCTGGCGATGCCAGCGGCAACAGCATTCCGAAATCCCCGCGCGTGCAGGGTAACCTGTCCGCCACCTATACGGCCGCGCTGCAGAACGGCTCGGCGGTCGATTTCAACCTGACAGGGATCTATTCTTCCAGCTACTTCTTCGAAGCGAACAATATCGCCAAGCAGAAGGCGTACGGAAAGCTGAACGCATCGATCGCGTGGAACTCTGCCGACAAGAAATACACCGTCCGCGTCTTCGCGAACAATCTCACCAACGCCGCGACGGCGGTCTACAGCTCGACGCTGTCGGATGGCACGATAAACGTCACGTACGATGCGCCCCGGATCGTGGGCATCGGCTTCAACGTCCGGTACTGAGGGGATGCAGTCGTGCGCAGCAAAGTGAATATCCTTGGATCGTACTGGACTCTGGCGGCAGGGACCGCACCGCTGGGGCTGGAAGTTTGCGCGCACGACATTGGAGAGCGGGTGGAATGCGCTGCCCGTGCCGGTTACGCCGGGATGGGGTTCTGGCACGCGGACCTCGCGCATCTCAAGGAAACCATCGGCTTCGGCGAATTGAACGCGATCCTGCAGGCCAACGGTATCGTCGATATCGAGGTCGAATGGCTCAACGGCTGGTACGGCGCGGGCGAAGTCCGGGCCGCCTCGGATCGGACCCGCGCCTTGCTGCTCGAAGCCGCGGAAGCGATCGGCGCCCGGCACATCAAGGTCTCTGACCTGGCGAACGTGGACGTTCCGCTGGAGCGGATGATCGAGGAATTCGCGGTCCTGTGCGCCCAGGCGGCGGATCGTGGCACGAACGTTCTGTTCGAGATGCTGCCGGCCGATTTCTCCAGTCTCCCCTCGCTTGACCTGGTGCTCGCGCTGACCAGGGGAGCAGGCGCCGCGAACGGCGGGATCATGCTGGACAACCTCCATATCCTGCGCACCGCGACACCGTTCTCCGACATCGTTGCCAAGCTCACGCCCACGGACCTGATCGGCGTGGAGATTAACGACGGCGTGCTCGCGCGCCCGGTCGATTTCATGGATTCGGTCGTCAACCGGCGGCTGCTCCCGGGCGACGGCGAATTCGACATCGCCGGGTTCATGCGGGCGGTGTGGGATGCCGGCTATGACGGCCCGGTCGGCGTGGAGGTGATGAACGAATACTGCCGGCACTGGGATATCCGGACCATGGCCGAGGTCAGCTTCAGCAAGACCAATGCCGTTCTCGAAGCGGCGCGCACCCCGCTTGCCTGACCGTTCCGCGGCGAGAACGGGCAGGCGTGATACGAATAAGCAGGAGAGACACATGACGCTACTCGACCGTTTTTCACTGGCCGGAAAGTCGGCCCTCGTTACCGGCGGCGCATCGGGGCTGGGCCTCGCTTATGTCGAAGCCGTGGCGGAAGGCGGCGGGGCGGTCACCATCGCGGATCTCGATGAAGTTTCGGCAGAGCGCGAGGCATCGCGGTTGACGGCGCTAGGATATGCCGTGCGGCACACCAGAATAGACGTTTCCAACGATGACGATCTTCGGCGCGCGTTCGACGAGCACGAAGCCGCGTTCGGGGCGCTCGACATCGTCTTCGCCAACGCCGGACTGGCGATGGGCGACGGGTATATCGGCTTCGACGGGCAACGATCCCAGGAGGGGCAGATCGATACCTACCCAGTCGACTACTGGCGGACCACGCTGGCGGTCGATCTCGATGGCGTGTTCTTCACGCTCAGGCATGCGGTCCGGCTGATGAAGAAGCACGGCCGCCGCGGGTCGATCATCGCCACCACGTCCAACGCTTCGGAGATTACCTGTCCGATCGTGGCGACGCCCTACATGCCGGCAAAGGCGGGCGTCAGGCACCTTGTCCGCCAGCTTGCGCGCGAACTGGCGCCCTTCGGGATTCGCGTGAACGCGATCGCGCCCGGATCGGTCGTCACCAACATCGGCGGTGGCGTGCTGAAGAATGCCGAGGTGCGGGAGGTCTGGGACAAGGGCGTGCCGCTGGGCCGGATGGGCGAAACCGAGCAGTTCAAGCCGTTGGCGTTGTTTCTGGCCTCCGATGCCTCCGATTACATGACCGGCAGCGAAATCGTCATGGATGGTGGAGTTTCGGTTCGCGGGATCGAAGGCTGACACGGGTTTTCCGCAGCACGATCCCGCGATCGTGCTGCATGGCCCCGGTAATCCCGCTCAGGAGTGGTTGCGCAGTGCCAATGGCGCGTGGCCGAACCTTTCGCGGAACTTGCGCGCGAAGTGGCTGGGATCGGTAAAGCCGCAGGCATAGGCGACGTCCGAAATTCGATAGGCGGCGAACCGCGCGTCCTGCAGGATATCCTTGGCGTGGTTCAGCCTCAGGGCGAGCAGTTCCGCGCCGAACGTGGTGTTGTGCCCCGCGAAGATCTTGTGGACGTACCGCTTGGAGATGTTGAGTTCAGCGGCAAGCGCGTGCGGGCTGAGATCGGGCTCGTCGAAGCGGTCCTTCATCAAGGTCAGGGCACGCTTGAACAATTTGCCCTGGTGCAGGCTTTCACCGGCGCTCACGTTGCCGTTCATCAGGGCGAGGAACGCGCCCAGCTGATCGGCTATGCACGACCGCGAAAGGGCCGCATCCCGCAGGCCCTTTTGATCGATCGCGCTCAGCATCGCGGCCAGGGCGCCGCCCCAGGCGTCTGCATCGAACGTCTTCACGAGCATCGTTTCGGGTTGGGGAACCCAGCGGCGCAGCCAGGACGCGGGCATGTGCGCGGTCAGGGCAACCGCGCCTTCGGGAAACCGGAAGCTGTACGGCGAGGCGTGGTTCACCAGAATGAAGCTGCCTTGCGGTACGTGCACGTCGATTCCGGCATGGCGCACCGCAGCGGAGCCCTGCTGCATATAGGACAGCGCATAGACCTCGTCGGGATGCCTTCGCACCATCGCGGCCGTGCGCGAGATCGTCTGCTCTGCGGTGCGGAAATTGTTGATGTCGATCGGTCCCAGGCCGTACCGATCCCATCTGGCGCTGAACGTCGATCGTTCCGCGGAATCGATATTCATCTCCGCCACGCAGTCCGACATCACGGTGTTCCATGCGGAAAGCGCGGGGTTTCCCACCAGGTTACGGCTGGACCATTGCTTGTCGCGCTCCGCGCCATTGCCAGCAATCAAGGCTGTCATCGATCTCTCTCCTGAAGATCCCGGCGGGTTTTCCCGCTCATGTTTTCGTTAAACCAACACGCTCAAGGGCGGCCGGGTTTTTCGCCGTTATCCCTAACACATCGCTCGTTTACGCCTTGGGGCTACCGGTGGAAAGAAACTTCGCCGCGCAGGCATCACGCGGTGTGAGTGCGAATCTTCCGGGCGGCTTCCAGATAGGGCCAGGGCAGGATACGGGCCTTGATTTCCTTCTGGACATGGCGTTCGACGCCGGGCTTTGCGGACCCGCCATCCGGTTCGCCCCAGATAACCGTGACCTCGTCGCCGACCTGTGCGTCCGCCTCGTCGATCATGGCAAGCGATATCCACTGGTGGTCCACCGACAGGTAGGTGGGGTAGGTCGAAACGCCGACGAGCCGGCCGCCGGTCATCACGGCGTCATAGGGATGGGCGGCGTAGTGGGCGCAGGGCGTTTCCATGTATTTACCGGGTTCCTGACCGGTCAGGATGCTGCGCTCGACGGCCAGGACATCCTCGGCATTCCATTCCAGCGTAACCTTGCGGCGATGCGGCCGGTCGACCATCTTCTCGAGAGCCGCGCGTCCGATGAAGTCGTGATCGAACTTGACGAGACGGCCGTAGTCGACGTCCCACGGGGTCAGGTAGTAGTCGGTGATGTCGTCCGAAACGAAGCTGCCGCCGATCGATCCGTTGGCTTCGAAACCATCGCCCGGCAACCATTCGCGATAGCCGCGCATCACCTCGCCCGTGAAGATTGCCGGAAGGGGAGAAGGTATCCACCCCGCCTCGGCCGCGCAGGTGCCATATGCCCGGCCACCGACCAGCTCGAGACCGAAGTCGCGGCCCGCCTCGACGATCGCCGCCCTGACTTCCGGGCCGAGTTCCGTCGGCCCCCAGAACTCGAGGCCGGGCGCACCCGCAAAAGCATGGGCAAGCGCGCGAAGCCGATGCCCTGCTATCGTGATTTCACCCATCTGGAAGAACTTGGGCTTTTCCAGGTTGCCTCCGTTGAGCTTGTCGAGCAGCTCCCACGCGTTGGGGCCCTGCAGTTCGTACCGGAAGGTCTTGCGCGGTCCGGGATTGGTGACGGCCCGCTGGTCGAGTTCGAGAGTCACGTCGTAGGTGCCGCTTTGCGCGACATACCGGATCCAGTTGGCGACCGGCGGCCGCCCGACTACGTTGACCTTGTTGTCCTCCAGCCCGAACAGGACCATGTCACCGATCAGGAAGCCATCGTGGTTGCAGCAGATCAGCTGCTTGCCCTTGTTGCGGCCGTAGTTCTTGAACGAATTGACGCCGACTTCGGCCAGCAGGCGGATGGTGTCGGGGCCTTCGATATAGAGATCGGTCATGTGTAGCGACTGGTCGAGCAGGCCCACGGTTTCGCGCCACGATCGTTGCTCGTCCCGCCAGTTCGAGAATTGGCTCTGGACCGGGTACTGGTAGGCCCCCACCGGCACATCTCTCAGGAAGATGGCCGGATTGCCGAGCAGGTCGATCTTTTGCTGAAGCGAAGAAAATGTCATGATACTGTCCTTTCGAGTTCCTTGGAGAGCTGCTCTTCCTGCTCTTGCTTCACCATCGAGGCGATGAGGCGATTGAACAGCGTTACCCCCTTGTCGTGTGCGGTCGGCATCACCTGCGCGTCCGGCGATCCATCGATCACGCGCTGCTGCGCCTCGATCATCGTCTTGTCTTCGGTGAAGGCCTGCGCGGCCACGCGCATCATGCCATCGCGGGTCTCTTCGTTGCCGAAGTTCCGGTGCGGACCCCACGAGAAGAAATAACGGGCTGTCTTCTCCGTCACGGGGGTGACCGCCTGGCTGGTGAAAGAGAGGCTGCCCACCGCCCTGCTGAGGTCGGGGTGCCCGAAATCGCAAGCCTTGGCGGTGCCGAGCGGAAACACGCCGGTCTGCATCAGCAGAATGCCGGGCAGCAGGTAGTCGTAGGCCATGAAGTTATCCATCGGCACGTCCGTCTTTCGTGTCGATGATCCGAAAGTGTTTTCGATCCAGCGCAGATAACGGATGCCACGGGGCAGGGGGGTAATGCTCGGCAGAACCCGCGCGAAATCGGGATCGGACCCGAAGCTTTGAGCGTGGACAAAAGTCAGGTGGCTGAAATCGAGAAGGTTGTCGTTGATGAGGCGGGCCTCCGCCGCATAGTCCAGCTGGCCACGGCCCAGGATGTAATCGGGATCGTCGAAGCCGACCGCCGGCGGGATCAAGGCTTCGTCGGCCTTCGTGGGATCGCCCATCCACACCCAGATCCAGCTGTGCCGTTCGGCTACCGGATAGCTTTTGACGCGTGCTTGCGGAGGGACAACTTCCTGTCCGGGAATCTCGATGACTTTCCCGTCCGGGGCAAACAGCAGGCCATGATACATGCACCTCAGGTTGGAGGCCTCGCACCGGCCAAGGGAGAGGGGAGCCAGCCGGTGAACACACCGGTCTTCGAGCGCCGCAAGAACGCCTCCGCTCTGATAAAGGACAAGGGGTTCGCCGAGAATGCTCACCGCCAGCGGTGTGGATTCCTCCAGATCCATGGCCCAGCCAGCCACGTACCAAGCATTTCGCACGTACTTCATGCATGCCTCTCGATTCTGATTTTGCGCAGATTGACTCATTTAGGTTGACCAGGCAACCTAAATTATCGTGTGCGGGTGTGGCAATGCCACGCGATGGTCGCTCGCAATTGCGCCGGGGATGGACTAGGCGCCTTGCGATGCCACTATGCGGGCAGCACGGGAGACTTGATCGAGACGGGCATGGTGGAAAATGGTGGCGAACATGATGCCCTCGATCTGCTCGAGTACGCGCCGTACCTGTTCAGATCGATCGCCAACCGGCTTGGGCAAGCGGATTCGAGTTATCTCGCGCAGAATTTCGGTGTGGGGCTGAACGAGTGGAGTTGCATCGCGCTTCTGGCTCTTGAGCCCAATATTCCGGCCACGCGGATCTGCGACGTCAGCGGGTTCGACAAGGGCGTGATCAGCCGCAGCATCAATTCGCTGGAGATGAAGGGACTTGTCCGGGGCGCCCTGGCGCCGAACAGAAGCCGTCTGCGGCTGATCAACCTGACGCCGGCTGGCTGGCAACTTTACCACGAAACCCGCGCTTATGCCCGTGAGCGGGAAGAGCGGCTTCTGGCAGGATTGTCCAGGACGGAACGCGTGAATCTCACGCGCATGCTGAACGTCGTTCATGCGAATATGCGCAAGGCCGAAGGTTCCTGACCGGTTGGCCTAGGCCGTTATACGATTGCCAAGATGTGCCGCTCCTCGCCGTAGCGATCACCTGCGAGCCACGCCCCAGCCATTCATGGGCAAGGCGAGCCCGAGCCCGCGGGAGGCTCCCACGACAAGAACAGTCTGCTTGGTCATGCCAATCTCCCTTTCAGATCGTGTTCAAAACGCGGCCTTGCCGATCGAAGCCCCGCCATCGACGTGCAACGTCTGTCCGGTGATGAAGCCGGCGTCCTCGGATAGGAGGAAGGCGATCGCGGCGGCGATTTCGTCAGGCTGGCCGAAGCGCGCCATCGGCACGCTGGACAGGTAACGGCGTTCGCCATCGCTGCCGGGCGGATTGTTTGCGCGAAACAGCTCGGTTTCTGTGGGGCCGGGAGATACCGCGTTGACCGTGATGCCGGTGGTGGCCAGTTCCAGCGCCCAGCTCCGGCTGAAGCTGACGAGCGCAGCCTTCGCCGCTACATAGGCAGTGCGCTCGACCGAGCCGAGCACGGTCAGGCTCGAAATATTGACGATCCGCCCCCAGCGTCGCTCAGTCATGCCAGGGAGGAGCGCCTGGACCGTTTGAAGCGCGGGGTGCAGATTGGCGCGCAGGACCTCGTCCAGCACCGTCAGTTCGACCGCATCGAGCCGCTGCGGGCGGACAAGACCGACATTGTTGATCACGCCGTCGAAGCGAAAGCGAGCCGTGAGATCCTTCAGCGCGTCATCGGTCGCCCGCGTATCGACGAGATCAACGGGCACAAGCACTCCGGGAAAATTTGATCCAGCATTGCGTGCAAGGCCGACAACCTGATGTCCGCCGCGTGTCAACCGGTGCGCAAGCGCCAGACCGATGCCCTTGCTGGCGCCGGTGATGAGGAAAGTTCGAGACATCCGAAACCTCGCCAAGAGGGTCCCCGACCGCAACAGCGGTCGGGGGCAATATTCACGCGGAGAAGGTCGCGGTGCGACGCAGCGCCGGAAGCATATCTTCAGGCTCGGGGCGGCGGGTGTAGTCGGGGTTCACCTCGGCATAGAGGATCGTGCCGTCCTGACCGATGACGAAGCGACCGGGCATTGGTAGCGTCCAGCTCGGATCACCGTTGAATGCCGGAAGGTCGTTCTTCAGGCTCTTGTAGAGGTCAACCAGATAGCCGGGCAGTTCGAAGCGGAGGCCGAAGGCGGCGGCGACATCGTTGTGCGCGTCAGACAGGATCGGAAAGCCAAGTTCGTTCTGCCGCACCGACTTGCGGCTGTTCACCGCGGTCTGGGGCGAGATCGCAACGAGGTTGGCGCCAAGCTTGTCGAATTCGGGGAGCGCTGCCTGGAGCGCCTGAAGCTCCATATTGCAATAAGGGCACCACACGCCGCGATAAAAGCTCACCACAAGCGGTCCCTGGGCAAGGAGGTCTGCGGACGAGACGGGATTGCCGTCCGGGTCGTTCAGCGTGAACGACGGCGCCTGGTCGCCTGCCTTGAGCGCGCGGGTGGCGGCACCGCTTGCGATCAATTCGGCGGTTGCGCGGCGCATCGTTTCGATGACCGTCGGCGGAACATTGTAAGGCGGTCTGCCCGCCTCGAAATCGGCCTTGAAGGCATCGAGTTTGGCTTGAAGCGTCATGTCTGGTTTCCGTGTATTTGGGGTGGCGGGGGGAAGATGAGCCAATCCGTCCCGGACCGGCAGCCGTGTGAGAGGACTATCGCTCATTCCGGAATGGAATGCCGCTCAGGCGGCGTGCGCGTGGAAAGGATAATCGGTGTAGCCGCGCGCATCGCCACCGTAGAACGTTGCGCGGTCGTAAGGCGTGAGCGGAAGGCCGAGGCGGAGCCGATCGGGCAAATCGGGGTTGGCGATAAAGGCCCTGCCGAAGGCCACGGCATCGGCGTCGCCTGCTTCGAGCACCGCCTCGGCGCCTGCTCGGTCGAAGCCGCCGGCGGCGATCATGGTGCCGCGGAAGAGGGGACGGAGATGACGCACTGCGACCGGGTCGGTTGCCGCGATCAGCTCCGTTCCCTTGATGCGCGGTTCGACAACATGGAGATAGGCGATACCCAGCTCGTCAAGTTTGGCCGCCGCATAACCGAAGGTCGTTTGCGGATCGCTGTCCGACATCGAGCCATACGTGCCGCTCGGGCTCAGGCGCACACCGACCCGATCCGCGCCAAAAGCGGCGATCGCGGCCCGGGTGACCTCAAGCAGAAAGCGCGCCCGGTTCTCGATCGGCCCGCCATAGTCGTCGGTCCGCATGTTGGTGCCATCCTGCAGGAACTGATCGGGGAGATAGCCATTGGCACCGTGGATTTCGACGCCGTCGAATCCGGCCGCCCTGGCACGCGCGGCGCCTGCGCCGAACTCGGCGATGATGCCGCCGATCTCGGTTCGCTCCAAAGCGCGCGGCATCGTGAATGGCACCGGCCCGTGTGCGGCATAACCGTAGCCGTCAGCCGCGATAGCCGATGGCGCAACGGGAGCCTCGCCGTTTGGCTGAATGTCGGGGTGCGACTGACGTCCGACATGCCATAGCTGCATCACGATCTGGCCGCCGCGATCATGTACGGCGTCCGTGATCGCCCGCCAGCCCGCGATCTGCGCGTCATCGTAGATGCCGGGCGCGCCGGCATAGCCATAACCCTGGCGCGAAATCGGAGTCGCTTCCGAGATGATGAGGCCACCAAGCGATGCCCGCTGCGCGTAATATTCCCGCATCAGCGCGTTCGGCCGATCGCCCGGACCGGACCGCATCCGCGTAAGCGGAGCCATGACGACACGATGGCCGAGGGACAGCGCACCGGCCGCTATCGGTGTGAACAATTTGGACATGACGATTGCTCCTCGATTGGTGCTTAGGCGGAGGGGACGAGCGCGTTCACCCGGTCGATGGCGCGCTGAACCGCGGGCCGCGCCTCGATTTCGGCGTACCAGCGGGCGATATTGGGCATGTCGTCGAGCCCGACGCCGGCGAACTCGCGGCGCCACAGCCAGCCGAAATGGGCGATATCGGCGATCGTGAACGCGTCCCCGGCGACGAAGCGGCGTGTCGCCAGCACGCCGTCAAGAACGGCGGCTGTGCGGCTGGCTTCGCTCGAAAAGCGCTCGATGGCGATCGGCTGCGGTTCGGCGGCGAAACGCTGGAAGAAGCCGGATTGACCAAACGCCGGGCCGAGAGCTGAGGCGTGGAAGAAAAGCTGCTCGAATACGCGCGCTCGCGCCTCGCCGGACGTGGGCAGCAGGCGACCGGTCTTCTCGGCGAGATAGACCAGGATGGCGGCGGACTCGGTCAGGACAAAACGTCCATCCGCCGCGTCGGGGTCGACCAGCACCGGAACTTTCGCGTTCGCGTTGAGCGCCACGAAAACGGGCGCCTTCTGCTCGCCCTGCCGAACGTTGACGCGGTGCAGGGCGTAGTCGAGGCCGAGTTCTTCCAGGGCAATCGGCACCTTGATGCTGTTGGGGGTGGCGAAAGCGTAGACGTCAAACATGGTCTTGTTCCTTGAGAGGCAGACGGGCCCGCGGCATCGGTACGGCCGGCGCAAGGAGCGCCGGAAACGGGGTGCTGGTGATCCGAAAGGGCAGACGGCCGTCGAGCACGACAGGCGCCGTGCCGGTGCGTATCAGCCACGTCAGCATGATCTGGCACTCCCATCGCTTCGGTCCGTCCGAAGGCGTGCGAGACAAATGCCTCTATCCCGCTCGACACGGCAGCAGGGCATGAGCGATAACGGTCATTCCAAGGAGGAATGGCATGGACCGGTATCAGGCAATGTTAACCCTTGTGCGGGTGGTAGAGACCGGCTCCTTCTCGGCTGCCGCGCGCCAGCTCAACGTCGGCCAGCCGGCCGTTTCCAAGACGATCGCGCAGCTCGAAGGGAGGCTTCAGGTCAGCCTGCTGATCCGTTCCACCCATGGACTGACACCCACCGAGGCCGGTCAGCGCTTCTACGAGCGTGCCAAGACCGCTCTTCAGGAGGCGGACGAAGCCGAGCTTGCCGCGCGCGGTGCGGGCGCCGGATTGTCAGGGTGCTTGCGCGTTTCGGCGGCGACCACCTTCGCACGGATTCATATCATCCCGCTCCTGCCGCATTTCCTGGAACACCATCCGGAGCTGGAGATCGATGTTATCCTTGATGATCGTGTCATCGATCTGGTCGCCGAGGGGATCGACATCTCGCTTCGTATGGGCGCGCTGCCCGACTCGTCCGCAGTCGCGCGCAAGCTGGCGACGGGCGGTCGCTCTGTGTTTGCGACCCCCAGCTACCTCGCGCGCGTCGGAGAACCGCTCACCCCCGCCGACCTGGCCGAGCATGAGACGATCATCTACAGCCAGTTGTCGAACATGTGGTCGTTCAGGCGGGACGGAGCGGTAGCATCGGTCACGGTGAGCGGCCGGCTGCGGGTAAGCGCAGCCGAAGGACTGCGCGCGGCGGTGTTGGCCGACATGGGCCTTACGATAGGCTCGGACTGGATGTTCATGCCGGAACTGGCGAGCGGCGCGGTCAAGCGGGTGCTCACCGACTGGAAGCTTCCACCGATCGACCTTTGGGCCGTTTTTCCGGCCGGGAGAATGGCGAGCGCCAAGGCGCGCCAGTTCGCGAGCTTTGTGGAAGGGGCAATGACGGGCAGCTATTCCGGCGAGGCATAAGCCTTATCGCCTCGCGCTATCGTCCGTGGCGACCTCGAACAGCCTAGCCGGACCTCACGCCACCGCTTCCGGAGGCCCGAAAATCGAGGATCACATCATGGCAACGTTCGACACCTATCGCGACGCCTTCTCCAACGCCCGCCTTACCCGCAAGAAGAATGGCGTGCTCGAAGTTGCGCTACACACCGACGGCGGCAAGCTCGTATTCAACGGGCACACGCACGAGCAGTTCGTCGAGCTATTTCATGAGATTGGTGAGGATCGCGAGAATCGCGCGGTGATCCTGACCGGCTCCGGCGACGCTTTCATGGACGCGATCAATCCCGAGGGTTTCGACTTTTTCACCCCTCAAGGCTACGACAAGATCCTGCGCGAGGGCCGCAAGGTGCTGTCGAACATCCTCGATATCGAGGTGCCGATGATCACCGCGTTGAATGGGCCGGTGCTTCTGCATAGCGAATATGCGCTGCTGACGGACATCATCCTCGCCACGCCCGAAACCGTGTTTCAGGACAAGCCGCATTTCGAATTCGGCATCGTGCCCGGTGACGGCGTGCACGTCCTTTGGCCCCACGCGATAGGATCGGTCCGCGGCCGCTATTTCCTGCTCACCCGGCAGGCACTCGATGCCAAGACCGCGAAGGACTATGGCGTCGTGAACGAGATCGTGCCCGCCGATCGCCTGCTCGCCCGCGCCCATGAGATCGCCGATGGCATCGCCGCCCTGCCGCCGCTGACCGGTCGCTACACGCGTATCGCCCTGACCCAGACGTTACGCCGCCTGATCGATGAAGGCACCGGATTCGGCCTCGCGCTGGAGGGTATCAGCGCCGCTGACGTTGCGCGCTCCATGGCCGCAGAGGGGTGACGCAACGCGCTGCCCGTCGGCGCCGGGCAGCGCGTTCGACCAAGCGCAGCCTCGATGACAACCATTCGCTGCAACACGGTCGACGCCGACGACTGCGCCAGCTCCATACCGCACGCCGGCCCAACACTGCTGCTGCCCCGCTAAGTTGCTGCATTCTCGCGGCATCTGAAGCGATTGGCGGGGGTCGCAACTCCAAGCATCTGGCGCAGCGTACCCGAGCCATATTCGGACTGGGAAACGCCGCGTTGCCTTAACAGCGGTATCACGCGCTTCGCAAACTCGTCTTCCGCGTACGGAACCACAGCGGGAACCAGCATGAACCCGTCGGCCGCGCCATCGGCATGCCAGTCGCACAGGGTGTCCGCGACGTCCCTGGCCGAGCCCACCAGCGTCAGATGTCCCCGCCCTGGTGCAAGCGCCTCATAGGCCTGGCGTACCGTCATTCCCTGGGTGATGCCCATCCGGTGCATCATCTCGAGCCGGCTCTTCGACGCGTTCGTCTGGTCGATCGCTGGCATGGGTCCGTCGACATCGAGGTTGGACAGGTCGATGTCGCCCAGCAGGTTGCTCAGCAAGGCCACGCCGGCCTTCGGATGGATCAGCGACTGGAGACTGGCGAACCGGTCTTCCGCCTCGCCCTGCGTCTCGGCCACCACCGCCATGACGCCGGGCATCACCACGAGCTGATCGGGATCGCGACCGGCGGCAGCGGCTTGATCCTTCATGCCGGCATAGAACCGCCGGGCATTCGCCTTGTCCTCCTGCGCGGTGAATACCACGTCGGCACTGCTAGCCGCGAGCGCCTGGCCGGGACCGGATGAACCGGCCTGGATGACCAGCGGATGGCCCTGCGGAGGGCGTGGCACGTTCAGCGGACCGGCGACGCTGAAGAAGTCTCCCCGATGACCTAGCCGGTGGAAGCGCCCCGGGTCCACTGCCACGCCAGCGGTTTGGTCGCCCAACACCGCGTCTTCTTCCCAGCTGTCCCACAGCCCCTTTACCACATCGACGAAAGCTCCGGCGCGAGCATAGCGCTCGGCATGGCCGGCATGAAGGTCCACTCCATGGTTGCGCGCTTCGAGATCGGATTGCGATGTCACAACATTCCAGCCCGCACGACCGCGACTTATGTGATCGAGTGAGGCCAGCGCCCGCGCAACTCCGTACGGCGCGTTGTACGTGGTCGAAATAGTCGCCGCGAGCCCGATCCTGTCTGTCACCATGGCTAGTGCCGCGAGCAGGGTAACGGGCTCCAGCGAGAGGTGGGCATGCCGCGGATGACGCAGTTCCATCCCGGTCGGATGATCGTTCACATACAGGGAATCGGCAATGAACAGCATATCGTAGCACGCCTGCTCCGCTTTTCGGGCGACTTCGGCGAACCAGCCGACATCCGTGGCGCGACCGACCGGCGCCCCGGCCATCCTCCACGAGGCGATATGCGTGCCCGTGCCGGTCATCAGCAGAGCGAGTTTCATGCGTGAATGCTGGGGCATTGCCATCCTCTCCGATTGTCCCCGTCACCTTCTCGGACATCCAGCGGACGGGCAATCGGCCATGGCGGAGGTGTCCGGTCTCCGGACGCTCAGCGCCGATGCAGGGTCGCGAACAGTCCTGCGGCAAAGATGAAGCACAGCACGCTCGACCACAGCGCCGGCTCAGCGCGGCCGAACAGATCGAAGATCGCGCCGAAGGCCGCTGCTCCGGCGGCCATGCCGATGTAGAATCCCATGGCCAGCAGCCCGTAGATCGACGAGTAGGCGCGCAGATCGAACTGGCGGGCGCAGAAGAAGCTCATCAGGTCGAGTTCCGCCCCGACGCTGGCGCCGAACAGGACGATGCCGGCGGCGATGACGGCCACGTTCGTCCCGGCGACAGCAAGGATAGCGGCCCCGCCGGCGGCGATCAGCACGATAGCCGCCGCCCACAGAGCCGGCGCAGACCGGTCCAGCACGAGGCCGGTCACGATTCGGCTGGCCATGACGGAGCCGGCCAGAAGCGAGAGGAGCCATCCGCCCTGATGCATGGACAGGCCACGCAGCGCGAGGATCGGCTGGAATTGCGTCACGACGCCCAGCGAGCCCGCGCTCAGCGCGAAGACTGCGGCGATCAGCACCCAGAACGGACGACTGTGAATTGCCTCGCTCGTCAATTGCCGCACCAGTCGCGGATCAGCCTGCTCGCCGCCCGTCCTCGTCTGCGCGCCACCCGTCCTGTCCCGGCGCATGAGAATCTGCGCGACAGCGGCGCCGAGCGCGGTGAGACCGGCCAGGCCAAGGTAGGCAGTCCGCCACCCGCTGCCTTCGATCACGGCGGCAACCACCGGGGGAAGAATGACGGCAAATCCGGCAATGCCGAATTGCGCCAGCGCCAGCGCCGTGCCTCGGGCACGGCTGAAACGCCTCGTGATCAGGCGTGTGTACGTTACCGGGCCGGTCCCCGACCCCAATAGGTTGAGCACGAGAAAGGCGACGAAGTACCACGACAGCGCACCGCTTTGCGCGGCCAGGGCAAGGTATGCACAAAGTTGCGCGATGGCGGAGAGACCTGCCACAGCCGCAACGCCGAAGCGATCGGTCAGCCTGCCGACGAGAGGCAGGATGCAGGCGGTGAGTGGCAGGACCAGGAAGGCCACGCCCGCCGCGGAGCTGCTCCACCCGAACTCCTGCCTGAGCGACAGGAAGAACAGGCTGGAGATGGCGGTATAGCCTGCCACCCCGAAGGCCAGCCCGAAGGTGGCAGCGGCGAGTTCGTGCCATCCTTCGCGCAATTCGGCGCGAAAGGCGCTGCCGGCCTGCATTAGCTGTCGGCGCCGAGCGAAGCAGCGCCCGAGGCGATTTCCGCTGCGGCCTGCCGCATCTGGCCGAGGTATCGCGCGGCCGCTTCCTGCGGCCCCATGCTGCGGCGAATGAACGTCATGTTGACGCAGCCGAGCACGCGATCGCCGGCCAGGATCGGAACCGCGATGGCGCCGGATTCGTGCGGCTCCTCGCCGAAGCGTTCGCCATATCCATTGGCCCGGATCCGATCCAGCATGGCTTCGAAAGCCGGACGATCCGCGGCGAACTCGTGCCCCGGCTCGCGCGCCTCGATGAGATTGGCCACGATCTGGGCACGTTCATCGGCACCGCAGAAGGCCAGATAGGCGCGCCCCGTCGCGGCGCGCAGCACGGGCAGGCGATTTCCGACGACGCCGCGGTCGATCGTGAGGGTGCTGGAGGCGCGCGTCGTCTCCCGGATCCACATGAGGTTGTCCATGAAGATGCCCAGGTCGACCGGCCAGAGCACCTGCTTCTGCAGCTTCCTGAGAACCGGGCGCGCGACTTCCGTGATCCAGTCTTCCTCGTTGAAGCCTTCGGCCAGGCCGCGGATGAGCATGGTCAGACCATAGCGCCGCCGCGACAGGTCGAGCCCGACATAACCTGCCTCGCGCAGCGTCTCGAGCATGCGGTAGAGCGCGGGCCGCGATATGCCGGTGCGGCGGCTCAACTCGGTGACGGTCGCGCCGTTGCGCGTGTTGAGCGCACGCAGGACTTCCATGGTGCGCAGCACCGTTCGCATGGGAGCCGCATCGTCGCGCGGATCGGTCCGATTGGTTTGCCCGGCCATGCGGGCAAACGTAGCGCGTGGGGCCGTGGGTATGCAAACCGGGGGCACCTGCGTCGGGGCGCAGATCATTGTGCCTCCGGCTCGTCGCCATAGGTTTCCACCTCCAGCGTACCTATGCCTTCGATCTCCGCCCTGACCCGATCGCCCGGCTTCAGGAACTCGCTCTCGCTGCGCGCAGAGCCGGCGGGCGATCCGGAGAAGACCACGTCGCCCGGCTCGAGCGAGATGATGTGGCTGATGGTGGCGAGTTGTTCGGCGATCGGGAACAACATGTTGGCGGTTGTGCTGTCCTGCTTCAGCTCGCCGTTCACCCACAGCCGGAGTCTTAGGTCCTGCGGCGCGGCAATCTGCCCGGCCGGGCGGATGCACGGCCCCATCGGAGCCCAACTGTCCTGCGCCTTCGCGCGGACGAGGTCGATCCCGATGGCCGAGCCGCGGTCCAGCAGGTCGCGGGCGCCGAAGTCGATCCCGACCGTATACCCGGCAATCGCCGCAACGGCCTGAGCTTCCGTCGCGTTGCGGAGTGGCTGGGCCAGGACGACCGCCAGCTCGATCTCCCAGTCGAATTGCGAGACGTTCCAGGGGATCCGGATGGTGCGGCCCGGCCCGACGATAGATGTGGTGGGTGGGCGCAGGAACAGCGGCATCTTCTCCCAGCGTTCGGCCGGAAGGTTCATCTGCTCGAGATGGTCGCGATAGACCGCGCCGACACAGACCAGCTTGTTGGGGTAAAGCAGTGGCGCGAGCACCCGGGGTTGGTCTATCCGCGCCGCTGCGGGCAACGGTTCGTCCGGCAGGTGGTCGAGCGTGCCGATCAGTCTGCTCCAGTGTGGCATCATGGCGCGCAACCCTCCCTCGGCCACGTCCGCGACCACGCGATCAAGGCGCCACCAGCCATTCTGGGCGGCCAAGGCGGCGACCGGGCGAGAGTCGAGCAGCACAGTTCCCAGTGCATATTCCATCGGTTCTACCTTCGAATTTCCGGGTAATGGGGCCGCACGCCGGCGGGTTCAGTCGGCCAGCCAGGGATTGCCTTCGTCGGGCTTCATCTCGGGGCCATGTTTCTCTTCGGTGTAGAGGCGCAGGCGGTGTCCGTCGGGGTCCTCGACCACGATCAGCCAGGCCTGGATCGCGGTGATCTCCTCGGAGTGCGGCACGGCCAGCTCGGTCAGGTGCGCGCGCCACTCCTGCAGCGCTGCGCGGTCCGTCACCGAAAGGACAATGGGGTTGAAGCGGGCGTGGGCGCGCGCGCGCGACGGATCGAGCCGCAATTCGAGCAGCGTGCCCCAGCCCGGCATGATCAGGATGTGAGCGTAAAGCGCGCCATCCGCTTCGCGCCGATGGTCGGCTTCGGGAATGCGGCGCGCGGCGAACACGCGCTCGTAGAAGGCAAGCGACCGCGCCAGGTCGGACACCGGCAGCTTGAGGTGATGAATTCCTTGGACGATCGGCATGGGGCTCTCCGGGCGCTTTCGTTGAGCGGGCTATAAACGGGCTCCACGCGGGTCCGCGACCAACTTCCCACGTCTGTCCGGCTGCCGGACACATGCTCCGCCGCCGCTGGACAGCAGCGGCGCGCCGCGATCAAGAACCCGCAAAAGCCAAGGGAGAGAACCGCATGACGCGCTTTCATCACGGCGGAGCATCCGCGCTCTGCATCGCTGCCGCTCTCATGAGCCTGCCCCTGTCCGCAAGCGCGGCAGAGGCAGGCGCTGCCGAGGCAGACCAGCCGGCCAACGGTGGCGTGCCGGACATCGTCGTGACGGCTCAGCGGCGTTCGGAATCGGTGCAGCGCTCGTCGGTGGCGATCCAGGTGTTCTCGGGCGAGGCCCTTCGCTCGGCCGGCGTCAATCAGGCGCGTGACATCTCGAAGCTGGCTCCGGGCGTCGTCATCGGGCAAGGGGGCGCCGCAACCCAGATTTACATCCGTGGCGTGGGGGACTTCACCTCGACGCCGATCACCAATCCGGCGGTGGCGACCAACGTGGACGGCGTCTACGTTGCCCGGTCGCAAGCCATCGAAGGCAATTTCTTCGACCTGGAGCGCATCGAGGTGCTCAAGGGGCCGCAGGGGACGCTGTATGGCCGCAACGCCAGCGGCGGGGCGGTCAACCTCGTCACGGCCAAGCCCAAGCTCGGCGAAACCAGCGGCAACGTCGCTTTCGAGGGCGGTAACTTCGATCTGGTGAAAGCCGAAGGTGCAGTGAACTTGCCCCTGGGGTCGACCGTGGCGGCGCGCGGCGCCTTCCAGATCGTCCATCGCAACGGCTACTCGTATGGCGGCACCGACGACGACAAGCACGAAAGCGTCCGTCTGCAGCTCTACTGGGAGCCGAGCGCGAACTTCAACTTGCGCCTTTCGGGAGACTATTCGCACATCGGTGGAATGGGTTCGGCGGCCGTGTTCAAAGGGGTCGCTCCCTCGATCGCGGCAACCCTCGCGAAGCTTGGCGTTGCGCTGCCGTCCGATCCGCGCGCCAACGGCACCGACCCTTCACTTTCGGCGATCTACTATGGCATGGCGGCGGCCCTGAACCGGTGTGCGCCCAATGCCAACCTGGCCCTGGCCGCTACGTTGGCCGGCGTCGCTCCGATCGTGGGGCAACAGGGCTTCTGCCCGGCCGGCACGAGTTCGCTCTACTCTCCGCCGAGCGGATCCTACTTCGGCACGAACCTGCACGTGAACAACCGCTTCCTGAACTTCAGCGGCGAGGCCAACTGGAAGACCGGGAACGTCACCGTGACGGTCCTGCCGGCCTATCGGCGGACCCGGAACGACTACCGCAACAACATCATCTTCACCTTCGACAGCGCCCCCTTCGGCAAGCCCGAAGCGTCCGATGCCGCGTCGCTGGAGGCCCGGGTCGCCTATGACGACAGCCGGCTGAAAGCCGTGGCAGGGTTCTATCTGTTCGATGAGCGGCAGACGATCGCCACACGGGCCGATGCCGGCCTGGTGGCGGGCGGCAACGTCACGCTCTACCATCTCGGCACGACCGCTTACGCCGGCTTCGGTCAGGCCACGTTCAGCGTCACACCGGAGTTGCGCCTGATCGCCGGGCTGCGCTATTCGGTCGACCACAAGACCATCGAGGGCCAGGGGCTCGTCCAGTATCCGGCCACCGTCTTCTTCCCGGGTGGCCCCTGCTTCGGCGCTGCTGCGATCTGCCCTCGCGACAGCTTCTCCAACGTGCGGAATTTCCGCCGTGCCTCCTACAAGGTCGGCATCGAATACGACCTGGGGCCGCAGAACATGGTCTACGTGACCTACGCGACAGGTCACAAGTCCGGCGGGTTCAATCCCTTCTCGCTGCCCGGCACCGTGAATACCGCGTCGTTCTACAACCCCGAGCAGGTCGGCGCGCTTGAGGTAGGCTCGCGCAACCGCTTCGCGGGCGGGCGCATCCAGCTGAATCTCGAAGGCTTTTACTGGAAGTACAAGGACGCGCAGGAGTTCATCACCACGCTCAACCGGGTGGGTGGTGCCGCCAATGCGCTGACCAATGCGGGCCGGGCGACCGTGTATGGGCTTGACGCGCAACTGGCCCTGAGGCCCACCAGCAACGACAGCCTGCAGATCGGTGGGGAATACCTCCACACCAAGTTCGACTCGTTCGTGTACCCGGCGGGCGGTGCTGTCGCCGGCCTGACCACCGCCTGCGGCGTGACGCCGGCAGCGCCGTTCCCGATCATCGACTGCAGCGGCCGTCCCTTGCCGCGGGCGCCCAAATTCTCGGGCACTGCCAGCTACACTCACACCTTCCAGCTTGCCGGCGCAGGCCGGATCGATGCGACCGTAGCAACCCAGTTCTCGTCGTCGCGCTACCTCACCATCGATTTCACCGATGCCTCCCGGGCGAGGGGCTTCGCCACGCTCGACGCCAATCTGACCTGGGCCCCCAACGATACGTTCAAGGTCTATGCGTTCGGACGCAACATCACGAACCGCCTGGTCTATACGGGGGCCTTCACCCAGCCGCTGCTGCCTAGCCTGACGCTTGCCACGCTGGGCGCACCCCGCACCTATGGACTGGGCCTGTCCGCCAAGTTCTAGCACCGCCTGCAATACCCGCCCGTGGGTGGCCGGCGGGCGGTCCTGGGCCGGGCGAGCCCGACCACCGCCCGGCAGATCGCACCACGGCCGCTTCCTACAGGGGGACGGCCGTGGTGTACTTCACCTGGGCAAGGGCGAAGTGCGACGATCCCGTGGCGACCGAGGCATGTCTCAGCACCGTGCGCATGAGGAACCGGTTATAGTCCTCGACATCGGCGACGAGGATGCGAAGCATGTAGTCCCAATCGCCCGACATCGAATAGCACTCGATGATCTCGTCGCGCGATGCGATGAAGTTTTCGAAAGCCTCGGTAGTCTCGGCCGAGTGGTTCTTGATCTTGATGTGGCAGATGACGTTGACCCCGCGGCCTATGCGCGCGGCATCCACCAGGCGGACATGACGGCCGAGGATACCGTCTGCTTCCAGCGCACGCATCCTTCGCCAGCAGGACGCCGTAGAGGCACCGACCCGCTCCGCAAGCTCGGCGTGGCTGATCGACGCGTCGCGCTGAAGCTCGTGAAGCAACTTGCGGTCGATCGGATCGAGCGGCCGGCTGCTGGTCAAGCCACATCCCCATCGGCATCGGGCCGGTGCTCGGGCAAGGCCCGATCCAAGGTGCCCAGGTCCCTGCCGAGGCATCGGGCATTGGAGTTCTGCGGCACAAGGCCACGCGAGGCGATCGCGCGGTACCGTGGGCCGGACTGCTCGCCCTGACGCAGGTTCCACGCCCGCTGAAGGAAATCCAAACCTTTGAAATTAAGCGTGATTCGTGCCCGGTATGAAGCGGGCGAGCGCCCGCTGCCGTGGAGCGCCGCGCTCATCACAGACGGCCCGCGCGGGCGGCGAATCGCGGTGGTGCGGAACCACCATCATCGTGGCCCGGGCCTCCCACGGAAGGGTTGTGATGGAACGTCATCTCTATTCCTGCAAATATGATATAATTGCATCAATATTACCGAAATAATCGCAATATTTGAAACGTTTTTTCGTGCATGTACGCTACATTCTCATCATGGCAAATGCAAGTGAACTGCCGCCCGGCGCGGCTCCGGATTGGACCATCCCGCAGGGCTGGGAGACTTACACTCCGGCCGAGCACGCGATGTGGGATCGCCTTTTCGAGCGTCAGTCCGAAATGCTCCGGCCGCGCGTGGTACCGGCGTTCATGGAGGGGCTCGATGTGCTCAGGATGACGAAGCCGGGAATCCCGGACTTCGACGAGTTGAACGAGCGCCTCACCCGCGCGACCGGGTGGCAGGTCGTGGCGGTGCCGGGCCTGGTGCCGGACGAGGTGTTCTTCGAGCATCTGGCCAACCGTCGCTTCGTTGCCGGACGCTTCATCCGCAAGCCTGACCAGTTCGATTACCTGCAGGAACCGGACATCTTTCACGACGTGTTCGGTCACGTCCCGCTGCTCGTCCATCCCGTGTTCGCCGATTACATGCAGGCTTACGGCGAAGGTGGGCTGCGGGCCGCCCGGCTGGGCATGATAGAGGCCCTGGCGCGGCTTTACTGGTACACGGTCGAATTCGGGCTGATCCGCGACGGCAGCGATCTCAAGCTCTACGGCGCGGGCATCGTTTCGTCCTACGGCGAAAGCGTGTTTGCTCTCGACGATCCGTCTCCCCATCGCATCGCCTTCGATCTCGAACGGGTCATGCGCTCGCAGTACCGGATCGATGATTACCAGCAGAACTACTTCGTCATCGAGAGCTTCGAAGACCTGCTGCAGCAAACGCGCGACGCCGATCTGGGGCCGATCTACGAGCGCTTGCGCGGGCATGAGCCAATCGCGGTCGGGACCCTGCTTCCGGCCGACCGGGTTCTCCACGCGGGCACGCAGGACTATGCACGCACCAGGGCCGGCATATGACGCTTCGGAATCAGGCATTTGCGGGCCTTGAGCCGCAACAGCCGGACGGGCTGCTGGCCCTGATCGCGCAATGCCGCGCCGATCCAAGGCCCGACAAGGTCGATGTGGGTGTGGGCGTCTACCGGGGCGAGGCTGGCGGCACGCCCGTGATGCGCGCGGTCAAGGCCGCGGAGGTGGCCCTTGTCGCCGGGCAGGACAGCAAGTCTTACCTCGGGGCCGAAGGCGACGAGCGCTTCGCCCGGCTCGTGTGGCAGCTAGTGTCCGGCGAGGAGCGGTCTGGCGAACGTCGCTTCGGCCTCCAGGCCCCCGGCGGGACGGGCGCCTTGCGCGTCGGGGCCGAACTGATGGCTTGCGCGCGCCCTGGCGCGCGCATCTGGCTCGGCGAGCCAACCTGGCCCAACCATGAACCGATCTTCAGCGGCGCCGGTCTGGAGGTGCGAACTCATCCTTACTTCGACGCCACCACCGGGGGCATCGCTTTCGACGCGATGATTTCCGCGCTGTCGGACGCGCGGCAGGGTGACGTGCTGTTGCTTCACGGTTGTTGCCACAATCCAACCGGAACGCAGTTTTCGCGCGAGCAATGGCGGGCTCTTTCAGCGCTGTGCAACGAGCGCGGTGTGGTCCCCTTCATTGACCTGGCCTATCAAGGGCTGGGTGACGGGATGGAGGAGGACGCTTGGGGCACCAGGCTGATCCTGGACACCGTGCCCGATGTCCTCCTGGCCTACAGCTGCGACAAAAACTTCGCGATGTATCGCGATCGGGTTGGCGCGTTGTTTGTACAGGCCGGGAGTGCGGCGATGCTGAACCTCGCGAAAGCCAACGCGCTGACCATTGCCCGAAGGCTGTGGTCAATGCCGCCTGACCATGGGGCAGCGGTGGTCGGAACGATCCTCGACGATCCGGATCTGCGGGCAGCCTGGCAAGATGAACTTACCGGGATGCGCCAGCGGCTTCAGACGGTGCGGGAGAAGCTGGCGGCGGCCCACCCCGTTCTGGCTCTTGTGGCCCAGCAGCGCGGCCTGTTTTCCCGACTTCCCATCGCCCCCGATGCGGTCGCCGCCGTAAGGCGCACGCACGGCATCTACATGCCGGATGATGGCCGGATCAACATCGCCGGGCTCAACCAGGCCAACCTCGATCATTTTGTGGAAGGGGTGCTTCCCCATCTGATCGCTGGTCGGGATGCCAGCAACTGCAATTCGCGAAAATCGCAGGAAATTCCCGCATGAAGCTCGTTGTAACCGGCGCTAACGGCTCCCTGGGATTGGCGGTGATTGCGCTGCTGGAGCGGCAGGGGCACGAGGTTGCACGAATTGTCAGAGGAACAAGTGCCGATGAACCGCTCACGATCGTCTGTGAGGACCTGGCGGACGCGACTGCTGCGGAACGCTCGATAGGCAAAGCGGTAGAAGCTCTCGGCAGCCTTGATGGCGTCGTCCATCTTGCAGGGGCGTTCGAATGGCAGCCGGTCGTGGCGAGCGACGCGGCCTTGTGGCGGAAATTGTACCGCGCGAACCTCGAGACGACCCTTAATGTCGTTAATGCAACACTCCCACACCTGAAAGCCGGAGGGGCCATGGTCACGCTCGGCGCCGCTGCGGCGGAGCCGAGCGGGGCGGGTATGGCACCCTATGCTGCTTCGAAATCCGCGGTGGCGCGGCTGACGCAGAGTCTTTCTGCCGAGCTGGCCGGGAGCGGCCTTCGCATCAACACTTTGCTTCCGTCCATCATCGACACGCCGGCCAACCGCGCCGCGATGCCCGATGCCGACCGATCGAGCTGGACGCATCCCGATGCCATAGCCGAGGTTGTTTCGTTCCTGGTGTCGCCTGCTGCCCGCGCAATTCACGGTGCTCTGATTCCGGTGACCAATCGCGTTGCCCACTAACGCAATTTGAGAGGAAGAAGACGTGAGCCTGTTCGAGAACCTCATTGGCCTTGACGGCTTCGAGTTCATCCAGCGCAAGATGGACAAAGGCTTCGGCGAGGGCAATTTCTCGGCCCTGTTTGCAAGCATCGATCGCGATCAGTTGCGGCGTGGGGCCTTGAACGTGGCGGAGCTGGCGTGACAACGTCAACCCCCGCACTCAAGCGCATCCATCCTGCGGCCTATCGTTGCAATGGGCCGAAGCTGTGCGACACCATCCGCAGCGGGATGGAAGACGAAGCCGGACGTCACATTTTCGGTGCCATCAATCAGAAAGTCGGGATAGCATGATCAAGCGGCTTGCGGATCAGGAGCGCGTGGAAGCCTTGGCCGCGCTCCGTGGTTGGGCCCATGAGCCGGGGCGTGATGCGCTGGTCCAGACATTCAACTTCCCGGATTTCGTGACTGCCTTTGCGTTCATGACGGCCGTCGCGCTCGAAGCTGAAAAGGCAGACCACCATCCAGAATGGTCCAATGTTTATGGACGCGTTTCGATATTGCTCACAACGCACGATGCGAATGGGTTGTCTGAGCGGGACACGAAACTAGCAGCCAAGATTTCGGTTCTCGCAGCCGCCCTCACGTGAGGGTCAAGCGCCCCCAGCAAGCGTGAACGACCAACAGATCGTCGCGCGGTCCATTTCCTCTCGCTGGCTTGCCTCGCACAAGGAAGAGCGTCCCGCCGCCATCTCCGCAAAAGCGGTCGGCCATTGATCCGAAGCGACGCGGCTCATTGCCGCCGCCATCCGGCTCGCCTGACCGCATCCGGACGTGATCGGCTGATAGCCCTGATCGCGCAGGGCCAACTGCGCACGATAGCCGTGTTCGCGCATGATCCCGTTCGCGAGCAACTGATCCGCATGACGCGAGACGCCCCATAGCGAGACCGGCCTGCCGGCCAAAATCCTCCGGAGCAGCCTGACCCGGTCCTGCTCCAGCGGGATCGCCACCAAGCCCAGTTCGCGCGCGCGGATGGCAAACTGGCTGCCTGCGGCAAGCGTCGGGTCGTAAAGCGCGATCCTGGCGGCGGTCGCCGCATGGACGCGGCAGGCGCCCAGAAGCGGGACTGCGGCCGCGGCGGCCATGAACGTGCGTCGGCTAAGGTCGATCATCGCCCACCCCGCGCCTTCGGAGTGGTGAGGTAAGCCGCGATCTGCTTGATATCCGCGTCGCTGACTTCGCCTCTGGGGATGGGGGGCATGTTGCCGATGCCCGTCCGCGCCGCCTGGATCACGTAGTCGACCGTCAGGTCGTTCCGCTCTTCAAGCAGCGGGCGATCGGTGCGGCGCGCAAGCAGGCCGGTGCCCATCCCGCCCTTGCCATGGCACATCCCGCAGTATTGCACATAGAGCCGCTCACCGCCTTTCGCGCTTGGCCGGGCGGAAAGCGTCAGCGGTGGTGGCGGCGAGGGCGGGCCCGGGCGCGCTGCGGGAGCGGCAGCCGCTGCCGGATCCTTTTGCTCTGCCGGCTGCGCAGGCGCGGCGGACAGCACGGCGAGCAGGGCGAGGAGGCCGCCGCGCGTAACAGTGGCGAGGCCGTTCATCAGCGATCCCCCGATTGGCCTGCGGCAGTTCCTATCCCGCTCTTGCCCGGCGCGATGATGCCGAAGGGGTCCAGAGCGGCCTTGACCTTGGCGTTCAGCTTGCCAAGGGCGCCGCCGTTGAAATCATAGGTCGATGCGACAAGGTCCATATAGTCAAGGTGCGTGCGGTATTCCCCGTAACCATGCGCCTTCGCATCCGCCACCAGCGTGCGGATGAAAGGATCGACGCGGCGCATCATGTCCGGATCGTCCTTGTCCAGCAGGATGGCGTTGACGTTGATCAGGTGGCGTTCGCCGAACGCAAAGCTTGCCTGATAATCCATGCCGAATTCCTGGTAGCGCTGGTAGGTCCTGCGGAATTGCTCCATCGCCGCGGTGCCCGATTGCGGTAGCACCGGCGAGAAGCCGATATGCCCGCCCAGGCCACCGTGCCAGTTCGCGTTCTGCATCGGGAAGGTGAGCGGCGTACCGGTCCAGCCGGTCATTTCCAGCGGATCGCCACGTTTCCAGCTCGTGCGCTTCATGCTGAGCGGCTTGAGCTTGTTCATCTCGCTTTCGAGGATGGAATAGGCTTCGCGGTTGATCGTCTCGCGTCCGTAGAGGCGCAGGCTGACGCCCCACCAGCCCATCTGGAATTTCTTGCGGATCGCGGCGATCACCGTGTCGGAGAGTGCGCCTTTCTGGTCCGTCCATTCCGCGCGCGTGGTCAGGATGGCGGCGGCCCTCAACCAGTTGCCGATCGTGGGCGATTGCTGCAGCACGCCCTCCCGCCGGAGCGGCGCGATGGCATCGATCAGCGGCCCCAGATCTTCCGGCCGGTCGAATTCGAGGTCCATGCCCATGAGCGATTCGGGTTCCGGCATGAGCCACAGGCCGGCCTTGGTGACGATGCCCAGGTTGGACTGGACGAACATCTGGTCCCACGCCGGACCGAAACCGAAGCGATAGAGCTGCCAGGTGGGCGAGCCGGTGAGCGCGCCCATACCGGTGCGCACCAGCGTGCCGTCGGCAAGCACCACTTCCATCCCGCACAGCTTGGTCGTGTGTTCGCCATAGGGCGTGTAGCCGACCCCGCGATCCAGCGCGTTGCCGATGACCGAGCCCCAGCTGTTTCCGGGCGTCGAAAGCCAGTGCTTGAGCCCGCGCGCCTTCAGGAAATCATACAGATCGTAGAATCCGACACCCGGCTCCAGCAGCACGGTGCCGTTTTCCTCGTCGTATTCGATCTTCTTCATGCGGGACAGGTCGAGGATGACCGAACCTTCCAGCACCGGTGCGGAGCCGCCGTAGCCGAGGTTCTTGCCCCGGCTGATCGGCCAGAGCGGAATCCTGTGCTCGGCCGCGACGCGGACGATCGCCTGGATCTGCTCCACAGTGTCCGGGGCGATCGCGCCTGCGGGGCGGTGCCGGCTGTCATCGACCGCGAACGCGTCGGAATAGGAATCCTGGTCTTCGGCATCGAAGAACAGGTTTTGCGCGCCGACGATGGCGGCGAAGCTGCGGCGCGCGGCGGCCAGTCGTTCCGGCGGAATGCTGTAGGACGAAAGTGGCATGGTTTTATCCGGTCTTTGCTCCGCTTTCCGACGCATGGGCCGGGCGCCCATCCTTCATGGCGGCGTGGTCGGGAAGAAGAGGGAAAGGTTCTGGCGGTTGTCTCTTTATGCTTTGCCTCGGGATAATGCTGCGCCAGGATTTGCGCAGCATCGCTAGCTTTATCGCTACGTCGCGAGCCGGCGCTGATTGGGATCGAGCTTGAGCATCTCGGCGCTTTTCAATGCAGGATCCCAGTGCTCCACAATCTTGCCGTCCTCGATGCGGAAAAGATCGAACCAGCTGGTGTGGTAAGGAGCGTCGTCGGCATCCTGTTCCGGACGGACGAATGTGAACTGGACCATGTCGCGTTCGGCCACGATCGCGATCAGGGGCAGACGGATCGCCGGCTCGATCTCGCGCTCCGGCCGGGACGAACGGATGAAGGCTGCGAGCGCGTCGCGGCCGCTGACGACGTTGGGGTTGTGCTGGATATAGTCCGGCCCGATAAAATCGCTGACGCGGTCCGCGCGGCCAGCCTGCAGCACGATGCGGTACATGTCATAGCACAGCCGCTTGTTGCGCTCGATATCGGGATCGGTGCTGCGCAGCATCGCTTCGTGGTCCGCCGCGATGACCGGCGTGGTCAGCCCCGCGACCGGCTCTGCCGCCGCGATCAGTTCCGTCCTGCCGCTCAAGATGGCTGCTCCTCGTTCCAGGGGCGCGGCCATTTGCGGGTATCGTCCCAATGTTCGACGATCAGACCGTCCTCCAGACGGAACATGTCGAAGGCGTGGCCCAGATAGGTTTCGCCGGGGCGCGTGGGGTCGGGCTGCTCCTGCTCCCAGATGGCGACCACATAGTCGCCCTGCGCCACCGTCCGCAGCAGTTCCTTGCGCGCGGGCGGCGTGAACCCTTCGGGCAGGTTCCGGATGATCTTGACCAGGTGCAGAATGTGCTCGCGGCCGGACGGCATGTTCACATTGTGCTGGATGTAGTCCGGGTGGATGTATTTGAAGACGGCCTCGTCCTGGCCTTCATAGATCACGCCCTTCCACATCGCGATCACGATTTCGGCGTTGCGCTCTTCCAGCGTGCGTTGGTCGGTCATGCCAGCCTCACGTCAGCGCGTAGTAACGCAGGACGTTGCCCGAGACGAGGCGTTCGCCCACGCCCACGAACACGTGCTTGGTCAGCCAGTCGTGCTTGCCGACCGGAGTCTCGAAACTCGGCTGCCCGCGCAGGTAGTATTCCTCGTGTTCCACGGGTTGGCCGCCACGGAAGGCCCAGTCGCGGATGCGTTCCATCGTGTCGGGCTTGCGGCCCCACAAAAAGCCCTTGTTGTTGAGGAGAATGAGCGTTCCGTCCTCTTCTTCGAGCATGTACCGCGCATCGAACACGGCGACATCGTCCGGCCGGAAATAGGCGTAGTCGCCGCCCGAACCCGGCACGGCCTTGCCGCGAAGCCGCGGTCCCTCGAACGTTCCGCTTTCCACGTAAACGGCCCCCCGGTTGCCACCCCAGGGCGTGTTGTTGATCATCTGCACGCGCGGAAAGGAAAGGCGCACTTCCATCACGAATTCCAGCCGGGGGTTTTCCAGCGTGGAGAAGGGCGGGGAGAAGGCGTCAGTCATGAACCTTTCCTCCGGCCGGAAAGGCAAGGCCGGTGGCGGCGTTGCCTGGGTGGAGCGCCGGTTTTGTATTTGCGAACAGGGATTTACCCGGGCACGGTGACGGGAAAACCATAGGTGGGGCGCTCCTCTCTTCCTTTAATCGTTCGACGGTAATCGTAACGATCGTTAGATATTCTTGCAAGTGTGGATATGGCGGGCGCCGGCCGATTGCATTCGCCGACCACAGTCTGGAATGCGCGCGATCGATGGCTTTGCGCGCGCTGCCTGCAGTATTCCTGGCGTTGTGCCGATGCCGGTTTCCCTTCGATCATGGGTCTTGACGAAGACGGGCGCAGCGCCACAGTGAGCCGCTATGTCAAATCCATCCGATCCGTCTGAACCGCCACAGGCGTTACAATCCGACTTGAGCCCGGAAGCGGAAATGCTTCACAACATTCTCAAGCTCGCGAACCGTCTGATGGCTCCGTTTTCGACTTTCCTTGCTCACGAGCATCGGATCAGCCTGAACGAATTCCGGGTGCTGATGCAGATCGGCTTCTATCGATCCGCCGCGAGCCACGAGCTTGTCGAACTGACCGGCGTCAATCCCATGAGCATTTCGCGGGCTGTCGCCACGCTCGAAAAGAACGGTCGCGTCGTGACGGTGACCGATCCGGCGAATCGGCGGCGAAAGCGGCTGACGCTGACGGCGGAGGGCGAGCGGCTGTTCCGTGCGATGCGCCCGGCGACAAACCTTGTCGCGGAGTTCCTGCTTTCCCGGTTGAAGCCCCACGAACGGGCGACGCTGGATCATATTCTGCGCACGCTGATCGCAACGCTGGAAGCGAAGGATGAGCAGGGCCGGTCCCTGTTTCTGGAGAATACCCGGCTGGACCATCAGCCCGAGGAGTGAACCCGTTCAATGGCGATGGCTTGCCGCATCGCCATTGAGGGAAGGGGGTGGTGTGGCCGGGTGGGCACTCCAGCGCGTGAGTCCCGGTAGGGCGTTCGCTGCTTAACCCATGCCGCGGCCGCTGGCCGTGGTGGCGGGAACGGGCTGCGCCACATCCCAGTGCTCAACGATGAGCCCGTCCGCGAATCGGAAGATGTTCATCAGCGCATGCCCGGGATCTTCCGGCCCCTGGCGGCCAATCAGATGGACGAATCCATAATCGCCATCCACCAGGATGCGGCGGACGTCCATGCTGACCGTCGGCCGTGCGAGCAGGCCTTCCAGGTGCGCGATCGCGGCTTCCCGCCCGTCAGTGACGGCGGGGTTGTGCTGCATATAGTCAGGATGAACGTAACGTTCGAAGGCTTTGCGCACCTTCATTTCATCGTAGTAAAGCCGTACGAAATCCAGAAGGAGCGCGCGATTCCGCGCGGTGCGGGCGGCGTATTCCGGGCTTTGGGATTCAGTAATTCCGGCGGTTCTCGGCGGCATGGCGTGTTCTCTCCCTAGGGTTCCGGCACTTGGCGTGATTCACAAGTGCCAACGATGCGATCAGAAATCTGGCACGTGCTCGATTGACCAATCGTAACGATCGTTATATCAATCTCGAACTGGCTTCAAACCACTTTCAAAGTGGAGGGCAAGGAGAGGGTGTGACGAGAGCGACACAGGTTCCTATCGGGCGCTTTTCTGAACGGTGCCGTTCGTTTCGCGCAAAATGCAGGGCGGCCGATGGCCGCGTGTCGCGTGATTTCGCAGGCGCCGGGGGCGCCTGACGGCCAGCGCGTTTCGGATTGACCGGGGCTTGCGGCCACACTGCCGCCAGCCATCCGGCGAACAATCATCATGTGATATATGGGGAGGTAACATGAAAACTGAACTTTTGCGGGCGTGCGCCAGTGCCATGGTCATCGCCGCTGCTATTTCTGTTTCAAATCAGGCATTTGCCGCAGCGGACGAAGCTTCTTCGCCGCAGGCTGACGAAGCAGAAGCAACGTCCGGCGACATCGTCGTCACCGCCCAGCGGCGCACGGAGCGCCTGCGGGACGTGCCGATTTCCGTGTCTGTGGTGGGTGGCGAGCAGCTGGCGCGGGATAACCTGACCAACCTGTCCGCGGTCGCCGATCGTCTGGCCAACGTCCGGATCACGCCTGGGCCGTTCGACCAGCTCAACATTCGCGGTATCGGTTCGTCCAACAATACCGGGTTCGAACAATCGGTGGCGACCTTCGTCGACGGCGTTTACCGCTCGCGTCCCCGCGCGATCCGCGCCGCGCTGTTCGACGTCGAGCGGGTGGAAGTGCTCAAGGGGCCGCAGACGACCTTCTTCGGCAACAACGCGATCGCCGGCGCGCTCAACATCACGACCCGCAAGCCCGGGAAGGAACTGGCTGCCAACGGATCGGCGCTGTATGGCAGCTATGGCGAATACAACGTCGAAGCCGGTGTGACGGTGCCGGTGGGCGACATGTTCAGCGTGCGTGCTGCCGGCCGCCTGTCCGGCATGGACGGTTATGTGAAGAATGCCTTCACGCGCAAAGACGCTCCGCACGAACGCAACCGTGTCGGCCGCATTTCGCTGGCCTTCACGCCTTCGTCCAACTTCCGGTCGGACTTGCGCTACGACACCGGCAAGACGACTTCGGACGATTTCCTGCCGTTCGAGCTGGAAAGCTGCCCGCCGCCCGCGCCGTTCCCGGTGGGTGGAAGCTGCGCGAACTACATTGCGGCGAACGGAACGGCCGTCGACGACAAGCTCAACTGGCGGAACTCCAGCCGTCCCGGCAAGCTCGACTACGCGTTCAATGAGGTGGGCTGGACCAACGCGTTGAGCATGGGTGACTATACGCTCACGTCGATCACGGGTTTCTTCAACCACAATACCGAGTATCTGCAGCAGCTTATTCCGTCGCCCGTGCCCGGTATCGGTGGCGGCAGCCTGCTTCCGGTGTTCCAGCGCGAAACGTTCCGCCAGTGGTCGCAGGAAATCCGCCTGGCATCGCCGACGGGTGGTTTCTTCGAGTGGCAGCTGGGCGGCTACTATTCGAGCAGCAAGATGCGCAACAACGGCGTGACCGGCTTCTTCTTTGCGCCCTTCGGTGCTTCGGCTCCGCCCTATACCGCGCAGACGCCGGTTGCCGGGCGCCTGACCGTGCATGAAGACGCGACCACCAAGTCGGTGTTCGGCGCCGCCACGATCCGGCCGATCGATCGGGTCAAGCTGAACCTCGGCCTGCGCTATTCCGTGGTGGAGAAGGACGGCTTCCGCTTCCTGCGCAACGGCACGGCGGACCCGAATTATCCGACCCCGGAAAACTTCGTGCCGGCGAGCCAGCAGGTCAGCGATACGCTGAACACGATCCTGGGTTCGAACAACCAGAACTTCGCCAACCCGCACCGCAAGGATGACAAGCTCATGCCGTCGGTGAGCTTGCAGTTCGAAGCGACGCCGGATGTCACCGCTTATGCAAGCTATACCAAGGGCTTCAAGGCCGGTGGCTATAGCGGCGGTTCGGCCGGTGGCGATTTCGGCCCGGAAACGGTCAACGCCTATGAAGTCGGTATCAAGGGCAATCTGTTCGATCGCCGCGTTACCTTCTCGCTGAGCGCGTTCCGGGGCGATTATTCCGGCTTGCAGGAATCGGTTTCGGAAACGCTGCCCAGCGGCACCGTGCGCGTCAGCGTCGCCAATGCCGCGTCCGCCCGCTCGCAGGGTGTCGAGCTTTCGGCCAGCTGGCGCATGACGAGCTGGCTGACCGCGAGCACCGATCTTGCCTATCTGGATGCGATCTACCGCAACTATAACGGTGCGCCGTGTTCGTCGATCCAGACGCTGCTGGGTGCCTCTTCGGGCTGTATTGGCCGGCGGCAGGACCTTTCGGGCAAGCGGCGCGGCTTTGCCCCGGAATGGACCGGCAATTTCCGCCTCGACGCGACGATCCCGGCGGGCGACATGAACGTGCGGGTATCGCCGCTGCTCTATTTCAGCTCGTGGTACTTCCAGTCGTCGACTGCCGACGATCTGATCCGGCAGAAGGGTTATGCGAAAGTCGACCTTCGCGTCAGCGTCGGTCCGAAGGACGATCGCTGGGGCCTGGCGGTTATCGGCCAGAACCTGACCAACAAGGCCACGGCCGGCTTCCGGCAGACGGTCAGCGGTGCCAACGGTTCGGTTTCGGCCCTGGCTGAACGTCCTCGCACGGTCGCGGTTCAGCTCACAGCGCGGTACTGAGGGGGCATTACTGAAAAGTGGCGGCGGGGCTTTGGCCCCGCCGCGCTGCGTTGCGCATGAGGTGCTGCCCATGAAGTTCTACCCGATCCTGGCGCTGCTTGCCTGTGCCGCAGCGCCGTCAAGCCAGGCGCAGTCCATCCAGGCAGAGGATGCGCAAGCCGCGTTGCTGGCCAGCCCCGATCCTGTGCTCGCGTCCAACAAGAAGCTTGTTTACGACATGTATCGCGAAGTCCTGCTTGGCGGGCGCGCGGATCTGGTCGACCGCTATTTCACCGTGGAATACCTGCAGCATAACCCGAACGTCGCATCGGGGCGTGATGCGCTGGCGCGTTTCATCCGGGGGTCACGGCCCGAGCGCCCCGTGAAGCCGACGATCACTCTGCCGCTGATCACGATGATCGCCGAGCGGGATTTTGTTCTGGTTGTCACCCAGCGCCCGATGCGCGATGACAAGGACGAAGGGTACGTGACGAGCTGGTTCGATCTCTTCCGGATTGCCGGCGGGAAAATCGCCGAACATTGGGACCCGGCGCTAAAATCGTCCGCCATGCTGAAATTTGATCCCAACAGCGTGTCTGACGCGCTATCAAGGATCGAATCCGAGAAGGCCGGAGCGAGGGAACCGGCACGGCCCTAACCCCGTCGGGATCACTAAGCCTGAATGGGCATCGACCTGCCCACGCTTTGGTTCCGTTGCGGCACCAACTGGAGAGCGAATATGAAGCACGAATTCAAACTGCTGATCGACGGCCAATCCAGGGACGGGGTAACGACCTTCGACGTCGTCAACCCGGCGACCGGCGAGACTTTCGCGCAATGCCCGAAGGCCGATGCAGCCCAGCTTGAGGAAGCGGTCGCGGCTGCCAGGCGCGCTTTCCCGGCCTGGGCCGCGACGCCCGTTGAAGCGCGCGCCGCGCTGGTCGTGGCGCTGGCCGATGCGCTTGAGGCGCGGGCAGCCGAGTTCGCCAGCCTGCTGACGAGCGAGCAGGGCAAGCCGCTCGACCAGGCGATGTACGAGATCATGGGCAGCGTGTTCACGTTGCGCGCCTTCGCGGCCATGCGGGTCGAACCGAAAGTTCTGCGCGAAGAAGGCGGGAACAGCGTTGTCGAACACCGCACGCCGCTGGGCGTGGTGGGCGCGATCACGCCGTGGAATTTCCCGGTGATCCTGCTGATGAACAAGCTCGGGCCGGCGCTGGTGACAGGCAACTGCGTAGTGGCGAAGCCCGCGCCCACGACGCCGCTGACCACGCTTCTGTTCGGTGAACTGGCCAAGGACATCCTGCCGGCCGGCGTGTTCAACGTGTTGTGCGACCAGAACGAGCTGGGCCCCCTTCTGACCGGGCATCCCGATATTGCCAAGATCGCTTTCACCGGTTCCACCGCGACCGGCAAGAAGGTGATGGCGGCCGCTGCGGACAGCGTGAAGCGCGTCACGCTGGAACTCGGTGGCAACGATGCCGCGATCGTGCTGGATGACGTCAATCCGCAGGCCGTGGCACGCAAGGTCTATCAGGGCGCGATGGCGAATGCCGGGCAGATCTGCGTCGCGATCAAGCGGGCCTATGTGCCGTCTTCCATGTACGACGAGTTCTGCGACGAACTGGCGAAGCTGGCCAACGAAGCCGTGGTCGATGACGGATCGAAGCAGGGCGCCACGATCGGACCGGTCCAGAACAGGATGCAGTTCGAAAAAGTGGTGTCGTTGCTGGACAGCGCCCGTGCCGAGGGCACCGTGCTTGCCGGCGGCGCGCCGCTGGACCGGCCGGGCTATTTCATCCCACCCACGATCGTCCGCGATCTGGGCGACGATGCCGCGCTGGTGCGCGAGGAACAGTTCGGCCCGGTGCTGCCGGTGCTGCAATACGATGATATCGAAGACGTGATCGCCCGCGCCAACGACAGCGACTATGGCCTTGGCGGCACCGTATGGGGCAGGGACGTCGCCCGCGCGACGGAAGTGGCCAAGCGCATCGACACGGGCACGGTGTGGGTAAACCAGCACCTTGCGATCGATGCCAACATCCCGTTCCGTGGATCGAAGCAATCGGGCATCGGCGGCGAACTCGGCGAAGCCGGGCTGCTCGAATATACGCAGGCGCACATCATCAACGCCGTGCCGCTGGAAGATTGAAGACCCGGCCCGTCCTGTCCGGTAACGCGAGGACGGGCCATTCTTCCGTGAATGCAGATGAGGGCGGGTGACTTGGGTCGTCCGCCCTCACTGCGTTTGATCAGAGGCCCGCAGGCGCGGCATCCAGCAGGATGGACTTGGTTTCCAGATAGGGCTGGAGCCCTTCCACGCCGCCTTCGCGCCCGATCCCCGATTGCTTGAAGCCGCCGAACGGCATCCCGAATTCCAGGCGCATGCCGTTCTGGCCGATGCCGCCGGTCCGCATCTGACGCGCGATGCGATAGGCCGCGTCGGCATCATGGGTCAGGACCGAGCCGTTCAGGCCGTAGCTGCTTTCGTTGGCGATGCGGATCGCATCTTCCTCGTCTTCCGCCGGGATCAAGGCGAGGACCGGGCCGAAGATCTCTTCCTGCGCGATGCGGCTGCGGTTGTCGACGTTCGCAAACAGCGTCGGTTCGATGAAGTAGCCCTTGTTGAAGCTGGAGGGACGGCCGCCGCCTGTCACGAGATCGGCGCTCTCGCGGCCCAGCGCGATATATTCCTCCACCCGGTCGAGCTGGCGCTTCATGGCGAGCGGGCCAAGCTGCGTATCGGGCGCGTCGCTGTGCCCGATCTTGATGCCCTGCATCACGCGCGCGATGGCATCGGACAGTTCGTCATGGCGCTTCCGGGGTACGATCGCGCGGCTCAGCATGGCGCAGACCTGGCCCGACATCACGGTGATCGTGTTGCCCAGGATCGCGGCGGCAACCTCGATCGGGAAGTCATCGCGCACGATGGCCGCCGACTTGCCGCCTAGCTCGAGCGTGCAGCGCGCGACACGGCTGGCGCAAACCTGGCCGATGCGCTTGCCGGCGGCGGTGGAGCCGGTGAAGCTGACCTTGTCCACGTCCGGATTGTTGACGAGATGGTCGGACGCTTCGCGATCGCCACACACGAGGTTGAGGACGCCCGCCGGCAGCCCGGCCGCTTCTGCTGCTTCCGCCATGATATAGGCTTCGAGCGGCGTTTCCGGCGACGGTTTCATAACGACCGTGCAACCCGCGACGAGGGCGTAGGCCACCTTGCTCGACATCGTGCTGAACGGTGCGTTCCACGGCGCGATGCACGCGGTGACACCCACGGGCTCGCGCACGACGATCGCGGTGTCGACTTGCGAACTCGGCCGCCGTTCGACGAACGGGTAGCTTTCGCCGAGCGAGGCTATGAAATCGAGCGTCGCCACGCCCCCGCCGTGCATGATCGGGGCGAAGCTGGCCAAGCCACCAACCTGCGCCGTCCACGCGGCCGAGAGTTCGCCCACGCGCTCGCCCAGAATCGCAGCCCAGCGGCGGACAAACGCGCCGCGTTCGGCAGGAGTCAGGCCGGTCCAACCGCCGTTGTCGAACGCACGCCGGGCGGCGGCCACGGCGGCGTCCATGTCTTCGCTGGAGGCTTCCGCCACGCGCGCGATAACCTCCTCGCTGTTGGGCGAGGTGATTTCGATCGCGCCGCCCCGTGCCGGACGAACCCATTGTCCGTCGATGAAAAGCTTGTCGGGGTGCGTTATCCGGATGCCATCAGGGGTCATTTCTCATTCTCTCCTGCGTCTCGATAAAGTCATCGAGGTTCTTGCAATAATCATAACGAACGTTACGATGAGGCGCAACGAGATTGTCGCCCAAGCGACCAGCAGGAGAGTTCGGATGTCTGATGAAATCGCAGCGCTGCGCGAGTCGATCGCTGCCTTGAGGGACGAGGTTGGCGCGCTGAAGCGGAAGGCCTCGATCGCGGAATCCCATCTGGCGATCTGCAATCTGCAGGCGGCCTACGGCTATTATGTCGACAAGGGGCTGTGGGACGAGGCGGCCGACATGTTCGCGCCGGACGGCACGCTCGAAATCGCGGGCCGCGGCGTCTATACAGGGCAGGACCGGGTGCGGCAGTATCTTCACGCGCTGCCGCGTTACGAACGCGGCGTCCTGTTCAACCACATGCAGTTGCAGCCGGTGATTCACATCGACTCCGACGGCCAGCGGGCGCAGGGCCGGTGGCGCGCGTTCATCCTCATCGCCTGGCTGGGCGGAGAGGCCCGCTGGGGCGAAGCGGTCTACGAAAACGGCTATCGCCTGATCGATGGCGTCTGGCGCATCCAGTCGTTGCACGCCTTCATCACGTTCTACTGCGAATTCGATCGCGGCCCCAACCACGGCGGCGTGCCCATGGTGCGCAACATCGATGGCCTTCAACCGGATCGCCCGGCGACCCACGATTACGAAGCGTTCCCGGAGGTTTTCGTCCCGCCCTTCCACTATGCCAATCCGGTGAGTGGCAAGGCATGGTAAGCGCGGTGCCTTTCATCCACGAACGGGCGGCGCTCTATGCCGTCATGGACCAGTTCATGGAGGCGATCGTCGCGCGCGATCCGGGCCGGCTGCGCTGGGCCGACGATGTGCGCTCCACGGAAAACAACGTTGCCCTAATGATCGGCGACGGCCTTTGGGGAACCGCCACGGGGCGGGGCGACTACGATCTGCGGTTCGCCGACGTCCGTACCGGGCACGTCGGCCTGTTCACGACCGTGATCGAAACGGTCGAGGAATCGGCCGTCACGTTCCGGCTGGGGGTGGACCCGTCCGGCGCGATCAACGAGGTGGAAGTGCTGGTCGTGCGCGACAGCGACGAGGCGCTGAAGTTTCCCAACCCCAGGTTCGAGCGCAAGCCCATCATGGAAGCCTTCGTACCGGAGGCTGAACGGATGAGTCGGGAGCGGTTGCTGACCATCGCCGATGGCTATTTCAACACGCTGGAACAGAACGACGGGCAGATTTTCACGCGCTTTCATCCCGATTGCAATCGCGTTGAAAACGGTGTGCAGACCACCAACAACCCCGATTTCATCCTGCCGATAGCGGGCCTCCCCTGCGAGGAGCAATTCAAGCTCGGCTGGTATCGCTATGACGATCGCCTGCGTGGGCGGCGCTATCCGCTGATCGACGAGGAGCGAGGGCTGGTGATGGCCTATGGCTTTATCGACCATTGCGGCCGGCTGGCGGAATACACGCTGACCAATGGCGAGCATGTCTCGTCGCTGATCCGGCGTCCGCACACGTTCTATCTCGCCGAACTGTTCAAGATCGAGGACGGCGCGCTGCGCCAGATCGAGGCGAACTTCATCACGGTTCCCTACCACATGCCTTCGCCCTGGGATCGGCCGTGAGCGCACGGCTGGCGAACACGGTCGCCTTCGTGACTGGCGGCGGGCGTGGGCTGGGTGCCGGCATCGCCACCGCGCTGGCGGACGCTGGCGCGGCGGTGGCCGTGGCGGCGCGTACGATGGCGCAGGTCGAGGAAACGGTCGCGTCCATCGGCGCTGCCGGGGGGCGGGCCTTGGCGGTCCGCTGCGACGTCACAGATCGCGAGAGTGTGGCCGCCGCCTATGCGGAGGCGAAGGCCGCTTTTGGCGTGCCCAACCTGCTGGTCAACAATGCCGGCGTGCAGGGGCCGCTTGGCCCCGCCGGGTTGGTCGATACGCAGGCCTGGTGGGATACGCAGAGCGTTCACGTGCTGGGCGCGCTGTTGTGCATCTCGGCCGCCTTGCCCGACATGATCGCGAACGGCGGCGGACGGATACTGAACATCGCTTCGCAGGCCGGTACGTTCGTGGCGCCGTTCGCCTCGGCCTATGCCGTGGCGAAGGCCAGCCTCATTCGCCTGACCGAGCATATCGATGTCGAGCAGCAGGATGCCGGCGTCCGCGCCTTTGCCATCCAGCCGGGCACGATCATGACGGCGATGGCGGAAGAAACGCTGCGCTCTGAGCAGGCGCGCGCCTTCGCGAAGCCGCTGGTCTCGCTGCTGGAAGCGACGACCGAAGAGGAAAGCGCGGAAGGCATGGCGCGGCTGCGCCTGTTCGCCGTGGCATTGGCCGCTGGCGAACACGATGCGCTGGCAGGGCGCTACGTGGATATCGAAAAGGATATCCCCGGCAACGTTACGGGGAATTGATGATCGTGAAATCGGAAACACCTTCCGCCGGGGCGCGGGCATTCCTGCCGCTGCTGCTGTGCGCGCTCGTCATGTGCATCGATGGCTATGACCTTTATGCCTTGCCACTGGTCGTGCCGCATTTGTCGGCTCAACTGGGCGTGCCGCCGCAGTCGTTCGGCGTGGCGCTGTCGGCGGTGTTGCTCGGGCTGGGGCTGGGCGCCGTGCTGATCGCGCCAATCGGCGATCGCGTGGGGCGCAGGCCTGTCATTCTTACCGCGTCCGCCCTGATGGCGTTCACATCGCTGGGGACGGCGGCCGGGGGGACGGTTACGGGATTCGCGCTCTGGCGTCTGGCGACGGGATTGTCGCTGGGGGCATGCCTTCCCAACGTCACGGCGCTCGTGGCCGAATTGGCGCCGCCCGGCAAAAGCGCGCGGACGTTGACCGTCGTCTCCATGGGCATTTCGGCCGGCGGCATCGTGGCGGGATTGCTCGCGCCACCGCTCATCGCGGCCGGGGGGTGGCAAGCCCTGTTCATGGCGGGTGGCGCGGCCACGCTTGCCCTGCTGGGCGTGCTGGCCTGGCAACTGCCGGAATCGCCCACGTTCCGAAACCGGGCGCGGCAACCGCGCGAAAAGAAGAACTCCATCGCATTCGTCCAGTTGCTCAGCCCGCCACTGCTCTTTTCGACGGTCCTGTTCGCCGGTCTTTATGCGGTGAATGCGCTGGTGCTGTATTACGTGACGAGCTGGGTGCCCACGATCCTGCCGCTTGCGGGATTCAGCATGGATACCGCATCGCGCTTCCTTTCCCTGATCCAGTTCGGCGGCCTGACGATCGGGTTGGGGCTTTCCCTGCTGCTCGATCGCGGTTGGGCGGTTCCGGCGATCGTCGGGACCTACTCGAGCGCGGTCGTGGCGCTGCTGCTGCTGGGCGTGGTTGCGCCTGGGCTGTGGAGCTGGGGCGTCCTGCTGCTGGTCGCGGGGGGTGGCATCTCGGCCGCGCACCTTGTCGTCATGGCGGTGGCGGTCGGCTTCTTTCCGCCGCACTTGCGCTCCTCCGCTATCGGCATCGCGGTTGCCGTCGCGCGGCTTGGCGCGATCGGCGGGCCGATGTTGGGAGGCCTTGTTATCGGAGCTGGTGCAAGCACGTCGCTGTTTTTCGTGCTGGCCGTGGCGCCGGCCTGTCTGTGCATCGTCGGGGCACTGCTGATCTCCCGCGCCCTGCGCATCGCGAAAGCGATGACCGAAGCGGACGCCTTCGCTTAGCGGAACCGCGCGCGCCCGGAAACAAGAAGCGCCCGGCGGGAACGTTCCGCCGGGCGCTTCTTGTTTCGTCCGGGGAAAGGGGAAACGCAACCGCGCTTCCCCTTTCGCTTCAGGCTGCCTGCGCGTGGGCCTGTGCCTCAGCGAGCCGCTCGCTCGAAACCCAGGCGCCGTGGACCTGCGCGCGCAAGGGAACAGGAACCGTTACCCGCGCGACCGGTCCGGCTGCGATGTTGCCCGCGTCCACAATCCAAAGCTCGGATGTGAAGCGATTGGGTTCGACCTGGCGATCAACCACCGCCAGCAGCCAGCCTTCGTGATCGCCCTGTGACGAGGGAACGTGCACAGGCTCGCTGATGGCCATGCCGAACTCCAGCGGCATCATGTCCAGCCGGCCGTTGCCGGGTTCCACGCGCAGCATCGCGTTGAACGCGGCGCCGACCGGACCGCCGGGGAGCGGTGGGCCGCCTTGTGGATTGATGGTCAGATACCATGCCGCGCGATAGGCGCGGCCCTGATCGGCATCGCGCAGCCGCGGCATGTCGCCCGGTGGGCCGATAAGGCGCGATTCGAAGCCTTCGTCCTCGCTGGCGAGATCGAAGGTCCAGCGGGTCAACCCGCCGCCCAGTTCGTTCTGCGCGCGGTGGATGCCGCCCGCCTCGCGCATGAAGGCGAACGCGTTGGTGTCGGACAGGCAGATGTCGAGGTGGACCTTGTCGCCGTCATCGTAGGCATTTACGAAATGGAACGCGGAAACGCCCTTCGGCCCCTTGAACCAGCGCATTTCCTCGACTTTGCCATAGCGCGGCATGATGCCGACCCAGCTCTCCAGGTCCTGCTGATGTGCCCAGTGCGGGCCGCCGGCTTTCACGCGGTCGAGGTCCGTCGTGGTCGGAAAGATCGGGAAGACGGCGTATTTCTCGGTGATCGTGAAATCATGGATCGTCGAACAATAGGGTTGCTGGAACCACTGCTCCGAAACGAGGTTGCCGTCCTTGTCGGCGATGCAATAGGCCACGTCCGCCGTGCACAGGCCGCCGGCCTCGTAGCCGAAGAAGAACATCTCCCCCGTTTCGGCATCGACGCGGGGATGCGCGGTGAAGGTCTTGGATTTCAGCGCGCCGTGATAGTCCCAGCGCCCGACCGTTGCGAGCGTTTCGGGATCGATCTCGTAGGCAAGGCCGTCCTCCTTGGTCATGAACAGGCGGCCGGCATGCCAGACGGGCGTGGTGTTCGACACCGTGCCCTCGATCCCCTGGACTACTGCGTCGTCGGTAAACGGGTTGCGATATTTGCCAAACAAGGCGCGCCCCGCGGCCTTCTCGGCCTTGTAGCGCGCGGTTTCGACGTAGCGGATCGCGAAATTCACCTTGCCGTCGCGGATGGCGAATTTGGAGACCATGCCATCGCCCGAAAGGACGATCTCGTCCTCGAACTTGGGCGGGTAGGCCGGGTCGGGCACGGCCCGGAAAAAGGCGCCGTCGATTTCCCGCGGGATCTCGCCGACCACGTCCAGATCGTGCGCCGACCATTCCAGGCGGACCGGGGTGTTCAGGCCAGTGAAGTGAATTGTCTCGGGGAAACTCGCCATGGGCTTGATCCTCTCATGCAGGGGAATGCTGTTTCAGGTGTTGCGCCGCAGGGTCTTGAGGACGTGGTCGGCGCCCTTGTCGCCCACCATGATCGCGGTTGCGTTGGTGTTGCCGGCAGGCAGGGACGGAAAGATCGACGCGTCCGCGACCCACAGCCCATTGACGCCGATGACTTGCAGGTCCGGGTCCACCACCGCCATGGGATCCGTGGGGGCACCGATCTTGGCGGTGCCCACCGGGTGGAACATCGGGATGGCCGCCGCCCGGACGTAGCTCCGCAACTCTTCCTTGCCGGTGAGGGCGGGGCCTGGGCGCAGCTCTTCGGTGATGAACGGCGCGATCGGCGTTTGCGCCAGGATGTTCCTGGCCATGGCAATGCCTTCGACGATCTGGTCGACGTCGTCCTCGGTCGAAAGCTGCTGGTGATGGATCACCGGCGGCGCCATGGGATCGGCGGACTTCAGCGTGATCCGTCCGCGATAGCTGGGGCGCATCAGCCCGACCAGGGTCGAGACCGATGCGTTTTTACGCAGCATGAGCCTGCCTTGGTCGTCGAAGTCGAACGCGAAGGCGGCGAAGGACAGCTGGAGGTTGGGGGCGGGCAGGCCAGGGCGGCTCTTTACGAACGCCTGGGCGTGGCCGATGGACGTGCTGAGCGCACCCTGCCGCGATAGCGCGTAGCGGAATACGGACAGCGCGCCACGCAGTCCTCGCGCATCGTCGTTCAAGGTATGCGCGCTCACCGCGTTGACGATGTGCGTGCCCACGTGATCCTGCAGGTTGCGGCCCACGCCCTCGCGGTTGCACACCAGCGGCACGCCGACTTCGGCAAGATGGCCGGCCGGGCCGACGCCGGACAACATCAGCAGCCGCGGCGTGTTCATGGCGCCGGCACTCAGGACAACGCCGTGCCGGGCGAGCAGCTTCTTTTCCTCGCCGTCCTGAAGATAGGCAATACCCACGGCGCGCCCATGTTCGATCAGGACGCGAAGAACCTGCGCGCCCAGCAATGTCCGCGGCGGGGTCGATCCCTTGAAGTCATGAAGATAACCGCGCGCCGACGAACAGCGCGTTCCGTCCCGCTGCGACACTTGCACGTAGTCGACGCCTTCGGCCTTTTCGCCGTTCAGGTCGCGTCTTTCGATGCCGGTCTGCTCGGCGGCGGCGATCCATGCATCGGTAATGGGATAGCGCGCGCGCCCTTCGGAGACGGCGATGGGGCCGCCCGTCCCGCGCCAGGCATCCGCGCCGCGCTCGTTGTCCTCCATGCGCCGGAAGTAGGGCAGGACGGACTCGTAGTCCCAGCCGGCGGCGCCAAGCGCGCGCCAGTTATCGTAGTCCCACCGGTGTCCGCGGATGAACATCATCCCGTTCAATGCGCTGCCGCCGCCCAGCAGCTTGCCTGCCGGCCAGATGTCCGCGCGGCCGCCCAGGGATTCGTCGGGTTCGACCTGGTAGCACCAGTCGAACGCGGGGTTCTGGACAATCGAGCTGGTCAGGGCCGGGATACGGGAGCGGAAATGTTGATCGGACACACCCGCTTCAACGAGCGTTACATTCAATCCGGCCGAGGCAAGGCGGCCGGTCATTGCCGCGCCGGCCGATCCGCCGCCAATCACGATTATATCGGTTTCGCTCACGCGCTGCGTCTTTCTGTATCGGTTTGCTGGAATTTCTCGAATAGAGGCGTAGCGCGGAGCGACTTTTTCACGCCACATACGGCTGCTTTCGCCGACGATGCCGTGCATCCCGTGCGGCTTCGCACCTTGGAACTCCTTTGCGATTTCAGGCTACCTCTTGCATTTGAAAATAACGATCGTTACGGTTGTGTCAACAGAATGGAGAGGAATACGATGGCTCTTTCGGTTGAGGATCGCTTCGCACTGGAGGACCTGCTGGCTGCCTATGCGTGGGCTCTGGATACAGGGGATGTCGAAGGCCTGGTGGCCTGCTTCACGCCCGACGCCCGCATGGTCGAAGAGGTTTTCGAGGAGCCCGACATCTGGGAAGGCCATGACGGCATTCGCGGAATCGCCGAGCACTACCGCAACGCCGAAGGCTTTCCCGGCCGCCAGCACCATGTGTCGCAGGTGCAGTACATGCCGCAGGAAGACGGCACGGTGAAAATGCGATCGTTCGCGTTCGTGACCGAGTGCGCCGGCGATACGCCGTTCGACCTGCGCTTTGTGGGCTATTACGAGGATCACGCGATGAAGGGCGAAGACGGCTGCTGGCGTTTGCACCGCCGCGTGGCCCGGTTGTGGGACGGCGAAATCCTCAAGAATTTCCCGGGCCGTGGCCAGTGGACGCCACGCAAGCGTCCCGCTTCGCTGATTATAAAGCGGTGAGCCGGGATGCCGGCTTCACGCACCGGTTCATGTGGTGCTGTTGAGCCGAAGCAAGGCCGCTGGATAGCCCGCAACCGGCTCCGTCTCAGCGGAGCGGCGTTGCATGACGGCTGCGTTCTGTCGGCTTCCTGGTAACGGGCGGTATCGCGTCACTTTACGATCCCGATAACGGCATTGACCACCGCGGAATGCGTATCCTGGCGCCGCTCTCCCTTGGTAGCGGTCCACCACCGGATCACGAGTTGCACGTCCAGTCCCGCCACGCCCTCGCAAATCACCTGGGGGGCGGGCTGGTCAAGCACGCCCGTCAGGCCTTTCAGCCGTTGCCGGAGCGTGGCGATAAGCGTGCCCAGATCCTCGCCGCCTGGCGCGGTGACGGAAATCTGATCGCGGCGGGGCCCGTCGACCGGGTCGATCGTCAACGGCGAGGTATAGATCGTGGCATTGGGCATGGCGACGAGGCGGCCGTCGGCCGTGCGAATGATCGTGGCCCGCGCCTCCACCCGTTCGACCTCGCCTTCCGCCCCGGCCACGGCGATGATGTCGCCCCGCGCAAAGGGCTGGTTGATAACGGTCAGGATGCCGGCGAACAGGTTCTGGAGAATGTCGCGGAACGCGAAACCGATGGCGACCGATCCGATGCCCAGCGTGGACAGGATGCCCGAGGGCGAGACGCTGGGAAACACGATCGCCATCGCGACGAGCACAGCAAGCGTCATCATCGAAATGGTCGCGATCGACGATAGCAGGCCGCCGAGATCGGAGCGGTTGCGGCGCGCGGTCAATGAACAGATCCAGCGGCGGATCAACCGGGTAATGCCCCAGCACACCAACAGGAAGACCAGCCCGCCGACGATGTTGGGCAGGATGCTGAAAAACGAGTTCCAGATGCCGGCAAGCGTGTTTTCAACCAGTCTGTAGGGGCTGACGAGTACGGACCGGGCGGGCATGGTTCCCTCTTTCGCGGTTGCTGGATGACGGAACTGGAAACAATGCGTCTGCCAAGGGGGATTTCCGCTTTCCTGTCACAGGTTAGGATCGGCGCGCATTTGGCAAGAGGCCGCGGTCGGCCGGAACCTGAGCATTGCTGGGGCATTGTTTGGCGACGGCAACGGAAGGCCAGAACATGCCTGCAAGACCATACTGGCAGGGCCAGATCAGGCTGGCGCTCGTTTCGATCCCGGTCGAAATCTATCCCGCGACCGAAAGCGGCGCGCAGATCGCGTTCCATCAAATTCACGAGCCGACCGGCAAGCGCATCCGCTATGAAAAGGTCGTGCCCGGCCTCGGGCCGGTCGATGCCGACGACATCGTGAAGGGGTACGAGATCGACAAGGGCGATTACGTCCTGCTGGAGCCCGAGGAAATCGAGGGCGTGAAACTCGAAAGCAAGAAGACGCTGGACCTGATTCAGTTCGTGAGCGCGGATGAGGTCGACGCTCTGTATTTCGAGCGGCCCTATTACGTCGTGCCGGCGGATGAATTGGCCGGGGAGGCATTCGTGGTGATGCGCGAGGCGCTGCGGCGCACGCGGCGCGTGGGCATCGGGCAGCTCGCCATGCGCGGGCGGGAATACCTGGTGGCATTGAAGCCCTGCGGGCGCGGCATGATGCTTGAAACGCTGCGCTATGCCGACGAAGTGCGCCGGGCGCAGGGCTATTTCCGCGATGTCCCTGACGGCAAGCCCGATCCCGAACTGCTCGACCTTGCCGAAACCCTGATCGACCGGAAGACCGCTCCCTTCGATGCGGACCGCTTTCACGACCGCTACGAAGACGCGCTGCTGCGCCTGATCGAAAAGAAGAAGGCCCAGGGCGGACGGATCATCGAGGAGGCCAGCGAAGACAAGCCCGCGCGCCGTGGCGGCAACGTGCTCGACTTGATGGCCGCGCTCAAGAAATCGGTAGGGAAAGCAGGCAAGGACGATGCGCCGCCGAAACCGGCGCGGAAACGGACGCGGAAGGACCGCCCCACCCCGCGGCCGCGCAAACGGGCCTGACCCGATGCCGAAGCCCGATCCGCTCGAAGCTTACAACAGCCGGCGCGACTTTTCGCGGACGCGGGAACCCGAGGGGAAAGCTGCCCCAAGGGCAAGCGGCAAGACGTCCGGCCATCGCTTCGTTGTGCAGAAGCATGCGGCATCGCGGCTGCATTTCGATTTCCGGCTGGAGATGGACGGCGTGCTGAAAAGCTGGGCCGTCACGCGCGGCCCCAGCGCCGATCCCGCGGACAAGCGGCTGGCGGTGCGGACGGAGGATCACCCCCTCTCGTACGCCGGCTTCGAAGGCGTCATTCCCCAGGGCGAATACGGCGGCGGCACCGTGATGCTGTGGGACGAAGGCACATGGGAGCCGGTTGAAGGCAAATCGGCCGCGAAGGGATTGAAGGAAGGCCACCTCCATTTTGTCCTTCACGGCGCGCGGATGAAAGGCGAATGGATACTCATCCGGCTGAAGCCGCGCGGCAAGGAAACGCGCGAGAACTGGCTGTTGCGCAAGGTCGAGGATGCCCATGTCGACGGCGGAGATGATCTGACCGGGCAGGAGCTGACCAGCATCCGCAGCGGCCGCACGATGGCGGCGATCGCCGATGGCGCGACTCCGGTCTCACTGAAAGGGAAAAAAGGCGCGGCCTTCGACGTGGCGATGCGGCGAGCGGAGCGCATCGCCAGACCGGCTCCGCGCGAACGGGCAAAAAGCGTCCGAAAGAAAGGCCGTGCCGGCAAGCTGCCCGCTTTCCGCGCCCTGCAGCTCGCCACCGCCGTCGATGCGGTGCCCAAGGGCGCGGGCTGGATGCACGAGATCAAGTACGATGGGTATCGCTGCCTGATCGCGGTGGCGGGACCGGACATCAAAATCCATTCGCGCAGCGGATTGGACTGGACGCACCGGTTCGGCGGCATCGCCGGCGAGCTGGCCGGATTGAACCTGCCGCCCGCGCTGATCGATGGCGAGATCGTCGCGCTCGACAGCGATGGAAATCCCGACTTCTCGCTGCTCCAGCAACGGCTGGACGCGGATGATCGCGGCATGCTCGATCTGTTCGCTTTCGACCTGCTCGAACTGGATGGCGAGGATCTGACCGACATCCCCAACATCGCGCGCAAGGACCGGCTTGCGGCGTTGTTGCACGATGCCATCGATGCCGGGCACGTCCATGTCGCCGATCACTTGACCGGGGCGGGGGCCACGCTGTTCGGCACCATCTGCAACATGGAGCAGGAAGGTATCCTCTCCAAGCGCGCCGACGCGCCCTATCGGGCCGGGCGGACGCACAACTGGCTCAAGGTGAAATGCGTCAACCGGCAGGAATTCGTCGTGATCGGCTGGACGCGCAGCTCGGCGGCGGGGCGCGGGGTCCGCAACCTGCTGCTGGCACAGCACGATGCGGAGGACCGCCTGGTATATGTCGGCAAGGTTGGAACCGGCTTCAATGCGGGGAATACCGATAGCCTGATGGACGCGCTGGCGCGGTTACAAGCGAAGCGGCCGGCGGCCGAGGTGCCGCGTGCTGAAGCGCGGGACGCGGAATGGGTTACGCCTTCGCTCGTCGCCGAAGTGGCCTTCGCTGAACGCACCGCTGGCGGACGGGTGCGGCACGCGCGCTTTCTCGGTCTGCGACAGGACAAGCCCGCCCGCGAGGTGAGGCCGGAGACGAACATGCCGAGCACGGAGACCGGGCAACCGCAATTCGAGATCAGCCACCGCGACCGGGTGATCTTTCCCGAAGCCAACGTGACCAAGGGCGCGCTGGCGGATTACTACGCCACGATGGGCGCGGCTATGCTACCCTGGCTCGCGCGGCGGCCGGTCAGCCTGGTACGCTGCCCACAGGGCACATCGGGCCACTGCTTCTTCCAGAAGCACGACAAGGGCGGCTTCACTTCCGCCGTGCATCATGTCCCCATCCGCGAGAAAGACGGCGGCGAGTCCGACTATCTCTATGTCGAAGACCTGGAAGGCATCGAAGCCTGCGTGCAGATGGGAACGATCGAATTCCACGGCTGGGGCTCCACCATTGATGATCTCGAACGCCCCGACCGCATGGTGTTCGATCTCGATCCGGATGAAGGCCTCGATTTCGCCGACGTGCGCCGCGCCGCAATCGACCTGCGGGAAAATCTTGCCGACATCGGGCTGACCAGCTTCGCCATGCTGTCCGGCGGCAAGGGCGTGCATGTGGTCGTGCCCCTGCGACCGGTGGCGGAATGGCCGGAGGTAAAGGACTTCGCCAGCCGCTTCGCCCATGCCCTGAGCGAGAATGCTCCCGACCGCTATACCGCGACCATGAGCAAGGCGAAGCGGAAAGGGCGCATCTTCATCGACTGGCTGCGCAACCAGCGCGGATCGACCTCGGTCCTGTCTTATGTGGTCCGTGCCCGCCCCGGCGCACCGGTGGCCACGCCGGTCAGCTGGCGGGAACTGGAAGAGGCGCCATCGGCGCAGATGTTCACCATCGCCGACGAACAGGAACTGGCGAAACGCGCCACGGGGAAGAAGCTGCGCGATTGGGGCAAGGCCGAACAGGATCTGCCCAAAGTCTGAACCGTCAACGGCGAAACAGGCGCAGGACGGATCGCTCCAGCGTGCTGAGCGCCGGTTTGATCTGCGGCTCCCGTCGCGTGGAAACGTCTTGGTGCCGTGCGCCGCGCAACGGCGTGAGGCTCTGGTCCATCCAGGCATCGATTACCGCCGGGTGAATATAGCATTTCCGGCAAACAGCCGGCGTGTTCCCAAGCGCCGATGCCACCGCCGTCACGGCATCGCGGACGGCACGAGTGGCCGCCGCCGTGCTTTCGCACGGTTCGGCCAGCGCCAGGATGCGGGCGGCCATCATCGTTCCCGCCCATGTGCGAAAATCCTTCGCGGTAGCATCGATGCCGGCAATTTCGCGCAGGTAAACATTGACGTCCTCCGACGACACCGCGCGGATGTGTCCTTCTCCATCCTCGTATTCGAACAGGTGCTGTCCCGGCAGTTCCTGGCACTGCCGCACGATGCGCGCGACGCGTCGGTCGTGAAGGCGCAGGTTCCATTGCCTGCCGCTCTTGCCCCGGAAGCGGAACCGCAGTTCCCCGCCTTCGACCCGCACATGGCGCCTGCCCAGCGTAGTCAGTCCGAAGCTGCGGTTGGTGCGCGCATATTCGGCATTGCCGACCCGGATCAGGGTTTTTTCAAGCAGGTAGACCACGGTGGCCAGAACCTTCTCGCGCGGGAGGCCGGCCAGGCGCATATGCGCGTCGACAGCACCACGAATTCTGGGAAGCCGCCGCGCGAAGTCCAGCATGTGCGCGTACTTCGCCTCATCGCGCCACGCCCGGAAATCCTGGTGATAGATGTACTGCTTGCGACCGCGGACATCCCGTCCGGTTGCCTGGATATGCCCATTGCTCCGCGGACATATCCAAACTTCGGTCCACGCCGGCGGTATGGCGAGCGCCCGGACCCGCCGGAGCGTTGAACCTTCCGGGATGGCTTGGCCTTTCGGGTCGCGATAGCTCCAACCCTTGCCCCGGCGACGGCGCGTGATCCCGGCTGCGGTATCGGCACTGTAGACCAGGCCCGCTTCGTCGATGCTCCCGGCCACCACCGGTTCCCTGTTATCCATGCGGGAAAAGCGAAGAACGCACCATCCGGTTCCGCCGATGCCACGGAAAAGGAACACACACACATGCGTTAGCAATGGCCGGCCTGATGGATCGCAGGGCGTTCCGCCCTGTTGATGGCTTGCACAAGCGGCACATTCCCCGGGTGCAGATCCAGGGAACGATACCCGTCTTTAGTTTGGAGATCATCGATGACGGACGAACCGAAAGACGCCGGAAAGCATCAGGACCGGCATACTGACCAAGATCAGCAAAGCCACCCGATCGTCGTTCACAACCACGCCGGGGAAGCCGAGGCGACGGGGGCGGAGCGTGCCCGCGTGCGGCCCAGAAATGCTCCGCTGGTAGCGGAGGATACGCCTGACACGGTCGATCGCATGAACGAAATGCTTCGCTCCGGGCGCCTTGACTACACGGCTTACGAGGGCGAGCCCGCGCATGACGACGAGGAAGACCGGTTCGGCCTCCGCGACGATTGATGCCTTCAATCTTGCAGGGCTATCTGCCGTTCTGTCTATCGCGCGCGGGTCACTTCTCTGCGGCGATCGGCATCGGGATCGAAGGACGGATCACCGCCTTTTTGCCTAGCCAGCCCGAGAAGAGCTTTCGTCCTTTACGCATCGATCAGATCGCCAATCCCCCGCAGCAATGCCGCCATTCGTATCGGCTTCTGGAAGTTCCCTATCCCGCCGAACCGGTCGGGAATTGCCGCGGGGGAATATCCGGTTGTGAACAGATAGGGGATGGAGTGTTCGTCGAGATATTCGGCGACGGCATACGTCATGCCGCCCTCCAGCCCAATATCGACCAAGGCGCAGGCAATGTCCTGCTCCGATCCGGCAAGGTTCAGGGCATCCTCGAGCACGCCGACTGGGCCGATCACGTCCGCCCCCGCTTCAAGCAGACAGATCCGTAGCTCCTCCGCGATCAAGCATTCGTCTTCAACGACAAGGATTTTCGGTCGATTCAACAAGGTCGTGGACATGCATTTATTCCACATCGCCGTGGAATGGGAATCCGGCGGATGCACAAGGCGATGACATGCAACGGGGATTGGGGGAGGGCGACACCACGCGAAAGCTCCCGGCAACGGGTATCGGCTTTGCGCGCTATTCCGTCAATTGACGAAGTACTGATCTATGTTGGTCCGCCGGAACCGGGGCATCGTTTGACTGAGGCACTCCCGATCGGCGCGCAGTAGAAGTTAAGCCGGGTGACCGGAGTGCTGACGAGAAAACGCCCTTGGGGCGCTGGAGCAACCGGCAGAGCCATGTTCGCCAGCGGCTTGCCGTTCGGTCGCCGCTTGCATACCAATCTCTCGCGGTCCGCCGTCAGCGCATATGACCGGCGCTTTTGCAGCCGACCTCAGGCGTGCGTGACAGGCTTTCGCAGGAGGGATGACCAAGCGTTGCGCTATCTGGATTGGGTCTATCACGTTTCGGGCAGGGGCGGACTGTCGTTGTATGACAGTTCCGTCAGCGCGCCCGATGCGTTGTTGGCCGAGGCCGCGCGCAAGACGTTCGGCAGCTCCGGGCAGGCATCCCTCCCGCCGGTGTTCGGCGGCGGCAGCATGGCGATGCGGAGTCATCTGGCAGATGCCTATGGCATCAGCAATGATCGCGTAGTGGCCACCTCCGGCGTTTCGTCGGGGCTCGCGCTTGTATTCGCCGCGCTGGCGCGCCGGGATGACCATGTGCTGGTCGAGCTGCCGGGCTATCAGCCGTTCGAGGACATGGCCCGAGCCGCCGGATTGCAGGCCGAATGCTTCGTGCGCAGCGGCCCGCAAATGCGACCCGATCTGGCCGATCTGCGCAAGCGCCTGCGCCCGGAAACGCGGATGATCGTGCTGTCTCACCTGCATAATCCCACCGGGCTGCCATTGCTGGATAGCGATCTGGCTGCGCTGGCCGAGTTGTGCGAGGCGGCCGGAATCTGGCTGGTGCTGGACGAGATCTATGGAGCGTTTGCCGATGATCGAGGCCTCGCTGCGCTGCGATCGCCCGCGGTCATCAGCCTGTCGGGTCTGTCGAAGATTTTCGGCCTGGGGGCGCTGCGCTGCGGTTGGATCGTGGCTTCCGCTCCCGTGGCGCAAATCCTGCGCCATGCCAGCGTGCATCACGATACCGGGCTTTCGGCGGTGTCCCACGCGATCGGCCTTGCGGTGTTGCGGGACTGGCGCCGGTTTCGGGCGCGCACGCAGGACATCCTTGATGCCAACCGTCCGATCATGGAGGACTGGCTGACCCGGATGGCGGGGGAAGGCCTGGTATCAGGCGGTCTTTCGCCCTGGGGATGCCTTGCCTTTCCCCGCCTTGAGGGCATGGCGCGCACCGATGGGTTTGCCGCCTGGCTGCTGGCGACGCGCGGCGTGATCGTGGCGCCGGGGCACTATTGGGGAGCGCCCGCCCACATTCGCCTGGGTTTCGGCATGGCGCAGGACAACCTGGTGCGGGGGCTGGCGGAACTGGAGCAGTCCTTGCGCGACTATGCCACCATGGACGAACCGCGGCGGCGCGAGGTTGATGCCTTCAGCCTGTGACCTTGCGCTTGGGCAACAATACCATCAGCGCAAGCCCCGAACCCAGCGCCACAGCCGCGATCATGATCCCGGGCACTTCCGTCAGGCCGGTCGCCTGTTGCAGGTGGTGCGCCAGATAGGGCGTCAGCCCGCCGAACAGGGCGGTGGCGCTGGTGGCGCCCAGGGCGAGGCCGCTCAACCGCGCCCGCGCCGAAAATTGCTCGGCGGTAGCCACGGTGCCCACTGCGCTGACCCCGCCCGCCAGCGCCGCCAGCGTCGCGATCGCTCCCAGCGCGGCCGTGGCCGATCCGCCGGCGATAAGCCGGAACAGTGCCATGGGCAGCAGGGCACAGCCCGCGCACAGGCACAGCAGCACCCAGCGGCGACCGGCGAGGTCCGACAGCCAGCCCACCAGCGGGGTCACCGCAATCACCACCAGCGCGGCCAGGGTGGAATATTCCAGCGCCACCCCTTCGTTGTGCCAGCCGACCGAGGCCATGTAGGACGGGACATAGGTGATGCCGACATAATAGGAGATCGAGCCCAGCGCGGAAATCGCGAAGCCGGTGGCGATCCCCCTGCGTTCGTGGCGCAGAGCATAGGCCAGCGGCGAACCCTGGCCTGCCGCTGGCTGGTGAAAGGCCGGCGTTTCCGCAATCATCCCCCGCGCCAGCCAGATCGCGCCAGCCAGCACCGCACCGAACAGGAACGGCACCCGCCAGCCCCAGCCATCGAGGCTGGCCGCGTCCAGCGTGCTTGTCAGCACGGCGCACAGGCCCACCGCCAGCAAGCCGCCGATCTCGCTAGCCGCCGCGGCCAGCGAGGTTATCAGTCCGCGCCGGTGGGCGGGCGCGGTTTCGTAAAGGTAGGTCACGACCGAGGTATATTCGCCCCCCACGCTGAATCCCATCAGGCAGCGCATCACGATCAGGCCCCAGCCCGCCCATGCGCCCGCCTGCCGATAAGTGGGCAGCAGGGCGATGCACAGCATGGCCAGTGTCATGGCCGCCATTGAGAGCAGCAGCGCGGGCTTGCGGCCCTTGCGATCACCCAGCACCCCCAGCAGCACCGCGCCGAAGGGGCGCATCAGATAGGCGATGGCAAAGCCCGCCAGCGTATTGCCCAGGGCATCCTTGCCCGGTCCGAAGAACACCCGCGACAGGGTGGGCGCGAAATAGAGGCACAGCGTGAAATCATACCATTCCACCACGGTGGAGCCTCCCACCGCCAGCATGGCCAGCTTGCGACGGGGCGTCATGCCGGAGCCGTCCCCCCGTCCCTGGTCCCGTCTTTAGCAAGGCGCAGCCCCATGAATTGCCAGCGCTGGTGGGGGTAGAAGAAGTTGCGATAGGTGGCGCGGGCGTGGCCGCGCGGCGTGGCACAACTGCTGCCGCGCAGCACGAACTGGCTACTCATGAACTTGCCGTTGTATTCGCCGATCGCGCCGTCGGCGATCCGAAAACCGGGATAGGGCCGATAGGCGCTGCCGGTCCATTCCCACACGTCGCCAAAGAAGGACGCACCACCCGCGCGGGGGCGGATGTCGCCGCCTGCGTCCAACTGGTTGCCTCCGGACGGATCGTGGGCCGCCGCAGCGCTTTCCCATTCCGCTTCGGTGGGCAACCGGGCGCCGGCCCAGGTGGCGAAGGCATCGGCCTCGTACAGGCTGATGTGGCAGACGGGCGCATACGGGTCGACGGCGTGCCGTCCGCTCAGGCCAAAGCTGGAAAAGGCGCCATCGTTCTCGCGCCAATAGAGCGGCGCGGTGATCGCCTGGGCCTGCACCCATGCCCAGCCATCGGCCAGCCACAGGCGCGGATCGCGATAGCCGCCATCGCGGATGAATTCGATCCATTCGCCATTGGTGACGCGCCGGTCCGCCAGCGCGTGTGGCGCCAGCATGGTCTGGTGGCGGGGGCCTTCGCAATCAAACGCGAAGCCCTGGCCATCATGGCCGATCTCCACGATGCCGCCGGCGTTTTGGATCCAGCCGATGGGCGCGGGTGCTGCGCCGGGTGCTTGTGCGTGTGGCCAGATCGCCCATTCCAGCGGGTTCTGGGCGAACGCGTGGAGAATGTCGGTCAGCAGCAGTTCCTGGTGCTGTTGCTCGTGGTGGCAGCCCAGTTCGACCAGCGCCAGCACATCGGGCGGCAGATCGCCGATTGCAGCCAGCAACGCCTCGTCAACCGCATGGCGATAGGCCAGTATCTCCGGCAACGAAGGGCGCGAGAGCATGCCGCGTGCCGCGCGCATCATGCGCTGGCCTTCGGCTTCGTAGTAGCTGTTGAACAGAAAGGGCCACTCGGCGCGATAGGGGCGATAGCCCGCCACATGATCGCGCAGGACGAAGGTTTCAAAGAACCAGGTGGTATGCGCCAGATGCCATTTGGCGGGCGATGCATCGGGCATGGACTGAATGGTGGCATCGGCATCCGACAGCGGCGCAGCCAGTTGTTCGGTCAGGGCACGCACCGCGCGGTAGTGTCGCGCCAGCGCGACCGGATCCTGCGAAACATTCATGCCAACACCACGTCTTGCCCACCGTCCGATTGCCTGGTCAGCATCGCATGGAGCCTTGCGGTGCGTGACGGCAGGGACCTTTGTCTGCCTGCGCTCAGGCTCGATAGCACGATTTTGCGGCATTGCGTGGGCACGGCGGCCTAACGCCCTTCCAGCAGATAGGTGCAGAACGTGCCCGCGTGACCCGGCGATAAGGGCGCGGGATCGCTTTCCTGCCACACCTGCCGGACGGCCCAGCCAGCGCGGCTGGCCAGGGCGCTGAGGAAATCGGGCTGATACTTGTAGCTGTTCTCGGTGTGGATCGTCTCGTGCGGGGCAAACGGCACGCGCGTGTCCGCGATTCTCACCTCTTGCCGGGCAAGGCTGACGAGATGCATTTCGATGCGGCTCTCGCCCGCATTCCACACGGCGCGATGCTCGAACCGGCCAAGGTCGAAATCGGCGCCGCATTCGCGGTTGAGGCGGGTCAGCAGGTTCAAGTTGAAAGCGGCTGTAACACCGCTCCTGTCATCATAGGCCGGTCCCAGCACGGCTGGATCGTTGGTAGAATCCGCGCCCAGCATCAGGCAGGCGCCGGCGCCCAGCAAGCGGCGGACGTTGGCAAGGAAGGTTTCCGCTTCGTCCGGCGTGAAATTGCCGATGGTCGATCCGGGAAAGAAGCCGACCAGCGGCCTGGCCCCGAACCTTTCGGGCAGCGTGATATCGGCGGTGAAGTCCGCCCGGATGGGCGCCACCTCCAGCGCGGGATAGCTGGCGCGAATGCGGGCGGCGGCATGTGCAAGCGCGGCCTCGCTGATGTCGATGGGGAGATAGGCGGACAGTTGAGGGCTTGCGTCCAGGATGCGGCGCGTCTTCACGCTGGCGCCACTGCCGAATTCAACCAGCGCCGCGCCCGGCGGAATGGCGCGGGACAGGGTAGTCGCGATCTTGCGCAACTGGGCTTCTTCGGTGCGCGTGACGTAATATTCGTCCAGCAGGCAGATTTCCTCGAACAGATCGGATCCGTGCGCGTCGTAAAAGTGCTTGCTGGGCAATGTCTTGGGAGTGCGCGACAGCCCGGCCAACGCATCGCGGCAGAGCAAATCGGGACCGGGCAACTCGTCTTCCGCCGTGCTGGCCATGCACTGGATCAGGTCTGTCACGCGGTTCTCCTTGATCGTTCACGGGGCATCGGCGGCTGACGCCATTATCGATAAAGTGGCATCAAGACGGGTCTTTGAACATCGGTCTCAGGTATGGGGCGCACGCTCTCGCGCTGCTCCTCAACCCATGGTCGCATGTTTCGGGATTTTTACCATCCGGTGAGACGACGTGCCGCATGGCGGCGTTGCGAAGGGTTCACGGCTACTTCGTCCGCACACCCCTGGCAACGTCAACCCGGCAGCGCATAGGCAATCACGCTGTCGCCTGCGGGCGTCTCCATGAAATGGTGCCCGCCGGCAAAGATGACGAGGTATTCCCGGCCCCCCTGCTGGTAGATGATCGGTGTCGCCTGGCCGCCTGCTGGCAGACTGGCCGACCACACTGTCTTCCCCGTCCGCAGATCGATCGCCCTTATCAGGTCGTCGGTGGCGGCGGCGATGAATACCAGGCCACTGGCGGTTGTCACCGCGCCGCCGTTGTTGGGCGTGCCGATCGTAAGCGGCAGCATCGTCGGCACGCCGAAAGGACCGTTGCGGCGCGCCGTGCCAAGGGGGCGGTCCCACAGCGTCCTGCCGGTGGCGATGTCGATGGCGCGAATGCCGCCATATGGGGGGCGTTTGCACATCAGCCCGGTGAACGGCATGCGCCACCCCGCGTTCACCTCGATCGCGTAGGGCGCACCCCATTGCGGATCGACCGAATGAGACTTGGTGGAAATGTCCTTTGCCGCGAAACGCGGCTTGATGTCGCGCCGATCCGCTTCCGCCCGGGTTATCAGCCGTACATAGTTGGGCATGTCGTTGTAGTTGGCGACGATCACCCCGCGCAGCGGATCAATCGACACGCCGCCCCAATCGCTGCCACCGTTGTAACCGGGATATTCCACACTGCTCCGATCGACGCTGGGCGGCGTGAAGTAACCGCGGTAGTCCGCTTCGCGGAACTGGATGCGGCAGATCATCTGGTCGATCGGCGACATGCCCCACATGTCGGATTCGTGAAGCGGCGCCTTGCGCAGCGTGTTCCACAGCGAAACGATCTGCTGTGCCGCGCGCTGGGCAGGTTCCGCGCCGCCTTGCGGGGCGGCGATCGTGCCGATCGGCGTCAAAGGCCGGCCGGTGGCGCGATCCAGGATGTATAAGTCCCCCTGTTTCGACGGGACGAGCACCGCCGCTGTGCCCTTGTAGTCGATCAGGGATGGCTGACTGCCGAAGTCATAGTCCCACACGTCCTTCTTGACGGCCTGGAAGCTCCAGCGCGGCTTGCCCGTGGCGACGTCGAGCGCCACGAGCGAGCTCGAATAAGCATTCTCGAGCGGGGTGCGGCCGCTTGACCAGTAGTCGTTCGCCGCATTGCCGAGCGGGACATAGACGAGGCCAAGCCGTTCGTCGCCCGCGGCGCTGGTCCACATGTTCGGTGTTCCCCGCGCCCAGGTCTGGCCGGCCGGCGGATAGCCGCTCCAATCGGGGTGAGCCATGTCCCAGGCCCACACGAGCTTGCCCGTCCGCGCATCGAACCCCTGAACCACGCCGGAAGGCGCCCGGCTGTATTGCCCGTCGAGGATCTGGTGCCCCACAACGATCACCCCGCGCACGATGGTTGGCGCCGAGTTGATGGAGGCGAGGCCCGGATAGACCGGCCCCATGCCGATCTTGGTATCCTGTTCCCCCGTGCCGTTGAACTCGCGGCATGGCTCGCCCGATAGGGCGTCCAGGGCGATCAGGCGCGAATCCAGGGTGCCCTCGATCACGCGGGTGGCGCAAGGCGCGGCGCTGTCTGCGCCGGGAACCGCATAGACCACAACTCCGCGGCAAGCGGTGGTATAGGGAATCCATGCGTCGGGCACTTTGGGATCGTGACGCCAAGCTACGCGCCCGGTGGCCGCATCGAGCGCGACCACCACATTCTTGGCGGTGCAGGTATAGAGCAGGTTGCCCACTTTTATCGGCGTGTTTTCGGTGCCGTAGAGCTTCTGGAACTTCGCGGATTGCGGCGTGCCGCCGGTATGCGTCTCCCAGACTTTGTGCAGGCTTCCGACATTGCCGCGATCGATCTGCGTGAGGGGAGAATAGCGCCAGTTCGCGTAAGTTCCGCCATAGGTAGGCCAGTCGCGCCCAGTCGCCAGGCCAGAGGGATCACCCAGCGCCTGCGAGCTCTGCGGAGGCAACGCGAGCACAGGCGACGACAAGCCCGAACCGGGCAAGGCAAAGCAGGCGATAACGGCGAGCAGCCCCGCCGCGATGCCGCCGCCCGACCACTTCCAGCGGTGCGGGCTGTCCACCAGCGTGGGCATGACCAGCAGCATGGCGACCAGCAGCACGAAGGGCGCGATCAGCCAGGGGATCATCGCCCAGGCGTTTCCTTGCGCTTCCGAGAGGCCCCAAACCATGCTCAGCAGGAACAGAGCGGCATACAGCCAAACCGCAAGCGGGCGCCGGCGAAATAGCAACCAGGCCGTGCCGAGCAGCCCAAGACCGGCCAGCAAATAGTAGATCGATCCGCCGAGCTCGACGAGGTAGGCGCCCCCGCCAGTCATAATGACGCCCGCCAAGGCAATTACAACGCCCAGTACAAGGGCTGGCCAAGCGCCTCTCATGCCGTTTTCCTCGTTTGGCCGAGGGGACGACCCGGCCTTCAGCTTTAGATAGCCAACGGCATTGCGTTCTCGTCGTTCCCCGAATGCATCGTGGGTTAGCGCCACGCGGAGGAGATCGTGCTCGGCGTGACCCCTTAAATAGTCCGAAACGGAGTAACTTGTGCGAACGCGCCACCGATTCTGATGACGGGACGGGACTGGCGCGCGTGTTGGCCTGGCAAGATTCTGTTTTTCCGCGTACTTTCGCCATCCGCCTGGGGCCATGGCGGCAATTGCGTATGACCCCAGGCTTCAGGCGACCCGACAAGGCCCCCGTTGAGGGTTGGTCCAGAAGCAGATACGTAATGACACCGTGATCGTTGCGTATGCGCTTAGTCGGTTATCCAGACATCCGCGTTATAAGCGTCCTGTAAACGTGATCGGTGTAAAAGGTTGTAACACCTGCTTCCCGGGAACGACGTGTTGCCCGATGGGGTGGGGTATGCGCGATGACGGTAAAGGACTTGCATGATGCATATCGCCATCGTTGATGATGATGAAACAGTGCAGGCTTTCGTTGCGGAAACCTTGCGTGGGGAAGGGCACTCGTGTTCGTGCTATCGCAGTGGTCTGGATCTGCTCGCTGCCGCGCAGCGCGAAACTTTTGATCTGCTGATAGTAGACTGGAACATGCCGGGGATGAGCGGCATCCATCTTATGGAACTGGCCAAGTCGCGGATCGCGGCGTGCCCGCCGGTCATCATGCTGACCAACCGCTCGGACAAGGATGATATCGCGCTGGCGCTCAATACCGGGGCGGACGATTTCATCATCAAGCCGGAAAGCCCTGTGGTGATCCTGGCCCGTGTGAACGCCCTGTTGCGGCGCAGCGCCGTCGGGGGAACGGCGGTGCAGGGGCCGTTGCAGTTCGGCGCCTATCTGTTCGATGCGCAACGTAATGTCGTGAAGTTCGGTGGAGAGGACGTTGCGTTGACAGCGAAGGAATTTGCGCTGGCCATGCTCTTTTTCGCGAACCAGAACAGGCCGCTTTCGCGCGCCTATATCATGGAAGCGGTCTGGAAGAGCGTGGCCGAGCTTTCCACGCGCACGCTCGACATGCACGTTTCGCGCATTCGCACGAAGCTTTCGTTACGGCTGGAAAACGGCTTTTCGCTGCGAACGGTGTTCGGCTACGGCTACAGACTGGAGACCGACCATGCGCAAGACTAACCGGATCGCTCGCCCGTTTGCGGCCCTCGCCCTTGCCCTGCCCGCAATGACGGGTCAGCAAGGCCATGCCGCATCCGCGCCGGTTGTGGCGGTGGCGCAGGATCAGATCGAATATACCGTGCGCGCGGGCGACAATCTCTATCAGATCGCGTCGCGCTACCTTGTCCGGCAGGCCGATTATCGAGAGGTCCAGCGTATCAACCGCGTGGCCGATCCCTTGCGCCTGCCCGTGGGATCGCGGCTGCGCGTGCCGTTGCGCCTGCTGAGAACAGAGCCGTTGCAGGCCCGCATCCTGGCGGCGCGCGGCACCGTGACGCTGGAAAGCGGCGGCGCGCCGATCCGGCCGACCGCCGGTCTCACCGTGATGCCGGGTGCCGTGCTGGAGACGGGAGCCGATGGTTTCATCGGGCTCGCCCTGTCCAACGGCTCGCAAGTGTCGTTGCCTACCCGCACGCGTGTGCGGCTGGTGGCGATGCGGCGCATCCTGCTGACGGGCAGCGTCGATTTCGATGTCGCGGTGGAACGCGGCAAGATCGAGACGCAAGCTACCCCGCTGCAAGCGGACGGCAGCCGTTTTCGCCTGCGCACGCCGCGCGCGGTTTCCGCCATTCGCGGCACCGTCCTGCGTGTCGCTTATGACGATGCCGGCGCTTCGGCCACGGAAGTGGTCGAGGGCAAGGTTGCGGTGCAGGGCGATCCCTCGGCTGCCGAAACCATGCTGGCGCAAGGGTTCGGCGCGCAGGTCTCTCCCGGTGGCGCGGTGAAGGTGGAAGCGCTGTTGCCGGCGCCCGAACTGGTGGACGCGGGCAAGGTGCTGGTCGATCCCGTGGTAGCCTTGCAGGCGCGCCAGGAGGCGGGAGCAAAGGGATATCACGTCCAGGTCGCGGCCGATTCCAGCTTTGCCGATCTGGTGACCGAGGCCAGCGCCGACGGCGATACGGTGACGTTGCCGGCTTTGGCCGACGGGCGTTGGTTCGTGCGCCTTACCGCTCTGTCGGCCACCGGGATCGAGGGCTTGCCGCAGGTCTATTCCCTGCGCCGCTCGCTGACCGGACTGAGTGCCAGCGCTGCGCAGGATGGCGACCGGATCACGATCAAGTGGCTGGGGCAGGGGGCAAGCGACGCGCGCCGGCTCTATCGCTTCCAGTTGGTGCGTGGTGACGCCAAGGCGGCGCCGATGATCGACGAGCCTGGATTGCAGGACGCGCAGGTGGGCGTGGCGGGTCTGGCCGATGGAGTCTATTTCTGGCGCGTCGGCGTGCAGCAATATGCCGCTGGCGATGTTACTGAAAACTGGACTCCTTTCCAGAAGTTCACGGTCACGGGTGCGGGCCGATAGGCGCCGCGCGCGATGCTCTATCGCCGGCTGCTGATCGAATGGCTGGTCGTGGTGATCGCGGCCAGCCTGCTGGTAACGGCATCGGTACGCGGACGCTGGACCGCGCCGCTCGATAATATCCTGCTGGATTCGATGACGCTGATCCGTCCCGCCAACGCGGACGACCGGATTATGCTCGTCGAAATCGACGAAGGCAGCCTGGCGCGGGTCGGAAACTGGCCCTGGCCCCGCTCCGTCCATGCCCAGGCGCTCGAAATGGCGGCGAAGGCGCGGCCAGCCGCGATCGGTTACGACGTCCTGTTCATCGAGCCGACGGCCGAGGACGGGCGTTTCGCGGAAGGGTTGCGCGCGGCGGCGCCGGTCTATCTTCCCATGCTGCCGGGCTTGCCGGATGCCGATGGCCGCGCGGCGACCACGGCGGACCAGAAGCCACCCCCGCCGATCAGCGCGGCGGCGGCTGGGCTGGGGTCGGTGGACGTCAACTTCGATGACGATGGCGTTGTGCGCCGCTTCGAACCCCGGCTCAACGGGGCGGTCCCGCATCTGACGGAATTGCTTGTCCGGCGCATAGATCCGCAAGCCTACCAGGCCCATCCGCCCGCGATCACGCAGATCATCCCGTTCCAGCGGCCCGGCGCGTTCCGGCGCGTGTCGTTCGATGATCTGCAGGCGGGAAGAGTGCCGGACGCCTTGATCCGCGGAAAGGTCCTGCTGTTCGGCGGGATCGCATCCGGCTTCGGCGATCGTTTCCTCGTGCCGTTTTCAGCCGGTACGCTGATGTCGGGCGTGGAACTGCAGGCCAACATGCTCAATGCCCTGCTGCATGGCGATTTCTACCACGATGTGGGCACGCCATGGGTGCTTGCGTTCAGCCTGCTTCCGGTGTTGCTGCTGTTGCTTGCCTTCCTGCATTTCGGGCCGATGACGAACCTGCGCCTGTCGCTGGCGGGGCTGGTCGTGGTGTCGGCCGCGTCGGTGGCCTTGCTGCTGACGATCGGCTGGTGGATTCCGCCGGGCTCGGCCCTGCTGGGGCTGGTGGTGGTCTATTCGCTGTGGGGCTGGCGGCGGCTGGCGGCGGTGAGCGAGTTCCTGACCGCCGAAGTGGTCCAGCTCCAGAAGGAGCCCGACCTTGTCCCCGCAGCGGTGCCCGCGTCCGGGCGTGGCGACCTCGTCAACGTGGAGACCAACCGCTTGCATGACGTGATCGCGCAGCTGCGTGCCTTGCGCGCCTTCATCGCGGAAATTCTGGCCCGGTTGCCCGATGCGGTCTGCGTGGTCGACGACGATGGCGCGGTGGTGATGGGGAACATCGCGGCCGACCGCCTGTTCGGGCGCGCGGTGCGTGACCAGCCCTTGCTGCCTCTGCTGGCCGGGATCGGGCTGGGCGGGGCCGTGCGCGAAGGCGAGGTGACGTTGCCCGATGGGCGGACGCTGGTGTTATCGCGCGCGGCGATCGAGGGGGTCGGCACGATCATCCGCTTTGCCGATATTACCGAGCTGAAAGCGGCATCCCGCGCACGGGAAGAGGCGCTGCAGTTCCTTAGCCACGACATGCGCGCGCCGTTCTCCGCCGTAATCGCGCTGCTGCAGGATCGGACATCGGGCGATAGCGGAGCGGTAACCGCCGATACCGCCTTGCGCATACGCCAGCATGCCGGGCGCGGGTTGCAGCTGGCGGACGATTTCGTGCAACTCGCCCGCCTTGAGAACGCGCGCGTGGTGGCGGAACCGGTCGATCTCGCGGGTGCGCTGGCGGAAGCGACGGACCTGGTCTGGCAGCGCGCGCGTCAGCGCAGCGTGGCGATCCGCGAGCGTATCGACGATGACGATCTGTGGGTGATGGGGGACCCGGCCCTGGTCCAGCGCGCACTGCTCAACCTGCTGGGGAATGCAGTGAAGTTCGCGCCGGAAGGTGGAACCGTCGAATGTCGCATCGTGCGCGAGGGCGCGCTGGCCGCCTGCTCGATCACGGGACAGGGGCCGCCGATGCCGCCGGAGCGCGCGCGCGATCCGTTTATCCCCTTCGCGCCCGGCACCGATGCGGCGGGCGAGGCCAGCCGGGGGCTGGGGCTGGCGTTCGTGAGAATGGCGGCGGAACGGCAGAACGGGAGCGTAGGCTATCGCGAGATGCCGGATGGCATGAAGGAGTTCACCATCCGCCTGCCTCTCGCCACTGACGATTGAGTGGGCTTCAGTCGCGCGTCCACGACAGCTCCGATCCTTCGGGCACGGGATGGACCAGCATGTCCGCAGCGCGGGCGGCGAGCGAGGCCAGCACGGGCTTGCCCGTGCCGTGGCAGTGATCTTCCTCGGCCCAGCCGCGCCCGAGCAGAGTGCCGGTGGCGTGGTCCACGACCGTCAGGACGAGGCGATACCGGGTGTCGTGGCAGGATTGCAGGAAGCGCTGCTTCTTGGCTCCAGAAAGCGGCGGGGCCGCGTTGTCGACCAGCACGGCCACGTTCGACGGGCGCTGGGTATAGGCCGCGGTCAACTCGTTCCGGCTGTCATCGGCGATGCCGATGCCGGTGGTGCGCAGCGCGTTGACGATGACCGTCCGGTCGCCGTTGTCTTCGGGCATTGCGGTTGGCTTCACGGTATAGGGCGTGGCCGGCGTCTCCGGCGCGGCCATTCCACCGAAGCGGGTTCGCACCGGACCGGCGCAGCCGGAGGCAAGGCAGGCCAAAACGACCAGCGTGGTCAGGCGGCGCGACACAGGCAGGTGATGAAAGGCTTTGGCGCGCGGCGCTTCGGGCATGTTGGCGGTCTCGTCTCGGGATGTCGGGCGGAGCTATGGTATCCATCGCCAATATCGATCGCCCGCGCAATCGGGAAGATTGCGGACTCGACGGGATAGGTCGGTGGGCGCGCGCAGCCCTAGCGCCCACGCGGCGCCTTGCAAATTTACATCATTTTACACCGAAATGCCCGAAATTCTGGCACTTATCATCGCATGTGCGTGGTTCTTCATGCGCTTTCCGCAAGCCGCTCGCGGCCCGCCGCGTGATGCCGGGCCAGGGTGTGAACTGCGGGATGCGTGACGGGAACCACGGGGTCAGGATGGGTTGCGACATGAAGGCTTTCGAAATCGGAGGAATTGCCCTCGAACCTGCCAGGATGGGTATCCCGCTGCTGGCCTGTGAAGGGGACATCATCGTTTCGCCCCCGCTGCCCGAACGCACGGCGCGCGCGCATCTGGCTCTGGCACGCGAGCTCTATTCGGCGCGTCGGCGGCGCGAGCGCTTCTTTCCCGCCGACTTGTTCGGCGAGGCGGCGTGGGACATCCTGCTGGATCTCTATATCGCCCGCCACGAAAAGCGCGAAGTCGCCACCACCAGCGCCTGTATCGGTGCCTATGTTCCGCCGACCACGGCCCTGCGCTGGCTGCGCCATCTGATGGAGCATGACTACGTCCATCGTGAAGACGACGGCAAGGATCGGCGCCGGACGTTCGTGCGGCTTTCCGCCAAGGGCAACGCGGCGATGGACGCCTTCCTGGCGAACATGCTGAAGACGATGGCCCGCAACCTTGGCGCGGTGCTGATGGCCGAAATGGAAGGCGACTGCCAGTAAGGGGGAGCTCTATCCTGCATCCCTGACCTGGTTGCCCCAAAGGGCGATACTGCCAGATTGGCACGTTCTTAACGATTGATGGGCCAAGCATCCACTGTCCGACCGGAAAGTGGATCCCTGATGTTCGATATCCTGTTTTGCATTCGCGATCAGCATGATTTCAGCCTCGTGCTGCTCGCTGCTGGCGTGTGCCTCCTGTCGACCGTAACGGCCGTCCTCCTGCTGCGCCAATCGCGCGTGGCAACGGGACGCGGTGCTCGCAACTGGGCGGTGATCGGCGGAGCGGTAACCGGGTTCGGTATCTGGTCCACGCACTTCATCGCGATGCTCGGCTACGATCCCGGCGTGGTGATGGGGTACAAGGCGGGGCTGACGGTCGGTTCGCTCGGCATTGTCGTCGTCAGCATGGCGGTCGCGTTCCTGCTCGCGATGAGAGCAACCACGCGAACCGGCCGCTTTGGAGCAAGCGTGCTGGCGGGCGCAGGTTTCGCGACGATGCACTATGTCGGCATGGCGGCAGTAGAGATGCCGGCCGTCATCCAATGGCGGTTGCCTTATGTCGCACTTTCGCTCGTGCTCGCGATTGTGCCGTTTTTCGCCGGGCTGGATAGGGCGGTGCGGCATAGTGGACGGGGGCAGGGTTTCGCCGCGGCGCTGATGATGACCGTCGCGGTGGTTGGCCTGCACTTTTCCGGGATGGCCGCGATCCGGCTGATTCCCGCCCGTCTGCATACCGAAGCGATGCTGCTTTCCCCCAGCATGATGGCCGTCCTGGTCGGCAGCGTTTCGGTGCTGCTGCTGGCGCTGTGCATCGGGAGCTGGGCAATCACACGCCGGGCTACGGCCGCGATCGAGGTTAGCGAACGGCAGTTCAGCATCCTGGTCAAGGGCATCTCCGACTGCGCGCTCTACATGCTCGATCTCGACGGGCGGGTGGCCAGCTGGAATGCCGGAGCGCAGCGCCTGAAGGGGTATCAGGCCAGCGAGGTTCTTGGCCTTCCGCTTGGGCGTTTCTATTCCCCGGAAGACCGCGCGGCCGGTGCGCCGCAACGGGCGCTGGCGCAGGCGCTGGCCGAAGGCAAGTTTACCGGCGAGGGCTGGCGCATGCGCCGCGATGGTTCGCGCTTCTGGGCGCATGTCACCATCGAGCGGATCGTCGATGCCGCGGGCGAACACGTCGGCTTCGCCAAGATCACGCGCGACATGACGCGCTTCAAGGAAGACCAGGACCGGATCAAGGAGGCGCACCATCGTCTCGATGCCGCGCTGGAGCACATGCACCAGGGCCTTTGCCTGTTCGATGCCAGCCAGCGGCTGATGCTGCGCAATCGCCGGTTCGCCGAACTCTGGCAGTTGCCCGAAGACAGCTGCCAGCCGGGCTGGACGCTGGAGGACGTGGCGCGGGCTGCGCTGGAGGCGCGAACGGGTGGCCGGGTTTCCGACGAACGGCTGGAAAACATGAAGCTTCTGCTCCAGCGCTCGTTCGCATCGCCGGAACTGCCGCCCGTGATTTCCGAATTCGGCGAGGATTTCGTGGTCTCGATTTCCAGCAGGCCCATGCCGAACGGCGGATGGGTGACGACCTTTGAGGACATTACCGAGCGCAGCCGTTCGGAGGCCCGAATCGCGCATATGGCCATGCACGATGATCTCACCGGGCTTCCCAATCGCGCCAGCTTCAACCACTGGCTGGATCGGGAACTGGAACTGGCGGAACTGCGCGACGAGCAGGTCGCTCTGGCGATCATCGACCTCGATCGCTTCAAGGAAATCAACGATACGCAAGGCCATGTTGCCGGTGACATGCTGCTGCAGCGGATCGCGGATGCGATGTCGGCCGTGCTGGGTGACGGGGAGACGGTGGCGCGGATCGGGGGTGATGAATTCGCGGCCGCCAAGCACTTTTCCTCGCCCGCCGAACTGTCGGATTTCGTGGCCCGGCTGAGCCGTTGCTTCGACATTCCCTTCGGCGCGCAGGACGGTATTGCCGTGGGCGCCAGTCTCGGCATCGCGATATACCCCACCGATGCGACGGGCCGCGAGGCGCTGCTCAACAATGCCGATCTCGCGATGTATCGGGCCAAGGGCAACCTGGGCGAGCGCATCTGCTATTACGAACAGGGCATGGACGAAAGCGCCCGTCATCGTCGCCAACTGGCAAACGACCTGCGGCACGCTGTGGCGCGGGGAGAGCTTGCTGTCCTGTATCAGCCGCAACACTCGCTCAAGAACGGGGAAATCAGCGGCTATGAAGCGCTGTTGCGCTGGCACCATCCCCGCTTCGGCATTGTGTCGCCCGTGGAGTTCATCCCGATCGCCGAGGAAAACGGCGAGATCATGAAGCTGGGCGAATGGGTCTTGCGCATGGCCTGTGCGGAAGCGGTCTTCTGGCCGCAGAAGCACAAGATCGCCGTAAATCTCTCGCCCGTGCAGTTGTTGCAGGCCGATCTGCCGGAAATCGTCACGCGCGTACTGGTGGAAACAGGCCTTTCGCCTCAGCGCCTCGAACTGGAGATCACCGAGACGGCGCTGATTGCCGACAAGGTGCGGTCGCTACACACGCTGCGCCGCATCAAGGCGCTGGGCGTCAGCGTTGCCATGGACGATTTCGGCACGGGCTATTCCTCGCTGGACACGCTGCATTCGTTCCCGTTCGACAAGATCAAGATCGACAAGTCGTTCCTGCTTGAATCCGAACACAACGAACAGGCCCGCGCGATCATCCGAGCCGTGCTGGCGCTGGGCAAGAGCCTGCAGATCCCGGTGCTGGCGGAAGGCGTGGAAACGATCGGTCAGCTCGAACTGCTCGTCTCCGCAGGTTGCGAGGAAGCCCAGGGGTATTACTTCGGCAAGCCGGCCGTGGCTCCCAGCGTGCCCCTGCAAGGTGCAAAGGCGGGATAGCGCCTGGGGGCACCGGGAGCGCGATGGCAGGGACGGGCGCGGGAACGGACAGGTCGGACTTGCGCGGCACGCCACTTCCGCCTAAGGCCCCCCTCCATCGTTCCATGTTGGCTTCCAACTTGAAACGAAGGTGGAAAGGTTTCAGCTCGCCCTGATATTTTTCCAGTAAAATCAGCGCCTTTGCGGGTGTAGCTCAATGGTAGAGCAGAAGCTTCCCAAGCTTACGACGAGGGTTCGATTCCCTTCACCCGCTCCATCCTCCCTTCAAAAATTGTCCCGATGGTGGTATAAAAGCCCGCAAATCCGGGACTTTAGCGTCCCGATTTGTCCAGACGTGATCGGCCCTTTCCGCCTGCATCCATGAATTTCTGGGGGTACTTCGGGGTTTTGTCGTCTGGGCCAGTGAGAGAGACCCCCACGGTGGGGGTTCCTGGCGGGAAAGGCGCAGAACCATGCCACTTACCGACATTGCGATCCGGAACGCGAAGCCCCGAGAGAAGTCTTATAAGCTGGGCGATGCCCTTGGCCTCTTCCTGCTGGTGAAACCCACCGGGGGTAAGCTGTGGCGCGTGAAGTATCGAATCCACGGCAAAGAAAAGGCGCTCGCGATTGGCACCTATCCAGCGGTCGGTCTGGCCGAAGCCCGTCGCCGCCGCGATAATGCGCGTGAGCTGGTTTCCGATGGACGCGATCCGTCGATAGAAAAGCGCCGCGACAAGATGCGCGCGGAAATGGCATCGGCCACGACATTCACAGCCGTTGCCGGGGAGTACTGCGCCAAGCGCAAACGTGACGGCGCCAAGGCCTGGGCACCCGCGACAGCCAACCGCAGCGAGTATCTCCTCTCGCTGCTGAGAGGTTCGATCGGCTGCATGCCGATCGCGGATATTCAACCGATAGACGTTTTGGCGGCGGTTCGCAGGATCGAGCGAAAGGGGCAGCTGGAAAGCGCGCGCCGGACTCTCCAGCTTGCCGGTGCTGTCTTCCGGTATGCGGTCGCCACCGCTCGGATTCCTTCGGATCCGACTCGCGACCTTCGTGGCGCCCTGACCACGCCGACGGTCACCCATTATGGGGCGATCATCGAGCCCGAACGGGTTGGCCAACTGCTGCGCGCGATCGAGGGCTATGAAGGCCAGCCCATGACGAAACTGGCGATGCAGTTAGCACCGCACGTCTTCGTCCGCCCTGGCGAACTGCGCCATGCCGAATGGTCCGAGTTCGACTTCGATGCAGCGCTGTGGAAGATCCCCGCCACCAAGACGAAGATGCGGAAGGACCATCTGGTCCCGTTGTCCCGCCAAAGCCTCGCCCTCCTCAAGGACGCCAAGGCGCTGACGGGGCCGGACGGCTACGTCTTTCCATCCATCCGGTCGCGGCGGCGACCTATGAGCGACAATACGATCAACGGTGCGCTCCGCCGTCTTGGCTACGCCACAAATGAAATGACCGCCCACGGTTTCCGGGCAATGGCGTCCACCCTGCTCAATGAAAGTGGCAAGTGGCATCCCGATGCGATCGAACGGGCGCTGGCGCATGGCGACAGTGACAGGATCAGGGCCGCTTATCACCGTGGCGCGCACTGGAAGGAGCGCGTCGAGATGGCGCAGTGGTGGAGCGATTATCTCGATGAGATGCGCGATGCTGGTGCATCCAAGCGCGTTTCGAAGAAACGCTTTTAAAATCGTACGCCCGTTGACGCGTGAATTGTGTCACTTCAGGCGGGCAGGTCTCCGCCGAACAGGTCATCTCCACGATCACGCGGCGGTTGCTTGCTCCGCTCCTTGCGCGTCACCCCTTCGGCGGTGAGAATGTCGTAGGCATCGACAAACCTCTGAAAGAACGCCTCCATCTCATTCGCTTCCAGAAGTGGAAGATCAGCAAGGGTATAAGGCTTGATACTGCGCTTCTTGCATCCCTCAGGTGCGCTCAGATCAAGCAACAGCAACTCCGCGTCGCTGAGCTGATCAACAGCAAAACGCGACATGATCGCACTGGCAATCATCCGCAAGCCATCGCGGCCAGGCACGTGGCCCCGCCGAGGTTGAAGGTAGAAAAGCGTGGTCTTGCCGTTTTCGCGAAAGAAAAACAGAGGATCTACTGTGATCGCGAAGTCAGGGCGCAGGTTAAGCTGCTGCGGCGAAAGCGGATGGCACATCAGGTCTCCGCGCCCCTGCGCGGCATCCCAGATCAGCCCACCAACTTCCTCGTTGTACGGTCGCCCCAATTTATTGCCGGTCGAACCACAGGCGCGAACGGCGGCCTCTCGCGGAATGGACGAACTGAAAACAGCCTTCGCCAGTCTCTTGGCAGGCGCGTAGCTCCAATTGGAGCCGGTCCCGCCATAATACCGCCGGAGATTGGCGATCGTCGAATTGACGTCATGACCAGTTAACCTGACCACGTCTTGAAGTGGGGGAATCGGTAAAGCCATGACGGGACCTTTACCATCATGCAGACGTCGAACAAAGATGTCCACTACTGGACGGTTGCGGTTTTCCCCTGCGCAATGAAATGATGACGAATGGACTCATTCGATATTTCCATGTTCAGTCGTACCTTACCGTCTCCGGCATTCCATACCCGATCCCATGGCCCACCACGTATATGCGTAAGGTCAGAAAGCTCGAAAGCGCCAAAGCCCGAGTAATATCGCAAGATGGAGCGGAGCAGTTTCTCGGTCTCAGCCGGGAAATCGGCCCGCGCCTCCATGAACTCGCCCGTATCCAGGTCCATCATGGTGGCACGGCTGGTGATCGGCCCTGCTCCGTGAACCTTGAAGCTGTCGTACACGACCTTGATCACAGGCCCGTACTCCCACGCTTCGATACGATTCGAAATCAGCGGTAGATTGAACGAAGCCAAGTGCCAGCCGTGGGCAAAGTATATGTGTTTGAGTATGCCCATGTTTGTGAGCACGGTTCCACAATCCCGTGCGCAGTCCAGAAGATAGTTGGCGACTTGCCTGGCGTCGTACATTGCTCTCTCGCGAGCTCTACAGTGGCCCCGTGCGCGGCTGCCGTTATAGATGAAGATGGTCCCGCGCAATCGAAGCTACCACCGGTCTGTCAGCGATACGAGTAGGCATAAGGGGCTTTTCGGAATGAAGTCGTAGATTTGATGCGTGGGCATTCGTATCGCGGCTTGGCGGCCATTTCCTGGCCCGCGCATAAGCGCGACCAGGCTCTATTGCGCTTGCGCTCAACCGAGCCAGCGGTGCACCGCTGTCTCGTCGGCACAGCCGTGACGATCCCTGTCAGGGGCGGGCTGTCTTCGCCATCCCTTCAGTCGTCGCCGCGCTGAGGCGCGCGGCGGCGTCGAGCCTTGCCGGCTCCAGGGTAGCGGGGGGCGTCGCTGCCCGTTAGCCCCGCCGCGCCGGCGCGCAACCC
>NZ_BBXA01000033.1 GCF_001014975.1 Novosphingobium sp. MD-1 | reverse complement strand
GTGCGCCCCGCCTCTGCCGGCGGGGCTGCTGGTCCGCTCCTGCCGCCCCCCGCCACCCCGGCGCCGGTCCATGGCGGTTGAAGGAGTGAAGAACATGGAACTCATGCACATCGACCTTGCGCGTCTCTCGGTATCGAGCCTGAACATGCGGGGCACGAAGAAGACCTGCGACATCGCCAACATCCTGCCCTCGGTGCGGGCGCGCGGCGTGCTGGTGCCGCTGATCGTCCGCGAACGGCCCGGCACGGGGGACAGCGGGGAAGACAGCCTCCCCGCTTACGAGATTCTCGCGGGCAAGCGCCGCTACCATGCCGCGCGCGTGGTGGCCGAAGAAGGTGGCGGCATCGAGGACCTGCCTTGCGCGGTGCTCGAACCGGGCGACGATGCGGCCGCCCTGGAAGCCTCGCTGATCGAGAACGTGGCCCGGCTCGATCCCGACGAGATGACCCGCTGCGAAACCTTCACCCGGCTGGTGCGCGAGGGGCGCGACGTGGAAAGCATCGCCCAGACCTTCGGGCTGACTGCCCTGCAGGTGAAGCGCACGCTGGCGCTCGGCAATCTGGTCCCGCGCCTGCGCCATCTCTACCGCGACGACCGCATCGATGCGGTCACCCTGCGCCACCTCACCATGGCGTCCAAGGCCCGGCAGCGCGAATGGCTGGCCCTCCATGACGACGCGGCGGCCTATGCGCCGACGGGCTCGTCGCTCAAGGCGTGGCTGTTCGGCGGGGCCTCGATTCCCGTGAGCGCGGCGCTGTTCGATGTGGCGGCCTATCCCGGCGAGATCGTCGCCGACCTGTTCGGCGAGGAGCGCTACTTCGCCTGTGCCGAGCTGTTCTGGAACGCCCAGAGGGAAGCCATCGCGGCGCGCGCCGAAGCCTTGCGCGACGCAGGCTGGAGCGACGTGGTCGTGATGGAGAGGGGCGATGCCTTCCACACATGGGAGCACGAGCGCAGGGCCAAGGCCAAGGGCGGCAGGGTCTATGTCGCCATCGGTCACAGGGGCGACGTGACCTTCCACGAAGGCTTCGTCACGGTGAAGGAAGCGCGGCGGCTGGAACAGGGGCAAGTGTTGGACAAGGTCGCGCGGCCCGAAGTGTCGAGCACGGTGAACGCCTATATCGACCTGCACCGCCACGCCGCCGTGCGGGCGAGACTGGTCGAGGATACCGGCCTGTCGCTGCGGGTCATGGTAGCCCATGCGATTGCGGGTTCCGCCCTGTGGTCGGTACGGATCGAACCGCAGAAGGCCCCCAACGATGCCGTGGCCGAGAGCGTCGAGAACTGCCTCTCGGAAAGCCTGTTCGATGCCCGGCGGCGCGCGGTTCTGGCCCTGCTTGGCTTCGACGTGGACACGCCGACCGTCACCGGGGGGCATTCCGGTGACGATGGGATGTGCGGGCTGCTGAGCCGGCTGATCGCGCTCGACGATGCCGCCGTCCTGCGCGTCATGACCGTGGTCATGGGCGAGACGCTCGATCTGGGCACCAGCCTGATCGAAATGCTGGGCGAGCACATGGGGCTGGCCATGGCCGATGTCTGGCAGGCCGATGACGCCTTGCTCGATGCCCTGCGCGACCGCGAGGTGATCGGGCACCTGCTGGCCGATGTCGCGGGCGAGAAGGTCGCCGCCGAGAACGCCAAGGCCACCACCAAGGTGCAGCGCGGGATCATCCGTGATTGCCTCACGGGCACCAACGGCAGGCGCAGCCGCGAGAGCTGGGTGCCGCGCTGGATGGCGTTCCCGGCCAGCGCCTACACGGAACGGGGCGGCGTCGGCAGTGCCGAACGGTCGGCGCGGATCGCCGAGGCTTCCGAGCCCGAAGCGGCCGAGCCCGACGCCCCGATCGCGCTGCCGCAGGCGGCCTGAAACCGGTGAGCCCGGCGGCGAAAGGCGCCGGGTTCCTCCCGACAGGAGGCAAGGCCCATGCAACAGGCTCCCGATCCCGAACGCCTGCACCGGATCGAAGCGGCGCTGCTCGAACTGTCCGACCTCGACCGCCAGATATTCCTCGCGATGCGGCTCGATGGAATGTCTGTTGAGGACATTGCCGGGCGCACGGGACTATCGCAGCGGCAGGTGGTGAAACGCCTCGGGCACGCCATCCGCCATCTGGGCAAGCGGCTGCGCGACAGGGACACGGACTAGCGATGGCCCCCGTCCTCCGCCCGCGGCCGGGGCCGGTCCCGTGCAGGACCGCCCCCGGCACTTTGCACTTGGCAACAAGGACGATAGGGGCAAGTCTGTGACGGTGAACGACGATCTTTCCCATCTGCCCGAAGGCAAGCGCGCCGAGCTCGCGCATGTGGTCGAGGTCGTGCGCGAGGGCTTCGCCTTCGCCACCGCGCAGCGCTCGCAGCCGCATTTGCGCGCCGGCAAACTCCTCAAGATCGTGCTGTTCGGCAGCTACGCGCGCGGCGACTGGGTCGAGGATCCTGTGGGCCGCTACTTCTCCGACTACGACCTGCTCGTCGTCGTCAACCACGACGACCTGACCGACGTCGCCGAGTTCTGGGAGAAGACCGAAGGCCGCCTTCTGGTGGAGCTGTCCGAAGGCAAGGTGCTGCGCACCCCGGTCAGCCTGATCTACCACAGCCTTGACGATGTGAACGACAAGCTGCGGCTCGGGCGCTACTTCTTCATGGACATCCTGCGCGAGGGGATCGTGCTCTTCGAGGAGCCCGGCCACCCGTTCGCCGAGCCCAAACCCCTGTCACCAGCGCAGGCGCTGGAGGAGACGCGCGAGTACTTCGAGGAGTGGTTTGAAAGCGCCGATGATTTTCTTGAAAGCGCATCGGATGCGATAGCGAAAGGGAAGGCAAAGCTGGCGGCCTTTCTCCTTCATCAGGCGACAGAGCGCTACTACCACTGCCTGTTCCTCGTCCGCACCTTGTACAGCCCCAAGACCCACAAGCTCAGCCGCCTGCGCGACATGGCCGAAGAAATGGAGCCGAGCCTGCGCGGGGTCTGGCTGCGCGACACCCGCTTCCAGAAGCGCTGCTTCTCGCTCCTGCGCGATGCCTATGTGAAGGCCCGCTACTCGCGTTCCTACCTCATCACCGCCGAACAACTCGACTGGATCGCCGAGCGCGTCGCCATCCTGCAAACCCTTGTCCGCGCGGCCTGCGAGAGCCGCATCGAGACCCTCGCCAGAGCGGCTTGAGGGCCTCTCAGGCCTCCTCGTCCACGGCAATATCGAGCGCCAGTTGCCGCGCGTCCGCCGCTTCCGGATCGGGCAGGGGCTCGAGCGTGCCCGCGCCGCAGGCAAGCGTGATCCAGTCGTAATCCCCCTCCAGTTCAAGCCGGTCGCTCGCCCCGTTGCGGGTAATCCTGGCGCGATGCGTGCCCGCCTTGGCGAGGGTAAACCGGCACGCGGAACTACCTTCCAGACAGGTCCCGCGCACCAGCGTTCCATCGGAAAACGCCAGCGAGAACCCTTCGGCCTGGCCGCGCAAGGGCACGTCGAGAACGGTTGCGATGGCGCCCGACAGATGCAGGCGTCCGCCTTCCTTGACGTCGATGTTCACGCCCACGTGCAGTTCCTTCATGCGACTCGGCAGGGCTGTATCGAATAGAACATAAAGCGAACATTGAGAAGGCGCTGCCAGGCCTGTTTGCGGGGCAGACGGATGGCAGCGGACAAGAATGGCAGGGGGTGCCGAAACAGTGCCAGGAAGGGTGCTGGAAAGAGGGTATTTGCAAGATAAAGCGAAGCACGCTTCGCCGCATTTGCCGGGGCAAAGCGTTGTCTGCACGTCGTTTTTCAGGGAGACGCCCTGTCTTCCTGACAGGGCGTTCGCGAGACGATCCGGCACCAGACGCCTCAAAAGCCACGCATTCCGGCGCCTTTGCCGCGAGATACTTGAGAAGGTCCCGGGGGCCTCCTCATATCCCGATCATGCCACAGGACGACGATCGCTTCGAGCCCCGTCTGGGCCACGCGCGCCGCGACAGCGCCGGCCGCGTTGGCGGGCGCGCCGGCAAGGGTCGCGCCCTCAAGGGCCGCATACTCGAGCAGGTCGCCCGGCGTGGCGGCAAGCCGCGTGGGGCCGGACCGAAGATCGACGGCGCGGCGGGACCGCGCTCAGGCCGCTTCAATGCGCGCGGACGCGGCGCGAAGCTGGCCGCCTCATTCCCGCGCGGATCGGGCTGGTCGTTCGATCGCGGATCGGGCCTGCGCGTGCGGCCGCGCCGGGTCACGGTCAAGGCCCGCGTGGTGAAGCTGGCCGGCAAGGCGCAAGCCGCCGCCGCCCACGTGCGCTACCTTGAGCGCGACGGCACCGCGCGCGATGGCGAGCCGGGCCGGTTCTACGCGACCTTTGCCGACGACGCCGACGCAAAAGCCTTTCTCGAACGGGGCGCCGAGGACCGCCACCAGTTCCGCCTGATCGTCTCGCCCGAGGACGGGCGCGCCTTCGAGGATCTCAAGGGCTTCACCCGTGACCTTATGGCCAGGATGGAAGAGGACCTCGGCACCACGCTCGACTGGGTCGCGGTCGATCACTTCGATACCGGCCATCCGCACAGCCATATCCTGATCCGGGGAAAGACCGAGGACGGCAGGACGCTCAACATCGCCGGCGACTACATCGCCCACGGCATCCGCCATCGCGGCTCGCAGATCATGACGCGCGCGCTCGGCCCGCAAAGCGAGATCGAGGTGCGCCAGCAGTTGCAGCAGGAAGTCGAGGCCGAGCGCCTGACCCGGCTCGACCGTTCGCTGATCAGGCTGGCGAGGGACAATACCGTCGATCTGGGCAGGCTCGATCCCGCGCAGGCCGGCGATCTCGACTACCGGCAGCTTCTGGTCGGCCGCGCCCGCGTGCTCGAACGCATGGAGCTGGCAACCAAGGCCGGGCCGCTGGCCTGGACGCTCGATCCCGAGACCGAGCAGGTGCTCAGCGCCATGGGCCGGCGCGGCGACATCATCCGCACCCTGCATCGGGACATGGCGCGTGCCTCCTGGCGCGACCTCAAGCTCCGGATGCCATCACCGGATGAGGCGCCCGAGCGCCTGGTGATCCATGGGCTTCCCCAGGGCCGGGGCGCCAAGCAGGCACCCGAAGCGCTCACCGGCCCGATCATCGGACAGGTCGTCGCGCGCGGCACGGCGGACGAGGAGCACGAGCGGCGCTACCTCGTCGTCGAGGGCATCGACGCGCGCCGCCATTACATCGACATCGGCCATATCCGCGAGCCGACGCCGCAGGGCGCGCTGGTGCGGCTCGAACCCAGGGTCGCGGCGGTGCGCGAAGTCGACCGCACCGTTGCCACGATCGCCGAAGCCAGCGGCGGGCGCTACACCATCGACATCCACTTGAAGCACGATGCCACGGCGACCGAGGACTTTGCCCGCGCGCACGAGCGCCGCCTCGAGGCGATCCGGCGTGCCACCGGCCGGATCGGGCGCGAGCCCGATGGCACCTGGCGCATCGCGCCCGATCACCTCGGGACCGTGCTCGCCTACGAGCAGCGGCGGATCGATGCCGAACCGGTCAAGGTCGAGGTCCTCTCGCCGAGGCCCATCGCGCAATTGGTCCATGTCCACGCCGAGACCTGGCTGGACCGCGAGCTGCAGGCCGGATGCCCGACCCCGTTCGCCTCGGGTGGATACGGGGCTGAAGTGCGCAAGGCCCTGGCGCTGCGCCAGCAGTGGCTGGTCGAGCAGGAACTGGCCGTCCGGCAGGACGGCGATGTGGTGTACCGCCAGGGCATGCTGCGCAGCTTGCGCGCGCGCGAGCTGCGGGCCGTCGCAGGGCAGCTGGCAAACGACCTGGGATTGCCCTTCGCCGAGGCGAAGGAGGGCCGGCCGATCGAGGGGACCTACCGGCGCACGGTGAACCTCACCTCGGGGCGCTTCGCGCTGATCGAGAAGTCCCGCGAGTTTACCCTCGTGCCCTGGCGGCCCGAGCTGGAAAAGCACCTCGGGCGCAAGGTTGCGGGGATCATGCGCTCCACGGGCTCGATCAGCTGGACGCTGGGCCGCGAGCGGGGCGGTCCCAGCATCGGCATGTAGGGCGCAAAGCCTCTCCTTGCCCCAACCGAGCCCATCTGGCCCCATCAGCCCCATTCCCCGGAACGCCCCGGACAGGGATGATCGGAGATGGCGGCGGATCGGTGAACCCCCTGGGCCGGTTCGTTGCCACCCCCTCCCATCCGGCAGGTCACCCATGACGAAAACCTACAAGACCCGGCACCAGCTCTTCCTGCCCCAGGACATGAGCCGCCGCCTTGCGCACCTTGCGCAAAGTTCGGGCCGCGCCCGTTCGGAAATCCTCGTCGAGGCGCTCGATGCCTGGTTCACCCGACGCGCCGCGCCCAGGACCGACGAGGCAACGGCCGCGCGCCTGACCCGCATCGAGCGCAACCTCGACTGGCTGCGCCGCAACGAGGGTCTCGTCTGGGAGATCATGGCGCGCCTCGTACGCCACCAGTTTATCGCCGCCGCGCAGGTACCGCCCACGAAGGAGGCCGTCGCGGCAGGTTCGAAGCGCTTTGCGGAACTGATCGACGAGGTGGCCGACCGGCTCGCCGGCAAGGCGCCGGGGCAGAGCAACGATCCGGCTATTGCCAAGCTGAGGTCGTTCCAGTGACCGCGCCGTCAAGCAAGCCGCAGGAGGTCCGGCCCGAGCCGCTGGCGGTGCGTGTGCCCGAGGCCTGTCGCATGATCGGGATCGGCAGGTCCAAGCTCTACGAACTGATCGCCGAAGGCTCGATCGCGGTCGTCAAGATCGGCGCCGTCACCCTCGTGCCGATGGATAGCCTGCGCGCGCTCGTCGAGCGGGGGCGTCGCCATCCTGCAAATTCCGGAAAGGAGAACTGACCATGCAAGCCCGGCACCTTCATCTTCATCTCATCGATGCCATCGTGCATGCAGCGGTGGTCACCATGCCGCAGAAGCTGCGCACCGATCTTGCGACCGACGACGAAATATTCCGGTTCCTCGCCGAGGACCTGGTGACAAAGCGGATCATGGAGGCGCTGCGGCAATGTGCAAGGACGGACGAGGAACCATCGGGTTAGATGCGCGGGTGGGACATAGGCGGGCACGGGCTGAAAGATACTCACCCGGCATGCTGGGGAACGCCGCCTCGAGCGGACGTTGGCGACTGACCGGACTCAGCACGGACGGCCCGGTAAGCGGACCTTCGCCGAGAGCGGTCTGTAATCTCACAAAGGATGGCTCGCTCGAACTTTAGCGACTGTACTCGTGCGCAAGGAGATCGTTCGGCTGCAGTCGATGCTTGCGTTGAAGTGACCTCAAGTTTCCCAAGAGCATATCAATGCCTGCACCTCAGCCATGGCTGGGGCGAAGGGAGCTCTGTGAGGCGGATCAGTCCAAGCGTGTATTGCACGAAGCGGAGCCTCACACTAGATGGTACTCGAGCAAGAGTGGGGGGTAGCTTGCCGCAAAAACAGGAAGTCATGGCGCAAGCATGGAATGCTTGCACAAAAATGGTCGAGGCAGCAACGAGGTCGTGCTCCACGCCACCGCCTACGACTGCTCCGACGGCAGCGCAGCCAAACTGGGATGCAATCGCAAATTCGTTTGCGTCCCTTTCCGTCGCCCTCACTTGGGGCACGATTCTACTCGCCATTGGCGCTGTTGTCGCAGGGGTTGCATGGGGCAAACATATCGCTAGAACAGCTGAGAACGAAGCGAGAACGGAAGCAAGGCGATGCGCGGAGCAGTTCATCCAGGAATGGCTAAGCCGTGACGCTCCGGGTATCATACGTTCACACGTCGATAATTTGCGAAATGCGACGTTGGGCGATGGCAACGACGATGCAGCGGCAGATGCCCTTGGCGAGGCAGCGGGATAATGGCTGATATATTGTCAGTACTCGAGTCTTTCAGAGGAACGGCCCCCGTCCCTGTTTTCGACATCGTGTCTCAGCTAGGCCTTGGCCCCGAATTCAAGCCACTCGAAGACGATGTGTCTGGTTGGATCGAGTTGGAACCATCTGGTGACTATCGGATCGTAATTAACTCTAACCATGCACCGGCGAGGAAGCGCTTCACGGCTGCGCACGAGTTAGGGCACTATATCTACCATCGAGACCTTCTCGGTGCTGGTACAGGAGATACCCGGGCGTATCGAGCTGAGCATTCGCCTTTGCCGAACGCCGCTATTCGACCTAGGCATGAGCGTCAAGCCAACACTTTCGCGGCTAACCTGCTGATGCCCGCTGAAGCAATTTCCCGCCTTCGTGCACAAGGCATAAGAGAAATCGATGAAATGGCAGAAAGCCTTGGTGTTTCTAGTGAAGCCCTTCGCATTCGCTTGGGATCTAACGAAATTATAGAAAGCCGAGTAACTTAACGCTTTTCACTCCAGAAAAATGAAGTCACACGACACAGATTAACGAGAAATTGTAACAGGGATCGATCGGTGAACGAGACGTGGTGGGTTAATGCGGGGCAGCTGGATCACGATCAAAAGTCTGTCCTTAGGACTGACCCCAGCGCAAGTCTGCTAATCAAGGGACCTCCCGGTTCTGGAAAAACCAACATTCTGCTGTTGCGGGCGAACTACGTCAAAGCAACCCACCCAAGAATCCTTTTTCTGACATTCACCAGAACGCTTACCGAGTTTATCCGATCAGGACCATCGATTGGAAGGCCGGATCAAATCCAGCGCAATGAAATAATGACCTTCATGAGGTGGGGGACAACGTTCCTAAATGAACGAGGCAACCCATTTGTGAGTCCGGGTGGGAACTTTAAGACCATCAGGAAGGCTTTATTCACACAAGTCAGTGAATACGTAAAAACAAATAAGCTAGGAAAATTCTATGACACCGTATTTCTAGATGAGGTGCAGGATTTTCGAGACGAGGAAATAAACGTCCTCTCCGATCTGTCTGAAACTCTAAATGCCGCCGGCGATTCTCGACAGTCCATTTGGGGGCACAAACAGGGGCTTCCAAAAATGGAAGGTGTTGCTGATGAGGTCGTGGAACTTGAGAAGCATTATCGCATAGGAATCAAAATCTGTCATTTTGCCGACCGAATTCTCCCACCGCAGGTGGGAGAGAGCTCGCTTGCAGAAAATTGTTACTATGATGAAGCCTCCAGGCCATCCTCAATTACGCCAATTTCGTCCGGTTCAAGTGAAGAACAATATAGGCTGTGCCTAGATCGCTTGAAACGACAGATACGATATATCAATGACGAGCCGATCCTCGTTATGGCACATACCCAAGCCACACGCGACGCGTTTTGGAACGCGCTGGAGGTCGATGGCGATCTTGTTGGCAAGTCTATCATTCAAAGCAGTGAGGGCTACGAGCCTTTTGGTCCGGATTCATTGATCAGAGTTATGACCATAGCATCTGCCAAGGGATCGGAGGCTAGGGCTGTGCACATTCTCAAAGCGGATAGGCTGGACGCAACACTACGAGAGCTCGCCTTCACCGGGGTGACCCGAGCAAAGACTGAAGTTGCACTTTATCATACGGGACCTTTGCCTGGCCACCTTCAGCCGCCGAGCGAAGAGCTTCCCGAAATCGATGATATTTTCTGAGAGAGCGGCGTTATGATTTATCGAGCAATCCGAACAAGCCGCGAAAATTTGCCCGAGATATTGGCGGGCTGTAACGCAAATCATTTTCACGAGATCGGCCTCAAGGAGATATCCTCAGCAGAACTTGCTCGCGATGAAATATTTGTCGGCTTCTTTGGAGCCGACGTGTTCGACCCCAATCCGGACTTTATCGTCTGCAACCCTGATTCTTACAGCGATTTTGTGGCATGGCTCGCGGCTTTCTTACCGGGTCATTCACCGATTTCTCAGTGGTGCAGGGTGTGGCGATCCAACGATTTCGCGATGTTGACGAACGCAAAGGCAAAACCTTTCCTTGCTCATTCTTTGGCTGCGTGGACGGGCGCTATCATGGCCGAATTGAGCGCCGAACGCGGGGGTGGTTCGTTGGCTGACGTAACTGGCCTATCCGCCATGAGAACTGGCACCTTCTGTGCGGCCCGAGCTACTGCGCTTTGGTCTATTTTTGACCAATATGACGAATTGGCAAAGCGCCTTACAACAATTTCAGGCAGCGATCAGCAGTTCTGGAAGTCATACGATGAAATCTCGGCATTGTGGTATGTTTTGTGCGGTGACACATGGCTGACCAAACTTCCTAATCGAGCAAGTGGCTTTGACGAACTTCGAATGCTCTTCCGATCATCGAACGGAATGGAGACCATTGAGCCCGATTCAATCCAAGGTGCGGCAAGGCATTTTGGAAATCATTTCCGAACACCCGACCTTGTCCACTGCAGCATTGGACCGCAGTCTCGACGAGTTGACGCGCTCGACAAGGTAGCATCCCAGCTGGCTGCAGCTTCTATAAAAGCCCACTCCAATGTAATACTTGGTTTTGCAGCAAGCTTAATTGATCCTGGCGCCGCAGTCATGCCTGCCTTGCTCAAGCAATACTCGCAGGAATTTCCGGTTGCTCAGATATGGGCCGGGGCGTTTGCTGGCATTTGGTCTCCAGCTCGAGTGCTGGGAGAACAAGGGGGATTAGGTCGAATTGTGGCGAAGGAAATTTTGGCGCCGACTGACCTTTTCTCCAAGCCCACCGCTGATATAGCTTTCGCTGAGTTCGAGCGGTGGCGGGGCAATTCATCGTCAAGGGATATCGGACTGCGTGGCGCCAGCCCCCGCATAACGGTCGTGGAATTGCTTCCCGGCATTTCCATCCCGCTATCGATTTCGCGCGTTGAGCCAACGCGCGACAACCGAGCCAGCGCATCTGGTGGCCGTCAACAGACCTTCGATCTTGAAGGTGATAAAAACCGGCTGCCGTCGGCAGAGGAGAAAACCGCCACTCCAATCAGCCTAGAAGGACTTGCTCGGCGATTGCGCGACTTGGAGCAGAAAGTCGAAAGCATTAGCGCAAAGACGGCGCGACCCACTACGGGGAGTAAAAAACGCCTCTGATTTCGCCCGGGCGCACCTGAGTAGCCCCTAGATTTCTGGACGCCTTCGATCCTAATTTTGAGGACAGGAGGCGACGATGGGGAAGCCCAATTTCAGTGATGAGTTCAAGCGTGACGCGGTGGCCCAGATCACCGAGCGAGGGTATCCGGTAGCCGAGGTTTCGCAACGGCTCGGTGTCAGCCAGCACTCGCTGTATTCGTGGAAGCGGCAGCTGGCGCGGCAGGTGTCCGGCGATGCCAGCAAGGATGCCGAGATCCGCCAACTGGAGCGCGAGCTGGCCCGGGTGACCGAGGAGCGCGACATCCTAAAAAAAGCCACCGCGTATTGCGCCAAGGATGCAAAGTGAGATACGCGTTCGTTGCCGAGCATCGTAACGAGTTCAGGGTTCGGGCGATGTGTCGGTGCCTGCGCATCCAGCCCAGTGGTTTCTATGCATGGCAGAAGAGCCCGTTGAGTCAGCGGGCTCGGGAAGATGCTCGGCAGACAGAGTTGATCCGGCGGTCCTGGAACGACAGCGGCAAGGTCTATGGCTACCGCAAGCTGCATGATGATCTGCTGGATCATGGCGAGACCTGCTGCCCGAACCGCGTTGCGCGGTTGACCAGACTTGCAGGTATCAAGGCGCAGATCGGCTACAAGCGCCGGCCGGGCAGCTATTGCGGTAAACCGTCCCTGGCAGTCGACAACACGCTGGATCGCCAGTTCGACGTAGCGGCGCCAGACAAGGCTTGGGTGACAGACATCACCTACATCCGCACCCTGGAAGGCTTCGCCTATCTGGCTGTCGTGATCGACCTGTATTCCCGCCGCGTGGTGGGATGGTCGATGCAGAGCCGGCAGACCGCCGATGTGGTGCTGCAGGCGCTGCACATGGCCGTATGGCGGCGCAAACCGAAGCAGCGGGTGTTGGTCCACTCGGATCAGGGCTCGCAGTTCACCAGCATGGACTGGGCGGCCTTCATCCGGGCTCACAATCTTGAGCACTCGATGAGCCGGCGCGGCAACTGTCATGACAACGCTGTGGCGGAGAGCTTCTTCTCGTCGCTCAAGCGTGAGCGCATCCGCCGCCGGACATACAAAACCCGCGAAGAAGCCCGGCAGGACGTGTTCGATTACATCGAGATGTTCTACAACCCGGTGCGCAAGCAGGTCAGGAACGGCATGCTGTCGCCAGTCGAGTTCGAACGGCAGCAGATTTTGAAAGTTGAAGGCGTCTAGAAAACTAGGGGCTACTCAAATTGATCTGATAGAGATGCCACATCGTCAGACAGCCAACTTACCGCGAAGTACCTTCCCGACCAGAAGGCTTTCGAGAAGAGGTGCCTGCGACCGCTCGCCGTTCCAATAGGATAGCAGGCGCGCGATCGCTTGCTCGTAGTTCATGGTGGCTTCAAGAGCGTCAATAAGGCTCATATCGAACTGAAGTTCGCTCTGCGGTTCGTTGCAGACTACCTCGTAGATTACTTGGTCTGCACGTCTATATGGCTGAGGGTATCGGAGCTCGATACTCTCCCGCTCGAAGACTTCCGCCAACCTTTCAGCATCCTCAATCGTTTGAAAGGCGAATATGCTCGTCAACCTTGATGGCAGGTCAGGGCGGTGCTTCAGTCTCACCCGCTCACACAGATGCGCCCAAAACGCGGCGCTCCTCTCGGTGAACGGTTTAATCGAGGCTCCTCGCGCGACGATATCGCCGATCACATCTTTGAACGTCGCCCCAGTTTTGGCGGATTCGTCCTGAACGAGCTGGTATATTTGCTCGTCTTGGCCGTACTGTGCAAACTTACGACCATGAGGGACGATAGCGTCATGCCGCGCGTCTTCGTAGCGTTTTTTGCCTTCAATCCGATAAAACATACTATTTTCACTGCTTCTGATGGAGGGATGTCCATGTTGATTCGGACAAGGAAACTTCGCAAACGTGTCGCTACGGACGTAATATCTCAATTGATCGGCTTCACAAACTCGCTGAGAGGCGACATTTGATAAAACCCTCCGTTCGCCGCGTCGCGGTTGAACGGTAGAAATGTCCCACATGCCGCCTTCCGCACTCGACCATTGCCGGACGATCCGGATCTATCTGCCGAACGGCAGTTTGAACCGCGCCGGGATTGTCGGAGGCCCTAACTCCTGAGAGGAAGGGTCTACGATGAGCAAGACGACGAACAAGTTTGCCCCGGAGGTTCGTGATCGGGCAGTCCGCATGGTGCTGGACCACGAAGCCGATCATCCATCCCGCTGGGCGGCGATCACATCCATTGCCGAGAAGATCGGCTGTTCGGGGCACACGCTGCTGGAGTGGGTGAAGAAGGCTGAGGTGAACAGCGGCAAGCGTGCCGGCGTTCCCACCGAGCTGGCAGACCGTCTCAAGGCGCTGGAGCGCGAGAACCGTGAGTTGCGCCAGGCCAACGAGATTCTGCGCAAGGCTTCCGCATATTTTGCCCAGGCGGAGCTCGACCGCCCGTTCAAGCGATGACCAGCTTCATTGATGAGCATCGGGGTGATTATGGGGTCGAGCCGATCTGCCGGGTTCTGCCGATCGCCCCATCCACCTACCACGAACGTGTGGCACAGCGCCGCGATCCGTCCCGTCTGTCACCACGTGACCAGCGCGACGAGGCGATGAAGCCCGAGGTTCGGCGCGTGTTTGACGCCAACTTCAAGGTCTACGGCGTGCGCAAGGTGTGGCGGCAGATGCAGCGCGAGGGCTTCGACATTGCCCGCTGCACGGTGGAACGGCTGATGCGCGAGCTGGGCTTGCAGGGTGTGATCCGGGGCAAGCCGGTGAAGACGACGATCAGCGACAAGGCCGCACCGTGTCCGCTCGATCGGGTCAACCGCCAGTTCTACGCCCCAGCGCCGAACATGCTGTGGGTGTCGGACTTCACCTATGTCGCGACCTGGGCGGGGTTCGTCTACGTGGCCTTCGTGATCGACGTTTACGCCCGCTATATCGTGGGCTGGCGGGTGAGCACGACGGCGCATGCCAGCTTCGTGCTGGATGCCCTGGAACAGGCGATCCATGATCGGCGCCCGGTCCATCGTGGTGGCCTGATCCACCACAGCGACCGCGGCAGCCAGTATGTCTCGATCAAGTATACCGAGCGCCTTGCCGAAGCCGGCATCGAGCCATCGGTGGGCAGTGTCGGCGACAGCTACGACAACGCATTGGCCGAGACGATCAATGGCCTTTACAAGGCCGAGGTGATCCACCGGCGAGGTCCGTGGCGATCCTTTGAAGCCGTTGAATACGCCACGCTCGAATGGGTGGACTGGTTCAACAACCGCCGACTCCTCGCGCCCATCGGCAACATCCCACCGGCTGAAGCCGAGGAACGCTACTACGCCATGCTGGACGACACCCCCATGGCCGCATAATTTAAGCTGAATGGCCTCCGGCAAGCCCGGGGCGGTTCAGTTCCTGACGAAAGGCGCCATTGGTTAGTCCTTGAGACGCCGGGCAGCTTGGCGCGTCATTCCGAGGTTTTCAGCGACGAAGCTGCCGATCCTGATAAGGAACCGATGTTCACGGGGCAATCTTACCGGACGCGCCGCGAACCGCTCCAGTGAATCTTGTGCGGCTCGGCACTCGGCGGAAAAAGGTCGCGCCTTGAGCCGGACCTCACGTAACTCAGAAGTGACAACGACGAACGATGTTGGGGTTTGACTGTGGATCGGCGTGCAAAAAGGACCCCGTTAGCGGGGTGATCGGCGTCTAAAAGGGACCCCTCATTTCGATAGCTTACACAGCCGCGTGGAAGTTCATGCGGCGAGATCGGGATGTTGGTTTTGGAGACAGTGGTTCGTATCCGGCGTGAGTATGCCGGCGGGAAGGCGATCAAGGCGATCGCGCGTGATCTGCATGTGTCGCGGAAGGTAATCCGCAAGGCGATCCGGGCGCCGGAAGGCGCATTTGATTATCGGCGCAAGGTTCAGCCGCTGCCGCGGATCGGTCCGTTTCAGGATCGGCTGGATGTGCTGCTGGAAGAGAACGAGTTACGGGGCCGACGTGACCGGCTTCGGATGACCCGTATCCACGACCTTCTGGTGCGTGAGGGTTTCGAGGGCTCTTACGATGCCGTGCGCCGCTATGCGGCACGGTGGAAGATCGAGCGGCGCAGGGATGTCGGAGACGGGACGACTGCCTTTATTCCGATGCTGTTCCAGCCCGGCGAGGCCTACCAGTTCGACTGGAGCCACGAGGATGTCGAGATCGCCGGCAAGCCGATGCGGGTAAAGGTCGCGCACATGCGGCTGTGCGCATCGCGGGCTGTGTATGTCCGGGCCTATCCACGCGAGACCCAGGAGATGCTGTTCGACGCGCATGCGCGCGGCTTTGCCTTCTTCGGCGGCGTGCCCCGGCGCGGCATCTACGATAATATGAAGACGGCGGTGACGAGCGTGTTCACCGGCAAGGACCGGGTGTTCAACCGGCGGTTCCTGATCATGGCCAACCATTATATGGTCGAGCCCACGGCCTGCTCGCCGGCGGCGGGATGGGAGAAGGGTCAGGTCGAGAACCAGGTGCAGACGATCCGAGGGCGCTTCTTCCAGCCCCGTCTGCGGTTCGCCAGCCTCGAGGAGCTCAATGGCTGGCTGGAAGCTGAGTGCCGACGCTGGGCCGAACGGCAGGCCCATCCTGAGCAGGGCGACCAGACCGTGGCGCAGATGCTGGAGATCGAACGTCCTGCATTACAGTCGATGCTGGGGCCGTTCGACGGCTTCAACGAGAGCGAGCACGGCGTGTCGGGCACCTGCCTGATCAGCTACGATCGCAACCGTTACTCGGTCCTCTCGACAGTGGCGCGGCGCACTGTGCAGGTTCGGGCCTATGCCGACCGTATTGTCGTGCGATGCGGCGATGAGGTCGTCGCTGAGCATCCCCGCTTCTTCGGGCGGAACCGCACCATCTATGATCCCTGGCACTATCTGCCGGTGCTGGCCCGCAAGCCCGGCGCTTTACGCAACGGAGCACCCTTCCAGGACTGGGAACTGCCGCCGGCGCTCGCCCGATTGCGACGCAAGCTGGGTAACGGCGATGATGCCGATCGGCGGTTCGTGCGCGTGCTGGCGGCCGTGCTGACCGATGGCCTGGAACTCGTCGAAGCCGCCGTGCGGGAGGCACTGGCAACCGGCACGGCGAGCGACGACTTGATCCTCAATATCCTGGCACGGCGCCGCGAACCGCCGCGACCGCTGACGATCGTCACGTCGGAGGACAATGCCCTGCGGCATCCGCCGATCGCCGACTGTGCCCGTTACGACCAACTGAGGAACTTTCATGCAGCGGCATGACATGATCGACGCGATGCGCGGGCTCGGACTCAAAGGGATGGCCGGCGCGTTCGATGAGACCGTCACCACAGGGCTTCAGCGCCAGCGCACGACGATGGAGATACTGACCGATCTGCTGCGTGCGGAGGCAACGCACCGCCACGCCGCCTCGATCCGATACCGGATGGCGGCCGCCAAGCTGCCGGTGGTGAAGGACATTGATGCTTTCCACTTCGAGGGGACGCCGATCAACGAGGGGCTGGTCCGTTCGCTGCACGGCGGGGCGTTCCTCCCCGCACGGCGCAATGTCGTCCTGGTCGGTGGCACCGGCACCGGCAAGACCCATCTGGCCATCGCCATCACCGCCAATGTCGTCCGCGCTGGAGCGCGGGGGCGTTACTTCAACACCGTTGATCTGGTGACCCGCCTCGAAGAGGAAGCCCGGATCGGCAAAAGCGGCGCGCTTGCCGCCCAGCTCTCTCGCCTCGACCTCGTCGTGCTCGATGAGCTTGGCTATCTTCCCTTCGCCCGTTCAGGCGGGCAGTTGCTGTTCCATCTGGTCAGCAAACTTTACGAGCAAACCAGCGTCATCATCACGACCAACCTGGCGTTCGGAGAATGGCCGACGGTGTTCGGCGACCCCAAGATGACCACCGCTCTCCTCGATCGCGTCACCCATCATTGCGACATCATCGAGACCGGCAATGACAGCTGGCGCTTCAAGAACCGAAACTGATCCCTGCCGCACGCAGGATTAAGGTGCCTTGCGCTGCGCGCGCCTCCGGTCGGGCTCCGCCCTCCCTACGCCGCGCGCAGCGCAAGGCGCGTTCCTCGACCGTCCTGCCATCGTTGAGAGGGGGTCCCTTTTGCGCGCCGATCGGGGGTCCCTTTTGGACGCCGATTGACACAGGTTTGTTTAGGCATCACCTGGATTACCACAGATCCAGTTGCTGGAAGGCAAGTTCCTGTTCGCAAGTGACGGAACTACATGCGGCAGGAAGATGGTCGCACCGATCAGCGCAGCGGCGACGGCTGAGATCAGCACCGCGCCAGCAGCCACGTCCTTCGCTGCCTTGATAGCGGGATTATAGCTGCGGGTTACGGCATTGCATGCCTGTTCGACGGCCGTGTTGAGCGCCTCCGCTGCAAGGACCAGCGCAATCGCAAAGATGAGCCATCGCCATTCGGAGAGGCTGAGGTGCAAGCGCAAACCGGCAATCACAGCGAATAGGGCAGCGGCTAGGTGGATGCGTACATTGGGCTCGTTGCGCACCAGGAACGCTAGGCCGGCAAAGGCATGGGAGAAACTCTGCAATCGACCGGTGGCGCGCAAAGGGGGATCACTCGCAGCAGGTTGGTGCTTGAGCCGCCAGGCCAAGGGGTTCGTTCGCAGCAGGACGAAGGGGCGCATGAAGAGACCTAACAGGGCGGCGAAGATCGTGCAGCAGATCATGGCGCGGATCAGACCACGGGCTCTAGGGAAAGACTGGTGCGGCCCACCAATTGCAGGCGTAGTAATGCCCGCCCTCCCGCATCCGCCTTGAGAAAGGGCTGGTCATCGATCCCTGTGCGGTAATGCCGATCCGGTATCAGGCCGCCGAACTCGAGAAGCGGCCTCGAAGTCCCATGGCCTGGATGAAGCACAAGTTTCAGACCGCGTCCCTCGCACATGGCGCGCGCCACCAAGACATCGGGATAGGGAGCCGAAATGAGGCGCGGTCCATGTTCATGGGCTGGCCTTTCAACAAGCTGGCGAAACCCATCGGGAGCGCCGCTCCGGGCCAGCATTTCCAACGCGTGCGCCCAGAGCGAGGCACGTTCGCGGTGGATTACGCCATCGACTTCGCGCGACGGGCATTCGATTTCGAGACGTCGCAGACATTCCCCCGCGATTGCCGTGTCTCCCATTTCCACTGCGGCCGCCGCAGTGGCGGCATAGCTCGACGCCCGGCTGAAGCCGTAGTTGCCGACGTCTACTGGCCAGAACAACCGCTGCCACGACCCATGATCGAGACGCTTGCGGACGCGCCACCAGTGCTCCTGCGCGCGTTCGGGCGACAGGGCGTTCAGAAAGAGGCAGGGGAAGGCCTGCATGACGATGCCACCGGGTGCCGGGGGCGCAATGCCGGTAAGCGCAGAGCGGAAGGCAATGAAACTCCCATCGCGCCGCGTGGCCTCGCGGTCCAGGCTCGCGAGAAACGGTTCAGCCAGTTGCTGCCAGCGATCGGTGCCGAGACGTCCGTCGACGGCCGTGACCCCGGCCATCGTGATGAGGTTGCATAGCGGATAGATCCAGTTGGGCTCACACGCCAGCAACCCATAAGGCGATGTGCGGTACTGCCGATCGAGCAACGCCATGATCTGGTCCAGCCCATAGGATAGCTGCACCTTGCCACGATGATGCAATTCCAGCCTGCTGGCGCCACCCACCGCCATCTGCAGCGCGGTGAAGCCGGAATACATGATGTTCTGGTGCCGCACCGGATCGCCGTCGAAGCGCAGATTGCCCCAGGTGTTTTCCAGCCTCCAATAGCCCCACATCCTCCGATCGCCGATCTTCGTCAGGAGATGTTGTTGCGCTTCGGCAAAGTGGCACGATGCGGCAGGCGCGTAGCGTCGCTGCGCCAATGCCAGCGTATAGGCCATGAAATTGACCTGATAGCGCACGGCCGCCGTCTGGAACTGGTCCCGCCATTCGAAACCATCGAACCGTCTTGTCGGCTGCAGCGCCCGATCGAGCAGGAGGCGTATCCGCCGCATCATTTCTGGTGAGAGTTCGTCAGGAATCGCGATCGGCTCGCGGGTGATCGCTGGACAGCGCGCGGCCGAAGGTTTCGTGCATCCGGCCTGTTTGCCCGGTATCAGCCAGGCAAACAGGCATGCCATCAAAACGGCGGGCCCGATAAGCCAGGGCAAGGCTGTGTCACTCGGCGTAGCGGTAAGGCCGAACCTGGCTGGGGCGTTCGCAAGAAGCGCCGCGCCTGTCCAGGCAAGCACGGGTGCAATGACATTGCCGGTTGCGAACCAAAGCAGCAAAGCGACAAGGAACAAGCTCAGGCCGACACCGCACAGGACGCTAGCGAGCATCACCTGATTGGCCGACGCCCAATGCAGGAAACCGGCACCTGGGAAAGTCATTCCGAGTAGCACCGGTCGGACGGCAGGACTGACTTTGCTGTCCATGGCCAATGCACCGGTGACGGTCAGGAGAAAGGCGTAGACAAGAAGTGCGTTTGCCTGTCGCTGGCGATACCGCGCCCTCATCCTGTATTGAAAATAACTTTGCATCATAGAGTAATAGCGTAAAAAGGGGGCTGCGTCACGCTTGCTGGAATCGTCCGCCGGGATGGCACGGCGAGCAGGCGTGCCGGTCATGCCGTTTTCTCCCGCAGATCACTGGCGTGGACACCGCGCCTCGCACTTCGCAGCACCTGTTCGAGAACACCGAGATAATCCGAGAAGCGTGTGCGTCCCTCGTCGGTCAACTGGCAGGTCGTGAGCGGCCGCCGGCCTTCGAAGCCCTTGGTGACGGACAGCATGCCGGCCTCCTCCAGAATCTGAACGTGGCGGCTGAGATTGCCGTCCGTCAGCGCGCATAGTTCGCGCAGTTCGGTAAAGCTCAGGCCCTTGGGATGGTCGGCAAGCGAGGTCATGATGCTGAGCCGAGCCTTCTCATGAAGAACGCGGTCCAGCCCCTCGAAAGAGAAAGGTGCTTTGTCACCCTTGGCCATGGGAAGTTCCTTTGGAAGCATGATGCAAGATGGCGGCAACGATCCATTGCCCGATGCCGAACGGTACGCCCATGAGCCAGGCAGTAGGCGCGCCATCTTGCCCGCTCAGGGACAATGATCCCGCTGCCGCTACGAAATAGAATGCCGCCGCCCAGATCATCTGCCTTGGCAGGCTAGGCAGCACGGCGAAGATGCCCACGCCCATCAGCAATTGCCAGATGCCAGGCAAGAGGCGGGCATGCTCGGGTACGCGCAGCAGCACCACGATCCCCGCAACTGCACCGGCGGCCGCCATCGGCATGAAGCGATTGAGCGTGGTGCTCAGCATCCGGCCGGCCATCGACCTGTGCAGGGTACGAGCGCGAATGATGGCTTCCGTTCCGATCATGAAGGCGCAAATCGCCGCGAGGAGAACCCAGATGAACAAATTGCTCTCGTGCGTGGCGGTTTGCCACGCTGCAAGCGCAACTGCCAACGCGCCAGTCAGCGCCACCACACCTGGCGCGAGCCCCTGAAAGCGACTGCTGGCGGCAAGCTGCTCGCGCAAGCGGGCGATGTCATCCAAAGCGGAATTGAGATCGTTCATACGCGATTGCATAGCAGATTACTCTACATTGTAAAGCTATCTATCTCGCAGTGATGTGGCTAGGTCCGCCGCCCGAACTGCCAGTTTGACCATCGCCATGTCCGCCACCGCATGGGAAGCTGACACAGCTGCCCATGCTCAAGGAGGTGCCAAAGCCCGAATATCTGTTGCAGTGGAGTCACCGGTGATCGCGGTTGAGAATGGCGTGTCCGGGCGCACTTGGCGTTGGCGCGATCATGAACGCGGGTAATCTGATCAAGCACCAAGGCGAGGCGTCCAGCGACAGCCCGTTGCGTGATTTCGCCAAGACCCTGTGCTCAAGGGCGGCGTCATCGTCCGGCTGTGGCTCTGAATGGTTTGCCCCGGAAAGTCAACGCCGCATATGCGGATCAGACCGCGGCACGGGTCGCGATAACGTCCTCGTAGCGCGCATCCGCCAGGTCGAGTTCCGGCCATGGCGCCGCCGTTTCGGTGGTCAGCACCAGCTTGCCAAGTCCGGACAGGCGGAAGCTGCCGAGTTTCGGTTCCTGCACGGCCGCGCCATCCTGCTCCATGGCGACGGCGTCGCAGTAGAACTTGCCATTGCGGCGATAAAGCAACTGGGGCGCCACCTGTGTCGCCGTGCGATTGTAGGTCCAGCGCAGGCACAGGCCAAGGTGCAGCGCCTGCAGGATCATGTGCAGCGCCTCGGCTTCCCGATCATCGGCGACGGGGAGATCCTGTGGATTAAGCGGGGGCGTCTGGCTCGGCTTTGTCATGTCCGTCCCTCTTGCCGCTCCGCTCGCGATCCGCAACACCTTCTTTGATGCGGAGTGTTTCCATTCCCGTCCATAGCCGGCAAGCGATGCTACCGTATCCTGCCGCAGAGATCGAATCCGGCGCGCGGCGTTGCCATTGTCAGGCCCGGGACGTACAGCGCGAGCGGTCCCCCCTATGGGCAAGGTTGCCCGGCTTGGGGAGACGAGAAGGGGAGCGCTGACTTGACAGGTTCTTCGTTGGATCATGCCTCCGCAGACGGCAGCGGCATGCCGGGGCTGGTCCGCCCGTCGCTGGCGCAGGCGATCAAGCGCGGATTTATCGGTCGCTGCCCCCGCTGTGCGCGTGCGAAACTGTTTCGGGCTTTCCTCAAACCCGTGGACCGCTGCCCCGATTGCCAGCAGGATTGGTCGTGCCAGCGTGCGGATGATTTTCCCGCCTATCTCGCGATCCTGTTGACGGGCCATCTCGTCGCGCCGCTGATCATCGCGGTGGAACTCGATTTCGCGCCGCCGGCCTGGGTGCAGATGACGTTGTGGCCCGCGATCGTGGCGGCGATGGTGATTGCGCTGATCCAGCCAGCCAAGGGCGCGGTGATCGCGGCCCAATGGCGACTGGGCCTGCACGGTTTCTCGACATCCGACATGCCGGCTGCGGATGCCGACGCCAGCGGTGGCGCCAGCAACTGAGGTCTTGCGCCATCGGATGCCCCATCCAGTAGGCGACGGCCAGGATACCGATACAGGCGCCGTGCGCCGCAAGCCGATCCGTCAAGCAGTGGCGCGCTGCGAATTGGGCATGACGGCCAGCCGGCGCAGTCCGTCGATGTTGAGAACGGTCAGCCTTTTGCCATGCAATTCGATAAGTCTTTCTGCCCGCAACATCTGCAGCACACGATTGACGTGAACGGCTGACAGGCCAACGATATCAGCCAGATCATATTGGGTTAGGGGCATGACGTAGCGATTTTCTATGACGTGGCATGTGCGTTTCAGCCGCTCGAACAGTTCGCACAGCAGGCTGCACAGGCGCTCGGTGGCCGATAGGCGGCCAAGATTGAAGATCCACTGTTCGCGGCGGTTCAGGACCGTGAGCAGCGATTCCAGTATGCTGGTCATTCCATCGGCCTCTTGCGAGGTTCTGCGGTGAATACCCGTCAGGGACAGTGATCGTGCGCGTAGCCGCGTCAGAGCGACAACGGGCAGCGTCGCCGATCCCTGGAAAAGCCATTGTGGTTCGCAGTATTCACCGGGAAGAAACAGCGTAATGATTTGCCGGCGTCCATCGATCAGCAACCGGTACTGACAGGCCCAGCCTTCCTCAATCTTGAAAATATGGTCCGTTTTCTGGGCATGGCGCGCGAGATATTCGTGCCTGTGAAAGACACGATTGCCGTCGCGCGTGGATAACGCTTCTTCTATCATCAATACTATCCCGGATTTTTCTGATTGGTACAGTGCGCCACCGGGATGTTGGGGGATTCACATAAGTTTATTGGCGCGATAAAGTCCGACCAAGCGTTCCGGGAAGTCGACGGACGCCCTATGGCCCGCTTGCCTGTCAGCGCCCGAACTGCAGATAGCTTGGCCGGAAATGGCAGTAAGCCTCCAGCGCGGCCGGGTCCGGCATGGTGATGCGCCCTCCCTGCCAATGGATGAGGTCACGCGCGCGCAGATCCTGGATCACGCGATTCACATGCACTGTGGAAAGGCCTGTGGCTTCTGCGAGGTGGATCTGCGTGAGTGGCGAGTCGAACCCGTCGGATGTAGCGACCCCTATCGCCCGCAGACGGTGCGCGAGCTCGCAAAACAGATGGCCGATGCGCTGGCGTGCGCTGCGCGCTGCGACGTTGCGCGTCCATTCGCGCTGAATGGCGAGCGTGGCGGTTCCTTCGATGCCAAGGGCCAGACGGATTCTGGGTGACTGGGTCCGGACCAGTTCGACGGCATCGGACAGAACCAGGGCGCAGTGCATCTTGTCGATGGCGCCAATGGAATGATCGATCGTTCCAGCCACCGGGAAAACCGGATTGCACAGGTCGCCGGGTAGGAGAAAGGCCACTATCTGGCGGCTTCCGTTTTCCAGCAGTTTGTACCGGCATCCCCACCCATCGAGCACGATCTTGAGGAAATGGATGTGATCGCCTTCGCGCACGAGATCGCCGCCGGCTTTCACCGTGCGGATTTCGGTGTCTACGAGATCATCCACCAGCGCCATGTCCGTCGAGGACAGGTCGGCATATTGCAGGAGTTTCAGGGCAAGTGGGCCTGACATGCTTGCTGGTCCCTTCAGCTGTTCCTTGAGCGTCGCGCCGATGCAACGCCGGCGGCTTCGGCTGGTTTCCGGTTGCGATCATGCAAGGCCTTTCGGATCACCCGTTGACGATCGTTCCCCCGTTGGGATGAAGCACCTGACCGCTCATGTAGCTGGAATCCGCGCAGGCGAGGAACAGGAACGAGGGCGCCACCTCGTTGGGTTCGCCCGGCCTTCGCATCGGCGTGTCTTCTCCGAAAGACCTGACCTGTTCCGGTTCAGCGCCGCCGCCGGGGTTCAGCGGAGTCCAGATCGGGCCTGGCGCTACGGCGTTGACCCGGATGCCCTTTTCCACGAGGTTTTCGCTCAGTGACCGGGTGAAGGCCGTGATCGCGCCTTTGGTCGCGCTGTAATCGAGCAGGTGGCGCGAGCCTTTGTAGGCCGTAACGCTGGTGCAGTTGATGATCGCCGATCCAGGTTCCAGATGATCCACGACGGCCTGCACCATATGAAACATCCCGAAGATGTTGCTGCGGAATGTCTGTTCCATTTGCGCGGAGGAGATATCGCGGATGTCGGTTGCTGGGTGCTGTTCGCCGGCGTTGTTGACGAGAATGTCGATCCTGCCAAAGCGGTTGACGATTTCGGCCACGCATTGTTCGCAGAATTGCGCGTCGCCGACATCGCCCTGCAAGGCGACGCCCCGCCGACCTTCCGCCACAACCATTTCAATCGTGTTGCTGGCGTCGGTGCTATCGTGACGGTAGACGATCGCCACGTCCGCTCCCTCGCGCGCGAACAGGGCGGCAACAGCGCGGCCGATGCCGCTATCCCCGCCGGTCACCAAGGCCACCTTTTCCGCAAGGCGATCCGATCCCGCAAAGACGGGCTGCCACCGCGGCGCCCGCGCGAGCGCTTCCTCCTGGCCCAGTCGTCCCGTCGCACGCGCTCCCTGATTTTCGGCCATGTGGGCCGCCGATGCCTTGCCCTGTTGTTCGGCAGTGCTTTCGCCGACCTTGCCTTCGTTGCTCGTGGTACGCCGTTGCATGATCCTGCTCCAAGGTTTCGCCGGACCGGAAGGCAGATCCGGGTCGACCATCAATCACAACGGAACGCGGGAATTTCCCGTTTACTTACATGTGTGTTTGAATTGCGCATTGACTTGCAAAAAGAAGAACGGGCGATCGCGCGATTGGCGGGGCCGGTACTTGCAAGCGCGCTGAAGCGTTGTTTTGGCGCCGTGAGCCGTTTCTTTCCCTGGAAACACTCGAGGGGGAATCCGCTTTCATAAACAGTTACAATGAAAGGCGGATAGATGCTGAAATATGCCAAAATCGAAGAACTTCGGGCTGCCGGCGATATTTCGGTAGAAAGCTTCTGTCAGGGCCATCCGGACCAGCACCGGTATCGCGTGGCCGCCATTGGAACATATCCGCCCCGCCGGTGCGGTATCGCGACCTTTACCAGCGATCTCGTGGATAGCCTCAAAGCGGCCGATCCCGGTATGTCGATCGATATTTTCGCCATGGATTCGCCTGGGGCGCCCCAGCGTTATGGCAGCGAAGTCTGCATGGCGATCGGGGAGGGCGCGAGCGAAGACTTCGAGGCGGCAGCGAACAGGATCAACGCCAGCGGCACCGACGCGGTATGGATACAGCACGAATACGGCATATTCGGCGGCGAGGATGGCAACTACATCTGCAATCTCGTCGATCGCGTCGCCGCGCCCGTGATCCTGACGCTGCATACCGTTCTGCGCGATCCCACTCCCGGCCAGCGCTCGGTCCTGCAACATCTTATCGATCGTGCCAGCGCGGTCATCGTGATGTCGCACGAAGCACGCGACCTGCTCGCCAGCCTGTACGATGCCCGCAACGTGACCGTGATTCCGCATGGCGTTCCCGATCGTCCGTTCGGCCGCGAGCCGGCTGCCAAGGCATGTCTGGACCTCGCTGACCGGCGCGTTCTGATGACGTTCGGCTTGCTGGGAAGCGGCAAGGGGATCGAGCAGGTGATCGAGGCGATGCCGGCAATTCTGGCGCGGCATCCGAACACTGTGTACCGCATCGTGGGTGCGACCCACCCGGCGCTTGTGGCGCGGGAGGGAGAGGCTTATCGCCACGCCTTGCAGGCACTGGCGCAGCGGTTGGGCGTGGCCGACCATATCCAGTGGGATGACCGGTTTCTGGAAACGGACGAGCTTCTCGACCAGCTGGAAGCCTGCGATATTTTCCTGACACCCTATCCCAATCTTCAACAATCCACGTCGGGAACGCTGAGCTACGCCGTGGCCTTGGGCAAGGCCGTGGTGAGCACACCCTTTTCCCATGCGCGCGAATTGCTGGCCGACGGTGTGGGCACGCTAGTCGAACCGGGCTCGGCGAACGCGATCGCCCAGGCCGTGATCGATCTGCTGGCCGATGCCACCACCCTGGAAACGATCAAGCGGCGCGCCTATGCCAAAGGGCGCGATGCGATCTGGCCGCGCGTGGCGGAAATGGCGCAGGCTGTGTTGCGCGTTGCCGCGCCGCCGGCCAAGCCGCTTCAGGTCGCGCCGGGCAAGAAGCCGGCCCTTGCAGGCGTGTTCGCCATGTCGGACAGCACCGGCATCTACCAGCATTCGCTCGGCATCGTGCCCGACCGCCGCCACGGATATTGCCTGGATGACAACGCGCGCGCGCTGATGCTGATGAACGTGGCGCGCGATCTGCCGGCGGGCGAACGGCTGCGCTGGTCGATGACCTACGCCAGCTTCATCGCCCATGCCTGGAACGAGGAAGAACGCTGCTTCCGCAATTTCATGAGTTTCGATCGCCGGTGGCTCGAAGATCGGGGATCGGCGGATTCCAACGGCCGGACGCTGTGGGCGCTGGGGCATACGGCGGAATGCGCTCCCGACGCGGATATTCGCGAATGGGCTGTCGAGACGTTCCTGCGATCAAGGCGTTGCGTTTCTTCCGAAAGCCCTTTGCGGACCCTTTGCTTCGCGATGTTGGGAGAAGCCGCGCTGCTGCGCGCGGGCGTCCCACACCAGCAGGCCGGTGATCTTCTCGATAAGGGCGGTCCGGTGCTGATGGCGATGCTGGAACGCACGCGGCGTGCCGAATGGGTGTGGTTCGAGCCGGCGCTGGCCTACGACAATCCGAGGATTTGCGAGGCGCTGATCGAAGCCGGCCTGGCCCACCAACGCGCGGATTGGGTGCAGGCGGCGCTGGAAGCGCTCGACTGGCTCATGCGATGCCAGACGAGCAGCCGGGGCCATTTCCGCCCCGTCGGTTCGGAAACCTTCGGCAAGCCGGCAACGGTCTTGCCGTTCGACCAACAGCCCCTGGAAGCATGGGCGGCCGTCGACGCGGCCCGGACGGCCTATTTCATTGGCGAGGACGTGAAGTGGGTCCGATCTGCGCGCACCGCTTTCGCGTGGTTCGAGGGCGCCAACGACCGCAACGTTGCATTGGGCGACGCGGCTTCGGGCCGGTGCCGCGACGGCGTGACTCCGCGCGGAGTCAACCGCAACTGCGGGGCGGAGTCTGTTCTCGCCTACCATCTGGCGAGCCGCGCGCTCTCTGATCTCATTGCCACAGTGGAAGGACGAAATCTTGCAGGCAGGACCAGTACCGAACCGGCTTCGTATCAGCGACATTAGACTTCATCCCGATCCTGCGCGCGTCGTCTTGCGTCCATTCCATCTGGGATGGCAGGCCAGCAACGCGCCGCAGGACCGGGCCATCCGGCTGGTAGCCAACGTCCTGGCGCTTCCCGGCGACCGGGCGAAAGCCGAATACGAGCGGGTTCTGGCGGATTTCTCGGCGCGCCACTGGCACATCGAGAACGTCCTTGATGAACGGTACGCCCAGCTCGAAACGTCTCTGGGGCTGCCCGCCATTGCCGAGGGCTATCGCCAGCGGCTGATCGCGGCGTACTTCTGCCATGAATATACTTACGCCGCCGCCGCGCTGATGAACCCGTCGATAGTCCCGCATCCCGATCAATCGGGGCTGGAGGAGGGCGCCGTTCGCTTCGTGCTCAGCCTGCGCGCCGTGGGCGAGGGTCACATCAGCACGATCGCGTTTCGCGAGGGGATCGCGAGGCCCGATGGGTCGTTTGCGCTGTGGCCCCAGGGCGATATCGCGACGGCGATGCGGCAGATCACCGGAGAGGGCAATCCGCCCCCTCCCGACACCCCCGGCGCGCGCGCGTGGATCAGTCGCGATATGGACAGCACGCTGACAAATTCGGTTATCTTCCCGGTCACCGAGCAGCAGCGCAACGGGCTGGAGGATCTGCGCCTGGTGCGGTTCGAGGATGATGACGGGAAAGCCGAATGGATCGGCACCTACACCGCCTATTCCGGCCAGTCGATCCGGTCCGAATTGCTGAGAACCAGCGATTTCAAGACCTTCTCTCTGGAACCGGTGGAGGGGCGCGCGGGGCGCAACAAGGGGATGGCCTTGTTCCCGCGGCGGATCGACGGGCAGTACATGATGATCGGCCGACAGGACGGCAAGAATCTCTACCTGCTGCGTTCACCCCAACTGGATCAGTGGGACGATGACGGCGTGCTGCTGATGGAGCCGCGCTTCGCCTGGGAATTCATCCAGATCGGCAATTGCGGGAGCCCGGTGCTGACCAAGGCGGGGTGGTTGGTGCTGACCCACGGCGTTGGCCCGATGCGCAAATATGCGCTGGGCGCGGTGCTTCTGGACAGCGCCGATCCATCGAAGGTGCTGGCGCGAACGCCGGAGCCGGTACTAACCGCCGAAAATTCCGACCGGGCGGGCTATGTTCCCAATGTGGTCTATACGTGCGGCATGATGCCGGTGGGAGATCATCTTCTCATACCTTACGGGATATCGGATAGCGTGGTTGGCTTCGCGACCATCGCTATCGACGATATTCTGGCCACGATGGCCTGACCTTTCGGGTCAGGCCATCGCCCTCCGCAAAACTGCGACGTTCCTCAATAGGCGGGCGGGTCGCTGGCCGGGAAGCTTTCGTCCGCTGCCTGGTCCACCTTGTCCCAGTCATCCACGTCACTGCGCATGCTGTCGGGGCCGGCGTTGCGCACGTCGGCAAAACGCGATGACGAAGTATCGCTGGTTTCGCCCGGCGCGAACGCCGCCGGGTCGGTCTGTTCCTGCCGCGCCGTGAACATGCGGTACACCGTGTAGCCGACGGCCAGTGTCGATGCGATTTTCAGTACCGAGAACATCATCTTGAAGGCGAGCATGATTAATCTCCCATGCTGTTTGATGCTTCAAAGCAATTCGCGGCGGCGGGTTCCCGGTCATAACGCATGACAGTCTTTCCGCGCCCGGTTCACTGTCTTGGGCGTTAGGGCGGAACCGGTGTCACCAGCCGTCGTTGCATCTGTCCGAACTTCATTCGACACGGGATGCGCAATGGCAGAGCTTGCGAGTTGGTTGGCGCCCATCGCGACGATGGTTGCCGCGGTCATGACTGCGGCCAACCTGGGGCCGCGCCTGACCGGTGCGGGATTCGCCGTGTTTGCCGTCGGCGCGTGCGCCTGGTGCATCGTTGCCCTGCAGGCCGATCAGACGGGGCTGTTGCTCACCAACGTATTTCTGCTCGTGGTCGATGTGATCGGCGTGTGGCGATGGCTGGGGCGCGCGCAGTACGCGGAAGCGGCCCGGCGCGCCGCAAGGGCCAGCGCGTCGCGATCCGATGCCAGCCTGTTTTCCTTTCAGGATCTGCTCAGCGCTTCCGTCGTGGACAGGGGTGGCATGGCGCTCGGTCCCGTGATCGATGCCATGGGCAGCGTCGAGGATGGCAGCATTGCCTACCTGGTGGTTTCCGATGGTGGTGTCGCCGGCGTGGGGGAAGTCCTGCGCCGCTTCCCGGCTGACCGTCTGGCCTATGCGGAGGGGAAGGTGATCGCTTCCATCCCGCGCGCTGCCTTCGAAGCGCTACCCGCCATCGAGGCCGATCGCTGGCCGTTGGATGCCCGTCACACGCGATCCGGCATTCCCGAGATAGAGCACGATCCGCGTCCATCTGCGAAAGGGGAACGATGAGCAAGTTCTTCACCCGATGGTCGTCCGCCATCTCCGCCGCCATGGGGCGTCCCGTGGCCTTTGCGATAGCGCTGGGCACCATCATCGTTTGGGGTCTTTCGGGGCCGGTGTTCGGCTGGTCCGACACATGGCAGCTCATCATCAACACGGGCACCACAATCGTGACGTTCCTGATGGTGTTCCTGATCCAGAACAGCCAGAATCGCGATGCGAGCGCCATGCAGGCCAAGCTGGACGAATTGCTGCGCGCGCTGGACAAGGCGCGCGAGGGGTTCGTGGGCATCGAACACCTGACGGATGAAGAAATCACCGCCCTGCGTGATGCACTGGAACGCGAGTGCGGATTGCGCGATGGGAAACAGGCGACGACCGAAGATACCGTCGACCATCTGCTCAAGCGGACCTAGCGGCGGACGCCGCAGGCCGTCCAGACGCTCCTGACGAAGGACCGGCCACCGGTTCGCTTACCTGTGACAGGTTTGGGGACATAACGGAGCCTTCGCACCCTTTCCTCCCCACTAGAGGCGCGCCGCACGGGGCGTGCGCGCCAAGGCGGGCAATGCTGATGGAAGGGAAGAGACATGGCTGACAGCAGCAATACCATCGGTCCGACCTCCTCTCGTCCTCAATGCGCTGGGCCGGTGTCCTTTCTCGAAACCAGGAGTTTTCCATGACACGACTTATCCTTGCTCTTGTTCCCGCACTTGCGTTGGCCGCGTGCGACAAGCCCGCCGTCGTCACCACCGAACCGGCCGACGATATGGCTGTAACCACCACGCCCGCCGAAAGCGGCGTCCCGGCCGCGGCGGCGGTGGTCGATACCGCCGATTATCTGGCAAGGGCGGCGGCAGGCGACCGGTTCGAGATCGACAGTTCGAAAGCGATCCTGGAGAAGACCGGCAACGCTGACGTCAAGGCGTTCGCGAACATGATGGTCGCGGACCACCAGAAGTCTTCGGATGAACTGAAGGCGGCGGCCAGGAAAGCTGGTCTGGAAGTGCCGCCGGCATCTCTCGATCCCGATCAGCAAGGGCAGATCGACGCGATCCGCAAGACCTCCGGCGCCGACGCGGACCGGGTTTACCTGAACGCGCAACGCACGGCCCATGCAATGGCCTTGAGTCTTCACACGGATTACGCGGCCAACGGCACGGTTCCGGATCTCAAGGCTACCGCTGGCCGCATCGCCACCGTCGTGCAGCACCATAGCGACAGGCTCAGCACTATCAGCGTCAAATGAGCATTGCCGGCACGTCCGGCAGTCTCGGAGGAGAGGACCATGCCCCAGGGTGACAAATCGAGCTATACCGACAAGCAGAAGCGCCAGGCCCGCCACATCGAAGAGGGGTACGAAGAGCGCGGAACGGATCGCGCGGAGGCCGAACGGCGTGCCTGGGCAACGGTGAACAAGCAGACCGGTGGCGGGCAGAAGTCTCGTGCGAAACACAAGGGGGCGGACTGACGCGTCCGCCATGGTGGCGCACCGGGCATGCCCGGTGCGCGGGGCCGGCTGGTTCACGAAGACGAAACCCCGTGAACCAGCCGGATCATCGCATTGGCGGCTGCGCGCTTGTTATGGCTGCGCCGGAGGAGGGGCCTCTGGCGGCTGGACGCCCGGGTCTATCCTGTCCGGTTGTTCGTTGGGTACTTCGCCCGGAACCTGATCGGGCGGCGTTTCCGGGGGAGATTCCGGGATATCGGTGTCGGGTGGGGATTCCGGGACTGTCGCCATTCTGGCCTCCTGCGCTCGGCGTGCTTGTTGCAATTTCAAACCCGGCACCGCGCTAAGGTTCCTTCAATTCCTGCTTATGTTTGCATCGCGCGGCGAAACGAAGCGATATCGCGCCGTGATGCGGAAAAGCGAAACGGGGAACTTAACTTTTATCCGCACGTATCGATTTCACGTCCTTCCAAAGGAAATGCGATATCGAGGAGATTACCATGCGAAAGCGCGGGGATGAGGTTCATCTGAATACAGAAGAGGTTCGCAGCGGATCGAGCCCAAACATAGTACGCTGGGTGCTGGGGGTCAGTCTTTTTCTGGCGATAATTGCTCTTTCTGCAATATGGATCACCGGTGCGATTTCGGTATGAAAACAGGAACTGCAACTGGTCTGACGCAGGCAACGATATGGCGATAGAGAGGGATAAATACCGCACTTGAAGAGTTTAAATATTTGGCTCTTATGGAGAAATTGCCATGGAAAACCAAATTGAACTCGACGAGACCAGCGATATCATTTCCTCGAACAAGGTCGAGGGAACTTCGGTTTACGATAGCGAGGGCAATAACCTCGGGTCGATCTACAACTTCATGGTCAACAAGCGGTCCGGCCAGGTCGAATACGCCGCGTTGCGGTTCGGCGGCTTTCTGGGGATCGGAAGCGACTATTATCCCATCCCCTGGGACATGCTGACCTACGATACCGACAAGGGTGGCTATCAAGTCGATATCTCGAAGGATTTGCTCGAGAACGCTCCGCGTTACGATGAGAACAGCGAGCCGGTGTTCGACCAGTCCTACGGCCGTGATCTCTACGGGTATTACGGCGTGCCCTACTCGTTCTGACCTGCTCCGGCGCGGTATTTCCCAGATGCCGCGCCGGGCGTCGGCCGCTGGCCGTACGGCAAGAAATGTCGCGTCTACTGGTGCGGCGGCGCGCCGTCATGCCTGCCTGGCAAAGGCCGTGCTCTGCGCGCGGGGCACCCAAGGTCACTACCGGTGACAAACCCGATGCCATCCACCTCACGATTCGCGCGGAGTTCCATGAAATCGCACACCAGAGCGGCGGCATGAGCCGCTTAAAAGCTCCGACATTGTAGCCGGGGAAATTGCTGCTTTGGAGAATGGAATGGCGGAGACGGAGGAAGCCATAGTTCTGCGTTAAGGCAATGATAAAATGTGATTTATTTGGTGGGCCAGAGGTGGTGTGCCCCCTAGGATGTCCCCATTTCCAGACAACTATGTACATCTTGTCTATTGGATCCCATGTGCAAGATTGCGTTACTTTGCGCAGCGGTGCACCGCATTTTGCTGAGCCGGCCGATTCCTTGGGACCGGATCAGTCTCCTGCGCTGTCACAAAAGCTCCCCGATGCTGTAGAGTTCGGAGTCGCGCACCAGCACGGCGAGCGAGCGACCGGTCAGGCCGAGCGCTTTCGCGGCGGCGTCGGCCGCGTCCTCATCGGCAAACCAGAATTCCTCGATTCCGGTGCAATCGAGGCCCCAGTCGCCGGGCATGGGGACGTTGCGGACATGGCCGCACGTGCCGTCTGGTCGTGCGACTGCCGCATCGTGCCACAGAAAGCACATCAGTTTCACGACCGCCGCGTCGCTCGGCGCGATCAACACTTCCTCGCGCGCGGACAGGCAGTGGTTAGCGATCCAGTCGGAGAAAGTCTCGGCCTCGTCGGCCACCATCACGGCCTGCGACGACGTGTCGGCGAAGTGCGCCGCGCGATGCGCCAGCGACCGGTGCCAGATTAGGCCGACGCCGTCGTGATCGGCCAGATAGGCGTGTTGCCCGGCGCGCGGTTCCACCACATCGCCATGGACATAGCGCGCGACATTCTTCCAGCGCGGCAGCGACATGCCGAGCGCTGCGTGCTGCCGCCAGCGCGCTGTCCAGTCTGCACGGGTGAAGGCAGGATGGCGACGGATCAGATAGATCAGCTTGGGCTGGATGAGGTCTGCCATAGGTGTTGGAATTTATATCGAAAGCGATATAAAGCAAATAGCCATGTCGTCGTTTCCGCTGCTTCGGCCCCTTGCGCCGCGCTGCCGATGCGCGACCGTCTGACGCGGGCCTGTCTGAAACAGGACGGGATCGAACTGCCGGGGGATGCTGGGAGGGACGATGATGCTTGAAGGCAGGACGGTGCTGGTCGTGGGGTCCACCGGCGGGATAGGCGAGGCGGTCTATCGGCTGTGCTGCGAGCAGGGCGCAACGGTCATCGGCACCGGTCGCCGCCGCGACGAGGGGGAGCGGATCGCAGCCGAAGCGGGCGGGCGCTTCGTGCCGCTCGACATCACCGACGATGCCGCCGTTATCGCGTTCTTTGCCGATCTGGCGCGCGGAGGCGTGGTCATCGACGGTGCGGTCAACAATGCGGCGATGACGCAGGATGCGGCACCGCTCGACAGCCTCGACCTCGCGCAGTTCGACCGGCTTTTCGCGCTCAACGTGCGCGGCGTGTTCCATTGCCTGAAGCATCAGATGGCGGTCATGCGTGGGCGCGGCGGTTCTATCGTCAACGTCGCCTCGATTGCCGGCCAGCGCGGCTTTCCGGGGCTGGCGCTCTATTCGGCCAGCAAGCACGCGGTGGTCGGACTGACGCGCTCGTCCGCGCTGGATGGGGCCGCCGATGCGATCCGGGTCAATGCCGTGCTGCCCGGCACCACCCGCACCGAGATGTTCGACCAGCAGATGCTGACACGTCCGGGCGGCGAGGCGAGCACGGTCGCGCGGATCCCGCTGGGCCGTGTTTCCGCCCCGCGCGAGCAGGCGCAGGCGATCGCCTGGCTGCTGTCCGATCAATCGAGCTTCGTCACCGGCGAGACCCTGGCGGTAGATGGCGGAACGACGGTGCGGTGACTTCCGCGGCTTGCTCCTGAGAGAGTGCCGCGTTGTTTCCAGTTCGGGCAGCCTTGTATCAGTGGCCCGGTCGCCCGCTGGCGGTATCGTCGGCCTGCGCTCTGGCGGAAAACACCAGCAGCACGTTGCCTGGCGAATGGCTGTAGAGGCCATAACCCGAATTGATCACGACATAGCCATTGCCGACTGCGGCCCCCGCACCGGACATGCTTCCGCCATGGCCGGGTTCGCCGTTCGTGGTCGTGAAGTTGCGTGCCGTATCGAAGTCCCACAGCAAGGCTCCGCCAGCGCGCCCGTAAATGCGGATGTGGCCGTCCATATGACCGGCAATGACCGCGCCGGAGACAGCGGTGACCGGCGCGGAAATTCCCGGATCGCAGAACGGGCGATCGCCACAGACGTTGCCCTGGACCTTGCTCCACAGAAGTTTCCCGGTCGTGGCATCGATGGCATGCATACCGGGCCGGGCCGTTGCGGGATCGAGATACTGGCCGTTATGCGTATCGTTCATGTCGTTGATGGGCACATAGACCGTCGTCCCGTCTGCCGACATGCCGAAGTGAACGCCGCCCTGAATACTGCCGCGCCCGACCTTTGTCTGCCACAGCAGCTTTCCCTGCGCATCGGGGTCAAGCCCATAGACGGTGCCGTTCTTGTGGCCAACGACCATGACCTGCTTTCCACCCGGAACATCGATCAGGAGCATTGACGAACTGTGATCGAAGTCCGGCCCTTTTTCCGCCGGGCAGTTGGGATTGTCGGCCATCATGCAGGCGACATTCCAGGCATCGCCGGAAATCGTCTGCCGTTGCCAGACCCGTTTTCCGGTGGCCATGTCGACCGCAAAAATCGCGTCGCTGTTGCCGTCTGCCGGGGAACTGTAGTTCTCGCCGGACCCGACGTAGATCAGTCCGCGTCGCTCATCCACCGTCGGGCTTGTCCAGACTGGGGCTCCCGACGGGGCGAAGCCGCGCTTGCCATTGAGAATGCGTTCCTTCGGTTCCTCGGGAATGGGAAAGAACTGCCATACCGGCTCACCCGTTTTCGCATCGATGGCATCGACATGTCCGCGGAATGTGCAGCAGACATAGTCTGCGCCGGCCGCCGGAACGACCTCCAGCGAAGATACCGGCACATAGAGGCGGCCATCACGATAGGCCGGTGTGCCGGTCAGGGTCGCGCTGGGGTGATTGTCCATGCGCCGCGCCCAGACGAGCTTGCCCGTCAGCGCCTCAACGGCATAGAGCTTGCCGAACAGATCACCGAAATAGACCATGGGCGTCGGTCCGTCGACCACGACGACGCCCGTCCGCACCTCGGCAGTGGCCTTGAAGGTCCATTTCGCGCAGCCGGTCTTGAGATCGAAGGCGTAGACCCTGCCATCTTCGCTGCCGACGAAGGCCGCGCCATATCCGATCGAAGGCTGCGAACGCGCCTTGGTGGCGGCGGGGAATGCGTATGCCCAGCGCAGTTCCAGCTTGCCCAGATCGCCGGTAGCGAGCCCGGCAAGCGCTTCGGGCACGAAGAGCCTTGTATCGTAGCCCCAACCCGCCGTTACAACGGGAAGCCGGCGATCGAAGCTGCCCGCAGGCCCGGTACACTGCGCGGCGTAGTTCATCACCGGAAGGCCGGCCGAAAGATCGCGCCGCGTGAGATATTCGGCCACGCGCAGCTTCTGGTCGGCGGTCAGGTTCGCGCCCTGCTGCGCCATCACGCCGTTGGTCAGCGCCGCCACGATGGACGACGGCGCCAGCATTTCAAGCCATTGCACGTGGGGCGCCTTCGGCACGCCGCCATTGTGACAAGCCGCGCAGTTTTCCGCGAAGATCTTCGCGCCGGGCAAGGCTTCCCGGTCGGCCAGGAGGCCCTTTGCGGTGTTGAACTCCGACACGTCTTTCAGCGCTTCGGGGGCAGCCTGCTTCCCGGATGTGTGCTCGGCCCAGGCACTCGTCCCGATCGCCAGCATGCCAGCCACGAGCAGCATCCAGGCCCGGCGAACGTGTGCGCCAAGCACGTTATCCCGGCTGACGTTGCTTGAACCGGCAGCCGGACACAATGTGCCTGGCTGCCCGGTCACAGCATTGTCCGACGCTGAAAGCCTGCGGTCCGACGCTGAAAGCCGGCGTGGCTGGCCGGTCATCAGAACTTGACCTGCGCCTCGATACCGAAGGTGCGCGGTGCGGCGATGGTGCCGTAGGTCCACAGGCCCGGAATCGGGACCGGGGTCGGATTGGTCGGTGTCGCCCCATATCCGGTCCCGACGTCGAGCACGTGCGTGAAGTAGTTTCGGTTGGTCAGGTTCTTGCCGAACACGGAGAAGCGGAACGGCCCCGTCTCGTAGGTGATGCTGGCATCGACCATCGCAAAGGGTTTTACCAGCAGCGGATTTTCGACATTCGCCGAAACCGTGTTGGCACCGATGAAATACCGGCTCTTGTAACGGATCGAGCCATCCAGGATCAGGGTTTTGCCTTCGCCAACGCTGGTCCGGTACACCGCATTTGCATCGAGCGACCACTTGGGCGCGCGACGCATCGAGAAGCCGGACTTGTCAATCGTCACCAGCGGCCGGGCAGCGGCGGTGGCAGGATCGAGGTTCGTGCCCAGATCGAGCCAGCCCAGATACTTTGCGTCGAGGTAGCCCACGTTCATGCCAAGCGTCAGGCCTTCGGCGGGAATGAACTGGAACTCGCCCTCAACCCCCTGCATGCGGGCCTTTGCCGCGTTCTGCACGACGGTGAGGGTAACAAGCACGGGATCTGGGAAGACCACATCCTCCTGCTTGCCCGAATAGTCCATGCGGAAGAAATTGACGTTTGCCCGCAGGCGGTTGTCGAACCATTGCGACTTGAAGCCTGCTTCGATGCTCCTCACGGTTTCAGGCTGATACGGCCCCAGCGAGAATGCCGACGATGCGCGACCGTTGAACCCGCCCGAGCGGAAGCCCTTCGAATAGCTGGCATAGACCATGCCGTTGTCGAACTTGTAGCTGACACCGAAGCGGGGAGTAAAGCGCGAGGTGGTCAGAATGCCGGTCTGGCGCGTGACGGCACCGGTCACCGGATCAACCGCGTTGGGGGTATAGACTGCCAGGTTCGCGATGGCGTCCGGGCAGTCACCAAAGGCGGAGGTGAAAGTGCGGTTGCCCACCGCTCCCGTGGCTGTGCCTGCGCAAATCCGCTTCCTTTCATGGGTATAGCGGCCACCGACCGAAAGGGTCAGGTTCGGCACCGCTTCCCAGTCTACCTGACCGAAGAAGGCGTAGTTCCTGGTCCGCTGCTTGGCTTCGCCGCCCGGAGTCTCGCCACCCACGGTGTTGCCTTCCATGAGGTCGAAGATTTGCTGTTCGGTGGAGTTGGTGGCGATGGGCGAGGGGAAGAAGTAGTTGCGCTGATGGATCTCATAGCTTGCGCTGTAATAGTATGCCCCGGCAACGATCTTCGCGGTTGAAATCGTGCCCTGGTAGCGCAGTTCGCCTGAGAACTGCTTTTGCGTCTGCGGACGGAACACGAAGAAGTATGGCTGTTCGAGCCCGTCGAACTTGTTCATCGCTTTTTCGTTGGAAGTGCGATAGCCGACCACGGCCAGCAGGCTGTGATCGGGTGCCACCTCCACTTCGCCGTTCGCGATCAGCGAGTGCGCGTTGAATCGCTGCGGCTGCACGAAGTTGGTGACGGGACGCCGGTGATAGTCGGAATCGCTCGCCGGTGCGCCACACAATCCGACAGGAGTGATGATACAGAACAATTCGCCCGGCCCGGTCAGCGAGGTGACCGGCGTGGTCGGGGTGTTGTCATCGATATAGTCGTAATTGACGACGAGCTTGGCGGACGAGCTTGGCTCGATCTTCACCGAAGCGCTGAACATGTTGAAGTCCTTGTCGCCCTCGCGCTTGTTGCGCACGATGTTGCGGAAATAGCCGCCGTTGTGCAGGCTTATGAGGCCAACCTTGGCCGAGATCGCGCCATCGGCGATCGACGGCAGGTTCATCACGCCTTTGAAGTCCATCTGCTCGAAACTTCCGTAGGTCGCGCTGATCCGCCCGCCGAATTCGCCGGTGGGTTCGGCCCGGCGCACATGGACTAGGCCGCCAATGGTGTTGCGACCGAACAGCGTGCCCTGTGGGCCGCGCAGGATTTCCACTTCGCTGGCATCGAAGGTCGTCAGCAGGGCGCCGGTGGTGGTGGCAAGATAGACCCCGTCGAGATAGACCGCGACCGCCGGATCGAAGCTCTTTTCGCCGTCGTTCAACTGCACTCCGCGCACCGAAATGATCGGGGTGTTTGCGCCGTAGAGCGTGTCGATCACGACGTTCGGCGCAAGCCCGCCGAGTTGGGCGATGTCGCGGCTGAAACGCTGTTCGATCTGTTCGGCATTGATCGCGCTGACCGCAATGGGGACGTTCTGAAGATTCTCAGAACGATGCTGTGCAGTGACCACGATTTCCTGCAGGGTGGTAAGACCGCTGTCATTCGCAGTCGTATCCTGGGCATGTGCCGCTGGACTGCCGCAAACAGCCATCAGCCCCAGCGCCGCGCTGCCAAGATTGAGACAAACCTTCAGGTTCCTCATAAATCTCCCCAATTGTCAGATGGTTACTGACTTATCTGTGTTAGCGAACTTTGATTCGCCTTATCCTCGTCCAGTAAAATATAACGATATCGATACACATGTATATCGAAATCGCTGCATTTCCGGGTTGCCCCGTGAAATTCGGGTCCGGAAAGTCAGCGCAAAAGCTGCGCAATGGGCCTCACGGCCCAACGGGCCGGTGCAGCTTCACAGCAGGACCATCTGCGGTCCGGAAGTCCGGTCCGAAGCTGCCCGGCCGGACAGTTTCGGACCAGATTCCAACACAATGTCCGCAATGCATTCAGATCAAGCCGGCATTCAGAAATGCCAGCCAAGTTCCATCCCGTAGTACCGCGGAGAACCGCCGAAAGCATTGTAGCCGACGCCGGCTGACTTGATTTCGGCATATTCGACATTTGCGATGTTGCGACCGAACACGCCGATAGACCAGCGCCCGAGGTCAATGCTCGCGCCGGCATCGAGCAGGCCATAGGCCTTCTGTTCGAGCGACTTGGTGTTGAGCAGGTCGGTGAATACGTGGCTGCGCCAGGTATATCCCGCGTGCAGCCTGAGCTTGGCATTTTCGCCAAGATCACGATCGTAACTGCCGCCGATCGAGTAGGTCCACTTCGGCACCCGGTCAAACTTGAGGTCCGTTGCCGCCTGTCCTGCCGCAAGGCCGGTCAGATTGTCGAAGCGATCGTACTTTGCGTCGATGTAGCCCAGCGTTCCATCGAAGCGCAGGCCGCGTACCGGCACGACCGAAGCTTCCACCTCGACCCCCTGAATGGTCGCCTTGGCCGCGTTGACGAGCTGCTGAAGCGGCGAATCTCCGGGCAGGGCAATCTGCGTGAGCCGCTGGATATCGTCATACTTCTGGCGGAAATAGCCGACGTTCAGCCGCACCCGCCGATTCAGGAACTGCGATTTCAGGCCGGTTTCGAATGAGCCCACGGTTTCGGGATCCACCGGGGTGACCGCACCCACCGCAGAGGGCGCACGGGCATTGAAGTTGCCGGCGCGATAGCCCTTCGAATAGCTTGCATAGACCATGACATCAGAGGCCACTTCATAATTTGCAATGAAGCGGGGGGACACGTCATCCCAACTGCGCTGGCCATCGAGGTAATTGAAACTGCACGACGCGAACGACTGTCCGGGGCAGTTGCTCAGCGGAACGATGTGCATTTTCTTGCGGTCGTAACTGTAGCGTACGCCAGCCGAAAGCGTCAGTCCGCCCAGAGGGCGCCAGTCGATGTTCCCGAAGGCCGCATAGGACTGCGCAGACTGCTGCCAGCGATTGATCGTGTAGCGGTTGGAACCCGTCGCGAGGCGGGTGATGCGCTTTTCGAACACGCTGGTATCGAGATCGAACAGAAAGCCGCCGACCAGCAGATCGATCGTGTCGTTCAGGCTGATGTTGTAGCGCAGCTCAAGGCTCTTCTGCCGTGCGCTCTCCTCGTTGTCGGGGAACAGCACGACATTGAACGGATCGCCGCTGACATTGAGCGTCGCATCGTAATCGATCTTGCGATAGGCCCCGATGGCCGTCAGCGTCCCGGTGCCGATGTCCTGCGACAGCTCGGCAATCAGGTGATACCCGTCGATCTTCGTGTAGCCCGGATCACCGAGATTGACCGACCACTTGCCATTGTCAGGTGTCCAGCCCCAGACTGTCTGATGCTGGCGCAGCGCGGTGTTCGGCAGCAGATAGGATCTTGTCGCACCCCCGCCATCGTTCATGTGCAGATACTGGCCGAGCAGCGTCAGGGTTGTGCTTTGGGCAGGCTTGAAGACGAGCGTTCCCTTGACGACCTGATCGTTGGCACCCTGCACACGGCCTTCGCGATGCATGGCGGCAGCGGCGCCGGTCGGATTGGCATTGGCGGGGACAGTCACGAAAGTGCCGGAATTGCGATTGATGAAGAAGCCGTCGTTATTGCGCGTGAAGACCGCAACGCGGGCAAACAGCTTGTCCTGAACGAGGCTCGTCTGGCCAGTCGCGCGAATTTCTACCGTCGAAGCGTTGCCGAGAGTCACCTTGACGGAGGCATCATCCGATCCGTCCGGCCGACGGCTGCGAACCGATACCACACCGCCCGAAGCGTTTCTGCCGAACAGCACGCCCTGTGGCCCGCGCAGAACTTCCGCGCCCTCCATGTCGAACGCGTCCAGAATTGCGCCGGCCTGGTAACCGATGACCATGCCATCCTGCACGATGTTCACGGCAGGATCGAGCGAGCGGACGGAGGTGCTGACGCCGACACCGCGCATGAAGAAGTTGGCGAAGCCGGGAAAGGTGCCGACGCCATCGAGCTGCGCATTGGGAACGAGCCGGCCCAGATCGCGGATATCGACCATGTGGCTGCGCTCGATCGCAGCACCATCCACGGCAGTTACCGCAAGCGGAACTTTCTGCAGTTCCTCGCCACGGGCCTTCTTCTGGGCATAGACCACGATCGATGAAAGCGCATCCTGGTCCGTTTGCGCCTGTGGGTCTGCCTGGGATTGCGCCAGGGCGGGCACGCTGCAGGTCCCCAGCATTGCCACGATCAACGCGGATCGCAGACGCATTTTCGCATTTGGTTCGAACATTTGCCCTCTCCCGTTTGCCGTTCAGCCTTGCGTTGGCGAACGATCAATCCCGCTGGAGTGTAGTTCCAGATTATATCGAAATCAATCTATATATATCGATATTGATTTTTTGGAGTGAGGTAGGGCCGGGAGGCATGGGACGCGTCAATCCATCGGAACGCCCCGGTCGAGTTTGATCGTCTTGAGTGCAAAGCTGGAATTGATCGCGGAAACGGCTGGAAAGCGCAGGAGGGTCGTGCGGGCAAACTGTTCGTAGTCTGAAACCGACCGCGCAAGAATGCGCATGATGAAATCGCTCTGCCCGCTCATCGCGAAACATTCCACGATCTGGGGGTGGCGGCTGACAAGGTCCTCGAACTGCCCGAGCGTTTCGTCATCGTGGCGATTGAGCTTCAACTCGACATAGACGCTGATCGGATAACCGAGCCTGGCGGGATCGAGCAACAGTACCCGCCCCAGAATTATGCCTTCCGCCTCCAGCTTGCGCAGCCGCCGCCAGCACGGTGTCTGCGAGAGGCCGACCCGTTCGGCCAATGCGTGAATGGCAAGTTCGGGGTCCGCCTGCAGTTCGGCTAGGATCTTCCGGTCAATCTGATCCATGTGATTCGTCCCCCTGAAGGCTGAAATTGAGAATAATCTTCTAATGGAATTTATTTCAATAGAATGATCATTCAAGATTGGAGCCTGGTAGCACGAGCTTTGGAAGGACATTCCCGCTTCGGAAGCATACCCTTGGTCCACTACCGAACCACGCTGAAGGCAGAGCCGCTCTGCCGATGCTGGTGATGGCGCTGAGGAAGCAGGATGTCAGGTATCGGCCTTCATGTACCGGAACCCGGTGCCCGTCCGGGCGACGAACCCGATTTCTCCCACATCGTGGTGCAGCCGGCAGGAAGCGTGGACTGCCCGCCCCATGACGCGGACGAGCATGAACTGCGCCACCTCGCGTTCGATCTGATCCGGGTGCTGGATGATGATGACCATGCCAGGGGCGGCTGGAATCCCCGGCTTGATCCGGACGTTCTGCGCGCCGGTCTGGAAGCCATGCTGCTTACCCGCGCGTTCGACGATCGCCTTTTCCGGCTTCACCGTCAGGGCAAGACCAGCTTCTACATGAAGTCCACCGGCGAGGAGGCCTGCGCCGTCGCCCCATCGCTGGCCTTGCGCCGCGACGACATGGCCTTCCCGACCTATCGCGTGGCAGGCTGGCTTCATGCGCGGGGCTATCCGCTGGAGCGAATGGTCAATCAGATCTTCTCCAATGCAGAAGATCCCTTGCGGGGTCGCCAGTTGCCGATCCTCTATTCGGCGCGCGACTATGGCTTCTATTCGCTCTCCGGCAATGTCGGCAGCCGGTTCGGCCATGCGGTGGGCTGGGCCATGGCCGCCGCCTACAGCGGGCGCGACCAGATCGCGCTCGGCTATATCGGCGAAGGCACCACCGCCGAGGGCGATTTTCACGAGGCACTGACATTCGCCAGCGTCTACCGCGCGCCTGCCATCCTCTGCGTGACCAACAACCAGTGGGCGATTTCCTCGTTCTCGGGCATCGCCAACGGCACCGCCCAGAGCTTTGCCGCCAAGGCCATCGGCTATGGCCTGCCGGGACTGAGGGTGGACGGCAACGATTTCCTGGCCGTCTGGTCCGTGATCGACTGGGCCGCCAGGCGCGCACGGGCGGGGCTGGGTGCCACGCTGATCGAATTCTTCACCTATCGGGCGGCGGGCCATTCGACCAGCGATGACCCAACGCGCTATCGCCCTGCCAGCGAGGCCGCCCACTGGCCCCTGGGCGACCCGGTGGAGCGGCTGTCAGGCCATTTGACCGCAATCGGAGAATGGGACGAAGCGCGCGAGGAAACTCTGAAGGCCGAACTGGCCGCGCGCGTGGCGGCGGCCGTCGCCGTGGCGGAAAAGGTCGGCACGCTGGGCAAGTCCAAGCCCCCGCTGCGCGAAATGTTCCTCGGCGTGTTCAAGGAGCCGGACTGGCGCCTGACCGAACAGATGCGCGAACTGGGGCTCGAAGAGCATGACTGATCGGCCTGCGGCAACCTCCAGCATGTCGATGATCCAGGCGCTGAACGACGCCATGGACGTGATGATGGCCCGCGATCCGCGCGTGCTGGTATTCGGAGAGGATGTCGGCTTCTTCGGCGGCGTGTTTCGCGTTACCGACGGGCTTCAGGCGCGCCATGGCAGGCACCGCTGCTTCGATACGCCCATCGCCGAAGGCGGCATCGTGGCCACCGCCATCGGCATGGCGGCCTATGGCCTGCGCCCCGTGCCCGAGATCCAGTTCGCAGACTACATCCTGCCCGCCTACGACCAGTTGGTCTCCGAAGCGGCGCGGCTGCGCTACCGATCGGGGGGGGAATTCGAGGCGGCGATCACGGTCCGCTCGCCTTATGGCGGCGGCATCTTCGGCGGGCAGACCCACAGCCAGAGCCCCGAGGCGATCTTTGCGCACATCACCGGCCTCAAGACCGTGATCCCTTCCAATCCGCACGATGCCAAGGGCCTGCTGATCGCGGCTGTCGAGGACGACGATCCGGTGATCTTCCTCGAACCCAAGCGGCTCTACAACGGGCCGTTCGATGGTCATGGCGATGGCCCGCTCAAGACCTGGGCCGGACACACCCGTGCCGAAGTTCCGAGCGGCTATTACACGGTGCCTCTGGGCAAGGCCGATGTCGTGCGCCCGGGTGGGGATCTCACAATCCTCGCCTATGGCACGATGGTCCATGTCGCGCTCGCAGCCGTCGAAGCCAGCGGCTGCGATGGTGAAGTGATCGATCTGCGCTCGATCGTTCCGCTCGATATCGACAGCATCTCCGCCTCGGTCGAGCGGACGGGCCGGTGCCTGATCGTGCACGAGGCATCCCGCTTCTCCGGCTTCGGCGCGGAACTGGCCGCGCTCGTCCAGGAGCGCTGCTTCTATTCGCTGGAAAGGCCGGTGATGCGCGTGTGCGGCTGGGATACGCCTTACCCCCACGCCTTCGAATGGGACTATTTCCCCAGCCCGCAACGGGTTGGCACCGCCATCACGCGCCTGCTCGCAAGGGACTGATCATGGCCGATTTCACGTTCCACCTTCCCGATATCGGCGAAGGCATCGCCGAGGCGGAGATCGTCGGCTGGCACGTTGCCGTGGGCGACAGTATCGTTGCCGACCAACGCCTTGCCGATGTGATGACCGACAAGGCCACTGTCGAGATGGAAAGCCCGGTCAGCGGACGGGTCAAGGCGCTGGGCGGAGAGGTTGGCGATGTCATCGCGATCGGCAGCGTGCTGGCGGTCATCGTCACCGAAGAGGATGTCGCGCCGGAACATGGCGCGGCAGCCCCTGCCTCAACGCCGCCATCAGTTGCGCCGCCCCCGCCACCTTCGGCTGCGTCACCTTCGGCTGCGCCACCTCCGGCCGCGCCTGAGCCGGTCCAGCCTGCCACGCCCGCCATCGCAGCCACACCGGCAACCTCGGCCCCGGCATCCTTGGCGCCAGTGACAACGGGGCCGCGCACGCTTGCCAGCCCGGCGGTGCGCCAGCGCGCGCAGGATCTCGGCATCGACCTTGCCTGTCTGCTGCCAACCGCCGACGGTCGGATCCGCCATGGCGATCTTGACACCTTCCTCGCCTATCGCGGCGGCGAAGGATATCGCCCGGCGGGTGTCGCGCGCGCCGACGACGCTGTCCGTGTCGTCGGTCTGCGGCGGCGGATCGCGGAAAACATGGCCGCATCCAAGCGCGCGATCCCGCACTTCACCTATGTGGAAGAGATCGATGTCACCGAGCTTGAGGCCATGCGCGCTGCGCTCAACGGCGAACGGGGAGCGCGTGCCAAGCTGACGATGCTGCCTTTCCTGATCATCGCGGCATGCCGGGCCATCCCGGATTTTCCGATGATCAATGCCCGCTTCGATGATGAGGCAGGCGTGGTTACCCGCTTCGGCGCGGTCCATATGGGCATCGCTGTGCAGACATCCGGCGGGCTGATGGTTCCGGTGCTTCGCGATGCCCAGGACCGCAATCTTTGGCAACTGGCCGCCGCCATCGTCACGCTGGCCGAAGGCGCACGGTCAGGATCGCTTGCATCAGGCCAGCTCAGCGGTTCGACACTGACGCTGACCTCGCTCGGAACGCTGGGCGGGATCGCAGCAACGCCGGTGATCAACCGGCCCGAAGTGGCGATCATCTGTCCGAACCGCATTGTCGAACGGCCTGCCTTTGTTACCGATGCGCTCGGTCAGCGACAGATCGCCGAGCGCAAGCTGATGAATTTCTCGATCAGTTGCGATCACCGGGTCGTAGACGGCCATGACGCGGCCAGCTTCGTCCAGAAAATCAAGCTTCTGCTTGAACGGCCCGCGGTTCTGCTGGCGGGCTAGGGGAGGGAGCCTGCATACCGACCTTCCTGTTCCTGCGCCTTGAACTGGATGCGGCAAGGCGTGAATCATACATCGCCTCAAGCGCTGCGTCCGCCCGCTTGAGCGCCGCCCGGACAGCCGCCAACTCCTTTTGCCCGATTGCCGAAACCAGTTCGTCCACCACGTCACGGCTGAGTTCGTTGGCACGTCCTGCCACCTCCACGCCTTCCGCCGTCAAGCGGGCGATGACGATCCGGGAATCCTCGCTGCCGACTTCACGCTTCAGATAACCAAGGCCTTCGAGGCGTTTCAACTGGTGGGAAATGGTCGATTGAGGAAGAGCCATGACTTTGACGATCTCTCCGGCCGTCAGTTCCCCCCGTTCGGCCAGCAGTACGATCATCCGCGAGGTGACCAGATCGAGTCCGGCTTCCTGAAACCACGGATTGGAAATGCGGGCCATGTGCGCACCGATCCGATGGACCAGAAACGAAATGCGATCGGCCAGCGGCGGCAAGGGATCGCGATTGCGTCTCGGCTCCGGGTCCTTCTTGCGGTTTGGCATACAATCTTCAACTTTCGCATCGCCTTCCGGCGCGGGCAGTGCCGGGCCGGGCTAAGCAGGGTAGCGTAGGGTAGGGCGTTCCCGGGAGCAAGGGCGGGCTTAGATCGCAGGCCGGGATCAAGGTCCTGGCCGGGTAGCGAGTCACCGGCGCCCGGCATCATCATTCCGCCTGCAGGCTGACGGTGCCAAGGCCCTCCACCAGCAGTTCATATCGCCGCCCCGGCTTCAGGGGAACGGCAGGCCCCATCGCGCCGCACAGGACGATATCGCCCGGCTGCAGCGCGATGCCCAGTTCGCCGGATCGGCGCAGCAGCCAGCGCCACGCATTCAGGATCGAACCCAGGCAATCGCGCGGCGATCCGGCTGCAACCAGTTGTCCATCTTCCAGCAACTCGCTGCGCGCATCGACCAGATCGACTTGCGTTGCCTGCACCCGGTCGGCCCCCGGCATGACGCGCGCGCAGCAGGCGTTGTCGGCAGTGGCGTGCGTCACGTTCCCTGGCCATCCCACTATGCGGGAATCAGCGATTTCGAAGGCCGGACGAATGCTGGTTAGCGCGGCCAGAAGGATATCGTCACTGGCATTCCATTCCGGTGCATGGCCGATTTCCAGCAGGATCTCACCCTCGATCCGGGGGGCGATGAACGTGCCCGTTGCCACGGCAGCTCCGGGGGGAAGTACGGTATCGGCAAAGATCGTCCCGATCATTGGCTCCTGCGCGCCGAACAGGCGCATGGCGCCGGGAGATGTCAGGCCGATCTTGTGGCCGCATGGCATCCGGCCCGCAGTAATCGCCTGTGCATGCAGTTCTCGCTGGATGGCCAGCGCGTCGGCAATGTCCAGGTCTTTGCCGAACACGTCCTGCGGAACGGCACGGCCTTCCCGCTGCGCCTGCAGCAGAATGGAGGCCAGGCTTTCATGATCTGTCATCACCTGCATTGCACGATCTCTATGGCAGGGCGTCGGCGCCAAGGGAGGAAATGCGTCCAGAAATATATTAATTTCGATACTTCACAACTGCGGTGCGCCGTGTCAAGGGAAGCGGCCAGAAGAGAATTGGGAGAAGTCGACTTGGCTGACGACACGGACATGTCTCCGCTTGAATGCGTCCTGTCGTTCTGCAGCGCCTGGACCGGCCCGGATCTCGATCGGGTGATTGCGCACCTTGCGCCCGATATCACCTATCACAACATTCCGATGGAGCCACTGTCCGGCCTGGCCGCAGTCGAACGCTATCTGCGCGGCGTCGGGCCCTTGACCGATTCCGCTTGGGAAGTGCGCCATGCTGCAGCGAACGGCGATCATGTGCTGACAGAGCGGATTGACCGCATGACCATCGGCGGCGCACGGGTTGAACTGCCGCTTATGGGTGTGTTCCGCGTGCGCGACAATCTGATCTGCGAATGGCGCGATTACTTCGATCTGGCCAGCTATCGCGCGCAGATGGCGGCTCTCGGCACTCCGAAAGGGCATTGAAGCATGGATCTGGGGCTGAAGGACAGGACCGTTCTGGTCTGCGCGGGAAGCCAGGGGATAGGCCTTGCCACGGCGCGCGGATTTCATCACGAAGGCGCGCGCGTGGCCATTTGCGCGCGCGATCCGGATCAGCTTGCCCTGGCGGCAGCGCAGATGCCCGGCTGCCTGGCGCTTGTCGCAGACCTTGCCGATCCCGCGCAGATCACCGGGCTTGCCGATACGGTCGCGGCGCAGTTCGGGCCGGTCGATGTGCTGGTGAACAATGCCGGTGGCCCGCCGCCGGGGCTGTTCGATACGCTGGACGATGCGCGGTGGGAGGCGGCCACCAACCTCACGCTGATGTCCGCCGTGCGGATGACCCGCGCGGTACTCCCTGCGATGCGGGCGCGGCGCTGGGGGCGGATCGTCAACATATCGTCGTTCGGGGTCAAGCAGCCGGTCCCCAATCTCACGCTGTCGAACAGCCTGCGCATGGCGGTGCTGGGCTGGGCGAAGACATTGTCGCAGCAGGTCGCTGCGGACAATGTGCTGGTCAACACGGTTTGCCCTGGGTGGACACGCACCGGACGGGTCGAGAAGCTGCTGGGGCCGGGCGACGCTGATGGCCCCAGCGCGGCAGAGGCCGCAATCCTTGCCGATATCCCGCTAGGCCGGTTCGCCGAAGCCGAAGAGATCGCCAGTCTCGCTGTTTTCCTTGGCTCGGAAGTTGCAAGCTACATGACCGGAACCGCGATCGCGGTCGATGGCGGCGTCGCGAAGGGATATGCCTGAAATGAGCCTTGCAAGCGCCCGCGTGATCGACATCCACGCCCACGCGGTGATCGAGGAGACCTTTGGCAGCGCCGGTCACTTCGGTCCCGAACTGACCGAAGAGGATGGCGTGCCGGTGTTCCGCATCGGTGACTACAGGTTGCGCGGCGTGCGCTATCGCGGCAGCGCCTTCATGGACCCGGATGTGCGGGTCGCGGCGATGGATCGCATCGGGATCGACTGGCAGTTGCTCTCGCCCAATCCGCTGACCTACTTCCACTACATTCCGGCAGCGGAAGCGATTGCCTTCTGCCGCAGGCACAATGATGCACTCGCAGCGCAGGTTGCCCGCTATCCCGACCGTCTCGGCGCGTCGGCGGCCCTGCCGATGCAGGATGTCGATGCGGCGATTGCCGAGTTGCGCCGCGCGGTAAGCGAACTGGGCTTTCGCGCCGCCTACATCGGCACGGACATGCCGCAGAGCCTGTGCGATCCGGTGATGGACCGGTTCTACGAGGCGGTCGTCGCCCTCGACGTGCCGCTGTTCATCCACCCGGCCTCTGCCGGGATCGATGGCCCGGCCGGCCCTGCGGCATTCGGCAGGTTCGAACTGGACATCACCGTCGGGTTTGCGATGCAGGAAACGACCGCGCTTGCCACGCTCCTGTTCGGCGGCGTGCTCGATCGCCATCCCGTGCTCGATATCTGCATCAGCCACGGCGGCGGGGCACTGGCGCTGGTGTGGGGGCGCCTGCGCCATGCTGCGCACAAGCGCCAGTGGGTGCCGGAAAGCCTGCGTGACGAAGGCCGCTTCGAAGCAGCCCTCCAGCGCATCTGGTATGATGTGCACATGCACGATGACCTCTCGCTCGATCTCCTGATTCAGCGGGTTGGCCGCGATCGGCTGGTCTATGGCACCAATTTCGCCGGCTGGGACGCGCCGCAGCACGCCGATACGCATGGCATGGAGCAGTTGCTGGCCGACAACGCGAGGCGCCTGCTGCGCGCCTGAGCCTTGCCGGAAGTCCGGGTCAGCCTTTCGAAACGCCGAGCCCGAGGCCGCCATCAACGTCGAGGATCGCGCCGGTAACCCACCCGGCGCACAGCAGATACTCGGCTGCCTCGGCAACATCGACACCTTCGCCCAGCCGGTCGAGCGCCTGAAGCGCCGGCAGTTCGCGATAGCGGCTGGCCGCTTCCTCCTCGGTCAGCAGACCCGCCCGCACGTTGATCTCGGTCAGCACGCTGCCTGGCACGATGCAGTTCACCCGCACCCCCTTGCTGCCCACTTCGGCGGCAAGAACCTGGGTCAGACCCTGCACGGCGGCTTTGGTCGCGGCATAGGGCGATGCACCCGGAAAGGCGCGGCGGGTATGGCTGGAGCCGAAAAAGAGGATTGATCCCTTGCTAGCCTCCAGATGCGGCATCGCCAGCGACGAGAGCATCATCGCGCCGATGACGTTTGTCTGGAACACGGCTGTCAGCCGTTGCTCGTCCATCTCCGCAAGCGCCGTTCGATACATGTTGCCCGCATTGTTCACGAGCGCATCAAGCCCTCCGCCGTGTGCAACCGCACCTGCGATCATGGCCTCCCGGTCTGCCGCATCGGCAACATCGCCAACCACGCCCGCACAGCCGATCTCGTCACACAGCGCGGCGATCTTGTTGGCCCGCCGACCGCTCACGGTGACCTTTGCACCGCGAAGCGTGAACAGGCGTGCCATGGCAGCCCCCAGTCCCGAACCTCCACCGGTGACGAGAATGCTTTTTCCTGCGAGTGTCATATGGCTTCTCTCCCGTTGGATCTGCAATTGCGGCGATCGGCCCGCCTGGCGGGGATCATTGCCCGGACAGCCAGGCCAGCATCGCCTTGAGGATGGTGACATGTCCCGGAGCGGTCAGCGAACGGGCATCATGCCCAAGCGCGTCGACCACGATCCGGCCCGCTCCCTGTCGCCGACGCCAGATCACGGGCTGAGGCTCCTGACCGGCTTCGGCCAGCGCAACGATCTCGCAGTCTGTGGCCGGATCGAGGTTGTGGTAAGCCTCGTCGATAACATCGAACTGCGCCATATCCGGCCCGGCGGCGTCAGGTCCAGCGGCGTCAGGTCCTGCGGCCAGGGCGAGGACGACTCTCACCGTAAATTTCCCCAGCGGTGGGTGGTGCGAGTGGTCCCATGTCCAGCCTCCGCCAAGCAAGGTGCGCCAGCCGGGCTGGTTGTCCCAGCATATGACGGCCGTATGCATCGCCAGAAGCCCACCGCCAGCTTCAACATGGCCGGAGATTGCGGCGAACTCGTCGTCGCTCAACGCGCCGCCCCACGTGGGGCGGTCTGCCGCGAAGCGATCAGCCTGGGTCATCGACCAGCGCAGCGCGTTGACGGCCAGAATATCCTGCCCCCGCCGCAACTTTGCCAGGGCCTCTGACAGATCGGCGCAGATTGCCACTTCGAGCCCCACCCGGCGCGCGATGGCCAGCAGGGCCGCTGTCGATTCCACGAAGGGATGCTTGTAACCGCCACTGTAGATGACCAGCCGCAGCCGGCCGACGCCTGCTTCGGCCCCGTTTGCCACAATTTCGCTGTCAGCCATTGGTGCGGGGCAGGTTCTTCAGCACGGCATGGGTTACGCCGCCATCCACGACCAGATCGTGACCGTTGATATAGCCGCCTTCGGCACTGTCGAGAAAACAGACGGCATTGGCGATGTCTTCCGGCAGCCCCAGACGGCCCAGCGGCACACCGGCTGAGCGCACTGCGCGCACCGCCGGGTCGGCATAGATCGGAGTCGACATGCCGCCGTCGATGAAGCCCGGCGCGATGCTGTTGAACCGCAGGCCCTGTGGTCCATATTCCATCGCGAACTGTCGCATCAATTGCAGCACCGCGCTCTTGGTTGCCGGATAGGCACCCGATCCGGGACCGGGACCATAGGCATTGATCGATGTCAGCGATACGACATGGCCCGAACCGCGCGGCAGCATGCGCCGCACGGCTTCGCTGGTCACGGCAAAAACGCCCATCAGGTTGACTTCGACAACGCGCCGGAAATCCGCGATCGCGATATCGGCCAAGGGGCCGAAGCGCACGATGCCGGCATTGTTGACGACGAGGTCCGGCGCGGCTCCCAGCGCATCGAACAGTGATGTGACGGCATCGCCATCGGACACGTCGCAATGATGGGCTGTCACATGCTGCGAAGCAGCAGACGGACCGAAATCGTGCACGGCCTGCGCATTGGCATCGGCCACGGCAACCCTGTACCCCTTGCCGAGCAGCGCATTGGCGATTGCTGCGCCGATTCCGGCCGCCCCGCCGGTTACCAGTGCGAACTTCATTTCGTGCCTTTCACGGTAAAGCGAACGGGAAACCGGCCCCAGTTCTGTCTGAGCGTGGCCGTGTCCCGCTCCGGCGGGTCGCTTTCGATCGTGCGTGCGCCGTGGCGCAGCAATTCGATCACGATCAGCGCCACGATGCCCAGTTGCGCCTGCGCGGGATCGGAGCCAGGCTTGGCAACCACCCCCCCATCCAGTTCGCGGCCAAGGCAGGTATGCAGGCCTATGCCGAAGGCCAGGCCAGAGCGCAGCACGGTTGCAGGCAATTCGCGGTCCGGGTCGAACAGATCGGCGGTTTCGCCGAAGATCGACCGGTCGCGATTGGCAAGGAACAGGTCCAGTTCGATCCGTTCACGCTGCGCTACCTCGCCTGCTCCGGGAACATGCATGGGGCAGGTGGCCGTGCGCCATGCTTCCGGGCTGGCGGGATGAAGCCGCAGCGATTCATGCACGCAGCGCTGCACGAAAATCGGATCTTCCAGCCTGGCCCAGCGTGCCGCGTCATCGCGCGCCCATTCAAGGATTTCCCACAGGGCGTGGACCACCGAGTTGGCGGTCGAATGGGCGCCCGCCTGCATGTAGAAGGCGATCTCGCGCAGCAATTGCTCTTCGCCAAGGTTCAGTTCGTCATTCCCGGCCACCAGCGTCATCAGCACGTCGCGCGGCAGATCGGCGTCGGTGATCCTGTCGGCCCTGCGCTCCTCCAGCAGTGCGCGCCGCCGTCCGAGCGAAGGCAGAAAATAGCTCTCGCGGAAATCGGCTAGCACGGCCAGCACTTCGGCGTTCAGTTCGGCGTGATCGCGGGTGCTGTGCACCATGGTCGCGCCTTCGCTGAGCTTCTTGGTGATCGCGATCAGATGCTCGCTTTCCTCCGCCGTTCGCGCCGGACGATCGATCCCGGCGAAGTCGGACGTGAGGTTTACCGTCAAGCGGTAGCCAAGCTTGAGCAGGTCGCCGCCGCCAGCCTCTACGAAAGGCGCGATCGTTTCCGCCAGAGTGCGCGGGAAAACCTCCTTTTCGTAGTAGTTGAAGAAGTTGCGCCGGAAAACGCGCACTTCGACAGTTCGCCGGGCGTTGTGCTCCTCGCCATGCAAGGTCAGCAGCACTTCATCCATGACGACCTTTCCGGCGTCATAGAGGGCCTGCTTGAGATCGCGATTCCGCAGTGCGGCCTCACATTCCCGGAACGCGGTTATGCGGTGACCGTCCATCAGATTATCGCCCGCGTCTTGTCGAAAAGGACAGGGTAGGTCGCCCACGAAATGCGGGTGATGCCACCGTCGAGTTCCGCAGGCGAATCCGGATCGGCCGTTACGCCGCTTTGCAACAGCGCCTTCACGATAAGCGGCACCGTACCGAACTGGTGGTCGGCCGGGTCGGTGCCCGGTCTCGGTTCGACCCCGATCGCCAGGTTGCGGCCAAGGCAGGCATGCGCGCCTACCCCCATCGAGATGCCGTGCGCAAAGGCCGAGCCATTGATGACGCGATGCGGATTGAACCGATCCGCGTCCGCGCCGAAGATTTCAAGTTCCCGGTTGGCCGAGCGCAGATTGACGACGATGGTGTCTCCTGCCTGCGCCTCTCCGCCATTGGCCAGTGCGAACGGGCAGGTGGTGCGGCGCTTGGCGACCGGGCTCGATGGATGCAGCCTCAGGCTTTCGAACACGCATTGCTGCACGAAGAATGGATCGTCGCGCAGGCGCGCGATATCTTCAGGATGGGCTGCGATCCATTGCAGGATTTCGTGGATGGCATGGGTCAGCGAATGAATCGTCGTGTGGGCGCCGGCCATGGTGAAGAAGATGCCTTCCTGCAGAAACTCATGCTCGGTCATGCCCAGCGCGCTTTCGCCCGATACCAGCGCCATGAGAACATCGCGCGGGAGCGCATCGGCAGGCAGTTCTCCGGAATCGACTCTTGTCTTGAGGGCGCGCCTGCGTTCCAGCGAGGGATGGAGGAACCGCTGGTTGAACTGCGCCATGGCCGCCTCGATCCGCGCGCGCTTGGCCGGGCGGTCCTCCGGTGGAGACTGGCCCAGCGCCGGCGCAAGGCTGAATTCCTTGAGCAGGCGCAGGAGTTCGGCGGTTTCCTCAGGCGAGCGTTCGGTGCGGTCGATCCCGGTGAAATCGACCGTCAGGTTCATCATGATCCGATAGCCGATATCAACCAGATCACCGCGCCCTGCCGCCAGGAAGGGCGACAGGGTCTCTTCGAGCGTAACCGGCAGCACGTTGCGTTCGTATTCCACGAAGATGTTCTTGCGGAACACCGTCGCCTCCACATTGCGCCGCGCGCGGTGCTCGGTGCCATGGAGATTGACGAGACTGCGGTCCATCATCAGCGCGGCTTCATCATAAAGCGCCTGGCGAAGATCGTTCTGGCGCAAGGTGCGCGAGCAGGCATCGAATGTGGAGATTACATGTTCGGTCATTGCTTGGAGCTCCACAGGCCGGTGGCCAGCCGGGTCGCAGGTAAGGTCGAATAGTTGGAAACCCGCCACGAGGGCGGATCGCGGCGGGCGGCAAGCGGGGTTTCGACATCGATCGACCTGCCGCCCTGGAAGACGTGGCGAATGGCCCGTTCGCGCCCGAGCAACGTGACATCGGATGTCACGTCGCCTTCGACCACGATGATGTCGGCTTCCTTGCCCGGCTCAAGGCTGCCGGTGCAACCATCGAGCTTGAGCGCGCGCGCGCCTTCGAGCGTTGCGCAGGACAGAGCCTGAAGCGGGGTCAGACCCAGGTTCTCGACGAGGATCTGCAACTCGCGCCAGTGCCATTCGCCGTAGGGCGTGATCGAGAAACCGCTCTCGGTGCCGCAGACGATCGGCACGCCGCCATCATAGGCGTGGCGCAACTGCCGGCTGCTTGCCTCGATCTCATTCGCAAACAGGTCCTGCAGGTAGGGGCTGGCGCCGATCCGCGCGCCATGTTCGGCCAGCACGGCCTGGAACGTCAGCGTGGGCACGATCGGCACGCGCGCTGCGATCACCGCCTGCAGCGCCGCATCGTCCATGTAGGTTGCGTGCAGGATCATGTCGAAGCCGGCCACGGCGGCATCACGCGTGCTGGCAGCGTTGCGGCAATGGCCTACAATGGGCAGGCCCACTTCGTGCGCGGTGTCGGCCGCCAGCTTCAGTTCGTCCAGTGTCCAGACCTGGATCTCGCCCTCTTGCCGCTGCCGCGGAATCAGGCCGGTGACGTGAATCTTGATCCAGTCCGCCCCGCGTTTGGCCTGCCGCCGGATTTCGGTGACAATCTCGTCGCGCGTCCGCGTCACCTTCAGGTAGCCGATGCTGCCTTCATCGGGCACGAGCAGCCCGGCGGTGCCGCCAACCGAGGTGAACAGGGCATTCCCGCCGCAGCGCATCCGTGGCCCTTCGGTAACGCCGCATTCGATGGCATCCCGCAGATCGAGCGACACGTCGAAAATCGTGTCCGCGTCGAACATGGTCGTAACGCCCGCGCGCAGGACCTTGCGCGCATTGTAAGCGGCAATGACCGCCGCCAGACCTTCGCGGCGATGGAAGAACAGCTCATCGTTGCTGAAAGGCTCATCGAAGCTGATATGGCAATGCGCATCGACCAGGCCCGGCATGACGGTCGCACCGCGCGCATCGATGCGTGCAACGGGCTGCCCTTCGCAAAGGCGAAGAGCCTCCTCTCCTGTCGCGATGATCTTCGTGTCGAACAGGATCGGTGCCATGCCTGCCGCACTGCCCGTTCCATCGAAGATCTGTCCGTTTTCGATCAGCGTCCGATTCGTTTTCTGCACCGTGCCTGTGCCTCTCCCTGCTCCCGGCACGATGGTTATATCGATATCGATAGAAATGCAACATCGATCCGGAGATGCTGAAATTCGGCGTTTGATGCCGTCAAGCCTCGGCTGATTCGCGACTGATCGCGCACGGGCATTGAATGTACATCGATCTCGATATAATTCGTTGCGCCATGAAAGCGAGCAAACTCTTTTCGCCTGTCGATCTGAACCGGCGCAGCCTGTCCAATCGCATCGCCATGGCACCGATGACGCGGGAAAAGGCCGTCGCGGGCCTGCCCTGCGTCGCCGCCCTGCCATACTACGCCAGGCGCGCCGCCGGGGGGGTGGGCCTGATCATCACCGAAGGTGTCGCGGTCGATGTTCCCGGCAGCTTCGGATCGACCGTGCCACGCCTTCATGGCGAAGGCGTTGTGCCGGCATGGCGCCCCATCGTCGATGCCGTGCATGAACATGGCACCGCCATCCTGGCGCAGCTCTGGCATGTCGGGGCATTCTGCCCCAGCCTGATCGGCATGACCGCATCCCTGCCCGAACAGGTTGAGCGGGTTAGCCCCTCCGGCCTTGCCGCGCCGGAAATGCCTTTTGGCCGTGAAATGACCATGGCGGATATCGACGCGGCGATCGCCGCCTTCGTTTCGGCGGCGCAGACGGCTGATGCTGCGGGCTTCGATGGCGTCGAAATTCACGCCGCCCATGGCTATCTGGTCGACCAGTTCTTCTGGGAAGGCACGAACAGGCGTTCGGATCGATATGGCGGCTCGCCCGAGGCGCGGCTGACCTTTGCCATCGAACTCATCCGCGCAATACGCGCCGCCACGCCACCTGACTTCATCATTTCCCTGCGGATTTCGCAATGGAAGCAGCTCGAATATGGTGCGCGCATGGTCACGTCGCCCGCCATGCTTGCCCGGATGATCGAACCGCTCGCGCTTGCCGGAACCGATGTCTTCCATTGTTCGACCCGCCGCTTCTGGGAACCCGAATTCGAAGGTGATCGACGCAGCCTTTCCGGCTGGGTCAGGGCGCTGTCGGGCAAACCGACGATCGCGGTCGGTTCGGTCACTCTCGATACGGACTTCAAGGAACCGGACGGCAAAGTCCGCGCCAACCTCTCGCTGGATCACATCGCCCTGCTGGAACAGGGCCTGGAGGCCGGCGACTGGGATCTGGTGGCGATTGGCCGGGGCCTGATCGCCAATCCCGACTGGGTGGACCTGGTCCGCGCCGGACGCGCCGAAGAGTTGCGCAAGTTCAGCAAGGACATGCTGGACGAGCTTGTCTGACCGGTTCCAATCCCTCGATTTCTGGCGGGGCCTGACATGAAGATCATAGCACTTGTCCGCTTTGCCGATGGCGCCCCGGTCGATTGGGCCGGGCTGGCTGCGGCGACCACGGGCGGTGGGCCGCCGCCGCGGATGTTGCGCGTGATCGAATCGCCCGTGGGCAGTGCCTACCGCCCACCGTCCGATCCCGACCCGATGAGCAACAGCGCCCTTTACGATGCTGCGGCGATCTGGGACGATGCCGCGGGCGTTCCCGATTTCACTGCGGTTTCCGGCGCAGACTGCCTGCATGCCTGGCAGGTGGAGCCGACCGAGCGGTTCCGCCGCGCGCGTCAGGGGGCAGAGGACGAGGCGATCACATTGCTGGGACGCCTGATGTTCCATGCCGATCTGCCCGATCCGGCCGCGAAGCGGTGCTGGGCACACCACACTGCCCTGGCCGAGAAAGTGCATGTCGGTGCCTCGCGCTATATCCAGAACTGGATCACCCGTGCGATCACGCCCGATTGCCCGCCGGTGCGCGGCCTGCCGGAACTGCGATTTCCCGATCGCAAGGCCCTGATCGAAGGCTTTTTCGACAGCGATCGCGGCAGGGACGAGGTGGTGCATGACACATCGCATTTTGTCGCTTCGGGACCGCGCCTGTTCCTTGCCGCACCGACATTGCGCGAATGGAGCGGCGAGGCGTGATGCGTGAAGGCACGGTCGGCGCGGAACTGCGCGCTGGCTGGCTTGTCCTGGTCGCCTGTGCGGTGGGTGTGGGCAGCAGTGCGGTGGCGCTGCCGTTCTATTCGATCGGACCCCTGACCAAGCCGATCGAGACCGCGACAGGTTGGGCGCGTTCGGACATTCAGCTCGCGATTCTGTTCAGTTCCGGGATCGGAGCGCTGACATCGCCGGTCGTTGGCTGGCTCATCGGGCGCTTCGGTCCCCGCAAGGTTGCGATCCCTTCGCTGGTGGGGGTATCCACCGGGCTTTCCATAGCCTCGATGGCGGACAGTCTCGGGCAATTCTGGTCGGGATATGCGCTGGCGGCCATTCTCGGAGCCGGTTCGAACCCGGTGCTCTGGTCGCGGGTTATCGCAGCCACATTCGATCGCGCGCGCGGTGCCGCGCTGGGCCTTGCACTGGTCGGAACGGCACTGGTCGCGCTGCTGCTGCCAAACCTGATCGCCAACGCAGTCCCGGAACTGGGATGGGCCGGGGCGCTGCGCCTGGTAGCGGCCATTCCGGTGATCGTGGCCTTGCCCGTCGTCTGGCTGTTCCTGCCGCGCGGGCAGGCCGGACATTCATACCATCCCGCAAAGGAGCAATCCGGGTTTGACGTGCGCGAGGCGCTGACCGACCGGAGGTTCTGGTTTCTGACCGCTTCGATCCTGTGCGGCTATCTTGCCATTTCCGGGGTCAGCCCGAACCTGGTGCCCGCCCTGTCCGATCGCGGCTTCGATGCTGCCGATGCAGCCAGCATCGCCAGCTTCTTTGCCGTGGGGATGATTCCCGGCAGAATTGCGTCAGGCTTTCTGATGGACCGGTTCTGGGCTCCGATGGTGGCCTGTGGTGCCCTGATCTTGCCCGCGTTCGCCTGCCTCGTGCTCAATGGATCGGACAATCCGGCCATTCTGGCAGGGGCCTGCATGATGCTGGGCATCGCAGCGGGGGCCGAGCTCGATATTCTGGCCTTCCTGACCGTGCGCTACTTCGGGCTGCGCCGTTATCCGCAGATCTATTCGTTTAGTTATGCCGCGCTGGCGATCGGCAGTGCCACGGCACCGACGATGTTTTCCCGAATTTTCGAGCGGACCGCCAGCTATGAGGCAAGCTTCGGGATTGCCGCCGTGCTGTTCCTCGCCGGGGCCATGCTGGTTGTCCTGCTCGGCCCCTATCCCGATCACGGCCCTGACAGCCGCGCGGCAGCCTGATCTGCGAGGGCCAGCCAGGGCGGGGCAGAATTGGTGGAATCCGCTTTAGCGCAGCAGAATGATCGCCAGCGCCACGATCACTGCTGCGATCAGGGACGGCACAAGCAACGATCGCTGCGACGAAGGCTGACCGGTCGGCGCTGGTGGCGATACTGGCGGTTCGGCAGGTGCGCCGACCGCCGGTTCCATGGCAGAGACAGCGGCGGCGAACTTGCCAAAGAAATCATCGGCCATCGATTTTGCCGTGCCTTCCACCAGCCGTGCGCCCATCTGCGCCAGCCTTCCGCCGATCTGCGTGTCGGCAACGTATGTCAATTCCGTGCCACCATCGCGCGAGGCCAGCGTGACAAGCGCACCGCCCTTGGCAAATCCGGCAACGCCGCCCTGGCCTTCGAACTGCATGCGGCACGAATGCGGCGCATCTATTTCCGTCTGGCGCATGGTTCCCGAAAAACGCGCGCTGACAGGGCCGATCTTTGCAGCGACCTTGCCGGAAAACGCGGTTTCCCCGGTCTTTTCGAGCGATTCGCAACCCTTGAGGCACGCCTTCAGCACCTCGGGGTCGTTCAGCGCCTTCCATGCGGTATCCGGTGAGCAAGGCAGGAGATAGGATCCGGTGATTTCCATGATGCAGTCAGTCCGAAAAGTCAGGTTATGGCCGAGATGGCTTGGCGCACGGTGACGGCGGCAATGTGGCGCCGGTATTCGGCCGAGCCGTGAAGATCGCCGGTGAAGTTGCCGATATCCAGCCGTTCTTCAGCGATGGCGGAGACGCTGCCGCCGCTGTCGAGGTGCTGTTCCGCCTCTTGCCAGCGAAACACGCCGTTGCCCCCCCCGGTGATGGCGATGCGATAGCCGCCGGGCAGGCGCGCGGCAAACACCCCAACCAGCGCGAAGCGGGACGCGGGATTGCGGAACTTGATATATCTTGCCTTGTCGCACGCCGGGAGGCGGATGCTCCTGACAATCTCTCCGGGTTCGAGAGCGGTGCTGAACATGCCGGTGAAGAAGTCCTGCGCGGCAAGCGTGCGCTGGCTGGTAGTGATGCTGGCCCCCAGCGCCAGCAGCGCACTGGGATAGCAAGCTGCGGGATCGTTGTTGGCAATGGAGCCGCCGATGGTCCCGCGATGGCGGATCTGTGCATCGCCGATCCCGCCTGCCAGCCCGGCCAGCGCGGGCAGCACAGAGCGTACCGCGCTGCTGGTCGACACATCGTGATGGGTCGTCGCCGCGCCGATCTCAATGCCATCGCCGGCAGGCGTGATCCCGGCGAGTTCGTGCAGCCGCGCAAGATCGACCAGCCGGGTCGGCATCGCAAGACGCGCACGCAGCACCGGCATCAGGGTCTGCCCGCCCGAAAGCGCCTGGGCACCATCATCCTGCGCCAGCATCGCCAGGGCATCGGTCAGCGATTGCGGACGGACATAGGCAAGTTCGTACATCAGGCCATCTCCGACCGTTGCCGGCAAATCCGCCAGATCTTTTCGGGCGAGGCGGGCATGTCCATGTGAGCGATGCCGAGCGCATCGCACACGGCATTGATGACTGCGGGCGGAGAACCGATTGCCCCCGCTTCGCCGCACCCTTTCATGCCCAGCGGATTTACCGGCGTGGGCGAGGGCCAGAAGGTGAGTCCGAACTCCGGCAGACTGTCGGCGCGTGGCATGCCGTAGTCCATGTAGGATGCGGTCAGCAACTGGGCGGTTTCGGGATCATAGACCGCATTTTCCCACAGTGCCTGGCCAATGCCCTGCGTGACCCCGCCGTGGACCTGTCCCTCCACGATCATCGGGTTGGCGACGGTACCGAAATCGTCAGCCGCGTTGAACGCCACCACTTCGGTCACGCCGGTTTCGGGGTCGATCTCCACCTCGCAGACATGAACCCCGGCCGGATAGGTGAAGTTGGGCGGATCGAAGAAGGTGGTGGCGACAAGGCCGGGTTCGATCCGGTCGGTCGGGAAGCTGGCTGCAGCATGTGCGGCATGGGCCATCTCGGCAAAGGCGACGGTCTGGTTGGTGGCCGCGCTCGAATAGATGCCGTCCTCGAAATCGACCTGATCCGGCTCTACCCCGAGCATGCAGGCGACGATCTCGCGCCCCTTGCTGATGATCTTGTCGCACGATCGCGCCGCCGCCGACAGGCCGACAGACGCTCTTGACCCATAGGTTCCGGTGCCGGCCTGGATGCGATCGGTATCGCCCTGGATCACCGTGATGCGATCCATCGGGATGCCGAAGCGTTCGGAAACGAGCTGGGCATAGACCGTCTGGTGGCCCTGTCCGTGGTTGTGCGCGCCGGTGAGCACTTCCACCGAACCTGCCGGTTGCACCCGGATTTCGCACGATTCCCACATTGAGCCCGCGCCGCCCAGGCTGGCGAGCAATCGGGACGGGCCGATGCCGCAGGCCTCGACATAGGCCGAAAGGCCTATGCCGCGCAGTTTCCCGCGCGCTCGCGCCTCTGCCCGGCGGCTTTCGAAACCGGCATAGTCGGCAAGCCGCAACGCCGCATCAAGGCAGCCTTCGTAATCGCCGCTGTCATAGCAATAGACCAGCGGCGTCTGGTGCGGGAAGGTGCGAATGAAATTGCGCCGCCGGATCTCGGCCTGATCGACGCCGATTTCCTGCGCAGCCAGATTCGCCAGCCGTTCGATCAGATAGGCAGCCTCCGGCCGTCCGGCACCGCGGTAGGCATCGACCGGGCAGGTATTGGTGTAGATACCCTCGACCAGCGCGTGCGCCGCCGGGATGTTGTACTGCCCGGTCAGCATCGTGGCATACATGTAGGAAACGACGAGCGCGTTCGATGTCGAGACGTAGGCTCCGAAATTCGCCAGCGTGTGAACCCTGATCGCCAGGAAATGGCCCTGATCGTCCAGCGCCAGTTCGGCCGTGGTGATGTGGTCGCGCCCGTGGGCATCGGTGAGAAAGGATTCGGTGCGTTCCGCAGTCCATTTCACCGGCCTGCCAACGGCGCGCGCAGCGAAGGCGACGGCAAGTTCTTCGGGATAGGCGGGGGCCTTCGATCCGAAACCGCCGCCGACATCCGGAGAGACGACGCGGAGATGGTTCTCGCTTTCCAGGCCGAGCAGCATCATGAACATCACCCGCATCCCGATCGGATTCTGGTGCGTCAGATGGATCGTCATCGAACGGTCGAAGGTGCGCCACTCGGCGTTTATGGCGCGCGGTTCCATCGCATTGGGGACGAGCCGGTTGTTGCGCAGTTCGATGCCGACCTTGTGCGAGGCGCGGGCGAAAGCGGCATCTACCTGCGCGGCATCGCCGATGCCCCAGGTGAAGGCCCGGTTCTGCGGAATGTCGGCATGAAGCTGCGGCGCGTCAGGAGCGATGGCGGCGCGCAGGTCTACGACCGTCGGCAACTCCTCATAGTTGACGAAGACGGCATCGGCGGCGTCACGGGCCTGGTTGCGCGTTTCGGCGATGACCAGCGCCACCGGCTCACCCACAAAGCGGACGGCATCAGTGGCCAGCGCGCGATGAACCGCCACCCTCGCAGGAGTGCCATCGACGGAATCGAGATTCCAGCCGCAGGGTAGGGGCGCGAGACCGGCATCGACCAGATCCTGTCCGGTCAATATGCGCACGACACCCGGCATTTGCGCCGCAGACGATGTGTCGATCGACGCGATGCGGGCATGGGCGTGGGCTGACCGCACGAAGGCCGCGTAAGTCTGCCCCGGCAGCAGAAGATCGTCCACGTAGCGCCCGTTGCCGGTTATCAGCCGGGAATCCTCGACACGCTTTACCGATTGCCCGAACTTCGCGGTGGTAGAAGGTGCGGCGTTCATGCCAGTCCCTCCATCGCGGCGGCACCGGCAATCACCGCCTTGACGATGTTGTGATACCCGGTGCAGCGGCACAGGTTGCCTTCAAGCTCCGCACGGACGGTGGCATCGTCCGGCCGGGGATGGCGGCGGGCGATATCGACCGCCATCATGATCATGCCCGGCGTGCAGAAGCCGCATTGCAGCCCGTGATGTTCGCGGAACGCCGCCTGCATCGGATGGAGGTCGGCACCCTTTGCCAGCCCTTCGATCGTGCGTATTTCACTGTCGACCGCCTGCGCGGCCAGAACGGTGCAGCTCTTCACGGCGCGCCCATCGATGTGGACCGTGCATGCACCGCACTGGCTCGTATCGCAGCCGATGTGCGCACCGGTAAGCCGCAGAGTGTCGCGCAGGGCGTGGACCAGCAGCGTGCGGTCCTCGACATCGATCGCGTGGGAAGCGCCGTTCACATTGAGAGTGATGGCTGTCATCGGATGCCCCCTGTGGCACAGGCAGCGGTGTGCTTGGCCGGCTTGCGATAATGTGCGGTTGTCTGTGCCTTGCCTAGCGTGGCAAGCCCGGTCACTGCGGTATCCACCATGCCAATCCTCACCCATTCATCCGCCATTTGCCATGGCGAGTATCCGTTCCGCAGGCCTGATCTGAGATCGCTTCTGGCGTCTCGCGCATCACGCGCCGGTCACGGAGATATATTGATATCGAAATATAACCGGGCGGCAAGTCCTTTTGACCTGATCTGCTGCCCTGCCGTTCCTCGCATGCGAACCGTGGCATATCAGGGACGGTGGCCACCCGGCCAGCCAAGCCTTCTCGCACCATCCCGTTGGACATGACCGGAATCGCAACGGATTACCCGCCAGGACGGCGCATGCGATGAGACCAAGCACCGGGGGCGATTGCTAGGCTCAGGACCCATTGATTGGCTGAGGGGGATGTGATTCAGGCTCCGCGAGGAGACTGAGCATGAGCGACCTGTACTGGCTGACGGACGAGCAGATGGCTCGCCTTTCGCCGTATTTCCCCAAGAGCCACGGCAAGCCGCGGGTTGACGACCGGCGGGTTCTGAGTGGGATCATCTTCGTCAACCGGAACGGCCTGCGCTGGCGGGATGCGCCAAGGGAGTATGGGCCACACAAGACATTGTATAGCCGATGGAAACGGTGGGGCGCGATGGGCGTGTTTGGCCGGATGATGGAAGGCCTGTCCGCCCAGAGGGCCGAACCTCAGACACTCATGATCGACGCGACCTATCTCAAGGCTCACCGCACGGCTTCCAGCCTTGGGGTAAAAAAGGGGATCTCGGGCGTCTGATCGGACGGACCAAGGGTGGCATGAACACCAAGCTTCACGCGATAACCGATGCCAACGGCCGCCCCTGAGCTTCTTCATCACGGCCGGCCAAATCAGCGATTACACCGGCGCAGCGGCCCTGCTCGACGACCTGCCCAAGGCACAGTGGATGCTTGCCGATCGGGGCTATGATGCCGAGTGGTTCAGGGACGCGCTTGAGCAAAAGGGCATCAAGCCCTGCATTCCGGGCCGGAAATCCCGCTCCATCCCCGTCAAGTACGACAAGCGCCGATACAAGCGGCGCAACCGCATCGAGATCATGTTCGGCCGTCTCAAGGACTGGCGACGCGTGGCAACGCGATACGACCGCTGTCCAACCGTCTTCTTCTCCGCCCTCGCACTCGCCGCAACCGTGCTCTTCTGGCTGTGATCAGTGAGTCCTGAGCCTAGGCTCCATTTGGTCGCTTTCCTCAGGGACGCGTTCCAATTCATACATCATCAGCTCAAGCCATCATCCCACCTCCTCAGGGCTGGGCACCAGCTCGATACACTCGACATCTACGAGGTGAGAGTAAAACGCGGCTTTGAGTACCACAATGATGATCATTTTGATGGGCGGGGTCTGTGGATCACGAGCCCGGTGCCCCGTTCGGATGTCTCACTCGTCGATCCGAGGCAGTGGCACCACCTGTATCAATCGATGTATCCGGACGATTTCTTACAAAAAATATAGAGGTCATCCGTCACAAACCACCGCTTTCTGGCGGCAACACTGACGGTCGAAATAGCTGAATTTTAGGCACCTTGCAGGACTTCTGCTTTCTTCTTCGCAATCGGCAGATTTGGGTTCGATACGACTTCCTGCGGTGAAAGCCGGACCAGACTGGTTCCTGTCGATCTCGCCGCCCGGTAAGGTCCCGCTACGTCAGGTGACCGACACCGGTGGCCAACACACCGTCCTGTTCGAGTGCTCCGCGATCGCCGAATTCTTCAACGATATCGATGATGGCGGCCTGCTCACATCCTATCGTGTGGCAGGTGCGCGGCAGCGGGACCGGATGGAATTCACACCATCGCGTTTGAAGCATACGCTGCAGAATCTACCGACTTTGCCATATGACGTCGCGCTATGCAGACCGGATCGTCCTTCATTCGCATTTTTGCCTGCAAGTTACCGGCTCATGGCAAAGCCAACGCTCTGGCAAGACCGACGACCCCGGCAGCCACCCGTCCTCGTTCGGCAATCAGTCGCGCTTCAGCTTCCACTTGCGCAGTTTGCGAAGCGGACAGCTCCTCCTTGCTAATCGCACCTGCGCGAAACGCATCCGTATCGCGGGCCAAAGCCGCCGCTCGCGCTTTGACCTCGGCCTCGGTGCGAGCATAGGCCTGGCGTGCGGTCATCAGCGCTGCCTGCCCGCTTTCCACGTCAGCCGTGGCGCGCAGGACAGTCTCACGGTATGCCGCCAGCATCTCGCGATGCCGACCGCGCGCCGAAGCAACTTGCGCATCGATCCGCCCGAAGTCGAACAGGCGCCAGCGCAGGCCGACTGCACCCTGGATCGCGACAGAATCTCCGGTGAACAGTTCGCCGAAGCGATTGCTCTGCACTCCGATCAGCCCCCCGATCGAAATGCTTGGCCAGTATTCGGCGAGCGCGGCCCCGATCGCGGCGTTGCTGGCCACCAGACGGGCCTCAGCCATTGCAACGTCAGGCCTTGCCCTGAGCACTGATGCCGGCAATCCACCTACAGGATCCGCGGAAAGGACTGGCATTTGCCCTGCCAGATCAAGCGGGAGTGAGGGCGAACGGCCCACAAGGACCGCGATCTGCGCTCTTTCCGCCTCCACCCTCGCCTCGATTTCCGGAAGGGCGGCGGCCGCCTGCTCAGCCAGCGCCGAGGTTCGCTCGGCATCTGCCAGGGACGCAGCGCCAGCAGTCTGCCGCGCCTGCATGATCGCGGCGCGGTCTCGCGCTTCCCGGGCCAGGACAGCAAGCGCGCGGCCCTGCGCTTCGGCTGTCCGCAGCCGAAAGTAAGCCTGCGCCAGTTCAGCCGTGACGGCGAGCCGCGCTGCCTGCACAACGGCCTCGGCCTCGGCAAGACTGGCGCGGGACGCTTCCTGACGGCGGCGTATACCGCCGGCCAAGTCGAGATCCCACGAACCATTCAGCGTCGCGCTCCCGCTATCGACTGTTCGTGGCAGGTCCGGCACGTAGCGCGACAACTGACCGAGACCTGAATTCAGCGACTGTTGCGCCCGTGCGGCAGTTCCGTTCGCTTCGACCGCTGGCAAGCGCGCCGCACCTGCAGCAGCTGCCGCAGCACGCGCTTGGTCAACGCGTGCCAGCGCCTGCTCGATCGTCAGATTTCCGGCCTGTGCTTCGTTCTGAAGCCGGTCGAGTACCGGGTCGCGAAAGGCCTTCCACCAAGGCTCGGAAGATGCAACGCCGCTGGCCACGGGCTGCCGCCATGCCGGCGCAATCTGCACCTCCGGCGGAGCGTAGTCCGGGCCGACCGTACACGCCGCGAGAACACTGCAGGCGCAGGCAAGGCCAAGGAACCGTCGCGGCGTCATGCGGGAAGTCCTTCCGGAGTAGCAACCATCTCTTCTGGTCTTCTACCCGCGCCTTTGCCTGCGAGAAGAAGATACATGACCGGCGTTGCAATGCGGGCAAGCAAGGTCGACGAAACGAGTCCGCCGATCATGGCAATGGCCATGGGCGAAAACAGGCCGCTGTTCTCTACGGCAAGGGGCAGCAGGCCGCCAATCGCCGTGACCGAAGTCAATAGTACCGGCAGGAAGCGAAGTTCGCCTGCTCGCTCCACTGCTTCACGGACTGGCAGGCCGTCGCGTTCAAGCTGCTCGGTGAAATCGACCAGCAGGATCGAATTCTTGATCTCGATACCGACCAGCGCAATCAGCCCGACTGCTGCAGTGAACGACAGCGAGTTGCCCGTAAGCCAGAGCGCAACGATGGCGCCGAGAAAGCCGAATGGTACGATCCCCGCGACCACGGCGACGGTACGGAAGCGCCCGAACTCAAGGACCAGCACGGCCAGAATGCCGAGCGATGACACCACGATGGCTGGCACCAGCCCGGCAAAGCTGCGCGAGGACGTCTCAGCCTCGCCGCCAAGCGAAATGCTGTAGCCGGGCGGCAGGTCGACCTCGGCCTTCACCCGGTCAAGGACTTGCGCGGTTGCCTTCGAGACCAGCACGCCGGGGGCCGTGTAAGCCGTAAGCGTGACCATCCGCGCCCGGCGCAGGCGGTCAATCCGCGCCGCCTCGGAGCGAAGTTCCGGCGTAGCGAGGGCTGACAGAGGCGCGCTGGCGCCAGCCTTGGTCGGCACGAAGATCTTTCCGAGGTGGGCTAGCTCGCTGCGGCCTGCATTGGGCAAGCGTACTGTCACGACATAGTCGTCGCCATCGGCATCGCGGAAGCTCGCCACGGAACTGCCTGACAGAGCTGTGCGGACGGCATCGCGGATTGCACCCGGAGCAACGCCGAGTGCGGATGCTGCCGCTTCATCCACCGCAAGGTGCAGGTCTGTGCGGGGCTGGCGCAGCGGATTGCCGATGTCGCGAACACCGGGAACATCCGCCATGACCGCCTCTGCCTTGCGAGACAGGGCCGCCAGACGGGCAACGTCAGGCCCGGAAATACGCACGACGATCGGCGCCTCGATCTCGGGCCCGTTCACGAACGTGACGATGCTGATGCGCGCACCGGGATAGCTGTCGAAGCGGCGGCGCAGGTCAGCCAGCAGCGCTTCGGACTTGCCCGGCTCCCACGCCTTGAGCCCGACGGCGACTTCGCCGAACGCGGGGTCGGTCTCGCGCTGCGCCACGTTATAGTAGAGTTGCGGGTTGCCACGGCCGACATTGGCCGATGTCCAGCGCACTTCGGAGCGCGCGGAGACGACGTGCTCCACCCAGCTCACGGCCTGATCGGTGCGACGCTGTGCAGTACCTTGCGGCATCTCCACCCGGACCAGAAACTGCGGCGTCTCGGCCGGTGGAAACAGGCTCGACCCAATGACCTTCGCCAATGGCAGCGACAAGACACACAGCAGCAGCAGACCGATCATCCAGCGCCGTGGGCGATCGAGCGCTCGGTGCAGGACCGGAGCATAGAAGCGATGAATGCCGCGCTGGACGGCCTGCAGCAGTTTGTTGCCCTCGGGATGTTCATCGCGCGAGAGGAGCAAACGCGCGGCAAGCGGCGTCATGGCAAAGGCCACGATCAGCGAGCCAAGAACCGTGGCTATGACTGCGACCGGCAACGAGCGGATGAATTCACCCGAAGCCTCGGGAAGAGCAAGGAGCGGCACGAATGCGAACACGAGGCACGCGGTGCAGCCAAGCACTGCCAGCGCGATCTGCCCGGTGCCCTTGATGACTGCCGTGGTGCGGTCCGCCCCTTCGCGCAGCCAGCGGGCGATGTTCTCGACCACCACGATCGCATCGTCGACGAGGATGCCCAGCGCGAGAACAAAGCCGGCAATCGCCAACTGGTTCAGGGTGAAGCCCAAGCCTGCAAGGATGCCAACGCCGATCAGCAGCGAAAGCGGAATAGCGATCATGACCACCCCTGCCGCACGGAGGCCCAGCGGCAGTAAGGTGAGGCTGACCAGGACCAGAGCGATCAGGAAGTCGCGCGTCAGACCTCCTATCCGGTGCTTCACGTTCTCGGACTGGTCGAATCCGCGCACCAACTTTACACCGCCCGGGAGCGTCCGCTCGAAGGCATCGAGTTCGGCATTGATGGAAGCGGACAGGCGCGTCACGTCCTGATCCTTTGCCTGTGTCGCCGTTACCAGCAGGGCCCGCTGGCCGTTGAATCGCGTGATATGATCATGATCGTCCTGCGCCCACGCCACTTGTGCCACGTTACCGACACGCAATGCCCGGCCATCTCCAGGTAAGACTGGCACTGCGGCAATATCTTCGGGCGAGCGGAAGGCACCCCCGTATTTCACGGTGAACCGGCGCGCAGCAGCATTGACCGCGCCCAAAGGGCTCTCCTCGCCGGCCGCACGCAGGGCCTGAGTGACCGCCGTGGGTGACAAGCGCAGCGAGGCTAGCCGTGCCATATCCAGCGACACGCGCATCTCGGTCCGGCCTGCGCCCCAGTAGCGCGCCTCGTTGATCCCCGGAATGGTCCCCAGTCTTTCCCGCAGGCGGTCGGCGACTTTCTCGAGCCGCCGCATCGGAAGATATTCGCTGACCAGGGCCACTTCGACGATCGAAACGTTGATCGGCCGCCCGCGCACGATGTCGAGCCGTTGCAACCCCTGCGGCAAGCTGGCGCGCAGGGCGGAGACCTCGCGTGTCACCTTGTCGTAACTGCTTTCAGGGTTTGTGCCCCAGTTGAACTCGATCCTTGTGACGGAAAGCCCATCGGTGCTGCGCGAGCGCACTTCGCGAATGCCGTCGAGCCGGTAGACCGCATCCTCGACCGGCCGCGTGACCAGTTCCTCCACCTCGCTCGGAGATGCGCCCGGAAGCACCGCGTTGATGATGAAGATTGGCGGATCGAGTTGCGGATCCTCGGTCCGCGGTATGGTCAACAGCGCCGCGAGACCGAGTGCAGCAAGCAGCACTATAGCCACCAGTGTGAACTGCCAGCGCGCAAGAGCAAAGGCCGCAGGATTGAAGCTCATCTGGCGTCCACCCGCACCTTCTGACCATCACGAACGAAGCCTGCACCGGCCGTGATCACGCGTGCCGACGCGGGGAGGCCTTCAACCTCGAGCATGTCGCCAATGAAGCCGTGCAAGGTGATGGCATGCAGACGGGCAATGCCGCGGGCCGGGTCCACCACCAGCACATGCCCGTTGCGGCCGTTCGCGTCCAACAAGGCTTCTGCCGGGATATAGAGGCGCCCGGACGCCTGCGCGCTGCTGGACGTCAGGGAAACGCTGCCGGTCAATCCGCTTGCTACACCGGGACTGGCGGGCAGGCCGATATCGACATCGAGCGTACCGGTGACAGGGTCCACCGCGCTACCCTTGCGCAAGACCTTGCCGGAAATCTCACCCATACCTGCAAGCGTGAGCAGGACCGGCCTGCCCGGGGCAATGCCGGCAGCGCGTGCAGGAGTGACCGCGGCGCGGGCAATGAGCGGGCTGTTGACATCCGCCATACGCAGCACCGGTTCGCCCGGAGCGACCGTTTCGCCAGCCTCATGCATCCGGGCGAGTATCAATCCCCGGAACGGTGCCCGCGCCACAGTGGAAGCCCTGTCATAGCGCGCGGCGCGTAGCGCTGCCTGCGCCGCCGCCAGCGCGGACTGTAAATCCTGCTGCTGCGCTTCCGATATTGCGCCCGCTGGGAGAAGCGTTGCGTTCCGGCGCACAGCCCTCTCGAGTTGCGCGACGTCTGCTGCTGCCCGTTGTTCGCTGGATACCTGCAGTGTCGGGTCAATCTCTGCGAGAACGGCTCCTGCCGCGACTCGATCCCCGGGGTGCACCGGAAGCGCGGTCAGCGTGCCGCCGACCCTTAGCGATATCATCGCCTCTCGGTCGTAAATTACGCGGACCGGATACCGTTCGGCGCCTCGACTGTCTTGGGCACCCGGCAAACTGCGAGGCAGTACCGCCTCGACCATTGCGATCTGATCGGCATTATTGGCGGTGGTCGGCGAACAAGACGCAACCAGACCTGCGCTGGCAATCGCTAGAGCGCCGAAACAAGGCGTTGGTACGCGCAGCATTAGGTTCGACTCCGAAACCTATCATTGATAGCCGATCAGTGATCGGTTGACGCACGGAGGTCAAGTGGCAAAAGGAGCGTATGGCGCCACCAGCGAAATCAACGCGGTCTGCAGACCGGCGTGAGCAGATCCTTGATGAGGCGCAACGCCTGTTTCTCGAGCATGGCCTCGACAGCACCACCACCCGACAAATCGCCTTGGCTGTAGGTATCAGTCAGCCGTCATTGTACGCGCATTTTGCCAGTCGGGACGCGATTGCTGTCGAGCTCTGCATTCGGGCTTTCGGCTTTCTTGAACGCCGGCTTCGCTCTGTTGATCAGTCGTTGCCCTCTGCTCAGCGTCTACGCGAACTATGCCGAGCTTATATCCAGTTTGGTCTAGAAGAGCCCGCAGCGTATCGCGTAGCGTTCATGGCCGAGATCGCTGTCGACGAGGAAAGCGGGATGCACCGCGGGCTTGAGGCTGGGCTCGCGACTTTTTCCATCTTGCGAGAAGCAATGACGGCTCATTTGGGCAACGCGAATGAAGCAGAAGTAGCTGCCCAAAGTGTGTGGGCTGGCATTCACGGGCTTGTCGCAATCTTCCTGACCCGGCCGGAATTTCCCTTCATCGAGCCCGGGAAGCTGATTGAAACGCACCTCGATCGTCTCTTGGCTACCCACTCGTCTTCGGCAGCGTAAACCAAGTTCGCCATACATGCCTGTACGGCCCGCCCCGACTTACCAGTGTGTGAGAAATTGCAATTCAGCTTCAATTGCAACCCACGCCGGATGTCACATAGGATGATCAATTACCGCTTCCAGCTGGTAGCCGAATCCATACAATGTTCGTATGGTCACTCCGACTGTCTCGCCCAAATCCAGTTTACGGCGCAGTCTAGCAATATGGGTGTCAAGAGTGCGGGAGTGGACATCAACTCCAGTGCCCCAAACTCGTTCAAGAAGATAGCTTCGAGACAAAGGCCGGTTTGGGTTAGGCTCAGGATCTGTAATTGCAGAGCTGGGCGGTGTGATCCCTTGAGGGTTTCATGGATCTGTCCGCACTGACCGAGCCGGAGCCTGGTCGTGCTGTATCGGGTCTCACAGAGGCGAACGTTGCATTGACTCGAAGCGGGCTTTGCTGCCCATCTGACTACCTTCGCAGATCGTTCGTCCCTGCGTTCCCTCTCGGGACACCGCCCTCGGATCAGCTTTGACGCTTCACCGCTGGCAAGCAGGTTCTACCCCAACTCAAGCTTGGAACAAAGTGCCGTCGCGCAGCATGGCATGCATGATGACCGCAAGGCGGCGAGCCAGGGCGACGCGAGCCTTCTTAAGGCCCCGGCGCTTGGCGATCTTCATGGCCCATGTCTTCAGGGCGAAGGTCTCTCGGCTCCTAGTCAGGATCGAGTTGGCGGCTTCGTAGAGCAGCTTGCGCACCGTGCTGTCGCCCTGTTTGGTGATCCTGCCTGTCCAGTCGAGCTCACCCGACTGATGACGTCGGGGCACAAGGCCGAAGTAGGCCCCGGCATTGCGCGATTGTCGGAAACGCCCCGCTTCATCCACTGCAGCGGCGAAGGCGGCTGAGGTCTGAACGCCGACACCTGGGATGGTCATCAAGATTTCGCAGGCTTGTGACTGGCTCGCGATGACACGCAGGCGGCGGTCCATTTCCTTAATTTGCTCGACCAGTTCCGCGCGCACGGACAGCAAGGATGCGATGGCGTCGCCAAGGCCCGGGATGTGGGCGGCCTGCATGATCCGTTCAAGGAAAGCCTTCCCTTGACCTGCGCCGGGCCGATAGCCGAACGTCGCGCAGAGACCGCGGATCGTGTTGTCGAGGCGGACACGCGCTTCCACCAGATGGCTGCGTGCGGTGATCACGCTGCGGACGCCATGCGCTGCAGGGGATTTGACGTGCACCTCCTTGAAGAAGCCGGTGCGCGCCAACTGTGCGAGGCCGGCGGCATCGTGAGGGTCGGTCTTGTTCGCCTTCATTGCTTTGAGGCTCTGGTGCGCCTGGCGGGCATCGATGCACACCACCGGGATACCCAGTTCACGCAGACCAAGGCAAATCGCCGGCGACATGCGGCCCGTTTCGATCACCGCCCGCTCGATTGGACCGTATCGCTCCAGCATCATGGCGATCGCTTCCGGAGAGCTTTCCACTTTCTCGGACACGACCTTCCGACCATTGTCATCAACGATGCAGACCTGCGTGGATTCCATCGACAGGTCTAATCCGGCATAGTGCTTCATGGCTGCTTCCTTCCTTCAGGATTCGACAACCAGAAGTGTGCGCCTCAACCGAGCTCCGAGGGAAGCAGCCGCAATTACACGATGACTCACTGATCACAGCCAGAAGAGCACGGTTGCGGCGAGTGCGAGGGCGGAGAAGAAGACGGTTGGACAGCGGTCGTATCGCGTTGCCACGCGTCGCCAGTCCTTGAGACGGCCGAACATGATCTCGATGCGGTTGCGCCGCTTGTATCGGCGCTTGTCGTACTTGACGGGGATGGAGCGGGATTTCCGGCCCGGAATGCAGGGCTTGATGCCCTTTTGCTCAAGCGCGTCCCTGAACCACTCGGCATCATAGCCCCGATCGGCAAGCATCCACTGTGCCTTGGGCAGGTCGTCGAGCAGGGCCGCTGCGCCGGTGTAATCGCTGATTTGGCCGGCCGTGATGAAGAAGCTCAGGGGCGGCCGTTGGCATCGGTTATCGCGTGAAGCTTGGTGTTCATGCCACCCTTGGTCCGTCCGATCAGACGCCCGAGATCCCCTTTTTTACCCCAAGGCTGGAAGCCGTGCGGTGAGCCTTGAGATAGGTCGCGTCGATCATGAGTGTCTGAGGTTCGGCCCTCTGGGCGGACAGGCCTTCCATCATCCGGCCAAACACGCCCATCGCGCCCCACCGTTTCCATCGGCTATACAATGTCTTGTGTGGCCCATACTCCCTTGGCGCATCCCGCCAGCGCAGGCCGTTCCGGTTGACGAAGATGATCCCACTCAGAACCCGCCGGTCGTCAACCCGCGGCTTGCCGTGGCTCTTGGGGAAATACGGCGAAAGGCGAGCCATCTGCTCGTCCGTCAGCCAGTACAGGTCGCTCATGCTCAGTCTCCTCGCGGAGCCTGAATCACATCCCCCTCAGCCAATCAATGGGTCCTGAGCCTAGGGCGTGATTCGCGGATAGCGGTCATTCCGGACGATGAATCGGTACGTCTGCTTCGCGCCCCACATCCGGCCGTTCGGCCTTGTCGCCGACGATCCCGAAAGCTGATGGGGTGGACGCCCCCCGACGGCATCGATGTGCCAGAGTGGAGGTGTTGAAGCACCACTGAGGGAGGCGTCCGTGTCACAGGTTACCACGATTGGTCTGGATATCGCGAAGAACGTTTTTCATGCCCACGGCGCCGACGAGCGCGGCGCCGCCGTTTTCAGCCGGAAGCTGAGCCGGGCCAGGCTGCTTGACTTCTTCGCCCGGCAGCCGGCGTGCCTGGTAGCGATGGAGGCGTGCAGTGGCGCCCATCATTGGGCTCGCGAATTGATCAGGCTCGGACATGAGGTGAAGCTGATCCCGCCGGTGTATGTCAAGCCGTTCGTGAAGCGGCACAAGAACGATGCGCTCGATGCAGAGGCAATCTGCGAGGCGGCGCAGCGACCCGGGATGCGCTTTGTGGCGGTGAAGAGCGAGGAGCAGCAAGCCGCCGGCATGGTGTTCCGCACGCGCGATCTCCTGGTCCGTCAGCGCACCCAGATGGTCAACGCGCTTCGCGGCCACCTTGCCGAGTATGGCTGGGTAGCGCCTCGAGGCCTGGCGCAAGTGGCGCTCCTGGCGGACCTGCTCGACGAAGAAGAGATGGCCTCGTCCCTGCCCGATGCGGCACGCGCCATGCTGCGGGTCATGACCGACATGCTCGCCGAGCTCGATGATCGCATTGCCGACCTCGACAAGGAGATTGCCCGCCGCGCGCGCGAAGACGAGATGGCGCGCAGGCTGATGACCATTCCTGGCATAGGCCCGATCGCGGCTACCGCGATCGTAGCGCTTGCTCCGCCGGTCGAGACCTTCACCAAGGGCCGTGACTTCGCCGCCTGGCTGGGGCTCGCACCGCTCCAGCACTCGACAGGCGGCAGGCAGAAGCTCGGGCGCATCTCGAAGATGGGCGAGCGCACAATCCGGCGCCTGCTCATCATCGGCGGGAGCGCAGTCGTCAGGCAGGCAACTGTTCGCGGCGCGCCGGCAGGATCGTGGTTGGAGCGGATGCTGGCGCGCAAGCCGCGCATGCTCGTCTCGGTGGCGCTCGCCAACAAGATGGCCCGCACGGCATGGGCGCTGATGACCAGGAATGAGGATTACAGGGCTCCGGCAGCGGTCGCGGCGTAATCCGGGGCAGCGGCCAGAGGCGTCGGGGGCGTAGGCGGATCGAAGGAGGGTATGGCACAACGGTCGGCGAGACGGGGCCGGAAGAACCAGGGAATGGCGGAGCGCTACCCAAGCGCGCAAAGCTGATGTGGTTCCGGTCCGCGAACTCCCATACTGGCCCGCAGCATATGGCGCTGCTCATCGAGGCCGGACAGATGACAGCATCCGACTACGTGCCAATCTACCCCGATTTACCGCTTGCATCCGAAGGGGCGTCCACAGACGCCATTCGTTCAGCTAGCGCTCAACTGGTTCAGACCCGACATTGCGCTCCCGGCTTAATAGGCGTCGCCACAATCATATTCGGAGTGCAGCGATCAGGGCGTCCCGAGCCATGGCCACGCGCGGGTGGCGCAGCGATGAGCGTGCCCAGACGAGGTAGAAAGCGTTGCGCGGCACCGTGACCGGGGCGGGTATCTCGATCAGCGTGCAGGTAGCGCGTTCGCTGCGGGTGAGATAGCCGGGCAGCACCGTCCAGCCGAGACCCGCGCACAATCCCGATCGCAACACTCTCAAATCGGGCGCGGTCAGGGCGGGCTGGTTCGTAAGCTCGATCTGGTTTGCCTCGAGCCAGGACCGCAGCAGCGGCCGGTCGAGATCGTAGGCGAGGTGCGCCGTCCGGTTGAGCCCGTCGGCAAGCGGCAATTCGGCAATCCGCCCCGCCACGGCGGGCGAGGCGACGGCGCGCAGGTGCTCTTCGCCCAGCGCATGAAAGGCCAGCCGCGAATCTTCGGGTTGCGAGGCGGTGACGGCCAGGTGCACCTTGTCTTCGAGCAGCATGGCATAGAGCGCCTCGCGTCCGCCGATATGCAGGCGCAGGTCCAGCCCCGCATCCAGCAGCGGCGCCAGTCGGGGCGTGATCATCTCTCCCAGCAGGTCCGACGGCGCGGCGATGTGGACCGTGCCCGAAATGCGAGACGAACGGGCCCGCGCGCTGGCCAGTGCCGATTCCGCCGTGTCGAGGCTGCTTCCGATCGAAGCAGCGAGATCGTCGGCAATGGCTGTTGGTCGAACGCCGCGCGAATGGCGATCGAACAAGGGACGGCCCAATTGCGCTTCGAGCGAGGCGATGTGCTGCGAGGCCGCCGGCTGGGTGATGCCGATTGCCCTGGCCGCCTCGCTCAATGAACGGCGGCGGTAGACTTCGACGAAGGTGCGCAACTGCAGAAGGGACATTCCGGTTCCATAAGCGGATTTATGGCCGTCCGCCATTCCCGCTGGATTTCATGATGCCGTTCCCTGCGTATCTAAGCCGCCGAAAGGAACGATCGAATGCAAAATCGCCGCCAACTGCTGAAAGCCCTCACCGCTGTCTTTGTGGCGGGTGCGGCTGCGTCGGGTGCGTTTGCTCGTTTCCCAACATCAATGGAAAAGGACAATTGACGATGACCCGCATTCTCATGGTAGCCACCTCCGCCGACCGCATGATTCCCGGCACCGAACCGACGGGCGTCTGGCTCGAGGAACTTACCACCCCGTATTACGCCTTCCGCGATGCCGGCGCCGAAGTCACACTGGCCTCGATCAAGGGCGGCGCCATCCCCGTCGACCAGCGCAGCGTTAACGCCGACGGCGAAAACGACGCTTCGGTAGAACGCTATCTCAAGGACGAGGCGCTGAAGGCCGAGGTTGCCAGCACCCCGGTATTCACCAGTATCGATCCCGCCGGCTACGACGCGTTGTTCCTGCCGGGCGGTCATGGCACCATGTTCGATTACCCCGGTAGCGACGAGCTGGCGCGCCTGGTCGAGCGCTTCGACCGCGAAGGCAAGATCGTCGCCGCCGTCTGCCATGGGCCCGCCGGGCTCGTTTCGGCGAAGAAGGCCGATGGCACGCCCTTCGTGGCCGGCCGCCGTGTCGCGGGCTTCACGGACAGCGAGGAACGCGCGGTCGGTCTCGACAAGGCCGTGCCGTTCCTGCTCGAAACGCGTCTCAAGGAACTTGGCGGGAAGCACGAGGGCGGACCGGATTTTGCCCCCTTCGCCCTGCGGGACGGCAATCTGGTGACCGGCCAGAACCCCGCCAGCGCTACCCGCACCGCGGAGCTCGTGATGGAAGCCCTCAAGGACAAGGTCGCCTGATCATGCGCTATCTCCACACCATGCTGCGCGTCGCCGATCCCGAGGCGGCGGTCCGGTTCTTCACGCTGCTGGGTCTCAAGGAGACCCGGCGCATGGAGAACCAGGCCGGGCGTTACACGCTGATCTTCCTTGCAGCCGACGAGGATTTCGCCGGTGAAGGCCAGCGCGCCGATGCCGAGGTCGAGCTGACGTATAACTGGCCGCCCGAGGACGGCAGCCCTGCCGAGACTTACACCGGGGGCCGAAACTTCGGCCATCTCGCCTACCGGGTCGAAGACATTTACGAAACCTGCGCGCGGTTGCAGGCGGGCGGCGTGACGATCAATCGCCCCCCGCGCGACGGCCACATGGCGTTCGTCCGCTCGCCGGACGGGATCTCCATCGAACTGCTCCAGAAGGGCGAACACAAGGCCCCGGCCGAACCCTGGACCTCCATGCCCAACACGGGCGAATGGTGATGCCGAAATTGTTTGAACCGATCGAGGTTGGCGGGCTGCGGCTCGCCAACCGCATCGTCATCGCGCCGATGTGCCAGTATTCGGCCGAGGATGGCGCGATGACCGACTGGCACCGGATGCATCTCGGCCAGTTGGCGCTGTCGGGCGCGGGCGCGCTGACGATCGAGGCGACCGCGGTCAGCCCGGAAGGGCGCATCACCTACGGTGACGTCGGCCTGTACGATGACCGAACCGAAGCGGCGATGCGAAGCGTTCTCGAAGGTGTGCGCCGGTGGTCGGACATGCCGCTCGTCATCCAGCTGGCTCATGCCGGCCGCAAGGCGAGCTGCGCCAAGCCGTGGCACGGCGGAGCGCAGATCGCCCCCGATGCGCAGAACGGCTGGCAGACCGTGTCACCGAGCGCCGTTCCCTTCGCGCCGGACGACCATCCCCCTGTCGAACTGGACACGGCAGGGCTTGCCCGCATCCGCGAAGCCTTCGCCGATGCCGCCCGCCGCGCCAGCAGGCTGGGCATCGATGCCGTCCAGATCCACGCGGCGCATGGCTACCTGCTCCACGAGTTTCTTTCTCCGATCTCCAACCGGCGCGGCGATGCATACGGCGGCAGCCTCGACAACCGGATGCGGTTCCCGCTCGAAGTGTTCGATGCCGTGCGCGAGGCGTTTCCCGCCGACCGCCCGGTTACCGTTCGCGTTTCGGGGACCGATTGGGTCGAAGGCGGCTGGACGGCGGAGGAAACTGCGCGCTTTGCGCAGGAGCTGGAGCGGCGCTGTTGTTCGGCGATCCACGTCTCCAGCGGCGGCCTCGACCCGCGCCAGCAGATCCCGGTCGGCCCCGGCTATCAGGTGCCGCTGGCCCGGACGGTCAAGGAAGCGGTCGCGATGCCTGTCGTAGCGGTCGGCCTGATTACCGATCCGCATCAGGCGGAGCGCATCCTCGAAAACGGCCATGCCGACGCCATAGCGATAGCCCGCGCTGCGTTGTGGGATCCGCGCTGGCCCTGGCACGCCGCCGCCGCGCTCGGCGCTTCGGTCCACGCGCCCCCGCAATATCTCCGGTCCGAACCCCACGAGGCGGGCCGCGTTCTCAAGGAAATGACTCTATGAAGACCTCCGCCAAACTGCTTCTTGCCGCCGGCGCTGCCCTCTCGCTCGCCGCCTGCGCGACGACCCGCGAGGGTGCATCCGCGCCCCAGATCGAACAGGTCGCGACCTTCGATGGCGCGATGCCGACTGGCGTGACCGTCGCCCCCAACGGGCGTATCTTCGTAAACTTCCCGCAATGGGGCGACAACGCGCCGTTCACGGTTGCCGAGCTGGTCGACGGCAAGGCGGTGCCCTATCCCGACGCCGCGACCAACCGGCGCGATCCGGCCGACCCGGCGGGGCACTTTATCTCGGTGCAGAGCGTGGTGGCCGATGGCGCCAACCGCCTCTGGGTGCTCGACACGGCGGCCCCCAAATTCTCTCAGCCGCAGGCCGGCGGGGCAAAGCTGGTGGCGATCGATCTCGCGACCAACCGCGTGGTGAAGACGATCGTCCTGCCGGCCAGCGTGGTGCTGCCCACGACCTACCTCAATGACGTGCGCTTCGATCTGCGTCAGGGCGCCGAAGGCGTCGCCTACATCACCGACAGCAGCAATGCCGGTGTCGGCGGCATCATCGTCGTCGATATCGCCAGCGGGCGTGCGATCCGGCGCCTGTCGAACCATGCGACGACCAACCCCGAGCCCGGCTTCAGCCCGGTCGTCGACGGCGCGGCGCTGATGAACCGCCCGGCCGTCGGCCCCGCGACGCCAGTCGCGATCGCCAGCGACGCGATTGCGCTCAGCCCCGACGGCAGCCTGCTCTACTACGGGCCGCTGTCGGGCCGCACGCTGCATGCGGTGCCCACCGACCTGCTGCGCGATCCCGCGGTGTCGGAGGAAGAACTGGGCCGCGCGGTCCGCAGCCTGGGGCGCAAAGGCGCCTCGGACGGGATAGCCGAGGACGACAAGGGCCGCGTGTTCGCCGGCGATTACGAGAACAACGCGATCCGCGTGCTCGACCAGGGCCGCTGGTCGACACTGATCAGCGACCCGCGCATCAGCTGGCCCGACACGCTGTCGATCGGCACGGACGGCTACCTCTACTTCACCGCCAACCAGCTCCACCGCCAGCCCGGCTTCCATGGCGGGCGGGATTTGCGCCGCAAGCCTTACGAGCTGCTCCGCATCCGGGTGGGCGCCGGGCCCATCCTCTTGCGCTCACAATGATCCCATCAGGCCGGGTAGGCTCGACATCGCGCCTGCCCGGCGTTCCCAATGGAGACCTTCTATGGCTGAGCCCATTGTCTCTGACCCGACGGTTGAGCGGTTTCTGCCGTTCATCGCCGAGGCGCTCGGCGCAGACTTTGCCGCATACCGCAACCACATATACCGGGTGTTGAGCTACGCAGCACACTTCCTCGGCGACGATCCGAGGGGACGCAAACACATCGCCTTCGCACTGGTGTTCCATGACGTGGGCATGTGGACCGACCACGAATTGGCTTATCTTGAGCCGTCGGAAGCAGCGGCCGAGCGCGTGCGAGCCCAGCACGCGCCACATCTCGATCCCACGCTCGTCGCCAACATCATTCACTGGCATCACAAGCTGCTATCGTTCGCAGGGCCAGACGCCGAGATCGTGAACGCCGCGCGCAAGGCGGACTGGATCGACGCAAGCATGGGTATGGTCCGGCATGGCGTTCCCCGTAAACAGGTGGCCGCCATAGAGGAGGCAATCCCCGTATTGGGCTTCCCGGAGGTCCTGATGCGCCTCGCCAAGGATTTGCGCCATGGCAACCGGGTAGCGGGTCTTTGGCGTGTGCTCTCTCGTGTCTACAGGATTTGACCGTAAGGGTGTAAAGGCAGAATATCTCAGTTGCTGATTAAAAGGCGAATGTCCGCTGGCGGCACACTTTCCGCCAAATATTAGCCCGCAATCGAACGGCAGCTTTCAACGACAACATCTGTCGCCGGGAATGACAGCAATGTTGGCGATCCAGTCGTAGTGCGCTCCGTCACTGGTCAACCAATCGCAGCAATCCCCGCCCAAAGCTCCATCCCCTTTCATGACTAATCCGTGCCCCTGACCGAACCCGGCCAGGCACTGCAACGTGCGCTCATGCGGACCGTGTTGTCATGCTGCGCATGCCTGCCCGCACCACTCCTTCGAGCGACGCTTCCCTCTCTGCGTTCGGTGCAGACCTGACCGCGCCCGGCCTTTTCGGGGCTCAGTCAAAGGTTGGTCCCTTGGACGGAAGAGCAGCTTCGAAAGGTCAGCATCATGAAGAACACCGTCACTCTCGTCGGCTTCGTCGGCAACACTCCGGAAGTCCGCACCGCCCAGTCGGGCGCCGCCATAACCAACCTCTCACTCGCCACCACACGCAGCTTCAAGGATAGCGAAGGCAACCGCCAGACCGAGACCGAATGGCACCGGATCACCTGCTTCAACGGCGTCGGCAAATGCGTCGCCGAGCACGTCACCAAGGGCGCGATGGTCATGGTCACTGGCCGCATCCACTACTCGCGCTGGACCGACAGCGAAGGCCAGACCCGTTATGGCTGCGAGATCATCGCCGAACAGGTCGACTTCCTCGCCAGTGCCAAGGAATCCAGCAGCGAAGAACCGAAGAAGCGGCGCTCGAAGTAGCGCCGCAGTCACCGGACAGCTTGCTTCAAAAGGCCCGGATCGGCGGTTGCCGATCCGGGCCTTTTGCATGCTAACCGGCCCAGGGATCCGCCGCTCACAAGCGCGGAAATGAGCGACCTCCGCAGGGTGGAGTTCGCGCGTTCAAAATGGCTATTTGCTTCCATAGTGCGGAACATCGCTCAACTATTGCAACTGCCCGGGGTTTCTCTCAGACGCCAGATAGGCTAGGTATCCTGCGGGATTGAGGCTCATTTTTCCCTAATACACGAGCAGCAATTTCTAGAACAATACGTGTCCAAGTTGGGAACAGATTCAGGCACACCGTACCCGGGAGCCCGGTGCTGGGAAATGGCGCAAATCGGCCCCTTACCGTGGCGCAAGGCGCTATGTGCCCGCGTGATGTCATTTGATGTCAGGCTTGCTAGCGTAAGTCAGATCTGACTTGGATTACGCCAACACTTTGATAATGCGCCGATAAAAACAACTTTCCTACAGACCGGCCGTGACCTTAGCCTGATGTCTCGTCCGGAGGGGTTTCTGGCCGATGGGGGCGGCCGACCTGAGTTGGAACCCATGCGTTTTGCGCTGCAATGCTATGTCGATGAGCCGCTCTACAGGGCGGTGAAGGCCGCCGCCGATGCGGCTCAGATGAGCGTCAGCCAATGGCTGAAGCTGGCCGTGAACGGGGTGGTCGAAGGGCAGGATGAGGCGGCGTTCCGGGACCGGATCATGTCCCACCTGTTGTTCACGTCAACCGCGCTCGACGGGCTGCTGACCGCCCAGCCAGACAAGGACCTGCGCGCCCGGATCCATGTCGCGCACGGCAAGCGGCTGCGCGAGTACCGGGAGCGCATTGCTCAGCCCAAGCGGGGAGCATGAGCCATGCTGTCGCTCGCCAATGTGCGCTCGGCGGGCGGGGCCGCCAGCTACTTTGCCAAGGACAATTACTACGCCCGCGCCGACGCCGATCGGTCCGGGTTATGGGTTGGCAAGGGGGCCGAACGGCTGGGCCTGTCAGGGACGGTCGAAGCCCGGGCCTTCGAGGCGATCCTGCGCGGTGAGCTGCCCGGTGGCGGGCGGATCGGGCGCGAAGGAGCGGACCACCGTGCGGGCACCGATCTCACCTTCTCGCTCCCCAAAAGCTGGTCGCTGCTGGCTCTCGTCGGCAAGGACGAGCGCATCATCTCGGCGTACCGGGAAGCGGTGATCGAGACGCTGAAGTGGGCAGAGAAGAACGCGGCGTTCTTGCGCGTCGAGCGAGCCGGCAAGGAACGCCAGGTCCAAACCGACAACCTGACCGTGGCCCTGTTCCAGCACGACACCAACCGCAACCAGGAGCCCAATCTCCACTTCCACGCCGTGGTCGCCAACATGACCCAGGCTCCTGACGGGACCTGGAAGGCGCTGCGCAATGACCGGCTGTGGCAGCTCAATACCCTGCTCAACGCCATGACCATGGCGCGCTTCCGGGTCGAGGTGGAGAAGCTCGGCTACCGCATTGGGGCGGTCGGCAAGCATGGCAACTTCGAAGCCGCCGGGATCAGCCGCGAGGCGGTCATGGCCTTCTCGACGCGGCGGCAGGAGGTGCTCGAAGCGCGGCGCGGCAGCGGGCTCGAGGCGGGGCTGATCGCGACCTTGGCGACGCGCTCGGCCAAGCCGCACGATGTCGATCGCGGCGCCTTGCTGTCCCGCTGGGAGGAGCAGTGCTGGGGCATGGGCATGGATCTTGTCGGCATGGTGCGCGATGCCCGCGAGCGGTCGGCCGTCATGGCGATTGCCGCGCAGCGGCAGGAACAGGACCGCCCCACGATCGCCCAGCGCGGCAGGGTCATGGTCCTCGAACTGGCCGAGCGTCTGGGGATCAAGGCGGGCGATCCCCTGGTCCCTGCACGCATCCATCTGCGGCCCGCGCAGGAGATCGCCGCGGCCCATGCCGTGGCCTCCGCCGTGCGGCACCTGTCGGAGCGGGAGGCCGCGTTCAAGGCGACTGACCTCGCCAAAGCGGCGCTCGACTTCGGCCTGCCCACGACCATGCCGCTGATCGAGAAACGCATCGCGCAGCTGGCCGATCAGGGAGCGCTCAGCAAAGGGCGTGGGGCTATGCAGGGCTGGCTCACCACGACCGAAGCTGCAGCACTGGAGGCCCGCCTGCTGGCCGAGATCGAGCGGGGCAAAGGCGCAGTTCCCCCGATCCAGTCGAGTGAAGCGGCAGGGGCGCAATTGCAGGCGTCGGCCAACCTCAACTTCGGCATGACGCTCAACCCCGGGCAGGAAGCAGCCGGGCGCATGATCCTCTCCTCGGCCAACCGCGTGGTCGCCGTGCAGGGCGTGGCCGGCGCCGGCAAATCGAGTCTGCTGCGCCCCGTCGCGCAGATCCTCGGCGAGCACGGCAAGCAGGTCGTGGGGCTCGGCGTGCAGAACACCTTGGTGCGCATGCTGGAACGCGAGACCGGCATTCCCTCGATGACCTTGCACCGCTTCCTGGGACAGAATCGGGGGCTCCTTGAGGGGGCCGCGAGCAAGGCCGAGCTGGCGGCAGCGCGGTCAGCCTATCGCGATACCGTGCTGGTCCTCGACGAGGCCTCGATGGTCTCGACTCGCGATTCTGACCGGCTGGTCCGGCTCGCCAACCTGCTTGAGGTCGATCGGCTGGTGCTGATGGGTGACCCGAAGCAACTGGGCGCGGTCGAGGCGGGCAAGCCCTTTGCCCTGGCGCTCGCGGCCGGCACCGAGACCGCCCGGATGGAGACCAACCTCAGGGCGCGCTCGGAGACCTTGCGGCGGGCCCAGGCGGCGGCGCAGCAGGGCCGCACGGGCGAGGCCATAGAGCATCTCAAGGACCACATCGTCGAGGTCAGCGAGAACGGCGCGGTGGTTGCCGCCGAGCGCTGGCTCTCGCTGTCGCCGGCCGAGCGCGAGCGGACCGGGATCTACGTCTCGGGCCGGCAGCTGCGCGATGAGGTGAACCGGGCGGTGCAGACCGGCCTTGCCACCAACGGCGAGATCGGTCCGGAGAGCCGCAATCTCACGGTCCTCTCGCGGGTCAATGGCACGCGCGAGGAGCTGCGCCAAACCGCAACCTACGAGCCGGGCATGGTGCTGGAGCTGACTACCCGGCAGACGCGCCAGCACCTTGGCAAAGGGCGGTATGACATTGTCCAGGTGGACGCGGGCAAGGGGCAGGTAACGCTGCGGGACGCCCATGGCCGCAGCCATACCTTCACGCCCTCACGTCTTGGCACCACCGGAGACAATCAGGCCATCCAGCTGCACGAACGCAAGCCCCTCACGCTCTACACCGGCGACACCATCCGCTGGACCGCCAACGATCACCAGCGCGGGCTGATCAATGCCGACCGGGCGACCATCGCGGCCATCACGCAGGAGGGGGTGACCGTGCGAACATCGAGCGGCTTGGAGCATGCACTCAAGTCCGATGATCCGATGCTGCAACGGATTGACCTTGCCTATGCGCTCAATGCCCACATGGCGCAGGGACTGACCAGCGACAAAGGCATCGCGGTGATGGACAGCCGAGCCAGGAAGCTGCTCTCCGCCCGCAACTTCCTCGTGACCATCACCCGCCTGCGTGACGAGCTCACCCTGATCGTGGACAACCGCGACCAGGTCGAGGTCGGCATCGGTCGCAATCCCGGGGACAAGACCTCGGCGCTGGAGGTAACCCAGCGGCTGGGTGCGGCGGCTGCCAAGGGCCAGGCTGCCGGCAAGGCGGCGGAGCCAGAGCGGCATACCGAGTTGGAACGCACGATCGAGCGCGTGAAGCCTTTCGAGATCGGACTGTGACGCAAGGTCCGTCCTAACGGCTGGGCCAGCCGAGCATCTTCGCTGGCGCCGGAAAGATCCCCAGCAGCATCGCGCCCCACGCTTCCGCGATCTCCCGGCGCCGCGTGAGGTAGGCAGCGCGGTTGTAGGCGCCTTCCGAGCCCGAGATGCCCTCCGGGATATGCGCCAGCATCAGGTCGATGACATGGCGATCCCCCGGCGTACCGCCGCGCTCGGCCCATTCGTTCATGATGGTCGAGAACGAGGCCCGCCAGCCATGCGGCACGTGGCGGCCCTGATAGCCGCAGCGGTTGTAGAAGTAGCTCAGTGTGTTCTCGCTCATCGGCACCCGCGCATTGCGGTTGCTGGGGAACACGAGCGGCCCGCGTCCGGTCAGCGCACGCACCGCGCGGAGTACGGCCACGGCCTCGGCCGACAGCGGCACCAGGTGCTCGAAGCCTTCGTCGTGCTTGAGCTCAAGCATCAGCTTCATCCGGGTGGCAGGCACCCGCCATAGCGCATCGGAGCAGGGCGCCTCGCTGGTCCAGTCCACGTGCTCGATCTCGGTCCAGGGCAGCGCGCGAATCATCCCGGGGCGCTGGGCGGTCAGCGCCAGGAAGCGCGAGGCAAGCTTGGTCAGCGGTGAGGCCGGCTCGGCCTCGGTCTTGCGGATCATGTCATGCAGGGCCTCGAGCGAGACCAGCGCCGGGCGCTTGCGGGCGCGCGGCACGGGCCTCAGCGCCTTGGTCACCACGCCCGCCGGATCGCGGGCTGCTGCGCCCTCGGCGATCGCATGGACAAACACCGCCGAGATCCGCTGGCGCACCCGGTGCGCGGTCTCGATCGCGCCGCGCTGCTCGATCTTGCGCAAGACCGACAGCACCAGCGGCTCATCGATCTCGCGGATGGGTAGCTTGCCGATCCAGGGGAACACCTCCTTCTCGAGGCTGCCAATGACATCGCCCGCATGGACCCGCGTCCAGCGGCTCTCCTGTAGATCATACCAGCCCCGCGCCAGCGCCTCGAAGGTGTTGCCGGCCGCCACCGCGCGCTCGACCTTGGCCTTTTGCGCCTCAAGCCCGGGATCGCGGCCTTCGGCCAGCATCTTGCGTGCTTCGATCTTCCGGTCACGCGCCGCCTTCAGGGGCAGATCGGGGTAGCTGCCCAGAACGAGCCGCCGTTCCTTGCCGGCAAACCGGTACTTCAAGCGCCAGCTGCGATGGCCGGACTTGGTCACATAGAGGTAGAGGCCCTCGGAATCGGCGAGCTTGTAATCCTTGTCCCTGGCCTTGGCATTCTTGATGGCGAGTTCTGTGAGCATGGATGCCCCCGGATGTGCGATTCAGTGCCCCCACAAACGCCCCCGGATGGGTGCGGATGCATCGGGATTGATCGAAACAAATCAGGAACAATACTGACCGCAAAACGCCCAAAACGCAAGGAAAATAGGACTTTAGGGGAGCCTTGCAGATCATAGGGTGGCGGAGACGGAGGGATTCGAACCCTCGGTACCGGATTTACCAGTACGACGGTTTAGCAAACCGTTGGTTTCAGCCACTCACCCACGTCTCCGGATCGCAGCGGCGAGGGCGGCCTATAGCGGCGGTTCACCAAGGCGGCAAGGGGGGACCGGCGGCCGCCTGCAATTCCTGAACCGGAAGGTGGAAAAGCGGCAACCGTCGCCTGTTTTCGTCGGTCCGGCGTATTTCCGACTCGACTCATCGCCCGTTCATTGTCGCGGAGCGACGACTGGATTCTGTGCTTGAAGGTTGACCGTGGCGGCTGCGGCCGGGGGCCGGGCATAAACAGGATCGGGATGGACGTATGAATATCTACCGCCGGATTATGCAGGCCGCCGCCGGGCTGGCGCTTGTCGCGGGGCAAGCCGCAGTGGCGCAGGTGCAGACGATCGATCCCAATTCGGCGATCGACGGCGATTTGTCGCACGGCACCGCAGCGGCGCGTGCCACCCCGGTCACGCCGTCTTCGGGAACCTATGCCACGCCCGTCGGGCAAGAGGTGGGCACCACGCCGGCCCTGCCAGCCCCGTCCACCGTGCCGGCACCGGCGTCCGATCCGTCTTTGCCCGCGACGACGACCGCGGCGCCCGTGCCGCCGCCGGCCAGCGCGCAGGCCGCGCCGGGCAACACCTATCACGAAGACGATCTTATCGGCGCAGCGGAAGGCGTGTTCGGCAAGGGCGCCAAGGGGCTGGCGCTGATGATCCGCGATATTCTGGGCAAGCAGGGCGAACCCAACGGGTACATTACCGGACGCGAGGCCGGCGGGGCGCTGGTGGTCGGCCTGCGGTACGGGTCGGGCACGTTGCACCACAAGGTGGAGGGCGAACGGCCGGTCTACTGGACAGGTCCGTCGATCGGCTTCGATGCCGGCGCCAATGCCGGCAACACGTTCGTGCTGGTTTACAACCTGTACGACAGCGAGGATCTCTATCACCGCTTCGGCGCGGGCGAGGGGCAGGCTTACCTCGTCGGCGGGTTCAACGTCAGCTATCTGCGCCGGGGCGATGTGGTGCTGATTCCGGTGCGCATGGGCGTTGGCCTGCGGCTGGGCGTGAACGCCGGTTACATGAAGTTCTCGCACAAGCAGAACTGGCTGCCGTTCTGACGCGGGTCCGGCGGGGCGCCTGACCGGAAACGGCCTGCGAGCCGGGCGGGCTCCTCTTTGGTCGACAAATCAGGCCAAAGGCCAAATCAGGGGTTGCCCCGAAGGCATAGCGGCGGCATGGAGCCGCCGCGTTTTCCGCAGCTTTCAGGACACACCCCATGCTCGAAAATCTTGCTCCCCAGCCCGCCGATGCATTGCTTGCGCTGATCAAGCTGCACAATGCCGATCCGCGCGCGGACAAGATCGATCTGGGCGTGGGTGTCTATCGCACGTCCGATGGCGCGACTCCGGTTTTCGCGGCGATCAAGGCCGCCGAGAAGCGGCTGCTCGATACGCAGGATTCCAAGGCCTATCTCGGCCCTGAAGGCGACATGGGCTTCGTCCATGCGCTGATCCCCTATGTTTTCGGCGCGGACTTCGATCGTGCGCGGGTGGAAGGCATGCAGGCGCCCGGCGGCACCGGCGCGGTGCGGCTGGCGGTGGAAGTGGCCAAGCGCGCCGGCATCAAGCGCCTGTGGATGGGCACGCCTTCGTGGCCCAACCACGCCCAGATCGTGAACGCGATCGGCCTAGAACTGAAGACTTTCCCGCACATGACCGCCGATGGCGCGGCCGATCTCGATGCGCTCAAGGCGGCGCTGGCACACGCGGAACCGGGCGACGCCGTGCTGCTGCACGGTTGCTGCCACAACCCCACCGGCGTCGACTATACCGATGCGCAGTGGGACGAGATCGCGCCGCTGCTGCAGGCACAGGGCGTGCTGCCGATCCTTGATCTGGCCTACCAGGGCCTTGGCGCGGGCATGGAGGCCGATGCCTATGGTCTGCGCAAGGTGCTGGCGACGGTGCCGGAAGCGCTGGTGGCCTACAGCTGCGACAAGAACTTCGGCCTTTACCGCGATCGCGTCGGCGCGTTCTATGCGGTGACGTCGGATGCCGATGCGCTGGCCAAGGCGATGTCGAACGGCGCGACGATCGCGCGGGCAAGCTGGTCGATGCCGCCGGATCACGGCGCGGCCGCCGTGCGGCTGGTGCTGGAAGATGCCGAGCTGACGAAGCTGTGGCTCGCCGAACTTGACGAGATGCGCGACCGGATGCGCTGGGTGCGCGATCGCCTCGCCGCCGCGCAACAGGTCGGCACGGTCAACATGGCGCCGCTCGGCACGCAGCACGGGCTGTTCTCGATGCTGCCGCTCAACGGCGAGCAGATCCTGGCCATCCGCGAAAAGCATGGCGTGTACATGGCCGGTTCCGGGCGCATCAACATTGCCGGGCTGACCAATGGCAATATCGAGAAGTTCATCGAAGCGCTCGGTGATGTCGCGGCCTGACCCGGCCGGGACGGAGCTGTTCGACCGGCAGGCGGTGCTGGAGGGGGAACGCATCCTTCTGCGCCCCTACCGGCCCGAAGACTACGAAGCGCTATACGCCGTCGCGTCCGATCCGCTGATCTGGGAAGTGCATCCGGCGCATGACCGGTGGCAGGAGCCGGTGTTTCGCGCCTTCATGGCCGATGCGGTGGAGAAGGGCGGAACGCTCGTCGCTATGGACCGGGCGAGCGGGGAGATCGTCGGCTCCTCCCGCTTTCAGGGACTGGACGCGGCGCGTTCGCAAGTCGAGATCGGCTGGACCTTTCTGGCGCGCAAATGCTGGGGCGGGGCGTACAATCGCGAGATGAAGCGGCTGATGCTGGCGCAGGCCTTCACCGGCGTGCAGCGCGTGGTATTCCATATCGGTGCGGACAACATCCGCTCACGCAAGGCCTGCGAGGCGATCGGCGGCCGGCTGACGGACGCGACCGACGTGGTCGAGCGCGGCGGCGCGATGGTGCTGCACGTGATCTACGAGATCACCCGCGATAGCTTCGCCAGCGGTCCGCTGGCCTGAATGCCCGGCCGTGCCGTGAAAGGCAGGCGCCGGCTGCGGTCGCTCGCGATCCGCCTGGGCATCGTGGCCCTTGGCGCGGGGTGTGCCGTGCCGCTTCATGCGGAGGATGCGCCGTGGTCGGCGCGTGCCCGAACGGTGGCGGCCTATCTGGACCAGCAATGGGGCCAGCCCGCGGGCTGGGGCGCAAGCGAACCCTGGCAGCGGTTCGTGATCGTGGACGCGCTGATCGATTACGAACGGCGCACGGGCGATCGCGCGTGGCGCGAGCGGGTGGATGCCGCCGTGCGCAACAGGGCCGGCCTTGCGCTCAACGATGATGCGCTGTGGGCGGTGATCGCCAGCGTTCACGCGTGGAACGGCGATCACGATCCGGCGTTGCTCGACTATGCCAGCGATACCTATCGCCGGCTCGTCACGACCTATTGGGATGATCGTTGCCAGGGCGGGCTATGGTGGGACCCCGCGCGATCGTACAAGAACGCCATCACCAACGAACTGCTGCTCTATGCCTCCACGCAATTGTATCTGGCGACCGGACAACAGGCGTATCGCGAGTGGGCCTTGCGCATCTGGTCCTGGATCAGCCAGTCGTCGATGATCGGACGCGACGGGCTGGTCAATGATGGCCTGAACGCCTCCTGTCGCAACAACGGGCAACCCTATTTCACTTACAACCAGGGCGTGCTGATCGGTGGGCTGACCGATCTGACCACGATCACCGGCGATCCGGCCTATCGCGATCTCGCGGTGCGAACGGCCCTCACGGCGACGCGCCTGCTCTCCACGCCCGGCGGCATTCTGCGCGAACCGGTTCCCTCGATCGGTTCGGACGGCTTCATGTTCAAGGGCGTGTTCGCTTATCATCTGGGCCATCTGCTCGACGACATGCCGGCCGGCCCGGACCATGTGGAACTGCTGCGCTGGAGCCAGGCCAATGCCGAAGTCGTATGGCAAGCCAGCGACGCCGGCATGCGCGCGATCGGAAGCGACTGGTCCGATCCCGCGTCGGCAGCCGGTGCGGCGTCGCAGGTATCCGGCCTCAACATCCTGCTGGTGGCAGGCGCTTCCGCTGATCCCGGCGGCCCCCACCTTTGAGAACGCGTTGACAAGTCACCGCTTCGCAACACACTGACGCTTCGATCCGGCGGTCAGGCCAGCCGGTGTTCGCGGACCGATGCGGCGGAGATGGCATGAGCGAGGACAGTCAGGATGCCGGATTGACCGGATGGAAGATCGACCAGCTCGATTTTCCGACGTTCCGTATCAGTCTTCTGGCCAAGATCATGGATCGCGTCACGATCCGCACCCTCTCGCAGCAGACCGATCTGTCCTATGCCCAATGGCGCGTGCTTGCCCGGCTGGGTTTGATGCCGGGCGGCGGCACGGTGCGCGATATCGCGACGCTTGCCTGGGTCGATCGTGCGGAGGTCAGCCGCGCGGTGAGCGCGCTCGAAGAGTTGGGGCTGGTGGCGCGCAAGGATAACCCCCGCGATGGGCGCGCGCCGATCCTGACGCTGACGGCGGAGGGCGAACGGGTCTATCGCGATGTGCTGGGCAAGCGCACCGCGTTCCATGAACACCTTCTGGAAGACCTTTCGACGGAGGAAAGGGCCACGCTGGACGCCCTGCTCGTCCGCATCGGAGACCGTTTGCTGGGCGAATTCGACAAGGCATGAATGCCGGGCCGGCGGATGGCGCGGAGTCTAGGGTGATCCGCGTGCATCATCCTAGACAGTTGGAGAATAATTGCTTGACGATTGTCTAATTGCATGAAAACCTCCCCAACAAATTCGATAAGCATAACGTGATTGCGACAGGGCAATGGGGAGCTGGCCATGCGGCGTAGCGACGGTCGTGTTTCGGGTTTGTGGTGGCGCGCGGGGGCCTTGCTGGGGTCGACCGCGCTGGCGGGAACAGGGCTGGCGGGAAGCGGGGTTGCGTACGCGCAGCAGGCGGCGGACCCCAACCAGCCGGTCGATATCGTGGTTACGGCCACCAAGCGCAGCGAACGCCTGCAGGACGTGCCGATAAGCATCCAGGCGCTCGGCAATACCGAGCTGGACCAGCGCCAGGTGCAGAGCTTCGACGATTACGCGAAGCTGCTTCCCAGCGTCAGCTTCCAGTCGTTCGGTCCCAGCCAGAGCCAGATCTACTTCCGTGGCGTGACCAGCGGTGGTGACGGGCTGCACGGCGGCTCCGCCCCGGCGAGCGGTCTCTATCTCGATGAAGTGCCGCTGACCACGATCGCCAACAACGTCGATTTCCATGTCTATGACATCGAGCGGGTCGAGGCGTTGTCCGGCCCGCAAGGCACGCTTTACGGCGCAAGTTCGCTTTCAGGCACGCTTCGCCTGATTACCAATAAGCCCGATGCGTCAAAGTTTTCAGCCGGTTATGACCTTGATCTCAACAAGTTCGGCAAGGGCGCGGTGGGCGGCACCGCCGAAGCGTTCGTCAACATCCCGCTGGGCGAGCGTGCGGCGATCCGTCTGGTCGGCTTCTACGAGCATGACGGCGGCTATATCGACAACACGCCGGCGACGCGGACCTACACTCTGAACGATGATGACCCGACGACCAACGTCACCATCAACAACGCGAAGTATGTCAAGAAGGACTTCAACGACGTCGATACCTGGGGCGGCCGAGCCGCGCTGAAGATTGATCTGGACGATGACTGGACGGTGATGCCGGGCATTACCTATCAGCGTCAGGTCGCGCACGGAGCCTTCCTCTACGATCCGCGTGCCGGCGACCTGCAGGTTCACGATTTCACGCCCGATCTCAACAAGGATAGCTGGTATCAGGCCGCGCTGACCATCGAGGGCAAGCTCTCTGACTGGGACGTGACCTATGCCGGCGGCTATTTCGAACGCCATACCAGCAACCAGACCGACTACAGCTATTACACCGTCGCCTATGACGGCGGCTCGCATCAGGGCGGCTTCTATTACACTTATTTCCCGACAGGGAACGGCGGCTTCCTCGATCCCACGACCTACCAGGTACTGGCCGATCGCTATACCAAGATGACGCACGAACTGCGCATTTCCTCTCCCGCCAAGGAGCCGTTGCGGTTGACGGCCGGCCTGTTCTTCGAACGGCAGACCGACTACATTGAGGCGGATTATATCATTCCCGGCATCTCGCAGATCCCGCAGGACGGGTTCTTTTATCCCAAGCCGATTCCGGGGTTCGGGGATTCGACGTTCCGGACGCGCACCAACCGCGTGGACCGAGATTACGCCGCCTTTGCCGATGTCGCGTGGGACATTGTGCCCAACCTGACACTCGACGTCGGCATCCGGGGTTTCATCACCAAGAACACGCAGATCGGCTTTTCGGGCTTTGCCTTCAATGCCGCAGATCCGAATTGCGTGCCGACGACCTCAACCGACCGGCCCTGTACCAACATCAACGGCAAGTTCGTCGATTCCGGGGAGACGCACAAAGCCACGCTTTCGTGGAAGTTCGCGCCGAACAAGATGGTCTATGCCACCTATTCCACGGGCTATCGCCCCGGTGGCCTCAACCGCAGGACCGGTATCCTGCCCTACAAGTCCGATACGCTCGACAACTTCGAGATCGGCTGGAAGACAAGCTGGTTCGATCGCAAGCTGACGATCGGCGGGGCCGTGTTCATCGAGAAGTGGAAGAAGCTGCAGTTCGGCCTCAGTCCGGTCGGGCAGGCGGGCGTCACCAACATCTACAACGCCGGCGACGCGCGCGTGCACGGGATCGAGGGCAACTTCGACTGGCGGATGGGCGGATTCCAGCTTTCCGGTTCGGGGACGTATGTCGATGCCAAGCTGACCACGGACTTCTGCCAGTTCGATGCGGCCGGCAACAGCGTGTGCGTGCCGGGCGTTGTGCCGGCGGCGGCGCGGGGCACGCGCCTGCCGATCCAGCCGAAGTTCAAGGGATCGGCCACCGCGCGCTACAACTTCCGGCTGGGTTCGATCGACGCCTACGTACAGGGATCGGTGCTGCATCAGAGCAATTCGCGGACGTTCCTGACCGATGCCGAATATGCGGCGGTCGGGCCGACGCCGGCCTTCACCACGGCGGATTTCGCGGTGGGCGGGCAACTGGGCGACATGACGTTCCAGATATACATCCAGAACGCCTTCGACGCGCGCGGGGAACTGAGCCGCAACACGGCCTGCGCGCCGTCGTTCTGCGGGGCTTACTACCGTGTCTATCCGGTGAAACCGCAACTGTTCGGGATCAAGTTCGGACACCACTTCTGACGGAGGGGGATGGCGGCCGTTCTCTCGATCCGTCGAGGGGCGGTCGCTAACTCGCCGGCATCTCCACCGCATCCCAGCGGTCCAGCAGCCATTGCCTGACATAGGCAGCATGCGAGCGGTCCACATATAGGCGGACGGTTTCGTCCCGCCACACCGCCGTCACGCGCAGCGCGGCGAAGCGCGTCACGCGCGAGCACAGACCGGAGCCGGGCCGGTCATGGTCGAGCCGTGCGGCCACACCCGATCCCGAAAGCGTGAAGGAGACCAGCCCGGCGCCGGCGTCGCCCACCAGCGCGGACTTGCCCGCCCCGGCCTGTTCCAGCGCCGGCAGGAGCGCGCCGGGCGTTTCGATCAGGAAGTCATGCGGCCCTTGCCAGATCAGCAGGGCGCCGCCGGCTTGCGTGGCAACGGGCACGGTCGGTGCGGGAAGCGGCGCTTCCAGCACGGCGGTGATCGCGCGCGTCAGCGCGGAATCGCGGTCCGGATCGAACGTAAGCCGGGCGAGAGCGGGCATACTATCGACGTGAAAATGCACGGCCTCCGTGGCCACCGGTTCAGACATGGAGCCGGGCTCCTTCGGGATCGAGGAAGCGCGGCGCCACCACGCGCGCCCGGAAAGCGCGCCCTTCCGACCAGATATCGACCATTTCCCCGTGGCGCTGGCGCCCGTCGGCGAGCAGTCCCAGCGCGATTGCGCGGTCCAGCGTGGGGCTGAAGCAACTGCTGGTGACGAAGCCCTGGCTGGGATGCGGCGAGCCGCCCACGACATGGGCGCCCACGGGCAACGGTTCCTGCCGCTCCAGCGGCTCCAGGCCGACAAGTTGGCGGCGGCCGGTCTTGCTGGCGGACGGATGGAGCAGCGAACGCTTGCCGAGGTAATCGCCTTCGCGCTGGCCGGGCTTGCCCCAGCCGATGTCGGCCGGGATCGTCGCGCCGTCGGTATCCGTGCCGACGTGGATGAAGCCCTTTTCGATGCGCAGGATGTCGAGCGCCTCCAGACCGAACGGCACCATGCCGAACGCCTGCCCGGCTTCCCACAGACGGTCGGCCAGCATTCCGGCCTGTGGCGCGGCGATCGCGATCTCGTAGCTGAGTTCGCCGGTGAAGCTGACCCGCTGGATGCGGACACGGTGGCCATCGAGCGTGGCTTCGGCGACGGACAGGTGCGGGAAATCGGCCGAGGCCGGGGGAAGGGCGCAGCCCGCCGCGCGCACCACGTCGCGCGCCTTCGGCCCCGCGACGGTCAGCACCGCCCATTCCTCGGTCACGTCGCGCGTCACCAGATCGAGCGGCCACTGGCACTGGTGCCAGTCCTCGATCCAGCCGCGCACGCGCGCGGCATGGCCGCTGCTGGCGTTGAGCAGGAAGTGATCGTCGGCCAGGCGGGCGATCACGCCATCGTCGAGTAGCACGCCGAGCTCGTCGCACAGCAGGTTGTAGCGCGCGCGCCCGACCGGAATCGTGCTGGGGCGGCCGAGCGAGATCAGGTCGAGGAAGCGGCCGGCCTCCGGCCCTTTCAGCTCGATCTTGCCGAACGAGGAACTGTCCATGATGCCCACGTTGCCGCGCACGGCCAGCGCCTCGCGCCGGGCCGCCGCTCCCATGCTTTCGCCGGCAGGGGGGTAGTGCGACGGGCGCAAATGGCCGAAATCCTCGAATACGGCCCCCTGCGCGACATGCCAGTCGTGCGCCGGCAGGAGCTGCCACGGGCGGAACAGCGCGCCGTTGGGGCGGTCGGCGGCCAGCGCGGCGATGGCGACCGGCGCGAAGGGCGGGCGGTATTTCGTGGTGCCCAGCGCCGCCGGATCGTCACCCCGCAACTGCGCCAGCGCGGCAACGCCGTTGGTGCTGCTGAGCCGCCCCTGGTCCACGCCCATGCCCCACACGGTGTAACGCTTGACGTGTTCGACCGAGCGATAGTTCTCGCGCGTGGCCTGTTCGAGATCGGCCAGCGTCACGTCGGTCTGCAGATCCACGAACACGCGCTTGGGGTTGTCGCCCGGCGGCAAGGGCGGCGCGGGCGGGCCGGCGAGGGGAAGGGGGGCGGTGGGCGCGTCCCCTCGCGCGGCGGCAAGCCATCTGGCGCGCCCGCTGGCCACCGCTTCGTCAAGATCGCGCAGGCCGGCGGCAAGGCCGCAGACGTGCGTGGGTTGCGCGGCCTTGTCGGGCACGAAGCCGCCCAGCGCGGGATCGTGGCGCGTGCGGCCGCCGGACTGGCTGAACAGCTGGACCGCCGGCGACCACCCGCCTGAAACGGCGATCAGGTCGCAGCCGATCCGCTGCGCTCCGTCCGGCCCATCGATCACCGCGCCACGCACGCGCGACCATCCCCGGGCGGCGCACACGTGGCTGCCGGCATGGACGGGTATCCCGCGCGCGCGCGCCTGCTCTGCCAGCGGCGGCGCGGGACGCAGATCGACGATTGCCCGGACGGCAAGGCCCGCCTCCTGCGCGGCGAAAGCCGCCGCATAGGCGGCGTCCTCGGCGGTCGCGAACAGCACGGCCTTGCCCGGCGCCACGCCATAGCGCGCGATATACGTCTGTACCGCACTCGCCAGCATCACGCCGGGGAGATCGTTGTTGGCGAACAGCATGGGCCGCTCGAATGCGCCGGTCGCGATCACCACCTGCGCGGCGCGCAGCTTCCACAGCCGCTGCCGCAAAGCGCCGGTGTCGATCTCTTCCACGGCGGTCACGAAGTTGGCGTCGTAATAGCCGAGCGCGGTGGTGCGGGTGAGGGCCTCCACGCCCGGCGGCAAGGGGCCGGACAGGCGCGTGTCGGCTTCCACCAGCAGGACCTTGGCGCCCGCCGCATGGGCCGCTTCGGCGGCCGCGAGGCCCGCCGGCCCGCCACCGATGACCAGCACGTCCGCATGGCGTTCGCGCGCTTCGTAGCGGTCCGGATCGGGCAGCGCCGGGGCGGTGCCGAAGCCGGCCGCGCGGCGGATGAACGGTTCGAACCAGTGCCAGTTCGGCCAGATGAAGGTCTTGTAGTAGAATCCCGCGCTCAGCAGCGCGGCCAGCCGGTCGTTGAGCCGGCCCAGGTCGAAGCGCGTGGAGGGCCAGCCGGTGGGGCTGGACGCCACCAGCCCTTCGCGCAGCGGGACCAGCGTGGCCGGCATGTTGGGCGTCAGCGCCGCGCCTTCGCCCAGCTGCACCAGCGCATTGGTTTCGGCAAACCCCGTGCCGATCACGCCGCGCGGGCGATGGTACTTGAAGCCGCGCCCGACGATCGACACGCCGTTGGCAAGCAGCGCCGAGGCCAGCGTATCGCCGGCAAAGCCCTGCAGCGTGCGCCCGTTGTAGCGGAAGGTCAGCGGCTGGCTGCGGTCGATCCCGTCGCCGCCCCGGGGAAGCCGGAACCCGCTCATGCCACGCCGTCCGGCCGGGGCGCATCGGGGCGATAGGTGGCGAGAATGCGGTGGCTCACCGTGTCGCGCAGCGCGTGGAACCAGCGCCGGCAGCCGAAGCTGTGGACCCAGCGTTCGGCCAGCACGCCCTTGGGGTTGGTGTGGAAGAACAGATAGGCCGCCCAGTCCTCGGGCGAGACCTGCTCGGGCGGTTCGGGCCGGTCGATATGGGCATCGCCACCGTTGACGAACTCGTCCTCGTCGCGCGGGCCGCACCAGGGGCAATCGATCCGCAGCATCAGTGGGCGATCCCGGCGGCGGCGGCTTCGTCGACGAGCGCGAGATCGCGGAAGCGGTCGAGCGAGAAGGCGCGGATCAACGGGTGCGGATCGCCGGTGGCGACGGTGTGGGCGAACGTCTCGCCGCTTGCGGGAATGGCCTTGAACCCGCCACCGCCCCAGCCGCTGTTCAGGAACAGGCCCGGCACCGGGCTTTTGCCCAGCACCGGCGAACTGTCATAGGCGTAATCGACGATGCCGGCCCATTGGCGCAGCAGCCGCACGCGGCTGAACGACGGGATCAGCTCGATCAGCGAGGCCAGCGCCGCTTCCATCGTCGGCAGGTTGCCGCGCTGGGCATAGGAGGCATAGGCATCGGCGTTGCCGCCGATCACCAGCCCGCCCTTGTCGGACTGGCTGACATAGACCCCCAGCACGTTGGACGAGGCGATGGTATGCAGCACCGGTTTCAACGGCTCCGACACGAACGCCTGCAGGGCATAGCTGCGCAGCGGCAGGCGGAAGCCCGCCATGTCGGCCAGCACGCTGGAATGCCCGGCGACGGCGACGCCCACGCGCCCCGCGCCGATCAGACCGCGCGTGGTTTCCACGCCGGTCACCGCGCCGCTGACGGGATCGCGGCGGATGCCGGTGACCGCGCACTGCTGGATGATATCGACGCCCAGCCGGTCGGCGGCGCGGGCATAGCCCCAGACCACCGCATCATGCCGCACGGTGCCCGCGCGGCCCTGCCACATTCCGCCCAGGATGGGATAGCGCGCATCCGGCCGGGTGTTGAGGATCGGGCAGCGCGCATAGCATTCCTCGCGCGAGAGCATCCGCATGTCCACGCCGTTCAGCGCCATGGCGTTGACCAGCCGGCGCTGGAAATCCAGTTCGTGCCGGCTGTGCGCGACCACCAGCTGCCCGCGCTGGCTGAACATGATGTTGAAGTTCAGCTCGCGCGAAAGGCCCTCGTAGAGGCTGACCGAGTGGTCGAAGAAGGCCGCGCTTTCGGGATAGTAGTAATCCGAACGGACGATCGTGGTGTTGCGGCCGGTATTGCCGCCGCCGATCCAGCCCGCTTCCAGCACGGCCACGTTGGTGATGCCGTGCTGTTTGGCCAGGTAATAGGCGGTGGCCAGCCCGTGGCCCCCGCCGCCCACGATCACCACGTCATAGGCCGCGCGCGGTTCGGGCGAGCGCCAGGCTTCCGGCCAGTGCCGGTTGCCGGTCAGCGCGTGGCGCGCGATCGCGAGGGCCGAATAGCGGCCTTTCATCCGGGCCGGTGCCCGCCCTGGCGATCGGCGACATAGCGGCGGATGTCGAGGCTGTAGTCCTCGATCGGCGAATAGTAGCCGTGCGTGTGGACCCCGGCGGCAATGCCGGACTGGACGCGCTCACACACCGCCCAATCCTGCCGGTTGACCAGATCCCAGAAATCGACCGCGTCGGAGGGATCGAAACCGGCACGCGCCATCTCGTCGGGATGGAACAGGAAGCGGCATTCGATCACGGTCCGATCGGCTGCGACGGGCCAGAGCACGAAGGCGGCGGCATGGTCCATCGAAACGCTGAGCATCACGTTGGGGTAGAGCAGTTCCCCCTTGTGGCGGACCTGCTCTTCTTCCGAAAGGCCGGGGAAGGGCGCGCGCGTGGTGGTGCCGCTGGCGGTATAGGTGACCGCGCCCGGGCGGTGCGGGATGCCCGCTTCCCAGTCCAGATCGATGCCGCCGCGTTCGCGGAACGCCGGCACCACGTCGCACAGTTCGGGGTGGACGGCCGGGCAATGGTAGCACTCGTTGTAGTTCTCGAGCACGATCTTCCAGTTCGCGGCCACCTCGTAACGAATGGTGTGGCCGGTGCGCAGGTCCGCCAGCGGATAGTTGGCCAGCCGGCGCGATGCGGTGACAACGCCGGCCGCGAAATCCGGCGCGGTGTCCGGCTTCAGGTTCACGAACACGAAGCCGCCCCACGTGGAAACACCCACGGGATAGAGCGCGTAGTCCGCCTTGTTGAAGCCGGGCGCGTCCTGAAGATGCGGTGCGGCCAGCAGCCGGCCGTCCAGCCCATAGGACCAGCCGTGATAGGGGCAGCGGATCATGTTGCGCGCGATCACCCCGGCGTCGAGCGTCACGCCCCAGCGCGCATCGTTCCCCGCATCGCACAGCCGCGCGCCACGATGCCGACAGACGTTGTAGTGCGCGTGAAGCGCGCCATCGCGGCCGCGCACCAGCAGGATGTTCTCGCCCGCCACGTCGAGTACGAGGTGCGATCCGGCTTCGGGCAGGTCTTCCTCGCGCGCGGCGCAGAACCATTCGCGCGCGAAGATCGTCTCCTTGTCCAGGGCGAAGGCTTCGGGCGTGAGATAGGCGGCGCTGTCGAGCGAGCGTTCCATCGTGGCGTCCCCCTGCGGCTGGCTCATGATCGTCGATTCCCCGCTGTCGTTATTAGACACTTGCCTCATAAAATTCTTTCGGGCAAGCCATGTGTCGATGGCATCGCGGGAAGGGTGCCGACGCAACGCACCAAGGGGCGCAACGCACATGGCCACGCAGGACCGGATATACGATGCCATCGTCGTGGGCGGCGGCCATAACGGACTGACCGCGGCCGCCTATCTCGCGCGAGCCGGGCGGTCGGTGCTGGTGGTGGAACGGCGGCCGATCGTCGGCGGCGCCTGCGTGACCGAGGAGGTGATTCCCGGCCACCGCGTGTCGTTCACCTCCTACATCGCCTCGATGCTGATGCCCACGGTCATCCGCGATCTCGATCTGGGATCGCATGGCCTGCGCATGGTCGCCTGCGATCCGATCCTGACGGTGCCGCTGGGCGATGGTCAGATCATCCGCTGGTGGGCCGACCCCGAACGCACGGCGCGGGAAATCGCTCGCTTTTCTGCCAGCGACGGCGCGGCGTTTCTGGAAGTTGACCGCAAACTCAAGGCATTGGCCGCCTATCTTCAACCGTTCTTTCTCGAACCGCCGCCGGATCTGGCGGCCAAGGGGCTGGACAAGCTGCGCGAAGGCTTGCGTCTGGCCCGGCGCTTCCGCAAGATCAACGGCGTCGAGATGGGGGAGATGGTCACTTTCCTCACCGGATCGCTCGGCGATTTCCTCGACCGCCATTTCGAGGCGGAGGAGACCAAGCGGATGATCCTGGCCAACAGCGTCTATGGCAAGCACGGCGGCCCTTACGAGCCGGGTTCGGCCGTGGGGATGCTGTTCCACCTGCTGTCAGGCGGCGATCACAGTGTGCAGGGCTTCAACGGGCACGTCATGGGCGGCATGGGCGCGATCACCGGCGCCATCGCGGCGGCGGCGCGCGGCTTCGGCGCGGACATCCTGACCGATGCGCCGGTCGCCCGGATCGACGTCGAACAGGGCCGCGCGACGGGCGTGACGCTGGCGGACGGCCGCTCCTTCCGGGCCGATGTGGTGCTGTCGAACGCCGATCCCAAGCGCACGTTCCTGGGCCTGGTCGATGCCGCACACCTGCCGGCGGATTTCCGCGCCGACATTGCCGCGATCAAGATGGGCGGCCCGGCGGCCAAGCTCAACCTGGCGCTTTCGGGGGAGCCGACCGTGATCGGCCGCGCCCCCGATGCCTCGCCGCTGGAACGGTCGCTGCTGTCGATCGCGCCGACGCTGGAAGGCGCGCAGCGCTGCGCCGACATCGCCCGCTTCGGCGACATTCCCGAACACCTGTGGATCGATTGCGTGATCCCCAGTCTGGTCGACGACAGCCTGTGCCCGCCGGGCCACCACATGATGACCTGCTTTATCCAGTTCGTGCCCTACAAGCTGCGCGAAGGGACGTGGGACGATCATCGCGAGGCCTTCGCGGATTCGATCATCCGCCAGATCACCCGGCACATGCCCGATCTGCCCGAGAAGATCATCGGCCGCACCGTGCTCACCCCGCTTGACCTCGAGCGGACCTATGGCCTGACCGAAGGCAATATCTTCCACGGCGATCTGCATCCCGGCGCGCTCTTCTCGATGCGTCCGGTGCCGCGCTGGTCGCAATACCGGACGCCGGTGGACGGGCTTTACCTCTGCGGGGCCGGCGCGCATCCCGGCGGCGGGGTGACCGGGGCGCCGGGGCACAACGCGGCGATGCAGGTCCTGCGGGACCGCAAGCGGCGGCGCCAACGCTGATGGCGGGCGGCGCGCACAACCCACCCAAGGTGATGGGTGTCGCGGACCTCGCGCTGTTCTATATCGTTACCGGCGTCAGCCTGCGCTGGATCGCCACGGCGGCGGCGATGGGGCCAAGCTCCATCGTGGTGTGGCTGGGCGCGTTGCTGGGCTTCTATTTCCCGCTGGTCATGGCGGTGGTGGAGCTTTCCTCACGCTATCCGCAAGAAGGCGGGCTCTATGTCTGGACCCGGCAGGCGTTCGGTCCGTTCGCCGGCTTCATGGCGGGCTGGAGCTACTTCACCTCGAACCTGCCCTACTTCCCCAGCGTGTTCTATTTCGATGCCGGCAACGCGCTCTATATCGGGGGTGACCGGCTGCTGCACTTGCACAACAGCCCCCTGTTCTTCGTCGGCTTCTCGCTGATCGCGCTGGCGTTCATCACCTGGCTCAACATCGTGGGCCTGAAATTCGGCAAGTGGCTGCACAACATGGGGGCGATCGGCATGTGGCTGCCGGTGCTGATGGTGATCGGCCTCGCCGCAGTGGTGGGCTGGCGCTTCGGCCCGGTGACATCGTTTCCCGCTGCCTCTCTGGTGCCGACGTTCGACGTGCAGCACATGATCTTCTGGGCGGCGATTGCCTTCGCTTTGTCGGGCGCGGAAACCGCCTCGTTCATGAGCGGCGAGATCAAGGACCCGCGCCGCACGATCCCGCGCGCGCTGCCGATCGCCGGGCTGGTGATCGTCGGCTGCTACATCCTCGGCACCGTCGCGGTGCTGGTGCTGATGCCGGCGGGCCAGGTCAGCAGCCTGCAAGGGCTGGTGCAGGCTGGCGCGGCGGGGGCAGAGCGGCTGGGCGTGGGCTGGATTGTCGTGCCGCTGGCGCTGCTCATTACCATCGGCAATCTGGGGGCGGCCAGCGGCTTCCTTTCCGCCTGCGCGCGCATTCCCTTCGCGGTGGGCATCGACCGGATGCTGCCCCCCGTCTTCGCCCGCGTTCACCCGCGCTGGGGCACGCCTTACGTGGCGCTGTTGCTGCAAGGCGGGCTGGGGGCGGTGTTCTGTATTCTGGGGCAGGCGGGAACGGGCGTGAAGGGCGCTTACGACGTGCTGGTCAGCATGGGCATCATCGCCGCGTTCCTGCCGTTCATGGGCGTGTTCCTCTCGGTGATCCGGCTGCAGCGCGAACCGGCCGGTCCCGAGGTGACGCGCCTGCCCGGTGGCAAGGCGACCTCGATCGCGGTGGCCTCCATCGGCCTTGCCACCACGCTGGTCGCGCTGGTGCTGGCCGCCTTTCCGGCACCGGACGAGCCCGACAAGCTGCTGGCGGTGATCAAGATCGCGGGCATGACGGCGGTTCTCCTGGGCACGGGCGCGCTGATCTACGGCCTCGGCAAGCGCAGCGCCCGCCGTGCGGAAGGCTTCCCCGATGCGGTCGATGCGCCTATCTCCTGAAGCGATCGTGCCGGGGGTATCCAGCCTCCGCCGTCCGGGGACCAGAATGACCGAAGCCGCCGCCATTGCCGAACGTCCGCCGCGCAAGCCGCGCGCGAAGCGTCAGCCACCCACCGTGCGGCGGCAGGACCTGTTGGCGATTACCGTAAGCTGCCTTGCGCGGCTGGGTCCGCGCGGCGCGACCGGGCGCGAAATCTGCCGGCAGGCGGGCGTTTCGCACGGCTTGCTGCGGCACTATTTCCAGAAGCCCGACAATCTCCTGTTCGAGACCTACGAACTGCTGTGCGATCAGCTTATCACCCATCTGGAGGAACAGGTGGGGGAGATCGGGACGACCCCGTGGGCCGCGCTCTCGCGCTTTTTTCAGGCCGCTTTCTCGAAGGAATGGGCCAGCGCGGACGTGATCGGCGCGTGGATGGCGTTCTGGCAACTCGCGCGCGGGCGCGAGGACTTCGCCATCGTCAGCGCCCGCTTCAACGCCCGCCAGCGCGCGCTAATGGAGCGAATCGTCCGGCAATTGCCGGGGGCCGGACAGGCCGTGCCCATCGTCGATTCGATCGCGGTCCTTTCGGCCGTGCTCGATGGCCTGTGGATCGAATTCTATCTGTCGGAGGAGCGCACCCCCAAAGATCGCTGCATCGCGCTGTGCGAGGTGACGGCCAAACGCCTTTTTTGCGCGTGAAAGATGCCTGCTTGCGTTGCCGGAAACGTTGTTGTACGAATGTACAACAAGATGCGGGGCGTGTCGGAATAGCCGGCGCGCCGCTGTTGGGGAACGCAGGCCCTGATGTGGTATGGGGCCTCGCTTATGGAGCCGCACTATGACCAAGCAGTATGACGCCGTAATCATCGGCGGCGGCCACAATGGCCTTGTTTGCGCCTACTATCTGGCCCGTGCGGGCAAATCGGTGCGCGTGCTGGAACGCCGCCCGATCGTGGGCGGCGCGGCCGTGACCGAGGAGTTCCATCCCGGCTTCCGCAACTCTGTGGCGAGCTACACCGTCAGCCTGCTGCAGCCCAAGGTCATTGCCGACATGCGGCTGGCCGAACGCGGCCTGCGCATCGTGGAGCGGCCGATCTCCAACTTCCTGCCCCAGCCCGATGGCGGCTACCTGAAGCTGGGCGGCGGGCTGGAGCGCACCCAGGCGGAATTCCGCCGCTTTTCCAAGCACGATGCCGATGCGCTGCCGGGCTATTACGAAGCGCTCGATACCGTGGCCGACGTGCTGCGCGATCTCGCGCTGAAATCGCCGCCCAATATGGGCGAGGGGCTGCACACCCTGATTTCCGCGGCACGGCAGGGCCGTGGGTTGGCCAAGCTCAGCCTGTCGCAGCAGCGCGACGTGCTGGACCTGTTTACCAAGTCCGCGCGCACGTTCCTCGATTCCTGGTTCGAAAGCGAAGCGGTCAAGGCCGCGTTCGGCTTCGACGCGGTGGTCGGCAACTTCGCCAGCCCGGATACGCCCGGTTCCGCCTATGTCCTGCTGCACCACGTCTTCGGCGAGGTGAACGGCAAGAAGGGGGCCTGGGGCCACGCCATCGGCGGCATGGGCGCGATCACGCAGGCGATGCGCGCGGCGTGCGAGGAAGCCGGCGTCGAGATCACGCTGGAAGCGCCGGTGGCGCGCGTGCTGGTCGACAACGGCCGCGCGGTGGGCGTGAAGCTGGAAGGCGGCGCCGAAGTGATGGGCGGAGCGGTGGTCTCCAACGTCGGCCCGCGCCTGCTCTATGATCACTTGATCGCGTCCGAGGATCTCGAGCCTGAGTTCCGTCGCCGTGTGAAGGGCTTCAAGGTCGGTTCGGGCACCTTCCGGATGAACGTGGCGCTGTCGGAATTGCCGCGCTTCGCCTGCCTGCCGGAACCGGGCGAGCACCACCAGTCGGGCATCATCATCGCGCCGACGCTGGACTACATGGACCGCGCCTATATCGACGCCAAGCTGACCGGCATGGCGCGCGAGCCGATCGTCGAAATGCTGATCCCCTCGACCGTGGACGACAGTCTCGCGCCTCCGGGGCAGCATGTCGCCAGCCTGTTTTGCCAGCAATTCGCTCCCGAACTGCCCGATGGCCGCAGCTGGGACGACGCGCGCGAGCAAGCGGCGGATCTTATCATCGATACGGTCGAACGCTGGGCGCCGGGCTTCAAGGCATCGGTCCTCGCGCGGCAGATTCATTCGCCGCTCGATCTCGAACGCAAGTTCGGCCTGACGGGCGGGGATATCATGCACGGCAACATGTCGCTCGATCAGCTGTGGTCGGCCCGCCCGTTCCTGGGCAACGGCGCCTATCGCGGGCCGCTCAAGGGCCTGTATCTGTGCGGTGCCGGCACCCATCCCGGCGGCGGGGTGACCGGTGCGCCCGGCCACAACGCCGCGCGCGAGATTCTCGGCGAGAAAAGCCTGTGGCGGCGCCTGACCCGCGCGGCATGAGGCATCGGCCGGCGTGAGCGCGGCGCCGACGACGCCCTCGGTCGAGGAGGCCCTGGCCCACGCCCGGGAGCTTCTCGGCCGCGCGCCGTCGCTGGCCGCGCGCCAGGCAGCCGAAATCCTGCGTGTCGTGCCGGGCCACGCGGCGACGCTGGCCGTGCTGGGCGAGGCGCTGGCGGCGCAGGGGAAGGTCGGTCCCTCGATCGCGGCGCTGCGGCAAGCGTTGTCGAAAGACCCGCTGAGGCCCGATGTCTGGCGTCTGTTGGCGGCGCAACTGGCGCAGGCCGGGGATTTCGCGGGCGTGGGCATGGCGCAGGCGGCGGAACTGCGCGCCTCGGTCCACCATCCCCGTCTCCAGCAGGCGGCGCAGGCGCTGGTCGCCAATGACATCCCCATCGCCGAACGCCTGCTCAAGGCGCACTTGCGCGAGGATGACCGCGATATAGCGGCGCTGCGCATGCTGGCCGAAGTGGCGGGGCGGATCGGCCGCTACGACGATGCGCGCACGCTTCTGGAACATGCGCTGGAGATCGCCCCCACGTTCGCTCCAGCGCGCTTCAACCTTGCGCTTGTCCACTATCGCCAGCAGCGTTTCGCGCAGGCGCTGGAGCAGATCGAACGTTTGCTGGAAGCCGAGCCGGGGCACCCCGCCTACGGCAACCTCAAGGCCGCCGCGCTGACCATGATCGGAGAGACGGACGCGGCCGTCGATCTGTTCGAGGATGTTCTGGCGGCTCGTCCGGACCAGCCGCGCATCTGGACCAGCTATGGGCACAGCCTGAAGACGGTGGGCCGGCAGGACGACAGCGTGGCCGCCTATCGCCGGGCGATCAATCTGGAACCCCGGCTGGGCGAGGCGTGGTGGAGCCTGGCCAACCTCAAGACCGTGCGCTTCGGGGCCGAGGATATCGCCGCGATGGAAGCCGCGCTCGCGCGCGACGACCTATCGGCCGAGGATCGCTTCCATCTGCATTTCGCGCTGGGCAAGGCGCAGGAAGATGCCCGCGCCTACGAACCCTCTTTCGCGCACTATGCCGAGGGCAACCGCCTGCGCCGCAGCGCGATCGAGCACGTGCCGGCGACGCGGCGTGTGGAGCGGATGCGCGCGATGCTGACGCCCGATGTGTTCGCCGCGCGGGCGGGGCAGGGCGATCCGGCGCGCGATCCGATATTCGTGCTGGGCATGCCACGCGCGGGATCGACGCTGATCGAGCAGATCCTGTCATCGCATTCCGCCGTCGAAGGCACGCAGGAACTGCCGGACATCCGCGCCATTGCCGGCAATCATGCCGGCGCGGATCGCGACGACTATCCTGCCGGCCTGCTCGCGCTTGATCCCGCGCGTCTGGCGGCGATGGGGGCCGAATACCTCGAACGTACCCGTGTCCATCGCCGGACTGGGCGGCCATTGTTCATCGACAAGATGCCCAACAACTGGCTGCACGTGCCGCTGATCCACCTGATACTGCCCAATGCCACGATCATCGATGCGCGCCGCCATCCGATGGCCTGCTGCTTTTCCAACTTCAAGCAGCACTTCGCGCGCGGCCAGGCGTTCTCCTACGACCTCGCCGAAATGGGTCGCTATTACGCCGATTACGTCGCGCTGATGGACCATGTCGACGCGGTGCTGCCGGGCCGGGTTCACCGCGTTCACTACGAAGCGATGGTCGCCGATACCGAGGGCGAGGTGCGCCGCCTGCTCGATCATGTGGGGCTGCCGTTCGAGCCGGCGTGCCTGCGCTTTCACGAAAACGCGCGCGCGGTGCGGACGGCCAGTTCCGAACAGGTGCGCCGGCCGATCTTCCGCGAGGGGCTGGACCAGCACCGCCATTACGAAGCCTGGCTTGGGTCTCTCAGGGACGCGTTGGGGCCTGTGCTGGAGCGCTATCCCTACCCGATGTGAAAAAGGTCAGACCGCCGCGCGTTCGCGGATGAAGGCGGCGACGGCGTCTGGCGCGGTGACCGGGATCATGTGGCCGCCGGGGATCAGCCGCAACGTGGCGTCGGGCAGCGCCGCGGCCGTGCGTTCGCCATGCAGCGTGGGATCGAGAATCGCGTCCTGTTGCGCGAAGAGGATTCCCGTGGGCGTGCGTGTTTCGGAATAGCGCGCGGCGAGCGCGGCCATCTCGTCGCCAACGCCGCTCGCCTCGCTGGAGGTGCTCCACACCGCCGACGGACGCAGGCCGAGCGCGCCGCCGCCTGCCGTGACGAAATCCGCGGGCGGCGTCTCCGGCGCGAAAACGGCGGCCAATGTCTGTTCGCCGCGAAGCTGACCGATCGGCACCGCCAGCGTCCACGATACGATCCTGCGGGCGACGGGCGAGGGGATGACGAGGCCCTTGAATACGTCCGGCACCTCGCTGATGGGCTGGGTCAGCGGGCATATCAGCACGAGGCCCGAGATCAGATCGGGGAACTCCTGTGCCAGTTGCAGGGCAAGCGCGCCGCCCAGCGAATGCCCGACCACCAGCGGTTTTTCGAGGCCCAGCGTGCGGATGAAGCTGGCGACGATGCGCGCCTGCCTTTGCAGGGTCGGAAGTCCGTCACCGCTGTATTCAGAATAGCCGTAGCCCGGCCGGTCGATCGCGATGACGCGGAAATCGCTTTCCAGCCGCGAGACCAGCGAATGCGTGAAATTGTGCAACTGTCCGCCCAGACCGTGGATCAGCACGATCGGCCGCCCGGTTCCGCGTTCGACGTAATGGAGGCGCGCGCCTTCCACTTCCGCGATTTTTCCCGCCCGCGGAATCATCCGCGAAACGCGTGCGCTGCTGAAAGCGGTCCAGCCGACCAGACCGCCAACGACGGCGGCAGCGGTGGCGAGCGAAGCGGTGACGAGCGAGGCCATGGCAAGCAGCCTATCGGCCATGTTTTCCAGCGCAAGCGAAATGGTGAAAGCCCCGAAACAGGCGGTGCTGGTGCGATTTCACGCGCCTTTGTGTCGGCAGCAATACTTCCTCACATTCGCGAGCGGATCAGGAAATGCCGCATGCGTTAGCCCGGAATCATCAGTATTTCGGGAGTTTTGAGATGATCGTTATGACTCTGGTTGCCATGGCCTCCGCCGCTGTTTCCTCGCCTTCGGCCCAGCCGGGCTGCGCGGCGCAGGCCGGCGGACGCGCGATAGTCTGCGGTGCGCCTGCCGCGGCGCCTTCCGCCAAGCGCGTCGCCGACGCGACGCCCACGGTGACGCGGGTGTGCAATCCGCATCCCGGCAAGGACGTGGCCTGCGCCGCGCATCGCGCACGCGATCTTGATGCCCGCCGTCTGGCCGCAAATGTGCCGGCCGGGCACGCAGCGCACTGACGTTTGCGCCATGTTCCCGCCCGCGCTGTGGCGCGACGCGGGAACATGGCTGCACAGCTGCCGCTATAACTGGCGCACGGCGATGATTGCGGCGTGGACCCGCAATCCCTATTGTCCCCGGCAATGAAGAGTGTTGATACCTTCCGATGACCGCCCCTTCGATCGTACTGGTTGAGGACGATGCGCCCTTGCGCACGTTGACGTCGCGCGCGTTGCGCGAGCACGGCTACCATGTCCGCGCCGCCGCGACCGGCGCCGAAATGTGGGTGCTGCTGGAAAACGAGCCAGCTGACCTCGTGGTGCTGGACATCATGTTGCCGGGCACCAGCGGCATCGATTTGCTGCGCCGCCTGCGCAAGACCAGCGAAGTGCCGGTCATATTCGTCAGCGCGCGGGGCAGCGAAGAGGATCGCGTGCTGGGGCTGGAACTGGGCGCGGACGATTACCTGGCCAAGCCCTTCGGCACGCGTGAACTGATCGCGCGGATCGGCGCGGTGCTGCGCCGCCATGGCGCCCCCACGGATGACGCGGCGGAGCCACGGTCCAGCGAGATCCGCTTCCTGGGCTGGACGCTCTCGGTCGCCCGGCGCGAACTGCGCTCGCCCTCGGGCGCAATCGTCGACCTCACCGGCGCGGAGTTCGATCTGCTTGCGGCTTTCCTCGGCCAGCCGCAGCGCGTGATCGGGCGGGAGCGCTTGATCGAACTGTCGCGCACGCGCCTGGCCGATAGCTCCGACCGCAGCGTGGACGTGCTGGTCAGCCGCCTTCGCCGCAAGCTGTCCGCCGCCGGCGGGCAGGCGCCGATCGTGACCGTGCGGGGCATCGGCTATATGCTGAGCGCCGAGGTGGAGCGCGCTTGAACGGTTTTCGCCGCTTCCTGCAGAAGTTTGGAGGCGGCATGGGGTTGCCCGGCCGGCTGCTCGCGATTCTGCTGCTGGTGGCGACGATCGATTTCGTGGCCAATTCGATCGTGCTCGATCGCGCCAACGATTTCGCGCTGCGCGAGGACGATGCCGCGCGCATGGCCGAGCACCTGACCATCGCCTATCGCGTGATCGAACGGACCGAGCCGGCCAACCGCAGCGTTGTGGCGCGCGAACTGAGCACCGAGCGGTTCAGCGTCCGCTGGTCCGCCCAGCCCGACACGCTGCCGACCACGGTCAGCCTGACCCGCCTGCGCGCGCAGGTGCTGGCGTTCGAACCGGACCTGGGCAAGGTTGATCTGCGGATGCACCTGCTGCCCTTGCGCGGGCAAGGGGACATCGGCGGTTCGATGACGCTGTCCGACCGCTCCTACCTCACCTTCCGCACGTTCAGCCGATCCGCCTGGACACTCAACCTGGGGCGGGTGGGGCAGACGGTGCTGCCCACGGCCTTGCTGGCGTTGCTGGCCTGGTTCCTGTTCCGCACCACGCTGCGGCCGCTGGCCACGCTGGTGCAGGCAACGCGCAGGGTCGGCTCGGCGCAGCCGCAGTCGTTGCCCGAAACCGGCCCGGCCGAGGTGCGCGAGCTGATCCACGCGTTCAACGCCATGCAATTGCGCATCCACGAGCTGCTGGCGCGCGGATCGCAGACCCTGCTGGCGATCGGCCACGATCTGCGCACGCCGCTGGCGCGCCTGCAATTGCGGCTGGACAATGCCGGGATCGATCCGGCGGCCCATCAGGAAATGAGCCGCGATATCGACGAGATGCGCGATCTGCTCGCCTCGTTGCAGGTCTTCGTGGAATCGGGGGACGATCGCACCGCGCAGCAGCGCATCGACGTGGCGGCCATGGTGCAGACACTGGTCGATGCCGCATCGGACCGGGGCGCGGATGCGGTCTATGCCGGGCCGGACAGTCTGGACATGGTGGCGCGCCCGGTGGCCGTGCGCCGTTCCGTTTCCAACCTGATCGAGAACGCGCTGCACTATGGCGGCAACGTCCGCGTCGCGGTGCGCGACCGGGGCGATCTTATCGAGATCGAAGTGGCTGATGATGGCCCCGGCATCCCCGACGACCAACTGGAAGAAGTGCTCCAGCCCTTCGTGCGCCTGGATAACGCCCGTTCGCGCGACACGCCCGGAATGGGGTTGGGCTTGCCCATCGTCCACCGCGCAATTCGGTCCGAAAACGGCCGGCTGCATTTGCGCAATGCCCCGCAAGGCGGCCTTCGCGCGACCATCCGTCTGCCACGCGTGCCCGATTGAGCCGCCGTTGCTGCGGAGCAACAATTTCTTACAGTCCTGCGGAACAACGGAAAAACCACCCGCTTAGCTTGGGGACAAGCCCGGAGTGCAAGAGCCGGGCATCCTCTGTTTTGCAGGAGTTGACCGTGAACGAGCTTATCGGCCGGGTCTTCAGTTTCGAAAAGACCGTGTTCCCCGACAAGGGCGAACTGTTCCACAAGCTGGCGCATCACGGCCAGTCACCCAAGGCCTTGATGATTTCCTGCGCGGATTCGCGCATCGTGCCGGAGCATATTCTCCAGGCGGAGCCGGGCGAACTGTTCGTGTGCCGCAATGCCGGCAACATCGTTCCCCCGTTCGCGACGATGAACGGCGGCGTTTCCTCGACCGTCGAATATGCCGTAGCCGCGCTGGGCGTCAGCGACATCATCGTCTGCGGCCATTCGGACTGCGGCGCGATGAAGGCGCTCTCCGATCCCTCGATGCTCGACGGGATGCCCAACGTCGCGGCCTGGCTGCGCCACGGCGCGGCCGCGGAGCACATTGTCAGCACCGGCTCGCCGCACCTTCACGGGACGGAGCGGGTGCGCGCGCTGAGTCTTGAGAACGTGATCGCGCAGATCAATCACTTGCGCACCCACCCGTCGGTCGCCGCCGCGATCGCGCGGGGCGAAATGGCGCTCCACGGCTGGTTCGTGGACATCCACGCGGGTCAGGTGCTGGGGCTGGACGGCGTGACCGGCCAGTTCGTGCCGATGCGCGAGGATCAGCCGCTTCCCGTCGCCCTGCCGGCCGCGCGCCGCATTTCTGCCGAAGGCCCGCTGGCGGAGGCTGCCGAATGAGCCAGATGGCGGAAAGCCAGACGGTGGGGCGGGGGCCGTTCGCGCACATCGCGCGCGATTTCACCGCGTCGATCGTCGTGTTCCTGGTCGCGATGCCCCTGTGCATGGGCATCGCGATCGCATCCGGCGTGCCCCCCGAAAAGGGACTGGTGACCGGGATCATCGGCGGCATCGGCGTGGGTATGCTGGCGGGGTCGCCCCTGCAGGTCAGCGGCCCGGCGGCGGGCCTTGCCGTGATCGTGTTCGAATTCGTGCGCGATTACGGCATGTCCGCGCTGGGGCCCGTGCTGGTGATCGCGGGTCTGGTCCAGTTCCTGGCGGGCGTCGTGCGCATGGGCGGGTTGTTCCGCGCCATTTCGCCGGCGGTGGTCCACGGGATGCTCGCCGGGATCGGCGCGCTGATCGTGGTCGGGCAGTTCCACATCCTGTTCGACGCCAAGCCGCTGTCCAACGGCATGGAGAACCTGGCTGCCATTCCCGGCCGCGTCCTGGGCCTTGAACCGTGGAGCCTGCGCGCCACCGAATTCGCGCTGATGATCGGCCTGCTCACCATCGGCGTGATGATCGCCTGGGAAAAGCTGCGTCCGGCTTCGCTCAATCTGGTGCCGGCGGCGCTGCTGGGCGTGGTCACGGCCACGCTGGTCGCCTATTTCTTCCAGTTGGACGTGGCGCGCATCCAGGTGCCGGAATCGATCGCGGCCGCGTTCGCCTTGCCCGATACCGGCGTCTTCGGCGTGCTGGGCAACCCCGGCCTGATCGTCACCGCGGTGGCCATCGCCTTCATCGCCAGCGCGGAAACGCTGCTGTCGGCGGCGGCGGTCGACCGGATGCACGATGGCGTGCGCACCGATTACAACAAGGAACTGCGCGCACAGGGCGTGGGCAACTTCCTGTGCGGCGTGTTCGGTGCGCTGCCGATGACCGGTGTGATCGTCCGCAGTTCCGCCAACGTGCAGGCCGGCGCGAAGACCCGTATGTCCACAGTCTTGCACGGCATCTGGATTCTCGGCTTCGTGGCGCTGCTGCCCTGGCTGCTGCGCGAGGTGCCGATGGCGGCGCTGGGCGCGGTGCTGGTGGTGACCGGCTGGAAGCTGGTGAGCCTCGATCATGTGCGCCACCTGTTCCACGCACATGGCCTGCTGCCGGCGGCGATCTGGGTCGTCACCTTCGTGCTCGTGGTCGCGACGGACCTGCTGACGGGTGTTCTGGTTGGCCTCGCCATGTCGCTGCTCGAACTGGTGCCCTATCGCCGCAACCTCAAGCTCAAGGTGGACGAGAGCCACGACGAGCATGAATCGCATGTCGCGCTGGAAGGCACGGCCACGTTCCTGAGCCTGACCAAGCTGACGGGCGCGCTGGAGCGCCTGCCGGCCAACCGTCCGGTCCGGCTCGACCTCGATGGCCTGAAGGGCATGGACCACACGACCGCCGAAACGATGAGCGAATGGCTTGCCCGTCGGCGCAAGACCGGCGCGCCGGTTCATGTCGAAGGTTCGGAGGACATCCGCCGCCTTATCGCTGCCGCCGCCTGAAATCCCCGTGGTGGCAGTTGCTTGCGGGGCGTGTTCCGGGAGAACGCGCCCCGTCTTTTTGTCTGTTCCAGCCGCGCGTGCCGCGCTGCATTCAAGGTCATCGACAAGCGGCAGAGCGCGGGGCATCATGGCATGATGATCCCGCGCATGCCGTGTCTTGTCCTCGCGCTGGCCTGCGCCGCTACCCCGGTTCCCGCCGCTTTCGCCGCGCCCCCGCCCGCGCAGGCCGCCAGCTTGCAAGATCAGGTGGAGCAGGTTCTCGCCACCGCGCCCGCCGGCACGCGCTTCGGCCTGCTGGTTGCGGCGGCGGATGGGCGCGAGATCGTGGCGATCAACCCGGACGCGCGTTTCATCCCCGCATCCAACACCAAGCTGTTCACCACGATCGCGGCCTATGCCCTGCTGCCGGGCATCGACGCGCCGGATGCGCAAGGTGGCGCGGCGGTGGCGCTGGAAGCGGGCGGCGACGTGGCGCTCTACGGGCACGGCGATGCCCGCCTGTCTTCCGCGCCCGATTGTGCGGAGGATTGCCTCGCCACGTTGGCCGATGCGGTCGCCGCGCGGACGCGCAAGGTCCGTGACGTGATCGGCGACGATCGCTGGTTCCCGGACGAGCGCTGGAGCAGCGGCATGAGCTGGAACAACCAGGTGACCGAATCCGGCACCGGTATCTCCGCGCTCTCGCTGGACGACAACGCGCTGGAATTGGTGGTCCAGGGCGCGGCCGGCGGGCAGACGCCGCAGGCGACGCTACCCTATTATCGCCTGCGCAACGAAGCCGTGACTCTGGAAGGAGGTACGCGGGCGCTGGCCTTCGACCGCGCGCCGAACGGAGACGAATTGCGGCTGGCTGGCGCGATCCCGGCGGGCGCGTCGTGGCGCTATCGCGTCGGGATCGACGATCCCGCGCACTATGCCGCCAGCCGGTTGCGTGCCCTGCTGGAAGCGCGCGGCGTCAAAGTGCATGGCACGGTGCGCGTGCGCCATCGTCCGGCCACGCCGCTTGACGATCCCCGCCAGCGCGGCACCCGGCCTGTGCCCGTGGCGCCGGAACCCGTGTTCCTGGCACGCCTTTCCCCGCCGGCGCTTGCCGCCGACGTGATGCGGATCAACAAGGACAGCCAGAACCTCCACGCCGAACTGTTGCTGCGGCGGATCGGCCGGCTTTCGGGAAGCGGATCGGTGGTCGACGGGCTCGCCGCGCTGCGCGGCGTCCTGGCGCAGGCCGGGGTGCCGCGCGCCGGCTACGACTTTTTCGATGGCTCGGGCATGTCGACCTACAACCGCGCCAGCCCGCGCGCGACGGTGCTGTTGTTGCGCTGGGCCGCCGGCCAGCCCTGGGGCGCGGCATGGCGCGCGACGCTGCCGGTGGGCGGCGTGGATGGCACCCTGAAGAACCGTTTCGCCGCAACGCCGCTGCAGGGTGCGATCTTCGCCAAGACCGGTTCGCTCAACGCCAGCAACGCGCTTTCAGGCTTTCTTCGGGCGGCGAGCGGGCAGGAACTGATCTTCTCGATCTATGCCAACGACGTGCCCGATGGCGTATCCGCCTTGCCCGCGCTGGACCGCGCCGTGCAACTGATCGCGGCCCAGAACTGACGCCTGAACTGACGCCTGAACTGACGGGCGCAAGAGAGCACTTGACCCTCGGGAGCCGACGCCCTCTAAGCGTTTCCGGCTATCGCGAAGGGAGAGATACGCATGTTCACGCACGTGATGTTGGGCAGCAATGACATTGCCCGCTCCAAGAAGTTCTACGACGCCACGTTCGCCGCGTTCGGCGGGCCGGAAGGCGTGACCGACCCCAAGGGCCGGCTCATCTACCAGCACAACGGGGGCATCTTCATCCTGACCCTTCCGATCGATGGGAAGCCTGCCTGCTTCGCCAACGGCGGGACCGTCGGTTTCGGGATGACGCCGGACCAGGCGAATGCATGGCATGCCGCTGGCGTGGCCAATGGCGGCACGGCGTGCGAAGACCCGCCGGGACCGCGCGAAGGCAGCCCGTACTATCTCGCCTATCTGCGCGATCCGGACGGCAACAAGCTGTGCGCGCTGCACGTTCTGGGCTGACCGGATGACGCTTGAGACGGTTTCGACGAGCAAGGCGTACGGCGGCACGCTGGGTGTCTATGCGCACGCTTCGACCGCGACGGGGACGGGAATGACCTTTTCGGTCTTCCTGCCCCCGCAGGCAGAAGCAGGGGCGGGCGCCAAGCTGCCGGTGTTGATCTACCTTTCGGGGCTGACCTGCACGCATGCGAACGTCACCGACAAGGGCGAATACCGCAAGGCCTGCGCCGAACGCGGCATCGTCTTTGTCGCGCCCGATACCTCGCCGCGTGGCGAGGGCGTGGCCGACGATCCGGCGGGCGCTTATGATTTCGGGCTGGGTGCGGGCTTCTACGTCAACGCCACGCAGGCGCCGTTCGCGCCGCATTACCGGATGTGGGATTACGTCGCCGAGGAGCTGCCGGCGCTGCTGGCGGCGAACTTCCCTGTCGATCTCGATCGCATGGGCATTACCGGGCATTCGATGGGCGGCCATGGGGCGCTGACGCTGGGCCTGACCTATCCGGACAAGTTCAAGTCGCTGTCGGCCTTCGCGCCGATTGTCGCGCCGGGGCAAGTGCCGTGGGGCCACAAGGCGCTGGGCGGCTATCTGGGTGAGGACAGGGCCGCGTGGCGCGCGCACGATGCGACCGCGCTGGTCGAGGACGGCAGGCGTCCGGCGGGCGACATTCTCGTTGATCAGGGCGGTGCGGACCAGTTCCTCGCCGAACAGCTTCGGCCCGAACTGTTCGAGGCGGCCTGCAAGGCGGCGGACGTGGCGCTCACGCTGCGGATGCAGCCAGGCTACGACCACAGCTACAACTTCATTTCCACCTTCATGGAAGACCACGTGCGCTGGCACGCGGAACGGCTTTAGGTCGCGCTATCCTGTCCCCCTTCCGTAACGGGAGGAGGACAGGGCCATCCGGGTCTATTGGCGCACGTCTTTCGCCACGGCATCGAGCAGACCGTTGACGAACTTCGCCTCGCGCTCCTCGAAAAAGGCGTGGGCGACATCGACGTATTCGGTGATCACCGTGCCGACGTTCACGTCGCGCCGGGCCAGCAGCTCGTAGGTGCCGGCGCGCAGCACCTGGTGCATCGTGCGATCCAGCCGCGAGAGCGACCAGCCCTGTGCAAGCCGCGCGGTGAGCAGGCCGTCGATCTCGTCGCGGCGGGCGTCCACGCCCTTCACGATATCGTCGAAAAAGTTCACGTCGGCAGCGAGATACTCGACGTCCTCGATCTCCGCGCCCAGCCGGTGCTGGTGGAATTCGTCCAGCAGCAGCCGCAGCTCGGGCTTTTCCATCTCAAGCTGGTAAAGCGCCTGCACCGCCGCCAGGCGAGCGGCGGAACGGGCCTGGCCCGGCGCGCGGCCGTTGCGGACGGTCATATGCCGAGCCTCAGTTCGATCGAGCGGGCATGGGCGGTCAGCCCTTCGGCGTTGGCAAGTTGAATGGCGGCGTGGCCGACGGCATCGAGACCGGCGTCACTCACCGCAATGAAGCTGGTGCGTTTCATGAAATCCAGAACAGAAAGGCCCGACGAGAAGCGCGCGCGGCGCCCGGTGGGCAGGACATGGTTGGGGCCGGCGACGTAATCGCCGATGGCCTCGGGCGTGTTACGTCCGAGGAAGACGGAGCCGGCATGGCGAATCTGGGCGAACAGCGCTTCGGGATCGTCAGTCGCGATCTCGACGTGTTCGGCGGCAAGGCGATTGGCGAGGGCGGGGGCCTCGTCCAGCGAATCGACGACGATGATAACGCCGTGCGCGTCCCAGCTGGCCTTGGCGACCTTGGCCTTGGGCAGCATGGCGATCTCCACCCCCACCATGTCGGCCACCATGTCGGCGAACTTCGCATCGTCGGTAATCAGGATCGATTGCGCGGCAGGGTCGTGCTCGGCCTGGCTGAGCAGATCGGCGGCGATCCACTGCGGATCATTCTTCGCGTCGGCGATCACGAGGATTTCGGATGGGCCGGCCACCATGTCGATCCCGACCACGCCGTAGAGCTGTCGCTTGGCTTCGGCCACCCAGGCATTGCCGGGGCCGGTGATGACGTCCACGGGCCGGATGCGGCCGGTGCCATAGGCCAGCGCGGCGATCGCCTGCGCGCCGCCCACGCGCCAGACCTCGTCCACCCCGGCAAGGTGCGCGGCGGCCAGCACCAGCGGATTGATCTCGCCCTTGGGGGTGGGCGTGGCGATGACTAGCCGCTCCACGCCCGCGACCTTGGCGGGAATGGCGTTCATCAGCAGGGACGATGGATAGGCGGCGCGGCCGCCCGGCACGTAAAGCCCCGCGCCATCGACTGCCCGCCACTTCGCGCCGAGCCGGATGCCGGCATCATCGACGTAGTCGCGATCCTGCGGCCGTTGTGCCTCGTGGTAGGTGCGGATGCGCTGGGCGGCCAGTTCCAGCGCGGCGCGCAAGTCTGGCGCCAGCGTCTCGAACGCGTCGCGGCACGCCTCGGGCGCGATGCGCCAGTCGTCATCGCCGGGCAGGTGGTTGTCGAACCGCTCGGTATATTCGGCCAGCGCCGCATCGCCGCGCAGGCGCACGTCCTCGATGATCGTCTGCACGTCGCGCGCGACGTTCTCGTCGCTTTCGCGCCGGTCCTTGACCAGCCGGGTGAAGGCCCTGCCGAAATCGGGATCGCTGGACTTGAGCCGGAGCATCAGGCCGCCTTCCTTTCCGCCACCAGCGCGCGAAACGCATCGATCAGGCCGCCCAGCCGGGCGCTGTCGGTCTTCAGCGCGGCGCGGTTGACGATCAGCCGCGCCGAAACCGGCATGATCCGGCTGGTTTCGACAAGGCCGTTGTCCTTCAGCGTGCGGCCGGTGGAAACGAGATCCACGATGCGGCTGGCCAGCCCCAGCGAGGGCGCCAGCTCCATCGCGCCGTTGAGCTTCACCACTTCGGCCTGCACGCCCAGCTTCTCGAAGTGCCGCCGCGTGAGGTTGGGATACTTGGTGGCGACGCGGGCATGGCTTTCGCGCGCCACGTCGGCGGCGCCGTCCACCGCGACCGGCTCCGCCACCGACAGGCGGCAATGCCCGATATCGAGATCGACCGGCGCGTAAAGATCGGCATAGTCGAACTCATCGATCACGTCGGACCCGACGATGCCGGCCTGCGCGGCGCCATGCGCCACGAACGTCGCCACGTCGAAGGCGCGGACGCGGATGATCTTCACGTCCGGCTGGTTCGTCGCGAAGCTCAGCGCGCGGGAGTTCTTGTCATGGAACTCCGCCTCGGGCACCACCCCGGCTTGCGCGAGCAGGGGCAACGCTTCATCGAGGATGCGGCCCTTGGGCAGAGCGAAGACGAGCTGCGAAGCGGTCGGTGCGGCTGGAGTCATAACCGGCCGCCCATATGGCGAGCGGGCGCAAAGGGCAAGGAGAGCTGGCGATGACAGGCAAATATGAATTCGTCGATATGCAGGCGACGGGCATGGATGCCATCGCCACCGCCTTCGCCAACCAGGTCGCCTATTGCCTGAATGCCGGCGCGCCGGTGACCGCGCGGGTCTGCGCCGCAGTGGCGCAATTGCTGGAGCGCGGGGAACGCGGGCCGCTGCTCGACCGGATTCGCGGGTGGGATGGCGCGCCGCTGGCCGATGCGCTGCCGTTGCGCGTGGCGGGCGCGCTTCATGGGCTGCACCTGTCCGGCCGCGCGCCTGCGCTGGCCGCACTCTACGCCGGGGCGCAGGACATCGACGACGCGGCGATCATCGCGGGGGTGATCGCCGCGCATGACGCGGACCTTCAGCCCTGGCTCGATGGGCCGCCGCAGACCAACGAGGCAGGGCGCTCCGCCAATTTCGTCGCGGCGATGCTGTGGCTGGCCGACCAGGGCCTGCCGCCGCGCTTCCAGTGCCTGGAAATCGGATCGAGCGGCGGGATCAATCTGATGCTGTCGCGCTACCACTATGCGCTGGGCGGCGTGAACGTGGGGCCGAAGCCGGGCGCGTTGCGGATCGCCCCCGTATGGCAGGGCGCGCCACCGCCGGCGCGCGCCATCGAGATCGCGTCCACGCGCGGCTGCGACGTCGCCCCGGTCGATCTGGCAGACCCGGCGCAGGCGCTGCGGCTCAAGGCGTTCGTCTGGCCGGAAATGACGGAGCGTTTCCAGCGGCTGGAAGCGGCCATCGATGCCGCGCGCGCCGCTCCGCCCGATCTGGTGAAAATGAACGCCGCCGATTTCGTCGAGGCGGAACTGGCCAGGCCGCAAGCAGCGGGCACCACGCGCGTGCTGATGCATTCGATCGTCTGGCAATATGTGCCCGGCGACCAGCAGGAGCGCGTTACCGCCGCCATGGAGGCGGCCGGTGCGCGCGCTTCGGCGGAGAGGGCGCTGGCGTGGATAGCACTCGAGGCCAACCGCGAAATTCACCTGCACGAACTTGTCGTGCGCTATTGGCCGGGCGACGGTGCCCCGCGCATGCTGGCGCGGGCGCATCCGCACGGCACCTCGATCGACTGGCGCGGCTGAACCAGCTGGCGAAAGCCGGTGACCGGGTTCAGCCCTGCGCGAACCGGCTTTTCCAGCCGCCGTGATAGGAGCCCCATTCCCACACCGCCACCACGGCAAGCACGATGACGCTCACGCCGACGAAGGCCAGCGCCAGGGGATGCATCAGCCATGCCCACAGGCCTGCCACGGCGAGCAGAAAGCAGCCTACCAGATGCGACGGCGGGAAGACCCTGAGCGGGCTGGAGAAGCGTTTGAACAGGCCGTTGCCGAGCAGATAGACCAGAAGCCCGCCGCATTGCGTCAGCACTAGTCCCGGCTCCGTGTGACCAGCCGGTTCTTCGAGCAGCAGCGCGTCGGCTACGGCGCTGACGACGATTCCGGCCACGATCGGCATGTGCAGGTAGGTGTAGGCCGCGCGCGCGACCTTGCCCGCTTCGGCGTGGTGCTCGATGTGCTCCGCCCCGCGCTGCGCACCCGTGTCGAAATAGATCCACCACATCAGCACGGAACCCACGAAGGCGAGCAGAAACGCCAGCACATGCGCGGGATCATGGGGAGCCTCGGCGAAGTTCGCGCCGGTCACGACAATGCCTTCGCCCAGCGCGATGATGACGATCAGCCCGCCGCGTTCGGCCATGTGGCTGCCCGAGATGTTCCAGTCGCCCGGAGTCGACCGGCCCAGTCCCGGCGTGCGGAACCACAGGATGGGCCCGAGATATTCGATCAGCAGCGCGGCGAACCACAGGGCGATCCGCGTGCCGTGCGGATCGGCCAGCGCCCCCGCGATCCACAGCGGCGCGGGCAGGGCGAACCAGAACGCTATGCGTACCATGTTGCACGCGGCCCCTCGGTCCTCGCCACGCATGATCGCGATCGTCATCAGCGAGCGCCCGAGTTGGACGGCGACGTAGCTCGCCGCGAACAGCAGGCCGGTTTCGCCGAACGCATCGGGCAGGGCGACCGAAACCAGCAGGCTGCCCAGCATTACCGCGATCAGCATTATCCGCACCGGCCCGCGTTCCGGATCGGTCCAGTTGGTGACCCAGGCGGTGTAGATCCACGCCCACCACACCGCCAGGAACAGGCAGGCCGCTTCCAGCAGCCCCATCCACGAAAGATGGTGCAGCAAGGTGTGCGAAAGCTGCGTGATCGCGAAGACGTAAACGAGATCGAAGAACAGTTCGAGGTTGCTTACCGGGGCGTGCCCACCGCCATGATTGCGCATCAGCGGGCGCTTGCCGGAGGGGGCTTGCTCGTGCTGTTCAGCCATCGGACCTCTTGAATTCGGTACGGGCGAAGAAGCTGTCGATCGCCGCGTTCACTTCCTCGGGCGCTTCCCATGGCACGAAGTGCCCGCAATCGGGAATCCTTTCGATCGTCAGATCGGGGATACCGGACTCCAGCCCTTCGAGATTGGCGGGCGGCAGTGCCAGATCGTCGAGCGCCCAGATCACCAGCGTCGGGATGTTGAGCGGTGGCAGCGGCGGCGGCGTGAAGCCGTCCGGCAGCGCATAGGGCGCGTCGAGCGGGGGCACGTCGATGGGGCTGCCGCGATACCAGTTGAGCATCGCGATGCTCGCGTCGGCATCCTGCCAGTCCCGCATCAATGCATCGCGTTCTTCCGGCTCCATCACTGGCGACCGCTTCCAGTCGAGCGCCTTCATCAGCAGCGCGGCAAGGCCATGTTCGCGCACCAGCGCGTCGTTCGCCCGATCGCGGAAGGCGCGCATGTATTGGCTGGCCGCGCGCTGGACGGGATCGAGATAGAGCAGCTTCTGGAACACACCGGGGTGCGGGGCGTTGGCGATCACCGCGCGCGTCACGCGCGTGCCCTGGCCCATCAGCGCCACGCCCCAGGCGATCGCGCCGCCCCAGTCGTGGCCGAGCACGGTGAACTTGTCGACGCCCAGCGCGTCCGCCAGCAGGAAGATATCGCCGATCAGCTTGTCCGGCGTGTAGTTTTCGACGCCTTCGGGCTTGGACGATCCGCGATAACCGCGCTGGTCGGGCGCGATGCAGCGATAGCGCGCCGAAAGATGCGCGACCTGGTGGCGCCAGGTGCGGTGCGATTCGGGAAAGCCGTGCAGGAAGATCAGGACCGGGGCATCCCTTGGTCCCACGTCCACCACGTCCAGTTCGATTCCGTTGGCAAGCGTGATCCGCTGCTGTTCCATGCTCGTTACCCCTCCCGTTGCATCTTTTCCGCGTAACCGGCGGCCATCATCGCGGCGACCTGGTCAAACAGCGCGTCGGGCGTGCGGCGCAGCTCGCCCATCTGCTGCTCGATCCCGCGCGCGATCACGATTTCGCGTTCATCGCGCAGGATTGCCGCCAGCATCTCGGCAACGGCCTCTTCCGGCGCGATGCCGTTCTCGATCGCGTGATCGCTGGAGCCGCGCAGGCTGCCATCGGCGGTCATTGCGTTGCGCGATACGTTGGTGCGGACCGAACCCGGCGCAATGACGTGAACCTTCAGCCCCAGGTGCGCGGTTTCGGCGCGCAAGGCGTCGGCATAGCCGATCAGGCCGAACTTGGCGGCACAATAGGCTGTCCGCATCGGCACGCCGACCTTTCCGGCGACGCTCGACATCATGACGAAACGACCTTCGCCCCGTTCCACCATGCGCGGCAGCAGGGCTTGCGTCAGCGCGATGGGGGCCAGCAGGTCGATGCCCACGATATGGTCATAGACCGAAAAGGCGGTGTCGACCGCGAGCGAACGCTGGCTGAGCCCGGCATTGTTGACCAGCATGTCCACGCCGCCGCTTCTTGCCAGCGCCCATTCCCACGCGGCGGCCACGGCCGCATCGCGCGCGTCCGCATCGCCAACATCGAAAGGCAGCACCAACGCATTCCCGCAATCGGCCGCCACTTCTTCAAGCGCGGCGGCGTTACGGCCGGACAGGATCAGATGCGCGCCGTCCTTCGCCAGCGCCCGCGCCATCGCCGCGCCGATGCCGGAGGATGCGCCTGTGATCCACACGGTTTGTCCGTTGAACGTCATCCTCTCCGCTTCCTCTCGTTATCCGATCCCGCGATTCTGCATGGCGCGGCTTTGTCAGGCCGATGGTTCCCCGCTGGCGCCGTCGCGGTCAAGCAGATCGAGCAGTTCGGGCGGGAATATGCGTTCGGGCCAAGCGGCAAGCTCGGCCCTGTCGAACCAGCGGTGCTCGCACATCAGCCGGCGCTCCAGTTCCGTATGGCCGCTGGTATCGATCGCGGCGGCGGACACGCGGATACGGAAATAGCGCTCGTCCGCCGTGACGGGTTCGCCGTCGAAGGTCACGAAATCGTTGCCGCGCGCGGCGATCACCGGGCCGGGATCGGCGACGATGCCGGTTTCCTCCAGCAGTTCGCGCCGGGCCGCGTCGGCCCAGTCCTCGCCCGGATCGCATTCGCCGCCCGGCGTGGCCCAGAATGGGCTGCGGCCTTCGGGCGTAAAGCGGAACAGCAGCAGCCGGTCATCGGTATCGAACAGCAGGATGCGCGCCGCCCTGCGGATGCGCCGCGCCGTGGCGCTTGCCGTCATTCGCCGGGCGCCCGGGCCTTGATGGCCAGCGCGTGGACGCGTTGCCCCGGCAGATCGCCCAGCGCGCGGTTGACCATGCGCTGGCGCTCCAGCCGGGAAACGCCGGCAAAGGCCGCGCTTTCGATCTCGACGGTGAAATGCGATTCGCCCGACCCGTCGTGTCCGGCATGGCCATGGTGGCTGGCGCTGTCGTTGATCACCGCAAGCCGTAGCGGAAGGAAGGCTTCTTTCAGCCTCTGTTCGATTTCCTGTGCGATCGGTCCTGTCATGTCTTCCGTTTTAGCGCGTCAGGCACCATGTGAAAGCCCAATGAGGCAAGACAAGTTTCACGGCCGCGTCCACAATGCAGGGCGCCTTTGCAATGCCCCCGGCTGCGACCAGCCGGGAGAATTCCGCGCGCCCGGCGTGCGCGCTTCGGGCTTCGATGGCCCCGGCGATTACCGCTGGTTCTGCCTCGATCATGTCCGCGCGTTCAACGCCGGCTATGATTTCTTCGCCGGCATGACGCCCGACGAGATTCTGGCCGCGCAATCACCGCTGGCCGGGTGGGACACGCATTCCCGCGCGTTCCGGCCCGATGCGGGCATCGATGCCGCACCGCGCTGGGCGGACTTCGCCGATCCGCTGGAGGCGATCGCGGCGCGGGCGAAGGCGCGCCGTCAGGATCACCGCAACGCGCAGGAAGCCGTGCAGCGCGGTATCGGCCCTGAAGAACGCGCGGCTTACGAGGTGCTGGGGCTGGCTTTCGATGCCGATCGCCGGGCGCTACGATCGCGCTATTCGGAACTGGTCCGGCGCTATCATCCCGATCGCAACGGTGGCGACCGCAGCCACGAAGGACGGCTGCAGCAGGTGGTAGAAGCCTACAACCGGCTCAAGGCGACGCGGGCCTTCGCCTGAACCGCTTTACGGCTGCGTGGGCGCGGCTGGCGGGGCGGCGGGAGCCTCCGTCGGCGCTGGCACCGCCGCGGCAGGGGCGGGCGGCGCGCTTGCTTCCGGTGCTGGCGCAGGCGCTGGGGCGGGCACTGCCGGGGTCTTGGGCGCGAACGAGGACGGATCGGGAACCGGCGTGATCTTGCCGTGCAGCGCGTCGATCTCCGCCTGCCGCATCGCCAGATAATACGTCCGCGTCGCGGCGTAAGGGTCTTTGGCTTCGAGGTTCAGCTTGCGCAGCGTATCGTCGAACTCCACTCGGTAGTCGAGCGAGCGCACCACGCTGGCGCCGATCGAATAGGCGGGATGCTTGAATGGCCCGCGCACCAGCGTGGGGATGAAGGCGCGATCGAAGAACAGGCCGATGCCGTCGCGCAGCGTGGTTGGCCCCACGATCGGCAGGAAGGCATAAGGGCCGGGGCCGATGCCGTAGTAGCCCATCGTGTTGGCGAAGCCGTTGTGGCGATAGGGAAGGTGGAACGGCTTGCGCTTGGCAACGTCGAACAGGCCGCCGATGCCGAGCGTGGAGTTGATCATGAAGCGGCCCAGCGTCTTCAGCGCGCTGTGCGGCTTCAACTGGAGCACGAAGTTCACGAACGCGACCGGTTCGTCCAGGTTGTAAAGCACGTTGTGCAGGCCATCGCGGAGCGGGCCGGGCAAGCCATCGCGATAGACGCTGGCGACGGGCGCGACGAAGGCCTTGTCCACGCCCTGGACCACTTCGTACGACTTCTCGTTGATGTTCTCGAACGGATCGGTGGGTGAGGGGCGACGCTTTGCCTCCACGGTAATGGCGTTCGGATCGGCCTTGGGGGGTGGGGCGGCGGACGCCTGCGCGGTCGCTCCCTGCGCCGTCGTCGATACGACGACGGGCGCCGTGGCATCGGCCCCTGGCACCTGCGGCGCGGCAGCCTCGACCGATGGGTCCGGGGTTTCAGATGCGAACGAGGCATTGGCCAGCAGGAGCACGGTAGCGGAAACGGGAACGATCAAAATGCAGTCCTGTCGAGCGTTGGTAGGCGCAAGTATCATCAACGGCTGCCCCCGTCCCGATGATCGACCTGCAAGGCGCCATTCTGACACCAGTTTCATGCCAGCGCAACGAACCTGCGCTGCAAATTCGACCGAACTTGTGCTGACTTAGCCCAAGTGTTGGAGATCGGGCTCCACGAACCGGCGGCGCGCTTCGACGGAAAACAGGCGGTCGCGCGAGTAGAACCGCAGCGGCCAGTCGCGCGCCGCTATCTCGCTTTCCAGCAAGCGGTGAACGGCATCGGCCAGCGGAGTCTCCGGCGGCAGGGCAGCCGCGAACTGGCGGATGGCGGTGACGTAAAGCTGGGTCAGCGTCTCGTGATAGCCGGCGCTGTCCGTATTCTCGCCGCCGACCGCGACGTTGTACGCACTGATGATCGCGGGAAGATCACGTTCGGGAACGATATCAGGGCGTTCGCGCAACAGCCACAGGCACGCCGCGAGGTGCGCTTCGTGCGTCCATTCCGCCTTGGCAAGCGAATGGTCCAGCAAGCCCTGACCCACACGGCGCACGGCCGCGTCGGTGCGGAACGGGGTGGGATCGTCGGTCGGCATGGTCCGGGAAGTGCTGGTGACCCTGGAGCCGGAACCCTGATGGCTCCGGCCCGCGGGTCAGGGCACCAGGGTTCCCGGCAGGTCTCAGGCCGCTTCGGTCGCGGAGACCGGAGCCGCCTGGCGGACGCTTTCATCGACGTGATCGGCGAACTGCGCGAAGTTGTCGATGAACTGGCGGACCAGCGTCTGCGCCGTGCGATCGTATTCCTCCGTATCGGCCCAGCTTGCGCGCGGATCGAGCAGCTTGCTGTCCACGCCCGGCACCGCAACCGGCACTTCGAAGCCGAAGTTCGGGTCCTTGCTGAACTGGGCGTCGTTCAGGCTGCCGTCCAGCGCGGCGTTGAGCAGCGCGCGCGTCGCCTTGATCGGCATGCGCTTGATGCCTTCCATCGTCGCCTTGCCGCCCGACCAGCCGGTGTTGACCAGCCAGCACTTCACGCCGCCCTTGGCGATGCGTTCCTTCAGCAGGTTGCCATAGACCGAGGGGTGGCGCGGCATGAACGGTGCGCCGAAGCAGGTGGAGAAGGTCGCTTCCGGTTCGGTCACGCCGATTTCGGTGCCCGCAACGCGCGCGGTGTAGCCCGACAGGAAGTGATACATCGCCTGGTCCGGGGTGAGGCGCGCGATCGGCGGGAGTACGCCATAGGCATCCGCCGTCAGGAAGATCAGGTTGGCGGGTACCGGCCCGAGGTTTTCTTCCGACGCATTCGGAATGAAATCGATGGGATAGGAACCGCGGCTGTTTTCCGCGAGCGAATTGTCATCGAGATCGAGCAGCCGGGTGTCGGGATCGATCACCACGTTTTCCAGCACCGTTCCGAAGCGCTTGGTGGTGGCGAAGATTTCCGGTTCGGCTTCGGCCGAAAGGCGGATCATCTTGGCATAGCAGCCGCCTTCGAAGTTGAACACGGCGGTATCGGACCAGCCATGTTCGTCATCGCCGATCAGCGTGCGGCTGGCGTCGGCCGAAAGCGTGGTCTTGCCGGTGCCGGAAAGGCCGAAGAACACGGCGGTCTTGCCGTCCTGGCCGATGTTGGCCGAACAGTGCATCGGCATAACGCCCTTCACGGGCAGCAGGTAGTTGAGGATGCCGAACACCGACTTCTTCATTTCGCCGGCATAGGCCGTGCCGCCGATCAGGATCAGCTTTTCGGTGAAGTTGACCGCGATCACGGTTTCGCTGCGGCTGCCGTGGCGCTCGGGGTCGGCACGGAAGCTGGGCAGGTCGATGATCGTGTATTCGGGCGCGAACGTGGCGAGTTCGCTTTCGCTCGGGCGGACCAGCAGCGTGCGGATGAACAGGTTATGCCAGGCCAGTTCGTTGATGACGCGCACGTTGACGCGGTGTTCCGGCTGCGAACCGCCGAACAGGTCGGCCACGTAGAGCCGGTCCTTTTCGGCCAGCGCCTTCAGGAAATCAGCCTTCAGCGCGGCAAAGTGTTCCGGCGTCATGGCAACGTTGGTCTTGCCCCACCACACCGTGTTTTCGGTTTCGGCATCCTTGACGATGAACTTGTCCTTGGCCGAACGCCCGGTGTGCTTGCCGGTGGCGACCACGAACGGGCCTTCGGCGGCGAGCAGGCCCTCGCCATTGCGAACGGCGTGCTCGACCAGCGGAGCCGTGCCCAGGTTGGCGAAGAGTTCGGCCGGTTCGGGGAAGCCCTGCTGCGAAAGGGGCACGTTCAGGCGGCTATCGGACACATTGGGTCTCCCATGCTGCACTGCCTGCGGGACCGGGGTCATTTCCGGGCTGCGCGGGCGGCGCTTTGCGAATACGAATGCGTTGATTCCCGATTGCGCATAGTGCGTGGTCGGCATCGCGTCAAATCCCGCGAAATGTGCAGTTTTTTGCACGATAGTTGCGTTTTTTGCAATGAATGGTGCTGCGATGCACAATTTGTGCGGCGGGCAGGTTGCGTCTGTAACGACCCTGCGATGGGGCTATCGACAGGCGCCGCCTTGCCGGAACTTCGATGGGCGATTATGCGAAGGCGATGTCCGGCAACGAAACCGCGATCCCGCATCGGGCTGCGACCGTGGCCCTGGTCGACGACGACCGCAATATCCTGACGACGGTCTCCATCGGGCTGCAGGCCGAGGGCTTTGTGACGCGGCTTTATTCGGATGGGGCGGCCGCTCTAAAGGCCCTGCTCGACAACCCCCCTGACCTTGCGGTGTTCGACATCAAGATGCCGCGCATGGACGGCCTGGAGCTGTTGCGACGGCTGCGCGAGAAAAGCGATCTGCCGGTCATCTTCCTCACCAGCAAGATCGACGAGGCGGACGAGGCGCTGGGCCTCGCCATGGGCGCGGACGATTACATCGCCAAACCTTTCAGCCAGCGGCTGCTGATCGCGCGCATCCGGGCCATCTTGCGGCGCAGCGAAATCGTCCGCCGCGATGCAACCGAGACGGCTCCGGCCGAGCCGCTCCCCGATCCGATCCGGCGCGGAAGACTGGTGATGGACCCCGCCCGGCACCTGGTGGAATGGAACGGCGCGCCGGTTTCGCTCACGGTTACCGAGTTCCTGATCCTGGAGGCGCTGGCCATGCGGCCGGGCGTGGTGAAGACGCGAAACCAGTTGATGGACGCGGCCTATCACGATGACGTGTTCGTGGACGACCGCACGATCGATAGCCACATCAAGCGCCTGCGCCGCAAGTTCCGCGCTGCCGATCCCGCCTTCGCCGCGATCGAGACGCTTTATGGCGCGGGATACAGTTTTGCCGATGAATGACGGCCTTGCCGAACCGGCGCCCCAGCGCGCCGGACGCCTTGGTCTGACGCGCATCGGCCTGACGCGCACGCGCGGCCCGTCGCTGACGGTGCGCATCCTGGCCGTGAACGTGATCGCGCTGGCGCTGCTGGCGGGCAGTTTCTTCTACCTCGACAGCTATCGCACGCAGCTTCTCAAGGAGCGTTTCAAACTGGCGCGGGCGGAAGCGGAAATTGTCGCCGACGCTGTCGAGCCGGTTGCGCTGCCCGACCGCCGGATGCTGATCGCGCGAATCGGTTCGGAGCAGCGGCTGCGCTTGCGGCTCTATGGCGCGGATAATGCGCTGGTGGCCGACAGCTTTGTCCTGGCGGGTCCGTCGTTCGTGCTGATCGATCCTGAAACCGAGCCGTGGTACCAGAAGGCCGCCCGCCTGCTCGACCGGGGCGTGGACCTGGTCGTGGGGGCGCCCAAGGTGGACAGCTATCGTGAACCCGCCAGCCCCGATGGCGGAAACTGGCCGGAAATCACCGCCGCCCGCGAACACCGGGCAACAGCGGTCTATCTGCGCTATGCGCCCGACCGCACGCCGGTGATCAGCGCGGCGACGCCTGTGGGATCGGACGGGGACATGCTGCTGACCACGCGCAACGCGCTGGATATCACGCAGGCGGTGCGAGACGCGCGACAGACGCTGGTCATCATCATCGGCCTGGCGTTGCTCCTGTCCATCCAGTTGTCGCTGTTTCTGGCGCGGACGATCGTGCAGCCGTTGCGGGCGCTGGTCCGCGCCGCGGTGCGTGTGCGGCTGGGTCGAGAGCGCGAGGTGGTGGTGCCGCGCCTGCCCGATCGGGGGGACGAGATCGGGCTGCTGGCGCGCGCCGTATCCGACATGACGGCCGCCTTGCGGCAGAAGATCGACGCGGTGGAGAGCTTCGCCGCCGATGTGGCGCACGAATTGAAGAATCCGCTGGCGTCGCTCGGCAGCGCGATCGAGGCAATGGAAAGGATCGAGGACCCGGACCTGCGCCGCCAGCTGGCCGCGATCGCCGCGCATGACGTCCAGCGTATCGATCGCCTGATCACGGAAATCGCCGATGCGAGCCGGATCGACGCGGAACTGAGCCGCGCGACCTTCACGCAGCTCGACCTGGCCGATCTGGCGGCGCAGGTGGTGGGGGCGCGCGACGCCAGACCGGACCGGGCGGCGGTGCGCATCCGCTTCGCGCGCGGGGAGGGGGGAACCCTGGTACGGGGCGATGCCGTGCGGCTGGAACGTGTACTGGAAAACCTGCTGGACAATGCGGTGTCGTTCTCGCCGCCCGAAGGCGTGGTCGATGTCGCGGTCGGGGGGGAAGGTGCGAACGTTTGGCTTTCCGTATCCGATCAAGGGCCGGGCATTCCGGAAAGCGAACGGGAAAAAGTGTTCGAGCGGTTCCATTCGGTGCGCCCGGCCGACGAGGCATTCGGTTCGCACAGCGGGTTGGGTTTGGCCATTGCCCGCACGATCGCGGAAGCGCACGATGGTGCCCTGACGATCACCGACAGGCCTGACGGAGCGGCCGGGGCCTGTCTGCTGCTGGAAATGCCGCTCGACCGGGAGGAAACGGCATGAGCGATGCGCAGCCCATCACGCATCAGGGCACATGCGTGATGATCGGAACACAGGGGCTGTTGATCGAAGGGCCGCCGGGGGCAGGCAAATCCAGCCTGGCGCTGGCGCTGATCGATCGCGGCGCGACGCTGGTGGGCGATGACGGCGTGCTGATCGATGCGCGGAACGGGCGTGTCATCGCCAGCCCGCATCCCCGGATCGCGGGCAAGCTCGAAATCCGCAACCTCGGCCTCGTCGAGATGCCGGCAGTGGGAGGCGTGCCTCTAGCGCTGGTGGTGCGACTCGATGCTGCCGCGCCGCGGTTCGTCGCGGCGGCCGACAGCGCGGTGCTGGCGGGGTGCGCTCTGCCGATGATCCGGCTCTATCCCGATACACCGGTGCTGGCGCTGCGTGCCGAAGTGGCGCTGCGGCAATTCGGCCTTCCCGATTTCTGAAACAACCGATTTTCGAGAGTTCTTTCCTTAGTGCCCGGGAAAGCGCAGAAGGCTGGCATGGCGCGCGAATCCGAGGATAACCCCCAACGCATCCTGCTGGTGACCGGTGTTCTTGGCGCGGGCAAGACCACGGCGCTGCGCACGCTGGAGGACATGGGCTGGGAAGCGGTGGACAATTTCCCCATCCGCCTGCTCGACCGGCTGCTGGAAACCGAACGCGGTTCGGCGGCGCTCGATTCCGGCACGCCGCTGGCGATCGGTTTCGATACCCGCACGCGCGGGTTCGATCCCGCCAAGACCATCGAACTGGTCAAGGGTCTGTCCGAACGGCCCGGCCTGTCGATCACGACCCTGTTCCTCGATTGCGCCGGCACCGAACTGGAGCGCCGCTACAACGAGACGCGCCGCCGCCATCCGATGAGCGAGGGCAAGCCGGCCGCGACCGGCATCGCGGCCGAACGCGAGTTGCTGGAGCCGCTGCGGCGCTGGGCGGACGTGGTCATTTCCACCACCAGCTTCACCACCAACGACCTGCAACGCACGATCCGCGAACGGTTCGGCGATCAGGGGCCGGCGCGGACCACGGTGACCATTACAAGCTTCGGCTTTTCGCGCGGGATGCCCCCACTGGCCGACCTGATCTTCGACATGCGCTTTCTGGCCAATCCGCACTGGATCGACGATCTGCGTCCGATGACGGGGCAGGACGCGCCGGTGGGCGACTATATCCGCCAGGACCCGGCGTTCGACGAGGCGTTTGCCCGCATTCGCGACTTGCTGCTGCTGTTGCTTCCGCGCTTCGAGGAGCACGGAAAAGCGTACGTTAACATTGCTTTCGGCTGCACCGGAGGCCGCCATCGTTCGGTGTTCATGGCCGAACAGATCGCTTCCGCCTTGCGCGACGCCGGATTTTCTCCCACATTGCAGCACAGAAATCTGGCGTCACGGGCGGCTGACCTGCTCGAAGACGACCGGCGAGAGACTGGGTGAGGTCGCTCTGGAAGACGTGCAATGGAATTGCCAACGGTTTCGCGTATCGCGTGATCCTGCAAAGCCTGCGTTAAGCATGGGCAGGATAAGATGCTCGGCCGTCTTTCGGAGCCATCCTGTTTCATGATTGGTCTGATTCTCGTAACGCACGGCGCTCTTGCCGAGGAATTCATCCATGCCATGGAGCATGTGGTCGGCAGGCAATCCGATGTCATCGGTGTATGCATCGGCCCCAATGACGACATGGAAAAGCGCCGCAAGGAAATCGCCGATGCGATTCGGCGAGTGGACAGCGGGGATGGCGTGATTATCCTCACCGACCTGTTCGGCGGCACGCCGTCCAACCTGGCCATCTCGCTGATGCAGGCGGGCAAGGTGGAAGTGATTGCCGGCATCAACCTTCCCATGCTGATCCGCCTTGCCAAGGCGCGGGTGTGCATGGGGCTTCGGGAAGCGACGGTGGCCGCGCGGGAAGCGGGCCGCAACTACATAACGATCGCATCCGAATTTCTGGGACAGGACGCGTGAAGCATGGCTGAATCGAGCTACGTCGCCCGAGAAACCGTTACCATCGTCAACCAGCGCGGCCTTCATGCCCGCGCCAGCGCCAAGTTCGTGAACGCGGTGGCCAAGCTTCCCGCCGGGCTGGACGTGAAGGTGGCGAAGGACGGCACCGAGGCGGCAGGCGGCTCGATCCTGGGGCTGATGATGCTGGGCGCGGCCAAGGGCGACACGGTCGACGTGATCGTCTCCGGCCCGGAAGGTGAGGCGGACAACGTGCTGATGAAGCTGTCCGGCCTGATCAAGGACGGCTTCGGCGAGGACTGACCGGCCGGTGCGCAAGGTTATCACCGGGTTCTCCAACCCGACCGTCAAGTTCGTCCGCTCCTTGCGCGACAAGAAGCACCGCAAGCGCGAGCAGCGCTTTCTGGCCGAGGGATTGCGCCTGCTGACCGACGCGCGCGAGGGCGGCCGCGTGCCGGAAATCCTGCTGATGGCGCAGGGACGCGAGCCGCACCCCTTGCTCGATGTGCTGGAACAGACCGTCGCCGCTGCCGGGGGCGATGTTCTCGAACTGCCCGAAGACCTGCTCGCCAAGGTGACGGGCAAGGACAATCCGCAGGCCGTGGCCGGCGTCTTCGCCGAATGGGATACCAGCCTTGCCACGGTCGACCGCCACGCCGCGCCGATCTGGCTGGTGGCGCAGGCCATGCGCGATCCGGGCAACCTTGGCACTATGCTGCGCACGGCCGACGCGGTGGGCGCGGGCGGGCTGATCCTGCTCGACGATTGCGCCGATCCCTTCTCGGTCGAAGCGGTGCGCGCCAGCATGGGGGCGATCTTCACCCAGCGGCTTGCCCAGGCGCGTTGGGACGATTTCATCGGCTGGCTGCGCGCGGGTGAGGGGCAGCTCGTGGCGGCGTCGCTGCGGGAGGCGGTGCCCTATCGCGGCGCGCCTTACGCTGCCCCTTGCTTCGTAATGGTCGGGAACGAATCGCGCGGGCTGCCCGAGGACTACGAAATGGCCTGCGATCTGCGCGTGACCATGCCGATGAAGGGGCGGGCCGACAGTTTGAACGCGGCGGTGGCCGGGGCAGTGCTGGCCTACGAGGTGTTGGCGTCGCTCGAGGGGTGAAACGGCGCCATCGGCGTTAATCGTATGATCATCGCGCCGTTCTATAAGACGGTATCATGCGCAACGTTCCGATCCTTGCCGCCTTCGCGCTTTCGGCCAGCCTGCTGGCCGGAGGCTGCACGACGCCGGCGGCCGGTGGCGCGCCCGGCCTTGTCGGCACGCAATGGACGATCGCCAGCATCGATGGAAAGGCCCCCGCCGCGCCAGATCGGGCGCGGATGGGCTTTGCGGAAACGCGCCTTTCCGCCAGCGTCGGCTGCAATGGCATCGGTGGCGAATACCGGGTGGAGGGCGATCGGTTGATTGCCGGTCCGCTGATTTCGACGCGGATGTTCTGCGAAGGACCGGTGGGGCAGCAGGAGGAAGCGGTGAACGCTCTCCTGTCCGGTGCCCCGCGCTTCCGGCGCAACGGCGATCGCCTGTGGATCGAATCCGGCGGGCACACGCTGGAACTGCACGGTGCGCCCACGGCCAAATCCAAAGGCTAATCGCCCGAAATAAGCGCGGTGATTTTCCAGCCGCCATCGTGTGGCTCCGCGATCAGGCGATAGGAAATCACGCTGCGCAGCTTCGCTGTTTCGACATAGCCGTTCTGCCCTGAGGCCATCAGCTTGACCCGGGTGAAGCGCGCCTTGGGATCGAAGCTTTCGGACGCGATCGACACCATGGCCCAGTCGAGCGTGGCGCGGGTTTCTCCGGCAGCCGAAGGCGTGGCGCGCAGCGGCACGTCCGGGCCGGTTGCCAGCATCGTGGTATAGGGATCACCGTCGTCGGGCACGTTCCAGAAGTACCAGGGCATCGCCGCCAGCCCGCCTTCGATCGAACAGCCGAGCGGCAGGATGCGGTCCAGCTCCTGCCACAGACCCGCCTTGGGATCGGCCAGTCGCTTCTTCAATTCGTCGGCGCCGCTGCCGCCGCCGTAGTCGAGCCGGATGTTGGGATCGGCCAGCGCGGCCAGTGCGCCAGCATCCCGCGCGGTGACCGCTGTCGCCAGCCGGCCGCGAAACGCTTTCCACCCAGGCGCCTTGTCGCAGTCCTCGCGCGGGGCATAGCGCGCCTCTTTCGGTGTCGGGCTGGGCGTGGGGGAAGGCGAGAGGGCGGATGACGGTTCGGGTTCGGGCGTGGCGCTTGCCTCCGCCGGGTCCGACGCGGCTTCGGCGGGAGGCGCGGCCACGGGAGCCTGCTGCTCGGGCGCGGCGCGGTCGCAGCCGGCCAGTACGCTCAGCGCCGCGAATGCCAGCCATCGCCCCCGTACTTTCATTTCACCCCGCCGTCGCTGCGATGTCGTCCTCTGTATCAACCGGTTGCGGCGCGGGAAGTTCCGAAGGCTCTACCACCATGCTTTCGGCATAACGCGGCGCGGATTCGACGAGCGAGACTTCCTCGATCTCGCGCTTGCCGATCGAAACGCCCTTGTCGCGCAGGCGGCGGCCGGCCGAGAGGACGTTGCGTTCGAAGCTGCCGACGAACTTGTTGTAGTTTTCGACCGCGCTGTTCAGCCCCCCGCCCACGCGCTTGAGATGCTCGGTGGCGGTGGCGAGGCGATCGTAAAGCTCGGTCCCAGCCTTCCCGATTTCCACGGCTTCGCGCGCGATGGTGTCCTGCCGCCATACCATCGCCACGGTGCGCGCGATGGCGACGAGGTTGGTGGGCGTGGCGAGCAGCACCTTGCGTTCGAAGGCGAAGTCCCAAAGCCCCGGATCGTGTTCGAGCGCGGCGGCGACGAAGTGTTCGCCCGGCACGAACATCACCACGTAGTCCGGCGCATCGTCGAACTGGCTCTGGTAGGATTTCGCGCCAAGCTGCTGGATGTGGTTGCGCATCGAGGTGGCGTGCAGGGTGAGGAAATGTTCCCTAGCCTCGTCCGTGTCGGCCGCGAACGCGTCCTGATAGGCGTTGAGCGAGACCTTGGCGTCCACGATCAGGCTTTTCTGCCCGGGGATGCGCACGATCGCGTCCGGGCGGAGGCGGCCATCCTCGGTGTCGATCGAATGCTCGGTGACGAAATCGGTGTGTTCGGCAAGCCCGCACTGTTCGAGCAGGTTGCGCAATTGCTGTTCGCCCCAGCGCCCGCGCGCCTTGGGCGCGTTGCGCAGCGAATTGCCCAGCCGCGCGGCTTCGGCGCGCACGGCCTCCTGCCCATCGCGCATCGACTGGATCAGGCCCGACAGCTGCCCGAACGAATCCACCCGCTTGGCTTCGAGTTCCTGAACCTGCTGTTCGTATTTCTGGAGCCGCTCGCCCACCGGGGCGAGCAGCGTGCGCAGGCGTTCGGCGCTGGTCTTCTCGCTCTGTTCGAAGCGATCGGCGGCGCGGCGCAGGAACGCCTCCTGCGCGCCTTCCAGCACCTTGGCGCCGGCCGCCTCGAATTCCTTGCGCAACGCCTCGCGCGCTTCGATCAGCAGGCGCTCGCGCTCGGCGAAGTTGGTGGCGTCGGCCTTCATCCGCGCGACTTCGGCCCGCAGCGCCTCGCGCTCCTCGCGCGCGGTGGCGAGGTCGGCGGCGAGCGCATCGGCATGGCGCGCGCGTTCCGTGGCCGAGGCCAGTTGCGAGGCGAGCGCGTTGCGTTCCTGGCGGATCGCGGCAAGTTCCCCGGTCACCTGATCGAGCAGCTTCACCCGCTCGCTCATCGCCGCGAGATCGACCGTCATCGCCTTGACCGTGGCCTCGTGCGCCTTGGCCGCGCTGTCCCGCTCGGCATGGCGCTGCTGCCAGTCCGCCACGGGACGCCCGCCCAGAAACCAGCCGATCGCAAGACCCAAAACGAGGGCGACGATCAGGAAAACGAGCAGGAGAAAGGGCGAGTCCACGGCAGCTCCGAAAAAGAACGAAGCGTGAACTTAAAGCATGGCCGGCGTTATGACAACCGGGCCGGGCCAGTTCTCCGCCGTCACGCCGCCTTGCGCAGCTTTTCCAGCTTCTTGAGCGCCATCTGCCGCTTGAGGCGGGAGAGGTGGTCGATGAACAGGATGCCTTCGAGATGGTCCATCTCGTGCTGGAGGCAGGTGGCGAGCAGGCCTTCCATGTCCTCTTCGTGTACCGTGCCGTCCACGTCCTGCCAGCGGGCGCGGATGCGCGCGGGGCGTTCGACTTCGGCGTAGATCTCTGGCACCGAGAGGCAGCCTTCGTTGTAGATGGCGTGCTCTTCAGAAGGATCGAGGATCTCGGGATTGATGAAGACCCGCGGTTCCCGCTTGGTCGGCTGGTGCGTGTGGTGGTGGCCGCCGTGCGCGGTGCACACTTCCGGCTCCGCGTCCTCGTCATCGGGCTGGAGATCGATCACCAGCACGCGCAGCGGCACGCCCACCTGGATCGCGGCGAGACCGATGCCGGGGGCATCGTACATCGTCTCGAACATATCGGCGACGAGCGTCTTCAACTCGTCGTCGAACGTCGTGACGGGCGCGGACACCTGCTTGAGGCGCGGATCGGGAACTTCGATGATTTCGCGGATAGCCATGGAGCGCAGATAAGCGCGTTGTGGCGGAGTCGCAAGGGACGCTGCGGTTAGGGGGCGAGGCTTGGGACGACGCGGCTTCGTCCGGCCGCAGTTCGTCGCGAATCCCCGCTATCCCACCGGCCGCCGGGCGCGCAGGGCCTGGGCGAGCGTGCCTTCGTCGAGATAATCGAGTTCGCCTCCGACGGGCAGGCCGTGGGCGAGCTGGGTAACGCGGACAGGAAACGCTTCCAGCCTCTCGGCGATGTAGTGCGCGGTGGTCTGGCCTTCGAGCGTGGCGTTCATCGCCAGCACCACTTCGTCGATCCCGCCTGCCGCCACGCGATCGAGCAGGCTGGCGATGGCAAGGTCTTCGGGGCGCACGCCGTCCAGCGCGGACAGGCGGCCGCCAAGGACGTGATAGCGGCCGGTGAACAGGTGCGCGCGATCGAGCGCCCACAGGTCGGCCACTTCCTCCACCACGCAGATCGCGCGCGAATCGCGGCGGGGATCGGCGCAGATGCCGCAGGGGTTGCTGGTATCCACGTTGCCGCAGGTATCGCATTCGACGAGCCGGTCGCGCACGGTGGCGAGCGCATCGACCAGCTGCGTCAGCGCGGTTTCACGGCGCTTGATCAGCCACAACACGGCGCGCCGCGCCGAGCGCGGGCCAAGTCCGGGAAGGCGGGCGAGCGCGCCGGCCAGCGCCTCGATCTCTTGCGATGCCATGGCCGCACAGATAGGGCCACCGCAGGCAAACGGAAGGCTTTTCGCACACCATGCGCATCATCTTCATGGGCACGCCCGATTTCGCGGTGCCGACGCTGCGCGCGCTGGCGGCGGCGGGGCATACGGTCGTCGCGGCCTATAGCCAGCCGCCAAGGCCCGCCGGGCGCGGCAAGAAGCTCCAGCCTTCACCGGTGCATCTGGCGGCCGAGGCGCTGGGGATCGCGGTGCGCACACCGGCCAGCCTGAAAGGTGCGGAGGAACAGGCGGCCATGGCCGCGCTGGATGCCGATGTCGCGGTGGTGGCCGCCTATGGCCTGATCCTGCCGCAGGCGGTGCTCGATGCGCCGCGGCGGGGCTGCCTCAATGTCCACGGCTCGATCCTGCCCCGCTGGCGCGGCGCCGCGCCGGTGCAGCGCGCGATCCTGGCGGGAGATGAAGAGACGGGCGTGTGCATCATGCAGATGGAGCGCGGGCTGGATACCGGGCCGGTCCGTTTGAGCCGCACTTGGCCCATAGGGTTTTATGACACGGCCGGAAAGGTGACGGGAGATTTGGCGCGGCTGGGCGCGGCCATGATCGTCGAAGTGTTGGCCGACCTCGATAGCCATCCGCCTGTACCGCAAGCTGCCGATGGCGTGACTTATGCGAGCAAGATCGACAAGGCCGAAGCGCGGCTCGACTTCACGAAAGGCGCACTTCACGCGCATCGTCAGGTTCGCGCGTTCAACCCCGCCCCCGGCGCGTTTTTCGAGGTGAATGGGGAGCGGATCAAGGTGCTGGAGGCAAGCATTCCTTCCGCCACCCCCTCCAACCTCAGCATTCACTTTCCCACCGATGCGGGGTTGGTCCTTGACGACCAACTGGCAATTGGTTGCGGTGACGGGGCGATCCGGCCCATGCTTGTTCAGCGTGCGGGGCGTCCGGCGATGGCAGCTCACGATCTGCTGCGCGGCTTTTCGATCCCCGTCGGAACGGTGCTGGGCTGATGGCGGCTTGCTGCCGGTCGGGGAGCCATCCCGCATGACTCGTTTCGCGCTCACGCTCGAATGGAACGGCCAGCCCTACATGGGCTTCCAGCGGCAGGCGCACGGGCCTTCGGTGCAGCAGGCGGTCGAGGAGGCGGCCTTCGCGGTCACCGGGCAGGTGGTGACGCTCCACGCCGCGGGGCGGACCGATACCGGCGTCCACGCGCTCGCGATGCGCGCGCATTTCGATCTGGCGCGCGATTTCGATGCGTTCCGTCTGTCCGAAGCGCTCAACGCGCGGCTGCGGCTGGCCCGGCACGCGGTGGCGGTGCTGGACGTGCGGGTGGTCGATGCGGACTGGCACGCGCGCTTTTCGTGCCTGGGGCGGGCCTATGAATACCGCATCGCCAACCGCCGCGCGCCGCTGACGCTGGAGGCGGGGCTGGCTTGGCGCATCGCCCGGCCGCTCGATGCCGCCGCGATGCACGCGGCGGCGCAGGAACTGGTCGGTCACCACGATTTCACCACGTTCCGGTCGGTCCACTGCCAGGCGGCGAGTCCGCTCAAGACGCTCGACCGGCTGGACGTGCGGCGCGAGGGCGATCACGTGATCGTCGAGGCGGCCGCGCGCAGCTTCCTGCACCACCAGGTGCGCTCGATGGTGGGTTGCCTGGCGCTGGTGGGGCAGGGGATGTGGACCCGTGCCGACCTCGCCGCCGCGCTCGCCGCGAAAGACCGTTGCAAATTAGGACTTAACGCGCCCCCGGAAGGGCTCTACTTCGTGAAGGCGATCTATCCGGGAGAATGAAGATGTCCGATGTCAAAGGCCTGCAACTGCTGTCCACCCTGGGCGAGGATGGCTTGCTGACGGTGGAACTGGCCGAACAGACCGTATCGGCCCCCAAGGGGCGCGAAGTGCTGATTCGCATGGAAGCGGCGCCGATCAATCCGTCGGACCTGGGGCTGCTGTTCGGCCCGGCCGACGTCGAGAACGCGGAATATTCCGAAGGTCGGCTCGTCGCGCGGATGCCTGAAGGCGCGGTGCGCGCGATGAAGGCGCGGATCGGCGAGGCGATGCCGGTGGGTAACGAAGGCGCGGGCACGGTGATCGCCGCCGGCGATGCGCCCGAGGCACAGGCGCTGCTGAACCGGCGCGTGACCTGCCTGCCGGGCGGCGCCTATGCGCAGTATCGCGTAGTCGATGCGGGGGCCTGCATCGCGCTGCCCGGTCACGTCTCGGCCGAGCAGGGGGCTTCCGCGTTCGTCAATCCGCTGACCTCGCTGGGCTTTACCGAGACGATGAAGCTGGAGGGCTTCACCGGGCTGGTCCACACCGCGGCGGCGTCGAACCTGGGGCAGATGCTGGTGAAAATCTGCCAGGAGGACGGCATTCCGCTGGTCAACATCGTGCGCAGCGCGGCGCAGGAGAAGATCCTGCGCGATCTGGGCGCGCAATATGTGCTCGATTCCACCGCGCCCGATTTCCTGCCGAAGCTGATCGACGCCATTGCCGAAACCGGGGCGATGCTGGGCTTCGACGCGATCGGCGGCGGCACGCTGGCCGGGCAGATCCTGACCGCGATGGAAGCGGCGGCAAGCCGGGGCGCGGCCTACAGCCGCTATGGTTCGTCCACGCCGAAGAAGGTCTATATCTACGGCGCGCTCGATCTGGGGCCGACGGTGCTGAACCGCGCGTTCGGGCTGACTTGGGATCTTGCCGGCTGGCTGCTGACGCCGTTCATGGCCAAGGCCGGCCCGGAAATCGTCGGCCGGATGCGCGCGCGGGTGATGGACAACATCACCACCACGTTCGCCAGCCACTACAAGGCGCGGGTGCCGCTCAAGGACATCCTCAGCCGCGAGGCCGTGCTGGAATACAACGCGCGGCGGACGGGCGAAAAGTACCTGATCCTGCCCAACGGCTGAAGCGGGGCTGATTTCGGCACGCAACTGGAAAGGATGAGAAGCGTCACCCCGGCGAAAGCCGGGGTCTCAGGCGGTTGCGGGAAAGTCCCGGCACAGTGCGGCCGAGCCGCACGAGACCCCGGCTTTCGCCGGGGTGACGGGGCTGGGGGAGCAGGGGCCAAAGGCCCCCGCCCGTCTTACGCCTTGTGGGCGACGCTTTCGGGCAGGTCCTTGCCGAACACGCGCTGGTAGTATTCGGCCACCAGCACGCGCTCCGCTTCGTCGCACTTGTTGAGGAACGAGAGGCGGAAGGCGAAGCCCACGTCGCGGAAGATCTGGCTGTTGTGCGCCCAGGCGATGACCGTGCGCGGGCTCATCACCGTGGAGATGTCGCCGTTGACGAAGCCCTTGCGCGTCAGGTCGGCCACGCGGACCATGTCGGCGATGGTCTGCTTGTCCAGCCCTTCCACCTTGTTGGCGACGACCGCGATCTCGGTCTCGGCCGGCAGGTAGTTGAGCGCGACGACGAGGCTCCAGCGGTCCATCTGGCCCTGGTTGATCGCCTGCGTGCCGTGATAGAGGCCGCTGGTATCGCCCAGGCCCACCGTGTTGGCGGTGGCGAACAGGCGGAACCACGGGTTCGGGCGAATCACCCGGTTCTGGTCGAGCAGCGTGAGCTTGCCTTCGGTTTCCAGCACGCGCTGGATCACGAACATCACGTCCGGGCGGCCGGCGTCGTATTCGTCGAACACCAGCGCGGTGGGCGTCTGCAGTGCCCAGGGCAGCAGGCCTTCGCGGAATTCGGTGACCTGAAGGCCATCGCGCAGCACGATCGCGTCACGCCCGATCAGGTCGATACGGCTGATGTGCGCGTCCAGGTTGATGCGGATGCAGGGCCACTTCAGCCGCGCCGCGATCTGTTCGATATGCGTGGACTTGCCCGTGCCGTGATAGCCCTGGACCATCACGCGGCGGTTGTAGGCAAAGCCCGCCAGGATCGCCAGCGTGGTGTCGGGATCGAAGACATAGCCTTCGTCCAGATCGGGCACGCGTTCGTCCGCTTCGGAGAAGGCGGGCACCTTCATGTCGATATCGATGCCAAAGACTTCGCGCGCGTCGATCGTCGTGTCCGGCGCGGGAAGCACGGTGGTGGCTCGGCTGTCGGGCTGGATGTTCGGAATATCGGTCATCGCGACATCGCCTATACGCCCGCGCGCGCGGCTGCAACTAGGTTTGCCACTTGGCGCGATTGCGGCATCATCGGGCAACGATTCAGGGAGAGGTCGAATGCAGGTCTATGGTTTTCCGCTGTCGCCGTTCGTGCGCAAGGTGCTGCTGGTGGCGGCGGTGAAGGGGATCGCGGTGGAATCGGTGATCGGCCGTCCGGGAGCGCCATCGCCTGAATTTCTGGAGGCGAGTCCGTTCCGCAAGATCCCGGCGCTGCGTGACGGCGATTTCACCCTGTCCGATTCGACGGCGATCGCCACCTACATGGACGCCTTGCACCCCGAGCCGGCTATCTTTCCGGCGAAGGCGCGGGCACGCGGCAAGGCGATCTGGTTCGAGGAGTTCGCCGATACGATCATCGTGCCGGCCGGCGCCAAGATCGTGTTCAACCGCTTCGTCGCGCCGCGCGTGCTGGGGCGGCCCGGCGACGAGGCGGCGGCCGAGCAGGGCATGGCCGAGATCGCACCCATGCTCGACTATCTGGAAGGCGCGGTTCCGGCGGAAGGCTGGCTGACCGGCGATACGTTCAGCATCGGCGACATCGCGGTGGCGAGCGTCTTGCGCACGTTGGCTTATGCGATGCCATCGCCCGATCCGGACAGGCATCCGGCAACGGCGGCATGGTACGCGCGCGTCGGCGAGCAGCCGTGCTGGCGCGCCGTGGCGGAGCGCGAGGTGGCAGCGGTCGCGACGCTCGGATAGGGCGGAACTGGGGCGGTCGCGTGCAACGACGGCCGCCCAGACCGGAAGTCTGTGGAGAGAATGCGGTTTTTGTCCGGAGAGGACGGATATTCGTTTGCGCCATACCAACCGGTCGGTATGGTCGGGTCATGGTTCCGAATCGCCCCTTCCGACCGACGCCCACCAACGCGAAGGGGAAGCTGCTGGAAGCGGCAGTGCAGCTGGTGCGCGGCAACGGCTTCGCGGCCACGTCCGTGGATCAGCTTTGCGCGCACGCAGGGGTGACCAAGGGTGCGTTCTTCCATCACTTCGCCTCCAAGGAAGCGCTGGGCGTGGCTGCGGCGGATTACTGGAGCGAATGCACCGGCGCGTTCTTCGCGGAAGCGCCGTTCCATCATCATGCCGATCCGGTCGACCGGGTGCTGGGCTATATCGACCTGCGGCTGGCGCTGATCGGCGGGCCGGTGGAATCGTTCAGTTGCGTGGCGGGAACGATGGTGCAGGAAGCGTTCCGCTCCAGCGCGGCGATCCGCATCGCCTGCGAGGCCAGCATCATCGGCAACGCCAGGGCGCTGGAGGCGGACATCGCCGAGGCCATGGTCCAGCGCGGCGTTACGGGAACGACCGCCGAAAGCCTGTCGCGCCATGTGCAGGTGGTGATCCAGGGCGCGTTCGTCGTGGCCAAGACGCAGGAGGAAAGCGCCGCACCGGACATGGCGCGCGATGCGCTGCGGCACTTGCGGCGCTATTTCGAGTTCCTGTTCCGGGTCCCGCAAGAGAGGAGCGCAGACCAGTGACACGCATGATATTCGTCAACCTGCCCGTGGCCGACCTCGGCCGCGCGCGCCGCTTCTACGAAGCGGTCGGTTTCACCAACGAACCCCGCTTCACCGACGAGACCGCCGCCGCGATGGTGTGGAGCGAGGCGATCTACGTGATGCTGCTGACGCACCAGAAGTGGGCATCGTTCACCGACCGTCCGATCCCCGCCGCCGGATCGAGCGAGGTGGCGCTCGCGCTGGCGCTCGATGGGCGTGATGCGGTGGACGCCTTTGTCGAACTGGCGGGCGCCAACGGCGGTCTGGTCGATGTCAATCCGGTGCAGGACCACGGCTTCATGTACGGGCGCGACGTGACCGATCCGGACGGGCACGTTTGGGGGCCGTTCTGGATGGACCCGATGGTTGCCAGCGGAGACACGCCGTCAATCTGAAACGACGCATGACAAAAGGCCTCAAGCCGGCCGAAATGGGAGAGAGATATGGCCTATGTCGATGGTTTCGTGATCGCGGTGCCTACGGGCAATCGCGAACGCTTTATCGAACATGCCCGCAAGGCGGATGCGCTGTTCATCAAACACGGCGCGACACGAATCTGGGAATGCTGGGGCGATGACGTTCCCGATGGCAAGCTCACCGATTTCCGCCGCGCTGTGCAGGCCGCGGAAGACGAGACGGTCGTGTTCAGCTGGATCGAATGGCCCGACAAGGAAACACGCGACAGCGTGTTCGCGCGGATGGAAGACCTGATGCGCGACGATGCCTGGAACCCCGAACTCAACCCGGTGCCCTTCGATGGAAAGCGGATGATTTACGGTGGCTTCACGCCGGTGGTGCGGATGGGAGAATGACGATGGCTGGCGGATTTATCTGGTACGAGCTTATGACCCCCGATGCCGATGCGGCCAGCGCGTTCTACCGCGCGGTGATCGGCTGGACCGTGGAAGGCGGCGGAGAGGCGGCCGGGCCGGTCGACTACCGTCACATTCTCCGGGCTGATGGCGGCAGCGCCGGCGGCATGCTCGCCTTGTCGGCCGACATGGTCTCGCACGGGGCCAAGCCGGCGTGGCTGCCCTATCTCCACGTGACTGACCTCGATGCCGCGCTGGCGGCGGTGGCCGCCGAAGGCGCCAAGGTGCTGATGCCGGTGTCGGAACTGCCGGTCGGCCGTATCGCGATGGTCGCGGACCCGCAGGGCGTTCCGGTGTACCTGATGACGCCCGTGCCCCCGCCGGGCCAGGAAAACGCGAAGAGCGACGTGTTCTCGCCAACGGCGGAACAGCGCGTGGGATGGAACGAGCTGGCCAGCCCCGATCTGGAAGCGTCCAAGGCGTTCTACGCCCGGCACTTCGGCTTCCAGTTCAACGAGAAGATGCCGATGGGCGAGATGGGCGACTACTGCTTCATCGATCAGGACGGCCAGCGCGTGGGCGCGATGCTGCCGCTGTTCGAGCCAGGGCGCGCCGCGCTGTGGCGGCTCTATTTCCGCGTTCCCTCCGTCACGGCAGCCAAGGCCGCGATCGAGAACGCCGGCGGCAAGGTGATGCACGGCCCGCATCAGGTTCCGGGCGACGACTGGATCGTGATCGCCACGGACCCGCAAGGGGCGGAGTTCGGCATTGTCGGTGCGCTGGGAGGCTGACCATGACCCGAGCAACGATCTGCCTGTGGTATGACAAGGAAGCGGAAGCCGCCGCGCGGTTCTATGCCGAAACCTTTCCCGACAGCCGCGTGACCGCCGTTCACCGCGCGCCGACGGACTATCCGGCGGGCAAGGCGGGCGATGTGCTGACCGTGGAGTTCACGGTGCTCGGCATTCCGTGCATGGGCCTGAACGGCGGGCCGAACGTGACGCACAGCTGGGCGTTTTCGTTCCAGGTGGCGACCGAGACGCAGGAAGAGACCGACCGCTACTGGAACGCCATCGTCGGCAACGGCGGGGCGGAAAGCGCGTGCGGCTGGTGCAGCGATCGCTGGGGCCTGTCGTGGCAGATCACGCCGCGCCAGTTGACGGAGGCGCTGGCCAATCCCGATGCGGGCGTGCGCGAGCGGGCGTTCCAGGCGATGATGACCATGGGCAAGATCGACATCGCGGCGATCGAAGCGGCGGTGCGAGGGTAGCATGGCGCTGGAACTCTACGGCCACGTGTTCTCCTCCTATACGTGGAAGGCGTTGATCGCGCTTTACGCCAACGGCACGCCGTTCACCTTCCGGGGCGTGGAGGGGGAGCATCCCGAAAACGCCGCACGGGTTCAGGCGGCCAGCCCGGCGGGCAAGTTTCCTCTGCTGGTCGATGACGGAGTGGAAATCTTCGAATCCACCGCGATCATCGAATGGCTGGCGCTGCGCCATCCCGGCCCCGCGCCGCTGCTGCCGACCGATCCGGCGGAAGCGGTGAGAACGCGGATGCTCGACCGCGTGTTCGACAACTACGTGATGAAAGTGATGCAGGAGAGCGTGGCCGAAGTGCTGCGCGACGGCGCCCTTTCGCCCGCGACCCGCGCGCGGGTGGAGGCCCTGCTGGACCGCAGCTATCGCTGGATCGATGCCTGGCTGGAAACCTATGCGGCCAGTGACCCAGCCAGCGATACGGTTTCGCTGATCGAGTGCGCGGCCGCGCCTTCGCTGTTCTATGCCGACTGGGTCTATCCGATCCCGGATGACTGTCCGCGCCTGAAGACATGGCGCGCGCACCTTTTGGCGCTGCCGGCGGTGGCGCGCTGCGTGGAGGATGCGCGGCCCTTTCGCGCCTATTTCCCGCTGGGCGCGCCGGATCGCGATTGAGGAGAAAGAGGATGCACGAACTGTCGATCACCCGCCATATCGCCGCACCGGTGGAGCGGGTGTGGGATGTGCTGGCCAACCGCCAGGAGGAATGGTGGTGTCCGAAGCCGTGGTACGCCAAGATCGTGGAGCAGGATCGCCGGCCGGGCGGGCGGTGCGCGATGGTGATGTACGGCCCCGACGGCGAGGAAATGCCGCAGGAAGGCGTGTTCCTGGCCTGGGATGAGGGGCGGCGCTTCGTTTCGACGGATGCGGTGACGGCGGATTTCCAGCCGGCCGGGCCGTTCATGATCGGCATCTGGGAAGTCGCGCCCGAGGGCGATGGCACGCGCTATACCGCTTCGGCGCGGCATTGGACCGAGGAAGCCATGCGCCAGCATGCGGAGATGGGCTTCGAGGCGGGCTGGAACGCTTGCACCGATCAGTTGCAGGCGTTGTGCGAAAGCGCGTGAGGCGTTGACGGCCGCCGGCGGGCTGCGCATCCTGTCCCGAGAGGGAGAGGATCATGACCGTCTTTGCTGAAGGCCGCTGTGCATGCGGCGATGTCCATTACCGGCTGCTGGATGCGCCGATCGTCACGCATTGCTGCCATTGCCGCTGGTGCCAGCGCGAATCGGGCAGCGCCTTCGCTCTGAACACGGTGATCGAGACCGATCGCGTGGAAGTGGCGCAGGGCGCGCCCGAACACGTCATGACGCCATCGCAGAGCGGGCGTGGTCAGGAAATCGTGCGGTGTCCGGCGTGCAAGGTGGCGCTGTGGAGCCACTATGGCGGGGCGGGCGACAAGGCCGCCTTTGTGCGCGTCGGAACGCTGGACAATCCCGACCTGTGCCCGCCGGACGTGCACATCTTCACCGAAAGCAAGCAGCCGTGGGTGCTGTTGCCTGACGACGCGGAAGTGTTCGCGCAGTTTTATCGCGGGCCAGACGTGCCGCGCCTCTATGGCGAAGATGGCGCGGCCCGCTGGGGCGCGTTGCGCGGACGATAAGGCAGGCGGATCGTCCGCGTTCGAGTGTGGCGGCGCTATTTTCCGGCCGTGCGGATATATTCGTCGATGTTGAGCCCCAGCACGTCGAGCGGAACGTTGCCGCCGCCGACCACCGCATCGTCGAAATCGCGCAGGTCGAAGCGAGCGCCCAATGCCGCCTTTGCGCGGGCGCGCTGGCGCAGGATCTCGCTATGGCCGATCTTGTAGCCGCAGGCTTGCCCCGGCCAGCTGCAATAGCGATCCACCTCGCTCGTCACCTCGTCGATCCCCGATCCGTTGGTCTCCGCGAACCAGCGGATCGCCTGCTCGCGCGACCAGCGGCGGGCATGCAGCCCGGTATCGACCACCAGGCGGCAAGCGCGGAAGGCGATTGACTGGAGATAGCCGAGCTGGCCGACCGGATCGCCATCGTAGGCGCCCAGTTCGTCGCCGAGCGTTTCGGCATAGAGCGCCCAGCCTTCGGTGTAGGCGTTGAATGCCAGAATCGCACGGATCACCGGCAGTTGCTGCGCGTATTCGCCCTGCCAGACGTGGCCGGGGAGGGCTTCGTGATGGACCAGCGTGGGCAGGCTGTACTTGCTGTGCAGGCGCGTGGTGTGGAGGTTGATCCACATGCGCCCGGGCACCGAGCCGTCGATCGATCCGGGGCCGCCATAGGCGCCCGGCGCGCCCGGTTCCTCGGCCAGCGGCAGCCGGCGGACTTCCACATTGCCGCGCGCCAGCTTGCGGAAGGCCAGCGGCAGCTTCCCGCGGATGAAGTCCAGCCGCTTCTGGATGAACGCGACGATCTGGGCGCGTCCTTCGTCGTTGTCGGGGAACTGGAAGCGCGGGTCGCTGCCCAGCGCGGTCATGCGTTCGCCAACGGTGCCCTTGGTGTAACCGAGCCCGCGCAGGATCGGGTCCATCCGCGCCTGCAGCGCCTTCAGTTCCTCCTGTCCGAGCTGGTGGATTTCGTCGGGCGTCATGCGCGTGGTGGTGCTGGCGCGCAGCGCCCAGGCGTACCACGCTTCGCCGTCGGGGCGGGTGCTCATGCCCGCGTCGGAGGTCGCGCTGGCGCGCTGGCGTCGCAGTTCGGCGATCTGGCGTTCGAGCGCCGGGACGACCTTGCCGGTGGCGATGGAGCGCGCCCGGCCGGCCCAGTCGCCCGCGATGCCTTTCGCCTTCGTGCGCCGGTCGATCGAATCGACCAGTCCGCCACCCTGGCGCGCGTCGGCCAGCGAGGCTTCGAGTTGCGCCAGCGCCTTGTCGAGCAGGAAATCGGGCGCGATCACTCTCTGCGCTGCCGTATCGCGCAGGCGGTCCGTTTCGGCGTCGAGCGTTCCGGGATAGGCGGCGAGGCGGGCGAGATAGGCTTCGGCATCCGACGCATCGGCGATGGGATGATCCGAATCGAGAAACTTCGGCACGTCGAGATAGGCGCCGACGTTCTGGATCACGACATAGGGCGTGTTGCGGTAATTGCCGACGGTGATGTCGCCATAGGGCAGGGCGAACCCATCGAGCGCGGTCTGGTAGGCGCTTTTGACCACGGCCAGGCTGGTGCGCGTGGAATGGTCGAGGCCGGAGGCATCGGTGGCGGCGATCCGGGCCAGATCGGCGCGCAGCAGGGCGGCGATGGCACGTTGCGCGGCCGCCGACTTGTCCCCCAGCTTCGCGCGCAGCGCGGCGTGCGCGCCCGTGTCGATGCCAAGGCTTGTGGCGGTTTCGGGGAAGAAATCCAGCAGCCGCCACGCGATGCCGTCGAGCAGGGCGTTGGCGTCCGCCGCCGAGGCGGGGGCTGCGCGGGCCGGGATCGCGAAGGCGGCGGCGGTGGCGCCCAGGCCGCCCAAGGCGGCGCGGCGGGTGATTCCGTTCGTTTCGTGCGTAACCATGCCGCAACCCTGTCCGCGCGGCGGTGGGAAGTCAAACAGGGCTTGCCGGCTCCGGCTTTTTGGCTTTGTCCAGCACAACTTACGCTGCGCTGGCGAATGTTGCACTGGAACTGTCGCGTGGTGCCGCTAGGCTGTGGTTCGGAGCCCAATCGCAGGAGTCTTCCCCATGAGCATTTTCGATTCGATTCTCGGCCAGATCAGCAGCAACGTTGATGTGAAGAACCTTGCCGCGAAGGTTGGCATCGATCCCGCGACGGCCGAAACCGCCATCGCTGCATTGGCCGCCGGCCACCAGGCCAAGGGTGACACGATCGAGACCGCCGCCGCCAATTCGGGCGTCGACGCTGGCGTGCTTCAGCAGATCGTGGGCCATATCGGTGGCGAAGGTTCGCTCGGTCAGTTCGCCTCGATGATCGGCAGCCATCCGGAAGCGCTGGGCAAGGTTACCAGCTTTCTCGACAAGGATCAGGATGGCAGCGTGATCGATGATATCGCGGGGATGGCGCAGGGCTTCCTCAAGAGCTAACGCCTATCGATGCTCGATGCTGTCCTGTCCCTGCTCATGCTCGCCGCCATCGCGTTGGCAGGCGGCGCGTTCGTCCTGTTCCGGCGCGGGGAGCGCAAGCGCCCCGTGCTGATGCTGGTGCTGGCGGCGGTGATGCTGGTGAACCTCGGCATCTGGACGCTGCCCGATGCCGGGGGCAATACGCTGGCGCAGAATACGCAGCCGCAATAGGGCTTTGCCCAGCTGACCGGCGGGCCGTGCCTAAGCAGGCCCACCGGTTCCGGTCACTTGATCGGGCAGTCCGGCGAAAGCCGCATGTCCAGATAATTGTCGACCGACTTCATCAGATCGTCGAGTTCGTTCTCGAAGAAGTGATTGGCGCGCGGAATCTCGTCATGGTGGATCGTGATGTGCTTCTGCGTGCGCAGCTTGTCGACCAGCTTCTGCACCGCGTTGGGCGTCACCACCGTATCGGCGTTGCCCTGCACGATGATGCCCGAGGCGGGGCAGGGGGCGAGGAAGCTGAAGTCATACATGTTGGCCGGCGGCGCGACCGAGATGAAGCCCCGGATTTCCGGACGGCGCATCAGCAACTGCATGCCGATCAGCGCGCCGAAGCTGTAGCCGGCGATCCACGTGGTCGAGGCTTCGGGGTGGATGGACTGCACCCAGTCGAGCGCGGCGGCCGCGTCCGACAGTTCGCCGATGCCGTTGTCGAAGCTGCCCTGGCTGCGCCCGACGCCGCGGAAGTTGAAGCGCAGCGTGGCGAAACCGCGCGCCACGAAGGTTTTGTACAGGGCCTGCGTGATGCGATCGTTCATCGTGCCGCCGGCTTGCGGGTGCGGATGCAGGATCATGGCCACTGGCGCGCGCGGCCGGGTGGCGGGCTGGAAGCGGCCTTCAAGGCGGCCTTCGGGACCGGGGAAGATGACTGCGGGCATCGTGTGACCTGGTTATCCTGCTTGCAAAGCCGCGCCGGCGGAAAATGCCGGGGCTGGGAATTGGAACGAAGGGCTATATAGAAACGCCGCCTCCGAAAGCAATGTTTCCGGCGCGATCATAACGGGACACGTGATTCCTTGCCTGCCGAACCGCTCTATCTCGATCATGCCGCCACCACCCCGCTGCTGCCGCAGGCGCGCGCCGCGCTGGAGCAGGGCTTCGATGCCTGGGCCAACCCGTCCAGCCCGCACAAACCCGGCCGCGCCGCGCGCGCCTTGCTGGAAAGCGCGCGGGCGCGGGTGAAAGCCGCGCTGGGGTGGGAGCGCGAGGCGGTGTTCACCAGCGGGGCGAGCGAGGCGCTGGCCCTGGCAATCGGCCGCGTCAAAGTGAGGCGAGTTGTTGTCGCGGCGGTGGAGCACGAGGCGGTGCTGCGTCCTGCCGGGGCGGATGCGGAGCGCCTGCCGGTCGATGCGGACGGGCGGGTGGATCTTGCCGTGCTGCAAGCGCTGCTGGCCGATGGTCCGCGCGCGCTGGTCTGCGTGCAACAGGTCAACAGCGAGACCGGCGTGATCCAGCCGCTGGCGGAGATCGCGGCGCTGGTGCGCGCCGCCGGCGGCATCCTGCTGGCGGACGCGGCGCAGGGCGCAGGCAAGATCGCCTTGCCCAATGCCGACCTGATCGCGCTTTCGGCACACAAGTTCGGCGGGCCGATCGGCATCGGTGCGCTGCTCATTCGCGATTTCGCGCTGCTGAAAGCGCCCGGCGGGCAGGAACGCGGCTATCGCGGCGGCACCGAGAACCTGCCCGGAGCGCTGGCCATGGCGGCGGCGCTGGAAGTCGGCGATGGCTGGATGGCCGAAGCGGGCCGGCTGCGCGGCCTGCTGGACGCCCAGTTGCAGGCGGCGGGGGCGGAGATCATCGCGTCCGCCGCGCCGCGCTGTCCCACGATCGGCGGCTACCGGATGCCCGGCATTTCATCGGCCGCGCAGTTGATTCGCTTCGACAGCGCGGGGATCGCGGTATCGGCCGGTAGCGCCTGTTCCTCGGGCAGCCTGCGGCCCAGCCATGTGCTGTCCGCGATGGGCCTCGATTCCAAGGCGGCCGGCGAGGTCCTGCGCGTGAGCATCGGGCGCGAGACGGACGAGGCCGCGATCACGCGGTTCGTGGCGGTTTGGCGGGACATCGCCGGGAGCGTGCGGGCGTGATCTATCTCGACTATCAGGCGACCACGCCCCTTGCGCCCGAAGCGCGCGAGGCGATGATGCCCTGGCTGGCGGGGCCGGAAGCGATGGGCTTTGCCAATCCGCACAGCCCGCACCGCGCCGGGCGCGCCGCGGCGGCGGCCGTGGAGGTGGCGCGCGAGCAGGTGGCGGCCTTGCTGCCGGCGGGCGGGCGCGTGATCTTCACCTCGGGCGCGACCGAGGCGCTCAACCTTGCCATTTTCGGCAGCGGCGCGCGGCGACTGGCGGTTTCCGCGATCGAACACGCGGCGGTGCTGGATACCGCGCGCGCCGCCGATCCCGGCGTGGCGCTGCTGCCGGTCGATCCGCAGGGGCTGGTCGCTGCCGACGTGCCATTGCCGGCCGGGGCCGATCTGGTTGCGGTGATGCAGGTCAACAACGAGATCGGCACGATCCAGCCGGTCGCCGAACTGGCGCGGCGCGCCCATGCGCAAGGCGCGCTGTTCCTGTGCGATGCGGTGCAGGGCGCGGGCAAGATCGCGCCGCCGCCGGACGCGGACCTGATCGCCATCTCGGCGCACAAGCTTTACGGCCCCAAGGGCATCGGCGCGCTGTGGGTGCGCGACGGGATCGACCTGAAGCCGCTGATCCATGGCGGCGGGCAGGAAGGCGGGCTGCGATCCGGCACGCTTTCGCCTGCGCTCTGCGCCGGCTTCGGCGCGGCGGCGGCCTTGTGCGCAACGCTGCGGGAAAGTGATGCGGCGCATGTGGACAACTTGTGGAAAAGGGCGCGCGGGGCGCTGGCCGGCTGGACGCTGAACGGCAGCGCGACGGCGCGCTGGCACGGCAACCTGAACCTGCGGCTGGCCGGGCTGGATGTGGCGCGGCTGTTGTCGGAATGCCGGAACGTGGCGTTTTCGGCGGGTTCGGCCTGCGCCAGCGGTTCCGGCAGGCCAAGCCATGTCTTGCGCGCGATCGGACTTTCGGACAGGGATACCAAAACCGCGATCCGGCTAGGCTTCGGGCGCTATACGAGGGAAGAGGATCTGGATGAGGGTGTCGCGGCGATCATCGCCGCGGCTGGGTCGCAGGGAGTTGCATTGCCATGGTCCGAGTCACCTTCGTAACGCCCGAAAACGAGCGCGTCGTGGTCGACGGCGCGGAAGGACAGCGCCTGCTGGAACTGGGCCAGAACGCCGGAATGCCGCTGGAAGGCACGTGCGAGGGGCAGATGGCCTGTTCCACCTGCCACGTGATCGTAGCGCCGGACTGGTTCGACCGGTTGCCCGCCGCCGTGGACGACGAGGAAGACATGCTCGATCTGGCCGCCGGCGTCAGCCGCACCAGCCGGCTGTCGTGCCAGATCCTGCTGACCGCCGATCTCGATGGGCTGGAAGTGCGCATCCCGGCCGAGGCGCGGGACATGCAGCGCGTCTGAAACCGCCCGGAAAGCGGGGGATTTCGGCATCCACGGAGTTCCCCTGTCCGCTTCGCGTTGCTAGGACGTTCACATGGCGACCGATACCACCGATACTGGCGAGCCCGATCCGTTCGACGCGATCGTCGATGCGCCTTTCGATTCCGCCCTTTCCGAACGCTATCTCGTCTATGCCCTGTCGACGATCACTGCGCGGTCGCTGCCGGATCTGCGCGACGGGCTGAAACCGGTCCACCGTCGCCTGCTGTGGGCCATGCGGCAGTTGAAGCTCGATCCCACCGGCGCGTTCAAGAAATCGGCGCGCGTGGTGGGCGACGTCATCGGCAAGTATCACCCGCACGGCGATGCCTCGGTCTACGACGCCATGGTCCGTCTCGCCCAGGATTTCGCTCTGCGCTATCCGCTGGTCGAAGGGCAGGGCAATTTCGGCAATATCGATGGCGATAACGCCGCCGCCTATCGCTACACCGAAGCGCGATTGACGCGCACCGCGATCCGCCTGATGGCGGGGCTGGATGAAGGCACCGTCGATTTCGTGCCGACCTACAACGGGGAAGAGGAAGAGCCGGAAATCTTCCCCGGCCTGTTCCCCAACCTTCTTGCCAACGGCGCCAGCGGCATTGCCGTGGGCATGGCCACCAACATCCCTAGCCACAACGTGGCCGAGATTGTCGACGCCACGCTGCTGCTGATCGACAACCCGCATGTCGAACACGCGCAGTTGATGGAAGTGTTCCACGGGCCGGACTTCCCCACCGGCGGCGTGGTGGTGGACAGCGCGGCCGCTATTTCCGCCGCCTATGAAACCGGGCGGGGACCGATCCGTGTGCGCGGGCGCTTTTCCACCGGGCGCGGGGAGGACGGCGCGTGGGAGGAAACCGGCGTCGAGAAGCTGGGCAGCGGGCAATGGCAGCTCGTGGTCAGCGAAATCCCCTACATGGTGCAGAAGGGCAAGCTGATCGAGCAGATCGCCCAGCTGATTGCCGACAAGAAGCTGCCCATTCTGGAAGATGTGCGCGACGAGAGCGACGAGCATATCCGGCTCGTGCTCGTGCCCAAGAGCCGCAACGTCGATCCGGAGCTGCTCAAGGAGTCGCTCTACCGGCTGACCGACCTCGAAACGCGCTTCGGTCTGAACCTCAACGTACTGGATTCACGGCGAACGCCGGGCGTGCTGGGACTCAAGCTGATCCTCCAGGAATGGGTCATCAGCCAGATAGACATCCTGCTGCGCCGCACCACGCACCGGCTGGAAAAGATCGCGGCGCGGTTGGAGCTGCTCGAAGGCTACATCATTGCCTATCTCAACCTCGACCGGATCATCGAGATTATCCGGACCGAGGACGAGCCCAAGCCGGTGATGATGGCGGAATTCGGCCTGACCGACCGGCAGGCCGAGGCGATCCTCAACATGCGGCTGCGCAGCTTGCGCAAGCTGGAGGAAATGGAACTGCGCAAGGAGCGCGACGAACTGCTGGCCGAGCAGGACGATCTCCAGAAGCTGCTCGACAGCCCGGCGCGCCAGCGCACGCGGCTGAAGCGCGATCTGGCCGCGCTGCGCAAGGAATATGGCGAGGATACCCCGCTTGGCCGCCGCCGTACCACCATCGCCGAGGCCGCGCCGACGCGCGAATTCAGCATGGACGCGATGATCGAGAAGGAGCCGGTAACGGTGATCCTTTCTCAGCGCGGCTGGATCCGGGCGGCGAAGGGGCATCTCCCGCTCGATGGCGATTTCAAGTTCAAGGAAGGCGATGGTCCCGCCTTCGCGCTCCACGCGCAGACCACCGACAAGCTGCTGTTCGCGGTGGATAATGGCCGGTTCTATACGCTGGGCGCGGACAAGCTGCCCGGCGCGCGCGGCTTTGGCGAGCCGATCCGCACGATGGTCGATATCGATCCCGACGCGCACATCGTTGCCGTCCTCCCCTATCGCGCCAAGGGGCAGCTCCTGCTGGCGGCGAACAGCGGGCGCGGCTTCGCGGCGGAGATGGACGAACTGCTGGCCGAAACGCGCAAGGGGCGCGGCGTGGTCACCACCAAGCCCGGCGTGAAGCTGACCGTGGTGCGCGAAATCGCGCCCGAACACGATCACGTCGCCGTGGTGGGCGACAACCGCAAGCTGGTGGTGTTCGCGCTCAGCGAAGTGCCGATCCTGGCCAAGGGGCAGGGCGTGGCGCTCCAGCGCTATCGCGATGGTGGCCTCTCCGATGCGATCACGCTGCGGCTGGAGGACGGCCTCTCGTGGTCCATGGGCGGCGAAAGCGGGCGGACGCGGACCGAGCGCGACCTGATGCTGTGGAAGGTGGCGCGCGGCGCGGCGGGCCGGATGCCGCCGACGGGCTTCCCGCGCGACAACAAGTTCTGAAGCGGGCGGCTGATACAGCGCATTTCGGATTCGCGGCGGCTCCGCCGATGTGTTAACCGGCCGGTTAAATCATCGGCCGGATGATACATCGGAAGGAGAGGACGTTGGACAAGCCCCGCTATTCGCTCGAAGGCCGTATCGCGCTGGTCACCGGTGCGTCGTCCGGGCTGGGCGCGCATCTGGCGCGGCTCTATGCCGCCGCCGGCGCGGCGGTGGTGCTGGGCGCGCGGAGAGTGGAGCGCACGCAGGCGCTGGCCGATGCCATCAAAGAGGCGGGCGGCCGCGCGTTGTCGGTGGCGATGGACGTAACCGACGAAGGCTCCATCGTGGCCGCGTTCGATGCGGCCGAGGCCGCCTTCGGCGCGCCCGACGTGGTGCTGGCAAATGCCGGCTTGGCCGAAGCGGGTCGTTCGATCGATCTTGAACTTGATCGCGTAAACCGCGTGATTGAAACGAATTTCACCGGAGTTTACCTGACCGCGCGCGAAGGCGCCCGGCGCATGATCGCGGCGGGATCGAAGCAGAGCGAGCGCGGGCGGATCATCCTGACCGGATCGATCACGGCGGACATGACCGGGCAGGGCGATTCCGCCTATGCCGCGACCAAGGCGGCGGTTGCCCATCTCGGCCGCCAGTTCGCGCGCGAATGGGCGCGGCTGGGCATCAACGTCAACGTGATCCAGCCGGGCTATATCCGCACCGAGATCGATGGCGACTGGTTCGACAGCGAAGGCGGCAAGGCCCAGATCGCCAGCTGGCCGCGCCGCCGGCTGGCCGATGCCACGGTGCTGGACGACATGGCGCTGTTCTTCGCCTCGGACGCATCGCGGCAGGTAACCGGCGCGCATATCTCGCTGGATGACGGGCAGTCGCTTTAGGGCGGCGTCTGGCCAGGCCTAAAGCGGTCTGTTCCGCTTTAGCGGAGCCGGGCTCCTGCCAGAACGCGAACCGGATCACCGTTTTCGCGGAACGATAGAAACAGGAGGTAGGGCAACAGAAAACCGGCCCCGCCAAAGAATGCCACGAGCGCCAGAAACAGCCCCCCTGCCGAAAATCCGTTTCGCCACGCGGTCCAGAGAGCGGAGAGAACGAGAAAGCACAGGAAATCGAGGTTGAACTGGCCGGGCCAGGAAACCGTTGCGATGTCGCCGAAGAAAATGGGCAACAAGCCCATGCCATGGCGCGCAATCACGAATACCGTGTAGCCCGCGAGTGTGACCCAGAGGCCCAGCAGGAGAGTGCGGAACGCCTTCATGCCGCCAGCTTGCCATTGGGTGCGGCAGTCCGCAATCCCGCCGTGGCGGTAAGCGCCGATCCGGCGCTACTTCCCCGCCGGCAGCCCGGCGAGCAAATCAGGTGTCAGCACTTGCGGCAACGGACGGGGTTCTCCGCCGCCGGCCGGATACCACAGGTATAGCGGTACGCCAGCCGCGCCCTGCGCGGTAAGGAAGCGGGTGATGGCGGGGTCGCGACGGGTCCAGTCGCCCACCAGCACCACAACGCCGGCCTTGCGGAAGGCATCGCGCGTGGTTTCGCGTTCGATCGCCACGCTCTCGTTGACCTTGCACGAGAGGCACCAGTCGGCGGTGAAATAGGCGAACACGGGTTTGCCCGCCTTGCGCGCCTGCGCGAGCGCGGCTTCGCTGAACGGCTGGGCGTCCAGCAGCCCGGCTTCCGCGGCGCCGCCTGTGGCGCTAACCGTGCGGGGCAACAGGACCACCGCTGTCGCGGTCAGAGCGATCGCGGCCAGGGTGCCGGCGAGCGGGCGGCGTCCGTCCCGTTGCTCGCGCCGCACGAGATAGAGCGCGCCGACCAGCGCCACGGCGAGGGCGATAGCGAGCAGGCCGAAGGTGCCGCCGCCCAGCCGCCAGGCCAGCCAGAACAGCGCGAGCAGGGTAAGGCCCATCGGCACCGCCATGGCGCGGCGGAACGTCTCCATCCACGCGCCGGGCCTGGGCAGCAGGCGGCGCAGCGCGGGAACGAAGCCGATGGCGAGGAACGGCAGGCCAAGGCCCAGACCCAGCGCGGCGAAGACCGCAAGCGCCGCCCACCACGGCAGGACCAAGGCCGCGCCGACCGCCGCCGCCATGAACGGGCCGGTGCAGGGCGTGGCGACGAACGCGGCGAGCAAGCCGGTGCCGAACGCGCCTTTGGCGCCGGAGGAACCGGCACCGGGCGCACTTTCGAGCGAGAGGCCCGGCATCTCGTAAAGCCCGGCGAAATTGGCGGTGATCGCGGTGGCGAGCAGGACCAGCAGCGCGACGACCCACGGTTCCTGCAACTGGAACGCCCAGCCCACTTCCTCACCCGCTGCACGCAGGCCGAGCATCACGCCGCCCAGCAGGATGCAGGCGAGCATGACGCCGGCGGTATAGGCCATGCCTTCGACATGGGCCTGATGGTTGTTGCCGCGCGCCAGGGCCAGCGCCTTGAGGCTGAGGATCGGGAAGACGCAAGGCATCACGTTGAGCACGAGGCCGCCCGCCAGCGCACCGAGGATTGCGGTGAGCAGCGTGGCCAGCGAGAAGCCGGCGGCCGCCGTCCCGCCGACCGGCGTGCCGCCTTCTGGCACTGGCCCCGCGCGCGCGACCAGCGCGATGCCGCCCGCGTCTCCGCCCAGTGCCAGAACGCCTGAAAGCGTGGTCGGCTGTTCGGCAGATGGCCCCTTGGCGCGGCCGAGTTCGGCGATCAGCGTATCGCCGTGCCGGTAGAATTTCTGCGGCGCGGCGTAATCGGCCAGTCCTTCGGAGGCGACGAAGAAATGCGGCTGGCCGATCCGCGCGCTGGCCGGGAACGGGATGGCGATGCGCAGCGCCTTGCCGGTGAAGGCAAACGTGCCGGCGCGGTCGAGCGGGGCGGGCAGCGCGGCACGCCAGCCGGCGAAGCGGGTGTCGGCCGTGCCGGCGGTCCCCACGGTCACCGTGCCTTGCAGGTCGGCCTCTTCGGGCACGCAGATCTGGTCGGTACAGGCGAGCCAGCGCGCCTTGGCGGCGATGGGCAGCGTGGTGCCGGGCTTTGCGTCCCGGGGCAGCGTCAGCGGCACGAGCACGGCATAGTCATGCTCGTAGACGTGGTTCATCAGGCCGGAAAGCAACAGCGTCTGCGGCACGGGGAATTCGGGCGCCTCGGCCTTCGCGCCGGCGGGCAGCGTCCAGTTGAGCGAGAGGCCGAAGCCGGCATCGCCCGGATTGGACCAGTATCCGTGCCAGCCTTTTTCGGGCTGCATCAGCAGCGCGAGCGTGACCGTCTCCCCCGGAGCGACTGGCTTTTCCGCCAGTAGCGAAGCCTGGATGTGGTTGGCCAGCGCCGCAGAGGGCGCGCCCAGCAGGGCAAGACATACCGCCGTCACAAAAGCGGTTATGGTACGCAGGGTTAGCAACGAAGCCACGGGACGCATGGACCGACCGGACAAGAGGGAACGAGCATGTCTCAGCCCCCTTGCGCCGGAGCCGGCGTGGGGCCTAGACGGGGTCTAGGGTCAGTGCCTGTCCAAGTCCAGTGCGCGCCCTTCTGGAGTTCCTGAGTGCCCATGATCCGCTGCAACAAGATCGCCCTGCTGCTCGCTGCCGCCGCGCTGCCGTTCTCGCCCGCCGCCGTGGCCCGGCCGGCCAATGCGCCCAAGCCTGCTTCGGCCCCGGCCCCGGTCGAAGCGCCGGCGCCGGCCCCGAAAGGCCCGCCGCGCCTGCTGGTGGCGATCGCGGTGGACCAGTTCTCGGCCGACCTGTTCGCGCAGAACCGGCAGACCTTCACCGGCGGGCTGGCGCGGCTCGAACGCGGCATGGTGTTCCCTGCCGGATACCAGTCGCACGCGGCGACCGAGACGTGCCCCGGCCATTCCACGATCCTGACCGGCAACCGCCCGGCGCACACCGGGATCATCGCCAACAACTGGATCGACCTGTCCGCCGCGCGCGACAACAAGGTGATCTATTGCGCCGAGGACGAGACCAGGACGGCGGCGAATTCCAAGGACTACGTCGCCTCGGTGGGGCATCTGATGGTGCCGACGCTGGGCGAGCGGATGAAGCAGGCCAACCCCGCCAGCCGCAACATCGCGGTTTCGGGCAAGGACCGCGCCGCGCTGATGATGGGCGGCCATGTGATCGATCAGGTCTATTGGTGGAAGGGCAACGCCTTCACCACGCTGGAAGGCCGTTCGCTCGGCCCGACGGCGGTGGCGGAGAACGCGGCGGTGGCCAAGGTGCTGGCCGCCGGCGCGCCGGCGTTCGATCTGCCGGCATGGTGCGTGGCGAAGGACCGCGCGATCACCGCCGGCACCGCCACGGTCGGCACCGGCCGCTTCCCGCTGGCGAAGGACGATGCCACCGGCTTTCGCGTCTCGCCGCGCCTCGATCGCGCGACGCTCGATCTGGCGACGAAGCTGGTCGACGAACAGAAGCTGGGGCAGGGCAGCGCGCCCGACATGCTGGCGGTGAGCCTTTCCGCCACCGACTACATTGGCCACGGCACCGGCACGCAGGGCGCGGAAATGTGCATCCAGGTCCACCAGCTCGATCTGGCGCTGGGCGATTTCTTCGCCGGGCTGGACAAGCGCGGGATCGACTATGCCGTGGTGCTGACCGCCGATCATGGTGGGTTCGATATGCCCGAGCGGCAGGATGAACAGGCCATGCCGCAGGTGACGCGCGTCGATGCCGCGCTCCAGCCCGATGCCATCGGCAAGGCGGTCGCGGAAAAGCTGGGGCTCGATCCCAAGGGGCTGATCCGTTCCGACGGGCCGGCGGGCGACATCTGGTTGCGCCGGGATCTGACGGCGGAGCAGAAGGCCCGCGTCACCGAGGAAGCCAGGGCGATGTTCGCCGCGCATCCGCAGGTGGCCGCCGTGTTCACCGCCGCCGAAATCGCGGCGACGCCGATGCCATCCGGCTCGCCCGAGACGTGGTCGCTGATCCAGCGTGCCCGCGCCTCTTACTATGCGCCGCGGTCGGGCGATCTGCTGGTCCTGCTGAAGCGCGGCGTGGTGCCGATCGCCAAGCCGGGGCCGGGATATGTGGCGACGCACGGATCGCCGTGGGACTATGACCGGCGCGTGCCGATCCTGTTCTGGCGCAAAGGCATGACGCCGTTCGAGCAGCCGGGGCCCGTCGAGACGGTCGATATCGCGCCGACTCTCGCCGGTTTGATCGCGCTCAAGGCGCCCGAGGGGGCATTTGACGGAAGGTGCCTCGATCTCGATGCTGGACCGGGTGACACATGCGGAGCGAATCGTTGAGCGCAAGCGAATCTGAAATGGCCCCAATGACGGCCCCGGAGATGCCACCGGTGACGGCTGATGTCGTGATCCTGGGCGGAGGCCTTGTCGGCATGACGCTGGCGATCGGGCTGGCGCAGGCCGGCATCGCCAGCGTGGTGGTGGACAGCTCCGACCCGGCGGCGCAGACCGCCGACGGATTCGACGGCCGCGCCTCCGCCATCTCCACGGCAAGCTGGAACCTCTATACCAACCTCGGCATGGGTGAGGAACTCGCGGCCAAGGGCTGCCCCATCGACGCCATTGCGGTGACCGACGCAATGAAGCCGGGCCGGATCGATTTCCGCCCCGGCGCCGCCGATGGCTCGCTGGGCCGGATGTACGCCAACCGCGATCTGCGCATCGCGATGTATGCCGCCGCCGCGCGCGAGAAGGCGATCACGTTCCTGCCCAACGCCCATGTTGCCACCCGAGAACGCGACGAACATGGCGTGGCGGTGACGCTGACCGACGGGCGCGTGCTGAAGGGGCAGTTGCTGGTCGCCGCCGAGGGCCGCCGTTCGCCCACGCGCGACGAGGCGGGGTTCACGCCCGCGCGCTGGGACTATGGCCACCGCGCGATCATCACCGGGCTCTATCACGAAAAGCCGCATGAGAACGTGGCCTGGGAAGTGTTCTATCCGGCAGGGCCGTTCGCGCTGCTGCCGCTGCTGGACGAAGCGGACGGCACGCACCGTTCCGCGCTGGTCTGGACCGTGGCGGAAAAGGATGCGGCGGGCGTGCTGGCTCTGCCCGAAAGCGCGTTCCTGTCCGAAGTGGAAAAGCGGATGCACGGCATCTTCGGTAAGATTCGCCTCGCTTCGCCGCGATCGTCGTACCCGCTGAACTTCCACCACACCGCGCGGATCGTGGACACGCGGCTGGCGCTGGTGGGCGATGCGGCGCACGGGATGCACCCGATCGCGGGGCAGGGCCTCAACGTTGGCCTGCGCGACGTGGCGGCGTTGGTGGAAGTGCTGTCCGATGGTATGCGGCTGGGGCTGGACGCAGGCGACGCGCAGCTTCTGGCGCGCTACGAGCGCTGGCGCGCGGCGGATACCTTCATGGTGGCGGCGGCGACCGATGTGCTGACCCGCTTGTTCGGCATTCCTGGGCGCATTCCCAGCGCGATCCGCCGCTTCGGCATGGCGGGCGTGCAGCGCGCCGCGCCGCTCAAGCGCTGGTTCATGGACGAAGCGCGGGGGATGAGCGGGGCCTTGCCGGCACTGCTGCGCGGCTGAGGTCTAGCCCGCGGTTCCGGTAGAGGCTGTCGCCGCCGGTTGCGGCGCGGACGGCGGCATGATGGGCCGTGACGGAACGATCGTGGCGGGCGGTGGCGGAGTGGGCGTGACCAGCGCGGCGGTTTCCAGCTGGTCGAGCGCGTGCTGGGTCATCACATAGTCGCGCGCGTGGGCCAGCCATTCGGTTGCCGCGTCATGCCCCGGCATCCGTTCCACTTCGATGATCGCCATGTCCACGCGGTTGCCGGCCAGGAAGCTGCGCACGCGGTCCACCCGCCGTTCGGGAGAGGGCGAGGGCATGTCGTCATGCCGGATAACGAACAGGTTGCCCATCTCGCGCTTGAACCACTGCCAGCCGCCTTCATCGGGCGAACCGCCGGTCAACTGGGGGCGCAGGCGTTCGAAGTCTTCGGACAGCGATCCCAGCGTCACAGGCTTGCCCGCCGCCGAGATCACACGGTCCACCGCATTGGGCTGGCTATCGCCGAAGCGGATGCGCAACTGTGTTTCCAGATAGCCCAGCTGTTGGCCGCGTTCGATGGCGCGGCGCGCGGCGAAGGCCGCCAGCAGCGCTTCCGCATGCGTCGCCTGCCCCGATGCGGCAGAGGCTTGCTGGTTGAGTTCGGCCAGTCGCTGTTCCAGCGCGGCGAGCTTGGCGGTTGCTCCAGCCACGGCGGCATCGTTCGCGGCCCTTTCACCGGCGCTGACGAGCGGTAGCGGCGTTGGCGGCGTGGCAGGCGCTGCGGGGGAAGGGCCGAAATTCACGCCGTTGGCGCCGAGCGTCAGCAGCCCGTTTTTCCAGGCCAGCCAGCCGACGGCCACGGAAACAGCGACGAGTAACAGCAGCCCGACCAGAACGGTTGTCCAGCCACGCCGTCCGCGGCGCGGAATGCTTCCCGGCTGCATGGTTGTCGTATCCTGCATTTTACTTTTTCGTTTGTCCGTTGCCCCGATGTCACACGGTCTGGCACATTTGCAAGGCCAGCGCCAGCAGCGCGTGATCGGTTCTTTCCGGCGCTATTCCGGTCTTGAGCCAACCTTTCCCCGCCATTTCGCCGATTCGTGGTGCAAGGCAGGCAATCGCGATGGCGCGATGGTTTATATTCGATTCGGTTGTTTCTTTCGCGAAATGCCCCGCCGCTTCGCCGGAATGCAGCGCAACGATCGCGCCTTCCCGCAGGATCGCCTGCAAGGCCGGGGGCAAGGGGAGCGCGCGGACGGCATAGACCACCCGCGTTTCCAGCAAGACTCCGGCCGGCTGCAGCAGCGGCACGCGCTCCTCTCCGGCAAGGCGCAGATACCGGCCGGCGGCCAAGTGCTCCACCACCGGTTGCAGCCCGCCAGAGCCGGTTTGGGCGACTTCGAAGCCGGCGGCGCGCGCCGCGTCCGCCGTGGCGGCGCCCACGGCATGGACGGGCAGGATGCGCAATGGCTCCAGTGTTGGCCCGCCGTGCCGGAAGACGTTGGCGCTCCCGGCGAGCAATCCCGTGAAACCATCGGGTGATGGCGCATCCCATGACAGCGGCGCGACCTCGAACAGGGGAAAGCCGCGCGCGTCGATGCCCATGGCGCGTGCGCGGTCCACGGTTTCGCGGTTACCCGGTTCGGGGCGGATCACGATGAGCGGCAAGCCGGCCATGCCTTGTCCGTCCCGTTCAGTGCAGCGCCGTGCCATGGAAGTGGGCGCGGATGCCTTCGGGCGCTTCGGCTAGCAGGCGGTCGGCAAGGCGGGCGGGGGCGGTTTCGTCGTCGGCGGAGAAGCGCTCCGTCGCCTCCACGCGTAGCGCGCCGTCTGGACTGAACAGCGCCGCGCGCAGCGTCAGCCCATCGCCATCGGCCTGCGTATGAAGTGCGATGGGGCTGTGGCAATTGCCACCCAGCGCCAGCAGCAGCGCGCGTTCGGCGCGGACGGCGGCATGGGTCGGCGCGTGATCGATCGCGGCCAGCCAGCCGCGCAGATCGTGCCGCGCGGTCAGGCATTCGATGCCGATCGCGCCTTGCGCCGGAGCCGGAAGCCAGTGATCGGTGGGCAGCGGATGCCCTACGCCCGTCTGGTTCAGCCGCGCGAGCCCGGCGGCGGCCAGCAGCGTCACGTCCGCTTCGCCGGCCTGCAACTTGGCGAGCCGGGTGGCGACGTTGCCGCGGAACGGCACGATCGAAAGGTCGGGCCGGGCGTGGAGCATCTGCGCTGCCCGGCGCGGCGCGCTGGTGCCCACCCGCGCGCCGGGGGGGATCGCCGCGACGCTTTCCGCGCCCACCAGCACGTCGCGCACGTCGGCGCGGGGCAGCACGGCGGCGATCGCCAGTTCCGCCGGGCGGATCGTTTCCACGTCCTTCATCGAATGGACGGCGAAATCGATCTCGCCCGAAGCCAGCCAGCCATCGAGTTCCTTGGTCCACAATGCCTTGCCGCCGATCTCGGCCAGCGGACGGTCCTGGATGCGATCCCCGCTGGCGATGACGGGCACGATTTCCACCGTTTCCGTGGGCCATCCATGCGCCGCGCACAGCCGGTCGCGCGCCTCGTGCGCCTGCGCCATGGCGAGCGGAGACTGGCGCGTGCCCAGCCGGAGTGCGGTTGCCGGAGCCTGCGCGGGGCTATCTTGGAGGAAAGTCTGGATCATGCGCCGCTTGCCGTACCTGCGTTTATCTCTAAGGGAAAGCTCCCCATGGCCCTGATCCTCGGTATCGAATCTTCCTGCGATGAAACCGCCGTCGCCATCATCGATGGCAGCGCCGGTTCGCTGGAGGCGCGCATCGTCGCGCAGCGCATTGCCTCGCAGGACGCCGAACACGCGCCCTATGGCGGCGTGGTGCCCGAGATCGCCGCGCGCGCCCATGCCGAAGTGATCGCGCCGATGGTGGGCGCGGTACTCGCCGACGCGGGCCTGACGCTGGAGGACATGGACGCCATCGCCGCGACCGCCGGGCCGGGCCTGATCGGCGGCGTGATGGTGGGGCTGGTCACCGGCAAGGCGCTGGCCATGGCGGCGGACAAGCCGCTGATCGGCGTGAATCATCTGGAAGGGCACGCGCTGTCGCCGCGCCTGGCCGATCCCGATCTGGCCTATCCCTATCTGCTGCTGCTCGTTTCGGGCGGGCATTGCCAGATCCTGGAAGTGCGCGGACTGGGCGATTATCGCCGGCTGGCCACGACGATCGACGATGCGCTGGGCGAAGCCTTCGACAAGACGGCCAAGATATTGGGCCTCGGCTATCCGGGCGGGCCGGCGGTGGAGCGCCTGGCGCGCGCGGGCGATCCGCGCGCAGTGCCGTTGCCGCGCCCGCTGGTGGGCAGCGGGGAGCCGCATTTCTCGTTCGCCGGCCTGAAGAGCGCGGTGATGCGCGCAAAGGATTCGGGCCTTCATGCCGATGCCGATATTGCCGCCTCGTTCCAGCAGGCCGCGATCGATTGCGTGATCGACCGGACCCGACTGGCGCTGGAGTCGGTGCGGGATTCCGGGGCGGAGGGCATGAGCGCGCTGGTGGTGGCGGGGGGCGTGGCGGCCAACGCCGCGTTGCGCGGGGCGCTGGAAACGCTGGCCGCCGGCTTCGGCCTGCGGCTGGTGGCCCCGCCGGGCAAGCTGTGCACAGATAATGCGGCGATGATCGGCTGGGCTGGCGCGGAACGCTTCGCTTTGGGATATACGGACCCGCTCGATCTGCCGGCGCGCCCGCGCTGGCCGCTCGATGCCAATGCCGCGCCGGTGCGCGGCGCGGGGGTGAAGGCATGAGCCAGGGAGTGGGGGCCGGGGACAGCGCCGCGATCGGCGTCGTCGGCGCGGGGGCATGGGGCACCGCGCTGGCGCAGACTCTGGCCAGCGACGGGCGCGCGGTGCTGCTTTGGGCGCGCGAGGCCGAGCTGGTCGATCAGATCAACACCGAACGGCGCAACGCGCTGTTCCTGCCTTCAGCGACGCTGCATCCCACCATCCGCGCCACCGGCGATCTGGCGGAACTGGCGGCACTTCCCGTGCTGCTGGTGGTGACGCCGGCGCAGCATCTGGCCTCGGTGCTGGGCGCGATGGGGCGCAAGGGCGGCGATCTGGTGCTCTGCGCCAAGGGAATCGAGGCGGGCACGGGGCGGCTGATGGCCGACGTGGCGCGCGACGTGGCGCCCGATGCCGAGATCGCCGTGCTGTCCGGGCCGACTTTCGCGCACGAGGTGGCGGCGGGCCTGCCCACCGCGATCACGCTGGCCTGTGCGGGCGGCGAGGCGCAGTGGCAACGGCTGTCCGCCGCTATCGCCCGGCCGACGTTCCGGCCTTACTATTCCGACGACGTGACCGGTGCGGAGATCGGCGGCGCGGTCAAGAACGTGCTGGCCATCGCCTGCGGCGTGGTCGATGGGCTGCAACTGGGCCAGAATGCACGCGCCGCGTTGATCAGCCGGGGCTTTGCCGAAATGCAGCGCTTCGGCATGGCGATGGGCGCACAGGCGGAAACGCTCTCGGGCCTGTCGGGCCTTGGCGATCTGGTGCTGACCTGTTCGTCCACCTCCAGCCGCAACTTTTCGCTGGGCAAGGCGCTGGGCGGAGGAACCAGCGCGGCGGCGGCGCTGGCGGACCGCGCCACGGTGGCCGAAGGCGCGTTCACCGCGCCGGTGCTGGCGGACCTTGCCCGAAGCAAGGGCATTTCAATGCCGATCGTGGAAGCCGTGGCGGCGCTGCTCGATGGCCGGATGCCGGCGCGCGAGGTGGTCGCACACCTGCTGTCTCGCCCCCTGCGCGCGGAAAACCCGCTTGGCTGACGATACCGAACAGAACGATATTGCCGCGCTGGCCAAGGGCGGGAGGACGAATTTCTTCGGCTTCCTGCTGCGACTGGCGGCGCGCATCCCGTTCCTGTTCATCGCCGGACGCCTCTATGGCGCGGACGAGCTGGGGCGCTTCGCCTCGGCCACGATCGCGGTGGAACTGGCCGCGCAACTGGCGACGCTGGGGCAGAAGCGCGGGCTGGCGCAGCAACTGGCCAAGGACGATCGGCCTGCAGCAGCGGTGGTGGCCGACGCCCTGCTGCTTTCCGGCCTGGTTTCCGCGGTGCTGGCGGTGCTGCTCTATGTTTTCCCGGCGCCGATGTTCCCCAGCGGCGAATTCACGCCGCTGCAACGGCTGCTGCCGTTGACGATCCTGCCGCTGGCGCTGGGCGATATCGCGCTGGCGGCGCTGGCCTATCGCTTCGACGTGGGCACCACGGTTCGCGCACGGGCGGTGGTGGAGCCGTGGACGCTGTCGATCGCGGCGGGCGGGCTTTGGCTGGCGGGCACCTATTACTTCCCGCTGCGCGAAAGCGGGCTGATCCTGTCCTATGTCGCGTCGATCTTCGGGGCGACGCTGACGGCCTTCGTGCCGCTGCTGCGCAGCTATGGCCTGCCGCGCGTGTGGTCGCCGCGCCCCGGCGATCTCCTGCGGCTGGCGGGGCGCAACCTGCCGCTGGCCGGTGCGGACGCGGTGGAATGGGGCACCCGCAAGCTCGACATCTTCATCCTGGGCACGTTCGCGCCGCCGGCGGCGGTGGGCGTGTACTATGTGGCGCAACAGGTCGCCTCGCTGCCACAGAAGCTCAAGACCAGCTTCGAGCCGATTCTAGGCCCGGTCATCACCCGCAATCTGCGCGAAGGCAATTATGCCGCGATCGCCCGGCAGGTGTGCCAGGCCGGATTCTGGATCACCGCCGCGCAGGCCGGCATCGCGCTGGCGCTGGGCATTCCGGGGACCGGCGTGATGGGGCTGGTGGGGCCGCATTTCGTGGCCGGCACCGGCGCGCTGGCATTGCTGCTGACCGCCGAGGTCGTCGCGGCGACCGCGGTGGTGAGCGAGGCCGCGCTGATCTACGTCGCGCGGGTGCGCAACCTGTGGATCAGCCTGGGCACGATCGGTCTGCAGGCCGCGCTGACTGTGGGCTTGATCCTGCTGGCGAAGAACATGGGCTTCAACACGCTGGTGCAGGCCGCGGCCGCGGCCGCCGCGCTCGCCCTGTCGCTTGCGCTGTCATCCCTGCTCAAGGCGCGGCTGCTTTCGCGCATTCTGGGCGAGAGCATCAACAACTGGCGCTGGGCGCTGGTGTGGGCGGCGGTGCCGGCGGTGCTGGTCGGCTGGTTCGTCAAGATGCTGCCGGAATGGGCGGAACTCGCCTTCGGCATCCCGGCCATCCTGGGCGTCTATTGCCTTGTCATCTGGAAGCGCGGATTCGGGCCGGAAGACCGCGTGCTGTTCCGCAAGCAGACGGCCTGAGCCCACCAGTAACGGCCCGGCAACGTCCCGCAACGTTCAGTCACCATTCACGGCGCGGACGGTGTTCTTCCCTTCGAGGATCGGATGGAGAAGGGGACCGTAGCATGAGAGGATTCAAGGCCGCCGTGGCGCTTTCGACCGCCGTTGCCCTGCTGGCCGGGTGCGCCGCGAAGCAAGCCGCGCCGGAGAAGGCCGTGGGCGCCGCGCAGGGTGTGGACGAGACGGTGAACGACGTCGTGGTAACCGCGCAGCGCGCCGGTCCCGTAGCCAACCTCCAGTCACCGCCAGCATCACCGCCGCCGCCTCCGCCGCCGATGTATGCGCCAGCGCCGGCCATTGCCCGCGCCGAAGCGGTGCGGGGCAAGGGATTCGTCCCGCCGGTGGTGGTGCCGTCCGATCCGGGCAACGAGCGCTATGACGGCAAGGAGGTCAGCCCGGTCCATCTGACGCGGGCCGAGCCGGTCTCCACGTTCTCGATCGACGTCGACACGGGCGCCTACGCCAACGTTCGCCGCTTCCTGTCGCAAGGACAGATGCCGCCGAAGGACGCGGTGCGGACCGAGGAACTGATCAACTACTTCCGCTACGATTATCCGCTGCCCGAAAAGCGCGAGGCGCCGTTCAGCGTGACCACCGACGTGGCGGTAACGCCGTGGAATCCCGATACGCGCCTGCTGCGCGTGGGCTTGCGCGGCTATGACCTGCCCCGTGCAAGCCGCCCGCCGGCGAATCTGGTGTTCCTGGTCGACGTTTCGGGCTCGATGAGCGATCCGGACAAGCTGCCGCTGGTCAAGAGCGCGCTGGCCGGGCTGGCCGACGAACTGGGCGAGAAGGACCGCGTCTCGATCGTGGTCTATGCCGGCGCGGCGGGCATGGTGCTGGAGCCGACCAACGACAAGGCCAAGATCCGTGCCGCGCTCGACCGGCTGAACGCGGGCGGTTCGACGGCGGGCGGCGCGGGGCTGCAACTGGCCTATCAGGTGGCGCGCGGATCGTTCATCGACGGCGGAGTGAACCGCATCCTGCTGGCCACCGACGGCGATTTCAACGTGGGCGTGTCCGACACCAAGGCGCTGCTGCAGATGGTCGAGCGCGAGCGCGACAGCGGCATCACGCTGACTACGCTGGGCTTCGGGCAGGGCAACTACAACGAAGCGATGATGGAGCAGGTCGCCGATCACGGGAACGGCAACTACGCCTATATCGACAGCGCGCTGGAGGCCCGCAAGGTGCTGGCCGAGCAGATGGCGTCCACGCTGTTCACCATCGCCAGCGACGTAAAGATCCAGGTGGAGTTCAATCCCGCCGTGGTCTCGCAATACCGCCTGATCGGCTACGAGAACCGCGCGCTGCGCGAGGAGGACTTCGACAACGACAAGGTCGATGCGGGCGAGATCGGCGCCAGCCATCAGGTCACCGCGATCTACGAGGTGGTGCCGACGGGCGGCAAGGGCTGGATCGCGCCGCGCAAGTACGAGGATGCCCCGGCGGTGGCCGCCACCACGAAGGCGGGCGAAATGGCCACGGTCAAGCTGCGCTACAAGCTGCCGCGCGAGACCGCCTCGCGCCTGATCGAGCGGCCGGTACCGACGCGACTGCTGGCGGGCGCCGCCGCCCCTTCGGGCGACATGGCCTTTGCCGTGGCGGTGGCCGCGTTCGGCCAGAAGCTGCGCGGCGATACCATGCTGGGGGCATGGTCCTGGCCCGATATTGTCCGGCTGGCGGGGCCGCAGCGCGATTACTGGCGGCAGGAATTCGGCAAGCTGGTGTCGGTCGCCGGATCGCTGCAGAAGGAATAGCGTGCTTGACCGGCCCGCTCACCCGTTGATCTGACTTGGCAACACGCCCGCGCCGTGGGAAAGGCGCGGGCGTGTAAGGCTTGCCGGGGGATGTCCGGTGCGCCGGGTTGGGGAGCGTTTCATGGTCGATTGGATCGAGGCGAACTGGATTGTGGCGGGCGCGGCCGTGGTGCTGGCGCTGCTGGTCATCTGGTGGCTGTTCGGGCGGGTAAAGCCGGCTCCCACCCGGCGTGAATTCGATGACGTTCTGTCCGAAGGCGCGGCGCCCGCGCAGCGCAACACCGCGCTGATCGATGCGCCGCCCGCCGCCGCCATTCCCGCGATCACGCCTCCGCCGGGCGTGGAGCTGATGGCGGGCCTGGGCGAAGTGGTGGCCGCCGCCGCGACCAGCGAACTGACGCAGGTTGCGGCATCGGCTGATGATGAAGCGGACGACCTTTCGAAGATCAAGGGCGTAGGCCCCAAGCTGCGCGCAGCGCTGACCGAACTGGGCGTGACCCGCTATGCCCAGATCGCCGGCTGGACCGACGAAGACATCAAGGCGATCGATGCGCGCCTGGGCACGTTCGCCGGCCGCGCGACGCGCGACAACTGGGTGGACCAGTGCAAGTTCCTCGCCAGTGGTGACACCGCCGGCTACGAGGCGAAGTTCGGCAAGCTGTAGGCGGGCGCTACTTGCGGCGCAGGGTGAGCCACAGCGCGGTGCAGACCGCTCCGACGGCGGCGCAGGCCATGTCCTTCTGCGCGTCCCACATATCGCCCTGCTGGCCGTTGTAGGCGTCCGCGTCAGCGCCGGCCATGACGACCGTCAGCAGCCATTCGAAGATTTCGTAGAAGGCGCTGGCGCCCAGCACGAATTCGACGGCGAGATAGACCGACAGGCCCCGTCGCACGCCGCCGTGGCGCGCGAGCCATGCCGATACGGGTGGCACCATCAGCAGCCCGAAGCTGAAATGGACCAGCCGATCATAGCTGTTGCGGCGCAGGCCGAACAGGCCACCCGGCGCGGGAAGGCCCAGCGCGCGCGCCCAGGCATCGTATGGCACGTTGGAATAGATGTAGCGGCCGCCCAGCGTGTGCAGCGCCAGGAACAGGCAGATGCAGGCCACGGCGCCGGTCGGGATCGGCCAGCGGCGCAGCGCCAGCGCCAGGCCGCCGGCAATCACCAGCGTCGGCAGGTTCTGCAGCGGAGCAAGGTGCGGGAAGGGCGTGTCGATCAGGCTGAACAGCGCGCCCGCCGCTGTCAGTAGTAGCAGCGCGGCCTGCGGCCGGGGCAGGCGCGCGCCGTTCACCGGATCAGTACTTGCCCCAGACGAACTTGGACGAGAGCGCGAAGTTCCACACCGAACCCAGCACGATGCCCACGATCACCGCGACGAAATCGTGGAAGCCCATGGCCTTGAGCGCCGCTGCCGAACCGACGTTGGTGAGCAGGCCCAGCGAGCAGGTCATGGCGAACTTGGCCCAGCCGCGCATCAGCGGGACGAAGCCGCGCAGCCGCTTGTCGGAATAGGTCAGCTCGTTGTTCAGCACGAAGTTGAAGGTCATCGCGATCACGGCGGCGATCGTGTTGGCCACGTTGAAGGTCACGTTGCTGGACCAGTGGCCATAGACGAAGCGTTCGCCCAGCAGCAGGTGCAGCACCAGCCACAGCGCGCTCATCTGTACGCCCACGCCCAGCGCACCCACGGTGCCGAACAGGGCGAAGCGGGTGGGGATGAAGCGGCCCAGCCACTTGTCGTAAAGGCCGATGAGGAATTCGAACACGACCGTCTGGTCGAGCTTGGATTCCCCGTCCAGCCTGGCCGCGAAATGCAGCGGCAACTCCTTGACGCGCAGCGGCGCATCGACCGTGGCGAGAATGTCGAGCAGGATCTTGAAGCCCACGCCGGAAAGACGGTGCGCATCGGCGCGCAGCGTTTCGGCGCGCAGCATGAAGAAGCCGCTCATCGGGTCGGACAGCTGCACGCCGGTCACTTTGCGGGCGATCCGGTTGGCGAGGCCCGATGCCTTGACGCGATCGGGCCGGCCCCAGGCATCGACGCTGGCGCCTTCGGCGAAGCGCGAGGCGTAGGCGAGGTCGTATTCCCCGCTTTTCACCGCCGCGAGCATTTCGGGCAGCAGCGCGGGATCGTGCTGGCCATCGGCGTCCATCACCGCCACGATCGGGGCGGCGGTGGCGCACATGCCCTCGATCGCGGCGGAGGCAAGGCCACGCCGCCCGAAGCGCTCGATTACGCGGATGCGCGCATCCTGCTGCGATATGGCGCGGGCTTCGTCTGAGGTGCCGTCCGGGCTGTTGTCGTCGACGAAGATGGCTTCCCACGCGATGCCGGCCAGCGCGGCGTCGAGCCGGGCGACCATGGGGGCAAGGTTCTTGCGTTCCTTGAACGTGGGCAGGATGACAGCGAGTTCGATCATAAGGGGCGGGCCTTTACAGCCTTGCCAGCACGGCGTCACCAATTTCCGTCGTTCCCGCCGTTCCGCCAAGATCGCGGCCGAACACGCCGTCTTCCAGCGCGGCTGCCACGGCGCGTTCGATACGGTCGGCCTGTTCGGCCAGACCCAGCGAGTGGCGCAACAGCATCGCGGCGGACAGGATGGTGGCCATCGGGTTGGCCAGGCCTTTGCCGGCGATGTCGGGCGCGGAGCCGTGAATCGGTTCGTACAGGCCGAACGTGCCGTATTCGGTCTGGCGCTCGCCAAGCGAGGCCGAGGCGAGCATTCCGATCGAGCCGACGCACATGCTGGCCTGATCGGACAGGATATCGCCGAACAGGTTGCCGGTGACCATCACGTCGAACTGGCCGGGGTTGCGCACCAGCTGCATCGCCGCGTTGTCCACGTACATGTGATCGAGCGTGACGTCGGGATATTCCTTTGCGACTTCGACGATCACGTCGCGCCACAGCTGCGAGGTTTCGAGCACGTTGGCCTTGTCCACCGAGCAGACGCGGTGCGCGCGGGTGCGCGCGGCGCGGAAGGCGACGTGGGCGATGCGACGCACCTCGCTTTCCGAATAGGACATCACGTCATAGCCTTCGCGTTCGCCGCTGGCGGTGGTGCGGAAGCCTTTTTCGCCGAAATAGACGTCGCCGTTGAGTTCGCGCACGATCAGCAGGTCGATGGCGGAAGCGACTTCGGGGCGCAGCGCGGAATGATCCTCAAGGCCCTTGAACACCTTGGCCGGGCGCAGGTTGGCGAACAGCGTCAGTTCCTTGCGCAGCCCCAGGATCGCCTGTTCGGGGCGCAGGTGCCGGTCCAGCGCGTCGCAATCGGGATCGCCCACCGCGCCGAACAGGATGGCATCGGACTGGCGCGCGATCTCCAGCGTCGCGGGGGGCAGCGGATGGCCGTGGGCCTTGTAGGCCGCGCCGCCGACGGGGGCCTGCTCCATGGCGATATCGCCCAGGCCAAGCGCTTCGATCACCCGTACCGCTTCGTGCGTCACTTCGGGGCCGATGCCGTCGCCCGGCAGAACTGCGATCTTCATGTGCATCCCTCAATCAAGCGTCCATGCGTTTCAGCCGGTCCAGCAGAATCGCGCGGGCCGCCATAACATCGCGGTGGCGATCGGCAAGCAGGCGGTTCCCGATGGCCGTGCCATGCCGGTCCAGGCGGTTCAGGAGCGCCGGCCAGTCCTCGTCCGCCGGCGGGGCGGGGGCTGCTCCATAGCCCACTTCCCGCAGTAGCAGCGCTTCGTACCCCGCCAGCGCCCGTGCCCAGCCGCGCGCGGAAGGAGCATGGCATATCGCATCGAGCGTCGCCCCCAGCGCGGCGTGAAGCGCGGGATAGGGATAGCCTTCGGGCAAGGTCGCGGCGGTCAGCGCGCAGGCCCAGCCGATCGCCGCGCTGGGCAGCGGTTCGGTCAGCCATGGTCCGCGGCTGGTGACGAGTTCGATCCGCGCGGAGGGAAGCTGGCTGTCGTTGCGCGCGCGCAGATCGGCGTCCAGCACGTTACCCGGGATCAGCAAGGGTCGCATTTCCCGTCCGCGCGCACCCGCGACATAGGCGGCGACAAGCCCGTGATCGGCGGTCAGCATGCGCACCACGGCCCCGTGTTCGCCGTGGGCGCGGACGGCGCAGAGGATGGCGGGCGCGCGAATGTGCATCGCGTTTTCCTGTGGGGGCCAAATCGCATTCGGGCAAGCGCGACAATTCCTTGATTGGAACCGGAGCCGATGTGCGATAGGCTCCCAAGGTATGAAGCAGCTCTTCCAGCATGCCGCAGTGACGGAGGGCGTGACCGTCCGGGTCGCGGTCAATTTCCTGCCCGAACAATCCCGCGTAGATGCGGGCAAATGGTTCTGGGTCTATCACATCCGCATCGAGAACGACTCGGCGCAGCGGTTCCAGCTTCTGTCGCGCCACTGGCGGATCACCGACGGGCGCGGCAACGTGAACTTCGTCGATGGCGAAGGCGTGGTGGGCGAACAGCCGTTGCTCGAACCGGGGCAGACGCACGATTACGTTTCCGGCTGTCCGCTCGGCACGCCGCAGGGCAGCATGGAAGGGCACTACACCATGCAGCGCCCGGACGGATCGCTGTTCGAAGTGGCGATCCCGTTCTTCCCGCTGGCCGCTCCGGCCACCGCGAACTGACGCAGGGAAGGAAACGAGGATGAAGCGGACGCACCTGCCGCTCAATGGCCTGCGCGTGCTCGATGCGGCGGCGCGGCACCTTTCGTTCACCCGCGCGGCCGATGAGCTGGCGGTGACGCCGGCGGCCGTGGGGCAGCAGATCCGCGCGCTGGAAGACCTGCTTGGCGTGGTCCTGTTCCGTCGCACCTCCAAGGGTCTGGAACTGACCGACGAGGCGCTGGCCGGGCTGGATGCGATCCGCGAAGGCTTCCTGCGGTTCGAGGAAGGCGTGCAGGCGATGCAGGCCGGCCAATCGAGCCATGTCTATACCATCGCCTGCCCGCGCGACGTGTTCGCCGCCTGGCTTTCCCCACGCCTTGCCAGCTTCCGCGCAAGCAACGACCAGTTGCGCTTCGCGCTGGTGGGGGGCGATGTGGACATCGATTTCACCGAAGCCAATCTCGATCTGGCCGTGCGCTGGGCCGAAGGGCCGGGCGATCTGGAAGGCATCGCGCTGGGCGAAGCGGCGGTGATCGTCGTGACGGCCGTCGGCAGCGATGGCGGCGACGCGCCGTGGATCGGCTGGCCGGGCGATCCCGCGCCGGGCGGTGAAGGTGCGGACGTGGCATTTTCGGTCGGCGATGCCGGCACCGCGATCAGCGCTGCCGCCGCCGGGCTGGGCAAGGCGCGCGTGCCGGTGCTGCTGGCGCAGACTGCCCTCGCCGAAGGGCGTGTCGCCGCCGTGGGCGAAGCCGAGCCGAGCCGGCGCGGTTATTGGCTGGTCGCGCCGCTGCCGCAATGGCGGCAGAAAAAGGTCAAGGCGCTGATCGCCGCGCTGACGGACTGATCCGCGTCGGGCGCGAAGCCTGCTGCCTCAGTGGTCGACGATGATGCGCGGCGTTCCGGGCGGGTGCAGGCGGCGGAACAGGCGTCCCTTCTCGCTGAACAGCACCAGCATCAGGGCCAGGATTCCGGCGGCCAGGAAGGAAACCGCGAGCGGGCGCGCGGTGCCGTCGAACGCCTGCCCGATCATCATGCCGATGAACGAGCCGAGCGCCATGCGCATGAACGCCTGGACCGAACTGGCCGCGCCGGCGATCTTGGCGAAGGGCTGGAGCGCGATCGAGCTGAAATTGGCGCCGACGAAGCCCATCAGGCACATGTTCATGGCGATCAGCGGCATGAACTGCCACAGCGTCTGGTGCGGGCGCGTGGCGAAGAACACCTGCAGACAGCTTACGCCGATATAGACGAACAGCGCCGTGTGCGACACGCGCCGTGCGCCGAAGCGTTCGACGATGCGCGAGTTGGAGAAACTGGCGCAGGCCATCGTCACCGCCGTCGCGCCGAACAGCAGCGGAAAGGCGCTGCCCGCGCCGAAGTGTTCCGCCACCAGCTGTTGCGAGGAATTGATGTAGCCCAGCAGCGCGCCGAACATCAGCGATCCGCCAAGGACATAGCCGATCGACGCGCGGTTCGAGGCGGCGGCGATCATGTTCACCACGATCGCCGTCGGATTGATCGGCTGCCGGAATTCCGGCCGCAGCGTCTCGTCGAGCCTGAGGGCGACCCACAGCCCGACCAGCGCGGCCATCACCGCCAGCATGATGAAAATCCAGCGCCAGCCTGCGAACAGCAGCACGAACTGCCCCACGCTGGGCGCCAGCATCGGCACGACCATGAACACCACCGAGATCGTCGACAGCATTCGCGCCATGCGATCGCCGCTGTGGCGATCCCGGATGATCGCACCGGGCAGAACCGTAACGCCCGAGCTGCCGACCGCCTGCAGCGCCCGCAGCACCAGCAGCGTATCGAAATCCCGCGCCATCGCGCAGGCCAGCGAGAACGCGATGTACAGGCCCAGGCTGGTCAGCACCACGGGGCGCCGGCCGAAGCGGTCCGCCAGCGTGCCGGGCAGCAGCGCTCCCACGCCGGCGGAGAGCAGGAACACGCCCACCACCAGTTGCCGTCGGTTGGGGTCGGTCACGTTCAGGTCGTGCGCGATCTGGCCCAGCGCCGGCAGCATGCCGTCAATCGCCAGCGCCTGCAGCGCCATCAGCATGGCCATCATCGCCACGAATTCGCGTCCCCTGGGCGTTCCTCGCGTTTCCTCTGGCTGGTGGTGGTTCTCGCTAGTCATTGAAATCGGGGTAGTCCGTTCGGGGGATTCACCCCAGCCCTTTATGCCCTGGGGCGAAATAGGCTAGCCTGCAAATCATGGAACCGGCGCGAAACGATCCCGGCGAGGAAGAGTCCGGCGACGGGCTGCGTAAGATCATCCATGTCGACATGGATGCCTTCTATGCCAGCGTCGAACAGCGCGACGATCCTGCCCTCAAGGGCAAGCCGGTGGCGGTCGGCGGTTCGTCGGAGCGTGGGGTGGTCGCGGCGGCAAGCTACGAGGCGCGGGTATTTGGCGTGCGCTCCGCCATGCCATCGGTCCGGGCGGCGCGGCTGTGCCCCGGCCTGATCTTCCGCAAGCCCCGGTTCGATGTCTATCGCGGTGTATCGCAGCAGATCCGCGCGATCTTTCACGACTACACGCCGCACGTCGAACCGCTGGCGCTGGACGAGGCCTATCTCGACGTCACCGACGACATCCGCGGGATCGGCTCCGCCACGCGCATCGCCGAATTGATCCGCCAGCGCATCCGCGCGGAAACCGGGCTGACCGCGAGCGCGGGCGTATCGTACAACAAGTTCCTGGCCAAGCTGGCGAGCGACCAGAACAAGCCCGATGGCCTGTGCGTGATCCGGCCGGGCGAGGGCGCGGCCTTCGTCGCCGGCCTGCCGGTGCGCCGCTTCCATGGCATTGGTCCGCGCGGCGCGGAGAAGATGGCGGGGCTGGGGATCGAAACGGGCGCGGACCTGCTGGCGAAGGACCTGGCGTTCCTGCGCAGCCATTTCGGCAGCCTGGCGGATTACCTCTATCGCGCCGCGCGCGGGATAGACCTGCGCCGGGTGCGCGCCGACAGGCCACGCAAATCGGTGGGTGGCGAGCGGACGTTCGATCGTGACCTGTCTTCCGGCCCTGCCTTGCGGGAGGCGCTGGAGCGGATCATCGACATCGTATGGGACCGTATCGAACGGGCGGGCGCGCAGGGCCGAACAGTCACCCTCAAGATGAAGTCCATCGATTTCACCAATATGACGCGGGCGAAATCGTCCCCGCGCGCGGTGGCGGACAAGACCGTGTTCGCCTCCATGGCGCGCGATCTGCTGGAAGCCGTGCTGCCCCTGCCGCAACCGATCCGGCTGATGGGCCTCACGCTCTCCGCGCTGGAAGGCGATCACGACGACGACGATGCGGAGCCGCAGTCCGGGGAGGCGGGGCGGCAGCAGGCGGAACTGCCGTTTTGAGGGGGCGACGGGGTGAGTGATATGGTGGGACGGTTACAGTACAACGATAGCGTTCAGAACGCACATTAGGGCAAGCATGAGCATGAAAGTGCCGACCACAAGGCAGCCAAACGTGGTTCGATCAGGCTTTCGGCGATTGGTCATCGCGCCTTGCCGCCTAGAACCAGCTTCGGACGCCGATCGCCAGACTGACGGTTGAGGCCCTTTCGCCGGCCAACGCCCCAAGGCGGGCGGTTTCACCGAGCCGGCGTTCCCAGTGGACGCCGATGTAGGGCGCAAGCTGGCGTGTGATCTGGTAGCGTAGCCGCGCCCCGGCTTCGAGCCGGTCGAAGCCCGCGCCGGTGCGCAGTTCGGGCACGTCCTGGAACGCGGCGTCAAGTTCCACGGCGGGCTGGAGGATGAGGCGGTTGGTCAGCCGCAGGTCGTAGCTGCCTTCGACGCGGGCGTGGACATCGCCCTTGTCCGAGACCAGCAGCTGCGCTTCCACATCGAACCAGTAGGGGGCCAGGCCGTCTATCCCGAACGTGGCGTACGTGCGTTGCGGGCCGGGCTGGAAATCGTGGCGGACGCCGGCTTCCACGTTGAAGTAGGGCGCGATGGCGTGGCGCCACAGGGCGCGCAGTTCGATCCGCTCCGCCGTTTCGCCGAACGCGCCTTCGCCTTCGCTAGCGATGACCAGCTTGTCCAGATCGGCGCCGATCCAGGCCTCGCCTTGCCAGCCATAGCCGTCACGCCCCCGGACGGCGCGGTATTCCAGCCGGTCGACGATCAGCGCGTTGCCGAAGAAGCGGCCTTCCCTTGCCAGATCGGCACGCGCGGCGGCCATGCGCGCGGGATCGAAGAAGCGGTCGGCCGGATGGTCGGTGGGGACGGGGGGAGGCGGTGCGTCGCCGGGCGTGTCGGCATCGTCTTCATCCGAGGCGGGCATGGCGTGCCCCGCGTGCGGATCGCTCTGCTCCATGCCCTGCATCGGGTGGCCCGAATGATCCATGGCGCCCATGTCGTGTCCCGCGTGAACATCCTGGGCGTGGGCATCCTGTGCGTGGGCGGGCATGGCCAGCGTGAACGTGGCGGCGGCGAGCAGGAGGGGCAGGGCACGCACGGTCACGCCTCCCCTTCGCGGCGCACGGTGACGACGCGCATCATCCCCGCGTGCATGTGCAGCAGCATGTGGCAGTGGAACGCCCAGTCGCCCTCGGCATCGGCGGTGAGATCGAACGCGACCTTGCCGCCCGGCAGGACGTTGACCGTATGCTTGCGCGGGCGATGCCCCGGATCGCCGGTGACGAGTTCGAAGAAGTGGCCGTGCAGGTGGATCGGGTGCGGCATCATCGTGTCGTTGATCAGGGTAACGCGCACCCGCTCGCCCAGCCGGAACGGGATGGGCTTCGCGCCGCCCGAGATCGTCTGGCCGTCGATCGACCACATGTAGCGTTCCATGTTGGCGGTCAGGTGGACGTCGATCTCTCGCGTGGGCGTGCGCTTATCCGGGTTGGCATCGCGCGCGCGCAAGTCGGCATACGTGAGGACGCGGTGGTCCACGTCCTCCAGGCCGGTGGGGCGGTCGGCCAGCCGGTCCACCGGCATCGGCGCGATCATGGCGACGCCCGGCCCCATCTTCACCGACGGCGCGTTGGCGCCATCGCGCATGGCCATCGAATGGTGCATTTCGCCCATGCCCTTCATATCCATGCCCATATCGCGCATGGTGAGGACCGGGCGGGAGCGGATCGGCGGGATCGGCGCCACCATCCCCGGCTGGGTGGCCAGCGTGGCGCGCACCTGTCCGCTGCGGTCCAGCGCCTCAGCCACGATCGCATGCGGGGCGGCGCCTGCGGGCGTGACGATCACGTCGTAGGTTTCGGCGATAGCGATCTGTATTTCATCGGTTTCCACCGGCTGAACATCCAGTCCGTCGGCGGCGATCACGGTCATCGCCAGGCCGGGAATGCGCAAGTTGAAGTTGGTCATGGCGGATGCGTTGATCACGCGCAGGCGCACCCGTTCGCCGGGGGCATAGAGCGCGGTCCAGTTCGCCGCGCTGTCATGCCCGTTGACGAGGTAGCTGTAGGTGCTGCCGGTCACGTCGGAAATGTCGGTCGGGTCCATGCGCATCCCGGCCCAGGCGAACCGGTCCTTCGCGCTTTGGTCGCGCCCCGCCAGCAGGCCGGACAGCGTCTGCTTGCGCATGTTGAACGTGCCGCTCATCGCCTTCAACTGGCGCATGATCGCGTGCGGATGGAGCGGGCTCCAGTCGGCCAGCATCAGCACGTATTCGCGATCGTATGCCACGCCGGAAGACGTGGCGGGATCGATTACGATCGGGCCGTAGAGGCCGATCGCTTCCTGCATGCCCGAATGGCTGTGATACCAGTAGGTGCCGGCCTGCCGGACGGGAAATTCATAGGCGAACGTCTCGCCCGGATCGATGCCGGGGAAGCTGAGGCCGGGCACGCCGTCCATCTGGAACGGCACGAGCAGCCCGTGCCAGTGGATCGAGGATTGCTCCCGCAACCGGTTGGTCACGTCGATCCGCACGGTCTGCCCTTCGCGCAGGCGGATCAGCGGACCGGGAATGGAGCCGTTGATGCTGACGGCGGCGGCTGATCGCTTTCCCACCGAGAACCGGCTTTCCCCGATCGTCAGCGCGATCCGATCGCCGCTGAGTGCGGCACCGATGCCGGCCGTTGCGTCGGGGCCGGTTGCCATACCATGATGGCCGCCGTGCGCGCCGCGCGCCCAGGCGGGGAACAGCGGGGCCAGCGTAGCGGCAAGCGCAAGCGCGCCTTGTCCCATGAGCAGGTCACGGCGGTTGAAAACAATAGGTTCGGCCATGGACCGGGAGATAGGCGCTGGTGGCCCATGTCGTCCAGCGGCGCAATGCGCGCCCTGTGAAAGAACGCGGTTTAGAGGCTCTCGCGCCAGCGGGCGAGACGGAGGACGGCTTCTTCCAGCATCGCCGCCGGCTTGCAGTGGCACAGGCGCAGGATCGACGTGGGGCCGTCGGGGCCTTCCCACAGCGCGGAGAGCGGGATCGAGGCGACGCCCGCCTCGCGCACCGCGCGCTCGCTGAACGCGCGATCGTCGAGCGCGATGCCCGAGGCCGCAAGGTCGATGCAGGCGAACCATGTCGCCGCGTTGTCGAGCACCGCGAAGCCTTCACGGCGCAGGCCGTCGATCAGCACGGCGCGCGAGGCGGCCCAGCTGGCCTGCCGTCCGGCGGCGATGGCGGGATCGGCCAGTGCGTCGGCCAGCGCCCACTGGAGCATCGGCGGTGTGGTGAAGGTCAGGAACTGGTGCGCGCGGCCCAGCACGGTGGCCATGGCCGGCGCGGCGACCATCCAGCCGACTTTCCAGCCGGTGGCGCCGAAGATCTTGCCGGCCGATCCGATCTTGATCGTGCGCTCCGCCATGCCGGGCAGGGCCAGCAGCGAACGGTGCGGCTTTCCGTCGAACCGCACGTTCTCCCAGACTTCGTCGCAGATCGCGATCAGGTCGTGCGCCACGCACAGCTCCGCCAGCACGGCAAGTTCCGCGTCGGACGCGATCGTGCCGGTGGGGTTCAGCGGATCGTTGAGAACGAGCGCGCGGGTGCGCGGCGTGATCGCGGCGGAGATGGCGTTGTGGGAATAGCGCCAGTGCGGCGGGCGCAGCGGTACGAACACCGGTATCCCGCCGGCGCGGCGCACCAGTGGCGCATAGGCGTCGTAAGCCGGGGCGAACAGGATCACCTCGTCGCCGGGGCTGACCACGGCCAGGATCGCGGCGGCTACGGCTTCGGTCGCGCCGGAGGTGACGATCACGTTGTCTCGCGCAAGGGGCAGCCCTTGGGCACGGGCATAGAAGCCGGCCACGGCATCGCGCAGTTCGGCGAGGCCGGCCATCGGCGGATACTGGTGCGAACGTTCGCGCGTGGCGCGGACGACGGCCTCGACCAGTTCGGGCGGCGGCGTATCGTCCGGAAAGCCCTGGCCCAGATTGATCGCGCCCTGTTCGCGGGCAAGGCCGGACATATGTTCGAAGATGGTGACGGGCATCCCGGTATAGACCGGACTGAGGCGTTGCGCGGGCGTGGTCATCGCCGGTCGGTCTAGCTTGGAGGCGCGGCGGAAGAAAAGCGCCCTTTCAATGAAAATCACGCGAACGCGGCAGAATGCGGACATTGCGCGGGTGCCGGCGGGCGGCGCCGGGCGGATTGGGCATGGTGGGCCGGATGGCCTCGTCGGCGCGGGAAGGCGGGCCAAGCACGGCCTGCGTTTCGGACAGATGGGCGAGCATGGCGGTCACGTCGGTCACCCGGCTGGCCATCAGATGCACGACGCCTTCCTTGCTGCGCTGGATTTCGCCCGCGATCACCATCAGCCGCGCGGCCATGACGGCGCGGCGCTGCTTCTCGAAATCGCGCGCCCACAGCAGCGCGTTGACGATTCCCGTCTCGTCCTCAAGCGTGATGAACACCGCGTTGCCCTTGCCCGGCCGCTGGCGGACCAGCACCGCGCCGGCGCAGCGCACGCGCGCGCCGTCCTTCGCGGCGTTGACATCGGCGCAGGAAAGCACGCCCCGCCGGGCAAAGCGCGCGCGCAGGAACTGCATGGGGTGGCCTTTCAGCGACAGGCGGTGCGTCTGGTAATCGGCCGCCACTTCTTCCGAAAGCGGCAGCGCGGGCAGGGCGGGGTCGCGTTCGCGGCCCAGTTCGGGCGCGTCCATCGCGGCAAACAGTGGCAGCTGCACCGGCGGCATCCGGCGCACTTCCCACCCCGCCTCGCGCCGGCCATGGCCCAGCGAACCGAGCGCATCGGCATCGGCCAGCAGATGCAGCGCGCGGGGCGGCAGATCGGCGCGGTGGGCCAGCGTCTCGATCGAGACGAAGGGCGCGTCGCCGCGCACGCGGGCGATTGCTTCTGCCCAGTCCTGCCGGAAACCGTCGATCTGGCGCAGGCCCAGCCGCAGCACCCGCGCGCCTTCCAGCGTATTGTCCCACGCGCTCGCACCCACGTCGATCGGATGGACGGTGACGCCGTGTTCTCGCGCATCGCGCACGATCTGCGCGGGGGCATAGAAGCCCATCGGCTGGCTGTTGAGCAGCGCGCAGGCGAAGACCGCCGGATAGTGGCATTTCAGCCAGGCGGAGACATAGGCGAGCGAGGCGAAGGCCTGCGCGTGGCTTTCGGGAAAGCCATAGTCGCCGAAGCCCTTGATCTGTTCGAAGCAGCGTTCGGCGAAATCGCGTTCGTAGCCGCGCCTGACCATGCCTTCGACCAGCTTCTCCTCGTAGTTGTGGATCGTGCCGTTGCGGCGGAACGTGGCCATGGCGCGGCGTAGGCCGTCGGCTTCGGCCGGGGAGAACCCGGCGGCGACGATAGCGAGCTTCATCGCCTGTTCCTGGAACAGCGGCACGCCCAGCGTCTTGCCCAGCACGTCGCGCAACTCGCCTGGCGGGCCGGGGAAGACGACGGCCTCCTCGCCGTTGCGCCGCCGCAGATAGGGATGGACCATGCCGCCCTGGATCGGACCCGGCCGCACGATGGCGACCTGGATGACAAGGTCATAGAGGGTGGCCGGTCTCATCCGGGGCAGCATGGCGATCTGCGCGCGGCTTTCGACCTGGAAAGTGCCGATGCTGTCTCCCTTCTGGAGCATGGCATAGGTTGCCCCATCGTCCTGCGGCACGGTATCCAGCCGGTGATCGCCCAGCTGCCACTGGCGCATCAGGTCGAAGCTCTTGCGGATGCAGGTGAGCATGCCGAGCGCGAGGACATCGACCTTCATGATCTGCAGTTCGTCGATGTCGTCCTTGTCCCATTCGATGAAGGTGCGATCCGGCATCGCCGCATTGTGGATCGGCACCAGTTCGTCGAGCCGGCCCTGGGTCAGCACGAAACCGCCGACGTGCTGCGACAGGTGGCGCGGGAACTGGAGGATCTGGCCGACCAGATCGCGCAGGCGGGCGAGTTCGGGATTGGCGGCATCGAAGCCGGCTTCGCCCAGCCGCGCCTCGGGCAGTTCCTCGCCGCCCCAGCTTCCCCAGATTGTGCCCGAGAGCCGCGCGGTCACATCCTCGGTCAGCCCCAGCGCCTTGCCGACCTCGCGGATCGCGCTGCGCTGGCGATAGTGGATCACCGTGGCGGCGATGCCGGCGCGCTCGCGGCCGTAGCGTTCGTAGATGTACTGGATCACTTCCTCGCGCCGCTCGTGCTCGAAATCGACGTCGATGTCGGGCGGTTCGTTGCGGTTCTCGGACAGGAAGCGCGAGAACAGCAGCTTTTCTTGCACCGGATCGATCGGCGTCACGCCCAGCAGATAGCAGACCAGCGAATTGGCCGCGCTGCCGCGCCCCTGGCACAGGATCGGCGGATCGAGGCTGCGCGCATGGCGCACCACGTCATGCACGGTCAGGAAGTAATAGGCATAGGTGCGCTCGCGGATCAGGCGGAATTCCTCGTCCAGCGTCCGGCGGTAAGCCTCGGGCAGGCCATCGGGGAATTTCCGCATGGCCGCTTCGTGGACCAGATGTTCCAGCCAGGCCTGCGGTTCCCAGCCTTGGGGAACGGGTTCGTGCGGGTATTCGTAGCGCAAGTCGTTCAGCGTGAAGGCGATGCAACCGAACAGGTCGCGCGTCGCCGCCAGCGCTTGCGGACAAGCCTGGAACAGACGGGCCATTTCCGCCGGGGGCTTCAGATGCCGTTCGCCGTTGGCGGCCAGCAGGCGTCCGGCGGTTTGCAAGGTCCGCCCCTCGCGGATGCAGGTCAGCACGTCGTGCAGTGGCCGCGTGTCCGCCGTGGCGTAAAGCGCATCGTTGCTGGCGATCGGTGGAACGCCGGTTTGCGTGGCCAGCGCCAGCCGCCGCGCCAGCAGCCGCGCGTCGCGCCCGGCGCGCGGCATGGTGACCGCCAGCCACAGATGCGGGGTGGCTTGGCGCAGCGTGCGCAGCAGCGCGGCATCGCCGTCCATCGCGATCAGCGCCATATCCTCGCAATGGTCCACAAGATCGGCCAGGGTCAGGTGGCACGATCCCTTTTCGGCGCGGCGGTTGCCGACCGTCAGCAGGCGGGTCAGCCGGCCCCAGCCGTGCCGTGTCGTGGGATAGGCGACCACGTCGGGCGTGCCATCGGCAAAGACCAGCCGCGCACCGACGATCAGGCGAAAGCCGCCGCCCGGCCCGCCGACCTGCTTCCACGCGCGATGGGCGCGGACCACGCCGGCTACGGTATTGCGGTCGGCGATGCCGATGCCGGCCATGCCGAGCGCGTGCGCCTGCCCCACCATGGCTTCGGCCGATGAGGCGCCGCGCAGGAAGCTGAAATTGCTGGCCGCGACCGGTTCGACGAAAAAGGACGGCACGGTCATGCGAACAGGCCGTGCAGGAACCAGCGCGGATCGCTTTTTTCGTCGAACAGGCCGTGGCGAAACATCCAGTAGCGCCGGCCTTCGCTATCCTCGATCCGGTAATAATCGCGGGTGAGGCCGCCCAGCTTGCCGAGGTGCCCATCCTGCCGCCGCCACCATTCGGGCGCGATCCGTTCTGGGCCTTCCGCCAGCCGCACCTCGTGGACCTTGCGCCGCCAGCGGAAGCGCTGCGGCGGTCCGTCCGGCACGCCGGCGATCACGGCGACCGGCTGGGGCGGATCGAACAGGGTGAGGGGGCGGAGCGCCACGTCCCTTCCTGAAGCGAGGGGCCATGTCGAAACCGGGGCCGATACCGTGTTCTCGATGGCGGGACGCAGGCGTTGCGCGGCTTCGGGAATATGCGTGTCGGCGGGATGCAGGCGCGTGACCCGGTCCGCGCCCAGCCGCACGCTGAGCCGGTCGATCAGGGCATCGAGCGTATCATCGGCCGCTGCGCGCCCGCCTTCCAGCGCATCCTGCCGGGGGGCAAGCGGTTCCACGCGGGGGACATCGAGCAGGATCGCGTCGAAGCCGAAACCGGGATCGAGCGGATCGGCCAGCGTATCGATGCGTTCGCGCATCAGGCGCAGCACCGTGGCGGGATCGCGCACCGGGTTGCCGGTATCGATCGCGAGTTGCCGTCGCGCGCCGTCGCTGCGCTCCAGCGTGACCGCGAACCGGCGCCCGCCCGCGTGCCGCTGCTCCATCTGCTGCGCCGCCTGCCGCAGCAGGTCCTCGATCACCTCCAGCGCATCGTCGGTGCGGATCAGCGGCTCGGCGAAGCGGGCCTCGGCCCGGACCGGGACGGGGGGCAGGCGCGGGGCGACGGGGCTGGCCGTTTCGCCCAACAGCTGCCGCAGACGCATGACCGCGCTTTCGCCGAAGCGCGCCGCCAGCCCCGCCTGTGGCCGTCGGGCCAGATCGCCGATCGTGCGCAGCCCCGCGCGGCGCAGCGCGGTCAGGGCATCATCGGGCAGGTCGAGCGCGCTGACGGGCAGGGCGTGGATGTCGCCCCGGTTCCCGTCCGCGCCATGCCGGGCCAGCGCGCGCGCGGCCATGGCGTTGCCGGCGAAAGCGTGGCGGGTGGTGGCCCGCGTGGCGGCAAGGACGCGGCGGGCGAGCGCTTCCTCTCCGCCGAACAGGTGCGCGCAGCCGGTCACGTCGAGGATCAGCCCGTCGGGCGGATCGGGCGTGACGACCGGGGTGAAGCGCAGCATGGCCCGGGCCAGGTGATCCAGCGCCTGCCGCTCGGCGGCGGGATCGCACGGCAGCGTCGCCAGCGCGGGGCAGCGCGCCCGTGCGTCCGCCAGCATCATCCCGGCGGAAAGACCGGCCTTGCGGGCATGGCTGTCCACCTGCGCCAGGCGCAGGGCGTTGCCCGTGCGCATGACCAGCGCGAACGGCTCAGGCGGCGCGGGGAGGGACGAAGCCGCCGCTTCCCGCGCCCGCTCGCACGCCAGGTACGGGAACCACAGTGCCAGACAGCGCCGGTCCGTGATGGAGGGCGCGCTCCGCTTCCCGGAAGGTTCCATGATCCGCATTCCATTCCAGCCGCCAGCGCAGGCCGCCCATGCCGCCGCGCTGGCGCAACAGTTCCGCTTCGATGGCCGGCCAGCCCGGCGCGTTCGCTTCCAGCGCCGTGGAAGGCGCGCTGATGATGGCCCAGCGGGTGCGGGCCGCGCTGGGGCGGGGCGGAGCATCGCCGCGCAGCACGATCACTCCCTTGCCATCCTGTTCCGCCGCCAGCGCCAGGCGCCGGCTGGTGGTGAGGTCGTAGCGCGCCAGCCGGCCCTGCGTTTGCAGCAGGACCGTGCCGACGCCAGGGCAGCGGGCCGCTTCCAGCCCCGCACGCAGCAGGTCCAGCTCGCTGGCCGTCCGCACGATTACCAACTGCTCTGGCGCAAGGCCCAGGGCCGCTAGCCCTTCCGCGCAAGGCAGGACGGGAAAAGCCGCGGGGCCGGGGCCGCCGATCAGGAAGATCGCCTGCCCGTGCCTGCTCGCCCCCTGCCTGCCCGCCCCCTGCCTGCCCGCCCCGTGCCTGCCTACCTCATGCCTGTCTTGTTCGCTGTCCCGGCGGATCGTGGAAAACAGGGCGAAGGCCATGGCCGCCGCCCAGTCTTCCGGCGCGGCGTGGATTTCATGCAGCCCACCCGCATCGAGCGGCGGCATCCGTGCGGAAACCCGTTCCCTTGCATCGGGCCGCAGGGACAGGGGCAGGGGCCGGCCCAGTGGAAAGACGTTGCCAGTCATACTCCGAATCACATAATTGTTCTCTTTATGTTCCAACTTTGAGGGGGATTTGTCCATCGCCGATGATGGAGTGGGGACGAACGTCTAAAGCAGCGCCCAGAAGGCCAGCGCCGCACCCGATGCCACCAGCGAAGTGGCGAGCGGCAAGGCGGCGCGCACGCCGCCGGCACGCCAGCCGATTACCGCGGTCATGCCGGCCTTGACCGCGGTATTGGCCAGGATCGGGGCGGAAAGGACAAGACCGGCGGTGCGCCCGTCCAGCGCGTCGGCGGGAAGGTTGGCGAGCGTCAGCACGGCCGCGTCCACGTCGGACACGCCGATCAGTCCCAACACCACCGCGATGCCGCTGCTGCCGAAGCGGGACAGCGCCCAACGCGCCGCCAGCGACAGCACGGCGACCAGCCCCGCCAGCAGCAGAGCGGGGGTAAAGCTGAGCGGATTGCCCAGCGTTACTTCCCCGGTTCGCGTTTCCTGTCCGCGCCAGGCGATCAGCGCCAGCAGCCCGGCAACGAGCGTGGCGGGCGCCATGGCTACCGCAAGCGAGGGTAGGGCACGCGGCACGAGAGCCAGCACCAGCAGTTGCACGCGCACGAACATGACGATGGAAGCCAGCGCGATTCCGGCGGTCAGGGCCCCGCGCGCTTCGGGTTCGGAACGCAAACGGCGCGCATATTCCGCCGTCACCGCCGTCGACGAGACGATGGCCCCGGTCAGCGCGACGAACAGGATGCCGCGATTGGTCCCGTAGCGCCGCGTCACGACATAACCCGCGAACGACAGGCCGGTCACGAAGACCACGACCAGCCAGATACGGCGCGGGTTCCACGCCTGGTAGGGGCCATAGGCGGCATCCGGAAGCAAGGGCAGCACGACCAGCGCGACCAGTACGAAGCGGGCGGCCGCCTCCACCTCCTCGGCGTTCAGGCCCCTGAGCAGCGCATGCATCGATTGCCGGCCACTTAGGATCGCGAACATTGCCGCCGCCGCGCCGAGCGCCACGGTCGGCGAAATACGCACCGCGACCAGCCCAACGCCGAATGTCAGCATCGCCGCGATCGTCGTCGTGGCGGACAGCCGGTTTTCGCGCATGGTGCGGACATAGCCGACGACAAGGACCGCCAGCGTGCCGAGGCCGATGACCGCAGCCAGGCCATCGCCCAGCAATCCCGCGATGCCGCCCAGCAGACCGATAAGCCCGAACGTGCGGAACCCCGCGACCCGGTTGCCTTCGCCTTCTGCGCGCTGGCTGAAGCCGCGTTCGATCCCCACCAGCAGCCCGGCGGCAACCGCGGCAAGCAGGCCAATGAGGGAAGACGCCGCCGCCATCAACGGGTCAGACGCTCGCGCCCACCAGTCGGCCGATCCCGGCGGTAATGGCCATGGCCAGCGCCCCCCAGAACACCACGCGCAAGACCGGCCGCGCCGGGCTGGCCCCGCCCGCCCGCGCACCGATCCAGCCGAGCAGGGCGAGGAACAGGATCGACCCCACCGCTTCGCCCGCCACGGTCACGCCTGCGGGCAGAACCGCAGCAAGGATAACCGGCAGCAGCGCTCCGGCGGTGAAGGTCGCCGCAGAGGTGAAGGCAGCCGTGACCGGGCGCGCGGTCGTCAGTTCGGTGATGTGCAGTTCGTCGCGGGCATGGGCGCCCAGGGCATCGCGCGCCATCATCTGCGCGGCGACGCTGCGCGCCAGATCGGGTTCCACCCCGCGTTCGACATAGAAGCCGGCCAGTTCATCGAGTTCGGCTTCGGGCTGGGTCGCCAGTTCCTGCCGTTCGCGATCCAGGTCGGCGCGTTCGGTGTCGGACTGGGAACTGACAGAAACATATTCGCCAGCGGCCATCGACATCGCCCCGGCGACCAGCCCGGCGATTCCCGAAACCAGCAGCGAGGAGCGTGAAGCGCCCGATGCCGCCACGCCAATGATCAGGCTGGCGGTGGAGACGATGCCGTCGTTGGCGCCCAGCACGGCCGCGCGCAGCCAGCCGATCCGGGCGACGAGATGGCTTTCGCGATGATGTGGCATCAGGGGACGGCGCAAGGCGGTTCCTTTCCTTTGGTCGCGACGGTCTTACACCGCCATGAAGGGGCGTGCCACGTCGCATACGTCCTATAACTCCAGGTTATAGAGGGTGCCCCTCTTTGGGCTTGGCGATGGCGCCACAACCCGCGAAACCGGCGGCGCAGCGAAGCGAGGAAACAGCATGATACCCGGCCCCTATCTGGTCTATCTTGGCGCGGTTACCGATCCGCTGGCCGCCAAGACGGCGCGTGGCATCGCGTTCTGGCGTCCCGGCATGGCGATTGCCGAAATGGCCGAACCGGGCTGCCCGGTCACGGTGGGCCTGCCCCGGATGAGCCTTGCCGAAGCCGTGGCAGCCGGCGCGCGGACGGCGGTGCTGGGCTATGCCAATGCCGGCGGGGTGATGGACGCGGGAACGGTGGCCTTCTGCCTGGAAGCCCTGCGCGCCGGGCTGCATGTCGCTTCGGGCCTGCACGCGCGCCTTGCTGGCAATCCGGCGATACGGGCCGCGGCGGAAACCGCCGGGCTTTCGCTGTTCGACGTGCGCGAACCGCCCGCTTCGCTGCCGCTCGGCACCGGGCGCAAGCGGGCGGGGAACCGGCTGCTGACGGTGGGCACCGACTGTGCGGTCGGCAAGATGTATTCCACGCTGGCGATCGAGCGCGAACTGCGCGGTCGGGGTGTTGCGGCCGATTTCCGCGCCACGGGGCAGACCGGCATCCTGATCGCCGGATCGGGCGTGCCGATCGATGCGGTGATCGCCGACTTCATCGCCGGGGCCGCCGAATGGCTTTCGCCCGAACGCCACGATGGCGGCTGGGACCTTATCGAGGGGCAGGGGTCGCTGTTCCATCCCTCCTATGCCGGCGTTTCGCTGGGCCTGCTGCACGGCGCGCAGGCGAGGGCGCTGGTGCTGTGCCACGAGGCCGGGCGCGAGACGATCCGCCATGCTGGGGACTATCCGGTGCCGGTGCTGGTCGAATGCCTGGCGCGCAACCTGGAAGCCGCGCGCCTGACCAGCCCGGATGTGATCGCGGTGGGCGTCGCGGTCAACACGTCGGCGCTGCCAGCGCAGGAAGCGCAGGCATACTGCCGGCGCGTGGAGGATGAACTGGGTCTTCCGTGCCAGGACCCGGTGGCGATGGGTGTGGATCGGATCGTGGATTGGCTGCTGGCATGTTGCGCAGCGTAGATATTCGCGTCGAATGCTGGCCCTTGCGCGCGCCGTTCCGGATAGCGCGGGGCACGCGCACGGACATCGCGGTGGTGGTCGTCACGATCGGCGAAGGGAGCGTGGCCGGGCCGGGCGTTGTCGGGCGGGGCGAGGGCACGCCGTCCGCCCGCTACGGCGAGACGCCGGAATCCGTGCGTATGCAGATTGAAGCCGCGATACCGGCGCTGCAGGCCGGTTGCGACCGCGCGGCGCTGCGCACGCTGATGCCGCCCGGCAGCGCGCGCAATGCGATCGATGCCGCGCTGTGGGATCTGGAGGCACGCCATGCCCGAAACACCGCGCCCGTACTGCCGCCTCTCACCAGCGCGCAAACCGTCTCGATCGACCGGCCCGAAGCGATGGCGCGGGCGGCGCACAAGCTGGCGCGGGCGCGGCTGGTCAAGGTCAAGGTCGATGCCGCCGATCCGGAAACCTGCCTGCGCGCGGTGCGGTGCAGCCTGCCGGACACGACGCTGATCGTCGATGCCAACGAAGCCTGGACGATGCCGCTGCTGGTGGCGATGCAGCCGGTGCTGGCGGAACTGGGCATTGCGCTACTGGAACAGCCGTTGCCGGCCGGGCAGGATGGCGCGTTGGCAGGCTTCACGGCGCAGGTGCCGATCTGTGCCGACGAATCCTGCCACGTCGCTGCCGATATCCCTCGGTTGCGCGGGCTTTACCGGTTCGTGAACATCAAGCTCGACAAGACTGGCGGACTGACCGAGGCGCTGGCGCTGTACGACGCGGCGCGGGCCGCAGGCTTGGGCGTGATGGTCGGCTGCATGCTGGCGACCTCGCTCGGCATAGCGCCGGCGCTGCGGATCGCCGCACGTGCCGATTTCGTCGATGTCGATGGCCCGTGGTGGCTGCTCGAGGACCGGTCGGGCGGGTTGCGCGTGCTGGACGATGGTGTTGTCGTACCGCCGCAGCCGGGTTTCTGGGGCGGTGTTGTCTAGGGTCAGGACCCATTACTGGCGCGGTCGAGGCGTCCAAATGGCGAACATATCGGGCCGAAAGGCGCGCCGCGAAGGCTGGTTGCCTTTGCAAGCGCCTTTCGGTTCGAGATGGAAGCCATTTGGACGTCCCGCAGGGATTTGACCAAAATGGCCCAGCGCTGCGTCGGAGCGGCTTGAAATATCGACATATTCCTGCGCCCCTCCTCCTTGCGCCGGGCCATTTTGCCTCAAACCTCGACCGCGCCAGTAATGGGTCCTGACCCTGAGGATCGGGCTTGCCAGGCGCGGACGTGCCCATAAGGTCGCCGCATGATCAGCCTGCGGCATATCGAAGTGTTCCACGCCGTCTATCAGACCGGCTCGCTCAGTGGCGCGGCGCGATTGCTGGGCGTGTCGCAGCCATCGGTGGGCAAGGTTCTGCGCCACGCCGAAACGCGGCTGGGCTTCGCGCTGTTCCGCGTGGTCAAGGGGCGGCTGGTGCCGACCGACGAGGCGCACGAACTGTTCTCGGATGCCAGCGCGGTGCGGCACAGCGTCGACATGCTGCGCGAATCCGCGCGCAACCTGCGCCGGATCGAGCAAGGCCGGCTGCGCGTGGCGATGATCCATTCGCTGGGGCTGGAGGTGGTTCCCGATGCGGTGGCCGCGTTCGCCGCGCGGCATCCTGGCGTTTCGATCGATTTGCGGACGCTGCACAGCGAGGAGCTGGTCGAGGCGCTGCAGGCCCGCACCAGCGATATCGTGATCGGCTATGACGCGCCGCGCCATCCCCGGCTGGCGCCCGTCATGCTCGGGACCGGCCAGATCGTGTTGTTGTTCCGCCGGCGGGATATTCCCGATCCTCCGGAGCGGATCGCGCTGGAGGACGTCCGCCACCTGCGCGTGATCGAACTGCTCAACGACGGCACCATCGGCAGGTTGCTGAGCCGTCGGCAGCCCACCGCGGATGACGGCGCCCCGGTGATCCAGACGAAGACCTATTTCGTGGCGGCGGCCCTGGTCGAACGCGGGCTGGGCGTGGCGATCATGGACGAATTCACCGCCCGGGCCTGCGCCAGCGAAGCCATGGATTATCGCCCGTTGAACGAAGCGATGCGCTTTGATGTGATTGCCGCGCATCTCGAAGACCGGCCGCTTTCCACCGTTTCGCACCATTTCCTCGAATGTGTCCGGGGCGCCTTGGCCACGCGGTGAGGGCACCTTTGCCCTTGCCTGATGCCTGTTCCTGTGTAGTTTAACTGATCGATTAAAAGAGGGTGGCGGCGCGCGCTGGATCTTGGCCGAACGCCGCGGGAAAAGGGGTGCGTGAAATGTCGATCCTTCTTGACGAGGGACAGCAGGCGATTGCGACGGAGTGCCGGCGCGTTCTGGAGGCGCGGTCGGACAAGGGGCGCTTGCTGGGCTTGCTGGAGCAGGTGGGCGCTTGCGACGCGGTGTTCCGGGATACGGCGGTGGAGCAGGGCTGGACGGCGCTGGCGATCGCGGAGGAGCATGGCGGGCTTGGTCTGGGCCTGATCGAGCTGGGGCTGGTGGCGCAGGCGACAGGCGGGGTAATCGCGGGCGCGCCGTTCCTGACGGTGGGCTATGGCGCGGCGCGGGTGCTGGCCGAGGCTGGATCGGCCGAGGTGCAGGCAGCATGGCTCCCCCGGCTGGCGAGTGGCGAGGCGACGGCGACGGTGGCCTTCGCGGAAGGCAATGCGCCGCTGCCGCTACGCCCGACCACGGTCTTCGCGGCCGGTCGGCTGACGGGCGTCAAGGAAGGTGTGGTGGCCGGGCTTGCCGCGGACATCGCGGTGGTCTGGGCCATGAACGAGGGTGAGCCGGCGCTGGTGCTCGTCGAACTCTCAGGTGCCACGCGCAATCCGGTGGATGGCTTCGACAACAGCCGCCTCTATGCCGACCTCGCCTTTGCCGAGGCGCCGGCCACGCTGCTGGCGCGGGGCGAGGCGGCGCGCGCTCTGGCGCTTGACGTGCTGGCGCGGATGGCGGTGGTGACGGCGCACGAGCAGACCGGCGGGGCTGAGGCTCTGCTGACGATCGCGCGCGATTATGCCGTGACGCGCAAGGCCTTCGGCCAGCCGATCGGCGCGTTCCAGTCGGTCAAGCACCGCATCGCCGAGCTGTACGGGCTGGTCGAGATCGCGAGGGCCAACTGCATCCACGCGGCGGCGCTGGCGGATGCTGCTGACGGGACGCCCAATGGGACAGCCAACTTCCTCATCGCGGCGGCGGATGCGCGGATTTCCGCGACCGAGGCCTATGACACCGCCGCGCGCGATTGCGTGCAGATCCACGGCGGGATCGGCGTGACCTGGGAGCAGGGGCTGCACCTGCACATGCGCCGCGCGCGCAGCCTGGCGATCGAGCAGGGCAACCTGCTGTTCTGGGAAGACCTGCTGGTCGATCACCTGACGGGAGAAGCGGCATGAGCGATTACGAAGCCTTCCGCGCCCGCGCGCGCACGTGGCTGCAATCGGTGGCGGGCGAGTTCGGGCGCGAGGCCCGGCGCGGGCTGGACGTGGAGCAGGATCTGGCGCTGGGCCGGCGCTATCTGGCCGCGCGGTTCGACGCGGGCTTTGCCGGGATCAACTGGCCCACGGAGATGGGCGGGCAGGGTCTGACCCACATCGAGAAAGTGATCTTCGATACCGAGGAGATGGGCTTCGGGATGCCCACGGCCTACTTCGGCATTTCGCTGGGGATGCCGGTGCCGATCCTGATGCGCTTCTGCGAGGACAAGGCCTTCGTCAAGGAACGGGTGCTCAAGGCGCTGCGCGGTGAGGAAATCTGGTGCCAGCTGTTCTCCGAACCGGCGGGCGGATCGGATCTGGCTGGCCTGCGCACCCGCGCCGAAGTGGACGGCAACGGCTGGAAGCTCAACGGGCAGAAGGTGTGGACCAGCTGGGCGCAGTATTGCGACTATGGCGTGATCGTGGCGCGGACCGATCCCACTGTGCCCAAGCACAAGGGGCTGACCTATTACTGGGTGGACATGAAGGCGCCCGGCGTCGATGTCCGTCCGATCAAGCTGGCGGGCGGGGACAGCCACGTCAACGAGGTGTTCTTCGACGACGTGCGGCTGGAGGATAGCCAGCGGATGAGCCCGGTGGGCGGCGGCTTCGCGGTGGCGATGGCGACGCTGATGATCGAGCGCTACGTGGCGACCGACAGCGGCGGCTTCGGCCCGCATCTTGACCTGTTCGTGGATCTGGCGCGGGACGTGGAAGTCAACGGCCGCCCGGCGATCGCGGACGGCCGCATCCGGTCGCAGATCGCGCGCAACCACGCGATGCGCGCGGGGCTGGAATCGATCACCACGCGCGCGATGCTGATGATGCAGGCGGGGATGGAACCGGGGCCGGAAGGCTCGCTGAACAAGCTGGTGGCGGTGCGCAGCCGGCAGAAGCTGTCGGAACTGGCGATCGACCTGCAGGGCAACGCTGGCCTCGCGTTCGATCCGCATGCCTCGCAGAAGGAGAACTGGACGGCGAGCTGGCTCAACGCCCCTACCGGGCGGATCGCCGGTGGCGCGGACGAGATGCTGCTCAACACCATCGCCGAACGCATCCTGGGCCTGCCGCAGGACCATCGCCCGGACAAGGGCGTGCCGTTCAACCAGATTCCCGCGTAAGGACGATGGCGCAAGCATGACCGAAAACGAGGACATGGCGGAAATCCGCCGCGCGGTGCAGGCGCTGTGCGCGGATTTTCCGGGCGAATACTGGCGGGACAAGGACCGCGACCGCGCCTATCCGGCGGAGTTCGTGGACGCGCTGACGCGGTCCGGGTTCCTGGCGGCGCTGATCCCGCCGGAATACGGCGGTTCGGGCCTGAAGCTCGATGCGGCCGCGGTGATCATGGAGGAAATCCAGGCATCGGGCTGCAACGGGGCGTCCGCCCACGCGCAGATGTACATCATGAATACCCTGCTGCGCTATGGCAGCGCGGAACAGAAGCAGCGCTACCTGCCCGGCATCGCCAGCGGGGAATTGCGGTTGCAGGCGTTCGGCGTCTCGGAACCGACCAGCGGCACGGACACGCTCTCGCTGCGCACGGTGGCGGTGCGGGATGGCGATCACTACGTGGTCAACGGCCAGAAGATCTGGACCAGCCGCGCCGAATATTCGGACCTCATGCTGCTGCTGGCCCGGACCACGCCGCGCGATGCGGTGGCCAAGCGGACCGAAGGGCTTTCGATCTTCCTGGTCGACATGCGCGAAGCGGTGGGCAAGGGCATGACGATCAAGCCGATCCGCACGATGATGAACCATTCGACGACCGAGGTGTTCTTCGACGACATGCGCATCCCGGCCTCGGCGCTGATCGGAGAGGAAGGGCAGGGCTTCCGCTACATCCTTTCGGGGATGAACGCCGAACGCATCCTGATCGCCTCGGAATGCGTTGGCGATGCCAAGTGGTTCATCGCGCGCGCCAGCGACTACGCCCGGGAGCGCAAGGTCTTCGGCCGGGCGATCGGGCAGAACCAGGGCATCCAGTTCCCGATCGCGCGCGCCTATGCCCAGATGCGCGCGGCCGAGCTGATGGTCCACCATGCGGCGCAGGTCTACGACAGCGGCGGCAATCCAGGCGCGGAGGCGAACATGGCCAAGCTGCTGGCAAGCGAGGCAAGCTGGGCGGCCGCCGACATGTGCGTGCAGACCTTCGGCGGCTTCGGCTTTGCCGAGGAATACGACGTCGAACGCAAGTTCCGCGAGGCGCGGCTCTATACCGTGGCGCCGATCAGCACCAACCTGATCCTCAGCTATCTTGCCGAGCATGTGCTGGGGCTGCCGCGCAGCTACTGACGAACACGGGAGAGGACGAACAATGGCTTTCAAGACGCGCATTACCGAGATGCTGGGGATCGAGCATCCCATCGTGCAGGGCGGGATGATGAACGTGGGCTATGCCGAACTGGCGAGCGCGGTCTCGAACGCGGGCGGGCTTGGCATCATCACCGCGCTGACCCAGCCGACGCCGGACAAGCTGCGCGAGGAGATCGAGCGGACCCGGGCGATGACGGACAAGCCGTTCGGCGTGAACATGACGATCTTCCCGACGGTCAATTCGCCCGACTACAAGGCCTATGCGCAGGCGATCATCGATGGCGGCGTGAAGATCGTGGAAACGGCGGGCACGCAGGCGGTGCGCGAGATCTGGGAAATGCTCAAGCCGCACGGCGTGACGATCCTGCACAAGTGCACGGCGGTGCGCCACGCGCTTTCGGCGGAGAAGGCGGGGTGCGACATCGTCTCGATCGACGGCTTCGAATGCGCTGGCCACCCCGGCGAGGACGACATCCCCGGCCTGATCCTGATCCCGGCGGCGGCGGACAAGGTGAAGATTCCGCTGCTCGCCTCGGGCGGGTTCGGTGACGGGCGCGGGCTGGTCGCGGCGCTGAGCCTGGGCGCGGAAGGGATCAACATGGGCACGCGGTTCTGCGCGACGCAGGAAGCGCCGATCCACGCCAACGTGAAGCAGGCCTATATCGACAACGACGAACGCGGCAGCTTCCTGATCTTCCGCAACTTCAAGAACACCGCGCGCGTGGGGCGCAGCGCGGTATCGGAAGAAGTGGTGCGGCGCCTGTCGCAGCCCGATGCGGTATTCGAGGATGTGCGCGAACTGGTTTCGGGCGTGGCCGGCAAGGAGCTTCTCCAGACCGGCGACCTGACCAAAGGTGTGTTCTGGGCCGGTATGGTCCAGGGCCTGATCCACGATGTGCCGACCTGCCAGGACCTGATCGACCGCATCATCCACGATGCCGAAAACATCGTCCGCCAAAGGCTCGATCGCTTCCTGGCCTGAGGTTCGGCGCTTGCGGCACTGACGCGCGGCTTGTTGTCCGCTATAACCCCGCCCTGATGCCGCACCGCAACCACGGAGCGGCCACGGGGGAGCGGGCCTTTGTCGGAAATGCCGGTGCCGAAGATGAAGATCCTCTGGGCCAGCGTGTTCAGCCTGCTCGATACGTCGAGCGGCGCGGCGATCGCGATCCGCGAAATGCTGATGCAACTCGTCCATCGGGGGCACGAAGTCGATATTCTGGGGGCCACCGTTTTCGATCACCCGGCGGGCGTCTCGCGCATCGCCGATTCCTGGGACGAGGTGCGCGCACGGGCGGGGCAGTGGGTGAACGTGGACGATGGCCCGCTCCGGCATCGGCTCTACGTGACGGGGGAGACCGCGCGCCCGCTGCTGACATCGCGCGAGGAAGGCGACTGGCACGAGGCGCTGCTGGGCCGTCTGGACGCGTTCGGGCCGGACATCGTGTTCTTCTATGGCGGCCAGACGCTGGAGATGCTGACCGCGATCGACGCGCACCGTGCCGGCGCGGGCGTGGCCGCCTATCTCGGCAATGCGCAATACCACGGCACGCGCTGGTGTCGGGATGTCGATCTGCTGCTGACCGTCAGCGAGGCCAACGCCGCGCTCTACCGCGAGCGCGAAGGCTACGAGGCGCACTCGGTGGGCGTGTTCATCGATCCCGCTGCCGTCGTCGCGCCGGCGCCCCGGCCGGAGCGGGTCCTGTTCGTCAACCCCACCCTGGATAAAGGGGCCGCGGTTGTCTGCCGCATGGCCATGCTGCTGGAACGCCGCCGGCCGGACATCGTCTTCGAGGTGGTGGAGTCGCGGGGCAAATGGGAAGACATCGTCCAGATGGTGACAGCCGCGTTCGGCGAGCCGCGCGACAGTCTGTCGAACGTGGTGGTCACCCCGAACACGGCGGACATGCGGCCCGTCTATGGCCGCGCGCGCTGCCTGCTGATGCCCACGCTGTGGTGGGAAAGCGCGGGCCGGGTGATCGTGGAAGCCATGCTCAACGGCATTCCGGCGATCGTCAGCAACCGAGGCGGGCCGCCGGAAATGCTGGGCGAAGGCGGCTTGCGCATCGCGTTCCCGGAGGCTTGTTACCAGCCGCCTTTCACTGAGCTGCCCAGCGACCGGTTTCTGGAACAGATCATCGAGAAGATTGTCGCGCTTTTCGACGATCCCGGCTTCCACGGGCATTTTTCAGGCCGTGCGCGCCAGCTGGCGGCAACGAAACACGATCTGCGCCACAACACGGATGCCCTGGAGCGGGAATTTGCGGCGCTCGTGGCCCGGGGCCAGGGTATGCGCAAAGGCGCGTAAATTCCTGGACAGGAATTACACATACGTGTAATTCGGTCAGCTAACAATATATGGGAAGGGAAGAGCCGGACGATGGGTAGCACGGTGGAGCCGATCGAGGCCGATGCGATCGAAGCCGGTGCTCGCGCGGCGCCTGCCCTCATCCGCTATCTGGCCGAGGGCGACTATGTAACGCGCCGCTATGTGAGCCGTGGCGCGGAGATCAATACCGGCGATTATGTGGACCACGCGATGGTGGTGCGCGACGGGATGCCGATCCGCGATCACTTCACGCTGGACCGTCACGGTTTCATGATCGGCCGGCATCGCTCCGCCATCACCGATTTCCACGACAAGGCGGCGGTGGACGCGGGCTATCTGCGCGAGGTGGAGCAACTCGTCGCGCGGATGTGCGGGGCAGACCGCGTGGCGGCGCAAGGGTGGATGATCCGCACATCGGCCGATCTCAGCGCGCGGGCCAAGGAGAAGGTCGAGAATTACCAGCACGCCGGCGGCATCCAGCCCCCGGCGGGCGAAGCGCATGTCGACTACAACGAGATTACCGGCCGTCGCGCGGCGGCGCGGATTCACGGCCAGGCGTTCCCCGATGCGCCGCCCTATGCCCGCTACATCTGCTTCTCGCTATGGCGCACGTTTTCGCCGGGGCCGCAGGACTGGCCGCTGGCGGTATGCGACGGGCGCACGGTGCGCGACGAGGAAACCGCCTCCAACACGCTGTTCGTGGTCGATGAATTCCCGACCGGCGATGCGCTGACCGCGCCGGTGGAGGGCGAGGAGGACATGATCGCAGCCACGATCTTCCGCTACCGGCCGCGCCATCGCTGGTGGTATTTCTCCAACATGGCAGCCGATGACGTGCTGCTGTTCAAGTTCCAGGACAGCGACCATTCCGTGACCTGGCGCTGCCCGCACACTGCCTTCCACGATGCCAGCCTGCCCGATGCGCAGACCCGCTCCAGCATCGAGGTGCGCTGCGTGGCCTATTTTGACCGGGCCTAGGCGGCTTGGATAAATTCAGGAGCAATTGGGGCGACCGAGAAGGGTTGGTTAGCTGCGGTTCGCCTGCGGTGTTATGCCGAGTTCTATGAACGAGCGATACGAACCTGCTTCCGATTTCCTGAAAGCAATAATCGCTGAGGAAGTGCCGCTGTCAGGCTCCGCCTTTGCTGATGCCAATCTGGGGCGGCTTATCTCGCTGACGCAGGATCGGGACCTTTCGAACCGGGATTGGGCTACGATGCTCCTTGCATCGGAGGAAGTGGACACGCCCGTGATCCAGGATGCGCTGCTTGCGGCTCTTCGTGACGAAAACGATGTGGTAAGAGCGGAGGCGCTGCTGGGTTTGGCCAGGCGAGACCCGGTTCTGGCAATCCCATTCGCTTTGGAAGCGCTGTCTAACGAGCAGGCGTGCATGGCCGTCTTCGAGGCCGCCGAACTGATCGCGGATCCGGCGTTGGCAGATGCGCTTCTGCCCTGGACTGAGCCATCCGACAACGAATGGCTAGACAAGCTTGCTCGTGACGCGTTGGCAGCTTGCGAGAGGGGCTCGTCTGCGACCTAGGTGCTGTTACGTCCGCAACTGGCGCAATCTGTCATTCGATTTGTCCACGCGCCCTGGGATTCTCTCCTTAGGGCCAGGGACTCTAAAGCCCGGCTATCCCGTGGCGAACGATTTCGCGCTATTCACCCCGCGGCGGCGCGGCTAGGGGCCGGTGTCGCACACCCGCCACCCGGGAGATGGCATGATACTGTTCAGGGGCCACGAGACACACTCGCGCTCACTCATCAAGGGCATCAGCTGGCGCGCGCTCGGCAGCATCGATACCTTCCTGCTGAGCTGGTTCTTCACCAGCAACGCCAAGGCCGCCGGCGCCATCGCCAGCACCGAGATTATCACTAAGATCCTCCTCTACTATTTCCACGAACGCGCGTGGGCTTCGGTCAACTGGGGCGCCAAGCGCGAACCGGAGGCCGAGGAGGGCGATGTTCTGGCCGGTATCGTCAGCGGCGCCGACGCGACCTGACTTGACCTTGCGCGCCATTGCGGACAACGAGAGCCAATGATCGATCCCCGCCATTTCCGCGACGTTCTCGGCACCTATCCTACCGGTGTCTGCGTGATTACCGCCGTTGACGCGGACGGTCATCGCAGCGGGCTGGTGGTCGGCTCGTTCACGTCGATCTCGCTCGATCCGCCGCTGGTGGGCTTCTTCCCCGACAAGCGATCGGGAACCTGGCCGAAGATCGCGGCTATCGGTCGCTTTTGCGTGAACGTGCTGGGCGCCGACCAACTCGACCTCTGTCGCCGCTTCGCTTCAAAGGCGGACGACAAGTTCGCCGAACTCGCGCACGGCCACACGCCGTCGGGCCAGCCGCTGCTGGACGATGCGATCGCGTGGATCGACTGTGCGGTGGAGCGAGTCGAGGATATCGGCGATCACTGGCTGGTGGTGGGCGCGGTCGAGGCGATGGAGCGCCGCGAACATGGCACTCCTCTTCTGTTCTTCCGTGGCCAGTACCACGATCTCGTCTGCCTTCAGGACAGCTGACCGGCACGCGAAGGGAGCGGGCCGGCCGGAAAAATTTCCAACGCCTGATATTTTTTGCAGATGCGCGCCCGTTTTTGACTTGCGTCAAGGTGGGGAGAATCGATCGGGGGCATTCCTTGGGCGTCGAAAGGAAGCAGCAACGCCACCCGTTGGGGTTTCCTTCCGTGATTTCTCCCCAACTCGGGCGGTCGTGAGGCCGCCCTTCTTTTTTGTGGCCCGGAACTGACTGGTTCGCATATCCGAAAATAGAACGACGGGTATTCGCCCAAGCGCGGTCTCCCTTAGCAATCAGGGGGTTGCGCAACCGTCAAATACGACGCAAGTGTGATTGTCGTGGTTGGGGGAAGATGATAGGCGGGCCGTCATGTCTTCGTGTGAAACCTGCGTCGTCCGCAATCGGGCCATCTGCTCGGGGCTGGACAATAAGGAAATCACCGCTCTTAATTCGATGGGGCGGCGTCGTTCCGTGTCGGCGGGGGAGCCGCTGATCTGGGAGGATGACGATTCCCTCCTTGTCGCCAACGTCATCGATGGCGTTCTCAAGCTGGTCACCAGCACAGAGGACGGCCGCGAGCAGATCGTGGGCGTGGCTTATCCGTCCGATTTCATCGGCCGCCCATTCGGCCAGACCAGCCGGGCCAGCGTCGTCGCGCTGACGGACGCGCGCGTCTGCGTATTCGCGCGCAACGATTTCGACCGCTTCGCGCGCGAGCATCCCGAACTGGAGCATAAGCTGCTGGAGCGCACGCTGTCCGAACTGGACCGCACGCGGTCCTGGATGATGCTGCTGGGGCGCAAGACCGCACCCGAAAAGATCGCGACGTTCCTGCTGGAAATGTCGGAGCGGCTCGCCGAAACGGGCTGCCAGCCGAGCTTCGGCCCGGCCAGGCGCTTCAGCCTGCCGTTTTCGCGCCAGCAGGTGGCCGATGTGCTGGGGCTGACGATCGAGACGGTGAGCCGTCAGTTCACCAAGCTCAAGAACGATGGCGTGATCGAACTGCCATCGCGGCGCGAGGTGGAGATCGTCAATCGCGGAGCATTGCTCGCGCTCGCGGGATAATCGGTTCGCCGCACGGCGCGCGCTGCCCAGCGGCGTATTTCGGAAGTGACGAGCGGGCCGAACCGAGGCGATCCCAGAACCCCTGTTCGACCCGCCCGCCGCCCTTCCGGTCTGCCCCGCGCGTGGGTTGCGGGGCAGCGGCCGGACGGGAAGCCCTGGATCAGAAGCGGTAGCTCAGCCCCGCGCTGATCACCCAGGGATCAAGCGAGTGCTTGGTCCGCAACACTTCGGTGGACCCGGCATAGAAATGCGCGGTGGTGTCCATGAAGTACTTCTTGGCATCGAGGCTGACGCCGAGCCCGTTCTTGTTGACCGGGATGTCCACACCGGCCTGGAGCGCGACGCCCAGCTTGTTCGACATGTTCACCTTGGTCACGCCCAGCGGTACGATGCTCGCGCCCGGCTTCTCGTCGATGTAGAAGAACACCGAGGGACCGACGCCGACATAGGGCTTGATGCCGCCGGGCAGCGGCAGGTGATACTTCGCCGTGAGCGTGGCCGGCAGGATCAGCACATGGCCGACGATATCGGTCGCGGCGGCAAGCGTGCCGGTGCCGCTGACGTGGTGCTGGGTGAAGCAGCAGATCGTTTCGACCGAGACGTTGGGCGAGAAGAAATACTCGACCGCGAGCGTCGGCACGACGTTGTCGTTGGCCTTGGTGTTGGCACCGGTGGTGAGCCCGAGCGGGTCCAGCTCTACCTTGGTGATCTTGCCGTCGGGCAGTACGCCTGTGCCAAGCAGCTTGACCTGGAGCTTGCCGTCCGGCGAGCCGGCCATGGCGGGGGTGGCGGCCAGCGGAGTGAGCATGGCGGCGCACAGCGCGGCCGCGAGTACCTTCTTCATACCTTGCAGTCCTGTGCCGCGGTTGCCTGCCCCTCGCAGGCCGAAATCCGAACCGTGGCGTGGGAGCCTGATGCACCGGTTGCGAATCACCGACATTGACGGAGCGCAAAAATCGGCAGGAACCGCGCAAGACCAAGGTATGATGCGCAAATCCGGGCAATTTGTCCTGCATCAATGTTGTAGCGCGCCATACGTTGCACGCGCCTTCTCACATCTTGCATGGAAGGGAAGGCTCCATGGTTTCGCTAGTAACGCGCAGCGGCATATGGTTCGCTGTGCTTCTCCTTGCTGTCATGGCGAGCGCGCTCGCCAAGGACGGCGGCTTCGCCATTCACATGGCAATCTGTGCGCTTGCCGCGCTGATCGGCATGATCGTCACGCTGCGTCAGGCCGACGTGGATTCGATCGCGCGCGGCATCCTCAAGATGCCCGATCAGGGCCGGTACGATGACGACCCCATCCGCTGGGGCGTGATCGCGACGGTGTTCTGGGGCATGGCGGGGTTCCTCGCCGGGCTTTACATCGCGCTCGAACTGACCTGGCCGCAGCTCAACCTGGGCCTGGAATGGATCAACTTCGGTCGCCTGCGCCCGCTGCACACTTCCGCGGTCATCTTCGCTTTCGGAGGCAATGCGCTGATCGCCACGTCATACTACGTGGTCCAGCGCACTTGCCGGGCGAGGCTGGCCTTCCCCGGCCTCGCCCGTTTCGTCTTCTGGGGCTACCAGCTGTTCATCGTGCTGGCCGCCACCGGCTATCTGCTTGGCATCACCCAGGGGAAGGAATACGCCGAGCCGGAATGGTACGTCGACCTGTGGCTGACGATCGTGTGGGTGGCTTACCTCGCGGTCTTTGTCGGCACGATCGTCAAGCGGACCGAGCCGCACATCTACGTGGCCAACTGGTTCTACCTCTCGTTCATCCTGACGGTGGCGATGCTGCACATCGTCAACAACCTGAACCTGCCGGTCTCGATCTTCGGGTCGAAGAGCTATCCGGTGTTCGCGGGCGTGCAGGGCGCGCTGGTGCAATGGTGGTACGGCCATAACGCGGTGGGCTTCTTCCTGACCGCCGGCTTCCTGGCGATGATGTACTACTTCGTGCCCAAGCAGGCCGAACGCCCGATCTACAGCTATCGCCTGTCGATCATCCACTTCTGGGCGCTGATCTTCCTCTATATCTGGGCGGGTCCGCACCATCTGCACTACACCGCGCTGCCCGATTGGGCGCAGACGCTGGGCATGGTCTTCTCGGTCATGCTGTGGATGCCCAGCTGGGGCGGCATGATCAACGGCCTGATGACGCTGAACGGCGCCTGGGACAAGATCCGCACCGATCCGATCATCCGCATGTTCGTGATGAGCCTGGCCTTCTACGGCATGAGCACGTTCGAAGGCCCGATGATGAGCGTCAAGGCGGTCAACAGCCTGTCGCACTATACCGACTGGACCATCGGCCACGTCCATTCCGGTGCGCTGGGCTGGAACGGGATGGTCACCTTCGGCACGCTCTATTACCTCACGCCGCGCCTGTGGAACCGCGAACGGCTCTACAGCCTGCGCATGGTCAACTGGCACTTCTGGCTCGCGACCACGGGTATCGTGTTCTACGCCGCCTCGATGTGGGTGGCCGGCATCACCCAGGGCCTGATGTGGCGCGAATACGGGCCGGACGGCTACCTGGTGAACTCCTTCGCCGAAACCGTTGCCGCGCTGCACCCGATGTACGCGCTGCGCGCCTTCGGTGGGCTGCTCTACCTCAGCGGCGCAACGATCATGGCGGTGAACATCACCCGCACGATCCTTGGCCACACGCTGCGCGACGAGAAGCCGATGACCGAGACGCCCTACGACGCCGCCAGGGACGTGCCGCTCGCCGGCGCCCCGGCGCACGCCTGACACGCCCGGAGAAGGAGAAAAGACAATGGCACTCTCCATCATGGAGCGTCACAAGAAGCTGGAACGCAACATCACCCTGCTGGGCATCTGTGCCTTCGCGGCGGTGACGGTGGGCGGCATCGTGGAAATCGCGCCGCTGTTCTGGATCGACAACACGATCGAGAAGGTGGAGGGCATGCGGCCCTACACCCCGCTGGAACAGGCCGGGCGCGACATCTACGTCCGCGAAGGCTGCTACGTTTGCCACAGCCAGATGATCCGTCCGTTCCGCGACGAGGTCGAACGCTATGGGCACTACAGCCTGGCCGCGGAATCGATGTACGACCATCCGTTCCAGTGGGGCTCGAAGCGCACCGGGCCGGACCTTGCCCGCGTGGGCGGCCGCTATTCCGACGAATGGCACGTCCAGCACCTGAAAGATCCGCGCGCGGTCGTGCCGGAATCGATCATGCCGACTTACGCGCACCTCGCCGAGCACGATCTCGACGCGGGCGATATGACCGCATCGCTGCAGACGCTGTACCAGGTCGGCGTCCCCTACACCAAGGACGACATCGCCAAGGCCAACGACGACCTGAAAGCGCAGGCCGATCCGCAGGCCGACGTGGCCGACTTCAAGAAGCGTTACCCCAAGGCGCAAGTGCGTGACTTCGACGGCGATCCCAAGCGTCTGACCGAAATGGATGCGCTGGTCGCGTATCTCCAGGTTCTGGGCACGCTGGTCGATGTCAACGCCCCCGCGGCGCAGGAGCAGCTCGCCAAGGAGAAGGGCCGATGAGCGCGCACTCCACCTACGACCTGCTGCGCCACCTGGCCGATAGCTGGGGGCTTCTGGTGATGACCTTCGTGTTCCTGGTTCTGTGCCTGTGGCCGTTCCTGCGGCCCGGCGCGCGCCAGCTCAGCGACGAAGCGGCCACCTCGATCTTCAAGGATGAGAACGATGGCGAATAAGCGGATCGACGACGCCACGGGCGTCGAAACCGTCGGCCACGAGTGGGACGGCATCGAGGAACTGAACAACCCGTTGCCGCGCTGGTGGCTGTGGACGTTCTACGCCTGCATCGTCTTCGCGATCGGCTATTGCGTGGTCTATCCCGCGATCCCGATGGTGAAGTCGGCCACGGCGGGCACCTTCGGCTGGACCAGCCGGGGCGCGCTGGCGACCGAGATGAAGGCCGCTGACGCCAGCCGGGCGGGTCTTCGGGCCGCGATCGCGGCAACGTCCGTGGAGCAGCTCGGGGCCGATCCCAAGTTGCTGCGCGCGGCGATCGAGGGCGGCCGCGCCGCGTTCAAGGTCAACTGCGTGCAGTGCCACGGCGCCGGCGCGGCGGGGGCCAAGGGCTACCCGAACCTCAACGACGATGACTGGCTGTGGGGCGGCGATATCGCCACCATCCACCAGACGCTGGAGCACGGCGTGCGCCAGCCCGGCGACGACGCCACCCGCATGAGCCAGATGCCGGCCTTCGGGCGCGACGGCATCCTGACGGCGGCGCAGGTGCAGGATGTTGTCAGCCATGTCCGCGTCATCAGCGGGCAGGAAAAGCCGAGCGCTTCGGCACAGCGCGGCGCCAAGATCTTCGCCGAGAACTGCGTGGTCTGCCACGGCGCGAATGGCGAGGGCAACCGCATGGTCGGCGCGCCGAAGCTGAGCGACGCGATCTGGCTCTATGGCGGCGATCGCGCCACGTTGACCGAAACCGTGACCAACGCCCGCTATGGCGTGATGCCCGCCTGGGGCGCGCGTCTGGACCCGGTCACCGTCAAGATGCTGGCGGCTTACGTCCACTCGCTGGGCGGCGGTGAAGCCACGCCGGCACCGGCACCCCAAGCTGCGCCGGCACCTGCCGCCGCGGCGGCTCCTCAAGCAAAGTAACGGCCATGAACGCGCAAGATCCCACCCTCGGCGCCGATCATTCCAACGACCTCGGTCTTTACGCCAAGCGCAAGTCGGTCTTCCCCAGGAAGACCGACGGACCGTTCCGCCGCTTCAAGTGGGCGGTGATGGCGTTCTGCCTCGCGGTGTACTGGGGCACGCCATGGATCCGCTGGAACCGTGGCCCCTACGCACCCGACCAGGCCGTGCTGGTGGATCTTGCGCACCGCCGTTTCTACATGTTCCAGATCGAAATCTGGCCCCACGAGTTCTACTTCGTTGCCGGATTGCTGATCATGGCGGGGATCGGCCTGTTCCTCGTCACCAGCGCGGTCGGCCGCGCGTGGTGCGGCTATGCCTGCCCGCAGACGGTGTGGACCGATCTGTTCCAGCATGTCGACCGCTTCATCGATGGCGACCGCAACGCGCAGATCCGTTTGCAGAACGCACCGTGGACCGCTTCCAAGATCGCCCGGCGGGTGTTCAAGTGGGGCGTCTATCTCACCATCGCGTTCCTGACCGGCGGCGCCTGGATCTTCTATTTCGCCGATGCGCCCACGCTTCAGCGCGAATTCTGGACAGGCACCGCCGCGCCGGTCGCCTATGCCACCACCGGCGTGCTGACGTTCACGACCTTCTGGCTGGGCGGCTTCATGCGCGAGCAGGTCTGCGTCTACATGTGCCCCTGGCCGCGCATCCAGACGGCGATGCTTGATGAAAAATCGCTGACCGTCACCTACAAGCACTGGCGCGGCGAACCGCGCGGATCGGTCAAGGCGGCGGCGAAAAGCCCGGTGCCGCTGGGCGATTGCATCGATTGCCTGCAATGCGTGGCGGTTTGCCCCACGGGCATCGACATCCGCGAAGGGCCGCAAATCGGCTGCATCACCTGCGCGCTGTGCATCGATGCCTGCGACCAGGCGATGAGCAAGGTCGGCCGCCCGCGCGGGCTGATCGACTACTGCACGCTGGAAGATGCCGAGCATGAGGAGAAGGGTGAGAAGCCCACGCCGATCCTGAAGACGATCTTCCGTCCCCGCACGCTGGTCTATTTCGCGGTGTGGGCCGCGATCGGCGTGGCCATGCTGTTCATGCTGGGCCAGCGCAGCCGGCTCGACGTTTCGGTGGCGAAGGATCGCAACCCCGAATTCGTCATGCTGAGCGACGGTTCGGTGCGCAACGGCTTCACTGTGAAGCTGCGCAACATGGAAGACCGCCCGCGCAAGATGGAACTCGCGCTCGACGGCCTGCCGGGGGGGGCGATCTACACCGACGAGATGGAAGCGGACGAGGCGAAGCGGTTGCTCGCGCTGGACGTGCCAGCGGACACGACGCGGCGCCTGCGCGTCTATGCCGTGCAGCCCCGTGCGGCGGCGAGGCCGGCGGACTTCGCCTTTACGGTGAAAGCAACCGATACCGAGGGCGGGCAGGACCGCGCCGCCACGACATTCACCACAGCGGAAGGAAACGGCCAGTGACCCAGCATAGCCGTAACAGCCAGCATGCGCCGCGCCCGTTCACCGGGCGGCACATGGCGATGATCATGATCGCGTTCTTCGGCGTCGTGATCGCCGTCAACGTGTTGATGGCGCGTTTCGCGGTATCGACCTTCGGCGGCGTGGTCGTCGAAAACTCCTACGTCGCCAGCCAGCATTTCAACCGCTGGCTGGACGAAGCCCGCGTCGAAGGGGCGCTGGGCTGGAAGGCGGTGCTTTCGCGCACTGCGGACGGCCGCGTGATCGCCGAACTGCGCGACAGCGCGGGCAAGCCGCTGTCGGGGGCGAAAGTGACGGCCACGGCCGAGCATCCGCTGGGCCGCCGCCCCGAAACCGAACTGGCTTTCCGTGAAAGCGCGCCTGGCACGTATGCCGCCGCACTGGAACCGGGGCGCTGGCGGCTGCGGCTGGCGGTGACGGCGGAGGGCCATGAATGGCGAACGGTCGGGGAAGTCCAGTGAACGCCCCCGCGGGGCCGGCCGGAGCCGATCTGGCCCACCGCGATGCAACGGCGGACGATCTGCTGCACACCGTACTGTCCGTTCCGGGGATGCATTGCGCCGGCTGCATGGGCAAGGTCGAACGGGCCTTTGGTGAGGTGGATGGGGTCGTCGCGGCGCGTGCCAACCTGACCGCGCGCAGCGTCGATGTGTCGCACCGCGCGGGCGTGGAAGCGCCGGATCTTGTCGCCGCGCTGGCCATGGCGGGGTTCGAGGCGCAGCCGCGCGCGGCGGAGCGCGAGGCGCCCTCGGCGGTCAAGCCCTTGCTGGCGCCGCTGGCCGTGGCCGCCTTCGCCTGCATGAACGTGATGCTGCTGTCGGTCAGCGTCTGGTCGGGGGCCGACGGCACGACGCGGGACCTTTTCCACTGGCTTTCGGCGGCGATCGGCGTGCCCGCGATCGTCTTTGCCGGGCGGCCGTTCTTTTCCTCCGCCTTCGGCGCGCTGAAGCGTGGGCGGACCAACATGGACGTGCCGATCTCGATCGGCGTGACGCTGGCGACGGGGCTTTCGCTCTACGAGACCGTCACCCACGGGCAGGAAGCCTGGTTCGACGGCACGCTGATGCTGCTGCTGTTCCTGCTAGCGGGGCGTGTGCTGGACGCGATGATGCGCGATCGCGCGCGCGCGGGCGTCGATGCGCTGCTGCGGCAGGCGGCTACGGGCGCGATGGTGATCGAGGCCGATGGCGCGACGCGCTGGGTCGAGGCCGGGGCGCTGCTGCCGGGGATGCTCATGCGCGTGGCGTCGGGCGAGCGGCTGGCGGCCGACGGCGAGGTGCTGCGCGGGGAAAGCCGGTTCGACCAGTCGCTGCTGACCGGTGAAAGCGAACCGGTGGCGGCCGGGCCGGGAACGGCTGTCCACGCCGGCACGCTCAATGTCGATGCGCCGGTGGATGTGCGCGTTTCCGCGGTCGGGCAGGATACCGCGCTGGCCGAAATCGCGCGGCTGATGGAAGCGGCGGGGCAATCGCGCTCCAGTTACGTGCGGATCGCGGATCGCGCCTCGCGGCTCTATGCGCCGGCGGTGCATACGCTGGCGGCGCTGACGTTCGCGGGATGGATGATAGCCGGGGCGGGGCTGTACAAGTCGCTGGTGATCGCCATCGCGGTGCTGATCATCACGTGCCCCTGTGCGCTGGGCCTGGCCGTGCCGGTGGCGCAGGTGGTGGCGGCGGGCGCGCTGATGAAGCGCGGCATTCTGGTCAAGGACGGTTCCGCGCTGGAGCGTCTGGCGGCGGTAGACCGCGCGTTGCTCGACAAGACGGGGACGCTGACGCTGGGCCGCCCGGTGCCCGACGAAGCGGCGCTGGGCGCGCTTTCCGTCGCCGAGGCGGAAGTGGCGCTGGCGCTGGCAAGCCACAGCCGTCACCCGCTGTCGCTGGGGCTGGTGCAGGCCCTTTCCGCGCGCGGGGTGCGGGCTGCGGAACTGGACGATGTGCGCGAGGAGCCGGGGCGCGGCGTGACCGGCCTGTGGAACGGTACGCGGGTGACACTTGGCCGGCCGCAGGTGGCGCAGGGCATGGCCACCGCGCTGACGCTGGGCAGCGGCGTGATCTGCGTGATCCCCTTCGCTGACCGGCTGCGTCCGGACGCTGAAGCCGCGTTGCAGGGTCTGGCTTCGTTGCATGTGGAGGCCTCGATCCTGTCGGGCGATTCGCTGCCGGCGGTGGCCGCAGTGGCGCGGGCGACCGGGCTGACCGCACAGGCGGCCGCTTCGCCGTCCGACAAGAAGGACGCCATCGCGCGGCTGCAGGAGGCGGGGCGTAATGTGCTGATGGTGGGGGACGGGCTCAACGACGGGCCGGCGCTCGCCGCCGCCAATGCCTCGATCGCGCCGGGCAGCGCCAGCGACGTTGGCCGGCAGGCGGCGGATCTGGTGTTCACCGGGGATTCGCTGCTCGCCCTGCCGCGCGCCGTCCGCGCCGCGCGGGCGACGATGCGGGTGGTGCGGCAGAACTTCGTGCTGGCCATCGGCTACAACGTGCTGGCGGTGCCGCTGGCGATGGCGGGTGTGGTGACGCCGCTGATCGCGGCGGTGGCGATGTCCACCAGTTCGCTGATCGTGGTGGGCAATTCGCTGCGACTGGCGGGAGCGGCCCGATGACGAGCATCGCTTTTCTTCTCCCGATCGCGCTGGGCATGGGGCTGTTCGGCCTGGCGGCGTTCTTCTGGGCGCTGCGCAAAGGGCAGTTTAACGACCTGGATGGCGCGGCCGCGCGCATCCTGATCGACGAGAACGAGGAAGGCTGACATGCACCGCGCCTCCCTTTCGCTGGCCATGCTGGCGCTGATCCAGCTTTCCGCGCCGCTTTCGGCGGGTACGGGCAGCGGTCCATCGTTCATGATGGTGCCATTCTGCGGCGAAGCCGGTGGGGCCAGGCCGATCCGCGTGCCGCGTCGGGACGATGGCACAAGTGGAGGCTGCTGCAAAGTTTGCCATATCTCAATGCGCAAGCGCGGCGGCGGCGATAGCTGTTGTGGCCATGATGGCGAATCCGATCAGGAAGACGACAATGTCGGTTGAACACGCTGAGCGAACCGGCGTCTTCGCGGACTGGACCTATTACCCCGAACTGCTGGCCCGGCCGGTCCCGCGATACACCAGTTATCCGACGGCGGCCGAGTTCGTGGACGAGGATTTCGAGGCGCGTCAGCGCGTCGCGATCCGGACAGTCCGAGGCACGGTCTCGCTCTATATCCACATCCCCTATTGCCGGGAAATCTGTTGGTATTGCGGGTGCAACACCGGCGCTGCCAATCGCACGCAACGTCTGACGCATTACCTCGAGGCGCTGCACCACGAGATCGAGTTGCTCGCTTCCGAACTCGATCCTTCGGTGCGGATCTCGCGGATCGCGTTCGGAGGGGGCAGCCCCAACGCGATCCAGCCGACCGATTTCGTGCGGCTGGTCGATACGCTGACGGTGAACTTCCGGATGGACCGGCCGGTGCTGTCGATCGAACTCGACCCGCGCAGCCTTTCTTCGCCATGGCTGATGGCGATCCGGGGCATTGGCGTGATCAAGGCCAGCCTTGGCGTGCAGACGCTGGACGCGCGCGTGCAATCGGCGATCGGACGCGTGCAACCGAAGGATTCGATCGAGCGCGCGGTAGAAGGGCTGCGCCGGGCGGGCGTGGATTCGATCAATTTTGACCTGATGTACGGCTTGCCGTTCCAGGATGACGCAGTGCTGGCGCAGACGCTGGACGAAACGATCGCGATGGGCGCCGACCGGGTGGCGCTGTTCGGCTATGCCCATGTGCCGCACATGATCCCGCGCCAGCAGCGCATCGATGCCAGCCGGCTGCCGGGGCAGGTGGATCGCTTCCGCATGGCGGCGGAAGGGTATCGCCAACTTGTCGATGCCGGGTACCAGGCCGTGGGTTTCGATCACTTCGCGTTGCCGGGCGATGATCTCGCGCGGGCTGCGCGGACCGGTGCGTTGCAGCGCAATTTCCAGGGGTTTACCGACGATTCCGCACCGGTGCTGCTCGGGCTGGGGGCTTCTTCGATCAGCGAGTTCCCCGACCTGTTCGTGCAGAACGAAAAGAACGCCGGCGCCTATCGCACGCTGGTGCATGATGGGCATCTGTCCGGCCGGCGCGGGGTTGAGCGCACTGCGGAGGACCGGCGGCGGGGGGACATCATCACCGGCTTGCTCTGCCATAACGAAGCGCGGGTGCCGCCGGACCTGATGGACGAGGCGCAAGCGCGGTTGCAACCCTTTGTCGAACGGGGGCTTGCGACCATCGCGGACGGGCACATCCGGCTGGAGCGCGGATGCGAACCCTATGCCCGGTCAATCGCGGCGGTGTTCGACGCCTACCGCGCTGGCCCGCATCAGTTCAGCTCGGCGGTGTAGCCCGTTCGCGCGGCGCGGACGGCAGATGATCAAATAGCGTGGCCATGGCCGGCTCCCCGCCCGCCGCAAGGTTGATTGAGAGCGGGATGGGCCTGGTGTCGTTGCCGGGCGGCAGGGCCACGACGCAATTGCGGCCCATGCGCTTCGCTTCGTAGCAGGCGTGATCGGCACGGCGCATCACGTCGGCGAACGTTTCGCCCGGCAGCGCGCAGGTGGCGCCGCCGCTGACGGTGAACGCCGGGCGGGCCTCACCGGATTCGGTTGCGGCCGCTCGTCTGATCCTCTCGGCCAGTTCGCCGATGTCCTCGATCGAGGCCGATGGCAGCATGACCACGAATTCCTCGCCCCCGGTCCGGGCCAGCAGCGCGCCCCGTGGCGCCGCGCGGCGCATGATATCGGCGAAGGCGACGATCACATCGTCGCCTACATCGTGGCCGTGGGTGTCGTTGATCGCCTTGAAATGATCGAGGTCCAGCACCACGACGGCGCCACCTTCGACGAACTCGCGCTGGCAGCGGCGGTCGAGGCCGCGCCGGTTGAGCAGGTCCGACAGCGGATCGGTTTCGGAGTCCACCAAGGATTCCTGCACGATGGACTGGATCACGATCAGCATGATGACGAGGCCGGTGGCGATCAGCAGGATCCCGGACCCGGCCTGCGAGACGACGGCATAGGAACTGTCGGTATAGTCGCGCGCGCTGCGGCCGGAGCCGAGCATCGACGCAAGGAACGGCTTGGTCAGGAAGTGCAGCGTGATCAGCCCGAACAGCACCGCCAGCGTGCGATGCAGCACGCGCCCCCGGGCGATGCTCCACGCCGTCCACGCGCACAGCGCGATGGCGGCGGCGTGGGGCGCCTGATAACACAGTTCGTAGACCACGTTGTTGCGTGGCCCTCCCCAGATCGCGGCGCGCATGATGACGGCGAAGGCGAACAGCAGGCCGATCATCCGCCAGTGTGGGCGCTGCCGGTCGAACAGCGAAAGCGCCGCCGACGAGGCCAGGAACGCCACCAGGAACGCGCCATAGCTGACGATCATGAACGGGGTTGTGATGGTGCTGTAACGGATTGCTATTTCGGCGAGCGGCGTGAGCATGCCGACGAGATAGGAGAAGCCGAAACCCGCCACGGAGCGCTGCGACCGGTTGGTCACGGCCAGGGCGGCGTAGCTCAGCCCGAACAGTCCGGCGACTGCCGCGTTGACAATCAGTAAGGCGACCGCCCCGTTCATTCCGTTCCCTTCCGGTTCCCGACCTCCTAGCGGGTCACGGTTAACGACGCGTCTCCACAAGGCGGAAAAGGCCGGATTCCACGTGCTTTGGGAGCAAATGGCGTATCCGCTCCAATGATAGCGATGTCATAGGGTGGAACGGCGCTACCAAGAGCGATCCGCGCGCATTCGGCGTTGTTCGCGCTTGCACGCTTCTGCCGAATTGGAACGGTATTTCCGGGGTGCATCAAAGAATAGCTATGCGCGGGGGCGTTAGCAGGTGCACAATCCCGACGAGTCGCGTTAAGCCACGCTCTCCGGAAAGCGAGAGGAAAGACGCCATGAAGCCGATCGAAACCATCATGCGGACCGCCCCGGTCATTCCGGTGCTGGTGATCGACGACGTGGCCCATGCCCTGCCGGTGGCGCGGGCGCTGGTTGCCGGCGGCCTGCGCGTGCTGGAAGTGACGCTGCGGACCCCCGCCGCGCTCGAAGCACTGACCGCGATGAAGGCCATCGAAGGCGCGATCGTGGGTGCGGGCACGGTGACCAACCCGGACGAGCTGAAGGCCGCGATCGATGCCGGGGCGGAGTTCATCGTCTCCCCCGGCCTGACCGACCGGCTGGGCAGCGCGGCGGTGGCGGCGGGCATTCCCTTCCTGCCGGGCATCGCCAGCGCGGGTGACATCATGCGCGGGCTGGATCTGGGGCTGACGCACTTCAAGTTCTTCCCGGCCTCGACTTCGGGCGGATTGCCGGCGCTGAAGGCGCTGGCGGCGCCGTTCCATCAGTGCCGCTTCTGCCCGACCGGCGGGATCAGCGCGGCGAGTGCCGGCGAATGGCTGGCATTCGATCCGGTGCTCTGTGTGGGCGGAAGCTGGGTTGTGAACAAGGGTGTCCCCGACGAAGCGGCCATCGAAGCCGCGGCGCGGGAGGCATTCGCACTTGGCGGTTAGGACGGTTACGCGGCGTTCCAAGGGGGGAAAGCGCATGAAGACAGTCGGCGAGTTGAGGACGAGGCTCCAGCAATTGCATGAACGGACGGCCGAAACGCCGCTGTTCAATCCGGTGTTCCAGCTCAGCCACGATCTTTCGCGCCAGCTCGAAGGTGGCGCGCTGAACCTCTCCGACATCGAAGGCCTGGTCGCCGAGCTGGAATGCGCCGCGCTGCAAAGCCGGGCCGCGCGCCTGCGGCGGCTGGTTGCGCCGACCGACACGACCGAAAACCTCGATGCGATCGGCCGGCTGCTGAACGAGGAAGACGGCTTCAGCGCCTTCCGCGCGCGCTGGGAAAAGCCGCTGCTCCATGCGGTGTTCACGGCGCATCCCACATTCCTGCTCAGCGCCGCGCAGTCGGATGCGGTGGCCACTGCCGCCATCGCCGACGATCCCGAAGCCGCGACGGTCTGCGCGCTGCCGGCGGCGGCCGAAAAGATCACGCTCGAATTCGAGCACGTCGAAGTGTGCAACGCGATCGAACGCGCGGCGGCTGCGCGCGACCGCATCAACGCGGTGCTGCTGGCCCATGCGCGGCAACGCTGGCCGGGCCGCTGGCTGGATTTCCGGCCGCTGCCGTTTCGCTTCGCCACCTGGGTCGGCTATGACATGGACGGTCGCACCGATATCGGCTGGACCACGTCGATCGCGTTCCGCCTGCGCGAAAAGGCGCGGCGGCTGGCCAGCTACGCCGCCGGGCTCCGTTCGATCGACGCCGGCCATCCGCTGGTGGAAACGCTCGACGCCGCGCAGGCCCATGCGTCGCAAATGGCGGAGCTGTTTTCCGCGCCGCTGACCGAACCCGATGCCCTCGCCGCCGTGGCCAACCGGATGACGGCGGACGATCCCGCCAAGCTGCTGTCGTTGGCCCCGATCATCGCGCAGCTTGAGGACGAGGCGAAGGCGGCCGAGGGCGACGCCGCGATCGCGCTGGCCACGCTGGCGGGCGCGATGCGCGCGGATGGCCTTGGCATGGGCTGGATTCACTTCCGCGTGAACTCGTCGCAATTGCACAACGCGCTGCGGCGGCGGATCGATCCGGACGGCACGCTCGATCTGTCGAGCAAGGGCGCGATCTCGCGCCTGCGCGAACTGCTGGCGGAGGCGACGCCGCTGCGCGTCAATTTCGCGGCGCTGGCGATCGAGACGTCCACCGCGATGCGCCAGTTCCTGGTGATGGCGAAGATCCTGCACCATATCGATGCCGACGCGCCGATCCGGATGCTGATCGCCGAATGCGAACAGCCACAGACGGTGCTGGCCGCGCTCTATTTCGCCAAGCTGTTCGGGATCGACGACAAGGTCGATGTTTCGCCGCTGTTTGAGACCGAGAGCGCGCTGGAGCATGGGGGGCGCTTCCTGGAAGCCTTGCTGGCGGAGGAATCCTACCGTGCCTATGCCCGCGTGCGCGGCCGGGTTTCGGTGCAGACCGGCTTTTCGGACGCCGGGCGCTTCATAGGGCAGGTGCCGGCGGCGCTGGCGATCGAGCGGTTGCAGGGCCGGCTGGCCGACGCCATGCGCAACAACGGGCTGACCGACGTGGCCGCGCTGATCTTCGATACGCACGGGGAATCGATGGGCCGCGGCGCGCACCCTTCGGGCTTCGCGGATCGCCTGACCTGGCCGCTGAGCCGCTGGGCGCGCGGCCGGTTCGCGCGCGCGGGCATCGCCATCGAACCCGAAGCGAGCTTCCAGGGCGGCGACGGATACCTGTTTTTCCGCAACGACGAACTCGCGCTCGCCACCCTCACGCGGATCGCCGAGGCGGAAGCGTCGCTGGCGGCCGATGGCGAGAAAGACCCGTTCTATGACCGGACCGACCTCAGTCTCGATTTCTACCGCTCGATCCGGCGGGTGCAGCGCGATCACTTGAAGTCCGCGACTTATGCCCGCGCCGTCACCGCGTTCGGGCTGGGGATGCTGAAGGCTACCGGCAGCCGCGTTTCGCGCCGCCAGTCGGACATCGGCGCCGACCGTTCGATGAACTTGCGGCAGATCCGCGCGATCCCGCACAACGCCATCCTTCAGCAGATCGGCTATCCGGTGAACGTGGTGGCCGGCGCCGGCACGGCGGCCGGGGACGAGGCGGAATCGATCGCCGAACTGCTCGGCCGGTCGGAACGCGGGCGGCAGCTGGTTCGCCTGCTGCGCGCGGCCAACGGGTTAGCCAGCATCAAGACGGTGGCGGCGCATGGCGAACTGTTCAATTCCGCCTATTGGGCGAGCCGCCCCTATCGCGGCACCGAGAACGCGCTGGAAAGCGCGTGCATGGCGCTGGCCGAACATCTGACCAAGGACGATCGCGCCGGGGTGTTCCGTCGTCTGACCTCGCGCCTGCGGGTGGACTGGATGAAGCTGCACCGGATGCTGGCGATGGTGCCGGGACAGGCCGAGGCGCGCGACCCGGGCACCGATGCACAACGGCGCGAGATCGGGCTGCTCCAGGCGATCCGGTTGGCCCTCTTGATGCACATGTTCCTGCGCGCGGTGCAGGTGCCGCCGTTCGCACGCGCCAACGATGTCAGCCGCGAGGACGTGCTGGAAATGGTGCTGTCGCTGCGGGTGGACGACGCGCTGGCGCAAATGCGCCGGGCCTATCCGGTGATCGAGCCGGGCATAGCCGACTTCGCGGTGGACGAGCCGACCGATTATCCGGACCACCGGGGCGAGGATTACGGCGTGATCCGCGCGCGCTTCATCGATCCGATCGAACACGCCCACGCGCTCAACATCCGCATCGCCGTGGCCATCGCCAACTACTTCGGCGCACACGGATAAGCGCGGGGGCGGCCGTTCACGCAATCTTTGCCGGAGCGGGCTATGCTCCGGGATTGCCAGAACGGTTCCACCGGGCAAGATTGGAAACCGTGACCGGACGCAAAGGGGGCGGCCGGCGCGGTTGGGGGAGACGGTTCCTGGCGAGGCGGGAGAAGCCGCGGCGCTGCGCGCGCGGTGGCATGTGCCTTGGGGGGAACCATGGAGGAATACGAACTCATCGTTATCGGCAGCGGCCCGGCGGGTCGGCGCGCTGCGGTGCAGGCGGCCAAGCTCGGCAAATCGGTGCTGGTGGTGGAAGGGCGGCGGCGCGTGGGCGGCGTCTCGGTCCACACCGGCACGATCCCGTCCAAGACCCTGCGCGAGACCGCGCTCAACCTCTCGGGCTGGCGCGAGCGCGGGTTCTACGGGCATTCCTACCGCGTGAAGCAGGAGATCGGCGGGGATGACCTCGGCGTCCGCCTGATGAAGACGCTGGAGCACGAGATCAACGTGCTGGAGCACCAGTTCCATCGCAACAAGATCCGCACCGTCAACGGCACGGCGCGCTTCACCGGGCCGAACGAGGTGGCGGTGCGCCGCGCCGACGGCAGCGACCTGGCGGTGCGGGGCGAACGCATCCTGATTACCGTGGGTACGATCCCCTACCGGCCCGACAGCGTGCCGTTCGATGGCGACCATGTGGTCGACAGCGACGCGATCGTCGAATGCCCGCGTGTTCCGCGCAGCCTGACCGTGATCGGCGCGGGGGTGATCGGCATCGAATATGCCACGATCTTCAGCGCGATGGACGTGCCGGTCACGCTGATCGAGCCGCGCGAGACGTTCCTGGACTTCATCGACCGCGAGATCATCGACACCTTCACGCACGAGTTGCGTGACCGGGGCATGGTGATCCGCACCGGCGCGGAAGTGCGCTCGATCGAAAAGGGTAAAGACGGCTGGGTGACGACCACGCTGGCCGACGGGCGCACGGTGCGCACCGAGATGCTGCTCTACGCCGCCGGCCGCACCGGCGCGACCGCCCCGCTCGATCTCGACAAATGCGGGCTTTCGGTGGACCACCGGGGGCGCATCACGGTCGATCCCAAGACGTTCCAGACCGAGGTGCCGCACATCTATGCGGCGGGTGACGTGATCGGCTTTCCCAGCCTTGCCTCCACCTCGATGGAGCAGGGGCGCATCGCCGCGTGTCACGCCTTCGGCCTGCCGCTGCCGCCCGCGCCGCAATACTTTCCCTATGGCATCTATGCCGTGCCCGAGATTTCGACCGTTGGCATGAACGAGCAGGAAGTGCGGGCGCGCGGCATCAGCTATGAAGTGGGGATCGCGCGGTTCCGCGAAACCTCGCGCGGGCACATCATGGGGCTGAATTCCGGCATGATGAAGATGCTGTTCTCGCTCAAGACGCGCCGCCTGCTGGGCGTGCACATCTGCGGCGAAGGCGCGACCGAGCTGATCCACATCGGGCAGGCGGTGCTGAACCTGAAAGGCACGCTCGATTACTTCATCGAGAACACCTTCAACTATCCGACGCTGGCCGAAGCCTACAAGATCGCCGCGCTGGATGCATGGAACCGGATGCCGGCGCGGGAAAGCTGACCTTAACTCATTGTGCCCCACATCGTCATTGCGAGCGTGAGCGAAGCAATCCAGAGTCCCACGTGCGGCTCTGGATTGCCGCGGGGCTTCGCCCCTCGCAATGACGATTCAAGGTGATGTCATCCGATCTTACCGCCCCGGCGTGATGAACGAGCGGCCGTGGCGCACCGGGCGCGCGGGGGCGGAAAAGATCGCGCCGGCCGAAAGGCGGCTGCCGCGCACCACCAGCATCACGGAATCGCCCGGTTCGATGCGCACCTCGTCGCCCGGATGGGCGATCGACTGGCCGTTCGCGCGGTCAATCTGAACGATGAAGAACGCGCCGTTGCCCTGCCGTTCGGCCTCGCGCACGTTCAGCCCGGTCAGCGCACCGTGCTTGATCGCGGTCACCACTTCCAGTTCGAGGCCGAGATCGTGGAGGCCGCGCTTCATGTCGGAGACCGCGCCATCGCTGCCCACGGCCTTGCCCGTGGCGGGATAGAGGATCAGTTCCGTGATGCGCTCCGCCCCGATGTGGGTGGGCAGCACGACCTTGTCCGCCCCGGCGTGGAACAGCTTGCTTTCGGTGCTGGGCGCTTCGCCGCGGGCGATGATCTCGATTCCGGCGTTGAGGTTGCGCGCCGAAAGCGTGATGAACACGTTGGCCGCGTCATCGGGCAGGACCGAGGCGAGCACGCGCGCCTTGGCGATGCCGGCCTGGCGTAGCGTATCCTCGTGCGTGGCTTCGCCGACCAGGCTGAGATGGCCGTGCGCGCGCGCTTCCTCGCACTTCGCGGGGCTCCGTTCGATGATGACGAACGGGTGCCGCGCTTCGGCCAGCGCCATGGCGAGTTGCACGCCGATCCGGCCATAGCCGCAGATGACGACGTGATCTTCGAGTTTTTCGATTTCGGTTTGCATGCGGTCCAGCCCCAGCAGGCGGCGGAACTGGAACAGCGTGAAGACCTGCACGAGCGCGCCGGTCAGCACGATCATGCCGGTGCAGCCCAGCACGATCGTCAAGGTGGTCCAGATCCGCAGGAACGTGGTGTCGATCGGGCGGACTTCGCCGTACCCGACCGAGAAGATGGTCAGCAGCACCATGTAGGCGGCATCGCCCAGCGGCCAGCCGGCCCGGACGTAGCCCATGGTGGAAATGCAGAACACGGTGGCCACGAACAGCAGCGTGCCCGTCAGCAGGCGCAGCGGCGAGCCGAGCACAGTGTTGGCGCCCTGCGACAAGGCAGAGCCGTGGCCGTTTGCGTCCATTAGTGCTTCCCGATCCCCGAAACGGACCTTGGCGCGGGGGCGGGGGCTTGTCCAGTGCTGCGGATGCGAAACGGATGGTCAGGCGCGTTGCGCGCGCGGAAGAACGGTGCGCAGCAGGACCAGCGCGGAGACCAGCAGGATCAGCGCAAAGCTCCACGGGATCGCCGTTTCGAACAGCGCGGCAGCGGGGATCACAAGCCCGGCGACGCGCTCCACCAGCCAGATCGCGGCGGCGAGGCCGATCACCGCGGCGAGCGCGGTACGGGCGGGAGGGCCATGGCGCCAGCGCGCCACGGCGAGCAGCGCCGGCAGGGCGCCCAGCACGACGAGAAGCTGCACCGCCTCGATCCCCAGGTTGAAACCGAGGATCGCGGTCACGCGGGTCGCCGCGCCCAGGCCGAAGTTGGCGATCAGCGTGGCGAAGGCAAGTCCGTGGACGAGACCGAAGCCGAGCGCGACCAGCGGCTCGCGCCCCGGAAAGATCGGCCGCGCCGCGTGGATTGCCGAGATCAGCACGGACAGCGCGATGCCGGCTTCGACCGGGGCCGCCGGCAGATGCGCGCCAAACAGCGCGGCGGCGATCAGCGTCAGGCTGTGCCCCACGGTGAACGCGGTGACGATCATCGCGAGATGGCGGAAGGTGGCGCGCGGTTCGCGCAGGGCGGACCAGCGCCCGCCGGCGGCCAGCAGCGGTGCCGGCAGCAGCAGCGCCAGAAGGAACATCAGGTGGTCATAGCCTTCGGCGATATGGCGCGCGCCCAGTCGGAAGCTGTTGGCGAAAAGGCCGGCCATGCCGGCATGGCCGCGATCGACCGCGAGGACGGGCCGCGCGGCGGTGAGCGCGCCGACGAGTTCGCGCTCGCCCCGCGTGCCACCGGCCAGGTCTCCGCCGATCACCAGAAGCGCGAAATGGGTGGGAACCTCGCGCGTGATGACGCGCCAGTCGACGCGGAAGCTGCGGTCGCCGGCGCCGGGCGGCGGCAGCAGTGTGGCCGTGGCATGGAGATCGGGCGGGCCGATGATCGTTTCGAACGCGATCCGGTCGATCGCCACGCGCCATTGGCGGCCGTCCGGTGCGACGACCGCGAAGTGGCCCAGCAGATAGGCGCGCGCGGCGGCAAGGCTTGCAGGCCGGTTGTCGGTGGCAAGGCCGGTAGCATAGCCGAACTCGCTTTGCGGCACGACGATATCGGCCACGATCGCGCCGGGGGCGAGATCGAGGCGGATTTCCGAATTGGGCGTGAGATGCGCGGCGGCGGGGACGGGCAGCGCGAGCAGAAGCAACAGGACGGCCAGCGCGGCGATGAACCGCGCCGGCATGCCGCGTTCAATCATGCCCGAACCAGACGAACCGCGCGGCGGGATCGGCAGCTTTGGGATTGATCTTCAACGCGGCCTTGCGCGCATCCTCCGCGTCATCGCCCCGGCCCAGCGCGTCGAGCGCCTCGGCTTTCTGCATCAGCAGCAGGGCGGAGCGCCAGCCGCCCTTTTCAGCGCGTTCGGTGGTGGCCAGCGCGCCTGCCGGATCGCCGGTGAGCAGTTGCGCGCGGGCAAGCAGCGCCAGGGTGGCGCCGTGCGGGCGCCGTGTGGCGTCCTGCCGGGCCAGGTCAAGCGCGCGGCGCGGATCGCCGACGGCCAGTTCGTGCTCGATGACGTGCGCGGCCGCGGCCTCCGGTAGGGCTTGCAGGCGTTCGGCCCAGATCGCGGCGGCACGGTCCGCCCAGGCCCGGCTTTCCTGGCCTTTGCCCTCGAGGCGCAGGAGGTGGGCGAGCGCGTCCATCACTTCGGGCGCGTTGGTGCGGTTGGCGATATCGGCATAGCGCCGTGCCGCTTCGTCCGGCCGGCCTTCAACGGCCGCCTGTTGCGCGACGAACGCCTCGTTCAGCCAGTTGCCGGGAAAGAAGCTGTCGGCAAAGCGCGCCCAGCGGCCGGCGGTGGTCCAGTCTCCCACGGCATAGGCCACGGTCGCGCGCTGGATGGCGGCCTGTGCCTTGGCGAGGCGTGTCAGCCGCTTGCCGCGCAGCACGGCGTTGACGCGCCGGCGCGCGAGTTCAGGATCGCCGGTGCGCAGCGAGAGCATCGATTGCCGCAGGGCGAGCCCGGCGTTGTTGGCGGCGGCTTCCGCCTTGGCATAGTCCTCGCGGGCGGTGGCATAATCGCCACGCTGCATCGCGATGTCCCCGCGCAAGGCGAGCGCGCTGGAGGCTTCCTCGCTATGCGGGCTGGCCTTCTGCGCGTCGAACCGGGTGAGAGCCTTTGTGGCATCGTCCAGCCGGTGCAGCGTGACCGACAGCGCGGCGCGCGACAGGCTGGGACCGGCGGGAAACTCGGCCATGCCTATCGCCCGGTCCAGCACCTTGTCCGCTTCGGCCAGATCGGCGTAGCTGCCGGTCAGGCGGTATCGGCCGACCAGGGCATCGCCCAGGATTTCCATGTGGAGCCAGTCGGTCTTGCCGCTCTTTTCGCGTTCGCGCCCGCCATCGATCTGCACCGTGGCGGCGTTCACGGCTTCTTGCTGGTTGCGGGGGCCGAACCAAGGCGTGACCTCGCCCGGCGCGGGATCGGGCGGGCCGTGCCGGTGGCTCCAGCGCTGCCAGCCATAGCTGGCCGCAAGCACGATGATCACGGCGGCAAGGAGCAGCCAGGGCCAGCGCAAGGTGTTGCGCTGGCCTGCCGAAGCTGTGTTCATGTCAAGTTTTCCCGCGACCCGCGTGCCGTCACGATGTGCGGGCGCAGATCTTCAGGCCCAGATTGGTAAGATCGTCGCCGATCAGGTCGAAGAACTTGTGCAACTCGTTCTTGTATTCGGCGAGGTATTTGTTGTTGGTGGCATCGTCCGCCGGCGTGGCGTCGTTGTAGCTGTTCTTGGTCGAGGAGCCGACCAGCGCGGTGGCGATCGCCGGGTTGCCCATGCGATCCACGCTGACATAGGCCGAATCCGCGTCCGTGCGGAAGTTGAAGCCCGATCCCGTGCCGCTCGCCACAGCCGGCGAACCGTTGGGATTCGCCAGGAAGGGGAACGTAAGGCTGAACGGCTTGTCGTTGGTTGGCGGATTAAGCGGAATGTTGGCGAACGTGTTCGGCCCCTGGCCCGTCACCGTCATGTCGAGGAACAGTTCCGCGAGCAGGATGTCCACTACCGGATCGGCAGGGTGCCGGCCGTTGGGGAAGCGGGTCGAGCGCGTGATGTCCAGCTTCAGCGTGTCCGGGATGATCTGCGATTGCAGCGTTGCCGTCACGCCGGTCTGTCCCTGGACGGTCTGCGTGAAGCAGTTGTCCACGTTGTAGGATACGGCCGTGGCCGTCGGCGTGGGGGTGGCCGTGCCGGTTCCGCTCGGCAACGGGGCGGGGACGACCACCTGGCTGCCGGAGCCGCTGTCGCCGCAGGCGGCCAGAACGGCGGTCAGCGCCAGCGGCGTCGCGAAGAGCATCGCGGCGCGGCGCAAGGAAAACGGAGAGGCTTGCATCACAGGTTCCCCCCGAAGCGAAGCGTCTGACCCCAGACGTCCAGATTGCTGCCGATCGTGCCAAGGTTGGCATCCGGAATTTCCAGGACCAGCGCGGTATCGTTCTGGCCATCGAAGAAATTGCGATCGTTGCGGATGCGGATGGTGCCGAACGAGCGCGTTTCGCGGAAGCCGATCAGGTCGAAGAAGAACGGCTCGTCATACAGGCCAACGCGCGCCTTGACGCCGTTGGCGGTAAGCGTCGTTTCCACCGGCCCTTCCAGCGTGCCGGTCACGCCGGGCAGGCCTTCGATGCGGACGCCCCAGTCGTTCGCGCCTTGCCCCTTGCCGAAGCGGAACTTGATCACGAATTCCGGCGAGGTTCCGGGGGCCTGCGTGGACACGTTGATCTTGTAGAGCACGTCGCGGTCGTAATAGGTCGGCGCGGTGGTGGCGACCGGACCGGCGAAAGTCATCGCGATCTTGGTCGTGCCGTTGGAATGCCACGCGAAGACGTCGGCGATATCGGCTGGAATATCCGGCGTGGTATCGAACCCGGCGTCGGTGCGGGTGGGCGGATCGAGGTGATCGGCGCTTTCGGCCACATCGGCGGGAAGGAGCAGAAGTCCCGACAGAGCGGCACAAGCGGCACCAGCCGCTAGCCCCCTGGCTCCAACAGTCCTGAAAAAGCTGCGCACGGCGTATCTCCGACTCTGGGTAACGAATGACGGTGCGACCTTGATGTCGCCTCATTCTTCCCGAATCGCTGTGCCGGCCCTCACACATCCGCGTATTTATCGCGGCGCCTGAACAAAGGGCGGCTCCGATTCAATGCGGAGGCCGTTACCCGGGTTGTAACTCTAAAAAGACGTTGCCGTGAAGGGGGAAAGTGCCGGCATCGAATTCGGGATGCCTGGCGCGCGGATGATGCGCATAAAAAACGGGGCGATAAACGCCCCGTTCTTTTCGTCTGGCGATGAAATGGCGCTTATTTCGGCGCCAGCACCATCAGCATCTGGCGGCCTTCCATGCGGGGAAAGGCTTCGATCTTGGCGATTTCCGCCACGTCGTCCTGCACGCGGCGCAGCAGGTTCATGCCGAGTTGCTGGTGCGACAGCTCGCGCCCGCGGAAGCGCAGCGTGACCTTCACCTTGTCCCCTTCCTCGATGAAGCGCTGCACGTTGCGCATCTTCACGTCATAGTCGTGATCATCGATGTTCGGACGCATCTTGATCTCCTTGATCTCCTGCGTCTTCTGGGTCTTGCGGGCAAGATTGGCCTTTTTCTGGGCCTCGTACCGGAACTTGCCGACATCAAGGAACTTGCAGACCGGCGGATCGGCGTTGGGCGAAACCTCGACCAGGTCCAGTCCGACTTCGGCTGCCTGTTCGATAGCCTCGCGCGTGTACATGACGCCGAGATTTTCACCGTTCTCATCGATCACGCGCACCTTGGGCACGTTGATGAGCTGGTTGTAGCGCGGCCCGCTCTTGACGGGGGGCGCCATCATGCGCCGGGGTGGGGGAGCTATAGTGCGTTCTCCTGCAGTTGCTCGAAAGGTGATTTTGGCGCGCTCATATCACATTGCGGTCGCAGATAAAGGGCCAAGCGCCGAATGTGGGGTTTTCAGGGCGTGATTCAAGGGTGGGGAGGCGGATTGGAGCCGTCAGCGGCGGCCCTCGCGGGCGCGCCGGCGTTCGTAAAACAGCAGCGCCAGCGCGTAGAACACGACATCGGCCGCGATCTTGCCGGCACCGACTCCCAGTGCTTCCCCGAGCAAGGAAACGGTGGACAACGTGATAGCCGGGCGGACGACCAGCGTATCGAGCGCTTCGGCTATGCCGAAATCGTGGAGCATGGCGAGCAGCACGGGGCGCAGCCGACGTTCACCGCTTGGCAGGGCGCGCCAGTCGCGCAGGAAGATCGTGCCATAGTACCCGACATTCTCGCCGAGCGCCGCGCCGAACGCGGCCAGTTCCGGCCCGGCACCGGCGGCGGACAGGGCGAAGAAGCCGGCATAGCTCCCGGCGAAGCCGCAAGCCTCGGCCCAGCCGAAGCGCGCCAGCCAATGTCGCCAGCGCGGACCATGCGCGGTCATGCCCCGGTTTGTGCCGGCTGGCGCCAGAGCGGGAAGCGCGCCAGCCGATCCGCCGCAGGCACCAGCGCCTCGATCTCGGTAGCGGGCTGCATGGCGGCGAGGATCGCGGGATCGGCCGCGTCCATGCCGCCGGTCAGTGCGCCGATCGCGGGCAGGATCATGCGGCCGCCGTGCGCTCCGCCATCGCTTTTGCCGACCACCAGGCACGGGCGCGCGATGTTGCGGCCGCGCACGGCCAGGCGCAGCTTGGGGTGGAAATGGCCGGAAAGTTCGGGGGCTACTTCCCCCGCCTTCGCCTCGTGCCGTAGCACGATGCCGCTGACGGCGAGTTCTTCGACCCGCGTGCCGCCGGGATGATCGGCCACATCTTCGTCATGGTTCCCGGTGATCCACACCCAGTCGGTGGCGCGCGTCAGCGCCGCCAGCATGCCGGCGGCGTGGGGTTCCAGCCTTTCCGCGCCGAAGCGGTCATGGAAACTGTCGCCCAGGCAGAACACGCGCCGCGCGCCGGTTTCCCGGATGGCGCGCGCGATGCGTTCCAGCGTTTCGCGGCTGTCATAGGGTGGCAGCATCTGTCCGAAACGCGCGTAGAAACTGGCCTTTTCGAGATGCAGGTCCGCGACCAGCAGGGCCTGTTCGTCCGGCCAGTACAGCGCGCGGCCATCGCCGATCCGCGTGCCGAGCCGAAACTCGCGATGGGCGAACGAAAAGGGAACCATGGGTTTCCCTTGCCGCAGGGGGCGTGATTTGGCAAGCGCCCGGCATGACCGACTGGACCGAACAGACCGCCCAAGCCCGCCACTGGTTCGAATCGCTGCGCGACCGCATCTGCGCCGCGTTCGAGGCGATCGAGCGCGAGGCCGGCAGCGACGCGGCTTTCGTCTATACGCCCTGGAGCCGCGAACAGGCGGGCGAACCGGCGGAAAACGACGCCAATGCGAACCCCGGCGGCGGCGTGCGTGGCGTGATGAAGGGCAAGGTGTTCGAGAAGGTGGGCGTCAACGTCTCCACCGTGGGCGGCGCGTTCAGCCCGGAATTCGCCAAGACGATCAACGGTGCGGACCCGGAAAACCCGGTGTTCACGGCTACCGGGATCAGCCTGGTCGCGCACATGGCCAATCCGCACGTTCCGGCCGTTCACATGAACACGCGCTTTCTCACCACCAGCAAGGCCTGGTTCGGCGGCGGCGGCGATCTCAATCCGCCGCTTCCCTATGAAGAGGATACCGCCGAATTTCACGCCGCGTTCAAGGCGGCATGCGACGCGCATGACGGGGAGTACTATCCGCGCTTCAAGAAGTGGGCGGACGACTATTTCTACATTCCCCACCGCAAGGTGCACCGGGGCGTGGGCGGTATCTTCTACGATCACCTCGAATGCGCCGACCTCAATGGCTTCGCCGCCAACTTCGCCTTCACCCGCGATGTGGGCGAGGCATTCCTCGACGTGTTCCCCAGGCTGGTGCGCCGGCGCATGGGGATGGACTTCACGCCCGAGGAGAAGCAGCGCCAGCTCGAATGGCGCGGCCGCTATGCCGAATTCAACCTGGTCTATGACCGGGGCACGCTGTTCGGCCTGAAGACCGGCGGGAACATCGACGCGATTCTGATGAGCCTGCCGCCCGAAGCGGTGTGGAGCTGACGGTTGGACTACGACCACCCCGAACCTCTCGCCCCCGGCTACCATGCCGTCCGCCCCGGCGATCTCGCCTGCGTGGTGACCGCGCTGGAAATGCGCGAGAAGCCCGCGGCGTTGCGGCGGCTGGTGCCGGAAGGCGATGTGCCGGTGCAGCTTGTCCGCTGGGAAGCGCCGGCGATCGAGAAATACCGGATGCTCTACCGCCGTGTCGGCGCGCCGTGGCTGTGGTGGTCACGGCTGGTGAAGGATGATGGCGAACTCGCCGCGATCGTCCACGATCCGCAGGTCCACGTCTTCGCGGTGGTCGATCGCGCCCGCGTGGAAGTGGGGATGCTTGAACTGGACTTCCGCGTGTCCGGCGAATGCGAGATCACGTTCTTTGGCCTGATTCCGGGCGCGACCGGGAAAGGACTGGGCAAGTGGCTGATGCGCAAGGCCTTGCAGTTGGCCTGGCGCGAGGGCGTGGGCCGGGTATGGGTGCATACCTGCACGCTCGATGGCCCGCAGGCGCTGCCGTTCTATGTCTCGCAAGGCTTCGTGCCCTATGCGCGGGCGGTGGAAGTGTTCCCCGATCCGCGCCTTGGCGACGTGCTGCCGGAGGACGTGGCGCCCCATGCGGCGCTGCTGCGCGCCTAAGCGATTACACTGATCAGCATTTCCGCGACCTTTACCCCTTGCCCTGACCGCATGGTTCCGCCCATTTAGGCAGGACATGCTACGTCAGTACGAACTTGTCGAACGGGTGCTTGCCTATGATCCGGACGCGGATGAGGCTATCCTCAACCGCGCCTATGTCTATACCGTGCAGAAGCACGGCACTCAGAAGCGCGCATCGGGCGATCCCTATTTCTCGCACCCGGTGGAAGTCGCCGGGTTGATGACCGAGCTGAAGCTCGACCAGGCGACGGTGGTGACGGCGCTGCTCCACGATACGGTGGAGGATACGCTGGCGACGGTCGATGAGATCGAGCGGCTGTTCGGCGCCGATGTCGCGAGGCTGGTCGATGGCGTGACCAAGCTCTCGAAGATCGAGACGATGAGCGACAACGAGCGCGCCGCCGAGAACCTGCGCAAGTTCCTGCTGGCGATGAGCGAGGACTTGCGCGTCCTGCTCGTCAAGCTGGCCGATCGCCTGCACAACATGCGTACGCTTCATTTCATCAAGAGCGAGGAAAAGCGCCGCCGCATTGCGCGCGAGACGATGGATATCTATGCCCCGCTGGCCGAGCGCGTGGGCATGTACGAATACATGCGCGAGATGCAGTTGCTGGCCTTCGAGCAGCTCGAACCCGAAGCCTATGCCACGATCAGCGGGCGTCTCGCCGCGATCCGCAGCGAGGAGAACGGCCAGGTCGGGGCGATCGCGCTGGAGATCAAGCAGGCGCTGGCCGAAGCGGGCCTAAGGGTGGAAGTCTCGGGCCGCGAGAAGCACCCCTATTCGATCTGGAAGAAGATGGCCGAGCGCCATGTCAGCTTCGAGCAGATCACCGACATCATGGCCTTCCGCGTGCTGACCGAGAACGAGGACGATTGCTACAAGGCGCTGGGCATCCTGCACCGCACCTGGCAGATGATCCCGGGCCGGTTCAAGGACTACGTCTCCACGCCGAAGATGAACGGCTACAAGAGCCTGCACACCTCGCTGATCTACAACAACGCCATGCGCGTGGAAGTGCAGATCAAGACGCGCGCGATGCACGAGACCAACGAGTTCGGTCTGGCCGCGCACTGGTCGTACAAGCAGGGCGGGGTCACGCCCGACGGGCAGGTGGGCTGGCTGCGCGATCTGCTGGAAATCCTCGAAGCCAGCAACGATCCCGACGAACTGCTCGAAAACACCAAGATGGCGATCTATCAGGATCGCATCTTCGCCTTCACGCCAAAGGGGGCGCTGTTCCAGCTGCCCAAGGGCGCGACGCCGATCGACTTCGCCTTTGCCGTTCACACCAATCTGGGCGCGCAGGCGGTGGGCGCGAAGATCAACGGGCGGCACGTGCCGCTGCGCACGCCGCTCAACAACGGCGATGTGGTGGAGATCATCAAGAGCCGGACTTCGGAGCCGCAGCTTTCATGGCTCGCCTTCGCCGTCACGGGCAAGGCGCGGGCCTCCATCCGCCGTTTCGTGCGCCAGAAGGAACGCGCCGAAGTCGCCGCCATCGGGCGCAAGCTCTATGAGGAGATCGTCGAGCGCCTGCCCGGCACGGTGGGCAAGAAGGCGCTGGCTGACGCGATCAAGCGGCTGAAGATGGCGGGCGAGGAAGACCTGATGTTCGCCGTCGGATCGGCCAAGGTCGATGACCGGCAGGTGATGGAAGCCCTGATGCCGGGCAGCGCGGCGAACCTGCCCGATCCCGATCACTGGCCCAAGCAGAAGCGCGCGATCGCGGTGCGCGGACTGACTCCGGGCATGGCGTTCCAGCTTGCCGCCTGCTGCCATCCGGTGCCCGGCGATCGCATCGTCGGGCTGCGCCGGCCGGGCAAGGGCGTGGAAGTCCACGCGATCGACTGCCTCAACCTTGCCAACGGGATCGATGCCGACTGGATCGACCTTTCGTGGGATGCGCGGACTGACGGCGCGATCGGCCGCTTGCGCGCCGAGCTTTACAATCGCCCCGGCACGCTGGCGGAAATGGCGGGGATCTTCGCCAAGAACCACGCCAACGTTGTCAATCTGGAAATGACCCAGCGCGAAAACCCGTTCCATACCTACGAGGTGGATCTGGAAGTGCGCGATCTGGCGCATCTGACGCGCATCATCAGCGCCTTGCGCGCCAGCGACGCCGTGGCGCAGGCCGAGCGCATCTGATCCTGCCGGGCGCGGCATTGCCAGCCGCCAGGCCCCGTGATCGCGGGTGTTCCGTGTTTCCGGCAGAGGGTTTCCAGTATCCGAAACGGACTATGTTTATGATGCGGATTTTTTCATTTATTTTCCGGTGCTTGATTGTCTCTTAAAAAAGATGCAGCGTAAAACGGATATTTAATGCGTTTTACAACTGGGTAAATAATTACCGGGAATTAACCACTATTTACTTATCCGACTGGCGTCTGTCGCGACGAAAATTGCGCGACGAGGGGTCGGTTTATTATGAAATTTACAAAGTCGATCGCGGTAATACGCGTATTTATCGGACTGTATGTTTTCCTGCTTGGCGGGATGGCTTACGCCGCAGACTTGCAGGTTTCACAGTATTCAGCCGACCCTGATCCAATAGGCTCGGGCGCCCAGGCGACTTTTTCAGTCACCGTCGCAAATAACAGTACCCCGACGGTCAGCAACGCCGTGGTCACGATCGCGGTGCCGGGCAACTTCGAGGTTGCCGGTACGGCGGGCGACATCCCTTCGTATTGCGCGCTGTCCGGCACGCCAGGCAGCCAGACGCTGACCTGTACCCTGACGACCCTGCCGGGCGGTGGGGTGGCCAATGCCCGGACTTTCAGCTTCAAGGCGACCGCCAAGACGCCGGGCGCCAGCAACTCGACCGCGACCATAGCCGCAGCCGGGAACAGCGATTCCAATCCGGGGAACGACAGCCTGACTATCACGCCCACGGTGCGGGCGGGTGCGGACATCGCGCTGGTGAAAGCCGGATCGGCTTCCAGCGTGCCGGCCGGCGGCATTCTGCAATATACCCTGTCCGCGACCAACAACGGGCCGAACACCACCGCGGCGATCCGCGTGGTCGACAACCTTCCCGCCGCCAGCGACTTCCAGTTCCAGTCCGCCACGGGCTCGGGGTGGACCTGCAACCTTTCCGGGACCACGCTGACCTGCGACTACAGCGGTAGCGCACCGGCGGTCGGCGGCAGCTTTCCGGCGATCACGATCAGCGGCAAGATCACCAAGAACACCGCCGGCACGATCAGCAACATCGCGGCAGTGAGCATCACCGATCCGCTGGTGCTCGATCCGGCATCGGGCAACAACATCTCCAACACCGTCGTGACCAATGTCGAGGCGGGCGCCGATCTTCAGGCGATCAAGTCGATGACTTCCACGATCACCGTGGGGCAGGGCGGCAACATCGTGCTGTCGATCCGCAATACCGGGCCGCAGACGACGCCAGCGGGAACGAAGATCGCCGACACCATCGACAGTTCGCTGACGATCGGCGCATTGCCCTCCGGCTGCGCGCGATCCGGCCAGACGGTGACCTGTACGGCGGCGTCGATTGTCGCCACGGGGCAGGTGGATTTCGTCATTCCGGTAACGGGCGCGTCGGCAACCGCAGGCGTCCTGACCAATACCGCGCACGTGACCCCGCCCAGCGGGTTCAACGATCCGGATATGAGCAACAACGATGCCTCCGCGCCTTTCCAGGTGGTGCTGCCGAACGCGGACCTTGAACTCTATTCCAAGTCCAAGAGCCCCAGCCCCGTCGCGCCCGGCGCGGACATCACCAGCACCATCGTGGTGCGCAACCTGGGGCCGTCCGCAGCCAGCTGGACCCCGGCCACGCCGATCCGCGTGACCGACACGCTGAGCGCCGACGAAACCTACGTCAGTGTTTCGGGCAACTGGTCCTGCTCGGTCTCCGGCGTGGTGGTCACCTGCCAGACGACGGATTCGGGGACGCTGCAGGTCGGGGACTTGCTGTACCTGTCGCTCGTCACCAAGGCGGGAACGGGTGTCGATACGGACGTGGTCAACACGGCCTGTACCGACCGTACCGCCGGTTCGGGCCACACGCCGTCCTCGCCCGCCAGCCACACCGGCAACGATTGCCGCTCAGCCGGTGTGCGTTCCACGACCAAGGCGGCGGACATTTCCATCGCCAAGGACATGAGCCTTTCGCCCTCTGGCGGCTGGACCCATAACCTGACGGTCGCGAACACCGACGGCAGCTATTACATCCGCCTGCGCGTATCGAATGCCGCCGGCGGCGACCTGGCGCGCACGGTTTACGTGACCGACGCCATTCCCGATTTCATCACCAGCGGCAGCTACGTCACCGCCGTCAACCAGAACAGCGTCAGTTCGGGCAGCATGAGCTACAACCAGTGGAACGGGCTCGTCACCTGGGCGCTGTCCAACCTGGCGGCGGGCGCCACCGAAACGCTGGTGATCCGCGTGGACCGGCCGTTCGAAAGCGGTTCCTACACCAACTTCGCCTCGGTGTTCTCGCCCGACACGACCGAGACCAACAACGCCAACAACAGCGATTCCGCGAACTTCAGCGTGGGCGCGGTGGCCGACATGACGATCAATTCCAAGTCGGTAACGCCCGATCCGGTGCGCGTGGGCGTGCCTGCCACCTATATCATCAGCGTGCGCAACGATGGCGCCAACCCGGCGGACAACGTGCAGGTGGTCGACGTGATCGATCCGGCGCGGTTCCAGATCACCGGTACGCCGAGCACGACCAAGCCCGGCGCAAGCTGTTCGGTCGTGCAGGCCACGGGGACCGTGACCTGCGCCATGGGCCAGTTCGCGCGGACCGAGGTGCGGCAGATCAGCATCGATGTGCTGCCGAAGTACCCGTTCGGTTCCGAGACGGTGGCCACGCTGCCGGCGACGCAGGCGAACAAGGCTACCGTCACCACCTCGACGCTCGACGCCAACGGCGGCAGCGATCCCAACGCGGGCAACAACGCCTTCACGCTGAACCACACCGTGAACGGCCCGGCGTTCGATCTGGCCGTGACCAAGACCGAAAGCGACCCGGTAAACGACGATCCGGTGCGGTTCGACGAGACGCTGAATTACGACATCCGCGTTTCCAACTACGGCCCTTCGCGCGCCACCAACGTGATCGTGACCGACATTCCCTCGCCGCCGGCCGGGCTGACGACCACGCTGCAGTCGGTGACGGTGAACCCCGTCCCCGCCAACGGCGGGCTGTCGCTCCAGGCGGCGCCCAACGCAGGGTGTACGCCTTCGGGCGCGACCTATGTGTGCCGCATCGATGCGTCGAACGCGGATGCCAACTACCTCGATCCTTCGCGGCAGGTGGTGTTCCGGCTGGTCTTCGCCATCGGCGGCACGCCGCCTTCGGCCCCGGTTACCTACAGCAACGCGGCGGAAGTGACCTCGGCCGAACAGCCGGTGTGGAACGGCACGGGCGCGGATTCGCAGACGGCCAACAACCGCGCGGTGCAGACGACGACGATCCGGCCGTCCACCGATCTCCAGATCGTGAGCAAGACGCGCACCGGAGCGCTGATGCGCAACGTCAACGAACCGGTCGAATTCACCATCCGCTTCCGCAACAACGGGCCTTCCACCGCAACGCGGGTGCGCGTGACCGACGTGCTGCCCGCCGGCTTCGTCTATGCCGCGGCCCCCGCGCCTTCGACCGCCATTCCCGGCGGCAGCGGCGCCAGCGTTTCGGGCCTGACCTGTTCGGGCACGACCACGATCACCTGCGATATCGACGGCAGCTTCCCCGTGGGCGCCGCGCAGCTTGTGGACCTGAAAGTCCGCGCCAAGGCACAAGGCCCCTACAGCGGCGCGCTTTCGCCGATGGACGCGACCGACACCGCCACGATCACCCCCGGCCTTGACGGCAGCGGCGATCCGCTGAGCGAGGATGCCGACAACACCAACAACAGCCAGTCGGCGGTCGTCCAGATCAAGCCTTCGTCGATCGCGGGCACGGTCTATGCCGACAACAACGACAACAACGTGTTCAACGGCGGCGAAGGCATTGCCGGGGTCACCGTGTCGCTGACCGGCACCGACATCTATGGCAACGCGGTTTCGGCCACGGCCATCACCAATGCGTCGGGGGCGTTCGTGTTCGACGTGCTGCCGCCTTCGGACGCGGCGGGCTATGCGATCGTCGAAACGCAGCCGACCAACTTCTACGACCTCAACGAAACCGCGGGCAGCGCCGGCGGCACTGTCAACAACGCGGTCCGTGGCAACACCCCGGCGGAGAACACCATCGGCGGCATCGTGCTGGCGGCGCAGACTGCTGCGACCGGTTACCTGTTCCAGGATCACGCCAGCGCGGTGATCATGGCGGTCAACGACAACCCGCCAGCCGTCAACGGCGCGACCGGTCAGACGAACATCGTCAATGCCTTTGCCAACGATACCGTCAACAACGCTGCCGTCGATCCGGCGAAGATAGTCACCACGATCGTGACCCCGGCGACGAATCCCGGTGTGACGATGGATACCGCGACCGGTCTGGTCAGCGTGGCGCCGGGTACGCCGGCGGGCACTTACACCATCGACTATCGCATCTGCGACAAGGCCGATGCCGCGACGTGCGCCACGGCGCGCGTAACGGTGATCGTCACCGCATCGCCGGTCACCGCCACCAACGACACGATCAGCGGGATCAACGGCGCCACCGGCGCGGCGGACGTCCTGTCCGCGCTGACCGGCGATACCGTCAACGGCGCCGCGGCGACGACTGACATGGTGACCATTGCCGTTGCCACCGGATCGACGGTGCCTTCGGTGCTGACGTTCGATACCGCCACCGGCAAGGTTTCGGTCCATGCCGATACGCCGGCCGGCACCTACAGCTTCAACTACCAGATCTGCGAAAAGCTGAATCCGGCCAACTGCGCCATCGCCACGGAGACCGTCTCGGTCGTCGCCGGCGCGATCGCGGCGGTCAACGACAGCGCGACCGGCATCAACGGCGCGGCGGGCGCGACCGGAGTGCTGAATGTGCTGACGGGCGACACGCGCAACGGCGCGGCGGCGACCACGGGCACCGTCACCATCGCGGTGGCGCCCGGTTCGACCGTGCCGTCCGAACTGACCTTCGATACCGCCACCGGCGCGGTCTCGGTCAAGCCGGGGACTCCGGCGGGCACCTATCTGTTCAACTACCGCATCTGCGAAACGATCAACCCGACCAACTGCGCCACCGCCGAAGCGCGCGTGACGGTGGTGGCTGGCGTGATCGCGGCCGTGAACGACACGGTTGGCGGGGTCAACGGGACGCTGGGCGGTAGCAATGTGCTCAACGTCCTGGCGGGCGATACGCTGAACGGCGCGCCGGCCACGACATCGACGGTGGCGATCACGCTCGCGCCCGGTGCCACGGTCCCGGCCGGGCTCACGTTCGATCCGGCGACGGGCAACGTCTCAGTCGCGCCGAACACACCGGCGGGAACCTATCACTTCGACTACCGGATCTGCGAGAAGCTCAATCCGACCAACTGCTCCATTGCGACCGCGACGGTAACCGTGGTCGCCGCGCCGATCACGGCGGACGACGATGCCTCCTCGCCCCTCACGGGGGCGACCGGCGCCGCCGACGTGGTCGACGCGCTGGACGGGGACGCGCTCAACAACGCGCAGGCCAAACTGGCCGACGTGACGATGACGGTCGTTACCCCGGCCACAGCGGTGGGTGGCAATCCGGTGCCCGTGCTCGATACGGCAACGGGCAAGGTCAGCGTGCCGGCGGGAACGCCTTCGGGCACTTACACCATCGATTACCGGATCTGCGAAAAATTGAACCCGGCCAATTGCGCCACCGCCAGGATCACCGTGCCGGTAACGGCGGCGGCGATCACGGCGGGGAATGACAGCGCGACCGGCATCAACGGCGCGGCGGGCGGCTCGGGCGTGCTCAACGTTCTGTCGGACGACCGGCTGAACGGGGTGGCGGTGACCACGGGGACGGTGTCCATCGCCGTTGCCGCCGGATCGACGGTGCCTGCGGTGCTGACATTCGACCCCGCCACGGGCGCGGTCTCGGTCAAGCCGGGCACGCCGGCGGGCACCTATCACTTCGACTACACGATCTGCGAAAAGCTGAACCCCACCAACTGCGCGACGGCCACGGCCAGCGTGACGGTGGTGGCCGCGCCCATCGTCGCCACCCCTGACAGCGCGACCGGCATCAACGGTGCATCGGGCGCGGCGGGCGTGCTCAACGTGCTGGGGGGGGATACGCTCAACGGCGTGGCCGCCACCACGGGAACGGTCACGATCGCGGTGGCCTCGGGCGCCTCGGTGCCTGCAACGCTGACGTTCGATCCCGCCACGGGCGCGGTCTCGGTCAAGCCGGGGACGCCGGCGGGCACCTACAGCTTTGATTACACGATCTGCGAAAAGCTGAATCCCACCAACTGCGCGACGGCCACGGCCAGCGTGACCGTGGTGGCCGCGCCCATCGTCGCGACCAACGACACCGTTCCGCCGGTCAATGGCGGCCAGGGTGGCGCGGGCGTGATCGACGTGCTGGGCAACGACACGCTGAACGGTGCGCCGGCCGACAAGGGCACGGTCACGATCTCGGTCGTCACGCCGGCCACGCCGATCAATGGTGGCGCCGTGCCGGTGCTCGATCCGGCCACGGGCCTGGTCAGCGTGCCGGCGGATACCCCGGCGGGCACTTACACCATCGACTATCGCATCTGCGAGAAGCTGAACCCGACGAACTGTTCGACAGCAAAGGTGACCGTGCCGGTCAGCGCCGGGCCGATCACGGCGAAGGATGACAGCGCCACCGGCATCAACGGAGCATCGGGCGCGGCGAACGTGGTCAACGTGCTGGGCGGGGATACCCGCAACGGCGCGGCCGCGACCCCGGCGACCGTCACCATCGGCCTTGCGCCGGGGGCGACGCTGCCGGCCGGGCTGGCGTTCGATACGGCCACGGGCGATGTCTCGGTCAAGCCAGGCACGCCGGCGGGCACCTACAGCTTCGACTACCAGATTTGCGAGAAGCTGAATCCCACCAACTGCGCGACCGCCAAGGTCAGCGTCACGGTCATTCCCGCGCCCATCGTGGCGGTGGATGACACGGTTTCCGGCATCAACGGCGGTTCGGGTGCGGTCAACGTGCTGAACGCGCTGGGCGGCGATACGCTGAACGGCCAGCCGGCAACGGTGGCCACGGTCACGCTGGCACTGGTGAACGCGCTGCCCACCGGCTTCACGTTCGATCCGGCCACCGGCAACCTCGGTGTCGCACCGGGCACGCGCGACGGCACTTACGCCATCCCGTACCGGATCTGCGAGAAGCTGAACCCCACCAACTGCGCCAGTGCGACGATGACGGTTACCGTGATCCCGCCGCGCAGCACGGTTTCGGGCATCGTCTATCTCGACGGCAACCTCAGCCGCACGCACGAAAGCAGCGAGGCGCTGCTGGAAGGCTGGACCGTGGAAGTGGTGCGCGGTGGCGCGGTGGTCGGCACCACGCATACCGATGCCAAGGGCTTCTACAGCATTCCGGACCTGCTGAGCGGCGATGGCTATTCCATTCGCTTCCGCCATGCGGCGAGCGGGGTGGTCTATGGCCGGATCGACAGCGCGGTGCTGCCGGTCAACGCCACGCTGGCCGAACAGAACATGCCGATCGATCCGTCCGGCGTGGTCTATGACTCGGTCACCCGCAGCCCGGTTCCCGGCGCGGTGGTGACGCTGGTGGACGATGGCGGCGTGCCGCTGGCGGATACCTGCTTCATCGATCCGGGCCAGGCACGCCAGGTCACCGGTGCCGACGGTCTCTACCGCTTCGACATCGTGGCGGGCGCGGCGACCCAGTGCCCGGCGGCACGCACCGGCTATCACCTGAAAATCACACCGCCTGCGGGATATTCCGGGCCGGAATCGACGGTGATCGCGGCGCAGCAGGGCCTGTTCAACCCCGCCGGCCGCGGCAAGCTGGCGCCCGTGGTGGCCAATGCCGGCGCGCCGCAGGCTTCGGACCCGACGACCTATTTCCTCGGCTTCCTGCTGGGGCAGGGTGACGGCAACGTGGTGAACAACCACATCCCGCTCGATCCCTTCCTGTCGCGCACGCCGCTGATCGTCACCAAGACCAGCGACAAGCGCACCGCGAACGTGGGTGATCTGGTGCCTTACACCATCACTGTGCGCAACACCGAGGCGCTGACCCGCGCCGGGGTGGCGGTGGTGGACATCCTTCCGCCGGGCTTCCGCTATGTCGCGGGATCGGCACGGGTGGAAGGCCTGCCGCTGGAGCCGGTGGCGAGCGACCGCGAACTGCGCTGGAACGGCCAGGTCGTGCCGGGCAACACCACGCTGACCTATCGCATCATCGCGGTGATCGGCGCGGGCGTGACCGAGGGGGATCGCGTCAACACCGCCGTCGCCCGCAGTGGTGGCGCCGGGGGCGGGGCGAACGGCTCGGACATCTCGAACCGGGCGCAGGCCGTGGTCTCGATCGTGCCGAGCACGCTGTTCGACTGCGCCGAAGTGATCGGCAAGGTTTATGACGACCTCAACGGCAACGGTTACCAGGACGCAGGCGAACCTGGCATCCCGGCCGCGCGCCTCGCCACGGTGAACGGCCAGCTTGTGACGGCGGACGATCATGGCCGCTACCACATCACCTGTGCCGCCGTGCCCAACGCGCTGATCGGCTCCAACTACGTGCTCAAGCTCGACACGCGGACGGTGCCGGAAGGCTATGCGCCGACCACCGACAACCCGCAGTCGATCCGCCTGACGCGCGGCAAGATCAGCGAGTTGAACTTCGGCGTGCAGCGGGCGCGGGTTGTGGCGGTTGCCATCGACGCCCGGGCCTTCGCAGCCGGCAGCGCCGATCTGCTGCCCGCCTTCGCCACGCGGCTGGAAACCCTGAAGACGATCAAGGCCGCAAGGCTGGCGATCCGGGCGACCTACGCGGCCGCCGCCGGTGAACCCGCCGCGCTGGTCGAGGCCCGCCTTGCCAGCCTGCACGACCGGATCGGCGAGGTGTTCCGCAACGGCTGGGATGGCCCGCCACCGGTGATCGAGATCGACATGATCGCCGCCGGCAGCGCTCGCACCAGCGCATCGGGACAGGAGTAAGACCAATGAACCGCAAGACCATCCTGGCCCCGCAGCCCGCGTCCAAGGCGCGCCATGCCACCCTGCTTGCCAGCGTTTCCGCGCTGGCCGGGCTTGGGATCGCCACGCCGGCCTTTGCCGCGCCGCAACCCGGCTCCGTGGCGTCGCAAGGCGATTTCGCGCGGCTTTCCAGACTGGCGATAGGCGCCAACCTGACCGACCGGGCGGCGTTGCCGGGCGCGGAGACACGCCTTGCCGCGCTCTCGGCCAGCATCGTGCCGATCGCGCCCATGCCGGTCCTGTCGGTCGGGCTGGTCGGCTCGGAGAGCACCGTGCGGCGCGGCGATGCGGCGCTGTTCCTAGGGTACAGCAACTATCCGGCGTTCGTCGATCGCGCGGAACTGCGCGTATTCGCGCCGGATGCGCCGCTCGCCGGGCCGCCGCACGCGGTGGTGGAGGCCGATCGCAACGGGCTGATCCGGTGGACGCCCAGCACGTACGCGGGCGATGCCATGCGCTACGTCTATCGCGTCTACGACCGGGAAGGCCGCTTCGACGAGACCGCGCCGCAGCCGCTCACGGTCTTGTCGGCGGTGCACCTGCTCCCTGCCGAGCCGGTGGCGCGGGCCGACTTCGGCATGGTCGATAGCGCAGCAATCCGTCAGCTCCTGCTCGACGGCGCGCAGGCGGTGGCGGTGGAGGGGCAGACGTCCGCGCCGGATCAACTCGTGCGCATCGCCGGCCAGATCGCGCCAGCCGATGCCGCCGGGCGCTTTGCCGCCGTGCAACTGCACCCGGCCGGCTGCGGCGCGGTGGCGGTCAGCGTGACCGGCGCGTGCGGTGAGAGCACGACCCGGCACGTCATGCCCGATCCGGCGCAGACCGTGCCGGCCACCGCGATGGGAGCGGGCGATGGCCTGAACATCGCCCTGGCCGATCCACACGCCGAAGCCGTCGCAGCCACGCCTCTCACGGCCGACAACCCCTATGCCATCCGCGTGCGGACCGATGCCGCGCGGGTCGATCCCGTCCTCGCGGCGGGGCTGGTCGAAAGCGAACGGGCGGTGGTGCGCGGGAAGGACGCCACGTTCATCCGCTATACCAACTACCCCGCGATGGTGGCGCGTGGCGAGGTGCGGATTTTCCGCGCCGATGCCTCTCCCGATGGCACGCCGCTGGCGGTGGTGCCCGCCGACCACGACGGCGTGGCGCGCTGGACGCCGGGCGAGGATGCCGGGGGCGACCTGTTCTACGTCTATCGCGTCTATGACCGCGATGGCCTGTTCGACGAGACCGCGCCGCAGGAACTGACCGTGGTGGATACCCCGTTCGAGGGCAACCCGCCGCCGCGCCCGCTGTTCGGATCGCGCGACGAGGCGGCGGTGCGCAACATCCCGTTCGGGCGGACCGCGACGGTGACGGTTACCGGCCATGCCGACGCTGGCGCGGAAGTGGTGCGCGTGGGCGGGCAGATGATCCCGCTCCAGTCCGACGGGCGGTTCGTCAGCCAGCAGATCGTCGCGCGCGATGCGCGGCAGGTGTGGGTAACGGTGGGGCAGGGCGAACAGACCCGATTCACCGCGATGCGCGACATCGGTGTGAAGCAAAGCGACTGGTTCATCGTCGGCCAGGGCGATCTGACGTTCGTGTCCTCCAAGGGCCATGGCCCGGCGGTGGAAGTCAGCGGCGATCCGATCGCGGCGGGCGAGCATGTGACCGGCCGCGCGGCGTTCTACGCCAAGGGCACGTTCGCCAGCGGATGGAAGGTGACGAGTTCGCTCGACACCGGCGAAACGCTGCTCAAGGACCTGTTCAGCAACCTCGACCGCAAGGACCCGCGCCAGTTGCTGCGCCGGCTCAATTCCAACGAATACTACACGACGTATGGCGACGATTCCGCGCTGGTCGAGGATGCGCCGACGCAGGGGCGGTTCTACCTGAAAGTGCAGAAGGACCGCTCCAGCCTGCTGATCGGCAATTACGTCGCCGATATCCGACAGGCGGAACTGGCGCAGCTCAATCGCGGCACGTTCGGCGCGATCGTCAGCCACCAGAGCGTGAAGACCACCAGCTTCGGCGAAAGCCGGGTGCAGGTAACCGCCTTCGCCTCCGATCCCGGCACGATCCCGGGCCGCGACGAATTCCGGGGCACGGGCGGTTCGCTCTATTACCTCCAGCGCCGCGACGTGACCGTGGGATCGGAACGGCTGGCGGTGGAAGTGCGCGACCGGATCACCGGCGTGGTGCTTTCGCGCCGCAGCCTGCAGGCGCAGGAAGACTACAGCATCGATTACTTCCAGGGGCGGCTTACGCTGCTCCAGCCGCTTTCGTCCTATGCCGCCGATGGTGCGACAGTGCGCGATGGCACGGCTTCGGCGGGCGTGCCGGTGCTGGTCGCAAACTACGAATACACCCCGGCGGTGGGCGATGTGGGGGGCTATACCGTGGGCGGCCGCGCCGCCGCGTGGATCGGCAATACGGTGCGCCTGGGCGTGACCGGCCAGCGCGAGACCACCGGCACCGCGGACCAGACGCTGCTGGGCACCGATGCCACCGTGCGGTTGCATCCGGGCACTTATGTGAAGGCGGAAGTTGCGCAGACCGAAGGGCCGGGCTTTGGCCAATCGAACTCGGTCGACGGCGGCCTCACCTTCGCCAGCTATGGCGCGACCGGCAGCGCCAACGTGAAGGCCATGGCCTATCGCGCGGAAGTGGCGGTGAACTTCGCGGAACTGGCGGGCGGCAAGCCGGCGGACGCTGGTGGAACCGGAATCGATAAGGGCAAGTTCTCCGCGTGGTTCGAGCATCTCGACGCGGGCTTCGGCGCCAACGCGCAGCTGACGGCCAGCGCCACCGAACGCTGGGGCGCGCAACTGGCGCTGCCGATCGGCAGCCGCACCGCGCTGGCGGCCAAGGTGCAGCATCTGCGCACCGATGCGGCCGGCACCCGCACGGTCGGTTCGGCGGACGTGACGCAGCGGCTGGGCGGCGGTTTCACGCTGGCCGGCGGGCTGCGCTACAGCCAGGACGCGGTCGGGCTGGCCTACAACAGCACCGAAAGCGGCAAGCGGACCGACGCCGCGCTGCAACTGGGCTACAAGCCGGAGCACGGCAAGTGGTCGGTCTATGGCTTCGGGCAGGCGACGCTGGACCGCGACGCCGGCCGGCGCGGCAACAACCGCGCGGGGCTGGGCGGAAAGGTGGAGCTTTCCGACCGGCAGTCGCTGGCGGCCGAAGTATCCGAAGGCGACGGCGGGCTGGGGGCGAGCGCCACGCTAAACCATCGTTATGGCCGGGGCTCGGAAACCTACCTCGGCTATGCGCTGGTCACCGACCGGGCCGACCAGGGGCTGGAGCCTTCCACCAGCTTCACCCGCACCAATCGCGGCACGCTGACGCTGGGCGCGCGGCACCGGTTTTCCTCCGCGCTGTCGATCCACGGCGAGAACAAGCTGGGCCACGGCGGCACCGCGCCCAGCCTGACGCGCAGCTTCGGGCTGGACTGGACACCCACGGAGCACTGGTCGTTCTCCGGCTCGTTCGAAAACGGCCATATCGACGATGTGACGACGGGCCGCTTCCGCCGCACCGCCGCCACGTTCGGCGTGGCCTATACCAGCAAGGGCGTGCAGTTCGGCACCAACGTAGAAGGCCGGTTCGAGCGGGGGGCGGGGCGCAGCCAGAACGTGTGGCTGTTCCGCAACCATGCCTCGGTCATGCTCAACCCGGACTGGCGCGCGCTGGCGCGGCTGAACTTCGCCATCGCGGACAACACCACCGCCGATGTCAACGCCGCCGACTATGTCGAAGGCACGGTCGGCTTCGCCTATCGCCCGGTGGCGAACGACCGGCTCAACCTGCTGACGCGCTATACCTACCTCAAGGACATGGGGCCGGTGGGGCAGGTGACGCAGGGCGGGCAGATCGGCAGCCCCAAGCAGAAAAGCCAGATCTTCGCGATCGACGCGAACTATGATCTGACGCGCACGCTGACGCTGGGCGGCAAGTATGCCTTCCGCAAGGGCAGCGTCTCGCTCACGCGCGACAGCGATACCTACGTCACCAGCAACACCTGGCTGGGCGTGGCGCGGATCGACTGGCGGCTGGTGCGGCAATGGGACGTGCTGGTTGAAGGGCATTACCTGTCCGCCGATCGTGCGGGCGATCACCGCTGGGGCGGTCTGGCGGCGGTCTATCGCCATCTGGGCAACAACGCGAAAGTCGGCGTGGGCTACAGCTTTTCCGACTTTTCCAGCGACCTTTCGAACCAGAGCTACACGAGCAAGGGCGTGTTCGTGAACCTGCTGGGCAAGTTCTGACGCGGGGAGAGCGGGGATGAAGACCATGCGTTCGTGGATCGCGGCTGGCTGCGTTCTGGTCGGCGGCCAGATGGCACCGATGTCGGTGATGCCAGCACAGGCCGCGCCGATCGAGCAGTTGCGCTGCATCGACGACCGGCTGAACGAGCGCCAGCGGGCGGATATCGCCGGGCTGTTCGCGCAGCAGCCGGATGATCCCGCCGGCCGCGTGAAGACTGCCCAGGGTTCCGCCGCCGCATCGCGCGACATGACGCTGGCGCTGGCCAGTTGCACCGCGCGGTTCGGCTGGAGCAGGGCGGCGCAGGACGCGGCATCGCGCTATCTGGTGGAGATTGCCCGCCTGGCGCGGATCGCGGTGGACCATGGCGCCACCTGGAGCGTGGCCATGGAACGGTACGCGCCGCTTGCGGCCAAGCGGCTACCCGACGGAAAAGACGTGGAAGAGCATCTTCGCGCGCAGATCGTGGCAGGGGCCATCGCCAACGGCAGCGGCGCGATCCGCGCGGAGCAGGGAGACGCTGTGATCGCCTATCTGCACGGCTGGCGCGACGTGGATCGCGCGCGCGGGGCTTTTGCCGGCGTGAAATGATCAGCGCGGCGGGGCGGACGGGGCAGGGCGCACGAAGTGCGCCCGCGCCTGTTCCGCTTCGGCATGGATCGCGCATTCCTGCGCATGGTCGTTGATCAGCCCCATCGCCTGCATGAAGGCGTGGACGGTCGTCGGGCCGACGAACTTCCAGCCCCGCTTCTTCAGATCCTTCGACATCGCGATCGACGCGGGCGAGGTGGAAGCGAGGTGAGGGACCGCTTCACCCCGTGGTTCGAAGCTCCAGACATAGGCGGCGAGCGAGCCCTTTTCGTCGATCAGGTCCAGCGCGCGGCGGGCGTTGTTGATCACCGCCTCGATCTTGCCGCGGTGGCGGACGATGCCGGCATCCTGCAGCAGCCGTTCGACATCGGCCTCATCGAACGCCGCGACGCGCGCGAAATCGAAGCCGTGGAAGGCCGCGCGGAAATTGTCGCGCTTCATCAGGATGGTGCGCCAGCTCAAGCCGGACTGGAAACCTTCGAGCGAGAGCTTTTCGAACAACCGCCGATCATCCTCCACGGGGAAGCCCCATTCGCGATCATGATAGGCGATGTACTCCGCCGAGGCCGCACACCAGCCGCACCGTGGCCGTCCGTCATCGCCCGTTGTCAGACCGACCATTTCTCCCGCTCTCCATCATCCCGAATCACGTCAATGTTCTTTCTATGTTCCATTGACGCGCCGGATGCAAATCCGCCGATCAGGCACGTTCCATGGCATCCCGGTACCAGCGATTGATTTCGCCGCCGGTTGCCAGCCATACGCCGTCGTGACGGGCAATGTATTCCAGCGCCTGCTCGATGTGTTTCATGCGGAACGGATGCCCCGACACGGGGGGATGAAGCGAGATTGACATCACTTTCGGCAGTGTTTGCGCTTCGTGGTACAGCACATCGAACTGATCCCGGATGATCTGGCCGAAACCGGCGGCAGATTCGCCCTTGCCCAGTATGGTCGGCACGTCGTTGACCTCGACGGTGTAGGGCAGGGTCAGCAGCGATCCGCCCGTGACGCGCAGGGGCACGGGCAATTCATCGTGCGCGTAGTTTGACAGGTATTCGATACCCTCTTCGGCCAGGATGTCCGGCGTCTCGATGCTTTCGGTCATGCACCAGCTGATCCAGCCTTTGGGGCGCTGCCCGGTCTCCTGCTCTATCGTGTCGAGCGTCGATCGGACGAAGCCGCGCTGCCGGTCCGGTGTCATGTCGATCATCAGGCCCTGATTGTGGTCGCCAAGGCCCAGCCATTCCCAGTTTCGTTCGTTTCCGGCGGCGATGACCTGCGGGTATTCCCGGCATACATCCGTGCTGAGATGGGCGGTGGCGCGGAAGCCGTGCCGGTCCATCGCGGCCATCAGGCGCCAGATGCCAACGCGGTGGCCATAATCGCGCCAGCCATGGTTCAGGATGTCGGGAACGAGATGCGTGGTGCCGGGATAGATCGCGTGGCCGGGCGCCGTGGTCAGGAATGGGACGTGTTCCAGGTTCACGTAAAGCAGCACGGCCAGGCGCTTGCCGTCCGGAAAGGGAATGGGCTTGCGCTGCGTGATCGGCGTGAAATCGTAACGGGGCGATTGGGTGAGCATGGTCCTCTCTCCCGCATGAAGATGGCCGCCCGGGCGTGAACCCGGGCGGCACCCCCTCAAACGTGTTGCTCGTGTCTCAGAAGTTTGCGGTAACGCGCGCGCCGAACGTGCGCGGTTCCTCAAGATAGGCGGTGCCGGGGCCGGGAATGCCGGCTGCCGCCGATGCGGCGATGACCGCGATGTTGCTGATGTTCTTGATCCACAGGCCCGCGCTCCAGCGGTCGTTCTCGGCATAGTAGGTCAGGGTGGCGTTGGCCTTGGCATAAGGCCGCTGGCGAACGCCGAGGCTGTGCGCATAGTCCGCCCACCACTGGCTTTCATACCGGGCGTCGGCCTGCGCGCGGATATAGCCGGACTTCAGGTGGAAATCGTGGCTCACGCCGCCGCTGATGGTCCAGTCGGCCGCATAGGGCGGGTTGAGACCGTTGTAGCTCGTTCCCAGCGGCGTCACGAAGTTCTTGTTGCGGGCGTGGACGTAGCTGACCGACAGGTTGATGCGGTTGTCGCTGTCCGGTTGATAGAGAATATCAAGCTGGTTGCCGGGGATCGTCACCTTCGCCGCATTGAAGATGGGATTCAGGATCGCGTTGACGTTGATCGCCTGCAACTGGAGGTTGCGGTAATCGTAGTAGAAGAATTCGTCGTTGATCTGCAGCGTGTTGTCCAGCAGCCGCGTCTTGATGCCGGCGGTAATCGCCTTCAGCGTGGCAGGCCGCACCTCGGCATTGTTGAGCGGGGTGGACTGGAACTCGTTGTAGGTGCCCGGCTGATACCCCGTCTGGTATGTGACATAGGCCATGGCATGCGGCGCCACATCGTATTCCACGCCGATCTTGTAATCGAACCGGTGGTACTTCTTCGAAAAGCGGTACGTGGAAACCTGGTCCAGCGGGGTGATGCCGTTGCCCTGGCGATCATCTACGCCATAGCGGCCACCGACCGTCAGGCGCAGCGCATCACTGAAGCTGTACGTCGCCTGTCCGAACACCGCCGCGCCCTGCAGCCGGTTGCGCTGCACGTTGCTGATGAAGAACGCGCTGGGGAAGCCATAGAGGAAGACGGCCGATCCCGAATTGACGGTGCGGTAGGCATAGAGGCCCGCCAGCCATTTCAGGTTCGAGGACGAGCCGGACAGGCGCAGTTCCTGCGTGACTTCCCGGTATTCGGCCGACTGGCGTGCGGGCAGCGCGCCCAGCCAGTAGTTGCGGATGTCGGACTTGAGATAGAGGTAGCCCGGGATGTAGCTGAGCGTCAGGTTGTTGCCGAGTTCGAGATCGACCTGCGCGCCGCCGGCCCAGTTGTGGAACGTCTGGTCCGGCGCGACTGGCTGGCCGAACGGGGCAAGCGCGGCCAGGCTGCCTTCGCGCTTGTCGTTCCAGGGGTTCGACGTCAGGAACGTGTTCTCGCTGTAGCCGCCCGTGGCCGGATCGAAGCCCTTGTTGACCAGATTGGGCGTGTGCCCGTTCTTCTGGACGGTGTAGCCCCACAGATAGACGCTGAGGTTCGAGCCGGGCTTGTAGAGCAGGCTGAGACGCGCGCCGAAATCGTTCTTGGAATCCGCGCCGGATTTCATCACGCCGTTGCGGTAGGTGTAGTCCACCGCCGCGCGGATCGCGAGGTCCGACGACAGCGCGAGGTTCTGGATCGCGGTGGCATGGGCTAGGGAATAGTTGCCGCCTTCGAGGATCAGCTTGGTTTCGTTGTCCTGCGTCGGGCGCTGGAACGAGACGTTGACGGTGCCGCCGATCGCACTGCGGCCGTAAAGCGTGCCCTGCGGCCCGGGCAGCGCTTCGAGCTGGGCAATATCATAGAGCGGGACGCTGGTGGCTTCGCGCGGGATGTAGAGCCCGTTGAAGTTGAACGACACGCCTTGTTCGATATTGGCGAAATCGGCGTTGGAGCCGACACCGCGCAGGAATACCTGCGTGGAGTTGCCTTCTTGCTGGAAGCGGGCGCCCGGCACCAGTGTCTGCACGGCGCGCAGATCGGCAACGCCGGTGCTGACGAGCTGCTCGCCCGTTACCGCGGTGACAGCGGCGGCCGTCTTCTGGGCGCTTTCCGATCGTTTTTGAGCGGTGACGACGATTTCGCCGATACCAGCGGAGGCACCGTCCTCCGCTTCTGCCGCGTTCGCCTGTGGTGCGGTCTGGGCCTGAGCGGCGGCGGTGCCGTGAATCGTCAGGGCCATTGCGCTGACAACGAATGCAGAAATTGTGCGAGAAGCCATCTCGATCCTCCCATCCATGGTTTCCGCCCCGGACTGGCTTGTTCTCTCCGGTAGGCGGTTTCGCGGCGCGCAGGCGGCGTGACATCGCCATTCCCACCCTTCGACAATTGCATTTATATAAAGGTATTATGAGTCGCGCAATAACTTTTATATAGTGGTAATATACGGCGTTGGCTTTCTACCAAGTAGCAATGCAAATAGTTGATATTAATTGATTTATATTAGATGTCGGCATGGCCCTCCGATCGATGGCTCGGAAGGTGCTATCCCGCCGTCGGCGCCATGGCTCAGACGACGCGGTTTTCCTCGGTGATCATGAAACTGCAGTTCGCGATATCGGCGAAGTTCGGCTCGTCGGGCTTGACGTTGGCGACGTAGTCCGGGTCGGTATAGAACGCCTGCATCTGCTGCAGATCATCGAACCAGAGTTCAACAAGCGCGTCATAGCGCACCGCGCTGCCATCATGCGACTGGTGCTCGTCCGGCTGTACGAAGCTTTGCACGTATCGGCGCACGTAGACGCTGCTGGCGGGGCAGGCCCGGACCAGTGCGGCATGGTGCGTCGAAAGGTATTCGCGGAATTGTTGCCGGGTAAGCGCGGGATTGCGCCGCACCAGAATGGCGAGTTTCAGCATGGCATTTCCTCTCCGGCGGCTGGTTGTGGTCTTCACCGGCGCGGAAGGGCGAGGCCTATGCCTCTTGTCCAACCCGCGCCGGACCGCCTTTGTCAGTCCTGATAACCGTATTCGCTGGTTTCGATCAGGCGCGCGTGCTGCCGCGCGGCGTCGGTCAGCCGCATGGTCTGCCGCACTTCGAGCAGCCAGGCCTGATAGCCCGCCGGTACATCCTCCACAGGCCCATGGTGCGTGACGCCCTTGGGTACCCACGTGACCGTGCCGGGTTCGCTGATCCCGCCCCATGCTCCGGGGCCTTCCGCAAACAGGATGATCTCGTCATAGTCCGCGTTGACGTGGACCGGTGGACGCGGGCCGGGCCGCGCGCTGAGCGTGAAGGCCATCACGCCGGTATCCACGGTCGACAGGAACTGCGCCGGGGGACCGCCACGTTCGCCATAGGAAACCGGCACGATATCCCGCAGGTTCAGCGCCCAGACCGGGGGCGGGCCGCCGACTTGCGCCAGCGCGCGGATCGGGTCGTGAACCATGTCGAACTCGGTCACGCCATCGAACGTGCGCAGGCACAGCCGCGTCGTTCCCGGCGCGCCTTGCGGGGCGATCGACGGCTTGCGCACCGCCTTGCCGAAATTGATCATGCCGAATGGCGCGGGCGTATCGAAGCGCAGCGGATCGGGGCTGGTCAGGATGAGCGCGGCATAATCCTGCGATAGCGGGTCGATACGGTAGGTGATCGAGCGGGGGATATGCACGAAATCGAGCGGCCCGGCTTCAAGCTTGCCGAAATCGGTGACGAAACGCGCCGATCCCGACTGGACCAGATGCAGTTCGTCGCCTTCGGTATTCCGCAGCGCGTAAGGCATCGGCTGGCGCCGGCGCGACACCGCGAGTTCAAGGCCGTTGCGCGCCACCAGAACCGGCGTGGGCAACGCTTCGGCATCGGACTGGTCCTGCGTTTCGATGGCGAGAAGGTTGAAACGGTGGGGAGCGTGCGGGCCACGGACCGAGCGATACGTGGGTGTATAGTCGTTGCGCAGCGCAATCGCGTTCGATCCGGTGAATCCGTCGCGGCTCCAGAGATTGGGCGTTGGCGCACCGGCGGCGGGATGGGCGTGATCGCTATCTGACATGAGTCGTTGCCTCTCCTGAAAAATATTTATATAAAAGTATATTCGCAGTGCATTCGTCCGTCAACGCTTCTGTATTCGCCCTGGTGGCGGCCAGGCGCAAATCGGCCTAAGAACAGGAAGCGCAAGATGATGAACGGGGCAGCCGGCAAAAGCTCCAAGGCAGGATCAAGAATGGTGACGGACAGCAAGGCGGGCGCCGCCGAGAATGGGAAGACCAATGAATCGAAGGAAAAAGTAGCTCTCCCGCCTGAAAGCAGCGTGGCCTTCCAGATCCGGCGGGCGCACCTGGCGTTCGATCGCCTGTTGAGCATGCGGCTGGCCCGGCACGGGATCAAATCGGGGTACTACAACTATCTGCGCGCGCTCTGGATCAAGGACCGGGTGACGCAGCGCGATCTTAGCGATGCCACGCGGGTAACCGAAACCACCACCGTCGCCCTGCTGAAAGGCATGGACGACGAAGGGCTGATCGAGCGGGTCCGCGATTCGGTCGACAAGCGCAAGATCCTGGTCACGCTGACGCCGCTGGGGCGCTCGCTGGAGCCGGAAATCCTGCCGCACGCCGCCGAATTGAACGAGATTGCCACGCGGGGCATCGATGCCGCCGAAATCCGTACCTTCATCAAGGTTGCCCGCAAGATCGCGGCCAATCTGGAAAAGGCATTCGGGGAATCCGACTGATCGTGCGCAAGCTGCCCTGACGGCGCCCGTCCGGGCGCCGCCAGTTGCGCGTCATTTTTGTGGCAGGCCGACAAGGCCGCGGTAGTAGTTGGCATTGCCGGGCGTGCGGCCCAGCAGGCCCGCGATGTCCTTGGCCATCGTGAACATCTCGAGATTGCTCTTGAGTTCGACGTTCTGGTTGGGGAACTTCCAGGGCGTGTCTTCCACACCGACGCGAATGTGGAGACCCATCATCGTCGCCAGGGTCGTCATGTACAGCGTGGAACGGCCGGCGGCGCATACCGAGATCACGCTTTCGGGATCGATCTTCCGGATCTGGTCGACCATCAGGAACAGGTGCTGTGCCATTTCCTGCGCATCGCCGACCGAGGTGCCCGAAGCGAGCGAGCGCCCCACGTTGAACGGCAGGCCATAGAGGATCAGCCAGTTGTAGGGCTTCTTGAGAATCCCGGTCTCGATCAGCTTGCGGCGCGCCAGTTCGATTTCGCCGCTGTGGTGGACGGCCAGCTCCGGCTTCACGCCCAGTTCCTCCATCGCGCTGACCGCCGGGATCATGAACGCATCCGGGTGCCCCGGCGCGCAGGGGCAGGCTTCGGCAAGGCCCGCGCGGGCGGGGCTGAGACAGACGTCGAACGTCGTGCCGTTGAGCACGTTGAGGTTGGGCACGAAGTCATTGCCGAAGCGCTTGCGCAGCGGCTCGATCACGGCGGTGTAGGCATCGACCGGGGGCAGATCGCGATCGAGGCGGCGGCCATGCTTGTCCGTCACCCAGGTGAAATCGATGTGAACGCCGCAGGCGCCTGCCTCGATCACTCGCGATGCCTCGTCCACGTAGTCTTCCAGCGAGGTGGGGTTGGCGGCATCGGCCGAAGCGCCTTCGGTAAAGCGGCCCGATACCGCGACGTTGATCGCGATCGTTTCGGGCACGGTCCACTTCGGCTGCACGTCCGCCGAGGAGACGAACTGGTACTCTTCCATTTCGCGCTTGGCGGCTTCCCACAGCGGCAGCGGGGTGATCTGATTCATGATCGTTCCTCTCAAGGTATCCATGGTTTTGGGGATGTGTGTGATTGACACGAAAAACACCTTTATATAAAAGTAAAACATCGGTCAAGCCCACTCCCGGAAATTGCCCCGAAGGGCACCGCACGGAGCCGATCGGAGAGAGGAAAAACGAAATGGCGTATCAATGGGTTAAGGATTTTTTCGCGGCAGCCGACTCGCTGGACGTCGAGCGCTTCTGTGCGGCCTTGCCACGGGACATCGTATGGCGCTTCGCGAATTTTCCGACGGCGCACGGGATCGGGGAACTGCGCGCGCAGTACGAAATGGTCGCGCAGATCCTTGAAAGCATGCGGCACGAGATCGTGGGTATCTGGGACGCGGGCGATTGCGTGACGGCGGAAACGCGCGTGTTCTATGTCGATGTCCACGGGCGCGAGTTCGATTGCCCCGGGTGCGACGTTTTCCTGCTGCGCGATGGCGCGTTGGCGGAAGTGCGGATTTTCGTCGACAACCATGTGCTGTTCACGCCCCCCGCCGGCACCGAGCCAGCCGTGCTTGGCGAAGGAGTCGCGTGATGGGGCGGCTGCAGGGCAAGGTTTGCCTTATCACCGGAACCGGCGGCAGCATGGGCCGTGCCGCCGCGCTGGCCTTCGCGCGCGAAGGAGCGCGGATCGTGGGCTGCGATGTCAACGTCGAGCGCGCCGAGCAAACGCGGGAGGCGGTACGCGCCGCCGGTGGCGAGATCGTGTCGCTGCACCCGTGCGATCTGACCGACGTGGCGAATTGCGAGGCGCTGGTCGATCTCGCTGTCCGGACGTTCGGCGGGATCGACGTGCTGTTCAACAACGCTGCCATGGCCTATTTCGGCCCGGTGCCCGATCTGGCGCTCGACGACTGGCACCGCACGATCAACGAGGAAGTCCATCTGGTCTATTATCTCGTGCGCGCGGCCTGGGCGGAACTGGTCCGGTCGTCGGGCGTGATCGTCAACACCGCCTCGATTTCCGCGCATCAGGCCTATCGACCCTTGCCGGCGGTTTCGCACATGGCCGCGAAGGGCGCGATCCTGGCGATGACGCGGCAACTCGCCATGGAAGGCGCCCTGCATGGCATCCGCGCCAACACCATTTCCCCCGGGCTCGTGGCGACGCACCAGACCGTCGATGTGCTGGGCGATGCCGACCTTTCGCGCCAGATGACTGAGCAGATCATGCTGGGCCGCCCCGGCCGCCCGGAAGAAATCGCGGCGGCGGCACTGTTCCTCGCCTCGGACGAAAGCAGCTTTGTCACCGGCGCCGATCTGCGCGTCGATGGCGGAACGACAGCCTGGTAACGGATGACGCCACGAAGAGGCCGGACACGACGTCCGGCCTCTTCGGAACTGATGTCAGATGGCCAGATAGCCGCCATCGACCGGGATGCCGGCGCCGTTCACGAACGAGGACTGGTCGGACAGGAGCCAGACCGCTGCATCGCCGATCTCGCCCGGCTGGCCGAAGCGGCCGATCGGATGACGATCGCGCAGCTTGACGAGGAACGCCTTGAAATCGGGATTCTGCGCCAGCGCGTCGATCACCGGCGTCTGGATGATGCCGGGCAGGATCGCGTTCACGCGGATGCCTTCGGCACCATAGTCAGCAGCGGCGGCGCGGGTTAGCCCCATCACGCCGTGCTTGGCGGCGACGTATTCGGAGGCGTTGGCGATGGCGACCTCTCCCAGCGAGGAGGCTGTGTTGACGATCCTGCCGCCACCGGTCTCCAGCATCGCCAGCACCTGGTACTTGATGCACCAGAATACCCCGGAAAGATCCACGCGGATGGCGCGGTCCCATTCTTCGGTGGTCACTTCGTGCAGGCGCTTGCCGGTCTGGACGATGCCGGCGTTGTTGAACGCGCCGTCGATCCGGCCATGCCGCGCGACGATGGCCGCGATTAGCGCGGCGACATCGCCTTCCACGCCAACGTCGGCGCGCAGGAACGATGCCTGTCCGCCTTCCGCCGCGATCTCGGCCAGTACCGCCTGTCCCTGTTCCGCGTTGATGTCGCTGATCACGACGTGCGCGCCGGCCGCCGCGATCCGATGCGCGCTGGCACGGCCGATGCCGCTGCCCGCGCCGGTGACCAGCACCACTTTGCCTTCCAGTGCCCTGCTCATTGTCCTGTCCATCCTCCGGTTCATTGTGATTGGTGTTATGCAAGCGTATCGGGCTCGATATTATACATTTATATAAAAGTAAAGTGCTCTGGAGAGGGTTCTGTCCGCACAAGAGCAAGTGCGGCATCGACTATCCCGCCAAGGGCAGGGCCGGATCGCTTTCCACGTGCTCCAGAAAGCGCCGGATTATCGGCGTTTCCATGCCGCGCCGCCACGCGAGCCCGAACCGGACCGAGCCGAGCGCTTCCGGCGCGCTGCCCAGGTTGAGCGGGCGAAACGAGACTCCCCGCATCCGCAGCCGTTCGGCCGAAGCGGGCAGGATCGCCACGCCTTCGCCGCAGGCCACGATGCCCACGACGGCCTCGGTCGTGGGCGCCTGATGCACGATGTCCGGCGCAAAGCTGGCGAGGCTGCACAGCGCCAGCAGGTCGGCATGGAAGTTGAAGCCGCGCGTGGGCTCGTATGTAACGAACGGGGACGAGGCGAGCTGGCCGATCGTGATCGCGCTGCTATCCGCTAACAGGGGATGCCCAGCAGGCAACGCCACGATCAGCGGTTCGGCATAGACGAAGCGGGTGGCGATCATCTCGTCGAACACCGGCAGACGCAGGATACCGATGTCGATCACGCCTTCGCGCAGGGCCTCGATCTGGTTGAGCACGGGCATGGCGCGGAAGCCGATCAGCACGTCGGGCGCGATCCTGCGGAAGCCGGCGACGAGCGAAGGCAGCAGCGAATAGACGGTGGAGCCGCCGAAGCCGAACGTGAGCGTGCCGCTATAGCCGGCGGCGGTGCGTTGCGCCCGATGCCGGCCTTCCTCGATCATCGCCAGCGATCGCCGCGCGTCCTCTACCATGCTGGCGCCGGCCGGCGTCAGCGCCACGCGATGCTTGTCGCGATCGAACAGCCGCGCGCCGATATCCGTTTCCAGATCGCGGATGGCGCGGCTGAACGGCGGCTGCGACACGTTGCAGCGCGCCGCCGCGCGCGTGAAGTTCAGCTCTTCCGCCAAGGCGATCAGGTAGCGCAGTTGCCGCAGGTCCATGTGATACCCCTTTGGTATTGCCAATGATCCCATAATGTATTTCCGATCTAAGCGGCAAGAAGCGATGAAGCCTCCGCGACCAATGCGGAGAGAGCGGATGAGCGAGAGAATAGTGCGGCTGGAGTTCGATGCGCTGGCACCGCGCTTGCAGGAAATCCTCGAGGCACGGGTCGCGCGGCTTGGCTACCTTGGCGAATTCTTCAAGTGTTCGGGCGTGCAACCGGCCATTCTCGCGCCGTTCATGGAAATGACCGAGGCGCTGAAGAAGGCGCTGCCGGACCGTCTGACCGAAACCGGCGCGCTGACCGTGGCGACGCTGATGGGCAACCGCTATGAACTGCACCAGCACGAGCGGCTTTCGCGCAAGCTGGGTTTTGGCGAAGCATGGGTCGCCGCGGTGGAGCAGGTTTCGCCCGACAGCGCGCCAGAGATGTCGGACGCCGAACGCGCGGTGCAGCGACTGGTGATCGCGATGGTTGAGCGCCGGGGCAAGGGCGTGCGACCGGAAATCGAGGCGGCGATCGACCGGATCGGCGCGGATGCCACGATCGCGGTGATGTTCCTTGTCGGCCGCTACATCACCCACGCTCTGATCGTGAACGGGCTGGAACTTGCCCCGCCCGTTCCCTCGATCTTCGAGGAGCAGCCGGCATGAGCTGCGGGCTGTGGATTTCCGAAGCGGACGTTGTTTCGCTGATGTCGCTGCCCGAAGCGATCGACGCGCTGCGCGACGGGTTGCGCGAGGAGGCGGCCGGCCGCGCCGCCAACATGGTCAAGACTCACGCCACCTGGGACAACGGTTCCACATTGCACGCCATCGGCGCGGTGTTCGAGGGCTGGGGCGTGGTGGGCACCAAGACCTGGGCGCATACCGCCGGCGGGGCCATGCCGCTGCTGATCCTGATCGATGCGCAGGATGGCGCGGTGCTGGCGATCATCGAGGCTTTCGCCTTGGGGCAGATGCGCACCGGCGGCATCAGCGGACTGGGCGCGGACGTGATGGCGCGGGCCGATGCCCGGCGCATGGCGATTGTGGGCGCGGGCAAGCAGAGCCTGGCCCAGGTGGCTGCCGTGGCCGCGGTGCGGCCGCTGGACCGCGTGACCGTGTGGAGCCCGACGGCCGCCAACCGCGAGGCGCTGGCCGCGCGGATCGAGGAGACCCTGCGGATCGAGGCGATCGCGACGGCCACGCTGGACGAGGCGCTGGACGGGGCGGACGTGGTCACGCTGGCGACCCGCGCCCGCACGCCTTTCCTCACGCGCGATGCCTTGCCGCGTGGCGTTCACATCAATGCCGTTGGCGCGATCACGCCGGAGCGGGCCGAGTTCGAACCGGCGCTGCTGGAGCGGGCCGGAGTCCTGGCCGCCGACAGTGTGCCGCAGGTCCGCAAGCTGAGCCGTGAGTTCATTGAGGCCTTGGGCGATGACGAAGGCGCATGGGCGCGGTTGCAGCCGCTGAGCGCGCTGGTCGCCGCCGGCACCACCCGCCCGGCCGACGCGGACCTGACCGTGTTCAAGGCCATGGGCATGGGCATTTCCGATCTCTCGCTGGGCATTGCCGTACTGAAGCGCGCGCGCGCCGCCGGTCTCGGCCGTCCGCTGCCGGAGGTCAAACGTCAGGCGCCGCGCCTGACCGCCTGATTTTACCCTGTTTGCAACAAGGAGAGCGCCATGAACGATCTGCGCACCAATTTCGAGGACACCGTCGGAAAGTTCGTCGACGTCAGCGGCCAGTATTATCCGCTCAACGATCCCTGGGCACCGGCGATCATCACCAAGGAACAGATCGACGCCGAGATCGAGCGGCTGGCGTCGATCGACCGACCCGAGAACGGGCGCCGCAGTTCGCTGATCGTGCATCCGCGCGCCAATCCGGCCACGCCGGGCCTGGCGACCTCGGTACAGGTTTCGCTGAACGTGCTGAAGCCGGGCGAGCGCACGCAGGCGTTCCGCCACAACGCCACCGAGGTCAATTTCTGCATCCGGGGTGAGGGCGTGGCCGTGATCGGCGACCGCCGTATCCCGTTCCGCAAGTACGACGTGTACAACACGCCGTCGTTCGTCCCCTACTGGCGCGAGAACACCGGGACCGATCTTCAGGTGTTCCTGACCTATACCAACGTCCCGCTGCTGCAATTCATGCAGGTTCACCACTGGGAGGACAATCCGCCGCTGCTGGCCGCCGTGCCGCACGAGGAGGAGGACGCGATCAATCCGCGCCGCAACAGCCCTTATGGCACCTTCACGATCGGTGACGACGGCGCGATGCTGATGCCCTACGAAAAGCTGATCAATCCGCCGACGGTGGAATCCAACGCGCTGCACTGGCCGTGGGAAAAGGTCGAGGCGGAACTGAAGAAGCTGCAGGATCTGGGGCAGGAGTACATCGGCCGCCGTCTCTACCTGCTCTACAATCCGATGACCGGCCGTACCAACGGCACTACCCCGAACTTCTTCGCCACGATCACCATTCGTCCGCCCAAGATTGTGGACCGCCCGCACCGGCACGTTTCGGAATCGATCAACTATTATTTCCATGGCACCGGCCGCAGCACCGTGGCGGGCAACGTCTATGAATGGAAGGCGGGCGATCTCATGCTGTCGGCGCCGGGCTGGGCAGTGCACAACCATGCGTCGTATGACGATTACGTCTATGAACTGACGATCCAGAACCAGCCGCTGACGATCGCGATGGAATCGCTGCTGTGGCAGGAGAACCTTAAGGAGCCGCCCGCGCTGCTGGGCGCGCAGATGGGCTTCGACACGAACCGCAAGTCGGCCGCGTGACCTTGGCCCCGGCGATTTCTAACCCGGGCGGAACAGCGGGCGTCACCCTGGCGGATGACGCCTTGCTGGCGGCGGCACGGGCACTGGACAAGGCGGAGCGCACGCGCACGCAAATCCGCCTGCTGACCGATGCGCACCCGGCGATGACCATGGACGATGCCTATGCGATCCAGGCTGCGTGGGTGGCCGCGAAAGTGGCGGCGGGCGATCCGGTGATCGGCTGGAAGATCGGCCTGACGTCGAAGGCGATGCAGGCCGCACTTTCCATCGATATTCCGGATTCGGGCGTGCTGTTGCACAGCATGGCGTTCGCGAACGGGGCGGAGATTGCCGGGGATCGATTCATCCAGCCCCGCGTCGAGGCGGAAATCGCCTTCGTGATGAAGAAGGACGTGGCGCCGGACGCCACGCCGGCGGAGATCCTGGCGGCGACCGACTATGTCGCGCCGGCGCTGGAAATCCTCGATACGCGCATCTTCCGCCAGGACCCGGTTTCGGGCCGGCTGCGCACCGTGTTCGATACGATTTCGGACAATGCCGCGAACGGCGGCGTGGTGCTGGGCCAACCGGTGCGCGATCTTGCGGGCATCGATCTTGGCCGGGTCGGCGCGGTGGTTTCGCGCAATGGCGAGGTGGAGGAAACCGGGCTTGGCGCGGGCGTGCTGGGCGATCCGCTGATCTCGATGGCATGGCTGGCGCAGCGGCTGGGCGCTTATGGCCAGCGCATCGAACGCGGCCAGATCGTGCTGTCGGGCTCGTTTATCCGCCCGGTCGAAGCGCCGAGCGGCAGCCGGATACGCGCCGATTTCGGCCCTTGGGGCACGGTCGAATGCCGTTTTTTGTGATGTCCGCCAACGGAGGAACGATGCGATGAACGCCTTCAAGCAGGCCATTGCCGATGGCGTTGCCCGGATCGGATTGTGGCAGGCGCTCGCCTCACCCTACACGTGCGAAATCTGCGCCGGGGCGGGGTTCGACTGGCTGCTGATCGATGCCGAACATGCCCCCAACACCATACCGCTGGTGCTGGCGCAGTTGCAGGCCGCGGCAGCCTATCCGGTGGAGCCGGTGGTGCGCCTGCCGATCGGTGATGCGGTGCTGGTGAAGCAATACCTCGACATCGGGGCGCGATCGCTGCTGATCCCGATGGTCGATAGCGCGGAAGCGGCGGCGCACATGGTGGCGGCTACGCGCTATCCGCCGCAGGGTTTCCGGGGAGTCGGCTCGGCGATCGGCCGCGCGAGCCGGTGGAACCGCACAGCCGGCTATCTCGAACGGGCCGCGGACGACATCTGCCTGCTGGTGCAGGTGGAAACGCGTGCCGCGCTAGCCGCGATTGCCGAGATTGCGGCGGTGCCGGGCGTGGACGGCGTGTTCATCGGCCCGTCCGATCTCGCGGCCGACATGGGGCACCTCGGTAATCCGGGGCACCCCGCGGTGCAGGCCGCGATTGAAAGCGGCATCGCGGCGGTGCGCGCCGCCGGAAAGCCCGTGGGCATGCTGATCGCCGACGAGGCACTGGCGCGGCGCTACCTGGAACTCGGTGCAAGCTTCGTGGCGGTGGGAACCGACGTGACCATCCTGGCACGCGGCGCAGAAGCGCTGGCGCGGCGCTTCGCCGGCCCGGCGGGGCAGGATGCCGGCGCGGCGGGTTCGGGGAAGGGCAGCGTCTACTGACGCGCACAGTCGACCAAGTTATTGAAAAATTGGCGCGCCCGGCAGGATTCGAACCTGCGACCACCAGCTTAGAAGGCAGGTGCTCTATCCAGCTGAGCTACGGGCGCGCGCGAGCAGCCCCATAAGGCGGCTTTGCGCCGTGTGCAAATCGCGATAGCAGGGATTCATGAACGATCCCCATCCTTCATCGCCCGTTTCTCCGCCCCTTTCCCGAATTGCCGGCAGCGCGGGCGCGCGCCGGCATTTCCGCTATTTCGACTACATGATGGCGGGGTTCGTCGGCATACTGCTGCTGTCGAACCTGATCGGCGCGGCCAAGCTGGCCACGTTGGGTGGCGTGACGTTTGGCGCGGGCATCCTGTTCTTTCCGGTGTCCTACGTGCTGGGCGACGTGCTGACGGAAGTCTATGGCTATGCCAACGCGCGGCGCTGTGTGTGGATGGGGTTCTTCGCGCTGCTGTTCATGGCGGTTATGAGCTTCGTGGTGGTGGCAATGCCGCCTTCGCCGGACTGGGGCTGCGCCTCCAGCGCGGACGCGCGGTTCGCGGAACTGGTCGCACGCGAATCCGCCGGGGCGATCTGCCAGACCACCTATGAATCGGTGTTCGGCAGCACCTGGCGGATTGTGGCGGCCTCGGTCATGGCGTTCTGGGCCGGCGAGTTCGTCAACAGTTTCGTGATGGCGCGGATGAAGGTGTGGACGCAGGGCAAGCACCTGTGGACGCGCACGATCGGATCGACCGTGTTCGGGCAGGCCGTGGACAGCGTGATCTTCTATCCGGTCGCCTTTCTCGGCATCTGGTCGCACCAGGCGGTTCTGACCGTGATGGTCACGAACTGGGCGATGAAAGTGGCGTGGGAGGTGGTGCTGACGCCGGCGACCTACTTCGTGGTGGGATGGCTCAAGGCGCGCGAAGGTGTGGACGTGTTCGATACCGACACGGACTTTTCGCCTTTCGCCAAGACCGACGCAGTCTGACAAGGCGCGCGGTCTGATTGGGGTAGTGAGGCTCCTCCCCTAGGGGGCAGGGGGGAGGAGCCTCGTTTGACGCCGCCGGTGTTCGGGGGGATGGCGGGCGTCAGGTCGCGGCGCTGTTGCGGCTTCGCGAACCGGATGTGCGATCAGGAATCCGCGATCAGGCCGATGGCGAGATAGATCAGGAGCAGCGAGCCGAAGCCGACCAGCGTGCCGACGACCCAGGCGATGCGCACCAGAGTGACATCGATCCCGAAATAGTCGGCGATACCGGCCGAAACGCCCATGATCTTGCCACGGGCCTTGTTCAGGCGGAACTGGCCGGAGCGGGCGGCACGGCTTGAAACCGGGCGGACGGCGGAATCTTCAAAGCGCAGGTCGGTCATGCGACGTACCCCGAAACGGTGGTGGCAGCGACCGGCGACGAGGCCGGCGTGGAGACGGTGCCGCTGATCAGCGCCAGCGAAAGGGTAAGCGCGGCGAAAGCGGCGGCGATTTGGTTCGAGAACGAGCGAATGGCGATCATGGTCGGGTCCTTTCGGGTTTGAATGTCCGGGTTTGAATGTCCGGGTTTGAATAGGCTGACGAAGCGTGTGTTCCGTCGATGCCAACTCCATTGCAGAAGGCGTGCCAAACCCGAAGAATGGCTCAAATCCGCCGTTTACTGACAAGAGGCGGCCTATTCACCGGATGTTCATTCCTGAAATTCGGTAAAAATTCCCAATCTATGGCATTTGCCTGATGGGTAATCGCGGTTCGTGCTCCGTTCGCGTTTTACCGTTCGGTTTGGGCTTGCAAAATCGTGCGCTCGGGCCTATCTGCGCTTCATCCCGACATTGTGAAGGCAAGGTCAGGGCTGGCGCCGGAAGGGGCCGGCACGATCGGCCTTTCCCGTTTCCGGGGTTTTGCCGCATCATCGGCGCTTGGAGTTTGCATGGCGGATATCGCGCGGATCATCGAGGTTGTCGAACCCGAGGCCAAGGCCCTGGGTTTCGATCTCGTGCGCGTGCGCCTGTTCGGCAAGACCGAGGTGGGCGACGAGGAGCACACGCTCCAGATCATGGCCGAACGGCCCGAAACCGGCCAGCTGGTGATCGCGGACTGCGCGGCGCTGTCGCACCGCATTTCCGATCGCATCGACGCGCTGGAAGAAGCGGGCGAAGTGCTGATCGAGGACGCCTATCGCCTGGAAGTCAGCTCGCCCGGCATCGATCGCCCGCTGACTCGGCTCAAGGATTTCGCCAACTGGACCGGGCATGAAGCCCGGATCGAGCTGGATGACCTGCTCGAAGGGCGCAAGCGGTTCCGTGGCGAACTGCTGGGCCTTGAGGGCGAGACCATTTCGATTGCCGACGACGGCGTGACCTATGCCGTGCCGTTCGGCCTGATTGCCAATGCCAAGCTTGTTCTGACCGACAAGCTGATCGCAGCCTCCCGGCCGATCGACGCTTCCGGAGTTGATGTGGAAGAGTTCGATGGTGCGGACGATATTCTTGAGGAACAGGAAGACTGACCATGGCCAGTGCGATTTCCGCCAACCGCGCCGAGCTGCTCGCGATCGCCAACGCGGTTGCGACCGAGAAGATGATCGACAAGACGATCGTCATCGAGGCGATGGAGGAGGCGATCCAGAAATCGGCGCGTAACCGTTACGGCGCCGAAAACGATATTCGCGCGAAGCTGGACCCGCGCACCGGCGACCTGCGCCTGTGGCGCGTCGTCGAAGTGGTCGACGTGGTCGAGGACTACTTCAAGCAGGTCGATCTCAAGCAGGCTGAAAAGCTGCAGCCGGGTGCAAAGGTGGGGGACTTCATCGTCGATCCGCTGCCGCCGGTTGATCTTGGCCGCATCGACGCGCAGTCGGCCAAGCAGGTGATCTTCCAGAAGGTTCGCGATGCCGAACGCGATCGCCAGTATGAAGAATTCAAGGATCGCGCGGGCGAAGTGATCACCGGCGTGATCAAGTCGGTCGAATTCGGCCACGTCATCGTCAACCTCGGCCGCGCCGAGGGCGTGATCCGCCGCGACCAGCAGATTCCGCGCGAAGTGCCGCGCGTGGGCGAGCGCGTGCGCGCGCTGATCCTGAAGGTCGAGCGCCAGAACCGTGGCCCGCAGATTTTCCTCAGCCGCGCGCACCCGGACTTCATGAAGAAGCTGTTCGCGCAGGAAGTGCCCGAAATCTACGACGGCATCATCGAGATCAAGGCCGCCGCCCGCGATCCGGGCAGCCGCGCCAAGATCGGCGTGATCAGCCGCGACAGCTCGATCGATCCCGTCGGCGCCTGCGTAGGCATGAAGGGCAGCCGCGTGCAGGCCGTCGTGCAGGAACTGCAGGGCGAAAAGATCGACATCATCCCGTGGAGCGAGGACACCGCGACGTTCGTGGTCAACGCGCTGCAGCCGGCCACCGTCAGCCGCGTGGTGATCGACGAAGAGGAAAGCCGCATCGAAGTGGTGGTGCCCGATGACCAGCTTTCGCTGGCGATCGGTCGCCGTGGCCAGAACGTGCGCCTCGCTTCGTCGCTGACCGGTTCGGCCATCGACATCCTGACCGAGGCCGAGGCTTCGGAGAAGCGCCAGAAGGAATTCGCCGAGCGTTCGAAGATGTTCGAGGAAGAACTCGACGTCGACGAAACGCTGTCGCAGCTGCTGGTTGCCGAAGGCTTCAGCGAGCTGGAAGAAGTCGCCTACATCGACGTGGCCGAACTGGCGACGATTGAGGGCTTCGACGAGGAACTGGCCGAGGAACTGCAAAGCCGCGCGGCCGAGGCGTTGGAGCGCCGAGAGGACGGTTTCCGCCAGGAACGTCGTGCGCTGGGCGTCGAGGATGCGCTGGCCGAGCTGCCGCACCTGTCCGAAGCGATGCTGGTCACGCTGGGCAAGGCCGGGATCAAGACGCTGGACGATCTGGCCGATCTGGCCACCGACGAACTGATCGCGCGCAAGCGGGCCGAGCAGCGCCGCCGCGACAACACCCGCCGCGACCGTTCGGAACGGTCGGAAGACAAGGGCGGCGTGCTGGGTGAATATGGCCTGAGCGAAGAGCAGGGCAACGAGATCATCATGGCTGCGCGCGCGCACTGGTTCGATGACGAGCCGGAAGCTGCCGCCCCCGCATTCGAGGAGGCCGCTGATGCGGAATCCTCACAATGAGCCGCTAGTCGCCGAAAGGCAGAAGACGCGCACGGCGGGGGAAGCCTCGCCGGAGCGGCGTTGCGTGCTCACCGGTCGTCACGATGACCGCGATGCGCTGATCCGGCTTGCGCTGTCGCCCATGGGCGATGTCGCGCCGGACCCTTTGGCGCGCGCGCCGGGGCGGGGCGCCTGGATCGGCGTGAGCCGGGCCGAGCTGGCGCAGGCGCTGGCCAACGGCAAGCTCAAGGGCGCGCTGGCGCGGGCTTTCAAGGGCGCGCCGCTGACGATTCCGTCCGACCTTCCCGAACGGACCGAAGCCGCGCTGCTGCGCGCGCTGACGGATCGGCTGGGCATCGAACTGCGCGCTGGCAACATGCTGCTGGGTACCGAAAAGATCGCGCAGGGGTGCCGGGCGGGCGCGGTGACGTTCCTGGCCCACGCCAGCGATGCCGGCAGCGATGGACCGAACAAGCTGGCGCAGGCCTGGCGGGTGGGCGAGGAAGCCGAAGGCACGGGTCTGAAAGGCATCATCTTGCCGCTGGACCGGGCGGCGCTGTCTGTGGCATTGGGCCGCGACAACGTCGTTCATCTGGCGCTGACCGACGACGCGGCGGCCGCTAGGGTTGCCGCACCGCTTCAGCGGCTGCTGCATTTCATGGGGCGTGACGAAAAGTCCGCCGGTGATGTCGCTGCTTCGGTGGCGAATGACGATTTTGATACGAAGGGCGAATGAGTTCGATGAGCGATAGCGACAAGAAGCCGACACTGGGCCGCAGGCCGCTGGGCCTGAAGACCTCGGTCGAGGCGGGAGAGGTCAAGCAGACCTTCAGCCATGGTCGCACCAATAAGGTGGTGGTCGAGGTCAAGCGGCGCAAGCTGATGCCGCGTGCCGGCGGGCCTGAGGCCGCCCCGGCCGCCGCGCCCGCTCCGGAACCCGTTGTCGCGCGGCCGGCCCCTGCCGCGCCGCCGGCGCCGCCCCCGGCCGCGCCCGCCGCATCGCGCGAAACGCGCCAGGAATTGCAGGCACGTCTGCTGCGCGAGGCCGAGGAAGCCCGTCTCGCCGCGCTGGAGGCCGCCAACCGCCGCGAACAGGAAGAACGCCAGCGCGCGGTGGACGAAGAGCGTCGCCGCGCCGAGGAAAACCGCAAGGCCGAGGAAGCGCCCGCGGCTGCGGCGCCGGAACCGCAGCCCGAACCCGTGGCCGAGGCGGCTCCCCCGGTGGAAGCCCCGGCCGCTGCGCCGGCTGCTCCCGCTGTTGTGGAAGAGCGAGCCGCGCCGACGTCGAACACGGGTAGTGCGACGCCCGCACCCGCGCCGCGCCGCTTTACCCCGGTTGCTCCGGTCAAGCGGCCCGAACCGCCGAAGAAGCCGCAGCAGCGTGACAAGAACGCGGTGGACCGCCGCCAGGCGGGCAAGCTGACCGTCACGCGCGCGCTGAACGAGGATGAGGGCGCCCGCGCCCGTTCGCTCGCGGCGCTGAAGCGCGCCCGCGAAAAGGAACGCCGCGCGCATTATGCCGGCCAGCAGCACCAGCGTGAAAAGCAGGTGCGCGACGTGATCGTGCCCGAAGCGATCACGGTGCAGGACCTGGCGAACCGCATGGCCGAAAAGGCGGCGGACCTCGTCAAGGCGCTGTTCAAGATGGGCATGATGGTCACCATCAACCAGACCATCGACCAGGATACCGCCGAACTGCTGGTCACCGAATTCGGCCACAACATCCAGCGCGTCAACGAAAGCGATGTCGATATCGATACCGCCGCCGACGTCGATGCGGATGAAACGCTGAAGACGCGCCCGCCCGTGGTGGCCATCATGGGCCACGTCGATCACGGCAAGACCTCGCTGCTCGATGCGCTGCGCGGCACCGACGTGGTGCGTGGCGAAGCCGGCGGCATCACGCAGCACATCGGGGCGTATCAGATCAAGACCAAGGGGGGCGACTATGTCACCTTCCTCGATACGCCGGGCCACGAAGCCTTCACCGAAATGCGGATGCGCGGCGCCAACGTCACCGATATCGTCATCCTCGTGGTGGCGGGCGATGACGGGCTGATGCCGCAGACGATCGAGGCGATCAACCACACCAAGGCGGCCGGCGTGCCGATGATCGTGGCGATCACCAAGAGCGACAAGCCGGAGTTCAACCCGCAGAAGATCCGCGAGCGCCTGCTCGAGCACGAAATCATCGTCGAAGAGATGTCGGGCGACGTGCAGGACGTGGAAGTCTCCGCCAAGACCGGCGCCGGGCTGGACGAGCTGATCGAGAAGATCCTGCTCCAGGCGGAACTGATGGAGCTGAAGGCCAACCCCGATCGCGCGGCGGAAGCCACCGTGATCGAGGCCAAGCTAGACAAGGGCAAGGGGCCGCTGGCCACTGTGCTGATTAACCGCGGCACGCTGCGGGTTGGCGACATCCTCGTCGTCGGCACCCAGTCCGGCCGTGTCCGCGCCATGCTGGACGACAAGGGCCGGCAGGTGAAGGCCGCGCCGCCCGCGCTGCCGGTGGAAGTGCTGGGCATCGGCGGTGTGCCGATGGCCGGCGATACGCTGACCGTGGTCGAGAACGAGGCCCGCGCTCGCGAAGTGGCCGCCTACCGTCAGGAAAAGGCGACCGCCAAGCGCACGACGACCGCCCCGTCCAGCATCGAGAACATGTTCTCCGCGCTTGCCGCGAAGAACACCGTGATCGAATACCCGCTGGTGGTGAAGGCGGACGTGCAGGGGTCCACCGAAGCGATCGTCAACGCGCTCAACCGTATCTCGACCGACGAGATCAAGGTGCGCATCCTCAATTCGGGCGTCGGCGCGATCACCGAAAGCGATGTCATGCTGGCGCAGGCCAGCGGGGCACCGATCGTCGGCTTCAACGTCCGTCCGAACGCCAAGGCGCGCGAACTGATCGAACGCAACAAGGTGCGGCTGAAGTATCACGACGTGATCTACCAGCTGACCGACGACATCCGTTCGGAAATGGCCGGCGAGCTTGGACCCGAACGGATCGAAACCGTTGTCGGCCGCGCGGAGATCAAGGAAGTGTTCCCGGCGGGCAAGAAGGACAAGGCAGCCGGTCTGCTGGTTCTGGAAGGCTATATCCGCAAGGGCATCAATGCCCGCCTTACGCGCAACGATGTCATCGTCAGCAAGACCGTCATCGCATCGCTGCGCCGCTTCAAGGACGACGTGCCGGAAGTGCGCGCGGGGCTGGAATGCGGCGTGGTGCTGCAGGACACCAACGACATCAAGCCGGGCGACATGCTCGAAGTGTTCGAGGTGGAAGAGCGCGAACGCACGCTCTGATCCTTACCCGATCGACACACAAAACGCCGGGGCAGCCGAAGGGCCGCTCCGGCGTTTTTGTTTGGGGGGCTCGGCTTTGCGGGCACATGGCGTGGAGGCCCACCCCGTTGCGACTAGCGCCGCCTGCGGCGACGCAAGTCTCACTCCCCTCCCGCTTGCGGGAGGGGCCGGGGGTGGGGCACGCCCCGCGATCCAATCCCCCCCAACGAAAGGCGATGATGTCGCCTTACCCTAGGCGTTCGTCATTGCGAGCGTAGCGAAACAATCCAGAGCGGCTTGAGGGTGACTCTGGATTGCTTCGTCGACTGCTTCTCCTCGCAATGACGATGGTGATTTTGCAAAAAACGTAAACGCCAAAAGAAAAGAGGCCCGCGTTGCCGCGAGCCTCTGTTTCTTTTCCGGTGAAGGCCGATCAGTCGTCGGACTTCAGGAACGCCGGCATGTGATCGGGGGCCGGGCCGTCGTCGCGATCGCGGCGCGGGCCGCGGTCGCCATCACGGCGGGGGCCACGATCACCGCGACCGCCACGGTCGCCGCGCGGGCCACGGCGGTCACCACGATCACCGCGATCGCCACGCGGTTCGCGCGGTTCACGGGGCGGGCGGGTGTCTTCGAGTTCCGCGCCGGTTTCCTGATCGACCACGCGCATCGACAGGCGGACCTTGCCGCGCTGGTCGATTTCGAGAACCTTGACGAAGACGTCCTGGCCTTCCTTGACCACATCGGTCGGCTTCTCGACGCGCTCGTTCTTCATTTCGGAGACGTGGACGAGACCGTCCTTGCCGCCCATGAAGTTCACGAAAGCGCCGAAATCGACGATGTTGACGACCTTGCCCTTGTAGACCTTGCCCACTTCGGCCTCGGCCACGATGCCGATGATCCAGTTCTTGGCGGCCTCGATCTGCGACAGGTCGGACGAGCTGATCTTGATCAGGCCTTCGTCGTCGATGTCGACCTTGGCGCCGGTGGTGGCCACGATCTCGCGGATCACCTTGCCGCCGGTGCCGATCACGTCACGGATCTTCGACTTGTCGATCGAGATCGTTTCGATGCGCGGGGCATGGGCCGAAAGCTCGGTGCGGACTTCGCCCAGGGCCTTGGTCATTTCACCCAGGATGTGCGCGCGGCCTTCCTTGGCCTGCGCCAGCGCGGTCGCGAAGATTTCCTTCGTGATGCCGGCCACCTTGATGTCCATCTGCATCGTGGTGATGCCTTCGCTGGTGCCGGCCACCTTGAAGTCCATGTCGCCGAGATGGTCCTCGTCGCCCAGGATGTCCGAAAGGACCGCGAACTTGTCGCCTTCCAGGATCAGGCCCATCGCGATGCCCGAAACCGGGCGCACGATCGGAACGCCCGCGTCCATCATCGAAAGACAGCCGCCGCACACGGTCGCCATCGAGGACGAGCCGTTCGATTCCGTGACGTCCGACAGGACGCGGATCGTGTAGGGGAAGTCTTCCTTCGACGGCAGCACCGGATGCAGCGCGCGCCATGCCAGCTTGCCGTGGCCCACTTCGCGGCGGCCCGGGGCGCCGAAGCGGCCCACTTCGCCGACCGAATAGGGCGGGAAGTTGTAGTGCAGCATGAAGCTTTCGTAGCGCAGGCCGTCGAGGCCATCGATCATCTGCTCGGCGTCCTTGGTGCCCAGCGTGGTGGTGCAGATCGTCTGCGTTTCACCGCGCGTGAACAGCGCCGAACCGTGCGTGCGCGGCAGGAAGCCGACGATGCTTTCGATCGGGCGGACCTGCGTGACAGTGCGTCCGTCGATGCGCTGGCCGTCCTTGAGGATGGCGGTGCGCACGATGTCGGCCTCGACCTTCTTCAAGGTCTTGATCGCGACCATCTGGGTCTGCGGGGTCTCGTCGGAGAAGGCTTCCTTCGCCTTGGCGCGGGCTGCGTTGAGCGCGTCCGAGCGGGCCGACTTGTTGGTCAGCTTGTAGGCGGCGGCGATATCCTTGCCGACCAGGCTCTTGAGCTTCTTCTTGATGTCCGCGGTGTTGTCGGTGAGATCGATTTCCCACGGATCCTTCGCGGCCTTTTCGGCCAGTTCGATGATCGCAGCGACGACCTTGCGGCTTTCGTCATGGGCGAACATGACCGCGCCGAGCATTTCGTCCTCGGTCAGTTCCTTGGCTTCCGATTCCACCATCATCACGGCGGTATCGGTAGCGGCGACGACCAGATCGAGGCGGCCTTCGGCGACTTCGGCCGACGACGGGTTGAGCTGGTATTCGCCGTCCTTGAAGCCGACGCGCGCGGCGCCGATCGGCCCCATGAAGGGCACGCCCGAGATCGTCAGCGCGGCCGAAGCGGCGATCATCGCGACGATATCGGGTTCGGTCTCGCCGTCATAGCTCAGCACCTGGGCGATGACGTTGATTTCGTTGTAGAAGCCTTCGGGGAACAGCGGACGGACCGGGCGGTCGATCAGGCGGGAAACCAGCGTTTCCTTTTCCGTGGCGCCGCGTTCGCGCTTGAAGAAGCCACCGGGGATGCGGCCGGCGGCGGAATACTTTTCCTGGTAGTGGACGGTCAGCGGGAAGAAGTCCTGCCCTTCCTTCACCGACTTGGCGGCCGTGACCGCGCAGAGCACGACTGTTTCGCCATACGTGGCGAGGACCGCGCCGTCAGCCTGACGGGCAATGCGGCCGGTTTCGAGGGTGAGGGTCTTTCCGCCCCACTCCAGCGATACGGTTTTGACGTCGAACATTTCGTTTCCTTCAGCCCGCGCGCCCTATTGCATCGCGGGGTTTGCTGCCGGGGAATCCCGTCCCGGTCCGGTGCGGGGCCATTGATCGTGCCCCAGAGGCCACTCGCCGGATTGCGAGCCAGGCCCAAAAGCAAAAGCGGCCCGCTAGGGGCCGCTCCGCTTGGTTACTTGCGCAGACCGAGCTTCTGGATCAGCGCGTTGTAGCGCTCGACATCCTTCTTCTTCAGGTAGTCGAGCAGGCTGCGACGCTTGTTGACCATCTGCAGCAGGCCACGGCGGGAATGGTTGTCCTTGTGGTGGCTCTTGAAGTGCTCGGTCAGCGTCTGGATACGGCTGGTGAGGATCGCCACCTGGACTTCCGGCGAGCCGGTGTCGTTCGCCGCGCGGGCGTTGCTCTGGATGACTTCCTGCTTCTTTTCAGCGGTAATCGACATATTCTTACTCCGCGACATCCTTCAAAGGTTGAAACCCCGCACCACGATCAGGCTTCCGCCTGAAAGCTCCACCAGCGCGACCGGCACTCTGCCGTGGCGCGCCCAGTATAGCCCGTCGTGAAAGGGCAACCCGGCCAGAACGCGGCCCTGACGGACCGCTCTTGCCTGTTCCGGGTCAAGGTCAAGAGCCGGGATGTCGACCAGCCCTGCCTCCAGCGGCAAGATCACGTTCTCAAGTGGCGCGCCTTTACCCACATCGTTCAATTTGTCCAGCGAAATCGCGTGATCCAGCCCGAACGGGCCGGCGCGCAGGCGGCGCAGCATGGTGACGTGCCCGACCGTGCCGAGCGCCCGCGCGATATCGCGCGCGAGGCTGCGGATGTAGGTGCCCTTCGAGACGTGCGCAACGAGGGTGACCTCCTCGACCGGTTCCTCCCCGTGGGCGAGGATATCCAGCGCATGGACCGTTACCGCGCGCGCTTTCAGTTCCACCGCTTCGCCCGCGCGGGCGCGGTCGTAGGCGCGCTGGCCATCGACCATCAGCGCCGAATAGGCGGGCGGCACCTGCTCGATCGGGCCGGTGAAGCGCGGCAGGATGGCATGAAGGGCGGCGAGGGTAGGGCGCACCACGCTTTCGGCGATGACGCTACCTTCCAGGTCCAGCGTGTCGGTTTCGCTGCCGAAACGGATGGTGAAGGCATATTCCTTGCTGGCATCCAGCATCCGCCCGCACAGCTTGGTCGCTTCGCCCACCGCGATGGGCAGGATGCCCGAGGCGAGCGGATCGAGCGTGCCGCCATGGCCGACCTTCGCCTTGCCGAGCCCCGCCTGCCGCAGGTTGCGTTTTACCGCAGCCACGGCCTGGGTTGAACCCAGGCCGATCGGCTTGTCGAGGATGATCCACCCGTTCGTCATGGCCCGGCGCCATAGAGCGACCGGGCGGCGATGTCAGCCGCGATAGTTCCAGCGCGGAGCGATCAGGACTTGTGCGCAGCGTTCGCCGACTTCACCGGCGGGGCATCGACTTTGACGAAGCTCTGGATCGGATAGTGCTGGCCGCGCACCACGACATCGGCCCAGCGATCCAGCCGGTCGGTGCCGCTGTTCTGGATGCCGACCGCTTCCACGAAGGGCAAGTCGAACGCCGGCGTCATCAGCGTGGCGCGATACCATTGCCGGCCGCTGTCCTGAAAATAGATCACGCGGTCGCCGTCCGCGCGCCAATCCCGGATCGCGCCGTGGTTGATGAAGGGGACCGACGCCTCCTCGCTTGGCGCGGCCCGCGCCATCGCGGTCGAAGCGGCAACCGGGGATGCCACCATGGCCAGCGCAGCCAGAGGGGCGAGGAACAGTGCTTTGTTCTTCATGGCTTTTGCTCCATCGAGTTTATGCCCCCGACATGGCGCGGCTTCGCACCGGTTCAAGCTGCCGATACACTAGATTACACAACGTGACGTTAGGATGAATGCGGTGACCGGGCGGCGCTGCCGGAGCGGTGTCCTCTTTCTTGCTGTATGTGAATATCCTGCGCGGCCGGCACCATCGCCATCCTCGCGAGTTGTGATGCCGGGGCACGATTGCGTGCGCCAACCCATCATCACCGCATCGTCGCCGCAAGGCGTCGCCACAGCAGGGAAGGCATCGCCATGGCCAAGTCGCCTCGACCCCCTTCGGACCGTCGCCCAGCGGCCGGAGGCGAGACTCATCAGCGCGCGGAGGATCTGGATACCGCGGTTCTCACCACCAACCACGGCGTTCCCGTTTCCGACAACCAGAATTCGCTGAAGAGCGGATCGCGCGGGCCGACGCTGCTCGAAGACTTCGTGCTGCGCGAAAAGATCTTCCACTTCGATCACGAACGCATTCCCGAGCGCATCGTCCATGCGCGCGGCAGCGGCGCGCACGGCGTGTTCGAGGCGACCGACGACATTTCCGACCTGACAAAGGCCGCGGTCTTTACCAAGGGCGAAAAGACCGAGGTGTTCGTGCGCTTTTCCACCGTCGCCGGCGGCGCCGGGTCGGTCGATACGCCGCGCGACGTGCGTGGCTTCGCGGTCAAATTCTACACGCGGGAAGGCAACTGGGATCTGGTGGGCAACAACATTCCGGTGTTCTTCATCCAGGATGCGCTCAAGTTTCCCGACCTTGTCCATGCCGTGAAGATGGAGGCCGATCGCGGCTACCCGCAGGCAGCCAGCGCCCACGATACGTTCTGGGACTGGGCCTCGCTGATGCCGGAGACGACCCACATGCTGTTGTGGGCGATGTCGGATCGCGCCCTGCCGCGCGCGTTCCGGACGATGGAAGGGTTCGGCGTCCATACGTTCAAGCTCGTCAACGCGAAGGGAGAGGCGAGCTTCGTCAAGTTCCACTGGAAGCCACGGCTCGGCCTGCAATCGACGGTCTGGGACGAGGCGCTCAAGCTGCAGGCGGCGGACAACGACTACCAGCGCCGCGACCTGTTCGAAGCCATCGATACCGGCAATTTTCCGCAGTGGGACCTGGGCATACAGGTGTTCGACCAGGCCTTCGCCGAGGCGCAGCCCTATGACGTGCTGGATGCGACCAAGCTTGTTCCCGAAGAGGACGTGCCCGTCCGCCTCATCGGCACGCTGACGCTGAACCGCAACGTCGACAATTTCTTCGCCGAGACGGAGCAGGTGGCCTTCCTGCCGTCAAACGTCCCGCCGGGCATCGACTTTTCGAACGACCCGTTGTTGCAGGGGCGGCTGTTCTCCTATCTCGACACGCAGAACTCGCGCCTCGGTACTACCAACTTCCACCAGATCCCCGTCAATGCGCCGCGCTGTCCGTTCGGCAATTTCCAGCGCGACGGCAAGATGCAGACCATGGTGCCCAAGGGCCGCGCCAATTACGAGCCCAACAGCCTTGCCGCGCATGGCGAGGAAGGCGGCCCGCGCGAAAGCGCCTTGGCCGGGTTTGCCACGGCGGATGCCGCTACCGGTGCGGAAGAGAGCGGCGAAAAGCTGCGCGTCCGTCCGGAGACCTTTGCGGATCACTACAGCCAGGCACGCCTGTTCTATCGCTCGCAGACGCCCAGCGAGCAGGCGCATATCGCCTCGGCCTTCGTGTTCGAACTCTCGAAAGTCGGCCTGCTCGATCAGGTGCCGCCGCGCATGGTGGCGAACCTGCGCAATGTCGACGAGGACCTTGCCCGGCGCGTTGCCAACGGGCTCGGCATCCCGCTCCCGCCCAAGACACGGGCGGCGAAGGAGCCGATCGACATGCCGCCCTCAGACGCGCTGTCGATCCACAAGAACATGAAGGAAACGCTGGAAGGCCGCGCGGTCGGCATTCTCATAGCCGATGGCACCGATGCCGCCGTACTCGACGCGGTGATCGGCGCGGTCAGGAAGGCCAAGGGCAAGGCCGTGATCGTCGCGCCCAAGGTGGGCGGGGCAAAGCTGAGCGATGGATCGGTGCGCAAGGCCGACGGCCAGCTTGCCGGATCGCCAAGCCAGATCTTCGACGCTGTCGCCATCGTGGTGTCGGACGATGGTTGCGCGGCCCTGCTCAAGGACGCGGCGGCCGTGCAGTTCGCGATGGATGCTTTCGGGCATTTGAAAGCGATCGGCCACAGCGACGCGGCGAAGCCCTTGCTGGACAAGGCTGGCGTCACGCCTGACGAAGGCGTCACCGGCCTTGGGAAGCCGTTCGTCGCCGCGGCCGCGCGCCGGTTCTACGATCGCGAGCCGAACGTGCGCACGCTGGCATGAAACTGCCGGCGCTGCAGGACGGGGACGCGCTTCGGGAAGTCGGCCCGGCGTCGATCGCGCTGATCGGCGCCGGGCCGACTTCCATCTATACGCTCCAGGCCCTGCTGGCGCGGGCGGCTGGCCCGCTCTCGATCACGATCTTCGAAGAGCAGGCGCGGGCCGGGCTGGGGACGCCTTACCGCCCCGGCTGGAACGATCCGGCGATGCTCGCCAACATCGCCAGCATCGAGCTTCCGCCCGTCGGGATGACGCTGGTAGAGTGGCTGGCGCGGCAGGCGCCCGAGCGGCTCGCGGGATACAACATCGATCCGGATGGCATCGACGAACGCACTTTCTACCCCCGCGTGGTGCTCGGCCATTACTTGCGCGACCGGTTCGAGGCGCTGGTCGCCGAGGGGCGTGCGGCTGGCCATGCGATCGACGTCCGTGTCCGGTCGCGGGTGACGGACATAGCGGCGGAAGGGGATGGCCTGTGCCTTTCCGTGCAGCCGTGCGGCGGCCCGGCCTACCAGGCGCGGTTCGGGCAGCTTGTGATCGCGACCGGGCATGAATGGCCCGAGGAACCGGAGGTTCGGCCGGGCTACTTCGCCAGCCCGTGGCCGGCCAGCGCGCTCAAGCGCATCCCGGCCGGGCCGGTCGGCATTCGCGGAACATCGCTCAGCGCGATCGACGCGGCGGTCGCGCTGGCGGTTCACCACGGCGCGTTCGTGATCGCCGCTGGCGAGGACGCGGGCGAGCCGGCGCCGGGGGAGAGCGCACCGGCGGAGGATCAGACGCTTCGCTGGAAGCCGCAGGCCGGCGGCGCCGCGCTGCACATCACGATGATGTCGCGCAAGGGCTTGATGCCGGAGGCGGATTTCTTTTGTCCCATCCCGCATGAACCGTTGACCATTTTCACCGAGGAGGCCGTGCAGGGGCTGATCGAAGCGGGCGAAAGTGGCCTGCTCGATCGCACCTACGGGCTGTTCGAGGAACAATTGCGATTTGTCGATCCGGACTATGCCGACAAGATCGGGAGGGATTCCTCCGTCGAGGTCTTCGGCGAGCGCTATTTCGCCGAACGCCTCGCCGCCGATCCCTTCGCGTGGGCGCAGGCCAATCTCGACGAGGCGCGAAAGAATTTCGAAACCGGGACCACCGTTCCGTGGCGCTATGCGATCCTGAGGGCGCACGAGGTGTTCGCGCTGATCGTGCCGCATCTCGATGAAGCGGATCACGCCCGCTTTTCACAGCATCTCCAGCCGATTTTCACGGACAATTACGCAACCGTGCCTCACGCATCGATCGAGCGCCTTCTGGCGCTGCATCGCGCCGGCGCGCTTGCCATCCTCGCGGTGGGCGACGATGCTAGGCTCGATACGCATTCGGACGCGTCGGGTGCGACCATGTCGTTCGACGGCCAACAGCATCATTTTCCCGCGTTCATCGACGCTACGGGCCAGCGGCCGCTGGAAGCGGCGGCGTTCCCGTTCCAGACCCTGCTCGATCAGGGCGTTGTGCTGGATGCGGGGGAAATCGGGGCGGGATACCGCGGGGTCGTGATCGACGATGACTTTCGGCCTGTCTCGGAGCAGCCGGTTGCCCGGCGCATCCATCTGCTGAGCCTGCCATTCATTCTGGGGCGGCATCCCTTCATCCAGGGCCTGACCAGCTGCCACGAAATGGGGGAGGCCGTCGGCGCGCGGCTCGCCGAACACGTGGCATGTGATCTGGAAAACATGGCCGCGTCTTGAGGGCGATTTTCGCACAACAAAGCACTTGTCACGGTATTGTATACATTTAACCTGCTCGCGTGCGCAATCGGGGAGCAGGTTTTTACGGCATGGCAAGGAAGCTGAAGGTCGCTGCGGCGCATATATCGCCGGTGTTCATGGACCCGATGGGCTCCGCCGAAAAGGCCGCCGAATGGATACGCCGTGGCGGTCGGGACGGCGTGGACTTCATCGTTTTCCCGGAGGTATTCATCCCGGGCTTTCCCTATTGGATCAACAGCTACGCCCCGCTCGCGCAACTGACGGCGAACCGGCTCTACCAGGATCGGTCGATCGAGGCGGATGGTCCGGAACTGGCGATCGTGCGCGAGGCGGCGCGCGATGCCGGCGTGGTGGTGGCGATGGGGGCCAGCGAACGCGCGAAGGGCGGCCGCACCTGCTTCAATTCGACCGCCTTTATCGATCGCGATGGAACGCTGCTGGGCATCCACCGCAAGCTCAAGCCGACCTACGCCGAGCGGTACATATGGGGGCAGGGCGACGGCTCCACGCTGTTCGTGCTCGATAGCGCGGTGGGTCGCATCGGAGGGCTTGCCTGCTGGGAGCATACGATGAACCTCGCGCGCCAGGCGCTGATCGAGCAGGGCATCGAGATTCACGCCGCTCTGTGGCCCGGACTTTCGACGATCAGGGGGCTTGAGGACATCAATGACCTTCAGGTCGAGGCGATGATGCGCAATCACGCGCTGACCGGCCAGTGCTTCGTGGTGTGTGCATCGAGCCCGGTAACGGAGGAGATGGTCCGGTTCATGACCGATGAGCTCGGGCCGCATGACTGGTTGAGCCCGGGCGGCGGCTGGACGAGCGTGATCCATCCCTTCGGCGCCACGCTCGCCGGGCCGCTGACCGGGGGCGGGGATCAGCTTCTTGTCGCGGAGATCGACCTCGACGATCGCCATGACGTCAAAATGTGGGTCGACAGCACGGGCCATTATGCGCGCCCGGACGTGCTGAGCCTGCGTTTCGACCGCCGCGCGCAGAAGACAGTCATAGAAGTGGGCGATGACGCCTGAAAGACGGGAAGCTTTGAAATGATGAAGGCGGAAGGATCGGCTCTGATCGTGGTCGATATGCAGAACGGGTTTCTCGAGGACGACAGCGCCATGGCGCGCATCGGCTTCGACGTGGGCCTGCTGCGCGCGGCGATCGAGCCTTGTGAGCGGGTGGTGGCGGCGGCGCGCAAGGCGGCAGTCCCGATAATCTGGACACGCTATGTGTACAAGCCGGACTATTCGGACGGTGGCGTGATGGTCGATCTGATCCCCGGCCTCAAGACCGAGCGCGCGGTATGCCAGGGCGATCGCGAGGTCGAGATCATCGACCGGCTCGCGCCGCTGCCCGGGGAGCTGGTGGTGGACAAGAACCGTCCGAGCGCCTTCTTCGGCACCAACCTGCTGGACGCCCTGAAGGAAAGGGGCGTGCGACAGCTGTTTGTCTGCGGCGTCACCACCAATTGCTGCGTCGAAAGCACGGTGCGCGATGCCGCGCATCACGATTACCCGGTCTATGTCATCGCGGATGCTTGCGCGGAAGCCGATGAAAGCCGTCAGGCCCATGCTCTCCAGGTCATGGGCCTCCTGTTCGCACGCGTGGTGACGGTGGACGAGGTCGAGGCCGCGCTGGGATAGATGCCGTTCGCCTGCGCGAACGAGACGGCGTGCGGTTCGATCTGAAGCCGCACGCCGTGGACGTCATTTCACCAGGGCAATCTCCGCCTTGCTGCCGCGGCTGCCTTTGGCGGGGGGCGTCTTGGCTTCCACGGGAGGAGGCGTCATAGCCTCCATATCGCCCAGCGTGACGTGATACGCGCGGCGGATGTGGTTATCCATGATCGACCGGGCCCATTCGCTGTCTTTCGCCCGGCACGCCAGCACCAATTCCTCGTGGTCGGCATGGCTTCGGGAGAGGCCGGCCTTGTCATAATTGCGTGCGGTGCGGTGCAGGATCGATTGTTCGACGATCAGGCTGCGCATCTTGATGAGCCGCTCCGACTGCGATGCCTGCAGCAGGACGTTGTGGAAATGGCGGTTGTGCGTGACGAATGCCTCGGCATCCAGCTTGATAGAGCCGTGGATCGCTTTCTCGATCTCGTCATTGTGGCGTTCGAGCGTTTCGATCTCGGCCGCAGTGATGCGGGCGGCGGCGCGGGCGGCGGCGTGGCTTTCCAGCAGCGCGCGCAAGGTGAAGATTTCCTCGACCTCATCGGCGCTCCAGTCGGGCACGAAGGTGCGCTGCGTATCGGTGCGGCGGACCAGCATCTCCGCTTCGAGGCGGCGGAGCGCATCGCGGATCGGCGTGCGCGACACGCCACAGAGCTCCGCCAGCTCTTCTTCCTTCAGCTGGGTCTGCGGTGCGAGCGCGCCGGACAGGATTCGCTCCCGGATCATCTCATAAGCGACATCGGACGCGCGCGACATTGAGGTCTCCAGTTTGTGTACAGTCCGGGGGCGCTATGCGCTTATCCCTATCCCGACAAGTGACTCTGGTGGTCCTTTCATCGCATTTTTGCAATTCCTGCCATCAAATCAAGTGCCTCCATCTCCGAGACAACTTCGGCGTACTTGTTTTGCAGGTCGAACAGGTTGGCCTCGTGCGGGCGCGGATCGCGGTCGCCACAGGCATCGGCGATGACATACGGCGTAAAGCCGTTTTGCAAGGCATCGAGCGCTGTCGCCCGCACGCATCCCGAGGTCGAAAAGCCGGTGATCATCGCGGTATCGATGCCCATCGCGCGCAACGTGGCGGCAAGCGACGTGCCGAAGAAGGCCGAAGCATATTGCTTGGATACAACGATTTCATCGGCGCGTGGTTCGATCCCTTCCGGAAAATCCCCAAGCGGCGAGCCTTCGAGGAATGCGGAGAGCGCGGCGATCTTCTTGTAGAACAGTCCGCCATCCGCTCCGCCGGCCTGATAGACGACCCTCGTGAAGATCACCGGTACTCCGGCTTTGCGTGCGGCATCGATGATGCGGATATTGGACGCCAGCGCTGACTCTACCCCGGCATAGAGCGGCGAAGCCTTGTCGAGATAGGCGGTGCATACATCGACGATGATCAGCGCGGGCGATTGGCCGAAGGGCAGCTTGCCGTTGAAACCGGCCTTGGCATAGTCGGCGTCGAGATCCTGTGTCATCAAATCACCTTGTCCGCGCGCAGTTGTTCGATCTCTCCGGTGCTCAGGCCCAACAGGCCGCCATAGATCTCGTCGTTGTGCTGACCGATCTCGGCAGGGGCGGGGGTCCGCACCGACCCGGGGGTAAGCGACATCTTCGGGAAGGCGTTTTGCATCTTGATCGGACCGAACCGTTCGCTTTCGATGTCGACGATCGCCTCGCGCGCGGCGAAATGCGGATCGGAGAGCATCTCGGGCGCGCGGAACATCTTGCCGGCGGGCACTGCATATTCGAGCATCAGCGCCTCCAGATCTTCCATCGTCTGCGTCGCCGTCCAGTCATTGATGATCTGATCCAGTTCCGCCTGCCGCTTGCCGCGTTCGATATGCGTGGAATAGCGCGGATCGGTCGCCAGATCGGGGCGTTGCATTGCCTGGCACAGGCGGGCGAAGATAGTGTTCTGGTTGGCGCCGATCAGAAACTCGCCATCCTTGCAGGTATAGACGTTGGAAGGCGCGATGCCGGGAAGGGCGGAGCCCGACCGCTCGCGGATGAAGCCCGATACGACATATTCCGGGATCAGGCTTTCCATGACCTGCAGTACCGACTCGTAAAGCGCGGAGTCGACGATCTGTCCCTGTCCGGTCTTCTCGCGATGATGGAGCGCGGCGAGCGCCCCCATGCAGGCATAACTCGCCGCGAGTGAATCGCCGATCGATATGCCCATGCGCGATGGCGGCCGATCCGGATCGCCATTGATGTAGCGCCAACCACCCATCGCCTCGCCAATCCCACCGAAACCGGCGCGCGAGGCATAAGGACCGGTCTGACCGTAACCCGACACGCGAACGATGATCAGGCCGGGATTGTCCGCCATGAGCACATCCGGTCCCAGACCCCAGCCCTCGATGGTGCCTGGGCGGAAGTTCTCGATCACGATGTCGGCCGTGCCAATCAGCTTTCGGGCGAGGTCCTGACCGCCCTTCTGGCGCAGGTCGATGCTGACCGCCTTCTTGTTGCGCGAGACGACCTCCCACCAGACGCTATGATCGCCCCGGCCCCACTGGCGCATGGCGTCACCCATTTCCGGGGGTTCCACCTTGATCACCTCGGCGCCCATATCTCCCAGCAACTGCCCGCAGAACGGACCGGCGATCAGGGTCCCCATCTCCACGACGCGCAGGCCCTTCAACGCGCCCCTGTTTTCGACTGGCATTCGACGATCCTCTTATTCCGCGGCCAGCGCATAGTGCCGCGCGGTGTTCCAGCTTGGCGCAACCGGTGCGGGCAAGCCCGTTTCGGCTTCCGAATTCTGTCGCAAGGTGTCGAGATCGGGGCCGAAGTTGAAGACTTCGATCGTCCCGCCCCGCGCGGCGCGCAATGTTTCGCGCAGGGCCTCCGTGGCCACGGAATCGACCACGCCGTTCCCGTCCGCGACGACGCCATAGGCCTTCGCGCCTTCGGCGGTGACGAGGCCTTGTACGATCTCCTTGCCGACCAGTGCCGGGTCGCGGGCATAAGGATCGCCCCAGCCACCGCCGCCCCAGGTGATGAAGTGGAGCACGTCGCCGGCCTCGACCGCAAGATCCTCCACCTTGTTGGGAACGATACTCTGCGAGCCGTCCGGCTTTTCCAGTATCTTGCGCGCGCGGGCGCCGGGTTCCCCGCCGTTGACGCCCCAGGGCGGCACGAACCAGCGATCATCGTGGATGGCGATCATGCCGGGTTCGAGGAAGCGATAGGACATGCGTATGCCGTTGCCGCCGCGGTAGAGGCCCGCGCCGCCCGAATCCACCTCAGTCTCGTAGCGTTCGATCACGAGCGGGAAATAGCGCTCCAGGAACTCGTTGGGCACATTGGTGAAGTTCGGGAACAGCGAGTGCCCGTCGGGGCCATCGCCCAGCGGACGGCCCGGAATGCCGCCGAAGCCGATCTGGAAGAGCTGGAAATACTTCCCCGCCTTGTCGGTGCCCGAATAGAAGAGGTGGGGGGATGAGGAAAAGCCCGCCGCGGTCAGGAACTCGGGCGTCTTCTGGCCGAGCAGGCCGCCCAGGATATCGAACATGCGGCCGAGCGCATGGGTGCGGCCCGACAGCGCCGCCGGGAAACGCGGCTTCAGCAGCGACCCCTCCGGAATGCGCACGTCGATCAGATCGTAATATCCGTCATTGAACAGGATTTGCGGATCGAAAACCATGATCATGTAGATGCCGAAAAACATCCGCATCATGTTTTCGTTGAGGAAGAAGTTGATCGACGCCTGACTCTGCGGATCGGTGCCATCGAAGTCCAGAACGACGCGGCCGTCCTCGCGCCACATGGTGCACTTGATCTTGTAGGGGCCGTAGCCGAGGCCGTCGTCGCAGATATAATCCTCGAAGCTGACCTTCTCCTCGCTGATTGCATTCTCGATCAGGTGTTTCATCGCGCGGTGGTTGCGTTCGAGCAGGTCCTCGCAGGCGGAGACGAACACGTCGTCGCCGAACCGCTCGCACATCTCGATCACGCGGCGCGAAGCGACGCGGCAGGACGCGACAAGGGCGTTGAGGTCCGCCCGGCACCATTCGGGCGTGCGGACCTGCGTCATGATCAGTTCGATCAGGTCGCCGTTGTATTCGCCCTTCTTCCAGATCTTGACGGGCGGGATGCGCACGCCTTCCTGGAAGATGGAGGTCGCGTCGATCGGCATCGAACCCGCCACCTTGCCGCCGATGTCGGACTGGTGTCCGAACATGGAAGTGTAGGCGATCAGGCGTCCGTTCTTGAACACCGGCAACAGCACCAGCCAGTCGTTGCAGTGGCTGATCGCCCCGCCAACCGAATAGGGATCGGACAGCATGATCATGTCGCCATCCTCGATCGTGCCGGTATAGCCTTCGAGAAACGGTCCGATGTACGAACCGAACTGGCCGACGATCATGCGGCCCTTGTGGTCCGCGATAAGCGGGAAGGCATCGCCCTGTTCGCGGATGCCCGGCGACATGGCGGTGCGGACGAGCGTGGTGTCCATCTCGACGCGCGCATTCCGCAGCGCGTTCTCGATGATGTCGAGCGTGACCGGGTCGATCGCCACCTTCTGGAACGGCGTTGTGTTGCTTTCAATGATGCTGGCCATGATGCGTCTCCTTGTGGCGGCGGTCAGGCCGGGGTGATGAGGATGTTGCCGAAGTCATCGACGGTGGCGATGTGCTTCGTTTCGATTAGCGTCGTGGAATCCATTTCGACCACGATCGCGGGGCCGGGGATGATATCGCCCGACTTCAGCCTGGCACGGTCATAGATCGCGGCCGCTTGCGGACCGCCGTCCATCCACAATTCATGGTCGCGGATCTTGGCGGCCGATGGGTCGCCATTGCCCTTCTCGATGGTGTTCGACGGCAGTTCCAGCGAACGGCCCAGTGCCACCGCGCGCAGGTTCACGAACTCGTGCTCGGCCTCCATGTTGAAAGTAAAGAGGCGATGATGTTCGTCATCGAACCGCTTGGCCAGGCCGGCGAGGCCAGCGCTGCCCAGATCATCGAGCGTGACCGGCATCGGCACCTCGAATGCCTGACCGGAATAGCGGATGTCCACTTCGAAGCTCGTTTCTATCTCGCTCTCCGCAAGGCCGTCCGCCGCCAGGCTGGAGCGCACCTGCCCTTCCATCTCGCCCAGCAGGGCGGCGATCTCTTCCGCGCTGGTTTGCGACTTGAGCTTGGAGAGCGAGCGCGCGGTTTCGGAGCGCATCCGCGTGGTTGCATCGCCCAGCGCGCAGAGCACGCCCGGAGAGACGGGCGAGACGGCGGGGTAGGAACCCATGAGGCGTGCGACCGCATTCACGTGGAGCGGACCCGCCCCACCGAAGCCCATCAGCGCGAAATCGCGGGGGTCATAGCCCTGCTGCACCGAGATCATGCGCAGCGCGCCGAACATGTTCTCGTTGACGATATCGATGATGCCGCGCGCGGCCTCCATCAGTCCGATGCCCAGTGCATCGGCAATGGTCTGCACCGCCTTGCGCGCGCCATCGCGGTCGAGCTTGAAAGTGCCGCCCAACAGGTTCTCGGGAAGATAGCCGAGCACGACGTTCGCGTCGGTCACGGTCGGCAGCGTGCCACCCTTGCCATAGGCGACCGGCCCGGGCACCGCGCCGGCTGACTGCGGACCAACGCGCAGGGCCTTGGTCAGTTCGGGCACGTAGGCGATCGATCCGCCGCCAGCGCCGACCGTTTTCACGTCTAGCGAAGAGGCGCGCACCGAGAGGTGGCCGACCTCGGTCGTGCGCACGCGGCGCGGTTCGCCGTCCTCGATCAGGGCGACGTCGGTCGAGGTGCCGCCGACGTCGAGGGTGAGGATATTCCTGAGCCCCGCATTCTTCGCCACCCAGAGTGCGCCGGTGACGCCACCGGCCGGGCCGGACATGAGCAGCGAGACGGGCTGCTCCTCCGATTTCTGCGACGACATCAGGCCGCCGTCCGAACGCAGCAGCGAAAGTCGCCCATTCATCTCGACCTGCTCCAGCCTGGCGCGCAGGTTGCGGACGTAACGCCCCACGACCGGGCGGACGGCGGCATTGGCAACCGTGGTCAGCGTGCGCTCATATTCCTGCATCTCCGGCAGGACCTCGTGGCTCAGCGACAGCGGGATGTCGGGCATTACCTCGCGTGCGATAGCTGCGACCTCGTTCTCGTGCGTGCCGTTGAGATAGGCGTTCATCAGCGAGATGGTCAGCGCCTCGATGCCGGCCGCCTTCAGCGCGAGCAGTTTGGCGCGAATTTCGTCATGATCAAGCGGGCGCAGTTCCAAGCCCTGCGCGGTCATGCGGCCCTTGATCTCGACCGTATCCTCCAGCTTGGCGAGCGGTTCCGGCTTCGGCCACACGATCCAGCCGGCCAGCCCGCCGGGGACGAAGCTGCGCGCGATCTGCATGATCTGGCGATAGCCCTCGGTGGTGACCAGCCCGACGCGTGCGCCCTTGCCTTCCAGCACCGCATTCGTGGCGACGGTGGTGCCGTGCAGGAACACTTCGATCTCGTCCGGCGAAATCGCGGCATGGGCGCAGATCGCCTCGACGCCGTTGAGAATGCCTTCCGAACTGTCGTGCGGGGTAGACGGCGTCTTATGCCGCCAAAAGGCTCCGCTATCGTCGTCAAACAGCAGAAGATCGGTAAACGTGCCGCCGACATCGACGCCCAAGCGATAGCCCATTCCTATTGCCCCTTGTTGGAAGACTGATCCTGTTTCGGAAACATGCCCGACCGGCTGACCATGCCGGGCAGTGATTTACCCATGACGCCGGAGAGCCAGGTCGCCGCCTCGATCGCGCGGTCCAGCGCGATACCGGTGGATACGCCCGATCGTTCGAGCAGGTAGATGACGTCCTCGGTCGGTACGTTGCCCGCCGCGCCAGGCGCGAAGGGGCAGCCGCCCAGGCCGCCGAGCGAGCCGTCGATCACGCTTGCGCCCGCCTGCCAGGCGGCCCAGACATTGGCGATCCCGGTATTGCGCGTATTGTGAAAATGGACGCGCACCGGCAGCGGCGCGATCGCATCGCGCACCCGCTCGACCAAGTCGGTGACGGCGGCAGGCACCGCTACACCGATCGTGTCGGCAAGCCCGATCTCCAGCGGCTGCGCATCGGCAGCGCGGCGCGCCATCTCGACAATATGGTCGGGAGCGATCTCGCCCTCGAACGGGCAGCCGAAGGAAGCGCCGATGGTGATTTGCGCGCGCCGGCCCTGCTGGCGCGCAAGCGTGACGATATCGCACGCCGACCGGAGGGACTCGAGCGCCGTTTGCCCCTGGTTGGCCATGGCGAAGCTGTCCGATGCGACACACACCGCGCCCAATTCGCGCACCTTTGTTTCGAACGCACGCAGCGCGCCGCGCTTGTTCATGACGAGGCCGACGGTGATGACATCGTCATAGTCGGGCAGGGCCGCTATCACGGCTTCCGCATCGGCCATTTGCGGCACGCGATCCGCGCGCGTGAAGCTGGCGACCTCGATCCGCTTGATTCCGGCAGCGACCGCTTTCTCGATCAGCGCGACCTTGTCCGCCGTGGCGACGATCAGCGATTCGTTCTGCAATCCGTCACGGGGGCCGACCTCCACGAAATCGACTGCCGCGCGGCCCGAAAGCGGGGGCGTGGTCGCCCCTGTTTCGTCCTGGGATCGTGTCGTGCTGCCGGTCAACTCATCGTGCTCCCGCATCGTGATTTTGTACACATAAATTCATCCATCGACCTTGACAATCGGTTTTATCAAGGGAATTATCGACAAATTACGGGGTTCCGTCGATAATCGTATACATTCTTGAGGAAGGCAAGTCGCGTAATGGCAGCCGCTAAAACCCTCTATGACAAGATATGGGCTGCTCATGCGGCCCCTTTCGACGCAGCGGGGGAGTCGCTCCTTTATATCGACTTCCATTTGCTCCACGAAATTTCGACGCCTCAGGCATTTGCGGGGTTGCGCGCGGCCGGCCGAACGGTCCGCCGGCCCGGGCGCGCGCTGGCGCTTTTCGACCATAACATTCCGACGGAGCGCCAGGCGGACGGTCTTGATGCCATTTCCGATCCTGTTGCGCGCATCCAGCTCGAGGCGCTGCGCAACAACGCGGCCGCCGCTGGTATCGAGGCCTTCCAGATAGGCGATCCGCGCAACGGCATTGTTCATGTCGTCGGTCCGGAACAGGGCCGCACCCAGCCGGGCATGACGATCGTTTGCGGCGACAGCCACACCTCTACCCATGGGGCCTTCGGCGCGCTGGCGCATGGCATCGGCACCTCGGAAGTCGAGCATGTCCTCGCCACCCAGACGCTGCGCACGCGCAAATCGCGCAACATGCGGGTCCGCTTCGAAGGCGAAGCGCCCGCAGGCGTGACCGCCAAGGATTTCGCGTTGGCATTGATCGCGAAGATCGGCACCGGCGGTGGCACCGGTGCGGTGATCGAATATGCCGGCGAAGCGGTGCGTGCCCTGTCGATGGAAGGGCGCATGACGCTGTGCAACATGACGATCGAGGCGGGCGCGCGCGCAGGCCTGATCGCGCCGGATGAGACGACCTTCGCCTATCTGAAGGACCGTCCCGCTGCGCCCAAGGGGGGCGATTGGGATGCCGCTGTCGCATACTGGCGGACATTGTGCAGCGACGATGACGCCGTGTTCGACCAGGAGATCGTCATCGACGTCGCCGCGCTCAAGCCCCTGCTGACGTGGGGCACCAGTCCCGAGCAGGTGATCGCCATCGATGGGCAGGTGCCCGATCCGCGCGATATCGCCGACCCGGTTCGCCGCGCCAGCGCCGAACGCGCGCTGGATTACATGGGGCTCGAACCTGGCCAGCCGATCGCGGGCACGCCGATCCAGCGGGTTTTCATTGGCAGTTGCACCAACAGCCGGATCGAGGATTTGCGCGCGGCGGCCGCTGTGATCGATGGGCGCCATGTCGCCGAGGGCGTCAATGCCATGGTGGTGCCAGGTTCGGGCCTGGTGAAGCGCCAGGCGGAAAGCGAGGGGTTAGACCGCGTTTTCCTCCAGGCGGGGTTCGAGTGGCGCGAGCCGGGTTGCTCGATGTGTCTCGGCATGAATCCGGACCGGCTGGCGCCGGGGGAACGGTCGGCCTCCACATCCAACCGCAATTTCGAGGGCCGGCAGGGACGCGGCGGGCGCACCCATCTGATGAGCCCGGCCATGGCGGCTGCCGCGGCGGTCACAGGGCATCTGGTGGACGTGCGGGCACATGCCAGCGCGGAAGGTGCGGCGGCATGACGCCCTTCACGCGCCTTTCGGGCATCGCCGCGCCGCTGCCGGTCGCCAATGTCGACACGGACCAGATCGTGCCCAAGCAGTTTCTCAAGACGATCGAGCGCACGGGCCTTGCCGGTGCGCTGTTCTATGATTGGCGTTTTGACGAGGCGGGCCAGCCGATGCCCGGTTTCGTCCTCGACACGCCTCCCTATGACAAAGCGGTTGTCCTGGTTGCGGGCGACAATTTCGGCTGCGGTTCCAGCCGCGAACACGCGCCATGGGCGCTGCTCGATTTTGGCATACGCTGCGTCGTATCGACCAGCTTCGCCGACATCTTCTACAACAATTGCATCAACAACGGCCTGCTTCCGATCACGCTGGGCGAGGCCGACGTGGCCGCGCTGCTGGCCGACGCGGCGCAGGGCCTCGTCTTCACCATCGATCTTCAGAACCGCACCATCAGCTGCGGCGGGGTCGTACGCACGTTCGAGATCGAGCCCGCCATTCGCGACAAGCTCCTGGCGGGCCTTGACATGATCGGGGAGACCCTTGCGCGGGCCGAAGATATCGCCGCGATAGAGGGCAAGCTGGAAAGGGCAATGCCGTGGCAACCGCATATAAAACGGGAGGTTGTATGCTGAATGAAGTGACCCCGCCGCGGGCCTATGTCGTCCGTATCGATCTCGTCCATGAAATGTCGCGCCGTTGCATCGCGCAAACCTCGACCAGCCTCAGCGACCAGTTCGGGATCAGCTGGAATACCTGGTCGAAGCTGCGCCGGGGTGAGCCCATCCGCCGCTCGGTCGCGCTGCGCCTGGTAAAGCGCGTCCTTGCCCAGCAGGGGCAGGATGCCGATCCGCTGCATTATCTGAGCGACAGCCAGGCGGAGGGAATTTGAGCATGGCGACGTTAGCCGAAGCTGGCCTGTACGATCGGTTCGCAGCCATTTGCGGTGCGGAGAACGTGGCACGCGCGGGGGAGGATCGCGACTATATGACGCGCGACATCTTCTATGATGGCGCGTCGGCGGCCTTCATCGTAAGCCCCCGCAACAAGGAAGAGATCGTCGCGATAGTCCGCGAGGCGGCTGCCGCCGGGCTCGCCGTCTTTCCGCGCGGCGGTGGCATGTCCTATACCAAGGGCTACGTTCCCTCGGTCGAGCAGTCGGTGCTGATCGACCTTTCGGCACTCGACCAGATCATAACGATCGACGAGGCCAACATGTTCGTGACGGTGCAGCCGGGGGTGACCTGGAAGCAGCTTTACGAGGCGCTTCGGGAAAAGGGTCTGCGCCTGCCTGCCTTCGGCACCATGTCGGGGGCGAAGGCCACGGTTGGTGGTGGGCTCAGCCAAGGCAGCATCTTTTACGGTTCCACCCAGTACGGCACGACCGCCGATCATGTGCTCGGGCTGGAGGTGGTGCTGGCCGATGGTTCGCTGGTGAGGACAGGGCAGGCTGCCATGACCGGTTCCAAGCCCTATTTCCGATGGCATGGCCCTGATCTTACCGGGCCGTTCCTGGGCGATTGTGGCGCGCTCGGTATCAAGGTGGAAATGACCTTCCGCCTGATCCGCTGGCCTGAGCACATGATCACGCTGTCGTTCGGCTTCGATGATTTCGAGTCCGTCTGGCAGGCGCAAAATGCGATCGCCCGCGCGGGCTGCACCGCGGATTGCTTCTCGTTCGACGCCGTGCTGCAGAGCCAGTTGATGGAGCGCAACAGCCTGGTGCAGAACGTCGATGCGCTACGCCATGTCGTCAGCGCCGGCGGCAGCCTGTTCAAGGGCCTGAAGAATGCTGCAAAGATCGTTGCGGGCGGCAAGGGCTTCATGAATGAGAGCGCCTATTCGATGCACGTGGTCGTCGAGCACGCGCTGAAGGCGGCGGCGGAAGCGGCGGCGGAGGAGGTAAGGCTGATCGCCACCGCGCAGGGCGGCAAGCCGATCCCCAACAGCATCCCGCAGGTCATGCGCTCGACCCCATTCGGATCGATGGACCAGGTTCTCGGTCCCTCTGGCGAGCGCTGGGTTCCGGTGCATGGTTTCATTGCGCTGTCGGACGGGATGGAGGGGATGAAGCGGTTGCTCGAACTGCTCGCATCCTACGGCCCCCGCATGATCGAGCACGGCATATTGACCGGGATACTCAGCAACCCGGTCGGCGCGTCGGCGATGATCATCGAGGTGCTGTTCTACTGGCCCGATTCACCGCACGAACTCCACGAGAAGATCCTTTCGCCGCGCAAGCTTGCGCAGGCGCGGAGCTTTGCCAGCAACCCTGCGGCGCGCGCGCTGGTGCAGGAGATCCGCACCGCCATCCTTGCCATGTTCGCTGAAGTCGGCACAGCGCCCTTCGGCATCGGCAAGGTCGCGCCCTATAAGCAGAACCGCGATCCGGCGAGCTACGAGGTGCTGGAAAAGATCAAGACTGCACTGGATCCGGAGCGTCGGCTCAATCCGGGGGCGCTCGGGCTGTCATGACCGAGGTGTTCAGCTTCTCTTACGGCCCGCGGCTTGTCTCGGGGGTCGATGCGGCGCTCGATATGGGCGCGATGCTGCCGGACGGGCCGGTCCTGTTCGTCACCGACGCCAACATGCGCGCTTTGGGTCTGTGCGATGCGCCGATTTCCGCGCTGGAAGCGACGGGGCGTGCGGTGGTGATATTCGATGCCGTAGAGGCCGATCCCTCCGAAGCAACGGTTCTGGCGGCAGTCGCGGCCGGGCAGGGGGCAGCGGGGCGGCGAGCAGAGAGTGTGGTTGGCTTCGGTGGCGGCAGCCCTATGGATGTCGCCAAGGTTGCCGCCTATTTGCTCGGCTCGGGCGATGCGATAGACGCAATCTACGGTGTTGGGCTCGCAACGGGGCAACGCCTGCCGCTGGTGCTTGTGCCGACGACGGCGGGTACCGGTTCGGAAGCGACCCCGATCTCAATCATCACCGTCGGCGATGCCCAGAAGAAAGGCATCGTGGCGCCAGCGCTCTACGCCGACTGGGCGTTGCTCGATGCGAACCTGACGCTGGGGCTTCCGCCCGCTGTCACCGCCGCCACCGGCATCGACGCAATGGTTCACGCGATCGAGGCCTACACTTCGGCCCGGCTGAAGAATCCGCTGTCGGATGCCTTGGCGCGCGAGGCGCTGGCGATGCTCGCCGCGAACATCCGCGTTGCCGTCAAGGATGGGGCGAACGTTGCGGCGCGGCGCGCCATGCTGCTTGGCAGCCACCTTGCGGGCGTGGCTTTTGCCAATGCGCCGGTTGCTGGCGTGCATGCGCTTGCTTATCCGCTGGGGGGGCAATTCCATGTCCCCCACGGCCTGTCCAACGCGCTGATGCTGCCCCATGTCCTGCGGCATAACATGGCGTCCGCCATGGATCTTTACGCTGAACTGGGGCCGCTGGTCGATCCAAAGCTGGCCGCGCTTGGCCGGCAGGCTCAGGCCCAGGGGCTGATCGAGGCGCTGGTCGCGATCGCGTCCGATTGCGGTCTGCCGGATACTCTGGGCGCGGTGGGGGTCCATGGCGACGATCTCGATCGGCTCGCCAGTGATGCGATGCTGCAGACGCGCCTGCTCGTCAACAACCCCTGCGCCATCACACGGGAAGACGCCCGGCGCCTTTACGAAGCGGCCCTCTAGGCGGCGCGGGCAAACTCCCCGGACCGCCTGAAAGCAAAACGCGAGTTGCCGGCGAGGCCAAGAATCCGGTCACGACGCGAGCCGGACCGACTCACGCGTCGCCGTGTGTAATCCCGCGCTGAGGCGGGGCATGGGGTTTTTCCGCGTGCCTGGCGCTTTGCGATCCTTCAATGTGTACAATTGAGCGATGGCTTGAAAGCCGATGGCTACGACGATCCTCCTGAAAATGCCGAAATAATGTCGCATTTGTCGTTGTGTGTTGCATCAAAAAGCGATTGACGTCGTCAATATTGCGTACAAGATTGGGATTGAAGCGGCGGGGCGCACGGGGTTTGCGGTACCGCATCGGGGCTTTCCAGGGGAAAGATTTTGCAAGTTAGAAAAGCCTACATCGACGTTGCCGCCGGCCAGATGCACTACTGCGCGGCCGCCGGTGCGGGCGTGCCTATCGTCTTCTTTCATCAGACGGCCAGTTCTCACAAAATGTGGCTGAAGGTGCTGGATCAGCTCGATCTCGGCCTGCCGATGTATGCGTTCGATACGCCGGGCTTTGGTGGCAGCTTCGATCCTGACGGGGCGACAAGCATGCCGATGTACGCGGACTGGATGGCGGAAGCCATGACGGCGCTTGGCATCGACCGGGCGCACGTCGTCGGCCATCATACCGGCGCCGCGATCGGTGCGGAACTTGCCGCCCGACGGCCTGATCTGGTTGCGTCCGTCACGCTCATCGGTCCGCTTCCGCTGACCGAGGCGGAGCGTGAAGAATCGGCGAAGCAATATGGCCCGGCCTTCCTGCCCGAGCCGACGGGCCGGTATCTCCTCGACAACTGGACCTACATGAGCTTCGGCGAGGAAGTGGACGATCCGCTGGTGCTTCACCGCGAGATGGCAGACATGCTGCGCGCCTATCTGTCCCGTCCGTTTGCTTATCAGGCGGTATGGGATCAGGATTTCACCGCCGCTTACCGCGCCATCGCCTGTCCGCTCCAGATCATGTGTGCGCCCGACGACGTGCTCTACCCCTTCTTTCAGCGAGCGGCGGAAATCCGGCCGGACGCTGTCGCGCACGAACTGGGGGGAGGCGGCAATTTCGAGCCGGACCTTCGCGCCGGGGAAGTGGCTGACAGGATCGCGGTCTTTATCCGGGGAGTTGCGGCGTGATGTCGGCGGGGGCTCTTCTGCGGGCGCGTCTCGCCGAGAACAAGCTGCTGATCGTGCCGGGTGTGCACGATATGATCGCAGCCATCACCGCCCGGAAAATGGGCTATGACGTGCTCTATGGCAGCGGCTTCTGGCTTACCGCGTCCTGCCACGGCATCCCCGATGCCGGGATTGTCGGTTACGCGGAAATGCGCGAGCGCATGGCGACGCTGGTGAAGACCACCGGCCTGGCGATCATCGCCGATGCCGATACCGGCTACGGCGGCCTGCTCAACGTGCATCACACGGTCCGCGGCTATGAGGATGCAGGGGTGGCGGCGATCCAGATCGAGGATCAGATATTTCCGAAGAAATGCGGTCATACCCCCAACCGTCAGGTCATTTCTCTCGAGGACATGGTCGACAAGATACGGGTCGCCTGCGACGCGCGGCAATCGGCCGACACGATGATCATCGCCCGCACCGATGCGCGCGAAAAAGAGGGGCTTGATGGAGCGTTGCGCCGGGCGGAGGCCTATGCGGCCGCCGGCGCTGACATGATCTTCGTCGAGGCGTTAAGAAGCGCGGAAGAGATGCAGCGTGCCGCCGCCGCGCTCGATGCGCCGCTTGTCGCCAATATGTCGAATGGTGGCTACACCCCGATGGTGACCGCCGCCGAACTCGAACAGATGGGTTTTGCCTGCGCTATTTATCCGGCGTTGACGGGCCTTGTGTCCGCCTATGCGATGGAGCGCGCCCTCACCGGACTGCGCGAAACCGGGCGCGCCGATCCGCCCGGCGTTGGCATCTCGAGTTTCAGCGAGTTCTGTGAAGACATCGGCTTTCCAGCAATATGGGAATTCGACCGGAAGTGGGCGCGATAAGTCGGCCTTCGGTTTCATGGTATACTAAAATTGATGACTCGCCAGGTGTCAGTAGGGCCGTCTGCAATGCAGATTTGTTATATTATTGTTAAATAACAATGCATTGATTTTCAATTTTCGGCTTTTCTCAAATCCAATATTCAAACGGAAAAGCGATTGACTCAATAAAAAATGAGTACAAATTTGAAGTTGCAGCCTTGATGAAAAAGTGAGTCAGTCAACCTGACGTCATCGCTGCTCGGGAGGTTTCGGGCTTTCATTTTCAGCAAAACGAGGGGCTTATGACAGACAGATCATTGGTTAGGGCGAGTTCGGTTTCCATCGCGGCGATGGTCGTCTCTCTCGCCTGCCAGCCAGCTTTCGCGCAGGAAACGGTCGCGCCGGCCGACGCCGCTGCAGCTGATAGTGGCGAGATTGTCGTCACCGGTCTGAAGCGCAGCACCAAGCTGATCGATACGCCCGTGTCGATCTCGGTCTTCGACGCCAAGACGATCGAGAACGCCGGTATCGTCAAGCCGACGGATTTCCTGGCGCTGACGCCCAACGTCAACATCACCTCATCGGTCAATGGCGGTGATTTCCTCATCAACGTGCGAGGCCAGGCCTCGATCCGCAACGCGGAACCGGCCGTCGCCATTCTCGTCGATGACGTGAAGGTGGGCAGCCCGGCGGAATTCAACTCCGCGCTTTTCGACCTTGAGCAGATCGAAGTGCTGAAGGGGCCGCAGGGCGCCTACTATGGCCGCAATGCTTCGGCGGGCGCGATCATCCTCACGACGAAGAAGCCGACCGAGGAATTCACCGGGAACATGATGTTCTCGTACGGGAATTTCAATTCCTACAATGCGAACGCAAGCGTCAGCGGCGCGATCATTCCCGGCAAGCTGCGCGCGCGTCTGTCGGGCGCCTTCACCGGTACCGACGGCAGCTATACCAACGTGAATACGGGCGAACACCCGCACCGCTTCAAAGAAGAAGTTGGCCGTCTTCGCCTGATCTGGGACGAGGGTGGTCCGTTCACCGCCGATGGCCGCGTGGTGCTCTCTCATGCCACCGGTGGCGCCGTCGCCTACACTCCGAAGATTCAGGCCACGCCGGGTCTGTCGCCCAACGGAACCATCGTCCACGGCGTCCCCGTCACCGACATCAGTGCGAACGAAAATCTCGACGTGCCCTTCACCTCGGACGTTCCGGGGCGCTATGAGCGCAATGTCCTGAGCATCGGCCTCAAACTCAATTACGCCTTCGACTTTGCCGATTTGTCTCTCATCACCGGATATTCCAGCACGAACCAATATTCGAGCGGCAAGAACTATCCTTACACGGATGCGGCGGATGGTTTGACGAACTACTACGGCTGGGCCCCGATCTTTGGCGATCGCACGCAGAACCTGATCATTCGCAACCGCCAGGTCACCCAGGAAATCCGCCTCACCTCGAAGAACGATCCCAACAGCTTCCTCGAATGGCAGGCTGGTTTCGAATACACTTGGGCGCGGCGTGACTACACCATCGCCAACACGCTGAATGGCGGTATCCCCGCAGGCATGTCAGCGGCTGATCTGGTCGGCTATGTTGGCTATAACGCCGCGGGTGTCCGGACGCTTGTGGGTGGCGGCGCGGGCATTCCCTTCCCGGTCCAGATTTTCGGTCTTAACACGCCGTACGCGACCACCAACTATTTCACAGGTCGCTTCGACGGGACGAACTACGCGCCTTACGCCAACGTGAAATTCAATTTCACGTCCAAGCTTTCGCTTGCCCTGGCAGGCCGTTACGACATCGAAAAGCGTACCGTGGGCGACATTGGCCCCGACCAGCCCAACCCGTTCCTGGGCGGCGCGAGCTACAACCCTTGCGTGCGTATCCTCAGCGAGACGGCGGCGCAGTGCGCTACCGGCATCTCCCGGACCTTCAAGCAGTTCCAGCCGAAGGTCACGCTGACCTACAAGGTACTGCCGACGGCATCGGTATACGCAAGCTGGGGCAAGAGCTTCAAATCGGGCGGCTTCAACCCCATCGGCACCCGTGAGACCGCCGTGTTGAGCCGCGTGACGCTGTATCGCAGCCAGGACCCGACGTTGACGCCCGCGGCCGCGCGTGCCCGCGCCGAAGCGGCGATCATCACGCAGGATTCGTTCAACAAGGAAGTCGCCACAACCTACGAGGTGGGCTTCCGCAGCGAACTGATGAACCGCCGCCTGACTCTGAACGCGGCGCTGTTCTGGACCGACGTGCGGAACGCGCAGCAGTATCTCTTCGACCCCATCGCCTTCGTGGAATCGATCGAGTCGATCGACAAGACGCGGGTCAAGGGCCTTGAGGTCGATGCGAGCATCAAGGCGACGGATTGGCTGACCTTGTTCGGATCCTATGGCCTGATTGACGCCGAGATCCGTGCGCTTGCGGCTAACCCCGCCGTCATCGGCAACAAGCCGCCGTACGTGCCGAAGGACACGCTCACTCTCGGCGCCTCGATCAACGCGCCGATCTCCGATACGAAAACGCTGGTCAGCCGCGTTGACTTCAACCGCGCGGGCCGGACCGAGTACAACACCGCCAACGATCCGGACTTCGCGCGCAAGCCCTACAACGTCGTGAACGGTCGCCTCGGTATCGCCACCGACCGGTTCGACATCACGGTGTGGGCGAAGAACATCTTCAACAAGAAATATGTGAACGAGATCGCGCCGATCATTACCGGTACGGCCAATGCCTACTACCGCGCCGAGCTCAGGACCTTTGGTCTGGAAATCAAGGCTCGCTTCTGATCTTTCACTGCGGCCCCTGCCTGGTTTGGCAGGGGCCGTTCTTTTTGGTCTGTTCTGCTCCGGGAGATAGCGATGACTGGGAAAGTACGGCACGGGCAGGTCATCCCTACCTGGTCTCCGCCTTACGCGCCCGGCCCCTATTTCATGGAAAAATACCACGCGATCATGGTCGAGCTTGAAATCCCGCGAGAGGAGATCGAGTTCATGACGCCCGAGCCACTCAGGCCCGCCGATCACAACCGCGTCATCGCGATCATCATGGACGGCGCGCAGCCGCCGCACAGCCTCCACTACCACGAGGCGCTGATCTGCCACGAGGTCGAGTTCCAGGGGAAGAAGGGGATGCATATCCCCTATATCTGGACTTCGACCGACACTGCCACGCTCGTCGGGCGCGAAATCTTCGGCATGCCGAAGCTGCTGTGCGATGACGACCATATCGCGATCCATGCCAACGAGGTCTACGGCAAGCTGGAGAAATACGGCCGCACCATGATGGAGGTTGCGGTGGTGATAGACCAGAAGGCGTCTCTGGAAGATCTGCGGGCGCTCAATAGCTGGATTATGATGCGCCACATCGCTTCGCCGGACCCCGATGTTCCTGCGCGGCGTCAGATCGTCCATGCGCAAACCGCGGATTTCAAGATGGACTTCTGCTGGAAGGGGCGCGGATGGGCGCGAATGGGTTATCCCGGAACCTCGCGGATCGATCGTATTCCCACGAACAATGTCTCGCGTGCCTGGTACGGCAATTTCACCTTCGTCCTGAATCCCGCTAAAATTCTGGATGATGTCGAATATAAATTCGAAGATTGGCAGTAGAGGCCGAACGATATTCGGGGAGTCGTCCGGGCAATACGTTCCGTACATATTTATGTATACTTTTATGGGTGGCGGCAAAATGAATGCTCCGCCTTATCTTGAATGATGTGGCTGCATATTTCCCTGTTTTCCGACATTTCGTGAGGAAAATTCCAAGAGATTAGCGATTGCAAGTGGATGCAAATGAATACAAATTTCACCCACTGACGCGTAGCGCCTGATTCGGCGCGGTTAACATGAAACTCCCACCGAAAGGCAGGTTCGATGAATACCGCGACTCTCGATCCCAACCGGCAGTTTGAACATGACGCGCTGGCAACGCCGACCTCCGAGGAGGAAAGCCGCCAGATGTTCGTCAAGTCGCTGAAATATCACCTCGCAACCCGTGTCGCACCCGGCAACAAGCTTGCGTACGAAGCGCGCGTTCTGCCGGAGGCGGAGAAGGCGGGCAGGGCGCCCGGCAGTTATCACGATGTTCGTGCGCTGATGGCGGACGATGGCTATTATCGCCTTTGGGGTGCGATGCAGCGCTCCAGCCAGGAGATGATGTGGCGCTCTGTTCAGGTCTCGGTGGAACGCCAGATCGACGAATTGCAGGCAAAGGCGAAGGGGAACACCGCGCCGCTCGGCAGTGTCACGCTCGATCCCGACATGCCGATCCCCGGCTATATCTCGGCGGTCGATATCCACTGCATGCCGGGCAACTATCACGGCGAATTCCGGGAGGATGACCTGTCCAATGGCGCGGTCTATGACCGCGCGGTCTGGTTCTATGCCATGGGACGCATGGGCCCTCTCAACGACGACATGGGGCGTTCGATGAGCGACCATATCAAGGCGCACTATCCGGGCCTGAAGCCCAAACGCGTCCTCGACATGGGCTGCGGCGTCGGCCATTCGACGCTTCCCTATGTCGATGCCTTCCCCGAAGCGGAGATCTACGGCGTCGATCTCGGCGCGCCGATGATCCGTTACGCCCATGCCCGCGCCGAGGCGATGGGCAAGAAGGTCCACTACAGTCAGCAGAACGCGGAGAAGACGAACTTCCCCGATGGCCATTTCGATCTGATCGTGAGCCATATCCTGGTGCATGAAACGTCGAACAAGGCCATCCGCAATATCATGAAGGAGGCCTATCGGCTGCTCGCGCCGGGCGGTGTGGTCCTCCATCTCGAAACGCCGCCCTACCGGGCGATGACCGATTTCGAGGCGTGCATGCTCGACTGGGATACGCGCAACAACAACGAGCCGTTCTGGGGCGGCAGCCACCTTATACAGCCGGAGGAGATGGCCGAGCTCGCGGGCTTCGGCGCCGAACAGGGTTTCGAACGGACGATCCCTTCTGCCTTCGATCAGGCGGAAAAGCAGCGGACGAAAATCTTTCAGGCTGGCGATTTCGGCGGCGGCGGATCCTGGTACATCTGGGGTGCGGAGAAGGAAAAGGCATGATCGAACTTCCCCGCAAGGCCAAGGGCGAACGCCCCAGCTATTTCGAGGACGGCACGCTCGACAGCATGCTCTCCATGCTGCTCGCGCTGGCGGGCGAGGTGGTCGTGCTGCGCGAGCGGCTGGACAGCGCCGAGCGCATCATCGACGGGAGTGGTCTCCTGACCGACCGGATCGATGCTTACCGCCCGTCACCCGAAGTGGCGGCAAAGCGTGAAGCGTTGCGCGCCCAGTTCATCGATCTGGTGATGCGGCCGGTCCAGCAGGAATACGAGAACCTGCAGGAAAAGGCCGCGCGGCAGGAAAGCTACCACAAGGCGATCGACCTGTGCATCTCGGGGTGAGGGCACGGCGCCTTTACCCTTGGGAAGCATGATATGACCAACATCGCCATTCGTCGCGGCTATGCGGATAGCCGCGACGGACAGGTCCATTATCGTCGCGTGGAAGGTGTGGGCCGGCCCGTCGTATTCCTGCACCAGACTGCCAGTTCGGGCGCGATGTTCGAAATGGTGATGCAGCGCCTGGGCGATGACCACCCGAGCATCGCCTTCGATACACCGGGCTTCGGCAACAGCTTCCGGCCTGAGGGCGAGTTTACATTGCCCTATCTCGCCGCACGTCTGGTCGAGGCGCTCGATGACATGGGCGTCGGCGAGTTCGATCTGATCGGTCATCATACCGGTGGCTGCATCGCGCTCGAAATGACCGCGCAGGTTCCGGATCGGATCACCAGCTTCGGCTTGATGGGGCCGGTGATCGCGACCGCGGCCGAGCGGGACAGCTTTCGCTCCACGTTCACCACACCGTTCAGGATGGAGGCCGATGGCAGCCATCTCGGCCAGGCTTGGGAATACCTCAAGATCATTGGCGCGCACACCCGGACCGACCTGCATCATCGTGAGGTTCTGGACCACCTGCTGGCCTGGGATTCGATTCCCAAGGCATTCAGCGCTGTCTGGGACCAGGATAGCGAAAAGCTGCTGGCCGGGATCAAGGTGCCGATCCTGTTGATGATCTCCGAGGATGACGTGCTCTACCGGATCTTCCACAACGCAACCCGCGCCCGCCCGGATGCCTTGGTATCGATCGTCAAGGGCTTCGACTTCCAGCCGGACAATGATCCCGACGGCGTGGCGGCGGGCGTGCGCGATTTCCTGAAGCGCGGCTTGGCCGTTTGAGGGCGCCCTTCGGTGCCGCCTTGCGGTTATCCCGCGCTTGCCGTCACTCGTCGCAGCAGCGCTTCCAGCTGGATCGGAACTTCGACACCGTGCCGCGCCCTGCGGGCATGAATGGCACACGATCGCCCGGGTCGGCATCGCCCCACAGCGCGGAATCGCCGCTTTTGCGCCATTCATGATAGTCGGGGGAGGCATCCTGCAACTTGGCGACGGGATGCTGGTCCCAGGGGATATGGGCGGTCGGCTTGTCCCACTCGGCGCCTTCGAAATAGGCGCGGGCGAGGGCATCGACGCCCGGATAGTCACGCGGCGGCCACGGATACCCCATCGGCGCGTCGGTATGGACGAGGAGGAGCGCGCCGGTGCGCGATATGAACGGCGCATGATACCATTCCTGCGGATGGTTCACCACGCTGCCGATGCCCATCTGCCCTTCGTTCACCAAGAAGCAATCGCCCTGCAGCAGGATGATTTCCTCGAAGCATTCATGATGGACATGCTCCTTGGGCGCGATTGTGTTGGGTTCGATATATTGAAAGCGCAGATAGCCGCCCGGCCCGCCGTCAAAGCCTTCGTCGGTTGGGTGGGGGACGGAGTCGGGCTGGCGGAGCGACTTGTGCATCACGCCGTGGCTGCCCGGCACGCTGTTGATCCACTGCTCGCGCCAGGGCTCGATAACCCGGTTGCGCGTGTAGGGGTAGGGGAAGCAGGGCATGTCGGGGTTCCAGAAGGCAAGCACGAGCGCACCGCCTGTGGTGCTGAACTCGCCGCCGCCGCAACCTTGCGCGACATGGACATAGGCCGACGCCCCGATCACCTGCCCGTTGAAGCTGAGGTCGCCGCGCAGCACGAACAGTTCGAGCGAGGCGAGCTTGCCGTCGGTGCGGCTCCTCCAGCCGGGAAACAGCTCGATGCAGAAGGTCTGCGATCCGGATCGCGGATCGGCGCTCATGAGCGCCCCGCAGAGCCCGCCGAGGAAATCGGGTGCATCCAGCGCATTGCGACCGAGTGCGAGGAAATTGTAGAAGCCCGGATCGGCACGGCTGACGCTCCTCACGCTCATTCTCCTCAATATGCGTTACCGTTCCCGTGTGCCCAGAAAGGTCGACAGCGCCGCGGCAATCTCGCCCGGGACGCGGTCGGTCTGGTAATTCTCCCCGCCCGACAACAACACCGCCTTCGCGTCGGGGCGCATGGCCTTGGCGCGATCGAACAGCGGGAACAGGAAGTCGTCGGGCGAGCAGAAGATGAGAAGCGGTGCCCGCACGGCCTGATAGCGCTCGGCAAAGTCGAACTGCCACACCGCGTCATAGGTCCAGGCCCGTGTCTGCCAGGACCGCAGCATCGCGCTCATCTCGCGATTGGCGAGATCGATGTCCGCCGCGCCCGCCGTGCGAACGTAGTTCCAGTTTTCGAACAGGTATTGCCCGGTGTCTTCCGGCGTGAAGGGCGTACCATATTTTGCCGCACTCTCGGCTTTCTCTTCCGCATTCTGCGGGAGAGGGCCGATCATGCTCAGAGAGAGCGCGAGATCGGGACGATCGGTCGCCAGCGCCAGCGCGACGCCCGCGCCGGTGTGGTGGCCAACGATATGGCAGCGCGCAATGCCCAGGGCGTCGATCGCCTCGGCCAGCCAGGCACCATATTGGGCGAGCGGCACCGGGCTGGAGGGATCGAAGCTCTCGCCGAAGCCGGGCATGTCGAACGCGATCATTCGCCGCCCCGGTTCCATGCGTTCCATTACCGGCAGCCACATGCGATAAGTGCTGACGGTCTTGTGGATGAACACGATCGGATCGCCCGATCCCGCGACCTCCGCATAGTGGATCTGGCCAGAGGGCGTATCGGCATAGGCCTTGCGGTACTGCATCGCGTATTACCTCGCGTTCGCGAGCAGGTAGCGGCGTTCTGCATCATAGGTTGGCAGGTGCGCCATGGTGCCGCCATCGACAGGGAGGACGTGGCCGGTGATGTAGGCGGCATCGTCCGAGGCGAGGAAGGCGACGACTTTGGCGACATCTTCGGGTTGGCCCAGCCGATCCAGCAGAGCCGCATCGGCGTTGTAGTCGATGATCTCCTTGGGCACGAGGCGTTCCAGCGTCGCCGTGCGCATCATCGAGGGGGCGACGGCGTTGCAGCGAATGCCTTCCCGTCCGTGCATCGACGCCACCACTTCGGTCAGCATGTTCACCGCGCACTTCGATACGCTGTAGGCGGGCATCCGGTTGGCGGCGCGGATGCCGTTGATGGAGGAGGTGTTGATGATGCTGCCCCCGCCCGCGCGGCGCATCGCCAGCACGGCATGGCGGCACCCGAGCATCGTGCCGCGCACTGTCACCTCCATGATCCGGTCCCATACGTGCACGGGTACGGTCAGTATATCCTGGTCCCCGATCAGCGCTTCGTCAGAGAGCATGGCGGCATTGTTGTGCAGTACGTCCAGCTTGCCGAATCGGCGCTCCGCCGTCTCTATCGCGTCGCGGATGCTGTCTTCCTCGCCAATGTCGCAGACTGCGGCTTCGGCGGTCCCGCCGGCTGCGACGATCTCGGCCGCGACCGCTTCGGCGCTTTCCAGATTGAGGTCGGTGACCAGCAGCTTGGCGCCCTTGGCGGCCATGGTCATGGCCGATGCGCGGCCAATGCCGGAACCGCCGCCGGTCACCATGGCGACCTTGTTTTCGAGGGACATGAGGTGTTTCTCCGAACCACAAAAAGGGAGGTGCGCCTCCGTGGAAGGCGGCATCACCCGGTTGATACCGGATGCGCCGGGGGAGGGAGTCACTTTGTAATCACATAAACGGGTTTGGGCGCGTGCCGACGGCCAATCGGGTGGCAAGGGGCTTGCGCGGCGCGTCAAGGCAGCATGTATTTCGGCCAGAACAGTCCATCGCGACCGCCCCCCTCCCGGAGTGACAATGTACCAGCAGCAGACCGCTTCCCCGACGTCGCCTGCCATGGACCCAGCGACCAGACGCTCCCTCTTCATCGTCCTGATGAGCGCGGCCGTCCTGTTTGTGAACAACGGCTTCATCGTAACCGGGATCACCGCTTTCGACAGCGAGTTGCTGACCCGCTTTCACGTGAGCGTCGGCGCGCTCAAGCTCCGCGATACCTTTACCTTCGGCACTGTCGCAGTCGCCGGACCGCTGGCGGGCTACCTGCTCGATCGGATCGGCCTCAAGCCGCTGATGGTGATCGGGATGCTGCTGATGGCGATCGGCATGGCCATGTATTCGCGCGCCGATGACATTTACGCGCTCTACGCCATCCACATCCTGTTCGGCTTGTGTCTGGTGACGGCGGGGCTCTTCGCCAACGTCATTCTGGTTGCGGCTTCGACCAACAGGCACCGTGGCCTGTCGATCGGCTTCATCATAGCCGGGTCCAGCTTCGGCCAGGCGATCGCGCCGCGCATCAACGATCTCCTCGCCATGAACCTGGGCTGGCGGCACGCGCTGTTGGTGGACGCGGTCACGCCGCTGCTCATCATCCCGGGCATTCTGTTGATCTTCCCGCGTCTCAAGGGGAGCACCAGCTTTGAAAGCGACGATCCCAATGTTCCCGGCGTGACCTACAAGGCGGCGCTGACCCATCGCAATTTCTGGCTGCTGTCGATCACCGCCGCGATCGGCTTTTGCGTCCAGCTCGGCGTCGTCACCAACATGGTCCTGTTCGTCGAGCGCGACCTGCGACTGGGTGGGGCGGCGGCCAGCGGCGCGGTCTTCCTGCTGTTCATAAGCGCGCTGACCTCTCAGATCGGTGCGGGCTTTCTCGCCGACCGGTTCGGATCGCGGATTGTCCACGTGACCAGTCTTGTCATCATGGCGTGTGGTTGCGCGTGTCTGACCATGGCCACGCCCGGCTGGATGTGGATCGGCGCGCTGCTGTTCGGGCTTGGCTGGGGTGGCAATTACTCGCTGATCCAGCTGCTGACATCGAACTTGTTCCTCGGTCCCGCGATCGGTCGGATCATGGGGACGATCGCCGTTATCGAGTCCGTGGGGGCGGCTTCCGGCCCCTATGCGATCGGCGCGCTTTACGACAGCGCGGGCACCTACAGCGTGCCGTTCGGCATCTCGACCGTGTTGATCCTGCTTTGCGTGCTGGCAGTGCGGGCGCTCGATCTGCCGCCACGCCGCCAGGCCGGCGCACCGGCTCATGCCGAGAATCCCCATGAACCTTATTAGGGGTTAGGAAAAATTCCGCGGGAGCAAAGGGCAGGGGGTATCTGCCATCAGTCTCTCGCGGGCAGACCCGCACCGCACAGGTTATCGATGTAGCTTTTGAACGCACGCGCTGAATCTGCGGGAGAGACACGATCCGCATGCGCGCGTAATTGAGTACGCTCCTGGGGCGAACAGCGGCGATCGAACGCGAAGAGCACTGGCAGAGCCTGAGACAGTTCTGTCGAGCCACCGTTCATTGCCTGGTCGTAGACATAGGCCCAAGCCGAGGGACCAAGAGCAGCGACATCGTCCGCAAGGACAGGTCGGCTCGGTGTCCGCGAATGCAGAACCTCTACATAAAGAGCGTATCGCTCCGGCAGAGCCCGCTGCCTCGCAATCCCGTGGAGCGTTTCATCGGCGACCGTTGCGTAAGGACTTGCGTTACAGCCCGTGACAGCGACCGCGATAATGAGCCAGACAGGTGCGCGCATCCTGCGATGCTAAACGATTTGCACGTCGACCGCTATTAGGCGACAACCGTCGAGACATCTTCAAGCCTCTCCCCCCGTCATGCCAGCGTAGGCTGGCATCTCTGGCCTCAGGCAATCCGGCATGAGATCCCGGCCTGCGCCGGGATGACGGGATTTTGGGCGATAGGTGCCGGGCCATAGCTGTCCGTTTGAAGCGGACCGCCGGTGTCGAGTTCGTGCGTGACTATCTCGCGGCGCGGTTGGCCGCTTTCTCCCCTTCCTTTCGGAAGGGGAGGTCGCCGGTTCCGGTCAGCCCGGCAGCTTGAACAGCTTCAGCGCGTTTTCGCGCATCAGTAGCGGATAGGCCTCGGGCCGGACGCCATGCTCGTTGATCTCGCGAATGCCGCGTTCGGGATCGATAACCGGCCAGTCGGTGCCGAACAGGACCTTATGCTTGCCGTAAGTATTGAGGTAATGCCAGAGTTCCTCCGGCCAGTACTTCGGTGCATAGGCGTCCACGCCGATATAGATGTTCGGGTGCTTCCACGCCATGGCGATCATCTCGCCGGTCCACGGCACGCCGATATGGATGCCGATCAGCTTCAGCTCCGGAAAGTCGATGGCGACCTGGTCGAGCGTGATCGGCCGTGCGACCGACGGCAGGCGGATGTCGGACTGGTAGACGAGGTTCTGCCCGACCTGCATCATCACCGGCACGTCAAGCTCGCAGCATTTGGCGTAATAGGGATAGACCTGTGCCGCGTCGGGAGCGATGCGCGACCAGTGCGGGTACCAGTGGGCGCCGACGAAGCCATACTCCTTGACCGCATGTTCCAGGTCGCGCACGCCCTGCATGCCCATGTTCGGCTCGATGCCCGCAACGCCCGAGAAACGGTCGGGATACTTGGCGCAGATCTCCGCGACGCGTTCATAGGGGATGTGCGCCGACCACTTCATGCGCGGATCGCCCGCGCGGCAGGCGAGCAGCAGCGAGCGTTCTACGCCCGCGGCATCCATCTTCTCGATATAGCGCTCGATGGTGACCCCGCCGCGCATGTCTGCCGGCATGTTGATCTGTTCCATGAACCGTTCGTCGAAGCCCAGGCTGCCCTCTTCGAACTCCACCGGGGTAAAAAGATTGCAGACGATATCGATTGCTTTGACCACTGTTTTGTTCCTCAGGGGATGGTGAGGCCGCCATCGACGGGCAAGACCGCGCCGGTGACGAACGAAGATGCGTCGGAAATCAGCCACAGGATTGCTTCGGCAATTTCCGCAGGCTCGGCGATGCGGCCGATTGGATGGCCGGCGGCCAGAAAGCGCTCCCGGTCGGGGTCTGCCTCGACCCAGCCCGCCAGCATCGGCGTGCGCGTGCCACCCGGGCATACCGCGTTGGCGCGAATGCCTTGCGGCGCATAGTCGATCGCCGCCGACTTGGTGAGTCCGATCACGCCGAACTTGCTGGCGATATACTGGACCTGGTTGGGAACGGCGACGAGGCCCGCGACCGACGACAGGTTCACGATCGACCCGCCGCCAGCCTTGAGCAGCAGCGGGATCGCGGCGCGGATTGTGAAGAACATGCCGGTCAGGTTGACGCCGACAACGCTGTTCCACGTTTCGTCGGTGCATTCGGCCAGCAGCGTCGCGTCACCGGTAAGACCGGCCGCGCAGACGAGGCCGTCGATCGAGCCGGACTTGGCCTCGACTTCCGCCATCATGCGGGCGACATCGGCGGAGTTGGTAACGTCGACGCCCAAGCCGAAGGCGGCACTTTCGCTGCCGATCCCGGCGGCGACGGCGCTGGCCTTGCCAGCATCGATGTCGGCCAGGATCACGCGCGCGCCGCGGCTTGCGGCGATCAGTCCGGTTTCCCGGCCGATGCCCGATCCGCCACCAGTGATGAGGATGGTTTTGCCATCGAGGGATGCGGGGGCCTTGATCAAGACGGTTCTCCGGGGGGAGGCGCTGGCGTGGCGGTCAGGAACCGGGCGCTTCGGCGATCAGCATGTCGCGCAGTTCACGCTTCATGATCTTGCCGCTGGCGTTGCGTGGCAGCTCGCCGATGAAGCTGATGCCGCGCGGCACCTTGTAGCCGGAGAGCTCGGTGCGGCAGGCCTTGATGACGAGGTCGGCATCCACTTCGGCCCCGGTGAAGGGGACGATGAAGGCGTGCAAAGCCTCGCCCCATTCACGATCGGGGCGGCCTACAACGGCGACTTCGGCCACGCCCTCGACCCGCGCCACGACGTTCTCGATCTCACGCGGGTATACGTTGACGCCGCCTGAGACCACCATGTCCTTCTTGCGGTCGACGATGTAGTGGAAGCCGTCGTCATCGCGGATCGCCATGTCGCCAACGGTGACCCATCCGCCTTCCTTTACCGCCTCGGCCGTTTCCTCCGGCCGGTTGAGATAACCGTTGAAGGTTGTGGGGCCGCGCGCGAAAAGTTCGCCCGGCGTGCCATTGGGCACCGGTTCGCCGTTCTCGTCGCGCAGTTCCACCTCTATGCCGTAGAACGGCACGCCGACGCTGTGCGGCTTGCGCAGGTGATCTTCGGGCCGGATGTTGCAGACGAAGCCCACTTCGGTCGATCCGTAGCTCTCGTTGAGCAGGTCCTCGCCGAAATAATCGATGATCTGCTCCTTGGTCGTCTGCGGAAGAGCGGCGGCGTTGGAGATGATCGTCCGGAGCCGATGAGTGCCCTTCCATTTGTCCAGCGTTGCCTGCGGCAGGTCGAATATGCGGTGGAAATGGGTGGGCACCATGAACACGCCGTCGATGTCGCCCTGGCCTATACGCGAGATCATGAACTCGGGATCATAATGGCCGAGCAGGGTGGTCGTGCCGCCGAACACCAGCGGCGCGTAGCAGAACGCGAAGCCCGCCCCGTGGTATTGAGGCGACAGCGCCAGGAAATGGTCGCGGTAACCGAAGCAGTTGTATTCGGCCTGCATGATCAGGAAGGCGAGGCCACGCCCCCGATGCGACAGCATGACGCCCTTCGGCATGCCGGTGGTGCCGGAGGTGTAGGAAATCGAGAAGGTGTGATCTTCGGGAACGTAACCGGGAACAAAGCTGTCGCTCGCCTGCGTCAGCAGGTCATCCCATTGCGTGCCGAGTTCGAACAGCTTGAGGTCGCGCGCCCGTTCGTCGGACACCAGGTGGCGCGTGGACGGATGGCAGACGATCGCCTTGGGCCGGCAGTCATCGAGGATACGCTCCAGCTCCGGGCGGGTGAGGCGGGGATTCAAGGTCGCGACGATGATGCCGAGATCGGAGAGGCCCGCAACGAGTTCCACGTATTCGAGGCAGTTCGGCGAGAGCACCGCCACCGTATCGCCGAAGCCAAGGCCCAGGCCGGCGGCGATGTTGGCGGTCTTGTTGATCCGTGAAACCAGCTGCGAATACGTGAGCGAACGGTTTTCGAAGATCAGGGCCGTCTTGTTCGTTGACCGTGCATTCGCGTTCCTGATGCCACGGCCGAGCGTCAATTCTGCACGCGCTGGGTGATTCGTCATCGGATTTCCTAGATTGCTACATCGATTATGCAGAACGCATCGGCGTATATTCATAAATAGAAGCCGATATTTCTTGGATGATAAAATACACGGCACCAGAACGACATCAATTTGCGTTCTATCGCTCTGTAGTTACTTATTTGTCCTATTAACTATTTCATGGCTGTACAACCTTGTCAAGCGCATCTACAATCATGTCTTGTTCGTCTATATTTATAGATAGACGTTATGGGGATTGCGTGTGCCAGTCGCCGCGCCTGCGGCGTTTGGTGCTGCCGGAAGGGCATTCATGGTTCGAGCGTCGGTCAGTCAGTCGGTAGAGCGTACGGTGCAGATCCTCGCCCTGTTCGAGGCCGAGCGTCGTCCGCTCCCCCGTCTCTTCATCGCCGATGCGCTCGACATGCCGCGCTCGAGCGTCGCGGCCCTGCTGCAGGGATTGACCGAACTCGACATCCTGCTGCTCGACCGGCGCACACAGACCTATTTCCCGACCGCCCGGCTTGGCCGGCTGGCGGGCTGGATCGACCAGCTGTTCAGTGTCGATCCCCAGGTCTTGGCGCTCGCCAAGCAATTGCAGCAGGCGACGCTTGAAACGGTGACGCTGGCCACGCCGCTCAATCAGGCGCTGGAGGTAATCGATGTCGAACTCGGCCTTCATCCGGTCTCCTACATCGCAACCGTCGGCCAGGTCGTGCCGCTCTGGGCATCGGCTGTCGGCTACGCCTGCCTGTCGATGGAGAGCGACAAGACGATCGCCGAGATGCACCGGCGTTCTGCCCCTGGCGATACGGCCGCGCCGTCACCCGCCGCGCTGGCGACGATCATGGACGCGGTGCGCAAGACGCGAGCAGACGGTTATGCGCTGTATATCGGCAGCGTCGCATCCGACGCGGCCACAATCGCCGCACCCTTGCCTGTGCCGGAAGGCGCGCGGGCGCTGGCCGTTGCCATTTCCGGGCCAACCAGCCGCATCGTCGCCAACGAGCGAGAACTCGCCCGGGAGATGAAGCGCGCCATCGAATCTCTGAATACGTCACATCGTTAGAAGGACAGCACCATGACCAATCCGATCTCCATGGCGGATATGCGGTTCGGGAATTTCATTCCCCCCATTCACGTCCGCCCCGAAAATCCCACGCTGTTGCTCGACCGCGACATGCAGGTCATCCAGCATCTCGACACCCTCGGCTACGATGAATCGTGGATCGGCGAGCACCATTCGGGCGGTGGTGAACTGATCTCGTCGCCCGAACTGATCATTGCGGTGATGGCCGAGCGAACGAAGTCGATCAAGCTGGGCACCGGCGTCAATTCGCTGCCCTATCACCACCCGCTGATTCTCGCTGACCGCTGGATGCAGCTCCATCATATGACCCGCGGCCGCGCCATGTTCGGTTCGGGGCCAGGGTCGCTGCCGTCCGACGCCAAAGCGATGGGCATTCCCGTGGCCAAGCAGCGCGATCGGATGGAAGAGGCGCTGGCCTGCGTCGCGAAGCTGATGCGCGGCGAAACCGTCAGCTACAAGTGCGAATGGTTCGAACTGGTCGAGGCGAGCCTGCAGCTTCGTCCCTATCATAACATCCCGGTCGAAATGACGACCGCCTGCGTCGTTTCACCCTCCGGGCCGATGGCGGCGGGGCGCAACGGCACGGCGATGATGACGCTGAGCGCCACCGCACCGGCCGCGCTCAAGGCCGCCTCGGCCAACTGGCAGGTCGCCTGCGATATCGCCGAGGCCAATGGCCATGTGATGGACCGGCGCGGCTGGCGCATGGTTGGCCTGTGCCACATCGCCGAGACCAAGGATCAGGCGATGAAGGACATTGAATATGGCATGATGGACTGGATCAACTATTTCAGCACGATCGGCACCTTGCCGATGGTGCCCGAGGAGGGGAAGGACGATCCGATCGGCTACATGATCGAGAACGGCCTTGCCGTGATCGGCACACCGGACGAGGCGGTGAAGCAGATCGAGCGCATCTGGGAGGCCTCGGGCGGTTTCGGCTGCTACTTGATCGCCGACACCAACTGGGCTCCGTTCGATGCGAAGCTCAAGTCCTATGATCTTTTCGCACGCTATGCGATGCCCGAGATCAAGGGCATGAACAAGGGGCGCGACATTTCGCACGACCGCATTGTCAGCCAGCATGCACAGTTCGTGGCCGACCAGCGCAAGGCCATGGATGCCCAGTTCGCCAAACTGGAGAAGGTGAAGGCGGACATCGCGAACCAGCCGAAATAGGCGGCGTTCGTACCCGCAGCCGGCGCAGCGGATGCTGCGTCGGGAACCGCGAGGATCGTAGGCCGGAAGCATGGGCCGGCCGGGCAGGCGAAGTGTGTCTCCGCCTCGCGCGACGACAGCTTTGGTCCACTCGAGCCTGCTGCGCCGCGGTCAGCTTCCGGCATTGGCGAGCAGCGTGCATCGGGACGATTTCAACAGGAGTATCTATCGTGGAACATCGGCAACTGGGACGAGCGGGGCCGCAGGTGCCCGTGCTGAGCTTCGGCACGGCGACCTTCGGCGGGCTCGGCGATTTCTATCGGCAATGGGGCGCCACCGACGTCGCGCAGGCGCGTCGGCTGATCGACATCTGCATCGAGGCAGGCGCCAATTTCTTTGATACCGCCGACAGCTATTCCCAGGGCCTGTCCGAGGAGATATTGGGGCAGGCCCTGGCAGGGCGGCGGAACGCGGCGATCATCTCGTCCAAGATGGCGTTGCCGATGGGGGACGGGCCTGACGATTTCGGCACCTCGCGAAAGCGCGTTGTCGAAAGCTGCGAGGCCAGCCTGAAGCGGCTTGGCACCGATCATATCGACCTCTATTTCATGCACAGCTTCGATGCCATGACGCCGGTTGAAGAGACGCTGCGGGGGATCGAGGACCTCGTCACCAGCGGCAAGATCGGCCATGCCGGCGTTTCCAATTTTTCCGGGTGGCAGGTGATGAAGGCGCTTGCCGCCGCCGACCGCGAACAGCTCGGCCGCTATGTCGCCTATCAGGGGTATTATTCGCTGATCGGGCGCGAATACGAGTGGGACCTGATGCCCCTGGCGGTAGATCAGGGCATCGGCCTGATGGCCTGGAGCCCGCTTGGCTGGGGGCGGCTTACCGGCCGCATCCGGCGCGGCGAACAGGCAACGTCCGGCAGGATCGCGGAAGGGCGGGGCGCCTATGGGCCGCCGATCGACGACGAGCACGTCTACGACGTGGTCGACGAGTTGGACCGGATCGCGGAAGAAACGGGGAAAAGCGTCTCCCAGGTGGCTCTCAACTGGCTGCTCTGTCGTCCCACGGTGGCGAACGTTGTCGTGGGCGCCCGGACCGAGCAGCAACTGCGCGAGAACCTGGGAGCGACTGGCTGGCGGCTATCCGACGAGCAGATCGGCAGGCTGGATGCTGTCAGCCATCGCGAGCCGATCTATCCTTATTGGCACCAGCGGCACTTCCCCCAATTGACGCCCCAGCCAACGCCCTGGTGATCGGCGAGAGCGCCTGGCGACGATTCACCAGGCGTGGGGATGGCACCGCTCTATCGCTGACGGCGGGGTGGCTGCCTGTCGCTAGTTCATTTCCGGCCCGGCCACGGCCTGCGCGATGGCCTGATACCCGTTTCCCAGCCATTGCACCGGGGGCAGGATCAGGCGATCGACAATGTGCAGGTTCGGCGCGATCTGCGGCAGCACGAACAGCAGCAGGATCATGATGGGCAGTCCGTAAGGCCGCATCCGCGCATAGGCCATGGCCGCGCGATCGGGCAGCAGTCCCTCGACGATATGGGAGCCATCGAAGGGCGGCACCGGCAGCAGGTTGAACACCGCCAGGAAGATGTTCAGCGCGATGAAGTTCTGGAGATTGGCGGCGAGGAACAACAAGGCCGTTCCAGGTTGCGCCGCATCCGTGGTGAAACGGGCGAGCAGGCCAAGGCCGATCGCCCCCAGCAAGGCGAGCACGAGATTGGTGCCGGGGCCTGCCGCCGCCACGATCATCATGTCACGGCGCGGATCACGCAGCCGGCGGGCATCGACCGGCACCGGCTTGGCCCAGCCGAACACCGGCGCCTTGATCAGCGCCAGAAAGCCCGGAAGAATCACCGTGCCCATGGGATCGACATGGCGCAGGGGATTGAGGCTCAGCCGGCGCTGTTCGCGCGCGGTCGGGTCGCCCAGCAGACCGGCGACCCAGCCGTGCGCCACTTCGTGAAACACGATAGCCAGCACCAGCGGCACGATCAGTGTCGCCGCTTGCCACATCGTATCGCTCATGGATGCAAAGCCTCGCTGAAATGGCGCCGGCAGAGCGCGACATAGCGATCGTTCCCGCCGATCTCGGTTTGCGCGCCGGCCCTGACCGCCGCGCCGTCGCTGTCGACGCGCAGGTTCATCGTGGCCTTGCGACCGCAATGGCAGACGGCCTTCAGTTCGACCAGCGCATCGGCAATGCCCAGCAGCGCGGCCGAACCGGGGAACAGCTCGCCCCGGAAATCGGTGCGCAGGCCATAGCAGAGAACGGGGATACCGGCCTCGTCCGCCACGCGCGCCAGCTGCCACACTTGCGGCCCGGAAAGGAACTGCGCTTCGTCGATCAGCACGCACGACAGCGGCTGCACCGCGTGGGCGGCGGTCACGCGCGCCCACAGGTCGGTGCCCTCGTCGAACAGGTGCGCGTCCGCCTCCAGCCCGATGCGGCTGGCGATCGGCTTGCGCTGCCAGCGATCATCCACCGCCGCCGTCCACAACATGGTCGCCATGCCGCGTTCGCGGTAGTTGAAATCGGCCTGCAGCAGCGTGGTCGATTTCCCCGCGTTCATGCTGGCGTAGTAGAAATAGAGCTTGGCCATGCGTGGCGGCGATCAGCCGGCGTCGTCTTCGGGATCGCCGTCCAGATCGCGGGTTACGCGCGGGTCGGCCAGCAGCGCATCGATCCGGCTCGCCTCTTCGAAGCTTTCGTCGGGCAGGAACTTGATCTTTGCCGCGTACTTGAGCTTCAGGCGGCTCGCCACTTCCTTCTGGAAGAAAGCCGTATTGGTACGCAGCGCCTTGATGACGTCCGCCTCGTCCGTTCCGAGCAGCGATTTCACGAAGACGGTGGCGTGGCGCAGGTCGGGCGACATGCGGACTTCGGTGACCGAGACGGTATGCGCGGTCAGCACGTCGTCATGCACCTGCTGGCGCGTGAGCAGTTCGGACAGGATGTGCCGGACCTGTTCGCCCACCTTGAGAAGCCGGACGCTGCGGGTTTCGGGCGTGGAAGTGTTCAAGCGTGCCAAGGCGGTGTCTGTCTTTCAATCCATCTTCGCCGGGATGCGGGCCAGTGAACGCGCGTTGCGTGCCGTTCCCCGGCATCCCGGCCGTTTTCCATGAAGGCGCCGACGAACGAGGTGTCCGTCATGCCATCGACGGTTCCGATATAGAGAGAGCGGCCGCTTATTGCGAGCCCTTCGGCGCGCCGTGCCACACGCCCGTTTCCGCGGTGCCCGGCGTTTGTAACAAACGGAGAAATTTCTGCGACATTTTCTGACGGTTGGTGACGGACCTTGTCGCAGGGGCTGAGCGTTTCTTCCGCAACCACGCAGGAGACCGCATCATGAAGAAGATTGTTTTCACCGCTATCGCCCTGGCCATGGTCCTTCCGGCAGCGACGCCCGCTCTGGCCGATCCGCCCCGTCATCAAAATGGCCGGCATGACAACGATCGGCGCGATTTCCGCCATGACGACCACCGCGCGGGACCGGGCTATTCGCGGTATCAGCCCAATCCGTTCCGCAAGGGGCAGCGTTTTGAACAGCGCCGCGCGCCGAACTACCGCGTGATCGATTATCGCCGCTATCACCGCCTGCACGCGCCGCCGCGCGGCTATCGCTGGGTCCAGTCGGGCGGGGATGCCCTGCTGGTCGGCATCGCGACCGGCGTCATCGCCTCGGTGGTGGCAGGTACGTTCAACTGAAGATTGCCGCCCGTCACGTTTCGGAAATGGGTAGCTTTGATCGCTTTTTGCGATGAAAGTTACCCAATAAATCAATTTTGCGATTTTGGTGTTCCGCGAGACAGTTTCCCCAGGCACGCAACAGGGGAACTGGATCGCGCAGGGTTAAGCCCTGCGCGGACGCCTGAAAGGAAACAGGGCAAGCATCGGCACCGACGCGCGGGGGTGTTCCCGCGCGGCAGGTCGCCTATACCTTGCTCACGCGTTTTCCACCTCCTGTCCGCCGTGCCTCTCGGGTTGCATGAGAGAGGAGACGAGGACATGCGACGTACTTCGATTTCGATGATCGCCATGCTGGCGGTGGCCGTCACGCCGATGGCAGGGGTGGCCCATGCCGAAGATGCGGCGGTGCTGAACAAACCGACCGCCAACAAGGATTGGTGGCCGCAGCTTCTCGATCTGCGGCCGCTGCGCCAGCATGCCGATGCGGCGAACCCCTATGGCGCGGATTTCGACTATGCGAAGGAATTCGCCACGCTCGATATCGCCGCCGTGAAGAAGGATATCGACAAGGCGCTGACCACGTCGCAACCGTGGTGGCCGGCCGACTACGGCAATTACGGGCCGTTCTTCATCCGCATGGCCTGGCACAGTGCCGGCACCTATCGCACGATCGACGGCCGTGGCGGCGGCGGGGGCGGAGAACAGCGGTTCGAACCCCTCAACTCCTGGCCCGACAACGTCAGCCTCGATAAGGCGCGCCGCCTGCTGTGGCCGATCAAGCAGAAGTATGGCCGGAAGATATCGTGGGGCGATCTCATGGTTCTGGCGGGCAACGTCGCGCTGGAGAACATGGGCTTCAAGACCATCGGCTTCGGCGGTGGCCGCGTGGATTCGTGGGAGCCGGACCTGGTGTACTGGGGATCGGAAAAGAAGTGGCTCGGCAGTTCCGAACGCTTTTCAGGCGGCCGCAAGCTCAACGGGCCGCTTGCCGCCACGCAGATGGGCCTCATTTATGTGAACCCTGAAGGGCCGAACGGTAATCCGGACCCGATCGCCGCCGCCGCCGACATCCGCGAGGCATTCGGCCGGATGGCGATGAATGACGAGGAAATCGTCGCGCTGATTGCGGGCGGCCACACCTTCGGCAAGGCTCACGGGGCACATGCTCCTGACAAGTGCGTCGGCGCCGATCCGTCCGCCGCGCCGATCGAGCAGCAGGGGCTGGGCTGGGCCAACACGTGCGGCAAGGGTAATGCGGAGGATACCGTCTCCAGCGGCCTGGAGGGCGCGTGGTCGGCCAATCCGATTGCGTTCACCACGCAGTACCTCGACAACCTGTTCGCGTTCGACTGGGTGCAGACCAAGAGCCCGGCCGGCGCGACCCAGTGGATACCCAGCGACAAGAACGCCGCGAATCTTGTGCCCGACGCGCATCTGCCCGATGTGCGCCACGCGCCCATCATGTTCACGACCGACCTTTCGCTGAAACAGGACCCGGCGTTCCGCGCCATCGCGCTGCGCTTCCAGAAGAACCCGCAGGAGTTTGCGGACGCCTTCGCCCGTGCCTGGTTCAAGCTGACCCACCGCGACATGGGGCCGCGCGCCCGCTATCTGGGCAACGACGTGCCGAAGCAGGCCTTCACCTGGCAGGACCCGCTGCCTGTGGCGGACTATGCGATGATCAATGGGCAGGATGAAGCGCAGCTCAAGTCCAGGATCCTCGCGTCCGGCCTGACCGGACCCGAACTGATCCGCACGGCCTGGGCTTCGGCCTCGACGTTCCGGGGTACGGACATGCGCGGGGGTGCCAACGGCGCGCGCATCCGTCTTGCCCCGCAGAAGGACTGGGCCGCGAACAACCCGGCCGAACTGGCGAAGGTGCTGGCGGCGCTGGGCAAGGTGCAGGCCGATTTCAACAAGGCGGCGCCGGGAGGACGCAAGGTGTCGCTGGCCGATCTGATCGTGCTGGGCGGCAGCGCGGCGGTGGAGCAGGCGGCCGGGAAGGCGGGATATGCCGTTGCCGTGCCGTTCAGGGCCGGACGGGTCGACGCCACGCAGGCGCAGACCGATGCGGCCTCGTTCGCGGTGCTGGAGCCGAAGGCCGACGGGTTCCGCAACTACTACGATCGGGCGGCTTATCTGGCGCCGGCGGAAGCGCTGGTGGACAAGGCCAACACGCTGGGCCTGACCGTGCCGGAAATGACGGTGCTGCTGGGTGGCTTGCGTGTGCTGGATGCCAATGCCGCGGGATCGCGCAACGGCGTGTTCACCACCCGTCCCGGCCAGCTGACCAACGACTTCTTCGTGAACCTGCTCGATATGGGCACGGTCTGGTCGAAGTCGGCCGCCGATGTGGGCCTCTATGAAGGCAAGGACCGCACGAGCGGGCAGGTGAAGTGGAAGGCGACGCCGGTGGACCTGATCTTCGGGTCCAATTCGGAACTGCGGGCGGTGTCCGAGGCCTATGCTTCCGATGACGCGCGCGAACAGTTCGTCAAGGACTTCGCCGCCGCGTGGGCCAAGGTGATGAACGCCGACCGGTTCTGACGGCAAGCGCGATCACATGCGGAAAGGCCGCGCTTCCGGTGCGAAGCGCGGCCTTTCTGTCATTCGTCGAACCCCACGAAAGTTGCCGCCTCGGCCACCGACTTGCGCTTCGAGACCACGGCGTTGGCGGGGAAGCTCTCGTCCGGCCAGCCCATCGCCACGCAGATCATGATGACCTGATCGTCGGCGATCTTCGCGTGTTCGCGCACGACCGGGCTTTGCATGATGCCCTGGCTGTTGATCACGCAGCCCAGTCCGCGCGACCAAGCCGCGTTGACCAGCGCCGTCGTTACCGCGCCGCAATCGAACGGGGCGATATCCCCGCCGAATAGCGCGCGGTCATACGTAACGACGATGGACACCGGCGCGTCGAACTGGCGGAAGCCGCGCAGCACCCAGTCCAGCCGCTTTTCCTTGTCCTCGCGCGCGATACCCATGGCGCCGAACAGTTGCTTGGCGATTTCCACCTGCCGTTCGCGGTGCGCGCCTTCATAAACCTCGAACTTGCGGAACTCCCGGCTTTCGGGAACGCCTTCCAGATTGCGGCGGGTGTTTTCCGCGCGGATGCGGTCGAGCGGGGCGCCGGTCACGACCGTGAAATTCCACGGTTGCGTGTTGAGCGAGGAGGGCGCGCGGATCGCCAGCGCCAGGATTTCCTCGATCAGTTCGCGCGGAACCGGTTTCTTCTGAAAGCCGCGAATGCTGCGGCGGCCATAGACGACCTCGTCGTAGCCAGGCCCGTTAAGTGTTGTCACTGTCCTCTCCCACCGACCGTTTAACCGCATGATTAAACGGTCGGTGGCGGAGAGCAAGAGAGAGGATCAGGCGGCCTTGCGCTTTTCGAGGTCGAGGCGGCCCCAGATTTCGACGAGCGCAGCGGTCAGGTCTTGCATCATCGCTTCGGTGTGCGCCGGCCCGGGGGTGAAGCGCAGGCGTTCGGTGCCGCGCGGCACGGTCGGGAAATTGATCGGCTGCACATAGACGCCGTATTCGGCGAGCAGGATGTCGCTGACCTTCTTCGCGCGCACCGGATCGCCGACCATCAGCGGAACGATGTGCGTGGAGGACGGCATGACCGGAAGACCGGCTTCGGCGAACAGGCGCTTGAGCGTGGCGGCCGACGCCTGCTGCGCCTCGCGCTCGACGCTCGACGCCTTGAGATGCCGCACCGCCGCCAGCACGCCGGCGACCAGCACCGGGGAGAGCGAGGTGGTGAAGATGAAGCCCGGCGCGTAGGAACGGATCACGTCGATGATCCGCGTATCGGCCGCGATATAGCCACCCATCACGCCGAAGGCCTTGCCCAGTGTGCCCTCGATGATGTCGATCCGGCTGGCCGCCTCGTCCCGCTCCGAAATGCCGCCGCCGCGTGCGCCATACATGCCCACGGCGTGGACTTCGTCGATGTAGGTGAGGGCGTTGTACTTTTCGGCAAGGTCGCAGATCGCGTGGATCGGCGCGATGTCGGCGTCCATCGAATAGACGCTTTCGAACGCGATCAGCTTGGGCAGCGCCGGATCGGTTTCGGCGAGCAGTTCTTCAAGGTGCTCGACGTCATTGTGACGGAACACCTTCTTCTCGCAGCCCGAATTGCGGATGCCCGCGATCATGCTGGCGTGGTTCAGCTCGTCCGAGAAGATCACGCAGCCCGGCAGGATTTTGGCGAGCGTGGACAGCGTGGCATCGTTCGAGACATAGCCCGAGGTGAACAGCAGCGCGCCGTCCTTGCCGTGCAGGTCGGCCAGTTCGCGCTCCAGCTCGATGTGGTAGTGCGTGTTGCCGCCGATGTTGCGCGTGCCGCCGGAACCGGCGCCCACGTCATGCAGCGCTTCTTCCATCGCCGCGATCACCTTGGGATGCTGGCCCATGGCGAGATAGTCGTTGGAACACCACACCGTGATCGGCTTCGGGCCGTTGTGGCCGGCAAAGCAGCGGGCGTTGGGGTAAGCGCCCTTGTTACGGAGGATGTCGATGAAAACCCGGTAGCGGCCTTCGGAATGCAGACGGTCGATCGCCTGGTCGAAAACTTGATCGTAATTCACCCCGCCGCTCCTTGTGTCAGGCTCGAAAATGCCGGGCCATCGGCGAATGGCGCGGCTTGTACGCTTGTTGTTTGTGCTTGGCCAGCCGGTTTTCGCGCCTGCACCCGTGCGGGATCGCCGAAGCCGATATGGAAGGCACCGTCATTGCGCTGGCGCAAAAGCCAGTCGCGATCATGCTGAAAAGCGATGGTCAGGCCCGGCGTGCGCGCCTGCAGCGTGCGCAGGCCCTTGATCCAGCCGATCACCGCCCTGCGGTTCTCTGGAGCAAGCCAATCCGCGACAAGTCGCGAACGCCCCCGTGTTTCGGACAGGTTCCGTTCCATCGAGGTCACGTCGCCAGGGAACAGATATTCGCGCCCGCTGGCCAGCGCCACGTAGATCAGTTGCGATCCCGGCGTGTGCCCCGGCATCGGCATGACTGCGACTCCGGGTGCGAGCGCCGTCGCGCCCTGCCGCTCGACCGGCGGCGGCAGGGCTTGTGCGCTCTTGCCCGCGCGGCCAAGCTCCGCCGCTAGCGGGAGATACTGCGTGCGAGGCAGGAACAGCTTCGCCGCGTTGCTGGCCATGCCGCGCGAAGCTGCAAAGCCGCCGATGTGATCGTAGTGTTCGTGCGTGAAGACGATGCGGTCAGCCGAGTCCATCGCGGCCTCGACGCGCTGCTGCGCGGCGGCGTCGTAGTCGGTCATGTCGAGCTTCCCGGCCTGTTCGCGCGTCAGACCGCTGTCGATCAGCACCGTCCCGCCGGGGCCGCGCACGCGGAACGCCGCCGCCGCGATCCCCGCCTTGCCGAAACCGCCGCCCGCAACCAGCAGCGTGGCGGGCGAGGTGCCCTGCGCCACGATTTCAAGATCGATCGCATCCGGGCGCGGCCCTGGCATCGCAGCCGCTGCGTGACGCAGCGCGGCGATGTCGATCGGGCGTTCGGCGATGGGCCCGGTGCGGTTGTCGATCAGCAGCCAGTAGGCCGCGCCCACCACGGCGAGCAACAGGACAGCAGCGATCTTCCATCCCGTGCGCAAGAACCGTCCCCCCCTTTTGAAGCGCGCGCCTAAAGTATAGCAACGCGGCCCAGGCCATAGGCCGCCAGAGCGGGCCGCAGGCGTTCCACATCCTGCCCCCCGCGCGTGAACAGCGCAACGTCGTCCTGCTCGCGGTTCCAGTTCTGCCCTTCAGTCAATGCGGCGACCCGTCGGGCGATGCCGTCCGATCCATCGATGAACCGCACGTCTCCGCCGAAAGCGTGCGCCAGTTCCGGCTGCACCAGCGGGAAATGCGTGCAGGCCAGCACCACCGTATCGATCCTGTCGCCGCCGGGCATGGCGCGCAGCGCGGCGGCGACGCGGGCATAGACCGCCGGATCGACCGGTTTGCCGCGCAATTGCGCTTCGGCCGCCTGCACCAGTTCCGGCGCGCCGTGGCGCAGCAGGGTCTTGCCCGCCGCGAATTCGGCTTCCAGCCGGTCGACGTAGACCTGCCGGATCGTGGCTTCGGTGCCGAGCAGGCCGATCACGCCGGTCCGCGTCATTGCCGCCGCCGGCTTGATCGCCGGCACGGTGCCCACGATCGGCACTTCCAGCACCTCGCGCACCGAAGCGAGCGCGATGGTGGAGGCGGTGTTGCAGGCGATGCAGACAAGGCGCGGGCGAAAGCGTTCGGTCATGCGGCCCAGCAGGCCGGAAACGCGCGCAGCGATCTGCGCCTCGGTCTTGGTGCCATAGGGCAGGCCGGCGTTGTCGGCGGCGTAGATCACCGGCGCATCGGGCAGGAGCGCGCGGATCTTGCGCAGCACCGAAAGCCCGCCCACGCCGGAATCGAACACCAGCAACGGCGCCGAGGCATCGACTTCGGCGGGTCTGGCCGGTTGCCCGGCCCGTATTGTCGTGGCTGTTGCTGTCACGCCTGTCGGGTTTCCTTTGCTGGCTCTGGTCCCTTCTATCGGTTTCCGAACTGAAAAGGAAAGACGCCCCTTTCCGAACCCGCGCGATGAATTGTAAGAGTGCCGTCGTGGATGCCCTGCTCGCCTCGCTCGCCGCCTATGCGCTCGGTTCAATTCCGTTCGGGCTGATTCTCACGCGCCTGGCCGGTGCGGGGGATCTGCGCAGCATCGGTTCGGGCAATATCGGCGCTACCAACGTGCTGCGCACCGGGAACAAGGGGCTGGCGGCGGGCACGCTGCTGCTGGATCTGGCAAAGGGTGCGCTGGCCGTGCTTCTGGCCCGGCACGTCTGGCCCGGCACGGAAGCGCTGGCGGCGTTCTTCGCGGTGATCGGGCACTGCTTCCCGGTGTGGCTGCGGTTCAAGGGTGGCAAGGGCGTGGCCACGATGATGGGCATTTCGCTCGCGCTCGCCTGGCCGATCGGCCTTGCCTATGCGCTGGTGTGGCTGGGCGTGCTGTTCGCCTCGCGCATTTCCTCGCTGGGCGGTATGTGCGCCGCGCTGGCCGCCCCGCTGGCAGCGTTCGCGGCGGGCTATGGGCAGTACGCCCCCGTTCTCGCGGTGCTGGCGGTGATGATCCTGTGGCTTCACCGCGCCAACATCGCCCGGCTGCGCGCGGGCACCGAACCCCGGGTTGGTTCGGGGAGCGGCAGCGCCAAGTGAGCGCGCGCGGCGTGCCCGATCCTGCGCGGCCCGCCGATACCCCGTTCGCCCTTGCGCGTGAGGAGGCTTTCGCTCGAATCCGCCTGCTGCGCACACCGCACATCGGGCCTGCCAGCTACTTTCATCTGCTGCGGCGGTATGGCAGCGCGGTGGCCGCCCTCGAAGCCGTACCCGAACTGGCGGCGCGCGGTGGCGGGCGCGTGGTCCCCACGCCCGAAGAGCGCATCAGCGCGGAGATCGCGCGGGTCCGCCAGCTGGGCGCGCGCTATCTCTTTCACGATTCCCCCGCCTATCCCGCGCTGCTGGCCGCGCTGGACAGCCCGCCGCCGATCTTGACCGTGCGCGGCGACGACGCGCTGTTGCGGCGCCCTTCGGTCGCCATCGTCGGCGCGCGCAATGCCTCGGCCGGCGCGGTCAAGCTGGCGCGCGATTTCGGCGCTGCGCTGGCGGGCGCTGGCTGCGCCGTGATTTCCGGCCTTGCGCGCGGGATCGATGCCGCGGCGCACCGGGGCGCGCTGGCCGCCATGGCCGACGGCGGCGGCACCGTGGGCGTCATCGCCAGCGGGATCGACATCGCCTATCCGCCCGAAAACGCCGCCTTGCAGGACGAGGTGGCGGAAAAGGGCCTGCTGATCGCCGAGATGCCGCCCGGCACCGAACCACTCGCGCGCCATTTTCCGCACCGCAACCGCATCATCGCGGGCCTCGCCACAGGCACGCTGGTGGTGGAGGCCGCGCCGAAGTCCGGCTCGCTGATCACCGCGCGGCTGGCGGGGGAGGCGGGGCGCGAGGTCATGGCCATCCCCGGCTCCCCGCTCGATAGCCGCTCGCACGGCTGCAACCAGCTGATCCGGGACGGCGCGGTGCTGGTGCAATCGCCGGAGGACGTGCTGGAATTGCTGCGGGACTTCGGCGGCGCGCCGCGATCGCTGCTGCGCGAGCCGGAAGCCCTTGCGCCATCCTTCCCGGAGGAGGAAGCGCCCGCCGATATCGAGGCCCTGCTGGGCGCTGCTCCCGTCGCGGTCGACGAGCTCGTCCGGCAGAGCGGCGCATCGCCGGGTGCGGTGCAGATGGCGCTGATCGAGCTGGAAATCGCCGGACGGCTTGTGCGCCATGCCGCCGGCCGCGTTTCGCTGGTGTAAGAGGCAACAAGGGACTGGGGAGAGGTACGATGCAGGATCACCGTTTCGCACGCCGGATGTTCCGCTGGGCGGCGATCTACGGGATCGTGGTGCTCGCGCCGCTCTATCTCGCGCCGCTGCCCGAACGCGGCGCGGAAGTCTCTTTGGGTTTCATCGGGGTGGCGCTGGTGTTCCAGGCGGTGTTCTGGATCATTGGCGGTGATCCGGCGCGCTATCGGGCCTTGATGCCATGCGCGGTGGGGGAAAAGCTGGTGTTTGGCCTGCCGGCGCTGGCGCTGTTCGCGCAGGGGAGGGCCGTGCCGGCCGTGGCCGTGTTCGCGGCGATCGACGTGCTGCTCGGGCTTGGTTTCCTGCTGGCCTGGCGGAAGACGGCCTGATTTTCCGACCGCTGCTCTTACTTTTCGTGAAATCCGCTTGCGTGCGCTCCGTCCCATCGTAATGTTTCGCAACATAAACGGGTCGCGGAAGATTGTCGGGATGGGGGACTATCATGAATTTCCGCAATACGTTTGTGCTTGCCGTTGCGGCGGCAGGCTTCCTGATGACCGCGCCCACCGTTGCCTGGGCGGGAGATGACGCACCGGTAAAGGTACAGGGCAAGGATGCGGTGAAAGGCGCCTCGCAGGTCGCCATTGCCGCGTTCAACGTTGGCTTCATTTTCGAATCGACCGATCAGACCAAGGCCTCGGGCGGCCTGATGGGGGCGTTCGGAGGGGCGACCAAGGCCAAGAGTTCGCTCGTAGGCGTCACCCCGGAAATGATGCAGTCGATCGCCGACGCGGCCTACGCCGATTTCGTCGCAAAGCTGAATGCCGCCGGCCTGACGGTGCAGGACCCGGCCGCCGTTTTTGCGTCGCCGGCCCTGGCCAACCCGCACGGACAGCAGCCGCCGGTCGAAGTCGGCATCCAGCTTGAAAAGGGCAGCAAGGGCAAGGCCACCTACATGAAGCCCACGGTGCTGCCCACGCTGATCCTGCTGCCGGGCGATTTCACCGGTAGCGGCATGTCCAGCATTGGCCTCAACATGTCAGCCGGGCAGGCCAGCGGCGCGCTGTCGAACTACGCCAAGGCGGCCGGCGTACCTGTGCTGGACGTAACCTACCTGATCGACTTTTCCGACCAGAAGCGGCCTGGCGCGTTCAGCTTCGGCGGGCTGGAGGTCAACGCCAACCTTTCCGTCACGCCAGGCTATTCGCGGATGACGGCGCTGGGGCCGAACGGCAAGACCGTAACGGTCACGCTCAACCGGGGCGTGTCGGTGGATGGAGATTTCGTTGACAAGCAGGATGCGTCCAGCAACCTCGACAAGACCACGCAGGCGGCGGCCAACGTCGGTGGCGGGGTAATGGCGGCGATGGGCTTCGGCGGGATGCGCTTCGGCAAGACGCGCAAGTTCGAGTTCACCGCCAAGCCTGGCAATTACGAACAGGGGGCGGCCAAGGCGGCCGCGCTCGCGAACGACCAGATGGTGGGGCAGATCGTCTCTCTGCGCTAGGAATGGAAGGACGGGGTTGCATGGCGGACGGAGAACGGAAAGTCAGCGTAAGCGAGATCTTTTCCGAGTTCGGCGGCACCCTGACCCGCCATGCCCGCCTTTCGCTGCTTGCGGGGCTTGGCATCGTGGCGGTCACCTCGATCGTCGATGTCCTGCTCGGGGATAGCGGGGGGCAGTTTGGCGGTACGATCGCCTCGTTCCTGATCCAGTATCATCTGATGGAGCAGATGCTTGCAGCGGATGGGCTGCTGTCCCCTTCCGTCACGGGCAGACGCTATCTCTCGGTCGTCGGCGCCAGCATTCTCACCACACTGGGCATGATGCTCGGTTTCGCTCTGTTGATCGTTCCGGGCCTGCTGTTGCTGGCGCGCTGGTCGCTGACCTGGCCCTACATCATCGGCCAGGGAATGCGCGCGACCGAAGCGATGGGCGCAAGCTGGCGGCACACCCGCGCCTCGATGGTGTCGATCGCGCTGTTCTATGTGATCTGCCTGGTGTTGCTGGTGGTGCCGCTGGCGGGCGTGGGCGTTGCCCAAGGGCTGGCTTCCGCGCTGTCCGGTCCGTCGATCACCGCAGGAGTCGGAGGGACCATTCTCGGCAACGCGGTGGCCGCGCTGATGGCGGTGGGCGGAACCGCGTTGACGCTCGCGCTCTACCGGCTGCTTGGCCATTCGGACAACCGGCTGGCCGAGGTGTTCGGGTGACGCCTTTGTTCGTGACGATCAAGGCAGTGGGATGATCGGCGCAAGGCAAGGCTTGACGATCGGCGTGCGGCATCGCCACCCTCGCGCGTACACATACGCGTAAGGTCACGATATACCCGCCATGCAGCTTGTCATTGTTGAATCGCCGGCCAAGGCCAAAACCATCGAGAAGTACCTTGGCCCCGGCTACAAGGTTCTCGCCTCCTACGGTCACGTCCGCGACCTGCCCGTGAAGGACGGCTCCGTCCGCCCGGACGAAGACTTCGCGATGGACTGGGAACTTTACGGCGACAAGCAATCGCGCGTGAAGGCGATCACCGATGCCGCGAAGGAAGCCGACCGCCTGATTCTCGCCACCGACCCCGATCGCGAGGGCGAGGCGATTTCCTGGCACGTCCGCGAACTGCTTTCGAAGCGCCGCGCCCTGCCCAAGGAGGTGGAGCGAGTCACCTTCAACGCCATCACCAAGGCCACCGTGACCGAGGCGATGCAGCACCCGCGCGCGCTCGATCAGGACCTGATCGATGCCTATCTGGCCCGCCGCGCGCTGGATTACCTGTTCGGCTTCACGCTCTCGCCCGTGCTGTGGCGCAAGCTGCCGGGCGCCAAGTCCGCCGGCCGCGTACAGTCGGTGGCGCTGCGGCTGATCGTGGAGCGCGAGCGCGAGATCGAATCGTTCCGTGCGCAGGAATACTGGTCGGTCGTCGCGCGGCTGGAGCAGGGCGGCACCGAGTTCCAGGCCCGGCTGGTGCGGTTCGATGGTGAAAAGCTCGATCGCCTGAGCCTGGGCGACGAAGGCGTAGCGATGCGCGCCAAGGCGGCAGTGGAAGGCGCCACGTTCCGCGTCGAGGAGGTCGAGACCAAGCCCGCCCGGCGCAATCCCTATCCGCCGTTCACCACCTCCACACTGCAGCAGGAAGCGGCGCGCAAGCTGGGCTTTTCGGCCAGCCACACCATGCGCGTGGCGCAGACGCTCTACGAAGCCGGCGCGATCACCTATATGCGGACCGACGGCGTGCAGATGGACCCCAGCGCCATCAGCATGGCGCGCAAGGCGATCTCGGACCGCTATGACGGGCATTACCTGCCCGAAAAGCCCCGGCACTACGAAACCAAGGCCAAGAACGCGCAGGAAGCGCACGAGGCGATCCGCCCGACCGACTTTGCCAAGGATCGTTATGGCTCGGGCGATGAGGCGCGGCTCTACGATCTGATCTGGAAGCGCGCGATCGCCAGCCAGATGGCTTCGGCTAGCCTGGAACGCACCACGGTAACGCTGCGCGAGGGCACCGGGCGACACGAATTGCGCGCCACCGGGCAGGTGGTGAAGTTCCCCGGCTTCCTGGCCGTGTACGAGGAAGGGCGCGATCAGAAGCAGGATGCGGAGGACGACGATTCCGGCCTGCTGCCCATGATGAACAAGGGCGATACCCCGGCCAAGCGCGGGGTGGACGCCACCCAGCACTTCACGCAGCCGCCGCCGCGCTATTCGGAAGCCAGCCTTGTCAAGCGGCTGGAGGAACTCGGCATCGGTCGTCCTTCCACGTATGCCGCCACGTTGCAGGTGCTCAAGGACCGCAACTACGTGCGCACCGAGAAGAACCGTTTCTTCGCCGAGGAATCGGGGCGGATGCTGACGGCGTTCCTCGAACGCTTCTTCGATCGCTACGTCGCCTACGATTTCACCGCCGGCATGGAGGACGAACTCGACGACGTTTCCGGCGGCCGCGCGGCATGGAAGCAGGTGCTGGCCGCGTTCTGGCGCGATTTCAAACCGAAGTCCGACGAAGTGATGGAAAAGAAGCCGAGTGAGGTGACTGCCGCGCTCGACGAATTCCTGGAGGACTATCTGTTCCCGCCCAAGGCGGACGGCACCGATCCGCGCCTGTGCCCCAAGTGCGGGGAAGGGCGCCTGTCTTTGCGCGGCGGGCGCTATGGCGCGTTCATCGCCTGCTCGAACTATCCGGAATGCAAGTTCACCCGTAAGTTCGCGCAGCCCGGCGGGGCCGACGGCGAAGGCGGGGACGAGGATGGCGCGCTGGGCAAGGACCCGGCCACCGGTCTGGAGGTGGTGCGCCGGTCGGGCCGGTTCGGCCCCTACATCCAGCTGGGCGAAGGCAAGGAAGCCAAGCGCGCCTCGATCCCCAAGGACATTCCCGAACTCGATCTGGAATGGGCGCTGAAGCTGCTCAGCCTCCCGCGCGAGATCGGGGCGCATCCGGAAAGCGGCAAGCCGATCACGGCCAGCATCGGGCGCTATGGCCCCTATCTGGCGCATGACGGCAAGTATGCGCGGCTGCGCTCGACCGCCGAAGTGTTCGAAACGGGCATGAACGCGGCCGTGGTCAAGCTGGCCGAAGCCGCCAACGGCGCCGCCGCGCGGGGATCGCGCGCGCCGGCCGAACCGCTCAAGATGTTCGGGCCGCACCCGACTTCGGGCGGCGAGATCAAGCTGATGGCGGGGCGCTATGGCCCTTACGTCACCGACGGCACCACCAACGCCACGCTCCCGCGCGACAAGCAGCCCGAAGCGCTGACGCTGGAGGAAGCGATCGCCCTGATCAACGAACGCGCCGCCAAGGGGCCGGCGAAGGGCAAGAAGAAGGCTCCGGCGAAAAAGGCGGCACCGAAGAAAGCGGCGCCCAAGAAGGCGGCTGGCGAGAAGAAAGTCGCGGCAAAGAAGCCCGCGGCGAAGAAGGCCGCTGCCGAATAGGCGGGGCGGGTCCTGGCGCGCCGGTCAATTGATGATCGGCGCGTGGTCCTCCTCCAGCGTGGCCGCCACGTTCGCCTGGACGGTGCCGGGGCGGGCGTTCTGCGCCAGCCAGGTGCGGAAATCGTGCAACTCGGCGGGCTTGATGCGTCCCAGCTTGTAGGCCCGGGCGATGGCCAGTGCGGCCTGATCGTTCCCCTGCCGCGCGGCCTGGATGTACCAGTCGAGCAGATTGTCGTGCAGCGGCATGTACGGATGCCGATCGCCTTCGCTCGCCACGAGAAACTGGCCGCGTTCGGACCCGCGCCTGGCCGCTTCGCGATACCAGTGCGTTTCGCGGCCGAACGTATCGATGCGGTCCCACGCGCGGTTGGGATGCGTGGTGGCGGCGCGGTAGAAATCGCCGAGGAAAAGCGCTGCCTGAGTGCTGCCGGCGTCGGCTGCCTTGACCACGCAGGTTCCGGCCGGTGTTTCCTCTATCGGCCTGCCTTGCGCCAGCATGGCTTCCGAAAGGCCAGCCGTGGGGCAGGCGGCAAAGGCCCGGTCAGCTTGGGCTTTGCTGCCCGCACTGGTGTCTCCGCCGTACTCTGGTGCGCAGGACGTCAACGCGATGCAGGCCATCGCCAAGGGCAGGAGGAACCGGCCCGTCAATGCCCCAGCCTTCGCAGCACGGTGTTGTAGTCGAAGTCGCCGGGGGGCACGGTGCAGGTGCCCGGCCGCATGAACAGACAGAACTTCTGCTTTTCGGGCGCCTTGTGCGGTTGCAGGCACTCCACCTGTCGATAGGACGCGGGCAATTCGGGCGCGGACAGGCGTGGCGCGATGATGACGTTGAAAGCCGGTGCCATGGCCTGCGCCGATGCCGCCGATCGGCGGCCTTCCAGCAGCATGACGGGAACGGAGCGGTTTAGGTAAGTATAGTTGGCCATCGGCAGGTCCGGCTCCTGGAATAGCGCCAGGCCGCAGATGCCGGGAGTGCGGCCGGCCTTGGCCAGCATGGTGTTGGCCGCGCGCCCGTTGCCCCAATAGGCGCTGAACGGCTTGGTCGCGCCGACGACGGCGGAGAGCAGGAACCACAGCACGCAGAGCGCGATGGTGGCGTTGATGCGCTCCGCTACCCGCCAACGCCCCGCCAGTGCCTTCCACAGATCGACGGACCCGATGGCCGCCAGGAATACGCCCAGCGCGATGGCGAGGATGACAAACCGGTATTCCTTGTGTGGGATCAGCGAGTGGCTGGCGATCACGACTAGCGCGATGACCGCCACGAACGGAAAGCGGCGTGCGCCGGTCAGCAGGGAGGGCAGCAGGACGAGCATGGCGATATGCCAGGTCGCGCCGATCTGCGTCACGAACCACCACGGCGGCTGGGTGCCGAACGAGGCGCTGCGGTTTTCGCCCAGGTTGATCGCGAAATTGCGCCACAGCCACAGCAACGGCGGCGCGCCGGCTGCCATGTCGGCGAGCGCGCCAAGGGCGATCGCGACGAGGCTGCCACCGGCGAGCGGCAGAAGCGTGCGGCGCGGATCGCCGCTGACCGCGAGCAGACCGATCAGCGCCAGCGCTGGCGCGTACTGGAAGCGAACGATGAAGGCGAGGCCAAGGAGCAAACCCAGCATCCCGGCAAGCCTCATCGACGGGCGCTCACGCAGCCGCATCGCCAGCCAGAGCGCGGGCACGGTCAGCGTCAGCGCAATTCCGTCGCCCGAAGGCCGTGCCGCGAAGTAGAAGATTTCCACCCATATCGCGCCGACCCATCCGGCGACGATCGCGTGTTGCCGGCTGATCCGTTCGCCCATGGCAAAGAAACTGGCGACCACGCCCAGCGACAGCAGGCCCAGCAGGCCCCGCGTCAGCCACAGATGCAGCATCGTGTCCGGCGCGATCGCGTGGCCGAGCGCGAGCGAAGGGGTGAGCAGCATCGGCACCAGCCAGCCGCGAATGCCTTCGTGGAATTCCCACGCCACGATCCAGTGGCCGGTCAGGCGGCCCCAGGCGGGCTCCAGATACTGCCAGATTTCATCCGGCTGGTGGACAATGGTCTGGCTCGCCATCGCCAGCCGGAACACCAGCGCCACCCCGAGTATGGGCGCCAACGCGCGCCAGGCCGCCGGGATCTTGCGGCCGGTTGTGTCAGTAAAATCGCGTGGCGCGGGCATGATCCGAACAGGCCGATGCTGTTAAGAGGGGCAGCGGGAATGAGGCGCTGGCGTCAGCGATCGGCGGCGTGGCGCGGGGCGATTTCGGGCTGAACGGGCTTGAGGCGGTACAGGCGGAAGTTGCGGGTGCCGATCGCGACCGTGGCGTAGGTTTCGTAGTCGCGGTCCAGCAGCCGCATCAGCAGCGCGCGCGAAGACTGGTTGGCTGGCCGTGACAGCGGCTTGACGCCAACCATCACCACGCTGGGGCGCCGTGCCATGATCCGCCGCATCTCGTCTTCCACATCGATGCCCAGCGAACGGCTTTCCACCGCTCCGGCAAGGTGCGTGGGGAAGATATAGCTCGTGGCAAGGCAGGCGTTGGTGGTCTGGTAGAGCACCGGATCGCCTTCGTTCATGTAGAAGCAGCCGTCGCCCAGCTCAGCCCGGATCAGGCTGGTTGCGTGTTCCACATCGCCAAGCGTGCCATGGTGATAGAACTGGTAGGCGGGGACGACCACGCCGCCGATCGCGCCCAGCCCCAGCATGAACCGCGCATACCACTTCTCGCTGCGGATCTGCCGCCCCAGCGCGGGTGCGGCCAGAATGCACAGGGGGGCCAGCAGAGGCCCGACGTAGTGATCGTACCAGGTGCCGAACGCCAGGAATCCGGCGAACGCCGCCACGCCCCAGGCCCGCAGCACATGCCGCGCGCGCGGATAGGAACCGCCGGTCATCGCCAGATGGCGCGGGGCGTGGAAGATCGCGAGCCAGAACGGGGCGAGGGTGAGCATTTCCTTGGTCAGCCGCCACCAGGCCTCGCCATCGGACTGGCGCGACATGATCGAGAAGAAATTGGCCTGCATGAAGGCGCCGGCATGGCCCATCGCGCCATAGATGCCGAGCGCGAGCGCCGTCGGCGCCAGAGCGGCACCTATCCAGAGCACGGCGGCGGCGCCCAGCTTCTTCCACGACCAGACATCGGCATAGGCGCGGCCGAGCAGCAGCGCGCCGAAGGCCACGCCTTCGAACACCACCGTGTACTTGATCTGCATGGCGATGCCGACCAGCGCCATGATGCCGGCGCCGCGCCAGAGCAGTTGCGGGTCTTCAAGGCGCTTGAGCGTGTCGACCACGGCCCAGGCGGCAAGTGCGACCGGCAGATTGAAGAACACCGGCGCCTGTCCCAGCACGCAGTTGAACACCGGCATGAACAGGATGTAGGCGAACCCGGCCTGCCACGCGCCCGCCCGCGGCGCGATCTCGCGCGAAAGCCGCTCGATCACCATCGCCGTCGCCACCGTGCTGAGCACGCCCGCGAGCTGGTAGGTGACGACGCCGTCGCCGGGGAACAGGTGGAAGAGTTCGAACAGCAGGAACAGGCCGATTGGCTTGCGGTCCCAGATGTCCACATAGGGCACCGCGCCGTGCAGCATCCGGTCTCCGACGAGCAGATAGAACTGTTCGTCGATGTGGATCACCGGATTGCCGATCAGCAGCGCGCGCAGCAGCAGCGTCAGCGTAAGGTAGCTCAACGCCAGCGTCAGCCAGTCCGGCAGGCGGAGCTGCCGCCAAGCGGCGGCGGCCCGGACCGGAAGGGTGGCCGAGAGCAGGGGCGGTGCATCCTGGGTTCGGACCGACGTCGTCCGGACGGCACCGACGCTTTCGACCATTCATTCGCTCCGTTGCTGCTGCACGCTAGACCTGTAACGGGCGAGCAAATCGATACCTTCGCGCTTGCGAACGCGATAATGGCCGACGCCCCTCATTTGGCGCCATAACCTGTATCGCCAGTGAACGACAATCGGAAACCGCAAGGCGGAACGGTGGGAGGAACGGCTCTCGCGCCGGGCCCCCGCGGGAATACCGCAGTGTCGGTCAGCGTGTTGGGGACCGTGGGGTTACGATGAACACCGGCGGGGGAGGTGTCGCGCCGGGCACCGGGGCCAGCCGTCGCACAATTTCGTCGGCAATGGCGGCGTGGCCGAGCGCGGTCGGGTGCCAGGCGGGACCCGTTCCGAAACCCGGATAGCCAGAGGCCCAGGGGATGACGGAACAGGGCGTGTGGGAACGTGACATGCGGGCCGCCTCGATCAGCAGCGCTCCCTCCTGCCCGGCGACGCGCGCGATCACCTCCCGCAGCCGGTCACCCACCGCGCGCCGGTCGGCGGCTTCGGCGGGGGTCAGGGGCGTGCGATCGCACAGGACCAGGCGGGGCAGCAGCGCCAGATAATCGACGAACACCAGCCGCGCAGCCGGTGCGCGGGTGCGTACTTGCGCGGCAATCAGGCGCAGGTTGGCTTCCAGTGCGGTCCAGGCGGCCTGATCGGGTAGCGGGGGCGGCACGGCGCATTCGGGCTTGGCGCGGGTTTCCGGGGAAAGGCGACACAGTCCCGCGAAGAAATCGCCGACATAGCGCACGTCGTTGGCGCCGATCGTCACGGTGACAAGCCGGGTATCCGGCGTGACGGCATCGATCTGCGGCGGCAGTTCGTCCCACTTGCCCAGCACGTGTTCCGTCCTGGCCGAACTGCACGTCGCGTCCGCCAGCACCAGGTTCAGGCGCTGGGCCACGAGATGGCCGTAACTGGCGGCCGTGCGCGAACAGCGCGGCGGCGTGCCGGGGTCGGGCGGGCCAAGCTGCAGGCCGGACGCGAACGAATCGCCAATGGCGACATAGCGTGCGCCGGCGGGCAGACCTTGCGCCACCGCGCCCGACGGGAGGGTAAGGGCGGATGCAAGGGCAAGGAGACCAGCCCGCAAGGCCGTCACTTCACCCAGTCCAGCCCGATTTCCTCGTAGATTTCGCGGCTGTCGGCCCAGCCTTCCTCCACCTTCACGTGCAGGAAAAGGTGGACTTTTACGCCCAGCAAATCCGCCAGTTCCTTGCGCGCGGCCTCGCCGATCGCCTTGATCCTGGCGCCGCCCTTGCCCAGCACGATGGATTTCTGGCTATCGCGTGCGATCACGATCTGCTGGTGGATTTCCACCGACCCATCGGCCTTGTGCTGGTAGCTTTCAGGCCGCACCGCGCTGTCGTAGGGCAGTTCGTCATGCAACTGGCGGTAGAGCTGCTCGCGCGTGATCTCGGTCGCCAGCAGACGCTCGCTGGCATCCGAAACCTGATCTTCGGGATAGTGCCACACGCCTTCCGGCATCAGCGCGGCCAAGCGCCGCTTGAGTTCGGGCACGCCATCGGCGGTGAGCGCCGAGACGAAGAACACCTCGTCGAACGATCCCTGTGCGCTGAGTTCCTCCGCCATGACCAGAAGCGGTTCCTTGGGCGTGGAATCCACCTTGTTGAGCACCAGGATTTTCCGTTCCTTGCGTTCGGCCAGCGCGGCAAGGATCGGTTCGAGATAGTCGCGCTTCTTCTTGCGCGCGTCGACCACCAGCAGGATCGCATCGGCTTCAACGGCGCCTTCCCACGCGGCGCTGACCATCGCGCGGTCCAGCCGGCGGCGCGGTTCGAAGATGCCGGGTGTGTCGGCGAGGATGATCTGCACCCGATCCACCCCGCCCGCATCGGTGGGCAGGTCCTCCAGCGCGATCCCCATCAGCCGCGCGCGCGTGGTCTGCGCCTTGGCCGAGACGATGGCGACCTTCTGGCCGACCAGCGCGTTGACCAGCGTGGACTTGCCCGCGTTGGGCGCCCCGATCACCGCGACGAGGCCGCAGCGTTCCCTTGCGTTGGTTTCCGTCAAAATAACTCCATTCGCCCCAAGTCAGCGGGGCTGTTTCCTGTTTAGCGTGAAGCGCCGGTTGCCGGAAGAAGGCAAGCTGCCCGGCGGGTATTCTTTCCGCAGGCAACTCTTTCCGGCGGGCCTTTCAGGCGAACCGGTTCATGAATTCGCGGGCGGCGGAGGTTTCCGCTTCCTGCTTGCTCGATCCACGCGCTTCCATCACGCCCACGCCCTTAACCTCGACGCTGACCGTGAAGCTGGCGGCGTGATCCGGCCCATCGCGGCGGACCAGCGTATAGACCGGGGGCTTGCGGCGGTTGCCGGCGGCCCATTCCTGTAACGCGGCCTTGGGGTGCTTGCGCTGGCCCGCGCCGCCGGCCATCGGCTTGTTCCACGCGCGGCGCACGAAGGCTTGGGCCACGTCGAAGCCACGGTCGACGAACAACGCGCCGATCAGCGCCTCCATCACATCGCCCAGGATGTTGTCGCTGTCCGCGCCGCCATCGTCGCGCGCTTGCTTGCCCAGACGGATGTGCGCGGGCACGCCCAGCGTGCGCGCCACGTCGGCACAGGTTTCGCGGCTGACCAGCGCGTTGAGCCGCTGCGAGAGCTTGCCTTCGGCAGCATCGCTCTTTTCGTGCAGCCAATCGGCGATGGCGAGGCCGAGAACGCGATCGCCGAGGAATTCGAGCCGCTGGTAATCGCGCGCCTCGCCCATCGACCCATGCGTCAGCGCCTCGCGCCACAGGTCGTCGCGCAAAGGCGCATGGCCGGTCAGGGCGGTCAGGAAGGCAATCGTATCATCGGCCAGCGGTGCGGCCGGGACGGGCTGGGGCTTGCTCAGAACAGCCCCCCAAGCCGGTTCCAGCGCGCCGCGGTGAACCAGGTCCAGGGCAGGAACCAGTTGGCGGAACCATCAGTGGACCACATGACGATGGTCGCGCGGCCGATCAGGTTGTCCATCGGCACCAGCCCGATCCCTGCGCCTTCCACCGCCGGGAAACGGCTGTCCATGGAATTGTCGCGATTGTCGCCCATCAGGAACAGCCGGTTTTCGGGGATGACCACGGGCGGAGTATCGTCCTGCGGGCGATAGCCGAGGTCCAGCACGTTGTAGCTTTTGCCTTCGGGCAGCGTCTCGCGGTACTGCGGGTAGTGGCAGCTTGGCGAACCGTCCTTCTCCACCGCCTCGAACTCGGGCGAGATGCAGTTGGTGTTGGCCGATACGTGGATCACGAAATCCTCGATCCGCTGCTTGGGCACGGGCTTGCCGTTGAGGTGCAGCACGCCCCCCACCATCTGCACGGTATCGCCCGGCAGGCCGATCACACGCTTGATGTAGTCCACGTCGTTGCCCGGCGGCGCCTTGAAGATCACCACGTCGCCGCGCTTGGGCGTACCGGCCAGGATGCGGTGGGGCAGCAGCGGCACGCCGAACGGCAGCGAATAGCTGGAAAAGCCATAGGGCCACTTGGCCGCGAGCAGGTAATCGCCGTTCTCCAGCCGCGGCAGCATCGATTCCGAAGGAATGTTGAACGGCGAGAAGATGAAGCTGCGGAAAATCGCGACCACGAGCACCAGCTTGATCAGGAAGACGGCGAAGCTGTCCTCCTTCTTCTCCTTTTTCGGCTTGCCCGCGATCGGGGGCAAACTTCCTGAACCCGGCGTTTCGGCGGGGGAGGCGGCGCTCTCTGGGGCGGCTGGAGTCTCGGGAGTCTCGGTCATCGTCGCGGTCATGTGGAGGGGGCGCGCTTTCGTCAAGTGTGTTGTGTGTGCAATACACTGTGCCGGAATACGTCTGCGCACCCGTACCGGAGATGAACGGGACGCTTGGCGGAATGCCTGCGAGCGGGCATGAGGAGTTTCGCAACTGCGAAGAAAAGGGATACCGGCGCGATGAGTGAACAGGATCTTGCGGGCTGGAACGCTCTGGAAGCGCTGGCGCGGCCTTCCCTGAAGGACCTGTTCGGCGATTCGGAGCGTCTTGCGCGCTACAGTACTGAACTGGAACTGCCGGGCGGGCCGATCCGCTTCGACTGGTCGAAGACGCATCTTTCGCCGGACGTGGAACGGGTGCTGGGCGAGATCGCCGGCACGATGGACCTTGCGGGCAAGCGCGAGCAGCTTTTCGCCGGCGCACGGATCAACAACACCGAAGGGCGCGCCGCCGAACATGCCGCCCAGCGTGGCGTGGGCAGTGACGCCAGCGTCGAGGAAGCCGGCGCCCTGCACGCGCGGATGCGGGCGCTCGTCGACGCGATCCACGCGGGCGTGCTGGGTGAGGTCAAAAGCCTGATCCATATCGGCATCGGCGGTTCCGCGCTTGGACCGGCGCTGGCGATCGACGCGCTGGCCCGCGAAAGCGCGCTTGTCGACGTGCATGTCGTCTCGAACATCGATGGTTGCGCGCTGGAAGCCGCCATGGCCGCCTGCGATCCGGCGGCGACGCTGATCGCGGTCGCCTCCAAGACCTTCACCACCACCGAAACCATGACCAACGCCGCCAGCGCGCTGGAATGGCTGCGCGATGGCGGGGTCGACGATCCCTATGGCCGGGTGGTGGCGCTGACCGCCGCCCCGGAAAAGGCGGTGGAATGGGGCGTGGACGAAACGCGCGTGCTGCCATTTTCGGAAACGGTGGGCGGGCGTTATTCGCTGTGGTCGTCAATCGGCTTCCCGGTCGCGCTGGCGCTCGGCACGCAGGCGTTCGGGGAGTTCCTGGAAGGCGCGGCGGCGATCGACCGGCATTTCATCGAAGCCCCGCTGGACAAGAACGTGGTCGTCCGCGCGGCCTTCGCCGATCTCTATTACACCCAGGCGCGCGGGTGCCAGACCCGCGCTGTGTTTGCCTATGACGAACGCCTGCGCCTGCTGCCCGATTATCTCCAGCAGCTGGAGATGGAATCGAACGGCAAGCGGGTGACGGCCGACGGCCAGCCGCTGGCCCGGCCCAGCGCGCCGGTGACGTGGGGCGGGGTGGGCACCGATGCGCAGCACGCGGTGTTCCAGCTGCTCCATCAGGGCACGCACCTGATCCCGGTGGACTTCCTGGCGGTGAAGGTACCGGGCCACGATCTCGATCCGGCGCACCACCGCATCCTGCTGTCGAACTGTTTCGCGCAAGGGGCGGCGCTGATGGCGGGCAAGGCTTCCGACGACGGCGCGCGCGCCTATCCGGGCGACCGGCCTTCGGCCACGATCTTCTGCGACGATCTCAACCCGGCAACGATGGGCGCGCTGATCGCGTTCCACGAACACCGCACCTTCGTTTCGGCGATGCTGCTGGGTATCAATCCCTTCGACCAGTTCGGCGTCGAACTGGGCAAGGCGATCGCGAAACAGATCGAGTCCGGCGGCGGGGAGGGCTTTGATCCTTCCACCGAGGCGCTGCTGGCGGTGGCCGGCATCGGCGAATAGGGCAGGGCCGGCGCGCAAGAGTTTCGTTAGTCTGGCAAACGAAACTCTTGCGCGCCGCCATTGGCAATCCGTCACCGGCCCGCCATATGCATCGCTCGACAGGAGCAGACCATGGCTGAGCAGGAATACGACTACGATCTTTTCGTCATCGGCGCGGGTTCGGGCGGCGTGCGCGCCAGCCGGATCGCGGCATCGCACGGCGCACGCGTGGCCGTGGCGGAGGAATACCGGGTCGGCGGAACCTGCGTGATCCGGGGCTGCGTGCCCAAGAAACTGCTCGTGTACGGATCGCACTTCGCCGAGGAACTGCAGGATGCGTCCAATTACGGCTGGACGGTCGAGAAGATGCATTTCGACTGGCCGACGCTGCGCGACGCGGTGCTGAAGGATGTCGATCGCCTGAACGACGCCTACACCACCACGCTGGAAAACAACAAGGTCGAACGCTTCCTCGAACGCGCCACGATCACCGGGCCGCACGGCGTGCGGCTCGCTTCGGGACGGGACATTTCGGCGAAGTACATCCTCGTCGCCACCGGGGCCTGGCCGCTGATGCCCGAGTTCGAAGGCAACGAACACTGCATCACCTCCAACGAGGTGTTTCACCTGCCCGAACTGCCGCGTCGCATCGTCATCCAGGGCGCCGGCTATATCGCGCTGGAGTTTGCCGGCATCTTCAACGCACTGGGCAGCGCGGTAACCGTGGTGAATCGCAGCGACGCGATCCTGCGGGGGTATGACGAGACGCTGCGCGATCGGCTGCTGCAGATCACCATGGCGCGCGGCATCACCTATCGTTTCAACTGCCCGATCACCAAGGTGGAAAAGCAGGAGGACGGCTGCCTGCACGTGTGGGTGAAAGGCGCGCAAGACCCGATTCCGGCCGACGCCGTGCTGGTGGCCACCGGTCGCCGGCCGAACGTTGCCGGGCTGGGGCTGGAGACTGCCGGCGTCGAACTGGGCGAACGGGGCGAGATCAGGGTCGACGATACCGCGAAGACCACGTGCGACAGCATCTATGCCGTGGGCGACGTGACCGATCGCGTGCAACTGACGCCCGTTGCCATCCGTGAAGGACACGCTTTCGCCGACCGGTTGTTCGGTGGCAAGGACGTGAGGATCGATTACGCCTGCATCCCCAGCGCGGTATTCTCGCAACCGCCGCTGGCGGGCGTTGGCCTCACCGAGGGGCAGGCGCGCAACGCCTATGGCAACGTGAAGGTCTATTCGTCCGATTTCCGGCCGATGAAGAACATCTTCGCGCATCGTCCGGAACGCGGGCTGTACAAGATGATCGTCGATGCCCAGACCGACCGCGTGCTGGGTATCCACATGATCGGCCCGGATTCGCCCGAGATTCTGCAGGCAGCGGCGATCGCGGTGAAGGCGGGGCTGACCAAGGCCGATTTCGATGCCACCGTCGCGCTTCATCCGTCGATGGCGGAAGAACTCGTCCTCATGCGTTAAAGGTTGCAAGTTGCAACTTATGTGCTAGTTTTCCCGCACGAACGGGGAGGCAGGACATGCGGTTGCAGGGCAAGGTTGCGCTGGTCACGGGTGGCACTGACGGGATAGGCGCCCGTCTGGTCCGCCAGTTGCGCGACAAGGGCGTTACCGTCATCACCACCGGGCGCACGGCGGACAGGATCGCCGCCGCCCGGGCTGATGGGTTCGAGGTGATCGAGGCCGACCTGTCCCTGCCCGAAGGCGTGGACGCGGTGCTCGCGGGTCTTGCCGGGCGTGAGATCGCCATTCTGGTCAACAACGCCGGGGCGGGGACCGACCATGATTTCCGCAATGGCGCGCCTGATCTCGCGTCCACCGACCGCACGATCTTCCTCAACCTTCACGCCCCGATCCACCTGGTCGCGCGGTTGATGCCGGTGCTGCGCGCGCAGCCCGAAGCGATGATCGTCAACGTCACCTCCGGCCTCGGCATCGCGCCCAACGGCGGTGGAGCGGTCTATTGCGCGACCAAGGCGGGCTTGCGCAGCTACACCATGGCTCTGCGCTACCAGTTGAAGGACACCGCGATCCACGTGCTGGAAGCGCTGCCGCCGGTGGTCGATACGCAGATGACGGCGGGGCGCGCCAACCGCAAGATGGCGCCGGACGAATGCGCGCGCCAGATCATTATGGCGATGGAGCGCAACGCGGACGAGGCCAGCGTGGGCATGGTCAAGCTGCTGCAACTGGTGCATTCCATCTCGCCGGCGCTGGCGCGCAGGATCATGATCCGCTTCTGAAAGCGGGCGGACGGGGAGAAGAGGAATGAAGGGCAAGGTTCTGGTGACCGGCGCGAGCGGTTATATCGCCGGCTTCGTGGTGCGGCAGCTTCTCGAACAGGGCTGGACGGTCCATGCCACCGTGCGCAACCTTTCGCGTGAGGCGGAACTGCGACCGCGCCTGGGTGGAACGCCCGACACGTTGCGCTTCTTTGCGGCGGACCTGATGGCAGACGCGGGCTGGGCCGATGCGGTGATCGGCTGCAGCCACGTGTGCCACGTCGCCTCGCCGTTCTCTACCAACGCGCCGAAGCACGAGGATGACCTGATCGTTCCCGCGCGCGAAGGCGTGCTGCGCGCCTTGCGGTTCGCGCGTGCTGCGGGCGTCACCCGTTTTGTGCAGACATCGTCCGTCGCCGCCATCGCCTATGGCCATGGCAAGGGCCAGCATCACTTCACCGAAAGCGACTGGACCGACGTGGACGGGCCAGACGTCTATGCCTACGTCAAGTCCAAGACCATCGCCGAACGCGCCGCGCGCGATTGGGTGGCGGCCAACGGCGGCGCAATGGAGTTCGTCTCGGTCAATCCCGCCGCCGTGCTGGGACCGGTGTGGAGCGATGATTTCTCGCCCTCGATCGAAGTCGTGCGCCAGTTGCTCGCCGGGGCCTTGCCCGGGTGCCCGGACCTTGGCTTCGGCATCGTCGACGTGCGCGATTGCGCGGACCTGCACGTGCGCGCGCTGACCGAACCGGGCCTCGCAGGCGAACGCTTCATCAGCGCGGGGCCGTTCCTGAAGCTGGTGGACGTGGCGCGCGTGCTCAAGGACAACCTTGGGGTTCAGGCGCGCAAGGTGCCCACGCGCCGGCTGCCGGACTGGCTGGTGCGCTTTTCCGCGCTGTTCAATCCGATGATCCGCCAGATCACCGGCGAACTGGGCAACGTGCGCGATGCCAGCGCGGCCCATGCGCTCGAACGGCTGGGCTGGCGCACGCGGCCCGTGGAGGAATCGATCCTCGATTGCGCGCGCAGCCTGATCGAGCGGGGGATCGTGAAGGTCTGAGGAACCCGCTTGGGGCCGGGACCGCACAATTCCGCGCTGGAGGGATGACCGCTATTCGCGGTCGTCGATAAGGCACAGAATGGTAAGAAGGGCGGGGGAAGCGGACGTTCGAGGGTTACGGGATCGGCAGCTCATCGCGCACTTTCGTCAAAATCCTTCCCAACAAGTTTTGCCCACGCCAACTGCTCGGGGCATGGCCTGCGGGATCGTCCACCCCACGGCCAATTCCCCAGATCCAATCTCTGGGGTTCGCCTCCACCAGCATAGCATTCCCGGTGTTGCGGAGCTGCCTTAGCGCTCCAGCGTTTTGCCCAAACTTTGCAATGTTGCCGCGATAGACGATGTCAATTTTCCACCGATCCCATTGTTTATGGTCAAAACCTGCGACCGCCTGACCCAATCGCTTTTGCGTCGATGGATCGGGACTGGCTAAAATTTGCTGTGCGACTGCTAGATCGCCAAACAGCGATGCCTTCGCAAACATCATCCATTGTTCTGCGGTTACGAATGATAGCCCTTCGAGAGTGAAAGGTGTGAAATGCCACTGGCTGAAGACGCCCTTCAGAAACGGCATGAAGGATTGATAACAGGCCGGATCGGGCAAGTCGGTGTTATCTACGGATGGCTCAAGATCAAAGCTGACTGGTCGCATGCTAACTGAGCTCGCTGATTGCTTCGGCACCGTTGGCACCGTCCGCGAATGTCCGCAATCGCGTCGTGTCCGGACATGCTGTTCTTGCGGAAAGATGTCAGATAGCTGCGACTCCGGCCCCGCCCGAATTGGACCGCGCCGCCTAAATCCCCGCGTACCACTGGTAGTCGTGATGGTCTTCCCAGTAGCCCCCCTTGCCGCCGTAGATATCGGCCAGACTGCTCACGGCCTGGATGCGCATCACGTACTTGGCCTGCTTGTAGCCCAGTTGCCGTTCCACGCGCAGGCGCAGCGGTGCGCCGTGGCCGATGGAAAGCGATTGGCCGTTCAGGCTGTGCGCCAGGATCGTCTGGGGGTGAAAGGCATCGACCAGATCGATGCTCTCGTAATAGGGCGCGCCGTCATAAAGATCGGCGCAGTGGAACACGATGAACTTCGCGTTGCCGGATAGCCCGGCGCGGCGCAGCAGCAGACCCAGCGGTAGTCCCGTCCACTGGCCGATCGCGCTCCACCCTTCCACGCAATCGTGCCGGGTGATCTGGCTGCGTTGCGGCGCGGCGAGGATCTGCGCCAGGCCCATCGCAAGCGGCTGGGCGACCATGCCGTCGACCACCAGACGCCAGTTGGCGAAGCGTTCGGCCGCGTGCGCGGCATAGTCCGGCGATCCGGGATTGCGCGTGCCGTTTTCGCGGAACACGGGCGAAAGATCGGCGCGGGTGAATTCGCGGGCGAGCGCGTTGCGATCGGTGACGATCCGCTGCGCGGTGCGCGTAGCCTTTTCGCCCAGCGTCAGCACTTCGCGCACCGAGGGCGAAGCGGCGATGCGGTCGCAGCCCGAAAGCAGCAACCCGGTGCCGCCGATCAGCGCGTTGCGGCGGGTGATGATCGTCATGCCGCGTCCTCCGTCCTGATGGTTGTCGGCCCCTTCGCCTGCGGCAGGCGGTACCAGCCCGTAATCATCGAGCGCAGTTCGTTGATCGGCCCCGCCAGCACCACCATGGCCAGATGGACCGCGATGAAGGCCGCGAAGCCCAGCGCGCAGAGGAAATGGATGGAGCGCGCCGATTGCCGCCCGCCGAACAGGTCCAGCAGCCAGGGCCATGCCGCATTCATGGTGGGCGACATGGTCAGGCCGGTCAGGATCACGGTGGGGATCAGGATCAGGATCACCGCCAGATAGGCGATTTTCTGCAAGGGATTGTAGCGCCGCGCCGCTTCGCCGGTGGGAAAGCGCAGGCGGGCGTGCTCCTTGATGTCGTGCCACAAGTGTGAAGGGCGCATTTCCGCCCGCGTCAGCGCAAGATCGCGCTGCAAGTGGCGCGATACCAGCGCGTAGAGCAGGAACAGCGTGGCCGAGATCGCCAGCACCCAGGCGAAGAAGAAGTGCCATTCGCGGCCGCCGGCCAGATCGTAATGAGAAGGGATCGTCAGCAGCGGCGGAAATGCCCGCGCGCCTTCGGACGAGACGCCCAGCAGGCCGCCGGCCGGCAGTTCCAGGCCCAGCAGGTTGACGAAGCCGCGATCGCCGTGGTTGCCGATCACCAGCCATGGCTGGTCGAAGTTCGCGCCGTACTGGCCCCAGTAAAGCCGGGGATGGGCGTTGAAGATCGACATGCCGCTCATCAGCATGACGAAGATGCTGAACGCGTTGATCCAGTGCCAGATGCGCACCGGCAGTTTCGTGCGGTAGATCAGCGGCGCTTCCGGTTGCATCCGGTTGTCCGCGTTCGCGTGTTCCATCCCGCTCTCCCCTGTCAGCCCGACGGCAGCATGACACAGCTTCGCGTGGGTGCAAGCCATGAACAGTCCGCCCGTGGCATTCGCAGCAGCGGGCGGAATGGTTACGGGAAATGTTACAGCGGGCGCGTCATCGCGATCAGATCGCGGCGGGTGAAGCGCCGCGTCTCCGCGCCGGCATGGCAGGGCCGGGGCACGGGCAGCAGCGCCTGCACGGCCGCCTTGCCGATCCACGCAATCTTGCGACCCTTGCCGACCACCGTGCGGCTGTCCCACGCCTTCTTGCCGCGCCGGGCGACTTCCACGGCGATCTCGCCATAGATGCCCGCCGCCGCCAGGATCGCCCAGCGCTGGCGCGGGGCGAGCCGCGCCGCGCCGATCCGCGCCGAACAGCGGTGCGCCTGCGCCCGTTCGCACAGCCGCGCGGCCAGCCGCGCCATCGTCGCGCGGTAGGGCGGCTTCATCTGCTCGCCCGGCGGAACATCGTGTTCCGCCAGCCATTCGGCGGGCAGGTAGCACCGCGCCGCCGCGTCATCCTCGGCCAGATCGCGCGCGATGTTGGCCAGCTGGAAGGCCAGCCCCAAGTCGCAGGCGCGATCAAGCGTATCCTCGTCGTCCGGCGCCACGCCCATGACCACCGCCATCATCACGCCAACCGCGCCGGCGACATGCCAGCAATAGCGCATCAGGTCGGCTTCGCTGCGGGGGTGCCAGTCGGCGGCATCGAGCGCGAAGCCGGCGATCACGTCTTCGGCCATGGCTGGCGTTAGGCCGGTCTCGCGCGCGACCACGCCCAGCGCATCGAAGGCTGGATCGCCGGTTGCCTCTCCTGCGAAAGCCCGTGCCGTCAGCGTGCGGATCGTGGCGAAGCGTTCCGCGCCATCGCCCGGCGTACCTTGCGTACCCAATGTGCCGCCATGGTCCTGCGCGTCGGCTATGTCATCGCACCGTCGGCACCAGGCATAGAGCAGCCAGACCCGTTCGCGCGTGGCCGCATCGAACAGGTGGCTGGCGGCGGCGAAGCTTTTCGATCCGTGCAGGATCGATTGCCGGGCGTGGGCGACGAGGGCGTCTCTCACGCCGCGGTCGTGAAAAGTTCCGGCCTCGCGACCTTCCGTCACAAATCGGCGGCTTTCATCGCGAAGATCGGGGTGTGCGGCACGTGCGCCGCCATCCGCGCCAGCAGCAGATCAAGATCGGGCTCCGCGATGATGATGTCGCGATGCGCTTCGCGGATGAAGCCCACCTCGATCATGTGGCGGTTGAAGGCGATCAGGTGGTCGTAGAAGCCGAAGGCGTTGAGCAGTCCCACGGGCTTGGTGTGATAGCCAAGCTGTGCCCAGCTTACCGCTTCCCACAATTCGTCCATCGTGCCGACACCGCCGGGGATGGTCAGGAAGCCGTCCGAAAGGTCGGTGAAGGCCTGCTTGCGCTGGTGCATGTTGGCGACGACGTGCAACTCGGTGCAGTCGGTATTGGAAACCTCGGCGCTGACCAGCGCTTCGGGGATCACGCCGATCACTTCGCCACCGGCTTCCAGCGCGCCGCTTGCCACCGCCCCCATCAGGCCCAGCCTGCCGCCGCCATAGACCAGCCCGATACCGCGCCGGGCCAGCGTGGTGCCGACGTGGCGGGCGAGTTCGACGTAGCGGGAATCGGCGGGCGAGGCGGAGCCGCAATAGACGGCAAGGCGTTTCACTTCATGTCCTCCAGCATCAGGCGTGCGGTGGCCTTCGCGCTGCCGACAACGCCGGGAATGCCGGCGCCCGGATGCGTGCCGGCGCCCACCAGGTAGAAATTGGGAATCGCATCGTCGCGGTTGTGCGCGCGGAACCACGCGCTTTGCGTCAGCAGCGGCTCCAGGCTGAACGCGCTGCCCTGATAGGCGGAAAGGTCGGTGGCGAAGTCGGCCGGGGCGTAGTGGAACTTCGTCCGGATGCGATCGTGGATATCCGGGATCAGGCGCCGGCCCACTTCGTCGAGAATCCGCTTTTCCAGCACCGGGCCGATCTCGTTCCAGTCGACCGGCAACTTGCCCATGTTGGCGACGGGCACCAGCGCATAGAACGTGCTCATGCCTTCGGGGGCCATCGACGGATCGGTCACGGTCGGATGGTGCAGATAGATCGAGAAGTCCTGCGGCAGTACGCCGTGCTGGTAGATGTCGTCGAGCAGCCCTTTGTAGCGCGGACCGAACAGGATCATGTGGTGCGGAATGCCGGGCCAGGTGCCCTCCACGCCGAAATGCACCACGAACAGGCTGGGCGAGAACCGCTTGCGCGCCAGCGACCGGGCCTGCTGCTTTCCGCGCGGATTGTCGGACAGAAGATCGCGGTAGGTGTGCATCAGATCGGCGTTGGAAGCGACCGCGTCGAAGGGGGCGTGCCAGCCGCTGCGGGTCAGGACACCCGTGACTCTGCTGCCCAGCGTTTCGACGCGCGCCACTGGATCGCCCAGTCGCACTTCGCCGCCCAAGCGCTCGAAGTGGCGGACCATGCCGGCGATCAGGCGGTTGGTGCCGCCCCTGGCCCACCACACGCCACCATCCTTCTCCAGCTTGTGGATCAGGGCATAGATCGCGCTGGTGTTCATCGGGTTGCCGCCGACCAGCAGGGTGTGGAAGCTGAAGGCCTCGCGCAGCTTTTCGCTTTCGACGAAGCTCGACACCATCGAATAGACCGAGCGCCATGCCTGATACCGCGCCAGCGCGGGGGCGGCCTTGATCATGCTGGAGAAATCGAGGAACGGCACCGCGCCCAGCTTGACGTAGCCTTCCTCGAAAACGCCGGCCGAATAGCGCAGGAAATCTTCGTACCCCACAACGTCGCCGGGCGAGATGCGGGCGATTTCGGCGCGCAGGTGCGCTTCGTCGTTGGAATAATCGAACACGGTGCCGTCGGGCCAGTTGAGCCGGTAGAACGGCGATACCGGCATCAGGTCCACGTCGTCGGCCAGGCGATGTCCGCTGAGGTTCCACAGCTCCTCAAGGCACGGCGGATCGGTGATGACCGTCGGTCCGGCATCGAACGTGAAGCCATCGCGTTCCCAGTACCAGGCGCGCCCGCCCGGCTTGTCGCGTGCTTCGATGACGGTGGTCTGGATGCCGGCCGACTGGAGGCGGATGGCGAGCGCCAGTCCGCCGAACCCGGCGCCGATCACACAGGCTCGTTTCACTTGCGCACTCCCGATGGCGATTGGCTGGAATGATGCAGCGGCTGGGGCCTGGCGCCCAGTCCGGTCAGCACGCCGATGGCCTTGCCGACCGCGACCGGGGGGCGCCCCGCCAGAATGCGCATCTTGTCGAGCGGGGTCGACCGTCCGGCGTAGAACCGTTCGATCAGGCGCTGGTCCAGACCGTAGAAGCGTTGCAGCACGCGATAGCGGTCCCGTGGCTCCGCAGCGGCGAACAGCATCGCGGAAAGTGCCCGGTCGAACCGCCCACGCTGCCAGTGGCGTCTTGCCCATTCCTCGCTGAACACCGCGAGCGCCTGGCCCGAGAGATCGTCCTGCCGCGCCAGCGCCAGCGCGAAGCGCACCGCATCGGGGACCGAGTAGCTGGTGACCGCGTGGAACAGGCCGGCGCGGCCGCCGGCGCGGGCGATCTGACCGCCGGTTGCGCGCCAGAACCCGTCGAAATCGCCGCCAGCCACAACCGGCAGCACGCCGGCCTCCTCGTCCAGCACCGCTTCAACGCGCCAGCCGCGCGCCAGCGCATAGGCTTCGATCCGGGTATGGATGGCGGACGTGTCCAGGTGAGTGCCGTCGGCGTAGTAGGTGTCCTCGATGAACACCTCGTCGGGCGCGAAGGGCAGGCAATAGAGGAAACGGTAGCCATCGATCTGCTCGACCGTGGCATCCATGATGACGGGCCGCTCCAAGCCGTGCGGGGCTTTCAGTTTGAGCCGCTGGCCCACGAACTTCTGCCAGCCGCCGGTGAGGTGCCCGGCCAGCCGCGCCCCGCGCGCGTCTATCACCGCGCCGGCCTCCAGCCGCGTGCCGTCGGATAGCGTGACCGCCGTTTCGCTACAGGCCAGCGCGCGCCGGTTGCACAGGATCGCCTCCGCCGGCAGTGCGGCGCGCAACGCCGCGTCCAGGCGGGCGGATGTCATCGCGTAATAGCTCGTATCGAGCTGGCGATCGTATTGCGGAAAGCGGACCGTGTATCCCGGCCAGGCCGCCTCGACGAGCGGCGCGAGCAGCTCGCGCCCGGCTTTGCCCACGTCGCTGCCGAAGAACGACCACACGTGGTGGCCGCCCAGCGTTTCGCCCTGTTCGACCAGGCGCAGCGACAGGTCGGGCCGCGCGCGTGCGAAAGCAAGCGCCGCCAGACCGCCCGCAAGGCCGCCGCCAAGAATAACGATGTCGCAGGTTTGCGAACTCATCCCGTCTCACCTAGGCGTTCGACCGGAACGGCGCAACTGCACCATGGGGCCTATCAATGGTTTGGCAACGCCGTAAGGCTAAGGGGAAGCGATGAAGGCCGGCCTTGCATCCCCTCTGCCGTTGACGCCCGACCGGGCAAGAACGGTCGTGGCGCTGCTGATCGCGGCGCTGATCGTCGGCATCCTGCTGGGGGAAGGGCGGCCGCCCATCTGCCCGTGCGGCGTGGTGCGCCTGTGGCAGGGCGTGGTGGAATCGCCTGAAAACAGTCAGCAGGTTTCAGACTGGTACAGCTTCAGCCATCTTATCCACGGGATGCTGTTCTATGGTGCGGCGCGGCTGTTGTGGCGCGTGCCCGCGCTGGCCCGGCGGGTTTCGTCGCGCTGGGCCTTGCCATTCGCCGTGCTGATCGAGGGATCGTGGGAACTGCTCGAAAACTCGCCGATCATCATCGATCGCTACCGGTCGGTCACGGTATCGTGGGGCTATTCCGGCGACAGCGTGCTCAATTCGGCAAGCGACATCGGTTTCATGGCCCTTGGCTTTATTGTCGCCTCGCGCCTGCCGGCATGGGCCACCATCGGGCTGGCGATCGCGTTCGAACTGTTCACGCTGGCAATGATCCGCGACAATCTGACGCTCAACGTCCTCATGCTGGCATGGCCGATCGAGGCGATTCGCCACTGGCAGGCCGCTGCCTGACCGCATTGCGGCTGGTTTCGGAACCTTTCCGGGCGCCTGGAAAGATTTCCGGGGGCGGGATGAAGGGTGGTCTGCCCGCCCCCGGAGCGGGAGCGGGTCCGGGGGGGCCGCTCCCAAGGCTGGAAATTCGAAAGATCAAATTCCGCTACGGCATCGGACCGTCCTTGCGTCGGTTCGGTCTGCCGTTGCGAGCGGTTCTTGCACGGCTGCACATGACGCAGGATGATCCGGCGCATGAACGTTCGTTAATTCTTGGACCGATCGCGCGCCGCGCGTGACGCGATGTTCTTGATCCCAGTCAATGCGCAAGGCACTCTTCTGCCGAAGCAAGGCAGGTGAACCGGCAAAAGCCGGCATCCATAAGCCGGCTCATGGAGAGGTATGATGGCTCAGGAAGCGAAGACGGATCACGTTGACGTGCTGATTGTCGGCGCCGGCATTTCCGGCATCGGATCGGCCTATCACTTGCAGGACCAGTGCCCCGGCAAGAGCTATGTCGTGATCGAGGCGAAGGACACGTTCGGCGGGACGTGGGAAACCCACAAGTACCCCGGCGTCCGTTCGGACTCCGATCTCTACACCTTTGGCTACCGCTTCAAGCCCTGGATCGGCGCGCCGATCGCCAGCGCCGATGAAATCCTCAAGTACATGGGCGAGGTGATCGACGAGAACGGCATCGGCGAACACATCCGCTATGGCCACCGCATCACCGGCTGCCACTGGTCCAGCGCGGACAACCTGTGGACCGTGGAAACAACGCGCAAGGCGGACGGGGCCAAGGTGACCTTTACCGCCAATTTCCTGTGGATGTGCCAGGGCTATTACGATCACGAGAAGCCCTATGTGCCCGACTGGGCTGGCCTCTCGGACTACAAGGGCACGTTCATCCACGCCCAGCTGTGGGACCCGGCGATCGACGTCAAGGGCAAGCGGGTGCTGGTGATCGGATCGGGCGCGACCGCCGCCACGGTCGTTCCCGCGTTCTGCGATGCCGGGGCGCAGGTGACGATGCTCCAGCGTTCGCCGACCTATTTCTTCTGCCATCCCAACCAGAACGAGCTGGCCGACCGTCTGCGCCAGATCGGCATCGACGAACCGACCGTTCACCGCGTCGTGCGTGCCCAGGTCATGCACGATCAGGACGTGCTGACGAAGCGCTGCCAGACCGAACCGGACGTGGTGTTCGAGGAACTGAAGGCGCTGGTGCGTGCCTATGCGGGCGAGGACTTCGCGTTCGAGCCGAACTTTACCCCCAAGTATCGCGTGTGGCAGCAGCGCCTGGCGTTCTGCCCCGATGGCGACCTGTTCCAGCACGCCGCGGCTGGCCATGTGCGGGTGGTGACCGACACGATCGATCGCTTTACCGAAAAGGGCGTGCGGACGGCCTCGGGCGAGGAACTGGAGGCCGATATCGTGGTCGCCTGCACCGGCTTCCGCCTGTCCGTGATGGGCGACATTCCCTTCGCCGTCGATGGCAAGGGGGTCAACTGGCACGATACGGTCAACTATCGCGGCATGATGTTCACCGGTGTTCCCAACCTCGTCTGGGTCATGGGCTATTTCCGGGCGAGCTGGACGCTGCGGGTCGACATGCTGGGCGATTTCGTGTGCAAGCTGCTCAACCACATGGATGCGCGCGGTGCGAAGCGGATCGACGTGGCGCTAAGGCCCGAGGACGAGGGGATGGAGCTTGGGCCGTGGATCGAGCGCGACAACTTCAATCCCGGCTATCTCATGCGCGGACTGGATGATTTGCCGCGCGGGGGCGACAAGCCGGAATGGCGGCACAATCAGGACTATTGGGCCGAACGCGTGGAAATCCCGGCGATCGATCTGGAAGGCACGGAATTCGTCTATGATGGCGTGAAACGGACGGCCTCGGCGAAAGCGGAGGAACCGGTCGCGGCCTGATCGCGCGGCTTCCCGTCGTATTTGACCGTCCGCTTGCCGTTGCGGCGGCGCATCCGGCGTTCATTGGCTGGACGCGCCGCCGCAATGCGCCTAATGCTGGCTCACACCCCGGGGAGCCTGCGTTTCCAAAAGGCTGAGAGGTGGGTTTCGCAGCCCACGACCCGTCGAACCTGAACCCGTTAGCACGGGCGGAGGGAAGGGCGGCCGTCTTGGCGCTCTTCGTCCGTCCCAGGAAGGAAGCGTGCCATGGCCGACATCAACTCTCCCCTGGAAATCGGCGTGACGACCGGCCCCATTCGCGGCAGCCGCAAGATTTACGTCGAATCGCCGAACTTCCCGGGGGTGAAGGTCGCCATGCGCGAAATCGCGCTGGAGCCGTCCTCGGGCGAAGCGCCGCTGCGGGTCTACGATACCTCGGGCGCCTATACTGATCCCGCCGCCACGATCGACATCGCCGCGGGTCTCGCTCCGCTGCGCCGCGACTGGATCGTGGCGCGCGGCGATGTGGAGACTTATTCCGCCCGTGAGGTGAAGCCCGAGGACAATGGCCAGCTCGGCCCAGACCGGTCTGGCGGCGTCCCGCCGTTCCCCAACGTGAACACGGCGCCGCTGCGGGCCAAGGCGGGGCAGAACGTCACGCAGATGCACTATGCCCGCCGGGGTATCATCACGCCCGAGATGGAATATGTCGCCATCCGCGAGAACCTGGGTCGCAAGCAGCTCAAGGAAGCGCTGGCGCGCGACGGGCATGATTGGGGCGCGAGCATTCCGGATTACGTGACGCCCGAATTCGTGCGCGAGGAAGTGGCGCGTGGCCGGGCGATCATTCCCAGCAACATCAACCACCCGGAAAGCGAGCCGATGGCGATCGGCCGCAACTTCCTGGTGAAGATCAACGCCAACATCGGCAATTCGGCGGTGGCGTCGAACGTCGCCAACGAAGTCGACAAGATGGTCTGGTCGATCCGCTGGGGCGCGGACACGGTGATGGACCTTTCCACCGGCCGCAACATCCACGACACGCGCGAATGGATCCTGCGCAACAGCCCGGTGCCGATCGGCACCGTGCCGATCTACCAGGCGCTGGAAAAGGTCGGCGGCATTGCCGAGGACCTCACCTGGGAAGTGTTCCGCGATACGCTGATCGAGCAGGCGGAGCAGGGCGTCGATTACTTCACGATCCACGCCGGCGTGCGCCTGCCCTACATCCCGATGACCGCCAAGCGCGTGACCGGCATCGTCAGTCGGGGCGGCTCGATCATGGCCAAGTGGTGCCTGGCGCACCACCGCGAGAGCTTCCTCTACGAGAAGTTCGACGAAATCACCGAGATCATGAAGGCTTATGACATCGCCTATTCGCTGGGCGATGGCCTGCGCCCCGGTTCCGTGGCCGACGCCAACGACGAGGCGCAGTTCGCCGAGCTCTATACGCTGGGCGAACTGACCAAGCGCGCTTGGGAACAGGACGTGCAGGTGATGATCGAGGGACCGGGCCATGTGCCGATGCACAAGGTCAAGGAGAACATGGACAAGCAGCTTGCCGCCTGCGGTGAAGCGCCGTTCTACACGCTCGGGCCGCTCGTAACCGACATCGCGCCGGGGTACGACCACATCACCAGCGGCATCGGCGCGGCGATGATCGGCTGGTTCGGCACGGCGATGCTCTGCTATGTCACGCCCAAGGAGCACCTTGGCCTGCCCGATCGCGACGATGTAAAGGTAGGTGTGGTGACCTACAAGCTCGCCGCCCATGCCGCCGATCTCGCCAAGGGGCATCCGGCCGCCAAGCTGCGCGACGATGCGCTGAGCCGCGCGCGCTTCGAGTTCCGCTGGCGCGACCAGTTCAACCTCAGCCTCGATCCCGATACGGCCGAGCAGTACCACGACCAGACGCTCCCGGCCGAAGGCGCCAAGACCGCGCACTTCTGCTCGATGTGTGGTCCGAAGTTCTGTTCGATGAAGATCACGCAGGAAGTGCGCGATTTCGCGGCTAAGCAGAACCAGCCCAGCACCGGCTTCATCGCGGCGGACGAGGCGGAAAAGGGCATGGCCGAAATGAGCGAGAAGTACCGCGAGGCGGGCGATCTCTATATCCCGGCGGCGGAGTGAACCAGCCGGGCGCGGCCGAACTCGCCATCCGCCTGCGCCGCGCCGCGTTCAACCGCGCGCTGGCGGAGGGCGATCTCGCTGCGATCGGACCGATCCTGGCGCCTGGCGTGGTGCTGGTCACCGGCTCCGACAGCGCGGTGATCGCCGGGCGCAAGGCGCAGCTGGCCGCATGGAAACGCGAGTTTTCGGCGCGCCCGCGCATGGTGTACGAGCGCGTGCCTGAAAGTGTCGTCGCATCGGCGGTCGAGCCCGTGGCCATGGAGCATGGCACTTGGCGCGGCGTGGTGGCGGGATCGGAGCAGGTCGCCGCTTCCGGCATCTACAGCGCGAAATGGCGCGAGGTGGGCGGCGCGTGGCTGCTGGAAGCCGAACTTTTCGTGACGTTGGCGTGAGGCCCTCAGGCGGCGCGGGTCACCCGGTTGCGCCCATCCGCCTTGGCGCGATAGAGCGCGCTGTCCGCGCGCCTTAGCAGGCTGTCCAGCGCTTCGCCGGGCAGGGGCACGGCCATGCCGAAGCTGGCGGTCATGCGGACGACGCCGCCAGGCACGATGAGGGGAAGGTCGGCCAGGCGCTGTCGCATGACGTCCAGCCGGGCTTCCGGCTCCGTCCCGCATGCGCTGTCCGGCGCCTGGGCGAGAAGCACCGCGAATTCCTCGCCGCCCAGCCGTGCGACGACGGAGCCGGCGGGGGCGCTGTCGCGCAGCACTTCGGCGGCATGGCGCAGCGCAAGGTCGCCCGTGGCATGGCCCATCGAATCGTTGATCCGTTTGAAGTGATCGAGGTCCACCATCGCGAAGACCAGCACGTTATCCTCGGCCCGTCTGAGCCGGCCTTCCATGTCTTCGACGAAGGCGCGCCGGTTGGGCAGGCCGGTGAGGGCGTCGGTGTGCGCCATCACTTCCAGTTCGGCATAAGTGTGATGCAGTCGCCAGGTCAGCCAGGCAATGTAGCCATAGGCGACCGGTGCGATGAGCAGCGGAATCAGAACGGCAAAGAACATCGCATCGCGATAGAATATGGGGTTGGCGCTGCCGTCCATGAAGGAAATGTGCGTGCAAACCACGGACGCGATAACCGAGCCGCCCACGACAAGCAGCCCGGTAAGGACCAGGCGCCGGATCGTCTTGGCTTCGGACAGGCCGTTCATGACCGGACAGCATGGCGGCTTCTGGTTTCCAAATCGCTAAGACCGCCGGATGTGGACGAAGGATTGAAAAGAACATATAGTGAACAAATGCGAGTCTTGGCGTCCATCTCATGAAACCCGCGCGCGTTCAGGATCGCTTCTTCTTCGCGGTGGTGCCACCAGTCGAAACCGCGGAGCGGATCGCCGCGCACGCGCGCGCTATGGGGTTGAAGCGCGCGCGCGTCACGGCGGACCGCTTGCACATGACCTTGGCGATTACAAAGGACTTCGATCAGGGAGAGTGCCCGCCGGCTTATGTCGAGACGCTGTTGCGCGCGGGCCGAAGGATTGCCGCGGCGCCGTTCGAGATGATGCTGGGCAAAATTGTCGTCGGCAAAGAATCGATATTGGCTCAACCGGGGGAAGGCCACGCGGGAGGGAAGGCCGTCTATGATTGCATCGCGCAGGCCATGGCGGGGATGCGGGCGCCGTTGCGCCCCAAGGTGCGCTATAGTCCGCACATGACGCTGTCTTACGATACGGCCCTGACATCGCGAGGACTGCGGAAGCTGGGTTTCGGATGGCAGGTGACGGAGGTGCTGCTCATCCACAGCCTGGTCGGCCTGCATCGCCACGAAGTGCTGGACCGCTGGCCGTTGGTGCCGCCACCGGTACGCCAAGCTAGCTTTGCATTCTGAGCGGCGAAGGTTGCAACGCAAACGGCCCCTTCCGGCCTAGGGGCGGGAAGGGGCCGTTTTCAGCTTGTTTCCAGGCGTCTTGGCGCCCGGAGAACGCTCAGAGGCCGAGCTTCTGCACGTCGCGCAGTTCGAAGTGAACCGGGCGGTTGTTGAACGTGCCGTCGACGCTCTTGTTCTTCACGCGCAGTTCGAACGGAACCTTGCCGGCATAGGCGGTGCCGCGAACGATCTTCGTGTCGCCCTTCACTTCGGTCGTGTAGCTGTAGTCCACGCCCTTGTGGGTGAAGGCTTCAGTGTTGGCGATTTCGTCTGCCTGCGCCACGGCGGGAACGAACGCGAGCGCGGCGGCGAAAGCGAAAGTGGTCTTGATCATGGCAATATCCCCTGTCTCAGGAAGGAAAGATTGCCTTGGGCACCCGTTATCTTGTTGTTAGGCGAGATAATGATTGTGCGTGTGCGAGCAAGTGTATTTGCGGACGGTCCGATTGCAAAAGATGCAATTCGCTCGGGATTTTTAACGAAAACATAAGCGTATTGGCGAAAGGGCGTTGCCAAAACCGCGTCCTGAAAACGGGATGTGGCGGCCGGAGTGCCGTGGGGTACGGGACGTCGCGCCGCCATATGCTGCGGTGCGGTGTCGCGTCAGCGCTTGCGGACGAACTCGGCGCGCAGCACGAGTCCCTTGATGCCGTCGAACTTGCAGTCGATTTCCTGAGGATCGCCGGTCAGCCGGATCGACTTGATCAGCGTCCCGCGCTTGAGCGTCTGCCCCGCGCCCTTGACGTCCAGATCCTTGATCAGCGTTACCTGATCGCCGTCCGCCAGCAGGTTCCCCACCGCATCGCGTACTTCGATGGAGCTTTCCGCCGCGCGCTTCGCCGCAAGATCGGCCGCAGTCATCCATTCGCCGCTGTCTTCATCGTAGACGTATTCGTCGTCGCTCATGTCCGGCATCCTGTAATGAGGGGATCGCCTGTGCCCATGGCAGCCCGTTGACCCTATGGCCAGTGTTTCCGGTCTGCCGCCGACATCATGGCGCATGTATTTCTTTTGTTCCAAGATGTAATCAGGCAAGCAAGGCCGATGACTTCCCCGAACCGCCATACCGTCACCTTCATCGCTATTACCATCTTCATCGACGCGATGGGGTTCGGCCTTGTCATGCCGGTATTGCCGCGCCTGCTGATGGATGTGGGCGGCCTGGATCTGGCGCAGGCCATCGGCGTCGGGACATGGATGGGGCTGGCCATGGCGGTGGCAAGCTTCATTGCGGCCCCGGTGCTGGGCAATCTCAGCGATGCGGTGGGGCGGCGGCCGGTTCTGCTGGCGGCGCTGGGCGGGCTGGCGGTCGACTATGCCCTGCTCGCGCTGGCGCACACGCTGCCGCTGATCTTCCTGGGGCGCGTGCTGTCGGGCCTTTTCGGCGGGAGCTACGCGCCGGCGCAGGCGGCCATTGCCGACGTCACCGCGCCACAGGATCGCGCGCGCAACTTCGCCATGGTCAGCGCCGGCTTCGGCGTGGGCTTCGTGGTCGGACCGGCCCTGGGCGGGCTGCTGACGGGATGGGGCGATCGCGCGCCTTTCGTGGCGGCGGGTGTGCTTGCCGGCCTGAACTTCCTGTACGGGCTGACGGTGTTTCCCGAAACGCTGGCGCATGAAAACCGCCGGCCGTTTACGCTGTCGCGCGCCAATCCGCTCGGGTCCTGGCGGGTGCTGCGCGCGCAGCCGGGGATGCTGAACGTCGCGCTGGTGCTGCTGTTCTGGCAACTGGCTGGCCTTGTCTATCCGCTGACCTGGAGCTTCTATGGCATTGCCCAGTTCGGCTGGTCGGACCGGATGATCGGCCTCAGCCTGGCGGCCGTGGGCGTGACCATCGCCTTCGCTCAGGTGTTCCTGACCGGCCGCGCGGTGCGCCGCCTGGGCGAACGCGATGCGGCGACGGTGGGAATCATCGGCGCGGCGATCGGCTTCGTGACGTATGCCTTCACCACCTCCACGATCGTCGCTTTCGCCATCCTGGCCGCCGTGGCGGTGCAATCGCTGGTGCAGCCGAGCGTGATGGCCATGCTCTCATCCCGCGCCACCCCGGAAACGCAGGGGGAAGTGCAAGGCATCGCCTCCATGACGACGGGGATCGCCGGCGTGATCGCGCCGATGGTGCTGACCTGGCCAATGGCCTGGTTCACCGGCCCCGCCGCGCCGGTCTATTTCCCCGGCGTGCCGTTCCTGATCTCCGCCGGGTTCGCGCTGATCGCGCTCGTGCTGCTGCGTCGCCTGCCCGCCAGCTTGCGTGCCTGAGGTTCAGAACAGGCCCGACCACACGAGCTTCGCGCCCAGGAACACCATCAGCCAGTAAGTGATGTGATAGAACCGGTCTGGCTTGAGCCGGCGCAACAGGCGGATCGACACCAGCGTGCTGGCCGCCGCCAGCGGCAGCAGCATCAGCGCGGCCACCAGCACTTGGTGCGTCATCACGCCCAGCGCGATGTAGCTTGGAAGTTTCAGCCAGTTGATCGCCGCGAACAGGATCGAGTTGGTGCCGACGTACGTCACGTGCGGCAGCTTGCGCGGCGCCACCCATATCTGGAACGGCGGGCCACCAGCGTGCGCGATCTGGCTGGTGAGGCCGGTGGCCGCGCCGAACAGCAGGCCGACCCAGCCCGGTGAGGTCGATGCGGCGACCACGCGATGCCCGCGCTCCAGCCACAGCCGGTAAAGCCCGAAGCCCAGCGTGATGGCGCCCAGCGCAGCCATCAGCACGTTTTCGTTGACCCAGGCGGCGAAGGCCCAGCCGATGCCGATGCCCACCACCGCGCCCGGCAGCATCCATGCGACGATCCAGCGGTCCCAGCTATGCCGGAACGACCAAACGCTGATCACGTCCTGCGCGATCAGGATCGGCAGGATGATCGCGGCGGCTTGGGACGGGGGCAGCGCCAGCGCGACCAGCGGCGTCGCCAGCACGCCAAGCCCGGCGAAACCGCCCTTGGCCATGCCCACGAGAACCACGGCCAGCGCGCAAACGAACAGGGTGAAGGGATCGGCCAGCAGCATCGTGGAATTCAACCCTTGCGCCGCGCGAACGGCCAGTCGATCACGGTGGCGACCCACAGCGCCAGCCAGACCAGCACCGGCTGCGCGAACATGCGGGGAATATGATAGGCAAGGCCGAAACCGTGATCCGCTTTCGCCATGTCCAGCGCGAAATGGTGGATGTTCGCGGGGAACACGCAGACCGCGTAGAGCGCCAGACCGATCCCGGCGGCGCGGCGCAGGGCGCGAGAGACCGGCTGGACCAGGCCGATGGCGCCCAGCAGTTCGGCCCATCCGGTCAGCAGCACGACCAGTTCGGGCGCGGGAACCCACGCCGGCATGATCGAAAGGAACGGCGCTGGACGGACGATATGAAGCACGCCGGCCAGCGCGTAGAACGCCGCCAGCACGAAGCGCCAGCCGATGCGCGCGATGCTGTCCTTCATGCGCCCGGTTCCCAGCCCGGCGCGGCGAGCGTGAAGCCGGAGAACTCAAAGGCCGGGGCGACCACGCAGGACACCAGCGTATAGCCGTGCGGCCCTCCGGCCACGGGCGAGGCCGCCTGCCAGTGCTGTTCGGGCACCACCGCCTGCACGCTATGCCCGGTCGTGACATCGGGGCCGAGCCGGTGTGTTGCCGGAGCGGCGTGGTCGTGCGCGGCGATCCGCAGGTCCAGCGCGTCGCCGCCGTGCCACAGCCAGATTTCGGCGGCGTCCACCCGGTGCCAGTGCGACGCTTGCCCCGCTTCCAGCAGGAACAGGATAGCCGTGGCGGCCGCGCGCGTGCCCGGCTGTGCCGGTGCGCGCCAGGTTTCGCGATACCAGCCGCCTTCGGGGTGTGGGGACAGCCCCAGCGTGGCGATGAGAGAGGGGGCGGCAGCCATGGTGCTGCCTTGCCGGCGCGCCCGCCTGCCGTCAACGCCTACCAGAGCGCGGGGACCAGCCCGAGCGGAAAGGGTTCGACGGGTATCCAGCCGAGCGTGGCGATGGCCCTGTTGCTTTCCCGGGGCGCACGCCCATCGGCAAGCGACCAGGTCACGTGCCAGACCAGCCCGTCCGGCCGCGCGGTCGAACCGTCTATCCGCACGACCAGCGCTTCCACGCCGGCATCGTCGTCGCACCGGCCGATAACCTGCGCTTCGCCCACCGGGGATGGCGGCGCGCGATCATGCAGGCCGAGCGTGACATGGTCGGCGATCACGCGCGGGTATCGCGGCGGGAAGCGGAGAAGCAGTGCCGCACGACAGTGTTCCTCCAGCTTCCAGCCGACGGGCATCAGCGGTGCGAACTCAATCGCGCAGCAGTTCGTTGATCCCGGTCTTGCTGCGCGTCTGCGCGTCCACCGTCTTGACGATCACGGCGCAGTACAGCGAAGGGCCGGGCGTGCCATCGGGCAGGGGCTTGCCGGGCAGCGAGCCGGGCACGACCACCGCATAGGGCGGCACGCGGCCGATGTGGACCTCGCCCGTCGCGCGGTCGACGATCTTGGTCGACGCGCCCAGGAACACGCCCATGGACAGCACCGCGCCCTGGCCCACGATCACGCCTTCGGCCACTTCCGAACGCGCGCCGATGAACGCGCCGTCCTCGATGATGACCGGGCCGGCCTGCAGCGGTTCCAGCACGCCGCCGATGCCCGCGCCGCCCGAAATGTGCACGTTCTTGCCGATCTGCGCGCAGGACCCGACGGTGGCCCAGGTATCGACCATCGTGCCTTCATCGACATAGGCGCCGATGTTGACGAAGCTGGGCATCAGCACCACGCCCTTGGCGATATGCGCGCCCCGGCGGGCGACGGCGCCCGGCACCACGCGGAAGCCGGCGTCGCGGAAGCGGTTCTCGCCCCAGCCTTCGAACTTCGACGGCACCTTGTCGAACGCGGGCGCGCCGGCCGCGCCGCCATCGATCACCGCGTTGTCGTTGAGGCGGAAGGAAAGAAGCACCGCCTTCTTGAGCCACTGGTTGACGCGCCATTCGCCGTCGATCTTTTCCGCCACGCGGGCCTTGCCGGAATCGAGCAGTTCCAGCGCCTGTTCGACTACCGCGCGCACGTCGCTGCTGGCGGGCGTCACGCCGTCACGCGCTTCCCATGCGCTTTCGATGGCAGCTTCGAGCTGGGCGGTCATCTTGGTCTCCCCACTGTTGGATTGCCCGCAAGTGCGGGCGGCGCCTGCGGAACAGGCCTGAAATTCAGGAGCGCCGCCTAGCCCAGCACACCGTCGCGGGCAAGCGCGTCGAGCCATTCGGAAAAGTTATCGATGACCAGGTCGATCGCGGCGGGGTCCATCGCGCGGTCGCCCCATTCGGTCGCGAGATCGAGCCAGATCGTCTGCATCCCCAGCGCCTTGGCTGGGGCGAGGTTGCGGGCCGAATCCTCGACGAAGACCGCGCGCTCGGGAACGATGCCGAACGCCTCGATCACGCCATGGTAGGCCGATGGCTCGGGCTTGGGCCGGTAGTTCATGGCGTGGATGTCCCACATCCCGTCGAAGCAACCCGACAGGTCGAGCGCGGCCAGCACCTTCTCGGCATAGGGCGCATCACCGTTGGTGAACACGATCTTGCGGCCGGGCAGGCGCGTGATCCGGTCCGCCAGCCGGGGCGCGGTGGCCAGAGGAGTCATGTCGATGTCGTGGACGAACTCGAGGAATTCGTAAGGCGAAACCTCGTGATAGTGCATCAGGCCCGAAAGCGTGGTGCCGTGATCGTGGAAGTAGAGCTTCTGCACGCGCCGCGCCTCGTCGTCGTCGCAGCCCAGCAGGTTGGCGATGTACGCGCCCATGCGATGATCGATCTGGTCGAACATGCGAGTGGTGGCAGGGTAGAGCGTGTTGTCGAGATCGAACAACCAGCAATCGACGATGGAAGGATCGAAAACCATGGCGTCGCTCTAACAGCGAAGCAGGGCCGGCCCTAGGGTTTTGGTGAGAGCTTGCGCAGTTTGGCGTCCTTGCCGTCTTCCAGCAGCCAGATCGTGCCGTCCGGAGCTTCCTTGATCTCGCGCAGACGGTTGCCAAGGGGGTAGCGTTCCACTTCGCGCGCGCTTTCGCCGTCGATGGCGACGCGGACCAGCGCTTCCGATCCCAGCCCCGCGATCAGCGCCTGATCCTTCCACGCAGGGAAAGCCTTGCCCGAATAGAAGAGGAAATCGCCCGGCGCGATCACCGGGTTCCAGCTGACCGCCGGGGCGGCGAATTCGGGGCGCGTGGCATGGCGCGGGATCGGGCGACCGTCATAGTGATCGCCGTTGGACACGATCGGCCAGCCGTAGTTCTGCCCAGGCTTGACGATGTTCAATTCGTCGCCACCCGCCGGTCCGTGTTCGAGATCCCACAACCGGCCCTGCGCATCGAACTTCAGGCCCAGCACGTTGCGGTGGCCATAGGACCAGATCTGCGCGGAAACGCCGCCGCGATCGGCGAACGGATTGCCCGGAGCGGGCGTGCCATCGGGCAGCAGGCGGATGATCTTGCCGAGATTGACGCCCAGGTCCTGCGCCGGATCGAACTTCTGCCGTTCGCCCGAGGAGAGGAACAGGTACTGGCCATCGGGCGAAAAGGCGATGCGGTGCGAATAGTGCCCGCGGCCGGTCACCTTGGGCACCTGCCGCCAGATCACCTGCAGTCCTTCCAGCCGGGGCTTGCCGCCATCGGTGACGAGCTTCGCCCGCGCCACGGCCGCGCCGCGCGTGTCGTTGGTGCCGGCTTCCGCCCAGCTCAGGTAGATCGTGCCGGTGGTGGCGAAATCGGGCGCCAGAGCCACGTCGCCGAGCCCGCCTTGTCCGCCGTAATCGACCGGGGGAACGCCGGCGACGTCCAGCACCGGCCCGCTGGCCTGCCACAGCTTCAGCTTGCCCGCACGCTCGGTAACGAGCGCCGAGGCCGCGCCGGGCAGGAAGGCCATGGCCCAGGGTTCGTCGAACGTGGCAACGTCTGTCACCGTGAACGGCTCCGACCCGGCGGGAACCTCGTGCGACGCGGAATCGTGCGTCGCATCTTTCTGGGCCGAAATCGGCGAACCGCAGCTTGCGAGGACGAGGGCGAGGGGCGATAGGGCGGAGAGGAACGTTCTGCTCATGCCGCCATCAATGCACATCTCTTCCGTCAGTGCCACATCCTTGCACGGTTTTGTCATCGGCGTGGACGAAGCCGGGCGCGGACCGCTGGCGGGGCCGGTGGTGGCCGCCGCGGTCGTGCTCGGCGACGCGCCGCCGCAAGGGCTTGCCGATTCCAAGAAGCTCAGCGCCGCCCGGCGCGGGGTGCTGGAGGAACAGATCAAGCTCCATTGCCGCTGGGCGGTGGGCGTGGTCGAGGTCGAGGACATCGACCGCCTCAATATCTTCGGCGCCACCATGCTGGCGATGACGCTGGCGGTCGGTACGCTGCACGCGCAGCTGGAAGGTCCGGTCGGCGAGGTGAGAGTCGATGGCAACCTGACGCCGCACGGGCGTCGGCCGGAATGGTGCTGGCCGGCGCGCGCGATCGTGGGTGGGGATGCGATCGAGCCGTGCATCTCGGCCGCTTCGATCATCGCCAAGGAACATCGCGACCGGATCATGCGCGAAGCGGCGGGCGTTCATCCGGAGTATGGCTGGGAGCGCAATGCCGGATACGGCACGCCCGAACATCTCGCCGCGTTGCGCCGCCATGGGCCTACGCCGCTGCATCGCCGCAGCTTCGCGCCCGTGGCGCAGCTTTGCCTGCTATAGCATCGGGCCTGCTGTAGCATCGGCAAATTTTTTCGGCCGTCTTTCCCCCACAAGATGTTGAGTCGTTCCTTGTGGCGCGGACTCAACATATCGATCCGGACTCGTTCCGTTCTCCTTCTGGATCGCCTGCGACTCGCCTGATTCCGGCGAGTCGTGGCTTGACGCGGGAGTCCCGATGCAACACCCTATAGGCTGTCAGCAGGGGGATTTTCGATCGTGACGACGGCAACATTGGCGAAAGAGCGGGCGCGGGCTTTGCGCGCGGCTCCGGCGCAGGCGCTTCGGAGCGAAGCGCTACCCGTCAACCGCATCCTGCGCGGCGATTGCATCGCGGAAATGCGCAAGCTGCCCGATGCCTGCATCGACATGATCTTTGCCGATCCCCCCTACAACCTGCAACTCGGTGGCGATCTCGCGCGGCCCGATGGCAGCCACGTCGATGCCGTGACCGACGATTGGGACAAGTTCGACAGCTTCGCCGCCTATGACAGCTTCACGCGCGACTGGCTGGCGGAAGCGCGCCGCATCCTCAAGCCCGATGGCTCGCTGTGGGTGATCGGCAGCTACCACAACATCTTCCGCGTCGGCGCGATCCTGCAGGACCTGGGCTTCTGGATCCTCAACGACATCATCTGGCGCAAGGCAAACCCGATGCCCAATTTCAAGGGCACGCGCTTCACCAACGCGCACGAAACGCTGATTTGGGCGGCCAAGAGCGAGAAGGCGAAGTACACCTTCAACTATCGCGCGATGAAGACGCTCAACGACGAATTGCAGATGCGCTCGGACTGGGTTCTCCCGATATGCAGCGGGCAGGAGCGACTGCGGCGCAACGGCGCCAAGGCACATCCCACCCAGAAGCCCGAAGCGCTGCTCTATCGCGTGATGCTGGCCACGACGAACAAGGGCGATCTCGTGCTCGATCCCTTCTTCGGCACCGGCACCACCGGCGCGGTGGCCAAGCGCCTGGGTCGCGACTGGCTGGGCTGCGAGCGCGAGCCGAGCTATATCGAAGTGGCCGAGGAGCGGATCGAGATGGCGCTGCCACTCGACGAATCCGCGCTGACCACGATGCAGAGCAAGCGGTCCGCGCCCAAGGTGGCGTTCGGGCAGCTCGTGGAAAGCGGCTGGATTGCGCCGGGCGCACAGCTTTTCGACAAGAAGCGCCGCTTCGTGGCCAGCGTGCGCGCCGACGGGTCGCTCGCGCTGGGCACTGATACGGGGTCGATCCACGGCGTTGGCGCCAAGGCGCAAGGCGCGCCTTCGTGCAACGGCTGGACCTTCTGGCACATCGAGCATGAGGGCGAGATCAAGCCGATCGACGCGCTGCGCCAGCTCTATCTGCTGGCCGTCGAGGATTGAGGCGCTGACCAGGCTGTCCTAGGGCGTAAGCCATGGTCCAGAAGCTCTATATCCGTCCGATCGCTTTCGCCGAAAGCCCGCAGAGCGAGGAGGGCGAGGCCGTCCGTCTCGCCGGCGGGCTGGTCTATGCCAGCCGTTTCGCGCTGCTGGTGCGCGAGGGAGCGCGGCTGGTATCGCGGCGGCCGCTGTCCGTGCCGGAAATGGCGGACGCGCTGACGGCGCTGCCCGATGCACTGGCGCGCGAAGGCGAAGCGCAATGGGCGGCCTTGCGGCAGGTCCATGCGCCGCTCCAGTGCGGTCCGCGCACGATCCGGCTCGATCAGCCGCAGGTCATGGGCATTCTCAACGTCACGCCTGACAGCTTTTCGGACGGCGGCAAGTTCCTCGACAAGCCCGATGCGGCGATCGAACACGCATCGGCCATGCTCGAAGCGGGCGCGGCGATCATCGACGTCGGCGGGGAATCGACCCGCCCCGGCGCGGCGGCGGTGTGGGAAGGGGACGAGGCCAAGCGCGTGGTCCCGGTGATCGAGCGGCTAGCCGCATCGGGCGCGGCGGTCTCCATCGACAGCCGCCGTTCCACCGTGATCGAGGCGGCACTGGCCGCCGGCGCGCATATCGTCAACGACGTATCGGCGCTGCGCCATGATCCGCGCTCGATCGAGATCGTCGCGCGCAGCGGCGTGCCCGTGGTGCTGATGCACGCGCCGGGCGGGGCCGACGATCTTCACGCCGATGGCGCTTATGCGGATGTCGTGCTCGACGTGTTCGACGATCTGCGCGAACGGCGCGATGCGGCGCTGGCGGCGGGCATCGCGCGCGAGAAGATCCTGCTCGATCCGGGCATCGGCTTTGGCAAGACGCTGGCCGAAAACCTTGCGCTGATCAACGCGCTGCCGCTGTTTCATGCGCTGGGCCAGCCGATCCTGTTCGGCGCCAGCCGCAAGCGCATGATCGGTGCGTTGTCGAACGAGGCACCGGCGCACCAGCGCATGGGCGGTTCGCTGGCGGTGGCGCTAAAAGCGATCGATGCCGGGGCGCAGATCGTGCGGGTGCATGACGTGGCGGAAACGGCGCAGGCCTTTCGCATCTGGCGCGGGTTGCGCGACGCCGCGCTGACCGATTTTTCGCAGATGATCTGAACCGGCGGGCAGGGCCGGACAACCGCGCTGGCGACGCGCTCTTGCGCTTGCCACACGCGGCGGTCCAAGGGAGGACGATGGCCCTGATCCTCTTCAACAAGCCCTATGGCGTCCTGTGCCAGTTCACCGACGAAAGCACCGGTCCAGAACGGCCGACGCTGGCCAGCTATATCGACCGGCCGGGCTTCTATCCGGCGGGGCGGCTCGACCGCGATAGCGAGGGGCTGCTGCTGCTCACCGACGATGGGCGCCTGCAGGCGCGGATCGCCGATCCGCGTTTCAAGATGCCCAAGACCTATCTCGTCCAAGTGGAAGGCGACCCCGACGCGGCGGCGCTGCAGGCCTTGCGCCGTGGCGTGCGGCTGAAGGACGGGCCGACGTTGCCCGCCGAGGTCGAACGCATCGATGATCCCGCCCTGTGGCCGCGCGATCCGCCGGTCCGTTTCCGCAAGAGCGTGCCGGACTGCTGGCTGCGCCTGACGATCCGCGAAGGGCGCAACCGCCAGGTGCGCCGCATGACGGCCGCGGTAGGCCATCCGACGCTCCGTCTGGTGCGCTGGCGGATCGGCGATTGGACGCTCGACGGTCTGGCGCCGGGGCACTGGTGCGATGCCGCCATGCTCGAAAAGGGAAGGTGACCTTCGCGATCCGGAACGCACCTGAACGGGACGGCAGGCACGAATTTGAACGTCAGGCTGCTCTTGCCAGCCTGCGCAGGGTCTGTGGCGGTTGGCCATATTGGCGCATGAAGGCTTCGCGCATGCGGCGAATGTCGACAAAGCCAGCCTCTCGCGCGATCTGGTCCATGGGGTGCCGTGTCTCCTCGATCATCAGCCGCGCCGACTCCAGACGCATCTGTTCGACCGCCTTGGCCGGGGTGTGGCCGGTTTCGGCACGGAAGGCGCGCGCGAACTGGCGGGGCGAGAGGGCCGCGACTTCAGCCAGTTCCTCGACGGTCAGCGGATTGGCGAGGTGGGACTTGGCGAAGATCACCGCCTTCTGGATGCGGTCGCTGCTGGGGGCAAGTTCGAGCAGTTCGGAGTGCTGCGACTGCCCCCCGGCGCGACGGTGGTGCATGACAAGCCGGCGGGCGATGGCGCCCGCCACGTCACGCCCGAGATCCTTCTCGATCAGCGCCACCGCAAGATCGAGCCCGGCGGTGAGGCCGGCTGATGTCCAGACTGCACCCTCATTGATGAAGATGCGATCGTCCTCGACGCGGACGTTCGGGAAATCCTCGCGCATCTGGCGGGCATAGGACCAGTGCGTGGTGGCGCGATGGCCATCGAGCAGGCCCATCTGCGCGAGAAGGAACGCGCCGGTGCAGAGCCCGGCCACCCGGCGTGATTCGCGGGCTATCGTGCGCAGCGTTTCTAGCGTCGGTTCGTCCTGCCGTGGCGGAGGCGCAAGGCCGGCGAGCAGCAACAGGGTGTCGACCTGGCCGACTTCGGCGATCGGGACGGTAGGGACGGCAAAGCCGCTGGACGACATGACGAGGCCGCCATTCACCGATGCTATCGAGAGCGTGTAGTAATCCTCTCCCTTCACGGCGTTGGCGAGTTCGAAGGCCGCCTGCACGCCCAGCGCAAGGAACTGGAAGCCGGGGGTGAGCACCATGGAAACGTGTGGCATGCGCAGCTCCGAAGGTGATGTCCTAAAAACGTAGTTTATACGTCATATCAGACATGTGTCGATGCGTCCATAAGGTCCGTGTCGAGAGCGATGGCGCTCTCCCCACAACAAAAGGACCAGGACCATGAGCACCACGAACAAAGGAACCGCTCTCATCACCGGCGCATCGACCGGCATCGGCGCCATCTACGCCGACCGCCTTGCGGCACGCGGTTACGACCTCATTCTCGTTGCCCGCAACAGGGACAAGCTGCAGGCACTTGCCGCACAGATCTCGGACAAGACCGGCCGTTCGGTAGAAGTGCTGGCCGCCGACCTCGGCGATGCTGCGGACCTGGCCCGGGTCGAAAGGGTGCTGCGCGAGGATGCCAGCGTGACGGCGCTGGTCAACAACGCCGGGATCGGCACCCACACCACGCTGCTGGAAAGCGATGTCGAGAAGATGGCAGCGATGATCCAGCTGAATGTCACGGCCTTGATGCGCCTGACCTACGCCGCGGTGCCGGGCTTCGTTGCCCGTGGGGGCGGCACGGTGATCAACATCGCCTCGATCGTCGCGGTTGCGCCCGAACTGCTCAACGGCGTCTATGGCGGCACCAAGGCCTTCGTGCAGGCCTTCACCACTTCGCTCAATCACGAACTGGCCGACAAGGGCATCCGTGCCCAGGCCGTCCTGCCCGGCGCCACCCGCACCGACTTCTGGGCCCTGGGCGGGCTGCCGGTCGAGCACCTGCCGACCGAGATCGTGATGGATGCCGAGGATATGGTCGATGCCGCGCTGGCCGGCCTTGACCAGGGCGAGACCGCCACGATCCCGGCGCTGCGCGACATCGCACTGTGGAACGCCTTCGAGGCCGCCCGCGCCGCGCTCGGTCCCCAGCTTTCCGCCACTCGCTCCGCCCCGCGCTTCCACGTCGCGGCCTGACCCTCCGGCCTCACACCCTCTCCAGATCAAAGGCCCATTCCCATGAAACTCAACGGCAACACCATCTTCATCACCGGCGGCACCAGCGGTATCGGCCGTGGCCTAGCCGAGGCGCTTCACAAGCTCGGCAATCAGGTGATCATCTCGGGCCGCCGCACCGCGCTGCTCGACGAGGTTACGGCCGCCAACCCCGGCATGGCGTCGATCCAGCTCGACGTGACCAGCCTCGAAAGCATCCAGGGCGCCGCGCGTGAACTGATCGAGCGTTTCCCGGACCTCAACGTCGTCTTCAACAACGCCGGCTTCATGCCCTTCGACGACGTTGCCGGCCCCGTGGACGACGACCTGGCGCAGGAGCTGATCACCACCAACCTGCTCGGGCCGATCCGGGTGACATCCGCTCTGATCGAGCATCTCAAGACCAAGGCGGAGGCGACCGTGCTCTACACCAGCAGCGTGCTCGCCTATGTGCCGATCGCCAGCAATGCGATCTATTCGGCGACCAAGGCCGCGCTCCATTCCTATGCGCTGTCGCAGCGGTTCCAGCTGCGTGGCACCGGTGTACGGGTGCAGGAAATCGCGCCGCCGTGGGTCGATACCGACCTGATCTACAAGAGCGGCGATCCCCGCGCGATGCCGCTGCCCGACTTCATCGAGCAGACGCTGGTGGCGCTGGCGACCGACGCGCCCGAGGTGATCGTCGAGGGGATCAAGGCCATGCGCGACAACCCCGGCGCCAACGAACACGCCCTGTTCGAAGCCTTCAACGAGAGCCTTGTCGAAAACCCCATCCCGACCGGCGCCTGAGCCGCGGTCGACAGTCAGAAAGACGAAAGGAACGTATCATGTCCCGCATCAGCATTCCCGAAACCGCAGCGGCCCCCGAAGGATCGCAAGCCACGCTGGGCGCGATCAACGGCAAGCTGGGCCGCGTGCCCAACTTCTTCCGCGTGCTCTCCAACAGCCCGGCGGTGATCAATGCCCACGCCGCGCTCAACCAGGGGCTGGGCAAGGCGCTTGACCTCAAGACCCGCGAGCGGATCGCCCTTGCCGTGGCGGCGGTGAACGGTTGCGAATATTGCGACGCCGCTCACACCTTCACCGGCTACACTTTCGCCAAGCTCAGCAAGGAGGAAGTGGACCTTGCGCGGCAGGGCACTTCCGCTGATCCTCATGCTGCTGCGGCCACGGGCTTTGCTCGCAAGGTGGCCGAGGCTCGGGGCAAGGTTTCGGCAGAAGACATCGCGGCGATCCGCCAGGCCGGTTTCAGCGACAGCCAGATCGTGGAAATCGTGGCGGTGGTCGCGGAGAATTTCTTCACCAACCTGATCAACAACGTGGCTGGCACGGACGTGGATTTCCCCTCGATCTAGGGCCACGATCCCAGGTTGTCGCAACCAAAGCCGGCAATTTTCGCAGCACCATGCGTTTTGAAAACCGCATGGTGCTGCGACCTTATCGAGTGACCGCTAACGTCCGGACAGGTGCTGCGGCGCGGGAGATGGCGATGGGGATCAGGCCTGTGCCTTCACCGGCAACCGAAAGGGCGCCCCGAGCCGATTGAAAGCGTTCATGGCTGCGATCGTGATCGTGAGATCGACCAGGTCCTTCGGCGCGAACGCCGCCGCCGCCGCCGCGTACGCTTCATCCGATGCATGAGTCTCGCTGACCAGCGTCACCTCTTCGGCCCAGGCAAGGGCCGCGCGATACTGGTCGGAAAACAGGTGAGGCACTTCAGCCCAGACCGGCAGCAGGACGACCTTGTCGACCGCCATGGTCTTCAGCAGATCGCGCGTGTGCAGGTCGATGCAATGGGCGCAGCCATTGATCTGCGACACGCGCAGGGAGATCAGATGGATCAGCTCTTCCGGCAGATTGGTGCCCGTGGTCACATAGTGGTGGACGCCGTATAGCGCCTTGGCGCCCTGCGGGGCGATCTCATGCCAGGTCAGCCTGGTGGTTTCGTTCATGATAGCTTCCTTCGTCTTCGGTGCCGCCCAGAGGGGATCATCGACTTGACGACGCAGGAGGGCGCAATGTGACACGCCCGTCGATTTTTTGCCGGGGTGGGGGCGGGATCATGTCACAGCCGGATAGGCCGTGGTTGGAAAGGTGCCAGCAACCCGGAGGGCAGCCGATGTATCGCATCATCCTGGAATGCTACGGTGTTCGCCCAGCAGAGCGTGAGGAACCGGCGCGCGACATCACCGAAGCGTTTCGGCTTCATTCTCCGCACGAACCGATGTCCGTTGCCCTTTTGTGGGTATGGGGCGCCGAGAATGACTGGCGACCTCAAGCTGGTGAGCGTCGAACGCTTTCCTGAAGTTGCCTGCATCGGGTGGGGGCAGGACCCACTACGTCGACGATCGCCCATTGATTTTTTGGTGACCCCTACGGGAATCGAACCCGTGTTTCAGCCGTGAGAGGGCCGCGTCCTGACCGCTAGACGAAGGGGCCGATGTAGGTCGGGCGGGCGATGAAAAAGCACCATGCCGCGCCTGATCGGGCGGAAGCTAGTGGTGACCCCTACGGGAATCGAACCCGTGTTTCAGCCGTGAAAGGGCCGCGTCCTGACCGCTAGACGAAGGGGCCACTGGGCTAGCGCCGCTGGGCAGGACCGCGCCTCTACGGGGGTGAGGGCGGTCCGTCAAGCGCCGATTTCATCATTTTCCTCAGTCGGCGAATGCCGCGTCCTCGACGTGCAATTCGGCGGCGGGGCGGCTGCCCCAGTCATCGATCCGGGCGCGTCCGGCGAGCCAGAGTTGACGGCCCCTGGTGCCGTGAAGCAGCGTCTGTCCCAGCTCGCTGGCGGCGGCGCGAAAAGCGATGGCCTTGAACGACCGGCCATCGGCCCCGCTTGCCACCATGCGGACGTGATCGGTGCCAACCAGGTCGCACTTGACCAGCCGCACCGGCCCCACGGCGATGCGCGGCCCCGGCCATCCCACGCCATACGGCCCGCCGGCTTCGAGCGTGGTGACGAGATCGGGGGTCAGTCCGCCGGGGTTGAGCGACAGGTCCAGCAGCAGCGATTGCGTGGCGCGCGCCGAGGCGACATCGCGCGCCAGCCGTTCGTCCAGCCAGTCGGCCAGCCGGGGGAGGGTGGCGGGATCGATGGTGAGGCCGCAGGCCATGGCGTGCCCGCCGCCCGCGACCAGCAGCCCGTTCTCGCGCGCGGCGATGATCGCCGCGCCTAGGTCCACCCCCGCGATCGAACGGCCCGATCCCTTGCCGTTGCCGGCGTCGTCGGCGTCGAGCGCGATGACCAGCGTGGGCTTGCCGGTCTTTTCCTTGATACGTCCGGCGACGATGCCGATCACGCCGGGGTGCCAGCCTTCGCCGGCGAGGACGTTGACCGCGCGGTTGTGCTGGCCATCGACCTGCATTTCGGCCGCTTCCTGCACTGCCCGTTCGATCGCGCGGCGTTCGTCGTTGAGCATGGAAAGGCGCGTCGCGATGTCACGCGCTTCTTCCGCATCGCTGGTGGTGAGCAGGCGCACGCCGAGCGAGGAATCGCCGATACGCCCCGCCGCGTTGATGCGCGGGCCGAGCGCGAAGCCGAGATCGCTGCAGGTGGGCGCGCGGTTGAGCCGGCTGGCGTCGATCAGCGCGGCAAGGCCGGTGTTCTCGCGCTTGGCCATGACCTTGAGGCCCTGCGCCACCAGCGCGCGGTTGAGCCCCTTCAACTGCGCCACATCGGCCACGGTGCCCAGGGCGACGAGATCGAGCAGGCCCATCAGGTCCGGCGCGGGGCGGCCATCGAAATAGCCGCGCGCGCGCAGCGTGCGGACCGTGGCGACGGCCAGCAGGAACGCGACGCCGACAGCGGCAAGGTGTCCGTGAAGGGCCGCCTCGTCGCTTTCGTCCAGCCGGTTGGGATTGACCAGTGCGGCGGTGATGGGAAGCTCTGGCGGGCACTTGTGGTGATCGACGACGATCACGTCCACGCCTTCGGCATGGGCGGCGGCCAGCGCTTCGTGCGCCATCGCCCCGCAATCGACCGTCACGATCAGCGAGGAGCCTTCGCGCGCGAGCCGGACCAGCGCCTCGCCCGAGGGGCCATAGCCTTCGAGCAGGCGGTCGGGGATATAGGCGCGCGCTTCCACGCCAAGGTCGCGCAGCAGGCGGATCAGCAGCGCGGCGCTGGTGGCGCCATCGACGTCGTAATCGCCATAGACGGTGATCGCCTCGCGCGCGGCCACGGCGGAGGCCAGCCGTTCCGCCGCCACGTCCATGTCGCGGAACAGCGAGGGGTCGGGCATGAAATCGCGCAGCGTGGGGCGGCGGTGGCGCTCCAGATCTTCGCGCGCGACGCCGCGCGACAGGAGAAGCTGGTTGACGAGATCGTCGGCCAGGCTGCCGTGCCAGCCGCCAAGGTCCATGTTGCCGCCGCGCCAGCGCCAGGCGAGGCCGGAGAAGGAATGGGTGACAGCGGAAATCGGGATCATGATCCGGATGCGCTAGCCTATTGCCAAAGGGCCGCAAAGCGGTTGACTGTAATCAATGGCGGACAATGCCTTGAGTCACATAATTCGGCGCAAAAGAACGCCATGATGGTCGCACAGGATCACACGCGGACTTCCGGAGCGTGCTTCCGGTTCCCGCGCTGCCACGAGGGATGACCACGGGGGATGACATGGGCAACCTGATGACGACGAAGCGGATGCTGGCCTGCGGCGGCCTGTTGCTGATCGCCGGTGGCAGCGTGCTGACCGCGCAGAACGCGGCCGCGCCGGTCGCGCGCTACGAGATGCGCGCCGGCACCATATCCGGCATGGCTGGGATGCGCGGCGGCGGCATGGGTGCTGCGCTGGGCATGGCCTTTGGCGGCGGCGGTGGCGCGCAGCACGAACTGTGGCTGGAACTCGGCTCCAGCCGCACCGCGGCCGATGGCAAGCCCAAGGCAGACCATTTCATGCCGGCCGGCGCGCGGCTGGGCAAATCGGTGGCGCTGAAGACGCCGGAGCGCACGCCAACCGCGCCGGGCGAGACGCATTTCGAGCGGCCCACCGGACGGATGCTGATCTTCTGGGGCTGCGGGGAACACGCGCCCAAGGGGCAGCCGGTCATTATCGATTTCGCCAAGATCGCGGCGGGGCAGATGCCGCCGGGCCTGTGGTCCAGTGCGGTGCCGCTCGATCGCTATGTCACGCCGGCCAACAGCCGGACCTATGGCCTGTGGCCGTCGGATGATGGCAAGTCGGCCCGGCCCGACAGCTCGCTGATCGGCGCGCATCGTATTGCCGGCAATTACGCGCCCGACATCAACTTCACGCTGACCAAGGACTTCATGGGCGCCTTGCAGGGATCGTCTGCCGCGCAGCCGGGCGGGGCCACGCTGCTGCGCTGGAACGCCTTGCCCGGCGCGACCGGCTATCATGCCTCGATCATCGGCGGGAAGCAGGGCGCGCGGGGTGGGAACCAGCCGGTGGATATCGTGTGGTGGTCGTCCAGCGCGACGCGCGAGTTCGGCGGCGGCCTGGCGGACTGGCTGGCGCCCTCCACCGTCGCGCGGCTGGTTGCCAACCGCACCGTGCTGTCTCCACAGACGACGACCTGCACCGTGCCGGCAGAGGTCAAGCAGGCCGCGCCCGACTATATGTTCGGTTCGATCTACGCTTATGGCCCGGAGGAGGACTTCGCCTATCCGCCGCGTCCCGCCGATCCCAAAATCGCGTGGAAGCCGGAATGGACCGCGCGTATTCGCCACCGTTCGATGACCGGCTTCCTCGTCGGCATGGAAGGCCTTGGCGCGGCGAACGGGGCGCAGCCGCAGCGCGAATGCCCAACCAAGCCGAAGAAGCGTGGCCTCGGCGGGCTGGGTGGGCTGATCGGCGGCGCGCTGGGCGCACCCACGGGCGGTCAGGACGGCTGCTGACAGCGGATGCTGGCGATCATCTGGCATAGCAGGACCGGCGCGGCGCGGGCGCTGGCGCACGCCGCGTATGGCGGCGCGTCGCGCGGCGGGCCGGTTCGTCTGATCGCCGCAGCCGACGCCGTGCCCGACATGCTGCTGGATGCCGGCGGCTATCTGTTCTGTTGCCCGGAAAATCTGGGGGCGATGACCGGCGCGATGAAGGAGTTTTTCGATTGCGCCTATTACCCGTTGCTGGGCCGGATCGAGGGGCGGCCCTATGCCACGATCATCGCCGCCGGATCGGACGGGGAAGGCGCGCGGCGGCAGATCGACCGGATCGCCACCGGCTGGCGGCTGCGCCGCGTGGCCGATCCTATCACTGTCCTGCTCGATGCGCAGACGCCGGAACGCATCCAGGCGTTGAAGACCGTGCCGCCCGAACACCTCGAAGCGGCCGGGGCGCTGGGAGAAGCGCTGTCACGGGGGCTGGAGATGGGGATATTCTGAAGGTCGCCTGCCTGCTGCGATGCTGTCCAAGTCGGTCCTAAGTCGGGATGGACCCGCCGTGGTGCGGTGATACCATCGCTTTGGTGCAGGGTGTGCGGGAGAGCAGGCATTGACGGGTGAGCGAACGAAGGGCCAAAGCCGGCTTGCCGCGCTGCTGTTCGACCCGGAAGCACGGCCCGACGCGGGGCAGATCGCGGATATCTCGGCACTACACGGGCGTTTTTCCGTTTCCAACTGGTCCGATGAGCATGCCGGCATCGTGGAACTGCTGCACGAGGGGCTGACCTTCGACATGGGGCATTTATCCCCAGCCCAGGCGCTCCACATTGACGGGTTGGTGCATCGGGTGGAACTGCCTCAAGACCTGGACGTGGATGCACTGTACGCCGTCGATCTCCTTCCGTCGCCGCACCTGGCGGGTGCCGGAAGGTTGTTGCCTGTGCTTCGGGTAATGGCGGACCTGCTTATCGATTTGACCACCCTGCCGGGATTGCGGGCGGTGGCGTGGTGTCCCGCTCGCACGGTCATGTCGCCGGCGTGGTTCACCGAGGCTTGCGGCGCGTGGCTTGCGGGGGGGCCGTTCCCCGCTCTGGCATTGACGGCGCTGCACCGGGGGCGGGATGGCGGCATTGCCAGCGAAGGGTTGGCGTTCCTGACAGGGCAGGAGTTCGCGTTGCGTCCGCGGCCTGGCGTTTCGGCCGATCAGGATGCACGCGTGGCAGTGCGGCTCACGGACTGGCTGGTCGCGCATGGGCGCGTGGACGGGCCTTGCGATGCCTTGCTGCCAGGCGGCGGCGCGGTGCGCATCGAGCCTGATGGCAGCGACAAGCTCCTGGTGCGGTGCCGCTGACGCGTCCGGCATTGCCGTTCCGGCTGGTCAATTCACCGGGCCTTCCCGGCTATGCGCCCGGCCTTCAGCGGCACCATCTTCTGCCCCGCCAGTTGCTGGGGCAGCGCTCGCTGGAGGGTATGATCCGGTATCTGGGATCGGACCGGCTCGGCTTCGAGGATTTCCGCCGCAACGGCTTGCTATTGCCTGCGACCGAACGTGCCGCGCAAAGGATCGGCCTTCCGCTGCATCGCGGGCCGCACCGGCGCTACAACGAGGTGGTGGTCGACCGGGCCGGCCAGATCGAGTTCCATTGGCGCAAGGTGCGTGCCCGGCACGGCGACCGGGCGGATATCGAGGCGCTTATGCGTTTCGACCTGCTGCAGCGCGCGTTGCGTCGCCGTCTGCTGGATCCCGCGCGATGGCGCGGGGCGCCACTCAACCGCCGCGATCCCGCTCTGGATTTCAGCCACCTCGACAGGATGGCCGATTTCCTGTGGAGCGGGACCGCCGCGTGAAAGTCAGGACAGGAATGGTGCGGTGTTCGCGGCCAAGGCGCTGGCCGCCGCCTTGTATTGCTGTTCCAGCCTGGCGACGCGCTCTGCCACGGATTCGACGGCCTTGACCGCGCCGATGCCCTGGCCCGAACCCCAGATATCCTTCCATGCCTTGGCGTCGGTGTTCCCGCCCGAACCGAAGTTCATCTTCGATGGATCGCTGACAGGCAGGTTGTCGGGATCGAGGCCAGCGTTCTGGATCGAGCTGCGCAGATAGTTGCCGTGAACGCCGGTGAAGAGGTTGGAATAGACGATGTCGCTGGCCGAACTGTCGACGATGGCCTGCTTGTAGGCATCGATCGCGCGTGCTTCGTGCGTGGCGATCCAAGCGGAGCCGATATAGGCGAAGTCCGCGCCTAGCGCCTGCGCGGCCAGCACCGAATTGCCGTGGGCGATGGCGCCCGACAGCGCGATCAGGCCATCGAACCAGCTGCGGATTTCGCGCACCAGCGCAAAGGGGGACTGCGCGCCGGCGTGGCCGCCCGCGCCGGCCGCCACCGGGATCAGCCCGTCCGCGCCTTTTTCGATCGCCTTGCGTGCGAACATGTCGTTGATGACGTCATGCAGCACGATGCCGCCCCAGCGGTGCGCCGCCTGATAGACGTCCTCGCGCGCGCCGAGCGAGGTGATGAGCATCGGCACCTGCCACTTCTCACACAACGCCATGTCTTCATCGAGGCGGTTGTTGGTGCGGTGGACGATCTGATTCACCGCGAACGGAGCGGCCGGCCGATCCGGATGCGCGCGGTTGTGCGCGGCCAGTTCCTCGGTGATCTGGTGCAGCCATTCGTCAAGCTGGCTGATCGGCCGGGCGTTGAGCGAGGGGAAGCTGCCGACGACGCCCGCCTTGCACTGGGCGATCACCAGCTCTGGCCCGGAAATGATGAACAGCGGCGAAGCGATGACGGGGAGGCGCAGGTTCTGGAACAGGGCGGGCAACGGCATGGATCAGCTCTCTCGCAATTCGTTTAATCGATCGATTAACGGCTGCATATGCAGTCGCGCGCGTCAAGTCAAAGGTTCGCGCGGGCGTGGCGTTCAGCCGGCCGGCAGGACGTCTTCGATCCCGTAAACCCGCGCGGCGGTTCCGGCAAAGAGCGCGCGCTTTTCCGCCGCCGAAGCGCCGGCGGACAGGCGCTTGAACGCGTTCCAGAGGGTCACGTAGTCAGCGCCCCATTTGTCGACCGGGAAGTTGCTTTCGAACATGGCGCGGTGCGGCCCGAACGCATCGATGCAGGTTTCGATATAGGGCCGCCACATCGCGGCGAGCGCGATCGAAGAGAAGCCCTCGGCCGGCCCTTCCTCGGGCATCCCGCAGAAGGCCATGGCAAGGCCGCCGAGCTTGATCGACACGTTCGGGCATTCGGCCAGCGTGCGGATGGCCGACCGCCAGGTATCGAACCGGTCCGGCAGCTTGCCGCGATAGCTGGCGATGTTGAGCGGCGTGCCGCAGTGATCGAGCACGATGGTGGTATCGGGAAAGGCGCGCGCCAGATCGATCACGTCCTGCAATTGCGGTTCCAGCACCCAGGCATCGAACGTCAGCCCCATCGGGGCGAGGTGGCGGAAACCGGCGCGGAAGGCATCGCTGGCGAGCAGGCCGGGCGGGGCGTGGAACGGCGGCCCGAGCACTTCGGGGTCGGCATCCCACGCCCCCTGGTGGCGGATGCCGCGAAAGCGGCCGTTGCCGGCTGCCGCAAGCGCTTCGAGCACGGGTTGCGCCGCATCGCCCAGCGTCAGGTCGGCGTGGCCGATGATCGCGGCGCAGGCGCGCAGATCGCCATAAATGCCACTGGCACTTTGCGCCGCGACGCCGTTGACGAATTCCACTTCGCCCACGGGGCGCAAGTCTGCGCGGGCGTCGGCGCGATAGAACGCGCCGCATTCCATATAGACGGTGCCTACCACGCGATGCCCGCTCTGCGCATCGGCGCGCAGATGATCGAACACGTAGAGCGGGGAAAGCGCCGCCGCCTGGATGAACGGGTGATGCGGTTCCGGAAAGGCGGCCAGAAGCGGCGACAGATCCCACAGGTGATGGTGCGGGTCGATGATCGGAAGATCAGGTTCCAGAATCGCTTCAGGCATGTCGGCTCCCAAATGCACGGCCTCTTGCGGGCCTGCACCGAACTATGGAGCAGGCCACACAAGAAGCAAGAGCGGCAAGGGGGATGCCCTCGGAATTTTAACCGATCGGTGAAACGCTATCAGCGCGCGGTGTTGGCCGCGCTGAGAATGGCGCGGACGCTGGCCGTGGCCACGTCCTCGTCGATGCCCACACCCCAGATCACGCGCCCGTCGGGCAGCGCGCATTCGACATAGGCCGCTGCGCGCGCATTGGTGCCGCTGCCCATGGCGTGTTCGGAATAGTCGCGAATCTCGATGTCCACGCCGAACCCCTCGCGCAGCGTAGCCACCACCGAGGAAATGAGGCCGTTGCCACGCCCGCTGACGGTCTGGATCTGGCCGTCGATCTCGATCTTGCCGGCGAACACGCGGGTGCCATCGGGCGCGCGCGATTCCTCATAGTCGACAAGCTGGAAGTGCTGCGGGGATTCAAGGCGATAGACCTTGCGGAACACGTCCCAGATGTCGCCCGCCTGCAGTTCACGGCCAACCTCGTCCGCCAGTTCCTGCACGTGCCGGCTGAAGTGCGCCTGCATCTTCTTTGGCAGCTTGAGGCCCTGGTCCTGTTCCAGCACCCAGGCGAAGCCGCCCTTGCCGGATTGCGAGTTGACGCGGATCACCGCTTCGTAGCTGCGGCCGAGATCGGCGGGGTCGATCGGCAGGTAAGGCACGGCCCAGAGTTGGTCGTTGCGCGCTTCCTGCGCGGCAAAGCCCTTCTTGATCGCATCCTGGTGCGATCCGGAAAAGGCCGTGAACACCAGTTCGCCGCCATAGGGATGGCGGGCCGGCACGGGCAGTTGATTGCAATATTCGACCGTCTGGATCACCTGGTCGATGTCCGAGAAATCCAGTTCCGGATCAACGCCCTGTGTGTACAAGTTGAGTGCGACGGTGACGAGGCAGCAGTTGCCGGTGCGCTCGCCATTGCCGAACAGGCAACCTTCCACGCGATCGGCGCCGGCCATCAGGCCCAGTTCGGCGGCCGCGACACCGGTGCCGCGATCGTTGTGGGTGTGCAGCGAGATCACCGCACTCTCGCGGTTCGGCAGATTGCGGCAGAAATATTCGATCTGATCGGCGTAGATGTTCGGCGTTGCCGCTTCCACCGTGGCCGGCAGGTTGAGGATGATCGGTTTTTCGGGCGTGGGCCGCAGCACGTCCATCACCGCCTCGCAGCAGGCGATGCTGAAATCGAGTTCGGCGGTGGAGAAGGTTTCCGGGCTGTATTCGAAATGCCAGTCGGTCTGCGGGAAGCGCGCGGCCTGATCGCGCAGGTTCTTGGCCCCGGCGATGGCAATGTCCTTGATCTGCGCCGGTTCCATGCCGAACACCACCGTGCGCCACAGCGGCGATACCGCGTTATAGACATGGACGATCGCCTGCTTGGCCCCGGCCAGGCTTTCGAACGACGTCTTGATCAGGTCGTCGCGCGATTGGGTCAGTACCTGGACGAACACGTCATCGGGAATGTGGCCGCCGTCGACCAGACCGCGGATGAAATCGTACTCGGTCGCGCCGGCGCTGGGGAAGCCGACTTCGATTTCCTTGAGGCCCACCTTCACCAGCAGATCGAAGAAGCGCTGCTTCTTGTCGGCATCCATCGGATCGATCAGCGACTGGTTGCCATCGCGCATGTCGGTGGAAAGCCAGCGCGGCGCCTTGGTGATAGTGCGGCTGGGCCACTGGCGGTTGGGCAGGTCGATCTGCGGAAACGGGCGGTACTTGACCGAAGGGTCTTTCAACATGGTCATCTCGGGAAAACTCGGAGCTTGCAGGCCGCTGTGGCCCTGTAATGTGACGTGCGATTTGTGTCCCCTGGGCGCCGCGCACGCCGTGGGACCGACGCGTCAGCTCACGCCCAAGGGCGAATAAGTCGAAGGGTAAGGTCCAGCCGAGCGATCATGGCACAAGCCTATGGTCAATTCGCGAGCGCTTGTCCAGAATGAATGCCGCACGAAAGACGGGTGCGGGCTGCACCTGCGATAAGGAGAGGATACCCGCGCACATGCAGATCGAACCGTTCACGCTCCACGTTCCGCAGACGCAGATCGACGACCTTCACCGGCGGATCGACATGACGCGCTGGGCGGAACAGGAAACGGTGGACGACTGGTCGCAGGGCACGCCGCTGGCGGCGTTGCGCGAACTGGTCCGCTACTGGCGCGAAGAGTACGACTGGCGCCGGTGCGAGGCGTGGCTGAACGCGACCGGCCAGTTCACCGCCCGGATCGACGGACTGTCGATCCACTTCCTGCACGTCCGTTCGCGTCACGAAAACGCCACGCCGCTGGTGCTGACGCACGGCTGGCCGGGCTCGATCCTGGAGTTCCGCAACTGCATTGCGGCGCTGACCGATCCTGAAACGCACGGCGGCACGGCGGAGGATGCGTTCCATGTCGTCATTCCCGCGCTGCCGGGCTTCGGTTTTTCGGGCAAGCCGAGGCAGGCTGGCTGGGGCGTCGAAAAGATCGGGCGGGCCTGGGGTGAACTGATGCGCGGGCTGGGTTATGCGCGCTGGTTCGCGCAAGGGGGAGACTGGGGATCGGCGGTGACGACCGCGATCGCGCTGCAGAAGGTCGAGGGATGCGCCGGTATCCACCTCAACATGCCCATCGCCCGGCCGCAACCCGAGGACCTGGCAGCGCCTTCGCCCGCCGAAGTCCGCGCGCTGACCGCGCTCCAGCACTATCAGGACTGGGATTCGGGCTATTCGAAGCAGCAGCAGACCCGCCCGCAGACGGTGGGATACGGACTGGTGGATTCGCCCGTGGGGCTGGCTGGCTGGATCTACGAGAAGATGTGGGCGTGGACGGACAATGCCGGACGGGCCGAAGACGCGCTCGATCGCGACGCCATTCTGGACAATATCATGCTGTACTGGCTGCCGGCGGCCGGTGCTTCCTCCGCCCGTCTGTACTGGGAAAGTTTTGGCAGTTTCGCGGCAAAGGATATCGATCTGCCCGTAGCGGTCAGCGCGTTTCCCAAGGAGATTTTGCCCACGCCGCGCAAGTGGGCGGAACGGCATTATCGCAAACTCGTCCACTGGGGAGACATGGAGAAGGGCGGGCACTTCGCGGCATGGGAGCAGCCCGAAGCGTTCGTACGCGAACTGCGGATCGCATTCGGCAAGATGCGCTGAACGGACAGACCGCGCGGTTCAGCCGCAGCGCGCGGAGACCACCAAGCCGTTCTCGTTGACCATCACGTTCAGGCGCTCGGGCGCGAAATCCTCGGTCACGACGTTACCCGGGTGAACCCAACGGATCACTTCGTGGTTGACCGCCTTGCGCACCGCCAGGTGGAGATCGAGCGTTTCGCGCTTGCCGAGAACACCCTGCACCTTTTCCGCGCCACAGCTGGCCGCGGGCAGGGGGTCGGCAAGTTCCGCCGTTTCGCTGCCCGCGCTTGAGGGAGCGTCGTCGAAAGCGCCGACGGCTTCATAAGCCTTCGCACCCGATTCCTCGGCTTGTTGCGACGGCTTGGAATCGCACCCGCCAAGAGCGCTGCACAGGACCAGCCCGCCCGAAACGGCCAGTGCGCGAACCATGGATAGTTATCCTTCGTGATGTCTCCAGAATGGAGATAATCAGACAGAAGTTACTGGTCCATTGCCATTCGTCGAATGGAGGAGATGTTTGTGGAATAAAAACGGTGCGGACCGTGCCCGCACCCTTGGGATACGTGCATTGGCAGCACGCCGAAGCCCGGAAGGGCCGGGGCGCGCCAGCGGCGGCGCCCCGGTGCCTCGCCATCAGTTCTTGGTCTGATCGACCAGCTTGTTGGCGCCGATCCAGGGCATCATCGCGCGCAGCTTGGCGCCGGTTTCCTCGATCGGGTGACGCTTGGCGGCGATGCGCGAAGCCTTCAGTTCGGGCTGCCCGGCGCGGTTGTCGAGCACGAAGTCCTTGACGAAGCGGCCCGACTGGATGTCGGCCAGAACGCGCTTCATTTCCTTCTTGGTTTCATCGGTGATGATGCGCGGGCCGGTCTTGATATCGCCGTATTCGGCGGTGTTCGAGATCGAGTAGCGCATGTTGGCGATGCCGCCTTCGTACATCAGATCGACGATCAGCTTCAGTTCGTGCAGGCATTCGAAGTACGCCATTTCCGGCGCGTAGCCGGCTTCCACCAGCGTTTCGAACCCGGCCTGGACCAGCGCGGTGGCGCCGCCGCAGAGCACGGCCTGCTCACCGAACAGGTCGGTTTCGCATTCCTCGCGGAAGTTGGTTTCGATGATGCCCGAACGGCCGCCGCCAACGCCCGAGGCATAGGCGAGGGCGATGTCGTGCGCGTTGCCGGTGGTGTCCTGATGCACGGCGACAAGGCACGGTACGCCGCCACCCTTCACGTATTCGCCGCGCACGGTGTGGCCCGGGCCCTTGGGCGCGATCATGATCACGTCGATGTCGGCGCGCGGTTCGATCAGGCCGAAGTGGATGTTGAGGCCGTGCGCGAAGGCGAGCGCCGCGCCGGGCTTCAGGTTGGCGTGCAGGTCGGCGGCGTAGATCGCGGCCTGGTGTTCGTCCGGTGCCAGGATCATGAGCACGTCGGCCCAGGCGGCGGCATCGGCGTTCGCCAGAACCTTGAAGCCAGCGGCTTCGGCCTTCTTGGCGCTGGCCGATCCGGGGCGCAGCGCGATGGCCACTTCCTTCACGCCCGAATCGCGCAGGTTCTGCGCGTGGGCGTGGCCCTGGCTGCCATAGCCCAGGATGGCGATCTTCTTGCCCGTGATCAGGTTCAGGTCGGTATCGGCGTCGTAATAAACCTTCATTGTGCTTTCCCTCGTCCAGTTCGCCATGCTGAAGCGGGTTCAGCATCCATCGGGGCCGTTCAGCGCCGCCCTATCGGGAAAAATGGACCCCGAAACAAGCCGGGGTGACGTAGTTCTTCAGAATGTCCGTTGCAGGATCGGTTTGACGTTCAGGCGGCGTTCGCGCCCCGGATCATGCCGACGATCCCGGTGCGGCCGACCTCGACCAGCCCCAGTTCGCGCATCAGGCCCACGAACGTGTTGATCTTGTCCGGCGTACCGGTCAGTTCGAACACGAAGCTGTGGGTGGTGGTGTCCACCACCTTGGCGCGGAACACGTCGGCCAGCCGCAGCGCTTCCACGCGCGCGTCGCCGGTGCCGGCCACCTTGATCAGCGCCAGTTCGCGTTCGACGTAAGGCCCCACCTCGGTCAGGTCGGTCACCTTGTGAACCGGCACCAGCCGTTCCAGCTGGGCGTGGATCTGGTCGATGATTTCCGGCGGGCCGTGCGTCACGATGGTGATGCGGCTCACGTCGTGCTCGTCGGTGATGTCCGCCACCGTCAGGCTGTCGATGTTATAGCCGCGCGCGGTGAACAGGCCGGCAATCTTGGCAAGAATGCCGGCTTCGTTGTCGACCATGACGGTCAGGACGTGGCGTTCGGACGCCTGTTCCTTGATCTTCATCACTGTAAGGTTTTCCTCTGGGCGCAATCGTCGGTCCGCGCCGTCAGACCAGCGCCTTGGCTTCATCGTCCATCGTGCCGCTCACCGCATCGCCGTAAAGCAGCATCTCGGTATGCGCGGCGCCGCTCGGGATCATCGGGAAGCAGTTCGCCTCCTTGGCGACGAGGCAATCGACGATGACCGGGCCGGGATGGTCGATCATCGCCTGGATGCCGGCGTCGAGCTGGCTTTCGTCCTCGATGCGGATGCCCTTCCAGCCATAGGCTTCGGCCAGCTTCACGAAATCGGGAAGGCTGTCGGAGTACGAGTTGGAATAGCGGCTTTCATAGGTCAGTTCCTGCCACTGGCGGACCATGCCCATCCATTCGTTGTTGAGCACGAAGACCTTGACCGGCAGACGGTATTGCGTGGCGGTGCCCAGTTCCTGGATGTTCATCTGGATCGAAGCATCGCCCGCCACGTCGATCACCAGCGCATCGGGGAAGCCCACTTGCGCGCCGATCGCGGCCGGCAGGCCATAGCCCATCGTGCCGAGCCCGCCCGAGGTCAGCCACTTGTTCGGCTTCATGAAGTGGAAGTACTGCGCCGCCCACATCTGGTGCTGGCCGACTTCGGTGGCGATGATCGGATCGCGATCCCGCGTCAGCGCATAGAGGCGCTCGATCGCGAACTGCGGCATGATATCCTTGCTGCGCTTCGGATAGGACAGGCTCTTGCGCGCGCGCCAGCCGTCGATGCGGGCGTACCATTCCTGAAGGTCTGCCTTCTGGTGGCCGCCAGCCTTCCAGGCCTCGATCAGCTGTGCCAGCACCTTGCCGCAATCGCCGATGACCGGCAGGTCCACGCGCACCGTCTTGTTGATGGAGGCGCGGTCGATATCGATGTGGATCTTCTTGCTGTTGGGCGCGAAGGCATCGAGGCGCCCGGTGACGCGATCATCGAAGCGCGCGCCGACCGCGACGATCAGGTCGGCCCGGTTCATCGCCAGATTGGCCTCGTACGTGCCGTGCATGCCCAGCATGCCAAGCCACGCCGGATGATCGGCCGGAAACGCGCCCAGGCCCATCAGCGTGGAGGTGACGGGCGCGCCGGTCAGCGCCTGAAGCTCGCGCAGCAGGCGCGTGGCTTCGGGGCCGGAATTGATCACGCCGCCGCCGGTGTAGAAGATCGGCGCTTCCGCGGCCGCGATCATCTCGATGGCCTCGGCGATGTCCTGCCGGTTGCCTTCGGTTTGCGGGGCATAGCGGTTGCGCTGCTGCGGCGCGACCTCGGTCCACGTGGCCGAGGCGACCTGCACGTCCTTGGGAATGTCGATCACGACCGGGCCGGGGCGGCCTTCGGTGGCGATGCGGAACGCTTCGTCGATCGTCGCGGCGAGCTGCGAAGGGTCCTTCACCAGATAGTTGTGCTTGGTGCAGTGCCGGGTGATGCCGATGGTGTCGGCTTCCTGGAAGGCATCCGAGCCGATCAGCGCGGTGGCGACCTGGCCGGTGATGACGACCAGCGGAATCGAATCCATGAACGCGTCGGCGATGCCGGTGACCGCGTTGGTCGCACCGGGGCCGGACGTCACCAGCACCACGCCGGGCTTGCCGGTGGCGCGGGCATAGCCTTCGGCCGCATGGGCGGCGCCGGCTTCGTGCCGGACGAGGATGTGGCGGATGCGTTCATCGCCGAACAGCGCGTCATAGATCGGGAGCACCGCACCGCCGGGATAGCCGAACACGAATTCGACGCCCTTGGCGACCAGGCTTTCGACCAGGATTTCCGCGCCGCTGCGCTCGGTTTTCACGGTACTTCGTCCCTTGTTGGGCGATCTGGGTTCCAGCTTCGCCTGTCTTGCAACTCTGCGAACAATCCAACGTATCGTTTTTCCATCCCCGGAAGAGGACGGCACTTGCTCCGACCGGGGCCGGAAATACACTGTCGGCCGAAAAATTATGGCCCGGCGCAGAGCTGGCTGCGCCGGGCCGTCTCTCCCTTCCGGGCACCCGACGCAAGTCGGGCAGTTGACGGCCTGCTACTTGATATAAAATGCCATGTCAAGCAGCTATGTTTGAAATAATCCTGCTATATCGTCTCTGTCAAGGTAATTTTCGTTCGCAAGGCGCGGCCATTCCGCCGGATTCTGGTGTTTCAGCCAGGTGAACTGCCGTTTGACGTAGTTTCGCGTGGCTTGTTGTCCGGCGACGATGGCCGACTCGGCATCGCTTTCACCGCGCAGAAATGCCGCGATCTCCGGCACGCCGATGGCGCGCATCACGGGCAGGGCCGGGTCCAGCCCGCGCGCGAGCAGGGTCTGCACTTCCTCGATCGCGCCGCTTTGCCACATCCGGCGGAAGCGCAGGTCACACCGGTGATAGAGCCACTGCCGATCTGGCAGCAGGATCACCGGGGCCAAGGTGACCGTGCCGCCGATCCCGCCGCTGCGTTCGGCCTGCCATGCCGCCAGCGGGCGGCCGGTCGAGCGCACGACTTCCAGCGCGCGGGCGACCCGCGTGGTATCGGCCGGGGCCAGCCGCGCCGCGCGTTCGGGGTCTTCGGCGCGCAGGGCTGCCCACGCCTGCACGACCGGCATCGCGCGCACCGCCGCGCGGATGGCGGGATCGATCGGTGGCACGGGCGCGATGCCGTCGAGCAGGGTGCGGATGTACAGGCCGGTTCCGCCGACCAGGATCGGCAGGGCGTCCTCGGCATGGGCCTGCGCGATTTCCGCGCGTGCCGCGTCGGCCCAGTCAGCGGCGGAGCAGGCCACCGCGCCGTCCCACGCGCCGAACAGGCGGTGGGGTATGCCCTGCATCTCCTGCTCGGTCGGCCGCGCGCTCAGCACGGCGAGATCGCGATAGACCTGCGCGCTATCGGCATTGATGACCACGGCCTTGCGCCCCTGTGCGCGTTCGTGCAGCGCCAGCTTTATCGCCAGATCGCTCTTGCCGCTGGCCGTCGGCCCTGCAATGAGCGCCAGCCGTGGTTTGACCGGCGAGCCTGTGCCGCCGTCCATGCCGGTATCGTGGAATGAAAGGGAATTATCGGTGCTCATCGCCCGCCTGATAGCAGAGCCTGAGACGCTTGGTGACAATCTTGCGCGCGCGATGGAAGCGATCGAGGAACGCGGCTGGGAAGTGGCCGGCGCGGGAATGCTTGACGGGTGCGAGGAGGTGCTCGAACTCGAAGTGCTGGAAGGCGATGCGGCCGAGGTCCGCCGCATTCTCGACGCGCACTTTCCGGACAGCGACCTGCTGCTGTCGCTCCACCCGATCGCGGCGCCACGCCTGTTCGTTTCGGATATGGATTCGACGATGATCCAGGCCGAATGCATCGACGAACTGGCCGATTTCGCGGGGATCAAGGAGCAGATCGCCGCGATCACCGAGCGCGCGATGCAGGGCGAACTGGATTTCGAGGCCGCCTTGCGTGAGCGGGTGGGCCTGCTGCGTGACCTGCCCGAAGCCGCGATCCACCAGTGCCTTGCCGAACGGATCGCGCCGATGCCGGGCGCGCGGACGCTGGTATCCACGCTCAAGGCGCGGGGATGCCACACCGTGCTGGTGACGGGCGGCTTTCACAGCTTCGCCGATCCCGTGGCCGAACAACTTGGGTTCGAGCGCGTCGTGGCGAACAGGCTGGAAATCCGCGATGGCGCGCTGACCGGCGGGCTTGTCGGCGGAATTACCGACAGCGGCGTGAAGAAAGCCGTGCTGCTGGAGGAAACCGCGCGGCTGGGCGAGGGGGCTACCAGCCTCGCGACCGGGGACGGTGCCAACGACATCCCGATGATCGAGGCGGCGCATTGGGGCCTTGCCTATCGCGCCAAGCCCAAGGCGCGCGCGGCGGCCGATGGCTGGATTGATCGCGGCGATCTCACCGCGATCCTGCTGCTGTTCGGCATCCCGCGCGAGGAATGGGTCAACGACTGAGGGCAGCGGGGCGGCGGGTCTTGACCCGCGCCGCGATCCGCAGGCCCAGCGCGGCGATAGCGATGCCGCCGCCGATCAGCCCGATCATCCGCGTTTCCGGCCGGGCGATGCGCCCCACGTAGGAAAAGGCGAAGATGAACCACAACCAGTGGATGCCGAACGTGTGCAGCCGCTTCCACCACCTGCCCAGCCGGCGCATCGCGGCGTCGGTGGAGGTCAGCGCCATGGCGATGAGGAGCACGTAGGCCAGACCTCCGCCCAGCAGGGTCGGCAAGGGCCGTTGCGTGCCCGACAGGCGCAGGAACGTGATCAGCGCCGCCAGGTGGATCAAGTGGCAGGCGGCGAAGCCAAGGCCCCAGTAACGCCGTTCGCGCAGCAGCGCCCGCGTTTGCGGGCCGGGCCACAGCCGTGCCAGCGAGGATGCGCTGTAGGTCAGGATCAGCAGCGGAAAGCCGGCGCGTGCGGTCCAGCGCGCGGCAAGCTGCCAGCCTTCCGTGGTGGAGCGCCCGGCCAGCAGGCCTGCCGCGAGCGCCACGAGCCCCAGCGATATGCCAAGCAGCACCTGCCAGCGTTGCTTCATCGATCCCTCCCGGTATTTTGTCGGAATTTAGGTAGTCGATTTGAAACCTATTTGCCATAGCGAGGCAAGATTGCTAAATGACAGTGGTGTAAGTAACTCGCAGGTGCATGAATGGCTACGCTCGCTACCGCCTCGATGACCGATACCGCGACGCGCGGGACCAACGATCTTCCGTTCATGCTGCCCGGCCGCCCGAAAATGCGATACGATTTCGCGAAGGCGTGGCGTCATTTCCGGGAACTGGTGAAGGACAAGGAGAACACCGCCGAAGTGTTCCCCATCTTCGAGGCGCTGCCCTGGCGCGGGGTCTACGATGCCGCGCGCGCGTTCCTGTCGACGGAGCGCGGTCAGCGTATCCGGGCGAGCGAGCCGTCGCTGGTCACGATTCTCGACGATCATGAAGCGCTGCGCAGGCTGCCGGCGGGGTCTGTCGGGCAGGTCTATTGCGACTTCATGGAGCGCGAGGGGCTGTCGGCGCAGGGGCTGGTCGACGAACTGGAAAAGTACCGCCCGGCCAATTCGCGGTTCGACGATCAGGTCGATTGGTACATGCGCCGCCTGCGCGATACGCACGATCTGATGCACGTGCTGTCCGGCTATGGGCGCGATGCGCTGGGCGAACAGTGCGTGCTGGCGTTCACCTACGGTCAGCAGCCGGCGCTGGCGCACCTGTTCCTCGGCTATGCCGGAGCCATGGAGATTTCGCGGCGCGGCCGGGTCAAGGTGCCTATCTTCCGCGCGGTGCGCGAAGGGCACAAGATGGGCAAGGCGTGTTCACGGCTGGCCGAAATGCCGATCCGCGATGTCCTGGCGATGCCGCTGGACGAAGCCCGCCGGATGCTCGGCATTCGCGCGGCGCGCTACTATCCCGAAGTGCATGCCAAGTGGCGTGCGGCCGGAATCGACCCCTACGATCTGCTGGCGGCTGCCCAGCAGGCGGCCTGATCGCGGTCCAGCCCCAGACCATGTTCCACGAAGCGGGTCTTGGGGAACGCGATCCCATCGCCGCGATGCTGGCCCGCGCCTTCGCGGTTGATCCGGCGATGTCGTTCATCTTTCCCGACGCCGCCGTGCGCGCGCGCCGGATGCCGCGCCTGTTCCGGCTGCTCTATGCCAGCGACGCGCGGGCGGGGGCGGTCTTCGCGTACGAGGGCTGCCGCGCGGCGACGCTGTGGCGCGCGCCCGGCCGAACGAAAGTGCCACTGATGGAAACGGTCGCGGGCGCGCCCGCCTTCCTGGCCGCGCTCGGCCCGGCGGTGGCGCGCGCGATCCGGGTGTCGCACGCGATCGAAAGCCACATGCCACGCGGGCGATTCTGGTATCTGCACATCGCCGGATGCGATCCGGCGGCGCAGGGCAAGGGGCTGGGCGGCGGCGCGATCCGCGTGGGTCTCGATCGCTTTGGACGGACGGAGGATTGCTATCTCGAAACAGCGACCGAAGGAAACATCGGCATCTACAACAGGCTTGGTTTCGAGGTCATCGACACGTGGACGGTGTCGGGCGGAGGGCCGCGATTCTGGTCGATGCTGCGGCCGGCGGGTTGATCGCCCCAAACCGGGCGCGCACGCAATCCGTCAGGGTCAGGCTTCCATCCAGTCGTGGAAAAACGCCTCGTTGGCGGCTTTCAGCGCTTTCACTTCCACGCCCGCGACCGTGCTGCCGTCGACCGTGCCGATGCGAACTGCCCCTTCCAGCATGACGCCGGGCCGCGCCGTCACGATGTAGCGCCCCTGGTCCTCGCCGAACGCCGATGCGGCGGTAAGCTGGATGTCGAGCGTGCAGCCAAGGCCGCTGCCCATGGCCATTTCCGCCAGAGCGATAAGCAGGCCGCCATCGCTCACGTCGTGCACCGCCGTCACGCGCCCGTCGCTGATCCATTCGCGCACGAGTTCGCCATGGGCGCGCTCGTCGGCCAGATCGACCGGCGGCGGCGCGCCTTCCTCGCGCCCGTGGATCTCGCGCAGCCACAGCGACTGGCCCAGGTGCGTGCCTTCGCCGCCGACCAGCCAGATGCCGTCGCCGTGTGCCTTGAAGCGGACGGTGACCATCTTTTCATGGTCCAGCATCAGGCCGACGCCGCCGATCGCCGGGGTGGGCAGAATGGCCGAACCGCCGCCCGTGGCCTTGGACTCGTTGTAGAGCGAGACATTGCCGCTCACGATCGGATAATCGAGCGCGCGGCAGGCATCGCCCATGCCTTCGAGGCAGCCGACGATCTGGCCCATGATTTCCGGACGCTGCGGGTTGGCGAAGTTGAGGCAGTTGGTGATGGCGAGCGGCGTGGCGCCCACCGCGCAGATGTTGCGGAAGGTCTCCGCCACCGCCTGCTTGCCGCCTTCGTAAGGGTCGGCGAAGCAATAGCGCGGGGTGCAGTCGGTGCTGATCGCCAGCGCCTTTTCGGTGCCGTGGACCCGCACCACGGCCGCGTCGCCGCCCGACTTCTGCAGCGTGTCCGCGCCGACCTGGCTGTCGTATTGTTCCCAGATCCACTTGCGCGAGGCAAGGTCGGCGCAGCCGATCAGCTTGAGCAGATCGGCGCCGATGTCCGCGCTTTCGGGCACGTTCGCCAATGGCGCCGGCTTGGGCGTGGGCACGTGCGGGCGGTCATAGAGCGGGGCTTCGTCGGCCAGCGGGGCCAGCGGAATGTCGCAAACCACTTCGCCATCGAATTCCAGCACCATGTGCCCGGTATCGGTCACTTCGCCGATCACCGCGAAATCGAGTTCCCACTTGCGGAAGATCGCTTCGGCCATCGGCTCCTTGCCGGGCTGCAGCACCATGAGCATGCGCTCCTGGCTTTCCGAAAGCATCATCTCGTAGGGCGTCATCGCCTCTTCGCGGCAGGGCACCTTGTTCATGTCGAGCCGGATGCCAGCGCCACCCTTGGAGGCCATTTCGACCGACGAGGACGTCAGCCCCGCCGCGCCCATGTCCTGGATCGCCACGATCGCGTCCGTCGCCATCAGTTCGAGGCAGGCCTCGATCAGCAGCTTTTCGGTGAACGGATCGCCCACTTGCACGGTCGGGCGCTTTTCTTCCGACTTTTCGTCGAAATCGGCAGAGGCCATGGTTGCGCCGTGGATGCCGTCACGGCCGGTTTTGGAACCGACATAGACGATCGGGTTGCCAATGCCGGTGGCGGCCGAATAGAAAATCCGGTCGGTATCGGCGACGCCCACGGTCATCGCGTTGACCAGGATGTTGCCGTCATAGGCCTTGTGGAAATTGGTCTCGCCGCCCACCGTCGGCACGCCCACGCAATTGCCATAGCCGCCGATGCCGGCGACTACGCCCTGCACAAGATGCTTCATCTTCGGGTGATCGGGGCGGCCGAAGCGCAGCGCGTTCATGTTGGCGATGGGCCGCGCGCCCATCGTGAAAACATCGCGCAGGATGCCACCGACGCCGGTTGCCGCGCCCTGGTAGGGTTCGATGTAGCTCGGGTGGTTGTGGCTCTCCATCTTGAAGATGGCGGCCTGCCCGTCGCCGATGTCGATCACGCCGGCGTTCTCGCCGGGGCCGCAGATCACCCATGGCGCTTCTGTGGGCAGCTTCTTCAGGTGGAGGCGGCTCGACTTGTAGGAGCAGTGCTCGGACCACATCACCGAGAAGATGCCCAGTTCCACGAGGTTGGGCTCGCGCCCCAGCGCTTTCAGGACGCGCTGGTATTCATCCTCGGACAACCCGTGCGCGGCGACGACATCGGGCGTGATCTGCGGTGCGGTGCTTTCGGCCATGCGCGGCCCTTAGCGGCGCGCGGCGAGTCTCGCTAGCCCCGCCGTGGCGGTTGCCGTGCGGCGGAAACATTTGCCTCGACGGGCAAGTCCCGTTCCGAGCTTGACCGGTGCCGTTCCCGCCGCCAAAGCTGGGTGCGATGGCTACTAATCCCGATATCACGTCGCTCAGTTTCGAGGAGGCGCTGAAGGCGCTGGAAGACGTTGTGCGCCGGCTCGAAAGCGGTGAGGCACCGCTCGACGAATCGATGGACCTTTACGAGCGCGGCGAAAAGCTGCGCGCGCATTGCCAGGCCCGGCTCGATGCGGCGCAGGCACGGATCGAGGCGATCGTCACCGATCGCGACGGCCGCCCCACCGGCACCCGCCCCTTTGACGAGGCGGCCTCCGCATGACGACCACTTCCGACCAGGATGCCGGCGAACAGGACGCCGGCCAGGCGAACGCGACAATGGCGGTGCTCAAGCCCGCGCTGGTCCAGATCGCCGAGGATATCGATGCGAGCTTCGATGCGCTGCTGGCCGTGGCCGGCGACCCGCGCGATCGCTTGATCGAGGCCATGCGCTATGCCGCGATTGGCGGTGGCAAGCGGCTGCGGCCACTGCTGCTGACCGCCACCGCGAGCATGTTCGGCGTCGATCGCGCCAGCGCGGTGCGTGCCGGGACGGCGCTGGAAGCGGTCCACGTCTATTCCCTGATCCACGACGATCTGCCGTGCATGGATAACGACGCGACCCGCCACGGCAAGCCCACGGTGCATATCGCCTACGACGAGGCTACCGCCGTGCTTGCTGGCGATGGATTGCATGTCTTTGCGTTCGAAGTGCTGTCCGATCCCGCGATGAGCGGCGATCCGTTCGTGCGCATCGAACTGGTGCGCACGCTGGCCATGGCGAGCGGCGCGAACGGCATGGCCGGTGGCCAGATGATGGACATCGCCGCCGAAACCGCCAGCTTCGACCTGCCGACGGTTACCCGTCTCCAGCAGTTGAAGACCGGCGCTTTGCTGGCAGCCGGTGTCGAGATGGGGGCCATTCTCGGGCGCGTTCCGCCGGAAGGGCGCACGCATCTGCGCGGCTATGCCCGCGATATCGGCCTGGCCTTCCAGATCGCGGACGATCTGCTCGATACCGAAGGCGATGAAGCGGTGGCCGGCAAGGCGCTGCGCAAGGATGCGGAACGCGGCAAGGAAACCTTCGTCTCGCTGCTGGGCGTGGAGCGCGCGCGCGAACAGGCCAGAATGCTAGTCGAACAAGCCGTGCAGCACCTTGCGTCTTACGGGTCGGAGGCGGACGTGCTTCGTGCCGTGGCGCGCTTCATCGTCGAAAGGGATCATTAAATGGGGGAGAGGATCGGGGTATACCCCGGCACGTTCGATCCGATCACGCTGGGGCATCTCGACATCATCCGTCGCGGTGCGAAGCTGGTCGATCGGCTGATTATCGGGGTGACCACCAATCCGTCGAAGAACCCCATGTTCACGCCGGACGAACGCATCGCCATGGTCGAGCGCGAAATGGCGACACAGGGGATCGAGAACGTCTCCGTGGTGGGTTTCAACGCGCTGCTGATGAAGTTCGCCGAACGGCAGGGCGCCACCGTGATCGTGCGCGGCCTGCGCGCCGTGGCGGATTTCGAATACGAATACCAGATGGCCGGCATGAACCAGCAGCTCAACGACCAGATCGAGACGATCTTCCTGATGGCGGACGTGAGCCTCCAGCCGATCGCGTCGAAGCTGGTCAAGGAAATCGCCATGTTTGGCGGCGACATTTCCGACTTCGTGACGCCCGATGTCCGGGACGATGTGATCGCCCGCATCGAAACGACGGGCCGGCTGGGCGACTACTGATCGCCCCGTTCCGATGGGCTGGTCCTGTGCGGAACTGCAATTCGTTCATTGCAGTGACAGCGCGCCCGGCCTATCGGCCACGGATGCGGTTTCCGGCCCGCATTCTATTCTGCCCGGATGAACGCTGAAGGTGGTCTTGCAGATGGTTTCGCGCTTCCTTGCCTCGATCGCGCTTGGCGCCGTGGTTCTCGCCACCCCCGCCATGGCCAAGAAGAAGCAACTGTCGGTGAAGCCGGACACGCCGCCCATGCAGTACGCGGTCGATACCTCGCTGAACGACGATCCCGATAATATCCTCCTGCTGGATTTGTCGAACGGTGGCCGCGTGGCGATCCGGCTGATGCCGCAGTGGGCGCCGCACCATGTCGAGCGGGTCAAGGAACTGGCTCGGCAGGGCTTCTACAACGGGGTCATCTTCCACCGCGTGATCGATGGCTTCATGGCGCAGACCGGTGACCCGACGGGCACAGGGCAGGGCGGTTCCAAGTTGCCGGACCTCAAGGCGGAGTTCAACGATGCGCCGCATCTGCGCGGCACCGTATCGATGGCCCGCACCAACGAGCCGAACTCGGCCAACAGCCAGTTCTTCATCGTGTTCTATCCGCGTTTCGCCCTCGATCACAAATACACCAACTTCGGTCGGGTGATCTCCGGCATGGAATACGTCGACACGATCCAGCGCGGCGAACCGCCGTCGAATCCGACCAAGGTAGTCCAGGCCTCGATCGCGTCCGACAACAAGGCGCGGCCGGCCGTTGCCGCGCCCGTTGCCGCGCCGGCGATCACGGCCGACATGCTGAGCCACTCGCAGTCCAACTGATCCGCTGCCTCGGGCGATGCGCGTCGATCTCTTCGATTTCGAGCTGCCGCCCGAACGGATAGCGCTGCGTCCCGCGCGGCCGCGCGATGCGGCGCGGATGCTGCTGGCCAAGGGTGACGGCACGCTGGCCGACCATGTCGTGCGCGATCTGCCGGCCTTGCTGCGGGCGGGCGACGTGCTGGTGTTCAACGATACGCGCGTGATCCCCGCCCAACTCGAAGGACGGCGCGGCGAAGCGAAGATCGGGGCGACGCTGCACAAGCGGATCGACCTGCGCCGCTGGCAGGCCTTCGTCCGCAATGCCAAGCGTCTGCGCGAAGGGGATGTCATCGATTTTGGCGCCGATGTGTCCGGCACGGCCGAACAGCGCCATGATGACGGCAGCTGGACCCTGTTCTTCCCCGGAGACGAGCCGGTGGAGGTGCTGCTGGAGCGTGCTGGCCGAATGCCGCTGCCGCCCTATATCGCGGGCAAGCGGCCCACCGACGAGGAGGACCGGCGCGATTACCAGACGATGTTCGCCGCGCGCGATGGCGCGGTCGCCGCGCCCACGGCGGCGCTGCATTTCACCGACGGGCTGATGGCCGCGCTGGCGCAGGCGGGCATCGCGCACGAGACGCTGACGCTCCATGTCGGCGCGGGAACCTTCCTGCCCGTGAAGGCGGAAGACACGGCCGATCACCGGATGCACGCCGAATGGGGGCGGATCGAGGCGGACACCGCCGATCGCCTGAACCGCGCGCGCGCCGCCGGCGGCCGGGTGATCGCGGTGGGCACGACCAGCCTGCGCCTGCTGGAAAGCGCTGCGGGCGAAGACAACGTGATCCGCCCGTTCGCAGGCGATACCTCGATCTTCATCACCCCCGGTTACCGCTTCCGCGCGATCGACGGCCTGATGACCAACTTTCACCTGCCGCGCTCTACGCTGTTCATGCTGGTTAGTGCGCTGATGGGGCTGGAGACCATGCAAGCGGCCTATGCCCATGCCATCGCTAACGCATACCGGTTCTACAGCTACGGCGATTCCAGTCTGCTGCTGCCGGAGGGGTGAGGGGGCCGCGCATCGTCGTGGGCCGTTTTCGTCATCCTTGCCGCAAAAGTGCCGAATGCTTCCGTGACGGCATCGGGGTTATCGATCCACGGGAAATGCCCTGCTGACCGGATTGAAGCATGGCTGACGTTGGCGCCGCGATAACGCGGGGAATCCCAGCCACCTTGCCAGACGATCCGGTCTTCCGCACCCGCGAGTACCAGCACCGGCAGCGTCCGGGGCCACCATGCCGCGCTATACGTATGATCGAAGTGAGCGTCGGACCACTCAACCGCGGCGCTGTTGTATGGCATGCGGGAAAGCAATTCTTGTCCGGCGGGAATGGCAGACGGGGTGAAATTCCATGGAGCGGATGCGACCGCGATGGCGGCGATGTTCTCGTCGCAGCGATCAGCCTCGTAAACGGCTGTTGCTGCCTCCACCGCGGGCAGGGGGTTCCGCTGCGTCATCCCCACGAACCTTGCGTGCCATGCCGCGTCCGCTGCGCTGTCGAGCAGCACCAGACCGCATATGTGCTGTTCAAGCTCCGGCGTGGCGAGGAGATACATGCCGCCGGTGGAATGCCCCGCGAAGACAACGTTCGGCAATGCCATCGCCGGGCAGGTCCACCAGCCATACGGCACCCGGCAGGTCGAGCGCCGACGCCAGTTCCTCGAGACTTTCCGAACCTATTCCCGGGCCACCGGGGAGAAACAGCCAGTTGAGGAGGCCCGCCTGCCTGCCTCGGCAGCGTAGCCTTACGCCGGACGCGGTAAACAGCGTTGTGGTCATATCAGCTCCTGCCAACCCCGCCCGGGCGGGCTGAAGCGGCCGTAGCAACTCTTCTCGCCGATGGAAGGGCGGCCTCGGCCGCGATCATCGCCTTACGCGCGTTTTCTGCAACTGAACGACTCCACATTGCATCTCGTCAGCCGGCCCGACTCGTTGTAATTCGTTTACAAACGAACTAATTGCCGAGAGCGAGATTTCCCATGAACCAGCGACGCATCCTGACCGGCTCCCTGCTGCCTTTTGCCCGCAATTGGCGGAGAGCGGTGGACTATGCGTTGCGCCCGTTCGGCCTGTCCGAATCCCTGGGGGCGCCGCTGATCTACCTGGGGCGCTCCGGCGGCGGGCTGAGTCAGAACGAGCTGGCCGAGCGCAGCGGGATCGGCGGGCCGGCGCTCGTGCGCGTGGTCGACCGGCTGGTGGCGATGAACCTGATGACGCGCCACATCGACGAAGAGGACAAGCGCCTGCGCCGGCTGCATCTCACGGCCAAGGGCGAGGCGCTGGTGTTCCAGCTTGAGGAAGCGCTTGACCGGCTGCGCGACGTGATCATGGCCGAAGTGACGGATGAGGACGTGACGGTGTTCCTGTCGGTGGTCGACAAGGTTGGTGCCGCGCTCGACCGGCTCGATCTGGCCAGCGCCTTCCTGTCAAACGATGAGGGAGCTGGCGCTTGAACGCGCATGCTTCCCGCATGGTCTTTTCGCTCAACAGCTTCGCGGCGGCGGTGCTGGCGTTGTTCATCGCGCTGGGGCTGGGGCTGGTGAACCCCTACTGGGCGGCGATGACGGTCTATATCGTCAGCCAGCCTCAGGCCGGGTCGGTCCGTTCCAAGGCGCTTTATCGCGTGATCGGGACGGTGGTTGGCGCGGCCGTTGCGGTCGGCGCGGTGCCGTTGCTGGTGGACGCGCCGGAACTGCTCAGCCTGACGCTGGCGGTATGGGTCGGCCTGTGCCTCGCCATCTCGCTGCTCGACCGCACGCCCCGCGCCTATGTGTTCATGCTGAGCGGCTATACCGCCGCGCTGATCGGTTTCCCTTCGGTCAGCGCGCCAGGCACGGTGTTCACCACCGCCGTGGCCCGCGTCGAGGAAATCTGCCTTGGCATCACCTGTGCCACGCTGATCCACAGCGTGGTGTTGCCGCGCGGCATTGCCGGCACGCTTGAAGCACGGATCGACGGGTTCCTGCACGATGCGCAGGCCTGGGTGCTGGATGCGCTGGCCGGCGTTCACGATCCACACAACCGCGATGTCCACAAGCTGGCCGGCGACATCACCGAATTGCACATCCTGGCCACGCATCTGCCGTTCGACACGTCGCATTACCACGATCGCAGCCTTGAGGTGGGTAAGCTGGCGGAGCGCATGGCGATGCTGCTGCCACTGGCGCAATCGGTGGGGGACCGGCTCGATGCGTTGCGGCAGGGAGGGGGCGTGCTCTCGCCCGCCAGCGACCGGCTGATCGCCGATGTCCGGGCATGGGTGGTTGCGGCGGACACGGCTTCGCTCGATCTCGCCGCGGCGTTATCCCGGCGCGCGCGCGGGCTGGAGCCGGTGCTGGGCGAAATGCCTTCCGACGATGAATTGCTGCGCGCCAGTTTTCACGCGCGGCTCGCGGAAATGATCGAGGCCTGGCGCGATTGCGCGGTGCTGGCGCGGCATTTGCGCGATGGCGGAACCGCACCGGCGCCCTTGCGCGCGGTGCTCGCCGACGAGCGCGCGCGCCGGCTGCACCGCGATTACGGCATGGCGGTGTGGTCGGGTCTCACCGCGAGTTTGGCGATCCTGCTGCTCTGCGGGTTCTGGATCGCTACGAGCTGGCCCGATGGCGGTACGGCGGTGATGATGGCGTCGATCTTCGCCAGCTTCTTTGCCGGGATGGATGATCCCTCGCGCGAGATCAACAAGGTGGCGATCTGGTGGAGCTATGCCACTGTCGTCACCGGCATCTACCTGTTCGGCATCGTGCCGCAGGTTCACGATTTCTCCACGCTGATGCTCGTGCTGGCGCCCACGTTCCTAGTCATCGGCTATTTTATGGCCATTCCCCGATGGACCATGCGGATGGTGCCCCTGGCGATGGGGATCAACGGCACGCTGGGCATTCAGGAGGGCTTCTCCCCCAGCTTTGCCGGTTTCGTGAACAGTTCGCTGGCCTCGGTCGTGGGCGTGCTGACAGCCTCGCTGGTGACTCGGCTGGTGCGATCGGTGGGGGCCGATTTCTCGGCGCGGCGGATCGTCCGCCTCGCCGAACGGGATCTTGCCAGTCAGACGCGGACCGAACCGCCGCTCGCGGTGCCGGCCTGGACCGGGTTGATGGTGGACCGCGTGGGCCTGCTGGGCGCGCGCGTGGCGGTGCGGGGCGATCCGGACGATCTGGTGGCGCAGACGCTGCGGACGATGCGTGTCGGTCTCAACCTGTTGACGCTGCGCCGCGTGGGGCCGCCGCGCGCCGATGCGCCGGCCGTGGGGCGCCTGCTCGATGCGCTCCGCCGCTACTGGCGCGGCCGCGGCGAGGGCGATCTGCACGCCCGGATTGCCGAGGCTATCCGCGAAGTGGCCGCCACGCCACCCACGCCTGCCCGGCGCGAGGCGCTGCTGGCGCTGACCGGGCTGGACCGCACGCTTGTTCCCGCAGACGTCAGGACCGAAGCCGCATGACGCCCGAACTGCATCTTTACGGCGTGTTCTTCCCGCACCTGTTCGCGACCGCGGCGGTGGCGCTGGTCCCGTTCCTGTTCATCCAGATCGCGATGCGGCGGTGGCGGCTCTACCGCTTCGTCTGGCACCGCTCGCTGTTCGAGATCGCGCTGTTCGTGGCGCTGACCGGCGCCGTCTCCGGCCTTCCGCTAACCTTCATTCACTGAAACTCCTTTCCCATCAGGCGAACCCGAAATGTCTCCCCGATCCCTTGCTCCTGCCTCGTTCCGGCCGATCCTGATCGGCATCCTGCGCGTTGCCATCACGCTGGCGGTGGTCGTCCTGGCGTTCGTGGCCGGGCGCGCGATGTGGCAGCGCTACGAGGTCGATCCGTGGACGCGCGATGGCCGCGTGCGCGCCGATGTCGTCAAGGTCTCGTCCGACGTGCCGGGGCTGGTCACACGCGTGCTCGTCCGGGAGAACGACCGCGTGACGAAGGGGCAGGTGCTGTTCGAGGTGGACACGCCCCGCTACCGGCTGGCGCTGGCGCAGGCGCAGGCCGCCGTGGCAAGCGCGCAGGCGACTGCCGCCGACGCGCATTCCCAGTTGCGCCGCGCACGGATGCTGGGCGATCTCGTCTCGGCCGAGGAGCGCGAGGCGCTGGAAGCCAAGGCGGAGACAGCGAGCGCCAGCCTTGAGGCGGCGCGGGTCGCGGTCAACGTGGCGCGCCTTAACCTGGAGCGCACGCTTGTCCGTGCGACGGTGAACGGCTACGTCGCCAACCTGCTGCTCAAGCCCGGCGATTACCTGGCCGCCGGCGCGCAGGGGCTGGCCGTGGTCGATGCCGATACGATGTGGATCGACGGCTATTTCGAGGAAACCAAGCTGCCGCGTATCCACGTTGGCGATCGAGCAAGGGTGTTGCTGATGGGCGAAACCAGCCCGATCGAAGGGCGGGTGGAAAGCATCGCGCCGGGCATCGATGATCGCGAGCGGACCAATGCCAGCAACCAGCTGGCAAGCGTGAATCCCACGTTCAACTGGGTGCGGCTGGCGCAGCGCGTGCCGGTGCGGATCGCGCTGGTCAGGGTGCCGCAGGATATCCGCCTGATCGCTGGCAGGACCGCCACCGTCGACGTGATCGATGGCGCCGGGCGCACCGTCCATGCGGGAGGCCGGTCGTGAACCGGATCGGTCGCCTGACTCGCCTGGCGGTGCTGCTCGCGCCCACCCTGGTGCTGTCCGCTTGTGTGCATGTGCCGATGGAGCGCGACCGGACCCAGACCGCGCTTTCCGAAGCGCCGGCCGCCAATGCGCCGTTCGTCAGCATGGACAAGGGACCATTCCGGGATGATCCCGTGCCGGGCCAGTGGTGGAAGCTCTACGACGACCCCCAGCTCGACGTTCTGATCGAGGAGGCGTTCAAGGCGAACACCGATTTGCGCGTGGCGGCGGCGAACATCGACCGCGCCAGTGCCATGATCCGGCAGGCCCATGCACAGGGAACGGTTCTGGCGAACCTCAACGCCGGGGCGACGGTCAACCGCGATCCGGTCGCCTTCGAGAGTTTTCAGGGCTATCCGCTGGTCAGTGGCGGCGCTTCGCTCACCTATGACTTCGACGTAGGCGGGCGCATCCGCAGCCTGACGGCGGCGGCCGGGCATGACCGCGATGCGGCGCAGGCCGCCTATGACCTGACGCGCGTCAACGTCGCCGCGGGCGTGGCCGGGGCCTATGCCGATGCTTGCGCTGCGGGAATGCTGCGCGCGCGGGCGCAGCACAGCCTTGGACTATTGCGGCGCAATCTGGAATTCACCAACCGGCTGATCGCGGCCGGACGCGGAACGCCGCTCGATCGCGACAACGCCGAAGTGCTGGTGGCGCAGCTGGAGGCGCAGATGCCGGGATTCGACACAGCGCAGGAAAACGCGCTGTTCCGGCTGGCGACGCTGCTGGGGCGTCCGCCGGCCGAGTTTCCCAGGGAGATCCAGACCTGCGTGCAACCGCCGCGCGTGACCAGCGTGCTGCCGGTGGGCGATGGTGCCGCCTTGCTGCGGCGCCGGCCCGATGTGCGCGCGGCGGAGCGAACGGTCGCGGGTTCGCTCGACCGGATCGGCGTGGCGCGATCGGAGCTCTATCCCACCGTGCGCTTCGGCGCTTCCGTGGAGGACGTCAGCCCGTTCAAGTTTCCGGGAACACCGCGCGGCTTGTCGTTCGGCCTGGGGCCGCTGCTGTCGTGGACCTTTCCCAACCGCAAGATCGCCCATGCCGAAATCGCGGCGGCCGAAGCCGAACGCGATGCGGCGCTGGCACGCTTCGACGGCGTGATGCTGGGCGCGCTGCGCGAGACGGAAAGCGCGCTGACCACCTATGCCCACGAACTCCAGCGCAACGCCTCGTTGCGCGAGGCGCGCGACAAGGCGGCGGCGGCGCTGGCCAAGGTCCAGCGGATGCGCGCGGCCGGGCGCGAGAACGCGCTGACCGGGCTGGACGCCGCGCGCACGCTTTCGGCGGCGGAAATGACGCTGGCGACATCGGACGCCGCGCTTGCCAGCGATCAGGTGGCGGTGTTCCTTGCGCTGGGCGGTGGCTGGCAGGCCGACGCAGTGTAATCAAGCGCTTGTGATCGCGCGGAGGTGCTGCCGTACACGGTCCGGATCGGCGATGCGCGCCACCGCGCTGGCCGATGCACCAAGGCCGCGCAAGCCCAGTGCCAGCATGTCGGCAACGAAGCCGGCCGCGTGATCGACCGAGGCCCGTTGCACCACGCTGCTGGCCATGACGATCTGGCAGCAGCCCAGCCAGTAAAGCACGCCGGCCCGCCCGCCTTCGGGGGAAACGAGGCCGTCGGCCAGCGCGGCGCGCATGTCTTCCAGCAGGCCCCGGTTGAGCGGGTGATCCTCGACCACGGTGCCGGAGGAGGACCGGGTCAGCACGGCCGCGCGCTTGGGCTCGGCCAGGGCGAAGGCGGCGGCGGCGATCATGCCTCCGGCCAGCCGTTCCAGCGGATCGGCGATGTCGCGATTGGTGCGCCCCACCAGTGCTTCCACGTCAACGCGGATCGCGCGCGAGATCGCTCCGGCGAAATCGTGCTTGTCCTCGAAATGGTTGAAGAACGATCCCTTGGCGACGCCGGCTGCGGCGACCACTTCGTCGATGGCGATCGCGTCCACCGGGCGTTCGGCCAGCAGTTCCAGCCCGGCGGCGAGCAGGGCGGAGCGGGTGCGCGCGGCGCGGGGGGAAAGCGTGGGTTCGATCATGGTTCGGTCCATAAGCGCTCTTGACCGTTTGGTCATTCATGATATTTGACTAAAAAGTCAAGTTTGAGTCGCGGCCTTCAGACCGCGGCCGGACAGAGGATGCCGGGAGACGATGGCGATGAGCATCATCCGCGTCGAGGATATTGCCCACGTGCGCTTTGCCGCGCCCGATCTGCAAGCCATGCGCGCCTTTCTGGAGGATTTCGGACTGGCCTGCTTCGAGCAGGATGGGCGGCTCTATGCCCGGGGCGGGGATGGTCGGCCGTTTCTCCACGTGACCGAACCGGGCGAGCCGGGCTTCCGCGGCGTGGGCTTCCGGGCGGAGCGGATCGAGGATCTGGAAGTGCTGGCGCGCGCCGAAGGCGTGGCGGTAGAAGCGCTCGGCGAACCCGGCGGCGGATCGGTCGTCCGGTTGCGCGATCCCGATGGTTTTCCGGTGGAAGTGGTGGCGGGCCAGTCGAAGGAATCGGAAAGCCCCGCCATGGCCGATCCCGTGCGCAACACTGCCAGCGCGAAGCCGCGCTTCCGCCAGCTCGTGCGGTTGGAAGGCGGGCCGGCGCACGTCCGGCGGATTGGCCATTGCGTGCTCAACGTGGCGGATTTCCGCACGTCGGAGGCGTGGTACAAGGAACGCTTCGGCTTCCTGACGTCGGATGAGGTGGAAGCCGCGCCGAACCTGCCGCTGGGCGCGTTCATGCGTTGCGACCGGGGCGACAAGCCGGCCGATCACCACACGCTGTTCCTAGCGCAACTGCCGCAGAAGCCGGGCTTCCTGCACGCCGCGTTCGAGGTTTCCAACTTCGACGACCTGATGCTGGGGCACCAGCACCTCAAGGCGCGCAAACGCACGGCGGCATGGGGCGTGGGCCGGCACATCATGGGCAGCCAGATCTTCGATTACTGGAAAGACCCCTGGGGCCACGAACTCGAACACTGGACCGATGGCGACTTGCTGACGGCGGCCGATCCGCCGCAAAAGATGCCGGTCGCGAGCCTGCTGGCGGTGCAGTGGGGCAGCCCGCATCCGATGCTGGCGGGGCGTATGGCTCCGAAGCCTGGGGTACTCGCCTTCGTCATGGCCCTGCAATTGCGCATCCGGCGGCTGTTCCGCCGCAACCCGAAAGGACAAGCCGCATGAAACTTGCCAGCTATCACGCCGCCGATGGCGCGATCCGTACCGCGATCGTGGTGGACGAAACGCTGATCGATACCGGCATCGCCGGATCGATGATCGATCTGATCACAAACTGGGATGCGGTGAAGGACGGGCTGGCCGCGAAGGCCGCCGCGGGCGGTGGCGTCCCGCTGGCTTCGGTGCGGCTGGCGTCGCCCGTGCAGCGGCCGGGCAAGATTTTCGCGATTGGCCTCAACTATGCCGATCACATCGCGGAATCGAACATGGGCACGCCCGAACGGCAGGTATGGTTCACCAAGGCGCAGACGTCCGTGAACGGGCCGTTCGATCCCATCCTGATCGCGAAGAGCACGGGCACCAACGACTACGAGGTCGAACTCGTCGCGGTGATCGGCAAGGGGGGTAAGCATATCCCGGCGGACAAGGCGGCGGAGCATGTGTTCGGCTATTGTGTTGGCAACGACGTGACCGAGCGCATGTGGCAGCACGCCGGCCCGCAATGGTCGCTTGGCAAGAGCTTCGACACGCACGCGCCGATGGGACCGTGGCTGACCACCGCCGATGACGTGGCCGATCCGCACGCGCTGGGCATCCGCTGCTTCGTCAATGGCGAGAAGCGGCAGGATTCGAACACGCGGAATCTGGTGTTCAACCTGTGGCAGCAGATCGAGCATCTTTCGCAGGCGATGACGCTGGAGCCGGGCGACGTGATCTTCACCGGCACGCCCGGCGGCGTGGGCGCGGCAATGGACCCGCGCCAGTTCCTGAAGCCCGGCGATGTGGTGCGGTGCGAGATCGATGGCCTTGGCGCGATCGAGGGCACGATGGCGGCGGAGGGCTGAGCCGATGGCCGCCGCCGCTATCCACGAATGCGACGTTCTCATCGCCGGCGGCGGCCCGACCGGCGTGACCCTGGCCCTCCTTTTGGCCCGGCAGGGCGTTTCGGTGATTGTCGCGGAAAAGGAAGCGGAGGTCTATCCGCTGCCGCGCGCCGCGCATCTCGACCACGAGATCATCCGCGTGTTTCAGGAAGTGGGCGCGGCGGAAGCCATCGTCCGGTCGAGCCGGCAATCGAGCCGCTACGATTTCCTCAACGCGGCGGGAGATATCCTGTTGCGGTTCACCGGATCGGACCGGATCGGGCCGGGTGGCTGGCCCGCCGCGAACATGATCCACCAGCCATCGGTGGAGCGGGTGTTGCGGGACAGGCTGGCGGATTACCCGGCGGCCCGCCTGGAGACGCGCTGGGACGTGCTGTCGTTCGCGGAAGACGCCGATGGTGTGATCGCCCGCGTCGCCACGCCCGATGGCCAGCAGGAAGTGCGCGCGCGCTATCTGGTGGGGGCGGACGGCGCGCGCAGCCCGATGCGCAAGGCGGCGGGGATCGGCTTCGAGGATCTTGGGTTCGAGGAACCCTGGCTGGTGGTCGATACCATCGTGCAGGACTTTTCGCGCCTGCCGCCGGTGAACCTCCAGATTTGCGATCCGGATCGCCCGACAACCTGCGTCCTGATGGGCGAGGGGCGGCACCGCTGGGAATTCATGATCAGGCCGGGGGAAACGCCGGAGGAGATCAGCGCGGATGCCTCCATCGCGCGATTGATGGCGCCATGGAAGGTGGATGGTGCGGTCACGCTCGAGCGCAAGGCGGTCTATACGTTCCGCGCCCGGATCGCGGAACAGTGGCGCAAGGGCCGCCTGCTGCTGGCGGGCGACGCCGCGCACCAGACGCCGCCCTTCGCCGGGCAGGGCCTGTGTTCGGGCATTCGCGACGCGGCGAACCTTGCCTGGAAACTGGGCGCGATCCTGCGCGAGGGTGCGCCGGACAGCCTGCTCGACAGTTACCAGCCGGAGCGCGAGCCCAACCTGCGCGCGACCATCGGCATGGCGATCATGATGGGGCGCACGGTCTGCATCACCGATCCGGCAGCGGCGGCCGAGCGCGACCAGCAGATGCTGGCGGCCCGCGCGGCTGGACAGTCGCCCGATGGAGCGCCGGCCTATCCGCCGCTCGATACCGGCGTTGTCCTGGCGGGAAGCGCGGGTGCCGGCAGCTATTTCCCGCAGGCGATTGCCGACGGCGCGCGGCTTGACGATGCGCTGGGAGCCGGGGCGTGGCTGCTGGTGCGGGGCAACGCTGCCGGGGAAGAGGGCATCCGTTCGGCGGGACTGGATGATCCTGCGCTCGCCCCGTTCCGGCAAGCGCTGGAAACATGGCTGGATGCGCATGACGCGCCGACCGTGCTGGTGCGGCCGGATCGCTACGTGTTCGGCACCGGCGATGCCGCCGTGCTGGCGCAAGCGTGGCGGAACGCGGTTTTCGCCGGGGGATAGGCCGACGCGCAAAAAAGGAAGCGGATGGCTCGCACATTTCGCTTAATCGGCAGCGCCGGCCGACGTAGTGTCCGGCGCATGACCTCGTTATCCAACCGCTCGCTTGTCGACATCGATCGCGACAACCTGATCCATCCCGTCGTTTCGTTTCGCGGCCACGAAAAGCACGGGCCGCGCATTCTGGAATCCGGGCAGGGCATGTGGCTGACCGATATCGACGGCCGCCGCATGATCGATGCGTTCGCCGGGCTGTGGTGCGTCAACGTCGGCTACGGGCAGGAAAGCCTTGTCGAAGCGGCGACCGAACAGCTCCGCAAGCTGCCCTACGCCACGGGCTTCTTCCACTATGGCTGCGAACCGGCGATCCGGCTGGCCGGAGAACTCTGCGCGCTGGCGCCGGAAGGGCTGGATCATGTCTATTTCACGCTGGGCGGATCGGACGCGGTCGACAGCGCCATCCGCTATATCGTGCATTACTGGAACGCGGTGGGGCAGCCGCAAAAGAAGCACTTCATTGCGCAGGTGAACGGTTATCACGGGTCGAGTAGCCTCGGTTCCGGCCTAACCGCGCTGCCGCACTTCCACCGCAACTTCGATCTGCCGCGCCCGTGGCAGCACCATATTGCTTCGCCGTTCCCCTATCGCCACCCGGAAGGGCACGATCCGGCCGCGCTGATCGCCGCCAGTGTCGGTGCGCTGGAGGCCAAGGTCGCGGAACTGGGCGCGGAGAACGTCGCGGCGTTCTTCTGCGAGCCGATCCAGGGATCGGGCGGGGTGATCGTGCCGCCGCGCGGCTGGCTCAAGGCGATGCGGGAAGCCTGCACGCGGCTGGGCATCCTGATGGTGGTGGACGAGGTGATCACCGGCTTCGGCCGCACCGGGCCGATGTTCGCGAGTCTGGAGGAAGGCGTCTCGCCCGATCTGATGACCATGGCGAAGGGGCTGACCTCCGGCTACGTGCCGATGGGTGCGGTGATGATGGCCGATCACGTCTATCAGGGGATCGCCGATGGTGGCGCCGAAGCCCTGCCGATCGGCCATGGCTATACCTATTCGGGCCACCCGGTCAGCGCGGCGGTGGCGCTGGAATGCCTGCGGCTCTATCAGGAAGGCGGGCTGCTGGCGAACGGGGTGGACGTGGGCGGCACGTTCGCCGCCCATTTCGAGCGGTTGAAGGACCATCCGCTGGTAGGCGACGTGCGTTCGCGCGGGCTTCTCGGCGCGATCGAACTGGTTTCGGACAAGCAGGCGCGCACCAACTTCGCGCCGGAGCTCGATGTCGCTGGCCGGCTTGCGCAACTGACGTGGGACAACGGCGTGATCGTCCGCTGCTTCGCCAACGGCGCGATCGGCTTCGCGCCGGCGCTGTGCTGTTCGCACGACGAAATGAACGAGATTTTCGCGCGGATCGACCGCACGCTGGACCAGTTGCTGGCGATGCCGGATATTCGCGCGGCGATGCGTTAGGCGCCTGGCTCTATGCGGCGGCCCTGTCGCGCGTATCGCCGCGGAACGAGGCGGCGGTGGCGATGCCCAGCACCACCAGGCTGCTGACCAGTTCGATGCGCGCGCTGGGGCTGAACGCCATCGCGCCCAGCACCGCGAGGATCGCCCCGGCCGTGGCATAGCTGATATAGGGGTGCAGCCACATGCGGATGGGCGGTGCCGTGCCTTCTTGTTCGTTGCGGTTGCGCAGGCGCACCTGCGCGAAGCAGACGAACAGGTAGATGAACAGCATCAGCGCGCCCGAGGCGTTGACGAGGAAGCTGAACACCAGTTCCGGTGAAAGCACCGAGGCGGCGAGCGCGAGATAGGCGAACAGGCTGGCGAAGATGGTCGAGCGCGCGGGCACCGAGCGCCGGTTCAGCGCGACGAGTGCGCGGGGCGCATCGCCCTTTTCCGACAGCACGAACAGCACGCGCGAGGTGACGTAGAGCCCCGAATTGAGGCACGACAGCACGGCCACCAGCACCAGCAGGTTCATCATGTCGCCCGCGTGCGGGATGTGCATGTAATCGAGCGCGGCGGCGAAGGGGGACTTGCCCGGCACGATCGAGGTCCACGGCACGACCGAGACGATCAGGCCGATCGAGAGCAGGTAGAACAGCAGGATGCGCAGCGCCACGCTGCCGGTGATGCGCGCGATGGTCTTGGCCGGTTCCTGCGATTCCGCTGCCGCCACGGTGGCGATCTCCGCGCCGCACAGCGCAAAGATCACGCTGGTCACGCCCGCGATCACCGCCCCCCATCCGTTCGGCGCGAAGCCTCCGTGCGAGACGAGGTTGGCGAACGTCGGCCCGGTGGGCGAGGTGATCCCGCTGGCCCACAGCCCGGCGATCAGGATGAACGCTATGATTGCGCCGACCTTGGTCAGCGACAGCCAGAACTCGAACTCGCCATAGGATAGCGCGGACATCAGGTTCACCGCCGTCAGCCCGGCGAGAAGGAACACGCCGATCGTCCACACCGGCAAGTCTATCCAGCCGTGCAGGATCACCGCCCCCGCGATCGCCTCGATCGCGACCACCACCACCCAGAAGTACCAGTAGAGCCAACCGCAGACGAAGCCGGCGCGATGGCCGAGGCCAATGCGCACCAGTTCGGTGAACGATCCGGCGCCGGGGTGCTGGCTGGCCATCTCGCTCAACATGCGCATGACCATCAGGATCACCAGCCCGGCAATGCCGTAGCTGACGATCACTGCCGGCCCCACGCGCGCGATGGAGGTGCTGCTGCCGACGAACAGGCCCGCCCCGATGATGCCGCCAATGGCGATCATCGAGACGTGGCGGGATTTCAGGGCGGTGCTGAGGCTGCGCGGGTTTTCGGCGGACACGGAGTCTCCGGAAGGGTCAGAACGGGGCATGCGCCGGTCAGCGCTGGAACACGAGCTTGCCGCCCAGGAACGTCATGTCAACCTGCCCCGCCAGGATTGTCTCGGGGCTGGCCGTCAGCGGATCGAACGGCAGCACGATCAGGTCGGCCAGCTTGCCCGGCTCGATCGTGCCCTTGGTCTTCTCCTCCCACGAAAGGTAGGCGCCGTTCGCGGTGTACATGCGGATCGCGTCCTCGCGCGGGATCGCCTCGTCCGCGCCGTGAACCTGTCCGCTCGGCCCCTTGCGGGTGATCGCTGCGTAAAGGCCCAAGAACGGGTTGACCGGAAGGTTGTCGCTGCCGAACGCCATGAACAGGCCGAACTTCTTGACCGGCGTGGTCAGCGGATTGTTGTGCGCCAGCCGCCAGTCGTCGAGCACCTGCATGTAGCGGTCCTCGAGGTTATAGAGGAAGTTCGGCTGCTGCGCGATCATGATGCTGTCGCGCTTCATCGTCGCCATGGTCGCGTCGGGCGGCATGATCGTGAAATGGTCGGTGAACCAGCGGCGGTCGGCCATCGGGTGCGCCGGATCGGGAATGGCGTTCAGCGCCTTGTCATAGGCCTGGATGGTCTGGACGATGGCGGCATCGCCGATGCAGTGCAGGCCCATCTGCCAGCCAAGACGGGCCGAGGTATCCACCATCTCCTGCAGTTCCGCGTCGGTATAGCGCCCCTTGCCACGGAAGCCGGGCTGGCCCTTGTAATCGGCGAGCAGCCAGGCAGTGGGGCCGGTGAAGCCGCCGTCCACCGCGTTCTCCCCGATCGCGCCGAGCCGGACGTGCTCGTCGCCATAGCCGGTGTGATAGGGAAAGGCCTTCAGCCGCTCCGCGCCGGGATAGATGATGTACATCGTGATGCGCGGCAGTTGGTCGCCCATTTCGGCATAGATTTCGCGCGCGCGGCGGAACGTCATGTTGGCGCCGGCCCACGAGGCGCCGGGATCGGTGCCGGCCGCGCCGCCCTTGCCGACGGGTTCGTCGTCGATCGTGCCGCTGGCGTCATGAAAGCTGGTGATGCCGAGCGAGAGGATGTTCTTGAGCCAGCCGATATAGGCCGGGCGCATCGATTCCCAGCTGGGCGTGGGGATGAATGCGCTGACCAGATCGAAGCGTTCGCGGATGATCCCGTTGGGTTCGCCGGCCGCGTCGTGCTCGATCAGACCGCTCTTGGGATCGGGCGTGGTGCGATCGATCTTGGCAATCTTGAGTGCGGCGGAATTGCTGACCGCCGAATGCGCGCCGGCGCGCACCAGCATCACCGGGTTGTCCGGCGTGGCCGCGTCAAGGTCGGCGCGCGTCAGGTTGCGCTTTTCGGCAAGGTTCGATTCCTGCCAGCCATAGCCGGTGATCCATTGGCCGGGGCCGAGTTGCGCCGCCTTCTTGCGCAGCATGTCCTGCACTTCGGCCAAGCTGTGCGCGCTCTGGACGGCAATGTCGTTCGGCGCCATCGGCTTGGGGTGCAGGTGCGTGTCGGTGAAGCCGGGCATCAGCGTGCGGCCGGCCAGGTCGATCGTGCGATCGGCCGTGTAGCGATCCGCCAGTTCCTCGCCCCCCACGGCGACGATGCGGCCATCGCGGACGGCCACCGCCGAGCGGACCGAGAACGAGGGGTCGACGGTAAGCACATGGCCGTGGCGCAGCAGGAGATCGACCTTCTCCTTTGCCAGCGTCGGCGATGCCCATGCGGCGGTGACAGCCAAGGCCGTGCCGAGCAGGCGCAACCGCTGCCTTGTCAAATGCGTCATTTCCCCATGCCCCCGTTTCGCGCTCAGAAACTGAACACCATAAAACTGAACAACTGTCCGGAATGCTATCAGCATCCGCGCCCCGTTCAATCCACCCGTCCACCTTTGTTTGCCGTCCGCGCATTCCCGTTTGCGGGCGAACGAAAGGTTGCCAATAGAAGCAGGCGTTGCCATAGGCGCCGGCCGCTTCCCGCCCCCGTTGCAAAGGAATCCTCCATGGCCACTGGCACGCCCACCGCGCGCGCTGTCGGCATCGACTTCGGCACCACGAATTCGGTCATCGCCACGACGGCCGGCGCTGGGGAGGCGGGGCTCGTCCGCTTCGACGCGCCCGACGGGACCAGCGCGGTTTTCCGTTCGGCCCTGTGCTTCTGGGAAGATAGCGCCATGCGCGGCGGGCTGGCGCACGAGGCCGGGCCGTGGGCCATCGCCGAATTTCTCGACATGCCCGATGGCAGCCGCTTCATCCAGTCGTTCAAGTCCGTTGCCGCCAACGCCCTGTTCGAACACGCCACGATCTTCGAAAAGCGCCTGCGGTTCGAGGATCTCGGCAAGGTGTTCCTGGAACACCTGCGCGCCCGTTCCGCCGGCGCGCTGCGCGATCTGCCGGAACGGATCATCGTCGGCCGCCCGGTGCGCTATGTCGGGGCACGACCCGATCCCGCGCTGGCGCGCGCCCGGTACGACGCGATGTTCGCGCTGCTGGGGCGCGAGGTACACTACGTGTACGAGCCGATGGGCGCCGCCTTCAGCTTTGCCGCGCGTCTCACCCAACCCGCGACGCTGCTCGTGGCGGACTTCGGCGGCGGCACCAGCGACTTTTCCATCGTGCGGGTGGAAGCGCCGGGCGCGGCGCAGCGGTGCGTGCCACTGGGATCGGCCGGTATCGGCATCGCCGGGGACCGGTTCGACTACCGCATCATGGACCATCTGGTGCTGCCGATGCTGGGCAAGGGCGGCACCTATCGCTCGTTCGACAAGGTGCTGGAAATCCCGGCCGGGCACTTCACCGATTTCGGCGACTGGTCGCGCCTGGCGCTGATGCGCAACCGGCGGACGCTGGAGGAATTGGAGCGCCTGCGCCGCTCTGCCAGCGATCCGCAGGCGATCGGGCGGATGATCGCGGTGGTGGAAAACGAGCTGGGCTATCCGTTGTACGATGCGGTCGGCCGGCTCAAGCGCGCACTGTCGAGCGAGGAGCAGGCGACCTTCCGGTTCGACAGCCCGGCCCTGAAAGTGCAGGCTGACGTTAGCCGCGCGGATTTCGAACAGTGGATCGCGCCCGATCTGGCCCGGATCGGCGAAACGGTGGATGCGGCCCTCGCCAGCGCCGGGCTGGCGCCGCAGGACATCGACCATGTGTTTCTCACCGGCGGTTCCTCGCTCATTCCCGCCGTGCGCCGCCTGTTCACCGAACGGTTCGATGCGGGTCGCATCGAGAGCGGCGAGGAGCTGACCTCGATCGCGCACGGGCTTGCGCTGATCGGGCAGGAGCCCGATCTGTCGATCTGGACGGTGAAGGACGAGGAACCGGCATGAGCGTGGCATTTCGCAGGGAAAGCGATGACGAGCATCTCGAACCGACATTCGAGATCCCGATCCCGCCCGGTCCCAACCTCGTTACCGCGCGGGGTCTGGCGCTGATCGCCGGCAAGGTGGCCGAGCTGGAGGCGGCGCTGCTGCCGCTGACGGACGAGGTGGAGGTGAAGAAGGTGCGTCGCGCGCTGCGGTACTGGAGCACCCGTCAGGCGACCGCGCAACTGGCGCCGCTTCCGGGGGGCGAGGTGGTGGAATTCGGCAGCACCGTCACGTTCACACTGCGGGGCCAGACGAAAACGATCACCATCGTCGGCGATGACGAGGCGGACCCGGCGGCCGGGCTCATTTCGTTTTCCGCGCCGCTCAGCCGCGCGATGATGGGCGCGGAGGAAGGCGATTTCGCGGACTTCGGCGGCGAGGCCGATGCGATCGAAATTCAGGAGATCGGCGGTCCGGCCGCCTGATTTCCTCCGGAAAGGGCGCGCGGGCGCCACTTTGGGCTTGGCTAACCGCGCCGCATGGCCCACGCGTCCGCGGCCGTTCCCGATTGCCGAGAGTTTCCCGTGCTGCAAAGTCTGTTCGCCTGTCTGCCGATTCTTGGCCTGGTCGCTCTCGGGTTCGGTTTCGGGAAGGTCGCGCGTCCAGGGATCGAGGGCCTTTCCGCGATCAACACGGCGGTGATGTACCTGTTTTTTCCCGCGTTGCTGTTCAAGGTGGGGGCGGATACCGATTGGCGCGCGGTGTTCGAACCGGGCTTCCTGCTGGCCTTCGGGGGCGCGGCAATGCTGGCCTTCGCCCTGTCGCTGATGGTGCTGCGGCGCCTGTCCCCGCATGACCGGTCGGGCGCGATCGTCGGGGCGTTGAGCGCGTCCTATGCCAACACCGCCTTTCTCGGCCTCCCGCTGGCCGGAGCCTTGCTGGGGCAGATCGGCATTTCCGCCGCGATGCTGGCCAGCATGATACTTCTGCTGACGGTGGTGGCGGCCGCGCTGGTGCTGCTGCCATCGCAGGACGGCAGGGCTGGGCTATCGACCAAGCTGGCGGGCGTGACGTTCCGCAATCCGCTGGTCGTCTCGGCGGTGTTGGGGATCGGCTGGTCCCTGCTGCGCCTGCCGATGCCGGTGCCATTGCACGATATGCTGTCGCTGCTGGGCGGTGCGGCGACGCCTTGCGCGCTGATCTCGGTGGGTGCGGCGATGGCGGGCGCGCGGATCGCGGGATCGCTGGCGGTCTGGATGGTGGTGTCCGGCAAAATGGTGCTACAACCGGCGCTGACCGCGCTGGCAGCGCATCTATGCGGATTGCCGCCGGTGTGGACCAGCGCGGCGGTGCTGCTCTCCGCCCTGCCAACGGGCGCCGTGCCCACGCTGCTGGCACGGTCCAATGGCGTGGACCCGATGGGGCCGGCGCAGGCGTCGGCGATCACCACGCTTCTTTCGGTCGTGGCAACGCCGGTGGTGTTCGCGCTGTTCCCGCCCGTGTGAACGGTCAGGCGAGCAGGGCGGCGAGGTCGATGTCGGCCAGCGTCGCGAACTGCACGTCGGCGCGGGGCAGGGGTGTTTCGCCGATGCCGATCGCGCGGAAGCCGGCCGCGCGGATCGCCTCGATCCCGGCCGGGGCATCCTCGAAGCCGATCATCGCTTGCGGCGGCAAGTCGAAGGCCCGGGCACAGGCCAGGAACAGGTCCGGCGCCGGCTTGGGCAGGTGATCGGAGGGATCGGCGATGAACTCGAACGCGTCGGCCACGCCCAGCCGTTCCAGCAGGGCGGGAGCATTGCGGCTGGCGGAAGCGAGGCCGATGCGCAATCCGCGCGTGGCCGCTTCATCGAGCAGCGCGGCCGCGCCGGGCAACAGGGCGTCCGCCGTCAGCGTGGAGATCGCATCCACGTAGAAACCGTTCTTGCGTGCGGCCAGGCGCTCTATCTCGTCGACCGGCAAATCGCGCTGCCCCAGCTTCAGGATGTGCCGCAGCGAATTGATCCGGTCGACGCCCTTCAGCGCTTCGTTGTCCTCGGCGGTGAACGGGATGCCGAGTTCGTCCGCCAGCCGCTCCCAGGCCGCGAAGTGTAGGGTGGCGCTGTCGGCGATCACGCCGTCCAGGTCGAAGGCGAGGCCCTTGATCGCGCTCATGCCCGCAGATCCAGCGTGACCGGCGTGGCGCCGACGGTCACCGTCTCGCCCCAATGGGTCAGGGCCAGCGGCTCGCCTTCGACCGCATAGCGTGCCTTGCCGTTCGCGACCGTGAGCGTGACCGCGCGGCCGCGGAACCGCACGCCGAGTTCGTAATCGCCGGCGACGGGATGCGCGCGGGGGGAGAACGCCAGCGCTCCGTCGAGCGTCGATAGCCCGGCGAAGCCGAAGGCCAGCGCGTTCCAGCCACCGCCCAGCGCAGCCATGTGCAGCCCGTGCGCGGTATTGGCGTGGAGGTTGAGCAGGTCGGTCAGCACCGTGTCGGTCCAGTACCGCGCGGCGCGTCCGGTTTCGCCGGCCAGCGCCGCCGCCGCCGCAAAGCTGCTGGCGGAGAGCGTGGAATCGTGGACGGTGAGCGCCTCATACACATCCAGCATCCGCTTGCGCATATCCGGCGCGAAGCGGTGGGGTAGCGTTGCGACGGCGAGCACCGCGTCCGCCTGTTTGCACACGCAATGGCGGTAGATGTGCAGCGGATGGTAGTGCAGCAGCAGCGGGAACTTGTCTGTTGGCGTGTCGCTGATCGGCCATGGCTGCTTGCCGAAAAACGCGTCATCCTGCGCGAAGACCTGCCGGGCTTCGTCGAAGGGCAGAAAGATCGTGTCGGCGGCGCGCAGCATGGCCTGCCGCTCCGCCGGGGAAAGCCCCGGATCGATGCCGTGGCGCTGTTCGAGCGAGGCGGCATAGCGCATGTGCTCGGCCGCCATCAGGTTGGTGTAGAGATTGTTGTCGACCAGCGCGGTGTATTCGTCCGGACCGGTCACGCGGTTGATCACGAAGGCATCGCCGCGCGCCGGATCGTGCCAACCTGTCGCCAGCCAGATGCGCGCGGTTTCGGCCAGCAGCTCCGCCCCGCCTTCGCGCAGGATCGAGAGGTCGCCGGTGGATTCCACGTAGAGCCGCAGCGCGTGCGCGACATCGGCGTTGATGTGATACTGCGCCGACCCGGCGAGGAAATAGGACGAACATTCGCGTCCACCGATGGTGCGCCAAGGCATCACCGCGCCCGTTTCGTGCCCCAGATCGCGCGCGTTCTGGCGCGCGGCGTCCAGCCCCGCCACGCGCCAGGCCAGCGCCGCGCGCGCCATGGCGGGCTGGGTATGGATCAGGAAGGGCAGGGCATAGGTTTCCGCATCCCAGAAGATGTGCCCTTCATAGCCTTCGCCGGTCTGGCCCTTGGCGGCGATGGAGCCGTGCCCGTCGCGGCGGACCGCCTGGGCGATCTGGAACAGCCCATGCCGCAGCGCGCCTTCGGCCACCGGATCGGCCAGGGCAAAGCGGGTTCCTGCCCAGATCGCGCTCCAGGCCTGCTCCTGTTCCGCCAGCAGCGCGTCGGCACCGGCGGCCGTGGCCGTGCCGACCAGCGCGCGCGCGCGCGCCGCCAATTCGTCGGGGGGGGTATCGCGTTCGGCGACATAGGCGGTCAGCACCGGGATGCGCCGTGCCTCGCCGGCCGGGATGCGGACCTGCAGCGGCGTGCTGCGGGCCACGGCCACGGTGAAGCCGCTCCGTTCGAGCCGGTCGGCACGGCAGGAGAGGGCATCGGCGGGCACGGCCACTTCGTGCCAGGGGTTGGCCATCGCCTGCGTGATGCGCGGATCGTCGATATCCGCCGGCGGCGTGGCCAGCCGGGGGGCCTCGATCCCGCCGCCGATCGTCAGGTCGATGGCGCGCGCGCCGGCGACGACATCCACGACGCAGCCCGCCAGCGCCTGCTCCGCCATGCTGGCGAAACGGGTCAGCGTGATCGTCGCATCGCCGTGCCGCACCGTCTGGCGCAGCACGCCCCGCTTCATGTCGAGTTCGAGCGGCGCGTCGATTGCGATGGGCGTGCCGTCGATGCCGATCGCGATCTTCGTTCCGTCGGCAACGGAAAGGCGTACGTCGCCACCGCGCGGCAAGCCATGCGCGCCCTCGTGGTAGTCGATCGGTACCCGGTCATAGACGCCGTTGAGATAGACGCGCGGCAGATCGTCCGTCCCGGTTTCGGCGCGAATGCCGATGAAGCCATTGCCGATCGCGAAGATCGCCGGAACCTGCGGCCCCAGATCCAGCGGGGCGGCCAGGGTCCAGCCGTCGCGAATCATCCGGGCCTGCGTAAAGTCTGCGCGAGCCCCGTCGGCAGGGTGCATTCCATCTCTCCCATGGGTGCCTGAGGCGCCTACGAAAGCGCCGGAACACGGTCCGAAACACATTAATGATATGCATTACATTACCGAAATGCTAGCTTCCGTTCAAGCCGCATGACGGCATGATGCGCAATAAGGGAGAGGCAGGCGTGGCATTTGCGGGAATCAGTGCGCAGAAACCGGAAGAAACCGCGGGGAATGCCGGCGGTGCCGCCGCAGCCCGGGCGGGCTGGTTCGTGACCTTCGCGCTGTGCCTCGGCTACGCCACGTTCGCGATTCTCCTGAACAGCGTGGGAACGGCGATTCTCCAGTCGACGGGCTATTTCCATGTCGACAACCGCGCGGCCAGCACGCTGGAAGCGTTCAAGGATATCACCATCGCAGTGGCCTCGTTCACGCTGGCATCGCACTTGCCGCGCTTCGGCATCCGGCGTTCGATGGTCGCTGCGCTGCTCATCGCCGGGCTGGGATGCGTGGCGGTGCCGCTGGGCGATTCCTTCTGGGCGATGCGGCTGATGTTCTTCGCCACCGGGCTTGGCTTCGCGCTCATGAAAGTGGCGGTCTATTCGTCGGTCGGCCTGCTGACCGGATCGGCATCCGGCCATGCGCGCCTGCTGGGGATCATCGAATCCGGCTTCATGGCCGCGGTCGTCTCCAGCTCCTGGATTTTCGCGGCTTTCATCGATCCCACGGATCCATCGTCGCCTTCGTGGCTGAATACCTACTGGCTTCTTGCCGGCCTGTGCCTGGTCGCGGCCCTGGCTGCGGCATTCGTGCGGATCGATGAGCGGGGGCTGGTGGCAAAGCCGGAAGGCGATGCCGCCGCGCCGCGCGCGTTTCCGGCCATGCTCGCCTTGTTGCGGCTGCGGCTGACGCAGGTCTTCATCGCCGCGATCTTTCTCTACGTGCTCATCGAGCAGGGCGTGGGGACGTGGCTGCCCACGATCAACCACCGCGTGCTGGGGCTCGACGGCCAGATCGCGGTGCAGGCGGCGTCGGCTTTCGCCATGTCGATCGCGCTGGGGCGGCTCGTTGCGGGCCTGCTGGTGACGCGAGTAGGATGGTTTCCGCTCATGCTCGGTTGCCTGGCGGGCATGGCGGCGATCCTGCTGGCGGTGCCAGGCATGGTGGGGACGGATGCCCATGCGCTGGTCACGTCATGGCGCGATATCCCGCTTCCGGCGCTATTATTGCCCGCGATCGGGTTCTTCATGGCGCCGATCTATCCCACGCTCAACTCGGTGATCCTGAGCAGCGTGCCCAAGGCGCGGCAGCCGGGATTGATCGGCCTGATCGTGGTGTTCTCTGCGCTAGGCGGTACCACCGGATCGCGGATTGTCGCCGAGCTGTTCTCCGCTATTCCGGACGCCCGCGTTCTGTACAGCCTGCTGGTGCCGATCGCGCTGCTCGCAGCCGGCGTGATCGTGCTGAAGAGGCTGGCCGAGGAAGGGGTGTCTGTCGACTGACCTAGGTCTCGCGCACGATCAGGCGCGTGGGCAGCACGGTGGACGCGGCGCGGCCGCCTTCGATCTTCTGCATCAGCTTTTCGACCAGAATCGCGCCGGCGATGTGGGTTTCCTGCTCCACCGTGGTGATCGCCGGGGTGAAGGCTGCCGCCGGTGGGATGTTGTTGTACCCGACCAGCGCGAAATCCTCCGGCGCGCGTAATCCCTGTTCCTTGAATGCGGCGATCACCGCCATGGCTGCCGTGTCGGAAAAGGCGAAGACGGCATCGGGCGCGGGATGCGTGGCGAGGTAGGCGGCGGTATCGTTGAGCGTGGAGGTATACGACATGTCGCCCGTGCGCAGCACCCGGATGGACGCGGATTTGCCGTGCGTCGCCTCGCTCAGCCCATCGTGGCGCATCGCGATTTCGGCATGGTTGGTATCGCCGATAAACAGCCAGTCCTTGCGCCCCGACCGCAGGAAGTATTCGCCCGCCAGCCGTCCGCCCAGGCGATTGTCGCTGCCCACGGCGCAATAGGGCTCGGTCGGATCGACCGCGCCCCACACCACGAACGGCACGCCCAACTTGGCCAGATCGCGCAGCATCGGATCGCGTTCGCCTTGGCCCAGGAAAATGAAGCCATCGACCACGCGCGCGTTGACCTGGTCCTGATAGGCGCGTTCGTCCTGCGCCGCGGGCGGGGAAAGCAGGAGATCGAGCTTCCGGACGGCCAGCGCTTCGGCAACGCCGGCCAGCAGTTCGAAGATGAACGGGTCGGCGATTCGGCCGCCCCGGTGCGAGCCGAAGTCGAGCACCACGCTGATCGTATCGGTGCGGGTCTGCCGCAGTTTCTGCGCGTTGCGGTTCACCGCATAGCCGTGCGCGCGGGCCACCTCGAGCACGTGATCACGCGTGGCCTGGGTCACCAGCGGACTGCCGCTAAGCACGCGCGAGACGGTGGGCTTCGATACGTTCGCGATGCGGGCGATGTCGGCCATGCTGACCCCCATCGATCGTGACCGTTTTTTCCGGATACCCGCTTCGTCCGCCACCCGTTGCTCCCGCCCTTTTGTGTTGCGCGCGCGTTATTGCAGGGTTCCGGTTAAAAATGAACAGCTGCAACTTGCCCTTGAAATGCATTTCATGACTCGTTAAAGGGCTGTCATGCACTCGCCGCAAAGGCGATGATCAAGGGAGAGAGGTGCATGAGACTTTCCATGAATGGCATGGTGCGTTCCGGTGTGGCGGCAGGCGCGATCGCGCTGGCGCTCGCGGCGAATGCCGTGCAGGCCCAGGACGCCGCAGCCCCGCAGGACGTGGCCGCTTCCGAAACCGTTGACGATGCCAACGCCATCGTCGTGATCGGTACCCCCGGCGGCGCGGGCGTGCGCAAGCAGGATGCTTCCTACGCCATTACCACCATCAACGAAGCCGCGCTCGAACGCATTTCGCCCAAGAGCACGGCAGAAGTCTTCACGCTCGTTCCCGGCGTCTGGGCCGAAAGCTCCAGCGGCGTGGCCGGTGCGAACATCGACGTGCGCGGTCTGCCGGGCGGCAGCGATGCGCCGTGGGTGACGATGTCGCTCAATGGCGCGCCGATCTACGGCACGGAATCGCTGTCGTTCATGGACAACAGCTCGATCTTCCGCACCGACGAAACGATCGCCTCCACCGAAGCCGCGCACGGCGGACCGAACGCGGTGTTCTCCAACGGCGAAGTCGGCGTTACGCTCAATTTCAACCTGAAGAAGGGCGGCGAAACCACCGAGGGCCGGGTCAAGCTTTCGGCCACGGACTACGGCTCGGCGCGGGCCGACGCGGTCATTTCCGGTCCGCTGGGCCACGATCTCTATTACATGATCGGCGGCTATGTGCAGCAATCGCCGGGCATCCGCGATGCGCAGTTCAAGTCGGAGAAGGGGCGCCAGATCAGCGCGCAGCTGACCAAGAAGTTCGACAACGGCGAAATCAGCATCTGGACCCGCGTGACGGACGATCACGGCCAGTGGTACCTGCCGATGGCGCTCAACACCGGCAACGATCTTGGCACGTTCTCGCAGCTCGGCAACGCCACGCGCTATGCCACCTTGCAGGTCGGGCCGAACGAGACGAAGACCTATGACTTCGCGCGCGGTCGCGGCTGGAAGGGCAGCCTTTCGGGCCTGAACCTGAAGTTCGATCTGGGCGGCGGCTGGTCGGTGCGCGACAACCTGTCCTACACCAACGGCAATGCCGATACGCTCGGCTTCGTGCCGGACGGCTCGCCCATCCGCGTCAGCGCCCTGCAGGCGGCCAACCCGGGCCTGGGCACGATAAAGACGGCGGGCGGCGTGACGCTGAACGCCAACGACTGGATCCAGAACTACGGGCACTGGGTGGTCGAGAAGAAGATCGAATCCTTCACCAACGATCTCAGCGTCAATTTCCATTCCGGCATCAACAACTTCACCGCGGGTTACTATCGCGCGGACTGGTCTGCCGATGATTTCTGGACGCTGGGCAACGCCGTGCCGGTCCAGAACGTGCAGAACGGCGATCTGCTGCAAAGCGGCATCACCTGCGGGATGCTGGCCAGCGCGGGATCGGGATCGAGCTGTTTCCACTATGGCATCCGCTCGTCGGGCGATGCGCAGGTCAACGCCATCTACCTGGCCGACAGCGTGCAGGTGACGGACAAGCTGCGGATCGATCTGGGCGTGCGGCACCAGTGGCTGGCGCTCGATTACGTGATCGATTCCAACGACTCCGGAACCTACGGCTATCCGGACGGCACGGTGAACCAGCGCAACCACGTCACCGCGAAGAAGTTCGCCTATTCGGCGGCGGCCAACTATGCGTTCGACCCGCACCTTGGCGTGTTCCTGCGCTATTCCAAGGGCTATCGCTACCCGAACTTCGATGATCTGCGGAACGGCAATCCGAACGTGTTCGGTGTCAGCCAGCTGGAAGGCGGGGTGAAGTATTCCAGCCAGCTCCTGTCGCTCTACGCCACGGTTTTCTATAACAAGAACAACAATTTCGACTCCACGGTCGGTTCGGTGGTGGCGAATTCGCAGTTCAAGACCCGGGCCTACGGCCTCGAACTGGACGGCAACCTGCGCCTCGGCGCCTTCGGGTTCGCAACCCTCGCGACCTTGCAGAACGCCAAGGTCACCGCTTCGTCGACCCCCGGACAGGTGGGCAACGAAGTGCTCCGCCAGCCGAAGTACCAGGTCCGCCTTTCGCCCAGCTATGATGTGACCGTCGGCGCGGTGAAGGTCAGCCTGTTCGGCGCGGCGTCGTTCATCGGGGCGCGCTGGAGCGATCTGGCCAACTCCTCGCGCCTCCCGGCCTACACCAAGCTGGACCTCGGCGCGCAGGCGAAGCTCGATTCCGGCCTGTTCTTCTCGGTGCGGGCGGACAACCTCAACAACAGCCATGGCCTGACGGAAGGCGATCCGCGCAATCCGGCGACGCCGAATGGCCGCCCGATCCTGGGGCGTTCGGTGCTGTTCAGCCTGGGTTACGATTTCTGACGTAAACCCTGGCCATCAATTCCCTCCCCTCTCGGGGCTGGAACCTCCCTCGGTTCCGGCCCCGTTTCTTTTGTGGCGTGTTTTTGACGGAGATGCGGATAGCCAGCCAGCCGCCGCCCGGTTATGCCCCGCAGGGGGCGCATTCGAAGCAAGGAAGTTTGCGATGAAGCAGGTTGCGTTGGCTATGATTCTGGCGCTGGTGGCGCCGGTTGCGGCAAATGCCGCCGATACGGGTGCGGTTGCGGCGACGACCGCGGCGAAGTTCACGATCGATACGCCGATTCAGGACATCGTTGCCAACGAGCAGGGCAAGGCCGTGATCGAGCGGAATTTCCCCGGCCTGACCGCGCGGCCGGAATACGAGATGTTCAAGGCAATCAGCCTCAAGGCGCTGCAGCCCTATTCCAGCGGCAAGATCACCGACGAAATGCTGGCCAAGACGCAAAGCGAACTCGCCGCGATCCAGTAAGGGCGTCCGACAGCCCATTGATGATGGCCCCCATCGGGTGCGGAAACAATTGGCGCTTTCATTGCCATAACCTGTGCTCTAGGCTCGACATGCGATAACAAGACGCAGGTGGAGAGTATGGGGCGCAGGATGCTGAAAGGGCTGGCCGTGGTGCTGGCGGCTGGTTGCTGTTCGGGTGGTTCGGCGGCATTCGCCCAGACGGCCGCCGCCCGGGCTGCCGATCCGCCCAGCGCGACGACAAGGGCGGTCAATGAGGCCGCGCGCGCCGCCGCGCCGTTTCAGGACCGGCGTGATTATGACTTCGCCGCGCGCGGTTTCGTGGCGACGCGCAAGGACCCGCTGATCCGCGCCGCCGACGGGCGTGTGGTGTGGGATCTCAATACCTTCAGCTTCGTCGAAGCCCCGGCGCCGGATACGGTCAACCCCAGCCTGTGGCGCCATGCACAGGTGCTTTCGCGCGCTGGGCTGTTCAAGGTTTCCGACCGCATCTGGCAGGTGCGCGGGTTCGATATCGCCAACGTGACCTTCGTGAAGGGCGACAAGGGCTGGATCGTGATCGATCCGCTGACGGCGGACGAAACAGCCCGCGCGGCCTATGATCTCGTGACCGAACAACTTGGCAAGCGGCCAGTCAGCGCGATCATCTATACCCATTCGCATATCGACCACTTCGGCGGCGCGGGTGGCATTCTGCCTTTCGCGGTGCCAGACGTGCCGATCCTGGCGCCGCAAGGCTTCACCGACGCGGCGGTGGGTGAAAACGTGATCGCCGGCCCGGCCATGGCGCGCCGCGCGATCTATCAGTTCGGGCTGACGCTGCCCAAGGGACCCACCGGCAACATGGGTTCGGGGATCGGCATGGCCGTGGCACCCGGCACGCAGGGGCTTGTTCCGCCCAATCGCGAAATCGCGAAAACCGGCACGGAGATCGTGCTCGACGGGGTGAAGCTGCGCTTTCAGGTGACGCCGGGCACGGAAGCCCCGGCCGAAATGAACATCGGCTTCCCGGACTGGAAAGTGGCCGATCTTGCCGAAAACGCCAATGTCACCCAGCACAACATCCTGACCCCGCGCGGTGCGGTGGTGCGCAACGCCAAGGCGTGGGCGCAGGGGCTGACAGAGGCGATCGATTTCTTCGCCGGTGCCGACGTGATGATTACCAGCCACGGCTGGCCGCGCTTCGGGGCGGCGGAAATCACCGACTTTCTCGGCAAGCACCGCGATGCCTATGCGTACCTGCACGACCAGACCGTGCGGCTGATGAATCAAGGCCTGACGGGCGATGAGATCGCCGCGAAGCTGACGCTGCCGAAGGCGTTGCAGCAGGAATGGTACGACCGGCCCTACTACGGTTCGCTCAGCTTCAACGCGCGCGCAGTCTATCAATTCTACATGGGCTGGTACGATGGCAACCCGGTGCATCTCGCTCCGTTGCCGCCCGAGGAAGGCGGCCGCCGTTATGTCGAGGCGCTGGGCGGCGCGGCGCGGGTGCGGCAGCTGGCGCAGGCGGCCTATGACAAGGGTGACTATGCCTGGGCAGCGGAACTGCTCAACCGCGCGGTCTTTGCCGATGCCGGTGACACCGCCGCGCGCGATTTGCTGGCGCGCTGCTATCAGCAACTCGCGTGGCAGAGCGAGAACTCGCTGTGGCGCAACATGTACCTGACGGGCGCGAGCGAATTGCGCGGGGCGCAGCCTCCGGCCGCATCCGCCATCTCGCCCGGAATCGCCGGCTCGCTGACGCCGGACCAGTTGTTCGATGTGCTCTCGGTCCGCTTTGCGGCCGAGAAGGCCGGCGATGCGAAGCTGCGTCTGGCGTTCGTGTTCCCCGACCGGAATGCGCAAGTGACGGTCACGGTCGGCAACGGCGTGCTGGTCCACCGGCCGGGCGTGGTCGGTACGCCCGATGCAACGCTGACGATCAAGTACGCCGATCTCGTCGCGGCGCTGCTCCGCGGCCAGCCGCTCGCGCCCAAGATCGCCTCGGGCGAAGCCAGGATCGAAGGGCAAATGGCCGCGTTCGCGCAATTGGTGAGCTGGATAGACAAACCGACGCCGCCGTTCGCGATCGTCACGCCATGACGGCACCGGAAGGAGAAGGATGATGACTGTTCGCAGAAAGAGTGCCGTTGGAGCATGTGCCGCCGCGCTGGCCTTCGCGCTTCCCTCCGCCGCCGTGCTTGCACAGGCCGCGCCGGCCGCTACCGCTGCGCCGGCCCGCGAGGCTGAGATCGCCCGGGAAGCCTACAGCTACCTTTACCCGCTGGTGGTGATGGACGTGACGCGGCGGCAGGCGACGCAGAAGGGCGCGACCGGCATGGGCGCACCGGTCAACACGTTCCATCATAACCAGGCGTTCCCGCCGGGTGATTTCCGCGCGGTGGTGCGGCCCAATTTCGATACGCTCTATTCGAGCGCCTGGCTGGATCTGGCGGATGGGCCGATCCTGCTGACGATCGGGAACACGCAGGGGCGGTACTACATGCTACCGCTCTACGACATGTGGACTGATACCTTCGCGGTGCCGGGCAGCGAAACGCTGGCGCCGGAAGGCGGCCGGTTTGCCGTAGTCGCGCCCGGCTGGAAGGGCGCGTTGCCAAAGGGCGTGGAGCGGATCGATTCCCCCACGCGCTATGTCTGGATCATCGGCCGGGTGCAGACGAACGGCCCCGCCGACTATCCCTTCGTGCACCGGATCCAGCAGGCGTTTGCGCTGGCCCCGCTAAACCCCGGCGCGAAGGGACCGGCGCGCGCGGCTGATGTGCCCGTTCCGGCGGACAAATCGCCCGTGGCCATCGTCAACACGATGAGCGCGGCGGAATTCTACGAAACGGCAATGCGGCTGATGGTGGACAATCCGCCGCACTTCAACGACCAGCCCCAGTTGGCGCGGCTGGGCATGGTGGGCCTGCGGGCCGGGCAGGGGTTCCGCTTCGCTGGTCTTGTGCCGTCCGTGCAGCAGGCCCTGACCCAGGCCAAGGCGCAGGGGCCGGCCAATCTGCTCCGCTATGTCGGACAGGCCGGACGGCAGCGCGATAGCTGGCGCACGATGACGACCTCGATCGGCTCCTATGGCGTCGATTACGACCAGCGCGCGGCGGTGGCTCTGACTGGCCTGGGTGCCAACCATCCCGTCGACGCCATCTACCCGCGCGCGGCGGCCGACAAGGATGGCAAGCCGCTGGACGGGGCTAACCGCTATGTCGTGCATTTCAAGGCCGGCCAGTTGCCGCCGGTCCGCGCGTTCTGGTCGCTGACGGCGTACAACAAGGAAAGCTATACCGATCCGAACGCGATCGACCGCTATGCCATCGGCGATCGCGACAAGCTGTCCTTCAACACCGACGGCTCGCTCGACCTCTATCTCCAGGCGGATGATCCGGGAGCGGATAAGCGCTCCAACTGGCTGCCGGTGCCGCGCGGGCCGTTCGACATGAACCTGCGGCTCTACAGCCCGAAGCCCGAAGCGCTGTCCGGCGATTGGCCGATGCCGGTGGTGGAACGGTTGCCCTGAGGAGCGACGCCGGCCCGATTGCACCGGCGATCGCTGCTTGTCACAGCGGCGAACGCCGGCTCCGATCGGTCGGATTATTTCACCAGGTGCGCGCTCTGGATGGTCAGCGCGAACAGCGCGGTCAGCGCGTCGGAAATGCTCTGGTCGGTCGATACCGTATAGACCAGCGGCGTTCCGTCGCGCGCTGCGGAGGCGCACTTCTGGAGCGCCGGCAGCACGTTGGTCAGATAGGGGGCGACATTGGATTGCGACCAGGAATCCCCTGTCAGCGCATCGGGCAGGTATTCCGTGTAGAGAATCGCGATCTTGATGCCGCGGTTCTTGATGGCGGTGCAGTTGGTGAAGTGCGCGGTCGTCAGCTCACGGTTCCAGCGGCTTGATCCGATCTGCTCGTCGGTCACGCCGTCGGTGATGATGAACAGCACTTCCTGCGGTTTGGCGGTCGTGGTCCCGTCGCCCGGATTGGGCATCGTCGAGTTCATGGCGGAAAGCATATTGTTGAACTCGGTCGCCTTGTCGTTGATGTTGGTCGACGATGTCGGCTTGCCGTTGGCGTACCAGAAGTCGGTCGTGCTATCGAGATCGGGGATGTTGGACGTCGTCATGTTCTGGACGTCCGTCATCGAGGTGTGGGTGGTGACCGGTGTCGAATAGCCCGGATGCGTCCAGTCGAAGCTGAACACCTGCATCTTGTAGGTAACGTTGTTCTTCGTCGCCATGTTCTGCGCGAAGGGAATGAGATCCTGTGCCGCCAGCGTCTCGGCGCCGATGCGCAGCGGGATGGGGGATGCGGTGGGATAGAGCGTGGTATAGTTGTGCGTCAGCCAGTAACCGTCGGCATAAAACCCGGTGATGGATTTCGACTGGTTGCTGAGATTCTTGTACGTAAACGAGAACCTGTTGCTGGCTACCGAAACGGATGTTCCGATCTTGGTGCCGCTTTGATCGTACAGGTTCTTGGAACTGTCGATCTGATACCAGGTCTTGTACCCGGTATTGCCCGAATTGTAGTAATTCCCGTCCAGGAATACGTCACGGCTGTTGGATGTCTTGATGTTGATGCCGTCGGCACGCGGGTCCTGCGCGTGGCACGCGAAGGCGCAGCCGGTGGCAGTGCGGATGGAGGTAAGGCCGCTCGAGGTCGAGGGCAGCAGCATCGATGGCGATTTGTCCATCGTCAGGAAGAAGTTGATGTGCGGGGCCTGCGCCGCGTTGGCGGTCGAGGACCCGGCGATGGGCAGCGTGGCATAGCCCAGGATGCCGCCGAACAGGTTCACCGATTTCGCGGTGTAGCTCACCACGATCGTGCGGCCGCTGTTGAGCGCGCCGGTATCGACCAGGCTGACGGTGAGATCGGTGGAGGCGTTGAACTGGATGTCCTGCAGCCCGCTGACCTGCGAAATGAAGATCTGGCGGGCGGCCGCCAGCGCGGTATCGGTCGATTGCTGCATCAGCGTGGCGTTGGTTCCGGCCAGCGCCGCCGCGTCCGCCGCCGCGTTCATGCGCGTCTGCTGCGTTTGCGCGCGGCCATAGTCGATGCCCATACCCACAGCGAACAGCATCGGGATCAGCAGCGCGGCCATCATGATGAGCACGTTGCCCTGGCTGTCATCGCGCAGCCGGCGCGCGGTTTCGCGCAGCGAATGGAACAGTCGCATGGGGGGCAGCCTCATCACTGGAGGGGAATCTGATCGGACAGGCGCGGAAGCATGAAAATCCGATCGTTCATGGTGATCGTTGAGATGAATCCCAGGCCGAATTGCGGCGTGTAGGGATACGAAACCTCGCCCATCAGGAAATAGGCGCCGGGCTTGTTCGGTGTCACCGTCTTGTCGGGCAGCATCGCCTGGGGCACCAGGTTGGTGGTCAGCGTAACCGAATTGCCCACCGTCAGCGGTGTCCAGTTGGAGGTCGATTTGCTCCACACCACCTTGGCGGTGTTGGCATCGACGACCTGCACCTCGCTCACGCGGATCTGGGCGATGCTGTTGTCATACGGGCTGAGCACCATCGCGCTCGATCCCATGATCGTCTGCAGGTCGGCCGAGGACACGGCGCCATAGCGCGAGACGAGATCGGTCACCGCGCGGGCGGACCGCGTGACCTTGCGGTTGCAGGTGATCGCGTCGCTGATCACGTAGGCGCCCAGATACAGCAGGATCAGCACCGGCAGGCAGATGGCGAATTCCACCAGCGCCACGCCGCGCGCATCGCGGGCAAGGCGGCGTACCGTAGCGCTCAGGCGGCGCAGGAGCGGCATCGGGCGCATCAGTAACCCTCCGTCTTCATGACCGAGGTTGCCAGCAACATGCGCTGCGAACCGGGGCGGTTGGACAGGTCGAAGCCCAGCGGGCCGGCCAGCGTGGGCCAGTTGTAGATCAGCCGCACCACCACCACCGCGCCCTGCGTCCCCGGGGTATAGGCGAAGGTATTGGTGATGTTGCCGTTGGAATCATAGGTGAAGGTCGGCAACGCGGTGTTGGCCGACGAGAAATTGGTGACGTTGGTCACGTCGACATAGAGCCGGCTGCACTGCAGGAACGTGGGCAGGGAAGCGCAGGCGGCCTCCTTGAACTGCTGCTGCGGCGTCTTGGTAACGTTGCCCTGCGCGTCCTTGACCCCGGTGAAGTTCTGTTGCGCCTGCCCGGTCAGGATGAGGCGGGCGGATGTTTCGGTGGCGGTTTCCAGGCCCTGCTGCGCGAAATACATCACCGCGATCTCGAAAATGGCGACGATCATCGCGATCAGGACCGGCGCCACCAGCGCGAACTCCAGCGCGGTTGCCCCGCGCACATCGCGCAGAACCGCCGCGCGAAACGCGGCGCGCCACCGTCTGATTGTCCAACCGCGGACCATTCCCCATTCTCCGAGCCCAGTAATGCAGGCTCAGATTAGAGGGTCAGCCTTAAGGCGTGGTAAACTTGCGGGCGGCGAATAAGGGCCGTTTCGGAGGGGATGGGCGTGGCGCGGATAACGCCTGCCGGATGCTAGGCTGCCATGCCGATACGGCCGCGCCGTGCCCTGCGGTGGAGCGGAAAATCATGTTTCGGCAAATGCGTGTTGAGATTTCGTTCCGGCCGCTGCGGAGGAAGGGTGGTTCGAAACCATGCTCTGCGGGCCGTTAACGTTGGCGTACCAACTGGTGCCGGGGCGGGACGCGCGGGAAAACCGCTGCGGTCCGTCGGTTAAAGAGCGGAAGATGGTGGACGCACTAGGGCTCGAACCTAGGACCCGCTGATTAAGAGTCAGCTGCTCTACCAACTGAGCTATGCGTCCATTCCCGTGTGGGAAGCGCTCCCCATAGCGATTTCTGCCGCGCTGCCAAGCCCTGAATGGTGTTTTTCAGGCAAGCCCGCTGCCGCTTCGGCGGCTCCAGCGGTCCACCGCCATGATCGTGCCGATACAGATCATGTTGGTCATCATCGACGATCCGCCGTGGCTCATGAAGGGCAGGGGGATGCCCACCACCGGCGCAAGGCCCATCACCATCATCAGGTTGATGCAGGCATAGAAGAAGATCGTGGTGGTCATGCCCGCTGCCAGCAGGCGCGAAAAGCGGTCGGGTGCGTTCATCGCCACTTTCAGGCCCCAGCGCAGCACCACGGCGAAGATCGCCAGCACGAACAGGCCGCCCACCATGCCCCATTCCTCGGCCATCGTCGCGAAGACGAAATCGGTCTGCGCTTCGGGCAGGTAATCGAGGTGGCTTTGCGAACCGTGGCCGAAGCCCTTGCCGAAAAGCCCGCCCGATCCGATCGCGATTTTCGACTGGGTGATGTGATAGCCCGATCCCAGCGGATCGTTTTCCGGGTCCATGAACACCAGCACGCGCTTGCGCTGGTAATCGTGCAGCAGGGTGAAGAACGCCAGCGGCGCGACGATCAGCCCGGCGCCGACGCCGCCCAGGAACAGGCGCAGCGGCAGGCCGGCAAGGAACATGGTGACGACCGCGCCAAAGCTGATGGCCAGCCCGGTACCAAGGTCTGGCTGGAGCATGACGAGGCCGGCGGGAATGCCCAGCAGCACCGCCGCCGGCGCCACCGCGCGCCACCCGCGCGTTTCGCCCACCGGCAGCACGCTGTAGAACCAGGCCAGCACCAGCACGATACCCGGTTTCATCAGTTCGGACGGCTGGAGCGTCATGAAGCCCAGATTGAGCCAGCGCTGGCTGCCGCCGCCGATCCCGCCGATCAGTTCCACCAGCACCAGCAGCACGCACAGGCCGGCATAGATCGGCAAGGCGGCGCGTTTGAACCAGTCCTGCGGCACCCGCGCGATCAGCATGGCGAGCGCCAGGAACACGCAGAAGCGCAGCACGTGGGTCAGCGCCCAGGGCTGGAGATGCCCACCTGCCGCCGAATAGAGCACGAAGCCGCCGAACACGACCAGCATCGCCAGCGGCAGCAGCACGCGCCACGGCTGGCGGGCGATGGCGGCGGGAACATAGGCGCGGGGCATCGGCGGGGCCTCTATTGCGCGCCGGACGTGGCGGGAGTGGCGGGAGTGGCGGGTGCCGGAGCGGTGCCCGGTGCCGGCCGCGGCGATGCGCCCTGCGCCGGCGTGCCCGGTTCGGGCGTCGTCGGCTCGGGCGGAGGCGGCGCGGCGTCGGTCTGCGCGGCGGTCGGTTCGGGCACCGGCTTGTTTTCGGCCGCGACTTCCTGCGCCACTTGCGCGTCGTCGGCCGCCTTGGGTGCGGAAGCGCCGTACTGCGCGGCATAGGCGTCGTACCGGGCCGCCATGCGCTGTTGCACGTTGCCGCCCCACTGCTTTTCGAAGCCTTCGAGCACTTCCAGCGCCTTGCCCGGATCGAACAGGAACGTCATCACGTCGCGCGCGATGGGATAGGCCGCGCCCGAACCACCGCCGTGCTCGATGGCGACGGCGCAGGCATAGCGCGGCTTGTCGAACGGGGCGAAGCAGATGAAGTGGCCGTGGTCACGGTGCTTCCACAGCCCGCCCTTGCCGTTGCCGATGTTGAGGCCGACGACCTGCGCCGTGCCGGTCTTGCCCGCCATCTGCACGTTGGGAATGGGCAGGCGCGCCTTGCCGGCGGTGCCACGCCCGTTGACGACTTCGTTCATCGCCGCGTGGATGTAATCGAGGTGTTCCTGCTTGAAGCCCATGGACTTGGGTTGAGGCGCGTGCCGGTCGAGCAGCAGGCGCGGCATCAGTTCGAGGCCGGAGGCGATGCGCGAGGCCATGACCGCCTGCTGCAGCGGGTTTACCAGCATGTATCCCTGCCCGATGGTGGCGTTCACCGTGTCGTAGATCGCCCAGGGCTGCTTGTACTTGCGCAGCTTCCACGCGGGATCGGGCACCGTGCCATAGGATTGCCCGGCGACGGGCAGCGGAAATTCCTGTCCCAGCCCCAGCCGCTTCGCCATCGCTGCGATCACGTCCATGCCCATCTGTTGCGCGAAGTGATAGAAGTACACGTCGCACGACTGGTAGATGCCCTTGGCCATGTTGGTAGCGCCATGGCCACGGTGGTTCCAGCAGTGGAACACGCGGTTGCCCACGCGCAGGCCGCCCGCGCAGTTGACCGAGGCATTTGGATCGAGCCCCGCTTCGAGGAACGACAGCGCGACCATCGGCTTCACGGTCGAGCCCGGCGGATAAAGCCCGCGCAGAACCTTGTTGCGCAAGGGCACATGGTCGTCGTCCGACAGCATCTTCCATTCGATGCGCCCGATGCCGTCGGAGAAGCTGTTGGGATCGAAGCTGGGCATCGAGGCCATGGCCAGCACATCGCCGGTCAGGCAGTCGATCACCACGACCGACCCGGATTCCAGGCCGATGCGGCGCGAGGCATAGTCCTGCAACGGGCCGTTGATGGTGAGCTGGATCGGCTTGCCCGGCACGTCCTCGCGCGTGCCCAGATCGCGCACCACGCGCCCGCTGGCGGTGGCTTCCACGCGCCGCGCGCCGGGCACGCCGCGCAGGCGCGTCTCGAAATACTTCTCCAGCGCGTCCTTGCCGATCTTGAAGCCGGGCGTGATCAGCAGCGGGTTGCGTTCACGCTCGTAGTCCTCGGCCGAAGCGGGGCCGACATAGCCGACCAGATGCCCCACGGTCGCGCCGGTGGGATAGAACCGCGAATAGCCGCGTTGCGGCACCACGCCCGGCAGTTCGGGCAGGCGCACGCTGACGGCGGCGAATTTGTCCCAGTTGAGATTGGCGGCGACTTCGACGGGCTGGAACCCGCGCGATTTGTCCAGCTTGTCGTGGATGTCGCCCACCTTGTCGGGCGAAAGGTCGAGCAGCGAGGCGAGCGTGGCCAGCGTCTTGTCCGCGTCCACGACCCGGTCGGGAATCAGGTCGACGCGGAAGTCGGCGCGGTTCGATGCCAGCGCCGCGCCATTGCGATCGAGAATCCAGCCGCGCCGCGGCGGAATCAGCGTCAGGTTGACGCGGTTGCTCTCCGACGCCGCCTTGTACTTCTCGTTCTGCGCGATCGAGAGGTAGCCGAGCCGCATCGCGAGCAGCACGCCGATGCCGCCCATGGCCGATCCGAGCACGAAGGTGCGGCGGTTGAAGGTGTCGGTCAGCCGGGCCGAACTCATCGGCAGTTGCTGTCTCGCCACGCTCAGATTCTCCGCAGCGGCAGCAGGCGCACCCGGTCGAGCAGGGCGACGATCCGGGTGATGACGGGGAACAGGAACACGCTCAGCAGCAATTGCGGGCCGATCGAAAGCGGCAGCGGATAGCCGGCGGCAAAGCCCGCGAAACTGGCGGCAAGAAACAGATAGCCGGCCAGCAGCGCGCTGCCCGCGAGCCAGTCCTGCAGAAAGCCCCGCCAGAGGAACCGTTCGTCGATCACTTCCATCGCCAGCATGGTCAGTGACCACAGGATGATCGCGCTGCCGAACGGCTGTCCGCTGAACAGATCGTCGATGGCGCCCAGTGGCAAGCCGACCCACACCGGCAGCATGCCGGGCCGCAGCATGCGCCAGGCCAGCAGCATCATGTAGGAAAATGGCGGGAGCAGGGGTGCGGACGCGATCACCGGGGAAAAGGTTGCCATCGAGGCCAGGATGATCGACGCCCACGGAATGCCCACCGCAAGGACCGGCGATGGCGCGCGGTTGATGCGGTTGCGCACGATGTCCTCGGCGCGGGCAGGAAAGCGGGGCAGCATCATTCCGGCTTACTGGTCGCCCGGGTCGCGCGGCGGGCCAGCGGCTTTCTCGCTTTCGCTCAGCGCTGCCTGGGCGGCAGGCTGAAAGCTCGGGAACACCAGCACGTAGTCCACGTCCGCAGGATCGCTGGCAAGGTGGCCGACGGCCCCGTCATGATGCGGATCGGTGGCGATCGCGACCGGAATGTTGGGCGGATAGAGGCCGCCCGATCCGGAGGTCACGAAAACGTCGCCCTTGTGAACGGGGTTTACGCCTGAATTGATCAAGCGGATTTCGATCCGGCCGTTGGCGGCACCCTGCACGAAGGCCGGCAGACCATCGGTGGCGCGGCGCACGGGCACGACGTTGTCCGGGTCTGTCACGAGCAGAACGCGTGCCGTATCGCGCCCGGTTTCGACAATCCGGCCGATCAGTCCGGTGGAAGATCGCACGGGCATCCCGGGGCGCAGCCCGGTCGAGGAGCCGATCGACAGCACGGCGAAGCGCCGTGCGCTGGCCGCGGTGGAGCCGATAAGGCGGCCGGCGGCAATCGGCCGCACCTGGGGATCGATGATACCGAGCAGCGCTTTCAGACGCGCGTTTTCGGTTTGCACCGCGCGCATGGTCACCGCGTCGGCGCGCGCGGCTTCCACCTCGCGCCGCAGCGCGGCGTTCTGCCTTCCGGCGTTGAAATAGGCGCCGACGGCGGCAAACACGCCCTGGCCGGTGGCGCGGGATTCGGCGCTAGCCTGCCCGATCGGCCGCGCTATCTCGCTCGCGCCTGATCGCGCAAAGGCAAACGCCTCGGGGTTGAACAACGATACGATGAGCAGCACGGCGCCGACCACGACGCCAAGAATGGCGACGACGTAGCCTGTGAAGATCCCGTACTGCGCCCTGCGCGAAAAGCCCGGGCGCCGGTCCTGTGACCGCGCCATGTCCGTTATTCCCTACCGTTCCCGCCGCTGTCCGCCGGCCGGTGCCGGCTTGCTTCCATGCAGCAACGGGATGAACCTGCCATTACGCGGTCATCAGCACGCCGCGATAGATCGGATCTTCCATCGCGCGGCCGGTGCCCAGCGCCACGCAGGACAGCGGGTCTTCGGCGACGCTCACCGGCAGGCCGGTTTCCTCGCGCAGATGCTCGTCCAGCCCGCGGATCAGCGCGCCGCCGCCGGTCAGCACGATGCCCTGATCGACGATGTCCGCTGCGAGTTCCGGCGCGGTGTTTTCCAGCGCGATGCGCACGCCTTCGACGATCGCGCCAATCGGTTCGGACAGCGCTTCGGCCACGTTGGCCTGGGTGATCGTGATTTCCTTGGGCACACCGTTGACGAGATCGCGGCCCTTGATGTGGATGGTTTCGCCCACGCCGTCGGCTGGGATCGTGGCGATGCCGTAATCCTTCTTGATCCGTTCGGCCGTGGCTTCACCGATCAGCAGGTTGTGATGGCGGCGGACATAGCTGACGATGGCTTCGTCCATCTTGTCGCCACCCACGCGCACGCTGGTGGTATAGGCAAGGCCACGCAGCGACAGCACGGCGACTTCCGTGGTGCCGCCGCCGATATCGACCACCATCGAACCGACCGGCTCGGTCACCGGCATGTCCGCGCCGATCGCGGCCGCCATCGGTTCCAGGATCAGGAACACCTGACTGGCGCCGGCGTTGGAGGCGGCATCGCGAATCGCGCGACGTTCGACCGAGGTCGAGCCCGAAGGCACGCAGATCACGATTTCCGGATAGCGCAGCAGGCTCTTCTTGCCGTGCACCTTCTGGATGAAGTGCTTGATCATGGCTTCGGCCACTTCGATGTCTGCGATCACGCCATCGCGCATCGGACGGATCGCCTCGATGTTGTCCGGCGTCTTGCCCATCATCATCTTCGCGTCATCGCCGACGGCCTTCACCTTCTTGACGCCGTTGATCGTCTCGATCGCGACGACGGAAGGCTCGTTCAGCACGATCCCGCGATCCTGTACGTAGACCAGCGTATTCGCCGTTCCGAGGTCGATCGCGATGTTCTGGGAACCGAACTTGAAGAATCGGGAAAGCATCGAAGCCATCAGGAAATCCGTATGAATCTGCGGGTTGGAACGCGGGCACGCGCCAACCCCAACCAAATGAGTGCCCGGGAAGCCCGGCTCATTAGCGCATGATTTGCGCAAAACCCATAGGTTTATGCTGCGTTTGCGGGATAACTTCTCCACTTGGCTCGAAAAAGCGCGGGTCCATCGCTAGTAATGTCTGGGCGTGCCGGAATCCCGACGCTGGCACGGCCCTGAACAAAGCTTTGATGATGCCCACGATCCGCCGCCTTCCCGATACTCTGGTCAACCGCATCGCCGCTGGCGAAGTGGTGGAACGGCCGGCCAGCGCGCTCAAGGAACTGGTCGAAAACGCCATCGATGCGGGCGCCACGCAAGTCCATGTCCGGCTGGGCGAGGGCGGGCTTTCGCTGATCGAGGTGACGGACGATGGCTGCGGGATGCGCGCGGACGAGATTGCGCTGGCGCTGGAGCGCCACGCCACGTCCAAGCTGCCCGACGAATCGATCGAACTGGTCGAAACGCTGGGCTTCCGGGGAGAGGCGCTGCCTTCCATCGCCAGCGTCGCGCGCGTCACCATCGAGAGCCGCGCGCGAGAGACCGGCGATGCTTGGAAACGCGTGGTCGATCATGGGGCGCTGGTGTCCGATGGCCCTGCCGCGCTGCCGCCCGGAACGCGCGTGCGGGTGGAAGACCTGTTCGGCAAGATTCCGGCGCGGCGCAAGTTCCTGCGCTCGGCGCGGGCCGAATGGGCGGCTTCGCTCGATGTCGTGCGCCGGCTGGCCATGGCACGCCCGGAAGTGGGCTTCACGCTGGAGCACGACGGCCGCCGCGCGCTGCAGGTGCAGCCGGGCGATTCGCTCGAGGCGCGCGTTGCGCAGCTGGTTGCGCGCGAGCTGGCCGGCAACGCGGTGACGGTCGATCTGGTGCGCGGCGATTTCCACCTGACCGGTGTGGCCGGCCTGCCGACCTACAACCGCGGCGTGGCCGATCACCAGTATCTGTTCGTCAACGGCCGCCCGGTGAAGGACCGCCTGCTGATCGGCGCGGTGCGCGGCGCCTATGCCGACATGCTGGCGCGCGACCGGCACGCGGTGCTGGCGCTGTTTCTCGACGTGCCGCCGACCGAGGTCGACGTGAACGTCCACCCGGCCAAGACCGAGGTTCGCTTTCGCGATCCCGCGCTGGTGCGGGGGATGGTGGTGACCGGCCTGCGCACGGCGCTGGCAAGCGGGGACCAGCGCTCCGCGCAGGCCCCTTCCGAAACCGCGATGCGTGCCTGGCAGGCCGAACCGATTGCCGCGCTCCCGGGGGCGGCACCAGGGCCGGAGCCGCTGTTTCCCGCCCCGGCCGAACGGCAAGGCAGCATCTTCGCCTCCCCGGCATGGCGGCCAGAACCGCGGGTCAGCGATGCCGGGCAGGCGTGGCGCGGGTACGAGGCCACGGTCATGGCCCCGCCTGTCGCCCGCGCCGAAGCCGCCGAGGATGCCGTGCCGGAGCCGGTAGAGCATCCGCTGGGTGTGGCCCGCGGGCAGGTCGCCAACACCTATATCGTGGCGGAGGCGGCGGACGGGCTGGTGATCGTCGATCAGCACGCGGCGCACGAACGGTTGGTGCTGGAACGCCTGCGCGCGGCGGGAGCGGGGGCCAGCGCGGGGGAGGGCAGTGCGCCCAGCCAGGCGCTGCTGATCCCCGAAGTGGTCGAGCTTGAGGAAACCGATTGCGATCGGCTGGAGGAAGCCGCACCGAAGCTGGCTGAATATGGCCTCGCGCTCGAACGCTTCGGTCCGGGTGCCGTGCTGGTCCGCGCGGTGCCGGCGGCGCTTGCCAAGGGCAATCCCGAAGCGCTGGTGCGCGACGTGGCCGACGATCTTGCCCAGAACGGCGACGCGCTGCTGCTGGGCGAACGGCTCGACCTCGTGCTGGCGACCATGGCCTGCCATGGCTCGGTCCGCGCCGGGCGCGTCCTGTCCGTCGCCGAAATGAACGCATTGTTGCGCGAAATGGAAGTGACGCCGCGCTCTGGCCAGTGCAATCATGGGCGGCCGACGTGGGTGAAGCTTGCCCATGGCGATATCGAGAAACTGTTCGGGAGAAAGTGATGCGCGGGATCGTTGCCGGAGCGGCAGTGCTCGTTCTGCTGGCTGCCTGCTCCAGCCAGACGCCGGCGGAAAAGGCGGCCGAGGATGCGCGGGCCATTGCCCAGGTGGAAGCGGCGCAGCGCAATGGCCAGCCGCCGGTGAAGCCGATCGATCCGCAACCGATCATGTTCTTCGACATCCGCGACGGGAAGCTGACCGGCACCGGCTGCAACTTCGTGGCCGATGGCGGCGGCATGGGCGCGATCCTGCTGGCGCAGGATGAACGCGGCGTGATGAAGCTCGACGGCAAGCTGGTAGTCTTCGCGTCGGACAAGGGCAGCACGCAACTGCCGCAGGGCGCCTGGTCGCGCTATTCGGGGAAGGAATATGCCCTCACGCTGACCCGCATCGACGATGGCAAGGCGGTGAAGAACGGCCTTGTCGATCTGTTCAGCGGGCAGGTGGTGGTGACCGATCCGTTCGACCGGGTAGTCTACAAGGCGCGCGGCAACGTCCAGTGCAAGCCGATGTAACAACACCGCCCGCTCCCGCGCGCGCTTAGTCGGTCGATGCGGTTTCCGGATCGCGCACGCGGATCAACCCGATCGAGGTGAAGCTCATCACCAGATCGTCGTTCTGGTTGAACACGCGCAGGGTGGATCGGAAGCTGCCCATTTCCGGGCGCGAGCGGCTGCGCTTTTTCTCGAGCAACTGGGTTTCGCAGCGCAGCGTGTCGCCGGGATAGACCGGCTTGTGCCAGCGTAGCTCGTCCACGCCGGGAGACCCCAGCCCAGCCTGCTGGCGCGCCTTCAGGTTCTCCACCACCATCGCCATCACCATGGCGCAAGTGTGCCAGCCGCTGGCCGAGAGGCGGCCGAAATGGGTCTGCGCCGCCGCCTCGTCATCAAGGTGGAACGGCTGCGGATCATAGCGCGAGGCGAAGCCGATCACTTCCTCGCGGGTGACCTGGTAGTGGCCGAAACGGTCGACGGTGCCGGGCTCAAGGTCTTCGAAATATTGCATAGGCGGGATTTTGCCCGAGCCCGCCGCGCTGTCAATCGATCGGTTAACCGGCGTGCGGCCTCACACGTTGAACTTGAAGTGCATCACGTCGCCATCGTGCACCACGTATTCCTTGCCTTCCTGGCGCAGCTTGCCGGCTTCCTTGGCGCCGTTCTCGCCGCCCAGCGCGACATAGTCGGCATAGGCGATGGTTTCGGCGCGAATGAAGCCGCGCTGCATGTCGGAGTGGATTTCGCCCGCCGCGTCCGGGGCCTTGGCGCCCTGATGCACGGTCCAGGCGCGCGCTTCCTTGGGGCCGACGGTGAAGAAGGTGATGAGGTGCAGCAGATCATAGCCGGCGCGGATCACGCGGGCGAGGCCGGTTTCGTGCAGGCCCATTTCTTCCAGGAACACCAGCCGTTCGTCCTGTTCCATGCCGACCAGTTCGGCCTCGATCGCGGCCGAGACGATCACGGCGTTGGCGCCTTCGGCCTTCGCCTTCTCGAACACGCGAGCGGAAAAGGCATTGCCTTCGGCCGCCGCGCCTTCCTCCACGTTGCATACGTAGAGCACCGGCTTGGCGGTGAGCAGCTGCGCCTGCCGGAACACGCGGGCTTCTTCCTCGTCCTTCGGCCTGGTCAGGCGCGCGGGCTTGCCTTCGCGCAGCAGGTCGAGCGCCTGGCCCAGCACCGAGGCGATGAGCTTCGCTTCCTTGTCGCCCTGCGCGGCCTTCTTCTGCGCGGCGGGTACGCGCTTTTCCAGACTTTCGAGGTCCGAAAGCATCAGTTCGGTCTCGACCGTGTCCGCATCCGAAATCGGATCGACCTTGTTGTCGACATGCTGGATGTCGTCGTTCTCGAAGCAGCGCAGCACGTGGACGATGGCGTCCACCTCGCGGATGTTGCCCAGGAACTGGTTGCCCAGCCCTTCGCCCTTGGACGCGCCGCGCACCAGCCCGGCGATGTCCACGAAGCCCAGTTGCGTGGGAATGATCTTCTGGCTTCCGGCGATCTTGGCCAGTTCATCCAGCCGGGGATCGGGCACGCCCACGTTGCCCACGTTCGGCTCGATGGTGCAGAACGGATAGTTCGCCGCCTGCGCCGCCTGCGTCTCGGTCAGCGCGTTGAACAGCGTCGACTTGCCGACGTTTGGCAGACCGACGATCCCGCAACGAAAACCCATTTGATGCTCCACAAGTGATCTGGATGCGGCCCGCGCGGCTCTTGCGCCCAAGCCTTTCGCGCGGCCCATAGCGGGGGCGGGACGGTTTGGCCAGTTTCACCAAAATTTCAGGCGTTCGTGTCATCACGCGGGCATGAAGAAAGCGCTGATACTGCCCGCCCTGCTTGTCCTTGCCGCCTGCGGTTCGGAAACGCCGCAACAGCATCTGGACCGCGCGCAAGCCGCCTTCAAGGCGGAGGACTATCGCACGGCCCGCAAGGAACTGGGCGAAGCGGTTTCGGCCGCGCCCGAGGATGCCCGGATTCTCGATCTGCTGGTGCGGGTGCAATTGCGCCTGGGCGATGGCGAGGGCGCGCAGGCCACGCTCGCGCGCCTTGTAGCGGCGGGTGGCAAGGGGCTTGAGATCGCGCGGATGAAGGCGGACGCTGCCTTGCTGCGCGGGCAGGCCAACGAAGCGCTCTCGCTGCTGGGCAACGATAGCCATCCCGAGGCATGGCGCATCCGCGCCTCGGCCCTGCTCGCGAACAAGGACGAGGCCGGCGCGCTCGAAGCCTATCGCAAGGGGCTTGCCGCCGGCGGGGACGCGCGGCTGGTGCGCGACTACGCCCGGTTCCTCCTGGATTCGCAGGACATTGCCGGGGCCGAGGCGCAACTGGCCGATCTGCGCCGTCGCAGCCCCGATGCGCTCGACGCGCTGATGCTGGCGGGCGATATCGATGCGCAGGCGAACCGTTGGGACGGCGCTCTGGCCGCGTACAAGCGGGCGCAGTCGCTTTATCCCACGCGGCCTGAGCCTTTGCTTGCGCAGGCCGATGCGGCCGACCAGCAGGGCAAGCTGGACGAGGCCGAGGCGCTGGTGGCCCGTGCCACCGATGTCGCGCCCGATAGCGGCGACGTGCTGCGGATGCGCATTCAGATCGCTGCCGAAAGGGGCGATTGGGAAAAAGTGCGCAGCACGCTCGCCCCGCGCGAAAGCAGCCTGGAGCCGCGCTCGCCGGAAGGGCTGGCCTATGCCGAAGCCTTGCTCCGCCTCGGGCGGGCCGAGCAGGCGCGGGCGATCTACGCCAAGGCCTTGCTGCTTTCCCCGCAAAACCCGTTCGCCCGGCTGATGCTGGCCGAAGCGCAACTGGCGACCGGTGATGCGGCGACGGCCTATGCCACGGTCAAACCGCTGGCGGACAGCGCCATGGCCGGGCCGCGCGAACTGGAGCTTGCGGAAAAGGCGGCGCGCGGGGCTGGCGATCCGGCGGCGGATACGCTGAAGGCGCGCCTGCAGTCCGGGGATTTGCGGCGGACGCAGCAACTGGCCGCTGCCGGGCAAGCGGCGATGGCGCGAGGAGACTGGAACGCGGCGATCGCGGCGTTCCAGCAAGTCTCCGGCTACCAATCTGATGCGGACGTGCTTAAGCGGCTGGCGTTCGCGGCCTCGCAGGCCGGGCGAAACGCCGAAGCGATCGGGTTTGCGGACAAGGCGCTGGCGCTGCAGCCCTCCAACGCCGACATGATCCACATGGCGGGGCTGGTGCGGTTCAGGGCCGGGACGGACCGCGACAAGGCGGTGGCCTATCTCGAACAGGCGTTGCGGGCGGACCCCGCCAATCGCCTGTTCCGGAACGATCTCGCCCGCGCGCAAGTGGCGGGCTGAGCGGATCGCGATGCGCCGTCCCGCAAGACGGCTTCGTCCGCTGACGTTTGCCCCGGGGCCGGGTCCGGCGCGGCCGAACCCGTGGGGCGTGCCCTAATTCGGCGCGATCAGGCCTTGCGGCGCTGACGGCGCGCGAAGCCCAGGCCGATCAGGCCCATCGCCATCATGCCCAGCATCCCGGGTTCGGGAACCGCCGTACCGCCGGACGAGGTGCTGCCACCGCCCGAGGACGTGCTGCCGCCGGTGGAGGTCGACGAGGTTGAGGTGCCGCCGCCAGAAGAGGTGGAGGTGCTACCACCCGAGGAGGTGCTGCCGCCGCTGGTCGACGACGTCGACGAGGACGACGACGAACCGCCGCACGACTTGGAGCCGCCGCTGTGGCCACAGTTGCAATAGTGGGTGTGGCCGAAGGTCGCGTGCGCCGGCGTGGCGAACATCGCGGACGTCGCCAGCGCGGCGAGGATGACAGTAGAACGCTTCATGGTTTGGCCCCCTTTGAAAGCGGTACGAATGGTTCACGCCATTCTTCGCAATTGCCGTGCCAAACGGGAAATCCTGCGGGGTACGCTGGTTAACGAAGGTTTTGAAAGGCCCGATCTGTAAATTTGCCCGACAGTTCAGATGGTTAAATCGCGTTAGGAATGATTACCCGGCTTGCCTCAACGCCACATCGCTCATGAAGCGCACGTCGTCCCCCTTGGCCAGCCACTCCGCTTCCGAAGCGATCGCACCGAGCATGTCGACGAGATCGTCCTGCTCCGCCTTGGCGAAGTTGCCGAGAACGTACCCGGTCACGCGATCCTTGTGGCCGGGGTGGCCGATCCCCAGCCGCACCCGGCGGAAATCCGGGCCGAGATGCTTATCGATGGAGCGCAGGCCATTGTGCCCGGCGGTGCCGCCACCGGTCTTCAGCTTCACCTTGAACGGGGCGAGATCGAGCTCGTCGTGGAACACGGTCAGCGCGTCGGTGCCAAGCTTGTAGAAGCGCAGCGCTTCGCCCACCGCGCGGCCGCTTTCGTTCATGAAGGTCGCCGGCTTCAGCAGCAGCACTTTCGCCCCGCCGATCCGGCCTTCCTGCACCCAGCCCTGGAACTTCTTCTGCACCGGACCAAAGGAGTGCACTTCGGCGATGGTGTCGAGCGCCATGAAGCCGACATTGTGGCGGTGCAGCGCATATTGCGGCCCCGGATTGCCCAGCCCGACCCAGACTTGCATGGCGGTGATGCTCCTTCGCTTTGCGCCCGTTTACAGTGTCGGGCGCATCAGGCCAGACGGCATGTGAAAACAACCGCCAGGCAAAAAAGAACCCCTCCCGCGCGGGGCGGAAGGGGGCTTCTTTCCGGCTCCGCCGTCGGCCTCTTGATAGAGGGACGGCGGAAACGCTTGCCTGAAGATCAGGCTTCGGTCTTGGTCGTATCGCCTTCTTCGCTCTTGAGCGAGGAGGGGGCAACGATCGTGGCGATGGTGAAATCGCGATCGGTGATCGCCGTCTTCACGCCAGCCGGCAGCGTCACCGAGCTGATGTGGATCGAATCGCCCACTTCGAAGCCGGTCACGTCGACCACGATGTCATCGGGGATCGAATCCGGCGCGCAGACCAGTTCGAGTTCGTGACGGACCACGTTGAGAACGCCGCCCTTCTTCAGGCCGGGCGACTTCTCTTCGTTGGCGAAGACCACCGGCACGTTCACGTGAACGGCGTGGTCGGCCGAAAGGCGCAGGAAGTCGGCATGCAGCGGACGGTCCGAAACCGGGTGGAACGCAACGTCCTTGGGCAGCGTGCGGACGGTCTTGCCGCCGACGGTGAGCTCGACGATCGAGTTGAAGAAGTGGCCGGTGCCAAGCGCCTTGACCAGTTCCTTTTCCCCGACGTGGATCGCGGCCGGATCCTCGTTGCCGCCGTAGATCACGGCGGGGGTGCGGCCTTCGCGACGCAGTGCACGGGAGGCTCCCTTGCCAGCCCGATCGCGCGTCTCGGCCGACAGCGTAAGCGTCTCGCTCATTGTCTGTACCTTCCGAAAATGCTGTGTTGAACACGTTTCCGCCCGCACGCCTCCAGGGATGACCATGCCGGGGAAGCGGCGGCCCTTAGCGGATCGGACGGAAAAAGCAAGCGTTGCCGGCCTTTCTGGCCAGACTTTCTGGCCTGGCCCCGTGCGCTATTGCACGCGCCGCACCGTCCAGCCGCGTTCGGCCAGCATCCGGGGCAGGCCGTCCGTGCCCGAAACGTGCGCGGCGCCCACCGCCACGAAGGGATGCGCGCCGGCTTTCAGCATGGCGTCGATCTGTCCTGTCCAGTTGCGGTTGCGCGCGGCCAACAGCGCTTCGTGCAGACCGGGATCGGCCAGAAAGCCGGTCTCACTTTCCTTCGCGATGCCCAGGTCATCACCGCGCAGCCACAGCTTCAGGATGTCCTGCTCGTCATCCTTGCCGCTCGATGCTTCCTCGGCCACCTGTTCCAGCAGCACTTTCTGTTCCCGGTCGCCCAGCCGGTCGAAGATGCCGAACTGGCTGTCGATGGTTTCAAGGCCGGTGACGAGTTTGCCCTTCGCCATGCGCCGTAGTTCGGGCTCCACGCCGTTGTCCGGGCTCATCCCGTGCTTCTGCCCGGCGATGGCAGAAATCTGGAGCGCCACAGCCCACGATTCCTCGTCGCGGAATTGCGCGTCGGTCAGCGCAAGGTCCTTGTACACGGCCGCCAGCTTGCCGCGATAGGCGGGGTCGATCCGTTCGGACGGCGGCGGCAACCCCCGGGTGAAGGCCAGCCGGCCCAGCGCTTCGCCCGCGATCTTCGCGTCCAGCGGTTCGCCGATCTCGAACACCAGCCGGTCCGCCGCGCCCAGCGCCTGCGCGATCGCGGGGCGTGACCAGCGCGTGCCTTCGGGCAGGGCGTGAACGGTGCCGAACAGCCAGCCCCGCGCGCCGCCGGGGCCGGTCACTTCCCATAGCGCCACGCGCGATTCCGCCGCCGGGGCAGCGGGCTGCGGCTCGCTCCGGCACGCGCCCAGCAGCAGACCCGCCGCCAGCGCGATGCCCGCACAGGCCTTCCTCCAGGTCCCGGTCTTCATCCGGTTCATTGCACCCGCTGCGTGGCGAGGCCGAGCGCGGCGAGTTGTTCCTGCACGCTGCCCTTGCCGGCGAGATGCCCGGCGCCCACCGCGACGAACACCGTGCCGGGCTTGTCCAGCCGCGCCTTGATCCATTGCGCCCAGTGCCGGTTGCGGCCGACCAGCAGCGTCTCGGTCAGGCGCGGATCGTCCATGTCGGCGTTCATGATCGTGGCCAGCGCCTCGGCATCGCCCTTGCCCCAGGCGGCGATCAGGCTGTCGATCTCCGGCCCGATCTTGTCGTAATCGCGCACCACGTTGCCAAGGTAGGCAAGCTGCGCATCGGCCGGCAGCGTATCGAAAAGGCCGAGTTGGTAGTCGATCGTCTCCAGCCCGGTGCGCGTCCGCGCCTTGCCGCCCGGATACGCGTTGAGCGTGGCTTCGGCGCCGTCCTTTGGGCTGAGGCCCTGGCTCATCATCGGCAGCGAGGAGAGCACGACGGCGGCGTACCACGGCTTGAACCGGTCGAAGGCTTGCGCCTGCAATCCCACGCGGCCCAGCAGCGTTTCAAAGGCAGTGCGCTGCGGCGCGTCCATCAGCGCGCGCAGCGTCTGGCCTTCGGGCAGTGTCGCGCGTGAAAGCAGCGCCGCCTGCGCCTCGCCGCCCACCGGATCAAGCACTTCGGTCACCAGGTCGTCCGACCCGTCGAGCGCCTGCTTCAGCGGCCCGTTAAGCCAGTCGTAGCCTGGCTTGAGCACGTGGACGGTGCCGAACAGGTAGATCGTGGTATCGCCGTCCGCCACTTTCCACAGCGCCGGATGGACCACCTGCGGCGCCGGAGCGGGGGCTGCAACCGGCGTTGCCGGGGCGGGCGCCGCCTGTTCGCGCGCCAGCGCCGGCCCGGCGAACAGGCCCGCCAGCGCCAGCGCGGCAAGCGGTTTGGTCAGCCGGCGGAGCGGCGCGGTTCGGAAAAATGCGGTCATCGACATCGCTCCTGCCTACCCCGGCGCGATGAACGAACTATTGCCGCGATGCAATCGCCCGGCAAAATCGCACCGCCCGCCGCACGGCAAAGTTGATTTGCGGGCCTCCATCGGCCAAAGGCCCGGGCCATGGCCGATCATACCCAAGCATCCCCCACGGGGCCGCTCAGCCTGCAGGATATCATCCTGCGCCTTCACGCGTTCTGGAGCGAGCAGGGCTGCCTGATCCTCCAGCCTTACGATATGCGCATGGGCGCGGGCACGTTCCATCCCGCCACCACGCTGCGCGCGCTGGGTCCGCAGCCGTGGAACGCCGCGTTCGTGCAGCCCTGTCGCCGGCCCACCGACGGGCGCTATGGCGAGAACCCGAACCGGCTTCAGCATTACTACCAGTATCAGGTGATCCTGAAGCCCAGCCCGGAAAACCTGCAGGAGCTTTATCTCGAAAGCCTGCGAACGATCGGCGTCGATCCGCTGCTGCACGATATCCGTTTCGTGGAGGACGACTGGGAATCGCCCACGCTCGGGGCCTGGGGGCTGGGCTGGGAAGTCTGGTGCGATGGCATGGAAGTCACCCAGTTCACCTATTTCCAGCAGATGGGCGGGTTCGATTGCAAGCCGGTGGCGGGCGAGTTGACCTACGGGCTGGAGCGCCTGGCGATGTATATCCAGGGCGTCGACAACGTTTACGATCTCGCGTTCAACAATCACGGCGTCTCTTATGGCGACGTGTTCCTTGAGAACGAGCGCGAGATGTCGAAGTGGAACTTCGAGGTGGCCGATACCGACAGCCTGTTCGAAGGCTTCCGCCGCGCCGAGGAGGAATGCCGCCGCTCGCTCGATGCCGGCGTGCCCATCGCGGCCTACGAACAGGCGATCGAGGCCAGCCACCTGTTCAACCTGTTGCAGGCGCGCGGCGTGATCTCGGTGCAGGAACGCGCCAGCTACATGGGCCGCGTGCGCGACCTCGCGCGGGGATCGTGCGAGGCCTACATGGACAAATTCAAGGACGAATGGGCGCAGGCCTATCCGGGGTGGACGGCATGAACAGAATGAACCGCCTCTCCGTTGCGCTTCCGCATCCGTTCGGTTCGAGCGAAGTCGAGAACCGTTGCGCACAGTGCCTCGCCTGCGCTCGACACGAACGGGGGAGGGCGTGATGCCGGACTTTTTGCTCGAATTGCGCTGCGAGGAAATCCCCGCGCGGATGCAGGCCGGCGCGCGCGCCTCGCTGGAAAAGCTGTTCCGCGATCATCTTGCCGCTGCCGGCCTCTCGGTGGGCGACCTTACCATCTGGACCACGCCGCGCCGTCTTGCGCTGATCGCGCGTGGCCTGCCCGCCGCGACCGAGGCGGTGAGCGAGGAAGTGAAGGGGCCGCGCACCTCCGCGCCCGAACAGGCGCTCGAAGGCTTCCTGCGCAAGACCGGACTGACCAAGGACCAGTTGACCGAGCGCGATGGCGTGTGGTTCGCGGTCAGCGAGAAGCCCGGCCGCGCCACCGCCGATGTGCTGGCCGAGGCGATCCCCGCCATCGTCCGCGCGTTCCCATGGCCCAAGAGCCAGCGCTGGGGCGCGGCCTCGCTGTCCACCGAAAGCCTGCGCTGGGTGCGCCCGCTCTCCGCGATCGTGGCGCTGCTCGATGGCGAAGTGGTTGATTGCGAGGTCGGCGGGATCCGCGCCGGCCGGATCACGCGCGGTCACCGCTTCCACGCGCCCGGCGAAATCACCATTGATGGCGTGGGCGATTACGCGGCCAAGCTGCGCGACGCGCACGTGCTGGTGGATCACGCGGAGCGCGAGGCGATCGTGCGCGACCAGGCCCGCGCCGTGGCCAGCGCCGCCGGGCTGACGCTGGTGGAGGATGAAGGGCTGGTTGTCGAAAACGCCGGCCTCACCGAATGGCCGGTGCCGCTGCTGGGCCGCTTCGACGCGGAATATCTTGAGGTTCCGCCTGAAGTTATCCAGCTAACCGCGCGGACTAACCAGAAATATTTCATCTGCCGCGATGCCGATGGCAAGCTCGCCAACGCCTTCGTCTGCACCGCCAACATCGTGCCGAGCGATGGCGGGGCGGAGATCGTGGCCGGCAACCGCAAGGTGCTGGCCGCGCGCCTTTCGGACGCGCGCTTCTTCTGGCAGCAGGACCGCAAGGTGCCGCTTTCGGTCCATGCCGAGAAACTCCAGCGGATCACCTTCCACGAAAAGCTCGGCACTGTCGCCGACAAGGTGGAGCGCGTGGCCAAGCTGGCGCGCTGGCTGGTGGAAGAGGGCATTGTCCAGGAATCCCCCCTCCCGCATGCGGGAGAGGCCGGGGGTGGGCCTGACGAGACGCCCGCCCAATCCCGGCCCACCCCCAACCCCTCCCGCGAGCGGGAGGGGAGTCTGGCCGACCAGGCCGAGCTCGCCGCGCGGCTGTGCAAGGCCGATCTCGTCACCGAGATGGTTGGGGAATTCCCCGAACTCCAGGGCCTTATGGGCGGATACTACGCCCGCGCCGAAGGTCTGCCCGATGCCGTGGCCGATGCGATCCGCGATCACTACAAGCCGGTCGGGCAGGGCGATGACGTGCCCACCGCGCCGGTCACGGTGGCCGTGGCGCTGGCGGATAAGCTGGATACCCTATTTGCATTTGAAGCCATACAACAGCGCCCGACGGGTTCAAAGGACCCATTTGCTCTTCGTCGAAACGGCTACTCACTACTCTCAATATGGCTCAAGCATGGTCTACGGCGGATAAACGAAGCTTCCGATTTTATCGGAATGTATCTTATAAAGAAGGGGGGCGATCATGTGCAAGAGGTCGAAGCATGGCTTGATGAGCATTACCAATTTGAGATTGAAGAGCTCTACAATTCTGTGCGTGAAGCCACATTGGAAAATGATGAGGTAAAGGCCTTCTTCGCGAACAAGAAGATTTCTGAAATATCTAGCGAGAAAGAGCAGGCTTTAGCGCAAGCACGCGCAAAAGCCCAAGAAATACAGAATTTTGCAATTTCTTACCAAGGTGCTTTCTATTTTGCCAAAGACTTCCTTATTGACCGCCTCAAGGTCCAGCAACGCGAAGCCGGCGTTCGCCACGATCTGATCGATGCGGTGTTCGCGCTCGGCGGCGAGGACGATCTCGTCCGCCTGCTCGCCCGCGTCCATGCGCTGCAGGCGTTCATCGGCACCGAGGACGGCGCGAACCTGCTGGCCGGGTACAAGCGCGCGGCGAACATCCTCAAGAAGGAAGGCTTCTCCGCGGCGGACATCATCCCGCCCGATGGCGAGGAAGACCCGCTGGTGATGGTGGACGATCCCGCGTTCGAGGGCATTGCCGACCAGATGGCGCATTCGCCCACCGTGCTGGCCTACACGCCCGAACCCGCCGAACAGGCGCTGATCGAGGCGCTGGCCGTTGCTAGCCCCCGCGCCGAAGCCGCTGTCGCAGCGGAGGATTTCACCGGCGCGATGGCGGCTCTTGCCACGCTGCGCGCGCCAATCGATTCCTTCTTCGAGACCGTTACCGTCAACGATGCGGATGCGAACAAGCGCGCGAATCGCTTGGGTTTGCTTGACCGTTTCCGTGCTGCGGTGCACAAGGTCGCCGATTTCGGGCGCATCGAAGGATAAGGGGCGGGGGCGCCGGTTCGTCCCCCCGCGAGCAACGACAACGATAAATCCAGCTTCGTCAACTTCGTCAGGGAACGGCTTTTTACGATGAGCGCATACGTATTCCACTTCGGCGGTGGTGCCCGCAGCGACGATCCCCGTTCGCGCGACAAGACGATCACCGGCGGCAAGGGCGCCAATCTAGCGGAGATGGCGGGCATCGGCCTGCCGGTGCCGCCCGGCTTCACCATCAGCACCGAAGTCTGCGCGTTCTACAACGAAGCCGGCAAGACCTTTGACGAGGATATCAAGGCCGGCGTGGCCGCCGGCGTCGCGCACATTGAGGCGGCGACGGGCCGCGTGTTCGGCGATCCCGCCAATCCGCTGCTCGTCTCGGTCCGTTCGGGCGCGCGCGTTTCGATGCCGGGCATGATGGACACCGTGCTCAACCTGGGCCTTAACGATGCCACCGTCGAAGGGCTGGCTGCGGGATCGGGCGACGCCCGTTTCGCGTGGGACAGCTACCGCCGGTTCATCCAGATGTATTCGGACGTGGTGCTGGGCCTCGATCATCACCGGTTCGAGGATGCGCTGGAAATCGCCAAGGAAGACAACGGCTTCTACGCCGATGTCGAGATGGGTGCCGAACATTGGCAGGCTCTCGTCAAGGAATACAAGGCGATCGTCGAGGAAGAACTCGGCCGTCCGTTCCCGCAGGACGTGCACGAACAGCTGTGGGGCGCGGTGGGCGCGGTGTTCGATTCGTGGGAATCGGACCGTGCCAAGGTCTATCGCCGCCTGAACGATATTCCGCAGTCGTGGGGCACCGCCGTCAACGTGCAGGCGATGGTCTTCGGCAACATGGGCGATACCTCGGCCACGGGCGTGGCCTTCACCCGCGATCCGGCGACCGGCGAGAAGGCCTATTACGGCGAATGGCTGGTCAACGCGCAGGGCGAGGACGTGGTGGCCGGCATCCGCACGCCGCAGTACCTGACCCAGCGCGCGCGCGAGGCGGCAGGGGCCAAGCCGCTGTCGATGGAAGAGTCGATGCCGCAGGCTTACGGCGAACTCGCCGCTGTCTTTGAACTGCTCGAAAAGCACTACAAGGACATGCAGGACATCGAGTTCACCGTTGAAAAGAACAAGCTGTGGATGCTCCAGACCCGTTCGGGCAAGCGCACCGCCAAGGCCGCGTTGAAGATGGCGGTCGACATGGTGGGCGAAGGGCTGATCGACGAGGCCACCGCGATCCGCCGCATCGATCCCATGGCGCTCGACCAGTTGCTGCACCCCACGCTCGATCCCAAGGCGCCGCGCGACGTGTTGACGCGCGGGTTGCCGGCCAGCCCCGGCGCGGCTTCGGGCGCGGTGGTGTTCGATGCCGACACCGCGCAGACGCTGGCGGAACGCGGCGATGCGGTGATTCTCGTGCGCGTGGAAACCAGCCCCGAGGACATTCACGGCATGCACGCCGCCAAGGGCATCCTCACCGCGCGCGGCGGCATGACCAGCCACGCCGCCGTGGTGGCGCGCGGAATGGGCCGCCCGTGCGTTTCGGGCGCGTCCGCCCTGTCGATCGACATGACGGCGCGCACCGCGAAGATCGGCAACCGCGATATTCGTGAAGGCGATGTCATCACGCTCGATGGATCGAACGGCGATGTCATGGCGGGCAAGGTGCCCACCGTGGAGCCCGAACTCGTCGGCGATTTCGGCACGCTGATGGCCTGGGCGGACAAGCACCGCCGCATGAAGGTGCGCACCAATGCCGAAACCCCGCTCGACTGCCAGGTCGCGCGGCAGTTCGGTGCGGAAGGCATCGGCCTGTGCCGCACCGAGCACATGTTCTTCGACGCCAGCCGCATTTCGGCCGTGCGCCAGATGATCCTGGCCGAGGACGAAGCCGGCCGCCGCGCCGCGCTGGCCAAGCTGCTGCCCGAACAGCGCGCCGATTTCACCTCGATCTTCGAGGTGATGGCGGGCCTTCCGGTCACCATCCGCCTGCTCGATCCGCCGCTCCATGAATTCCTGCCCCACGGCGATGCGGAATTCGCCGAACTGGCGGAAGTCACCGGCCTGGGCGTCGATCACCTGAAGCGCCGCGCGGGCGAACTGCACGAGTTCAACCCGATGCTCGGCCATCGTGGCTGCCGCCTTGGCATCACCTTCCCCGAAATCTACGAAATGCAGGCCCGCGCCATTTTCGAGGCCGCCTGCGATGTGGCGGCGAAATCGGGCGAGGCGGTCGTGCCCGAAGTGATGATCCCGCTGGTCGCGACCAGGAAGGAACTCGAAATCCTCAAGGCGCTGGTCGATCGCGTGGCGGCGGAGGTCTTCGCCGAAAAGGGCCACACGCTCGATTACCTCGTCGGCACGATGATCGAACTGCCGCGCGCCGCGCTGATGGCGGGCGAGATCGCCGAGGAAGCCAAGTTCTTCTCGTTCGGCACCAACGACCTGACCCAGACCACGCTGGGCGTCAGCCGCGACGACGCCGCGCGCTTCCTCAATCCCTATGTCGATCAGGGCATCTACCCGCGCGATCCGTTCGTCAGCCTCGACATCGAGGGCGTGGGCCAGCTGGTCGAACTGGCGGCGGAACGCGGCCGCAAGACCCGGTCCGACATCAAGCTGGGCATCTGCGGTGAACACGGCGGCGATCCGGCCTCGATCGCGTTCTGCGAAAAGACCGGCCTCGATTACGTGTCCGCCAGCCCCTATCGCGTGCCGATCGCCCGCCTGGCGGCGGCGCAGGCCGCCTTGGGCTGATAAAGGGCGCGCTGGCGGAGGGTTACTTCCGCCAGCCGCTGAGCGTCAGGATTTCGAACGTCTCGGTCACGCGGCCTTCCGCGTCGGCTTGTCCGGCGAAAGCGGCCCGTGCCCTAGCCAGCGCAGCCTTGCCCAGCGCCGGGCCGGAGCGGGCGAGGCAGTTGCTCAGCCCCTGCGCCCGCACATCGCCCACCAGCCGTTCCAGGCTGCCGAAGCGCACGGGTAGCGAGCGGCTGTCGATCACCGGCGCCGCAAAGCCGCAGCGCTGGAGCAGTTGCCCGCCGGCGCGGACGTCCACTTGCGGGTGGATGCGCGGGGCGGGGCGGTCGCCGTCGGCCGCGAGCATGATCGCGCGCAGGGCGGGGAGGCTGCCCGCGCCGCTGAAGCTCATGATCGCAAGGCCATCGGGCGCCAGCGCGCGGCGCAAGTGCAGCAGCGCGCCGGGCAGATCGTTGACGGTATCGAGCGTGCCGAGGCTGGCGACGAGGTCGAAGCCTTCGCTCGCCGGGATCGGGTTTTCCTCGTCGATCGGCGTTTCGCCAGGGCCGGGCACCGGATCGGCGCGGGTGACGGCGCATCCCTGCGCGGCCAGTGCTGTGGCGAGCGTGCCGGTCCAGTCGCCGATCACCAGCGCCCGGGCCGGGGCGTGGCGCAGGAACGACAGGCGGTCGAGCACGTCCTCCACCATGTCGTCCACTACGTAGCGCGCCGCGTCCGGGCGCTGCTGCAGCCGGCGCATCCGCGCGCGGAGCGCGGCGCGGCGAGCGGCTGAGAAGATGGTCGGCGGTGACGCGGGCGGTGCGGGGGCGGGGGGAAGCGCGGAAGCCATGCGCGGCTGCCTGCCCGTTCGGGATGCTCTTGCCAAGCCCCCGTTCCGGGCGGACAACACGGTTCATGCTCCGGTCCGCTTCCCTTGCCGCCGTGACGGCCCCGGTGATCGACCTGCTCTTTCCGCCGCGCTGCCCGCTGTGCGGCGATCCGCTGGCCCGGCAGGGCGGGTTGTGCGTGGCCTGCTGGGGCAGGCTCGCCATTCCGGGCGATCCCGCCTGCGCGCTCTGCCAGAGGCCGCTGGGCGAAGAGCATCGCGATGACGGGCATCTGATCTGCGCGCCCTGTCTGGCCAGTCCACCGAAGCATGAAGGGGTCACGGCGGCGACGCTTTACAACGATGCCTCGCGCGATCTGGTGCTGGCGTTCAAGCACGGGCGCCGCGTTGGCCTTGCCGGCTTGCTGGCGCAATTGATCGTGCCGCGGCTGCCAGAGCTGGACGGGGAGTGGTTGGTCGTACCGGTGCCGCTCCACCGCTGGCGTTTGTGGCGGCGCGGGTTCAACCAGTCCGCGCTGCTGGCAGCGCGGATCGCTCGGGTTACGGGGCAGGCGCTGGCCGTCGATGCGCTCGTTCGCGTCAAGCAGACGCCCCCGTTGGGGGGATTGAACCGCCGCGCGCGGGCGGTGGCGCTCTCAGGCGCGATTGCTGCGTCGCCGCGCTGGGCAAGCAGGTTGAATGGCGCAAACGTGCTGCTGGTGGATGACGTCATGACGAGTGGCGCGACGACCGACGCCTGCCTGCGCGCGCTGCGCAAAGCCGGGGCGGCCCGGATTCGCATCGCGTGTTTCGCCCGCGTGCTGGATGAGGCGCTGGATGCAGCCGGTCGGTCTGGAACATCCCTGGACGGCACGGACACGGGGCCATAAAAGAAACGCCCGGAATCTTGCGATTCCGGGCGTCCTCGTGACGAAATTGCAAGCGTTACAACGACAGCCCCCTGTTGTCGCTCCGCTCTAGGTCCCTCATCATCCGGCCAGATACCGATCCAGCCTCCGCTGTCTCCGGCACCTGAAGCCGCCCTCTTTTTCCCTGAACTTTGGCGCTTTTGCGCCGCCTTTCGGCGGTCCAGAATGCGGTTCCCTCAAACCGCGCATTCTTCATCCGCGATTGGTCGCCCCGACGAAAGTCCATTGTTGCGTTTGGATGGATTTTGCGACCCATCTGTGGTTATCCTGCAACAAATCCTCATTTGATACGGGTTGCAGAGAAAGGTCCTTACCATTTCACAGGATGATTCCTCCGAATTGCGCGAACAGGGGCGGGTTTTCATGCCCAGGTTCGATGCCGCCGGGCTGGTGACGGCGGTGGCGGTGGATCATCGTACCGGCGAATTGCTGATGCTGGCGCATATGGACGCTGAAGCGATCGCGAAGACGCGCGAGACGGGATTCGCCCATTTCCATTCCCGGTCGCGCGGGCGCCTGTGGATGAAGGGCGAAAGCTCGGGGCATACGCTCAAGGTCGTCGAGATCCGCGTGGATTGCGATCAGGATGCGCTGGAACTGAGAGTCGAGGCGGCGGGGCCGGCCTGCCACACGCTGGCGCGGAGCTGTTTCTACCGGCGGATCGATAATAACGGAGAACTTGTGCGGATCGTGGATTGACGCTTACGTAAAGGGTAGGTAGCTCTATGAGCATGCCCGCTCAGTCCGCCGCCGCAAATCGTGACCACACCGGCCATCTCGACCATCCTGACGCGAGCGCACGCGATCAGTATACGATTTCCGATCTCTCCAACGAGTTCGGCGTTACCGCTCGCGCCTTGCGCTTCTATGAGGACGAGGGCCTGATCGCGCCGACGCGGCTCGGCCTGTCGCGCATCTACAGCAAGCGCGACCGGGCGCGGCTGGCATGGATCATGCGCGCCAAGAACGTGGGTTTCAGCCTCGCCGAAATCCGCGACATGATCGATCTTTACGATCTGGGCGACGGGCGTGCCGAACAGCGCCGCGTCACCATCGCCAAGTGCCGCGAACGGATCGACAACTTGCGCCGCCAGCAGGCGGACATCACCGACACCATTGATGAACTGACCAGCTTCGTCGACCTTCTGGTGAAGCGGGAGCGTCTGGAAGGGCGCAATCCCGAAACCGGCGGGTCGCACAACTCCTGAGGACCAAGCAATGCCGATCTACAAGGCTCCAACGCGGGACACGCGTTTCATCGTCAACGAAGTCGTCCGCGTGGCCGACTATACTCATCTGGCCGGGTTCGAGAACGCCACGCAGGACATGACGGACGCGGTGATCGAGGAAGCGGGGCGCTTCGTTTCCGAAGTGGTCGCGCCGCTCAACCGCGTGGGCGATATCGAGGGCTGCACCCGCCACCCCGACGCTTCGGTGACGACGCCGACCGGGTTCAAGGAAGCCTATCGCCAGTACGTAGAGGGCGGCTGGCCCACGCTCGTCGGGCCGGAGGCGTTCGGCGGACAGGGTTTGCCGCACGTGATCGGCTTCGTCATGGAAGAATACATGTGCAGCGCGAACCACGCCTTCGCGATGTATCCAGGCCTTGCCAATGGCGCGATTTCCGCGATCCTCTCGAAGGGTTCGCCTGAGCAGCAGGCAAAGTATCTGCCCAAGATGGTCTCCGGCGAATGGCTTGGCACGATGAACCTGACCGAGCCGCACTGCGGCACCGATCTGGGCCTGATCCGTACCCGCGCCGAGCCGCAGGCCGATGGTTCCTATGCCATCACCGGCACCAAGATCTTCATTTCGGCGGGTGACCATGACCTGACCGAGAACATCATCCACCTGGTGCTGGCCAAGACGCCGGGCGCGCCGGAATCGAGCAAGGGCATTTCCCTGTTCATCGTGCCCAAGTTCCTGGTGAACGACGACGGCTCGCTGGGCGCGAAGAATGCCGTGTCGGTCGGCTCGATCGAGCACAAGATGGGCATCCACGGCAATGCCACCTGCGTGATGAACTACGAGGACGCGAAGGGCTGGATCGTCGGCGAGGAGAACAAGGGCCTTGCCGCGATGTTCGTGATGATGAACGCGGCCCGTCTGGGCGTGGGCATCCAGGGGCTGGGGCAGGCGGAAGCCGCGTACCAGAACTCGGTGCTCTATGCGCAGGAGCGCCGGCAGGGCCGCGCGCTGACCGGCCCCGCCGAGCCCGACCAGAAGGCCGATCCGCTGTTCGTCCACCCCGATGTGCGCCGGATGCTGATGGATGCCAAGGCCTTCACCGAAGGGATGCGCGCCTTCTCCGGCTGGGGCGGCCTGCTGGTCGACCTGTCGCACAAGGCGGCGACGGCGGAAGAACGGCAGGAGGCCGACGACCTGATCAGCCTGCTGACGCCGGTGATCAAGGGCTACGGCACCGACAGGGGCTACCAGACCGCCACCGACATGCAGCAGATCTGGGGCGGCCACGGCTATATCGCCGAAAGCGGCATGGAGCAGTTCGTGCGCGATGCGCGCATCGCCATGATCTATGAAGGCGCGAACGGCGTGCAGGCGATGGATCTTGTCGGGCGCAAGCTGCCGATGAACGGCGGCCGCGCGGTGCAGGCCTTCTTCAAGCTGGTCGATGACGAATGCGCTTCCGCCGCCGATAGCGGCGATGCGGTAGCGCTGGTGGCGGAACGGCTGGGCAAGGCCAATGGCGAGCTGAAGGCCGCGACGATGTGGTTCCTCCAGCACGGCATGACCGACCGCAACGCGCTGGGCGCGGGCGCCTATGCCTACATGACGCTGATGGGCATCGTCTCGCTGGGCCTGATGTGGCTGAAGATGGCCAAGGTGGCGGCTGCGGCGCTGGCGGCGGGAACGGACGATACGCTGTTCTACGAGGCCAAGCTGGTCACCGCGAAGCATTTCGCGCTGCGCTCTATCCCCCAGGCTGGCGCATTGCGGCGCGAGATCGAGGCGGGTGGCGAAACCGTGATGGCACTGCCGGTGGAAGCCTTCGCCACGGCCTGATGGCGCCCCGCGATCGGCTGGGGCGGGAGGGTTTGAACCGATGCCAACCCTTCTGGCGCGAGTCGGTCGCTGCGTTCGATCCGGCTTGAAATTCGCTGCGATCGAATGCGGTTGCCCGGTTCTCGGATTGCGGCTCGGCGCATTGCGCGGCTTTCCCAATCCGCCGCCGCCATGCTCATGACCCGCCGACCTTCCCGCACTGCGTAAGAAGATGGAGACGCATGATCCGCCAATATCTGCCAAAGTGGTGCTAGGCATTGCGTCATGCAACGCCGTGCCCAACGCGCGCTTGCATCGGAACGAGGCGGCGGTTCCAATGCCCAACCGGCCTTGGGCGCGCCTGACTTCAGGACCAGCCTACCATCACGGCCTTGGTTTCGGTGAAGGCCTCCACGCCGTCGCGCCCGTTTTCGCGACCGAGACCGGATTGGCGGAAGCCGCCGAAGGGCAGCGCGAATTCCATGCCGGACCCGTTGATCTTGACCGAGCCGGAGCGCAGCTTCTTCGCCATGGCTTGCGCGGCGGCCAGGTTCTGCGTCCAGACGTATGCCGAAAGGCCGTAGATGCTGTCGTTGGCCTTGCGGGCGAGGTCGTCGAGGCTGTCCGTATCCGAAAAGCGCATGACCGAGAGCACCGGCCCGAAGATTTCCTCGCGCATGATGCGCATGTCCGGGCGGGCATCGACGAAGACGGTGGGGTTGACGAAGTAGCCCGCGCCGGCTGGCGCATCGCCGCCAAACAAAAGGCTTGCGCCCTCCGCCTTGCCGGCTTCGACATAGCCCATGACCCGGCTTTTCTGCCCTGCCGAGATCAGCGGACCAAGATGGACGCCATCCCGCGTGCCGGGGCCGACCACCAGCTTGGCGGCGAAGGCGGCCAGGCCTTCGAGGAACTGGTCATAGACGGCATCGTGCAGGAACAGGCGCGATCCGGCTGCGCAGACCTGCCCGCTGTTGCCGAAGATGCCCATGGCGACGCCCGGGATCGCCTTCGCCAGATCGGCGTCGGCAAACACGATGGACGCCGACTTGCCGCCCAGTTCGAGCGAGACGCGCTTCAGCGAACCCGCGCTTTCGCGCAGGATGGACTGGCCGGTGGCCGTCGAGCCGGTGAACGAGATCTTGTCCACCCCCGGATGCGCCACCAGCGCCGCGCCGGCCTGCGTTCCGAGACCGGTGACGACATTGACCGCACCATCCGGAAAGCCGGCTTCGGCGACGAGTTCGGCAAGGCGCAGGCCCGACATCGGCGCCAGTTCGGCGGGCTTCAGCACCACCGTGCAGCCCGCCGCCAGCGCGGCTGAAACCTTGGTGCAGGTGATCGCGAACGGGGCGTTCCACGGCACGATCAGCGCGGCCACGCCCAGCGGATCGTGCGTGGTGTAGCCGTGCCAGTTGCCGGGGACCGAGACGGGCGTGGTCTCTCCGTTCAGGCGGCGCGGCCAGCCGGCGTTGTAGCGGATCGAACTGATCGCGGAGCCGACCGCCATCTGCCGCGCGATGGCATAGGGCATGCCATTGTCGAGCGTTTCGATCGCGGCGATCTCGTCCTGATGCTGTTCGACGATATCGGCGAGGCGGAGCAGCAGCCTTTCGCGCTGGGCAGCGGGCATCGCGCTCCATTCCGGGCGTTCGAAGGCAGCGCGCGCGGCGTTCACGGCTGCATCCACTTCCGTCGCGCCGCCGGACGCGATTTGTCCGATCACCGTTTCGGTCGCGGGATCGATCACGTCGATCGGGGCGGCGTTTCCACGCTGCCAGGCGCCGTTGATGAAGTGCCCGGAAAGCTGCCCGATGCGCGCGGCGGCGCGGTCGAAGACAGGGGAAAGCTCGTTCATTGCACGGACTCCGGCGCGTGATTGCCAAGAATGAGGTCGGCCGCCTTTTCGCCGATCATTACTGCGGCGGCATTGGTGTTCGCCCCGACCAGCAGCGGCATGATCGAGGCATCGACCACGCGCAGACCCTCGACGCCGTGGACGCGCAGTTGCGGATCGACCACCGCGTCCGGTCCGGTGCCCATGGTGCAACTGCCGACGGGATGGTGGACGACGCCGGCCAGATCGGCCTTCATCGCATCGAGCTGGGTATCGTCCTGCACATGCGCGCCGGGCAGGATTTCCCGCAGCACGTAGTCTGCGATCGGACCGCCCGAGAATATCCTGCGCGAGATCGCGAGGCCCTTCTTCAGTGTCGCCCAGTCGTTGGGGTGTTCCAGCAGGTTGAGCTGGATGCGCGGGGCGGATAGCGGGTTGCGATCGCGCAGCGTAACCGAACCGCGGCTTTCGGGGCGCAGCAGGCAGATCGAGTTGTAGAAGCAATCCTGTTTCGGCTTGGCGAAGCCGGGAAACCAGATGTTCGCATCGACCCTGACCGGGCTGGACATGATCTGGAGATCGGGCCGGTCGAGATCGGGTTCCGACCGGGCGAGAATACAGCCGGCGGCGATCTGGTTGGCGAAGCGGCCCGTGCCGGTGAAATACCAGCGCAGGAACGAAACGGTCGCGCGGTCGAAGCGCAGTTCGCGCGCGAAACTGTGGGGCGGAGCCGCGTCGTACTGGTGGGCAAGGCGGACGTGCTCCTGCAGGTTCTGCCCGACGCCAGGCAGCTCGTGGACCGGAGAGATGCCGTGGCTGGCTAGCTCTCCGCCCGGCCCGATGCCCGACAGCATGAGGATCTGTGGCGAGCCGTATGCACCGGCGCAGAGCAGTACCTCGCGTTCCACAGTCGCCTGCTGGCGCACTCCATGGCGTTCGAACTCCACGCCGGTGGCGCGCTTGCCGTTGAACAGGATGCGGTGAACATGCGCGCGCGTCATCACCTTGAGGTTGCGGCGCGAACGGATGGGCTTGAGGTACGCCGCCGCCGATCCGCAGCGTTCGCCGTTGCGTAGCGCGATCTGCACGTCGGCGCAGCCTTCGTTGCTCTCGCCGTCATAGTCCGGGTTGTAGGGATAGCCGCAGAGTGCTGCCGAGGCGCGCAGTTCGTCCGCCATCAGGCGCGAGGTATCGACCGGCTGGACCGAGATCGGCCCGCCGCGCCCGCGCCAGCGGTTGCCGCCGGTCCAGTGGTCTTCCGAGCGCTTGAAATAGGGTAGCACGCTGGCATAGTCCCAGCCGGTGCACCCCGCCGCCGCCCAATCGTCGAAATCGCGCGGATGCCCCCGGAAATGGACCATGCCATTGATCGACGACGATCCGCCGAGCATCCGCCCGCGCGGCAAGGGAAAGCTCTTGCCGCCCACATGGGTTTCGGGTTCGGAGGCGAATTGCCAGGCAAGGTCGGAACTGCGCAACGCCTGGAGGAAACCCAGCGGCATCCGCACATAGGGATGGTTCGCCTCGCCACCCGCCTCGAGCAGCAGCACGCGCACGGCGGGATCGGCACTAAGCCGGTTGGCGAGTACCGAACCGGCCGAACCGGCACCGATCACGATGAAATCGAATTCCAGGGTGTCCACGGCCACAAGCCTTTTTGTTGAAAATGCGAAACCGGTCAGGCCAGCCAGAGAAAGCTGGTCGCCCGCGTGTTTTCGCGCCACGGCGCCGGACCCAGCAAAGCGTCCAGCGTGCGGGTGGGGCGGTTGCCGCCGTCCAGGGTGGTTTCCATCTGCGCCATGCCGTTGAGGGAAACGGCATGGCGCACGGGGCGCGATGTTCCGCGCAGGACATCGCGCGCCAGCACGAAATCGGAATATCCGGTCAGCCCCACGATCATGCCATTGGCGGACAGCCAGCGGCCATGCGGGGCAAGCAGCAGCGCCACGACTTCGCCCTGCGGATCAGCCAGCGTGTGTCCGCCCGCGCGGGCCTGCGCGATCAGGCGAGGGGCTTCCGGCAGTCTGCCATCGACGATGAAGCGCGGATCGCCGGAGAGATCGAGTGCAGACGCCAGGCCGGGCAGGCCCGCAAGGCCGGCCGCCCCCAGCGTCACGCCGCCTTTCAGGATATCGCGACGAAGCGGCATCACGATTTCTTCCGCGCGAGATAGGCGGCGATCTTGTCGAGTTCCGCGTCGGTCACTTCGACCCGCGAGAAGGCCGGCATGTTCATCAGCCCGTTGCGGACCACGGCCTTAACGTAGTCGGCGTCAAGGTCGGTGCGGTGGATCAGCTCGGCCTTGTCCTTGCCCAGCCGACGGCCCAGCATCATCGCGCCGGTGCTTTTGCCGACATGGCAGAAAGCGCATTCCTGTCCGAACAGGCGTTCGCCCTCGTCCTTCGATCCCGACCCGAACAGCGCGGCGGCGATCGGGGACGCGGGCTTCGGCGCGGGCGGAGGAGGGACATCTCCCGCCGTGCCGCACGATGCCGCCAGCAGCGCGGAGAGCCCGGCCAGCGGCAGGAGCGATCGCGAAAGTTTCATGGGCGTTCTCCCTCTGCTCAGCGGCGGGTGCCGATGCCGTTGCGGCCGGGCGCGATGATGTTGTTGGGATCGAGCGCGGCCTTCACCTTGTCGTTGAGCCTGCGCAGCGCGCCGCCCCCGAAACTGTAGGTTTCCGCCACAGCATCCATGTAGGAGATATGGCCGCGATATTCGGCGAAGCCCTGGCTTGCGGCTTCGGCAAGCAGGTGGCGATAGAGCTTGTCGGCGCGGGCGACCATCTCCGGTTCATCGCGGTTGTAGAGAATCAGGCTGACGTTGTTGATGTGCCGCCGGCCGATGGTGAAGCTGGCGTAATAGTCCTGGCCGATTTCCTCGTAATAGGCCTTGATCTTCTTGGCGTAATTGAAGGCGAGCGTGCCGTCTTGCGGCAGCACCGGCGCGAAGCTGAGGTGGCCGCCGCGTCCGCCGTACCAGTTGACGCACTGAAGCCCCATCGTGGTGGGAACGCCCTGGGCAGACTTCTCCTCGGGATCGCCCTTCTTCCACAGCTCGAATTCCAGCGGACGGCCCAGCTTCGGCTCGAACAGCTTGCGGATCAGGTCCACTTGCGCCGTCACCGTGCCCTCGTGGCCGAACAGGCTGATCTTGGCGTTCCACCAGCCGAGTCCGAGCTTCTTCATCATGGTCTCGCTGACCGAATCCGGCAGCGCCCCGGGGCCGTCGTACCAGTCCGCCCGTTGCGACATGGTGGAGGCCGCGCGCACCGGCGATCCGAACACGATATTGTGCTGGATCACGTCACGCCGGCGCAGGTCGCACAGGATGTCGATGGCCCACGCGGCATCGTCGAAATTGGGCAGGGCCAGTTCGATCTTGGCGGTCATTTCCGGTTCCGGCTGGAGCCAGACGCCGGCCTTGGTGACTACGCCTAGGTTCGACTGCATGAACATCTGGTCCCAACCGGGGCCATATCCGTACTTGTAGGCTTGCCACCCGGCGGAACCCTGCATCGCGCCCATGCCGGTGCGGACGACCGAGCCATCGGGAAGCACCACTTCCATGCCGCAGATCTGTTCGCAGTGATCGCCATAGGGTGTGTAACCGATGCCCCGGTCGAGCGCGTTGCCGATGACGCTGCCCCAGGAGTTGCCGGGAACGGACATCCACAACGGATGGTTGTTTTCCTTGAGGTGGCGGAACAGGTCGAAATAGCCGACGCCCGGTTCCAGCAGGCAATAGGCCTGCTTGTCGTTGACCTCGAGCACGCGGTTCATGCGGCTGAGATCGAGGATGACATCGCCCTTTTCCGCCGGCGAGGCCGCGCCATAGCCCAGGTTCTTGCCCCGCCCGACGGGCCAGAGCGCGACCTTGATTTCGTTGGCCACGCGCACGATCGCCTGCACTTCCTCGACCGAGGCCGGCGCCACGATCGCGGAGCAATCGTGATCCAGGCCGTCGCCCATGGCATAGGGATCGATATAGGACGCGCGGTCCTCTTCGCTGTCGAGCACCCACTGGTTGCCGATGGCGGCGCGAAATCCGGCGAGGGCTTTCTGGAACCCGGTGCTGCCTACGCCCTTGGGGAGCAAGGAGGCCATATCCACTCCTGATGATTTGCTTGCACGCGGCGGAGGCAGGCTCCAGTGCGCGAGGAATATTCTGTCTGACGGATCGATATTCTATAAAAATGCGTATGGCAGTCGCCGGGGCCTGTCAACGGTCATGGCGGTGCCAAGGACAGGAAGGGGGGCTGTCAGGCGGTCCATCCGATCGTTCCCTTCTGCATGAACCGTATGCCGAGCACGCTGATGAACAGGCGCAAGGCCGTGCGGAAAACATGGTCCGGAATGATCGGTGTAGCGCGCTTGCCGAGGTAGGTGCCGGCCAGGCCCGTGACCGTCGCAACGAGGATTTCTGGCACGTATTGCCGGTAGTCGAAGCCCGCTGCGGAATAGCCCACCGTCCGCAGCACCTCGAGCACGATGATGCAGGTGGCGAAGGTGCCGACGATCGCGGTGCGGGTCAGCTTCGTGCGCAGCAGCGCGGGCTGCAGGATCGCGCCGAGGCCGAACAGCGTTCCCACCACGGCATGCAGGACGCCGACCGAGAAGAACGACTTGCCGGGCGAGATGCGCAGCCGGAGCGGCGGCAGCCATGCCAGCACCAGCAGCAGGACGCCCAGCAATATTGCCAGCAGGTTTTCCGGCGCGCGGCTGAACAGCCACATGCCGCCGGCCACGCCGGCCAGCGAACCGGCGGTGAAGGTGCGCACGATCGCCCAATCGATATCGGCCCAGAAGGCATGGGTACGCGAGAACAGCGAACCGAACGACAGCACCGATTGCAGCGCGATCGCGCTCGGCAGCGGCAGAATCCACGTCGTCGCGCCGAACAGGATGTAGCCGCCGCCGACCGAAAAGCAGGCGCTGAGAAAGGAGGCCGCGAAGCTTGCCCCGGCAAGCAGCAGCAACCGCGTTGGTTCCTGCACCTAGCGCTCCGTATAGCCGGCCCAGTAGCGGGGTTTGAAGCTGAGGGCGATGAAGGCGGCGGCGAAGGCGATGCACGTCACCACGACGAACGGCAGGGTGAAGCCGCCGGTAAGGTCGACGCCGAAGCCAATCGCCGCGATACCCGCCGAAGCGCCGAGGTGGAACGCGGCGCTGAGCAGCGAGATGACCTGCGGCAGCGATCGCACGCCGTACATGTGCCGTGCGAGGACGGGGGCCTGCACGATCACGCCGCCGTGCGACACGCCGCGCACGATCGTGAACATCAGGAACGTGGCGAGGCCGGCCAGCGGGAAGGTGAGCAGCGCGGCAACGCCGCACAGCGCCCAGCACAGCGCCACGCCGCGCGTGGAAAGGCGATCGAACACCCAGCCGAACAGGATCTTGCCGAGGCCCGAGATCACGATGACGATGGTGAATCCCAGCGCCGCGACATAAGCGCCAAGGCTGGTGTGGCGTTCGATGAACAGCGGGATGTATTCGTTGATACCGTTGCTGATCACGCCCGACATCGCCGCGGCGACGATCAGCAGGATGAACTGGCGGCTGCGCAGGAACGAGGAAAACTCCGGCCCCGGATCGGGAGCCTGCCCCGCAACTCCGGGCTTGCCGGGAGCAGCCTTGCCAGGGTCCAGTTCGTCGGCGGTGTAGCCGTAAGCTTCGGGCGTCTCGTGGACGAGGAAGTTGACCGCGAGCGACAGTACCACCAGCACGATAAGGCCCGCCATTCCGGCGGTGGCATGCCACCCAAGCTGGCGCAGGCCCAGGGTCGTCGCCATCGGAACGACGGTACCAGCAACGGCGCCGCCCAGCATGGCAATCCCGGTGATCCGGCCAAGGCTCGCCGAATACCAGCGTGCGAGCGTGACCTGGATGGCAATCAGGGCCAGGATCGAGGCGAAGCCGGAGACGGCGGCAAGCGCATAGTAGACCGGCAGGTTGCGGACGAAAAAGAGCAGCGTGGTGGCGATGCCGATCGTGACGACCGAGGGCATGAATACGCGCTTGAGGCCGAAACGCACGAACATGCCGCCCGCGAACAACCCGCCCACCGCCGACACGGCGGACTTGATCGCCATGAAGCTGGTGGTCTGCGCGACGCTCCAGCCCATGTCTTTGGCGATCGTGTTGTACATGATCGGCATCATCATCGAGACGCCGGCCAGCGCGATGCCCCAGATCAGGAAACCGGCCACGATATTCATGCGCGCATAGCGCCGGACCTGCGCGATCGCGATCCGCTCCCCACCCGTCATCATTGTCTCCTCGTCACCGTGTGACGCCCTGGTGGCGCGCCGGTCGTGATGTCTCCGACGATCCGTCGTGCAGATCGTTCTTTCATACAGAACATCGTTCTTTTATTTTTAGTGCGCAGACGAGTCAATCCGACTGGAGGCAAAAGGCTCCGACGCAGGGGCCGGAGTTCCGCCGACAGGGGACATGGCCGGTCAGCCATCGCGTGATGACTGGCCGGCGGGCCAGATGCCGTGGTTGCCCGGCGAAAGGATACCTGCCGGATCGAACGCCTGCTTCAGCCGCGCGTAGATCTTACCGAGCGCGTGATCGTTGAAATCGAACTTTGCGGCGACGTGGTCGACCAGCGAAACGTGCGCGCGATAGCCGGTGCAGCCCCACTCGGCGGCGCGATCGTACATCTCGCGCACCGCGTTGCGGGTGGTTTCCACCTGTTCGGCATCCGCGGTGTCAAACAGGATCATGCTGGCGCTGACCATGCTGCGGCCGGTCAGCAGCAGGCCGAACGGGCCGACCAGTCCGTACCGGTCCAGCGTTTCGCGCACCAGCGCTTCGGCTTTCAGCGCCGCTTCACCGGTAAAGGGCAGGACCGGCGAGAAATCCATGTGGCCGATGCGCGGGCCGAAAATGCCGTGCAGGCGTTCGAGCAGGACTTGATTGGGAATGCCCGCCGAAATCAGGTCCCGCGGTTCCACCTCGTCCGGGCCGGCCTCGCCGGAATAAGTGCGCAGTTCCAGTACCGCGCCGGGCAGGGTGGCGCAGGCTTCTTCCAGAAGGGCGCGCCGCGCTTCGACCATGCGGGCGGGGCCATAGAGGCCGATGCGCGCGTTCCAGCGGCCCGGGCGCAGTACCTGCCGCAGGTTGCGCATGGTGAAGGCGCCGTTGCCGGCTTCCTCGCTTTCGGTATCGGCGGGCGTGCCGACGATCATGGGCACGCCTTGCAGCACACCTTCGTGCATCAGTCGGCGCAGCATGTCGATCATCGGCACGATATCGCCGTCACCCTCGCAGCGGACGGTGCCGGTGACGATCGTTTCCGGGCGCGGCATCAGCCACAGGCCGGCCTTGGTGACCACGCCGAAGTTCGATTGCTTGAACAGTTCATCGAGCGAAGGACCAAAGCCGCGTCGATGACATGACCACACCGGGCTGTTGCTGATCGCGCCTTGACCGGTGCGCAGCAGCGTGCCGTCGGCCAGCACAGCCTCCAACCCGCACAGCGCCGAGGCATGATCGCCGTGGACGTTGTAGCCGTAGCCGTGTTCGAGCGCATTGCCGATGATGCTGCCCCATCCGAGATCGGGAACCGACATCATCAGCGGGGCGTCCTGCGCGCGCAGTTCCTCGTAAAGCCGGTGAAAGGTGACGCCTGGTTCGATCAGCGCGAAGCCCTGCTTCGCATCGATGTCGAGGATGCGGTTCATCCGGCGCAGGTTGAGCACGATGCCGCCGCTGACGGCAGGCGCCGATCCGCCGTAGCCGAAGTTGCGGCCCATCGATGATGTCCAAAGGTGGACGCCCAGTTCGGCGGCGATCTGCACGGCCGCCTGCACCTGTTCCACCGTTTCCGGCTGGATGACGAAAGATGGCTGGTGTGCCGTCGCCGCGGGGCCTTCGAACGGATCGCGGAATTCGGCGAGATTGCGACCTTCGCGATGGACCGCATCGGTTCCCAGCAGTTGCGTGAAGCGGTCGGCCGCGCGTTCGATCAGCGCGGGGGAGGGCGTGACGGCAGGAACGGCTTGCATGGGCATGGATCGCATCTCCCGTGGGTTTTACGGCCGGGGCCGGTTTCGCCGGAGCCGGGCGCGGACGCATTCTGTTATGAAAAATAACATTCTATTTTTACCTCTCGCCGCCTGCATTGGTCAATGCCAAAGTTCTGATTGACAGAATGACGTTTCATTTGCATCTAGCCAGTTGATTCGTGAATACATGTGTTTTCGATTGGGGAGAAGAGGCTATGGCAGTCCGGACTGGCGACCAGTACAAGGCAGGCTTGAATGACGGCCGGGTGGTTTGGCTCGGCGAAGGCAAGGTCAGCGTCGCGGAAGACCCGTTGCTGGCGGGCTCGCTGAACGGCATGGCCGGCTATTTCGATTGGCAGAACGAATACGCTGACGAATGCCTCATCGACGATCCGGAACGCCCCGGCGAGAAGATGAACGTCAGCCTGATGCTGCCCAAGTCGAAGGAAGACCTGATGGTGCGCCATCGTGGTCTGGAGCGACTGGCGCGCTATTCCAACGGCATGCTCGGTCGCACGCCCGACTATGTGAACGTCGTGCTGGCGGGTCACACCGCGCGCGCGGACATATGGGCGAAGGGCAAGCCCGAGGGGTATGAGCGGCTGAAGAACTTCCATCGCGAAGTCATCGACGGCGATCTTTCGATGACGCACACCATCGTTCACGCGAATATCGACAAGGGCGCGCCGCCGCTGGCGGGGATGAACTCTGACCTGACGCTGCGCGTAGTCGGCCGCAATGAAAACGGCGTGATCGTGCGGGGCGGCAAGGTGCTGGCGACGCTCGGCCCGATTGCCGACGAGCTTTACGTCTATTCCTCGGCCCCGATCCCTTCGGGCGCGGAACAGTATGCGCTGATCTTCTCGATCCCGGTCAGCACCAAGGGCGTGATCCAGATCTGCCGCGATCACTATGGCGTCGATCGCAGCGTGGCCGACGCCCCGTTCTCATCGCGCTTCGACGAGCAGGATTCGTTCGTGATCTTCGACGATGTGGAAGTGCCCTACGAGCGGCTGTTCTGCGATGGCGACCTCACGGTCTATAACACGCTGAACCAGGGCGTCTCGCCGGGCAACACGCTGCAGCAGACGGCCATCCGCGCGATGGTGAAGCTTGAATTTGCCTATGACCTGTGCAGCAGCATCGCCAAAGTCACCAACAGTCTGCATGCGCCCGACGTGGCGGTGCAGTTGGGCGAGATCTATTCGTACCTGTCGATGACCCGCTCGATCATCCATGCCGCCGAAGAACGGGCCCACGACTGGGGCGCAGGCGCGTTCTTCCCGCACCGCGACCTGTCGGTGCTGCGCTGCGTAATGCCAGGCTGGATGACGCGCGTGAACCAGATCATTCGCGCGATCGGTTCGCACAACCTGCTGTGCACGCCTTCGCTGGCGCTGTTCGATAATCCCGAGATCGGCGACTTGCTGCGCAAGTATCTGCCCGGCTCCAACGGCATCGCCGCCGAGGAGCGCGCACGGATCATGCGAATGGCCTGGGATTTCGCCGGTTCGGCGCTGGGCAGCCGTATCGAACTGTACGAAATGTTCTACCTGACCAGCCAGACGCGCGCGCGCATTGGCGACCACATGATCGCGCAGCGCGACTACGAATGGAACCAGGTGCAGGAGTTCATGCAGAAGTCCGGCATCCTGCCGGGCTGATCGGAGCATCTCCGTCATGCCATCGGAAGCGGCCGCCGGGCAACGGGCGGCCGCTTCCTGTTTTGGGGAACGCACCATGACTGTCACGACATCGCACGCCAACGTCTCGGCGCAACCGCCGCTCGACGCCTTGTTCAAGGGCGCGATGCGGCGCCTGGCCAGCGGGGTGGCGCTGGTCACCACGGCGGATGCGGCCGGAACGCCCTATGGCATCGCCATGACCGCGTTCATGTCGCTGAGCATGGAGCCGCCGTCGATGCTGCTGGCGATCAATACCGGCGCGTCGCTGTGCGCGCCGCTGCTGGCGCAGGGGGCGTTCGCCGTCAACATTCTGGCATGGGAGCAGCGCGAAGGCTGCCAGACGTTCGTCTCGACGCCGGCCGACCAGCGTTTCGCGACGATGCCCTGGCGGATGGAGCGGGGTGTGCCGGTTGTGTCGGCCTCCGTCGCCACTATCATCTGCGCCGTCGATCAGGCAGAGGCCTTCGGCAGCCATACCATCGTGAAAGGCCTGGTGGAGCGCGTGATGCTGGGGGATGATACCGTGCCGCTGACATATCTGGACGGGCGCTATGGCCGGGTTGGCTTCGATGTCTGAAGAGCCGCTCCGCGCCATCGAGGCCGCAACGGACGAGGCCCCGCGTGAAAGCTCCAGCCGCCAGCGTTTTCTCGAAGCGGCCGATGACCAGTTCATCGCCAATGGCTATGACCGCTGCACGATCCGGGCGATCGCCGCGCAGGCAGGGACCAGCCTCGCATCGCTGAGCCGGAACTGGAGCAGCAAGCGCCATTTGTTCGAGGAAGTGTTCAAGCGGCACTTCGACCCCATCCACGCCGCGCAGAACGCCGGCTTCGACGCCATCGAGGCGAGCGGGGACATCACCGTCCGCGCGATCGTCGCCGCATTCTTCGGCGCCGCGCTGGCGCGGGAAGAGGCCGCCTTGCGCAAGAGCCATCGCGTCTATTGCATGGCGCTGCTCGATCCGTCTGACGAGGCGCGTGGCATCACGCGCCCGTTGGCCGCACCGGTCCGCGCGCGCCTGATCGCCTTGCTACGCCGCGCGCTGCCGCAACTGGACGAAAAGCGCTTTTTCCTGGCGATGAACGTGGTGCTGGGCGCCTATATGTATCCGCAGGCGCATGGCGAGCGGCTCGCGGGAATCATGGGGTTCGATCTCGCGTCGATCGACTGGAGCGAGGCGGCGGACATTCTGGCGGACATGATCGGCCACGGATTGGCCGCAAAGCCCTGACTGCAGCAGACTGGAGAATCGAAAAGAAGAAAGCTCGGGAAGCGAACTTCCCGGGCCTTTCTGTTTCCGGCGGAGCGTGGTCAGGCTGCTTCGCTGAGGGTGTGGATCTGCGCCGCATCCGCCCAGTTGCCGTGCAGGCCGAAGCGCAGGCGCACGGGAATGTTGATCGTGGCGATCGGGCCTTTGGCGATTTCGGTGGCGTCGAAGATCAGCAGGTCGCTGCTGCGGGTTTCGAGGCGATTGCACACCATCACGATCCACCCGTCGCCTTCCGCCGCGTCGGGCGAACGGGGCACGAAGCACGGTTCCTGGATGCTGGAGACGGGGCCGGCCCACCACTTCTGTTCCTGGCCAGTCTCGAGGTCGACGAAGCCTAGTGTGTTCATCACCCAGCCGCCGGCACTGCCGCCCTTCAGCTCGACCGGCTGGCTGGGATCGATCACGACCATCCAGCCATAGCGGTTCTTCTGGCCGGTGAAGCGATCGTCGATCTTGGGGAATTCGCCGATCATATCGGACAGGCGGACGGCCTTGAACTCTTCCTCGTTCTGGCTGAGATCAACCGTCCAGCGCGTCAGGAACGTGCTGCCGGCGACGGGATCGAACGGCGCGTCGTCGATGTCGGGGAAGAACGGCATCATGTTGTTGGCGGCTACCGGCAGGTCGAGGTGCAGCCTGGTGCCCTCCTGGAACGCGTTCATGACGTGCGCGGTGAAGCAGTTTCCGCCCTTGAACCAGCGGATATCGGCGGCGGTGGTGCCGGGCTTGCGCGGCATCACGGCAAGGTAGCTCGGCAGAGAGGTGTCGAAGCCGAAATGCGGCTTGCCGGCTTTCAGGCGATCCCAGTTGCTGGTCATGCCCATGACCGAGAACAGTGCGTAGTCCGGCGTGATCGCGAAATCGTGCATCATGCAGTAGTAGGGTGTTTCGAACCACACATCGTAGAGCAGCTCGCCTTGGGGGCTGATCTCGTAGTAGGCCATGTCGCGGGTGAGGATGCCCTTTGAGGCATAGCCGAAGCCGCAGAGATTGCCGGTGGCGGGGTCGGTCTTGGGATGCGCGGTGAAGGTCTCGCCCTTCATCTTGCCATCGAAATCGGTGTAGCCGGCGGTTTCGAGCGTGACGGCGTCCATCACCAGGGCCGGGGAATCCTCCTTCAGCGCATAGAGCCGGCCACCGTGAATATAGGCATTGGTGTTCGCCGTGCCGCGGATTTTGCCCTTCACCGCTTCGTCGTCGGTCAGCGGATTGCGATAGGCGCCGAACACCGCGCGCCCGGCTTCGTTTTCAAGCTTCCACTTGTCGGTCTTGGCCCAGCGCTGGGTGAAATCCACCCGGCCGTCCTTGAACCGGAACATGGAGATCATGCCGTCGCCGTTGAACGCGATGTCGTCGCCCAGCTTGGGCGGGAACTGATGTTCCGGCTGCACGCGATAGAACGCGCCGTCCATTTCCGCGGGGATCGTGCCGACCACGTTGAGGTCATGCACATTCGCCTCGACGCGGGAAGGCGTGTTGAAACCGGTGAACGCGGGAACGTCAGGAAAAGTCGTCATTCATCATCTCCCAGAGGCCGCGTGGCGCCGTTGGTGCGAATCTGGGCCTCCGCGCCTGATCCACGCAGCAATAAAACAGAACGATGTTCTATGTGATGGATCGACCTTTGTCCAGTGACTGTGAAGCCGCAAAAACGGCATCCCTGAATCGTTCAATATCAATCGGATGAACAGGATCGAGAGACGGTGGCCGCCTGTGCCGGCCCTATGCGTTGACAAGCACCGCAATTCTGGATTAAAAGAACGTCGTTCTGTCTGGAAGAACCTCTGCATCGGAGGGCTTGCCGGACTTGTTCCGATAACTGACGATCAGGGGAGGACATCGATGCGTCGACGCGATTGCTTCACGAAATTCATGCTGAGCGCTGCAGCCTGTGCGCTGCTGCCGACGGCTGCCATGGCGGAAACGGCGACCGCGGAATCAGGGGCCGAAGCGGGGGGTGCCGAAGATCAGGCAGCGGCACCGTCCGACGGCGAAATCGTCGTTACCGCGCAGTTCCGTCAGGAAAGCGCGCAGAAGGCCGCCGTTTCGATCGACGTGCTTTCGGCCGAGACGCTGGCGCGTGCCGGTGTGGCGCAGGCCACCGATCTCGCGCGGCTTTCGCCCGGCGTGCAGATTACGCAAGGCGGCAGTTCGCTGCAGATATACATCCGCGGCGCCGGCGATTTCTCGACGACCGCCTACAGCAACTCGGCCGTTGCGCAGAACTATGACGGCGTGTTCGCCGCGCGCAGCCAGTACGTGGCCGGCGTGTTCTACGATCTGGAGCGCGTCGAAGTGCTCAAGGGGCCGCAGGGCACGCTCTATGGCCGCAACGCCACCGGCGGCGCACTGAATATCCTTCCTGTGCAGCCCAAGCTGGGCGTGTTTGAAGGATACATGTCGGCCGGCTTCCAGAACTACAACGGCTTCTCGGCCGAAGGCGCGCTGAACATCCCACTGGGCGACAAGGTCGCCATCCGCGCGGCGTTCCAGGGGGTTTCGCGCAACGGTTATATCAGCGACGGCACCGACGACGACAAGCACCATTCGTTCCGCTTGCAACTGAAGGCGGAGCCGACCGAGGATCTGACCCTTCGCCTCGGCTTGAACTACCAGCACCTCGGCGGGCGCGGTCCCGGCAAGGTGGTCTATGAGCCGACCGCGCCGACCGCGCCGGGCCTGACCAACAGCCAGCCGATCATCCCCGCCGATCGCTGGACATCGATCAATGGCACGCTGAACAGCCTGATCTCGAAGGTTGTCGCGCCTCCGGGCATCTATCCGCTCGATACCAGCAAGACCTACCAGAACATCGATATCTGGGGCATCAACGGACATCTGGAATGGAATCTTGGTCCGGCCACGCTGACCGTCATCCCGGCCTACCAGCACGTCAAGCTGGATTCGCTGGTGATGCCGGCGCTCTATTTCAGCACCACCAACTACTTCACCGGCGCGCCTTCCACGTCTGATGCGGAAACGGTTGAAGTCCGTCTCGGCAATGCGAACGAGAAGCTCAAATGGGTGCTGGGCGGCTATTTCTTCAACGAGGATCAGGACAGCTTCAACGCCGTCCGCCTTGGCCGCGCGTCCGACACGGCTTTCGTGGCCACGCTCAACACTCGCGCCTACGCCGCCTTTGCTGAGGCGACCTATTCGCTGACCGACCGTTTCCGCCTGACCGGCGGCATCCGTTACACCGACGAAACCAAGAGCGTCGATGGCTATCGCTATGCCATCGCGGGCAGCCTGGCCTGCCCGAATGGCGGCACGGCGATCGGCGGCAGCTGTGAACTGAAGACGGCGGCGGGCACCAACGTGCGGGGCACCTATTCGGCGCATCGGGTCAATTACAAGGCTGGCTTTGAATTCGATGCCGGGCCGCAGAGCATGATCTACGGCAGCGTGGTCACCGGCTTCAAGTCGGGCGGCCAGTCGAACGCCGACATCGATCCCTACAAGCCCGAGGACGTGACGGCCTATACGATCGGCGCGAAGAACCGCTTCTTCGGCCGGCTGCTGCAGCTCAACCTCGAACTGTTCTGGATGGACTACAAGAACCGCCAGGAAAACTTCTCGCAGCTCGATCGCGGCGGCGCGCAGGTTTCCTCGCTGTTCAACGCGGGCAAGGCCGTGGCCAAGGGCGTCAGCGCCGACGTGACGCTGCGTCCGACCGCCAACGACAGCCTGCGGGTGGGCATCGAGTACACCGAGAGCAAGTACAAGGAATTCAGCTACCGGAACTACAGGGCGGGCAATCCGTCGGCCTCGACAGCGTGCGATGTCACGGCGATCACCGGTGGCAACGCCCAGATCGGCTTCTGGAACATCAACTGCAACGGCTTCCAGTTGCCGCGCACGCCGAAGTGGTCGGGCACGGTGGGTTATACCCACACCTTCGATCTCGCCAACGGCGCGAAGATCGAGTTCGCGCCTGACATGACGTTTGCCTCGTCGCGCTGGTTGAGTGCCGAATTCGTCGAGAACGCGCGCGCGCCGGCCTATGCGCTGGTGAACGCCAGCCTCACATACCGTTCGCCCGAGGACAAGTACTCGGTCCAGCTGTTCGTGCGGAACATCGGCGACAAGGCGGTGTACACCGGCACGCAGCAGTATCCGTTCATCGCCAACTACAACGGCCAGGACATCGCGCCGCCCCGCACGTGGGGCGCCCGTTTCCGCGCCCGTTTCTGATGGGGCAGGCCGGGGGGCGATGAGGCCGCCGCCCCGGTGCGGGGTTCCGGCAACGGGCGCGGAAGGCAGATGTCGTCCGCGCCCGTCGTGTGTCCGCGCCTCGGGAAATTCCGCGGCACGATGCGGGACGGCGAGCCGGATGAACGGGAACGGCGGGACGCTTCCGATTCCGAAAAAATGCGGTCTCAGCACGCGAATACAATTGATTTCACATCTGGCTGTGTTAATAAAAGAACGATGTTCTGTTAAATAGAACGAGGAAGAGATTATGCGGCTCGCGAGATTTGATGGTGGCAGGATCGGGGTGTGCCTTGGCGACGAGATCGTCGATGTCACCGATGTCTGCGGCATCGATCCTGCGGAATGGCCGGCGGTCGGTCCGCTGCGGCTGATCCGCGATTTCGAAGCGCTGCGCCCCAAGATCGAGGCGGCGCTCGCCGCCGCTGCGCGCAAGCCGCTGGCCGATGTCCGGCTGGAAACGCCGGTGCCGTGGCCGAACAAGGTCATCGCCTATCCGGTGAACTATCACGCGCATGGGCGCGAAATGCAGGCGCAGTACCGTGCGACCAACCAGGGCTTCTTCCTGAAGCCGTGCTCGTCGCTTTCGGGGCCGTCCGATCCGGTGGTGCTGCCGCGGGTGCCGGGGCGTGAAGTGCACCACGAAAGCGAACTGGGCATCATCATCGGCAAGGAAGTGCGCGGCCTTCCGCGCGAGAACTGGCGCGAGGCGGTGTTCGGCTACACCTGCCTGCTCGACATGGTGGTGCGCGGGCGCGAGGAGCGCGTGTTCCGCAAGGCATACGACAGCTTCTGCCCGATCGGGCCTTGGGTGGTGACCGCCGACGAAGTGCCCGATCCGGCGTCGCTCGACCTGAAGCTGTGGGTCAATGGCGACCTGCGGCAGTCCGCCAATACACGCGATCTGGTGCTCGATATTCCGGGCATGATCGAAACCGCCTCGGCGGTGATGACGCTCTATCCCGGTGACGTGATCGCGACCGGTACGCCTGAAGGCGTCGGTCCCGTGGTGGACGGTGATCGCATACGCATCGTGATCGACCGGATCGGCGAAATGAACGTGGACGTGGTGCAGGGCGATCTCGGCATGACCGAAGTCTTCGCGCAGCCCTACGTGCCGCCGATCATCAAGCAGGCCTGACCATGGCGGCTCCGGAAGCGGATTCGCTGGAGGCGCTGTACGACGCCTTCGCGAGCATGAACATGGAGGGCGGCTGGCACCGGAAATTCCCGGCGCTGTGGCCCGAGCCGCGGCGTAATTTCCTGCCGCACGTCTGGCGCTATGCCGAGGTCAAGCCGATCCTCGACCGCGCCGGGCGGCTGGTCGATACCGCACAGGCGGAACGCCGCAACCTGACGATGTTCAACCCCGTGGAAGGCAACGTCTATTCCACGGTGCGCACGATCGTGGCGGCTTACCAGATGATCCGGCCGGGCGAGGTCGCCCGCGCCCATCGCCATACGCCCAACGCGCTGCGGCTGATCCTTGAAGGGCGCGGTACTTACACCGTGGTCGACGGCAGCCAGGTGGAAATGCGGCCGGGCGACGTGCTGCTGACGCCAAACTGGGCCTGGCACTCGCACGCCAATGGCGGCGGCGAGGATTGCTACTGGATGGATTTCCTCGATGTGCCGCTGGTGCATCTGATGGAGCCGATGTTCTACCAACCGCATCCGGCAGGGCTGGAAGCGGACGTGACCGAACTGGCCGAAGCGCCGATCGCGTTCCGCTGGGAAGACACGCTCGCCGCCCTGGATGCGGAGCAGGCGCGGGTGGGCGAGGGCGCGCCGGCATCGGTGACGCTGGGGCCGGCGCAGCTCGATACGATCGCCCTGCGCATGATGCGGATACCCGCGGGGGTAGAAACCGCGTCCCTGCGCACGACCGCGAACAACATCTTTGCCGTCGTGCGTGGCAACGGCACGACCGTGGTGGACGGGCAGGCGATGGAATGGCGCTTCGGGGATACCGTGGCGATTCCGGCGTGGCGCCCGTTCACGCACCACGCCGCCGAAGATGCGGTGCTTCTCCAGGTCACCGATGAACCCGTCCTCGCCAAGCTTGGCTGGCTGAGGACCGAAACGCCGTGATCGCGCGGCATCGCAACCAACTTTCATTCCGGAGCATGGCATGACCAAATCGCCCAAGATCCTTATCGCCGGTGGTGGCATCGGCGGCATGGCGGCCGCCCTTTCCCTGCTGCGGCGCGGCTATGACGTCGAGGTGTACGAGCAGGCGCCCGAACTGGGCGAGGTGGGCGCGGGCGTTCAGATCAGCCCCAACGGCGCGCGGGCGCTCGATGCGCTGGGCGTGTTCGAGACGCTGAAGGCCGCGTCCTGCGCGCCGCGCCGCAAGGAGTTCCGCCTGTGGAACACCGGGCGGGCGTGGCCGATGTTCGATCTGGGCCAGATGGCGATCGAGAAATACGGCTATCCCTATCTCACGGTCTATCGGCCGGACCTTCTGGGAACGCTGGTCGATGCGGTGCGCGCGATGGCGCCCCAAGCGATCCATCTGGGCGCGGCGGTAGAGAACGTGACCAACCGGGAAGACGGCGTGGCGCTGCACCTGGTCGGCGGCAAGACCGTGGAAGGCGATATCCTGATCGGTGCCGATGGCGTGAAATCCACCGTGCGCAAGTGCCTGTTCGGCGATGACGAAGCCAATTTCACCGGCATGATCGCCTGGCGCGCCGTGATCCCCATGGAGTGTCTGCCCGAACATATGCGCCAGATGGTAGGCTGGACGTGGATCGGGCCAGGGGGCCACATGGTCAACTATCCGCTGCGCGGCGGCAAGCTGATGAACATGATCGGCACGATCGAGCGCAACGACTGGCAGGTCGAATCCTGGTATACGCAGGGCAGCATTGAGGAATGCGCCAACGATTTCGCCGGCTGGCACGAGGACGTGCAGACGCTGATCCGGTCCGCGCCGACGGTAATGAAGTGGGCGTTCATGGAACGCACGCCGCGCCAGAAGTGGAGCGAGGGCCGTTCGACCCTGCTGGGCGACGCCTGCCACGCCACGCTGCCGTTCCTGGCACAAGGTGCGGTGATGTCGATCGAGGACGGCGTGGTGCTGGGCCGTTGCCTTGACCAGTACGACGATCCGAAGGAAGCCCTGCTGCGCTACGAGGCCGCGCGCGTCGACCGCACGAGCCGCATGGTGCGCGGGGCCAAGGAAAACACCGCCCGCTTCCACGAAACCGCGCTGGCGACCGAGGAAGGCGCGGTGAAGTACATGGAAAGCGAATGGAGCCGTGATCCGATCAACGATCGCTACGACTGGCTCTATCGCTACGACGTTCTGACCGCCGAGATCTGAGCATGACGGAGGCTGCCGCTTCTGCCGTCCGTCCGCCTGCCGACCTTCTGGCGGGCGTGCGGGTGCTCGATCTAACCAACGTGCTGTCCGGCCCCTATGCCACCTATCAGATGGCCATGCTGGGTGCGGAGGTCATCAAGGTCGAGAATCCGAAAGAGGGCGATCTTGCGCGCAAGCTCGGCGCGTCCCCGGCGCTCAATGCGATGATGCTCGGCACCTCGTTCCTGGCGCAGAACGCGGGCAAGAAGTCGGTGACGATCGATCTCAAGCATCCGGATGGCAAGGCACTGTTCCGCGATCTGCTGGTGACGGCGGACGTGGTGGTCGAGAACTTCCGGCCGCGCGTGATGGATCGGCTGGGTTTCGGTTACGAGGAAGTGCGGGCGATTAACCCGCGCATTGTCTATTGCGCGATTTCGGGCTTCGGGCAGGAAGGGCCGCTCAGCGCCAACCCGGCCTACGACCAGATCGTGCAAGGCCTGTCGGGGGTGATGAGCATTACCGGCGATGCGCAGTCCGCGCCGCTGCGCGTCGGCTATCCGTTGTGCGATACGCTGGGCGGGCTGGCCGCGGCCTTTGCCGTGGTGAGCGCGCTGTTCCGGCGCCAGCACAGCGGGGAAGGGGCCTATATCGACCTCGCCATGCTCGATGCGACGATTTCGGCCATGGGCTGGGCGGTATCGAACTACCTGATCGCGGGTGTCGAGGCGCAGCCGATCGGCAACCAGAACACGACGGCTGCGCCTTCCGGCGCGTTCCGCTGCGCCGACGGCCAGATCAACATCGCGGCGAACAAGCAGGAACAGTTCGAGCGGTTGTGTGATCTGGTGGGGCTTTCCGCGCTCAAGACCGATCCGCGCTTTGCCGAGCGCGAGGCGCGCAAGGCCAATCGCGCGGCGCTCAACGCGCTTCTGGACGACGCGCTTGGCGCGCAGGGGGCCGCGGAATGGGAGGACCTGCTCAACGCCAACGGCATTCCCGCCGGTCGCATCCTGTCCATTCCCGAAATCCTAGCGCACCCGCAGATCGCGGCGCGGGGCCTGATCCATGAAATCCCCATGGGCCAGCCGGGGCTCGAAACGGTCAAGGTCTGCCGCGCAGGTTACAGCCTGGGCGACAGCCAGCCGGCCGCACGCTCCGCACCGCCCCTGCTGGGGGCCGACAATGCCGAGATATTCGGCGCGCTGGGCCGGGACACGGCGGTGCTGGAGACGTTGAAGGCCGGAGGCGCGATTTGAGAGCTTGCGCCAAGGTCGGCGTGGCAGCGGCGGGAAGTCCGCCGTCCCATCCCGGATCAGCCCGCGCGAACCTGCGCGAAGCGGGCGGGCGTTTCGCCCAGATTGATCGAGAGCCGCGCGGCGGCGTCGATCGCGATCGGGCGCAGCTTTTCGACGTAATCGTCGGTGAAGCGCGCGCTGGGGCCGGAAAGCGTGATTGCGCCCATCAGTTTGTGCCCGGCGCCGAACACGGGGACGCCGACCGCCGCCATTTCCGGATCGACGCTGCCGATCGAGATGACGCAGGCATTGTCCGGCGTAAGCGGGGCATAGGGCATTGCTTCATAGTCGCGCAGGATGGTGGACGCGGCGCTGCGGTTGAGTTCGCGCCGGTCGCCTTGGCGGATCGAATAGTCGCGCACGGTATGGCGCCCTTCGGCGCGGAACAGGCAGACCTGGTATTCGCCGTCGCGGATGAAGAACGATGCGCCTTCGGCAGTCTGCGCCACCAGATCGTCCAGCACGGGATCGATGAACTGCCGCAGGTCGAAAGCGTCCTGGAACACGGTGGACAAGGCCAGCAGGCCTGCGCCGAGCTGATAGCTCCCATCCGCGCGCTGCCAGACGAAGCCGTACTTTTCGAGCGATCCCATCAGCCTGAGGATGGTGCTCTTGTAGAGGCCGGTAATGCGCGAGATTTCCGCAAGGGTGAGGACCGGTTTGTCGTGCCGGAAGGCGTGAAGGATATCGAATGCGCGGTCGACCGCCGCGACGCCTGCCTTGGAATTCATGATTTTGGGATGCCCCGCCTAAGCCTTATTGGTTGTTCTATTTAGCAGAACGTCGGTTCAATCTGTCAATGGCTATTTGCGGCGAAAACAAATGTTCGGTGAAGGAACCAGCACATGACCGATCTGCCCTCGCGCGTGTTTATCAAGGAAGAAGGGCCGCGAGAAGGCTTCCAGATCGAGAAGCGCCTGATTCCGACCACGGAAAAGATCCGGCTGGTCGATGCGCTTTCGGATACTGGGCTGGAGTATATCCAGGTCACTTCGTTCGTTCATCCCGGCAAGGTGCCGGGCATGGCTGATGCGGAAGCGGTCGTCGCCGGGATGACCCCGCGCGAGGGAGTGCGCTATGCCGGGCTGTGGCTGAACCAGCAGGGGCTGATCCGCGCTATCGCTACGGGCAGGCTTTATCTGGAGGGCAAGCTGACGCTCTACGCGTCCGACGCTTTCCTCAAGCGCAACCAGAACCGGGATCCGCAGCAGCAGCTTGCCGCCCAGCCGGAACTGGTGAAGATGTATCAGGCGCATGGAATTCCGGTGCGCACCGGCTTCGTGACCGCCGCGTTCGGCTGCAATTTCGAAGGCGACGTGGCCCCGGCCAAGATTGTCGCGCTGGTGAACGAGATGCGCGCGATCGCGCGCGATCAGGGGGAAGACCTTTCGCTGATCGGGCTCGGCGACACGATGGCCTGGGCCACGCCCGAACGCATCCGTCGCGTGGTTGGCATGGTGCAGGACGCCAACCCAGACGTGGACCTTTCGCTCCACCTCCACGATACGCGCGGGCTGGGCCTCGCCAATGCCTATGCCGGGCTGCAGATGGGCGTGCAGCATTTCGACGCGGCGGTAGCCGGGCTGGGCGGTTGCCCGTTCGCCGCGCATGCCGGCGCGGCCGGCAACATCTGCACCGAGGATTTCGTGCTGATGTGCGAGGAGATGGGTATCGAGACCGGCGTCGATCTGGAAAAACTGGCCGAATGCGCAAGGCTGGCGGAAGAGATCGTCGGCCATCCGCTGCCCGGCAAGGTCAAGACCGGCGGTAGCCTTGCCGCGCTGCGTTCGCGCATCGCCGCGTCGTGATGTTCGCCTGATCCTCGCGAAAGCCCGATCGATGAATGCCTGCCTGACGCCGCTTTCGCGGCTTTCCGCCATCCGCAGCGCCGCGCTGGCGCACTTGCCGCGATCTCTGGTCATCCTGCTCGAAAACGTGCTGGCGCACGAGGCCGAGCCGGCGCCGCTGGTCGCGCGGTTCGAGGAATGGCTGCAACGCGGCGAGGCGATGGCGGAACTGCCGTTCCGCCCGGCACGCATCCTGATGCAGGATACCGCCGGTGTCGCGGCGATGGCCGACCTGGCCGCGTTGCGCGATCATGCCGTGGCGCACGGCCATGCCCCGGGCGAGGTCGACGCCGCGATTCCGATCGATCTGGTCATCGATCATTCGGTACGCGTGGATTACAGCGGCACACCGGAAGCGACGACTCGCAATCTGGCGCTCGAATACGCCCGCAATGGTGAGCGTTACCGCTTCTTCAAATGGGCCGAGCACGCCTTTCCCAAATTCCGCGTGGTGCCGCCGGGGCAGGGCATCTGCCACCAGATCAACCTGGAGATGCTGACCAACGGTGCCGTTCCCGCGCCGGAAATGCCCGGCGGCTGGATGGCGGAGACTGTCATTGGTACGGACAGCCACACCACAATGGTCAACGCACTGGGCGTGCTTGGCTGGGGCGTGGGCGGGATCGAGGCGGAGCAGGCCGCACTCGGCGCGCCGGTGCCGATCCCGCTGCCGCGCGTGTGCGAAGTGGTGCTGACCGGCGCCCGGCCCATTGGCGTGACGGCGACCGATATCGCCCTGCACGTGGCCGCGCGGTTGCGCGCGGAGGGTGTGGTCGACCAGATCGTGGAATTCGATGGCGTTGCACTTTCCTGGCTTTCGCTGCCCGATCGAGCGGCCATCGCCAATATGTGCCCTGAATACGGGGCGACGGCTGCGCTGTTTCCCGTCGACGAGGAAACGCTGGCCTATCTGGAGACGATGGGCCGCGATGCCAGCGTGCTGGCGGCCTATCGCGCCTATGCGTTGGAAACGGGGCTATGGCGCGGGGCAGGCCCGGCGCGACGCTATTCGCGCTCGCTTGCCATCGCGCTGGACGAGGTCCGGCCGGTCATGGCGGGGCCGCATCGTCCGCAACAGGTACGGACCTTGTCCGAGGTCCGCGCCAGTCTCGAAAGCCGGTTTCCCGCGCTGGCGCCGCCGGTCGACCGTGCCCATCCGGGCAATGGGGCGGTGGCCATCGCGGCGATCACCAGTTGTACGAACACCGCGAATCCCGAGGTGATGCTGACGGCGGGGCTGGTGGCGCGCAAGGCCATCGCACGAGGACTGTCGGTTCCCGGTTGGGTCAAGACCTCGCTTGCGCCAGGCTCGCGCCGTATTGCCGCGCTGCTGCTGCGGGCGGGGTTGCAGGACGCGCTCGATGCGCTGGGTTTTCACGTCGTGGGTTTCGGCTGCACCACCTGTGTCGGCAATTCGGGCGATCTCAAGCCCGCATTGACCGGACCGGACGCGCCGGACCTTTTGGTCTCGCTGCTTTCGGGCAACCGCAATTTCGAGAACCGCATTCACCCCGCGGTCGGCGCGAACTATCTCGCCTCGCCGCCGCTGGTTGTGGCCGGAGCGCTGGCGGGCAACCTCTATGCCGATCTTTCCGCCGATCCGCTGGGGCATGACCGGAACGGCCAGCCGGTGTTCCTGCGCGACATATGGCCCGATCCGGATGAGATCGCGCACGCGATGACGCACTGGCGCGATAGCACTGCCGAAGCTGGCGACACGGAAGCCTGGGCAGCGCTGGACGCTGCTTGCACACCGCAATTCCCCTGGGATGCGCTATCCGCCTTCATTCAGCCACCGCCTTTCTTCGACGAACCACGCACGGGGCTGTTGGGGGACATCGTCGATGCACGCGCCTTGCTGGTGCTGGGCGACAACGTGACCACGGACCACATTTCCCCGATCGGGCGCATCCAGCCCGATACGCCGGCCGCGGCCTATCTGCGATCGACCGGCGCTGCCGAGGGCAGCTTCGGCAGCTATGGCGACCGGCGGGCGAACCATCACGTTATGCTGCGGGGCACGTTCGACAACGCGCGACTGGAAAACCGCCTCGTCAGCGCGCCGGGCAACCGGACGATCGGGCCGGACGGGGCGGAATGCGCGATCCATGACGCGGCTATGGCGTTCGCGGCGCTGGGCGTGCCCGTGGTGGTGCTGGCGGGCGAGAACTACGGCACTGGTTCCGCGCGCGACTGGGCGGCCAAGGGAACGGCGCTGCTGGGTGTTCGCGCGGTCATCGCCCGCAGCTTCGAGCGCATCCATCGTGCGAATCTGATTGCGCTGGGCGTGCTGCCGGTAGTCGTTGAGGCGGATCTTTCGGGCGTGAGCGCCGGGGCGAGGATCGCGCTGCGCGGCGTTGCAGCGCTTTCGGAGGCGGACCGGACGCTGGTGGCCGAAATCCTCGAGCCGGGGCAGGACGAACCGCTGCGCCTGGATGCGCGGGCCGATGTCTGGTCGGACAGCCAGTTCGCCATGCTGCGCGATGGCGGCCTGTTCGCAGCGTTCCGCAAGCGGTTCGGCGGCATGTGACCCGCCGCCCCCGGAGCCGCGTCGGGCGCCGGAGGCGACAGGATTTTCAGAGCCGGAATACGCGTTCGGCGTTGGTCTGCATCAGCTTCTTCTTCGCGCCGTCGGCTATGTCGAGCAGGTCGTGGATGCGCACCTCTTCGGGCACGTACTGGTAGGGATAGTCCATCGCGTACATCACGCGGTCTTCGCCCAGCACATCGAGGCACAGCTTGATCGCCGGTTCGAACGGCATCCCGCTGGTGGTCACCAGCACGTTGTTGCGCATGTAATGGAACAGGTCGTGCCGCAGCGGCTTCAGGCATGCGTAGCGTTGCGAACGTACGCCCGCGCCGTGCATGAAGTTCAGGCGATAGAGCCAGTAGGGCAGCGCTTCTCCCGCATGGCCGACGATGATCTGGAGATCGGGATAGCGATCGAAAATGCCAGAGGTGATGAGGCGGAGCAGATGCAGCCCGGTCTCCACGCCGAAGCCGAACACCGCGCCGTCCAGCCCGGCTTCGAGCATCGGGCCGATCATGCTGTCGGGCGGCGTGGTGGGGTGGATGTAGAGCGGATGGCCGGTGTCGGCCAGCGCGCGGAAGATCGGATCGAACTTCGGATGATCGAGATATTCGCCATGGGTGTGGCTGTTGACGAGCACGCCCCGGAAGCCGAGTTCCGCCCCGCGCCGGATTTCCGCCGCGCTCCATTCCGGGTCCTGCGGCGCGATCGCGGTCATGCCCACGTATCGGTCGGGGCGGGCAGCGACAGCTTCGGCCAGGATGGCGTTGGATGAGGCGCTGACACGGCGGGCGTCTTCCACGTCGACGTAGGCCTGCACGCCGGGGCTGGTCAGCGAAAGCACGGCCACGTCGATGCCGCTGGCGTCCATGTCGGCGATGCGTCCCGCGCCAAGATCGAGCAGGCGATCGAGCGTCTGGCGCGCGCGACCGTCGCTGTTCATGCCGTAGAAGCCCCAAAGCGAGGTAATGCCCCGGTCGGCCTTGCCGTCCTTCACCAGCCGGATCAGCAGATCGACCTGTTCCTGCGTGGCGAAGGCTTCTTCGGTGGCGATGCGGAGATAGCCGCGGTCGCCGCCGGTCCTGAGTTCGTGAGACATCGTGTCTATCCCGGTTGCAGCGGCTGGATCAGCCTTCGTGGACGGTCTTGGTGACGAGGCAGGCGGCCAGGCCTTCCGGGCCGTCCTCATGGCCATGGCCCGACCATTTCACGCCGCCGAACGGCGCGTCCGCCCCGCCGATGGTGGTGGTGTTGAGCGCCAGCATTCCGGTTTCGAGCCGGTTCTGGATCGTCTTCTGCCGCTTGGCGTTGCTGGTCCAGCAGTAAGCGGCAAGGCCGTAGGGCAGGCGATTGGCCTCCGCGATCATGGCTTCTTCACCGGCATAGCGGTTGATGAGCGCGACGGGACCGAACGGTTCCTCGTTCATGATCTCGGCCGAAAGCGGGGTGTCGGACAGCACCGTCGGCGCGAAGAAGAAGCCCTGGTTGCCGATCCGTGCGCCGCCGGTGTGAAGCGTGGCGCCGGCCCGCACAGCATCGCCGATCAGCCGCTCCATTGCCTCGGGCCGCCGGGCGTTGGCCATCGGCCCCATCTGTACGCCGTCCTCCACTCCGTTGCCGACTCGGATCGCCTGCGCGCGGCGGACGAAGCCTTCGAGGAAGCGGTCGTAGATGCCTTCCTCCACGATGAAACGCGTCGGTGCGACGCAGACCTGCCCGGCATTGCGGAACTTGTGCGGGACCACGGCGTCGAGCACCTGATCGACATCGACATCGTCGAACACCAGCACCGGGCCATGTCCGCCAAGCTCCATGGTCGTGCGCTTGAGGTCTTCGGCGGCGAGCTTGATCAGCAGCTTGCCGACCTGGGTCGATCCGGTGAAGCTCAGCTTGCGGATCACCGGCGAGCGCAGAAGATAGGACGAGACTTCCGCCGGTTCGCCGAACACCGCCTGCGCGACCTCCTGCGGGAGGCCGGCGTCATAGAGGCACTGCAGCACGCCCAGCGCGGAGGCAGGGGTTTCTTCCGCCGCCTTCAGGATGACCGAGCAGCCCGCCGCGATCGGCGCCCCCAGCTTGCGCCCCGGATTGCCCAGCGGGAAGTTCCACGGAGCGAAGGCGGCAACCGGACCGACCGGTTCGTGGCTGACCGTTGCGCGCAGTCCCGACGGACGCACGAGCGCGCGGCCATAGAGGCGGAACACCTCGCCGGCATAGAAACGAAACAGGCCGACGTTCATCATCACTTCGATGCGGGCTTCGGGCAGCGTCTTGCCCTGTTCCATGGTGGCGATGCGGGCCAGGTCCTCGCGCCGTTCCTCCATCAGTCGCGCCGCGCCTTCCAGCACTGCGGCACGTTCCTGTGGGGGCGAATGACGCCAGCGGGCGAAACCGCGCGCGGCGGTATCCAGCGCCCGGTCGAGATCGGCCTGCGTGGCGAGCGGCAAGTCGCCGAGTTTCATGCCGGTGGCCGGATTGACGACGGGAAACGTGTTGCGTCCGCCGCCGGTGACGCGCTCTCCGTCGATCATCATGTGGAGCGCGGGATACTGGGTCATGTTCATCCTCGGTCTGAATTTTGTTCTGTCAGATAGCACATAATTCTATTATGGCAACGAGCCCGAAGGCCGGCGCGCTCCATACGCCGGTTCCCCACAATCGATCCGGAGGATCAGATGGACGTGAAGTTGTTGATCGCGAACCGGGACGTGGCGGCCGCCTCGGGCGCCATGTTCGAGCGCGCAGGGCCGCTGGGCGGGGTGGCGAGCCGCGCTGCGGCGGGGCGTGCGGAAGATGCGATCGCGGCGGCCGAGGCGGCGTCACGGGCCTTTCCCGGCTGGGCCGCGCACGGGCCGAACGCGCGGCGGCGCCTGCTGCTGGCGGCGGCCGACATCATGGAGGCGCGCGGGGAAGCCTTCACCGCCGCGATGGCTGCTGAAACCGGCGCATCGGCGGGGTGGGCGCACTTCAACGTGCATCTGGCCGCAAGCATGCTGCGCGAGGCGGCGGCATTGACCACGATGGTGCGAGGCGAGACGATTCTCTCCGACCGACCTGGCTGCCACGCGATGACGGTGCGCCGCCCGGCCGGTGTGGTGCTGGGCATCGCGCCGTGGAACGCGCCGGTGATTCTGGGGGTGCGCGCGGTGGCCGCGCCCCTTGCCTGCGGCAATACCGTGGTGCTCAAGGCATCCGAGCAGTGCCCCGCGACCCACCGGCTGATCGGCGATGTGTTCCGCGATGCGGGCTTCCCGGAAGGCGTGGTCAACGTGGTGACCAATGCCCCGGCCGATGCGGCCGAGGTAGTGGCCGCGCTGGTCCGCCACCGCGCGGTGCGGCGGATCAATTTCACTGGATCGACCAAGGTGGGCCGGATCATCGCGACGCTGGCGGCCGAACAGTTGAAGCCGGTCCTGCTGGAACTGGGCGGCAAGGCGCCGATGATCGTGCTGGACGATGCCGACCTTGATGCAGCGGTTGCTTCGGCCGGTTTCGGCGCGTTCATGAACAGCGGTCAGATCTGCATGTCGACCGAACGGATCATCGTGCATGAGGCCGTGGCCGATGCTTTCATCACGAGGTTCCGCACCCGTGTGGAGGCCCTGCGCGCCGGCGATCCGCGTCAGGGCGCGGCACCGTTGGGGTCGGTGATCGATACCGGCACGGCGCAGCGCATCCGCCATTTCATCGAGGATGCGGTGGGGAAGGGCGCAACGATGCTGGGCGAGGCGGGCGACGACGCCACGCTGCTTTCCGCCGTAGCGCTGGTCAACGTGACGCCTGACATGCTGATCTATGCCGAGGAATCGTTCGGTCCGGTCACCACGATCCTGCGCGCGAAGGACGATGACGATGCGGTGCGCATCGCCAATGACACCGAATACGGGCTGACATCGTCGGTGTTCGGCCGCGACATCGCGCGCGCGCTGACCGTGGCAGAGCGGATCGAGGCGGGCATGTGCCATATCAACGGCCCGACCGTGCATGACGAGGCGCAGATGCCGTTCGGTGGCACCAAGGCTTCCGGCTATGGCCGTTTCGGCGGCGAGGCGGGCATTGCCGAATTTACCGAACTGCGCTGGATCACCATCGATACCGGCAAGCCGCATCTGCCGATCTGATGCCGGCGCGGCGCGCCTTCTTTTCGATCAGGGTCCCGCCTCTGATGCTGACACTCGCGTTCCTGTTGCGACTTCCCCGAAGCGGCCATCCATTCCGTATGATGGCCCGTGGCTCAAGATGCGAGGCAGCCCCAGTCAATCAGGGCCGACACATTGCGTTCGACTAAAGTCGAGAGCAGGCGGTCTTCCAAATCTCCCGGTGGGATTGCGAGAACGGCGCCGACCGAAAAATGCAGCGCAATCGGAAGAGAAGCCTTGAATTCCCGGCGGGCTTGATCGAGCGAGTATGCCGGATCACAAACGGCAATCGCTGCCTGGTGCGCCTTGATCATGCCTTCTTCAACCGCGCGTCGGTCTGCAGGCTCCAGAGAACCCGATAGAAAGTAGGCCAGATCAAACATCGGGCTGCCAAGCGAGGCAAACTGCCAGTCGATCAGCCAGGCTCGCGGGCCGCTGGGCAGGTCCTCGAACAGCACGTTATCGACCCGCGGCTCTCCATGGATCAGCGCTTTGCCCACCGGCAAGTTCAGGATGTCTTGCTTAGCCCGCCGCGCGAAATGGTCGATCGCATCGAGACAGCCACTTGTCACGCGATTACCGAAACGATCGCGGAACGCTGCCGCGGCCGCAAGCTGGACGTCTGCGGAGTGGCTGGCACCCCGCTTGCGATCGAGCAGCCACGCGGCCGAGCCCAGGTCCGGATGATCCCAGTACGCGGTATGGAGCCTGGCGAGTTCGGCACCGACCGCCACAGCTTCGGCCGGGCTGCATCCTTCGACCTGGCTGACAGCCCGGGTTGTTTGTGAAAGATCCTGCAACACAAGGTTAAGCGTCCGCCCATCAGCCCCGGCCTTGCTCCAATAGCATCGGGGTGTCGCAAACTGGGTCTGCGCACCAAAGAACGCGTAAGCCGATGCTTCGCGCCGGTAGACATCTTGCGTGGCAGCGATATGGGCGGCGGCGGCGATGTCGGTGGTTATCTTACAAACGACCGACCGGATCCCCTCTTCGGCATTGGCATTGTAGGTGATCGCAGTGCGCCCGGTGACCGACAGGTTGCCGTGCCCGATCGGCACCGAACGGCTCAGCGAGATCCGCTGAGAGTCGATGCCCGCATGCTGGAATACCGCCTGCAACCATTCGGGAGTCACTTGATCAAGGCTGGAAATCATCGTGGGAGCCGGCAGGTTTTGCGGAACCGAAACGTCACCTTCGCGTCCCCATCGGCCCGCTACGTAGCTTGAGTTCCAGCAATCGGTGAACTTGCCGTCAACCGCCTTGAAGACTTCGATCCCGCACAGCTCGACCCTGCCACCTTTGCGGGTATGCATGTTCCATACCGAGGTGACATACGTATCGTCAGCCAGAAGCACCTCGTGTTCAAAATAGGGCTCCGCTGCTTCGCTTTGCTGCTTTACCCGGGCAATCTGGTCTTCGAGCGAAAGGGCAGTCGTGCTATTGGGATCATGGCGAATGATGGGATCAGAGCAAAGCTCGCGGATAAGGTCAGCGTTGCGGTTATTCCAAACCTCGGTCCAGTAAAGCTCGATCAGTTCACGCGGAGTGCGGCTCGCCATCCTCAACCTCAATCATTGATTTTAATTGCGCGATTAAGAGCAGCCTCTTTGAAATTGTTCAAGGTGCAACGAGCACCCGGCAAGCTCCGTCCGATAAGGGCATTGGCAATCCTCGCCGCGATATCCGACGTGCCGAACGTCCTTTGCGTTCGTCTAAGGCAGCCGCGCGTTCATTCGCGCAATCGTAAGCGGGGTTCCGGCGGCACCTTCCGAGATGTTGTGACCGGCGCTGATGGGGGTGAATGGACGACACCAGGCTTACGACCGCATCGGACACCGTCAGGCGCGTGATTGCGAGCCATTCCATTGCTCCTTCCCGGTCCAGACCACAGGTGGTGGACGAGTCTGTCAAAAAGCGGGGCGGATCGGGCCATACCAGCGTGCAGATTGGAGACGGACGCCTGAGAGCCGATAGTGGACGCGCACGGCTGTGCGCGCGGTAGGAAGCTAGCGCTCGAAGATGGCCTGAGCTTCTGGAAGGAGATTCCTCATGGTGCGGCTGTCCCGCTCGGGCGGTTACCCGTCCATCCCCGCGTCGTTCTTCGGCATAGTTCTGGGGCTTTCTGGCCTGTCTAACGATTGGCGTGCGGCTCACGCCGTATGGGGCCTGCCGGTGACTGTCGCGGACGGGATCCTTGTCGCGGCGTTCGCCGCGTGGCTGTCGGTGAGTTGCCTGTACGCTCTAAAGTGGGTGTGGGCGCCAGCTTCCGCTGCGCAGGAAGCCGAACATCCGGTGCAGTGCTGCTTTATCGGGCTGGCTGGCGTGAGCACGCTGTTGATCGCACAAGGATTTCTGACGGTGTCGCGGACTTTGGCGGTCGTTCTTTTCATTCTCGGGGCCAGTTTCACGTTGTTGTTCGCACTCTGGCGCACCGGCATCCTCTGGCGCGGCGGGCGCAGCGATGCCGCGACGACGCCGGTGCTCTATCTTCCGATGGTTGCCGGCGGCTTCGTGACCGGGACGGTCGCCGCCGCATTGGGGTGGCGGGAGTGGGGACAGATTGCGTTCGGCGCGGGGTTCTTCACGTGGCTCGCGGTGGAATCCGTCCTGCTTCTGCGCCTTTACACAGCTGAGCCGATGCCGGCTCCGATCCGTCCGACACTCGGAATCCAGCTCGCACCGCCGGCAGTCGGGGCGGTTAGCTATCTCGCGGTCGGTCCAGGCGCTCCTGACCTGGTGGCGCACATGTTGATCGGATACGGCATTCTTCAGGCGATGTTGCTCTTGCGCCTGTCACGGTGGATCGCGGAGCAGCCCTTCGGGCCCAGTTACTGGGCTTTCACCTTCGGAGCGACGGCGCTTGCCGGAGCCATGGTCAAGCTGGTGCCAGCCGATTCAGGAGGTGCCATCGCTATTCTCGCTCCTGTCGTCTTCGCTTTGGCCAACATCCTTGTTATCGCCATCGCCATTGGGACGCTGGTCCTGCTGATGCGCGGACGTTTGCTTCCGAGCGCTCAGCCGGTCGCGCAGTCCCCAAGCGTGAATTGACAATCACCTACCCTCGGCAGGGTGGACCCTACCGAAGTGTGGATCCGGCCCGTCGAGCGTCCAATAGTTCGTCCGAGCGCGTCTTGCGAAAGTCCTGCCATCGAATCCCGGCGCCGGATGCGCCGACAACATGCAGGGAAGGACGATCATGCGTCTCGGACAAAATACTCGGCTGATGCTTTCGGCGGCGGCCGTTCTCTCGGTCTCAAGCATGGCCTTCGCGCAGACGGCGCCGACACCGGTGCTGCCGATCGTTCGGGGTGATTACCGGCTCGCCACCTATGGAGAGACGATCGACAAGCTGGTTGCCGACTTCATCGAGAAGCACAAGCTTCCGGGCCTGTCGATGGCGATCGTTCAGGCACCCTACATTCCCCGGTCGGCGGGTTATGGGAAGACGAGCCTCGACCTCGATGAGCTCGCATCGACCAAGACGATGTGGAACATCGGACCGGTAACGCAGGCATTCACGGCCGTGGCGGTGATGCAGTTGAAGGAAGCGGGCAAGCTCGACCTTAGCGACCCCATCTCACGGCATGTACCAGGCCTGCCTGCCGCGTGGCAGCGCATCACGATCCTGCAACTCATGCAGCACAGCTCCGGCATTGCTGACTACAGAGCCCGCCTCGACGACGCGAAGCAATATAAGCCGACGGAGCTTCTGGATCTTGTTCGCGCTGAACCGCTCCGTTTCAAGAGCGGCACGCAGGTCGCGTTGAGCGCAACGGATGCGGCGTTGCTCGCGCTCGCGATCGAGCATGCGAGCGGTATGCCCTATCGCGAATTCGTTCGACGTCATCAGATCGACCCGATGCACCTCGATAGCACGATGTTCGCCCATGAGTTCGCGGCTAAGGCGAAGATCGACCGGCCTGCGTCCCATCCGGGCGACAATCAGCATTCGCGCTTCAAGGCCGAGGAACCCTTCATCAACCCGGTCGAACCGGCGACCGGTTACCGCATCGTCGGGGGACAGGCGATGCCCGTGCCGCCGGAGGCGTCGTCCAACCTGTTCGGCTTCGGTGATCTGTGGTCGTCCGCCGAAGACATCAGCAAGTGGGACATTGGCCTCGCCGGCTCGGCTTTGGTCAAGGAGCTGGTCGATCGCGACGTAATATACATGCCGACCAAGCTCGCCAACGGAACCGTCGTTCCGGCGATGCTGGGCTGGGAGTTCACGCATCATCCGGGTTTCATGGAGGTCAAGGGCGATTCCCCGGGCTTCAGTTCCTATCTCAGCCGCTTCACGGCTTCCGATGAACTCGTGTGCGTGACCTTGCTGACGAACAAAGAGGGCGTCGACCTTACTGTCCTCGCCCGTCAGATCGCTCAGGCATACAAGTCCAACCTTGGGCCGGGCGTGGATCAGGCGCAGATGGTCGTCCAGGAAAGCAAGTACGGTCCGGCCGAGACGGTCTCGCGGATCCGGAACGCGCTCACCGAAGCAAAGGTGCCGGTGTTCGCAACCGTCGACCACGCCGCAAACGCGCAACGTGCGGATCTCCAGCTTCGTCCGACGACAGTCATCACGTTCGGGAACCCCAAGGTCGGAACAAAGCTCATGGACAAGATCCAGGCGATCGGCCTCGATCTGCCGCTGCGAATGCTCGTCTGGGAGGATGCCCGCGGTCGCACCTGGGTCGGCTATTCAAACCTCGACACACTCGCGGCCCGCTACGGGATCGAAGACTCTGCCACGATCGCGGCGATGTCGATGTTCATGGACGGTGTCGCCCGACGGGCGGCGAACGTCTACGCTTACTGAGGTGGCGGCGATGCTGGAACAATCGCTCGATCGGCGCCGGGCTTTCGCGGTCCTGGGAGGCACAGCTGCGCTTGCGGCACTTCCTGGGGTAAGTCTTGCTCAAGATGCCATGCGGCGACCGGATGCGGTGGCCTCCGGGGCTGGCGCATTGGCGGACCTCGCCCGCAGGCTCGCCGCCGCACCGAGGCGACGCGGTTTCGACAAAGTCCCTTTCATGATCGACCACGCAGACCACTGGGATCATGAGGCTTCAGAAATCCTGTTATCCTTTCGGGGCGACAAGAAGCAGATGTGGGAGGCGTCGGACATTTCTTCGGCTTGGCTGAACCTGATGCGGGAATCTCTGAATGGTCAGGTATTCGCCCACCGGCATCCGGATTTCCTCGCGGTCGCGGCGGTGCACGGGACAGCGCATCTCACGTTGTTCGATCAGAGCATGTGGGATCGGTATGGGCTGGCGGCGAACGCAGGCGGCAAGTTTGCGGCGAACACATTCGTTGCCGAGCGGGAAGGGGTCGCCCCGACCGACGATCGACAAAAGATCGACGGCTTCTACGGCGTCGGCAACAACAGCATCCGGACTCTGCAACGGCGTGGGGCTGTGATGATCGCCTGCCACGACTCGATCCACGCGATCGCCCGCGGAGTGGTGGCGAAATCGGGCGCCGGGGACCCGGACATGGTGGCGGCCGACCTTACAAACAATCTCATCGAGGGCGTGGTTTTGGTCCCCAGCGTGGTCGCCTACATCGTCGAGCTGCAGAATGCCGGATTCACCTATGCGAAGGCTGCGTAAGCGCACCGACGTTCTCACAAACTGACGCTTGGCTTGCGCCGCACCTGTCGCCGGACAGCGGCATGCGTCGTGCAGCGGACGCGAGAGAGCGACATTGCCGGCGGGCTTAAAACGCCGGCCGGAGAGATGCGAAATCCTGAAACTGGACACGTTCTCCCAGTGCAGGGTCGTCCGGTGGAACTGCGGCAAGTCGCCGGCAACGCGTCGACGCGATGCGCGATCAAGTTGTGCCATGGCCTATCATGCATGAGAGGTAGTCCACGGTGAGGCGGTCTGTGCCCGTATCCTCGATAGTGGACCGGGTATCCTCGATGGCGACCTCGAAAAGCCGTTCGATCCGTTCTTCACCACCAGGGCCGCAGGAAACGGAATGGGGCTTCACATCTGCCGTTCCGCAGGCGAAGCGATGGGCAGCTACCCGAACGTCCCCGATCGTCAAAGACATCGACGCGCAGGGACCAGCTTCTCGTCTGACCTGCCGTTTGTCCAACCGCAATGGATGTCGGCTGCTGAACCCTGTTGCTGCTCAGCGTCATTGCGTGGCTTCGCTGATCGCAGTCGGACGATCACAACGGCAGAAGGATATGAGAATGCCCCGGAGCGTCGCTCCGGGGCATTCAATCATGAGAGCGCTTGGAACGGCTTGATGCGCTCGACCATCAACGCTCGATGAAGGCGGGGATGTCCGGGTCAGGGACGTGGACACGGACCGTTGGCATACAACGGGAGCAGCCAGACGGGACGGAGGCAGCCGCTTATGCAGCCGCCCCCAAGATTGAGACCGCCTCGTTGGTCGACCACAGCGCGTTTGCGAACCAGCGGAAGTTGAGGAGGGCGGCCGCGTAGGCGTCACCTTCCGGGATCTTGCTGCCGGCGGTGGCGTCGCGGACGACGGCGACTTCCAATCCGTGCTCGGCGAAGTCGCGCAGGTGTGACTCGACACAGAAATTCGCCGCCATGCCTGCAAGGATGACTTGCGTGGCACCCGCCTTGCGTAGCTGGAAGAGCGTGTCGTTGGTCTGCGGACCGGCAATCTTGTGCGGCGAGCACACGATGGTGCGTCCGTCCTCGATCACATCTTTCAGCACCGGGAGCCAGTCGGCGCCGGAGTCTTTGAAGCCCTCGATGGAAAGCGGGTCTTGCCGCTTAAACATGCCCAGCTTGTGCATGAGGCTTTCGCCAGGAGCGTTGAACTGCCACCGATCGTCGTGCGGATAATAGTAGTGAGGGGAGATAATGATCGGGATGTCGGCGTCACGCGCCGCGAGCATCAGTCGACGCAGGTTCGGGACAGTGCCTTGCTCTGCGATGCTCTCGGCAAAAACCCCATAGGCGGCTCCGTTCTCGCCCAAGAAGTCGATTTGCGGATCGGTGATCACGAGCGCGGCCTTGTTCCTGTCGAACACGAAGCTGCTCGGGGGAAGCGCGGGGTCGGACGGATCGGCATAGGCCGGGTTGCTAGGCGTGTAGGACATCGCTTTCCTCGTTCAGGTTTGCTGACGTCGGGATGCGCCTTGTCGCGATGCCCCACCATTCTACCAGGGATGGCGCAACTACATACGATGGTCGGTTGATGCCGCCGATCTGAACCGCCCCGGCTTTTCCGGAAACCACAACAACTGAGTCACGCGACCATATCGAGGTCTCTTTGGCTGCATGGCTGCCATCCGGCGCTCCAGGGCACAGACGCCGCGGACTGAAGTGGAACTCGCTTCGGCGTCCGCTGATCCCGCGCCGTCCGATTTTTGCTGTGATGCATGTTAGTGAAGAGCGCTCACGCGCAACCCATCCCAGGTTGAGTTGTTCATGGGTGGTGCGCGACCCCGAACCGCATACCCGCGGTTGGCGCGACGCTGGAGGTCAACTGGCCAGCGTCTGCGGACTCCGCGATTGACACGTCTGCAAGGAGACATCGTATGCCGGACCAAACCTATACTGACGCTATCGCCTTGCTGAAGGCAGACCATCGCACGGTCGAAGACCTGTTCGCACAATATGAAGGGGCGAGCGGGGCAAGGGCGAAGAAGAAACTCGCACACCGGATCTGTGTCGAGCTTAAGATACACACCGCGCTCGAGGAGGAGATTTTCTATCCCGCCTTCCGGGGGAAGATCGAGGACGACACGCTCGATGAAGCCTATGTCGAGCATGACGGTGCCAAAGTGCTTATCAACGACATCGAGGCCGGGGCGCCCGGCGACGATTTCTACGACGCGAAGGTCAAGGTGCTGTCGGAGGAAATCAAGCACCACGTGCACGAGGAGGAGATGCCAGCCGAAGGCATGTTCGCCCAGTGCCGCAAGGCCGATGCCGATCTGGTCGCACTGCGCGACGCGATGCTGGCGCGCAAGCAGGAACTGATGGCGCAGGCGGAAAGCGCCGGCCTGCCGCCTGCCGAGCCTCATGCGATCAATCTGCAACCGGCCTGAGGCCGATGCGCGCCGTTCGCGAGAAGCGGGTACCTTCGGGTACCCGCGAAGGCGTGGTCACGCCTGGCGTGGCGTTGCCGCGCGAAGAATTGCGGGAAGGGACGATGCGGCCCCTAGCGGGCCTTTTCTCCCTTTTGGCAGAAGCGATAACCGGCGGCTATGTTGCCGCATGACCGGATAGGCGGATTGCGGTGCAGGGATGGAGATAGCCGCCGACAGACGCCCCTTCCTTGATCCCGTCCTTCCCGCCCGTCGTCAGAATTGGCCACCTGTAACCCTGGGCCTTCGGCATGCGAACGAAGGATATGGTCGGGGCTGAGATCGCCCTGCCGCATCGGGAACAACAAGCATGACAACGATCCGCACCGCCGTCGCGCTCGGGCCATTCTCTTTTGGAGGGAGCGCTGACGCTGGTTTCCGAATTCAGGGACACCGGCCGCATGCTCTGTCCCTGATGCCGTCGGTTCCAGCCGCCAGACTGCTTTTGCCGATCCTGCGCGGAGTTGGATGTTTCCTGCTCGATCAAGCACTTTGGAGCGCGCAGCCGGCATGAAAGTGCTCATCGTTCACGCCCATCCCGAACCGACCAGTTACAACGCGGCCATGACTCGACAGGCGGTGCAAACCTTGCAAGGCCTTGGCCATAAGGTGGTGGTGTCGGATCTCTACCGGATGGGCTTCGATCCCGTTTCCGATCGCCGCAACTTCCTGGGTCAGGTCGATCCGGTGCGTCTGAAGATGCAGGCCGAGGAATTGCATGCCGCCGCCATAGCCGGCTTCGCTGCCGATGTGCAGGAGCAGATCGACCGTCTGCTGGATTGTGATCTGCTGATCCTGCAATTTCCGATATGGTGGCTGGGAATGCCAGCCATTCTCAAGGGCTGGATCGACAGGGTGTTCGCCTGTGGCATAGCCTATGGCGGCGGGCGCTATTTCAGCACTGGTGCGCTCAGCGGCAAGCGCGCCATGTGTGCGCTCACCCTTGGCGGCCCGCGCGAGGTCTATAGCGCCGACGGCCTGTATGACGAGGTCGAGCAGATCCTGTTCCCCATCCATCGCGGCATCTTCGGCTTTACCGGCTGTACTGTGCTGGAGCCGTTTGCGGTCTATGGCCCCAATCGCATGGACGAGGAGGGGCGACGGGCTGAGCTGGCGCGCTATGCCCACCACCTCGAACACCTCGATGCGGCGCGCATCCTGCCCATGCCGCAATGAAATACAGACTGATGGGCCTTGCCTCAGCAGCAAGAGCCATGCCGCGGGCCATCCGAACCATTCGGCCCAACGTATTCCAGCCATCCAACGCGCTATGACGAGAATTTGTGCGGGCACGGGAATAAATCGATCCGCCGCACCGTCTGAACAGGGAACAGCGACGGAGCATCCCTCAAATGACCGCAGATTCCCTGATTGCCCCTCTTGATCGCCGCAAGGCCCTGCGTTGCATGGGTTGGGCCGGAACCGGCGCGCTTTTCACGCTGAGCGGCGGCATCGCCCATTCGCGGGTACTGGACGGCACGTCCAGCGCCGGCAACAGCGCTGCGGCCTTCAGCTTTGTGCAAATCAGCGATACCCATATCGGCTTTTCCAAGGCCGCCAATCCCGATCCGCTGGCCAGCCTGCGCCAGACCATCGCGCGCATCCGGGCGCTGCCCCGGCAGCCGGATTTCGTCCTTCACACCGGCGATGTTACCCATCTGGCAACAGCGGCTCAATTCGATACCGCGCAACAATTGCTCTCCGAAATCGGCGTGCCGGTCTTTGCGGTGCCGGGTGAGCATGACATGGTCGACGGTGCTGATCCGCGCGCCTTCAACGCGCATTTCGGTAAAGGCATCGTCGGGGATGGCTGGTTCAGTTTCGACCGGCATGGGGTGCATTTCATTGGCCTGGTCAATGCGGCGCTGCTCGGTGCCAGTGGGCAGGGCACGCTGGGGCGTGCGCAACTGGACTGGCTCAAGGCCGATCTTGCGGGCTTGTCCGCCTCCATGCCCGTTGTTCTGATGTCGCATTTCCCGTTGTGGCCCCTCTACCCGGACTGGGGCTGGGGCACCGCCGATGCCGAAGAGGCCTTCAGCCTGCTGCGCCGCTTTGGCTCGGTGACCGCGCTCAACGGCCACATCCATCAAATCCAGCGCAAGGTGGAAGGTCATTTGCTGTTCCACGCGGCACGCTCCACCGCCTATCCCCAACCCGCGCCCGGGCAAGGGGCTGGGCCAGGCCCTTTGGTCGTGCCCGCCGCTGAACTGCCTGCCCATATCGGCATGACCTCGCTGAGCGTGACTATGGTGGATGCGCCCATAGCCGTCACCGATCTGGCACTGGGCTGAGGGAGGGGGCGATAGTGAAATGGCAAATTCCAGCCAGAACCCTGGTCGTGCTGCTCACGCTGCTGCCGATAGCGGCGTATGCGGACAATACGGTGGCCGCCCGCAAGGAAACAGCAGGCGACTTCGCTCGCGGCATGCATCTCTATCAGGCGTGCATGGGATGCCATTCGCTCGACGAAAACGATGTCGGTCCGCGCCATCGCGGCGTGGTGGGGCGACGGGCTGGCACAGTCGCCGGCTATGCTTATTCGGGCGCCCTTAGCGCGTCTGGGTTAACCTGGACGCGCGCGAATCTCGACCGCTGGCTGGCCGGACCGCAAGCTTTCGTGCCGGGGACCAAAATGTATTACACCGTGCCCCGGTCGCAGGATCGGGCCGATCTCATTGCCTATCTGGCCCGCCAGAAATAGCACTGGACCCAAGGGCCTCCCGATGTTCAGCCGCCGGTCTATTCCCCGCTTGCGCATACCGCAGAGGCCTGATGCGGCTTTCGACAGTCCGCAGCCCGATCAAGCCGCGCGGTTTCGCGCCGCGATCGTACCGCATCTCGATGCCGCCTACACTTACGCGCGCTATCTTACCCGCGATACCGCGGCGGCAGAGGATATCGTGCAGGAAGCCTTTGCCCGTGCCCTGAAAGCGATGAGCGATTGCCGGGGCAACGAGAAGGCATGGCTCATGGCGATCCTGCGCCGTTGCCATCACGACTGGCGGCGCGCGCGGCGCTTCGAGCTTCCTGCCGAGTCCGAAGACGAGCATGAAGATGTCGCCGCGATGCGCGCGATGGAGAGCCATGTCACGGTGGGCGAGGTCCGCAACTTGATCGAGCAATTGCCGGAACCCTTCCGTGAGGCCATCGTGCTGCGGGAATTGCAGGAGTTGTCCTATCGCGAGATCGCCGACATCACCCAGGCCCCGCTGGGCACGGTAATGTCGCGCCTTGCCCGCGCCCGCTCGATGCTGGCGGACCTTGTGCTCAGGCCTGATGAAGCGCCGGGACGCCTGACGAGGCAAGAGAAACGATCATGACCGACGCCGCTTGCCCTGACCGTATCCTTGCGCTGCACGCCATGCTGGATGGGGAACTCGATGCCATCGGGGTTATCGGGTTGGAAGACCATCTGCGCCTTTGCCCGGCCTGCCGTCGCGAGTTCGACAGGCTGGACCGTCTGCGCGGCTTGTTGCGCGCGCCGGAGCTGCGCGATGCGGCGCCCAAAGCCCTCTCCGCGCGAACGGAGAGGCTGGCCGTGTCCGCGCGGCCGTCGCAACCGGTCCGCGCATGGCTGGGCGGAGCCTTCGGGGGGGCGATCGCGGCCAGTCTGGCCTTCTGGCTGATCATGCCTGGCGCCGAGGGGCCAGCGCTGCGTCAGGCATTGGTGGACAGCCATATTCGCTCGCTTCAGGCGGGGCATCTTACGGATGTTTCCGTTTCGGACCGGCATGTGGTCAAGCCGTGGTTCAACGGTCGCCTCGCTTTTGCGCCGCCGGTGCCCGACCTGTCCGCCGACGGCTTCGCGCTGAGCGGTGGGCGGCTCGATGTGATCGAGGGGCATGACGTGGCGGTGCTGGTCTATCGGCGGCATTTGCACACGATCAATTTGTTTGTGCGGTCTGGCCCATCGTCCTCCGCCGCATGGCGCGATGTTCCCCCTCAAGCGGGCTTTGGTATCAAGCGCTGGCAGATGGACGGGCTGGAGTTTCTGGCGGTATCCGATCTTGATCCGGCCGACCTTGTCCACTTCAGCGAGGCATTTGTCCGCGGCGTGCGTTCTGGCCATCCTGAACGCTAGCGCCGCAATAACGGTCGTTGAAAGCTGCGGGCAGCGCCGTCGAAACCGGTCATAGGTTCAGACCGAGCATGAGCGATCTGTATTGGCTGACGGACGCGCAGATGGCGCGTCTGCCGGCCTATTTCCCCAAGAGCCACGGCAAGCCCCAGGTTGATGAGCGGCGAGTGCTGAGCCTAAGCTATTTGTTCTCGGCAGCTGCATGCATGGGAAGAGGAACTGAAATTGAATTGCCTATCGTTTTGAGCAGCAAATCGGCGGGCACCGGCTTATGCAGCACGATCAAATCAGCACGGGCTGCCTCGGCGAGACGCGTGGGATGGGTATCGCCGGTAATCAAAAGAACCGGGAGTTCCTGGCCCGCTAGAGCGCGGAGCCGGCGCGTAGCCTCTATCCCGTTTTCACCATTGCGCAGCCGGAAATCGCAGATCGCAAGATCTGGCGCTTCTCGCCGCGCTGCCTCACAGGCTTGCGCAATGGTTTCACAGCCGACCGCATCGAAGCCGGCATCGGCAAGCAGGGCGCACAAGCCTTGGCGCACTGCCTCGTCATCCTCCAGGATCAGTACGCGGCCACCCGCTCGCCTGAACGCAGGCACTGCTGCCGGCTGGAGAGGCGTTTCGAGAGTATACGTCGCTACGCTTGCCGGAAGCTCGAGTCCGAACACGCTTCCCTGACCGGGCTTCGAGCTGAGCGTAATCCGTGCACCGATCAGGTCTGCGAGCCGGCGCGCGATGGCAAGGCCCAATCCGAGACCTTTGCGACGGTCACGTTCTGGATTCGACAATTGCAGAAAGTCAGCAAAAATGGCCTCGTGGTGATCCGTGGGAATGCCGATGCCGGTATCCCACACCTCAACCCGCACCATCGTGCCGCGCCGGCGGCAACCGACGAGCAGGCCTCCGGTGACCGTGTAGCGGATCGCATTGGTCACGAAATTTTGCAGGATCAGTTTGACCAGGGTCGGGTCGGACCGAACCCACAGATCGCTGTCGCGCGTCCGGTAAAACAACTGCCGATCGTCAGCGGTGCTTCCGGTCTCTTCCTCGATTTGGCGCAGGACCGGGCCGATGGCAAAGGACTGCCATTGCGGGACAATCACGCCCGCTTCGGCGCGCGAGAAATCGAGCAGGGCGTCGAGCATCTCGGATGACGCCCGCAGGGCGGCAAGAGCCTGATTCATCGTGTCGCGTTGCAAGTCGTCAAGCCGGCTGCGATCGAGCAAGGCGAGGAACAGGCCGAGCGCGTGAATCGGCTGCCGCAGGTCGTGGCTGGCCGAAGCCAGGAAGGTCGATTTGGCCGCATTGGCGGCGTCCGCCTCGACCTGCGCGCACCGGGCATGGTCCACCTCGCGCTCGAGGCTGCGGGCAAGTTCAGCGTTGCGGAAACTCAGCTCGATGGTGCGCTGGTACGTTTGCCCCGCCACCGTGGTATTGGAATAAGTGCCAAGGCAATAGATGATCATCAGCAGAGGCATGTAGGTAAAGTAAGGGTTGCTGCCTGCCGTCAGCCACAGAGCCATGAACGAGACCAGTTCCACCACGATGAACGTGCAGATGTAAGCCAGGTGCACGCGCGGCAGCGGGCTGTACGAGGTGATGCCGCCGCTCAGCACTCCACCGATCGCCATGACCACGAATATGAACTGGTCGGGCTGGGCCTTGGCCGCGGCAATCCACAGCAGCGCACCCCATCCCGCGGCGTGGAGAGACTGGGTTACCATCAGCCGCCGCACCATTCGCTCGGGATGCGTGGCGATCGCCTCGTCACGAATGAACCAGCGAATCTCGATCTGCTCGCCCAGCTTGAGCAGCGTTTGCGTGGCCAGCCAGATAGCGATCGGCATTCCCAGCTGGCGCAGCACCCAGGCGACGAACAGCGATAGCGCCAAGGTGGACCATGACGAGCGGCCGAGCACGCCATAGATCAGGCGCACCTGTTCCACGAGCACCGCGCGTTGCGGGGAAGCCATTAGGTCCTGGTCCGAAGCCGCAGCGATACCTGGCGTCACAACAAGCCCACCGCGCGCGCCCGGAACACCGCGGCAGTGCGGTTGGTTACGCCAAGCGATTTCAGGATCAGCTGAACATGCCCGCGCACGGTGAATTCGGAAAGGCCCAGGGTCCGGCCGATCGCCTTGTTCGACAGGCCCTGGCTCAGCAGTTTCAGCACTTCAACCTGGCGCGGACTGAAGTCCGGCGAGCTGGCGGCCTCGGGCTGGATTCCAGGCACCTGCCGCCGTAGGACCGAGACAAGTCGTTCGGGCGATTCTGATTTGGCGACCATGGCCTCGACGCCGCTGGCCATAGCGCGCGCCAGCACCGCCTGGTCCTGCTCGGAGGTGACGAACACGATGCGGCAGGCGGGCCACCGCAGCCGCAGCATCGGCACGGCTTCGATGCCGCTTATGCCTTGCAGATTGATATCGAGCAGCACGACGTCGGGAATCGCCTCATTCCATTCCAGCGCCATCCCGAGAGCCGCGAACGAAGCGAGCCGCGCGCCGGGAAAGCCTTGCCGGATAATCAGTTCCACTCCCGAACTGAACAAGCCGTGGTCGTCAATCAATAGGAAGTTGGGACTGGACAACACTCGCCCCCGCTCGAACTGTAACCCCGACGGCCCCCTCGCCATCGATGCGACCTCATCATCGAAAATCCGTTTGGCGACAAGCCTTCGAATTTCCCTAACGCAAGTCCAGACAATCAAAACGGATTCGCCCGATCGCCTCGTAGTTTGGGGTGAGTGTCGATGGCCCTGAGCGGTTCCCCAGCGAGTACTGTCCCGCGCTGGGAATTACACCCTACATTTTGACTAGTCTCAGTGCCTGAGCGGTCAAAATGTCGTGATTTCCTGCACTTGTCGCGGGGTGTATCCGAAGTGGATGCGGGGGATGAAGATCGGGAATGGCGGGCCGCTGAGCTCGCTCGGGCTGGCCTTGGCGTTGCACGCGGGCCTTGGTGCGGAACCAGCGGCGGCCCAAGCAGCGCCGCCTGCGCCCCCCGTGGACGCGGCAAGGCAGGGAGAGGTCCTGCAGCGCCAGCAGCAGGAACAGATCCAGCAGGATGTCACCCGCATCCTGACCAGCCCGCAGCCGCAAACGGTGATCGAGGTCCCGACCCACGAAAAGGCGGTCGCCAGCCAAGGCTCCTGCCGCGAGATCAAGGCGATCGAATTCGAACATAGTCCGCTGCTGGACGAAGGCCGCCGCCGCGAACTCACCGCGCCCTACATCGGCCGCTGTCTCGGGCTTGGCGACGTCGAGAACCTGTTGTCCGACATCACCCGCTTCTACATCGAGAAGAGCCGGCCGACGACGCGGGTCTACATCAAGCCGCAAAGCCTGCAGCAGGGCGTGCTTGTGCTCGATGTGGTGGAAGGCAAGGTCGAGAAGGTCGTGCTTGACGACAAGGCCAAGGGCACGATCAATATGACCGGCGCCTTCGGCAATGTGGCCAACAAGGCCTTTAACCTGCGCGTGTTCGAACAGGGGCTCGACCAGGTCAACCGCCTCGCCTCGAACCATGCGACGCTCGACATCCTGCCGGGATCCCAGCCCGGGTACAGCGTGGTGCGCATATCCAACCGCGTGGGATCGCGCCTCCACGTCAGCGGATCCTACGACAACACCGGACAGCCTTCCACCGGCCGCAACCAGGCAACCGGGACGGTCATCCTGGACAATGTGCTCGGGATCAACGACCTGATCAGCTATTCACGCCGGCAGACCGTGTTCCCGGGGGGACCGAACCGCGACTCCCGCTCGAACAGCGTGCTGTTCTCGGTGCCGCGCAACGCCCTGACGCTGAGCGGGGGCTATAACGATTCGGACTATACCTCGCAGACGGTGACCGGCGGCGGCACGGTGTTCGTGCTGACAGGGCACAACGCCACCGCCTTTGGCCGCGCCGATCTCCAAGTATACCGCGATAGCCACAACAAGGTGGAACTGTCGGCGCAAATCACCAACAAGCGCAACCGCAACTACATAAACGGCATCTATCTGCCGGTCAGCTCGCGCGTGCTTACCGTGCTTGAATTCGATGCCAACTGGTCGATCCTGGTGGGACGCGGCTCGCTGAAGCTCGGCATGGGCGCGGTCAAAGGGCTGAAGGCGCTTGGCGCGCTGGACGACGCCATTGCGCAGACCGGGCCGGGAGGCCCGCGTGCGCAGTTCACCAAGCTTACCGCGCATGCCTACTACTCGATCGCGCTTCCCGCGGGCCGCACAAGCCTGGTCTTCTCGAGCGAGGTGGAAGCGCAATACGCTTTCGATCCGCTCTACAGCAGCGAGCAGATGGTGATCGGATCACCGTTCACGGTCCGCGGCTTTCTCGTCGGTAGCCTCGTAGCCGATCGTGGCGCCTTTCTGCAAAACGACCTGACAGCGCTGCTGCCCGTGCAGATCGGCCCGCTGCGCGGGCTGATCCGTCCGCACCTGGGGCTCGATGGAGGCTTTGTCGGCTCGGCCTCGCCGGGCGGACCGAGTGGCACCATCGCGGGCGTCTCCGGCGGGGTCGGCGTCAGCGCCGGGCCGGTCAATCTCGATTTCACCGCGTCGCGCGCGATCGCTCGCGGGCCGCTTCCCGACGAAGGCACGCTGGCTTTCGTCAGGGCCTCACTCTCGTTCTAGGATGCGAACCATGCGCGCGTTGACGGCAACCCGCAGTCCCTCCCGCCGCCTGCGTTCGGCCAGCTCGGTCTCCACGCTGGCGCTGGCAGCAATGCTGGTCTCCGCTCCCGGAGGCCAACTGCTGGCGCAAGTGGCGCCGAACAGTGCCGCCACCCAGGTCCGCAATGCCGATAACGGGGTGCCGGTGGTGCAGATCGCCAATCCCAATGCGGCGGGGATCTCGGTCAACACCTACGACGCCTTCAACGTTTCCAGCCGGGGCGTCATCCTCAACAACGCCACCGCCGCCGACGCCAATGCCGAAGGCCGGGTGACAACCCAGCTGGCCGGGCTGGTCGACATCAACCGCAACCTCACCGCGCCGGCCCGGGCGATCCTTAACGAGGTGACCTCGACCAACCCAACCGTGCTCGCCGGCTACCTGGAGGTGGCCGGGCAGAGGGCGGACGTAATCGTTGCCAATCCCAACGGGATCTCCTGCGGCGGGTGCGGAGTGATCAACACTGCCGCGTTCACGCTCACCACCGGACGTTCGCGGATCGACGGCACAGGACAATTGCTCGGCTTCGACGTGACCGGTGGGACGATTGCGTTAACCGGAGCAGGGCTCGATGCCCAGACAACCGATTATGCTGCGCTGCTTGGCCGCAAGATCGCGCTTGGCGGGCCGGCTTATGGGAAGGTGCTCGATGTCGTCGGCGGCGCCCACCGCTGGGACTACCAGGCACGAACCGCCTCCGCGCTGGCCGGCGTTGGAGCGGCGCCCGACTACGCCATCGATTCGACCGCTGTCGGCGGAATCTACGCCAACCGCATCCGGCTGATCGCGACCGAGGCCGGGGTCGGCGTTCGGCTGCTGGGCGATGCGGCCGCGGTGGCAGACGATTTGACGATCACCGCCGCGGGCGATCTCGAATTGCGTGCCAGTATCTCCGCCGCGCGCGACCTCGCCATCGCTGCCGGTTCTGCTGGCGTCGGTGACCTGACCGCGAGCGATACCAGCCTCACCTCAGGACGCGACCTGGCGCTGGCCGCAGCGGGCAAGACAACCCTGACCGGTGGCGCGATCATCGCGTCTGGCAACCTGTCTCTAACGTCTGCGGCTTTGGCCGATACCACTTCCGCCACGGCGCTGGCCAACGCCAACCAGCGCTATGCCGGCGGCGCAATGTCCTTCGACATCGCCGGTGCCGCGACGCTGGGCGGTACCAGCTATGGTGCGGCAGGTTCGCTGACGGGGCTCGTCGGCAGCTTGGCTACCACCGGCAGCGGGTTCGTCTACAGCAACGGCGGCGCCCTCACGCTGACCGCGGGCACGGGCAATCTCGATCTCGGCGGCTACGCGGTAACCAGCCCGGGCGCGCTGACGCTCGATGCCGCGGGTTTCGTCAGCAGTGCAGGCAATGGCACGGTGGTCAGCGACAACGGCGCGGTGACGGTCCGCGCCGGGGCAGGCCTCAACAATGCGGGCACGATCGCTGCCAATGCCGGAGGAATCGCGCTTCAGCTCGGCGGCACATCCGCCAACAGCGGCACAATCGTTGCGCAAGGCGATCTGACGTTGGCCGATCGCAGCGGCGGCGGTGGTGAGGCGTTCACCAACGCCGCTGGCGGGCGCTTGCTCACCTCCGGTTCGCTGACGATGAAGGCGGCCGTGCTGCGCAATGACGGGACCGTCCAGGCGGCCCGGACTATCGCGACCGCCGATACTCTGGCCAACACCGGACTGTTCATAGCCGCGACCGATCCCGCCGCTGATGCTGCGATCACCGTAGGAAGTCTGACCAACGTCGGCACGCTCCAGGCTTCTCGCGATCTGGCGCTGCACCTGGCGACCAGCTTCGCCAACAACGGCACGACCAGCGCCGCGCGCGGGCTGACGATCGACGGTGGTGCCGTGGCAACCAATGCAGCGGGCGCTGCCATCTCGGGCGCAACGGTCAGCGCGGTGCTAGCTAGCCTCGACAACGCGGGCACGGTTGTTGGCGGCAGCGCATTGACCCTGGCTACCACGGGTACGCTCACCAACCGCGCCACCGTCGGCTCCAACGGCACGCTGGTTGTGACGGCGGGTTCGCTGAGCAACGCTGCCACGGGCACGCTGCAATCGGGCATGGGCGGCAGCGTGTCCGCCACCGGCGCGCTGGTCAACGCAGGCGCGGTATATCTCGCCAACGCCAGCGGAAGCGGCACGATCAGCGCAGGCACGCTCGACAACCAGGCCGGCGGGCAGATCGTCTCGCAGGCTGATCTCGCGCTGCGGATCGGCGGTGCCACTCTGGTGAACGCGGGCAACCTGCTCGCGCAGGGCAACCTGGCGATCACCGGCACCGGCACCGCGCTGGCGGTGACCAATGCCGGACAGGCGTTCATCCAGGCGGGGTCCGCTGCAGGCAAGTCTGTGACCATCGGCGGCACCGCGGTCAATTTGACCACCGCGACCAATTCGGTGCTGACCGGTAACGGCATCGCGCTCACCCTTGCGTCGCTCGACAATGCCGGCGCGCTCAACGCCAATGGCGCGCTGGCGTTCACCGCCACCGGCGCGGCCAGCAATTCGGGCGTGCTGATCGCGGGGACCACGGTGACCGGCACGGCGGCGAGCGTTGCGAACAGCGCCTCGGGCGGCATCCAGGCTGGTGCCGGCGTGACCCTTTCGGCGAGCGGCACACTGGAGAACGCAGGCACGATTCTCACCACCAAGGGCAACGGCGGCGCAATCACGCTCGGCGGCGCACTCGACAACGCCGCGGGCGCGATCGTGCAGTCCGATGGTCTGCTTTCGCTCACCCTCGCCATGGCTGGCTCTCGCAACGCTGGCACGCTGCTCGGCGTCGGGGGTGTGGCGCTTCACGGTGGCACCAACGCGGTGACCCTCACCAACGCGGCAACAGGCGTGGTCGCCGCACAGGCGGCCACGGGCGCGGCACCGGCCACGTTGACGAGCGATGGTGCACTCTCGCTGGTAAACATCGCCGGCGGCGTGCTCACCGCCGATCGGCTGGCGCTTGGGCTTGCGTCACTGGACAACGCGGGCGCGATCGGCGCGACAGCAGGATCGAACACGATAAACGTGGCCGGCACGCTCGCCAACAGCGGCAACCTCGTGCTCTCGGCCGATACCGGAGGGAGCGGCACGGTCACGGCAGCTTCGCTGACCAACAGCGGCAGCCTCGCCTCGAACGGGGCGCTCACCGTCAATCTCAGCACGATGCTGGCAAACAGTGGCGCTTTGCAGGCGGTGGGCAACCTTTCGCTGATCGCGGGCAGCAACGCCGCTGCGTTCACCAATTCCGCCGCCGGACGCATTGTATCTGGCAGCGCGTTGTCAATCAGCGGTGCCAACGCCGCTTTCTCCGACCAGTCAGGCCAAGTGACCGGGCAGACGGTGGCGGTCACGCTCGCCAGCCTGGCCAACACGGGCACGGTCGTGGCGAACGGCAATCTCGGACTGACCGTTTCGGGTGCGCTGGCGAATAGCGGAACGATCGGCGCCAATGCCACGCTGACACTGGCTGCGGGCAATCTGGACAATGCCTCGGCAGGGCAGATCCAGTCGGAAATCGGCGGCGCAATCACGATCGCGGGTCTGCTGGACGATGCCGGGCGGATCTTCCTGGCCAACTCCAGCGGTAATGCCGCGCTTACCCTCGGGTCGCTCAAGGTGCAGCAGGGCGCGCGGCTGGTTTCGCTGGGCAAGCTGGCGCTGACCTTTGCCGGTGGCGCACCCACGCTCGACAACGCCGGCCTCATCTCGGCGCAAGACGACATCACGCTTTCCGGCACAGGCCTCGCGCTTACCAATCGCCTCACCGGCACGATTCAGACGGCGCCCGCCAGCCCCACCGCCACTGGGCGGATCACGCTAGATGGTAGCGGCACCGTACTGATTAACCAGGGCCTCGTGCTCGGCAACGGGCTCGACTGGAGCTTCGCCTCGCTCGACAACCCGGGCACGATCCAGAGCCGCGGCAACCTGGCGCTGGCCTACAGCGGTGCGGGGCAGAACGCGGGAACGATCTACGCGCAAGACGGGACCGCCGCGATCACCGCGGCTGGGTTCACCAACCTGGCCGGCAGCGTGTTCCAGGCTGACAAGGGCACCACATTCACGCTCGCAGGGGATCTGAACAATGCGGGCACGCTGATCGGATCGACCGACGGCGCGGGAACGCTGCTGGTCAATGCGGCGAACTTGGCCAACAGCTCGGCCATCCAGTCCGGCAAGGACGCCACTTTCAACCTTTCGGGCAGCGGTTTCGTCAACAGCGGCACAGTGATCGCCGCGGGCGACCTCGCGATTCATGGCACCGGCGCGACCCTTTCCGTTTCCGCGACAGGTAGCGGCGTGATCGCCGCACAGGCCGCCGCAGGAGCCGCGCCGGCCCGCCTGACCATCGATGGGCCTGCCACTGTGCTTGCGACCGATGCGGGTGCGGCAATCGCCGCCGATGCGGCCAGCCTGACACTCGGTTCGTTCGTCAATGCGGGCCGCTTCGTCACCGGCAGCGGCGCGACCAACCTGACGATCGCTGGCACGCTGACCAATACCGGCAGGGTCTTCACCGGCGGCACGCTGGGTTTGACGGCGGCTTCGCTCGACAACCGGCTCGGCGCGGTCTTCGCGCCCTACAACGGCACGATCACGCTCGGCACCGGCCTGACCAACGCCGGCACGGTTTATGTCGCCGGCAACCTGGCGCTGCGCGCGATCAACGGCGACAACCGCGCGATCGCCTTCGACAACCGCTTCACTGCGGGGCCGGGCGGATCGACCGGGACCGATGGGCTATTCCAGGTGGTCGGCACGCTCGATGCCAAGGCGGGTGGGCTGGCGTTCGGCATCGGTGCGGGCTCGACTCTGCTGGCCGGGCGGCTCGACCTCGGCATCGCCTCGATCAGCAACGCGGGAACGATCCAGGGCGATGTGGGGTCGTCGATTGGGCTTTCGGGCGCGTTGCTCAACCAGGGCGCGATCTACTTCGTGCCAGCAGCGAGCGGGATATTCCCTGCCGTCACCATCAGCGCGGACACGATCACCAACGGCGGCACCGGCGATATCGAGGCGGCGACGGGACTAGCCCTCAACGGCACCAACGGCATCAGCAACGCGGCGGGCGGCAAGATCGTGGCCAACGATGCGCTGACCCTCGCCACACCGGGCAGTGGCGCGCAGGTGATCAATGCTGGCCTGCTGTCCGCCGACACGATCCTCGCCAACCAGGTTCGCCAGTTCGTTTTCCAAACCGGCGGACGCAGCACTTCGCGGCTGTTCACCATGCGGCCCAACGATTCGGGCCTGAGCGGAACGTTGCTGCAATTGGCCGACGGGGCGCAGATATCCGCGTCGGATTCGTTCCTGATCGGGGTGGACAGTCTCGCCATGCAGGGGGCGGGTTCGAGGTTAGTGGGCGGCAGCGGGGTGTCGGGCCTCACCACCTTCGGCCCTCTGACGGTAAACGGACTGATTTACGGCGGCGGCGGGCTCAATCTGGAGGTGCGCAGCGATCAGCCTCTGGTTGTGTCCAGCACAGGGGCAATCGCGTCGGGTGGTGCGACCACGATCGTGGCGCGTCCAGCCTTTGTCAGCCAGGTTGGGCAGGTCATCAACTCGGGCGAAATCTACGGCGCCACCGCGGTCAACATCACGGCTGGCGGCGCGATCATCAACAAGGGCACAAGCGACGTCGCCTCCGCCTCGGCGGGCTTTGCCGGATCAATCGATTCCGGTGGCTCGATCACGTTGACGACCAGCATCCCCACGTATGGTTTTGTTGGTACGATCGCCAATTATAGCCAGATCAACGCGTCGGGCGACATCACGATCAACACCACGAACTTTACAAACTCGACCCCGGGCGACTGGACCCGGACTTCATCCTCGCAGACGATCTCCGATCCCTCCACCGTTGCCAGCGTGGGGGCAAGAAGCTGCACCAACGCAACGCCCTCGGTCTGCAATGACCAGCAGATCTTCCGGCGCCAGATGTACCGCTTCGATGTCCAGTCGTTCGCCAACGGGCTGTCGGGGCCGTCCTATGCGCCGCAGGTCGTTTCGGGCGGCTCGCTGTCGGTCAACGGATTCAGCCGGGTGGAAAACGTCGGCGGTACGCTGTCCGCCGGCACCATCAACCTCAACGGTGCTAACCCCTCATCCACTTTCCTCTCGGATTCGCTGGCCCTGCAGACGAAGGAGACCCGGTTCTACTTCCTCGATGTCGTCAGGCACACGATCACCTTCGCCAACCCGAACAGCACCATCGTACTGTCCGATGTCACCACCACGGAGACAAAAACGTGCTTCAGCGTTGCCGACGATCCCGCCTGCGGTCAGAATTTCGGTGATATCAACACGTATTTTTCTAACCGCGCGGCCGCGACCAATCCTGGCATTTTCGCAGGAACGCTCAACGGCAACAATTTCGGGCTGACCAACATCGGTTCGGCCCGCACGGTCAATGCCAACACGATGACCGCAACGGCCACCGCGCCGGGGGCCTCGTCGGGCACGGCCACCGGCACTGCCGCCCCCACCGCCGGCGGCGTGGGCACCACCGGCGCGACCGGCGCCACCGCCGCGACCGGGACCGGGGCGGGCAGCGGCGCCGCGCTGGCGGCCGGCACCTCCACGATGATCGCCGGGGTAACCGGGGCGATGACGGGCGCGATCGCCGTCACCGGCACCGGCCCGACCGCGATTGCCAATCCGGTCAGCGTCACCACGGTGGGCGGCAAGCCCGCGGTTTCGTTCGGCGGCACCACGGTCACGCTGCCGACCAATCCCAATGGCCGCTTCGTGACGGTGCCGGGCTCGTCGGGGCAGTTCCTGGTCGAATCGAACCCGCTGTTCACCATGCCGCTCGCCGGCCTGAGCTCGGACCTGTTGGCACAGAAGCTCGGGATCGGACCCGATGCGCTGGGCAAGCGGCTGGGCGATGCCGATTACGAAGCGTACCTGATCAGCCAGCAACTGCTCGGCGCCACCGGGCGCACGCTGCTGTCCAGCTATGCCAGCCTCGATGACCAGCTTTCCGCGCTTTATGACAATGCCGCGAAGTACGCGCAGGCCAACGGCCTTACCATCGGCCAGCCGCTGACCGAGGCGCAGGCCGCCGCGCTGCCCGGTGACATCATCTGGCTGGTGCGCACCTCCGTGGGCGGCGAAAGCGTGCTGGCGCCGGTCGTCTATCTCTCGCCCGCAACCAAGGCCGCGCTGGTGACCGGCAGTGGCATCATCGCAGACAACGTCAACCTGCAGCTGACCTCGCTCACCAACGACGGCGGGGCGATCACCGGCACGAAAACCAACGTCATCCGCGCCTCCGGCAACATTCTCAACACCAACGGCGCGCAGATCACCGGCGGGCAGGTCTATCTCAAATCCGCCACGGGCACCGTTTCCAACCTGGCGAGCACGATCCAGGGCACGCAATCGGTGGCGATCGTTGCGGCTGGCGACGTGATCAACACCGGCGGAACCATCTCGGCGGACAGGATCGCGCTGCGGTCCGACAACACGGCGGTCGACCTCAAGGGCGGCACCATCGCCGCGGGCACGGCGCTTTCGGTTGACCAATACCAGGGCATCAAGGTCGACGGGACCAACAACCTCTACGGTAAGAACCTGGCGCTGACGACGCGCGGCGGCAGCATCGAGGTCGCCACCCAGACGCAGACGGTGCAGAACGGAACAACCGTAGCCACCCAGGTTGGTCCACGCGCCGCGATCGTGGCGAGCGAGAGCCTGACACTGAACGCGGCGAAAGACATCAAGGTCCAGGGCGGCACGGTCAGCGCCGGGAAGGACCTGGTGCTCAACGCAGGTAATGCCATCGACATCGGCACGGTGACCGCCACCGAAGCAAGCGCATCGAAAACCAAGCAGGGCCGCACGACCACCACCAGCCAATCCACCAGCACCACCAACATTGGCTCCAACCTGAGTGCGGGCGGCAACCTCGTGCTCAAGAGCGGGGGATCGACCACGATCACCGGGAGCAACGTGAACGCCGGGGGCGATGCCGCTATCGTGGCCGGCGGGGTGGTAACCATTGCCGCGGCCACCGACACGAGCAGTTCGAAGACGACCGAGAAATACAGCGGCGTCTTCCAGAAGCGGACCACCACCACCACCGTCGACACCGCTACGAACGTGGGATCGAACGTCACCACCGGCGGTTCTCTCTACGTCAAGTCGGGCGGCGACACGAACATCACCGGCGGCAGCCAGATCAAGGCCGGCGGCGATGTCGTTGTCGATACCTCGGGCAACAACCTCAACATCCTTGCGGGCAATGACAAGACCACCACGACGGTCGATTCGAAAAAATCGGGCTTTGGCGTGGGCGGCGGACTTTACGGCAGCGAATCCGTTCGGACGACGGACAAGGAAACGCGCAATGTTTCGTCGGGGATCGCCGCCGGCGGCCAGCTCGCGCTGGTCAACAACAGGAACGTGACGATCCAGGGCTCGAACGTCAGCGCGGACAAGGGCGGGCTGATCCAGGCCACCAACGATGTCAACATCGTGGCCGGCGCCGACACGAGCGAGGTGACCAGCCACAAGGAAACCAGTTGCATCCTGTGCGTAAGCAGCAGCAGCACTGGCACGACGTCTGCGGGCGCGAGCGCCTTCGCGAAGAAGACAGGCGCTGGCGGCGAGGTTTCGGCCCAGGCCCAGGCATCGGCGGAGGGCAAGAATTCCTCCTCGCTCAACTTCTACAGCAAGACGGTGACCGACAGCCAGGCGAAGAAGTCCGACAGCGTCGCCTCCAACGTGACGTTCGGCGATAAGGGCGCGATCGTGGCGGGCAACACCCTGACCATCCAGGGCTCGAATGTGGCGACCACCGCCGGTGATCTCGTGCTCAAGGGCAAGGACGTGAACATCCTGTCCGGCGAGAACACCGAGACGAGCACGACGACGAGCAAGACCACATCGGTCGGCATCTTCGTCGATTCGCAAGGCAAGGCGAGCGCGGAGGCCAAGGCCGGCGCGATCGGCGCGGTCGCGGGCAAGGATGGCAAGGCCGCATTGGCAGCGGGCGGCAATGCCAGCGCCAAGGCTTCGGCTGAAGGATCGAGCACGGTGACGATCGGCGCGCGAGTCACCAGTTCGAAGGACACCACCGACAAGCTGACCAACGTGGGCAGTCAGATCAGTTCGGGCGGCAACCTCGTGATCGTGGCGGACAACGACATCACCACGCGCGGCGCAAACCTTTCGGCGGCGGGCAAGCTGGTCGAATCCGCAACCAACATCAACAACCTGGCGGCGACCGATCACGACATCACCACGTCGAGCAGCAGCCAGACGACTGCCGGACTTTACCTCACGGCCGGCGGCAAGGCCGAGGCCGAGGCTGGGGTCGAAGGTTCGGTGCAGCTTTCGCCGGACAAGATCGCCGCACAAGCTGGCGGCGCGGGCAGCCCGGCCAAGTTCGGGGCCACCGCCGGGGTCAAGGTCCAGGTCGATGCGAGCGCGGGGGTCCGCGTCGCCAACGAATCGCAAAGCTCGGTAGAGGGCAGCACGCACGCGGTCACCACCACGCTTTCAGCTGGCACGGACGTCGTCCGCGTGGCGAAGAACGCGATTAATGATCAGGGCACGCAGATCGCCGCAGGCGGAGATATCCTGCAAAGCGCGACGACGCTGACCGATCGCGCCGCAGCGGACACGAAGTTTTCCTCGACCTCCAGCCGCAGCGATGTCTTCGAGATCGGGGTCACTGCCAATGCCGGCGTCTCGCAAGGGTTGACCACCGACGCCCAGCTTGGCGCGGGGGTGAAGCAGGGCTTTACCCATAGCCAATCCGCAGAAAGCGAGAGCTCGAGCAAGGCCGTCACATCCAGCTACAACGCGGGTGGCCGCGTGGTTTCCGTCACCAGCGGCAAGACCTCGCTCGAAGGCACGCAGATCAAGGGCGATCAGGGCGTTGCGATCCAGGCTGGATCGTTCGATTACCAGGCCGCGCAGAACACCGAGAACAAGTCCGGCAAGGAGATCGGCGTCGACCAGAAACTGAGCGTCGACATCATCGGCAAGACCGTGGCCGGGGGCGTTGAGGCCGAATACGGCAAGAGTTCGAGCGCCAGCAGCGAAGCTGTCGTCGGCAAGATCGAATCGGGTTCGGGCAAGGTCAGTGTCACGACTACGGGGGGCGATCTGCGGCTCGTCGGCACCGAAATCAGCGGCGCGAAGGGCGTGGACGTGGGTGCCACCGGGGGCAACGTGTTGCTGGAGGCTGCGCGTTCCACCTCGACCAGCACGGCGGAAACCGCCAATGCCGGCCTGGACTTCACCGTGGGCAAGGAAAAGAAGGCAAGCAACGGCGGCACGCCGGGGGACGTCAATGGCAACAGCCTGGAAGTGAAGGGCGGTTACCAGGTGGACCGCACCAACACGGTGAAGAACGAGGTGGTCAAGCTTTCCTCCAGCCAGGGCACCGTCAATGTCGCGGGCGACAGCGTCACCCTGCAGGGCACCCGTATCGATGCAGCTACCGGCGCCAACGTGGTTGCGACCAAGGGCACGGTAACGAACCAGGCGGTGGTCGATATCAACCAGAAACAGGGCGGCGGGTTCAACGTGGCCATCGGCCTGGAACAGGCACCCAAGGACGCCAAGCCGGGGACCGGCGGCAAGGATCCGGCGGCGGCCGGCAATGCACCTTCCAACGCGAACACGGGCGGCGTCACCGGAAACCGTGCCCGTGCGGACGCCAACGCCGCACAGAATGCAGTCCTGCAGACGCCATCAGGGGGCCGGGCGCGGGCCGATGCGAACGCCGCGCAGAATCCGGTGATACCGTCGCCGAACCCGGGAGGGCAAACCGATGGGGGCACTCCTCCCACAAAGCCCAAGCTTGAAACCGAGGGCAGCGGTTCGGGCGGATTCAACGTCTACAACCAGACCGACAAAAAGACGGTCGACACCCGCATCACCTCGCAATCGGGTCCGGCGTTTGTCGGCAACGGCGTTTCGCCGATCGTGCAGCAGGTGATCACCGGCCCCGGTGCTCAGCAAGTGGCAATCGATCCCGGCGTCGCTGCGGGCGTGGTCACCACACGGAACCAGGCCGACAGTCTCTCGCCCGAAGCTCCGCAGACGGGCGGGGCTAGCGCGGTAGCCACCGGTGGAACCGCGCTTCGACAAGGGGCGGCTGCTGCGGGCCCGCAAACGGCCGTGGGTCGGGCTACCGGGATTTCGGGAGTGCCCTCCAGTGCCATCACGGTTGCGCCCATAACGGCCAACCCGGGCGCGCGGGCGCAAGCGGTGTCTCCCGCAGCGGGGCTAAGCAACGCGGCGGCGCCCGCGGCCGTCGCGCCGGTCGGCGCGGCCATTCAAGCAGCAACCCCGCTTGCGGCCCCCGAGGCGCGTGCCGTTTCGCGTGCCGGTGACCTGCCCGCAGTGAGTCAGGCCGTCCTTCCGGTCCCGGCCAATCCCATCAAATCGGCCGCACCGGTCGCGATCGTGGCGACGCCCAAGATCACGTACATCACGTCCGAGCCGCAGAGCGACAAGCAGGGCGGCGGCACCACCATCACGGCCGAGCCGCAGCGCGACA
>NZ_BBXA01000032.1 GCF_001014975.1 Novosphingobium sp. MD-1 | reverse complement strand
CGCAGCGCGAGCAGCAGGGCGGCGGCACCACCACCACGACCGAGCCGCAACGCGACAAGCAGGGTGGCGGCACCACCACCACGACCGGGCCGCAGCGCGAAAAGCAGGGCGGCGGCACCACCACCACGACCGGGCCGCAGCGCGAGCAGCAGGGCGGTGGCACCACCACCACGACCGGACCGCAGCGCGAGCAGCAGGGCGATCGGACAGGAATGAACGATACCGAACGATCCAAGGGGATGTCGAACGACACGACAAGTTCCCGTCCCGTAACTCAGTTCGCCGAGCCTGCATCGATGAGCGGGCATGACACAAACGTCAAACCGACTCACGGCGATCCGGTCTCTGCACAAATGGACCCCAATCGCGAAGTTTTGCGCCCGCAAATCGCGCCCGCACCGAAGGGCCAGATGATAACAGCCATGGCCGAAAACGGCGGGGATTTGCCCTGCTGGATCACGATCGACCCGAGAACGGGGGCGATCAAGGGCAGGCCATCGAACGGAACTGCCGCTGCGAACGTGCCCGTCATCGTTGTCGAATTGGTGCCCCAAGCCGATGGCACAACGCGGCGCGTCTCCATCGAGGTCAAACCCAATCAGTTCGGTGCCGGTGGCACCGAGTGCAACACGGTCCGCACCATTCCCACAGCGGCATCGGGGCGCGCGAAGCAAATGCAGGGACAATAACCAATATGCCTCTGCATGATAACGGGCGTCTCTCGGTCGGCACATCATCGCCCGACAGGTCCTGGCGTTGAAACCTGCGAGCTTGTCCAACACCTGACGTCTGCTTTGGCACTTCGGTGCGCAAGGGGTGGGGCGGCTGCTACTAAGACGATGTGATGCAAATTGCCGCCTCTATGCCGGACGTTCAGGGGTCCGGTCTGGGGTGTCGGAACCCGCCGTTTGTTCGCCGCAGTGCAGCGCTTGAATGACGAGGGCTGGGACGAAGCTGCCGTTCCCGAGCTGCGCCGAAAATGGCAGGGACCTAGCCGACACCTGCCATTCATGAAGCACCGATGATCGTTCCCGGAATGGAAGGGACTGGCCGTGAACGGATCGGCAGGTGTTGAACGATGGATGGTGGATAGCGGTCATTCCCGATTACGCCACAAAGGGGGCCGCTGCGCTGGCCCGGTCATTTGCAAACGACTGTGGATTTACATATTTTTGAAGCAGGGAATGGATGGGGCACCATACCATCGTACGTCCTGCGCGCTTAAGTTCGACTACCCATAATCAATCTCGAGCCAGATAAGGTCGAAGGTTGGTTATGAACGGACATTCAGGTAACGCTTCACGCCCGCGCATAGCTGTAGCGGGCGCAACCGGTAGAGTAGGTGCCACGCTTGTGGCGAGCCTCTCAAACGACCCGGTCGACTTGATCGCCATGACGCGGGATGCCAATTCCGACCGCTTGCCTGCCGGAATACCGACGGCCGAGGTGGATTTCTCGAACGCAGCGTCGCTCGCATCCGCTCTTGATGGAGTGGATCGCCTGTTCCTTGCCCACGGGACGTCCGACCGCCAAGTTGAGAACGAAATCGCAGTGATCGATGCGGCCGTGCAGGCAGGGGTATCCCATATCGTCAAGCTATCTGCGCTTGGCCCGCCCACGCATCTGCACCCCTTCGACTGGCATATGAAAATCGAAGCCCATCTCGCAAACCAACAGATCGGTTACACCGTGTTGAGGCCCGGTTCATTCGTCGATGTTCTCGCACGGGCCAAAAAGCCGGTCGCGGAGGGTCACTGGGGAGGAACCGCTGGCGACGGTAAGGTCAACCTGATCGACACCCGCGATATTGCGGACGTTGCCCGTATTGCCCTGCTCGACGATCGTTTCATTGGCGCCCAGCGTGCCTATCATCTCACCGGCCCGCATGCTGTCAGCATGCCCGAAATCGCAGAAGAGCTGTCTTCAATTCTGGGGCGGACAGTTTCCTATCATCATCGCACGCACGCGGAACATCGCGAGTATCTGTTGGCATCAGGGGTAAGCGAGATGGTTGCGGACCTTCTGTTAGGGCTCGACCGAATTTTTCGTGAAGGCGTTTTGGCCGAAACCACAACAACCGTCCGCGAACTTACGGGCAAAAATGCCCGATCGGTTGCAGATTGGCTGCTGGAAAATGCAGCAGGATTTCGGCCATCGGCTGACCTGCAAAAATTCTGACTCGCGACACATCCAGTGCTTCAACCTAAGCATCGTCCGGGATCGGTCTGGGGCAGCGCACGCGCCGCCAAAGCAGATGCATGGAAGCTGACCCAACAGTTATCGCTGTTTGAGTAATTCAAGAAACTTTCACCCAAAAATAGCGCAATTAATTCAGGTGAATGTGCACATTGAGTGCATTTTTCTCAAAGATGTTCAATATATATGGAGATATGCACCGTGTCGAAACTCGATGGTAAGCTCGCGGTTGTTACCGGCGGCAGCTCCGGCATCGGCCTGGCAATTGCACAGATTTTTGTGGCGAACGGTGCGCGCGTTGTCGTCACTGGCAGACGTGAGCAGGAACTCAATGATGCGGTAGCTGCGCTTGGACCACGCGCCTTGGCATTCCGCGGTGATGTAGCGTCGCTTGAAGATCTGGACCGTCTGTTCGAGAGGGTTGCGGCCATGGGTAAGTTAGACGTGCTGGTGGCCAACGCAGGGATCGCGGAAAGCGTAACCTTGGAGGAGCTTACGGAAGAGCATTTCGATCGGCTCTTCTCCATCAACGTCAAGGGCGCCGTGTTCGCGGTGCAGAAGGCCCTTCCGCTTTTCCAGGACGGCGCCTCGATCATCCTGATGGGCTCGGTGGCAGGCGTGAAGGGCACAAGCGGCTTTGGCGTTTATGGTGCGACCAAAGCTGCGTTGCGCAACTTCGTGCGCGCATGGACCATCGAGCTCAAGGATAGGCGAATTCGTTCTAACGTGGTCAGCCCGGGGCCGATAGATACGCCCGCAACACAACGCTTCTCAGCCGAGGCGTTCCAGAAATTGACCTCTACAGTGCCCATGGGCCGCGTGGGATTACCGGAAGAAGTGGCTCGGGCAGTGCTCTATCTCGCCTCAGAAGACTCGAGCTTCGTCAGCGGCACCGAGCTTTTCGTTGACGGTGGCCGCGCTCAAGTTTGATGGATCCAGAAAAGGCATTCGAAAGTTCGGACGACTTGAGTGGGCGCACTGCAGACTGGAAGCCGTCGATCGGCCGAATGATCGGTTTCGGCGCAAGCCGACGCTCCGGAGCACGCGCCGGAACGGCTTGATCTGGGTCGCTAGCCGTCTATGCGCCGTGATGGAAAGTGCCGCCCCGATAGCGGCCGTTCGCGGCACTCAAGACCCTCCCTGATACCTGGCCTCTGTTTACCTGGTATACCGTCCCATGCTTTCAAGGTCATCGACGCGCGCGCCTTGCTGACCCCGGTGGAGTTGGCCGCACGCAGCGTGGAAATGTCAGATCCGCACGGAATTGAGTCAGCCCCCCTTTTGCACGCCGGTCCACAATCGAGGATACCGCGCCCCTTGCTTGATCGGGCCAAGGCAGTGCCCGAATGATGGTGCAGCAGGCGCGTCAGGCAGCCGGGGAACGCCAGGGCGCCGAAGCGATGCGCAGGGCGGCCTCGCAGCCCGCCTTGGCCAGCCGGGCGGCAATCTCCGGGTCGGTCTCGATGCGCATGAGCTGCAAGGTGCCGAGCATGGCACCGAAAACAACGCTGGCCCGCTCGCTACGCTCGTCGGCATCGCCACCCGCGGGCAGGTTCTCCGCGATCAGGCGCACCAACCCGAGGTTCCGGGGGGTAAGGCGGTGGCGCGTCGCCTCGCTTTCCCGGGCGATTTCGGGGCCAAGCGCGGAGATGGCGCAGCCCAGCCCCATATGGTCACGATGGATCGGGCGCAGATACCTCCGCACGATCGTCTCGAGCTTCTTGTCATCCGGGCAATCGGCAACCGCTTTCTCGAAGTAGGCGTGCGTCGACGCGCTGGCATATTCCAGTGTCTCGGCAACCAGTTCCGCCCGCGATCCGAAATGGGAGTAGAAACCGCCATGGGTGAGGCCGGCGTCGGCCATCAGCGGGCGCACACCCACCGCCGCGATCCCTTCGCGGCGGAATCGCTCGGCGGCGTGTTTGAGGATCGCCTCGCGCGTCGCGCGCTTATGGTCCTCGCTGTATTTTGCCACGTTTACTCCACCTTCCTGAAATTCTAGCCGCCCTTATAGCGTTCGGCGACCTGCCCGCTGAGCACGTCCTTGAAGAACGCCTGGCGCGAGGTTTCGATCGCGTCCCAGATCGCGGGCGAGCCAAGGCTGGGGATGGTCACTTTCTCGCCCTGTTCCAGCCCGCTGAGCGCGGCATCGACAAGCTCTTCGGCGGAAAGGTAGGCGGTGTCGGGGAAGACGGAATCGCTGAGACCCTGCGACGTGAAAAACTCGGTGCGGATCGGCCCTGGCAGGATGGCCTGGATGCGGATGTCGCTATCGGCGTATTCCATTTGCAGGGACCGCGTGAAGTTCAGCACGAAGGCTTTCGAGCCGCTGTAGGACGCCCCTCCTGCGGAAGGGCCAAAGGCGATGACCGAGGCGATGTTCACGAGCGTGCCGTTACCCGCCTTGCGGAACCCCGCAAGCGCGGCGATGGACAGGCGGGTGAGTGCGATGACGTTGAGGCGGATCAGCGCTTCCTGCGCGTCGGCTCCGGTGGTGGCCGTGGGGCCAAGGCCGCCCGCGCCGGCGTTGTTCACCAGCATGGCCACGGGCTCCTCTTCGAGGCGGCGTTCGAGCCGGGTGAGATCGGCCGGATCGGCGAGATCCCCTATCCAGCGTTGGACGCTGATGCCGAATTCGGCTTCCAGCCTTGCGCCAAGGTCGGCGAGGCGATCGGCGCGGCGCGCCACCAGCAGCAGGTCATAGCCCTGCGCGGCAAGCCGCTGGGCGTAAACGGCGCCGATGCCCGATGAGGCTCCGGTGATGACGGCGGTCTTCCTGTCGGACATGGGCGTGCTCCGTCAGTCGTGCGTGCGCGGGGAAGGGCGGTTTTCGGCGCGCCACCTTTTTTCGTCTTCGGTATCGGCGCGCGGCGGAAAATAGCCGTTGATGGACCAGTAGTCGAACGGCGTTTCGTCGATGTGGAACTCCCAGTCGAAGCCCCGGTCCTCGACATAGGGTTTGAGCAGCGTGTTGACGCGATCGATGAAACGGCGGCTGATCTCGATGCTGGGGAAAGAGCGCGCGATGTGTTCCATGACGATCCGCACGAACCGGTCGGCGGGCTTGCCGGCCACGTAGAAATTGCGGGCGTCAATCGGCTGGAACACGATCCCCACGTAAAAGCGCGGCATGACAGTGCCGTAAAGGTCGGTGATCTTCTCCGCAAGCTCGGCCTTGTCGCTGTCCGAATAGGCATCGGCGGGATGATAGATTGTCCAGAGCGGCATGGGTCTCTCCTGTCAGGCACCATTGGATTACACTTGTCATAGTAAGGTTGCTGGATTACATGTCAATTGTAATGTTAAGCGGAGCGGTCGATGGAAGCGGTGAATGAAACGGGTCGGAAAGTGTCTGGAGCCGTCGGGCGCCGAGCGGTGCTAGGCCTGGGTAGTGCTGCGATCGTGGCCGCCGGCGCCGTGTTACCATCGGCCGCCCTCGCGCGACCCGCGGGCGTGCGCCACGGGGATGCGCCGACACGTTTCGTCGAGGCCAATGGCGTGCGCTATGCCTATCGCCGCTTTGGTGCCGCGCAGGGTGTGCCGCTGGTCTTTCTGCAGCATTTTACCGGTGGGCTCGACCATTGGGATCCGGCGGTGACCGACGGATTGGGGCGCGGCCGCCCGGTAATCCTGTTCGACAACGCCGGTGTGGGCCTTTCGGGCGGCGCCGTCCCGCCGACCATCGAAGCCATGGCCGGCCACGTGGCGGCCTTTGCCAACGCGCTCGGTCTCCAGCGTTTCGATCTTCTCGGCTTCTCGATGGGCGGGATGGTCGCCCAGGCCTATGCCAAGCAACACAGCGATCGCCTGCGCCGGCTCATTCTCGTTGGCACGGGACCGCGCGGCGGCGACCCGACGCCCTACCAGGCCGACGTTGCAAAACATGCGCGCGGCAACGGCAACCTCGACGATTTCCTGTTTCTGTTTTTCGGACGGTCGGAGGCGGCGGTCGCTGCGGGCAAGGCATTCTGGGATCGTCGCCACCAGCGCACTACCGACCTCGACGCACCGATAAGGCCGGAATCCATCGCGGCGCAAGTTGCGGCAGCGCGCGACTGGGCACTACCGAAGGGCGAACGCTTTGCCGACCTGAAGGCGATCGCGGTGCCCACGCTCGTCGTGAACGGGTCCGAAGACGTGATGATCCCCACGATCAACAGCTTCTACCTGCAACAGCACACTCCCGGCGCCCAGCTCATCCTCTATCCCGACGCGGGGCATGCCTCGCACTTCCAGTATCCCTCCCTTTTCGTGGAACACGCCGGCCTGTTTCTTGATTCTCCGCCGCCGGGCAGCTTGGCATGACGCGGTGGCAAATGGACCGGCAGCGCCTTGCGGTGCTGTGGCAGCACTTTCTGGCGTTTGGCCGCGTGACCGAAGCGATCGACATGGAGGCAGCCGAGCGCCGTCGCCGGCGGCAACCTTGGGCCTGATTTAGGCCGCGTGCCGCGTCAGGCGCGCTTGCGCTTGCGCGTACCCTCTGGCGGCGCGGAAACGCTCGCGGCGATAAACGGAATATTGTGCGGGCGCGGTGCGCCGGGGCCGGGATAGACACGGACCTGCCGCGGATCGAGCGGTTCGCCGCATTCGGAACAGGCCAGAACGGGATCGCATTCCGAACCGCACAGGGCATGGACGTGCACCAGCGGGCGGCCCGCCTTGTCCGAAAGATGTTCGTCCCCCCAATGCACCAGCGACATCAGGATCGGATAGAGGTCCAGCCCCTTGGGCGTGAGGCGGTATTCGTGGCGCGGCGGGTCCTGCTGATAGGCAACTTTGGTCAGGATCGAGCTGTCGGTGAGCTTCTTGAGCCGTTCGGCAAGGATACCGCGGCTGATCCCCAGCCGTTCCTGGAAATCGTCGAACCGCCGCACCCTGAGGAAGCATTCGCGCAGGATCAGCAGCGTCCAGCGATCCCCGATTACCGACATCGTCCGGGCTAGCGAGCAGGCCTCCTCATCCAGTTCGTTCCACCGCATCTCTGTCTCCGTCCGGGTAATTTTGATTTGCTGACGCTAGGCAAGGGCGGCGTCGACGGCTTCGTATAGCCGATCCTTGCCAAAATAGATCGCGTCGCCAACAAAGAACGTTGGCGCGCCAAAGGCGCCGCGCGCGACCGCGCGGTCGGTATTGGCGATGAGGCCGCCCTTGACCTCGGGGGCCTGGCTTCGGGCCGCGATTTCTCCGGCCGGAAGGCCGGCCGCATCGAGTGCACGGGCGAACACCTCCGGATCATCCATCTTGAGCCCATCGCGCCACATCGCGCAAAACACAGCCTCGACATAAGGCGCGAACAGGCCGAGATGCTGCGCCGCGATCGCTCCCCGCATCAGGGTGAGCGTGTTCACCGGGAAATGCGGGTTCATGCGATAGTCTGCGATGCCATGACGGGCGCAGAAGCGATCGATTTCCAGCCGATCGTAAGCGAGCTTGGCCGGGATATGCGCGAAGGCGGTGGCCGGCGACTGGTTGTTGGTCGCCTTGAAGATGCCCCCCAGAAGAGCAGGCACGTAATCGAAGACGACCGGATGCCGGCTTTCGATCTGCGGGATGACGCGGTGGACGAGGTAGGCGTTGGGGGAGCCGAAATCGAACAGGAACGCGATGGATTTGCCCGCCATTACCAGGTTTCTCCATAGGGGCGGATTTCCTGCTCGAAGGTCCAGGCGGTCCGCGGCTGGTTGAAAAGATCCCAATAGGCGTCGGCGATCGCCTCGGGCGGCATCAGCCGGTCCGGATCGAGCGTCTCCAGCGCGTCGGGGCCTTCGCGCTTGGCGATGAGGTCTCGCACGAAGGCGGTATCGACGCCGGCGTCGATGATCAGGTGGGCGACGTGAATTTTCTGGGGCCACAGTTCGCGCGCCATGGACTGCGCCACCGCGCGCAAGCCGAACTTTGCGGAGGCGAAGGCGGCAAAGCCCTTGCCGCCGCGCAGGCCGGCGGTGGCGCCGGTGAAGAAGATCTTGCCGCGCTGTCGGAGCAGCATAATCCGCGCGGCCTCGCGCCCCGTGACGAACCCGGAGAAGCAGGCCATTTCCCAGACCTTGCGAAACACCCGGTCGGTGGTTTCGAGTATCGGGAAATTGACGTTCGCGCCGATGTTGAAGACCACGAGTTCGAGCGGTGCCGCGGCTTCGGCCTCGGCCAGAAAGGCCGTGACGTCCTCGGGAATGCGGGCGTCCAGCCCGCGCGCCGCGATGCGGCCGCCCTCGGCCTCTATCTCGTCGACGAGCGGCTGGAGTTTGTCGCCGTTGCGGCGCCCGGCCTGCACGAGATAGCCTGCCCGTGCGAAACGCTTCGCAATGGCGCCGCCGATATAGTCGCCGGCACCGACGATGGCGACCGAGGCCTGTTTGGGTTCGATGATCACGCCGTTCCTTTCGCTTGTGCCACTGTGGGGAAAGCCTGCCCGCGCTACCAGACTTCGCCCGCCGGCCTGATTTCCGTGCGGAACGACCACGCGCTTTTGGGCTGGTGCGCGACATGGAAGGCTTCCGCCGCGATGTCGGCCGGCTGGATAAAGAAGTCGTCCGGCTTGCCGGGGAAACGCTCCCGCGTCCACGGCACGTCGATCACCGCGTCTATCACAAGATAGGCGACATGGATGCCCTTGGGGCCGAGCTGGCGCGCGATCGACTCCGCAAGAATGCGCTGCGCCGCCTTGGTCGGAGCGAAACCTGCGAACAGGGCCTTGCCGCGCTCGGCGGACGTGTTGCCGGTGACAAGGATCGATCCGCCTTCGGCTTCCATGTGCGGCACGGCCCACCGCGCGATATGGTAGAGCGCCATGACGTTGATCCTGAAATTGGCTTCGAGCACCGAGGGATCGACATCCAGGAAATTCCCGAACGCGCCGCCCACCGCGTTATGTACGACCGCCTTGACCGGGCCGCCGGCCGCTGCCGCCTGGTCGAGCGCGGCAAGGAGCGCGTCGGGATCGCCAACGTCGCAGGGAAGGGCGAAACTGTCCGGAACCTCGCGCGCCAGCGTATCGAGACGGCCAACGTCGCGGGCCAGCATGGCGACGCGGTAGCCGCCTTCCGCATAGCGCCGCACCAGCGCGGCCCCGGTGCCCGGACCTACGCCGGTGATGATGGCAAGTGGTTTCATGGCTGGGCCTCCAACGCAGCTGCGACAAATTCCAGACGATCGTTGCCGAAGAACTGCTGTTCGCCGACGAAAAAGGTTGGCGCCCCGAAGATGCCCCGTTCGGCGGCTTCGGCGTTGACGGCGGCCAGCTCGGCTGCGGCTTCGGCGCTGCCAAGATCGCCGAGCGCAGCCCCGTCGATGCCGGCGCCTTCGAGAATGGACGCAATATCGCCTTCGCTCGCGATCGGGACTTGCGACGCCCAGACCGCCTTGAACAGCGCGCTGGCAGCGGTTGCCGCCAGTCCCTTTCGCCGCGCGGCAAGCATGGCGTGCAGCATGGCGCGGGTATCCATGTTCGCCATCCCCGGATTGGGGGCAATCGGCACCTGGTAATGCATCGCCCAGCGCCGCAGGTCCTGCTGGAGATACCGGCGCTTTGCCTGGCAGGTGACGCTGGTCGGCACGTTGCCGACCTTGCCCATCACGTCGAGAACGTCGAACGGCCGGTAATCGATTTCGGCATCCAGGAGCGGCAGCCGCGTGAGCGCGAGATAGGAGTAGGGGCTACGGAAATCGAAGTGAAATTCAAGGCTCCGCATGGCTGGAAATCCTCCCGCAACTGTCCGCGCCTTTCGCGGATTCGCACTCTTTGTTAGTTCGAAAATAGAACTCACTCAACCAAAAGCTATCGGCGCGTCGAAAGCAGGCGTTGGTTTATGCGGCGGGCGCAGCGGCCTTTGCAACGTTCCCTGAGCTTTCCATAAAGGACATAGACGCCGGCCCAGGTGGCCAAGGGGCACCCAACCGTCATCATCTTCGAACCGGGCGATTGCCTCACGGATCGGCTGCATGGTTGCGCTCGGCGCCTGCTTGGACGCCGCAGGGCGTAAATCGGTGCGCACGGCCCATAGCTCGGGCAGGTCGCGCCACCGAGGCCCGGAACGCAGCACCCAGAAGAGGCCATTCAACACGCTCCGACAACTGCCGCCTGCATTGCCGCCACCCATTGCACCGTGTACGGGCTAGAGCATGGCCAGAGCTGATAGACTGGAACGGCTTGATAACCGTCGTGCCGAACTCGAGGCGGACTACGCGAAGGCGCTGATCGAGGCCCTGCGCGTCACCGCCGCAGGCCAATGGGGCCTGTTCGGGCACAATGCGGATCGCATATCGCGCAATGCTGCGACGCCGTTTGTCGACAATCTGCTCGAAACAGGCAAGGCGATCGACCAGATGCGAGAGCAGCTGGCCATGTCGCCGTTCGATCTGCACCAGGAGTTCCTGGCATCGCGCGGCCCGGTCAAACCGGACGCAGTCGGCGAGCCCAAGCAGGCGCAAGCTTGGCTCGACCGGCTCGGCGAGGCCAGGCAAGCGTGACGGCAACCCCTGATCGCGCCGCGCCTCAAAGCGGCCAGCCCGCACGCGAGACTGGTTCATGGCCAGAAAACGCCGTTATCTGACTGCCACCATGCCTGACGGCTATGTGAAGACCATCGGGCCGACGACCGACAGTTTGACGCATTACTGGCGGATTGTGGCGACACTGGCGAACGGCAAGACGGAAGTCTTCTGGGGGCACACCCGTTCGCTCACAGAAGCGCGCCGCAAACGCCTTGCTCTCGCGGAAGCGGCGAAAATGCGAGGCTGGAGGGAATTTGCCTTCGAAATCGTCGAGCTCGTTGAAACGTCGGTTTAGTCCGCGCTGTTTCTGGAAATTGCAGATCGCCAAGCCGGCGGGAAGGATCGCTTTCAAGGTCGACCTCGAGGCCGCGCAAGGAAGCTGTCAATCTGAAAAACACTTTCAACTCGGCTGCTAGGCCATTGGGCCGATTTGCCGTAACCCACTGGAACCAAGCCGAATCATGAGGGCTCGACTGGCTGGGGCGGCAGGATTCGAACCTGCGAATGCCGGTACCAAAAACCGGTGCCTTACCACTTGGCGACGCCCCAGCGGGTCGCGCGCTTATAGCGGGGCGTTTGCGTAAGGGAAGGGGGCGCGTGAACTTCTTCGCGCGCCCCTCGTCCAGGCGATCGTCGGGTCAGAAACCCTTGACGATACCCTGCAGTTTTTCGGGCGGCAGCGTGTCGAAATCGCTGGCGTCGTGCCGTTCGGCCAGCCCCTTGGCCGAATTGACCAGACGGCCGCGCAGCACGCCGGGGCGCGCGTCGATCTCGCCCACCCAGCGGCCGACGTGCTCGTATTCGTGCATCGACAGGAACGTCGCCGCCTCGCCATAGGCTTCGCCGCGATAGAGGTTGCCGAACCATGTATAGGTGGCGATGTCGGCGATGGTGTAGTCGTCACCCGCCAGGAAGCGTGTCTTGGCGAGCTGGCGGTTCGCCACGTCGAACAGGCGCTTGGTTTCCATCGCGTAGCGGTTGATCGCGTATTCGATCTTGAACGGCGCGTAGTTGTAGAAGTGGCCGAAGCCGCCGCCGATGAACGGGGCGGAACCGACCTGCCAGAACAGCCAGGAAAGCGTTTCGGCGCGTTCCTTCCCCGACGTGGGCAGCAGCACGCCGAACTTTTCGGCCAGGTGCATCAGGATCGCGCCGGATTCGAACACGCGAAACGGCTCCGGGCCGCTGCGGTCGACAAGCGCGGGAATCTTGGAGTTGGGGTTGATATCGACGAAGCCGGAGGAGAACTGGTCGCTTTCGAAGATCTTGATCAGCCAGGCATCGTATTCGGCTTCGCTGAAGCCCAGCGCCAGCAGTTCCTCCAGCATGATCGCGGCCTTCTGGCCATTGGGCGTGCCTAGCGAATAGAGCTGGAAGGGATGCTTGCCGACCGGGAGATCCTTGTCATGCGTCGGGCCGGCGATCGGTCGGTTCACGCTGGCGAAGGCGCCGCCGTTCTCCTTGTCCCAGGCCCAGACTTTCGGCGGAACGTATTCTTCAGACATCACCGGCTCCTTCGCGGATATTGTTAGGCTTGCTATCATTTGCCCTGCGCCAGCCCCGTCCGCAAGCGCGGATGCACGGAGGGCGTTCAGGTTGCCGTTGAATATGGCGGCGCGGCGCGGCCACACCAGACCCGAAAGTCCGATGTTTGTGGTTGTCGCACTGAAACGAGAACTTTCAGAGACGTTCGAGCGCGGGCACCAGCTCGTCGAAATGGTCGATCACGGCGTCGGCGCCGAGTTCGTGCGGCGGCAGGTCGTGATAGCCGAAGCCGACCGCGACCACGGGAATCCCCGCTGCGCGCGCCGCGCCGATGTCGAACGTGGTATCCCCCACGAAAGCGGCGCGGCCGCCGCCGCAGCGTTCGACCATGGCATGAAGCATGTCCGGCGCGGGCTTGGCGCTTCCGGGGCCGAGCGTGTCACCGCCGATCACCGTGGCGAAGCGGTCCAGCAGCCCGAGTTCCTCGAAGAGCCGGACCGCCATCGATTCCTTCTTGTTGGTGGCTACGGCGATCCGGACGCCGCGCGCATCCAGCGCGTCCAGCATCGCCGCGCCGCCGGGGAACAGGCGCGAATGGCGGGCGATATTCTCGGCGTAGAAGGCATAGAGCTGGTCCTGCAAGGCGGGCAGGGCCGCTTCGTCCACCCCGCCGCTGGCGGCGAGCGCGCCGCGCAGCATCTGGCCCGCGCCGCCACCGACGAAGCGGCGCACCTCTTCCACCGGAAGGATCGGCCGCCCCGCGATGGCAAGCGTATGGTTGAGCGCTTGGCCGAGATCGCCCAGCGTATCCAGCAGCGTGCCGTCCAGATCGAAGCCGACGATGTCGAAGGGAAATGGTGCCATGGGCAGGGCACGTGGCGGACCGTTCTGGAAAGCGCAAGCATTTGCTGGCAATGACCCGGTATGACCGAACCGAATCCTGCCGCCGCCGCTTCCTCTCCCCTTGCCATCATTGTCCTTGCCGCCGGCAAGGGCACCCGCATGAAAAGCGATCTGCACAAGGTGCTGCACCCCATCGCCGGCCGGCCGATGCTACTGCACCTGCTTGCCAGTGCCGATGCGCTGGCGCCGGAACGTTGCGTCGTCGTGGCAGGGCATGGGCGCGAGCAGCTGGAGCAGGCGCTGGGCGAGCGCGCGGCCATCGCCGTGCAGGACCCGCAGCTTGGCACTGCCCACGCCGTGCAGCAGGCGGAAGCGGCGCTCTCCGGCTTTTCCGGTGACGTGCTGATTCTTTACGGCGACGTGCCTTTCGTCAGCGCGGAAACCATGCGTGCGATGATCGACCGACTGCATGGGGGCGATGCGCCGGCCGTGGTCGTGCTGGGCTTCGAGCCGGCCGACACGCTTCAGTACGGACGCGTGATCGCGGAGGATGGGCGCATCGTGAAGATGGTCGAGCACAAGGATGCGAGCGCGGCGGAGCGCGCCTGTCGCGTGTGCAATTCGGGCCTGATGGCGGTGCGCGCGGCCGACCTGTTCGGCCTGCTGGCGCGCGTGGGCAATGATAACGCGCAGGGCGAATACTACCTGCCCGATATCGTCAACATCGCCATCGCCGATGGCCGCGCCTGTTCGGTGGTGGTGACCGCCGATGCGGACGAGGTGGCCGGCATCAATAGCCGGGGTGAACTGGCCGAGGCCGAGGCGCGCTGGCAGCAGCGCCGCCGCGCGCGGGCGATGGCCGATGGCGCCACGCTGGTCGCGCCGGAAACGGTATGGTTCGCGTGGGACACCGCGATCGGCCGCGACGTGACGATCGAGCCGAACGTGTGGTTCGGCCCCGGTGTGACGGTGGCGGACAAGGTGGTGATCCATGGCTTCAGCCATCTCGAAGGCGCGACCGTGGGTGAAGGGGCGCAGATCGGTCCATTCGCGCGCCTGCGCCCGGGCGCCAACCTGGCGAAGAAGGTCAAGGTCGGCAATTTTGTCGAGGTGAAGAACGCCAATCTGGCCGAAGGCGCCAAGGCCAATCATCTGACCTACCTGGGCGATGCCGACGTTGGGGCGGGGGCCAACATCGGCGCGGGCACGATCACCTGCAATTACGATGGCTATTTCAAGTATCGCACGGTGATCGGCGAACGCGCCTTCATTGGCTCCAATTCGGCGCTGATCGCGCCGGTCAAGATCGGCGCGGATGCGATCGTGGCCGCCGGCAGCGCGGTCAGCCGCGATGTTGCCGCCGGGGAACTGCGCATGGTGCGCGCGGAACAGCTGATCAAGCCCGGCTGGGCCGATCGTTTCCACGATGCGATGAAGAAGAAGAAGGCCGAGAAGAAGGGATAGGCCCTCTCCCGATCGCATCAGCTCCGGAACGGCAGGAAATTCGGTTGCCATGATATCATGATATGATATCGGTATATCACGATGACTCGCATTCTCGCCGATCTTCCCGATGAGGACATCCAATGGCTCGATGCCCGCGCGGCCGAAGAGGGCAAGTCGCGCGCCTCGGTGCTGCGCGAGGCGGTGGCGAGCTTCAAGGCGCAGAACCGCGCATCGCGCCGCAGCGACTGGATCGCACGGGGCGCGGGTTACTGGAAGGATCGTGCCGATATCGGTGATGCTGTGGAATACCAGCGCGCGATCCGCGATGATCGCACGCCCTACGACCAGGTGTGATCCGTGGCCGATCCGTTTTTCGATACCAACATTCTGGTCGACTGGCTGAAGGACCGTCCGCAAGCCGTGGCCGAGCTTTCGCGCTACAAGCGGCACCGGATCAGCCGGATCGTCTGGGCCGAAATTCTCGCCGGCGAACCGCTCGAACAGCGCGATACCGTGCAGCAGATCATCGCCCCGTTCGAAGTGGTGGAGATAGACGCGCGCATCGCCGCCACGGCGGCGGACATCCGTCATCGCAGCCGCATGAAGTTGCTCGACGCGCTCATTCTTGCGACCGCGCAAGTCAATGGCGCTATTCTCGTGACACGAAATACCAAGGATTTTCCGGCCAACATGCCGGGCATCCGCGTTCCTTACACCCTCTGTTGAAAGTCGCGTCCCATGTGCGGAATTATCGGAATCGTCGGGAAGGATGAAGTTGCGGACCGGCTCGTCGATGGCCTGCGGCGGATGGAGTATCGCGGCTATGACAGTGCCGGTGTCTGTACGGTGCACGATGGGCAGCTCGTCCGCCGCCGTGCGGAAGGCAAGCTCAACAACCTGGTGGTCGAACTGGCGCGCAATCCGGCGCCCGGCACAATCGGGATCGCCCACACCCGCTGGGCCACGCATGGCGCGCCGACCACCAGCAACGCACACCCCCACGCCACGGGCGAGGTCGCGCTGGTCCACAACGGCATCATCGAGAATTTCCGCCCGTTGCGCGAGGCCCTGATCGCGCGCGGTCGCCGATTCGAGAGCGAGACCGACACCGAAGTGGTCGCGCATCTCGTGTCCGAACAGGTCGAGGCGGGGGCTTCGCCGCAGGACGCGGTCCGGGCGGTGTTGCCCCAACTGCGCGGCGCGTTCGCGCTGGCCATCGCCTTCCGCCAGCACCCGGAAATGCTGATCGGCGCGCGGCTTGGCTCGCCGCTGGTGGTGGGCTACGGCGATGGCGAAACCTACCTGGGTTCCGATGCGCTGGCGCTTGCGCCGCTGACGCAGAAGGTTTCCTACCTCGAAGAAGGCGATTGGGTGATCATCACGCGCGATGGTGCGCAGGTGTTCGACGTCGACAACAACCCGGTGAAGCGCGCGATCGTCGCCTCCGGAGCGACGGCGGCGGCGATCGAGAAGGGCAATTACCGCCACTTCATGCAGAAGGAGATCTTCGAACAGCCGATCGTCGTCGCCCAGACGCTGCGCAGCTACCTGCGCCGCGTGGACCAGACCGTCGCGCTGCCGCAGATCGATTTCGACCTGTCGAAGATCAACCGCGTCACGATCGTCGCCTGCGGCACCAGCTACTACGCCGGCATGGTCGCGAAGTACTGGTTCGAACGCTTCGCGCGGCTGCCGGTGGACATCGATGTCGCCTCGGAATTCCGTTATCGCGATCCGGTGCTGGAGCCGGGCGGCCTGGCGCTGTTCATCTCGCAATCGGGCGAGACCGCCGATACGCTGGCCGCGCTGCGCCACTGCAAGGCGGCCGGGCAGACGATCGCGGTCGTCGTCAACGTGCCGACCAGCTCGATGGCGCGCGAGGCGGACCTGTTGCTACCCACCCACGCCGGGCCGGAAATCGGCGTCGCCTCGACCAAGGCGTTCTCTTGCCAGCTTGCCGTGCTGGCGGCGTTGGCGGCGCACCTCGCGGCCAAGCGCGGGATGATCGACCGGGCGGAGGAAGCCGAAATCGTCAACCAGCTGGCGGAAGCGCCGGCGGCGCTCAATGCCGCGCTGAGCCACGACGAGGAAATCGCGGCGATGGCGCCGCTGATCGCGCCGGCGCGCGACGTGCTCTACCTCGGGCGTGGTCCGGATTACCCGCTGGCGCTGGAGGGTGCGCTGAAACTCAAGGAAATCAGCTATATCCATGCTGAAGGCTATGCTTCGGGCGAAATGAAGCACGGCCCCATCGCGCTGATCGACGAGGCGGTGCCGGTGATCGTCCTCGCCCCCAGCGGGCCGCTGTTCGAGAAGACCGTCAGCAACATGCAGGAAGTGCGGGCGCGGGGCGGCAAGATCGTGCTGATATCCGATGCCGATGGACTGGCCGAAGCGGGCGAGGGCTGCCTTGCCACGATCGAGATGCCGCGTGTCCATCCGCTGATCGCGCCGCTTGTCTATGCGGTGCCGGTGCAGTTGCTGGCCTATCATGTCGCGGTGGCCAAGGGCACCGATGTCGACCAGCCGCGCAATCTCGCGAAGAGCGTTACCGTCGAGTAGGATCGTTCTCCCCCGCCGCTCGGTCAACAGGTTGCGCCATGATGCAGCAGGACATCGTGCCGCTTGCGGTAGCCATGGACCTTGTCGCTGCCCGCGCGCCAAAGCGATCGCGATGCTCGGCAATGAACGCATAGAGCGCGTCCCGTTGCCTGCGAGCACTCAGAGACCGAGGAGATCGATTTTCCGCACCATGTCCGCGACGGAGATCGACTTGAGTTTCTTGCCGGCGCTGGATCGATGCATTTTTACGGTGACCTCGGTTATCCCGAGCTCATAGGCGATCTGCTTGTTCAGGAGGCCTCGCGCGACGCCCTTCAGCACGTCGATTTCTCGCGTTGTGAGTTCTTGCGCGAGTTGGCGGACCGAGTCGCGCTCACGCTGCGCGCTGCGGCGCTCGCCATCGCGGCGAAGCGCATCCGTGACCGCATCAAGAAGCTCCTGCTCGCGGAAGGGCTTTGACAGGAAGTCCAGCGCGCCTGCCTTCATGGCGCGAACCGACGTGGGAACATCGGCATGGCCCGTGATGAAGATGATCGGGATGTCGACGCCCTGGCTCGCCAGCTGCGCCTGCAGTTCGAGACCACTGGAGCCGGGCAGTCGGAGGTCGAGGACAAGGCAGGTCGGGCCGTCGGGCAGCGTGTCGCCCAACATCTCGTTGGTGCTGCCGTATGCAGTCGTCCGCATGCCGACCGACCCGAACAAATCCGTCAGGCTGTCCCTGATATCCTGATCGTCGTCCACGATCAGGATCATGGGCTCCTGAGAGGCGCTGCTGGCGGCGGCCGTTCCTGCTTCATTCAACAATGCGGCCTCCCGTCTGAACGTGCCCGAGGATGTCGGTTCGCAGCACGGAATGCCATCTAAGTGGCGGAGGCGCGAGGATACTTCGGTATGGGGGCGCGATTTCTGCGAGCCGCTCGCATACGGAGTTCGGGCGGGGCCATACCGGGGTAGGGCTGGCTGCTTCGCTCTCAAACCCCTTCCTTAAGCGGGAAGGTCCCCCTCTGGTGGCGGATCGGCGAGAAGGGTGAATGGGGTATGAAGGCAGCTGTTCTGAACGCCAACGAGGGCCGCTTCGACGTCGAGGATGTCCGGATCGATATACCCAAGGGCAGGGAGGTGCTCGTCGACGTCAAGGCGTGCGGGCTCTGCCATTCCGATCTTCATCTCGCCGAGGCGAACTATGGTGTGCCCCTGCCGGCCGTGCTCGGTCATGAGTTGGCGGGTGTCGTTCGCGAAGTCGGACCGGACGTCCGCGAGCTAAAGGTCGGCGACCATGTGGTCGGATCGCTCGTGCAGTTCTGTGGTCATTGCGTCTCCTGCTTGTCCGGTCGCACGTACCAGTGCGAGCATCCCGAGGAGACGATGCGCGCGACGAGCGACGGTCAGCGGCTTACGAGGATGTCGGACGACAAGCCGGTGTACACCGGCTGGGGAACCGCCGCCTTCGCCGAGCAGGCGCTTGTCCATGAGAACCAGCTCGTGAAGATTCCCGAGGCTGTGCCCTTCCCGCAGGCCTCGATTTTGGGTTGTGGTGTGATAACGGGCGCGGGAGCGGCGATCAACTCGGCGGACCTCAAGACCGGCGATACCGTCGTCGTGATCGGGGTCGGGGGTGTTGGGCTGAACGCCATCGCAGGAGCGAAGCTTGCCGGCGCTTCGCATATCATCGCGATCGACAACCAGCCCGCGAAGGAAGAACTCGCCCGAAAGTTCGGCGCGACCGACTTCGTCAACTCGGGGGAACGGGACGCTGTCGCCGCGGTGAAAGAAATCCTGCCGCGCGGTGCGGACCACGCCTTCGAGGTGATCGGACTGCCCGTGACCACGGAACTTGCGGTTCAACTGGTCCGACCGGGCGGGACGGCATATCTCGTCGGCCTTCACCGTCCCGGACAGACCTTCCCCGTCGCCGGTCTTGACGTGATCGTGCGCCAGGTCGAGGTGAAGGGCGTCTTCATGGGATCAAGCAACATCAAGCATGACATCCCGATGTATGCGGATCTCTACCTGCAGGGTCGGTTCAATCTTGATGATCTCATCTCGAGTGAGGTGAACATCTCCGAGATCAACGAGGCATACGAAGACCTGAAGCACGGCGCGATTGCCCGCTCGGTCATCACCTCGTTCTGACCGGAAGCTTCGACGCGGAACTTCGCACGCATCCCGGCGCAAGTTCGCGGGCTGTTCAAAACCCCCTGCAGGAAATCGCGGGGCCGGCAGGGCGTGTTCGTTTGCTGCGAGATTTGCTGCAACCCGGTATACAAGCAGGTCAGGAACGGAAGCAGATTTTGAAAGCAAGGCGTCTGTAAAACCAGGAGCTAGTCATCCGGACGTCGCAAGGCGCGTTCGAGACAGGCGAGCAGGTCGGCTGGATCGAATGGCTTTCTAAGGAAGCTGCTGGCTCCAGCGTCGGTGGCTTGCCGTGCGATGTCCTTGCTTGGAAAAGCCGTGATGAGGACGACGGGTACATCGGGCTGGGTCCGGCGAATATGCTTGGTGAGTTCGATCCCGCTCATGCCAGGCATCTGGACATCGCTCAAAACGCAGTCGGGCCGGCATTCCTCGTCGCATACGTAGGCGTCGGCGTTCGCGAACGACTTGGTCCGATAGCCGAGGCTGTGCAGGAGGTCCTCCAACGAAAGGCGAACATCCTCGTCGTCCTCGATGACGCCAATCAGTGGAGACCCGAGCAACTCATTTCCTTCAATCGTTCGATTGGACCATTGATCTCACCGTCTCGCGTCGGCAAGGCTTACTGCATCATCGGGCTCGTTTTCCCCTCCATGGGGCATGGAGAACGAGGGCATCACGCAGGTGAGGTCCGTGGAAATCGTTCCCGGCCGCCGATCAATGGTATCGATTGTCATCACGCCGTTAGGTCTTCCGACCGGTGGTGCGCCGTAGGGAGAACCGGGAGGGTGACCCGGAAGATCGCGCCTGGCTGATCCGTTCGGTTCAGTCCGACGATCGTCCCGCCATGGGCTTCGACGAGGGTCTTGCAGATGCTTAAGCCCAGTCCGAGCCCCTCTGGGCGGGAGGTGTAAAAGCTGTCGAATATCCGGGAGAGGCTCTCGGCGGGTATCCCCGGGCCGTTGTCCTTTATCTCCAGCACGTAGCAGTCGCTGTGGTGATGGCCGGCAACCTGGATCGCAGGCCGGCGCGTCTGACTGTCCTTGAGTATCTGGACCGCGTTGAGAAGCAGGTTCACCAGGACCTGCTGGATCTGGATCGGGTCCACCTGAATGTGCTTCTGCAGGTCTGGAATATCGACGGACCAGGTGATCTTTCCCCTTTCCAGTTCGTGCCTGATGAATTGCATCGATTCCCTGACGAGGTCGACTACCGGAACGGTGACGGCGTTCGTTACCCGACGTGCCGCCATCCCGCGGATGCGATCCATCACGTCGCGTGCCCGGCCGGCTTGCGAGGAGATGCGGGTTATGGCGTCGAGGGCGGCTGCCACATCGGGAACTTCGCGTTCAAGGAACCGGGTCGCCGCCATCGCCGAGATCGAGATGGAACTGAGTGGCTGGCCCAGCTCGTGGGCGACAGATGCCGACATCTCGCCAAGCATGGAGATGCGTGAGAAGTGCGCGAGCTCTTCCTTCAGGCCGTCAAGGGCTGCACGCCTCTTGAGTTCCTCGGTTATGTCGATGAACGCGGCAAGCCAGACCCCATGTGGTCCATTCGGAACCCGCATCACCGCGGCAAAGATCGTGTCGAAGCCCGACCCATCGAGACGAATGGAGCGAGCCTGCTCGTGGTATTCGTGCTTTCCATCGAAATAGGCCGCGGAGACGTTCTTGAGAACCGGACACAGCGGATCGAAGAACCGGTGGGTGGGCGACCCGATGAACTCGCTTTTATCCGTTCCCCCGAACATCTCGACGGCCGCATCGTTCAGATCCAGGAGGACGGCGCTGGTGAGCGCAGCCAGGTCCGCCGGACGTTCGGACAGGTAGGCCTTGAAATCTTCGACGCCGTTCTTGCGCAGTTCGTCCGCCTTGCGCGAACGCTCGCGGGCGTCAACGACGACGAACGCGATGGTGGAGATCTGCATGAAGATCTCATACCAACTCCATCCGGGCTTCTCGAACGGTTCGCGATGGCGCGGCGCGCAATCGTCGTCCTCCGAATTCCGCCTGCTCTTCCCGGAGATCGTCCTGTTGTTCCAAGGCACCGTGTCCGGGCTGGACATGCAGCCAGCGTCGGAGAGCCAGCCTGCCCCGTCGATGAGCGCGGGAGCTTTGCACACCGGTGTTGAGGGGAGGGAAGGCACCTGATCATTCCGGGGCAAGCCAAGGGCACCGGAGATGGACTTCGCAACGCTCTTGGATTCTCCCCGAGAGGACAAGGGTGGTTCTCCCTAGTATTCGCTTATTTAGCCAATATCCCGGGGCCAGTACCCTAGCGACCCATACGATCGCATGTAGTGACACTTCCGTCTGTCCGCCGCAGCACACGCGGAGGAAGGTGGGGTATCGGGTGCTAGGGCGGATTCTTTTCTTTGGCGCCGGCGTTGCGGCGTGCGGCTCATCCGGAGGCGCGCTCGCCCAGGATGCCATTCCGGCCGGTGGGGACGAAGAGACACCCGCGATTGTCGTGACCGGGAGCAAGCTCGGGAGCGATCCTCAACGCCAAGCGCGGTCGCTGCAGATACTGAGCTCGGAAGATCTTGCATCGCGGGGGATTCAGGACGTGGCCGGGCTGGCCAAGGTGGTCCCAGGCCTGACATTCACCCGATCTACCTATGGGGTGCCCGTCTATTCCATTCGAGGGATCGGTTACTTCGACAACAGCCTGACCGCTCCGCCAGCGGTGGCAATCTACATCGACGAGGCGCCGCTTCCGTACTCGGCACTGTCAACCGGGGCCGCGCTGGATCTCGCTACCGTCGAGGTGGCAAAGGGGCCGCAGGGAACGCTGTTCGGACAGAATTCCACAGGGGGGGCGATAAACTTCGTGTCCGCGAAGCCGACGGACCGCCTGAGTGTGGGCCTATCGTCGGACATCGACAGCTTTGGGCAGTTCACCAACGAGGGCTTCGTAAGTGGCCCCATCGCCGCGAATCTCAAGGTGCGGCTTTCGGCCAGATATGAACGCGGTGGCGACTGGCAGGAGAGCGATAGGACAGGAGAGAAAAGGGGGGGCAAGGACTTGCTGATCGCCCGCCTCCTGACCCAATGGAACCCAGCCCACAATCTGGATATCCTGCTCAACATCAACGGGTGGCGGGATCGGTCCGATACCCAGGCCGGACAGCTGGTGACGCTAAGGGGCGCGAGCCCGCCTCTACCTCAGGGCGTCCAAGGCCATCCTGCGGGCGTGCGCAACAACCGGTTGGCCGATTGGTCGGATGATGGCACGTTCGCTCGTGATGCCGATTACTACCAGGTTTACCTCCGGGTGTTCTATCGGCTCGAGAACCTCACCCTCACCTCGATCACATCGTGGCAGGACCTGTCGCGTGACGATACGTCGGATTCAGACGGCACGAACTTTCAGCTTCTCCAGTCCCGGACTCCGGGGCGGGTCTCCATATTCTCCCAGGAATTGCGCGCGCGGCTTGAGCAGGGACCGGTCAAGTGGATGGTGGGAGGAAACTTTCAACGGGAACGGGTCAAGGATGAACTGGCTCTCACCATAAAGGACAGCAGTTTTCCGTTCGACGCCATTCAAACCAAGACGAGACATCGCAACCGTAGTTGGGCGGTCTTTGCCAATCTGGAGGTCGACGTCACGGACAGGCTGACTCTTGAGGGCGGCGGACGCTATACCGATGAACGCCGAAGGTTTCAGGGGTGTAGCTACGATGGTGGCGATGGCAGCCTTGCGGCGTATGTAGGCCGCGTGGCAACGACGCTTTCGGGAACGACGGTGAACATTCCCGCTGGCGGATGCGTGTCGCTTTCGGATCGTCTCCTGCCCGCGGTCACCCACACGGAATTCTCTGATCGGAACTGGTCCTGGCGCGCCGGCCTCAAATGGTCGCTGCACCCAGCGATCATGCTTTACGCCAACGTGAGCAGAGGTCAGAAGAGCGCGGCATTTCCCACCGTCGCCGGAACGGTTGCAAGCCAGTTCGCGCCTGCCAAGCCGGAAACCGTCATTGCTTATGAAGTCGGAGCGAAGGCCACGGGCTTGGGAGGGCGCGTGCGCATATCTGCGGCTGCCTTCCACTACGACTACCGCGACAAGCAGGTGCGCGGAAAGACGATCGATCCCAACATTGGACCGGTCGGAGCACTCGTGAACATCACCCGATCAAGCGTTTGGGGAGGTGAGGTCACGGTGGACGCCGAGCCGCTCAAGGGGGTCGACCTCGCGGCCGGGATGAATCTGACAAGCAGTTCCATCCTGGGTCCATTTCTCGCCTATGACGCCTATGGCCGGCGCCGTGATCTTGGCGGGGAGCCGTTCCCCCTGACGCCGAAGTGGCAGCTGTTCGGCAATATGGGCTATCGCCGAACCGTTGGCAGCGGTGGCTCGGAGGTGTTCGCCGGCGCGAGTATCAAATACCAGTCGGGGACGAATGCCGACCTCGGAGAAATCGCAGCCCTTTACCTCAACCCGTATGCGATCGTCGATCTGCGGGCGGGCGTGACTGTGAATGGGGGTTGGACCGTCCAGGCCTATGTCACGAACGTCGCGGACCAGAAGTATGGGACGTTCACCAGCACGGTATCGCCTGACGTCAACGTACGCTTCACCGGGATGCCTCGAACCTTCGGTTTGCGGGCGAGCTACCGTCTCTAGGTCGTAAACTCATAATCAGCAGGCTCGAGGTTTGAAGCAAAATGGCCCGGCGCAAGAAGGAGGGGTGCAGGAATATGTCGATATTTCAAACCACTCCGACGCCGCGCTGGGCCATTTTGGTCAAATCCCTACGGGACGTCCAAATCGCTTCCATCTCGAACCGAAAGGCGCTTGCAAAGGCAACCAGCCTTCGCGGCGCGCCTTTCGGCCCGATATGTTCACCATTTGGACGCCTCGAGCCTGCTGATTATGAGTTTACGACCTAGTACTCCGTACAGACCGCCATTCGGTCCGCGGTGCCGATACCTTGGTATGTATGGCCAGCTCGGGGAGGGTGGACCATTGTCGGCGCGTAAAACGTGCTGCCGATTTCCGGTATTGGGACTGAAGTTTGTCTGAATTCACGAAACTCGACATTGAGGGTGACGTCTCCGGCCGTGACGTCGCCTATCGCGCGATTTCGGGTTCGGGGCAGGTGGCACGGCAGAGCACGTTGACGAGCTCGGCCGTGCACATCGAATTCAATAGGAGAACCGCGCCGCAGCCGGTTCTTGAGTGGCTGTACCGGCAACCCGTCGCCACGATGATGTGCCTGCGGAGCGGCTTCTCCGGATACAATCTCAGCGTCGGCGGCTCGGCCGAAAGGAGCTACTCGCCGAGACGGCACAGGTTGTTCTACCTGCCTCCCGGTGCGGATGCCCAGGGTGACTACACCGTCGGAAACACCTGCAGCTACATCGCGGTGTTCTTTCCTGCCGAGCTGGCGGAGAACGCAGCGAGCGATCCGGTGATCGGGTTCGATGATCCGGCGATACGCCATGGCTTGGCCGACCTCACCAACTGGAGCGATGATCCCGGGTTTTCCATCATGGCGGAGGGTTGGACGCTTCAAACCGCAGCACGCCTCCGGCTGCGGAGCCTAAGGACAGCTCAATCACCGGATACCGTGCCCGAGCTCAAGCCCGATCGGCTCATCGAGTTCCTGCGATACGGCCATGTCGTCCCCACCCTGGGGGACATGGCGCAGGTGGCCGAGATGTCGCGCACGGAGTTCATGCAGTCGGTCTGGCAGAAAACGAAGCAGACACCGTTCGAGTATGCCGTGAAAATGCGGATGGAAGCGGCGGCCGCGCTTCTGAACGACAGAAGCCTTTCCATCGAGCATGTCGCCTCGCGCTTCGGTTATGGATCACTGGAAGCATTCTCGCGCGCATTCGTCCGGATCTTTGACATGACCCCGGAGAAGTATCGCGCATACCCAGGGTGACGGCGTGTCGGTTCGGTCGTGTCCGCTCGATCATCTCGATCGCGCCGCGCCACTACCAGGGTATAGGTCGACCTTACAAAGTGTGGCTGACAGGTTCCGTCGATGGTGATTTCGCGGGAACCGGAAAATCCTGAGTTCTACAGGCATGTGAATGGCAAGGCGCATGTGACCATCCGAGCGTCGCCTTCGCTACGGCTTGAAAAGGTCGATCGCGTCAGCGACGAACCCGTCGTAGGCCGCTACCGTCAGTCCTGCCTTTCGCTCTTCATGTTCGATGCCGGATATCGGCACTTCAGCGTCGACGTGGCTGGTGAGGTCAGCAACGTGTCAAGGCCGCAGCGTAGCGTCTTCGCCTTGCTTCCCGCTGCTGAGGAGGTGCGTGGAGAGTTCCACGCCGTCGGGGACCGCTTCCGCTACAGCATTGCGTACATCGAAATCGACTTTCTCAGCGCAAGTGACCGTGCGCTGTTCGAACGCCCGCTGGTAGGGTTCGAGGATACCACCCTGCAGTGGGGGATGTCGGAGCTTGGAGGATGGAGTCATGACCCGACTTTCCCGCTGATGGCCGAAGGGTGGGCCCTGCAGTGCGTGGCACGGTTGCGTGCGAAACTGGGAGATAGGAAACCGGGGGGAGCACGAAGTGGCGGGCTGGCGCCGGCTCGGCTTAAAATGGTCACCGATTATATCGAACACCGCATCCAGGAGAGCATCACGCTCCACGAGCTTGCCGCCATCGCCGGCCTGAGCATCCGTCACTTCGCGCGCAGCTTCCAGGCGAGCAAGGGCAAGACACCCGCGCGCTACATCCACGACCGGCGATTGGGGCGGGCTCGCGAGATGTTGGCCATGCCGGGGTTCTCGATGACGGATGTCGCGTATGCCTGCGGCTTCTCCCACGCCCAGCACTTCTCCAACAGCTTCCAGCGTTCAACCGGCATGACGCCGACAGAGTTCCGGCAGGCGAATGGGGGGCGATGCGACGCGGTCTGACCGCCTTCCCATTGCGACAGGCGCGCGTCTTCCTCAGGAGTTCTTGGGGGATGGACCCATACCATGTTATGGGATGTTCGGCTCAGCGCGCGATGCGAAAGCATGGTCGGGGGTGGATCATGCTGCGACACGACCGCATCGATGATTGGTTTGGACTTCAAAAAGCGCCTTCCCCGAAGGCGCTTCACAGCATGAGTTGAGTGGCGGTTAGATGGCGGCAGCTATCCCAGCCGGTGCGCGCGGCGATGCGTTCTATCCCACCAGAGCATTCTGGCATCGGGGGCGCCGATCGAGCAGCAAGTCTAGCGGCCCTGGCGGTCCCTCGGGATCATGCCGCGCGGGCGTCGCACAACGGAAAGGTCGCTCCGCGATCTTGGCCGCCGAGATGCTCGAGCACCAATTCCTGCAGTTCGCTCACGGCGGACGAGGCGGTGTAGCTTACGTCCATGATGCGTTTCAAAAGATGCCGTACACTTGCAACATCCAGTTCGGGCCGATCGAGAAGCTGCTCGATCAGAGAGGACTGGAGCACCGTGGCGCAAACCTTCTGCTGGACGTGATGGGATACTGCGATCAGCCGGTCCATCCCGTTCGCCGTCTCGAGATCGAAGTTCAGGTTCGCTTCGGAGATCGGCGGCAGGGCTATCATTTCCATCGTCGTGGTCTCCTTGTTTCGACTGTCTGGATAGCATCCCCCTTGGCGAGCGAATTGCAGAACAAGGACACGACATACGCGAAACGGACAGAAAGCGCGGAGCGGACCGAGTGGCGATCGCCAACAGGTTGTCTGCGGTGACTGACAGCGCGGGCTCATCAAGGTCTTCTGAGGACAGCATCCACAACGCCGGGGGAAGCGACTACTATCGCGATGTCAGCGGAACCGTGTCTCTGGTGCCCAAGGATTCGCCATCGGTTCGCATCGAATCGCTGACACGCCATTCCCGGGAACCGATAAGCTGGCTGCTCCGGCAACCCCGTGTCGCTCTCTATTGTTGGGATGCGGGCTTTCAGCGTTACGCGCTCGATATCGGAGGCTCGCGGGTCGAGACCGAGCGAGCTTCCGGGAGTCTCACTCTCATCCCCCCGGAACTGAAGGCTTCCGGCGAATTCTATTGCCACCCGACGACGCAGTACCGCGCTGCCTTCATCGACTTGTCCCTGTTCGAGGACAGAGGCCGCTTCACGCTCTCTCAACCGCTTGCCAGCTTCACGGACCAACCCTTGGAGAGGAGCGTGAAGGAACTGTTTGGTTGGCGTGACGATGCAACCTACAGCCTGATGGCGGAGGGGTGGGCGCTGCAGGCTGTCGCTCGCATTCGTCGCATAATGGACGGTGTCCACAAGCCGACAATCGTCAAGGGCGGTATCCCGGCGCCAGCGCTCCGGCGAGTCGAGGAATACGTCCACAGCCGGCTTCATGAGATCATCAGTCTCAACGAACTCGCTGGCATCGTCGGGCTGAGTATTCGGCACTTCGCTCGTGCCTTTCAAACCTCAACCGGAAAGACGCCGGCTCGCTTCGTTCAGGAGCGCCGCATATCCCGCGCGAAGGAGATGCTCGCCCACGAGCACGTTTCGATAACAGAGGTGGCGCTCGCCTGCGGATTCAGCCACGCACAGCATTTCTCGACGAGCTTCAGACGCGAAGTTGGAATGACACCATCGGAATTTCGCCACGCGCATAAGTCGTGAAAGCAAGGCTGAACGGGGATCCCCTGACCGGTGCCACCGTGGCGCCAATACCACGGTATGGTTCAACTGAACGGGCCAGGCGTTGTACGATGCTCCGATGACGACGGCTGACGCCGGCGCAGTGCTTCTTGTCGATTCGATCCGGCATGAGATGGTCGAGTATAAAGGGAGACCGTCTTTTGGTTGAATCGTCACCGCCCAATGGGTCGCCGCGGTTGATAGCGGTCGTCGATGATGACGAGGACGTTTCGTCGGCGCTCGGAAGTCTCATCGAGAGCATGGGCATCCACGCCATGACCTTCGGCTCTGCGGATATCTTTCTTGCTGACCGAGATCGGCGGTTCGATCTCGTTATCAGCGATGTACAGATGCCGGGGACAAGCGGTCTGGAGCTGGCGAAGATACTCGGTAAAGAGGCCGTGCCGCTGATACTGATCACGGCGTTTCCGAGCCCGGAGGTGAAGCAGCAAGCGATCGCGCAAGGCGTCCGTTGCTTCATGCGAAAGCCATTCGACCCAGACGAGTTGATCGACTGCATCGAGCGTATCCTGGCAGGCGACTTGTAGGGTAATCGCCATTGGGTATCCCTTTCTCAACGTGGAATTGAATCATCATGGAGACAATCGGAAGAGATCTGCAGGAGATGCAGCGGACGCCGCTTCTGGCTGCTCATGTAGAGGCTCTCCGCAAATCGGGAGTGGTGAGGGAGTATCCGAGGGGCGTCTTCGTCGCGCGGCCCGGTGAACCCGCGGACCGTTTCATCTATGTCCTTGAGGGCGAGATCGAGGTGGTCAACCCGCTCACCAATGAGCGCCACCTTCCATCCACACTCGGCCCGACACAGTTCATGGGCGAGATCGCGTTTCTGGACGGCGGCAACTGGTCGATGCTGTTGAGGACCGCGCAGCCGACACGGGTCATCGAAGTCGATCGGCAGACGATGCTGGGCCTGATGGCGCACATCCCGGAGATGTCGGACATCATCATCACGGTTTTCGCCGCGCGACGCCGCCGTCAGCTCGACACCCGGGATGGCGCTCTCATTCTCATCGGGGAAGACAGGGACCGGGCGATCCGCAGGATCGCGGACTTCGCGAGCCGGAATCGCATCCCTTTCACTTCGCTCGTGCCTGGCAGCGACGAAGCGGTCCTGGCGGCACGCAGCTGTTCGAGTACCTCAACGGAGCCGATGGTGATATTCGGGCGGACAGTCATCGAGGATCCGACGCCAGAACGTGTCGCTCGCCTGCTCGGTATCGGCCGTGAACTGGTCGATGACGAGGTGTTCGACGTCGTCATCATCGGGGGTGGCCCTGCCGGCGTCGCGGCGGGTGTCTATGCTGGCGCGGAGGGTCTGAGCGCCCTGGTGGTCGAGGACACCGCGGTCGGGGGGCAGGCCGGCACCTCCAGCCGCATCGAGAACTACATGGGGTTCCCGACCGGGATTTCGGGCGCAGACCTTGTCTGGCGTGGCGAAGTCCAGGCGATGAAGTTCGGAACCCGCTTCGTTGTTCCAAGGCGCGTATCCCTTCTCGAGCGTCTCGACGACGGCGACTTCTGCGCCACGTTCGACAGCGGGCAAGCTGTCCGCGCGAGGGCGGTAGTGGTCGCGACCGGCGTACAGTATCGACGCCTCCCAATCCGCGGTCTCGCCCAACTCGAGGGAGCCGGCGTCTACTATGCGGCGACGGAGAACGAGGCGCGCAGCTGTCATGGCGGTGACGTCGTCGTGATCGGTGGGGGAAATTCCGCCGGGCAGGCCGCCATGTATCTCAGCCGTTCGGCGCGCAGCGTGAGGGTGCTGGTCCGCGGAAGCTCCCTTGCGGCGTCCATGTCCAGCTATCTGTCGAGCAGGCTGGAGGCGGATCCGGCGATCACGATCGATTACGGCGCCGAGGTCGTCTCCCTCGAAGGGGACGAGCGTCTGGAGAGAATTTCTATACGGGATGTCGTCAGCGGGGATGAGAGGGTGGTGGATGCTTGCTCACTCTTCGTGATGGTCGGAGCTGCGCCCAACACGGACTGGCTGTCGGGGCTGGTGTCACTCGATGACAAAGGTTTCGTCGTCACGGGCGATGCCGCTGGCGCCGCATCGTCCTACGCGACCTCCTGTCCGGGCATCTTTGCCGTAGGCGACGTGCGGGCCCGCTCGGTCAAACGTGTCGCGTCTTCGGTGGGCGAGGGATCGGTGGTGATCTCCCAGGTCTGGGACTTTCTCAATCCGAGCCTCGGTCGCTAGAGTCAGGACGCGAAGTTCGCAATACCAATGTATGAGCGCCCTGATCCGGTAGGACGGTCCCATCGCTTCCCCTTCGCGGCTACATTGCTTGCAGTGAGCACCACCCGCACGGGAAAGGTAGCGCCAGCGACACGAAGTTTTCGGATCGCCGGAGGCGAACCGTCCTCGCCAGGTCCTCGACCCGTGGTGCGGGTGAGAGTGGAGGAACGCACAATGAACCCGAGCATGCTGCATCCTTCGGGGGAGGTCTTGGCGGATTCCGAGATGAACCATCGGATCGCGAACAATCTCGCGCTCATCGCCGCGATCGTCGAACTCGATGGGCGCACCGTCTCCGACCCGCAGGCAGCGATCGTGTTGGCGGCAACGCAGCGCAGGATTCACGCCGTGGCCAGCGTCCACCGGGCGCTGTACCGCGAACCCCTGGCGGAGACCGTCAATCTCGGCGTTTTCCTCGATGAACTGGGCGATTCCCTCCGCGCCCTGGTTTCCGATGGCCGGGACCGCCGGACAATCACGGTCAAAGCCGACGACTTTGACCTTCCCAACGAACATGCCGCCGCTTTCGCGATCATGGTGAGCGAGTTGGTGGGAAATGCCTGCAAGCACGCCTACCGCGTGGACGATCCCGGCGAGGTACGCATCCTTTTCGACGCAACGCCATCCGGAGACTGGCGTCTGGCGGTCGAGGACGATGGTGTTGGCATTGGTCACCTCAATGGCGGAGAGCGCGGACTGGGTTCGCACATCATCCAGGCTGTCTGTAAGAAGCTGGGTGGTCAGCATGCATGGGAGGCGTGCTACCCGGGGACCCGTTTCATGATGTGGACGGGAAGCAAGCCAAGGCGAGCTCGGAGTAGCAACGCGATGACAATGGTTGGCGAGATTCTCGATGCAGAGCACGCAGGAACCTGGAGTTCGAAAGGGTGAGTGATGAGGATTGACGAGAAGCGCGACGAAGCCATTGCGGAGAAGACAGGCAGCGGGCGGTTTCAGCTGGCGATCACGGCCGGCGGCGCGCATTTCATGGCAGATGAGCCGGTGGAGGTTGGCGGCCTGGGATCCGGGCCAAGCCCCTACCAACTGCTGGCGTCGGCGCTCGCGGCCTGCACAACGATGACGCTACAGCTCTATTCCGAGCGCAAAGGCTGGGATGTCAAAGTAAGGTGCACCGCTGTCGGCCATCGCCGCGATGAGGCGTCGAACCCACCGGATATTTTCACGCGCAGGATCGAGTTCGATGCCGACATTGATCCGGCGAGGAAAGCCCGGCTCCTGGAGATTGCCGATCACTGCCCCGTCCATCGCACGCTCATGCGCGGAGCGCAGGTAGTCACCACGGACGGGGCTCTGCCGAGCGCGGCCCCGGCGACGAGTCACATGGCCGACATGGAGGCCTTGATCGCTGTCGGTCGCGGCTCCTTCGACTTCACCGAAACGAATTAGGGCAGGCTGAACCGCGCCGGGTTTGCCGTGGGCTCGGCAACATCCCGCCCGCTTACCATTGTTCAAGGTTTGCGCGGTAAGGCGAAGGCGTGCAAATGCCGCCGTCGCTCTCGATTCAGACACTGCCCCGCAGTCTGCCGGTCATGGCCGTTCTTGGCCTTGACGAACCGGTCGAAGGCGATTGGGCAAGGCTGCGCGGCTATCAGTATTTCAGCGCATTCCGCCGTATGTATGTGAAAGTCGGCATGAATGTGCTGGCGGCGCTATTCCTTGCCTTCGTGAGTTTCGGGGCAACGCCTCCTCTCTTCATCCTTGGCTGGATGGTTCTCCTGGCCGCTGTGCTGCTTCAGGGCATGCGCCTGGATCGGGGGCTGGCCGACGCCGACCGCCGCCGTTTGACCAGGCCGGAAATCGTCCGCCACGCGCTATTGATCGTGGCGCTGGCCTTGATCTGGACGCTGCCGCTGGTTGTGTTTCCCCTGTTCGGACATGTGGACCGGCTGGCCCTGTGGATGGTGATGACGGTGATCATTGCCGGCATGGCCTATGCGCTGGCCGCGGTGCCGCTGGCGCCGCTGCTATTTGGCGGCATCGTGGGCATTACCGGCGCGGTCATGTTCGTGTGGTCCGGTCAGGTCGTGAATGGCGGGCTGGCGCTGGCGTTCGTGACGATCGTTTCCGCCGGCAGGATCGAGGCGGCACGTGCGTTCCTGAACGCGCGCGTGGCCGAAGCAGGCATGGCCGAAAAGGGCGAGGTGGTTTCGCTTCTGCTGCGCGAATTCGAGGAAGGCGGGGCGGACTGGCTGTGGCAGATCGATACGGCCCGCCGGGTCCGCGCCGCATCGCCGCGATTTGCCTTCGCGCTCGGCTGCGAGCCGGACGAGGCAGATGGCAAGCCTCTGATCCAGCTGATCGCCGGGCCTTCGTGGGATAGCGGGCAATTCCATTCCAGCCTGCACGATCTGGCGGAACGCCTGAAGCGGCGCGAAAGCTTCTCCAACCTCATAGTCCGTGTCACCATCGATGGTGGCCACCGGTGGTGGGAGCTGTCGGCATCTCCCAAGGTCGACGAGAATGGTGGCTTCGCCGGCTTCCGCGGCGTGGGTTCGGACGTGACCGAACAGCGCGAAAGCTCCGAGAAGATCGCCTATCTCGCCAGCTACGATACGCTGACCGGTCTGCCCAACCGGATGATGGTGACCGACACGCTGGGCGAAGCGATGGCGGACGCCGACAAGTGGCGCACGCGTTGCGCGTTCCTGATGATCGACCTCGATCGTTTCAAGGCCGTCAACGATACGCTGGGGCATCTTGTGGGCGACCAGTTGCTCGCGCTCGTTTCCGAACGGTTGCGCAAGCTGATGACCGACAACGAACTGTGCGGCCGGCTGGGCGGCGACGAATTCGCCATCGTCCTTCGCGACGCTTCGGATACGGATCGCATCGCCCATGTCGCCCAGGCGGTGATTCATGCGCTGTCGCAGCCGTATCAGGTAGACAGCCACACCCTCTATGTGGGGGCGAGCGTAGGTTCCGCCATCGGACCGCGCGACGGGGCGACCGTGGAAACGCTGATGCGCAACGCCGATCTGGCGCTTTACCGGGCGAAGGACAGCGGCGGGGGGACGCATTGCAACTACGAACCCGCGCTTCATGCCCATGCCGAGGAACGCCGGCAGCTGGAATTCGCGCTGCGCCGCGCGCTGGAACGGAACGAACTGCACCTGACCTATCAGCCCGTGGTTGATGCCACGAGCGAACAGCTGGTGAGCTTCGAGGCGCTGCTGCGCTGGAACAGTGCCGAACACGGCATGATCAGCCCGGCCAAGTTCATTCCGCTGGCCGAGGACACGCGGCTGATCGTACCGATCGGCGAATGGGTGCTGCGCATGGCCTGCCTCGAAGCGGCGCGCTGGCCCGATCCGATCAAGATCGCGGTGAACGTGTCGGGCGAGCAGCTGCTCGATCCGGCCTTTGCGGACACGGTGGTCAGCGCGCTTTCCGCCAGCGGGCTGCCGCCGCACCGGCTGGAGATCGAAGTCACCGAAAGCATCTTCGTGCGCGATGGCACGACCGCGCAGGCGACCCTGCAGCGGATCATGGCGCTGGGCTGCGGCGTGGCGCTGGATGACTTCGGTACCGGCTATTCCTCGCTCGGATACCTGCGGCAGATGCGGTTCTCGACAATCAAGGTCGATCGCATCTTCGTGCAGGGCGCGGCGCGGAAGAACGCGGAAAGCCTGGCGATCGTGCGCGCCGTGGTGGCCATGGCGGACAGCCTGGAAATGTCGACCACGGCCGAAGGCGTGGAGACCGAGGAGCAACTGGCGGTAATCCGCGCGCTGGGCTGCAAGAAAATCCAGGGGTATTATTTCGGCCGCCCGATGCCGGCGGAAGATGCGCGCGCTCTGTTCGCGCCCGCATACCAGCAGCACAGCGGTGGCGCGGCCGCCTGAGCCAGCCGACTTGCGCGCCAGCCGACTTGGGGCAGCCGGCCAGAGCAGCCGTCAGGCGGTGACCAGCCCCCGCACCACGCTTTCGAACAGCACGCGGCCATCCGTGCCACCCTGCGCCGCTTCGATCATGCGTTCGGGGTGAGGCATCATGCCCAGCACGTTGCCCCGATCGTTGAGCACGCCGGCGATATCGCGCTGCGATCCGTTGACCGGTTCGGCATAACGGAACGCCACGCGGCCTTCGCCTTCCAGCCGGTCAAGCGTTTCGGCATCGGCGTAATAATTGCCGTCATGATGCGCGACCGGGATATGAATCCGCTCGCCTGCATCGTAGCCGGAGGTGAACAGCGACTGGCTGGTTTCGACTTTCAGCGCCACTTCGCGGCAGACGAAGCGGATGCCGGCATTGCGCATCAGCGCGCCGGGCAGCAGGCCGGCTTCGGTCAGCACCTGGAAGCCGTTGCACACGCCCAGCACCGCCACGCCGCGTTCGGCGGCGCGGACCACCGCCTGCATCACCGGCGACCGCGCGGCCATCGCACCGGAGCGCAGATAGTCGCCATAGGAAAAACCGCCGGGCAGGGCGATGAAGTCAAGACCATCGGGCAGATCGGCATCACCGTGCCACACGCGGTGGACGGTGCCGCCGCTGATCTCCTCGATGGCGACCGCCATGTCGCGATCGCAGTTCGATCCGGGGAAGGTGATGACGGCGGCCGTAAAGGACATCAGGCGACCCTTTCGATCCGGTAGTTCTCGATCACCATGTTGGCGAGCAGCTTGCGCGCCATGTCGTCGAGCGCTTCGTCGGTGACGGTTGCGTCGACATCGAGTTCGATCATGCGGCCGGCGCGGACATCGTTGACGCCCGAGAAGCCGAGGCCTTCCAGCGCATGATGGATCGCGCGGCCCTGCGGATCGAGCACGCCGTTCTTCAGGCTGACATAAACGCGGACCTTCATCGGCGGCGGGCCTTTCGCATCAAACGGAGGGATTGGGACTCGTCCGCGCCTATGCCCCCGCACGGCGCGAAGGGCAAGGTCCGGATGGCGGTGCGTGGGGACGGAAACAGGCGGTGCGCGGTCCGGGCAAAGAAAACGGGTGCCGGCAATCATGCCGACACCCGTATTCTTGGCGTTGTCCCGTGGGACAGCCGTCAGGCCATCAGAACTTGTATCCGGCCGAGATGCCCCATTCGCGCGGGCGGCCATAGGCGCCTTCGGCCAGGCCGAAACCGGAAGAGGCGTTGCCCGACAGCAGATAGAGCGTGTTGGTGAGGTTCGTGCCGAACGCCGAGAACGTCAGCGCATCGTTGGCGAAGGTATAGCTGAAGCGCGCGTTCAGCAGGCCATAGCCCCCCTGCGTGATGATCGGCGTGTTGGCCACATCGTTGTAGATGCGGCTGTACATCGTGTAGTCCACGCGCAGGCGCGCGTCCGATCCGTCGTTGAAGCCGTGGCTGACTTCGGCGCCGGCCGAAACGGTCCATTCGGGCGTCTTCACGAACTTGCTGTTGACCGTGATCGGCAGGACCTGCGTCGGGCCAAGGCCCTGGCCGACGCTGGTGTAGCGGGCGTGGGTGTAGCCCACCGCCAGGTTGGCGCTGAACCAGTTGGCCGGGCGCATCACGGTTTCCAGCTCGAAGCCGTCGATTTTGCCCGAAGCCGCGTTCGCCACGAAGTTCTGCGGCGTCTGGTTCACGGTCAGCTGGATGTTCTTGTACAGCGAATGGAACACCGCGAGATTGGTGGTCAGCGCGCCGTCCAGCCACTTGGCCTTCACGCCGCCTTCATAGGTGTCGAGCGTTTCCGGCGCATACTGGGTCACTTCCGCCGCGCTGTCGAGCGGACGGCCGTTGAACCCGCCCTGCTTGAACCCGCGCGAGAACGAGGCGTAGAGCAGGATGTCGTCGGTGGCCTTGAAGTTCAGGCCGAAACGCGGCGTGAACTTGTTGAACGTGGCTTCCTTGGTCACGTCCACGAACTTCACGTTGTCGCGCTGGCGCACGTTGATCGAGGTGAAGACCTTCTTGTCCGAGGTGTAGCGCGCGCCGACCGTGACCGACAGACGGGGGACGATCTCGAAATCGGCCTGACCGTAGAACGCGATGCTGCGGTTGTTGGTATAGTTCTGGATGAACACCGCCGGCGAATAGGGCGGGGTCGCGGCAAGCGGCGGCCACAGGCCGATGGCGAGGTCCGCCGTGGCGATGTCGCTGCCCTTTTCCTTGAAGTAATAGCCGCCGACGACGAAGCTCAGCTTGTCGTCCAGCACCTTGCCGCTGGCCTGAAGCTCCTGGCTGAACTGCCACTGCTTGTCGCGGTTGGTGGTCTGGCGGAAGGTGAACGGCGTGTTGTCACCATCGCGCGTGAAGTAGGCCTTCATGTCGCGGTAGGCGGTGATCGACTTCAGCGTGACCTGGCCGAGTTCGAGCGCCACGGTGCCCTGCGTGCCCCACAGGTCCAGATCGTTGCGGTTCGGGCCACCGGCCCAGGTTTCGAACGGGCTGGCGGTGATGTAGCTGGCGTTCAGCGTGTTCTGCCCGTTCGGCGCGGTGATGCCCAGCGTGGGCGCAACGAAGCGGTTGTAGTTGGTGAGGAACGGCGTGCCGGTGATGCCGGGGACGTTGGCCACCGCCAGCAGATCCGAAGGTGCCGAGTTTTCGCGCGCGCGGGTATAGTCTCCGCCGATGTCGATCGTCAGCGTGTCGGTGGGCGCGAGACGCAGCGTGCCGCGCACCATCTGGGCGTTGCGGTTGCCCTGCGTGCCGCCATCATAGAGCCGCTTCACATAACCATCGCGGTTGAGCGTCGCGCCCGAAAGGCGCAGCGCCACCTTGCCTTCGACCAGCGGGATGTTGACCGCGCCCTTCACGTCGATGCGGTCGAAGCTGCCATAGGTCGCTTCGAGCTTGCCTTCGAACACGTCGAGCTTGGGGCGTGCGGTGGTGATGACCATGGCGCCGCCGATGGTGTTCTTGCCGAACAGCGTTCCCTGCGGGCCGCGCAGCACCTGCACCGAGGCGATGTCCACCGCATCCATAACGCCGCCGATTGAGCGGGCGTAGTACACGTCATCGACATAGAAGCCGACGCCCGGATCGGAGAAGATCGCGAAGTCGTTCTGGCCCACGCCGCGGATGAAGACAGTGGCGTTGTAGTTGCCACCCGAAAGCGCGGCGGCGCCATCGAAACGGATGTTGGGCGTGAAGCGCGCGACCTGGTCCAGCGTGTCGACGTTGCGGGCGGCGAGCGCATCGCTGCCGAACGCCGTCACGGCGACGGGCACGTCCTGCAGGCGTTCGTTGGTGCGGCGGGCGGTGACGATGATGTCGTTGGTACCGGCATCGCTGGCGGGTTCGGCCGACTGACCTTCACCCGATGCCTGGGCAGTTTGTGCCTGTACGGTGAACGGGGTGGCGAGAAGCGCCGCGCCCGTCATCAGTTTCCATGCGACCTTGCGCATTGTCAGATCCCCTCTTTGGTGTTGGAGTTGGTAGTGAAATCAAGCGTGCTGGCCCGCACCCGGGCGAGCAGGACGCGCAGCGTTTCCCGCTCGGTTTCGCTGAGGCCGCCGAACGAGACGGCATCGGCCCGCAGCGATGCCATGCGGAATTCCTCATAGAGCGTCTCGCCGCGCAGCGTCAGGTGGATGCCGCCGCGCCGAGAAACACCTTGCTGGCGCGGCGCAACCGCGCCCAGTGCGGTGAGGGCGTTGACAACTTCCATCGCGCTGGCACGGTTGATGCTGAGCGCGCGGCCCAGTTCGGCCTGCCGGCATCCAGGATGGGTGCGAATGTAAGCCAGCGCCGTGGCGCGCGTGGCAGTCAGGCCCAGTTCGGCCAGCATGCCCCGGATCAAGTCCATCGCGAGAACGTCGGTCGCGTGCAACTGGTAGCCAAGGCGCTCGCCGATATCGCCGAAGAGCCCGGTCCCGGGGTTGGCATCAGGAATGGCTTCCGTTTTGGCGGCGGATCTGCCTGGCATCCTTCAATCCCTTGCGCGCTGTCTCGTGGCAGCTGGTTTGTATGGAAGGCATACAAGTGCGAGGTAGGCGTGCCAATTGTTTTGTATGGCGGCCAGACAAACTACGGAAAAGGTGTGGCCAATCTGCCGCACCGATCGCGACCCGCCATAACGCGCGACACGCCGGCGGACCGTGGAAGTTGCCGGGGTGTCGCCTTTCATCTAACTCATAATATTACATTTATTCTGTGTAGTTGGCGCGTAGCGCGGTAATGTCGGCGTCCGACAGGCCGATTTCCTGCTTCAGATAGCCATCGACCGAACCCCAGCGCTTCTCCACTTCATCGAGCGCGGCCAGGAGGAATGGCGTGCCGTCCGCTTCCATCAGCGGCTGCGGCTTCGCCAGTTCGGGCTTCGACTGGTAATAGGAGAACAGCTTCGCCGCGTAGTTATCCGGGAAAGCGGCCGGATCGAAACGGGGCATTTCGTATTCTGGGCGGCGCAGGGCGGTGGAAGCGAGATAGTCCTTCACGATCACCTCGCGCGGGGTGCCGAGCGCGGACAGCACGATCGCGGTAACGAAGCCGGTGCGGTCCTGTCCGGCCGAGCAGTTGTATTCGATCGGGCCTTCGTTGCGCTTGAGCAGGTCGAACACCAGCCGCAGTTGCGGGGTCAGCAGCACCGGCATCCCCCGATAGACCGCGCTGCCGTTGGTGGGGGTGGTGCCGGAAGCCGCCATCAGCCGCTTCATGCTGTAGCCGACGGCGGTGTAGCGCACGCCGTCGATCCGGGTGGGGGCAAGCTGGCGTTCCTCGTCCGAGCGCAGGTCCACCATCGCGTTCAGGCGCAGCGCGCCGACCGTGGTGAGGTCGGCGTCGCTCAGAAGCGGGGTCGCGCCCGCGCGGTAGATCATGCCCCAGCGCACCGTTTTGCCGCCGGCCGCCGGATAGCCGCCGATGTCGCGGAAATTGGAACCCTGTTCGAGCGGCACGACGCGTTCGACCGCGCGGGTTACGGTGCCGGTGGCGCGATCGCGCACCAGGAACCAGCCGCGCGCGCCGGCGGGCACGGTGACGGTTTCATGGCCGTCGCGATCGTTGGCGGAAACCGGCGTTGCGGTGGCGACGGTGGTATCGGGCGTATCCGCGCGGAACACGTCGGCCGCCTTGATCCCGGTCCAGCGCACATCCACCGTGGTCGGAGCTGTACGGATGACCTCGACGGGCTGGCCGGTCTGCGCCAGCGCGGGGGCGGCCAGGGCCATGGCCGCCAGCGCGGTGAAGCTCGAGAGCGTGCGGAAACGGATCATGGCGGTCATTCCTGTTGCGGCATCCTGATGCGCGCGCGTTAGGCGCGGCGCATGACCGGTCGGTGACAGGAGGGGGCTTAGGCGGGCGGGGCGTCCACGCCTTCGGGCAGGACCAGCACCTGCACTGCCTTGTCCAGCGCCAGATAGCGGCGCGCCACGGCCAGCAGGTCGGCCGGGGTCAGCGCTTCCAGACGGGCTTTGGCTTTGCGGAAGCGGTCGAATCGCTCCGGCTCGCTCTGCGCGCGTTCGGCCAGCGCCATCCAGCCGCCGTTGGTCTTGAGCGCGTTGTCGATCCGCTCCAGCATGGGCGCGCGGGCACGGCGGAGCACGTCGGCATCGACTGGCGAGGAGGTGAGCTGGCGGACGGTTTCAGCCAGCGCCGCACGGGTGGCGGCGATGTCGGCCACATCGACCGACGCCTGGATCGCGAAGGTGCCATAGCCACGCCACACGTGAGAAAGGCTGGATTGCGCGCCGGGCGAATACGACTTGCCCAGCTTTTCGCGCACGGTGTCGAGCACCTCGATACCAGTCACCTCGTCCAGCAGATCGATAGCCATGGCCTCGTCGGGATCGCGGTCGTCGCGCGTGGGCCACACATAACGCACGATCGCCTGGTTCGCCTGCCCTTGGTGCCGGATTACGCGCAGCCCGCGCGTGGTGGTGAAGGGGCGCTGGCGTTGCAAATCCCACCCACGGAATTCGGCTTCGCGCGCCGGCAGAGCACCGAAGGTCCGGGCGACGAGCGCGATCGCCTGCGCTTCGTCGAAATCGCCGACCAGCGCGATTTCCATCGCGCCGTTCGTCAGCCGGTCGGACACGGTGCGGCGCAAGTCGGCGAAGCTGAGTTTCTGGTAGGCGGCGGGAGCTTGCAGGGTGAAGCGCGGATCGTCATCCGAAAGCAGCCCGCCTAGCGTGTTGGCCAGCGCGGCCGACGGCGTGGCGCGGTAGCGCGCAAAGAAATTGGCGATGTTCTGCCGGTAGAGCACCTCGCCTTCGGGGCGGTATCCCGGATCGGTGACTTGGGCGGCAAGGTACTGGAGCTGCGCTTCCAGATCGCGCCGCGTGGTGGTGACGCCCGAATAGAACGTATCGCCCCCGGTGGCGACGCCGCCGCCGACCGAGCGCCCGGCCAGCAGTGTCTGTAGATCGTCCTGGCTGTGCTTGCCGAGGCCCCCGGCGGAGAACATCGCCATCATCTCGGTCGCCAGCGGATTGTCGCGGGTGTCGAGCATCTCGCCCCCGTCGATCGACAGGCGCACCTGGATGCGGTCGGTCTCCAGCGAGGTGCGCTTGAGGTTGAGGCGCACGCCGTTGGCGAAGCGGATCTCGCGGATGCCGAAGGCGGGCTCCGTGCTGTCGGACACTACCGCGCCCGGCGTGCCGAAATCGGTATAGGCGAAGGCGCCGGAGGGGCCAGTTTCGGGCAGGCCGGCTGACGCTCGGATCGCGGTGTTCCACGCCTGTCGTATCGCCTTGTCGCCGCCCGATGGCGTGGTGCGGCCCTGGAAGCGGATCAGCGGATCGTCGAGCGGCAGCGCTTCGCGCTTAAGCGCCGCCAGCACCGCCCGGGGCGTGATCCGCGGCGCGAAGGCGTTGAAACGGGCCAACGCACCGGCGGGATCGGTGGGCACCGTCTCGTCGCGGACAAGGCCCAGCGCGGCCTGCACCAGTGTGCCGTTGCCACGTGTATCGGCGCTGGCCGCCGCGTTTTCGATGCCGGTGCGAATGTTGGCGACCTGTTCGTCGATCTCCGCCGGCGTGAAGCCCGTGTCGAGTGCCTGCCGCAGGGCCGTGGTCGCGGCGGCGAGGCCGCGCTGCCAGCCACCGTCCACCGTATCGACCACCAGATTGGTGGTGCGCCCGATGCGGAATACGTCGCTGGTGCCGAAGCCCGCGCCCCGGAACGCCGGATCGACCTTGCGGCTCATCCGCTGGAAGCGCCGGTTGATCACGCCATAGCCGATCTGGCGCAGCAGATTCGTGCGGCGGCTGGCGATCGTGTCCGGTTCGTCGAGCCAGGGGCCATGGCGCGACGCGGTGACGCGTTCGGACAGCGCCGGATCGAGCCAGACTTCCGTCCTGCCCTTCTGCGCGCGATCGACCTTGCCCTGGTCCGGCCGGGGAGGGACGGGCGCGGGCTGCCAGCTGGCGAAGCGGGCCTGGATCGCGGCTTCGACGGCATTGGCATCGAAATCGCCGATCACGATCAGCGTGGCGTTGGCGGGAACGTAGTGCCGCGCCCAGAACGAGCGCAGCGCATCGGCCGTGGCGGCATCGAGCGTGGCCACGGTGCCGATCGGCAGCCGGGCGGGATAGGTGGCGTGGGGGTAGAGGAAGGCAAGCTGGTCTTCGAGATTGGCCCGCTGGTAACCTTGCCCGTCGCGCAGTTCCGACAGGACGACCCCGCGTTCGCGCGCCACGGCTTCGGGCGTGAAGGTCAGCTCGCTTGCGGTCTCGCGCATCAGCATCAGCGCGGTGTCGAGCAGGGCGGGATCGGCGCGTGGCAGATCGAGCATGTAGAGCGTCTGTTCGAACCCGGTCTGCGCGTTGGTGTCCGCGCCGAACGACAGGCCGTTGCGTTCGAGCAGGCGGATCATCTCGCCTTCGGGAACGTGGGTGCTGCCATTGAAGGCCATGTGTTCGACGAAATGGGCAAAGCCGCGCTCCTGCGGGCCTTCGTCCAGCGATCCGGTAGCCACGTCCATCCGCACCAGCGCGGTGCCGGCGGGCGTGGCGTTGCGCCGGATCACATAGCGCATGCCGTTGGGCAGCTTGCCGAAGCGATAGCCGGCTTCGGGCGCGAGATCGCTTTGCTGGAAGGCCCAATCGGGCTTGGGGGCGACGTGCCTCGAAGGATGGGCCAGCGCGGGCGTTGCGTCAAGCAACAGGCCGGCGGCCAGCAGGAACAGGGAACGGCGCGGCATCATCTCGGCGCCGATCCTGCCGCGAGTCGGCTTAACGGGCAATGAGGGATGTGCGCCGGAATGGCGGGGGCAGGCATTCCCCCCTCCCGCAGCAGCGGGAAGGGGGAAGCAACCTTACTTCTTGTTGCGCAGCTTGCTGCGGTGCGCGCCGAGGTCGAACACCTCGCTCGGACCGCCGTCGTTTTCGAGCAGGCCCAGCCGGCGGGCGACTTCCTGGTAGGCTTCTTCTTCGCCACCCAGATCGCGGCGGAAACGGTCCTTGTCGAGCTTTTCGCCGGTGGTCATGTCCCACAGGCGGCAACCGTCGGGGCTGATTTCATCCGCCAGGATCACGCGGCTGTAGTCGCCATCCCAGATGCGGCCGAATTCCAGCTTGAAATCGACGAGGCGGATGTTGATCGCCGCGAACATGCCTACCAGGAAATCGTTCACGCGGATCGCCATCGAGGAAATGTCCTGCATTTCCTCGTTCGAGGCCCAGCCGAAGCAGGCGATGTGCTCTTCGGCGATCAGCGGATCGCCCAGCGCATCGTCCTTGTAGTAGTATTCAAGCAGGGTGTGGGGCAGCGGCTCGCCTTCGGGCAGGCCCAGGCGCTTGCTGATCGAACCGGCGGCGACATTGCGCACCACCACTTCGATCGGGATGATTTCCACCTGCCGCACCAGCTGTTCGCGCATGTTGAGGCGGCGGATGAAGTGCGTGGGGATGCCGATGTGCGAAAGGCGCGTGAACACATATTCGCTGATGCGGTTGTTGATCACGCCCTTGCCGTTGATCGTGCCGCGCTTCTGCGCGTTGAACGCGGTGGCATCGTCCTTGAAATACTGGATCAGCGTGCCGGGTTCCGGGCCTTCGTAGAGAATCTTGGCCTTGCCTTCGTAAATCTGGCGGCGACGGGACATGGGCGGGTCTTCCTCAAGCGTGCGAAGTTTTCTGGTCTTCGCGGGAAATCAAAAACCCCGGCGTGGCGAGGTGAGTCGCGAAAAGCGACCCTATCGCGGAAGCCGGGGCGTCGCAGCGCCCATAATGGAAAATCGCAAGGTGCGCAATTCCACGCCGGATTGCCCGTGCCCTGTACGGGCCGTGGTTCGGGCAGCGTTTGGGTTGTTCAAGATTTTGGAACGGTTTCTGCCAGTTTATCCGGATGACCTGATTGCGGGAATCACGGCATAAGGGCTTCGTGTTCAAGCGGGGCCGCTCCCGCCACCAGCAAGGATGAAAACGATGAGCAAGGTCCTGGTTCTCTACTATTCCAGCTATGGCCACCTCGAAACGCTGGCCAACGCCATTGCCGAAGGCGCCCGTGCGACCGGCGCGGAAGTGGACGTGAAGCGCGTTCCCGAAACCGTTCCGCTGGAAATCGCGCAGGGCGCGCATTTCAAGCTCGATCAGGCCGCGCCCGTGGCGACGGTGGCCGAACTCGAAAACTACGACGCGATTATCGTTGGCACCGGCACCCGCTTCGGCCGCATCAGCTCGCAGCTGGCGGCGTTCCTCGACCAGGCCGGCGGCCTGTGGGCGCGCGGCGCGCTGAACGGCAAGGTCGGCGCGGCGTTCACGTCCACCGGCAGCCAGCACGGCGGTCAGGAAACGACGCTGTTCTCGATCATCACCAATCTGCTGCACTTCGGCCTGACCATCGTCGGCCTCGACTATGGCTTCCAGGGCCAGCTTGGCCATGACGAAGTCACCGGCGGCGCCCCCTATGGCGCGACGACGATCGCCGGCGGCGACGGAAGCCGTCAGCCGAGTGGAACCGAACTGGATGGAGCGCGTTATCTCGGAAAGCGCGTAGCCGAAACCGCCAACAAGCTGTTCGGCTAAAGCCCGTTCCCCCTCAAGGATCGGTCCGCGCCCGCGCCAGCCCCCCTCTTATGCGCGGGCATACAGCGGGCCGATCTGACCCTGAAGAGGCCGCAGACTTCGTGTCTGCGGCCTTTTTGTTTTTGGACGGTGGGGTGTTTCCGACCCCCAGCCCCTCCCGCAAGCGGGAGGGGAGCGAGACTTGCGTCGCCGCAGGTGGCGTTAGTCGCAGCGGGGAGGGCTTTCAGCGCGCCGCGCTTGCAAGCAGCCTGAGTGCATTTTCGTCTAGTCAGTTGTCTCCGCCGGACAACGATCTTCTACTTCCCGCCCAGCAGATTGGCCTTCCAGAAGCCGATCTCGGACCAGAACTGGTAGTCGGCGTTTTCCTTCTTGGCGAAGCCGTGGCCTTCGTTGAGCCCCACGATGTGCCACGCCGGGCGGCCCTTGGCGCGCACGGCGGCCACCATCTGGTCGGCCTCGCTCTTGGGCACGCGCGGATCGTTGGCGCCGGTCACCACCATCAGCGGAATGGTCAGGCGGTCCACGCTGGTCAGCGGGGAGATCGCGGTCAGTTGCGCGCGCTGCTTCGGATCGCGCTCGTCGCCATATTCGGCGCGGCGCAGGTCGCGGCGATAGCCTTGCGTGTTTTCGAGGAACGTGACGAAATTGCTGATCGCGACGATGCAGTCCGCCGCCTTCAGCCGGTCGCCATAGCGGATCGCGGAGGCATAGCACATGTAGCCGCCATAGGAGCCGCCGGTGACCGCCATCCGCGCCGGATCGATCGCCGGATCGGACTGGAGCCGGTCGAGCAGCGGGCCGATGTCCTTCACCGAATCCTCGCGCCGGAACGGGCCGTTGTCCAACCCGACGAAGCGCTTGCCGAAGCCCGACGATCCGCGCACGTTGGGATAGAATACCGCGATGCCCAGCTCGTTGATAAGGTAGTTGGCGCGCCCCTTGAAACCGGGCGTGGTCTGCCCTTCCGGCCCGCCGTGGATGTTGACGATCAGCGGCCGCTTGCCGGGGAACTTGGCGGGATCGGGGCGGTAGAGGAAGCCGGTGACGGTTTCGCCATCGAAGCTTTTTACCTGCACCAGTTCGGGATCGACGTTGGCGGCAGGATCGAGGCCGCCGGTCTCGCTGGTGGTCCAGCGCGTGGCCGCCAGCGTCTTCGGATCGACGGCGAAGGCGTCCGCCGGCACCTTGGCCGAAGACAGGGTAAGCCCGATCGTGCCCCATGGCGCGACCTTGAGCGTGGAGATCACGCCGGCCGGCAGCGCGGTGACATCGCGAACCGCGCCGGTCTTCGGGTCGAGCAGGCGCAGCTTCGAGATGCCGGTTTCGTTGACGGCATAGGCGATGAAGCTGCCGTCATCGGCGATCGAGAATTCCTCGATATCGCCCCTGGCTTCGGGCGCGCGGGGCGTGAACTTGCCCGTCCGCGGATCGAGCGTGCCGAGCCGCTGGTAGTCCGAGCCTTCGTCGCTGGTGACCCATAGCGTGCCGTCCGGCGCGATATCGGCGGCGGCATAGGCGATCGGCTTGGTGTGATCGCCGATCGGCGTGAGCTTGCCGCTGGCGATATCCAGCCACCACAGGTTGCTCTTCTGGATCGAGACATATTCGCGCACCACCGCGCCCTTGCTGTCGGGCGTGAAGCCGGCGACCGACCAGCCACCGCCCTTGACCTGCGCGACAAGGCGGTTGGACGCCGGATCGCGCGGGTTCACCACGTAGAGATCGGAATCGACGCCGTTACGGCGCGTGGAGCTGTAGGCGATCCATTGGCCGTCATGGCTGAAGGCGTTGAATTCGTTGCGGCTCTTGCCATCGGTCAGCATCGTCAGGCGCCCGTTCTTCAGCGTGTAGAGCTGGAAGAATTCGTCTCCGCCCTTGTCCTTGCGCACCACCAGCGTGCCATCGTTAGGCGCGTACCAGCCGGCCAGCGGCTCCGCTTCGAAGCTGATCTGCTGGCGCGCCATGCCGGGGCCGGCCACGGTGTGAAGCTGCGGCACGCTGGCGAAGCGCGTGGAAATCAGCATCCCGCGCGTGGCCGGGTTCCAGTCGAGGAAAGCGGCGGTGCGGTATTCCATGTAAGGGCGCGTGGCATCGACCACCGCCATCGGCACCGGCGGCGCGCCATCGACGGCGATAGTGGCGGGCTTCGGCGCGTCCTGCGCCAGCAGCGGGGCGGGAGCGATGGCAGCGGCCAGCGCGGCGGTGGCGGTCAGGGCGAGAATACGAGCGCGCATCGGGTTCTCCGGTCCGGAACAGGGCGTTGCGTAGGACGCCGGTTGTGGCCGCGCGCGGCGCGGTCCGCAACGTCCTTTTGGCCGGGCGCGGCGGCCGATTGTTGCACCGGTGCAGCACAGCTTTCCCGGCGCGGCTCTGGTCCCGCAACGGCGGATTGGCTAGGCAGGGACGCAAAGGAGACCCGCCGATGAGCCGTGCCGCAACGCTTGCCCTTCTCGAAACCTACTACGGCGCGTTCAACGCCGGGAACTGGGAAGGGATGCTGGCCTGCCTGTCGGACGACGTGGCGCACGACATCAACCAGGGCGAGCGGCAGGTAGGCAAGGAGACCTTCCGCGCCTTCATCGCGCACATGGAACGCTGCTATCGCGAACGGCTGGACGACATCGTGCTGATGGCCAACAAGGACGGTACGCGCGCGGCGGCGGAATTCGTGGTGCATGGCGAATACCTCGCCACGGACGAGGGGCTGCCCGAAGCGAATGGCCAGACTTATGTGCTGCCGGCGGGCGCTTTCCTCACCATCGCCGATGGCCGGATCACGCGGTTGACGATGTATTACAATCTGGCCGACTGGACGGCGCAAGTGGTCGGCTGATGGCCAGCGCTGACCACCCACAGAGCGGGATCGCCGCCAACCCGCGAAGCGGGATCTCCGTCCGCCCGCTGACCGGGGAGGAGATCGCTGCCGGGCTGGGCGATCTGGCCGACCTGCGCATCCGTGTCTTTGCGGCGTATCCCTATCTCTACGATGGGGACGCGGCCTATGAAGCGGAATACCTGCGCGAATATGCCGCGGCGCCCGATGCGGTGCTGGTCGCGGCGTTCGACGGGGATCGCGTGGTCGGCGCGGCCACAGCAGCGCCGATGCTGCATCAGAAGGCGGAGTTTCGCGCGCCGTTCGAGGCGCGCGGGCTGGACGTGGCGCGCCTGTTCTACTTCGGCGAAAGCGTGCTGCTGCCTGAATACCGGGGCCACGGCATTGGCCACGCCTTCTTCGACCAGCGCGAGGCGCAGGCGCGGCGCTGCGGCGCGGATGCCGCCTGCTTCGCGGCGGTGATCCGGCCCGGCGACCATCCGGCGCGGCCGGCGGGCTATACTCCGCTCGATGCGTTCTGGACCAAGCGCGGCTACGCGCCGATCGACGGGCTGGTGACCGAACTCGGCTGGAAAGACCATGGCGAGGACGGGGAAAGCGTGAAGCCCATGCAGTATTGGCTGCGGCAATGGTGAGCTGGCGCGTCGCGGCGGCGCAGTATCCGATCGATCCGCTGGCGGACTGGGACGCCTATGCTACCAAGGTGGCGCTATGGGTGGCGCAGGCGGCGGACGGGGGCGCGGCGCTGGCGGTGTTTCCCGAATATGGCGCGATGGAGCTCGCTTCGCTCGATCCGGCGACGATGGGCGATCTGGCGGGATCGATCGAGACGGTTTCGGCGCTGTTGCCGCGCGTCGATGCGCTCCATGCCGAACTGGCCGCGCGGCACGGGATGCATATCCTGGCCGCCAGCGCGCCGCGCAAGGATGCCGACGGGCGCTTCCGCAACACCGCGCGCCTGTTTGCGCCGAACGGGCGGATGGGCGTGCAGGACAAGCTGGTGATGACCCGCTTCGAGCGCGAACAATGGGGCATCGCGGCGGGCGCCGGGCTGAAGCTGTTCGAGACGGAGCTTGGCAAGCTTGCGGTAAACATCTGCTATGACAGCGAATTTCCGCTTCTGGCAAGGGCGGCGGTGGAAGCGGGGGCGGAGGTGATCCTCGTTCCTTCCTGCACGGATTCGCTGCACGGATACTGGCGCGTGCGGATCGGGGCGCAGGCGCGGGCGCTGGAAGGCCAGTGCTACACCGTGCAATCGCCGACGGTGGGCGAGGCGGCGTGGTCCCCGGCGGTGGACATCAACCGCGGCGCGGCGGCCGTCTATGGCCCGCCGGACCGGGGGATGCCCGTCGATGGCGTGCTGGCCATCGGCAGCGAGAACGCGGCCGGCTGGGTCTTCGCCGAGATTGATACGGCGTGCGTGGCGGATCTGCGCGCGGACGGCGGCGTGCTGAACGCGCGGCACTGGACCGAGCAACCGGGCGCGCAAGCGGCCCTGCCGGCGGTTGAGATAGTCTCGCTGTTGTAGGCGCTTGTCACATTGCTGTCGTGCGGCGATCCTAGCGCGGTCTTCGGAATGAGGAGACGGGCCATGACGGCGGGATTTTCGCGGCGGAGCATGATGGCGATGGGGGCGGGACTGGGCGTGGCCGTGCTGACCGGAGGGGCTGCTCTGGCGGCCGCGCGTCCTCGTCCCGCCAAGCCGCTGCTCCTGGCGCATCGCGGCTGTTCGGCGCTGCGGCCGGAGCACACGCTGGCCTCCTACGCCAAGGCGATCGCCGACGGCGCCGACTTCGTCGAGCCGGACCTCGTGGCCACGAAGGATGGCGTGCTGGTGGCGCGGCACGAGAACAACATCGCCGAAACCACCGACGTCGCCGCCCATCCCGAATTCGCCGCGCGCAAGGCGGTGAAGGTGATCGACGGCGAAAAGCTGGAAGGCTGGTTCACCGAGGATTTTACGCTGGCCGAATTGAAGACGCTGCGCGCGAAGGAGCGGCTCGGCGCGCTGCGGCCGGAAAGCATGGGCTATGACGGGCAGTTCCAGATCGTCACCTTCGAGGAGGTGATCGATTTCGTCGCGGCCGAAGCGGCGGCGCGCGGGCGAACGATCGGGATCATTCCCGAGATCAAGCATTCGACCTACTTCAATGGCATCGGCCTGCCGGTGGAGGATATGTTCCTGGCGCGGGTGAAAGCCAGCCGGGTGCTGGCCACGATGCCGATGATCGTCCAGTCGTTCGAGATCGCCAATCTCAAGCGGCTGCGCACGATGCTGGCGGGCATGGCCAACATCCAGCTGATGCAGTTGATCGATGACGATGCACAGCGTCCGGCCGACGTGGCGGCGGTGGATGGCGCGCTGACCTATGGCGCGATGCTGACGCCGGCGGGGCTGGCCGAGATCGCCGGCTATGCCGACTGGGTAGCTCCGGCCACGCGCCGGATCATTCCGCTCGGCGCCGATGGCAGGCTGGGGGCACCGACGTCGCTGGTGGCGGACGCGCACAAGGCGGGCCTGCTGGTCGGTACATGGACGTTCCGGCCGGAGAACACGTTCCTCGCGGGCGATTTTCGAGATCAGGGCGATGCCAGGGCGAGCAACCCGGAAGGCAGCGTGCGCGAGATCCGGCGCTATCTGGCGACGGGCCTGGACGGGTTCTTCACCGACGATCCCGCGCTTGGCTATCGCGCATTGCATGTGTCGCGATAGGGGGGTGACGCCCGATTTTCCTTGCGCTACGCAAGGGAAATGATCGCATTTGAAACCAGGTGGCGCTGATGGACGCCGCCGAGCAGGTCCACCAGCAGTTCCTTGCCGCGCTCGATGGCGGCGGGCTGCGGCGGCGTTCCAACCTGGGATTGGCCGACGTGGGGCTGGAGCCCGAACGCGCCGCCGCGTTGCTCCACAGCCAGATGCTCAGCCGCCAGCTGGACCGGCTTTCGCGCAAGCTGCAGGCGCGGGGCGAGGGGTTCTACACCATCGGATCGTCCGGCCATGAAGGCAATGCCGCGCTGGCCGAGGCGCTGCGCACCGATGACATCGCTTTCCTCCACTACCGCGACGCCGCGTTCCAGATTCACCGCGCGGGGCGGGTGCCGGGTGAAAATCCGGCGTGGGACATGCTGCTGTCGTTCACCGCCTCGGCGGAAGACCCGATCTCGGGCGGACGGCACAAGGTGCTGGGATCGAAGCGGCTGGCCATTCCGCCGCAGACCAGCACGATCGCCAGCCACCTGCCCAAGGCGGTGGGCGCGGCCTTTTCGATCGGCATTGCCCGCCGGATGGGGCTGGAGGACACGCCACTGGCGCCGGATGGCGTGGTGCTGTGCAGCTTCGGCGATGCTTCGGCCAACCATTCGACCGCGCAAGGGGCGATCAACACCGCCGCCTGGGCCGCGTTCCAGGGTACGCCGCTGCCGCTGGTGTTCCTGTGCGAGGACAACGGCATCGGCATTTCCACGCGCACGCCGAAGGGGTGGATCGAGGCGAACTTTTCCGGGCGCGCCGGGCTGCACTATATCCAGTGCGACGGCAGCGATCTGGTGGACGCCTGGCGCGGCGCGCGCGAAGCGGTCGACTATGCCCGCCGCCATCGCAAGCCGGTGTTCCTGCACATGCGCACGGTGCGGCTCTATGGCCATGCCGGCAACGACGTGCAGCTTGTCTATCTGTCCAAGGACGACATCCGCCGCGACGAGGAGCGCGATCCGCTGCTGGCGAGCGCGGCGCTGCTGATCGAGGAAGGCGTGATGACCGCCGCCGACGTGCGGCGCGAATACGAAGCGATCGAGGCATCGCTGCTGCGGCAGGTGGAACTGGCGATCCGGCGGCCCAAGCTGAAGGACGCGGCCGAAGTGATGGCCAGCATCGTGCCGCCGAAGCGCGAGGGCGTGGAGCGTCCAGTTCCAGCAGCGGAGGCCCGCGCGGCGTTGTTTGCCGACGATGCCGCGCAGATGGAAAAGCCGCAGCACATGGCGCGCCTGCTCTCGTGGGCAATGGCGGACCTGCTGCTGCAATATCCCAACGCCATCGTCTGCGGCGAGGACGTGGGGCCGAAGGGCGGCGTCTATAACTGCACGGCCAAGCTGCATCAGCGTTTCGGTTCGGCGCGCGTGATCAACACGCTGCTGGACGAACAGGCGATCCTGGGCCTTGCCATCGGCGCGGCGCACAACGGCCTGCTGCCGATGCCGGAAATCCAGTTCCTGGCCTATGTCCACAATGCCGAGGACCAGATCCGGGGCGAGGCGGCCACGCTCTCGTTCTTCTCGAACGGGCAGTACACCAATCCCATGGTCGTGCGGATCGCGGGGCTGCCCTACCAGAAGGGCTTTGGCGGCCATTTCCACAACGACAATTCGCTGGCCGTGTTCCGGGACATTCCCGGCGTGGTGCTGGCGGTGCCGTCGAACGGGCGCGATGCCGTGGCGATGCTGCGCGAATGCGTGCGGCTGGCGCACGAGGAACAGCGCGTGGTGGTGTTCGTGGAGCCGATCGCGCTCTACATGACGCGCGATCTTCATGCCGAGGGCGATGGCCTGTGGACAAGCGTCTATCAGGCGCCTGGCGAAGGCGCGGTGCGGCTGGGCGAGATCGGTGTGCACGGCGATGGCGCAGATCTGGCCGTGGTGACCTATGGCAACGGGGTCTATCTCTCGCTTCAGGCGCAGAAGCTGCTGGCGGAACAGGGCATTGCCGTGCGGGTGATCGATCTGCGCTGGATCGCGCCGCTGACGGAGGATGCGCTGCTCGAAGCGATCGCGCCGTGCGACAAGGTGCTGATCGTCGATGAATGCCGCGAAACCGGATCGCAGAGCGAGGCGTTGATGGCGCTGTTCGCCGAACGTGCGGGCGGCAAGTCCACGGCGCGGATCGCCGCGACCGACAGCTTCATCCCGCTCGCCCGCGCGGCGACCTATACGCTGCCCAGCCGCGACATGATCGTGGCGAAGGCGCGGGAGATGGTGCGTGGCTAAGCAGTCCATCCTTGTCGTCTGTCCGGGGCGCGGCACCTACAACGCGCCGGAACTGGGCTATCTGGCGCGGCACCATGGCGGCCGGGCGGAACTCGCCGCGTTCGATGCCCTGCGCGCGGGGCGTGGCGCGCCGACGCTTAGCGAACTGGACGGGGCGGCTAAGTTCAGCCCTGCGCTCCACACGCGTGGCGATATCGCGGCGCCGCTGATTTACGCCGCGTCCTATCTCGATTTCCTGAGCATCGACCGCGATCGGTTCGAGGTGGTGGCGGTGACCGGCAATTCGATGGGCTGGTACACCGCGCTGGCCTGCGCGGGCGCGGTTTCGGGCGAGCATGGCTTTGCCATCGCCGATGCCATGGGTGTCAATTCGCAGAAGCACGCGCCCGGCGGGCAGGCGGTGCTGGTGCTGGCGGGCGAGGACTGGCGCGTCGATCCCGCGCTGCGCCGGGCGGTCGACGCGGCGATGGTGCGCCATGGTGTGCTGCCCTCGATCCATCTCGGCGGGATGCTGGTGGTGGCGGGGAGCAAGGCCGCGCTGGATGCGCTGGAAAAGGACCTGCCCGGCCTGTCGCGTCCGCCCCTGCGCCTTGCTGGCCACGGCCCCTTCCACACGCCGCTGATGGCGGAAAGCGCCAACGCGGCGCGGGCCAGCCTGCCGGCCACCTGGTTCGGCCGGCCCGAGGTGCCGCTGATCGACGGGCGCGGCAAGATATGGCGGCGGTTCGAAAGCGATGCGGAAAGCCTGTGGGACTACACCTTCGGCCACCAGATCCTCGCTCCCTATGATTTCACCACCGCGATGACCGTGGCCATTCGCGAGTTCGCGCCGGACCGTATCGTCCTGCTGGGCCCGGGCGAAACGCTGGGCGGGGCGATCGGGCAAGTGCTCGTCGCGCTGAATTGGCTGGACATCGGCAGCAAGGATGCGTTTTCATCGCGCCAAGGAGAGGATGCGACCCTGATAGGCATGGGGAGACCCGGCCAGCGGGAGTACGTCGTCTGATGAAAACAGTCTTGTGAACCAGCCATCCGTGCTGTTCGTGTGCCTCGGGAACATCTGCCGTTCACCGATGGCGGAGGCTGCGCTGCGCGCGCGGGCCGTGGAAGCCGGGATCGCGGTAACGGTCGATTCCGCCGGCACCGGGGACTGGCATGTCGGCCGCCCGCCCGATCGCCGCGCGATCATCGAGGCGGGGCGCCATGGTATCGACATATCCGGCTATCGCGCGCGGCAGGCGAAGGCGGAGGATTTCCTGCGCTTCAGCCATATCTTCGCGCTCGATCCGCAGAATCTGCGCGATTTGCAGGCCATCGCCCCGCGCCGGCATCTCGCCCGGCTGGAACTGCTGATGGACCTTGTGCCCGGCCGCGAAGGGGCGGCGGTGGTCGATCCCTATTACGGGGAAGCCGAGGATTTCGAGCGCGCCTGGGCCGATGTGAGCGCGGCGGCGGACGTGCTGATCGAACGGCTGGGACGTTAGCTCAACAGCGCGTAGATGCGCTCGTCCTCGGCCTGCCAGGCGATGCCGTTCGCGTCGAGCCAGGCGTCGTCGTAATACGTCCCGGCGTAGCGCTCGCCGGAATCGCACAGGATGGATACGATCGATCCGGCTTGTCCGGCGGCGGCCATTTCCCCGATCAGCGCCGCACAGGCGTGGATGTTGGTTCCAGTTGATCCGCCGACGCGGCGGCCGAGCCGGCGCGAGAGCGCGCGCATGGCGCCGATCGATCCGGCATCGGGAATGGCCATCATCCGGTCGACCACCTGCGGCATGAAAGACGGCTCCACCCTCGGGCGGCCGATGCCTTCGATGCACGAGCACTTGCCGCAGCCGAGGTCGCGGATCGAGCGGTCGGCGAAATGGCGGTGGAACACCGATCCTTGGGGGTCCGCCACGCACAACCGCGTGCCGTGCCGCGCATAGCGGATGTAGCGGCCGATCGTGGCGGAGGTGCCGCCGGTGCCCGCGCCGCAGACGATCCACGTGGGCACCGGATGCTCCTCGTTGCGCATCTGGCGGAAGATGGTGTCGGCGATGTTGTTGTTGCCGCGCCAGTCGGTCGCGCGTTCGGCATTGGTGAACTGGTCTAGGAAATGGCCGCCCGTCTCCAGCGCCAGTACGCGGGCGGCATCGGTCACTTCGCCGGCGTTCTGGACGAAATGGACGTCCCCGCCATGGAAGCGGATCGCCTTGATCTTGGCGGGCGAGGTGCCGTGCGGCACCACCGCGATGAACGGCAGGCCGATAAGCCGGGCGAAATAGGCTTCGGAAACGGCGGTCGATCCGCTGGTCGCATCGATCAGCGGGGTGCCGGGGCCGATCTGCTGGTTGCACAACGCATAGAGGATCAGCGACCGGGCGAGGCGGTGCTTGAGGCTGCCGGTCGGGTGGCTCGATTCATCCTTGAGATAGAGCGTGATGCCGGGAAAGCGGGGCAGTTCCACGCGCACCAGATGGGTTTCGGCCGAGCGGGTGAAATCGGCATCGATCCGCCGCACCGCTTCCAGCGTCCAGGCGCGCAGAGCTTCCGGCGAGAGGGTTTCTGCCGGGGGAAGTGATGAATGCGGGGCGGTTTGGGTCATCCGCCCGCCTTTAGAAGCCTGGCTTTGTAATGACAAACTTTACCTTTCAGCGAATGGATGACTGATTTGTGAAAGGATCATTACGGATCGGTAATCTTCGTCGCGAATCCGTCAAATCAACGCCCTAGGCGCGGCCCCGACCGTCAAAGAAGTGGGGACCGTTCATGCATTCGATCACGCAACCCGGCGCGGCGCGCCGGGCGTTCTATCGTGCCATCCTGATGACCAGCGCCTGCGGAGGCCTGACCGTGACGCCGGCCTACGCGCAGGAAGCGCCGGCCGTTCCGGGCGAGGAGGAAGCGGGCGAGCAGATCGTCGTCAACGGATCGCGCCCGATCGTCGAATCCGAAGAAGCCGCGCTGCAGGTGCAGAAGATGTCGGATTCGCTGGTGGCCGTGGCCGCATCCGACAGCGTGGGTCGCTTGCCCGACCAGAACATCGCCCAGGCCGCCAGCCGCCTGCCGGGCATCGCGGTGGAGCGCGATCAGGGCCAGGCGCGCTATATCAGCCTGCGCGGCGCGCCGAAGAACTGGACCACGCTGTCGTTCGACGGGATCAACGTGGTCAGCCCCGAAGGGCGTAACGCCCGCTTCGATTCGATCCCGTCAGCGATCGCCGGCAAGATCATCGTGTCGAAGGCGGTGACGCCCGACATGCCCGGCGAGACCGTGGCGGGCAACGTCAACATCATCACCCGTTCGGCGTTCGATTATTCCGGCTTCCACATCGCCGGCAAGGCCGGCGCGGGCGTGGCCGAATACGGCAGCCGTCCGCAGTACGAAGGATCGCTGGTGCTTTCCGACCGCTTCAACGTGGGCGGCGGCGAAATCGGCGTGCTGGTGTCCGGCTCGTACTACGAGCGCCGGATGATCACCGACAATTTCGAGCACGACTGGGAACAGGTGAGCCAGGACGTGCGGCCGGGCTACGAAACCCGCTTCTGGACGCACGAGACCGAAAACAAGCTCTACCGCCTGACGCGCAAGAACTGGTCGGTCTCCGGCCGGCTCGACTGGAAGCCGGATGACAACAACACCATTTCGCTGCGGTCGATCTACACGATCTTCACCGACGACGAGGCGCGCGACAACTATCGCTTCGACATGGACGACCGGCAGGGCGATCTGGTCGCCAACAGCGCGGCGTGCAACGCCACCGTGAACACCGCGCCGACGACCTCGGGTTATGCCGACGTGTGCATCGGCAACACGCCGCTGAAGGGCACCATCTATGGCATCGACATCCGCCAGCGCTCGACGCTGCGCGCGTTCAAGCAGTCGATCTTCACCAACACGCTGCAGGGCACGCACAAGTTCGGCGAAGGCTGGACGCTGGACTGGCTGGGCAACTACACCGAATCCAAGGATGACCGTTCGGTAGTGGGCGAAGCTTCGTGGAACAGCCCCAATACGCGCAACCTGCGCCCCACCGTGGCCTATGATTTCACCGATCCGAATCTTTCGCCGCTGACGCTCTATAACACCACCCAGCTTTCCGGCCCGACGCGCTATACGGCGGGCGCGCAGGTGACCGCGATCGATACTTTCACCAAGCCTCTGGCCACGTTCACGGTGCTGGATGCGGTGGACACCACCAAGGCCTATACCGGCCGGCTGGTGCTGTCGCGCGAGACACAGTTCCTGGGCGCCGACGCCACGTTCAAGGCGGGCTTCCAGTTCGACCAGCGGACCAAGGTGGTGGACGAGAACCTGCTGACGCTGGACACGGCGGCGCAGTTCTCCGCCGCGGGCATTCCCACGGACTATAACCAGTTCTCGCTCGATACGGCGTTCATGGGCAAGATCCAGCCGGGCTACACGTTCCGCTATTTCGATACCGCGAAGATGCGCGCGGCTTCGGCGGCGGCGCGCAAGGTCGGCACGTTCGTGCCGCAGATCGCCAATATCTACAACGTGCGCGAGCAGGTATTCGCGGGCTACCTGATGGGCACGCTGCGCTACGACTGGGGTTCGATCGTCGGCGGCGCGCGGGTGGAGCACGTCAAGAACCGCGGCATCGCCACCGGCATCACGGCGGAGGCTGAGCAGACGCTGGTGTTCCCGAGCCTGCACGTCAATTACAACCTCGACGATACCAAGAAGGTGCGCCTGTCGCTCAATACCGGCGCTGCCCGCGCCGACTACGATCTGCTGCGTCCGAACGTGGTCATCAACGATACCAACGAGACGATATCCGGCGGCAACCCGGCGGTGAAGCCGGAGCGCGCCTGGGGTCTGGACGGCTATTTCGAATGGTACGTGAAGCCGCAGGGCTATCTGATGGTCGGCGTGTTCTACAAGCATGTGACCGACGTGCTGTACACGCAGCGGCGCACGTTCGGCTCCAACGCGCTGAATACCGCTGCGTTCGACCGTTCGGGCTATATCTTCTCGGGCATCACCAACGGCGGCAGCGGCCGGATTTATGGCATGGAAGCGGCAGCGCAGTTCCAGCTCGAACCCTGGGCGGAACAGCTCGGCATCCCGTCGTGGATGGGCGGCTTCGGCATCAGCGCCAATGTCACCGTGAACAACAGCAAGGTCAGCAAACCGGCGGTGTATGACGCGGCCGGCGCGCTGCTGGTGGCGAGCCGCAAGGTGCGCCTGCCGAACACCTCGGACCTCGTGTACAACATTGGCGGTTACTACGAAAAGTACGGCTTCTCGCTGCGGCTGCAGTACCAGCGGCGCAGCAAGTGGCTGGATGGCATCGCCGATACCCTGACCGACGCGGGCGATGCCTATTGGGCGGCGGACGACGAGATGGATTTCTCGGCGCGCTATGCCGTGAACAAGCATGTCGAGATTTATTTCGACGCGCAGAACCTGCTCAACCAGCCGGGCCGCCGGTTCGTCGATCCTTCGGGCATTCTCAACGCCAAGGGGATCAAGACCAATGGCGCGATCGAGAACTACACGATCGAATGGGAACGCTTCGGCCGTCGTTACAGCGGCGGTATCCGGGTGACGTTCTGATGCTGCTGACGATCTGGAGCGCGGCCGCGCTGGCAGCAGCCGCGCCGCCGTCGGTCCCCACCGTCGAAGTCACCGCGCGCGGGGAAACCGCGCCGGTGGCGACGGCGCAGGGCGATGCCGCCGATGATCCGGCGATCTGGCGCAACCCGGCGCGGCCGGGGGAAAGCCTGATCGTCGGCACCGACAAGAAGGCCGGGCTCTACGTCTATGGGCTGGACGGCAAGGTGCGCGATTTCGCGGCGGCCGGGCGGCTCAACAACGTCGATCTGATCGACATGGGCACGGCGGGCGTGATCGTCGTCGCCAGCGACCGCAACGACGAGGCGCAGGCGAAGCTGCAGGTCTGGCGGCTCGATACCGCGGCGGCAAAGCTGCAGCCGCTGGGCGCGGTGACGGGCGGCGCGGGCGAGGCTTATGGCGTATGCCTGCTGCGCGATGCGGGCGGGCTGACCGCGTTCTCCGTGCTCAAGCACGGGGCGATCGTGCAGGTGCGGATCGCGCTGGACGGCGCGGCGCCGACGGGGCGGATCGTGCGGACCATGCAGTTGCCGACCCAGACCGAGGGCTGCGTCGCCGATCCGCGCACGGGCACGCTCTATGTGGGCGAGGAAGACCGGGGCATCTGGGCGTTCGATGTGCGCGAGGATCGCCCCGCCGAAGCCACGCTGGTCGCGACCGTCGACCGCGCGCACCTGTTCGACGATGTGGAGGGCCTGGCGCTGATGCCTGTGGGCCGCGATGGCGGCTGGCTGATCGCGTCGAGCCAGGGCGACAATGCCTATGCCCTGTTCGCGCTGCCATCGATGAAGCCGGCGGGGCGTTTCCGCGTGGTGGCGGGGCGGTTCGGTGGCACCGAGGAAACCGATGGCATCGCCGTGATGCCGGGCAGTTTCGGCAAGGACTACCCCGCCGGGCTGTTCGTGGCGCAGGACGGGCACAACCAGCCGGCGCCGCAGAACTTCAAGCTGGTATCCTGGCGCGATGTTCGGGCCGCGCTGCGCAAAGGGCGCGCGCGGCGTTGAGCCTCTGCGTGGCCGAGCGCCGGATTTGACGGCGCGGTCGGGGCGCTAAAGCGTGGGCGACAGGTGGTTGTGGCCATGGTGGACGTGATCGTCCGCATGGTCATGGCTATCGTCGGGCTGCACGCGCAGCAGGTTGATCGCGCCGAACCGCACGCCGCGTTCCGAGCGGACCGCATCGGCGAAGGCCCGCACCGCGTGCGTCGGTCCTTTCAGGATCACGCTTTCCAGGCTGTGATAGTGATCGAGCACCACCGTGGTCCGCGCGGCGACAAGATCGTGGTGGGCGTGCTGCATTTCCGCCAGGCGTTGCGGCAGCGCGCGGACGCGATGCTCGACCACATAGGACAGGTTGGCAACGCAATGCTCGCCCGCGTGCGCTTCGCTGTGCCATTGTTCCAGTCCGCCGCGCACCAGATCGCGCACCGCTTCCGAACGGCTGGAATAGCCTTTCTCGCGCGCCATGCTGTCCAGCGAGGTGGCAAGGGTTTCGTCGACGGATATGGTGATGCGCTGCATGGCGGGGCAACGATGCCACCGGCGGGCAGGCCAGACAACCCGCCGCTTTCGTTTCCGCGCAGGCGCTCGCGGCAGGGCCGCCGCCCTTTTGATCGATGCCAACGCCACCGGCGCAAAAGATGCTAGGGTGGGGCCTTCGGATTCGCCGTATCACCGCATCGGGAGCCGCTTTGGATGACACAGATCATAGGCAGCAGTCTGATTGTCGATGACCGCCCTGGCCGGGCCTGGGGATGGTTTGTGGGTGTGGGCGTGGTGCTGGCCATGCTTGGCGCGCTCGCGTCGGCCAATCTTATGTTCGCGACGCTGGCCGCGACCATCACCGTGGGCGTCATGATGTTTGCGGGCGGCGTGTTCCAGCTTGTCCACGCCTTCGGCGTGCGGCGCCAGGGACGGACATGGTGGTGGGCGCTGTCGGGCCTGCTCTACATGGGCGCGGCGCTCGTCACGCTGGCCGACCCGCTGTTCGCGGCCGGCGTGCTGACCCTGCTGCTGGCGGCGAGCCTTGCCGCATCGGGGCTCGTCCGCGCCTATGTTGCCTTCGCCATGCGCGAGCGGGGGTGGGGCTGGCTGCTACTCTCCGGCCTCGTCAGCATCGGCGTGGCGCTGGTGCTGGCACTTGGCTGGCCGTGGAACACGATCTGGGTGCTGGGGCTGGTGTTGGCGGTGGACCTGTTCCTGCAGGGCTTCATGCTGCTGCTCGCTGGTTTTGCCTTGCGAGCCGTCCGCCTGTGAATAACCCTGTGGATGGGCCCGTGGACAAGTCTGAGATCATGGTCGCGATGGAGATCGAGGCGACGGGGCGTCCGCTCAGGCGCATAGAGCGGGCGGTTCCCGCGCCCGGCCCGAACGAACTGCTGATCGCGGTAAGCGCCTGTGGCGTGTGCCGCACGGACCTTCACGTCCTCGATGGCGAGGTGAAGGCGCGCTATCCGGTCATCCCGGGGCACGAGATCGTTGGGCGCGTTCTGGCGCTGGGCGAAGGCGTGACAGGTTTTGCCGTAGGCCAGCGCGTGGGCGTGCCCTGGCTTGGCCATACCTGTGGAACGTGCCCCTATTGCACCGGCGGGCGCGAGAACCTGTGCGATGCGCCCGCGTTCACCGGAGCCACGCGCGACGGAGGCTACGCCACGCATACCGTGGCGGACGCGCATTTCTGCTTCGCGCTGCCCGATTGCTTTTCCGACGTCGAGGCCGCGCCGCTGCTGTGCGCCGGTCTGATCGGCTGGCGCGCGTTGCGGCTGGCGGGCGAGGGCAAGGTAATCGGCCTCTACGGCTTCGGCGCGGCGGCGCACATTCTGGCGCAAGTGGCGGTCTGGCAGGGGCGGACGGTCCACGGCTTCACCAAGCCCGACGATGCGGCGGGGCAGGCCTTTGCCCGCTCGCTTGGCTGCGTCTGGGTCGGCGGATCGGACGAGATGCCGCCCGAACCGCTCGACGCCGCGCTGATCTTCGCGCCGGTGGGCGATCTGGTGCCGCAGGCGCTCAAGGCGGTGCGAAAGGGCGGGCGCGTGGTCTGCGCTGGCATCTACATGAGCGACATTCCCGCCTTTCCCTATGCCGACCTGTGGGAGGAGCGGCAGATCCTGTCCGTCGCCAACCTGACGCGCGAGGATGGCGTTTCGTTCTTCGCGGTTGCCGAGCAAGCCGGCATCCGTTCCGTGACCGAGACCTTCCCGCTGGCGCAGGCCGATGAGGCTTTGGCCCGGCTGCGTTCGGGCGCGCTGCAGGGCGCGGCGGTGCTGCTGCCCGAGGGATGAAGCGCGTTGACCTTGTCATTGCAGGCTGGCGCGGACGGAATGCGCGGAGTGGCTGAAAAGCACCGATCCACAGCCGTTATGCGTTTTGCCATTGCGGGCGCGGGAATGCCCTCCCATATCCTGCTCAAACCCGGCGCCCTGATCCGGGACAGACGGAAAAGTTGCTGATGAATCTGTACCCCTTGCTTCCCCTGCGCGACATTGTTGTCTTTCCGGGCATGGTCGTGCCCCTGTTCGTCGGTCGCGCGAAGTCGGTCGCGGCGCTGGAAGCCGCGATGGCGGGCGAACGCGATATTTTCCTGCTCGCCCAGCTCGATCCCGGCTGCGACGATCCCGATCGGGATGACCTGTACGATACCGGCGTCATTGCCAAGGTGCTGCAGCTGCTGAAGCTGCCCGATGGCACCGTGCGCGTGCTGGTCGAAGGCACAAGCCGCGCGCGGCTGGAAGCGCTGACCCCCGAAACCGGCGCCAACGGCGAAGTGCTGATGGCGCAGGTGGAAACGATCGACGCGATCGAGGCCGAAAGTACCGAGATCGAGGCGATGATGCGCCAGGTCGTCGAGCAGTTTGGCGAATATGCCAAGCTGTCGAAGAAGCTTTCGCCCGATGCCGCCGGCCAGCTTGGCGAGATCACCGAAGCGGGCCCGCTTGCCGACGCCGTTGCCGGTCAGATCGCGGCCAAGGTGTCCGACAAGCAGGCGCTGCTGTCCGAGAACGATCCGCTCAAGCGGCTCGAGATGGTGCTTTCCTTCATGGAAGGCGAACTCGGCGTGCTCCAGGTCGAAAGGAAGATCCGTGGCCGCGTGAAGCGGCAGATGGAGAAGACGCAGCGCGAATATTACCTCAACGAACAGTTGAAGGCTATCCAGTCCGAACTCGGCGGCAGCGACGATGGTGAAGCCAACGAGATTCAGGAACTGCAAGACAAGATCGACCGGCTCAAGCTTCCCAAGGAAGCACGCGCCAAGGCGCAGGCGGAGCTGAAGAAGCTCAAGACCATGCAGCCGATGAGCGCCGAGGCCACGGTCATCCGCAATTACCTCGACGTGCTGCTGGGCCTGCCGTGGGGCAAGCGCAGCAAGCTGAAGAAGGATATCGCGGCGGCGCAGTCGGTCCTCGATGCGGACCACTACGCGCTCGACAAGGTCAAGGACCGCATCGTCGAGTATCTCGCCGTGCAGGCGCGCACCAACAAGTTGAAGGGGCCGATCCTGTGCCTCGTCGGCCCTCCGGGCGTGGGCAAGACCTCGCTGGGCAAGTCGATCGCCAAGGCCACCGGGCGCCAGTTCGTGCGCCAGTCGCTGGGCGGCGTGCGCGACGAGGCGGAAATTCGCGGCCACCGGCGCACCTACATCGGCTCGCTGCCGGGCAAGATCGTGACCAACCTGCGCAAGGCGGGCACCTCGAACCCGCTGTTCCTGCTCGACGAGATCGACAAGCTGGGACAGGATTTCCGCGGCGATCCGGCGTCCGCGCTGCTCGAAGTGCTCGATCCCGAACAGAACGCCAAGTTCCAGGATCATTACCTGGAACTCGACGTGGACCTGTCGGACGTGATGTTCGTCTGCACCGCGAACAGCCTCAACCTGCCGCAGCCGCTGCTCGATCGCATGGAGATCATCCGGCTCGAAGGGTATACCGAAGACGAGAAGGTCGAGATCGCGCAACGCCATCTGGTGGGCAAGCAGGTCGAGGCGCACGGATTGAAGAAGGGCGAGTTCGAGCTGACCGAATCCGGGCTGCGCGACCTGATCCGCTATTACACCCGCGAGGCCGGCGTGCGCACGCTGGAGCGCGAGATTGCCCGGCTGGCGCGCAAGTCGCTGCGCCAGATTCTGGAAGGCAAGGCCAAGGCCGTCTCCGTGACGCCTGAAAACCTCGCCGACTATGCCGGTGTGCGCAAGTTCCGCCATGGCGTTTCCGACGAGGAAAACCAGGTTGGCGCGGTAACCGGGCTGGCGTGGACCGAGGTGGGCGGCGAACTGCTGACGATCGAAAGCGTGACGGTGCCCGGCAAGGGAGGCGTGCGCACGACCGGCAAGCTGGGCGAGGTGATGAGCGAAAGCGTCCAGATGGCGTTCAGCTTCGTCAAGGCGCGCAGCCCGGCTTATGGCATCAAGCCTTCGATTTTCGCGCGCAAGGACCTGCACATCCACTTGCCCGAAGGCGCGGTGCCCAAGGACGGGCCGAGCGCGGGCATCGGCATGGTCACGGCAATGGTCTCGACCCTGGCCGGCATCCCCGTCCGTGCGGACGTGGCGATGACCGGCGAGGTGACGCTGCGCGGGCGCGTGCTGGCGATCGGCGGTCTCAAGGAAAAGCTGCTCGCCGCGCTGCGCGGTGGCATCAAGACCGTGCTGATCCCGGAAGAGAACCGCAAGGATCTGGCCGAGATTCCGGCCAACATCCGTGAAGGGCTTGAGATCGTTCCGGTAAAGCACGTGGACGAGGTGCTCGCGCTGGCGCTGGCCGGGCCGCTGGAGCCGATCGAGTGGACCGAAGCGGACGATCTGGCGAGCCAGCCCGGAGCCGCTGTGGGAGGCCAGCCGGCCTCCACCACCGCGCACTGACGGTCTCCTTCGCGGGACGTCCGCGAAGCCGCAATCACCAGGGGGCGCATCTCCGCATGGGGGTGCGCCTTTCCGTTTGCGGGAAATGCGTTGGTTTTTGAGACAAATTCAACGTTTCTCGTTGCTTTTGTCTTTGACAGCGGATTCTTTCTCCGCTCAATTCCCGCGCACCCGAAAGGCGATTCCGAAACCGCAGTTTTCCCAAGAAAAGGTAGGGGGTTCCGCAATGAACAAAAACGATTTGATCAGCGCTGTCGCCGATGCCAGCGGCCTCTCGAAAGGTGATGCCACGAAGGCGGTGGAAGCCGTTTTCGATTCCATCTCTGGGGCGCTCTCGAAGGGCGACGAAGTGCGTCTGGTCGGTTTTGGCACGTTCTCGGTCGCCAAGCGCAAGGCTTCGACCGGCCGTAACCCGCGCACGGGTGAGCCGATGTCGATCAAGGCCTCGTCGCAGCCGAAGTTCAAGGCCGGCAAGGGCCTGAAGGACGCGGTGAACTGATAACGAGCCGGGCCGCCTGGCGCGAACGGGTCGCGCCGGCAGAAGCCCGGCCGTTGCTGGAAGTCCGAGCACAGAAAAACCGCGCCGGTCATGCGATCGGCGCGGTTTTTCTTTTTGGGGTAAAGCTTATCGATCGAGCCGGATCAGTGCCGTTGGCATTGCGGCCGTCCGGACATCGATCTTCCAGTCCAGCCGCTGCCCCGCTGGATCGGGCCGGGCGCCTTCGTCGGTGTTGTTGGCCAGGATCGCGCCGTCGGTACGCAGCGTGAACGTGCCGTCGATCTGCGGCAGGGGGCTGGTCCCTCCTTTGGCCTTGTCCTTGGCCACTTCCGCCAGCATCGCCATGAGTGGCGATGCGGAAGCGCTGCTGGCGAAGGCGGGGGCATCGATCCGCACGCTGCCGTCGGCGCGGCGGATCATCGTGACGAAGGGTACCACCGCCGGCATCCGTTCGATCATCGGGAAGCTGAAATCGTGGTCGAGCCGTCCGTTGGCGGCATATTCCACTTCGAACCGCCCGTCGCCGCGATTGATCACCGATTTCCAGCCCGCCTGGCGTGACAGGCGTTCCGCGAACGCATCGGCAGCCTTCGGATCGGACGGGTCCAGCCCGCCGAGCCAGGCCTTGGCCATGCGTTCGTTCTCCGCGTCGCGCTGCGATGCCCCGGGCTGCGCGACGTCCCACGCGGCACGCTGCGCGTCGACTTCGGCCTTGGTGCAGGGCCGGCTGGCCTGACTGCCTTCATCCCGGCAGGGAGAAGGGGTGAACGGCTTCTTCTCGCCCGTGCCGGCCGGCTTGTCCTGCGCCAGCTTCGACAGCGGAAGCAGGAAAATCTCGCCCTTGTAGGTGAAGCTGAACGTGCCGTCGCGGTGCAGGGTGAGATCCGATCCGAACTTGCCGGGCAGCAACATGCAGGCGGCCAGTACCAGCGATGCCAGCACCAGCAGCGTACCGGTGAACAGGCGCTTTGTGCTCACGATGTGCTCCTTCCGGTTCAGTCGGTCGTGCGCGTGGCGATCGCATAGAGCGCGATCGCGGCGGCGTTGGACACGTTGAGACTTTCGATCGCCGAGGAGATCGGCAGGCGGGCGATCGAATCGCAATGCTGCGCCACGTTGTGCCGAAGCCCTTCGCCCTCGGCCCCCAGCACGAGCGCGACCGGCCCGGAGGGCACCGCCTGCGGGAAGGCATCCTTGCCATCGCCGTCCAGGCCGATCCGCCAGTATCCTGCCTCGGCGATATCCTCCAGCGCGCGGGCGAGGTTTACCACGCGCACCCACGGCACCGTTTCGAGCGCGCCCGAGGCCGATTTCGCCAGCGTGCCCGATTCGGGCGGGGCATGGCGATCCTGCGTGACGATCGCCGCCACGCCGAACGCCGCGCAACTGCGCAGGATGGCGCCCACGTTGTGCGGATCGGTGACCTGGTCGAGCAGCACCAGCGTCTTGCCGTCGGCTTCGTCCAGCACGTCGTCGAGCGCCACGTCGTCCAGCGGCAGGCATTCGAGCACAAGGCCCTGGTGCGGCGCATCGCGCGCCACCAGCCGGCCGAGATCGGCGGCCTGCGCGTATTCCACCGGCAGCGACGCGGGCAGTTCGGCGTCGTGATCGTCGAGCATCGCCTGGATCGCTTCGCGCGTGCCCCACAGTTTCTTGGCCACGCGATCGGGATTCGTCAGTGCGGCTTCCACAGCGTGGCGGCCCCACAGGCGCACGGTGCCCTGGCTGCCGCGTCCGCTACCCCGTCCGCCCTGCATCCGCCCCGCGCGGCCGCGTAGGGCGCGGCCCTTGCGCTGTCCGTCTTGCCGGGCTTCGCGATGATCGTGGGGAGCGGCCATGGAGAGTACCTTTATGCTGGAATGCGAAAATATCGTGCGCCTCCTGCCAGTCGCCCCATTGACAGGCAAGCGATGCTTCGCCAAAGGGGCCGCCTCTCGGCCGGACGGCCCCTTCGCGGGGGTCTCAAATCAGAGGCGGACCCGTTATCCGGGGAACCCTCGCACCGGCAGCACTGGTGTGGACAGGTGGCCGAGTGGTTAAAGGCAGCAGACTGTAAATCTGCCCGCGCAAGCGTACGCTAGTTCGAATCTAGCCCTGTCCACCACCGCTGCTTCTTCTCGCCGCATTGGCCGTGAAGGCCGGTGGCCGGTCCGCGCGACCGGTCTTTCGATTGTCCGTTCGGTTGGCGATAGGTCGGGCTTTTTCCACGAGGCAGGCCCCCGTTGCGACCGCCGGTCCGGAACCTGCCCTTGCCGCTTTGCGCGCCAACCCGTAGATGAGCCCCATGCCCGGAGATATTCTTGACAACCGCGGTCGCGGCAGCGCCGGCTGGAGCTGGCCAGCCATTCACCCCGAAGGACGCAAGTTCGCGCTTGTTTCCGCTGCGCTGAGCCTAGGCAGCGCGGTCATGGCGTGGGAAACGCTGGCCTGGCCGCTGGCGTTCCTCACCGTCGGCATCCTCGCCTTCTTTCGCGATCCGCTGCGCGTTACGCCGCGCGATGACCGATTCGTGGTGTCGCCCGCCGATGGCTTGATCACGCTGATCCAGAAGGTGCCGCCGCCGCGCGAATTGACCGCCGATGACGGATCGGGTGCGAAGGGCATGGCGGAAACGCCGGTGACCCGCGTGTCCATTTTCATGAGCGTGTTCGACGTCCACATCAACCGGTCGCCGATTGGCGGCACGATCCGGCGTGTGGTCTATATCCCCGGCAAGTTCCTCAACGCCGATCTCGACAAGGCCAGCGAGGAGAACGAGCGTCAGCATTTCCTGGTCGAGCGCAGCGACGGGGTGCAGATCGGGTTCACACAGATCGCGGGGCTGATCGCCCGGCGTATCGTGCCGTTCGTGAAGGGCGGGGACATTGTCGCCGCCGGCCAGCGCGTCGGTCTGATTCGCTTCGGCAGCCGCGTCGATGTCTATCTGCCCGAAGGCACCGAACCCAAGGTGCTGATGGGGCAGCGGGTGATCGCCGGCGAAACCGTGCTGGCCGAGATCGGGCAGGCGCCGATGATCGAGGGCGTCAGCCAGTGACCTCCGGGCCTGCGCCGTCGGCGGAGCCCGAAGAGACGTTTGACGTGAATGGCGAAGCTCTGCCGGACGGCGAGGACTTCGGCCGCACCCGCCTTCCGCGCGGATTGACCCTGCGCGCGCTGGTGCCCAACGCGATCACCTCCGCCGCGCTCTGTTCGGGGCTGACCGGCATCCGCTTTGCCATCAACGGCGATTTCGAACGCGCGGTGATGGCGGTGATCATCGCCGGCATTCTCGATGGCATCGATGGGCGCGTGGCGCGGATGATGAAGGCGCAGTCGCGCTTCGGCGCCGAACTGGACAGCCTGTCGGACGCGATTTCGTTCGGCGTCGCGCCTGCCCTGATCCTCTATCTGTGGTCGTTGCAGACCGAACCGCGCTTCGGCTGGTTCGCCGCACTGGCGCTGGCGGTGTGCTGCGCGTTGCGGCTGGCCCGCTTCAACGCCCGGATCGACATGGCGGACCAACCGCATAAATCAGCCGGTTTCCTGACGGGTGTGCCGGCGCCCGTAGGTGCGGGGCTGGCCATGCTGCCGCTGTACCTGTGGATTGCCAGCGGGCGCGAGGAATTCCGCTACCCGATGTTCGTCGGAGTATGGGCGGCGCTGATCGCGTTCCTGATGATATCCAACATGGCCACTCTGGGTTGGACCGCGTTGCGCCCGCGCCGCGCCATCCGCCTGGAAGTGATCGCGCTGTTCGGGCTGGTGATTGCCGCGCTGCTGACGGAACCGTGGTTGACGCTGGTGGGTATCTGCGGGATCTATCTCGCGCTCGTGCCGGTGGGCGTGGTGCGCTATGCGCGCGTCAGGCGGCTGCGCGGCGGGCAGGGGCGATCCGCCGTTCCGCCGTCCGCCTGATCGAGCGGACTGCGGCGCGGCGCGGACCGCATCCCGCCGCAGGCGCGACTGCCGGCATGTCCGACACGATGCTGACGCAGTATTCCCGGTGCGCCACGCCGGCACGCGATTGGCGCAACAGGCCGCGCACCGCACCGGCTTGCGCGGTTACGGTCGCCCCGATCGCACCGATGGCCAGAAGGCCGGCACCGGCAAAAAGCAGCGAGACAAGAACACCAAGCATGACAACCAGCCTTTCGACCCTGTGTCCCCGGCCAAGGTTCGCCTTGACAGCCTGTGGACATCATGTGGATAACTCGGAATATGGTTAACGGTTCCTTACCGGATGCCGTAATGCCCCTTATGTTCTCTTTTTGTTCTGTATCGTCAAGCGGAAAATGCCGTGCGGCGTTTTTTGCGTGCGACAGACGGAAGTCGAGATCGTCGGCGTGACGCTGTCCTCGCCGTCGGAACCGGCCGGTCGCGCGCCAGCAAATTCGAGGTGGATTTCTTTCCGCACTTGCTCTAAGGGGCGCCAGCGCCGGACGGTGCAGGGGCAGGTGCCCCTTGCATGAGAGACGGTAATCCACACGGGAAACGCACATACCGGTGCCGTGGCGGGATCTCCGCCTGGTTCCAGTTTCCCGGAGGCTTGAACCGGAAAGGAAATACCTATGGCGGCTCCTGTCGTCACGATGCAGCAACTTATCGAGGCCGGTGCGCACTTCGGCCACCAGACCCACCGCTGGAATCCGCGGATGAAGCCGTACATCTTCGGCGCCCGCAACGGCATCCACATCCTTGACCTGTCGCAGACCGTGCCGCTGTTCGCGCGCGCGCTCGATTTCATCTCGGCCACCGTGCAGGCCGGCGGCAAGGTGCTGTTCGTCGGCACCAAGCGCCAGGCGCAGGAGCAGATCGCGCAGGCCGCGCGCGCTTCGGGCCAGCACTTCGTCAACCACCGCTGGCTGGGCGGCATGCTCACCAACTGGAAGACGATCAGCCAGTCGATCAAGCGTTTCAAGGCGCTGGAAGAACAGCTTGCGGGCGACACCGCCGGTCTGACCAAGAAGGAAGTCCTTCAGCTGACCCGCGAACGCGACAAGTTCGAACTGTCGCTGGGCGGCATCCGCGACATGGGCGGCATTCCGGACGTGATGTTCGTGATCGACGCCAACAAGGAAGAACTGGCGATCAAGGAAGCCAACGTGCTGGGCATTCCGGTCGTTGCCATTCTCGATTCGAATGTCTCGCCCGAAGGCATCGCCTTCCCGATCCCGGCGAACGACGACGCCAGCCGCGCGATCCGCCTCTACTGCGAAGCGGTGGCCGCCGCCGCCACCAAGGGTGGCCGTGATGCCGCCATTGCTTCGGGTGCGGATTTCGGCGCGCTGGCCGAGCCGCTGGCCGAGGAAGCTGTCGAGGCCTGAGCCCCGGCGCCGCCGGTCGATGATCGGGGCGGCCCGTCCGGGCCGTCACCGAATTGACCCGGACAAGACTTACGGGCCGCAGCGGATTGCTGCGGCCTCACCCGTTTGAAGAACAGAAGGATCAACGCGATGGCTTATACCGCCGCTGACGTGAAGAACCTGCGCGAGCGCACTGGCGCCGGCATGATGGACTGCAAGAAGGCGCTGGACGAATCCGGCGGCGATTTCGAAGCCGCGGTCGACGCGCTGCGCGCCAAGGGCCTGGCTGCCGCCGCCAAGAAGTCCAGCCGCACCGCCGCCGAAGGTCTCGTTGGCGTGGCCGTTGCCGGAACCAAGGGCGTTGCCGTCGAAGTCAACTCGGAAACCGATTTCGTCGCCAAGAACGATCAGTTCCAGGACTTCGTGCGCAAGGCCACCGAAGTGGCGCTGAACACCGCCGCTGCCGATGTCGAGGCGCTGAAGGCCGCCGCCTATCCCGATGGCGGCACGGTTGCCGACAAGCTGACCAACAACGTCGCCACCATCGGTGAGAACCAGCAGCTGCGCCGCATCAAGCACGTCGCCGTGACGAACGGCGTGGTCGTGCCCTACATGCACAATGCCGCCGCGCCGAACCTTGGCAAGATCGGCGTGCTCGTCGCGCTCGAATCCGAAGCCGGCGCCGATGTGCTGGAGCCGCTGGGCAAGCAGATCGCGATGCACATCGCCGCCGCGTTCCCGCTGGCGCTGACCGCCGACGATCTCGACGCCGAACTGATCGCCCGCGAACGCAAGATCGCGGCCGAAAAGGCGGCTGAAAGTGGCAAGCCCGCTGAAGTGCAGGCCAAGATGGTCGACGGCGCGGTCTCGAAGTACGCCAAGGAAAACGCGCTGCTTTCGCAGCTGTTCGTGATGGACAACAAGACTCCGATCGCGCAGGTGGTGGAGCAGGCGGGCAAGGCCGCCGGCACCAAGATCGCGCTGGTGGACTATGTCCGCTTCCAGCTTGGTGAAGGCATCGAGAAGGAAGAAAGCGATTTTGCCGCCGAAGTCGCCGCCGCTGCCGGCATCAAGTAAGTTCTGAACAGCACGTCCCCGCGCGGGCGGGGGAGGCGTTGCCGGTATTGCTCCGGCTCGTTCTCCCCGCCGGCGCGGGGATCGCTGTATGCGGCCGCCACCATGGCCGGCCACGCCACCCTTGGCAGCGCGGTCCATCCGCGTATAAGGGCCGCGTTTACCCCCGTTTGCGAGTACCCCGTTCCCATGAGCCTCCCCAAGTTCAAGCGCATCCTGCTCAAGCTTTCGGGCGAGGTGCTGATGGGGAACCAGCAGTTTGGCATCGATACCGATTTCGTCGATCGCCTGGCCGCCGAGGTGAAGGCGGTAAAGGATACCGGCGTCGAACTGTGCCTCGTAATCGGCGGGGGCAACATCTTTCGCGGCATGGCGGGGGCCGCCAAGGGCATGGACCGGGCGCAGGCCGATTACATGGGTATGCTGGCCACGGTGATGAACGCGCTGGCGATGCAGTCCTCGCTCGAAAAGCTGGGCGTGCACACGCGCGTGCAGTCCGCCATACAGATGGACGCGGTGTGCGAGCCGGTGATCCGCCGTCGCGCCGAACGCCACCTGGAAAAGGGCCGCGTGGTGATCTTCGCCGCCGGGGTGGGCGCGCCCTATTTCACCACCGACAGCGGCGCGGCGTTGCGCGCGGCCGAAATGCAGTGCGACGCACTGCTCAAGGGCACCAGCGTCGACGGCGTGTACGATGCCGATCCGAAGAAGAATCCTTCGGCAAAGCGTTATGAAACCGTGGATTACGACACCGTCCTGGCAACCAACCTGCAGGTGATGGACGCCAGCGCGGTGGCGCTTTGCCGCGATAACCACATTCCCATCGTCGTGTTCTCGATCCGCGAGCAGGGCAATCTTGCCCGCGTGCTGGCGGGTGAGGGGACGCAGACCATCGTGCAGAAGGAAGCCTGACCATGGCCAAGTATGACAAGGCCGATCTCGAACGCCGGATGAAGGGCGCGGTTGAATCGTTCAAGAGCGATCTTTCGGGCCTGCGCACCGGCCGGGCCAACACCGCGCTGCTCGATCCTATCACGGTCGAAGTCTATGGCGCGCACACGCCGCTCAACCAGATCGCGACCGTTTCCGCACCCGAACCGCGCCTGCTGTCGGTGCAGGTCTGGGACAAGTCGAACATCGGGCCGGTCGAAAAAGCGATCCGTTCGGCGGGGCTCGGCCTCAATCCGATTAACGACGGCAACAACCTGCGCCTGCCGATTCCCGATCTGACCGAGGAACGCCGCAAGGAGCTGGCCAAGCTGGCCAGCCAGTATGCCGAAAAGGCGCGCATCGCGATCCGCAACGTCCGTCGCGACGGCATGGAAGCGCTCAAGGCGGACGAGAACAAGAAGGAAATCTCGGAAGACGAGCGCAAGCGCGCCGAAACCGACGTCCAGAAACTGACCGACGATTACATCAAGGCGGCCGATGAAGCCGCCGCCCAGAAGGAAAAGGAAATCCTGGGCAAGTGAGCGCGGCGGTCGCCCCGAAAAACGGGTCGGGAGATACCGGTTGCGTCGCGCGGCACGTCGCCATCATCATGGATGGCAACGGGCGCTGGGCGAAGAAGCGCCTGCTGCCGCGCGTCGTCGGGCACAAGCGCGGGGTCGACGCGGTGCGCGAAGTGGCGCGCGCCGCGCGCGACATGGGGCTTGAAGCGCTGACGCTCTATGCCTTCTCGTCCGAGAACTGGAAGCGCCCGGCGGACGAGATCGCCGACCTCATGGGGCTGCTCAAGGCCTTCATCCGCAGCGATCTGCAGGAATTGATCAACAACAACGCGCGGCTCCGGATTATCGGCGATTATCATGGACTTGCCCCCGATATCGTGGATCTGATCGAAGATGCTATGGCGCGCACGGCGGCGAACACCGGCACCACGCTGGCGATCGCGCTGAACTATGGATCGCAACAGGAGATCGCCCGCGCGGCGGCGCGGGCTGCCGCCAAGGGCGCGATCACCCCGGAGGCGATCGAGGCCGAGCTCTATACCGCCGATCTGCCCCCGCTCGATCTGCTGATCCGTACCTCGGGTGAGGTGCGGCTTTCCAATTTTCTGCTGTGGCAGGCCGCCTACGCCGAAATGTGGTTCACCGACGTGCTGTGGCCCGATTTTACGCCCGAGCATCTGCGGCAGGCGCTGGAGCAGTTCTCGACTCGCGAGCGGCGCTTTGGCGGTCGCTGATCCGTCCGCCGAAGGCGCCGCCACGCCGGCCCGGCGGAACGACCTTCCGGTGCGTGTCGCCTCGGCCGTGGTCATGCTCGCCATCGCGGGCTTCGCCATATGGCGCGATGGGGTGGTGCTCGATTGCTTCATCGCGCTGGTCGCCTTCGCAGCCTATGGCGAGTACGTGATGCTGGCGAGCCGGATCGCGACGGACCCGGCACGTCTGGGAGCGGCGGCGATTACCGGCGCGTTCTACATCGGCTGGGCAGCGCTCGCGCTGATCGTCATGCCCACGCCGCTGTTGATCGCGGTGATCGGGTTGGTGATCTGCACCGATACCGGAGCCTATTTCACCGGGCGCGCGCTGGGTGGACCCAAGATTGCGCCTAAAATCAGCCCCTCCAAGACCTGGGCCGGCCTTGCCGGCGGCATGGCCGCGGCGGGCATCTGGCTGGCGCTGGTCACGCTTTCGGGCGGGTACATGCTGTCGGCGCTGGGGCCGACCGGGCCAAGCCTGAAGCAGGCGCTGGCGATCACCAACGTCGGCATGGCGGCGCTGGCCGGCGCCGGGCTGGCGGTGGTGGCGCAGGCCGGCGATTTCTATGAAAGCTGGCTCAAGCGCCGGGCCGGCGTGAAAGACAGTTCGCGCCTGATCCCCGGCCACGGCGGCGTGTTCGACCGCGTGGACGGCCTGTTGCCGGTGGCGATCGTCGCGGGCACGGCCTGGGCCATGGGACTTGGCGGAGGAGCCTGAGATGACCGGACAACGCACGATTTCGGTTCTGGGCGCGACGGGTTCGATCGGCGCCTCCACCCTTGATCTCGTCCGACGCAATCCCGATGCCTTCCGCGTGGTGGCGCTGACGGCCAACGCGCAGGCGGCGGAACTGGCGGCGCTGGCGCGCGAATTCCGCGCGGAAGTGGCGGTCGTGGCCGACGAGGCGCGGCTGCCCGAGCTGCGCGAACATCTCGCCGGATCGGGCGTGGAAGCCGCGGGCGGCCCGGCGGCGCTGGTCGAGGCGGCCGCGCGCGGCGCGGATATCACCGTGGCCGCGATCGTCGGGTGCGCGGGCCTTGCTCCCACGATGGCGGCGATCGAACAGGGCAAGGTGATCGCGCTGGCCAACAAGGAAGCACTGGTTTCCGCTGGTGAGGTGATGACCGCAGCGGTCGCCCGGACCGGGGCCACGCTGCTGCCGGTCGATTCCGAACACAACGCGATCTTCCAGTGCCTGCAGGGCAACGATGCCGCCAACGTCCGCTGGATCACGCTGACGGCCAGTGGCGGCCCGTTCCGCGATTGGCCCGCCGAACGCCTGGCCCTGGCCACTCCGGCCGAAGCGGTGAAGCACCCCAACTGGTCGATGGGCGCCAAGATCAGCGTCGATTCGGCCACGATGATGAACAAGGGGCTGGAATTCATCGAGGCGTTCCACCTGTTCCCGGTGGGCGTGGAGCGGCTGCGCATCATCGTTCACCCGCAGTCGATCGTGCATTCGATGGTCGAATACCGCGATGGGTCCACGCTGGCGCAGCTTGGCCCTTCGGACATGCGCGTGCCGATCGCCTCCGCGCTCGCCTGGCCCGCGCGGATGGACACACCCTGCGCGCCGCTCGATCTTGCCGCCATTGGCGAACTGACGTTCCGCGCGCCCGATGAAACGCGCTTTCCCGCCACCCGCCTGGCGCGCGAGGCGGTGACGGCGGGCGGTTCCGCGCCGGCCGTGCTCAATGCCGCCAACGAGATCGCCGTGGCCGCGTTCCTGGCCGGTCAGATCGCGTTCACCGATATTGCGGAGAATGCGGCGCGCGTGCTCGATTCGATGAACGACTTTTCCGCCCCGGGCTCGCTGGATGATGTTATTCTGGTGGACCGCGCCGCGCGGGTCAGAACGCGTGAAACGATGGAGCTTGCGCACTGATGCCCACACCACCGCTGCACGATCCGGGGATCCTGGTGACCCTGCTCGCCTTTGTTCTCGTGCTCGGGCCGCTCGTGTTCATCCACGAACTGGGGCACTATCTCGTCGGCCGCCTGTTCGGCGTGAAGGCGGAAAGCTTTTCGATCGGGTTCGGCAAGGAACTGGCGGGGTGGACCGACAAGCGCGGCACGCGCTGGAAGCTGTCCATGCTGCCGCTGGGCGGTTACGTGCAGTTCGCGGGCGACATGAACCCGGCGAGCCAGCCCGATCCCGCCTGGCTTTCGCTGCCCGCCGCCGAACGCGAGCGGACGTTCCAGGCCAAGCCGCTGTGGCAACGCGCGCTGATCGTGCTGGCCGGGCCGGTGACCAATCTGGTTTTCGCGGTGCTGATCTTGGCGGCGTTCAACATGATCGATGGGCGTGTTGTTGCCTCGCCGGTGGTGGGCGTGGTCCAGCCGACCTCGGTGGCCGACAAGGCCGGCCTGCGCGCGGGCGATCGCGTGGTGTCGCTGCAAGGTGCGCGCATCGACGATTTCCTGCAAATCCGCATGGAAGTGTCGCAGCACCCCGCCGAACCGCTGGATCTGGTAATCGAGCGCGATGGCAAGCAATTGCCCATGCAGGTCACGCCCGAAGCCAAGGTGATGTCCGATGCTTTCGGAAACGAACAGCGTATCGGCTATTTGGGCATCGGCCCGGCCCGTTTCGACGTGGTGCGCGCCGGGCCGGTGGATGCCGTGGCCGACGCGGTGGGGCAGACGCGCGACATCATCGGGATGATGGTGACCGGCATCGGCCAGATCGTGACCGGCCGGCGCGAGGTGAAGGAGCTTGGTGGGCCGATCAAGATCGCCAAGTATTCCGGCGAGCAGCTGGTATCGGGCTGGCGGAACTACGCATGGTTCGTCGCGCTGATCTCGATTAACTTGGGGTTCATTAACCTGCTGCCAATTCCGGTGCTGGACGGAGGTCATCTCGCTTTCTACGCCGCCGAGGCGGTGCGCAGGAAGCCGGTCAGCCGGCGCGGCCAGGAATGGGCGTTCCGGACCGGGTTGGCGTTTGTTGTCGGTTTGATGCTCTTTGTTACGATCAATGACGTTGCGTCGCTGAAAGTGTTCGGGGGGTAGGGGATACAATCCGGTCGCGGGGGCCGGATTTTCCACAATTTGCGGGGCGATCGAACGCTTGGACAGCCTGCTTGCTTGATTGGCGGGGCTGCTTCGGGCAGATGGCGGCGATTGCTGGTGCGGCCGGTCCTTGAAAAGGGTTTGCCGCAAGAACACACGGGATGGCGCTTGGTGATGATTGGACGTAACTCGGGCCGGACCGTTCCTGCCTCGCCACGGGCGTCGTCGGTGGCTATTGCCCTGATGGTCACCACCTGCATGGCCGGCGTGCCCGAAATGGCGGCGGCGCAGCAGAGCCAGGCGGATCAGAAGCCTGCGCGCAAGCCTTCGGCCCTGTTCGGCAAACATGCCCGGCAAGCCGCGCCGGCCAGCGCGGTTCCGGTTCCCGCCACCCCTGCGCCGGCGCCCGCCGCGCCACCGGTGGTTGCGGAAGTCACGGTCAAGACGATCACGATCGATGGCGCGCAACGGCTGGAGCCGGATACCATCCGCTCCTACATCCGCCTGCGCGAAGGCGATCGCTATACCCAGGCCGCCGCCGACCAGGTGCTGAAGGACCTGTTCGCGACCGAGCTGTTCTCGGACGTGCAACTGCGCAACAACAACGGCGACGTGGTGATCCAGGTCAAGGAGAACCCGGTCGTCAACCGTATCATCCTGGAGGGCAACAAGCGCCTCAAGGAAGACAAGATCCTGCCCGAAATCAAGCTTTCGGCGCGCCAGATCTTCACCCGTTCCAAGGTGCGCGCGGACGTGGCCCGGATCATCGAGCTGTACAAGCGGCAGGGCCGCTTCGCCGCTTCGGTCGAACCGAAGATGGTCATGCTCGAACAGAACCGCGTCGATATCGTGTTCGAGATCAGCGAGGGGCCGAAGTCCAAGGTCCGCCAGATCAACATCATCGGCAACGAGAAGTTCTCCGACGGGGAACTGCGCGGCCAGATGGTGACCAAGCAGTCGCGCTTCTTCCGCCTGTTCAGCTCGGGCACCAGCTACGATCCGGATCGCCTCGCCTTCGACCAGCAGAAGCTGCGCCAGTATTACCTGACCAACGGCTATGCCGATTTCCGCGTGGTTTCGGCGGTGGCCGAACTGACGCCCGACAAGCGCGATTTCATCATCACCTACGTGGTGGAAGAGGGGAAGCGCTACAAGTTCGGCGACGTCAAGGTGGACAGCCAGCTGCGCGACTTCGATGGCGACAAGCTGGCCGAGCGGCTGAGCATCAAGAAGGGCCAGTGGTACAACGCCAAGGCCGTTGAAGACACGGTCGACAGCCTCACCGAAACCGCCGGCAGCTTCGGTTATGCCTTCGCCGACGTCCGTCCCGACTTCCAGCGCGACAAGGACGACCTGACGATGAGCGTGACCTTCCGCATGGCGGAAGCACCGCGCGTCTATGTCGAGCGCGTGGACGTCAACGGCAACACGCTGACGCAGGACAAGGTGGTCCGCCGCGAGTTCCGTCTGGGCGAGGGCGACGCCTTCAACAGCCTGCAGATCAAGCGCTCCACCAACCGCATCAAGTCGCTGGGCTATTTCCAGGAAAAGTTCGAGGTCGAGCAGAAACCCGGCAGCGCGGCCGACCGCATCGTGCTGGAAGCCAACGTCGAGGAAAAGCCGACCGGCCAGCTCCAGCTTTCCGCCGGCTTCTCCAGCCTTGAAAGCTTCATCTTCCAGGCCTCGATCCAGCAGAACAACTTCCGTGGCCGTGGCCAGACCGTTGGCCTCAGCGTCGACTATTCGCGCTATTCGCGCGCGGTGCAGGTGAGCTTTACCGAGCCTTACCTGTTCGACCGGAACGTGTCGTTCGGTATGGACGTCTATCGGCGCGACTACAACAGCTTCAACTACTTCAACAGCAACCGCAACACGACCTACCGGCAGGCCACCACCGGCTTCCAGGCCCGCATCGGCGTGGCGTTGACCGAATATACCTCGCTGATCGGGCGCTACACGCTCAACTTCGACAACGTGACGCTCGACAAGGATACCTACTACCTCAACGGCCAGTGCAGCCCGTTGCTGGCCGGTCGGTATCTGTGCGACGCCATCGGCAAGCGCACCAGCTCGATCCTGGGTGTGTCGCTAGTCTATGACACGCGCGACAACCGCCTGCGGCCGACGCGCGGCTCCTCGCTGGTGCTGGGTGGCGACATCGCCGGGCTTGGCGGTTCGGTGAAGTATGCCCGCCTCACGGCCAACGCCTCGAAGTATGTACCGCTGGGCCATGGCTTCATCTTCTCGCTGCGCGGTGAAGGCGGCGCGATCAAGGCGCTGGGCAGCCGCTCCAACGATCCGTCGATCGACGACGTGCGCCTGACCGACCGCTTCTTCCTGGGCGAACCCCAGATCCGCGGCTTCGACATTCGCGGCGTCGGCCCCCGCGTGCTGCGCAAGCAGTATTCCGGGTATGATCAGCAGACCGGCGCGGGTGGCACGGTTTCGACCGATCGCAACCAGTGGGTCGATGACGCGCTGGGCGGCAAATATTACTACCTTGCCCACGCCGAGGTCGAGATTCCGCTGGGCTCGGGCGCGCGTGAGATGGGGCTGCGGCCTTCGATCTTCGTTGACGCGGGCGCCGTGTTTGGTGTGGCGCATCCACAGACAACGGGGGCAGGAACGTTGCTGTATCTCGATAACCTGACCCAGAAGCTGACGACTTCCAGCAAGGATTCCAGCGGGGCGGTTAACCAAGTTGCGCAGAAGTACGACGAGGTCTTCGTGGGCGATAGTCCCAAACCGCGCATCTCGGTTGGTATCGGCGTCAACTGGAACTCGCCGTTCGGTCCCTTCCGCATCGATTTCGCCAAAGTCCTCAGCAAGGTCGAAGGCGACGACCCCAAGGCATTCACTTTCAACGTAGGAACCCAGTTCTGATGATCACGCGCATTGCATCGGCCCTTGTCGCGGGCCTTCTCGTTTCGGTTGCTCCGCAGGCCATGGCCGCCGCGCCAGCCGCTCCGGCCGCTACCGGTGGCGTTGTCGCCGCCGGCGTCGCGGTGGCCAACCCCCCGGCGATCGTCGCTTCGTCCTCGGCCTACCAGACCGCGCAGCAGCAGCGCCCGGTGACCTACAAGGCGCAGATCGACCAGGCCAACACGCGCAAGAACCAGATCACCGCGCAGCTTCAGCCGCTGTACGCCAAGCTGGAAGCGGATTCGAAGGCGCCCAAGCCCGATCAGGCCGCGCTGCGCCAGCAGTACGCGCAGATCCAGCAGATCGAGCAGGCCGGCCAGCGCGAAATCCAGCAGATCCTGGAGCCGCTGCAGCTTTCGGAACAGTACGTTCTCGAACAGATCGGCGACAAGCTGGACGATGCCACGCAGAGCGCGATGACCAAGCGCAAGATTTCGCTGGTCCTCGATTCGCAATCGGTGATCAAGGCGGATCAGGCGTACAACCTGAACCAGGACATCCTGACCGAACTCAACGCGCTGATCCCTTCGGCGCAGCTCGTGCCGCCGGCCGGCTGGCTGCCGCGCGCGCAGCGTGAACAGCAGGCCCAGCAGCAGGCGGCGCAGGCCGCTGCCGCCCAGCCGGACAACAAGAAGGCGCCGGTCGGCCGCTAAGGCCGTCCGCGTCGAACAGCGTCAAACGGGGGCACCATGGCGGAAGATCAGACGGACGGCGCGGTTGCCGCACCGTTCGACTATGACGTGACCAAGGTGATGGCGGCGCTTCCGCACCGCTATCCCCTGTTGCTGGTCGATCGCGTTCTGGGCCTTGTGCCCGATGATTCGATCCACGCGGTCAAGGCTGTCTCGATGAACGAGCAGTTCTTCCAGGGGCACTTCCCCGGCCGGCCGATCATGCCCGGCGTTCTCCAGATCGAGGCGCTGGCGCAGGCCGCCGGCGTGCTCGCGGTGGAAACGCTTGGGCTCGCCGGCACCGGCAAGCTCGTCTATTTCATGGCGATCGAGGGCGCCAAGTTCCGCAATCCGGTGGAGCCTGGCTGCCTGTTGCACCTGCACGTCGAATTCACGCAGAAGCGCGCGCGCGTCTGCAAGTTCGCGGGCAAGGCCATGGTCGATGGCAAGGTGACCTGCGAGGTCAGCTTCACCGCGATGATCGCGGACAGCTGAGCAGGCTCCCGACGGATGCCGGGGGCGTCCGACCAGGGACTCGACAAATCGCGCGGTATCCATTAGGGGCGCCGCTTTCCAGTTTCCCGAAGACCGGTCGGAACCGGTCGCCAAGCGGAGCAAGACCGATGAAGGCCAATATCCACCCCGACTACCACATGATCAAGGTGCAGATGACCGACGGCACCGTGTTCGAAACCCGCTCCACTTGGGGCAAGGAAGGCGACACGCTGGCGCTCGACATCGATCCCACCTCGCACCCGGCCTGGACCGGCGGCACGCGTCAGATGGATCAGGGCGGCCGCGTTGCGCAGTTCAACAAGCGGTTCGGCGGTCTTTCGCTCAAGCGTTGATCGCGCGCGAAAAGCCAGACGGGCAGGGCGGCTTCGGCCGCCCTTTTCGTTTTCGCCCTTTCGTTAAAGCGTTTCGCAGCGATCCGTCCGTATCGGTGCGTGGCATTGCTATCTGCGATAGCCGTTCTAGAGTATCGCCATGACCACCCTGACCAACGCGCTGGAAAACCGCCTGGGTTATCAGTTGCGCCGCGCTTCCGCGGTGATGATGGCCGACCTCGCGCGCGAGTTGGCGGACCTTGACCTGCGGCCTGCGGAAGTGACCACGCTATTGGTGATCGGCGAAAACCCCGATTGCTCGCAGACCGAGGTGGGGCATGCGCTGGCCATCAAGCGCGCCAACATGGTGCCGATCATCGCGCGCCTGATGGACCGGGGCTTTGTTGCGCGCACCCGGGCGGACGGCCGCTCGCACGCGCTCACCCTGACCGATCAGGGGCGCAAAATGGCGGACGAAGCCAGTCAGCGCATTGCGGCGCATGAAGCGCGCTTCGTCACCCAGCTTGCCGCGGGCGAAGTGGAAACGCTGTTGCGATGCCTGCCGACGATTCGCGGCACTGGTACCGAACCCGAGGGCTGAGCTAAGGCCAGCTTATTGCCAGGGGCGTTCGCGATACCATTTCGTCACCACGTATTTCAGCCCCTTGCGCACTTTCATGGCGTGATGGATCGTAGCGGGGTTGACGCTGCCGTCGCGCCGGCGGTTGTTCCAGCCCACCAGCTTGCCCGGTTCGGGATGGATCAGCTTGTCGAGAACCTTGAACCGCGTGGCGCCACCGGCTTCCACCGCGTTGAGATAGACCATGAAGGTCCAGGTGCGCTGCCCGGAAACGGCGCAATAGCGGTCGAAATCGGCGCCGTGTTCGTCGAAATAGTCGGTGTGTGCCTTGAATTCCTGTCCCGGGGCATAGCGCTGGCCCTGGATCGGTTCGCCGAACGGCCGGTCGATGCCACACAGCGCGGAAAAACGTTCGTCGAGCGCCAACACGTCGGGAGCGGCCATCGGCAGGTCGCAGGTCTCGCTGGTGCGGAAATAGTGATCGCCGTTGGGGTCGGCGATGGTCGAGGGCCGGCGGTCCGCCTCGATCCGGGCGATCAGCGCCCCGCATTCCGCAGCGGTCAGGAAATCGCGCAGGATCACCATGTCGGCGCGGGGAGTGGGAACGCGAACGAGGCCCGGCGTTGCGAGCAGCCGATCGAGCGAGGCTTCGTTGACGGGTGCGTCCATGATCGTGTGCTAGCCGGTCCCAGGCCGAACGCCAACATCGCCTGTGCGCGATGTGCCGCCAGCCATAGGATGTGGCCGTCCGGCCTGCTATTCCTTCGGCATGGCTCCGTCGTCGTCCCGCTCCGCGCCGTCCATCGGGCGTGCCAACGGCTTCTCGCTGGTCGAGATGCTGGTTGTGCTGTTCGTGATCGGCCTGCTGGCGGCAGTGGTGGTCCTGTCGATGCCCGGCGACGAGCGCATCCTGCGCAACGAGGCGGAACGCTTCGCCGCGCGCACCATCGCGGCGCGGGACGAAGCGATCGTTGGCGGCGCGCCGGTGGCGCTGGTGGTGGGGCCGGCCGGTTACTATTTCCAGCGCCGCGTTGATGGCGCGTGGCAGGCGCTTCCCGGCAAGGGGTTCGATCTGGCGGCGTGGAAGCAGGGCACGCAGGCCACGGTCGCCCAGCCGGGCGGACGGGGCCGCATCGTGTTCGATACGCTGGGTCTTGCCAGCGGCGATGGCGCGGTCCGGCTGGAACGCGGGGACCGGCATCTGATCCTGCGCATCGCGCGCGATGGAAAGGTCACGCTCGATGCGGCGTGACGGCAACGGCGCGGAAGCGGGCTTCACCCTGCTCGAACTGATGATCGCGCTGGCGGTGTTCGCGCTGGCGGCGCTGGCCCTGCTCAGGATGGAGGGCGCCAGCATCGCGCGCACCGCCGATCTGGACCAGCGCCTGTTGCGCGAGATTGTGGCGCAGAACATGGCGGCGGAAATCCTGACCGATCCCGCTCCCCCCGCGATCGGCGACGCCAGCGGTACGATCCGCAATGCCGGCCGCCAGTTCGCATGGACGCGGCACGTCGCGCCGCAGGCGGACTTCGGCGTGCTGGCCATCACGCTGACCGTGCGCGAGGTAACGCCGGGCCGCGCCAGCCAGGCGATCACGCTCGACTTTGCCCGGTTGCCAGCGTCATGACGTCATTGCACGGCCATCGCGAACCTTCGCATTCGGCAAACGGCTTCACGCTGGTGGAAATGCTGGTGGCGTTGCTGATCTTCGCGATGATTGCCGGCGGCGCGCTGGCGTTGCTGCGCTTCAGCGTCGATGCCGAACTGGCAAGCCGCGCCGGGACCGACCGTATCGCCGCCAGCCGGCGCTTCCTGTCGGTCTGGACCGCTGATCTGGCGCAGATCACGCCGCGTCTGGCGCGCGACGAAAGCGGCGCGGTTCATCCCGCGCTGGAAGCTGGTGGAGCGGGCGGCATGGTGCTGCGCTTCACCCGCAGCGGCTGGTCCAACGCGGATGGCGCGGCGCGGCCCAGCCTGCAGAAGGTGGAATACCGCTGGGACGGCAAGGCGCTGGTGCGCGCCGGCTATCCGTTCCCCGATGGCGCCGCGCCCGAGCCGGCCGCCGCCGTCCTGTCGCTGGCGGGGCCGCCGGCCTTGCGCTTCCGCGGCCGTGACGGGCAATGGCAGCGCCGGTGGGAGCCGCAGCGCATGGGCGAATTGCCGGTGGCGATCGAAGTGCTGCTACCACAGCCGGGGGGCGAGCCGTTGCGCATCGTCTCGCTGGTCGGGGTGAACTACCAGTGAGGCGGGCTCGTCCTCCCCACGAACGTGGCGCGGCACTGCTGTCGGTGCTGCTGCTGGTGGCGGTCATGGCGGTGATCGCGGCGGTCATGCTCGACCGGCTCAACCTGGCGACGCGGCTGGCCGGCAACGGGCAGGCGATGACTCAGGCGCGCCTTGCCGCCACCAGCGCGGAAACGGTGGCAATGGCCCGGCTCAAGGCCCTGGTCGATGCGGACGATCGCCGCACGGTCGACCGCATCGGACTGCTGGGCCGAGAGTTCCCGTTGCCGCTGCCGCGCGGGGCGGCGCGCGTGCGGATCGACGACGCGGGCAATTGCTTCAACGTCAATTCGCTGGTCCAGCAGGGCGTGGACGGCACGTTCACGCTGCGGCCCGTGGCGCTCACGCAGTTGCGGGCGCTGATGGCGGGGCTGGCAGTGCCGGCGAACGAGGCGGTCCGCCTGAGCGATGCCATGGCGGACTGGATCGACAGCGACGAGCGGCCCGCGCCGAACGGGGCGGAGGACGATGCCTATCGCGCCGGGCCGGTGCCCTATCGCCCACCCAACCGGCTGATCGGCGATGTCAGCGAACTGCGCGCGGTGCGGGGGATGACGCCGGTACTCTACCAGCGTTTACGGCCCTGGCTCTGTGCGCTGCCGGCGGCGGAGCTTTCACCGGTCAACGTCAACACGCTGCGGCTGGACCAGATCCGCCTGTTGACCATGCTTTCTCCCGCCACGATTCCGCCCGAACGCGCCCGTGCGCTTGTGCTGGGTCGGCCGCCTGCCGGCTATGCCAGCGCGGCGGAAGCGACCGCGCGGCTGGGAGGCACGGCCGGGGCAACCGGCGCGCTTCCGCTCGATCAGTTGCAGGTGCGCAGCCGCTGGTTCCTGCTGGATCAGGTGGTCTCTATCGATTCGGTGCGGTTGGAGGAGGAAGCGCTGATCGATACCGGGGTGACGCCCGCGCGCGTGGCGTTCCGCAGCTGGGGTGATCGCGAAAGCCGGTAGGGTGTAGGAATCGCGCCGGCGCGTGGCGGTCGCGCAAGTTTTCGCTTTTCAAGGCCGCTCCTTTCTGCAAAGGGGCTCGCCCGCGCCCTGCATCGTGTTACGATGGGTGCGCCGATCTTGTGGCGATCGTAGCTCAGTTGGTTAGAGCGCCGGTTTGTGGTACCGGAGGTCGAGGGTTCGAACCCCTTCGATCGCCCCATCTTTCCTCAGATTCTCTGCGCATCCCGGCCTTTCGAGGGACGCTAAGCGCTTGCCCCGGAACGGCGCAGGTGGCAGAGCGTGGCGCGAACCGGCGGCGCGCGCCGCCGGACGAGGATATGTGTTTCCCGCGTCCATGCACGGTTTTGCCAATCCCGCCCGTTTTCTGCGCCTTGCGCGCTGGTTGATGCCTTTGCTGCTGGGGCTGGGGCTGGTGCTTGCCTTCGGCGCGCTGGCCTGGGGTCTGCTGGTGGTGCCGCCCGATCGGCTGATGGGCGATACCGTGCGCATCCTGTTCATCCATGTCCCCTCGGCCTGGCTGGGCATGGCGGGCTGGAGCACGATCGCCGTGGCGAGCCTGGTCGAGCTGGTCTGGCGCCATCCGCTCGCCGCCATCGGCGCGCGCGCGGCGGCGGTGCCAGGCGCGGCGTTCACCGCGATCTGCCTGGCCACGGGATCGATCTGGGCGCGTCCCACCTGGGGCACGTGGTGGGTGTGGGACGGCCGGCTGACGAGCTTCCTCGTCCTGCTGTTCCTCTATTTCGGCTATATCGCCCTGGCAGGCGCCGCACAGCGCGATGCGCAGGCGGGTGAGGGCGCGAGCCGCGTGACCGCGATCTTCGGTCTGGTCGGCGCGATCAACATCCCGATCATCAACCGGTCGGTGGTGTGGTGGAACAGCCTGCACCAGCCGCCGTCGATCACCATCGGCAAGTCCGCGATCGACGGCACGTTCCTGTGGCCGCTGCTGATTGCGGCCATCGGCTTTTCGTGCATCTTCGGCGGCGTGGTGCTGGCGCGGATGCGGACGCTGCTGGCCGACATCCAGACCGAGGCGCGCCTGCGCCGCAAGGCGCTGGGCTGACGCGGCGCGGGAGGGCAGGATGCACGAGAGACTGGATCAATGGGATTACGTGGCGGCGGCGCTGGCGATCGGGGTGATCGGCACGCTGTTGCTGGTCGGGTGGACGCTGTGGGCCATGGTCCGCGCCGAACGCCGGCGTGACAGGGCGAGGGGCAAGTGAGCGGCATCAAGGCAAAGCACCAGCGGCTGGTCCTGCTGGCCATCGCGCTGGTCGCGCTGGTGGGCGCGGGCCTGCTCGCCGCTTACGCGCTGCGCAATCAGGCCGCCTATTTCTACGTGCCGAGCGATCTGGTCGCCCATCCGCCCGAACAGGGCCGCGCCGTGCGCCTGGGCGGCATGGTGGAGAAGGGATCGATCAAGACCCGGCCCGATGGCGTGACCATCGATTTCATCGTGGGCGATGGCAAGGCGCGCGTGCCGGTGCGCTTCACCGGGATCACGCCGGACCTGTTCGTCGAGGGATCGGGCGTTGTCGCCGAAGGGCGGATGGAAGGCGGCACGTTCGTGGCCGACAACCTGCTTGCCAAGCATGACGAGAAATACGTCCCGCGCGAGATGAAGAACATGACCGACGCGCAGGCGAAACAGGTGGTGGCCGAAACGAAATGATGGCGGAACTCCCATGATAGCCGAACTGGGCCTTGCCGTCCTGTGGATGGCCGCCGCGCTGGCGGTGCTGCAATTGGCGGCGGGTATCATCGCCCTGCGTCCCAAGGGGGAGCATCTGGCCGGCGTGGTTCGTCCGCTGGCGGTGATGCAGGGCGTGCTGGTCGCCTTCGCGTTCCTGGCGCTCGTCACGCTGTTTCTGGAAACCGACCTGTCGGTAAAGCTGGTGGCGGAAAACAGCCATTCGGCCAAGCCGTTCATTTTCAAGCTGGCGGGCACCTGGGGCAACCACGAAGGCTCGATGCTACTGTGGGTGACGATCATGGGCCTGGCCGGCGGCTTCGTGGCGCTGATCGAGAAGCGGCTGCGCGAGGATACGCTGGTGGCGACGCTGGCAGGGCAGGCCTTCGTCAGCCTGGGGTTCTACGCCTTCCTGCTGCTGTCCTCGAACCCGTTCGAGCGGCTGCCCGAACCCGCGCCCGATGGCAACGGCCTTAACCCGCTGCTGCAGGACATCGGCCTCGCCTTCCACCCACCCACGCTTTACGTCGGCTATGTCGGCCTTTCGATCGCCTTCAGCTTCGCCATCGGTGCGCTGGTGACGCGCGATGTCGGCCCCGCCTTCGCCCGCGCGATGCGGCCATGGGTGCTGGGCGCGTGGATCTTCCTGACGCTGGGCATCACCGCCGGCTCCTATTGGGCGTACTACACGCTGGGCTGGGGCGGCTGGTGGTTCTGGGACCCGGTGGAAAACGCCTCGCTGATGCCCTGGCTGGCGGCGACGGCGCTGCTCCATTCGTGCTCGGTCCTCGCTTCGCGCAACGCGTTGCGGGCCTGGACTGTGATGCTGGGCGTGATCGCGTTCTCGATGTCGATGGTCGGCACCTTCCTGGTGCGATCGGGCATTCTCACCTCGGTTCATGCCTTTGCAGTCGATCCGGAACGCGGCAGCTTCATTCTCGCGCTGCTGGCGATCTACATCGGCGGCGCGCTGACCCTGTTCGGCGTACGCGCGGCGACGGTGACCGAAGGCGCGCGGTTCAGCTTCGTCAGCCGCGAGGCGAGCCTCGTGTTCAACAACGTGATGCTGTGCGGCATCCTGGGCATCGTGCTGGTCGGCACGCTCTATCCGCTGCTGACCGAAGCGTTTGGCACCAAGGTTTCGGTTGGCCCGCCCTATTTCAATCCCGTGTCCGCGATTTTCGCGATCCCGATGCTGCTGGTGCTGGCGGTTGGCCCGCTGCTGCGCTGGCGCAATGACAAGGCGGGGCGGGTCACCATGCCCTTTGCGATCGCCGCGCTGATTATGGCGGCGGTGTTCCTGATCGCCGAAATGGTCGCGCCGGGTATCCACCTGCTGCCGGCGCTGGGCCTTGCCATCGCCAGCGGGCTCTTCTTCGCCAGCCTGTTGCCGCTGAAGGGGCGCAACCTGCGCCGCACGCCGCTGCCGGTGTGGGGCATGGTGATCGCGCACCTTGGCATTGCCGTCGCCCTGTTCGGGATGGCCAGCGATAGCGCTTTCTCCACCGAGAAGCTTGCCGCGATGACCGTGGGCGATACGCAGAACGTGGGGCCGTGGCAGGTGAAGCTCGAAAGCATCGACCCGGTCGCCGGCCCGAACTGGACCGCGCTGCAGGCCACGCTGTCGGCGCGCTATGCCGGCGGTGCGCCGATCACGCTGGAACCGCAGGCGCGCGTCTTCGCCTCGCCTCCGGGGACGCGCACCGAAAGCGCGCTCAAGACCCGCTGGAACGGCCAGCTCTATTCGGTGCTGGGCGAAGAGGGCGAGGACGGCCGCTGGCAGATGCGCTTCTGGTGGAAGCCGTTCGTGCCGATGATCTGGTACGGCGGCGTGCTGATCGCGCTGGGTGGGGTATTGGCGCTGCTTGGCCGCGTGGCTGCCGACGTGAAGCGGCTGCGGGCCGAAGGCAAGATCGCGTATCGCCGCATGAGGCAGGGACGATGAGCAAGCAGAACGATCCGCGTGATCCGACGCCGAAGAAGCCGGGGCTGGCGCTGTGGCTGCCGCTGGCGCTGTTCGCCGGGTTCTTCGTGCTGGTGATCTACGGCCTGGTGCGGCCGGCCGATCGCGAGGTGGCGAGCGCCTTCATCGGCAAGCCGTTGCCCGGCTTTGATCTGCCCCCGGCGGTGGACGACCGCCCCGGCCTGGCGCTCGCCAACTTCCGGGATGGCAAGCCGCGCCTGCTCAACGTGTTCGCCAGCTGGTGCGTGCCCTGCGCGGTGGAATCGCCGCAGCTCGCCGCGCTGGCGCAGCAGGGCGTGGAGATCGACGGCGTCGCGATCCGCGACCGGCGCGAGGACGTGGCCCAGTTCCTGTCCGCGAACGGCAACCCGTTCCGCCGGATCGGCAAGGACGATCTGAGCAAGGTCCAGCTCGCGATCGGATCGTCGGGCGTGCCCGAGACGTTCGTGATCGATGGCAAGGGCGTGATCCGCTACCAGCATATCGGCGACATCCGCGCCGAGGACGTGCCGCTGATCCTGCGCAAGCTGAAGGAGGCGGAATCGTGATGGCGCGCGCCGCATCGAGGCGTGGAGCCGTCGTTTTCGCGGTCTTCTCGCTTCTGCTGGCTTCTCCGGCCGCCGCGCAGGATTCGCTGCCGCCGGCGCCCTATGCCTACAAGCAGCTTCCGAACCCCGATCAAGAGGCGAGGGCGCAGGCGCTGATGGAGACACTGCGCTGTCTCAAGTGCCAGAGCCAGTCGATCGCGGATTCGGACGCGCCGATGGCGGGCGACATGCGCCATCAGGTGCGCACGCGCATCGCGGCGGGGGAAGACCCGGAGGAAATCCGCCAGTGGCTGATCGAACGCTATGGCGACTATGTGAGCTATACCCCGCAACTGCGACCGATGACCTGGCCGCTGTTCGCCGCGCCAGCCGCGTTCCTCGTGCTGGCGGCGCTGCTTCTGCGCAAGCGCTTCCGCCGGGGGAATGGCGATGGCGGGGTGGACGAGCCGGACGTCGAAGGGCTGGAGGATAACGCATGACTTGGGTGCTGATCCTCCTGATCGCGATTCTGGTCTTCGCGGTGCTGGCATTCGTGCTGAAGATGCCGCGCTCCGGCTGGGAACTGACCGGCGCGGCCCTGCTGTTCGGTATTGCTGGCTATGCCTTGCAGGGCCATCCGGGCGTTCCCGGCGCGCCCAAGGCGGCGGTCGAGAACCAGAAGGCGGCCGACGAGGCGCTGATCAAGCAGCGGCAGGCGATGGGCGATGCCTTCGGCAAGGGCCAGAACTGGATGGTGCTGGCGGACGGGCTTTCGCGGCAGGGTCAGTTCGGGGCGGCGGCGACAATCCTGGGCAAGGCGGTGAAGGCCGATCCCAACGATGCGGACCTGTGGGTGGCGCTCGGCAACACGCTGGTCGGCCATAGCGACGGGCTGATCACCCCGGCCGCGCAGTTCGCGTTTCAGAAGGCGGCGAAGATTTCGCCCGAACATCCGGGGCCGCCGTTCTTCATGGGGCTGGCGCTGGCGCAGTCCGGCAAGCTGGTAGAAGCACGGGCGATCTGGGCCGAACTGCTTCGCCGTGCGCCTGCCGATGCCCCCTATCGGGAGGACCTTCAGGCCCGGTTGGCGAGACTCGATTCGATGTTGGCGGCCTCGGGACAGGCGCCGGCGCCGGCATCTCCATCGGACGAGCCGCCCGCCGCAGCCGCCGAACCGTCGGGTGCCTCTTCTGAAGCGCCCTGAAATCAGCTATTTGCGATGCCATGCGGGGCATGATTTCGTGGTATCCGGTGTGACGAAGGCAGCCATTGCCGGGGCCAAGGCCCGGTGCTAAAGCGCCGCGCCGTTCCGGTGTCCGATGGCGGACCGGCGGTTTGGGCCAAGGCCCGGGGGCACCGTTGCCATGAGTGATTCCGTGCTTGCGAACGGTTCGGACGAAAGCGCAGTTCCTTTATCCACTCTTCGCGATTCCGGCCACCAGACTCACCATCAGGGCAGCCTGCTCAAGATGGCGGTGGGCGCGATCGGTGTGGTGTTCGGGGATATCGGCACCAGCCCGCTCTACGCGCTGCGCGATACCTTCGCCGGCCACCACAAGCTGCCGCTCGACCAGCTGCACGTCTATGGCATCATCAGCCTGATGTTCTGGTCGATGATGATCATCGTGACGTTGAAGTACGTCAGCGTGATCATGCGCGCGGACAACAAGGGCGAGGGCGGAAGCCTGGCGCTGCTGGCGCTGATCAATCAGCACACCAGCGGCAACCGCTGGGGCAAGGGCATCATCCTGATGGGGGTGTTCGCCACCGCGCTGTTCTATGGCGATTCTATGATTACCCCAGCCGTTTCGGTGATGGGTGCGATCGAGGGTGTCGCGGTCTATCAGCCCGAAATGCACCGGCTGGTGGTGCCGATGGTCGTGGCCATCCTGATCTTCCTGTTCTTCATCCAGAGCCGGGGCACGGAACGCGTGGCGACCTTCTTCGGTCCGATCATGCTCGCCTATTTCACCACGATCTCGGTGCTGGGCGTGATCAGCATCATGGCCTTCCCGCACGTGATCACCGCGCTCAGCCCGCATCATGCGGTGATGATGTTCGCGGCGGACCCGTTCCGGGGCTTCCTGGCGATGGGTGCGGCGGTGCTCGCCGTGACGGGCGCGGAAGCGCTCTATGCCGATATGGGGCATTTCGGCCGCAACCCGATCCGGGTGTCGTGGCTGACGTTCGTGCTGCCGGCGCTGGTGCTGAACTATCTGGGCCAGGCCTCGCTGCTGATGCGCGATCCTTCCGCGCTGGAAAGCCCGTTCTATTTCCTCGCGCCCGAATGGTTCCAGTGGCCGTTGCTCGTCATCGCCTCGCTGGCGGCGGTGATCGCCTCGCAGGCGGTAATCTCGGGCGCGTTCTCGGTTACGCAGCAGGCGATCCAGCTCGGCTTCATCCCGCGCATGACGATCAAGCACACCAGCACGGCGGCGGGGCAGATCTATATCCCCGTCATCAACTGGGCGCTGATGGTCGCGGTGATCCTGCTGGTGCTGGTGTTCCAGCGTTCGTCGAACCTGACGGCGGCCTATGGCATCGCCGTGACCGGCGCGATGCTGATCGACAACGTGCTGCTGGCCGTGGTGCTGTTCAAGCTGTGGAACTGGAAGCCGGTGTTCGCGGTCGGCCTGCTGGCGCTGTTCTTCGTGATCGACGCGGGCTACCTCGGCGCGAATCTGACCAAGATCCCCGACGGCGGCTGGGTGCCGCTGCTGATGGGCGTCACCATCTTCACGCTGCTGACCACCTGGTCACGCGGGCGCGCGCTGATGCGGCAGAACATGGCGGAGGGATCGATCCCGCTGGAAGTATTCACCAAGTCCGCGCACGCCAGCGCGGCGCGGGTGCCGGGCACGGCGATCTTCATGGCCTCCACCGCATCGGGCGTGCCTTCGGCGCTGCTCCACAACATGAAGCACAACAAGGTGCTGCACGAGCGGGTGGTGATCCTGACCGTGCAGATCGAGGACGTGCCCTACGTGGATCAGGTGGAGCGATCGGCCTGCAAGGATTTCGGCAACGGGTTCTACCGCGTCAGCCTGCGCTTCGGCTTTCTGGAGGAAACCGACGTGCCGGCCACGCTCAAGACCGTGACGATGTGCGGCGAACCGTTCGACATGATGAAGACCAGCTTCTTCCTGTCGCGCCAGACGCTGATCGCGTCTGACAAGCCGGGCATGGCGATCTGGCGCGAAAAGCTGTTCGCGTGGATGTTGCGCAACGCGGCGAGTGCGATGGAGTTCTTCCGGCTGCCGACAAACCGCGTGGTGGAGCTGGGCAGCCAGCTCAAGATCTGACGGTCTCCCGCCCGTCGCGCGGACGGGAGACGCTTGTCAGGATAAACCGATCAATTGCTGTTTTCGGCCTTGGCCTTGAGCTTCGCGGCCTCTTCCTTGGCCTTGTCGCCGGCCTTGTTCAGCGCATCGGCGGCTTTCACGCCAGCCTTGTCCGCCTCGACACCGGCCTTGTCGGCGGCGGCGTCGGCCTTGTTGATCGCTTCGTCTGCCGCGTTGCGGACCGATTCCGCGCCCTCGCTGGCGGTTGCACTCATGTCCGAGGCGGCAGCAGCGATATCGTTCCCGGCTGACGTCGCGGCTTCCTGCGCGTTGTCCTGCGTCTTTTCCGAGCAGGCAGAAAGCGCGATGGCGGCTGCCGCTGCGGCCAGGGTGGTGAAGATGGGTTTGCGCATCAAAAAAGCTCCTCTCTGTCGCGTCACATCAAAGCGCGATGGCGCTTCGAGTTCCTGACGAACGTATCGTCCAACGGAAACGGGCGCGACTTTCCGGAGAAAGCCGCGCCCGTGCAAGCCTGGATGGCTCCGGTCAGCGTCGGAGTTACCCGAGGTTGGCGCTGACCATGCAGTAGAGCATCGGCAGCGACAGCAGCAGGTTTGTGCGGCTGGCGATCAGGGCGCGCGGTGCGGCGGCAGCCTTTTCCTCCGCGCTGGCTTCGACGATGCCGAGGATCTTCTTTTGCGCGGGCCAGATGATGAACCACACGTTGAACGCCATGATCAGCGCGAGGTCCATGCCCAGGCCGATCAGGTTTTCATGCAGGTTGAGCCCCTGGAAGATCAGCGCGCGGTGGACGTAGCCGGTGACGTAGGCGATCACCAGGCCGGTGACGACCGTCAGCAGCGCGGCCCAGCGGAAGAAGAAGAACACTTTCGGCGCGATGTGGCCGGTGATCGCGCCCTTCTGTTCGGCCGGAATCGACGGCATCGTCGGCACCTGCACGAAGTTCAGGTAATAGAGCAGGCCGATCCACAGAATGCCGAAGAACACGTGCAGCCAGCGGAACACGGAATTGACATCGACCGGCACTTCCGCGCCGAACCCCAGCATCACGGCGATGGCCGCGACAAGGCCGATCGCAAGCACCAGATGCAGGTTACCAAACAGCTTGGCCATGAAACTTTCCCCCAGTTTGCGCCCTTTGATCCGTTTACCCGGTTATCGCCGGAGGTGGGCTGACAACATTCTAGGGGGTGTGCGCAATTTGTCACACGTTTTTGTCGTGCGGCAGGGCGTCGGGCATTTGCGGCAAAGCGGCTTGACGGACTGAAGCGCTCAATCGTGTGGCGGGTTCTGTTCCACCTCGTCCGCCGCTTCCGCGCCCAGCCCGTGTTTCAGCAGCATGGGGATTTGCGCGAAGGTGAACAGGAACGACAGCGCGGTCACGCCCCACAGCTTGGCCTGAAGCCAGCCGTCGAAGCTGAGCGTGTGTCGCAACACTTCGTTCAGCGCGGCCAGGAACAGGAAGAAGAACGCCCAGTTGCGCGAAAGCTTCATCCAGCCCGCATCGTCCAGCCCGTCGAACGCGCTTTGCAGCAGCGTGCGCAGCATCGGCTTGCCCCGGACAAGGCCGGCGAAAAGCACGCCCGCGAACAGCAGGTAGATCGCGGTGGGCTTGATCTGAATCCAGAACGGATCGCCCAGCAGCACGGTCAGCGTGCCGAATCCCAGGATCAGCACGGTCGACAGCCACAGCATCGGCGAGATCCGGCCGAGCCGCCACTTCGACACGATCAGCGCCACGATCGTCGCCACCATGAACGCGACCGTACCCTTGGTGACGGCCACAACGGTGCCGATCCCGGCGTTGGCTTCCCTGGGGCTGAAATGCCGATAGGCGAGGAAGAACACCAGCAACGGGCCGTAATCTACCAGCAGATTGATCCACGAGGACTTGGGCTTGGCGCCGGGCTGTTGAGAGTCAGACATGGGAAACCTGCATCACGCTTTGGATCGTCATTGCGAGGAGCGTAGCGACGAAGCAATCTAGGGCCTCTCGTGCCGCACTCTGGATTGCTTCGCTTCGCTCGCAATGACGAAGGGGGAAAGGCAAGACGTTCACCGGAACACGCCCGCGATGACGCGGGCGACCAGATCGGGGTCGAACGGGCGCAGATCGTCGATCTTCTCGCCCACGCCGATGGCATGGATCGGCAGGCCATACTGTTCCGCCGCCGCCACCAGCACGCCGCCGCGCGCGGTGCCGTCCAGCTTGGTCATGATCAGGCCGGTCACGCCCGCCACTTCCTTGAAGATCTCGATCTGCTGGAGCGCGTTCTGGCCGTTGGTGGCATCGAGCACCAGCACCACGTCGTGCGGCGCGGCGGGGTTCAGGCGGCCGAGCACGCGACGGACCTTGGCCAATTCGTCCATCAGTTCGCGCTTGTTGTGGAGCCGTCCGGCGGTGTCGACGATCAGCGCGTCGATGCCCGTATCGGTCGCCGCCTTGACCGCGTCGAACACGATCGAGGCGGGGTCGCCGCCCTCGGGGCCGGTGACCACGGGCACGCCCAGCCGGTCCGCCCATACCTTGAGCTGGCCGATCGCGGCGGCGCGGAACGTGTCGCCCGCCGCCAGCATCACGCCATAGTCCTGTTCCTGGAACAGATGCGCCAGCTTGGCGATCGTGGTGGTCTTGCCCGATCCGTTGACGCCGATCACGAGGACGACGTGTGGGCGTGGGAAGGCGGTGATCTCCAGCGGCTTCGCTACCGGGCGCAGGATGGCGGCGATTTCCTCGGCCACGGCTTCGCGCAGCGCGGTTTCGTCGATCCCGCGTTCGAACTTTTCGTCCGCCAGCCGTTCGCGGATGCGCGCGGCGGCGCGCGGGCCAAGGTCGGACAGGATCAGCGCGTCCTCGATCTCGTCGAGCTGCGCGTCGTCCAGCCGGGTCTTGCCGACAATGCCGGTCAGGTTCTCGGTGAGGCGTTCCGAAGTCTTGCGAAACCCGCCGAGAAGCCTGTCGCTCCAGCTTCCGTTCTCCGGCTCGGGGCTCATGCCAGCATTCCTTCGATGATCCTTGTCGGCGTCAGGGTGACGATGGTGCCCGCGGCCGTGCCTTCGGGCAGGCGATAGGGCGCGAACTCGGGCGAATGCCCGGTGCCGTCGCGTTCGGCAAGCACTTCGCGCGGAAGGCCGACCAGCGATGCGAGCCAGCGCGCGCGTTCGGCCGCGACGGCGGCGCGGATTTCGGCTGCCCGCGCCCGGACCGTGGCCGGGGCGACCTGCGGCATCCGCGCGGCGGGCGTATCGGGGCGGGGGGAGTAGGGAAAGACATGGCCGTGGACGACGCCGCAATCGCGCACGATGGCCAGGTTGCCGGCGTGCATCGCTTCGGTCTCGGTGGGAAAGCCGGCGATCAGATCCGCACCGATGGCGATGTCCGGACGGGCAGCGCGCAGGGCATCGGTCAGCGCGACCGCCTGCGCCCGGCTGTGGCGGCGCTTCATCCGCTTGAGCACCATGTCATCGCCCGATTGCAGCGAGAGATGCACGTGCGGCATCACGCGGGCTTCGCCGGTGATGATCTCGAACAGCAGGCCGTCGATCTCCACCCCGTCGAGCGAGGACAGGCGCAGGCGCGGCAGGCTGGGGAAGGCATCGAGGATCGCACGCACCAGCACGCCCAGGCGCGGCGCATCAGGCAGTTCCGCGCCCCAGCCGGTCACGTCCACCCCGGTCAGCACGATCTCGTTGACGCCCAGCAGAAGGTGCCGTTCGATCACGCGCAGAACATCGGCGACGGGCGTGGACAGGCTGCGACCGCGCCCTTGCGGGATAATGCAGAAGGTGCAGGCGTGATCGCAGCCGGTCTGCACCGGCACGAAGGCGCGGGTATGGACTTCGCTCTGCCGCTGCCGGGAGGGCGCTTCTTCCCCATTCGGGTGCCAGACACGCGGATCGGCCTTGGCCGCGTTGGGCACCACCGCATCCACTTCGGGCATGGCGGAGAAGCTGTCCGGCTCGATCGTGGCGGCGCAGCCGGTAACCACCAGCCGTGCCTGCGGGTGGCTGCGGCGCAGACGGCGCACCGCCCGGCGCGACTGACGCACGGCTTCAGCGGTCACCGCGCAGGAATTGACCACGACCGTCGGCGTTCCGGCATCCGCGAGCATCGCCCGGATGCTTTCGCTTTCGGCGAGATTGAGCCGGCAACCCAGCGTCACCACGTCGGCCGGTGCGACCGTTGCGGTCATGCGGGGAAGTCCGTATCCTCGAAGCTGCCCTCGAAGCTCGTGGCGGCCGGGCCGGTCATCAGGATCGAGCCGCCTTCCGGCTGTTCCCCCTCCGGCCACGCGATCGTCAGCGGACCGCCGGGAAGCTCGACCGTTACCGTCTGCCCCGTCAGCTTGCGCCGGATCGCCGCGACGGCGGTGGCGCAGGCGCCGGTGCCGCAGGCGCGGGTCAGCCCTGCGCCGCGTTCCCACACGCGCAGGCGGATGCGGTCGGGGCCGATCAGGCTGGCGACATTGACGTTGACGCGTTCGGGAAACAGCGGGTCGTTCTCGATCAGCGGACCAAGCCGGGCAAGGTCCACCGCATCGGCATCGGGCACGAAGAAGATGACGTGGGGATTGCCGACGTTGACCGCGACGGGATCGGTCAGGTCTTCCCAGCCGACCGGCATCGTCAAGGTGTCCATGGCATAGGCGAGCGGGATGCGGTTCCAGTCGAAGCGGGGCGTGCCCATGTCGACCGCCACGCCATCGGCGCCAGCTTCCGAGCGGATCACGCCGGCCAGCGTCTCGATCCGCCGTTCGCCGCCGAGCAGCAGGCCCACCGCGCGGCTGGCGTTGCCGCAGGCTTCCACTTCGCCGCCGTCGTTATTGAAGATGCGCATCCGCACGTCGGCGACGGCGGAGGGCTCCAGCACGATCAACTGGTCGCAGCCCACGCCGGTGCGCCGGTCGGCCAGCGCGGCGGCGCGGCGGTCCGACATGGCCAGGGGAGTCTCGCGCGCGTCGATCACCACGAAATCGTTGCCAAGGCCGTGCATCTTGCGGAAGGGTATGCGCATGGCGGGCGATCTAGGGCGCGCGCGGGCTTAGCGCAATGCCATAGGGCATCCGCGATGGCGGTTCAGCTTGCCTTTTCGTCCAGGCAGCGCTAAGGGCATAGCGTCCCATCACCTCGAAGGGTGCTGGTACGGCTCAATAACGGCTCCAACAGGATGCCACACGCTGGTCGGCGAGGTTTCGCCCACCGGCGTTTTTCGCGTTACGCGGTTTTGCGTTGGCGATGTGGCGGACGGCGGGGCATGGCAACGGGAATACGGCGTGTTCGATAGTCTTTCAGACCGGCTTGGAGGCGTGTTCGATCGCCTGCGTGGCCGCGGCGCGCTCAAGGAGGACGATGTCCGGGCGGCCATGCGCGAAGTGCGCATCGCATTGCTCGAAGCCGACGTTGCGCTGCCCGTGGTGCGCCGTTTTGTCGACAAGGTTACCGAGGAGGCCGTTGGCCAGTCGGTGCTGAAGTCGGTCACGCCCGGCCAGCAGGTCGTCAAGATTGTCAACGACGCGCTGGTCGAGATGCTGGGATCGGAAACCGCCGATCTCGATCTTGTGGCGGCCCCGCCGGTTGTCATCATGATGGTCGGCCTGCAGGGTTCGGGCAAGACCACCAGCACTGCCAAGATCGGCAAGCTGCTCAAGGAAAAGCAGGGCAAGAAGGTCCTGATGGCCTCGCTCGACGTCAATCGTCCGGCGGCCCAGGAACAGCTCAAGGTGCTGGGCGAACAGGTTGGCGTCGCCACGCTGCCGATCATCGTTGGCCAGCAGCCCGTGGACATCGCCACGCGCGCGCTCCACGCGGCGAAGCTGCAGGCGGTGGACGTTCTCCTGCTCGATACCGCCGGCCGCCTCCACGTCGATGCCGCGCTGATGGACGAGATGAAGGCCGTCGCCGCCGTCTCCGCGCCGAAGGAAACGCTGCTCGTCGTTGACTCGCTGACCGGCCAGGACGCGGTCAACGTGGCGCAGAGCTTTGCCGGCGAAGTCGATCTGACCGGCGTGGTGCTGACCCGCATGGACGGTGATGCGCGCGGCGGCGCGGCGCTGTCGATGCGCGCGGTTACCGGCAAGCCGATCAAGTTCGCGGCCACGGGCGAAAAGCTCGATGCGATCGAGCCGTTCCACCCGCAGCGCGTTGCCGGCCGCATCCTGGGCATGGGCGATATCGTCTCGATCGTCGAAAAGGCGGCGGCGACGGTGCAGGCGGACGAGGCCGAACGGCTGGCCGCGCGCATGGCCAAGGGCCAGTTCGACATGAACGACCTGCGCACCCAGCTGCAGCAGATGCAGCGCATGGGCGGGCTTGGCGCGCTGGCAGGCATGATGCCCGGCATGAAGAAGGCCAAGCAGGCGATGGCGCAATCGGGCATGGACGACAAGGTGCTGCTGCGCATGGACGCGATCATCGGTTCGATGACGCCGACCGAGCGCACGCGGCCCGAACTGCTCAACGCCAAGCGCAAGATCCGCGTGGCCAAGGGTTCGGGCACACAGGTTCAGGACGTGAACAAGCTCCTGAAGATGCACATGGAAATGGCCAAGGCCATGAAGCAGATCAAGAAGATGGGCGGCCTCAAGGGGCTTGGCGCCCTGTTCGGCAAGGGCGGCCTTGGCGCCGCCATGCCGGGGCTGGACCAGCAGGCCGGGCCGGGCGGGCTCGGTGGCCTGGGTGGCGGCATGGGTGGTGCCGGCGGTCTGCCGGGGCTGGGCAACATGCCCGCCAACCTCGGCGATCTGCTGCGGAAGAAGTGATTTCGGAAATTTGCGTTCGAAGAGTTTCGAGGAAAGGTTGAAGTAATGTCTGTTTCTCTGCGTCTGTCGCGTGGTGGTTCCAAGAAGCGCCCGTATTACAAGGTCGTCGTCGCCAACAGCCGCGCCCCGCGCGATGGTGCCTATCTCGAGCAGGTCGGCACCTACAACCCGCTGCTGGCCAAGGACGACGCCAACCGCGTCCGTCTGGTCGAAGACCGCGTGCGCTACTGGCTGGGCGTCGGCGCGCAGCCGACCGATCGCGTAGCCCGCCTGCTCGACAAGGCCGGGATCAAGGAACGCGCCGCGACAAGCAACCTCAAGAAGGGTGAACCGGGCCAGAAGGCCAAGGATCGCGCCGAGGAAAAGGCCGAGAAGGCGCGTGAAGCCGCAGAGGCCGCTGAAGCCGCCGCCGCTGAAGCTGCTGCTCCGGCTCCCGTCGAGGAAGCTCCGGCTGAGGAAGCGCCCGCTGCCGAGGCTGCTGCCGAAGAGTCGACCGAGGCCTGATCTTGTCGGACAAGCCCGTTACGCTGGCCGCCGTGACCGGTGCGCACGGAGTGACGGGCGAAGTCCGTCTCAAGCTGTTCGGAGAAGGCGTGGTGGCGCTCAAGCGCTACCGCGCCTTCAACGCTTCCAGCCTGACGCTGGAAAAGCTGCGCGATGACGGCAAGGGCGGGGCGATCGCCCGCTTCGCCGAAGTGACCGACCGGACCGCCGCCGAACGGCTGCGCGGCACCGCGCTCACCGTGCCGCGCTCGGCCCTGCCGTCGCTGGCGGAGGGCGAGTACTATCACGCCGACCTGATCGGCCTTGCAGCCGTTTCCACCGATGGCGAATCGCTGGGCGAATGCATCGCGGTCGAAAACTACGGCGCGGGCGATGTGCTGGAAATCCGCCGGCCCGATGGAAAGCGCTTCATGGTGCCGATGCGCGCCGAAGCTGTGCCGGAATGGAACGAAACGCGGATGCTGATCGCTTCCGCCTATGCCGAGGCCTGATTTCGGCCCGGTCCGGCCGTTGTTTCGGTAACGTCGCCGTGGCGATCCGTATATGATCGACGCCATGGACTTCGCGCTGATCCTGTTCCTGATCCCTTTCGGTATCGCCGGCCGGGTGCTGGCGCAGAAGCTCGTTGTGCGCCGGCCTGAATGGGGCGACCTGCGCCTCGCGCTCCATGCCGCCCTGCCGGTTGCCGGTGTGATCTGGCTGGCGGCGATCGTACTGCTCATGGCGGGCGAGGATGACGTGGCGCTCGCGCTCGTCCTGCTGGGGTTGGCGGCCTATGGCCTTGCCGCCGCCACCGCGCATCTGGCCGTTCGCAAGTACCGCTATCGCGTGGCCGTGCTGGGTCCGGCGCGGGCTTTCCGGTAACACCCGCGCGCAATCCGCAAAAGGGTTGATGCGCCCGCTGGGCATTCGCACCCGTATCAGGCACGTTCCGCGCGCAATATTGGCAGGGCGGGAGGTTCCGATGCGGGCGATGACGATGATTCCGGCGATGGCGGTCGTGCTCGCGGCGTCACCGCTTCACGCCCAGAGCACGAGTCCCCAGAGCGCCACGCTCGATAGCATCGCGCCGCAGATCGAAGCGGGCTTCACCACGTTCATGGCGGAAAACCATGTGCCCGGTCTCGTCTATGGCGTGGTGCAGGGCGGCCATCTCGCACTGGTGAAGGGGGAAGGCGTGCAGGATCTCGCCGCGCGCCGCCCCGTCACGCCCGACAGCCTGTTCCGCATCGCCTCGATGACCAAGGCCTTCACCGCGCTGTCGATCCTCTCGCTGCGCGACAAGGGCCTGCTCGCGCTGGACGATCCGGCCGAAAAGTACGTGCCCGAGATGCGCGGCTGGACCTATCCCACCAGCGATTCCCCGAAAATCCGCGTGCGCGATCTGTTGCAGCACGTCGCTGGCTTCGTCACCGACGATCCCTGGGGCGATCGCCAGCAGGTGCTGAGCCAGGAGGATTTCACCGCGCTGCTCAAAACCGGCGTGCCCTTCACGCGCGAACCGCAGGCGCGGCACGAATATTCGAACCTCGGCTATGCCATTCTCGGCCGGATCGTCGCCAACGTGACGCACCAGCCCTATCGCCGCTATGTGGAGAAGACCTTCCTTGTCCCGCTGGGCATGACTTCGAGCGGCTATGACACGCCCGCCTCGCCGATCGAGCGGCGCGCTGTCGGCTATCGCTGGGAAAACGGCGTGTGGAGCGAGGAGCCGACGATGAAGGACGGCGCGTTCAATTCCATGGGCGGGTTGCAGGTCAGCGCCAACGACTATGCGAAGTGGATCGCTTTCCTCCTCTCCGGCTGGCCGGCGCGCGACGGGCCGGAAACAGGGCCGGTGCGCCGCGCGACCATCCGCGAACTGGCGCAGGGGCTGAACTTCGTCTCGATCGCCACCCGCCCCGGCAGCACCGGTGCCACCGCCTGCCCGCTGGCGCTCGCGTATGGCATGGGCTGGCGCGTGATGCAGGATTGCGACCTGGGCCTCACCATGAGCCATGGCGGCGGCTATCCGGGCTATGGCTCGCATGTCATGCTGATGCCCGAATACGGCACCGGCATTTTCGTGCTGACCAACCGCACCTACGCCGGCCCGACCGGCCCGGCATGGGATGCGGCGATGCTGATGCACAAGGCTGGCCTGCTCCACCGCCCGGAAATGCCTGTCTCTTCCGATCTCGCCAGCTTCTACGCTGCGGCGCAAGCCGTGTGGCAGGCGGGCACGGTGGCGCCGCTGAACGGGCGCGTGGCGATGAACTTCCCGATGGACCGCACCGCGGAAAACTGGACGAAAGTGCTGGGTGAACTGAAAGCGCAGGCCGGCACGTGCGACACCGCCGCGCCGGTTACGCCGACCGGCCGCATGACCGGCACTTTCCGCTGGACTTGCGGCAAGGGGAGCGTCAACGGACAGATCGTCCTCGCGCCGACGCGCCCGATAACGATCCAGGCGTTGCGGTTCACGTTCGAGGGTGCCGTTCCCTGATCTCTGCCAAGAAGCCCGAATGACCTTCGCCGCCACTGTCCTCACGCTCTATCCTGAAATGTTTCCCGGCCCGCTCGGCGTCAGTCTGGCGGGGCGGGCGTTGCGCGAGGGGACGTGGGCGCTCGATGCCGTGCAGATCCGCGATTTCGCGATCGACAAGCACCGGACCGTCGATGATACGCCCGCTGGCGGCGGGGCCGGCATGGTGCTGCGGGTGGACGTGTTGGCGGCGGCGGTCGATCATGCGCTGGCGGCGCATCCCGGATGCCCGGTCGTTGCCATGACACCGCGCGGCAAGCCGTTGACGCAGGAGCGCGTGCGAGAACTGGCGGCCGGTCCCGGCGTGATCGTGCTGTGCGGCCGGTTCGAGGGTTTCGACGAGCGCATCTTCGCGGGCCGGCAGGTCGAGGAAGTCTCGGTGGGCGATATCGTGCTGTCCGGCGGCGAATGCGCCGCCCTTATGCTGCTCGACGCTTGCATTCGGCTGCTTCCCGGCGTAATGGGCGCGCCTTCAAGCGGGCAGGAGGAGTCGTTCGAGAACGGTCTCCTCGAATACCCGCACTATACCCGACCCGTCGAATGGGAAGGGCGCACGATCCCTGAAGTGCTGCGATCGGGGGATCATGCGAAAATCGCGGAATGGCGGAAACGCCGTTCGGAAGACGATACCCGGTCACGCAGGCCGGACCTTTGGGAGCGCCACGTCGGTGCTCGGGTCCAGTCTGCCTCTGGCGCGCAGCGTGAAGTGCAGGACGATTGAAAAATGAACCTGATTCAGCAGCTTGAAGCTGAAGCCATCGCCGATTTCAAGGCGAAGAAGGATATTCCGGATTTCCGCGCGGGCGATACCGTGCGCGTGGGCGTGCGCGTCGTTGAAGGCGACCGCACCCGCGTCCAGGCTTACGAAGGCGTGTGCATCGCGCGCTCGAACCGTGGCCTTGGCTCGAACTTCACCGTGCGCAAGATCTCGTTCGGCGAAGGCGTGGAGCGCGTGTTCCCGCTCTACTCGCCCAACATTGATTCGATTACCGTGGTGCGCCGTGGTGTCGTGCGTCGTGCGAAGCTCTACTATCTTCGTGGCCGCACCGGCAAATCGGCGCGTATTGCCGAGCGCAAGGTCGTCAAGACCGGCCAGGAGGGCTGAAAGCCCAACGCCCAAGACACGGAAATTGTGTAGAAAGGCGTCCTGGCACCACCGCCAGGGCGCCTTTTTTGCTGTCTGCGCGCCGTTTTCGCCGGTTCTCCCCATCCGCTGCCCTTTCCCAGAGAGGTTCGTGACCTTGCCATGCTTCGCTTCCGACACCTCCTTGCCGCATCGGCGCTCTGCGCCCTTCTGCCCCTCGCTTCTGCTCACGCCGGAGAACCGCCGGTGACCGCCACCGCGCAGGCCGCGCCCGCGCTCACGCTGGAGCGCGTCTTCGCCAGTCCCTCGCTCAACGGGCCGGCACCGCGCGGGGTCAAGCTCTCGCCCGATGGCGCGTACCTCACGCTGCTGCGCAACCGTGCCGACGATCGCGAGCGCTATGACCTGTGGGGCTTCGAGCGGAAGACGGGCAAGTGGCGGATGCTGGTGGATTCGCTCAAGCTGTCGTCAGGCAAGGAACTGTCCGAGGCCGAGAAGATGCAGCGCGAACGGCAGCGGATCGGCGATCTGAAGGGCATCGTCAGCTACGAATGGGCGCCCGACGGCAAGGCCGTGCTGGTGCCGCTCGATGGCGACCTGTTCCTGGCCGGGCTGGACGGTAGCGTCCAGCGCATTCCCGGAACGCAGGGGGGCGAACTCAACCCCAAGCTGGGGCCGAAGGGCGATCGCATCGCCTATGTGCGCGATCGCCGGCTGTGGGTCGGCCCGGTAGCAGGGCAGGGCGCACCCATCGCGGTAACGCCCACGGAAAGCGCCGAGACCGTCCACTGGGGCGAGGCTGAGTTCGTGGCGCAGGAAGAAATGTCGCGCTTTGCGGGCTTCTGGTGGTCGCCCGACGAAAGCCGCCTGGCGGTCGAGCGGTTCGACGAGGCCAAGGTGGGCGTCGTCACCCGCGCGGCAATCGGCGCGGAGGGCACCAAGACCTTCGACCAGCGCTATCCGGCCGCCGGCACGCCCAACGCCGAGGTTTCGCTGTGGATCATGGCGCCGGGCGGCAGCGGCCGCGTCGCGGTGGACCTTGGTGCGGGCGATCCGGGCGCTGAAAAGGACATCTACCTGGCTCGCGTGGACTGGGCACCCGACGGCAAGACGCTCTACGTCCAGCGCGAAAACCGCGCGCAGACCCGGCTCGACATGCTGGCGGTCGATCCCGCCACGGGCAAGGCGCGGGTGCTGTTCAGCGAACAGGCCGCCGAACGCAGCTGGATCAACCTGTCGGACAGCTATCGCTTTCTGGCGGACGGCAGCCTCATCTGGTGGTCCGAACGCGATGGCTTCGGCCATCTCTACCGCTTCCGGCCCGACCATTATCCGGACAGCCAGTGGCAGCAGCTCACGCAGGGCGACTGGGTGGTGACTGGCCTTGTCGGCGTGGACCAGAAGGCCGGCCGCGTGTTCTTCACCGGTACGAAGGACGGCGTGCTGACGCAGCAGGTCTATGCGCTCGATCTCGCGGCGCCGTCGAAGATCGTGCGCCTGACCGATCCCGGTTTCGACAACGCCGCGACGATGGACAAGCGCGGCCAGACGCTGATGGTCACGCGCAATGCCGATGCGCAGCCGCCGCAGTCCTACCTTGCTGACGCCGCCGGCAAGCGCATCGCGTGGATCGAGGAGAACCGCGTGGAGGGATCGCACCCTTACGCGCCCTATCTCGCCAGCCATCGCCCGGCGACCTTCGGCACGATCCCGGCCGCCGATGGCACTCCGCTGCACTGGATGATGATCACGCCGCCGTTGGAGCCTGGGCGCAAGTATCCGGTCTTCACCTTCCACTATGGCGGCCCGCACGCGCAGGTGGTGCACAAGGGCTGGCAGGGCGCGCTGGCGCAGGCGATCGTCGACAAGGGCTATATCTATTTCGCGATCGACAACCGCGGATCGGCCAATCGCGGGGTGAAGTTCGAAAGCACACTCTACCGCGCGATGGGCTCGGTCGAGGTGCAGGACCAGCTTGCCGGGGCGAATTACCTCAAGGCGCTGGATTTCGTGGACCCGAAGCGGATCGCCACGTTCGGCTGGTCCTATGGCGGCTATATGTCGATCAAGATGCTGCAGGCCGACCCCGGCGCCTATGCGGCGGCCATCGCCGTGGCTCCGGTCACCAAGTGGGAACTCTATGACACCCACTATACCGAACGCTACCTGGGCGACCCGAAGCGCGAACCGCAGGTCTATGCCACGTCGAACGCGCTGGCCGATACCGGCCGCATCCGCGATCCGCTGCTGCTGATCCACGGCATGGCGGACGACAACGTGGTGTTCGAGAACTCCTCCGCGTTCATTGCCAAGATGCAGGCGGAGGCGATGCCTTTCGAAATGATGCTCTACCCCGGTTATACCCACCGCATCAGTGGGCCGAAGGTGAGCCAGCATCTCTATGAGACGGTTTTCCGTTTCCTCGATCGCAACGGCGTCGGACCGGCGCCGCTCGTGGCCGAGAAATAGGAATTTGGGTGGCCGGAAGGCCAATTCGCTTGGCTGGTCGGAACCAGCCGCTATGGACGGCCCGCGTCATGCGATGCGCGGCACTGGAAGGGAAGTGACATGGGTTACCGGGTTGTAGTTGTCGGCGCGACGGGGAACGTGGGCCGCGAGATGCTCAACATCCTTGCCGAGCGCGCGTTTCCGATCGACGAGATCGCCGCTGTCGCCTCGCCGCGTTCGCAGGGCACCGAGATCGAGTTCGGCGAGACCGGGCAGAAGCTCAAGGTCCAGAACATCGAGCATTTCGATTTCACCGGCTGGGACATCGCGCTGTTCGCCGCCGGTTCCGGCCCGACCAAGATCTATGCGCCCAAGGCCGCTTCGCAGGGCTGCGTGGTGATCGACAACTCGTCGCTCTACCGCATGGACCCGGACGTGCCGCTGATCGTGCCCGAAGTGAACCCCGATGCGATCGACGGCTATACCCGGCGCAACATCATCGCGAACCCCAATTGCTCGACCGCGCAGATGGTCGTTGCGCTCAAGCCGCTGCACGATGCGGCGAAGATCAAGCGCGTGGTCGTCTCGACCTACCAGTCCGTGTCCGGCGCGGGCAAGGAAGGCATGGACGAGCTGTTCGAACAGAGCCGCGCGATCTTCGTCGGCGATCCGGTGGAACCGAAGAAGTTCACCAAGCAGATCGCGTTCAACGTGATCCCGCACATCGACGTGTTCCTGGACGATGGATCGACCAAGGAAGAATGGAAGATGGTCGCCGAAACCAAGAAGATCCTCGATCCGAAGGTCAAGGTCGTCGCCACTTGCGTTCGCGTGCCGGTGTTCATCGGCCACTCGGAAGCGGTGCACCTGGAGTTCGAGGAAGAAATCTCCGCCGAACAGGCCCAGTCGATCCTGCGCGAGGCGCCGGGCGTCATGCTCGTCGATAAGCGCGAGGACGGCGGATACGTGACGCCGATCGAATGCGTGGGCGATTACGCCACGTTCGTGTCGCGCGTGCGCGAGGATTCCACGGTCGATAACGGCCTGGCGCTGTGGTGCGTTTCCGACAACCTGCGCAAGGGCGCGGCGCTTAACGCGGTGCAGATCGCGGAACTGCTGGGCCGCCGTCACCTCAAGAAGGGGTAAGCCGGCAATTCTTCCCCGGTTGCGGGAAGAATTCGGCATTCTCGATGTCATAATATTTGCGCGACAGCCGCCCTCTCCCTAGGATCGCCTCTGATCCTTGGGAGAGGGCACCTGCGCCATGACGCTTTCCGCTGACGTTTTCTGGTCTTTCCGCAGCCCGTACAGCTACCTTGCCACGCGCCGCTATCGCGCGCTGACGGACGAGTACGATCTCGCCATCAATCTGCGCCCGGTCTATCCGCTGGCGATCCGGCAGCCTGATTTCTTCGAGCGCAACCATCCCGGCTGGCTGCGCTATCTGTTCGTGGATGTGGCGCGGCTGGCGCAGTTCCACGGCATTCCCTTCGTTCCGCCGCGCCCCGATCCGATCGTGCAGGACATCGCCACGCGGCGCATCGCGGACGAGCAGCCCTATATCTTCCGACTGACGCGCATGGGGCAGGCGGCATCGCGGCGCGGCAAGTCACTGGCCTTCGCCGATGAAGTCTCGCGCCTGATCTGGGGCGGTACGCAGGGCTGGCACGAAGGCGATCACCTTGCTGGCGCCGCCGCTCGCGCCGGGCTGGACTTCGCCGAACTCGAAGCCGAAGCCGTGAGCGACGCGGAACGGCTCGACGCCGAACTCGCTGCCAACCAGGAAGCGCTGGAAGCCGCCGGGCACTGGGGCGTGCCGACGCTGGTCTTTGACGGCGAACCCTTCTTCGGGCAGGACCGCATCGACCTTGCGGTGTGGCGCATGGAACAGAAGGGGCTGGTTCCTAGTGGATGACGAGAAACCCCGGTGGATGCTCTCAAGGCGGCTGATGCGCAAATTGAGGACGTCCAAAACGAGTGCCTTCGCAGCAATTGCCGTTTTGCTGATCGTGGGCCTCGTGCTGCTGCTGGTTCCAATGACGTCCGACCTAGTGCGACGCAGGGAGCTTCCAGGGTCATCCACCATATCACAGCCCGTCGAGAACACGCGGTTGATCGGTGAGGTGGTGCATGCGGGAAACAGGCCGCTCACGTTATATTATCTTGATGTACCAGGCGGAGGGCGCCGGGCGTTGAGGCTGGTGGACATGCGCTCCGGCGAGGTTTTCCGGCCATTCAAGGACGATCAGCGCATCCTGAGCGGATTTACCTTGCTGTCTGAGGCGGAGGGCGCCGATGCGGAAGGCTACATTGCAATTGCGCGCAATGGCGGAACGGATGAGCGCCCGTTGTTCGATGTGGTGGGATGCCGCTTTTCGGATGTTAAGTTCTTCACGCTTGCGCGTGGCGTTGTGGCAATGGACGCGCCTCAGGCGGTGGCGGGCGTGGGCGTATCGATGGTACTCGCGAAGCCGGACGGCAAATCGAGGTTCGTGATTGCCGATTGGGCACGGGGCGTCATTTCCATCGAAAGGCCGCTCGATCTCCCAGCCCCCCTTGATGCGGAAGGCACGAGGCAGGCCGCCCCCGTCCATAGCTAAATGTAGGGAGTGACTCTGGTTTAAGCGTTGCCCCTTCGCTATCCTCTCGCTCATGCTGACCACCATGACCGGCGGCTGCCAGTGCGGCCGCATTCGCTATGCCGTGCGGCTGGACAACCACGAGGCCTATCTCTGCCATTGCCGCATGTGCCAGAAGGCGACCGGCGGGGTGGCGGCGGCCTTCGTGCAGGTGGCGCGCGACGCCGTGGCCTGGGAGCGCGAGCCCGACTGGTATGCCTCGTCCGCGATCGCGCGGCGTCCGTTCTGTTCGGCTTGCGGCACGCCGCTGGGCTTTGCCTTCCTCGATGGCGCCGGCAAGATGGACATTACCGTCGGCAGTTTCGACGATCCTTCGATCTTCCGGCCGGTATCGCATGCCGGCGCGGAAAGCCTGCACGAGGCATGGCTGGACACGCGCGCGCTTCCCCGCCATCGCAGCGACCAGACGCCGAGCGTGGCCGACCGCTGGAAGGCCGCCGGACTGGAGGTTCCCGAATGACCGAGCTGACCACCGAATTCTTCGCCGGCCACGGCGGTGCGCAACTCGCGCTGCACCGGATGGGGAAGGGCAGGCCGGTCGTGCTGCTGCACGGGTTGTTCTCCTCGGCGGCGATCAACTGGGTCAAGTTCGGCACCGCCGCGCAGCTTGTCGCCGCCGGGTTCGAATGCCTGATGCCCGATCTGCGCGCGCATGGCGAAAGTGCCGCGCCCCACGATCCGACTTCCTATCCGGCGGACGTGCTCGCGCTCGATGCCATGGCGCTGGTGCGGCATCTGGGGCTCACCGATTTCGACCTGTGCGGGTTCTCGCTGGGGTCGCGCACCTCGGCGCGGGCGGTGCTGGGCGGGCTTTCCCCGCGCCGGCTGGTGCTGGCGGGCATGGGGCTGGAAGGGCTGGCCGGATGGAAGGGCCGGCGCGATTTCTTTATCGACGTGATCGATCGCTTCGGCACGATCCGGCCCGGCGATCCCGCCTATGTCTCGCAGCAGTTCATGAAGACGATGAACGTCGATCGCGTCGCCGCGCGGCTGCTGCTGGGCTCGATGGCGGATACCGCGCCGGAGGATCTTGCCGGCGTGACCATGCCCGTGCTGGTGTTGTGCGGCGACAAGGACAACGACAACGGCTCGGCCGACCGGCTGGCCGCCGCGCTGCCCGATGCGCGCCGCGCGACCATTCCCGGCACGCACATGAGCAGTGTGACCGTGCCCGAAATGGGGGCGGAGATCGTTTCGTTTCTTACCAGTCCGACTTGACCCCGGCGTTCGGAGGCTTAACCACGGAGGCATGACAAGCGCCCGCATCGCGCGGCGCTGGCAATGTCCTCAGGGAGCCCCCGTCCATGAAATCGCTGTCTTCCGTTCTTGCGCTGGCCGTCGCGGGTCTTTCCGTGACGGGCCTTGCCGCGCCCGCTTGCGCGCAGGATGCTGCCGCCACTCCCGCCACGGTGAAGACGTGGCTGTCCCAGGCGGAAAAGGACTATTTCGACCAGTCCATCCGCACCAACCGCACCGAGTGGGTCTATCAGACCAACATAACCTACGATACCGCCGAGCTTACGTCCGCTGGCAACGCGGCGCTGACGAAGCTTCAGGTCGATCAGGCCAAGCAGGCGGCGATCCTCGCCAAGGTGCCAGGCCTTGCGCCCGACGTCGCGCGCAAGCTGCTGGTCATTCGCACCCAGATCACCACGCCGGCGCCCACCACCCCCGGCGCGGCCGAGGAATTCGCCGCGCTGCAGGCCCGCGTCCAGGGCATCTACGGCAAGGGCCATGGCACGCTGAATGGCGAGCCCGTCAATGGTAGCGACATCGAGGAAGCGATGGGCACCACGCGCGATCCGGCGAAGCTCAAGGAAATGTGGGTAAGCTGGCACGATACGGTCGGCACGCCGATGAAGGCCGACTACGTGCGCATGGTCGATATCGCCAACGCTGGCGCGCGCGAACTTGGCTTTGCCGATACCGGCGCGCTGTGGCGCTCGAACTACGATATGGACCCCGATGCCTTCGCGGCGCTGACCGAGAAGATCTGGGGCGAGGTCCAGCCGCTTTACCGGCAGTTGCACTGCTATGTCCGCACCAAGCTCAACGAGAAGTACGGCGATGCCGTGCAGCCCAGGACCGGCCCGATCCGCGCCGACCTGCTGGGCAACATGTGGGCGCAGGAATGGGGCAACATCTATGATATCGTCGCTCCCGCCGGGGCGGGGGATCTTGGCTACGACGTCACCGATCTGCTGGCAGCGAAGGGCTACGATCCGCTCAAGATGGTGAAGGCGGGCGAGGGCTTCTATTCCTCGCTGGGCCTGGCGCAATTGCCCGAAACCTTCTGGCAGCGTTCGCAGTTCGTGAAGCCGCGTGATCGCGAGGTGGTGTGCCACGCTTCGGCCTGGGACGTGGACAACAAGGACGATCTGCGCATCAAGATGTGCATCAAGGTGAACGGCGACGATTTCGGCGTCATCCACCATGAACTTGGTCACAACTACTATCAGCGCGCCTACAACGGGCAGGACCCGCTTTACCTGAATGGCGCCAACGACGGTTTCCACGAAGCGATTGGCGATTTCGTGGCGCTCTCGATCACGCCCGAATATCTCGTGCAGATCGGCCTGCTCGATCGCGCGAAGGTGCCGGGGCCGGAAAAGGACACCGGCCTGCTGCTGCGCCAGGCGATGGACAAGGTGGCGTTCCTGCCCTTCGGCCTGCTGATCGATCGCTGGCGCTGGAACGTGTTCAACGGCACGATCAAGCCCGCGCAGTATGAAACGGCCTGGAACGACATGCGCCTGAAGTATCAGGGCATCGTGCCGCCCGCGCCGCGCAGCGCCGATGCCTTCGATCCGGGCGCGAAGTATCACATCCCCGCCGTGGTGCCCTATACGCGCTATTTCCTGGCGCGGGTGTTGCAGTTCCAGTTCTTCGAGGCGGCGTGCAAGCAGGCCGGCTGGAAGGGGCCGCTGCACCGGTGCAGCTTCTATGGCAACAAGGCGGTGGGCCAGAAGCTCAATGCGATGCTCACGATGGGCGCATCCAAGCCCTGGCCCGATGCGCTGGAAGCCTTCACCGGCAGCCGCGAGATGAGCGGCGCCTCGATGGTGCGCTATTTCGCGCCGCTTTCGCGCTGGCTGGAGCAGCAGAACCGCGGCAAGGACTGCGGCTGGTAGGGCCTGTTCCCCGATAAGGTCTTGCCGTCAGGCGCGGTTTCAGTCACCATCCTCTCAAATCATATAAAAATCAGAGGATGCCATCATGAAATCGCGCCGGATTGCCGCGTTTCTGGCTTTGGGAAGTGCCTTTGCGGCCTCGGTGCCCGCCCATGCCAGCATGAATCTCGATACCGAACCCGTCGCGCTTGCGCGGCAGGTTTCGGCGACCAGCCCGGACGGCGTGGTCGCGGCGCTGCGCTCGCTGGGCTATGGCGCCGATCTGACCGCCGATGACGCCGGCGAACCGCTGATCAACGCGCGCATCGGCAAATGGCAGACGTTCGTGCTGTTCTATGATTGCGACGCGAAGATGCACGACAATTGCCAGTCGTTGCAGTTCAGCGCCAGTTTCACGCCCGACAAGCCCTTCGGGCCGCAGGAAGCGGCGGCCTTCGCGCGCGACTATCGGTTCGGCGCCCTGACCATTGGCACCGACAAGTCGGTCGTGCTGTCTTGGGATGTGGTGACCGGAGGCGGCCTTGATTCGTCGGTGTTCCGCAAGGTGGTCGAAAACTTCAGCTTCGCCCTGGATAACGTGGGCGCGCTGGCGTTCAACGAGGATACCGGCGCGGATGCGAAGCGGCCAGCGGGCCGCCTTATCGCTTCCGGCTCTCGCCCTTGACGTTCTTGAGCGAAGCGCCGGCAAGTTCGGGCCAGCGTTCTTCCCAATCGTGAAGGTCCCAGTCGGCCGGCCGTTCGAAGCTCAGAATGTCGTCCTGCGTTTCGGCCAGGTTGATGTCTTCCGGCTCGATTGTCATGCCGGGCGTGGTGCTGGCGAAAGCGCGCACCGTGGGGCGTTCCGGGTGCTTGCGGTGCGTTTCGATCACGATCGCAAGCCGGTCGCCGGGAATCCGCACCAGTGAGCCGACCGGATAGACGCCGACCGAGCGCACGAACGCGGCCAGCACATATTCGTCGAAATGGCCGTTCCAGCTCAGCATCTCGTGGATCGCTTCGGCCGGTGTCCAAGGAGCCTTGTAGGGGCGGTCCGACGTGACGGCGTCATAGACATCGCACACCGCGCCCATGCGCGAGAGCAGCGTGATCTCGTCGCCGCTCAGCCGGTGGGGATACCCGGTGCCATCGACCTTTTCGTGATGATGCAGCGCCACGTCCATGACCAGCGCCGACAGCGTATCGTCCTTGCGCAGTACGGAATGCCCGCGTTCGGGATGCTCCCGCATCGAGGCGAACTCGGCGTCGGTCAGGCGTCCGGCCTTGTTCAGGATCGAATCATCGATCGCCATCTTGCCGATATCGTGCAGCAAGCCGGCCATGCCGGCCTCACGCACCTTTTCCTCGGAGAAATCCAGTTCGCGGGCAAGGTTGATCATCAGCGCCGAGACGGTCACCGAATGCATGTAGGTGTATTCGTCCTTGCGCTTCAGTCGCAGCACCGACGTGAGCGTGGAATTGTTGCGCGACAGCGAATCCGCGATTTCGTCCACCAGCGGTCCGAGCTTTTCGGCATCGATGGTATCGCCCGAGCGAACCTGCTTCAGAAGCTGGGACATCAGGCGACGCGCAAGGTTCACGGTCTTGCGCGCGCGGCCGAGTTCGGCTGCCATGGAGCAAGTTTCGGGCGCGGCGGGCTTCTGGCGCGCTGCCGGTGCGATCGGAGCGAGCCGTGGCTTGGCGCTTTTGCGCGAGGTCGCGCGGGGCGGCGCAGGCTGGGGCGCGGGTGCGGCGGCGGGCGGAGGAGCGGGCTGGTTCGCGGCCTTGGGAGGGTCGACCTTGATGTCGAGACCCTTGTCGGTATCGATGATCACGCCGGAAATCCGCGCAGAGCGCAGCGCGTCCACATCGTCGCTATGCTCCAGAAGGAACTTACCACGCCAGAACGGGTGGAAGAACCACACGCCCTTGATGGCATGAATCCACATGCCGGCGCGGACCTGATCCTTCTCAATCTGCTTTAGCGCCATTGGCAACCGACCTTCATATTCAAAGCCTGACCCAAACTGCTCCGTGCGATACGGACGCAGGTTCGTCCGCTTCGGTTCGCGTAACATTCAGGATGGTTCCAAATCGTAAACGTCGCGTACAAATTTGGGGGGCGTGAAAGTGCCATGTTTGCAACCCGCGCTGCGCTGGCGAGGTGCTGCCGAATATAGTACAAAAAAATCAGTAATTTGTGCGGCTTTGGCGGTGCGGCGAAAGCTGACCGCGCCATCCACCTTTTTCAATCGGAACGCCGATTGTGACAGGTGCCGCCACGCGAATCGCATCCGGCGGCACTGTCACAATCGGAGCGAGCGGTTTACCGGAACGGAGGCTCGTTAAACGCGCGCAGTTTGCGGCTGTGCAGGCGCGGGCCTTCGGCACGCAGCAGCGCGCAGGTGGTGGTGCCGATGGCCAGGTGCGCGGCGATGGCTTCCTCGTAGAACCGGTTGGCCTGCCCCGGCATCTTGATCTCGCCGTGCAGCGGCTTGTCGGAGACGCACAACAGCGTTCCGTAGGGCACGCGGAAGCGATAGCCCTGCGCCGCGATCGTGGCGCTTTCCATGTCGATGCCGACCGCGCGCGACAGGCTGAACCGCCGTGCGGACTGGGTGTAGCGCAACTCCCAGTTGCGATCGTCGGTCGTGACGATCGTGCCCGTGCGCATACGCTTCTTGAGGTCCGCGCCGCCGGTGCCACTGACCATCTCCGCCGCCTGCGCCAGCGCTCGCTGAATCTCGGCGATGGCGGGAATCGGGATTTCCGGCGGCAACACGGGATCAAGCACGTGATCATCGCGCAGATAGGCGTGGGCGAGCACGTAATCGCCGATCTTCTGGGTGGGGCGCAGCCCGCCGCAATGGCCGATCATCAGCCAGGCTTCGGAGCGCAGCACGGCCAGGTGATCGCAGATCGTCTTGGCGTTGGACGGGCCGACGCCGATGTTGACGAGCGTGATGCCTGAACGATCGGGAGCGATCAGGTGGTAGGCCGGCATCTGGTGCCGCCGCCAGGCGGTGTCGGACAGGCGCGCACGGGCGTTGTCGACCGGCGCATCAAGGTACAGCCCGCCCGCGCCCGACAGCGCGATGTGATGGCCATCGCCCACCTGTTGCGCCGCCCAGTCCACGAATTCATCCACATAGCGGTGGTAGTTGGTGAACAGCACGTAGCGCTGAAAATCGTCGGGCCGCGTGCCGGTGTAATGCGCCAGCCTTGCCAGGCTGAAATCGGTGCGCAGGCCATCGAACAAGGACAGCGGCAGCAGTCCTTCGTATTCGGGCACGTCCAGCCCGTCGGCAATCTCGTCGCCGATGCGGGCCAGTTCGGTGGTGGGGAAGTGCTGCGCCAGATCCTGCGGCGTCACCCCGCTCATCTGAGCGCCGTCGCTGCCGTCCAGCACGTAGGGAAACGGGATTTCCTGCCGGGACGGGCAGACTTCGATCCGCACTTCGTAGTCGGACAGGATCAGCGCGAGCTGCTCCGCCAGGTAGTCCTCGAACAGGGCCGGGCGCGTGACGGTGCAGGCATAGGTGCCGCGCTCTATCAGCCGGCCGAACGAGCGTGTCGAATGGTCGCCCAATGTCTGCCCATCGAAGTGGATGCGCAGTTCGGGATAGCAGTAGCTGCCATCGTGGCGCCGTTCGGGCGGGGGCGGGGTGCCTTGCGTGGCGAAAGCGGCGATATCCGCCCGCAGGCAGGCCACGGCGGCGTCGAAAATGCGGGAAAGCTCGGTGATGATCGTTTCAGGTGTATCCATCGGCAGTATGTAGCGCGCAATCGGTGACGCTGCAAAGACGGCTTATGCCGCCACGGCGGAGAGGACCGCTATGGCCGGAGCGGCGCCGGGAGGATAAGGAGGCGCGATGCGGTTGCTGGCGAATATCGGTGCGGGGATGGCGCTTTTGCTGGCGCTGTCCGGCTGCGCAGGTGGCGGTGGCGGCGGTTTCCGCCCGGTCAGCGATACGCCGGTGCGGATCGGCCCGGCCTATACCGTGCGTGGGCAGACTTACGTGCCCGCCGCCAGCCCCACCTATGATATGCTCGGCTACGCCAGTTGGTATGGCCATGAATCGGGCAACCGCACCGCCAACGGGGAGGCGTTCATTCCCGGCTGGGTCACCGCCGCGCATACCACGCTGCCGCTGCCGAGCTACGTGGAAGTTACCGCGCTTGATAGCGGCCGCCGGATCATCGTGCGGGTCAACGATCGCGGACCGTTCGCCGGCCGCGCGCGGATCATCGATTTGTCGCGCGGCGCGGCGGAACAACTGGGCGTGCGCGCGCAGGGCCAGGTAGCGGTGCGCGTGCGCCGGGTGGAACCTTCGGAGGATGACCGCGCGCGCCTGCGCCGGGGCCAGCCCGCGCGCCCGCTGCCGCCCGTTCCCGAACCGATCCTGCGCAACCTGCGCGGCCAGCTTTCGGCGGCGGGGTTCTGACACAACAAAAAAGGGGCACCCGTGGGGCGCCCCTTTTCCGTTTGCTTGTCGCGAAGCGATCAGGCTTCCGCGGCGCGTTCTTCCAGCAGTTCCGCCGGGATTTCGCCGGGTTCGAGGTTCGGATCGACTTCCTCGGTGAAGCCGCCGGCTTCGTTGTCGAACATCGCGTCGATCACGTTGACGCCCTGCGACTGGAGTTCGGCTTCGTCCGGCGAACGGGCGACGTTCACCTTGACCTGAACCGAAACTTCCGGGTGCAGCGCAACGCGGACCGGGAACACGCCGATGGTCTTGATCGGGCGTTCGAGAACGATCATCGCCTTCGACACCTTGGCACCCTGATCGACCAGGGCTTCCACGATATCGCGGACCGAAACCGAACCATAGAGATGGCCGGCGTTCGACGACGCGCGGATGAGCACGACTTCCTTGCCTTCGACCGAACCGGCTTCCTTGCCAGCTTCTTCGCGGCGGGCCGCGTTATCGGCCTCGATGCGGGCGCGGTTGGCTTCGAAGACCTTGCGGTTGGCTTCGTTGGCGCGCAGCGCCTTCTTGTTGGGCAGCAGGTAGTTGCGCGCGTAGCCGTCCTTGACGGTCACTTCGTCGCCGATGGTGCCCAGCTTCTCGATGCGCTCGAGCAGGATGATCTGCATGGGTAGCGCTCCTTACTTGACGATGTAGGGCAGCAGGCCGATGTGCCGGGCGCGCTTGATCGCCTGGCTCAGCTCGCGCTGCTTCTTGGCCGAAACCGCGGTGATGCGGCTGGGGACGATCTTGCCACGTTCGGACATGAAGCCCTGCAGCAGGCGCACGTCCTTGTAGTCGATCTTCGGCGCGTTCTTGCCCGAGAACGGGCAGCTCTTGCGGCGGCGGAAAAACGGACGAGCCATCTCTTATTCCCCTTCGCGTTCGCGGCGACGGCTACGGTCGCGTTCGTTCTTGCGCATCATCACCGACGGGCCGCCTTCGTGCTCGTCCACGCGGATCGTCATGTAGCGGATGACGTCTTCGTTGATCTGCGTCTGGCGCTCCAGCTCGGCCACCACGCCGGCGGGGGCGTCGATGTTGAGCATCACGAAGTGCGCCTTGCGGTTCTTCTGGATCTTGTAGGCCAGCGAACGGAGGCCCCAGGTCTCGGTCTTGGTGACCTTGCCGTTGTTGCTCTCGACGATTTCGGTGGCGGTGGCGGCAAGCGCATCGACCTGAGCCTGGCTCAGATCCTGGCGCGCCAGAAAGACATGCTCGTAAAGCGGCATGCTTCGCGTCCTTTCATCTTCTAACCGATCGCTGGCTGATCCGCGGGATTGCGGGGCCCCTCCGGCTTTCTTCGAATCCCGTAAGCCACGGGAAGCTGCGGCCCTTAGCGGATTCCGGGCGGAACGCAAGGGACTTCAGCCCGTTCGCCGGCTTGATCGCGCGTCGCCGAAGGGGCCATAATAGCACGAAACAACTCCGGGAGGATGTCTGATGCCCGTTACCGTCGATCGCGAAGGAGCGGTTGCCATCGTCACGCTCAACCGGCCGGAGGCGATGAACGCGCTGTCGCGCGCCATGCGGGCCAGCCTTGCCCGCGCCATGCAGGAACTGGACGGCGACGACGGCATCCGCGCGGTGGTTCTGACCGGAGCAGGGGAGCGCGCCTTCACCGCCGGGCTGGACCTCAAGGAACTGGGCGCGGACACGTCCAACCTGGGCGCGGCCAACGCCGAGGCAGCGGAGGAGAATCCGGTGCGGGCGATCGAGCAGTGCCGCAAGCCGGTGATCGGCGCGATCAACGGCGTCGCCATCACCGGCGGGTTCGAACTGGCGATTGCCTGCGACATCCTGATCGCGTCCGAAAACGCGCGCTTCGCCGATACCCATGCGCGCGTGGGCATCATGCCGGGCTGGGGCCTTTCGCAGAAACTCTCGCGCCTGATCGGCATCGCCCGTGCCAAGGAGCTTTCGCTGTCGGGCAATTTCATCGATGCGCGCACTGCCGCCGATTGGGGGCTGGTCAACCGCGTGGTCCCGCCGGCGGACTTGCTCGCCACGGCGAAGCGGCTGGCGCACGACATCGCCGGGGCTGATCCGGCGATGGTCACTGCCTACAAGAAGCTGATCGACGATGGCTATGCGCTGCCGTTCGGCGAGGCGATCGCGCTGGAACATCGCGTGTCCGTGGCGGCCAACAGTCAGGTCAGCGCCGGTGACGTCGAGGCGCGCCGCCGTGCGGTGATCGAACGCGGCCGCAGCCAGAAGGGGTAAGCCGAACCCTTAACGCGGCACGAGGTGTGCCGTTTCGGGCACCGGGGTTACCGGCGCGCGGTCGGTGAACCAGCGGACGAGGTTTTCCACCTGCAACGCGCCCATCGCCGCGCGCGTCCGTTCTGAACCCGAGCCGACATGTGGCAGCAGCACCGACCGGGGATGGGCAAGCAGGCCTTCGGGCACCTGCGGTTCGTGCGCGTAGACGTCGAGCCCGGCGGCGAGGATGGTGCCATTCGCCAGCGCCGCTACCAGCGCGTCCTCGTCCACGATCGAGCCACGCCCGATATTGACGAGGATGCCGTCCGGGCCGAGTGCCGCGAGCACCGCGGCATCGACCATCTTGTCGGTCTCGGCCGTTCCCGGCGCGGCGACGATCAGCACGTCGCACGCCTGCGCCAGCGCACGGGCATCGGGATACCACGGGTAATCCACGCCTAGCTGCCGGGTCCGTCCGTGGTAGGCGATTTCCACCCCGAACCCTTCCAGCCGCCGCGCGATCGCCTTGCCGATGGCGCCGAGCCCGAGGATGCCCACGCGCCGGCCGCGCAGCGAGGGGGACAGGCGGAAGCGCTCCTGCGGCCACAGCCCGGCGCGCAAATGCCGTTCGGCTTGCGGGATCTGCCGGATCGTCGCCAGCAGCAGGCCCAGGGCGAGGTCCGCCGTCTCGTCCACCAGCACGCCGGGGGTGTTGGTCACGATCGCGCCGGCTTGCACGGCGGCGGCGACGTCCACGTTGTCGTAGCCCACGCCGAAGCTGGCGATGATCTCCAGCGCGGGCAGGCGTTCTATCAGGTCGGCGCGGACCTTGCCGAACAGTGTGGTCGTGGCGATTCCCCGGATCCGCGCGCCGTGTGCGGCGAAAAAGGCGTCCGGATCGTCCTGCTCCCACAGCCGGTGCGCGGTAAAGGTTGTTTCCAGCGCCTCGGTAACGCCCGAGCGGATCGGGGCGGTGACCAGAATCTCGATGCTCTGCAAGGCGTTGGGCAAGGCGTTGGGCAAGGGGTTGGGGGACGTCATGTGCCGCTCATGGATCGGCGGTGTGGATCAGGCAAGCCCATGGTTCCTTGCAGTGTGCGAGAGGTGTATCGGTAGCGACGGGCCGGGGGCGAGTCCGTATCTCCGGTCGATGGAGAGACGTTGCAATGAACAAGGCTATCCTGCTGGCGCCCGCTCTGGCGCTGTCGCTTGCCGTTACCCCCGCATTCGCCGCGACCACGATCCTGACCGCGACGCTGGCCGGCGCCAACGAGCCGGCGGGCGGCGATCCTGACGGCACGGGTTCGTTCCGCGCCGAACTCGATCCCGACAGCGGCGATTTCTGCTACACGCTGTCTGGCGCGAAGATCGCCAAGCCGACCATGGCCCACGTGCACACCGGCGCGGCCGGCGTCGATGGGCCGCCGCTGGCCACGCTGGAAGTCACCGGGCCGACCAGCGATGCCTGCATCGCCATGGAGCCGGACCAGATCAAGAAGATCCTCGCCGACCCGGCGGGGTTCTATGTGAACATCCATACCGACGATTTCCCCAAGGGCGCGGTGCGGGGACAGCTCGCCAAGCCGTGATCTTCGCGAGGCAGGGAGCAAGGCGCTTCCCACCCCCAGCCCCTCCCGCAAGCGGGAGGGGAGCGAGACTTGCGTCGCCGCAGGCGGCGTTAGTCGCAGCGGGGTGGGCAATCCAAGCGTCTCGTTCGCAGCGATACAATCGCCCTGACGCAAATGGAGGCCGGCATCGCTGCCGGCCTCCACTGCCGCCGCCCTCAGGCGGGTTCCTTCGCCAGACCGGCCTTCTGTCCGAAAGCGTGCCATCCGGGGCGCGAAGCCCCTAGGCCGTTGCCTGGGCGATGCTTGCGCATACCTTCGGCAACTGACGCTTCCTGCATCCGGGCCGGATCCTGCCGGCGGGGCAGGTGCGGCGTTGGTTCCCGCAGCCGGCCTCGCGGCCATGGGCGGGCGTTTTTCCTTCGTGTCCGGGCACCGCTCCCTCGGGTCGAGCCGAGAAAGGCGCGCCGTCGGACGGACCCCCGCGGGTCTGAAGGATTGGCGCTGCGTTCCGCTTTCGCCGTGGCCGGACCTTTCGCGCCGGGTGGAGGCAGAGCCCTTGCCGCGCGATACGCCCTGCTGGCGTCACCGTTGCACTCGCCTTACCGATTTGTCCGGTCACACTTCCCCGCTTCGCCGGGCACGGATGATACCCTGCGGCCGATTGAAACGCGTACTTTCCAGATCGGGTCTCTGGAGAAAAACTCCTGAATTCATCGGCTTGCGCTTCAGATTTCGGGTCGCTTTCCCTTTCGACAAGCCAATGCTGCGCCTGCGGTCTGAGTCGCGCAAGCGGAAACCCCGGAAGTTATCCACAGGCGATCGGTTTTGCGGTGGACAACTTGAACCAGCCCCGTCAGAGAGGCCGGTTTTCGTTTTCTGATTCGGGTGCTGACTGGTTCCCGACCGCTTAGCGATCCCGCTGGGCCAGCAGACGCAGGCGCAGCGCGTTGAGCTTGATGAAGCCGGCCGCGTCCTTCTGGTCATAGGCGCCGGCATCGTCCTCGAACGTCACGTGCCGTTCCGAATAGAGGCTGTCGGGCGACTTGCGGCCGACCACCGAGGCAAGACCCTTGTAGAGCTTGAGCCGCACGGTGCCGTTTACGCGCGCTTGCGAATGATCGATCGCGGCCTGCAGCATCTCGCGCTCGGGCGCGAACCAGAAGCCGTTGTAGATCAGCTCCGCATACTTGGGCATCAGCTCGTCCTTGAGGTGCGCGGCCCCGCGGTCGAGCGTGATCGATTCGATGCCCCGGTGCGCGACGGCGTAGATCGTGCCGCCCGGCGTTTCGTACATGCCGCGGCTCTTCATGCCGACGAAGCGGTTCTCGACGAGGTCGAGCCGGCCGATGCCGTGCTTGCGGCCGAGTTCGTTGAGCGCGGTCAGCAGCGTGGCCGGGCTCATTGCCTCGCCATTGAGCGCTACGCCATCACCCTTCTCGAAATCGATGGTGATGTATTCCGGCTGGTCGGGCGCGTCTTCCGGGTTGACCGTACGCGAATAGACGTAGTCCGGCGTCTCGTCCCACGGGTTCTCCAGCACCTTGCCTTCGGACGAGGTGTGCAGAAGGTTGGCGTCGGTGGAGAACGGGCTTTCGCCGCGCTTGTCCTTGGGCACGGGGATCTGGTGCTTTTCCGCCCAGGCGATCAGCGCGGTGCGGCTGGTGAGGTCCCATTCGCGCCAGGGGGCGATGACCTTGATCGAGGGATCGAGCGCATAGGCCGAAAGCTCGAAGCGGACCTGGTCGTTGCCCTTGCCGGTGGCGCCGTGGGCGACCGCGTCGGCGCCGGTTTCCTTGGCGATCTCGATCAGGCGCTTGGAAATCAGCGGCCGCGCGATCGAGGTGCCGAGCAGGTAATCGCCTTCGTAGCGGGCGTTGGCGCGCATCATCGGGAACACGAAATCGCGCACGAATTCCTCGCGCAGGTCGTCGATGTAGATGTGCTCGGCCTTCACGCCCATCAGTTCGGCCTTGGCGCGCGCCGGCCCGAGTTCCTCGCCCTGTCCGAGATCGGCGGTGAAGGTCACCACCTCGCAATTGTAGGTCACCTGCAGCCACTTGAGGATGACGGAGGTGTCAAGGCCGCCGGAATAGGCAAGGACGACGCGCTTGATATCGGACATGATCGGCGATTCCCCGTGAGATAAGCGCGCGGCGCGTAACAGGACGGGGGCCGTATCGCAAGCGGCCGGCCCATCCGGACCGGCCGCGCAGGAAAGCGGTGGTTGAAGGGCGCCGTCAGTCCGAGTTGGTCAGCAGCGTCTTCCAGATCAGCCCACCGATCGCCGCGCCCGCCAGCGGCGCCACCCAGAACAGCCAGAGCTGGTGGAGGGCGTCGGTGGTGGCGACGAAGGCCACGCCGGTCGAACGCGCCGGGTTGACCGAGGTGTTGGTCACCGGGATCGAGATCAGGTGGATCAGCGTGAGCGCGAGGCCGATGGCGATCGGCGCGAACCCGGCCGGAACGGCGGAGGACGTCGATCCCAGGATCACGATCAGGAAGCCGGCGGTCAGTATCGTTTCGATCAGCAGCGCCGCGTGCAGCGAATAGCCGCCGGGCGAGAGCGCGCCATAGCCGTTCGAGGCGAAGCCGCCCGCTTCGAAGCCGGGCTTGCCGCTGGCGATGGCATAGAGCGCCGCCGCGGCGATCACCGCGCCCAGCACTTGCGCGATCCAGTAGGGGATCAGGTCTTTCCAGCCGAAACGCCCGGCGACGGCGAGGCCCAGCGACACGGCCGGGTTGAAATGCCCGCCCGAGATGCCGCCCACCGCATAGGCCATGGTCAGCACCGTCAGCCCGAACGCCAGCGCCACGCCGGCGAACCCGATGCCGAGTTGGGGGAAGGCGGCGGCCAGCACGGCCGATCCGCACCCGCCGAACACAAGCCAGAACGTGCCGAATCCCTCGGCAGCCAGTCTCTTGATCATGATCGTTCCTCTCCACTTACCCGGGGTTTTCCCCTTTTGGTATCGTTGCCGCGCGGGCTGGCTATTCCGCCGCCTGCTTCAGCGCGGGATCGAGATGCCAGGCCGGCGCTGTATCGTTGGCGCGCAGGCGGGCGCTTTCCTCCACCATCCGGTCGCGGATCATCGGGATCGCGTCGCGCCGCTTCACGTACTGGAGCTGCCAGTTGACCAGCCCGCCATAGCGGAACGCCTGCTCCGCCCCGGCCAGGTAGAATTCCCACATGCGGTAGAACCGCTCGTCATAGAGCGCCACGATCTCGTCGCGGTGCAGCCGCGTGCGGTTGTACCATTCCTCCAGCGTGTGCGCGTAATGGAAGCGCATGGCTTCCACGTCGGTCACCTGCCAGCCGGCCTTCTCGCTCTCGCTCACCAGTTCGGACAGCGCGGGGATGTAGCCGCCGGGGAAGATGTACTTGCGCGTCCAGGCGTCTGTCTTGCCGGGAGGGCCGGCGCGGCCGCAGCAATGCGAGAACATCACGCCATCAGGCTTGAGCAGGCGGTGGGTATGCTCGAAGAACGCCGGATACTGCGGCGTGCCCACATGCTCCAGCAGACCGACCGAGGTGATCCGGTCGAATTCGCCCTGCACGTCGCGATAGTCCATCAGCTCGAACTTCACGCGGTCGGCCACGCCCAGCTCGGCCGCGCGTTCGCGGCAGAACTCGATCTGGTCGGGCGCGAGCGCCACGCCCAGCACGTCCACGTCGTAATGCCGGTGCAGATAGAGCGCCAGGCCCCCCCAGCCGCAGCCGATATCGAGCACGCGCTTGCCCGAAGAGGTGGCGCGGTCGAGATTGAGCTTGGCCGCGATGTGCGCCTTCTTGTCGAGCTGCGCCTGTTCCAGGCTGATCGCCGGATCGCGGTAATAGGCCATGGTGTATTGCCGGTCCTCATCGAGGAACAGCTCGTAGAGCCGGCGGGTGAGGTTGTAGGTATATTCGGCGTTCTTGCGGGCCGAGCGCCGGTCGTTGAAGCTGTCGACCGTGGCGGCGACCCGGTCCAGCAGCTTGCGCAGCGGCCCCTTGGCGCCCAGCGCGCGCTCGTGATCGCCTTCGGCATTAAGCGCCACGAACAGCACCAGATCGCGGATGTCGTGCGGCGGTTCGATCACCATCCGCCCGTCCATATAGGCCTCGCCGGCGCCCACGCGCGGATAGCGCGCGATGTGCGTCGAGGCGCCCTTGTCGGTCAGCCGGATGCGCAAGGGCGCGTCCGTGCCCTGCCCATAGGCGTATTCCTTGCCATCGTGATCGATGACGATGAGCCGACCCTTGCGGATCAGCCGGCGAAGCATCTGGTCAAGCAGCCACATCGACATGGGAGACTATGGCAAAGCGGAGGCGAGGCAAGGGGGAATCGAACCATGTGGCGGGCGATGGTGTGGGTTGGGCGGGGCGGTCACCGCGCGCATCCTTCGACAGGCTCAGGATGAGCGGATTTGGTTGGAAGCCGGCGCCGACCGCAAGAACGATCCCACTGCCACACCCACTCATCCTGAGCTTTTCGAAAGATGCGAGCATGAGCGATCTGGCCCACACTCCAACATTTCCCTTTCCTACCCCCGCCCGCCGTGGCAACCCTCCGCGCATGATTTCAGCCGGAACCGCTTTTCCGTCTGCGCGGGAGCGTATTTGTGCGCCCGCGATGCCGGCTGAACGGTGATTGACGATGTTTCTCAGGACCGTGTCAACTTCGTCAACTTCGCTGCCAACCCCAACAAGGACACCCCTGTTCATGCGCCGTATTCTCCTGGCTTCCGCGACCCTTGCCGCGCCGTTCCTGCTCGCCGCCCCGGCCCAGGCCGATGAAGGCATGTGGACGTTCGATGCCTTTCCCGCCGCGACGATGAAGAAGGATTACGGCTGGGCGCCCGATCAGAAATGGCTCGATCGCGTGCGTGCCTCCGCCGTGCGGTTGACCGGCGGCTGTTCGGCCAGCTTCGTTTCGCCCGATGGCCTGATCCTCACCAACCATCACTGCGTGGTCGAATGCGCGCAGAACCTTTCGACGCAGCAGGCCGATCTCGTCGCCAACGGCTTCATCGCCGCCCGGCGCGAGGAGGAGCGCAAGTGCCCCGGCCAGCAGGCCGAGGTCGTTACCGCGATCACCGATGTGACGGCGGACGTGAAAGGCGCGATCGGCGCGCTGGCGGGCGAGGCGCTGGTCAAGGCGCGCGACGCCAAGATCGCCGAGATCGAGAAGGCGGGTTGCAAGGATACGGCGACCACGCGCTGCCAGGTCGTCACGCTGTTCGGCGGCGGTCAGTACAAGCTCTACACCTATCGCAAGTATTCCGACGTGCGCCTGGTCTGGGCGCCCGAGTTCCAGGCCGCGTTCTTCGGCGGCGATCCGGACAACTTCAACTATCCGCGCTATGCGCTCGATGCCTCGTTCCTGCGGGCCTACGAGAACGGCAAGCCGGTAAAGGTGGCGGCGTTCCTCAAGTGGAGCCCGCGCGCGCCGCAGCCGGGCGAGGCGACCTTCGTGGTCGGCAATCCGGGTTCCACGCAGCGCCTGTTCACGTCCGACCAGCTGGCTTTCCAGCGCGCGGTTTCGCTGCCGCTGAACAACCGCGTCCTGTCCGAACTGCGCGGACGCCTGCTTTCGGCGATGGAGCAGAGCGCCGAACGCAAGCGTGAAGGCGGCGATACCCTGTTCGGCATCGAGAACACCCTCAAGGTGTTCATCGGCCGTGAGCAGGCGCTGAACGATCCTGCGTTCGTCAAGGTGCTGGCCGATAACGAAGCCGCGCTCAAGGCGAAGGCCGCTGGCAACGCGGCGATCGGCAATCCGTGGGGCGATGTCGCCAAGGCCGTCGGCGCCTATCGCGATCTCTACCTGCCCTATCGCTTCATCCACCCGATGAGCGACCTTTACGATTATGCGCAGTCGCTGGTGCGTGCCGCGGACGAACGGGCCAAGCCCAATGCCGAGCGGCTGCCCGGCTTCACCGATTCGCAGCTGCCCCTGCTGGAAAAGGAAGTGCTGGACGAACGGCCGATCTATCCGTGGCTGGAGCAGCTCAAGCTGGAATGGAGCCTGTCCAAGGCGCGCGAGGCGCTGGGCGCGGACGATGCGCAGACCAGGCTGATGCTCGGCCGGGAATCGCCCGAAGGGCTGGCGGCGCGGCTCGTGGGCGGCACCACGCTGGCCGATCCGGCGGTGCGCAAGGCGCTGTGGCAGGGCGGCAAGGCGGCGATCGATGCGTCCACCGATCCGCTGATCGCCTATGCCCGCCAGCTCGACGCGCGCGATCGCGAACTCCAGAAGCAGGTCGACGAACGCTATCAGGGACCGTTGGCCGCCGCCGGCGCAAAGCTCGCCGATGCGCGTTTCGCTGCCTATGGTGACAGCGTCTATCCCGATGCCACGTTCACGCTGCGCATCAGCTACGGCAAGGTCGCGGGCTGGAAGGAGCGCGGGCAGGACGTGGCCCCGGTAACCACCATGGGCGGCGCGTTCGCGCGCGCCACGGGGGCCGATCCGTTCGTGCTGGCCAAGGCTTTCGTTGCCAACGAGGCAAAGATCGACAAGTCCACGCCCTATGACTTCGTGACGACCAACGACATCATCGGCGGCAATTCCGGTTCGCCCGTGGTGGACAAGGACGGCGCGGTGATCGGCGCCGCATTCGATGGCAACATCCATTCGCTCGGCGGCAACTATGGTTATCAGCCCGATGTGAACCGCACCGTGGTGGTCAGCACGGCGGCGGTGCAGCAGGCGCTGGAAAGGATTTACCCCGCTTCGGCGCTGGTCAGGGAACTTTCCGGCAAGTGAAGCGCTGACGCAGCACAGGGATCGGGGGCGGAGGTGCTGCCGCGTGCGGCACGCATCTCCGCTTCGGCCCTGCCGATGTAATCGCGCGTCAGCGGCACGGCATCGCGGTTGCGCACGATCTGGAACTGGAAGTTGACCAGCCCGCCGTATTCGAACGCGGTCGCGGCGCCGGCCAGATAGAACATCCACATGCGGTAGAACCGCTCGTCGTAGAGCTCCTCGATCCGTGCCTGGTTGGCGGCGCACCGCTTGTACCATTCGCGGATGGTCAGGCCGTAGTGCCGGCGTAGGATCTCGATATCGCCCAGCATCAGCTTGTGTGGCTCGATCGCCGCCAGCGTCTCGCTCATCGCCGGGATATAGCCACCGGGGAAGATGTATTTCCGGGTGAAGGCATCGGTGCCGCCCGGCGGATCGGACCGGCCGATGGTGTGGAGCAGCATCACGCCGTCGTCCGTCAGAAGATCGTGGCACTTGCGGAAGAAGGCGGGGAAGTTGGCCGCGCCGACATGCTCGAACATGCCGACCGAGACGATCCGGTCGAACCGCCCGGTGACGTCGCGATAATCGGTGAGGCCGAAGGTCACCTTGTCCGCCACGCCCTCGCGTTCCGCCCAGGCCTTGGCATAGGCGATCTGTTCCTTGCTCAGCGTCACGCCGTGGACGTCCACGCCCGCCACCCGGTGCAGGTGGAGCGCCAGGCCGCCCCAGCCGCAGCCGATGTCGAGCACGCGCATCCCCGGCTTCAGCGCCAGCTTGGCGGCGATGTGGTCCATCTTGGCGATCTGCGCCTGCTCCAGCGTGGTGACGCCGTCCGCCCAGTAGGCGCAGGAATACTGCCGGCTGGCATCGAGGAACAGGTCATAGAGCGGATCGCCCAGGTCATAGTGATGCGCCACGTTGCGGCGCGAGGCGGTGCGCTGGTTGATCTGGTCGATCCGGCTGACGATCCGTTCGACGATCCGGCCGCCCAGCCCCTTGGCCTCGAAATCGCCCGAGCGCTCCCAAGGATTGTTGCGCCGCGCGAACGTGATGAAGTCCAGGATGTCGCCGCCCTCGATGGCGATGCGGCCGTCCATGAAGGTTTCGGCAAGGCCCAGCGTGGGGTGCCGCGCGATATAGCCGGGCACGCCCGCGTCCAGCAGGCGCAGACCGAGATCCGGCCAGCCAGGTTCCGCCGTGCCATAGGTGCGGACCTTGCCGGAGTGTTCGGTCAGGGTGAGCGTACCCCGGCGGATGATCCGCCTGAGCACGCGGTCCAGCAGCAGCATCGACATCGCGGGCGACCTCATTTCGGTGTTCGAGGACGCAGCCTAACGATGGTTAGGCGGATTGGGGACAGGAAATTGCGCCGCAAACCCGATAGATAGACCGGATCGGCTGAACCTGCCTGTTCCTTCAGCCGAGCGCCGCCTGCTTTTCGTCCGCCAGCCGGTCGAGTTCCGCGCGGCTCATCTTCTGCGCGGCGGTCTTGAGCTGGCCGCAGGCCGCATCGATGTCGCGGCCACGCGGTGTGCGCACCGGGGCGCTGATGCCGGCTTCGAACACGATCTCGGCAAAGCGCTTGATCCGCTCCGGCGTCGAGCATTCATAGGGCGCGCCGGGCCAGGGATTGAACGGAATCAGGTTGACCTTGGCGGGCAGCTTGTATTGCCGGATCAGGCGCACGAGTTCGCGGGCGTCGTCGTCGCTGTCGTTCTTGTCCTTCAGCATTACGTATTCGAACGTGATGCGCCGGGCGTTGGACGCGCCGGGGTAATCGGAGCAGGCCTGCAACAGCTGATCCAGACCGAACTTGCGGTTGATCGGCACGATCTCGTCGCGCACGTCCTTGGTCACGGCGTGGAGCGAGACGGCCAGGTTCACGCCGATTTCCTCGCCGCAGCGTTCCATCATCGGCACCACGCCGCTGGTGGACAGGGTGATGCGTCGCTTCGACAGGGCCAGGCCATCGCCATCCATCACCAGCTTCAGCGCATCGCGCACGTTGTCGAAGTTGTAGAGCGGTTCGCCCATGCCCATCATCACGATGTTGGTGAGCAGGCGCCCGTCGGAAGTATAAGTCCGCTCGTCCTCGTCTTCCTCGAGGCCTGCCATCGACCCCTTGGGCCATTCGCCCAGCGCATCGCGCGCCAGCATGACCTGGCCGACGATCTCGCCGGGCGTGAGGTTGCGGACCAGGCGCATCGTGCCGGTGTGGCAGAAGCGGCAGTTGAGCGTGCAGCCCACCTGGCTGGAGACGCACAGCGTGCCCCGGTCGGCATCGGGGATGAACACCATCTCGAAGTCATGGCCGTCTGCCGTCTGGAGCAGCCACTTGCGCGTGCCGTCGCTGGAAACCTGGGCGGTGACGATCTCGGGCCGGCCGATGACGAAGCGTTCCGCCAGCCACGGGCGCATGGTCTTGGCGATGTCGGTCATCGCGTCGAAATCGGTGACGCCGCGATGGTACAGCCAGTGGAAAACCTGCTTGGCGCGCAGCTTCGCCGCCTTGGCGTCCAGCCCGGCTTCGGCGAACAGTTCGGCGATGCGCGGGCGGGGAAGACCGATCAGATCGACGCGCCCGTCAGCGCGTGGCGTAACGTCGCGAGGAACGGGAACCGGATCGACGTGTCCGGGGATCGGCATGATCGGAATGGCTGTCATGGCTGGCCATATACGGATTTTCCTCGAAATCGCCAGTCCCGAGGGAAACGCGAACATCGACGGTGGAATCTCCGCTCGCACGCGCGCGAACATGACGGGCGCTGACGGGTTCCCCCGTCCGTCCCGCGCACAGGGAGCCTCACCGCACGGGGTGTTGTAAAAATATCGCAGCATTTTCGTTGTGTTAGGTTCATGAAACAAGCTGCGCCTTCATCCATTCGAGAAGTCCTGTCGGGTCGCAAAACCGACAGACAACAAGCGAATGGAGTGAACAATGAAGACTATCTGCGCCATCCTCGCCACCGGCACCGCGCTTGCGCTGGCAGCCCCCGCGTCCGCGCAGGAGGCTGCCCCTTCGGAAACCTTCAAGGGCCCGCGCGTCGGCGTGACGCTGGGCTACGACAAGAGCCGGTCGGGCAGCAGCGTCGACATCGACAATACCCGCAATTTCAAGCAGTCGATCGATGGCCTGCTCTATGGCGGCGAGATCGGCTATGACGTGCCGCTGGGCAGCAACCTTGTGGTCGGCGCCGATGCGGAACTGACCGACAGCACCGCAAAGTGGACCGCGCAGGGCGCGCGCCCCAACACGTTCAACCTGGGCCGGGTTTCGGCTGGTCGTGACGTCTATGTGGGCGCGCGGGTCGGTTATGCGATGTCGCCCAAGACACTGCTCTACGTGAAGGGCGGTTATACCAACGCCCGTTACGGCGTGCTTGGCAGCGATGGCACGACCACGCTGGACCAGCGGATCGACCTCGATGGCTACCGCGTCGGCGGCGGTCTGGAATATGCGTTCAGCCCGAAGACCTTCGGCCGCATCGAATACCGCTATTCGCACTACGGCAAGGGCGAGTTCGATTTCGGCGGCCAGACGCCGGACAGCAGCCGCTTCAACGTGGATACCGACCGTCACCAGATCGCGGTGACCTACGGTCTGCGCTTCTGACGGAAGCAGGCTGATCCGCTTGCGGGCGGGAAGGGCGGGCCGGGGGAAACTCCGGCCCGCTTTTCCATGCGCGAACGCCCGCTTTTCCATGCGCGAACGATTGTGCGGGATTGTTCTACCGCCCGGCACATCCCAGCGCGGCAGCGTCCATCGCGCTGGCCGCGCCGGGAAGGCGATAGGTATCGCGAAACAGCCGGCCATCGCGCCCGCGGGCAGAGACTGTCATTTCGCGCGCAGATCGCAACGCGGCGACGATGGCCGCATCCATGCGCGGGTCCTGCGCCCAGGCATCGGCCTGCCCGGTCGCCAGTTCGAACGACTGGCCACCCAGCGACAGCACCGCACGGCCGCTTGGCCCGATCCGACGCGAAAGGCGGATGTGGATTTCGTTGCGGGCGTTGCGCCGGGGCCAGATGCCAACGGTAAAGAAGGGCTGGAAATCGCGCGGGCGGCCAGTGACGGGCTGCGCCATGGCGATGGCGTAGCAGCGCGGCACGGCGGCATCGCGGAAAGCGCCCCAGTCGTTCCAGATGCCCAGGCTGTCGCGCGCCGTGGCCGGCGCGGCGGGCAACAGGCCGATCAGGCAGGCCCCGATCAGACAGGCAGGGAGCAGAAGGCGGCGCAAGAGCTATTCCCCGATGAGGTCGAGATAGGCGATCACGTCATTGTCGGTCGCCAGGAACAGGCCGTCCTGCACCGCCTCGGACTGCGCGGCGGCGATGTCCAGCGCCTTGGTCAGCGGGCCGTAGAACAGCGTTTCCGCCGCGCCGCCTTCGGGGCCGCCATCCAGATGGTAAAGCCGCACCGTCGCGTCGTCATGGGTGGTGCGCATCAGTCCGTCTCGCGCCCGGTGTCGCGCAGCGCTCCATCAAGCAGGCGTTCCGCGCGCGCCGTCTCCAGCGCATCGCGCTGCTTTTCCGCCTTGGTCCGGCCGAACTTCGCGCGGTTGGACGCCGCCTGTCCCTGCGCCGCATCGCGGGCCTTGGCCTTGCGGGCAAGGCGCAGGTTGACGACATCGCCCATCAGGCGTGCTCGATTCCGCGTTCGGCGCCGAACAAAACCCGTTCCCGGCCACCTTCGATCAGCGCCACCGATCCCTGCACCAGCGACGGCGCGATCGGCACGCCATGATCGGGGTGGACCGGATAGCCGGCCATCATCCCGCGCAGCACGCGGCTGGAAATGCCGTGCATGACCACGATGTGATCGCGCCCGTCGGTGAGCCCTTCGTACTCGATGGCGTCCAGCCAGCATTCGAGCCGGCTGGCTATGGCGGGATAGTCCTCGCCATCGGGGGCGGGGCGCAGCAGGTGATCGGCCAGGATCACCGGCCCTTCCTCCGCTTCCACATCGGCGTAGCGGCGTTCGCACCACGATCCCATGTCGATTTCCTTGAGCGCGTTCGACCGGCGCGCCTCGAACCAGTCGAGTTCCAGCGCCTCGGCGATGATCGCCGCGGTCTGCAGCGCGCGCCCGGTTTCCGAGATGTGCAGCACCACCGGCGGCCGCGCGCCCAGTTCCTCGCGCAGTGCCTTGCCCATGGCCAGCGCCTGTTCGAAGCCCTGCCGCGTCAACGGGGTATGGATGTGGTTGGACTGGAGCCGGGCGGAGGCGTTGTACACCGTTTCGCCGTGGCGCATGATGAAGAAGCGGCCGGATTTCATGCGCCGCTGGTATCAGCAAAGCGCGGCACATTCCAAGGGGTCAGGCGGGATCGGGGTAGGAGATGGAGACGATTTCCCACTCCTTCTCCCCGCCGGGCAGCCGCACCACGCGCAGATCGCCCACCCGTGCGCCGCGCAGGGCACGGGCGATCGGGGCGCTCCAGCCGATCCGTCCGGCGCTCGCGTCCTGCTCGTCGTCGCCCACCAGAGTTAGCACCTTGCGGTTGTCATCCTCGTCCGCGATCTCGGCCGTGGCGCCGAACAGTACGCGCGAACGGTCTTCCTGCCGTGCTGGGTCGACCATCCGCGCAGCCTTCATTCGCCGCGCCAGCCACGCCAGTTCGCGGTCGATCTCGCGCATCCGCTTGCGGCCGTAGAGGTAGTCCCCGTTCTCGGACCGGTCCCCGTTGCCGGCGGCCCAGCTCACCACCTCGACGATCTGCGGGCGTTCGGTGCCGAGCAGATGATCGTACCGCGCGCGCAGGGCGGCGAGGCCGGCGGGGGTTATGGGATTGCCGTCTGGTTTCATCGGTGCGGTATTAGCCCAAGCGCCGTGTCTGGAAAGAGGATTTGGTTCACGCAACCGCGCCTGCGCGCGAACCCAAATCAGCCGGGAGACGCTTTGCCGAGGAAGTGGCTCATCGGATTGGCGCCGGTGTAGCTTGCCTTGTCGGGGTTCATTGCCTCGTAGACCACCGCGTTTTCCAGCACGCGCTGCACGTAGTTGCGCGTTTCCGAAATCGGGATGCGTTCCAGCCAGTCGACCCAGGCGATGCCGCCGCTGCGGGGATCGCCATTGGCGCGCAGCCACTTGTTCACGTTGCCCGCGCCGGCGTTATAGGCGGCGACGGCCAGCGGATAGCTGCCGTTGTAGTAGTTCATCAGCCGCTGGAAATAGGCCGATCCCAGCTGGATGTTGAATCCGGCATCGTCGATCAGCGCCTGCGAGCTGAACGAAAGGCCCAGCTTGCCGGCCTGTTCGTTGGCGGTGCCGGGCATCAGCTGCATCAGCCCGCGCGCGCCGGCATGGCTGATCGCGTTCTGCGCGAACTGGCTTTCCTGCCGCGTGATGGCGTGGACCATCGTCCAGGTGTCGCGGCTGTTGTCGGGCACGGGAATCAGCGGGAAGGCAATGTGCTGGAAATCGAGGTAGCCGCGCGCACCGGCGGCTTGCCCCACGATCACGCCCAGATCGCGCCGGCCCAGCGACCGGGCAAGGTCCGCCACCAGCATGTGCTGCCCTTCGCTCTGCTGCTGTTCCGCGATTTCCTTGAAGAAGCGGACGGTGGTGCGCCAGTCGGCATTGCGGGCGACTTCGCGCACGGCCTGCGTGATCGGCGCGTTCTGGAAGCGGGCGCGTTCGCCCGGAGTCGGTTGCGCGGTCGAATCCACGGCAAAGCGCGGCACCGGCTTGCCCAGCCGTTCCAGCGCGAGCAGGCCATAGAACTGGTCGGCATATTGCGCGGCCATGGCGAAATAGCGCTGCGCGTCGGTCCCGCGCCCCGCCTGTGCCGAGGCAAGCCCGGCCCAGTAGAAGCCCTTGGATCGCGTGCCCGGCGTGCGCGCGGCGGCGCCATAGCGGTAAAACAGAGGGGCCGCGTCGCTGCCCGCCCCCAGGTTCCACAGCGCCTGCGTGCCGCCGAGCCACATCAGCGAGGTATAATCGTCGCGCAGGTCATAGGGCATCTGGCTGACGTCTTCGCCCTGATCGAAGGCATCGTCTATTCCCGCCGCGATTCGCACGGTGCTGCGCGAATCGCCGGCCGATGCCGCGCCGCGCGCGTTGATCAGCAGTTCATCGACCCACTTGGCACGATCCAGCGGCTTGCGCGCGAGCGGCGGCCGGCTGGAGAGCAAGGCCCGCGCCGAGACACCGTCGCCGTTCTTCCGCAACTGGCGCACGCGCTGGTAAACGAAGCCCGGATCGCTGTTCAGAACCTGTCCGTTGATCCCGGCGGCCGCGGCATAGGGGTCGGTTCCCTGCAGCGCGGCAAGGCGTGCCGCGTCGATCGGACGGCGCGCCGGCGAAACCCAGGCGAGTTCGCGCGCCGCCTGGCCTGCCGCGCCGGCCCACAGCAGCGCGTCCATGCGCGCGTCATGATCGTCTTGCGTGAAGGTGGTGCCCCAGCCCGCCAGCAGCGAGGATTCGGCCGAATCGCTCATCGCTCCGCCGCGCCATGCGGCCCTGGCGACTTGCGCGGCTTCAGGCCGGCCCAGCGCTTGCAGCGCCAGCGCATATTGCGCGCGGCCGGGATTGGTCAGCGGCGGTTCCCGGTCGAAGAACGCCACCAGCCGCGCGGGATCGGCGAAATCCCGGTCCAGCGCGCTTTCCGCATAGCGGCGCAGCTTCTCCTCGTCAGGGAAGCCGGGGTAGGAGAGCACGAAGCCCGCATAATCGTTGAAGGCAAAGCGGTTCGACGAGGTCAGCAGCTTCCAGCGTTCGACGGCGAACGACATCGGCCCCTGTTGCGAGGCGGACAGTTGCGCGCGCGCCTGGTCCCACGCGCTGCCGTCATTGTCGCTCGCGTGGCAGGCGACGGATGCGGCGAGGCCCGGCAGGACCAGCGCGGTACAGGCGAATTTGCGAAGCACGGTTTTCACGTCCATGCTGGACATCCTATGGAACGGCTCCTTATCAGGCGCTGAACATGCCCGGTTCGTCGGTCAAAACCAACCACAACGGGGCGATCACCGCCGTTCTTGCGGCAAAATGAGGAACAAAGTCCATGTTTTCCGGCTCCATTCCGGCTCTGGTGACTCCTTTTCGCGACGGAGTGTTTGACGAGAAGGCGTTTCGCCGCCTTGTCGACTGGCAGATCGAGAATGGTTCGAAAGCGCTGGTTCCGTGCGGCACCACTGGCGAAGCCTCCACGCTGTCGAACGCGGAACACCACCGCGTGATCGAAGTCTGCGTGGAGCAGGCAGCGGGGCGCGTGCCGGTGATCGCGGGCTGCGGCAGCAACGATACGATGAACGCGCTGCTGCACATGACGTTCTCGCGCAAGAGCGGCGCGGCGGCGGCGCTGTGCGTCGCGCCTTATTACAACCGGCCGAGCCAGGCCGGCCTGATCGCGCATTTCAGCTATCTGGCCGAGCACAACGAACTGCCGATCATCCTCTACAACGTGCCCGGTCGCACGGTGACCGACATCCTGCCGGAAACGGTGTGCGAACTGGCCAAGCGCTACCCGGACAAGATCGTGGGCATCAAGGACGCCAGCGGCGATCTTTCGCGCGTTACCGATCACCGCATGGGCATCGGCAAGCATTTCTGCCAGCTTTCGGGTGATGACGAGCTGGCTCTGCCCGCCAACGCGGCGGGCGCGGTGGGCTGCATTTCGGTGACCGCCAACGTCGCGCCCAAGCTCTGCGCCGAATTCCAGCAGGCCTGCGCCGACAACGACATCGCCAAGGCGCGCGAGCTGAACGACCGGCTCTATCCGCTGCACTACGCCATGTTCGAGGACGCTTCGCCGGGGCCGCTCAAGTATGCGCTGACCCGGGTGCACGACTGGATGACCGAGGATATGCGCCTGCCGCTGGTGCCGTGCAGCGATGCCGCGCGCAAGGCGGTGGATGCGGCGCTGGAGCACGCCGGACTGGTGTGACCCTCCTCGTTTTCGTGCCATAGTCTCGTCATTACGGGCATAGCGAAGCAATCCAGAGTCCCGCGTGAAACTTCTGGATTGCTTCGCTGCGCTCGCAATGACGATGGTCGGTTGTGAACGGTCGGAGCGTCAGTTCATGTACCAGCCGTGGCTGGCCACGAGCGATTGCCCGGTCAGCGCGTTGGTGGGGAAGGCGGCCAGGAACAGCGCGACTTCGGCGATGTCGTCGACCGTGGTGAATTCGCCATCCACGGTCTGGCCGAGCATGACCTTCTTGATCACGTCCTCTTCGGAAATGCCGAGTTCCTTGGCCTGTTCCGGGATCTGCTTGTCGACCAGCGGCGTGCGTACGAAGCCGGGGCAGATCACGTTGGTGCGCACGCCCTTCGGTCCGCCTTCCTTGGCGATCACCCGCGACAGGCCAAGCAACCCGTGTTTGGCGGTGACATAGGCGGACTTCAGCGGCGAGGCTTCCTTGGAATGGACCGAGCCCATGAACAGCACGGTGCCCGACCCCTGCTTGTACATGTGCGGCAGCACCGCCTTCGAGGTGAGGAAGGCGCCGTCGAGGTGGATCGCCAGCATCTTCTTCCAGTCCGCGAAGGCGAACTGTTCCACCGGGTTGACGATCTGAATGCCCGCGTTGGAGACCAGCACGTCCACCGTGCCCCAGGCATCGACCACCTGCTGGACGCCGGCATTGACCTGATCTTCCTGCGTCACGTCCATCGCCACCGCGATCGCCTGGCCGGGATGGTCGGCGTTGATGCCGTCGGCCGCCGCCTGCGCCGCCTCGATCTTGAGGTCGGCGATCGCGATCTTGGCGCCCGCCGCGGCATAGCGCTTCGCGATGGCGAGGCCGATGCCGCTGGCCGCGCCGGTGACGATGCAGACCTTGTCCTTGAGTTCCATTTACTTGCTCCGGTTGCTTTAGGGGCGGTCCCCGAAAAGATTCTGAGATTCAGGCGAGATCCAGCGTGGCGATGCCCCGGGCGGGCGGGTGCCGCTTCTTCCAGCGCGGGCTGGCGAAGGAACGGCGCACGTCGTGCATGCCCGCCTGCCAGTGGCCTTCCATCGTCATGCGCGAAAATTCATAGTCCTTGCTCTGCGTTTCGTAATCCTCGCCCCGGTTGATGAGATGCAGGATGGTGACGGGGCTGTCGCACGAATTGGCGCGCAGCAGCGCCACGTCGGGATCGTTACGCAAGTCCTCCGGCAGCTTGTCCGCCAGCCGCGCGGCGGCGGCTTCGAGCGCCTCGATCCGCTTCTGCATGTCGGTGTTGAGCCGGGTGCGGCTGGAATAGCGGATGTCCTTCTCGCGCTGCGCGGCTTCCGCCAGCGTGCGCGGCATCAGCCCGCGCGCGCTGAACAGGTCCACCTGGAACACCAGCAGCGGGCGCCCGTTCCTTTCGTCGAGCACGTATTGCAGCGGCGTGTTGGAAACGATGCCGCCGTCCCAGTACGGCTCGCCGTCGATCATCACCGGCGGGAAGCCCGGCGGCAGCGCGCCGCTGGCCATGATGTGTTCGGGTTCGATCAGCCGGTCGCGGTTGTCGAAATAGGCGAAGTTCCCGGTCAGCACGTTGACCGCCCCCACGCTGAAACGAATTGGCCCTTCGTTCAGCAGGTCGAAATCGACGAGATCGAGAAGGGTCTGCCGCAACGGAGCGGTATCGTAGAGGCTGATCGCTTCGGGCGATCCGGGCAGCGCTAGCCACGGCGGGGTCAGGCGGGGGGCGAAAAAACCGGGGATGCCGGTTAGCGCCACTGTTGCCGCCGCTGCCTCGTTGAACACGCGCCGTCCCCATCCTTCCGCGAAAGGCGAGGGGAAGGGGACGCGCGAGGACGCCTGTTCCCAGAACTCGCGCAGCCGCCGCGCGCGCCGTTCGGGCGGGTTGCCGGCGATGAGCGCCGCGTTGACCGCGCCGATCGAGATGCCGGCGATCCAGTCCGGATCGTGCCCGGCTTCGGCCAGTGCCTCGAACACGCCGGCCTGGTAGGAACCGAGCGCGCCGCCGCCCTGGAGGACGAGAACGACTTGTTCCCGGTCATCCGCCTGATTTCGGTCTTCAGATTGCCGGACCTTCGATCTGGCCATGCGCTGCTCCGCTTGCGAATCCCCGCAGAGGAAATCCCGGTCCGGTTTGTGCACTGCAACGAAGGAAGTGCAAGAGCGGTTCCCGTGCCGGCGACCTTGTTTCGCACCGTTTCGGGCGGGAGCGGCCGCTATTTGCCTGCGGGGTTCCAATTCGCCCGCCGCGCACCTACATGCTCGATACCATGGCCCGTCCGACTCCCGTTGCTTTCGACAAGAAGAAGATCGTCGCAGAGAACCGCCGTGCGCGTTTCGATTACCATATCGAGGACGTGTACGAGGCGGGAATCGTGCTGACCGGCACGGAAGTGAAATCGCTGCGCTTCGGCGAGGGATCGATCGCCGAAAGCTATGCCGAGGTCAAAGGCGGCGAGGTGTGGCTGATCAATTCCAACGTGCCCGAATTCAGCCACGGCAACCGCTTCAACCACGAGCCCAAGCGGCCGCGCAAGCTGCTGCTGAAGGAACGCGAGATTTCCAAGTTCCACGGCGCGGTGGAACGCAAGGGCATGACGCTGGTGCCGCTGTCGGTCTATTTCAACGGCCGGGGCCGGGCCAAGGTGGAACTGGCGCTGGCCAAGGGCAAGAATGCGGCGGACAAGCGGACTACGATCAAGGAACGCGACTGGAAGCGCGAAAAGGCGCGGATCATGAAGGAGCACGGCTGACGCGCTTCACCGGTTCGAAAGCGGGGCAGGGCTAGAGCGGCGAAATCGGCCTGATGGTGGGCTGGCGGGAAACGGGTGGAACGCAGGACGCGATGTTCGACAGGATCGTGAAATGGGCACAGGCCAACATGCCAACGCGCGAGCAGATGGAGCAGAACCGCTTCGCCCGTCCGCTCGCCGCGCGCCATGAACTATGGCGGTTCACCCGCCGGTCGGTGCCGCGCGGCGTGGCGGCGGGCCTGTTCATCGGCATCTTCGCGCTGATTCCCGGCGTGCAGATCGTCGGCGCAGCACTGATGTGCGTTCCCGTCCGCGGCAATATCCCGCTGGCTGCGCTGATGACGTTCATCTCGATTCCGCCGACGACGCTGTTCGTGTTCCTGCCGGGCGCGATCTGGGTGGGCAACAGCTTCGGCTATCACGCCGATTTCCTGACGGTGCGTGAGTTGGTTACGCGCGGAGCGGGTGTGGGTGAATGGCTCGCGTGGTTGGGCAGCGATGCCGCGCCATCGCTGTTGATCGGTCTGTTCCTGATTTCGCTGCTGGCGGCGGTGGCGGGATATGTCCTCTCGGCGCTCGGCTGGCGCTGGTGGACCGGGCACAAGCGGCGCACGCGGCTGATGCGCGCGGCCGCGCGGGACCACGCCGAATGAACGAATCGCCGCTCGCGCTTGGTCCCGTGGCGCAGGACGCCAGGGCACCCTGGCGCGAATGGCTGTTGCTGGGCGGGGCGCTGGTGGCGACGGCCGTCCTGCTGTGGGCGGTATCGGGCGAGCCGGTGGTCGCGGTGGCCTTTGCCGGTGGCGCGCTGCTGCTGGGCGGTGCGCTTCGGCTGGCCCTGCGCCTGCGCCCGCAGGTGGCCGCGCCCGATTTCGCCGCGCCCGACTGGTCGGTCACCCATGCCGCGATCGAGCGGCCGGACATGGGCATCGCCATCACCGACCGCGCCGGCCGGTTGGCCTGCGCCAGTCTGCGGTTCAGCGAATGGTTCGGCCTTGGCGCTGCGCCGCCGCGCCTGCCGGTGTCGAAGCCGCAGGCCGAGGCGCTGGATGCCGCCGCCCGCGCCGCCTGGCGCGACGGGCGTGCCACGCTGGACCTGATCGAAACTGCGACCGGCCGCTGGAGCGGTGAAGTCGCCCGCGCAGGGCGGGGCGAGGATTACCTCGTGTGGCGTTTCACGCCCGTGAACCAGCGCGATCTGGTGGCGGAAATGGTGCAGCACGTTGGCGGCAAGGTTGGCCGCGCGCTGGCCCGCGAAAGCATCCAGGCGGCGGTCGTGGCGCCGGATGGGCGCATCCTTGCCGGCAATACCGCGTTCGCCAGCCGCGCCAGCGGGGAAGAGAACGGCGCGATCACCGGGACCGAATTCGTGGCCTGGTTCCGGTCCGACGAGCAGGAGCGGATCTACTACGCGCGCGAAGGCGCCAAGGGCATACCGGTGCGCTTCATCCACCTGCCGGTGGCCGATCCGGACGGCGGCGTCGACGCCGATCCCTCGCACACCGCCTCGCTGTTCATCCTGCTCGACAACCAGGGCGGGGTGGGCGACGCGCGCACCGGCCTGCCGCAGATCGAGGCTCTGCTCGCAAGGCTTCCGCTGGGCCTGGCCATGACGGACCGCGACGGGCGCTTCCTGTTCGCCAACCGGGCTTTCCTGCGCGCCGCCGGCCATGACGACACGATGCCGCCTCCCTATCCCTCGGACCTTGTCATCCGCGAGGACAAGGGCGCGCTCGCCGATGCCGTGCGCCGTTACGCGCAAGGGGCGCCGACGGCGGGCGACGTCGCGGTGCGGCTGCGGTCCTCGCCCGAGGAACCGGTTTCGCTGAGCCTTGCCGGCGTGCGCGGGCTGGGCGATGGCGCGGTGCTGCTCAGCCTCAAGGATTCGAGCGAGGAAACCCGCCTCAAGCGCGAGATCGCGCAGGCCACCAAGATGCAGGCCGTGGGCCAGCTCGCCGGCGGCGTGGCGCACGATTTCAACAACGTGCTGACCGCGATCATCGGGTATTGCGACCTCATGCTGATGCGCCACACGCCGGGCGACAGCGATTACGACGATATCCAGCAGATCAAGGCCAATTCCAACCGCGCGGCATCGCTGACGCGCCAGCTGCTCGCCTTCTCGCGCCAGCAGACGCTGCGCCCCGAAGTGCTGCAACTGCCCGACGTGGTGGCCGAGGTGTCCACCCTGCTTAAGCGGCTGCTGGGCGGCAAGATCCAGCTGGAAGTGACGCATGACCGCGACCTTGGCTTCGTGCGGGCCGATCCGGTGCAACTGGAACAGGTGCTGCTTAACCTGGCGGTCAACGCGCGCGATGCCATGGCCGACAACAAGAGCGGCGGGGTGCTGCGGCTGATGACCCGGCGCATCACCGCCGCCGACGTGCGCGGGATGAAAAGCGATATCCTGCCGATCGGCGATTACACCGCGCTGATCGTCGAGGACAACGGTCACGGCATCAAGCCGGCGCTGCTCGGCAAGATCTTCGAACCGTTCTTCACCACCAAGGAAAAGGGCAAGGGCACCGGGCTCGGGCTTTCGACGGTCTATGGCATCGTCAAGCAATCGGGCGGGTTCATCTTCGCCGAAAGCGAGGTAGGCCGGGGTACGCGGTTTTCGATCTACCTGCCGGTCCATGCCCCCGATCCGGCAGCCAGCCTGGAAGGCCCGAAGCCGAAGGCTGATGTCCGGCGCGAATGGAGCGGCGGTGGGCGCGTGCTGCTGGTCGAGGACGAGGACACCGTCCGCGCCGTGGCCGAGCGCGCGCTGGTGCGGCAGGGCTACGAGGTGACCACCGCCGCCGACGGCGAGGAAGGGCTGGAAGCGATCGGCCGGAACGGGCCGTTCGACCTGGTGGTGAGCGACGTGGTGATGCCTTCGATGGACGGCCCCGCCATGGCGCGGGAGATTCGCCGGCTGAAGCCCGAGCTGCCGGTGCTGTTCATGTCGGGCTATGCCGAAGAGCAGCTGCGGCGCGATATCGACATCCCCAACATGCACTTCATTGCCAAGCCGTTCTCGGTCGCGCAGATCGTCGCGGCCGTGGAAAAGGTTCTGCGAGGCGCATAAAATCTATAATCTACAATGGCATGGATGATTTTTCGGCGATGCCGGGAAAAATTTTCGTTCCCATCTTGTTCTTATGGAACAAAGTGGGTACATAGTCCCTGTTGACGGTTCAGGTCAGCCATCTCTAGCAAGGGGACGAGAAGCCATGGCGGCGCAGCTCAAGCTCATTCAGGAAGGCAAAGACAAGGAAATGGATCGTCAGAAGGCGCTCGACGCGGCGCTCGCCCAGATCGACCGGGCATTCGGCAAGGGCTCGGTGATGAAGCTCGGCTCGAAGGAGACCATGCAGGTGGAAGCGATTTCCACCGGGTCGCTCGGGCTGGATATCGCGCTGGGCGTCGGCGGCCTGCCGCGCGGCCGCGTGATCGAAGTTTACGGGCCGGAAAGCTCGGGCAAGACCACGCTGGCGCTGCACGTCATCGCCGAAGCGCAGAAGAACGGCGGCACCGCCGCGTTCGTCGACGCCGAGCACGCGCTCGATCCGGTCTATGCCAAGAAGCTGGGCGTCAACATCGACGAACTGATCGTCTCGCAGCCCGATACCGGCGAACAGGCACTGGAAATCACCGACACGCTGGTTCGTTCCAACGCGATCGATGTGCTGGTGGTCGACTCGGTCGCCGCGCTGGTGCCCCGGGCGGAAATCGAGGGCGAGATGGGCGACAGCCACGTCGGCCTGCAGGCGCGCCTGATGTCGCAGAGCCTGCGCAAGCTGACCGGCTCGATCAGCCGTTCGCGCTGCATGGTGATCTTCATCAACCAGCTGCGCATGAAGATCGGCGTGATGTACGGCAATCCCGAAACCACCACCGGCGGCAACGCGCTCAAGTTCTATGCCTCGGTCCGGCTCGACATCCGCCGCACCGGGCAGATCAAGGACCGTGACGAGATCGTCGGCAACTCCACCCGCGTCAAGGTCGTCAAGAACAAGGTCGCGCCACCGTTCAAGCAGGTCGAATTTGACATCATGTACGGCGAGGGCATCTCCAAGATCGGCGAGATTCTCGATCTCGGGGTCAAGGCCGGGCTCGTCGAAAAGTCGGGTGCGTGGTTCAGCTACGATTCGATCCGCATCGGCCAGGGGCGCGAGAACGCGAAGAATTACCTGCGCGAGAACAAGGAAGTTTGCGACCGTCTCGAAGCCGCCATTCGCGGCCGCACCGAACAGGTTGCCGAAGGACTGATGGCGGGGCCGGACGCGGACGACGACATCTGATCCTTCAGGCTGACGGGCGCGGGCATCTTCCTCTCGCTCGCGTCCGTCCAGCCAGACCAAAGAACCGGCACGCTCCCCGGCAGGAGCCGTGCCGGTTTCTTGGCGTCGGGAGGGATCGGGAAGAAGGCGAACGGACATGACGGACATCGGCGAATGGCAGGGCGGCGTGGGCCGGAGCTGGGCGGACGAGCACGCCAGGACGGACCGGAGCTTTTCCCGGATGACGCCGCATCTGCTGGCGGCGATCCATGAAGAGCAGGCGCGGTACGTCGTCGATATTGGCTGTGGCGCCGGCGAACTCTCGCTTGCGCTCGCGCGGGCCCGCCCCGATGCGGCAGTCACCGGTGTCGACGTTTCGGCGGACCTGGTGGCGGCTGCGTCGGCACGGGCTGCCGGTTTGGACAACGTGCGTTTCGCCGTTGCCGATGCCTCGACCTGGCAGCCGGAGCAGGCCCCGGACCTGTATGTCTCGCGCCATGGCGTGATGTTCTTTCCCGAACCGCCGGCCGCTTTCGCGCACCTTTCCGCCATAGCCGCGCCGGGCGCGCGAATCGTCTTCTCCTGCTTCCGCACCCCGCGCGAGAATCGCTGGGCGAGCGGGATCGCTTCGCTGCTGCCGGAATCCGGCGCATCCGCGTCAGCCCCACCCCCAACTTCAGCCGATCCCTTCGCGCCGGGGCCGTTCGCGTTCGCCGATCCCGATCATGTGCGCACCTGCCTGCGCGGATGGCGGGACGTGACGTTCACCCCGGTCGATTTCGACTATATCGCCGGAGCCGGACCCGATGCCGTGGCCGAAGCGCTGGCGTTCTTCGGCCGGATCGGTCCCGCGGCGCGGGCGATTCGCGTGATGTCCGAAGTGGAGCGGCCAGCCTTCCTGGAACGGTTGGCAAATCTGCTCGAAAGCCACCGTTCAGGCGATGTCGTCTCGTTCCCCGCGGCGGTCTGGCTGGTGCGCGCGACGGCCGAATAGCATGTGCGATCACATTGATCGGCGAAACGTGCTTGTTCCGGGCCGAACGCTCGCTTAATCGGCGGCTCATGACGTCGACGAACGAAATCCGCCGGTCCTTCCTCGAATACTTCGGCTCGCAAGGGCACGAGGTGGTGCACAGCGCGCCGCTGGTGCCCTACAACGACCCGACCCTGATGTTCACGAATGCGGGCATGGTCCCGTTCAAGAACGTGTTCACGGGGCTGGAAACGCGCGCCGTGCCGCGCGCCACGTCCTCGCAGAAGTGCGTGCGCGCCGGCGGCAAGCACAACGACCTCGACAACGTGGGCTATACCGCGCGCCACCACACGTTCTTCGAGATGCTCGGCAACTTCTCGTTCGGGGACTATTTCAAGGAACAGGCGATCACCCACGCCTGGACGCTGCTGACGCGCGAATGGGGCCTGCCCAAGGACAAGCTGCTCGCCACGGTCTATCACACCGACGACGAGGCGTTCGAGCTGTGGAAGAAGATCGCCGGCCTGCCTGAGGACCGCATCATCCGCATCGCCACCAAGGACAACTTCTGGGCGATGGGCGATGATGGCCCGTGCGGGCCGTGCTCGGAAATCTTCTTCGACCACGGCGACCACATATGGGGCGGCCCTCCGGGATCGGCCGAGGAAGACGGCGACCGCTTCATCGAGATCTGGAATCTCGTGTTCATGCAGTTCGAGCAGGCGGCGGGCGAAATCGTCGGCAACCTGCCCAAACCGTCGATCGATACCGGCATGGGGCTGGAGCGCGTAGCGGCGGTGCTGCAGGGCGAGCACGACAACTACGATACCGACACGTTTCGAGCGCTGATCGCCGCGTCCGAAGGGCTGACCGGGGTGAAGGCGGAAGGCGACCAGCGCGCCAGCCATCGCGTGATCGCGGACCACCTGCGCTCGACCAGCTTCCTGCTGGCGGACGGCGTGCTGCCGTCGAACGAAGGGCGCGGCTATGTGCTGCGCCGGATCATGCGCCGCGCCATGCGCCATGCACACCTGCTGGGCGCGAAGGAGCCGCTGATGCACCGGCTCGTCGGCGCGCTGGTGACGGAGATGGGCCAGGCCTATCCCGAACTCGGCCGCGCCCAGCCGCTGATCGAGGAAACCCTACTGCGCGAGGAAGTGCAGTTCCGCCGCACGCTCTCGAACGGCCTCAAGCTGCTGGACGAGGCGACGACCGGGCTGGGCGAGGGCGACAAGCTGCCGGGCGAGACGGCGTTCCGCCTCTACGATACCTTCGGCTTCCCCTATGACCTGACCGAGGACGCCCTGCGTTCGCGCGGGATCGCCGTCGACAAGGACGGCTTCGACACGGCAATGGCGCAGCAGAAAGCGGCGGCGCGCGCGGCGTGGAAGGGGTCCGGCCAGACCGCCGACAGCGAAGTGTGGTTCGACATCGCCGAGCGCGAGGGAGCGACCGAATTCACCGGCTACACCGCGACAAGCGGCGAGGGGCAGGTGGTCGCGCTGGTGAAGGACGGCAAGGAAGTCCCGTCGGCGAGCGCGGGCGACGAGGTGGTCGTCCTGACCAACCAGACCCCGTTCTATGGCGAATCGGGCGGCCAGACCGGCGACAGCGGCACGATCACGGGGAGCGATGGCCTGCAGATCGCCATCAGCGATACGGCAAAGCCGCTGGGCCGGCTGCACGCGCACCACGGCAAGGTCGAAGCCGGCACGATCAAGGTGGGCGACGCCGTGGCGCTGGCGGTGGATACCGCGCGCCGCGATGCCACGCGCGCGAACCATTCCGCCACGCACCTGCTGCACGCGGCGCTGCGCCACCGCCTGGGCGCGCACGTGACGCAGAAGGGCTCGCTGGTCGCGCCTGATCGTCTGCGCTTCGATTTCTCGCACCCCACGGCGCTCAGCGCCGAGGACATCGCGGTGATCGAGGCCGAAGTGAACGCCGAGATTCGCGGCAACGAACCGGTTACCACGCGCCTGATGACGCCGGACGACGCGATTGCCGCCGGGGCTATGGCGCTGTTCGGCGAAAAGTATGGCGACGAGGTGCGCGTGCTGAGCATGGGCAGCGCGGGCGCGGAGCATCCCTATTCGGTGGAGCTGTGCGGCGGCACGCACGTTCGCGCGCTGGGCGATATCGGCGTGTTCCGCATCGTGTCCGAAAGCGCGGTCAGCTCCGGCGTGCGCCGGATCGAGGCGCTGACCGGTGAAGGCGCGCGCCAGTGGCTGGTGGGCCGCGAGGAAGCGCTGAAGCACGCCGCCAGCCTGCTGCGCACCACGCCAGAGGACGTCGAAGGCCGGATTGCCGCGCTGCTCGACGAGCGGCGCAAGCTGGAACGCGAACTGGCCGAGGCGAAAAAGGCCCTCGCGCTGGGTGGCGGTGCCGGGACGAAGCCCGAAGCGGCCGACGAGGACGTGGGCGGGGTGAAGTTCGCCGGCCAGGTGCTCGAAGGGCTGGACCCCAAGGAACTGCGCGGGTTGCTCGATCAGGCGAAGCAGCGGCTTGGTTCGGGCGTGGCCGTGATCGTCGCGGTCAACGATGGCCGCGCATCGATCGCGGCGGCGGTGACCGACGACCTGACCGGCAAGGTCAGCGCCGTCGATCTGGTGCGCGCGGGCGTGGAAGCGCTGGGCGGCAAGGGCGGCGGCGGGCGCCCCGACATGGCACAGGGCGGCGGTCCGGATGGCGCGAAGGCGGCCGCAGCCATCGCGGCGGTCAAGGCCGTGATCGCGGGATAGCGACAAGCCGGGCGGTGGCTCCTTACAGGGCCGCCGCGCGCTTCCGCAGCGCGGTGTGTACCCGGTCGGCCTCATCCATCAGATCGGCGGGCAATTTCGCGTCCCGGTGTGGCAACGCTGTCGGCGGGCGCAGGGTGGCGGGCGAGAGCGGGCGGGCCAGATCGAGCCGCCTGCCAAGCCGGTCCAGCAATTCGGGATCGCCGGTGGCCAGCAGGTCGTAGTCCACGAAAACCTGGGTTTCGCGCACGTCCTCGGGCTGGCCGAGCAGGTGGGTATGGACGCCGATCCACGTCGCCAGCCAGTACGCCAGCGTATCGGGATCGCCCTGGGGGCCTGAGCCGGCGGGCAGCAGGAAAGGCAACTGGTGCGCGCCGAATTCGTGGTGGCCCAGCCACCGCATGAAGGCGCCACGAAACGGATCGTCCGCTGCCAGCATGCAGGCTTGCCGGTGCTGGCGGTGGAGTGAACGGGCCTGCGCCAGCGGATCGCGGAAGGGATGCAAGATGCGCGCGCCGGGAACGTTCCGCGCCAGGCTGCTCACGCGCAGCACGTTGGCGTTGTTCTTGGAAAGATAGCGCTGAGCGCCACAGCGAAGGCAGACGAGCCGCTGGTAATCGCCGAAGGCGGCCAGGGTTTCGGTATCGGGCTGATAGGGAACCAAGCCGTCCGGACGGCAATAGCGCTTGCCATCGTGGAGCTTCCAGAACACTTCCTCGATCGCTTCGGGGCTGTCGAGATCGTGCTCCAGTCCATCGCCGTGGCCACGTTCGCGCGTTTCCACATGGCGTTTCAGGTGGTCGGAGATACGTGCCCAGCTGTTCGGCGCCAGCGGAAACGGCAGATCGCGATAGCGGAGCGCGGCGAAATCGTCGGCCGCGTGGATCAGCCGCATCAGGATGGTCGTGCCGGCGCGGGCCAGGCCGGTGACGAAGACCGGCGGGCCGAGTTCCCGCGCCGCCGCCGCCTTGCCATGGCGGGAGCGTTCCAGATCGAAGCTCATCTCCAGCACCGCGTCGCTGCCCAGGGCGATGCGGTGCAGCAGGCGGTCAAGCGGGCCGTAAGCCAAAGCGGCGGACGCGGGAGCGGAGGAAGGCAAGGGCGATACCTGCGGCAAGAATGGACAGGCGGGCGGTGGGATCGAACAGCGCGTCCTGCGTTGGAATGCCCGCGACCGGGCCGATCGCCAGCACGGCTGCGATGGGCAGGACGATCATCAGCAGGAGGCCGCCGGCTGCGAGCGATTTGCCCATCATCCGGATCGCGAGAATGCGCGTCGCGCGTTCCTTGCTCCAATCGGAAACGCCGCTGCGGGCGAGCGTGCGGACGGAGCGCTGGCCGATCGCGGCCAGATCGCCGAAATGGCGCAGCAGCATCCACCGGCGCGCCAGATGCACGGAGGCCAGAAGCGCGGCGAACAGGACCAGCGCGGCGGGAATCACAGCTCGGATTCCGGCAGCGGATCGCTTTGCGCCGGCGCAGCCGGCTTGCGCCGCGCCGCGCGGACCAGCCGCTTGACCGGATACCAGACGAAGGACACGATCCCGAGAAGAATGGCTCCCACCACGCCCAGTGCGGTGGAAATGGCGCCAAGGCCCAGCCCCGGGCCGACATAGGCCTGCGCCGGAACGGTCGTGGCCATCAGGGCGATGGCGGCAAGGGAAGCGATCGAAAGGCCATGGGCCATGCTCTGAAGGTTCATTCGCATTTGGCGTTCACCGCTGCTTGAATGCCGACCCTGTCGGCGATGGGATCGAGATACCGGCTCCAGCGCAGTTCATACCGGTGCTGGTCGGGATCGGCGGATACGTAGCGCCAGCGGACGGAGCCATCGGGCGCGATGCGGAACAGGCGGCCGCGTTCGGTTTCCTCGATCAGGAAATCGCCGCCGGGCAGGGGCATCGCCCTGCCCTGCGCGTGAGTGCGGATGTCCAGCTTGCGGAAGGCCTCACCCAGCGGATCGCTGACGGTGTCGGCCGCGAAGTCATAGACAAGGAGGCGGTTGTGCCCGTCGGTTTCTACCTTTTCGGGTGCCTGCCAGTTCCAGCGCCAGTTGTTGTCGAACACCGAGATGCGATGATCGTCGATCACGGCTACATCGTGCTGGAACCGCCAGGGCATTTCGCGATGCCACACGATGCGGCCTTCCGTTGGCCGGTAAAGGGCGATCATCGAAAGGTTGCGCAGGCTGAGCAGGAGATCGCCGGCATGCCAGTAGGGGCCATCGCCCGGCACCGGCTGCACATCGTTCAGGTGGATCGGATCGTCCTGGTAGGGGCGGCTGCGCCAGAGATAGCCAAGGCCGTTGCGATCGAGAATGTCGATGATCGCTTCGCGCCGCAGGACGGTTCCGTCCGCCCGGAGATGCACGATATTCTCGTCCCCGAACAGCGGACCAAGCCCGGGGCGGCGCGATCGGGGTTGCCGGTCGGCCGCCCACAGCGTGCCATCAGGCGCGCGTTCGACCGCGTGGTGGAAGATGCCGTCGATCATCCACTGCCGCTTCCCGCAGGCATCGATCCGCGTGAGCGGCGAGGTATCGTGCAGGATCAGCCCGCCATCATTGGTGAGCATGGGATGCATCGGAAAGTAGAGCCGCTGGGTCTTGTCGCGTTGCAGGTCGACGATGGCCGATCGGAACGTGGACCCTTGCAGCATAGCGCGCACGTCCGGCGCGTATTCGCGAAGCATCTTGCCATCGCTCAGCCGCATCAGGCGGATGACCCGCTGCTGGCGGACATTGCTGAATTCCGTAAGCAGGACATAGCCCGGATCGACAAAGCTCTGGCCGGCCGCATAGTGCAGCCCGCCGGGTTCCGGCACGTAATCGAGCACCAGCTTCGGCCGGTTGGGGAACAGTCCGTGATAGACGCCGGCCAGCGTGTTGGGGATGCTGGCGATCTGGGCCGCAGCCTTGCCCAGCGCGCCATGGCGATCGGCCTGCGCCACGATCGCGCCGAACGCGATGGTGATGACCACCCCGCAAAGGCTCAGGAGGCCGACTGCCCACAACGGTATCCGGGCGTTGCAAATGCGTTCCCACAGACGTGCGGGCGGGGACGCCGCTGCTGCCGTCGTGGGCTCCCTCATCCTTGGCTGGATCCTGAACGGATACGATTTCCCCCTGAGCCAGGACGGGCTGCCCCTATGGAGGAGATATAAAGATTCATGATCTAAAGTTATAGACAAGTTGTAACCGGGGTATGTCAGCCACGGGGCGCTTTGTCGCAAAATGTATCGGGCGTACGCGCGGGGGGCGGGCTGAAAGCGGGCATCGGGGGCTGATTGCGCAGCGGGCACCCTTTTTGCCGGAGCGATTGCCGGTTGGGGCCCGCCCGGTTACGCTCTGCTTCACGGATTGTTGGGGGGAAGAGATGGGTATCGCGAAATGGCGTCAGGCTTCACGCGCGCTGCGGTGTGGCACGATTTTGGCGCTGGCTGCACTGCCGGCCTTCGCGGTCGCGGGGGAATCCGCGCCGGCACGTCACGCGGTGACTATCGACGACATTCTCGCGATGCGATCGCTCTCGGAAATGGCCTGCGCGCCCGATGGCCGGCAGGCCGCCTACGTGGTGAGCGATGCGGACGTGAAGACGGACAAGCGCCGATCGGTGATTTGGCTTGCCGATCTGGCCGGGGCGCCCGCGCTGCAGCTGACAGACGGCGAAGAGAGCGCCAGCGCGCCCGCGTTCAGTCCGGATGGCAAGACCATCGCGTTCCTTTCGAAGCGTGGCAAGGACAAGCAGGCCCAGATATGGCTGCTCGACCGGCGGGGGGGCGAGGCGCAGAAGCTGACCGATGTTAAGGGCGATATCGCCGCCTTCCGCTGGTCGCCCGATTCGCGCCGCCTGCTGCTGACGCTGAGCGATCCCGCGCCCGAGCCACCCAAGGACGATCCTGAGCGGCCGCTGCCGGTCGTGGTCGATGATGCAAAGTTCAAGGAAGACGGCCAGGGCTTCATCACCGCCGCGAGCCATACCCATCTGGCGCTGTTCGACGTGGCCACGCGCACCGAGATGCGGCTGACGGCTTCGGATTCGTTCGACGTCATCGCGGCGGAATGGTCACCCGATGGCAAGAGCGTGGCCTACCTTGCCAATCACGGCATCGATCCCGCCGCGCCGGCAACCCAGTGGCTCACCGTTGTGGAAGCGAAGGCGGGCGCGGCTCCGCGCGTGGTGACGAAGCTTGCCGGGGCTTTGGGGCAGGCGCTGATCTGGTCTGCCGATGGCGCGAAAATCGCGCATCTGGTCGGCGATGTGCCCAAGCTAAACCAGTATAGCCAGCCGCGCCTTGCCGAAACGGTGCTGGCGACCGGTCAAACCCGGACTGTGGCGACATCGGTGGGCACTTATGTGCAACGGCCCGTCGATCTGGGCGGCGGGCGCGTGGGCGCCATCCTGGCCGAGGACCGGCACGAGGTTCCCGCCGTCTTTGATCTGGCGACGGGCGGCGTGCAGCGCCTGGGCGATCCCCGGCTGGCGGTGTTCGACCAGTGCGACGGCCAAGATGCCAGGGCGCCGCGCGCGGTGATTGCCAGCGGCGATGACGCGATGCCCGAAGTCTATGCGCTGGAAGGCAAGACGATGCGGCCGCTGACCGCGCACAACCGCGCGCTGAACGCAGGCATTGCCTGGTCACCGGTGCGCGATTTTGCCGCCACGGCGAGCGACGGCAGCGAAGTGCACGGGATTCTGACGCTCCCGGCCGGCTACGTGCCGGGGCAACGCTATCCTACCGTGCTGTGGATTCACGGCGGGCCGACGGCGCAGGACGCGCACGAGATCGACACGATGCGGCAATGGATCGCGGCGCAGGGCTATGCCGTGCTCGCGGTCAACTATCGCGGCAGTTCGGGCCGGGGCGATGCCTATGGTGCCGCGATCGCCGCCGACTGGGGCAACAAGGAAGTGCTCGACCTGCACGCCGCCGTCGATTGGGCGGTGGCGCAGGGCATTGCCGATCCCGCGCGCCTTGGCGTTGGCGGATGGAGTTATGGTGGCATTCTCACCGATTATCTGATCGTGCGCGACAGCCGCTTCAAGGCCGGTGTCAGCGGGGCGGGGGTGGGCAACATCTTCGCCTTTTTCGGCGTGGACCAGTACATCGAGCAATATGTGCAGGAGCTTGGCCCCCCGTGGCAGAACACGGCGCTGTGGACGCGCCTTTCCGAGCCGCTGCTCCATGCGGACCGGATCAAGACACCAACGCTGTTCCTGGGCGGCACGGCGGATGACAACGTGCCGCTGATCGGTGGGCAGCAGCTCTATCAGGCGCTCAAGCTGACGGGGGTTCCGACGCGGCTGGTGGCTTATCCTGGCGAACACCACGGACTTGTCCGGCCAAGCTTCCTGCGCGACCGGTTCGAGCGGATCGCCGATTGGTATAAGCGCTATCTGAAGTGAGCGATATCGCCGCCATCGTTGCCGAGATTGCCGCTGAAATGCGCGAGGCCACCGACCGGGGCCAGGTGGCCGACTATATCCCGCCGCTGGCCTGCGTATCGCCCGATCGCTTCGGCATGGCGGTGGTGACGGCCGAAGGGGACGTGTTCACGGCCGGGGATGCGGAAGAACCGTTTTCGATCCAGTCGATCTCGAAGGTGTTTTCGCTCACGCTGGCGCTGGGCGCGGTGGGCGACGCCCTGTGGCGCCGCGTGGGCCGCGAACCATCGGGCAGCGCTTTCAACTCGATCGTGCAGCTTGAAAGCGAGCACGGCATTCCGCGCAACCCGTTCATCAACGCCGGCGCGATCGTGGTGGCCGACGTGCTGCTTTCCGGCCACGAGCCGCGCGAGGCGATCGGCAGCATCCTGCACTTCGTGCGCGCGCTGGCGGGCGACGAGAGCGTGATCATCGACGAACGCGTGGCCAATGCCGAGCGGGAAACCGGCTTCCGCAACTTCGCGCTGGCCAACTACATGCGGGCGTTCGGCAATATTCGCCATCCCGTGGAGCGCACG
>NZ_BBXA01000031.1 GCF_001014975.1 Novosphingobium sp. MD-1 | reverse complement strand
CGGGGCGGTTCCTGATGCACGACGGGCGCAACCCCGCCACGGGCCTCAGCGTCGTTTCGCCACGCCGCGCGCGCCGCATCAACGCGTTGATGATGCTGTGCGGGCACTACGACAATTCTGGCGAATTCGCGTTCCGCACCGGCCTTGCGGGCAAATCGGGCGTGGGGGGCGGGATACTCGCCGTGGCGCCGGGCATCGCGTCGATAGCGGTATGGTCGCCGGGGCTGAACGACAAGGGCAATTCGCAGCTGGGCGCGCTGGCGCTGGAACGGCTGACCCAGCGGACGGGCTGGTCGGTATTCCAGCCGCGCCCGGTTGTGTGAGCCGGATCAGGCTGACGGGAATCAGGCTGACGGGAATCAGGCGGTTCGTTCGCGCAGGGTCGTGGACTTCAGCTTGGGAGCTATGGCCAGATCGCCATCTTCCATGATCTGCTGGCGCAGTTCATCGCGCTTTTCGTGGATTGAGGCGATCACCGGCCCCATCGGCACGCCCAGATCAACTAGCACGGCTTCGGACAGTTGCAGCGAGCTTTCCAGCGTTTCCGGCACCGCATGGGAGGCGCCGGCGCGGTAGAGTTCGCCGGCATGGTCCGCGTCGCGGGCGCGCACGATGATCGGCAGTTCCGGCCGCAGCTTGTGCAGCTTCTTGACGATGCGCGAGACCAGCACCGGCTCGTCCATGGTGACGATCAGCGCGCGGGCGTGATCGAGATCGAGCCGGTCGATCACCGTTTCGCTGGCGACGTTGCCGAACAGCACGGGCAGGCCGGCGAGGCGTGCCTCGCGGACGAGCCGGGGGTCGGAATCGATGGCGATGTAAGGCGCATCGTGCATTGCCAGCATCTCGCCCACCAGCCTGCCGACGCGGCCGAAGCCGAGGATCACGGCACGGTCGCCGGCCGGCTCCTCGCGCGGCAGGTCGGCCGAGGCCGGCTCGCGCGCTTCCAGCCGTTTGGCGAAGGCTTCACCCACCTTGGCCAGCGCCGGCGTGATGGTGAGGCCGATCGCGGTGACGATCTGCCAGAACTGCGCGGTCGCGGGCAGGATCAGCTGCGCCTGGGTGGCCGTCGCCAGTACGATCAGGGTGGTTTCCGAAGGGCTGGCCATGAGAATGCCCGTCTCGAGCGCGGTGCCCCGGCCCTTGCCCATCACGCGCAGCAGCAGCCCGGTGACGAGCGCCTTGATCACCACCACGCCAACCACGCCCGCCGCCAGCGGGCCAAGGTTCGCCCACACCACCCGCAGGTCTATGCCCATGCCGATGGTGATAAGGAACACGCCCAGCGCCAGGCCCTTGAACGGCTTGGTGATCGCCTCGACCTCGTTGTGGTATTCGGTCTCCGCGATCAGCAGGCCGGCGAGCAGCGCGCCCATGATTGGCGAAAGGCCGACCGCACCCGTGGCCAGCGCCGCGACGATGACGACGAGCAGGCTGGCGGCGAGGAACAGTTCAGGGCTTTTGGTCTGCGCGGCCTGCGCGAACAGGCTTGGCAGCAGGAAGCGCCCGGCCAGCAGCAGAGCCATGATGACGAGACCGCCGCGCCACAGCGTATCCAGCAGCACCGCCCCGCCATCCGCCGCCGCCGTGGGTGCGATCGCGCCGAGCAGGAAGATGATGGGAACGAGCGCGATATCCTCGAACAGCAGCATCGACAGCGCCGCGCGCCCGACCGGACCCTGCGTGCCCGAGATGGGCAGGACCAGCGCGGTGGAGGACAGCGCCAGCGCGAGGCCCAGCCCGAGCGCGGCGTAAAGGCTTTCTCCCATGATGCTCATCAGGGCGAGGCCGATCAGGAGCGCGCCGCCCGCAAGCTCCATCGCGCCCAGCCCGAACACCAGCCGCCGCATCGACCACAGGCGGTTGAACGACAGTTCCAGCCCGATCTCGAAGAGCAGCAGGATGATGCCGAACTCCGCGAACGGCGCGATCGCCTCCGGATCGGAAATCGTGATGTGATAGAGCCACGGAGTCTGCCCGACCAGCGAGCCCAGGCCATAGGGGCCGACCGCGAGGCCGACCAGAATGAACCCGATGATCGGGGTGATGCGGAAACGGGCGAAAGCCGGGATCACGATTCCGGCGGCGCCGAGAATGACCAGGGCATCGGAAAGCGCAGCGGAAGGAGCAAGGGAACCGGCCATGGGGCACCGTAACCTTCGTTAACCGGCCTTGCCAACCCCGGCGGTAGAGAAAACGCCCTCAGCAACAAAATGAAAGGCGATCATATCGCTTGCAAGCGCTGCGCGAGGGATGCGCCTTATTCTCCCCTCCCGCTTGCGGGCGGGGTTGGGGGTGGGCAGCGCCCATCGCCCGCAAAGGATGCACGCGCCAAACGAAAGAGGCCCCGGCAATGCCGGGGCCTCTGTTCGTGTCCGTCAGGAACGCGTCTGGCTCAGCTCCAGGCGGTCATTTCCTTTTCGAGGTTGGCAACGATCGCCTCGAAGAACTTCTCGGTGGTCATCCACGGCTGGTCGGGACCGATCAGGATCGCGAGGTCCTTGGTCATCTTGCCGCTTTCGACGGTTTCGATGCAGACACGTTCCAGCGTTTCGGCGAACTTCACCACATCGGGGGTATCGTCGAACTTGCCGCGATAGATCAGGCCGCGCGTCCAGGCGAAGATCGACGCGATCGGGTTGGTCGAGGTCTGCTTGCCCTGCTGGTGCTGGCGGTAGTGGCGGGTGACGGTGCCGTGGGCGGCTTCCGCTTCCACGGTCTTGCCGTCCGGCGTCATCAGCACCGAGGTCATCAGGCCCAGCGAGCCGAAGCCCTGCGCCACGGTATCGGACTGGACGTCACCATCGTAGTTCTTGCAGGCCCAGACGAACTTGCCGCTCCACTTGAGCGCGGAGGCGACCATATCGTCGATCAGGCGGTGCTGGTATTCGATGCCGGCGGCGGCGAACTTTTCCTTGAAGCCTTCGGTCTCGTAGACTTCCTGGAACAGGTCCTTGAAGCGCCCGTCATACGCCTTGAGGATGGTGTTCTTGGTCGAGAGATAGACCGGCCAGCCGAGATTGAGGCCATAGTTGAGGCTGGCGCGAGCGAAGTCGCGGATCGAATCGTCCAGGTTGTACATCGCCATGGCGACGCCGGGCGAGGGGAAGTCGAACACGTCGAGGTCGATCTTCTCGCCGTCCACGCCGTCCCACACCAGGCGCAGCTTGCCGGGGCCGGGGATCAGGGTGTCGGTAGCCTTGTACTGGTCGCCGAAGGCGTGACGGCCGACCACGATCGGGTCGGTCCAGCCCGGAACAAGCCGGGGCACATTCTGGATCACGATGGGTTCGCGGAACACCACGCCGCCCAGGATGTTGCGGATCGTGCCGTTGGGCGACTTCCACATCTTCTTGAGGCCGAATTCCTCGACGCGCTGTTCGTCGGGGGTGATCGTGGCGCACTTCACGCCCACGCCATACTGCTTGATCGCGTTGGCGGAATCGATGGTGATCTGGTCGTTGGTCTCGTCGCGCTTTTCGACCGACAGGTCATAGTACTTGAGATCGACGTCGAGGTAGGGGAGGATCAGGCGTTCGCGAATCCATTCCCAGATGATCCGCGTCATTTCATCGCCGTCGATTTCGACGATCGGGTTCTTCACCTTGATCTTCGCCATAGCCGTTCCGTGCCTCGTCTGGGGGAGAAAAGTTAGGCTCCCCTTAGCAGAGGCGCGCCGTGGTGCAAGGCAAGGACGCCCCGGACTTCCGTCTTAGAGCGCAATTTTCTGCATCCCCGCCGGCCGCTCCCTCTGGACACGGGAAGCGGTCCGGTCCAAGAATTTTAAGTGACCGGTTAAAGGTCCGGGAATTTTGCAGGAGTGATGGGGATGAGCGAACCTGAAGTGCTGACCGAAGTGGACGGCAACGTCCTGGTGGTCACGATCAACCGGCCCGACGCCAAGAACGCCATGAACAAGGCGGCGGCCGAAGGCATCAGCGCGGCGATGGACCGGCTTGACGCGGAAGCCGGCCTGCAGGTCGCGATCCTGACCGGCGCGGGCGGAACTTTCTGTTCCGGCATGGACCTCAAGGGCTTCCTGCGCGGGGAATCGCCGTCGCTTCCCGGGCGCGGGTTCGGTGGCCTTTCGCAGTGGACGCCGAAGAAGCCGATCATCGCGGCGGTCGATGGCTATGCGCTGGCGGGCGGCATGGAACTGGCGTTGTCGTGCGATCTGATCGTGGCCAGTTCCGCCTCCAAGTTCGGTATTCCCGAAGCGAAGCGCGGCCTCGCCGCGGCGGCGGGTGGCCTGATCAAGCTGCCGCGCCAGATTCCGCCGCGCATCGCCATGGAACTGGCGCTGACCGGTGACTTCATCGATGCGGCCCGGGCCTACGAGCTGGGCTTCGTCAACCGCGTGGTCGAAGGCCCGTCGCTGCCGGCGGCGAAGGAACTGGCCGCGCGCATCGCCGAAAACGGCCCGCTGGCGCTGGCCGCGTCGAAGGCCATCGTGCGCGATTCGCACGAATGGACCGAGGCCGACATGTGGGACAAGCAGCAGGCCTATATCACCCCGGTGTTCACCTCGCAGGACGCGCGCGAAGGCGCCGCAGCCTTTGCCGAGAAGCGCAAGCCGAACTGGCAGGGCAAGTAACGCGCGGCGCTTGCCACGCACCGAATGCGCAAAAGGCCGGGCCATCACGCGATGGTCCGGCCTTTTGTTGTCCGGGAAATGGTCTCAGGCGACGCTGAGCGTGACTTCAATGTTGCCGCGCGTGGCGTGGCTGTAGGGACAGATCGTGTCGGCTTCGGCCACCAGCTCCTCGGCGGCGGCGCGGTCCACACCCGGCAGGCTCACTTCCAGCGAAACCGCGAGGCCAAAGCCCTTGTCGGCGCGCGGACCGATGCCGACCGTGGCCGTCACCGTGGCATCCGCCGGCACGCGGGGCAGGCTCTTGTCCTGCGTGGCCGCGAACTTCATCGCGCCCAGGAAGCAGGCGGCATAGCCGGCCGCGAACAGCTGTTCGGGATTGTTGCCCTGGCCGTTGCCGCCCAGCTCCTTGGGGCTTGCGAGCACAACGTCCAGCGAGCCGTCCGCGGTGCGCGAGCGGCCATCGCGGCCTCCGGTGGCAGTGGCGCTGGTCGAATAGAGGATCTTGGTGCTCATGGGATGCTTCCTTTTGCTTGAGAAGAGTTAAAATCGAGAGCGATTAAATCGCGTGCGATCTATATGCATCCGCCGCACCGAATCGTCAACCCCTTGCGATTAAATCGTGTGCGATTTATATTCCGGGCATGACAGACGCTTCCCAAACCGCCGCTGGCCCATTCGAAGGCTACTTGTGCTTTTCCGTCTATGCGGCGGGGCTGGCGTTCAACCGCCTGTACAAGCAGGTGCTCGATCGCTTCGGGCTGACCTATCCGCAATACCTGGTGCTGGTGGCGCTGCGGCAGCGCGACGGGCGGACGGTCAGCGAATTGGGCGAAGCGCTGTTCCTGGAATCAAACACACTGACGCCGCTGATCAAGCGGCTGGAAGCGGCCGGGCTGGTCGAGCGCCGGCGCGATACGCGTGACGAACGCGTGGTGCGCGTCAGCCTGAGCGACGCGGGCAGGGCGCTGGCGGTCGATATCGAATGCGTGCCGCCGCAGATCGGCGAGGCGATCGGCATCGACCATGCGCGGCTGGGGCAAATGGCGCAGACGCTCGACGAACTTGCCGCCGGGCTGCGCCGCGCGGTCAGGGACTGACCGTTTCTGTCAGCCGTGCCACCGCGCTTTCGATCACCGCGCGCGCCTGAGGCGGGGGCAGGTGCTGGTCCAGCCGCAGGCGTTGCCAGGTTTCAAAGCTGAGCAGGAGGTCCATCGTTTCCAGCAGGATCGGATCCTCGGCGATCGCGGGAGGCATGATTGCGACCAGCCGTTCGCGCATCATCGCCAGCCTCTGCCCGTAGTTGCGCTGGATCGTGGGCAGCGAATGGCGGTGGCCATCGGCAGCGCGCTTGTAGGGCATCAGCTTTTCATACGTGCTGAGCCGGCGTTCGATCATTTCCGCCAGCTTGGCACGCCAGTCCGGCCCCTCGAACGGATCGAGCCAGTCCTCGTATTCGCGCTCCAGCCGTAGCGCCATCGAGGCGTAAAGGCTGTCCATGTCGGCAAAGTGGCGAAACACGGTGCGCAGGCCCACGCCGGCACGCGTCGCCACCTGTTCCGCGCTCGGGCTCATATGCCCTTCGCCCACCAGCGCGATCATCGCCTCGACAATGCGCTGACGGCTGGTTTCCGAACGCTTGCGGCGTCCGTCCGTCGCGGTGATGTCCATGGTGGCCTGTTTCTGTGGCAATCCCGTATGTCCAGTATGCGCTTGCATTTCCGTTTTGCGCCCTACCAAGCCCGCGATCGATTGCAACGGTCAAGCGTGGAGGGGCAGGCGCGGATGGCCTCAGCCCCGCTTCTCGTCGAAACTGCGTGCCGCAAGCACCAGGATCGCGATCATCGCGGCTTCCACCACCATCGGCGGAAAGGCCGTGGCGGGCGCGCCATCGGCGATCAGGCTGACGCCGCGCCCGATCAGCGCCAGCGGCAGGAGCGCCACCGGGACCAGCACCAGCGCGCGGCTGGCCTTCCAGGCGCCCGCCAGCGCGAACAACCCCATGCCCACGAACAGCGCGGTGAAATCGGCTCGCAGCGTTGCCATTCCCTGCGTCCCGAGCGAGGCCAGAAAGAAGCGCTGGCCCGCGATCGCCGGATCGAGCAGGAAACCGAGGCCGATCGCCACATTGAACAGGCCGAGCAGGCCGGCGATCACGCGCATGGCATTTTTCATGTCATTCTCTCCCCACTGTTCGAGCCAGACTATCACGTTCCGGGCGCGTGGCAATATATCGGCATTGTAAATGCCATAATATCGCGTATCTTTCCGCAAAACAGGAAGGGAGAACGCGGATGCACGGGGCGGTGAAATGGGGCCTTGGTGGAGCGGTGCTGGCCGGCGTGCTGGCGCTGGCGGCATTTCCGGCGCCGATCGGACTGGCGATGGCGCGGCTGGCGATCGATGCGCGTGCCGGCGTAGATGCCACGCAGGAACTGCCCGAGGGGCTGCATGTGGCCTTGTGCGGCTCCGGTTCTCCGCTGCCCGATCCCACCCGCGCCGGGCCGTGCAGCGTGGTAATCGCCGGCAAGCATGTCTTCGTGGTCGATGCGGGTGAGGGCGGCGCACGTAACATGACGCTGATGCGCATTCCCAATGGCCATGTCGAGGCGGTGTTCCTCACGCATCTCCATTCCGACCATATCGACGGGCTGGGGCCGATGATGCTGCTGCGCTGGACCGGGGCGAATGCCACCGTGCCGCTGCCGATCTACGGACCGGCGGGAACCGAGCGCGTCGTAGCGGGCATCAACGAGGCCTATGCGATCGACGGGGGCTATCGCACCGCGCACCATGGCCCCGCGGTTGCGCCGCCATCGGGCAGGGGTGGCACCGCCTATCCTTTCGCGCTGCCGCCAAGGGGCGATGGCACGCCCGTCACCGTGTTGCAACGCGACGGGCTGACGGTGACCGCGTTCCGCGTGGATCATGGCCCGGTCGATCCGGCGGTGGGCTATCGCTTCGATTACAAGGGGCGCTCGATCGTGTTCAGCGGCGATACCGCGCCCACGCCGCTGCTGGTGCGCAACGCGCGCGGCGCGGACCTGCTGGTGCATGAAGGGTTGCAGCCCCGGCTGGTCAGCCTGATGGAGCAAACGCTGCGCAAGCGCGGACAGCCAGGCCTGGCAAAGATCATGAGCGACATCCCCGGTTATCATACCTCGCCAGAGGCCGCTGCGGCGGAGGCGCAGGAGGCCGGCGTGAAGAATCTGGTGTTCAGCCACAACGTGCCGCAATTGCCCACGCGCGCGATGTATCCCGCCTATCTCGGCAACGCGCGCCAGAAATTCGACGGAACAATCACGGTGGGCGAGGACGGCATGGTGTTCAGCCTGCCGGCCGGCGGCAAGGGCATGGAACTGCGTACATGGTCGGTCAGATGATTCGACGTAGCCGGGTTTCCGTTGCTTCGGGCCGCCGCGCGCGATAGCCGTTGCGGATATGGACAAGGCGCCATCCGCTCCGGCCCGCGTGGTCTCGCTCGCGCTATCTGGCGACCATGCCTTCTCGAAACAGGCGGTCGAGCGCGTGAAGGTGATCCAGGGGATCGGCGTCGAGGGTGACGCTCATGCCGGCGAAAAGGTCCAGCACCTCTCCCGCGTGAAGGCGAACCCCGACCTGCCGAACCTGCGGCAGGTCCACCTGATCCATGCGGAATTGTTCGAGGAACTGCGCGAGAAGGGCTTCGCCGTTGGGCCTGCGGACCTTGGCGAGAACATCGTCACGGCCGGAATCGCCCTTCTCGATCTCCCCCGGGGCACCGTGTTGCGCATCGGGCCGGATGTAGAACTGGAAGTGACCGGGCTGCGCAATCCCTGCGCACAGATCGAGGCATTCCAGAAGGGGTTGCTGGCCGCCGTGCTCGATCGTGGGCCGGACGGGGAACTCGTGCGCAAGGCCGGGGTTATGAGCGTGGTCCTGTCCGGCGGCGAAATGGCCGTGGGGGACCTTATCGAGGTCTGCCTGCCGCCCGAGCCGCACCAGCCGCTCGCGCCGGTGTGAAAGCGGGGAGGCTCGCGCCTCCCGCGCCATTCTATCGGCCCAGCGGCTTCGTGCGAATGTTGAGCTGGCCCGCCAGCCCCGCATGGCGGTGCTTCTCGATTGCCTGGTATTCCGGTGACTGGATCATCTGCATCATAGCGGCGAGTGAGGGGTATTCGACCAGCGCCGCCATGTCCCACAGTTCGCCGACCTCCCCGATCATCAGGCCGGTGACGGCGCCGGCATAGACCTGCCGTCCGCCGACGGCGGCCACACAGGCCTGGACCGCCGCGCCATAGCGGGCATAGGCCTCGCGTCCGGTCAGTTCGGGTTCGCTGCCATCGGCATAGGTTGCGTGCGGCTTGAACTTGAGCAGGTTGATCATCACGAATGGCCCGTCCTCGCCACTGCCGAAGAAGGCGGCGATCTGTTCGGGGCCGGGGGTGACGGCGTTGACGACTTCCATGGTGGCCTCCCTTAGCCGCGGATGAGTGTGTCGATGATCGTGCAAAGCTCGGCGGGAACATCTTCCTGCAGGAAGTGGCCCGCGCCCTGCAGCACGGTATGCGCCTGCCCCTTCGCGCCCGGAACGCGATCGATGAACGGCCGTTCGCCGCCGCGTGTGATGGCATCCTCGGCGCCGAAGGCGGTCAGCAGCGGCTTGTCGAAACGCGCCAGCACGTCCCAGGCCGCCTTGTTCTCCGCCACCGAGCCATGTTCGGGCGTGATCGGCACGAGCGTGGGGAACTGGCGGGCGCCTTCCTTGTAGGTTTCGTCGGGGAAAGGGGCGTCGTAGGCGGCGACTTCTGCCGGCGAAAGATCACGATGGCATCCGCCGTTGACGATCATGCCGACTGGGAAGACGGGCACGTTCTGGCTGAAATCGAGCCATGCGCGGAAGCCGTCGGTTGCGCCCGTGCCCACCGGCAGGCCGGTGTTGGAGACGACCACGCGGGCGAAGCGATCGGGGAAGGCTGCGACCAGTCGCAGGCCGATCAGGCCGCCCCAGTCCTGGCAGAACAGAGTGATGCCGGTGAGATCAAGCTGCGTCAGCCAGTCGCTCATCCACTGGACATGGCGTTCGTAGGTATAGTCGTCGCGCCGCGCGGGCTTGTCGGAGCGGCCGAAGCCGACGAGGTCGGGGGCGACGACACGATGACCGCGCGCGACGAGATCGGGGATGAAACGGCGATAGAGGTAACACCAGCTCGGCTCGCCGTGCATGAGCAGCACCGGCGCGGCATCGCGCGGGCCTTCGTCGAGATGGTGGATTCGCAGGCGCGTACCGTCCTGTTCGTCGATCACCTCGCTGTAATGCGGCGAAAAATTAAAGCCATCCAGGCCGGCAAAGCGTTCGTCCGGCGTGCGCAGGATCTCCATGGCATCCCCCAGTTGATTATTGTGGCACGCATAATGCCATAATAAACGCGGAGGTCAAATGCCGGCTGGGGCATTTCCCACTCCCAACCCCTCCCGCGGGCGGGAGGGGAGCGAGACGTGCGCCGCCGCAGGTGGTGCTAGTCGCAGCGGGGTGGGCGTTCCGCGCCTTGTGTCGGCGAATGTCATGATCGCCATGAAAAAAGCCCGCTCAAGCCAGGGGCTTAGCGGGCTTTTTCGATGGTGGGCGTAGCAAGGATTGAACTTGCGACCCCTACGATGTCAACATAGTGCTCTACCACTGAGCTATACGCCCGAACCATCGTGCGCCCGGCCGTTTCCGGCGCGGGAGGCAGCCCATTAGCGGCGCTTGGGAATGCTGGCAAGAGACTTTTGCAGGCTCTTTTCCCCATCCCGTGCGCGCGCCTGGCGGGCTGTCAGGCGTAAGGCCCGGCCCCCGTCAGCGCGCCATCGGCGAAGACGCGTTCGACTTCGAGCACCAGGTCGCGCAGGTGGAACGGTTTGGACAGGACACGGGCCTGCGGTGCCTCGCGATCGGACTTGAGCGTGACGGCGGCAAAACCCGTGATGAACATAACCCGCGTTTCGGGGCTGATCTCGGCGCAATGCTTGGCAAGCTCGATGCCGTCCATCTCGGGCATGACGATGTCGGACAGCAGCAGATCGAAGTGTTCCGACCGTAGCAGGGGCAAGGCCTCCGTTCCGCGATCGACCGCAACCACGCTGTACCCGGCGTTTTCCAGGGCGCGCGCAAGATAGGTGCGCATCGCTTCTTCGTCTTCGGCCAGTAGAATCCGGATCATGATTACCTTCGCGATTCGAGTGGTCGCCTCATCGGGCCATGTCGTAACGTTTTGGTTTAAGGCATGGCAGGAAACGAATATATACCGGGATGGGTTAAGTTTCTGCGCCCTTGTTCGCGGTGGCCGACTTTGACACAGCCGCGAATCAGTTGCAGCGTTATTCCATGCGTGACGAAGGCGATCCAGGGGGCGATTCGCGCCTGCTGCAGGGCGGGGCAGTACCCGGCTGCCCGGATGTGCCCGCCTATGCGCTGCGGCTGGTGGAGCCGTCCGCGATTCCCGTCATCATCGCCGTGCCGCACGCCGGGCGCAGCTATGCCCGGACCTTGCTGGACCGGATGCGCCACCCGGCGTTCGCCGCGCTGCGGCTGGAAGACCGCTATGTCGACCTCGTGGCCGATGCGGTGGCGCGGCAGACCGGCGCCTCGCTGTTGGTCGCCCATGCGCCGCGCGCGATGATCGATCTCAATCGCGCGGCCGACGACATCGACTGGGATATGGTTGGCGGCCCGCCGCCCGATGCTTCTTCCGCCCTGCAGGGCCTTGCCCATCGGGCGCGCACCGGGCTGGGCCTGATCCCGCGCCGGCTGCCGGGGCTGGGGGAACTGTGGAAGCGGCGGTTGGACCGGGCCGAACTGGACGATCGCATCGCGCTGGTCCACGAACCCTATCACAGCGCCCTGGGCGATGCGCTGCAAGACACGCGCGACCGCTGGGGAGCGGCTCTGCTGATCGATCTGCATTCGATGCCGCCGCTGACGGCCTATTGCGGAGCGGAGCCTGCGCCTGAATTCGTGCTGGGCGACCGGTTCGGGGCGAGTTGCGCCGGCGCGCTGGTCGCTTCTGCCTTCGCGCACTTCGCGGCGGCGCGGCGGCTGGCGGCGCACAACCGGCCTTATGCCGGCGGCTACGTGCTGGAGCGGCATGCGCGGCGCAAGGAAGGCATTCACTGCATCCAGATCGAGATCGACCGACGCTGCTACCTCGATGCCCGATTCAGCGAGCCGGGGCCGGGCATGGATGAAACGATCGCGCTGCTGGTGGGCATGGTCCAGCGGCTGGCCGGCGATGTGGCCGAACTGGGCCGCGATCGGCAACGCGAACGGTGGCGCGCGGCCGCCGAGTAGATCAGCGAGGCAGGTGGGCCGGCGAGGAAACCGGAGCGGGCAACAGGCTCTCGGTTCGCGCAGAAACCCCATAAAAAACCACCTGGAGACATGCTCCAGGTGGCCAAGGTTCAGGGAGGAGGTGCACAAAGTGCACCAGTCACACCGGGCCATGAGGGGAGCACCGATGCGACGTACTAAAGATAGGTGAGGCGCCATGGGCGCGCAAGTGGTTTCGTTTGGAATTTTTGCTGCGTTTTGGCGACTGCGCGCAAAAAAATGCGGCGGCCGGACGCTAATCCGACCACCGCATTCACACTCTTGAAATAAAGCGGGTTTCCAGCGTGCGGCTGGTGATTCATTCCGCCGGAACGGGAATCGCCGGAACCGGACCCTTGCCCTGCTGTGCCTGCAGGCCGAAGATCGTGCTCATCAGATCGAGCGAGAAGACATGGGCGTAGAGCAGCGGCAGAAGGCCGCTCTGCGCCCAGCCGCGCAGCACGTCGCCACGGGTTTCGCGCAGCTTTTCCTGATCGACCATCTGGAAGCCGCGATAGACGAACGGCTGCTCCAGACCGGTCTGCTGGATCGAGACTTCGCCGTCCATCAGCAGGTTGTGCTTCTTCAATTCATCGATGAAAGCCTGCGTGCGCATCCCGGCCTGTTCGAACTGTTCGCAGAATTCCAGCGCGGCCTTGGTCGCGTCCGACGGCTGATCGCCGTTGAACAGCGCGTCGCCTTCCTCGAACTCTCCGATCAGACCGGAGGACGGATCGAAGCACAGCGACAGTTCCTCGCTGCTGGGATCGAGCTTGGCCAGCAGGAACGGATAGCGGCGGGCATAGGCCGGCAGATAGACCGGCTGATCGACCTTGCCTTCGCTGTCGACGAACACGTTGACGCCTTCGTTCAGCCCCATCAGCGCCAGCGGCACCGGGTTGTCGCCCGACGAGAACACGATGGGAAAATGGCGCGCGGCCTGCGGAAACTCTTCCACCGTCAGCGGCACGGCGTGCTGGTCGATCAGCCACGGAGCGGCATTCGCGCCACGGGCATGCCAGGTGGCGTGATCGCGGCTGTTGAGCGGCATCAGGTCATTGTAGAACAACGGAAGGTTGGCTTGCGGCGCGCTGGCCATGAGGTCTCTCCGAAAAAACTTTCGCGAAAACGCGCGGGCGAGCCGCGGGTCCGGCGGGAACAGGGGCTTTAAGCGGTCCATCGGGGCGAGGCAAGGCCGGTAACCACGCATCCACACCCTTGCAGGGCCACGGCGAACCGTTTCAGATCAGCTTGCCGGGATTCATCAGCCCCTGCGGATCGAGCGCCTGCTTTATGGCACGCATCATGTGCAACGCCACCGGATCGCCCAGCCGCTCCAGTTCGTCGCGCTTGAGTTGCCCGATGCCGTGTTCGGCCGAAATCGACCCCTTCCACTGGGTGACGAGATCGTGGACCTGGCGGCTGATCGCCTTGCCATCGCCTGCCTGCCATTCCGCGGCATCGACCCCGGAGGGCGCCAGAACGTGGAAATGGATGTTGCCATCGCCCAGATGGCCAAAGCCCACCGCGCGGGTGCCGGGCCAGGCGGCTTCGATCAGTGGAACGGCCGTTTCGACGAATTCGGGCATTCGCTCCACGGGCACGCTGATGTCGTGTTGGACCGCCGGGCCGATCGCGCGCTCCGCCGGGGCGATCGATTCCCGGATCAGCCACATCTGTTCGGCCTGAGTCTCGCTTGCGGCGATCGTCGCGTCGGTGACCAGCCCCGCCTCGAACGCGCTGATCAGCAGGCGTTCGGCCAGGTCGGGCAGGCCTTCCGCTCGGTCGGCATCGGCAACCAGTTCGATCAGCACATGCCAGGGATGGGGTTCCGCCAGCGGTGCGCGCGCCGTCGGCAGGTAATCGATCACCGCATCGAGGCTGTGCTGCGGCAGTACCTCGAAACCCTCCAGCGCGCCGCCGGCGACGCTTTCGGCGTGCAGCAGCAGGGTACGCGCGACCGGGAGCGATTCCACGCCCGCCCACAGCACCGCGCGCGCCGCAACCGCCGGTTCCAGCTTGAGCGTGGCGGCGGTGACGATGCCAAGCGTGCCTTCTGATCCAATCAGCAGCTGCTTCAGGTCGAAACCGCGATTGTCCTTCTTCAGCGGGGTGAGCGCATCGAACACGGAACCATCGGGCAGCACCGCTTCAAGCCCCAGCACCAGCGCGCGCATCGATCCGTGGCGCAGCACTTGCGTGCCGCCGGCATTGGTGGAGATGAGGCCCCCCACAGTCGCCGAACCCTTGCCGCCCAGCGAAAGCGGAAAGCGCAAGGCTTCCTTTTCGGCCGCTTCGTGCAGCACTTGCAGCACGACGCCCGCTTCGCAGGTAGCGGTGCGGTTTTCGGTGTCGACGGCACGGATGGCGTTCATACGGCGCAGGGTGAGCAACAGCGCGTTGCCGGTCCGGTCGGGCGTTGCCCCGCCGGACATGCCGGAGTTGCCGCCCTGAGGCACGATCGGCACGCCATGCCGGGCGCAAAGCTTGACCAGGGCCGCCACCTCGTCCGTATCGGCGGGCGATGCCATGGCCAGCGCGCGGCCGGTGAAGCGCCCGCGCCAGTCGGTCAGCCACCCGTCCATGGCCTCCTGATCGGTGGTGATGCCCTTGGGGCCGAGCAGGGCGGTTGCTTCTTCAAGAAAGGCGGTCGGCGAAAAGGATGTGGACATCCGGCAGCGCTAGGCCGCGCGTCGGGGTGCTGCAATTCAAATCTGCTTGTCATCCGGTCCGGCAATCGGGTTAAGCAGCCGTTCAACAGGACGATGTAACGAAGCTACATTCGCAGCGACACCTGCCGGGGGGTGCGTGTTCGCGTGCGGGATGAGGGATCAGGTTGGCCGTTTTCCTTCCATGATGGTGCTTGCCGCATTTCTAGCGCCGTTCGCGCTGCTGTTTCCCGCCGTGGCGGGAGGAGAGGGCGTTGGCGATCCGTGGCCGACGGCCGTGGCGCCGGAAGGGCCGCCGCTTATCGGCGGGTTCGCCGGTGACGGCCGTTTCGGCGGAGGACCGCTAGCGGAGTGGACAGGCGGGTTTCCGGAGGATTCCTGGGATCAGGTCCGTATTGAACAGCGCCTGATTATTCGCATCGCGCCGCGCGCGCCGGGCCGTGATTCGTTCGCGCCGCCTCCACCGCCTCCCGGGCCGATGCGCCTGCGCGAGCGCAAGTCCGCACGTTGCCTGCCCGTGGCCGGGATCGCCGGCGTGCAGCGCGATATGGCTGACCGGCTGGTGCTGTTCATGCGCGATCGCCGCATCATTGGCGCCAGCCTCGACAAATCCTGCAACGCGCGCGATTTCTATCTGGGCTTCTATGTGGAGCAGACCGCCGACGGGATGCTTTGTGCCGGGCGCGACACCATTCATTCACGCGCCGGGGCGACCTGCGAGATCAGCCGCATGCGCGAGCTCGTTCCCGAAAACTGATCCCAAAACGCCACCATTGCGAAAATTAAGCCTGAAAGCGTCCGAAGTTCTCGGGTTTCCTTGACTTTGGCCCCGCAATGGTCATAGCGCGCGCTAAGGGAACCGGCGTCATGCGGCGACGGTCGGGGAGGAGTATATCCGGCCCCGCTTCTTTCGGAAATTGTCGCTGATGAAGTTTGCCGATCTCGGCCTGTCTGACGAATTGCTGAAGTCGGTGACGGACGCCGGCTATGACGAGCCGACTCCGATCCAGGCGCAGGCCATCCCCAGCGTGCTGATGATGCGCGACCTGATCGGCATCGCGCAGACGGGCACCGGCAAGACCGCCGGTTTCGTGCTGCCGATGATCGATATCCTCGCCCATGGCCGCCGCCGCGCGCTGATGCCGCGCTCGCTCATCCTGGAGCCGACGCGCGAACTCGCTGCGCAGGTGGCCGAGAATTTCGAGAAGTACGGCAAGAACCACGATCTCAAGATGGCGCTGCTGATCGGCGGCGTGCAGATGGGCGATCAGATCAAGGCGCTGTCCGAAGGCGTCGACGTGCTGATCGCCACTCCCGGCCGGCTGATGGACCTGTTCGAACGCGGCAAGATCCTGCTCACGGGCTGCAACCTGCTGGTGATCGACGAAGCCGACCGGATGCTCGACATGGGCTTCATTCCGGACATCGAGAACATCTGCACCAAGCTGCCGGCGCAGCGGCAGACGCTGCTGTTTTCGGCGACGATGCCGCCGCCGATCAAGAAGCTGGCGGATCGCTTCCTCTCGAACCCCAAGTACATCGAGGTCGCGCGGCCTGCTTCGAACAACGCCAGCATCGCCCAGCACAAGGTGAAGGTCGGCAGCCGGCAGAAGCGCGAAGTGCTGCGCCACCTGCTGCGCAACGACAACGTGACCACCGCGATCATCTTCGCCAACCGCAAGACCACCGTGCGCGAACTCGCCAAGAGCCTCAAGAGCCACGGCTTTGCCGCTGGCGAGATTCATGGCGACATGGACCAGTCCAGCCGCATCGCCGAACTCGACCGCTTCAAGTCGGGCGACATCAACATCCTGTGCGCGTCCGACGTTGCCGCGCGCGGGCTGGACATCAAGGGCGTGAGCCACGTCTTCAACTTCGACACGCCGTGGCACCCGGACGATTACGTCCACCGCATCGGCCGCACCGGGCGAGGCGGGGCCACCGGCCGCGCGTTCACGCTCGTCGCGCCGGAGGATGCCGAAGCGATCGAGAACGTCGAGAAGCTGACCGGCGCTCCGATCCCGGAAATCAAGCTCGATATCGCTGGCGCTCCGGCGGAGGAACGGCCGGCCCGCAAGCCGCGCGAGGAAAGACCCGCAGCGGCCGAAAAACCGAAGCGCGGCCGCAAGGCCGAACCGCGCGCGCCGGAGGAAGAAGCATCACCCTCCCGCGCCCGCCCGCCCCGGAGCGAAGCGCGGCCCCGCCGCGAGGCGCCGGCGGAACGTGCGCCACGCTATCAGGATGCGGAACCGCCGAGCGAACCGGGCGCGTGGAACGGGCCGATACCGGGATTCCTGAACGTTTCGGCGCTTTGACCAGCGATTGACCGCAGTTGCAGGAATGGCTTTCTGCGATAACCTCCTGGGATGGCCAGAAAGAGATCCACCACTTCCCTGCCACCGCCTTATTTGAAGCGGATATGGTTTGCGGAGGACGGGAGGGCTGACCTCGACTGGGAGGCGTATCCCTTTTCATTACCGCTGTTCGGGAAGGGCGAGTTTGCCTTTTCCTTCTCTGCCGCCGTCACGATTTTTGTCGGCGAGAATGGTGCGGGGAAGTCTACGCTGCTTGAAGCAATCGCCGGACTGGCCGGCTTCAAAGATGGCGGTGGCGGCCCGGGTATGGCGGCGGTTTCGGGCTCCGAGGTCTCGGGGCAGGATGCCGGAGAGGTGGGAAATGCGCTTCGCGGCGCCTGGCTCCCGCAGATTCGTGACGGCTGGTTCTTTCGGGCCGAGACTTTCTTTTCAGTGGCTCGATATTTGGACGATGCCGGATCGCTATATGCAGACTTCCTCTCCTCTTCGCACGGCGAAGGCTTTTTGCAATTTTTCGAGGAGAGGCTCGATCGCCAAGGCCTGTTTATTTTCGACGAGCCGGAATCGGCGCTTTCACCATACAAGCAGTTCGAGTTCTTGAAGATTCTCAGGCGGATGCAGCGCAATGCCAATGCGCAGGTCATCATTGCCACGCACTCGCCGCTGTTGATGGCATTGCCCGACGCAGATCTTCAGTTTGTCGACGCTTACGGCTTGCGGCCGATCAGCCTCGAGGAGACACCGCACTTCCAGATATACCGGGAGTTCGCGGCTTACCCTCATGAAACAGTCGAAGCTATGATCGAGTAGGCTACCCCGCCGGCTTGACGAAGCTGTCGATCACGCGCTTGCGGCCCGCCGTTTCGAAATCGATCTCCAGCTTGTTGCCTTCCTGCGCGGCGACGGTGCCGTAGCCGAACTTGTCATGGAACACGCGTGCGCCCATGGCGATGTCGGCGCGCGGCTTGGCGGCGAAGCTCGCGGCGCTGCGGGTCGCTTCGGGAATGCGGCGAGGGGCGGGGTCATAGCTCTGCGCCGCCGCACGCTGCCAGCCGGGGCCGCGGCCCACGCCGCGCGACGGTTGCGCGCGCGCGACGTCGGCGAAGGGATCGCTCTGTTCCGACCAGTTCGCGCGCCATAGCGAGGCGCCGCCGGACAGCGTGGTCTCTTCCTCGATGTGTCCTTGCGGCAGTTCGCCGATGAAGCGGCTGGGAATCGAGCTGGTCCACTGGCCATAGATGCGGCGGTTGGCGGCGTGCAGGATCGTGCAGCGTTTGCGCGCGCGGGTGATGGCGACATAGGCGAGCCGGCGTTCCTCTTCCAGCGAGGCAAGGCCGCCTTCGTCGAGCGCGCGTTGCGAGGGGAACACGCCTTCCTCCCAGCCCGGCAGGAACACCTGGTCGAACTCCAGCCCCTTGGCGGCATGGATGGTCATCACCGTGACCTTCTCGTCATCGGGCGCGGCTTCGTTGTCCATCACGAGGCTGACGTGTTCGAGGAAATCGCCCAGCGTCTCGTAATCCTCCATCGCGCGGGCGAGTTCGGACAGGTTTTCCAGCCGCCCGTTCGCCTCCGCGCTCCGTTCGGCCTGGAGCGCGGCGGTATAGCCGCTTTCGTCGAGGATGGTCCGCGCGAGTTCGGCCGGTACGAGCGTTTTCGAAGCATCGCGCCAGCGCGCGAAATCGCGCATCAAGGCGGTCAGCGTGCCGCGCGCGCGGGCGGGCAGTTCATCGGTATCGAGAATTTCGACCGCTGCCAGCGACAGCGGCACGCCGCGCGCGCGGGCATGGCGGTGGAGCTTTTCCAGCGTCTTGTCGCCCAGCCCACGCTTGGGCGTGTTGTAGATCCGCTCGAACGCGAGGTCGTCCGATGGTGACGCGATCAGGCGCAGGTAGGCCAGCGCATCGCGGATTTCGGCGCGTTCGTAGAAGCGGAAGCCGCCGACGATGCGATAGCCAAGGCCGATCTGGATGAAGCGGTCTTCCAGTTCGCGCGTCTGGAACTGCGCGCGCACCAGAATGGCGATCTGGTTGAGTCCGCAGCCTTCGCGCTCCAGCCGCTCGATCTCGTCGCCCACGCGGCGGGCTTCCTCCGGCCCGTCCCACACGCCCACGACGCGGACCTTGTCGCCGCCGTTCTGTTCGGTCCACAGCGTCTTGCCCAGCCGTTCGGAATTTTCCGCGATCAGCCCGGACGCCGCGCCCAGGATGTGCGGGGTGGAGCGGTAGTTCTGCTCCAGCCGGATTACCTTGGCGCCGGGGAAATCCTTTTCGAAGCGCAGGATGTTGGCCACTTCCGCGCCGCGCCAGGAATAGATCGACTGGTCGTCATCCCCCACTACGCAGATGTTCTTGCGGGCCTGGGCGATCAGCCGCAGCCACAGATACTGCACCGCGTTGGTATCCTGGTATTCGTCCACCATCACGTATTTGAAGCGCTGCTGGTACTGTTCCAGCACCTCGCGCTCGCGCCGGAACACGTTGAGCATGTGGAGCAGCAGATCGCCGAAGTCGCAGGCGTTGAGCGCCTGGAGCCGCGCCTGATAGAGCGCGTAGAATTTCTGGCCGCGCCCGTTGGCGTAGGCTTCGTTCTCGCCCGCATCGAGATCGGCGGGGTTGAGGCCCCGGTTCTTCCACTTGTCGATCAGCCCCGCCAACTGGCGGGCGGGCCAGCGCTTTTCGTCCAGCCCTTCCGCCTGGATCAGCTGCTTGAGCAGGCGCAACTGGTCGTCGGTGTCGATGATCGTAAAGTTCGATTGCAGCCCGACGATCTCCGCATGACGGCGCAGCATTTTCGCCGCGATGGCGTGGAACGTGCCCAGCCAGGGCATCCCTTCCACCGCTGGGCCAATCAATTGCCCCACGCGCTCGCGCATTTCGCGCGCGGCCTTGTTGGTGAAGGTGACGCAGAGGATTTCGGACGGCCACGCCCGGCGCGTGCGCAGCAAATACGCCATGCGCGCGGTGAGTGCGGCGGTCTTCCCCGTGCCCGCGCCCGCCAGCATCAGCACGGGGCCTTCGGTGGTCAGCACGGCTTCGCGTTGTGGCGGGTTCAGGCCATCCAGCCAGGCTTCGCTGTCTGCGGGATTCGTAGGGTGGGGAACGGACATCGTGAACAGATAGGGACCAAAACAGGTCGTCGCAACGATCATTCGGCCCGTCGTGCCCGGTTTCCGTCACGGTTCGGCTCGTCGGCGCGAAAGGCACGTTCCGCCGCTTTGGCGGGATCGCAGGCAGGGGCCGTGCGTAGCTTGTTCACAGTACCTGACGACAGCAGGAGATTGAAAATGCGTAAGTTTCTGTGCGTGAGTGCGCTTGCGCTCGCAACCGCCGCCCTGCCTGCCGCCGCGCTTGCGCAGGCCACCACTCCTCCGCCCGCCGATACCACGGCACCCGTTCCCCCCGAAGCGGCGACTCCGGAAGCGGCCACTTCGCCGGCTTCCTCTGCGGACGCTTCGACCGCCACCACCACGTTCAGCCCCAGCGCCGAGCAGAAGGCGCAGTACGATGCATGGCCGGCGGACAAGAAGGCCAAGTACGACGCGTGGCCGGCCAGCCAGCAGGAATATTTCTGGTCGCTGGCGCCGGATCGCCAGGCGGGCTGGTGGGCGCTGAGCGATCAGCAACGGGGCCAGGTCTTCGCCATGACGCCCGATCAGCGTGAACAGGTGTGGCCGACGATCGTGGCCCAGGTGAGCGGCAAGCCGTCGGCTGCGGCGGCTCCCGCCTCCGCGCCACCGGCCGCCACGGCCGATGCCCCGTCGGAAGCGGCACCGCGCGGGAACATGGCTTCGGCTGATGGCGCCGCGGCCAAGGCCTATCCGCTGTGTTCGAAGACGGTGCAGGACAGCTGCCGGAACCGTGGCGGCGTCTGACCTCTGACAGTTGAAGGCCCTTCGGGTCGGGCCTGAAGGAAGGGCGCCGGATCACTCCGGCGCCCTTCGCGCTGCCCGCCCTGCGGCTGCAGCGCCCCGAGTTGATGCCGGATTTCAGAATTCGCTCCAGTCCTGCGTATCGTCGGACCCTTTCAGGGCGAGGTTGCCGTGCGTGGGTGCCGGCAGCGCGCGCTCGACGATCTCCAAGGGTTCAGCGACAGGCGGCGGTGGTGCAAGCACGACGATCTCGGCGGACGGTGCGGGCGGCCTCGGTGCTTGCCCGCCCGCCGTGTTGAAGTGCGCCACCAGTGCCGAAAGATTGCCCGCCTGCTGCGCCAGACTGCGCGATGCGGCAGTGCTTTCTTCGACCATGGCGGCGTTCTGCTGCGTCATGAGGTCGATCTGGGCTACCGTTTCGTTCACGTCGCGCAGCATTTCCGACTGCTGCCGCGCGGATTCGGCGATGGTCTTGGTCAGCTGACTGACTTCGCCCACGCGCGTCACGATCTGCCCCAGCGCGCGGCCGGTTTCGCCGACCAGCGCCACGCCCTGGTTCACATGATCGCTGCTGTTGGTGATGAGATCCTTGATCTCCCGCGCGGCATCGGCGGAACGCTGCGCCAGGGCGCGCACTTCGTTGGCGACGACGGCAAAGCCCTTGCCGGCATCGCCCGCGCGGGCGGCTTCCACCCCGGCGTTGAGCGCGAGGAGATTGGTCTGGAAGGCGATGCCATCGATCACGTTGATGATCTGAGTGATTTCCTGCGACGATTTCTGGATCATGGTCATCGCAGCCACCGCCTGTTCCACTACTTCGCCGCCCTGCGTGGCGCCTCGATGGGCATCCGCGATCGACTTGTCGACATCGGCCACGCTGCCGGCGTTCTGTTCGACCAGCGCGGTGACGGCCCGCATGGATTCGCTGGCCTTGGCGATCGAGGCGGCCTGTTGCTCGGTGCGCGCGGCCAGGTCGTCCGACGCGGTGCGGATCTGGCCCGAACTGCTGTCGATCGAGATGGCGGAGGTGGCGACGGAGGACAGCGTACCCGCCAGCGCTTCGGCGGCGCGGTTGAAATCGCAGCGGATCTGCTCTTGCGATTCCGGGAAGCCGGTATCGATGCGATAGGACAGATCGGCCTGGGCAAGATGCGACAGGGCCTCGCTCAGGGCAGTGCTCACCGTGTCACGGGTTGCGGAAGAGGATCGCAAGTCCAGCGCGTTTTCGCGGAATACGCTCATCGCCTTGGTCATCCGGCCGACGCAGTCGGTATGGTTGGTATAGTGGATCGGGCTGTCGAGATCGCCGCGGGCGAGCGCTTCCATGCGGACGACGGTGTTCACGTAAGGCGTGCAGATGCGTTCGCCGCTGACGATCACGGCCGCGGCCGAAAGCGCGACGACGACGGTCGAGGCGATCAGCGGCAGGATCAGCCCGCCGCCCAGGCCCACCCAGAGTGTCGCCAGCAGGCCGAGAACGGCAAGGCCCGTATGCACGAACAGCAGGGCGCGGAATTTCTCGCGGATGGGAGCCTGCTTCTCGAACCAGTTCAGCATGTTCACGTCGTTACCCTCGGTGCCGGGCCGCGAAGCCTTCGCGCGGCCTGTTCCGCATCTCTCTAGGGAAAGCGCGCTGTGATTGGCTGAATGCCGGGATACGTGATTTCGCAGAGGCGGCGACGGTCGTGCAGTTCGCCGGATTCTTGACAAGTGCCCACCCCGCGCCGAACGAAGCGGCCCATGACGTCCACCGCGCATCCGATCCGCCAGCACGCCCGCATCCTGACGGCCAGCCTCGTCGGCACGGCGGTCGAGTTCTATGACTTCTACGTCTATGCCACGGCTGCGGCGCTGGTGATCGGTCCGCTGTTCTTTCCGGCAGAGTCTGAGGCGGCGCAGACCCTGGCCTCGTTCATGACCTTTGGCCTGGCGTTTTTCGCACGGCCGGTGGGCGCGATTGCGTTCGGGCATTTCGGGGACCGGGTGGGCCGCAAGTCCACGCTGGTCGCCTCGCTGATGCTGATGGGGCTCTCCACGCTGCTGATCGCCTTCCTGCCGACGTATGCCATGGCCGGGCCGATCGCGCCCGCGCTGCTGTGCCTGCTGCGCTTCGGGCAGGGCTTCGGGCTTGGCGGCGAATGGGGCGGGGCCTCGCTGCTGGCCGTGGAGAACGCGCCGAAGGGGTGGGAAGCGCGGTTCGGCTCCGCGCCGCAGCTGGGTGCGCCGCTGGGCTTCCTTGCCGCCAATGGCCTGTTCCTGATCCTGGCGGTGAACCTTTCGGACGCCGATTTCGCGGCATGGGGCTGGCGCATTCCGTTCCTGGCTTCGGCACTGCTGGTGGGGCTGGGTCTGTGGGTGCGGCTGAGGATCGGCGAGACGGCGGCGTTCCGCGCCGCGCTGGAAACCGCGCCGCCGCCGCGCGTGCCGATCGGCCGGCTGTTCGCGGATCATGCCGGCGCGGTGATCGCCGGGATCGCGGGCGTGGTCGCCTGTTTCGCGATCTTCTACCTTGCGACCACGTTCGCGCTGAGCTTCGGCACCAAGACCCTCGGCTATTCGCGCGAGGCGTTCCTGATGGTGCAGCTGGGTGCGAACACGTTCCTCGCCATCGGCATCCTGCTCGCCGGCTGGTGGGCGGACCGGACCAGCGCCCGCAACGTGCTGGCCAAGGGCGCGGCGCTGACGGCGGTGATCGGGCTGGTGTTCGGCGCGGGGCTGGGATCAGGCTCGTTGCCGCTGGTGTTCCTGACGCTGGCCGCCGCGCTGCTGGTGATGGGGCTTACCTATGGCCCGCTCGGCGCGTGGCTGCCCACGCTCTATGCCGTGCCGGTGCGCTACACCGGGATATCCGTGGCGTTCAACGTCGGCGGGATCATCGGCGGGGCGATGGCGCCGTTTGCCGCGCAGTACCTCGCCCAGCAGGGCGGCACCGCCTACGTCGGGCTGTTTCTGACCGTGGCGGGCAGCCTGACGCTGGCGGGCGTGCTGTTCGGCCGCAAGGCCTGCTGACGCCTGTTCCGTCAGCTCTTGAGGCGCAGCAGGGTCAGCAGCGCCTTGCCCACCTTGCGTTCGGCATCGACCTCGCACGCGCGGATCTGCGGTTGTTCGTTGGCGGCGGTTTCCAGACTGATCCACGTGGCTTCGCCGATCCAGCCGAGCCGCACCAGCCGGTCGATCGCGACCGCACCCGCGCCGGTGCCGTAAGGCGGATCGAGCAGGACCAGGTCGACGGGTTCCTTGACCGGCCCCAACGTCAGCACCGACGCCGCGCGCACATCGCACTTCGGCTGGGCGTGCAACGCGGCAATATTGGCGCGGATCGCGCGGATCGCGGGCGGGGCCTGTTCGACAAAGATCGCCTTCTCCGCGCCGCGTGACAGTGCCTCCAGCCCCAGCGCGCCCGATCCCGCGAAGAGATCGGCCACCGTCAGCCCTTCGAAACTGCCGAGCCGGCTGGTCAGCATCGAGAACAGCGTCTCGCGCGTGCGGTCCGCCGTGGGGCGGGTGGCGTCGCCCTCGGGCGCGCGCAGCGGCCGGCCGCGCCATTCTCCGGCGATGATCCTCATGCCTGCCCCCGGCCGGCGGGCTTCAGCGTCTTGCGGAAGCGCTCGACATCGACCTGGCGGATTTCATCGGCCATGCCGCGCGGAATGTCGGCCAGCGGGAAGGGACCGTACTGGATGCGGATCAGGCGCGATACCTGCAGGCCCAGGTGCTCCAGCACGCGGCGTACTTCGCGGTTCTTGCCCTCGGTCAGCGTCAGTTCGATCCACTGGTTGCGGCCGGTGCGCCGCTCCATGTTGGCGTCGATCGAGCCATAGCGGATGCCCTCGATCTCCACGCCCTCGCTCAGCGCTTCCAGCCGTTCCTGCGTGATGTCGCCGAAGGTGCGGGCGCGGTACGTGCGGGGGACGCCGGTGGACGGCAGCTCCATCGCGCGCTTGAGTTCGCCGTCATTGGTCAGCAGCAGCAGCCCCTCGGTATTGAGGTCGAGCCGGCCGATCGGCATCAGGCGCGGCGTCTCCTTCGGCAGCGCGTTGCGCAGGGCGTTGTAGATCGTCGGCCGTCCTGCCGGATCGCGCTCCGCCGTGATCAGGCCGGCGGGTTTGTGAAAGCGGAACAGGCGGGCCGGCTCCGCGGCCGCCACGGCCTTGCCGTCCACCGTCACGCCTTTCAGGTTCTTCAACACCGTGGCGGGCGTGGTCAGCACTTCGTCGTTCAGCTTCACCCGGCCTTCTGCGATCATCCGTTCGACTTCGCGACGCGAGGCTATGCCGGCGCGCGCCAGCAGCTTGGCGATGCGTTCGCCTTCGCGCGGCGGGCCATCGGCGGCGGGCGTGGCCGGCGTGCGCGGTGCGGCCGGTTTGCGGGGCGCGGCGGGACGCTTGGCAGCGTCGGGCCTCTTCGGAGCGGCGGGCCGTCCCGGGCGGCCGTTCCGGGGTTTGGGGGGGAGTGTCATGCCCCGCCCTTACGCGCGCTTGGCGCGCGCGTCACCCCGGCTCTTGCGGTCAGAGGCCGGCTTTCGCCATCTGCTCCGCGCAGATCGCGTGGAAGCGCGCGATGCCGGCTTCCAGCGTGCCGAGCGTGATCCGGTCCACGGCGCCGCTGGCAAGGCCCTGCTGGCCGAGTTCCGCCGCGCGGAAATCCTCCGCGCCGAACACCTGGCCGTCGAGCAGCTTCCAGCTCTTTTGCCAGTGCTTCTCCGCCTTCTCGTCGCGCGGGGGTTCGGGGATCAGCATGAAATCCTCGACCAGCGTCTGGTCCACCGCCTGCGGCATGATCGTCATCAGGTTCACGTAGTCCGGGCTGACCACGACCACGGTGGCGGGAAAGAGCTGGTAGGCGAACGTGCCCACCGCGCGCAGCTGCGCCCAGTCGGACAAGTCCACGCCCTCCATCTCCGCCGCGCGGCCGACCAGCGAGCGCTTGTGCGGCCCGATCTCGTCGCCCGAGGTGATGCCGTCCTTGAAGAACGGTGCGATCGACGCCGCGTGCAGGCGCAGCACATGGTAGCTTTCCAGGAAGGCGTCCATGATCAGCTTCCAGTTCGACGCCACCCGGTGCGTGCGCCGCGCATAGAGATGCTGGCCGGCGAGGCCCACCGCGGCGAAGTCCTCGCCCACGCGCGCGGCGTCACCGAAATCGGCGTCGGGGGCTGCGGGCGCGAACCAAATCAGGCCGCCGGATTCTTGGCTCGGCAGTTCGACCAGGCCGTGCGCCGCCTTGTCGAAGCCGGGGAAGGTATCCGGGCGGGGCAGGGCAAGCAGGCGGCCGTCGGTGGCATAAGTCCACGCGTGATACGGGCAGACCATGCGCTTGCCGCAGTGCACGTCCTGTCCTTCGACCAGTCGCGTGCCCCGGTGGCGGCAGACGTTGAGGAACACCCGGATCGTGCCCTCGCCATCGCGCGCGATCAGCAGCGGCCGGCCGGTGCCATCGTGGGGCACGGCCATGTTGGGTTCGGGCAGCAGCGCCGAAGGGGCCAGCACTTGCGGCATCCGGTCGAAGAGCGCGGCCTTCTCACGCGCGAAATGCGCCGGATCGACATAGGCGGACGCGGGCACATGGGCGATGGCGGACGCCTGCTGTCCGGCGCCGGCGGCAACCTGATGCGCCAGCGCGAGCTGGCCTTCGGTGGGGCGTCCCATGGGGTCCTCTTCCCTATCTTTTGTTGTCGGGGCTAGGCATACCCCGAAAGGCCGCTAGGGTGATCAGAAAAATTCTCAGACGGAAGGGACCAGAATGACATCGCCTACCGCGCCGGTGCCCCGACCCAAGGGCTGGCGCCTGCTCAGGTTGGCTTTGCAGAAGCGCAAATCCGCAACCATGCTGGGGTTCGGCTTTGCATCTGGCCTGCCGTATGCGCTGCTGATCGGTACCCTGAATGCTTGGCTCGGCGAAGTGGGCGTGAAGCTGGCGACGATAGGGGTGTTGTCATGGATCGGCCTGTCCTATTCCTTTAAGTTTCTGTGGTCGCCGCTGGTTGACCGCTTCCGTTTGCCGGGGCTGGATCGGTTGGGCCGGCGCAAAAGCTGGATTCTCCTCTGCCAGGGTTTGCTTGTCGCAGGCTTCTTCGGATTGGCAGTGACCGATCCCGCGCATGCAATCGGTGTGTTCGCGCTTTTTGCGTTCATGGCCGCTTTGGCATCGGCAACGCAGGACGTGGCTATTGACGCTTGGCGCATTGATGTCGCCGATGAAGAAACGCCGGTGGAACTGCTCTCATCGATCTATCAGTTCGGTTATCGCATTGCCTCGATCGTGGGCGGAGCACTGGCGTTACTGATGGCGGGCCGGATGTCATGGTCGCTGGTCTATATGTTCATGGCTGGCCTGATCGTCCTGATAGCGTTTGTCACGTTTCGTGCGCCCGATACGCCTCGCCCAGAACAAGGGCTGTTACACGCCGCATTGGCGCAGCGTGGAGAGCTTTCGCCCCGTACTCGTGCCGTCGCCCTTCTGTTCGTAGGGGTAAGCTGGGCGTGGGCGATCGGCACGATCATTCATTTCATGGTGGGAATGCTCGCCCCGTCCGATCCGCAGAGGCCTCTTCCTTCAGTTGGCGATTTCACACGACTGTTCGGGCCGTGGATTGTTTTTGCGACGGTAGCCGTGCCGCTGATTGTCGCAGCCGCCACCAACTGGTTGAAAGCTCGACAGATATGGACCCTGACCGCACCTGATCCGCGGGTTTCACCAGTGCGCACGGCTGGCAATCACCTATACGTGGCGCTGGTCTCGCCGCTCGCCGAATTGTCCGCCCGGCTGGGGTGGGGTGTGCTGATCGTGATCGGCATGATCCTGACCTATACGCTATGCTACAATATCTGGGGCAGCTTCGCTTTTCCGTTCTATCTGGAATTCCTGAAGTATTCGAAGGAGGAGGTCGCGTTTGCCTCCAAGGTTTTCGGGATTTTCATGACTATCTTCGGCATCAGCCTGGGTGGCTATCTGTTCGCCCGTCTGGGGCGCATGCCCACGATCCTGATCGGGGCGATCCTGCCGATTCTTGGCAATTTCGTCTACGCCGATCTCGCAGAGGGCTCGCCAGGTATTGATGCGGTGGGCGGCGCGATTGGTTTGAAGGCCCTGTTTGCCTTGTTCGGCTTTGACGAGCGTATGGTGCGCCTGCTGCTGGCGATCAGCTTCGAGAACATATCCACCGGTATCGCGGGTGCCGCGTTCGTCGCGTATATGTCGGGAATTGTGAGCAAAAGTTACACTGCAGTCCAGTACGCGCTGCTTTCCTCGCTGACATTCCTCGTCGGATCGCTAGGGCGCGGGATCGCAGGCGAGGCTTTCGATACTTACGGCTATGCCGTGGTATTCCGCTGGACCGCGGCGGCCGGGCTGGTAGCCGTTTTCTTTGTACTGTTGGAATGGGTGAGGGTTAGCCGGGAGCCAAAGCCGGAACCCGTCGAAACCTAATCCGGCACTTCCCCGTTCCGCCGCAGTACATCGCCGGCAAGGTAGAGCGATCCCGCGATCAGCACGTCGCCTTCGGGCGGCAGCGCGGCCAGCGCTTCGGCCACGTTGGCGAAGCTGCGCGCCGGCAGCGTGGTGAACGGCGCGAAGTCTTCCGGGCGGTGCGCATCGTGCCCCGGGGCGGGAACGATCGACAGCGACAGCAACCGATCCGCCAGCGGCGCGATGATCGCGGACGGGTCCTTGTTCGCAAGCATGCCCGTCACCAGGTGAATTTTCGGGCCGCCTGCGAAGTGGCGGGCGATGGCGAGGCCGGCATCGGGGTTGTGCCCGCCGTCGAGCCACACCGCCCGCGCGCCGGCCAACCTGGTAAGCGGGCCAGCGCCCAGCCGTTGCAGCCGGGCGGGCCAGCGCGCGGCAGCGATGCCCCGCGCCATCGCTTCGGGCGAGACAGCAACGACCTGCTGATGGCGCAGCATGGCCACGGCGAGCGCGGCGTTGTCCGCCTGGTGGCTGCCGGGCAAGGCAGGCAGCGGCAGGGTCAGCGAGCCGTGCGCATCGCTATAGGCGATTGCATCGCCGATCTCGGCGTTCCAGTCGCGCCCGCGCATCATCACCGGCGCGCCGATCGCTTCCGCCGTATCCAGCACCGATTGCGCCACGGCAGCGGGATAGGCTTGCGTCGCCAGCGGCACGCCGGGCTTGGCGATGCTGGCCTTCTCGAACGCGATGCGCGCCAGCGGATCGGTGGGCACGCCGGCTTCGGGCGTCAGCAGGAAGCCTTCGTGGTCCAGCCCCAGCGTCGCGATGCCGCACGCCGCCGCGGTCGGCAGCACGTTGGTGGCATCGAGCCGCCCGCCCAGCCCGGTTTCGATCACGCAGACGTCGGCCGGGATGCGGTGGAAGGCCAGGAACGTCGCCACCGTGGTCACTTCGAAGAAGCTGGGGGCAAGGTCTTCCGCCGCGTCCAGCACTTCCTGGAGCAGCGCGGCCAGCAGATCGTCGCCGATCAATTTACCGGCGATGCGGATGCGTTCGTTGTAGCGCACCAGATGCGGCTTGGTGGCGGAATGGACCGTCAGCCCCTGCGCCTCCAGCATGAAGCGCAGATACGTGCAGGTCGATCCCTTGCCGTTGGTGCCGGCCACATGGAATACCGGTGGCAGCGCGAAATGCGGGTTGCCGACGCGGGCGAGCAGTTCGCGCGCGGTATCCAGCCCGAACCGGCCCTGCGGCAGCGACAGCGCGCCCAGTCGGTCAAGCTGCGCCTGCACCGCCGCGTTTTCGGAAATGGCGAAGTCGCGCGTCAAAGGCCCCTCCCGCATGCGGGAGGGGTTTGGGGTGGGCGGGGCCGGGTGCCGCGTGTGTCGGACCCACCCCCGGCCCCTCCCGCATACGGGAGGGGAGAGGCGGTCACGCGGCTTTTGCGGCCGTGAGGTAGTCGATCACTTGCGCCAGAGTTGCCTTCATGTCGCGGCGGTGGACCACCATGTCGAGCATCCCGTGGGCGTGAAGGTATTCCGCGCGCTGGAAGCCTTCGGGCAGCTTTTCGCGAATGGTGTCCTGAATCACGCGCTGGCCGGCAAACCCGATCAGCGCGCCGGGTTCGGCGATCTGCACATCGCCCAGCATGGCATAGCTGGCAGTGACGCCGCCGGTGGTGGGATCGGTCAGCAGCACGACATAGGGCAGGCCCGCCGCGTGAAGTTTGGCGATGGCCACGGTGCTGCGCGGCATCTGCATCAGGCTGAGAATGCCCTCCTGCATCCGCGCGCCGCCAGCGGCGGTCACCGCGATATAGGGACACTTCTCCGCGATAGCGCGCTCGATCCCCGCGATGAAGGCGTTGCCCACGGCCATGCCCATCGATCCGCCCATGAACGCGAATTCCTGCACGCCGACCACGGCCTTGTGCCCGTCGATCGTACCGGCGGCATTGGTCAGCGCGTCCGGGTGCGGGTTGGCGGCCTTGGCCGCCTTGATGCGATCGGTGTACTTCTTGCTGTCGCGGAACTTCAGCGGGTCTTCCTTCACCTTTGGGGCGGGAAGAAGCTCGAAGCCCGGATCGAGCAGTTGCGCGAACCGCGCGTCGGCGCCGATGCGGCCGTGATGATCGCAATGCGGGCAGACGGAAAGGTTGTCCTCATAGTCCTTGGTGAACAGCATCTCGCTGCACGAAGGACACTTGATCCAGAGGTTGTCGGGCGTGTCCCGCTTCGGTGTGAAGGGCAGGGCGTTGCGAACGCGGTTGAGCCAGCTCATGCGATTTCCTTGCGGGCAGAGTGGACGGCGGCGGCGAGCGCGGCGGTGAGTTCCTTCACCGGCCCCGCCGCGTCCGCGCCATGTTTGGCGACGAGATCGACCAGCGCCGATCCCACGACGACGCCATCGGCCACCCTGGCGATGGCCGCAGCCTGTTCGGGCGTGCGCACGCCGAAGCCGACGGCAACCGGGATTGTGGCGGAAGCCTTGATCCGGGCGACGGCTTCGTCGATCGAGGCCTGCACCGCCTGCTGCATCCCGGTGATGCCGGCGACCGAGACGTAATAGAGAAAGCCCGAAGACCCTTCCAGCACGGCAGGCAGGCGCGCAGCGTCGGTGGTAGGCGTAGCCAGGCGGATCAGCGAAACGCCGGCATTGCGCAGCGCCGGCCCCAGTTCGGGATCTTCCTCTGGCGGAATGTCCACGCAGATCACGCCATCAATGCCCGCGTTCACGCATTCGGCGGCGAACCAGTCGGCCCCGCGCACGGTCATCGGGTTGGCATAGCCCATCAGCACCAGCGGCACCTCGGGATGGCGCGCGCGGAACGCGGCGGCGATGCGCAGGATGTCGGCGGTCTTGGTGCCAGCGCCGAGCGAGCGCAGGTTCGCCAGCTGGATCGCCGGACCATCGGCCATCGGATCGGTGAACGGCATGCCCAGCTCGATCACGTCCGCCCCGCCTTCGACCAGCGCGTCGAGGATGGAGGCGGTGGCGTCAGGCGTCGGATCGCCGCCCGTGACGAAGGTGACGAGGGCGGGCCGGCCCTTGGCGAAGGCGGAGGCGAGGCGGGTCACAGCGACACCCCCAGATGTTCGGCGACGGAGAAGATGTCCTTGTCCCCCCGCCCACACAGGTTGGCGAGGATGATCTGGTCCTTGCCCATCGTCGGCGCGACCTTCTTCACCGCCGCGATGGCGTGGGCGGGTTCGAGCGCCGGGATGATGCCTTCGGTGCGGCAGAGCAGCTGGAAGCCATCGAGCGCCTCCGTGTCCGTCACCGAGGTATAGTCGACGCGGCCGATCTCCTTGAGCCACGCATGTTCCGGCCCGATGCCGGGATAATCGAGGCCCGCCGAAATCGAGTGGCCTTCGGTGATCTGGCCGTCTTCGTCCTGCAGCAGGTAGGTCTTGTTGCCGTGGAGAATGCCGGGGCGCCCGCCCGCGAGCGAGGCTGCATGTTCCTTGTCCAGCCCATGGCCTGCCGCTTCCACGCCCAGCATCCTGACGCTGGTATCATCGAGAAACGGGTGGAACAGGCCGATCGCGTTCGATCCGCCACCGATGGCGGCGACCAGCAGATCGGGCAGGCGGCCGATGCGGGACAGCATCTGCGCGCGGGCTTCCTTGCCGATCACGCTCTGGAAATCGCGGACGAGTTCCGGATAGGGGTGCGGCCCGGCGGCGGTGCCGATGATGTAGAACGTGTTGTTCACGTTCGCGACCCAGTCGCGCAGCGCTTCGTTCATGGCATCCTTGAGCGTACCCGCGCCGGCCGTGACCGGCACGACTTCCGCGCCCAGCAGCTTCATGCGGAACACGTTCGGCTTCTGCCGCTCTACGTCCGTCGCGCCCATGAAGATCACGCAGGGCAGGCCGAAGCGCGCGCAGACCGTCGCGGTCGCAACGCCGTGCTGGCCTGCGCCGGTCTCGGCGATGATCCGCGTCTTGCCCATGCGCATGGCCAGCAGGATCTGGCCGATGCAGTTGTTGATCTTGTGCGCGCCTGTGTGGTTCAGCTCGTCGCGCTTGAACCAGACTTGCGCGCCGCCCAGTTCCTCGGTCAGCCGGGGCGCGAAATAGAGCGGGCTCGGGCGGCCGACATAGTGTTCGAGCAGGTCGTCGAACTCGGCCTGGAATGCGGGGTCGGCCTTGGCCCTGCGGTATTCCTGTTCGAGATCGAGGATCAGCGGCATCAGCGTTTCGGCAACATAGCGCCCGCCGAACTGGCCGAAATGGCCGCGATCGTCGGGCTGGCTGCGAAAGCTGTTGGGGGTGGCCCCTGTCGGTTCTGCGCTCATGCGCCGCGATTGGCAGAGGCCGCGCGGCTTGTCCAGATTCGCGTCCCTCGCGCGTGCGCGTTTCACCACGGGGCAAGGACAGCTCCTGGCCGTTTGTGGATTTGGACGGCGTGCGCGTCGGATTGCACGATTTTGTGCTGACGTTCATCTTGCGGAAAGATGCAGTCGCTAGAGAGGCGCTGCAACGTCGTGAAGGCGGTCTCGAAAGAGGCCGCCTTTTTATTTTTATATTCGGAAACGATGCTGAAAATATTCGTTACACGCATACCGGTAAATGTGTGGCAATGATGTCACTTATATGAAGGTTTTGGCTGAATGAATGTTTTCGGTATTGTGACATATATGATTGAAAATTAACTGCCCGTCGCCCCCATAAAGCAAAGAAGGGGCGTTCAAGTCAGGAGTTTACTATGCGTATTGTTCTTCTTTCGCTCGCCGCCTCGCTGGTCGCGGCGACGCCGGCACTTGCCAACGAAGTCCGCGTCGAAACGCGCGCGGGCGTCTACTGGACGGACGGCGCGACGAAGGGCACGGCCGGTGTCGCCGCCGGCTACGATTTCGATCTGGGGCCGGCCGCGTTTTCCGGCCTTGAAGTCTCGGGTGACAAGATTCTCACTTCGGGCACCAAGGTTGCGTGGGGCTTCACCGGCCGCCTGGGCGCCAAGCTCGCCGGCTCGAAGCTTTACGGCACTGGCGGTTACACCACCGAACCGTGCAGCCTGTGCGAAGGATCGTGGCATCTCGGCGCTGGCTATGAGCGCGGCTTCATGGGGAACCTCTATGGCAAGGTGGAATATCGCCACTACTTCGGCCGCAACGGCTTCAACGATGCCAACGCGGTCGTGGCCGGCGTGGGCGTGAAGTTCTGATCGCGTCAGCCACGCGATCCGGCCACGCCTGAAGGCGTGGCATGGCTTCGGGGCGGCTTTCCTTCGGGAAGCCGCCCTTTTTCTGTTTCGGTGGAGCGATCAGCCCGCGCGGGCGGCGTAACAGAACAAGGCGATGCGCTGTTCGTCCTTCACCCCGGGCGCGCTTTCCACGCCGGACGAGACATCGACCATCGGCGCCCCGGTCATGCGGATCGCCTCGGCCACGTTGTCCGGCGACAGCCCGCCGGCAAGGCCCCACGGCAGCGCCCCGCGATAGCCGGCCAGCAGCGTCCAGTCGAACGCCAGCCCCAGTCCGCCGGGCAGGTCCGCGCCTTTGGGCGTCTTGGCATCGAACAGGATGAAGTCGGCCGTGCCGGCGTAGGCACCGGCGCGCGCCACATCGGCAGCCGTGGCGACGGACAGCACTTTCCACACCGGCAGGCCGAACCGCGCGCGGACCTGCGCCGCGCGATCGGGCGCTTCGTGGCCATGAAGCTGGATGGCATCGAGCCGTGCCGCCGCGACGGCTTCTGCAAGGAAGGCATCGTCGGCATCGACGAACACGCCAACGCGCGTGACCCTGCCCTGGGCCTGCTCCGCCAGCGCGGGGGCTTGCGCGAAGGCCAGGAAACGCGGCGATGGCGGATAGAAGTTGAACCCGACGTATTCGGCGCGGGCCTTGATCGTGGCGGAGAGCGCTTGCGGCGTCGTGATTCCGCAGATCTTGATGGAAGGGCCGGGCATGGCCGTGCGTTAGGCCATGCCCGGCCGCTTCGTCAAACTGCCGATCAGGGGGCGAGTTCGTAGGTGACGGTAACGCTGGCGCCCACGTCCAGTTCACCGGCGGCAACCGGGCTGGGCGCGGCCATGGCCATCATCTTGTCGGCGCGGGCATAGAGGACCGGCGCGGGCGGCGACCAGCCGCCGCTTTCGCTGATCGTCAGCACGCGCACCACGCGCAGGCCGGCGGCGCGGGCATAGAGATCGGCGCGGGCGCGGGCCTTCTTCATCGCGTCGACGCGGGCTTCGTCGGTCGCCGCATCGGCGTTGTCGAGCTGGAACGACGGGCCGTTGACCTGGTTGGCGCCTGCCGCCACCAGCGTATCGATCACCTTGCCGTACTGGTCGATCTTGCGCTGGCGCACGGAGACCTGATTGGTCGCCTGATAGCCGACGATGACCGGTTCCTGCTGCTCGATCGAACCGTCGGGGAGGCGCTTGGGCTGGCCATAGACCGGGTTCACCGAAAGGTTGCTGGTCTGGATGTCGCGGTCGGCGATGCCGGTGCGCTTCAGCGCGGCGATCACCGCGTTCATCTTGGCGCCGTTTTCGCTCAGCGCCTCGCCGGCGGTCTTGCCCTGCGTGGTCACGCCCGCGTTGAACACCGCGAGGTCGGGCGTGCGCGTGGTCTTCCCTTCGGCCGATATGGTCAGCACGCTGTTGCCCGCCGCCACGACCGGCGCGGTGGAAAGCGCGGCCTGCGCGATCGCCGGAGTGGCCATCATCGCCAGCGGCGCGAAAGCGGCCGCCGCAGCGACGGAAAGAAGGGCACGTTTCATGGGGGCGGTCTCCTGTTGCACTCTGTTGCGCGATCTGGACGAAGCGAGGTTACGGCGTGATGAACCGTTGCAACGGAAACCGTTCAGGAAGGAAAGTGGTTCCGGGCGCGGGTTGTGGGGACAAATTCCGGTCTCCGCCGTCAGTTGGCCGGAAATCCGGCCAAGCGGCAGGAAAGGTGGTGTGACGGCATATGCCGGTTCGGGCGAGGGGCTGATTATTAGGTCTGAGTCCATGTCGCGCGGATCGGGCAAATCGGCCTTGGCAACTGCAGGTAACGTGTTAGTCATTCGGCATGACGATGCGCCTTCGCCTTCTTTCGATCGCTTTCGGTGCGATCTCGGTGCCTGCGGTTGGGCAAGAGGCAAACCAAAGCTTTTGCCAGCACCTGGCGCCACAAATAAGGCTGCACCCTGTGCCCGCCGATCCGAAAAGTGGCGCGGTCGTTTGGAAAACCGACACTGCCAGCGTGGGTATGCACCTTTTTGGCGGCGCTGCGATCACACGTGTATCCGTCTCGCCGTTGGACAAGACAAATGCCGCCGAGTTTGTCCGCCTAGAGAAGGCATGTGATATCACGCCGAAGGGGGCCACTTGCCACCTTGAGGGGCCGGCAACGTTTGAAATCAAGACGAGGCGCTTTGAGGCAAGTGTGACAATGGCCGCAGGAGAGCGAGCCGACGTGGATGTGCGCAATACCGTTATTCTGTGCCGAGACGATCCACACTAGGCGACTGCTGATACTTGCGTCGGAAGTTCCGCATTCGGTGGGGCGCCAGTTGGCAGTAACACGTATCGGCTGCAATCGCGTCTTGTCCGGAAAGCCCTGATTGCCCAGCAGGACGCGGCTAGCGGAATGTCACTCCAATCCCCACATCCGCGCGTCCTTCAACAAGCTCAGCTCAGGAGGAGCGGGGTTTCGTTATCAAATCAGTCCGCGCCGCCTAGAGCGTGGCCTCGATCGCGCGCGCGGCCATGACCGGGTCTTCGGCGCGGCTGATCGGGCGTCCGATCACCAGCACGCTGGCGCCGGCATCGCGCGCCTGGCGCGGGGTGACCGCGCGCTTCTGGTCGCCCAGGTGGCCATCGGCGGGGCGCAGGCCGGGCACGACGAAGAAGCCGTTCTTCCAGCGCTTGTGCACCGCGGCGACCTCGTGTCCGGAACAGACGATGCCGTCGATGCCGGCTTCCTGTGCCAGATCGGCCAGCCGCAGCACCTGGTCGTGCGCCGACCCGCCCACGCCCACGCGCGCGAGATCGGCATCGTCGAGGCTTGTGAGCACGGTAACCGCCACGACCTTGCAGTTTTCGCCGGCGGCGGCCTTGGCGTCTTCCATCATCGCCCGTCCGCCCGAGGCATGGACGGTGACGATCGCGGGTTCGAGAACGTGGATCGACTGCATCGCGCCGGCCACGGTGTTGGGAATATCATGCAGCTTCAGGTCGAGGAAGATCGGCAGGCCGATCCGGGCGACTTCATGCACCCCGTGATGCCCGTGCGCGCAGAAGAATTCGAGGCCCAGCTTCAGCCCGCCGACATGGCCCCGCACCTTTTGCGCAAGGGCGATCGCGGCATCGAGGCGGGGCAGGTCGAGGGCGAGGTAGATCGGATTGCTCACGGGGGTCACGCTCTTGAACTATCGGGGGTGGACGCGGCTTCGAGCTGCGTGGAGGTCGCCAGAGGCGGCGAGGGATTTTGCGCGGCAAGCAGGGATTCGAGGTTGGTGATGCGCCGCCCCAACCGCCAGCGCGTGGCACGGTACAAGGCCCACATCGGCACCAGGCCCAGCAGGAAGGCGGAGATCACCAGCGCGGGCAGGCGTGTTTCCAGCACCAGCCCTTCCCAGATGCGCACTTCCACCGGTTGCCAGTTGGCGACGGAAAAGAGACCGAGCACCACGACGACCGCGGTCCAGAAGATCGTGCGAACAATCCGCATTGCCTTTGTTCCCCCGGACATCCGGCCGTCTGGCCGCGTTGCTCAACAGGCCGTAACCCGCTTTTCCCTTTCGCGCGAGTCTCCGCTTATTCGCCGAACACCCGTGCGAAGATCGTGTCGATCGCCTTGAAGTGGTAATCGAGGTTGAACTTCTCTTCCAGTTCCCGCGCCGGGAGGGCGGCGGTCACTTCCGGATCGGCCTTCAGCAGTTCCAGCAGCGAAAGCTGTCCGTCCGATTCCCACACCTTCATCGCGTTGCGCTGGACCAGGCGATAGGCGTTGTCGCGGGTGACCCCCGCCTGCGTCAGGGCCAGCAGCACCCGCTGGGAATGGACCAGCCCGCCCATCCGGTCGAGGTTCTTCTGCATCCGCTCCGGATAGACCACCAGCTTGTCGACCACGCTGGTCAGCCGCGCCAGCGCGAAATCGAGCGTAATCGTGGCGTCCGGGCCGATGAAGCGTTCGACCGAGGAGTGCGAGATGTCGCGCTCGTGCCACAGCGCCACGTTTTCCAGCGCGGGCGTAACGGCCGAGCGGACCATGCGGGCAAGACCGGTCAGGTTCTCGGTCAGCACCGGGTTGCGCTTGTGCGGCATGGCCGACGAACCCTTCTGGCCCGGCGAGAAATATTCCTCCGCTTCCAGCACTTCGGTCCGCTGCAAATGACGGACTTCGACGGCGAGCCGCTCGATCGACGAGGCGATCACGCCCAGCGTGGCGAAGAACATCGCGTGGCGATCACGCGGGATCACCTGCGTCGAAACCGGTTCGACAGCAAGGCCAAGCTGGTCGGCGACGTATTCCTCCACCGAGGGATCGATGTTGGCGAACGTGCCGACCGCTCCGGAAATGGCGCAGGTGGCCACTTCGGCGCGTGCGTTGACCAGGCGCGTGCGGCAACGGCTGAATTCGGCGTAGGCTTCGGCCAGCTTCTTGCCGAACGTGGTCGGTTCGGCGTGGATGCCGTGGCTGCGGCCGATGGTGGGCGTGTACTTGTGCTCATAGGCGCGGCGCTTGATCGCGGCGAGCAGCGCGTCGATGTCTTCCAGCAGGATGTCGGCCGCGCGGGCGAGCTGGACGGCCAGCGTGGTATCGAGCACGTCCGAGCTGGTCATGCCCTGGTGCATGAAGCGCGCTTCGGGGCCGACCTGCTGGGCCACCCAGTCCAGGAAGGCAATCACGTCATGCTTGGTGACGGCCTCGATCGCGTCGATCGCGGCCACGTCGATGGCGGGGTTGGTCGCCCACCAGTCCCACAGCGCCTTCGCGCCGCTGGCCGGAACCACGCCCAGTTGACCCAGCTTCTCGGTGGCGTGGGCCTCGATCTCGAACCAGATGCGGTAGCGGGCTTCGGGTTCCCAGATCGCGGTCATCGCGGGGCGGGCGTAGCGGGGGACCATGTTCGACTCCGTCAGATACGTTTGGCCACGCCGCTAGGAGGAGGGGGCGCGGATGGCAAGGGCTGGGCACGATTGTTGGGAGCGGGCGGCACTTCACCTGGCATCGCGATGGCCAAGCGTGGTGGGAGAGTGGCGGTGCCGGGAAGCGGGAAAGTGCCCGAAAGCTAACATGAGTGAGCCGATTTTGCGGAAAAGGCGCCCGCTCCATGCAATTCATCGCATAAAACGCCCGGTACATGCCCATGCCCAAGGTTCCGGCCGGAACCTTGCACAACAGGAAATGTTCACATCGGCGCTTTAGCAGTTTTCATGTTGGCAGGTTTCAGGTTTGAAGGAGTTGCTTGATGCGTGTTGTTTCCAAGAAGACCGGCGCGTTCGCGCTGTTGGCCGTGGCGGCCTTGCCGGTGCCCGGCGTCGTATCCGCGCAGCCGCAGGAGACGCCCGATTCCGGGATCACGGGCAGCGTAACCGATACCACTCCGGCTGCACCGGCGACCAAGGGGCCGGATATCGAAGGCATCATTTCGGCGCGCAAGGGTGACAGGATGCAGGTCACGTCCGCCGATGGCACCAAGTCCGTTGTCGCCATCAACGATGCCACCCGCATTCGCGCCAGCGGCGGCTTCCTCAGCATGAACCGCAGCACCCTGGCCGCAACCTCGCTGCTCAACGGCCTGCCTGTTTCGGTGAAGACGCTGCAATCGGGCGGTGAACTCGTAGCCAGCCAGATCGACCTGAAGAGCAAGGATCTCAAGGTCGCGTCGATGATCCACAACGGCACCGACCAGCGCTTTACCGAACAGGCCGCCGCGACCGAGGCGCTGCGCAGCCGCATGGCGGACATCGACCAGTACAACGTGAAGAGCACGACGAACGTGAACTTCGATACCGGAAAGGCGGTCCTGTCAGATCAGGCCAAGGCCGATCTGTGCTCGGCGGCGTCCTCGGCCGAAGGCATGGACAACGCGCTGCTGCTGGTGGTGGGCTACACGGACTCGACGGGCAGCCAGGAACTGAACCAGCGCCTCAGCGAAAAGCGGGCCGGCAACGTGGTGAACTATCTTCAGCAGGTCTGCCACTGGAAGCCCTATCGGATGCTGACTCCCACCGGCATGGCGGAAGCCGATCCGGCCGCCAGCAACGATACCATCGAGGGCAAGGCGCAGAACCGCCGCGTGGCGGTGAACGTTCTGGTCAGCAAGGGCCTCGACGGCATGTAAGCAGGCATCGGGCCGGGGTGCGCGCGTCGTCGTTCATCCCGGCCCTGGCCGCGGCATCATGATCTTCGCATTGGAGCGGGCAATCTACGCCTGCAACAGGCGCTTTCGGAAAAGCCGCTTGACCAGCCGGTCTTCCAGGATGCGGCCGCCGACATAGAGCGCGGCGAAAATGCCGGCAAAGACATAGGCCGGAGTCGGGGTAGGCTTTCTATTGCGCTTGCCGCCCTCCGCTCCATTCTTGCCGGGCTTTTCCGGTTCGGGGGCGCCAAGCGCCTTGTCGATCGGATGCATTGGCGGAGCGTCCGCCTTCTTGGCATCGGGCTTCTTGGCCGCCGCTTCCGCCGCCGGCTTCTGGTACGCGTTGACCAGGATGGTCAACTGCGCAAAGCCGAGAAACAGCAGCGGCGCCAGGAAGCACGCCAGCAGGGCGCGGCTGACCAGATGATAGCGCAGTCTGCCTTCTGGCGCGGTCCCTTCAACGCGCAGAACGCCGCGTTCGAATACGGACAGCGGGTCTTGCGATGCAGGATTCTTCTTGGTGAAGCTGAGCGCTGCGTCGGAGCGGACGTGCGCCGTGCCCACTTCGTCGAACACGGGTTCGATCCTGTCCAGCGCCTCGCCGGCAGTCTGGCCTTCGGGCAGCGGCACGCTGCCGCGCACGTGCCAAATCCAGTCGATATAGCGCATATTTACGCGTGGGCCTTCGGGGATGACGGTTTCGTGCCAGATCGGCTGGGCGGTCATTCCGGTCATTCGGCTGGCACCGCGCTTTCGGGCGTGTCGAACCGGCCGCGCCCGAACTTCGCCTTCAGCGTCTTCCAGGCTTCCGTGAACGGATAGTGCATCTGTTCGACGATCGACATCCGGCGGCCGCCCTCCATGCCCAGCAGTTCCGCTTCACCGTCTACGCAGGTGCCGAAGATGCGATCGATGAAGATCCAGGTGCCCGAATAGTTGCTGCGGCTCGCTTCGTAGTCGCGCGAGTGGTGCAAGCTGTGGTGCTCGGTGGTGTTGAAGATGAAGCGCCACCAGGCGGGCGTGTTGAAGCGCACGTTGATGTGTTGGTAGGTACTGACCGCCATGCCGAACGAGCCGGCGAGAAGGAAGGCGCGCGGCAGGAAATCGAAGAACCCGCCGACGCCCAGGCCGATCAGGAACAGCTCCACCGGGTTGCCGACCGCGCCCTTGTTGATGTTCAGCTGCGTAATGTAGTGATGCGGGGCGTGGGTCAGCCACAGCGGATACCAGTTATGCATCCCGCGATGCATCCAGTATTGCCCGAAATCGAACAGAAACGAGATCAGGAACGCCTGCACCAGCAGGGGCAGCCCGACGAACCACGTGAACTTGTCCCAGTGGAACGCGTGCTGGATGCCCTTGGCCATCACGTCGCTGCCGATGTAGCTGTCGACGATGCGCAGGATGGTGTAGCCCAGCCCGACGTAGAACAAGTCGGTGGTGAGTTCCTTCCAGGTGAGCTGCCAGCTGCGGTAGCGCGGGTTCACCCATTCCAGCCCCAGCAGCAGCACCTTGAAGCCGATTCCGATGCCGATGGCGGTCGATGCCTTGGCGATGGAATTGGGCGCGTAGTACCAGAACGCCAGCAGCGCGAGCAGCATGGCAGGCTGAAACCAGGTGAAGATGAACTGCTTTGCCGGACCTCCCTCCACGCGGGGGATGTTTTCCCAGCCGATGGTTACCGGAGAGTCCGCTCCGATGATCCTTTTGCCTACCCGAATTCCGTTCATCTTGTCCCCGCGATACAAAGTATCTGGTTCAAAATGACCGAATTTGCTCCGAAGCGTTATACGCCATCAGGCGTACATGGCCGGCGGCAGTCGATGCGGGCGTTCAGATCAACCCTTTTGCCTTCAGCGAAACATGCCCTTCGCGCCCCACGATCACGTGATCGTGGACCACGATGCCCAGCAGCCGCGAAGCCTCGATCACACGCTGGGTGATCTGGATGTCGGCCCGGCTCGGCTGCGGCGAGCCGGAGGGGTGGTTGTGGACGAGGATCAGCGCGGCCGCGCCGATGTCCAGCGCCTTGTGGATAATCTCGCGCGGATGGATCGCGGCCTCGTCGATGGTGCCTTCGCTGACAAGGTCATCGAGGATCAGGCGGTTGCGCGTATCGAGATAGAGCGCGCGGACCCGTTCGCGCCGTAGATGCGCCATGTCGATATGCAGATAGTCCAGCAGGGCCTGCCAGCTTCCCAGCACGGGCTGCTCCTGCACCTGCTTCCGCGCCATGCGCCGCGCCGCGATGCCGGCTATGCGGAGCGCGGCGGCGGCGGTTTCCCCGACGCCGGGCGTAGCCTGCAAGGCGCGGGGATCGGCGTTGAACACGGCGGCGAGCGAACCGAACCGCTTGAGCAGCATCCTCGCGAGGGGCTTAACGTCACGCCGGGGGATCGCCGCCATCAGCAGGTATTCAACCAGTTCGTGATCGGCGAGCGCATCATCGCCCCCCTCCAGCAAACGCTCACGCAGCCGGGCGCGGTGGCCGCTGGGATCATGCGCCGCTTCGCGCACGCGGTCTTCCGAAGTGTGATCATCGCCGCTCCGGACCATCTTTCGGGTCCGTTCCGGCACCTGTTCACCAAAGAGACCGGGTTCGTCGTTCATGAAGGGTCCGCGCGGGCACCTTTCGCTGTTCGCGGCGTTGTGGCCGGAACAGTGCATTGCCTAAGCCGCGGCAGTGCGCAAGAAGGGGCGGAATGGCGGATAGGACCGATTTGGCGGACGGCGTTGCGGCCGATGGCTCCGGGATGGGGAGCGAGGCCGGGAACGGCGGCTATGCGCCGTCGCTGGTGCGCCGTCGGCGGTTGCGCCGCGCGGCGCTGGCGACGCTTGGCGTCATCGGTGTGGCCGGAGGCGGCCTTTGGCTGGCGCGCGAACCCCTTGCCGACCGCTTGATCGCCAGCCAGCTTGCCCAGACCGGCCTGCCCGCGACATACGAGATCGAGACCATCGGCGGTCGCACGCAAGTCCTGCGCAACATCGTGATCGGCGATCCGCGCAAGCCGGATTTGACCGTCGATCGGATGGAAGTACGCATGGCCTATGGCCTGCGCGGCGCGCGCATCGGCGGGATCACGCTAATCCGCCCCCGGCTCTATGGCCGGCATCATGCCAACAAGCTGAGTTTCGGAGCGCTCGACAAGCTGTTGTTCGGTCCGTCCAGCGGCGAACCGTTCCGGCTGCCCGATTATGATCTTCAGGTGGTGGACGCCCGCGGGCTGATCGACAGCGATTATGGCCGGCTGGCGTTCAAAGCCGACGGCGCCGGCGCGCTGCGCGACGGGTTTGCCGGAACGATCGCGGCGCTTGTGCCCGAAGCGCATATCGGTGGCTGCGCGCTGGGCCGTGCGAGCCTTTACGGGCGGGTGGTAATCGAAGGCGAGCGTCCGCGGTTTTCGGGTCCGTTGCGGCTTGCGGGGGCACAGTGCGTGGAGCAGGGCGCGGCCCTGGGCGCGGCCACGGTGCAGGTCGACGCGCGGGCGGATCGCGATTTCGCCGGCGCCACCGTGCAGGCCAAGCTGCGCAGCGGAGCGCTGGCCCTGCCATCGGCGCAGGCCGATGCGCTGACCTTCGATGCGGCGATGGCCTATCGCAACGGGATGCTTTCGGGGCGGCTCGTGGGCAATGCCGGCGGGGTTCACGCTCCGGGCGCGACGGTTGCACTGCTCGGGCTGGACGGACTGGTGCGGACGCGCGATGGTTTTCGCACCGTGGAGTTCCGCGGCAATGTGGACGGGAAGGGCTTGCGTCAGGGGCCGGCGCTCGACGCGGGTCTCGCTTCGGCCGAGGCATCGTCCACTGGCACGCTGATCGCGCCGATGGTGGCGCAGGTGCGGCAGGCTTTGCGGCGCGAGGAGCGCGGCAGCCGCATCGCTGGCCAGCTTCACTATCGACAGGAAGGCGACCGGTGGTCGTTCGTGGTGCCAGAAGCGCGGTTGCGCGGGGGCAGTGGCGCTTCACTGCTGGAACTGTCGCGCTTTCAGGTCACCGGCGAACCGCGAGGGTTGCCGCGCATCGCCGGCAACTTCGCCACCGGTGGTGTGGGACTGCCCCGCATCGAGGGTGTGATGGAGCGCGGCGCGGCCGGTGGCGCGCTGTTCCGCCTGACGATGGCCGAATACCACGCGGGCGGCGGCGCGCTGGCCATTCCGCAGATGTCGCTGGCGCAGGTTTCCGACGGTTCACTGGGCTTTTCCGGCACGGCCCGGCTTTCCGGGGCGATACCGGGCGGATCGGCCCGCAATCTGGAACTGCCCGTGCAGGGCGCCTTTTCGGCCAGGGGCGAACTGGCGCTCTATCGCCATTGCATCACCCCGCGTTTTGACGGGCTGACGCTGGGCGAAATGGTGCTGGATGGCCGCGCGATAACAGTCTGCCCGCAGTCCAGCGGCGCAATCGTGCGCAACGGGGCGGGGGGCTTGCGCGTTGCGCTGGGCGTGCCCGCGCTCGCCCTGACCGGCAGGCTGGGCGAAACGCCGCTGAGCATCCAGTCGGGACCGGTCGGCTTCGCCTGGCCGGGAACGGTGACGGCGCGCGCGCTCGATGTCGCGTTGGGGCCGCCTGAGGAGGCGACGCGGTTCCATCTCGCCGATGTGACGGCCCGGGCGGGCAAGGACTTCGCCGGCACGTTCGGCGGCGTGGACGCGCGGCTGGCGGCGGTGCCGATGGACCTGACCAACGCGGCGGGGGCTTGGCGCTATGCCGATGGCACGCTGACGCTCTCGGGTGCGCGCTTCGACCTGACCGACCGCCTGAGGCCAACCCGCTTCGAGCGGATGGTAGCCCGCGACGCGACGCTGACCCTGCACGACAATCGAATCGATGCGGACGCGGTGCTGCGCGAGCCCAAGTCCGACCGTACGGTGACGCGCGCGGTGATTCGCCACGATCTGTCCGACAGTTCGGGCCATGCCGACCTGCTGGTCGATGGCCTGCGCTTCGACAAGGCGATGCAGCCCGATGCGCTGACGCGGATGGCGCTGGGCGTGATCGCCAATGTCGAAGGCACGGTGACAGGCAGGGGCCGGATCGACTGGAACGCGCGCGGCGTGACCAGTTCGGGCCGGTTCTCCAGCACCGGGCTGGATCTCGCCGCCGCCTTCGGACCCGCGCGCGGGCTGGCGGGGACGGTCGAGTTCACCGACCTGCTCAACATGGTCACCGCGCCCAACCAGACCTTGCGGGTGGCCGCGATCAACCCAGGCATCGAAGTGAATGACGGCGTCGTCGTCTTCGCGATGGAGCCGGGGCAGGTGCTCAAGCTGCACAGCGCGACCTGGCCGTTCCTCGGCGGCAAGCTGAGCCTCGAACCCACCGTGATGCGCGTGGGCGTGGCCGAGACACGGCGCTATACCCTGGTGATCGAAGGGCTGGACGCGGCGAAGTTCCTCGAGCGCATGGAACTGGGCAACCTGGCGGCCACCGGCACCTTCGACGGGCGGATGCCGCTGGTGTTCGACGACAACGGCGGGCGCATCGAAGCGGGCAACCTGGTTTCGCGCGCGCCGGGCGGCAACGTCTCCTACGTCGGAGCGCTGACTTACAAGGACCTGTCGGCGATGGGTAATTTCGCGTTCGAGGCGCTGAAATCCATCGACTACAAGACCATGACGATCGGGATGCGGGGCGATCTCGCGGGCGAGATCGTCACCAACGTGCGCTTCGGTGGCGTCAAGCAGGGGATCGGCACGCGCCAGAATTTCCTGACGCGGCAGGTCGCGGGCCTGCCGATCCAGTTCAACGTCAACATCCGCGCGCCGTTCTACCGGCTCGTCACCTCTGCCAAGTCGCTCTACGACCCCAACTACGTCCAGGACCCGCGCACGCTGGGGCTGGTCGACGCGCAGGGGCGGGCGGTGCGGCGGCTTACCAACAATACCGGGACCGGCGGTGCCGGTTCCAGCACCATCGGGCCGGCGGTATCCGGCACCGGCATTCAGCGTCCAGAAAGCGGGAACCTGCCATGAGAAGCTCCGAATTGACCCTGCCTGCGCGCTCTGCGAAACGTTCGTCCATGGATGAACGGATCGACGGGATCAGGGGCAGGATCGGGCAGCGCCTTCTGCGGGTGCTGCCGCTGGTGGGAGCAACGGTGATGACGGCACTGCTGTCGGGCTGCATTTCGGTGAAGGCGCCGGACAAGCCCATCGTCATCGAGCTGAACATCAACATCAAGCAGGAAGTCGTGTACAAGCTCGCGGCGGACGCGGGCAGCACGATCGAGAAGAATCCGGAGATTTTCTGACCATGGCCCGCACAATCGCATCCCGTTTCCGCACGATCTCGCTCGGCGCGGCCCTCGCAGGCGCTGCGCTGGCTGCCGCTCTGCCCGGCACGGCGTTGGCCCAGCGCGATCCTGCCTATGCCGCCGCGCGCGCAGCGGGGCAGGTGGGCGAGAAGGCCGACGGTTATCTCGGCTATGTCACCACGCCCAGCCCGGCGCTGCGCGCGGTGATCGAGGACATCAACATCAAGCGCAAGGCGGTCTATGCCGACAAGGCCAAGGCCAAGGGCGCGACGGTGGAGGAATACGCGCTCACTTCCGGCTGCCTGCTGGTGGCGCAGACCACGCCTGGCGAAAAGTACCAGGCGCCGGACGGAAGCTGGCAGACGCGCACCGGCGCGCCGCCGATGCGCGATCCCCGCTGCCCCTGATTCCAGCGCTGTTTCCGGCCGACTGACCGGGAACGCTCTCCAGGCTCGGGATTCCGCTCTGTGCGGTGGCCCCGTGCAACCGTATGCATAGACCTTGGTCAGAGCGGTTGCGGGGCGGTTGACTCACGTATGCCCCCCGCCTAAGGGGACGGCGCCCTCGGCGGGGAGCCGTTGCGCACGTCACGCTTTCGTGCTGGGAATGCCCAGCTGGGAGAATGGCATGAGCGACGAGCAAACCGGGATGGAGCCTGTCGGCGAGGATGCGCGGATCGATACGCTTGAACAGCGGCTGAAAGCTGCTCGCAAGCGGGAGGACGAGCGTATCGCGAAGCCGGCGCCCGAAGAATCCAACGCGAGCTATCGCGAAGGGAACCGGGTGCTGGCCGAACTCATCGGCGGGCTTGCGGGGGGCGCGTTTCTGGGGTGGGTCATCGACCAGTTTGCGGGAACGTCGCCCTGGGGCCTGTTGGTGATGTTGTTCGTGGGCGTGGGTGTCGCCTTCCGCAATATCATCAGGATTTCGAGCCGGCGTCCCTGACAAGGGGCGCTGTTGTTATATGCGATGAGACGGGGTTAAGCGCGTGGCCGAAGGCAAGGTCGATCCGGTTCACCAGTTCACTATCGAGCCGCTTTTCGGCACCGATCACTGGAGCATCGCGGGTTACAACATCGCTTTCACCAATTCGGCGCTGTGGATGGCGATCACGGCCATCGTGCTGCTGGTGTTCGTCGGTGGCGGCGCCAAGCGTCAGCTGGTTCCGGGCCGCTGGCAGATGGCGGTGGAAGGGCTGACCGGCTTTGTCGACAACCTGCTGAAGTCCAATATTGGCCCCGCCGGTCGCAAGTATCTGCCCTACGTCTTCTCGCTGTTCACCTTCATCCTGTTCGCCAACCTGCTGGGCCTGCTGCCGCTGGCGTTGGTCGGCCTGCACCCGTTCACCGCCACCAGCCACTTCACGGTGACCGGCGTGTTGGCGATTCTCAGCTTCTCGATCGTGCTGATCGTCGGCTTCGCCAAGCATGGCCTGCACTTCTTCTCGCTGTTCGTGCCGCACGGTACGCCGGTCCTGATGATCCCGATCATTTTCCCGATCGAGCTGATCTCGTTCATGGTGCGTCCGTTCTCGCTCGGCCTGCGTCTTTTCGTCGCGATGATGGCCGGGCACGTGCTGCTCGAAGTGCTGTCGGGCTTCGTCATTTCGGGCACCAACGCCGGTGCGCTGACCTTCGGCATCGCCGCGCTGCCCAGCTTTCTGCTGATGATCGGCATCTGCGCGCTGGAACTGCTGGTCGCGGGCATCCAGGCTTATGTGTTTGCCCTGCTGACCTGCGTTTATCTGAACGACGCGGAAAACCTGCACTGAGTTTTGAAATTTCGTGCCGGGCCTTTGCCCGGTTGTTTTGCCGAATATTTTAGGCGCAACTTTTCCACTACGGATCTGAAAGAGGGAGTTTTTATCATGGACGCACAGAGCGCGAAGCTTCTCGGCGCTGGTCTTGCCGCCATCGGTGCTGGCCTTGCATCGCTGGGCGTGGGCAACGTCTTCGCCAAGTTCCTCGAAGGTGCGCTGCGCAACCCCGGTGCCGCTGACGGCCAGCAGGGCCGCCTGTTCATCGGCTTCGCCGCCGCGGAACTTCTCGGCCTGCTTTCGTTCGTCGTTGCCATGATCCTGATCTTCGTCGCCTGATCGCGACGACGTCAGTCATTACGAACGAATGTTGATGGAACGACCGGGGTTCGCCCCGGTCGTATGATGCGCGGACCGACCGATGCCTCAAATCGCACAGCTTGCCACCACCTATGCCAGCCAGGTCTTCTGGCTGCTGGTGTTTTTCGGCCTGATCTTCTTCGTCATCGGCCGCGGCATGGTGCCCAAGGTCATGGCGACCGTCGACCAGCGCGACAAGCAGATCGCCGATGACCTTTCCGCCGCCGAGGCTGCAAGGGCTGCCGCCGACGCCGAGGAAGAGGCATGGCGCGTGCAGGAAAACAAGCGGCGCGCCGAAGCGCAGGCGCTGATCGCTACGGCCAAGGCCGAAGCCGCCAGCACGACGCAGGCGAGCCTCGATGTCGCTTCCGGCAAGATCGAGCAGACGGTTTCGGCCGCCGAAGCCCGCATCGCCACCGCGCGCGACGCTGCGCTGACTGAGATCGAAGGCGTTGCCGCATCGGCCGCGCAGGACATCGTCAGCCGCCTTGCCGGCCTTTCGGTTTCGGCCGAACAGGCGCAGGGCGCGGTGAAGGGAGTGCTGGCCAATGGCTAATGCAGAAGCCGCGCACGGCGAACTGATCGCCGGCGTCGAACAGCCGCATGGCGAGGCGCATGGCGAAGAACCGACCGTCGCCGGTCTGGGCGCGGGATGGTTCGTGGCGCTGGCCATGTTCGTGTTCCTTCTCATCCTCGTGTGGAAGAAGGTGCCGGGCCTGATCGTCGGCGGTCTCGACAAGCAGATCGTCGCTATCCGCAAGCAGCTGGACGAGGCCAAGGCGCTGCGCGCCGAAGCCGAAGCGCTGCGCGCCGAATATTCGGCCAAGATCGCCAATGCCGAAAAGGACGCGGCCTCCATGCTGGAGCACGCCCGCCACGAAGCCACGGCGATCGTTGCCAAGGCCGAAGCCGATACGCGCGATGTGATCGCCCGGCGCGAGAAGATGGCGGCCGACAAGATCGCTGCCGCTGAACGCGCCGCGGTGGAGGATCTGCGCGCCAGGGCCGCATCCGCCGCTGCCGCCGCCGCCGGTCAGCTCATCGCTGGCCATCATGGCGCGGACGCCGACAAGGCATTGGTGAACAGCGCGATCGCGGGGCTCGCCACGCACTGAGTTCGGTCTTCGAAGCCTTACGCTTGAAAAGGCTCCTTCCGCCGGTCGCGGGAGGGGCCTTTTCTATTCCGGCCAAGTACGATGTCAGGCCCGCGTCGAGCCGCGCACGACGAGCCGTACGGGAACGCGCCGCGCGGAACCTTCCTCGCCATTGATCATCGCCAGCAGGCGATCGACCAGCAGCGTGCCGGCGGTCTGGAAATCGGGTTCGATCGTGGTGAGCGGGGGTGAGGACCACGCCCCGGCGCGGATGCCGTCGAACCCCACCACGCCCACGTCTTCGGGCACGCGCACGCCGCGCGCGGTCAGTTCCTTCAGCGCGCCCAGCGCCATCTCGTCGCACACCGCGAAGATGCCGTCGAATGCCGCGCCGGATTCGACCAGCCGGGCGGCGGCGCGCCGGCCCTGCTCTTCGCGCGGGAGGCCGCTTTCGATATGTTCGAGGCGCGGTTCCAGCCCGGCATTGTCCATTGCCTGGGCATAGCCTTCGTAGCGTTCGATGAACTGCCGCTGCGGCGAGGTGAGTGAGCCGATGCAGACGATACGGGTATAATCGCGCACCAGCATGTGGCGCGTCGCCAGCGTGGCGCCCGAAAGGTTATCGCTGCGCACCCATGCGAAATCATCGCGCGGCGCGCCCCAGCAGACCCAGTGCGTTCCTTCCGGCAGCTGGCCGAAATAATCCCACGCGGCGGCGTTGGAGGTAGTGCCGATCACAATCAGGCCATCCGCCTTGCGCCGTTCCTGATAGTGGCCCCAGAAGTTGTCCGGCCCGTCCTGGAAGGACACCAGCACTTCATAGCCGCGCGCCGAAGCAGCGGCGCAGGCGCTGCCCAGCAGCGAATAGTAGAATGGATTGATGTCCTTCCGGTCCTGCCCCGGCCGGCAGATCAGCACGATCGCCAGCGTCCCCGTGCGGCCCCGGCGCAGGCGCGCGGCGTTTTCGTCCACCTGGTAGTTCAGCTTGCGCGCGGCTTCGGCCACGCGCAGCCGCGTCGGTTCGCTGATCGAGGGATCGCCCGCCAGTGCGCGGCTGACCGTGGACTGGCTGACCCCCGCCGCTTCGGCGACGTCAAACGACGTGATGCGCGGCGGACGCTTCGCGGTTCTGGTCATCGTCTGTATGCCCCCCCTGCATGCCGTCCGTCAGCGGAACGTGTCCTTCGCGGTCCGTAGCGCCGCGAACGTCGTCACTGCATCTTCGCCGCCCCAGCGGGCCTGCACCGCGGGATCGTCGGCGCGCAGGAAAGGATTGGTGGCGAGTTCCCGGTCAAGCCGCGCGGGTACGGTGGGCAAGCCATCGGCGCGGAGGCGTTCGATCTCGGCGGCGTAGTCCCGCAGTGCGGCGTTGTCCGGATCGGCATGGAGCGCGAAGCGGGCGTTGGAGGCGGTATATTCATGGGCGCAGCAGATTGCCGTTTCGGGCGGCAGCGTCTTCAGGCGCGAGAGACTGTCCCAGAATTGTGGCGCCGTCCCCTCGAACATCCGCCCGCAGCCGAGCGCGAACAGGGAATCGCCGACGAAGGCGGTCTGTGCGCCGGGCACGTAATAGGCCACATGGCCCAGGGTGTGGCCGCCCACATCGATGACCGAAGCCTCCCACGCGCCGAGGCGCACCACGTCGCCCTGGCCAACCGTGCGATCGACGCCGGCGATCTTCGCCGCATCGCCCGCCGGCGCGGTGATCGTGCAGCCGGTCGCCGCCTTGATGGCCTCGTTGCCGCCGGCATGGTCGGGATGCCAGTGCGTGTTCCATATCTGGGTGATCGTCCAGCCCCGCGCCGCCGCCTCGCGCAGATAGACGTCGGCTTCCGGCGTATCGATGCACACCGTCTCGCCGCTGGCGGGATCGTGCAGCAGATAGCCGTAATTGTCTGACAGGCAGGGGAACTGGTGAATCTGGAGGGGCATCATCTCTCACTCGCGGTCGCGGGGCGTCGGGAACCCTAGCCTTTGCGGCCGCACAAAGCAAAAGCCCGCCCGGATCGCTCCGGACGGGCCTTTGGGTTGCTTGCTTCTAAGCGTTGCTTAGCTGCGGTTCTTCAGCGCTTCGCCGAGGATGTCGCCCAGCGACGCACCCGAATCCGACGAACCGTACTGTTCGACCGCTTCCTTCTCTTCGGCCAGCTGGCGGGCCTTGACCGAGAAGTTCGGCTTCTTCGAACGATCGAAGCCGGTGACCATGGCATCGAGCTTCTGGCCGACCTGGAAGCGGTCCGGACGCTGTTCGTCGCGGTCGCGGCCGAGGTCCGAACGCTTGATGAAGCCGGTCGAGCCGTCTTCGCCAGCCTGCACTTCGAGGCCGCCATCGCGGACTTCCAGAACGGTGACGGTGACGACTTCGCCACGGCGCAGCGAACCGGTGTTGCCGCCGGTGGCCGGAGCGCCCTTTTCAAGCTGCTTCATGCCCAGGCTGATGCGTTCCTTCTCGACATCGACGTCGAGAACCACGGCCGAAACCTGCTCGCCCTTGCGGTGCAGCGCCAGCGCGTCTTCGCCCGAGATGCCCCAGGCGATGTCCGACATGTGAACCATGCCGTCCACGTCGCCATCGAGGCCGATGAACAGACCGAACTCGGTCGCGTTCTTGACTTCGCCTTCCACGGTCGAACCGACCGGGTGCTTTTCGGCAAAGGCTTCCCACGGGTTCTGCTGGGCCTGCTTGAGACCCAGGCTGATGCGGCGCTTGTCGCTGTCGACTTCCAGCACCATGACGTCGACTTCCTGGCTCGTCGAAACGATCTTGCCGGGGTGGACGTTCTTCTTGGTCCACGACATTTCCGAAACGTGGACGAGGCCTTCGATGCCCGCTTCCAGTTCCACGAACGCGCCGTATTCGGTGATGTTGGTGACGGTGCCGCGCAGCTTCGCGCCGACCGGGTACTTGGCGGCAACGCCATCCCACGGATCGCTTTCAAGCTGCTTCATGCCCAGGCTGATGCGCTGCGTATCCTGGTTGATGCGGATGATCTGGACGCGCACGGTATCGCCGATGGCGATCACTTCGCTGGGGTGGTTGACGCGCTTGTAGCTCATGTCGGTGACATGGAGCAGGCCGTCGATGCCGCCGAGGTCCACGAACGCACCGTAATCGGTGATGTTCTTGACCACGCCGTCGATGATCTGGCCTTCCTTCAGGTTCTGGATCAGGCCCGAACGCTGTTCGGCGCGGGTTTCTTCCAGCACCGCGCGGCGCGAGACGACGATATTGCCGCGGCGGCGGTCCATCTTGAGGATCTGGAACGGCTGCGGCACGTCCATCAGCGGGGTGACGTCGCGCACGGGGCGGATGTCGACCTGGCTGCCGGGCAGGAAGGCCACGGCGCCGTCGAGATCGACGGTAAAGCCGCCCTTCACGCGGCCGAAGATCACGCCTTCAACGCGCTTGCCTTCGCCGAATTCGGATTCGAGTTTGTCCCACGCGGCTTCGCGGCGGGCGCGGTCGCGCGACAGCATGGCTTCGCCGTCGGCGTTTTCGACGCGGTCGACATAGACTTCGACTTCGTCACCGACCTTCAGGCCATGGGCCTGGCCGGGGGCGGCGAATTCGCGCAGCGCGACGCGGCCTTCGCTCTTGAGGCCGACGTCGATAACGGCCTTGTCGTTTTCGATCGCGGTGACGGTGCCCTTGACGACGCGGCCTTCAAAGCCGCCATTGCCGGCAGCGCCGAGCGATTCGTCGAGCAGCGCGGCGAAATCGTCGCGCGTGGGAGTTGCCGTAGAGGCCATTCAGTTACGTCCTAATCTTACGGTTTTTCCGGCCAGGCGGTTGAGTCCGCCGGTCTTTCACACCGGAGCATATCCGGGGCTAAGGGCCGAACCGTCCCCCGGACCGGATGTCGCGGGGAACATTCCAAAAGCGCTTGCGAACCATTGGAACGGTCGCGCGCCTAGACCAATCGCTGTGGAAAAGCAAGCATAACGGGATCGTCGGAGGCATGACCGGCGGGCGGACGTGCCTGTGGCGAGCCCTGTCGCGCGAGTAGAGCATCGGCGCGCTCCATGTAATCGCGGTCATAGACTAAAGTCTTATGTTTTTATCGGTGCAATTGCCGCCGCGATAATGGCAATCGGGATGGGCTGGCAATTTGGTGGGAAAAGGTCTTGGGGTTGTCCCAGATCAAAGCCTGCCGTGTTGCGAGTGCTAACAGGCCGCCATTGGCATGGAATGATCCCAAGGAGATGCCCTGATGACTGGCACGACATTGCCCGGACTTGCGGAAACGACCGAAATGACCACGCGCGATGGCGTGGTGCTGTCGATCCGGCCCGCCTTTGCCGAGGACGAACCGGCGCTGGAAGAATTCTTCGACAAGGTGAGCGACGAAGACCGCCGCTTCCGCTTCCTGTCCGCACAGAAGCACGTCGGGCATGAAAAGCTCGAACTGCTGACCCATGTCGATCACTGGAAGACCGAGAGCTTCCTTGGCTTCGACAAGGCGACCGGCGAACTCGTCGCCTCGGCGCTGCTTGCGTGCGACGCGCAGATGGATTGCGGCGAAGTGGCCGTGTCGATCCGCGAGGACTATCGCGGGCGTGGCGTGGCGTGGACGATCCTCGATCATGTCGGCCAGGAAGCGCGCCGCCGCGGCCTGAAGCGCGTGATTTCGATCGAGGACCGCGCCAACCACGCCGCGATCGAACTGGAACGCGAACGCGGCTATAGCGCGCACGCCGTCGATGGCGATCCGCATCTGGTCCTGCTGGAAAAGCGGTTCGACTGACGGCGCGCGTCAGGATCAAGTAAGGAGCCCACGGGTCGCACCGGGGCCAGGAAGCCGGAAGCGCGGGATGCGCTTTCGGCTTCCGCCGTGTTGGGGCGTGGAGAGTGGGCTGATTTGGCTGGTGTGGGTGGTGGTTTTAGTGGGGGCTTTGAGAAGGAACGGATGTTCAGTTTACGGTCCTTGCATCCACTTTTTTGCTGCGATTGCGCCCGTTACGATCAGGACCATAAGACTAATTGGCAATGTTTCGGTGGGAGCCGCGAATAATGGTAGCGGATAGGTGATGCCGTCGAAGTTTACGAGGTGATCAGCGATCAGAAGTGCGGACATCATTATGCACGCTGCCAACGCTAAACCGGGTTTGCGCTTCCAAATCAAAATCACAGGTAAGGGTGTCAAAATCATCGTGTCCAATAGCACGATAAATGGCAATATTATCGGGAGAAATGCATGCCACATGGGCATCCACTATCGTGAAGGTGTTAATATCGCGATAGGTTAGCAGTGTCAGCTTTGTTGTCTTGTCAGAAAAGGACCGCGGTTGCAGGAAAGGCGGGGGGTGAAATGTCTTCAAATCTCTATGTCCGTTCGTCCTGAGCTTGTCGAAGGACGCGTGATACGGTCATATCTTGAAACGGCTTGCCACGCGAAGGCCAGCCCCGCGCGCGTCCTTCGACAGGCTCAAGATGAACGGGGCTGGGCAAGCCCAGTGCCCGTCCGCGAGCGAAAATCAACAAACCGGTGTCTGATAATCCCGGCCGCCCGCAGGCTCACCCCAACCGCCCCAGTATCCCCTGCGCGAACTGGCTCAGCGTGTCGTCGCGGGCGCCCATGATGACGACGCGGTCGCCGGGGCGGGCGATTTCCACGATGCGGTCGGCGCAGGCTTCGCGCGCGGGCACGTATTCGGCGTGGCCGCCGTGCGCGCCGATCAGGTGGACGATGCGTTGGCTGCCCTGCGAACGGTCCACGGTGCCGCCGAAATAGACCGGATCGCACAGGATCGTCACGTCGTGGGGGCCGAGCCGGGTGGCCAGCACTTCGGCCAGTTCAGCGCCCATCTGGCGCAGCGGGCCATAGCCGTGGGGCTGGAAGAAGGCGATCACGCGGCCGGGATGCGCTTTCAGCGTCGCCAGCGTGGCGGCGACCTTTTCCGGGTTGTGGCCGAAATCGTCAATCACGGTGACCCCGGAGGGGCTGGTGCCGACGATGTCGAAGCGGCGGGCGAGGCCCGCGAAGGTGGCGAGCGCGGAGACCGCCCGCGCCACCGGCACGCCCGCCGCCGAGGCGCCAGCGATCGCCGCCAGCGCGTTGGCCAGGTTGTGCCGGCCGGGCAGCGCCAGCGCGAGCGCGTGCTGTTCGCCGGTGCGGCGGTCGATCACACTGGCGGCGATGCCGGCGGCGGATTCGATGACGCTGCCGGCCACCACGCCGATCGTCGCGCTTTCGGCAAAGCCGAAGGTGATTGCGTCGCGCGCGCGGGGGAGCAGGGCGCGGCTTTCGGCATCGTCGGCATTGACCACCGCCCGATCGGCGCGGGCGAGGAAATCGCCGAACAGCGCGCGCAGTTCCTCCAGGCTCTTGTGATCGAGGCTGACGTTGTTGAGCACGGCGACGGTGGGGCGATAGAGCGCGATCGAGCCGTCGCTTTCATCCACTTCGGACACGAACAGATCGCCGCCGCCCACGCGCGCGCTGGCGAAGGGCGCGTCCGGCGTGCGGAAGTTTTTCATCACCGCGCCGTTCATGATCGTGGGATCGGCGCGGGTTTCGGTCAGGATCCAGCCGAGCATGCCCGTGACGGTGGACTTGCCACTGGTGCCGCCGACCGCGATGCGCGTTCCCGTGGCGTTGAACAGCGTGGCGAGCAGGTCCGCCCGGCTCATCCGCGCGCAGCCGAGCGCTTTCGCGCGGACCACCTCGGGCACCGTGTCTTCCACCGCAGCGGAGGCGACCAGCACCTGATCGGCCCGGGCGATCCCGCTGCCGTCCTGCGGGAACAGCGTGAAGCCCAGGCTTTCGAGCCAGCCGAACTTTTCGGGCGTGCGCCCCTGATCGCGGCCCCGGTCCGATCCGGCAACGTCCGCGCCCAACCCCTTGAGGATCAGCGCCAGCGGCAACATGCCCGATCCGCCGATGCCGCAGAAGAACCAGGGGTGCGAGGTGAGCGAGGGGCCGGGGTCGGGAAGGGTGGCTGTCATGCCCTGCTCGGTATGCCGCCTTGGCGCGCAACTCAACACCGTCATTCCGCACTTCGCCCGAAGGACGAAACGGGCTAGGGCAGGGCGATGCCCTCGCTGCCCGATCGTCCGATGAACAGGATCGCCATCTGCGCGCCGTCCACGCCGTTCACGCGCGAGGATGCGGCGCGCGTTTCCGCGCTGGCGCTGGCGGAGTTTCCGGCACTCGATCTGCACTTCCACGATCAGTGCTTCGCCAGCGAAGGTCACTTTGCCGGGCCGGATGCGCTGCGGCTGCGCGCGCTGCTCGAATGCGCCAACGATCCGGCGTTCGATGCGGTGTGGTTCGTGCGCGGCGGCTATGGCGCGAACCGCATTGCGGCCGAGGCGGTGGCGGGCATGACCGACGCGGCGCGGGGCAAGGCTTTCGTCGGCTATTCGGACGGCGGCACGTTGCTCGGCGCGCTCTATCGCGCAAGAATCGGCCATCCGGTCCACGCGCCGATGCCCACCGACATCCGCCGCGCCGGGGGCGAAGCGGCGGTGCGCCGCACGCTGGGCTGGTTCGCGGGATCGGACGCGGGGCTGGAGCCCTCCTTGGGCGAAGCACCCGCCGTGGCGTTCAACCTGATGACCCTGGCGATGATCGCGGGCACGCCGTTGATGCCGGACCTCTCCGGGCATGTGGTGATGGTGGAGGAAGTGGCGGAGCATCACTACGCGGTCGACCGCCTGCTGTTCCATGTGACCGCCCTGCTCGCGCCGATGGGCATTGCCGGGCTGCGGCTCGGCCGGGTGAGCGACGTGCCTGAAAACGACCGTCCGTTTGGCGCCGAACCCGAAGCGATGGCGCGGTACTGGTGCGCAAAGACGGGCATCCGCTTTCTGGGGACGGCCGTCATCGGCCATGACATCGACAACAGAATCGTGCCGTTCGGGCTTGCCCCCGGCGAGCCACGACAATAGGGCGCGCGCCCGAAGCACTTCGAGACGCGCAGGAGCGGAGACAGGATATGAGAGCTTTCGTTTTCCCGGGGCAGGGCAGCCAGAAGGTCGGCATGGGTGTCGAACTGGCCGAAGCCAGCGCGATTGCGCGCGAAGTGTTCGAGGAAGTGGACGACGCGCTGGGGCAGAAGCTGTTCCAGATCATGCGGGAAGGCCCCGAAGACGCGCTGACCCTGACCGAGAACGCCCAGCCCGCGATCATGGCCAATGCCATCGCCGTGCTGCGCGTGCTGGAAAAGGAAGGCGGCATCGCGCTGGCCGACAAGGCGGACTTCGTCGCGGGGCACAGCCTGGGCGAATATACCGCGCTCTGCGCCGCGGGGGCCTTCAGCCTGGCGGATACCGCGCGCCTGCTCAAACTGCGCGGGCGTTCGATGCAGGCGGCGGTGCCAGTGGGCGTGGGCGCGATGGCCGCGCTGCTGGGCGCCGATATCGAGAAGGCGACGGCGCTGGCCGAAGCGGCGGCCGAAGGAGATGTCTGCACGGTCGCCAATGACAACGATCCGACGCAGGTGGTCCTTTCCGGTCACAAGGGCGCGATCGACCGGGCCGTGGCGCTGGTCAAGGAACACGGGATCAAGCGCGGCGTGCTGCTGCCGGTGTCCGCGCCGTTCCACTGCCCGCTGATGCAGCCCGCCGCCGACGCCATGGCCGAAGCGCTGGACAAGATCCCGCCCGCCGCGCTGCGCGTGGCCCTGTTCGCCAACGTCACCGCTGCCGTGGTCACCGATCCGGCCGAAGTGAAACGGCTGCTGGTCGAGCAGGTCACCGGCCGCGTGCGCTGGCGCGAAAGCGCGATCGCGATGAGGGACGCGGGCGTCGAACAGTTCGTCGAACTGGGCGGCAAGGTGCTTGGCCCGATGATCAACCGCACGGTGGCGGACGTTTCGGTCACCAGCGTGATCGGCATGGCCGATATAGAGGCGCTGGCGAAGGATCTTTAAGGGATTCCGGTTCGCGGACATCCGCGCGCCTCCGCGCCTCTGCGCGAACAAACATAATGGAGCAATCGATGGAACACCGCCTTTTCGACCTTACCGGCATGACCGCCCTTGTCACCGGCGCCGCCGGCGGCATCGGGTCGGCGATCTGTCATGCGCTGGCGCGGCAGGGCGCGCGGCTGGCGCTGTCGGGCACCAATCCCGGCAAGCTGCGCGCATTCCGCGAGGAACTGAACGACACCTATGGCCACGATCACGTGGAGATCACCTGCGATCTTTCCAACACCGAGCAGGTGGAGCATCTGGTGCCGGCCGCGCTCGATACGCTCGGCAAGCTGGATATCCTCGTCAACAACGCCGGGATCACGCGCGACAACCTGGCGATGCGGATGAAGGACGAGGAATGGGACGCGGTGATCCGCGTCAACCTGGAAGCCGCCTTCCGCCTGATGCGCGCCTCGGCCAAGCCGATGATGAAGGCGCGCTTCGGCCGGATCGTCACGATCACCAGCGTCGTCGGCGCCACGGGCAATCCGGGGCAGGTGAACTACGCCGCCGCAAAGGCCGGGCTGGTCGGCATGTCCAAGTCGCTGGGGCAGGAACTCGCCAGCCGCAACATTACCGTCAACTGCGTGGCGCCGGGCTTCATCCGCACCGCGATGACCGACGTGCTGCCCGATGCGCAGAAGGACGCGCTCAACGCTCGTATCCCGATGGGGCGCATGGGTGAGGGCAGCGACATCGGCGCGGCGGTGGCCTATCTCGCATCGAAGGAAGCGGGCTACGTGACGGGCCAGACGCTGCACGTGAACGGCGGCATGGCGATGCTTTCCTGATCGCGATGCGGCGACCGTTTGCGGAGTTGCTGGCCCGTGCCGCTGTCGTCCTGGCGATGGTGACGGCGCTGGCGGGCGTCCCGGCGCAAGCCCGTTCGCCCGAGGCGCTGGCCTGCGCGGTGCAGCGTGCGCCGGCCGGGCTGGACGCCCGGCTGGCCGATGCGATGCTGGCGCAGCAGTCCGACGGGCCGGCGTTGCGCGATCTGCAGAACGTGGTCGATCGCTGCGGCGACGATCAGTTCATGGACGATGCGGCGCGCAAGGCCTACTTTTCCTATGCCATGGGGCGCATGGCGCGCGATGTGCTGGGAGACCGGCTCCAGGCCGCTGGCGTGCCCCATGCCCTGATCGACGACGCGCTGGATATCGGCCCCGGCAAGGCCAACAACCCGGCGGAGCAGATCACCCAGGGCGATCTGCGGCGGATCACCATCGCGATGACGGATGCGGGGATCAACCCGGCCTCGGTCACGCCAGAGGCATGGGCGCTGATCAACGCCTACATCTCGGCCACGGCGGCGATGTTCGACGGGCAGCGCAAGCTCGAATAGTTACCGCAACCTTGCTCTTCCCCAAGCTTTTGCGCCATTTATGCACAGCTTCCGCCCGAACGGGGCATGGGCGGCTTGCCCAAGCGGTCCCGTGCGTTAAGGAAGGTGGTCCGAACCGGAGCCGAACCGTGCGATTCCGCGCGATAAGGCCGTTTACACAGCCCGGCGGATGTTGATGTTGCGACTGCAACCATTGCAGTGACATGGCGTCCGGCCGACTGGGGGGATCGAGACGAGAATGAAGGCGACGATCGAACGCGCAACCCTGCTGCGGTGCCTGTCCCACGTGCAATCGGTGGTGGAACGGCGCAACACGATCCCGATCCTGTCGAACGTGCTGATCGAGGCCGCGCCGGATGCCACGGTGCGCCTGATGGCCACGGATCTTGACCTGCAGATCGTGGAAACAATGCCCGCCGCGTCGGTGGACCAGCCCGGCGCGATCACCGTGTCGGCGCACCTGCTGTTCGACATCGCGCGCAAGCTGCCCGATGGCAGCCAGGTGAGCCTGGAAACGGCGGACAACCGCATGGTCGTGAAGGCCGGGCGCAGCCGCTTCCAGCTGCCCACGCTGCCGCGCGACGATTTCCCGGTGATCGTCGAAGGCGATCTGCCGACCAGCTTCGAGATTCCGGCGCGCGTGCTGGCCGAACTGATCGACCGCACCCGCTTCGCGATCTCGACCGAAGAGACGCGCTACTACCTCAACGGCATCTTCCTGCACGTTTCGGACGAGGCCCAACCGGTGTTGAAGGCGGCGGCGACCGACGGGCACCGTCTGGCGCGCTACACGCTGCCGCGCCCGGATGGTGCCGAAGGGATGCCGGACGTGATCATCCCGCGCAAATGCGTGGGCGAGCTGCGCAAGCTGCTGGAAGAAGTGCTCGATACCAGCGTGCTGATCGATCTTTCCGCCAGCAAGGTGCGTTTCACGCTGGGTGGTGAGAACGGCGTGGTGCTGACCAGCAAGCTGATCGACGGCACGTTCCCCGATTACAGCCGCGTCATTCCCACCGGGAACGACAAGCTGCTCCGGCTCGATCCGCGCAGCTTCTTCGAAGGCGTGGACCGCGTGGCGACGATCGCCACCGAAAAGACCCGCGCGGTGAAGATGGCGCTGGAAACCGATCGTGTGACGCTGTCGGTCACCAGCCCGGACAACGGCACCGCGGCCGAAGAACTCCCGGCCGACTATACCGCGCAAGGCTTCGAGATCGGCTTCAATGCCAATTACCTCAAGGATATCCTGAGCCAGATCGACGGCGATACGGTGGAACTGCACCTGGCCGATGCCGGCGCGCCCACGCTGATCCGCAAGGACGAGAAAAGCCCGGCGCTCTACGTGCTGATGCCGATGCGCGTCTGATCCAGCGCATCCGTTCCGGAACCATCAAGCCCCGCAAGCTCGCGCTTGCGGGGCTTTTCGCGTCTGGAAGTCCGGAAATATCCCTATGCCCGCGTTGAGGCGGCCTGAAGCACGGTCGGATAAACCGGCGCCGGCACAGGAGGAATTAGGCCGTGGACGACAAGCGACAGGACTTCAGCAGGAAGATTGCCTTCTTCGATATCGGGGAGAAGGAGCAGACGCATTTTCCGACGATTTTGCGCGCTCTGGCGAAGCATGCGCCGCCTGCGCTGGACCGGCTTTACGATGGCATCGCGGCCGAACCCTCGCTTTCCGGCTTCTTCAGTTCGCAGGCGATGGTGGAACACGCCAAGCAGAAGCAACTCGATCACTGGCGCCAGATGTTCGAGGGCAGGCCCGATGATGCCTACAACGCGCGGGCACGCCGCATCGGAAACATTCATGCGAAGATCGGGTTGGAGCCGGGGTGGTACATCGGTGCCTATGCCGGGGTGCTGGCCGATGTGATCGTGGCGATGGCGGCCGGTTCCGGCCTTGGCGTGACCGGATCGCGCAAGCTGGGCCAGGCCATCAGCGCCATGCTGAAGATGGCCATGCTGGACATGGAAATCGCGCTTTCGACGTATTTTGATGTCGCCAACGCGGCGTTGCGCAGCTCCGTGATCGACAAGCTGGGCGATTCCCTGCGCAAGATGACCGACGGCGATTTCACCGCCGCGCTGACCGACCTTCCGGGCGAGTTCGTCGAGCTTCAGAACGATTTCGAAACGATGCGCGAAAAGGTGCGCGTTGCGCTTTCCGCTGTCTCCGAAACCGCCCAGAACGTTGACCTTGGCGCGCGGGAAATCCGCGAGGCATCGCACGATCTGGCGACGCGCACCGAAGAGCAGGCCGCTTCGCTGGAAGCGGCGTCCTCTTCGATGACGACGCTGGCGAGCAGCGTGCAGACGACGGCGGAAGACGCCTCGCACATGCGCGATTCGGTGCAGCAGGCGCACAACGATGCCCAGCAGGGGGGCGCGGTGGTGGGCGAGGCGGTCCACGCCATGAACGACATCCACCGTTCCGCGCAGGAGATCGGCAAGATCATCTCGGTGATCGATGGCATCGCGTTCCAGACCAATCTGCTCGCGCTCAACGCGGGCGTGGAAGCCGCGCGCGCGGGCGATGCCGGGCGGGGTTTCGCCGTCGTCGCCAACGAAGTGCGCGCGCTGGCGCAGCGATCGGCGGAAGCGGCGCTCGATATCAAGAAGCTGATCAGCGAAAGTTCGGTCCAGGTCGAACGCGGTGTGGAACTGGTCGGCCAGTCCGGCGATACGTTCGCGCGGATCGTTACCAAGGTGGGCGAGATCGCGGATCTTGCCAACAACATCGCGACCGTCGCAGGCGAGCAGGCGAACCACATCGGCCAGACGCGCGAAACGGTGCGCGAACTCGACGTGATGACCCAGCAGAACGCCGCCATGGTGGAAGAGGCGACCGCCGCCGCGCGCAATCTGGCCGGGGAGGCCGATCGCATGGCCGAACTGGTCGGACACTTCGTGCTCGATGCGAACAGGGGCGGCTACCCGCGCCGGATGGCGCGGGCGGCCTGATTCCCCACGTCGGTCAGATATCGACGATGATCTTGCCGAAGTGCGCCCCGCTCGCCTGATGCCGAAACGCATCGGCGAGCGCGGCCAGCGGGAAGTGACGATCGAGCACGGGCCGAATGCCGTTGGCCTCCACGCCGGCGATCATCGCCAGCTGGTCTGCCCGCGCTCCGACGGTCAGCCCCTGCACGCGCAGGTTCTTGGCCATCAGCAGCGCGGTCTGCACCGGCCCGGCAAAGCCTGCCAGCACGCCGATCAGCGCGACATGGCCGCCCACGCGGGCCGCCATCATCGACTGGTCGAGCGTTCCCGCCCCGCCGATTTCGACCACAGTATCCACGCCGCGCCCGCCGGTCAGTTCGAGCGCCTTGACGCCCCAGGCGGGCACCTCGCGATAGTTGATGGTTTCGTCCGCACCCAGCGCGCGCAGCCGTTCCAGCTTCTCACCCGAGGAACTCGTCGCGATTACCCGCGCCCCGGCGGCCTTGGCGAACTGGAGCGCGAAGATCGAGACGCCGCCCGTGCCCTGCACCAGCACGGTATCGCCCGGCTTGGTCGCGCCATCGACGAATAGCGCGCGCCACGCGGTGAGGCCCGCGCATGTCAACGTGGCGGCTTCGGCGTGCGAATAGCCCGCCGGCGCGCGGGTGAACCAGTGCGCGGGCACGACCACGTCGGTCCGCGCATAGCCGTCGATCCCGTCGCCGGGGACGGTGGTGAACGCGCTCGACGGGGGCGGCCCGCTGTCCCAGTCGGTGAAGAACGTCGACACTACCGCATCGCCCACAGCGACGCTCCGGACGCCATCGCCCACGGCCACGACTTCGCCCGCACCGTCCGACATCGGAATGCGCCCGGCGGCGGCGGGCAACATGCCCGTCACCACCGCGAAATCGTGGTAGTTCAGGGACGAGGCAGCCAGGCGCACGCGGATCTGCCCCGGCCCCGGCGCGCCGGGATCGGGAAGGGTATCGGCGTGCAGGCTGTCCAGAGTGGCGGGCGCGCCGATGCGGATCGCCTGCACATCGCTCATTCGGCGGCCTCCAGCGCTTCCACGCGCTGCGGTCCGCGCACCAACCCGCCCGGCGTCGCCCCGGTCCACGCGCCCTTGCGGAATGTCACCACGCCGGACTTGATCGTCGCGTCATAGCCCTCGGCCTTCTGAAGCAGGCGCTTGCCGCCCGCCGGCAGGTCGAAATCGAGCCAGGGACGCAGCAGCTTCAGGTTGTCGAAGTCGATCACGTTGATGTCCGCCATGTAGCCCGGCGCGAGCACCCCGCGATCGTCGAGGCCATAGAGCCGCGCGGTATCGTGGCACTGGCGCTTGACCGCGTGTTCGAGCGTGAGCCGGCCCTCCTGGCGATCCTTGGCGCGCTTGCGATCGCGCACCCAGTGCTGGAGCATGAAGGTGGGGCTGGCCGCATCGCAGATGGTGCCGCAGTGCGCGCCGCCGTCCGACAGCGAATTGACGCAATCGTCGCGGGCCTGCAGCGCTTCCAGGAAATCGAGATTGCCATCGGCATAGTTCAGGATCGGCAGGTAGATGAAGCCGGTGCCGTCCTGCTCCATCATCAAATCATAGGCATAGGCATCCGGCGTCACGCCCCGTGCCGCCGCGCGCGCGGCGATGCTGGCTTCGGCCTGCGGTTCGTAATCGAAATCGTCGTCCATCTGGTACTGGTTGAACCAGCCTTCCGCGATCATGCGGAAGAGGTGGATGATGTCGCTCTCCGGATAGACATTCGCTTCGGCCAGCAGCTTTTCGCGGAACGCGGGGTCTTTCAGGCGGGCAAGCTGTTCGTCCCACGGCAGGTCGGCAATGGCGATGTAGCTCGGGCGGAAGCGGAACGGGTGCACCGTGCCGCGCCAGGCCATGACGATGCCGTTCCCGCGCAGCGCGATCTGGGCGACGATATTGGCCCCTTGCGCGTTCTGGCGCTCCATTTCCGCGATCTGTTCCGACAGCGGCAGCTCCTTGGCGATCGACTGGAGCGCGGCGAACGTTACCGGCAGCCCGGTTTCGCGGCTGATCGCGCCCATCCAGCCGAATTCATCCCATTCGCGCTTCATGTCGGAGGCGATTTCGAACACGCCATGGCCCACGCGACCCATGGCACGGCCGATGCGGATCAGTTCCTCGGCCGTCGCGGTGGTGCCGGGCACGAGTTCGCCATCGACCGACTTGTGGATCACGGTGCGGCTGGTGGAAAAGCCCAGCGCCCCGGCGCGCACGCCTTCCTCCACGATCGCGGCCATGCGATCCATGTCCTCGTCGGTCGGCACGGCGCCGGGCCGTTCGCGATCGCCCAGCACATAGGCGCGCACCGCGCCGTGCGGAACGTGGGTGGCAACGTCCACGCTGCGCGGCAGGCGCTCCAGTGCGTCGAGATATTCGGGGAAGGTTTCCCAGTCCCACTTCATGCCTTCGGCCAGCGCCGTGCCGGGGATGTCCTCCACGCCTTCCATCAGGCCGATCAGCCAGTCGTGCCGGTCGGGCGCGGCGGGCGCGAAGCCCACGCCACAGTTGCCCATGACCACGGTGGTCACGCCATGCCAGGACGAGGGCGCCATTTCCGCGTCCCACGTCGCCTGACCGTCATAATGCGTGTGGATGTCCACCCAGCCCGGAGCGACCACGCGGCCGCTGGCGTCGATTTCCTCGGCGGCATCGCCATGCACGGTGCCGACGGCGGCGATCAGCCCGTCGCGCACGGCGACATCGCCCTTGAAGCGCGGACGGCCCGTGCCATCGACGATCGTGCCGTTGCGAATGATGAGATCGTATTGGGGCATGCGCTTGCTCCTCTCCCCGCGCGGCCGCGTGTAGTCAGGAGCGGGCCGTCGCGTTTAACCGTGTGATTAACGCACGTCTGCACGCAGTGGTCAATCCGTTGCGTGCAGCAACTGATCGGAAGGACACGCGGCTTCGCCGCATCGCGGAGCGGTGCGTCAGCCTCGCGCGCGGATCATGTCCGCCACATCCACGAACTTCTCGCGTGGGGCACCGCTGCGCGCGCGCGCCGATTCGGCTTCCTCGATGCGTTTCCAGTCGCGGAACGTCACCACATCGAGCTTGCGCGTTTCGGCCAGCGCGTCGAATCCGGCGCGCCCCGCCTTGCCCGCACCTTCACCTATGTCCGCGGCGATCTGTTCGATGATCGCGAATCCGTCCGGACGGTTGGTACCTATGGTGCCGGAAGGCCCGCGTCTGGCCCAGCCGACGCAATAGAGGCCGGGCAGGATGCGCCCCTCGTCGTTGGCGAAGCGGCCCGCCCGTTCGTCGAAGGGAACGCCCGGAACGGGCACGGTGCGATAGCCGATGCAACTGACCACCAAGCTGGCCGGCAGCTCGTAAAACGCGCCGGTGCCGACCGCGCGGCCGTCTTCGATGCGCGTCCGTTCGACCTCGATCGCCTCCACCTTGCCATTGCCGAGCAGGGCGCGAGGTGCGGCGAAGAAATCGAATTCGATGGCGATGTCCGCGCCCTTGGCGTTGTTGCCGGCAAACGCCCGCAGATGGCTGACGGATTTGCGCAGGCCCGGCTCCAGCAGGGCATCCTCGGCCTCGTCCGGCAGGTCTTGCGGATCGACCACGGGCGTGCCGCGCGAAAGATGGCCCAGTTCGCCCAGTTCCTTGGGAGTCATCATGATCTGGTGCGGGCCGCGCCGGCCCAGGATGACGATCCGCCGCAGCTTCGAAACATCGAGCGCGTCGAGCGCGTGCGCCACGATGTCGCTCCCGGCGAATTCGTCGCGCGTCTTGGACAGGATGCGTGCCACGTCGAGCGCCACGTTGCCCATCCCGATCACCACGGCGGTCTCGCCCGAAAGATCGGGCGCGAGCGAGGTGAATTCGGGGTGGCCGTTATACCACCCGACGAAAGCCGCGCTGCCGAAGACATCGCCCAGCCGATCGCCGGGCAGGTCGAGCGGCCGGTCACGCGGGGCGCCGGTGGCGAGGACCACCGCGTCGTAGAAGCCGCCCAGCTCCTCGATGCTCACGTCCTGGCCGATGGTGACGTTCCCCACGAAGCGCACGTTGTCCGACAGCGCGGTCTGTTCATAGCGGCGCGAGACGCCCTTGATCGACTGGTGATCGGGCGCAACGCCGGTGCGGATCAGGCCGAACGGAACGGGCAGGCGGTCGAATATGTCGACCTTTACATCTTCGCCCCACTGCTTGAGCGCGGCTTCGGCGGTGTAGTATCCGGCGGGACCGGAACCGATAATGGCGATGTGCCGCATTCATTCTCCCGCGCTTGTCCTGCTCGTTTTGCGGGATGCTAGCGCGCGACGGGGAAAAGGGAAGCGGCGTGTGCGGTCAGCCCTTGCGGGCGGCGGCATCCAGAAACGCGCGCACGCGATTCCCGAAGGAGACCGGATCCGACAGCATGAACAGGTGCCCGCCGCCGCGAAACATTTCGAGCTGGCTGCCGGGAATGGCATTGTGGAGGAAGTGCGAATTGGCGGGCGGGATCAACTGATCGTCCTCGTCCGCCATGATCAGCGTGGGCGGGGAGATCAGCGGCAGGAAGGGAACGCTGCTCCACGCGCCGAACGCGGTCATCTGGCAGGCCCAGCCCAGTGGGGAGGGCGCCTTGGCGGCGTTCAACGACACGCTGCCGCGCCCACCGCCGTTGTAGAGCGAGGCCAGGTTGCGGCGCAGCGCCCGTTCCACCGTATATTCCATCGGATCGACGAGGTGGCTGAACATCGAACCGTTGGCAGGCACCATCGTCGCGCCGCCCGATGCGGTGGCGGCCAGGATCAGGCCACCGGTCTTGGCGCGGTGCTGGAACGCGAACTGCTGCGCCACCGCGCCGCCCCAGCTGATGCCGGCAATGTCGGCACGGTCGATCCGCAGCCGATCGAGCAACGTCGCCAGGGTCAGCGCCATGCAGGGGATGGTATAGGGGAAGACGGGATCGGGCGACTTGCCGATGCCCGGCATGTCGATGCTGATGATCCGGCGATCGTCCAGTTCCCGCGCCACCGGCTCCAGCAATTCGATGTTCATGCCGATGCCGTTCAGCAAGACCAGCGGTCGCCGCCCTGAGGCTTCGCGATGCCATTGCCCCATGCGAAGCCGCCGTCCGGCAACGCCGATCATCGAAAATTCCGCTGTACCCGACACGAACCGAAACCCTGCCTCCGCAAACCGGGGCCGGATTAGCATGCCGGGACCGCACGAGAAAGGGCGGACCGAAGCCGTTTCCGAGGCGCGCCGCTTAACCGTTTCTCAAAGCAAATCGGGCAATCGGGGCCAATGCCCGATCTTGAAAGTTCCCGCTTGCAGATAGCTTCTCAAACCGAGGAGATGCCGCCCGTTGGCGTGCGCGATTTCGCGCGAACGCATCGCCGTCGGGACCGGACGAGTCCGGTGCAGGATGGCACCGCGATGTCGAACTTCCTGTTCGGGGTGGGGCGCGAGAACAACCTGATCGCCAAGGAATGGCCGCAGATGGGCATTGCCATGCTCGGCGGCATGGTGGCGCTCACGGGGCTTAACATGGTGGTTCCGCCTCTGGTGCCGACGGTTCTGGCCGGCATCGCCACCGTGGTGGCGTTCTGTTCGGTATACGCGGTGCGGCTGGAACAGACCAAGCGGCTTTCCACCGGCCAGCGGATGAGCCTGATGGGTCTGGTCATCGGTCTGCCGATGATGCTCTATGGCTCCGCCATCGGCCTGCTGGCGATGGCCGGCTTGATGCCGTGGCTGCAATGCCTGGCAGTGCTGGTCACGATTTCGCTGCTGGCGAGCGTGACCGAATCCGGGCGGCTTGCAGGCGTGCTTGTCGCGCAGATCGCGATGTGGTCCGGCGTCACGTGCGTGGCCAGCCGTATTGGCGGCTTCACCACGCTGGCGATCGGCACGGTCATCACGGTCATCGCCTTCCTGCGCCAGCGCCAGATCGAACGGCTCGCGCAGGAGCAGGCCGAAGAGGCGCAGCGCGTGCAGGCCCGCGCGCAGGAGCTCCTCGCCGAATACGAAGAGACCGGGCAGGGCTGGTTCTGGGAAACCGACCGGCGCGGGCAACTGACCTATCTGTCCGCGACCGTGGCCGAAACCGTCGGCCGCAAGACGGAAGACCTTGTCGGCAAGCCTTTCACCGACCTGTTCGACTTGTCCGAACAGTCCGGCGACGGCGAGCGCACGCTCACCTTCCACCTTTCGGCGCGCTCCAGCTTCAGCGAACTGGCGGTGCGCGCGGTGTGCCGCGACGACGAGCGCTGGTGGTCCATCACGGGCCGGCCGACCTATGACACCTTCAACAACTTCCAGGGTTTTCGCGGTTCGGGCGCGGATCTGACCGAAAAGCGCCGGTCGCAGGAACATGCATCGCGCCTGGCGCATTTCGATTCGCTTACGGGGCTGTCCAACCGCTTCCGCATCTCTCAGACGCTGGAGAAGATTCTCAACGCGCCGCAGGAGCAGCATCGGGAGTGCAGCGTGTTCCTGCTGGATCTCGACCGCTTCAAGCAGGTCAACGATACCATGGGGCACCCCGCCGGCGATGCGCTGCTCAAGCAGGTGGCGCAGCGGCTGGAGAGCACGGTGGGTGCGATGGGGCGCGTTGGCCGCCTCGGCGGCGACGAGTTCCAGGTCATCTTCCCCGGCAAGATCGATCGTGACGAATTGGGGCATCTCGCCGCGCGGGTCATCGAGGCGCTTTCGCAGCCCTATTCGCTGGAAGGCAGCCGGGTCACGATCGGCGCGTCGATCGGCATCGCGCTGGCGCCCGGCGATGGCGTGACCAGCGAGGCGTTGATCCGCAACGCCGACCTTGCGCTTTATGCGGCGAAGGACGGCGGGCGAGGCCGCTATCATTTCTACGCGGCCGACCTGCACAGCGACGCTGAGGAGCGTCGCAAGATGGAAAACGATCTGCGCGACGCCGTGGCGAACGGCGGGCTCGAACTCTATTACCAGCCGGTCGTGCAGACGGCGACCGAGAAGATCACCGGATTCGAGGCACTGCTGCGCTGGAACCATCCGCAGCACGGGTTCGTTTCGCCGGCCAAGTTCATCCCGATCGCCGAGGATACCGGGATGATCGCCGCAATCGGCGAATGGGCGCTGCGCACGGCATGCAAGGATCTGGCCCGCTGGCCCGCGAACGTGCGCGTGGCGGTCAACGTTTCGGCGTTGCAGTTCGCCAATCCTGCGCTGCCGTCTATCGTCACGCAGGCGCTGGCCCACGCGCAGGTCGATCCGCAGCGGCTGGAACTGGAAATCACCGAAAGCGTGTTCATCAACGATGACGAGGGCACCGAACAGATGTTCCGCGCGCTGAAGGCGATCGGCGTGCGCATGGCGCTGGACGATTTCGGCACCGGCTATTCCTCGCTCGGCTATCTTAAGAAGGCCCCGTTCGACAAGATCAAGATCGACCAGAGCTTCGTGCGCGGCGCAACGCAGCCAGGCAGCATCAACGGCGCCATCATCGCCTCGATCGTCAGCCTGGCCGAAGCGCTGGGGATGGAAACCACGGCGGAAGGCGTCGAGACGTTCGACGAGCTGGACCTCGTGCGCGAACTCGGGTGCAGCCATGTGCAGGGTTATATCTACGAACGGCCGCTGTCCGCGCTGGACGCCGCGGCGCGGCTGTCGACCGGCCTGATCGCGGTGGCGCACGGCCCCCGTTCCGCCCGCGCGCCGCGCCAGGCCATGCTGCGCAAGGTGGTGCTGGAACATGGCGGCCACCGCTACAACGGCACGGTTCGCAACATTTCGCAATCGGGCGCTCTGATCGAAGGGCTGTGGAACGTGCCGCCCGAGACGAGCTTCCGGTTCTATCTGTCGGAAACCTATGCCGTCACCGCGATCTGCAAGTGGAGCGAGGGAGAGCGCATGGGCGTGGAGTTCGCAGAACCGCTGCACCTTGACGAAAACGGGCGGATCGCGGCGGTGGCGGTGAAGGCGGTACCGGCCGTGCAGACCGAGCCGGCGGGCCTGCGCAAGGTGGGATGACGAAGGTGGCTGACTTGTGCGCCCGCCGCTGCTAACGGCGGCGCATGACCGAGCTTGCACTGATCCGTAACTTCTCGATTATCGCCCATATCGACCATGGCAAATCGACGTTGGCCGACCGCCTGATCCAGTTCACGGGCGGCCTGACCGACCGCGAGATGAGCGCGCAGGTGCTCGATAACATGGATATCGAGAAAGAGCGCGGGATCACCATCAAGGCCCAGACCGTCCGCCTGAACTACAAGGCTAAGGACGGGCTGACCTACGAACTGAACCTGATGGACACCCCGGGCCACGTCGACTTCGCCTACGAGGTCAGCCGCAGCCTGGCCGCCTGCGAAGGCGCGCTGCTGGTGGTGGACGCGGCGCAGGGCGTGGAAGCGCAGACGCTGGCCAACGTTTACCAGTCGATCGAGCACGACCACGAGATCGTGCCGGTGATCAACAAGATCGACCTGCCCGCGGCCGAGCCCGAGAAGGTCAAGGCCGAGATCGAGGAAGTAATCGGTCTCGACGCGAGCCAGGCGGTGCTCACCAGCGCGAAGAGCGGCATCGGCATCGAGGACGTGCTCGACGCCGTGGTCGCCCGCATCCCCCCACCCAAGGGCGACCGAACCCGCCCGCTCAAGGCGATGCTGGTCGACAGCTGGTACGACCCGTACCTCGGCGTCGTCATCCTGGTGCGCGTGGTCGACGGGGTGATCAAGAAGGGCCTGCAGGTCAAGTTCATGCAGGGCGGCACCGAGCATCTGATCGACCGCGTCGGCTGCTTCACGCCCAAGCGCGAGGAACTGCCGGAACTGGGGCCGGGCGAGATCGGCTTCATCACCGCGCAGATCAAGGAGGTCGAAACCGCCAAGGTCGGCGACACGATCACGACGGTGAAGGCGGGCGCCACCGAGGCCCTGCCGGGCTACAAGGAAGTGCAGCCGGTGGTGTTCTGCGGCCTGTTCCCGGTCGACGCCGCCGACTTCGACAAGCTGCGCGAAAGCATCGCCAAGCTGCGGCTGAACGACGCTTCGTTCTCGTTCGAGATGGAATCGAGCGCGGCGCTTGGCTTCGGCTTCCGCTGCGGGTTCCTGGGGTTGCTTCACCTGGAAATCATCCAGGAGCGCCTGAGCCGTGAATACGACCTCGACCTGATTACCACCAGCCCGTCTGTGGTCTATCGCATCCAGTTGCGCGCGAGCAAGACCGACGACGCGCGTGAGATACTGCTGCACAATCCCGCCGATTATCCCGATCCGAACCGGATTGAGCAGATCGACGAGCCGTGGATCAAGGCAACGATCTACACCCCCGACGAATACCTCGGGTCGATCCTGAAGCTGTGCCAGGACCGGCGCGGCATCCAGACGGGGCTGACCTACGTCGGCGGGCGCGCGCAGGTGAATTACGAGCTGCCGCTGAACGAGGTGGTGTTCGACTTCTACGACCGGCTGAAATCGATCAGCCGCGGCTATGCCAGCTTCGACTACGAACAGATCGGACTGCGCGAGGGCGATCTCGTCAAGATGAGCATCCTCGTCAACAACGAGCCGGTCGACGCGCTGAGCATGATCGTGCACCGCGCGGTGGCCGAGGAGCGCGGGCGCGGCATGTGCGAGCGCCTGAAGGACCTGATCCCGCGCCATCTGTTCAAGATTCCGATCCAGGCTGCGATCGGCGGCAAGGTCATCGCGCGCGAGACGATTGCCGCGCTGCGCAAGGACGTCACCGCCAAGTGTTATGGCGGCGACATCACCCGCAAGAAGAAGCTTCTGGAAAAGCAGAAGAAGGGCAAGGCCCGGATGCGCGAATACGGCAACGTGCAGATTCCGCAGGAAGCCTTCATCGCCGCGCTGCGCATGGGCGAGGAATAGCAGTCCAGCGGACCCGACGGCGGTTCTGTCAGAACGCGAAACGGATCGAGGCGCGCACCTGGCGTGGCTCGACCGGGTGGATGTGCCGGTCTTCGACGCCGCCGGCGGGTTCACCCTGCAGCCGCGAGGCATAGAAATAGGTGATGTCGGCGTCCTTGGCGTCGAACAGGTTGAGCACGTCCAGCCCCAGCTTGATCCGGCCGCGCGCGTAATAGGCGCCCAGGTTGACCAGCGTGGTCGGATCGGAGCGCACACTATCGTCTTCGATCAGCGGCGCCGCACCGAAATGGCGCAACCGCAGCGAGGCGCTCAAACCCTTGCCGAAATCCACTGCCGCGCCGGCCGAGATGACGTTGCTGACCGCGTTGGGAATGAACGTGGCGCCGGGCGCGACGCCACGGAACCGTGCGCGCGTTGCGGCGGCCGAAGCATCGAGCGTCAGCCAGTCGGTCGGCCGCCAGAACAGGCTGCCTTCCACGCCGTAGCGGCGGGTGGCGTCGTTCGGCTCGGTCGTGCCGCCATCGCCCACGAACACCAGCTCGGAGCCGAGGCTCAGCCAGAAGCCGACGAGCGAGGCGGTGAAGCGCGCGGTTTCCACGCGCGCGCCCAGTTCCGCGCCGCGCGCCTTGACCAGCACTTGCACCCGCTCCGCCGGATCGCCGGTGGCCGGATCGACGCGGATCGACGCGCCGCGCACGTCATTGGAATGGAAGCTCTCGCCATAGTTGGCGTAGAATTCGAGATGGTCCGCCGCGCGCCAGGCAAGCGCCACCTTGGGGCTGAGCAGCGCATCCGTTCCCTTGCCCGAATTGACCGGCAGCGTGCGGGCATCGACATCGTAGCCATAGACATCGCCGCGCAGCCCCAGCGTCAGGCGCAGCCGGCCGGTCAGCGCAGCGGTGCCTTCGGCATAGAGCGCGCCGGAATATTCATCGACCTTGTCCTGCCGCACGGTGCCGCTGCGCGTGCCGGCAATCGAGCTGTAGAGGCCGATCGTGCCAATATGGTCCCAGCGGACATCGCCGCCCACCGCGAACGTTACTGGCACGCTGCCGACCGTGGCGGGCGCGAAATCGTGCCGTACCGAACCGCCGAACACGCCCCGCCGGTCGGCTTGCTGGAATTCGTCTCCGTTGACCGGATCATTCAGGAAATAGGTGAAGTTCGAGGTCAGGCGGAAATCGTAATAGAGCGCATAGGCGTTCAGCCTTGTGCCGCCCAGCGTGGCGTTGGCGGTCAGCCCCAGCCGCGTGGTGCGGCCGCCCAGCGCTGGATCGATATTGCCCCAGCGACTGATCAGCCCGCTGGCGATGGCGCGTTCGGGCACCTGATCGGTGGCGTTCCAGGTGGCGTGATAGCCGGTGAAGGAGAGGCTCCAGCCATGATTCGTCGTGCCCTGCGAAAGCTTGACCAGCCCGTTCACTTTCCGGAGATCCTCGTTGAGATCCCACGGTCCGTTGGAGCGGGTGCCGTCGATCGCCACCAGCAGATCGCCATTGCCCACGCCCGCGCTGCCGGCGGCGAGCGCGCGATAATAGCCGTACATGCCCACGGTCGCTTCGGCGATGGGACGGGCAAGGCGGCTGGCGGTGGTGAACTGCACGGTGCCGGCTGACGAGAAATCGCCCACGTCGGCAAAATAGGGGCCTTTGCGGTAATCGATCCGTTCGACCAGTTCGGGGATCAGGAAGTTGAGATCGAGATAGCCTTGCCCATGGCCATGCGTGCGCATGTTGACCGGCACGCCATCGACGAAGCCGGCGAAATCGGTGCCGTGGTCCAGGTTGAAGCCACGCAGGAAATACTGGTTGGCCTTGCCCGTGCCCGAATGCTGCGTGGCGATCACGCCGGGCACGTTTTCCACCAGTTCGCCCACCCGGCTCAGCGGCTTGTTCTCGAAATCCTGGTAGCCCACCACGCCCTGCGATCCGGAGATCGCGGTGCCGATCTGGGGCAGGGCGCGGCCATAGACGACGATGTCGTCGCCCGGCGGGGGCGCTTCCTCGGCGGCAAGCGCGGCGTGCGTGCACGCAAGGCACAAGACCGCTGCAATAGCGGCCATGGTCGTTTCGGGCACACCGTTTTGCCCGGCTCGCATTGCTTTGCCCACTGCCCGCTCATTCCGCCCCATTGTATGCAGAACTTAAAAATACTTCATACTATCGGGTGTTACAACCATTATGCGTTTCTTCCACCTCTCGCCACGATCCCGCAATTTCGCGCTGTTCGTGCCGTGGTTCGGCGCTAGGATAAATGCCGCACCGCACAGCACCACGCGGACCGTGACCGAAAGAGGAGACGCATGGCCATTCCCGATGACATCTTTACCGAACCCGAGGACGTCGATCCTGACGCGCTGGCCAATCTGGGGCCGTTGCGCCATCTGGCCGGCATCTGGGAAGGGCGCGGTGGCATCGACATCGCGCCGAAGGCCGACGGTCCAGAACGGCGCGCCTATTACGAGCGGATCGAGATGCAGCCGATCGATCCGCAGGCCAATGGCCCCCAGCTGCTCTACGGGCTGCGCTATCACCAGCACATCAACACCGTGGAGGAGGACATCACCTTCCACGACCAGGTGGGGTTCTGGCTGTGGGAACCGGCTACCGGCCTGATCATGCAGACGCTGGCCATCCCGCGCGGGCAGATCGCCATGGCTTCGGGCCACGCCGGAAAGGACGACACGCGCCTTTCGCTCTCCGCCGAACGGGGCAGGACCGACTACGGCATCTGTTCGACGACCTTTCTGGAAGAGGCGTTCCGCACCGATCGTTACCAGATCGACGTGACCTTCAACGCCGACGGATCATGGAGCTACATCAGCGACACCACGCTGGTGGTACGCGGCAAGGAGCCGTTCGCGCACCGCGACCGCAACAAGCTGGTCAAGGTGGGCGAGGCCGATCTCAACCCGTGGCTGAGCATCATCCGGGGTGGCGCAAAGCCATGACAGGTGAAGCCGGATAAGCGGAAACGGATAACGGAGGGGACATGACCGTATCGGCGAAAGTAGCCGTCTGCCGGGGCAAGGACGCCCCGTTCACGATTGAGGACGCCACGCTGGACGCGCTGCGGCCTGACGAACTGCGCGTGCGGATCGTGGCCTGCGGCGTGTGCCACACCGATCTGGCGGTGCGCGACGGGCAGCTGCCCGTGCCGCTGCCGATCGTGCTGGGCCACGAAGGAGCCGGGATCGTCGAGGCCGTGGGCAGCGCGGTCACCGCCGCGAAACCGGGCGACCGCGTGCTGATGAGCTTCAACAGCTGCGGCGATTGCCCCAGTTGCGCGGTCGAGGCGCCGACCTATTGCTACAACTTCTTTCCGCACAACTGGTCCGGTACGCGGGCCGACGGTTCGCCGACGCTCTTTCGCGATGGTGCGCCGCTCCACGCCAATTTCTTTGGCCAGTCGAGCTTTGCCACCCATGCCATCGCGCACCAGCGCAACGTGGTGGTCGTGCCCGAAAGCGCCGCCGCGATCCCGCTGGAAAGACTGGCCCCGCTGGGCTGCGGTCTGATGACGGGCGCGGGTGCCGTGCTGCGCAGCATGAAGGTGCGCGCCGACATGCCGGTCGCGGTGTTCGGCACGGGCACGGTCGGCATCGCCGCGATCATGGCGGCGCGGATCGCCGGGGCCAATCCGATCTTCGCGATCGACATCAACGACGATCGCCTGGCGCTGGCCCGCGAACTGGGCGCGACGCACACGGTGAATGCGCGCGACGATGTGGCCGCCGCGATCCGCGCGGCCTGCCCGGCCGGGCTTGGCTATGCCCTCGACACGACCGGCATCGCCCGGGTGATCGAAGGAGCGTTCGATCTGTTGGCGCCCAAGGGCAAGCTGGCGATGGTCGGCGCGTCCGGACCCGAAGCCACGCTCGCCTTCAACGAAACGGCGTTCATGGGGCAGGGGCGCACCGTGATGGGTGTGCTGGGCGGGGACAGCGACATCGGTCCGTTCCTGCACGAACTGATCGATTTGCACGTTGCCGGCCGTTTTCCGTTCGAGCGCCTGATCGGCTATTTCGATTTCGACGCCATCGACGCGGCGGTGCACGCCAGCGAGACCGGCAGCGTGGTCAAGCCGGTGCTGCGCATCACGCCTGAATAGCGGCCGCTGCATGACGCTCGAACAGTTGCGCATTTTCGTCGCCGTTGCCGAAACGCTGAACATGCGCGCGGCGGCGGAACGCCTGCATCTGACGCAGCCCGCGGTCAGCGCCGCCATCGCCGCGCTGGAGGAACGCCACGCCACGCGCTTGTTCGATCGCGTGGGGCGCGGGCTGGAACTGAACGACGCGGGCCGCGCCTTCCTGCCCGAAGCGCGCGCGGTGCTGGCACAGGCGGCCGATGCGCTGGGCGTGCTCGACGATCTGGCCGGGCTGAAGCGGGGCGATCTGCGCATCGCCGCCAGCCAGACGGTCGCGACGTACTGGCTGCCCTGCCGCATGGCCACCTTTGCCGCCGCACACCCCGGAGTCACGCTGCATCTCGAAGTCGGCAACACCGCGCAGGCGGTGGCGGCGCTGCTGGCGGGCGCGGCCGATCTCGGCTTCGTCGAGGGCGGGGTGGACGAAGATATTCTTGCCGTCGAGCGGATCGGTGGGGACCGCCTCGCGCTCTATGCAGCGCCTGCACACCCGCTCGCCGGCCGCCCGCTCGCGCGCGAGGACATCGCGACCGCGTGCTGGGTGCTGCGCGAGCAGGGATCGGGCACGCGCAACCACCTGGAGCACAGCCTGCACGCGCGGTTCGGCCTGACGCTGGCCGATCTCGACGTGCGGCTGGAGCTTCCTTCCAACGGCGCGGTGCTGGAAGCGCTGGGCGCGGGCGGATTGGTGACGGCAGTATCCGATCTGGCCGCCGGGCCACGCGTGGCCGCGGGCCTTGTTCGCGAACTCGATTGCGCGCTGGTCGAGCGCGATTTCCTGCTGCTGCGGCATCGCGCACGGCGCGTCAGCCGCGCGGCACAAGCATTCCTCGATACGGCACGGAATTGATCCGTTGGCAAAACGCCGGGTGCCTGCGGCTTGAAATACGCGGTTTTGATTGACTTTCGTGCCCGGCCACCTACCGCGCGCTTTCATACCCAGTTCATCCGGCGGATCGTTAGAGCACGTCGCCCGCGGACTGCTCCCAATCCAGCCGAGAAGCCCTGTTCCATGCCGTTTTCGACCCTTCCTGAATCCGTTGCCGCCGCGCTTGCCGAGCGTGGCTATCAGGCGCCCACCCCTGTGCAGGCAGCGGTGCTGGAGCCGGAGGCGCAGGGGCGCGACCTGCTCGTGTCCGCGCAGACCGGTTCCGGCAAGACGGTGGCGTTCGGCGTCGCCATGGCGGAAGACCTGCTCGCCGCCCGCGGGATTCCCGATGGCGCGAAGGCGCCGCGCGCGCTGGTGATCGCCCCCACGCGCGAACTGGCGCTGCAGGTCAGCAAGGAACTCGCCTGGCTGTTCGGCAAGGCGGGGCTGCGCATTGTCACCTGCGTCGGCGGGATGGACCCGGTGCGCGAACGGCGCGCGCTGTTCCAGGGCGCGGACATCGTCGTTGGCACGCCCGGCCGCCTGCGCGATCATCTGGAGCGCGGCGCGCTCGACCTCTCTGCCGCCGCCTTCGCGGTGCTCGACGAAGCGGACGAGATGCTCGACATGGGCTTCCGCGACGATCTCGAGGAACTGCTCGACGCCACGCCCGAAGGCCGCCGCACCTTCCTGTTTTCGGCGACGATGCCCAAGCCGATCCAGGCGCTGGCCAAGCGCTACCAGCGCGATGCACTGCGTGTCTCGACGATCGACGAACGGCAGGGCCATGGCGACATCGCCTACGAGGTGGTGACCGTTTCGCCGGCCGACATCGAACACGCTGTCATCAACCTGCTGCGCTTCCACGAAGCGGAAACGGCGATGCTTTTCTGCGCCACGCGCGACAACGTGCGCCATCTTCACGCTACGTTGGTCGAACGCGGCTTCGCCGCCGTGGCGCTTTCAGGAGAGCACAGCCAGAATGAGCGCAACCATGCGCTACAGGCGCTGCGCGACGGCCGCGCACGTGTCTGCGTGGCGACCGACGTCGCCGCGCGCGGCATCGATGTCGCCACGCTCAGCCTGGTGATCCACGTGGAGGTGCCGCGCGATGCCGAAGTGCTGCAGCACCGGTCCGGCCGTACCGGCCGCGCCGGGCGCAAGGGCACCGCCGTGCTGATCGTGCCCTATCCGCGCCGCCGCCGGGTGGAAGGCATGTTGCGCGCCGCGCGCATTTCCGCCGACTGGATCGCGGTGCCCGATGCCGAGGTGATCCGCCAGCGCGACCGCGAACGCCTGCTTGAAATTCTCACGCAACCGGTGGAAGCGAGCGACGCCGATCTCGCGCTGGCCGGCGAACTGCTGTCCCGCCGCGACGCGATCGAGATTGCCGCCGCGCTGGTGCAGGCGCACCGCAAGGCGATGCCCGAGCCCGAGGAATTGATCGACATCTCCACGCGCGAAGGGAAGCCGGAGCGGGGCAAGGAGCATCACCGCGAAGGCTTCGACGATATCGTGTGGTTCCGCATGGATATCGGCCGCCGCCAGAACGCTGATCCGCGCTGGATTCTGCCGCTGCTGTGCCGCCGCGGACATATCACCCGCAACGAGGTGGGCGCGATCCGCATCGCCGCCAACGAGACCTGGTTCCAGATTCCTCGAACGCTGGAAGCGCGCTTCGTCGCTGCAGTGAAGCGCACCGCGCGCGAGGATGCCGGCGATGAGAGCGGCGTCACGATCGAACTGGCGGCCGAGCCGCCGCGCGATACCGCCCGGCGCAACGCGCGCCAGCAGCGGGGTGGCCCCAACGATGGACCCAACGACAGGCCCCGTCCGAACGGCCCGCGCGGCAATCACGGCGCGCCCAAACCGCATCGGCCAGGCGGCCCAGGCTCCGAAAAGCGCCCGCACCGCAAGGGCAAACCGGCGCACGCGCGTTAGGATCACGCGCTCGGGCTGTGTTCTCAGCCCGGCGTGACCAGCGGCGCCAGCGCGATGACCGCGCCGGTCAGCGCAATCAGCCCGCCAATGGCAAGCTGCGCGGGGGGCACGATCTGCCGCACGGGCAAGGCGATGGCGTTTTCGATCTGTTTCATGCGTTCATGATGGGGTTGGCCGCTGCGAAAGTCTCGCGGATTTCCCCGATCACTGTGATCCACGATCTTGCTGGCGCTTTTACGAGACGAAATCTCCGCGTGCGGTGATGTCAGCCCGGCACCCAGTTGCCATGGAAGCCTGCCGGCACGCGATGCGGCAGGTGGACCACGCCGACCGGCGGTTCCTCGAAGCGCATTGCGTCCAGCACCACGAAGTCGGTGGTGTCGTTCGCCATGTCGACGACGAAGCCCACCAGCCAGCCTTCGCCTTCCGCCGCGTCTTCCGATGCGGGGACGAACACGAATTCGCCCGGATGCCGGCGCGGACCGAAATCGTGAACCTGCCGCGTGCCCTCCACCAGATCGTGCCGGAACAGCCGGGTATCACCGATGAATTCCGCCGCCGGATCGGTGGGCACGGCCATGGCATAGGCATAGCGATAGGGTTGGCCGAAGCGGCGTTCGTCGGGACGGGGGAATTCCTGCGGGGTAGCGTCGATCGTGGCGATCGCCACCGTCCCGGTCACGGGATCGATCGTCCAGCGCTCCAGCCCGCGCGCCGCGCCGTCGGGGCCGACGGCTTCCGGGCCGAACATCGTGCCATAGGCGCAGACATCCATGATCACCGCGCCGTCCGCCCGGTCGTAGGCGTTGGCTACGTGAAACACGCTGCATGGCTCCACGTCGCACCAGATCACGTCCGACGCCGCGCCGGTTCGCGGCAGCAGGCCCACGCGCGCGCGGTGCTGCGGGTTCCAGCGGTAGGGGAAGGGCTTGCCCGCCATCGCCGCTGGCAGCGAGAAGGTCACGGGCAGGTCCAGAATCACCACGTAGCGCGCGGTGATCGCGCAATCGTGGATCATCGGGCCGTGTTCAACCGGGATCGCCAGTTCGCGCGTCACCTTGCCGTGAGCATCGACGACGACATGGCGGACTTCGCCCGGATTATGCGCGCTGTAGCAGATCGCGTGGTTCTCTCCGGTCAGCGGGTCGAGATGCGGGTGCGCGGTGTAGGAGCCGAGCAGCGTGCCGCCGAAGGCATCGTACTGCTGGTCGCCCAGCGTGGGACCAAGCTTCACCGGATAGCTGCCGGCTTCGACCAGCGCGTAAGTCTGTCCGCCGATCGCAAGGACATTGGTGTTCACGGTGTCGAACAGGTTGCGCGGGCCGGGGGCCTTGGGCACGCCAAGCGCCTCGGCCACCCGTTCCGACCGGATCCAGCGGTTGCGATACCACTGCGCGCTGCCGTTCGCGAGTTTTAGCCCGTGGACCATGCCATCGCCGGAGAACCAGTGATAATTGGCCGGATCGGGTGTGATCGGGTTGGGGCCGATGCGCAGGTAGCAGCCGTCGAGCGCGGCGGGGATCGTGCCGTCCACGGCGAGGTCGGTGATCGTGTGTTCCGCCGTCATCGGGCGGTGGATGCCGGAAAGGAAGGGATGGTCGGAAACGGGAACGGGGGCACAGGCCAGTTCCTCGTCGATTTTGGTGGCCATGATCGTCTCCCTATGTTTACGGTGTGAACATGGCGAATAATGATAACAGTGTCAACATGGATCGGAAGTACCACCACGGCGATCTGCGCGCGGCACTGATCGAGGCGGGCCTGCGCTTGCTTGAAACGCGCGCGGCGGACGATCTCTCGCTTCGAGAAGTGGCGCGCGCCGTGGGGGTCAGCGCGACCTCCGTCTATCGCCATTTTCCTGACAAGGCTGCCCTTCTGGCGGCGCTCGCGGCGGACGGGCTGGAGCGGCTCGGCGCGGCGCAACGGCAGGCGGCTGTGGCAGCGGGCGGCGGAGCGGCTGGCTTTGCGGCGACGGGGCGGGCTTACGTCCGCTTCGCGCTGGCGCACCCGGCGCTGTTCCGCATGATCTTCACGTCGGCTCCGCCGTCGGCCGATCATGTCGATGGCACCGACGCGATGGCGTTCCTGCGGGCCAACGCCGCACAGGCGGCGGGCGCCGCGCCGGACAGTCGCGCGGCCGAGGTTCGTTCGATCTGGGCGTGGAGCCTGGTCCACGGGCTTGCCATGCTGATGCTCGACGGACAGGTGCCGGCGGACGAGTCTCTGGTGGACGAGGTCGTTGCCCTAGGCTGACGGGCTACCCATCCGACTGCCGGGATAGGAGGGGGCGGGCGCCGCGCGTGATGAGGCGCGCCGCTTCGTGCCGCATCCGTTCGAACCCCGGCGCGTCGCCCAGTTTGTTCGCCATGTGGAGCACGATCAGCCCGTGCAGCGCCGCCCAGTAGGACTGCGCGATTGCGTCGGGATCGCCTTCCAGCAGTCCTTCGGTCACCATGTCGCGCACATAGCCTGTCATCGTCATCCGCGAACGCGCTTCGGCGCGGCGCAGGTCGTCGGTGCGTTCGCTGTCGGGCTGGTTGTAGGCGAAGATGAGCTGATACGCCGCCGGCTCGGTAAAGGCGAAGGCGACATAGGCGTCGCCGATCGCGCGCGAGCGCTGCCACGGATCGTCCGCACTGGCATAGGCGGCCTCGATCCGGTCCGAAAAGCGGTCGTGCGCGGCGGCGCGCGCGGCGGCCAGCAGTTCGCCCTTACTGGCGAAATAGCGGTAAAGCGAGGCCGCCGTCCAGCCTATCTCCGTCGCGATCGAGCGCAGCGAGGTGCCGTCGATGCCCCGCGTGGCGATCTGGCGTTCGGTCGTGCGCAGGATGCGTTCGCGCACCGCACCAACCTGTTCCTCTGTCAACGATACGGCCATGGCCCTTGCGATACTAAACGACGTTTATTATGCAATTGCTAAACAGTGTTTAGCAATGATCCGGGAGGAAGGATTCCATGAACGCACCTGTCCGCTATCCGCACGTGTTCTCCGAGCTGGCGATCGGCCCGCATCGGCTCAAGAACCGGATCATCATGGGATCGATGCATACCGGCCTGGAAGACGTGCCGGATGCCGCCGAACGGCTTGCCGCCTATTTCGTCGACCGCGTGAAGGGGGGAGTCGGCACGATCATCACCGGCGGCATTGCGCCGCACGTCACGGGCGGCGTCGGCGCGAAACTATCCGAACCGTCCGAAGTACCGCTGCACCGGCACGTAACCGACGCCGTCCACGCGGCCGATCCCGCCGTGAAGATCTGCATGCAGATCCTCCATACTGGCCCCTTGGCCCATACCCCGGATTGCGTCGCGCCATCGCCGGTAAAGTCGCGCATCGGCGCCTATGTCCCGCGCGAACTGGATGAAGCGGGGATCGAGGAGATGATCGCCGCGTTCGCCAATTGCGCGAAGCTGGCGCGGGAAGCGGGCTACGACGGCGCGGAGATCATCGGTTCGGCGGGCTACCTGATCTCCACCTTCCTCGTCGAAAAGACCAACCAGCGCACCGATCGCTGGGGCGGTTCGTGGGAAAACCGGATGCGCTTTCCGCTGGAAGTGGTGCGGCGTGTGCGCGTGGCGGTTGGCCCGGACTTTCTGCTGATCTTCCGTATCTCCGCCATGGACATGCTCCAGGGCGGACTGGCGTGGGACGAGGTCGTCTCGCTGGCGAAGGCGCTGGAAGCCGAAGGCGTCGACGTCATCAGCACGCATTTCTGCTGGCATGAAAGCTTCGTGCCCACGATCGCGACGATGGTGCCGCGCGCAGCCTTCACGCAGGTGACCGGGCGGCTGCGCAAGGAATTGTCGATCCCGCTCATCACCAGCAACCGCATCAACATGCCTGATGTGGCGGAAGCCGTCCTTGCGCGGGGGGATGCCGATCTCGTTTCGATGGCGCGGCCGATGCTGGCCGATCCCGATCTGGTCAACAAGGCGCGCGAAGGGCGCGAGGACGAGATCAACACCTGCATCGGCTGCAACCAGGCCTGCCTTGACCATACCTTCACCCGCCAGCTGACCTCATGCCTCGTCAACGCACGGGCCTGCCGCGAAACGGAGATCGTGATGCGCCCGGCGCAGCCGCGCAAGCGGATCGCGGTGGTCGGCGCGGGGCCGGCCGGCCTCGCCTTCTCGACGCTCGCGGCGGAACGCGGGCACGACGTCACTCTGTTCGATGCGGCGGACGAAATCGGCGGGCAGTTCAATCTCGCCAAGCGCATCCCCGGCAAGGAGGAGTTCCACGAGACCCTGCGCTATTTTCGCCGGATGATCGATGTGCATGGGGTCACGCTGAAACTGGGTACGCGCGTCGATGCCGCGATGCTGGCGGACGGCGGCTTCGACGAGATCGTGATCGCCACGGGTATCGCGCCGCGCCGGCCCGATCTGCCCGGCATCGATCATCCCAAGGCCGTGCGTTACATCGATGTGATCGCGGGCGCGGCACAGGTCGGCCGCAAGGTGGCGATCATGGGGGCGGGCGGCATCGGCTTCGACGTGGCGGAACTGATCACCCACCAGGGCACGTCCGCCGCGCTCGATATCGATGTATTCGCCCGCGAATGGGGCATCGATTTCCGCAATCATCCGCGCGGCGGCGTGACCGGGGTGGAACCGGTAGTGGCGCGCAACGATCGCGAGGTCACGCTGATGCAGCGCAAGGCGACCACCGTTGGCAAGGGTCTGGGCCGCACCACGGGCTGGACCCATCGTCTTACGCTTCAGCGCCGGGGCGTGCGCATGGTCGGCGGCGTGGAATACCTGCGCATCGACGATGCCGGGCTGCACACGCTGGTCGAAGGGCAGCCGGTGTTGTTCGATGTCGATACCGTGATCGTATGCGCCGGCCAGGAACCGGCGCGCGGATTGCACGATGACCTGGCGGCGGCGGGCATCCGCTCGCACCTTGTCGGCGGCGCCTGTGAAGCGGCGGAGCTCGATGCCAAGCGCGCGATCCGGCAAGCGACCGAATTGGCAATGGAGGTGTAAACGCGGTTTGTGTGGCTTCGCTGTTTCTCCCTTCCGGCGCTCTGGCGCGAGGAAGGGGAAATGGCTCCCTGAGTAGGATTCGAACCTACGGCCGCTCGATTAACAGTCGAGAGCTCTACCGCTGAGCTATCAGGGAGCAGCCCCGGTTGCCCGGGGCAGGAGCGCGCTAATAGCAGGCGATCCCGGTTTTGCAAGCGCTCGATTGATGTTTTTTAGGCGAGAAACTGCTCCGCGAAAATTCGCTCGTCGAGCGAGCGACCCCGGTCGAACAGCAGGGTCAACTGGTGTTCGGGCCACGCGCGCACCTCCACGTGGGCCACGTCGCGCAGTTCCTTCTGGTCGGCCACCACGGCCACCGGGCGCTTCACGGATTCGAGCACGCGGAACGAAATCCGGGCGTTGTCGGGCAGGATCGCGCCGCGCCAGCGGCGGGGCCGGAACGGGCTGATCGGGGTAAGCGCCAGCATGTTCGAGCCGAGCGGCAGGATGGGGCCGTTGGCGGAAAGGTTGTAAGCGGTGGAGCCTGCGGGCGTGGCCACCAGCACGCCGTCGCACGCCAGTTCCTGCATCCGCACCTTGCCGTTCACCGTCACTTCCAGCTTCGCGGTCTGGCGCGTTTCGCGCAACAGCGAGACTTCGTTGATGGCGCAGAATTCGTGTTCGGTACCGGCGTTGGTGATCGCCTTCGTCTTCAGTGGGGAGACCGCGATGCGGCGCGCGCGGGCGATGCGTTCCTCCAGCGGGCGGCTGCTCTTGTAGCGGTTCATCAGGAAGCCGACGGTGCCCAGGTTCATGCCATAGGCCGGAACGACGCGGCCGGTATCGAGCATGTGATGCAGCGTCTGGAGCATGAAGCCATCGCCGCCAAGCACGACGACCGTGTCCGCTTCCTCGAAGGGCACCCATTCGCACAGCGCGCGCAGATCGCGTTCGGCTTCCTGAGCACGGTCGGTAGGCGACGCGCAAAGCGCGAGTCGAGCGGATTCCGACATTGGTCCTCGATCCCCGGTTTCTCTCGCTGCGCGTGATATGGAGCGCGGCCTCTTGTTGCAATGCAAAACGGACGGGTCGCCGCAGGATCGGAACGGTTTGGCAAGATTGTTCGGGCACAAGCCGGGCAATGGACGCTTTTCCCAAACCGCTTCCCGCACCGGTCGACGATCGCGACATGCTGACCGGACTGCCCGGCGTCGATGCCGCCTGCGCGTGGCTTGATCGCACGGGGCAGGATGGCTTTGCCCAGGCCATGCTGGTGGGCCTGCACCGGTTCCAGTCGGTGAACCTGGCCTATGGCAAGGCGGCGGGCGATCGCGTGCTGGCGGAGATTGCGCGGCGGATCGTTGATTTCGCGCGCGAGGAACTGGGGGCGCAGAGCTTCGTTGCGCGGATGGGCGGCGGCGAGTTCCTGGTGGCTTCCACCGTCGCCGCCAGCCGGGAGCGTTGGCAATGGCAGGCCGAAGCCCTGGCGCGATCGATCGCGCGGCCGATACCGCTGGCCGGCGACCAGTTGCGGCTTGCCCCGCGCACGGCGCTGCTGCGCGGGCAGCCGGGCGAACGCGGCGCGCCGATGCTCGACCGGCTCGATCAGGCGCTGCTCAGCCTGCAACGCGGCGCGGGGCGGCGCATCCTGTGGGCGGATGGCTCCCACGCGGTGCGCGGCCGCAGCGCGGCCCGGCTGGAAGCGGACCTTATCGGCGCGCTCGACCGGTCGGAGATATCGCTGCTGTTCCAGCCGCAGTTTACCGTGGCCGACGGCCGCCTTATCGGCGCCGAGGCGCTCGCGCGCTGGCGCCATCCTGAACTCGGGCTGGTCGGTGCCGAAACGCTGTTCGCGATCGCGGAGCGTGGCGATCACATCAGCCAGCTTTCCCACCACATCGCCGAACGCGCGCTGGCCGAGGCGGCGGACTGGCCGGACGACCTGCGCCTCTCGCTCAACGTCACGGCCGAGGACTTCGCGGTAGGCGATCTGGCCGCCGCGATGCGCGCGCTTGTCGCCGCATCGGGCTTTCCGGCGGAACGGCTGACGCTGGAGATCACCGAACAGACGCTGATCGCCGACTTCGAGGCCTGCGCCGAAACGCTGCGCGAACTGGCCGGGATGGGCATGCGCGTCGCGCTGGATGACTTCGGCACCGGCTTCGCCAATTTCCGCACCCTGCGCGCGCTGCCGCTCGATGCGCTGAAGCTCGATCAGTCGCTGGTGCGCGATATCGCGCAGGACCCGCGCGACCGGGCGATCCTGCGCGCGATCGTGGCGATGGCCCGCGCGCTTGATCTGAAGGTCGTGGCCGAAGGCGTGGAAGACGCGGCGCAACTGGCGGTGCTGAACGAGGAAGGCTGCGCGGTGTTCCAGGGCTTCCTGCGTTCCGGCCCGGTCGATGGCGCGGCGCTGGTGGCCATGGCACGCGACTGACGCAGGGCTTCAGCCCTTCGCGGCGCGCCGGGCGATCGCGGACAGGCCCTTGGTCAGTTGCACCAGCCCGTTCAGCCGCGCTTCGGCGTTGCCCCATGCGCGCGAAATCACCAGCTTCATGTCCGGCCGCAGCTTGGCCGTGCCCTTCAGCCGTTCGACATAGGCGACAAGGCCCGCCGGATCGGGGAAGCTGTCATTGTGGAACGAGACGAGCGCGCCCTTCTGGCCGACGTCGATCTTGGCGATCTGCGCCGCGATCGCCTGCCGCTTGATCTCGATCAGCTTGAGCAGGTTCTGCGTGGGGCCAGGCAGGGGGCCGAAGCGGTCGATCATTTCGGCTGCCAGCGCTTCCACCGCGTCCGCGCCCTCGGCATCGTTCATGCGGCGATAGAGCGCCATGCGCACCGCCAGATCGGGCACGTAGTCCTCGGGGATCATGATCGGCGCATCGACCGTGATCTGCGGGGAGAGCGCCTCGCGTTCGCGCGCCAGGCCGATGTCCCCCGCCTTGGCGGCCAGGATCGCGTCTTCCAGCATCGACTGGTAGAGTTCGAAGCCCACTTCCTTGATATGGCCCGATTGCTCGTCGCCCAGCAGGTTGCCCGCGCCGCGCAGGTCCAGATCGTGGCTGGCGAGCTGGAAGCCGGCGCCGAGCGAATCGAGATCGCCCAGTACCTTCAGCCGCTTTTCCGCGACTTCGGACAGCGCCATGTCCTCGGGATAAGTGAGATAGGCATAGGCGCGCAGCTTGCCGCGCCCCACCCGGCCACGAAGCTGGTACAGCTGCGCCAGTCCGAAGCGGTCGGCGCGGTGCAAGACGATGGTGTTGGCGCTTGGAATGTCGATCCCGCTTTCGACGATGGTGGTCGAAAGCAGCACTTCGTACTTCTTTTCGTAGAACGCGCCCATCCGGTCCTCGACCTCGGTCGGGCTCATCTGGCCGTGCGCGGTGACGAAGCGGATCTCGGGCACGTTCAGCCGCAGCCACTCCTCCAGCTCGGGCATGTCGGCGATGCGCGGCACCACGATGAAGCTCTGCCCGCCGCGCTGGTGTTCGCGCATCAGCGCCTCGCGCATCACCACGTCGTCCCACGGCATCACATAGGTCCGCACGGCCAGGCGATCGACCGGCGGGGTCTGGATCGTGGACAGTTCGCGCAGGCCCGACATTGCCATCTGCAGGGTACGTGGGATGGGCGTGGCGGTCAGCGTCAGAACGTGGACGTCGGTCTTCAGCTCCTTGAGCTTTTCCTTGTGGCCCACGCCGAAGCGCTGTTCCTCGTCCACGATCACCAGGCCCAGCCGCTTGAACTGCACCTGCTTGGACAGCAGCGCGTGGGTGCCGATCACGATATCGGTCGTGCCGTCTGCCAGCCCGGCGCGGGTCTCGCGCGCTTCCTTTTCGGGAACGAGGCGCGAAAGGCGGCCGATGTTGAGCGGGAAGCCGGAAAAGCGTTCGACGAAATTGGCATAGTGCTGGCGCGCCAGCAGCGTGGTCGGCGCGATCACGGCGACCTGCTTGCCCGCCATCGCCGCGACGAAGGCGGCGCGCAGCGCGACTTCGGTCTTGCCGAAGCCCACGTCGCCGCAGACCAGCCGGTCCATCGGCTTGCCTTCCACCAGATCGCCCAGCACGTCGTCGATGGCGCGTTCCTGGTCCTCGGTCTCGTCCCACGGGAAGCGGTCGACGAAGGGACCGTAGCTGGCGGGATCGGTCGGCAACACGTCCGCCTGCCGCAGGGCGCGCGCCGCAGCGGTGGCCATCAGCTGCCCGGCCATCTCCAGAATGCGCTCGCGCATCCGCGCCTTGCGCCGCTGCCACGCCTCGCCGCCCAGCTTGTCGAGCGCGACGCCGTCGCTTTCATTGCCATAGCGCGAAAGGACGTCGAGGTTCTCGACCGGGATATAGAGCTTGTCACCGCCGGCGTAAGTGAGCTGGACGCAATCGTGCGGGCTGTCGCCCACCTTGATCGCTTCCAGCCCCTCATAGCGGCCGATGCCGTGGTCCATGTGGACCACCAGATCGCCGGGGTTGAGCGCGGACAGTTCGGCCAGGAACGCGTCGGCGTCCTTGCGCTTCTTCTTGCGGCGCACGAGCCGGTCGCCGAGAATGTCCTGCTCGGTCAGCAGCTCCAGTTCGGCGTTGGCGAAGCCCTGCTCCAGCGGCAGCACCACGGCGACGGGGCGGCCGGAGGCGGCAATGCCCAGCGCTTCCTGCCAGCTTTCCGCCAGCGCAGGCGGCGCCTTGCCGGCTTCGCCCAGCAGCGAGGCCAGACGCGCGCGCGATCCGGCGGTATAGGCGGCGATGACCGGCTTCAGCCCGCGCGTGCCCAGCGCGGCAAGGTGCTTCGCCGCCGCCTCGTAGATGTTGCCGCTCGATGCCGCGCCCGCTTGGCCAGAGCCGGCCTGCGCCCGTTCGGGCGTGAAATCGCGCGAGCTGGAAAAGCCGAAATCGACGACCTGTTTCGATTCCGGCTCGGCGAAGATCGAGGTGCGGTGGACCGGCCAGCCGGCCAGCGCGCGGTCGAACTCGTCGCGCGTCAGGTACAGCGCGTCCTCGGCCAGCGGGCGATAGGTGCCGGGGCTGCGCTGGGCGCTATCGATCCGCGCCTGGTGGTAGTCGGCGATGTCGGCCAGCCGCGTTTCCGCAGCCTTGGCCGCCGCTCCGTCGATCAGCACGAGATCATCGTCGCCCAGATGATCGAACAGCGTGACCAGCCGGTCTTCGAACAGCGGCAGCCAGTGCTCCATGCCGGCCAGCCGCCGGCCCTCGCTGACCGCCTGATAGAGCGGATCGCCGGTGGCGTTGGCGCCGAACAGTTCGCGATAGCGCCCGCGAAAACGCTTGATGCTGTCCTCGTCGAGCAGCGCCTCGCTGGCCGGCAGCAGCAGATGCGTTTCCACCGGCTGCACACTGCGCTGCGTGTTCGGATCGAACAGCCGCAGCGTTTCCAGCTCGTCGCCGAAGAAATCGAGCCGCAGCCCGTGGTCGAGCCCGCTCGGGAAAATGTCGAAGATCGATCCGCGCACGGCATACTCGCCGGCATCGACGACCGTATCGGTGCGCGAATAGCCCTGCCGCTGGAGCAGCGCGATCAGGCTTTCGCGCCCGATCTCTACGCCCGGCGTCAGCAGGCGGGTGGATTCGCGGATGCGGAAGGGCGTCAGCGCGCGTTGCAGGACGGCGTTGATCGTGGTGACGATCAGCTGCGGCCCGCCGCGTTTCTGCTGCAACTTCTGCAATGCCGCCAGCCGCCGCGCGCTGACCGAGAGCGCGGGCGAGGCGCGGTCGAATGGCAGGCAGTCCCACGCCGGGTATTCGACGACTTCAAGGTCGGGCGCGAAAAAAGGTGCGCTTTCGGCGATCGCGCGCATCGCCGCGTCGTCCGGCGCGATGAACACCGCGCGGCCCTTCGCCGCGCGCGCCAGATCGCCCAGCACCAGCGGCTGCGCCCCGCGCGCGACCGAGGCGAGCGTCAGCGGAACGGTGGCGGAAAGGATGCGGTTCAGATCGGGCATGGAAGAGCAGCGGCGCTAGGGGAAGAGCGGATCAGCGCGGAATGTCGACGTAGTCGAGCTTGCGCATGGCTTCCATCATGGGGCCGGCATATTCGTCGGGAATGATCTGCGTGCCCAGCGCCCAGGCCATGATGTCCACGTCGTCCTCGTCGATCAGGCGCTCGAACAGGGCGATTTCGGTTTCGCTCCAGCTGGCGTGGAAGCGATCGAAGAAGCAGCCGATCATGTAATCGGCCTCGCGCGTGCCGCGATGCCAGGCGCGGAACTGCAGGCGGCGGAGGCGGGCGTCGTCAGTCATGATGCGGGCGGTTAGGCCATCGCCGCGCAGGACTCAAGCGCGGCGGGCGTTTTGAGCGCCGTATTCGGCCAATGCTGGAAAAGAATCCCGGCGATCGATGCATGTTCGCGCACGAAAGCACCCGGCGGCGTCCTTCCCCCATACCGCCGGGTGCCACACGGGTCCTTGCCCCCGTGATCTGGAAGGGTGCGAATGTGGGCTTCAGCGGGCGCGCAGCGCCGCCAGGATGTCGCCCGGCTGCCTGCCGATCAGGTCTTTCGACAATTCGCCCGTCAGAACCTGCCGGGTCTGGGGCGAATAGTGGTGGCGCAGTTCGCCCAGCGTGCGCGGTGCGGCGATTACCACCGCGTGTTCGATCTGACGGCTGGCGACTTTGGCGTTGAGCCATGCGGCGACAGCGGCAGCGTGGGCGTCCTCGTCCAACTGGTGGCCCGAAGGATTGCCGGAACTGGAACCGTGCCGGGTGCCGGAGCCGTGATTCTGCTCCACCAGATGCGGCACGGGCAGGGCAGTGAGTTCCGGCGCGGCCTCGTTCCCGGCGTTGCGGTAAATCTCCCATGCCTTGCCATCGGCAAGCACGATCACGGCACCATGGGGAAGCAGCATTGGTTTTCGACTCCCTTTGTTATCGGGAGTGAACAAGCGCGCGGATCGCGATCGTTTCCATGCGCTGGGTCAAAATTGCGCGGACTGGGGGCAAAAGCCGACCGGTCCGGCGGAAGGCCTGCCGCCACGCTGGCGCTCCCGCTTCACGCCGACTATGTCGGCAGCGATGCGCCCCGATCTGCTCAACCCGCTGTTTGCCGAGGCCGCCAGCCTGAAAGGCGTGGGGCCGGGGCTGGCCCGTCCGCTGGAGCGCCTCGCGCTGACGCGCGTGCGCGATATCGCCTATCACCTGCCCGATCGGTTCGTGCTGCGCCGCGCGGTCGCCAATCTCGACGAGGCGAGCGTGGGCGAACAGATCGTGGTGGCGCTGACCGTGCGCGAACACCGTGCCTCGGCCGGCCGCGGCCCCTTCCGCGTGATGGCGGAGGACGTGTTGGGCAATGTCGTCGCGCTCACCTATTTCGGCCGCTCGTCCTATACCGCGCGCAAACAGTTGCCTCCGGGCGAGACGCGCTGGATCGCGGGCCGGCTCGACCAGTTCGGGCAGACGCTGCAGATCGTCCACCCCGATCATGTCAGCGAGGAAAGCGCTGGCGCGCTCGGGCAATTGAACGAACCGGTCTATCCGCTGGCCGAAGGATTGACGCAGGGGCGGGTGCAGGCGCTGGTCCATCAGGCGATCGGCCTGCTTCCCGATCTGCCCGAATGGATCGAGCCCGGCCTGATGCAGAAGATGGACTGGCCGGCGTGGAAAGCGGCGCTGACCGAGGCGCATCGCGGCGAGAACGTCCTCGCGCGCGATCGGCTCGCCTACGACGAACTGCTCGCCAACAGCCTGGCACTGATGCTGGTGCGCGCCAGCAACCGCGAGCGCGCGGGCACGCCGCTTCAGGGCGACGGGCATTTGCGCGCCAAGCTGCACCTGCCGTTCGAGCTGACCGGCGCGCAGAAGCGGGCGATTGCCGAGATCGAATGCGATGTGGCGCAGGGCGCGCCAATGCTGCGGCTGCTGCAGGGCGATGTCGGCTCGGGCAAGACGGCGGTGGCGCTCCACGCCATGCTGATCGCGGTGGAAGCGGGCGGGCAGGCCGCACTGCTCGCCCCCACCGAAATCCTCGCGCGCCAGCATCACGCCACCTTGACGCGCATGGCCGCCGGCACCGGTGTGGAAATCGCGCTGCTGACCGGGCGCGACAAGGGCCGGGCGCGGGAATCGATCCTGATGGGGCTGATAGACGGTTCCATCCACATCTGCGTCGGCACCCATGCGATCTTTCAGGAGGCGGTCAGCTATCGCAATCTCGCGCTGGTGGTGATCGACGAACAGCACCGCTTCGGTGTTGGCCAGCGCCTGATGCTGACGCAGAAGGCGCGGCGCACGCCGCATTGCCTGGCGATGACGGCCACGCCCATTCCCCGCACGCTTACGCTGGCCCAGTATGGCGAGATGGACGTCTCGCGGCTCGATGAGATGCCGCCGGGCCGGCAGGCGATCGATACCCGCGTCGTCGCGGTCGAGCGCATGGCGGAGGTGATCGACGGGATCGGCCGCCATATCGCGAAAGGCGGCCAAGCCTATTGGGTCTGCCCGATGGTTCGCGAGCAGGAAAACGAGGATCTGGCCGCGGCCGAGGCGCGCTTCGCCCTGCTGCGCGAGCGCTTCGGAGACGATGTCGTGCTCGTCCATGGCCAGTTGCGGCCCGAAGCCAAGGACGCCGCGATGGAGCGGTTCGCCGGCGGCGCGGCGAAGCTGCTGGTGGCGACCACCGTGATCGAGGTCGGCGTCGACGTGCCCAACGCCACGCTGATGGTGATCGAGCAGGCGGAGCGCTTCGGCCTTGCCCAGTTGCACCAGTTGCGCGGGCGCGTGGGGCGGGGCAGCGAACGCTCCACCTGCCTTTTGCTGCGCGGCGATGCGCTGTCCGAAACGGGCCGCGAGCGGCTGGCGCTGATGCGCGAGACGCAGGATGGTTTCCGCCTCGCGGAGGAGGACCTGCGCCTGCGCGGCGGCGGCGAATTGCTGGGAACGCGCCAGTCGGGCGACACCCCGTTTCGTGTCGCCGATTTCGAACAGATCGCCCGCCTGCTGCCGCTGGCGCACGACGATGCGCGCCTGCTGATGGAACGCGATGGCGGCCTCGCTTCGCCGCGCGGCGAAGCGGCGCGCGTGCTACTTTACCTGTTCGAGCGCGACTGGGGCGTGCAATTGCTGCGCGGCGGATGATGGGCGCAAAACGCGAACTTGGTGGAAATTCCCAGGGAGCGGGCGGCCTATTTTCCTTCTGAATGAAGGAAATGGCGCGAGTGACGGGGCTCGAACCCGCGACCTCCGGCGTGACAGGCCGGCGCTCTAACCAACTGAGCTACACCCGCGTTCCCTTGGGAGCCGCGCCTCTATGCGAGCGGGCCGAGGCTGTCAACAGGTCTCGTCGCCAGTTTTTTTCCACAGCCGGATATCCCCTTTCGACCTGCGTCATTTCGCGCATTTAGGGCGCGTTAACCAAGCTTTAGGCGCTGCCGGCTAGCATGATCCCCGGACGGGCGCACAGGGGGTGCGCCGGGGGATAGTGATGATTTTCAGGACGGGGGCTTCGATGGTCGGGGCTGTAGCGGTCGCCGCGCCGCTGGCCGCGCAGGTTGCGCAACCGGTGCGTGCGGACGGGACCGGGGAAATAGGCCCATTCAAGGCTGTGCGGATAAGGCGTGTCGAAACCCGTCACGCGCTCGATCGGCGCCTCGAGATGATAGAAGCAGCGTTCCTGCACCAGCGCGGAGAGCTCGGCGCCAAAGCCGGAGGTGCGCGTCGCTTCGTGGACGATCAGGCACTTGCCCGTCTTGCGCACCGATTGCTCGATCGTGTCGATATCGAGCGGCACCAGCGTGCGCAGGTCGATGATCTCGGCATCGACGCCCTTTTCGCGCAGCACCGCCTCGGCCACGTGGACCATCGTGCCATAGGCCAGCACCGTCACCGCCTCACCAGGGCGTACAATGCGCGCCTTGCCGAGCGGGATCGAGTAGTACCCTTCGGGCACCGCGCTGTCGGGATGGCGGCTCCACGGCTCCACCGGCTTGTCGTAATAGCCGTTGAAGGGGCCGTTGTAGATGCGCTTCGGCTCGAAGAAGATCACCGGGTCGTTGTCCTCGATCGCGGCGATCAGCAGGCCCTTGGCATCGTGCGGGGTGCTGGGCACCACCGTCTTGATCCCGGCGACGTGGGTGAACAGCGCCTCGGGGCTCTGGCTGTGGGTCTGCCCGCCGAAGATGCCGCCACCGAAGGGCGATCGCACCGTCAGCGGGGCGATGAAGCCGCCGGCCGAGCGGTAGCGCAGCCGCGCCGCTTCCGAGACGAGCTGGTCCAGACCCGGATAGATATAGTCGGCGAACTGGATTTCCGGCACCGGGCGCAGGCCATAGGCGCCCATGCCCACGGCCACGCCGATGATCCCGCATTCGCTGATCGGCGTATCGAACACGCGCGTCTTGCCGTACTTCTTCTGCAGGCCCGCCGTCGCGCGGAACACGCCGCCGAAATAGCCGACGTCCTCGCCCATCACGACCACATCGGGATCGCGTTCCATCATCAGGTCGAGCGCGTCATTGATCGCCTCGATCATGTTCAGCCGCCGCGTCGGCGCTTCGGAAAGCGACACGGGCGCTTCCTCGATCATCGGTTCGCTCACCGGCCATTCTCCCGCCAGCTTTCGTCCGACCATTCCGGCCACTTGATCCGCCGTTCGCGGATCGCCTGCTCGCTCTGTTCCCTGAGGTGCCAGGGCAGTTCCTCGAACACGTCCTCGAACATCGTATGGAACGGGTGGTGCAAGCCGTGGCCCAGCACGCCGTTCTTTTCCGCCTCGCGCGTGGCGGCTTTGACCAGATCGACCAGTTCGCGGTCCATCGCCGCGTGCTGTTCCTCCGACCATTCGCCCAGCGCGATCAGGTGGCGCAGCAGGCGCGTGACCGGATCGCCCAGCGGCCATTCCTCGCGTTCCTGCGCGGACCGGTACTGGGTGGGATCGTCCGAGGTCGAATGCCCTTCGGCACGGTAGGTGAAATGTTCGATCAGCGTCGGGCCGGCGTTGGCACGCGCGCGGTTCGCGGCCCATTGCGTCGCGGCATAGACCGCCAGCGGATCGTTACCGTCCACGCGCAGCCCGGCGATGCCATAGCCGATGGCCCGCGCGGCAAAGGTGGTCCGTTCCGCCCCGGCAAAGCCCGAGAAGCTGGAAATGGCCCACTGGTTGTTCACGACGTTGAAGATGACCGGCGCGTTGTAAACGGCGGCGAAGGTCATCGCGGAATGGAAATCTCCCTCCGCCGTCGATCCTTCGCCGATCCAGGTGGCAGCAATCCGGGTGTCACCCTTGATCGCGCTGGCCATGGCCCAGCCCACCGCCTGCGGGTATTGCGTGGCGAGGTTGCCGGAGATCGTGAAGAACGCATGCTCCGGCGCCGAATACATGATCGGAAGCTGGCGCCCCTTCAGCTTGTCCGCGCGGTTCGAATAGATCTGGTTGATCATCTCGACCAGCGGATAACCGCGCGTAATCAGGATGCCCTGCTGGCGATAGCTGGGGAACACCATGTCATCGTGCGCCAGCGCCATCGCCGGGGCGATCGAGGTGGCCTCCTCGCCGGTACACTTCATGTAGAAGCTGGTCTTGCCCTGTCGCTGCCCGCGATACATGCGATCGTCGAACGCGCGCGTCAGCGCCATCATGCGCAGCATCCGCCGCAGCGTTTCGGCATCCAGCTTCGGGTTCCAAGGCCCCACCGCGCGGTTCTCGTCATCGAGCACGCGCACGAGGTCGAGGCACAGCGGATGCGTTTCGGACGCGGCGCAGCTTTCGTCGGGCCGGGGCTGCGCACCCGCCGGTGGAACCTTGATGTGGCTATAATCGACCGTGTCACCCGGCCGGAATTTCGGCTCGGGTACGTGTAGCGACAAGGGCGGCAGGTTGCCGTGCCCTTGGGTTCCCGTCGCCCCGGGGGCGCCCGCGTCGGTCATGCTCGCAGATCCAGCATCGATGTCTCTCCCGCACGCTTGAACGCGCGACTCGCGGTCGCGATCCGTCCGGTGCAAAATTACTCAATGATGTTATTTTATTTCAAAGCTGCGCACAAGAGAAACAAGTACGACTTCATGTCACCTCATACCGCGACCGGTGCCGCGATGTGCGCGGCGGGCTGGTAATCGCGCACCACGAAGTCCTCGATGCGGTAGTCGAAGATCGAATCCGGCCGGCGCGTGATGTCCAGCCGGGGATCGCCCGCAGGCGTCCGCGCGATCTGCGCCTCCACCAGATCGGCATGGTTGAGGTAGAGATGCACGTCACCGCCCATCCACACCAGCTCGCCCGGCTCCAGATCGCACTGCTGCGCCAGCATGCGGAGGAACAGCGCCGCGCCCCACAGGTTGAATGGCAGCCCCAGCGCCACGTCGCAACTGCGCTGGTAGAGCAGGGCGGACAAGCGGTTGCCCGAGACGTGGAACTGGTAGGTCTTGTGGCACGGCGGCAGGGCCATGGCGTCAAGCTCGGCCACGTTCCAGCCTTCGACAATATGGCGGCGGCTGCCGGGATTGCTGCGCAGGCTGCGCACCACATCGGCCACCTGGTTGACGCCCTGATCGCGCCGCCGGAACGCGCCCTGGCCGTCCGGCTCATATACCGGCCAGTCGACCCATTGCTTGCCATAGACCGGGCCGAGATCGCCCCACCGCGCGGCGAAGGCTTCGTCGGCCACGATCCGTGCGGAAAAATCGGCTCGGCTGATCGGATCACCCGTTTCGCGGCGATAACGGTCGAGCGGCCAGTCGGTCCAGATTTCCACGCCTTGCGCACAGAGCGCGCGGATGTTGGTGTCGCCGGTCAGGAACCACAGGAATTCGCGCGTGGCAGTCTTCCAGAACACGCGCTTGGTGGTCAGCAGGGGGACGCGTCCGTCCGAGAGATCGAACCGCAGTTCGGCACCGAACACCGATCGCGTGCCGATTCCGGTGCGATCCACCCGCTCGTCGCCCTGTTCCCAGATGCGGCGCATCAGGTCGAGATACTGCCATTCGTAATGCGGCGCTTCGCGCGAAGGCGGGGAATCGGAACGGAGGACGGAAGCCATGGGCCGAACCTAGGCCGCGATCGCGGCGGGCGCAAAGGGAGGCTGAATTTTGGCCGGCGGGAATGTGGAAAAACTTTTCGATTGCCCGCTTGCCACCCGTGGAACCGCCGCCTATAGGGCGCGCCTGCCTCGCAGCCGGGTGACCGGCGGCGGATCGGTCGGGGAGTAGCTCAGCCTGGTAGAGCACTGTCTTCGGGAGGCAGGGGCCGGAGGTTCGAATCCTCTCTCCCCGACCATTTCACTTCATTTTTAGCGCATGAAGCCGCTTTGCGGCGGCGCGGGGCCTCAGCCCCAGCGGCCGGTTTCCATCCAGATCAGATAGCGCCGCAGCGGCAACAGCCAGATCGTGCCCAGCACAATGTAGATCGGCGTCTGCACCAGCACCGGCAGCCTGCCGATCGGCGTCGAAAGCCCGGCCACGATCACGGCATAAACCAGCAGCGCGATGAATAGCGCCAGAATCCCCACAGGCTTGCGCCACGTCGGTTTTGTCTCGCCCGGCTTCATCGATGCTCCTCCCACGGGCCATAGAGCCGTGTCGGCGTGACCACGGCGAGCAAGGGCCGATCATGCGGTTCGCGCGGGAGGTCGTCGGCCAGCTGGCAATCCCAGGCAAGGCCGATCGCCTTCGTTCCGGGGTGCGCTTCCAGCCAGCGATCATAATGCCCGCCGCCCTGACCCAGCCGACCGCCGTCGGCGGTAAAGCCCACCAGCGGCACGAACAGGACATCAGGCACGACGATCGGCGCCGTGTCCGTGGGCTGGAGCGTGCCGTAAGGCCCCGGCTCCAGCAAATCATCGAGGTGGGGGCTGGCCCAGGCGCGAAAGCGCATGGGCGCTGCGCGCGTGGCGAAGTGGGGCAGGGCGATAGTGTGGCCGGCATCGTGGAAGAACCGGGCGTAGCCACCTGCCGGCGCCTCTTCCGCGTTGGCCATGTAGAGGCCCACGGCCTGCCCCGGCTGCACCAGATCGGCCACGGGGCGCGGCGGCCGCATCAGCAGCAGCGCGCGCACGCGCGGGTCCAGCGCGGCGACATGCGCGCGGCGCGCGGCGCGCAGTTCCTTGCGCAAGGCCGTCTTGGCCATGGCGGTTTCAGCGGGGGAAGGCGGTTGGGTCATGGACGGGATGGGGGTGACGGGTCCACCATGGGTCGGTTTCCGGGAAAATCCTCTGACGCCTCAACGTCAGGTGGGGACCATGTACCACTGGCCAGGGCCAGGGCAGGGACAGCCCCCGTGGATTGCTTATAGCCTCAGGGATGTTTCATGCGGCTCGTGCCGGGCAGATCCCGTCGCCCCTGATGTAGGGCGTCCGTGCTCCGGGCTCAAGATGGCTGTTCGATCTGCTGCGCCAGTTTTTCCACGCGCTCGGCCAGCGCCTGCACCCGCGCGACCACGCTGGCGGGTGCTTCTGCGGAAGGGACCTCCCCGGCAGGAGGAGGCGCCTTGCGGTGCTCCTCGTGCAGCTCGTCGGCCAGGAAGAGAGCGGCATAGAGCATCATGCGCGATTCGCTCTGTCCGGCGGCCGCGCCCAGCTTGCGCACGCGCTCGTCGATCATCCGCCCCAGCATTTCGAGATGCGCTTCCTCGCCCTCGGCGCAGGCGACGGTGAACGGGCGGCCCCCGATCTGGAGCGATACGTTGCTCATTTGGGAATGCCTGCCAGCAGCAGATCGAGCTGTTGCAGCTCTTCCGCCACCTTGTCCTTCAGCTTGCGATGCCGGGTTTTCAAGGCCTTCAGTTCAACGGTGGCCTCACCTTCGGCGCAAGCGGCCGTGCGCAGCGCGACGACTCCCGCTTCCAGCCGGCCCAAGGCTTGCTCGATCTGGTCGAGCGCTGCGTTCAATGCTTCGGTCGCCATGAACAAGCGCTAGCATAAATGGTTGGCGTCGCAATATATCGCGGGAATTGTTCCCCAACTGTATCATTGTGCGACCGTTCGCTTGACCTGCAACGGTCCCGTGATCAAAGAGGCCCCGCTCCGAATCATCAGGAATTCGCGCGATGGCGCGACAGGGAAGGGCCTTTTTCAAGCGATGACACGCGATCCCTCCGCGCTGGCTCCCATGGCCAACGCGATCCGTGCGCTTGCCATGGACGCGGTTCAGGCAGCCAACTCAGGCCATCCCGGTATGCCCATGGGCATGGCCGACGTCGCCACCGTGCTGTGGACGCAGTTCCTCAAGCACGATCCGTCCCAGCCAAAATGGTCAGATCGTGACCGTTTCGTGCTGTCGGCCGGCCACGGGTCGATGCTGATCTACGCGCTGCTGCACCTGACCGGGTACGAAGCGCCGACGATGGACGACATCCGCAACTTTCGGCAGATGACCAGCCCCTGCGCCGGGCACCCGGAAAACTTCCTGCTCGAAGGCGTGGAATGCACTACCGGCCCGCTGGGGCAGGGTCTGGCCATGGCCGTGGGCATGGCGATGGCCGAGCGCCATCTCAACGCCACGTTCGGCGATGACCTGGTTGATCACCGAACCTGGGTGGTGGCGGGCGATGGCTGCCTGATGGAAGGCATCAACCACGAGGCGATCGGCCTTGCCGCCACGCTGAAGCTGGGCCGTCTCAACGTGCTGTGGGACGACAACAAGATCACCATCGACGGCGATACCTCGCTGTCGACGAGCGAGGACATCCTTGCCCGCTATGCCGCCACGGGATGGCATGTCGGTTCGTGCGACGGGCACGATTTCGCCGACATCGCCCGCGCGCTGGCGGAAGCCGCTGCCGATCCGCGCCCCTCGCTGGTCGCCTGCCGCACGATCATCGGCAAGGGTGCGCCCAACAAGCAGGGCAGCCACAGCGTGCATGGCGCGGCGCTGGGTGCCGACGAAATCGCCGCCGCGCGCGAGTACCTCGGCTGGACGGCGGCGCCGTTCGAGATTCCGGCGGACATCCTCGCAAACTGGCGCGCTGCCGGCGCGGCGGGCAAGACCGCCCGCGCGGACTGGGAAGCCCGCGCCGCCAGCCATCCGCAGGCCGCCGAACTCGCCCGCCGCATGGCCGGCGAACTGCCCGCCGAGACCGGCTTCGACGCCTATATCCAGTCGCTGATCGCCAACCCGCCCAAGGTCGCGACCCGCAAGGCCAGCGAAATGGCGCTGGAAGCCCTGACGTCCGCGATTCCCGAAATGGTCGGCGGCTCGGCGGATCTGACCGGTTCGAACAACACCAAGACCAAGTCGACCGCGCCGTTCAACGCGGACAATTACGCCGGCCGCTACGTCTATTACGGCATCCGCGAATTCGGCATGGCCACCGCGATGAACGGCATGGCGCTGCATGGCGGCGTGATCCCCTATGGCGGCACATTCCTGGTGTTCTCGGACTACTGCCGTAACGCGGTGCGCCTTTCGGCGCTCCAGCATCAGCGCGTGGTCTATGTGTTCACGCACGATTCGATCGGCCTGGGCGAAGACGGCCCGACCCACCAGCCGGTCGAGCACGTCATGTCGTTGCGCATGATCCCGAACCTTCTGGTGTTCCGGCCGGCCGACGCCATCGAAACGGCGGAAGCCTGGGCGATCGCGCTGGCCAACAAGGATCGCCCCACCGTCCTCGCGCTCACCCGCCAGAACCTGCCGCCGCTGCGGTTCGATACCGAGATGAAGAGCGCGAAGGGCGCCTATCGCCTCGTTTCCGCCGAAGCCGCGCGCAAGGTCGTGCTGCTGGCAACCGGTTCGGAAGTCGCGCTTGCCAAGGACGTGGCTGCCACACTCGAAGCGCAGGGCATCGGCGCCGATGTCGTTTCGGTCCCGTGCTGGGAACTGTTCGACGAACAGGACGCCGCCTACCGCACCGACCTGCTACCGGCCGATGTGCTGAAGGTATCGATCGAGGCCGGCGTCACGCTGGGCTGGCAGAAATATGTCGGCGATGGCCTGACCATCGGCATGGACACGTTCGGCGCCTCCGCTCCGGCCGAAGTGCTGTTCGATCACTTCGGCTTTGCGGTCGACAAGATCGTTCCCAAGATTCTTTCACGAATTTCGTAATTTATCAGGAGAAGCTGACATGGCGATCAAGGTTGCGATCAACGGTTTCGGACGTATCGGGCGTAATGTCGCGCGCGCCATCCTCGAACGGCCTGACTGCGGCCTTGAACTCGTGTCGATCAACGACCTGGCCGATGCCAAGGCCAACGCGCTGCTGTTCAAGCGCGACAGCGTCCACGGCGCTTTCTCGGGCGATGTGTCGGTCGACGGCAGCGATCTGATCGTCAACGGCAAGCGCATCCAGGTGACGGCCGAAAAGGACCCGGCCAACCTGCCGCACGCCGCCAACGGCATCGACATCGCGCTGGAATGCACCGGTTTCTTCACCGATCGCGCCGGCGGCCAGAAGCACCTCGACGCGGGCGCGAAGCGTGTGCTGATCTCGGCTCCGGCCAAGGGTGTAGACCTCACCGTCGTCTTTGGCGTGAACCACGACAAGCTGACCGCCGATCACAAGATCGTCTCGAACGCCTCGTGCACCACCAACTGCCTCGCGCCGATGGCCAAGGTGCTGCATGAATCGATCGGCATCGAGCGTGGCCTGATGACCACGATTCATTCGTACACCAACGACCAGAAGATCCTCGACCAGATCCACAAGGACCCGCGCCGCGCCCGCGCCGCCGCGATGAACATGATCCCCACCAGCACCGGCGCCGCCGTGGCCGTGGGCGAGGTTCTGCCCGATCTCAAGGGCAAGCTCGACGGTTCGTCGATCCGCGTGCCGACCCCGAACGTCTCGGTCGTGGACCTGACCTTCACGCCGAAGCGCGATACCACGGTCGAGGAAGTGAACGGCTTGCTCAAGGCCGCCGCCGAAGGCGCGCTGAGGGGCGTGCTGGGCTTCACCGACGAACCGCTGGTGTCGATCGACTTCAACCACGATCCGCACTCGTCGACGATCGACAGCCTCGAAACCGCGGTGCTCGAAGGGAAGCTGGTGCGCGTGCTGTCGTGGTACGACAACGAATGGGGCTTCTCGAACCGGATGCTCGATACCGCCGGCGTGATGGGGAAGCTGCTCTAGTCAAGTATCGTATCAACCCCCGTTCGGTTCGAGCCCTGAGCGCCCGCCCTGCGGGCAGTCGAAGGGCTCGACACGAACGGCGGTGAGCGCTTGGGGCGATGACGCGAGGACCGAAGAATGACCGTGTTCAAGACGCTGGACGATATCGGTGACGTTTCCGGCAAGGCCGTGCTGGTCCGCGAGGATCTGAACGTGCCGATGGCTGGCGGCGCGGTGACCGACGATACCCGCCTGCGCGCGGCGGTGCCGACGCTGACCGAACTGTCCGACAAGGGCGCCGTGGTGCTGGTTCTCGCCCACTTCGGCCGCCCCAAGGGCCAGCCTTCGGCAGAGTTCTCGCTGAAGCAGGTCGTCGCGCCGCTCGCGCACGTGCTGGGCCGCCCGGTCAAGTACGTGGACTGGGAAGGCGACAAGGCCACCGTCTCGGCGCTGCAACCCGGTGACATTGCCGTGCTGGAGAACACCCGCTTCTTCGGTGGCGAGGAAAAGAACGATCCCGCCGTGGTCGAACGCTTTGCCAGCCTTGGCGATCTCTACGTGAACGATGCCTTTTCCGCCGCGCACCGCGCCCACGCGTCCACCGAGGGGCTGGCGCACGTTCTGCCGGCCTTTGCCGGCCGCGCAATGCAGGCCGAGCTTGAGGCGCTGGAAAAGGCGCTGGGCAATCCGCAGTCGCCGGTCGCGGCCGTGGTCGGCGGGGCCAAGGTCTCGACCAAGCTCGATGTGCTCAAGCACCTCGTCGGCAAGGTCGATCACCTCATCATCGGCGGCGGCATGGCCAACACCTTCCTGGCCGCGCGTGGCGTGGACGTGGGCAAATCGCTATGCGAGCATGACCTTACCGGCACCGCCGAGGAAATCCTCGACAATGCCGACAAGGCCAACTGCACCGTCCACCTGCCTTACGATGTGGTGGTGTCGAAGGAATTCGCCGCCAATCCGCCCAGCCTGCGCACCTGCAACGTGCACGAAGTCGCCGCGGACGAGATGATTCTCGATGTCGGCCCGGCCGCGGTCGAGGCGTTGGCCGACGTGCTCAAGACCTGCCGCACACTGGTCTGGAACGGTCCGCTGGGCGCGTTCGAGACCGAACCGTTCGACGCAGCCACGGTTGCGCTGGCGAAGACCGCCGCCGCGCTGACCCGCGAAGGATCGCTGATCTCGGTGGCGGGCGGGGGCGATACCGTCGCCGCGCTGAATCACGCGGGCGTCGGTGGCGACTTCAGCTACGTGTCGACCGCCGGCGGGGCTTTCCTCGAATGGATGGAAGGCAAGGAACTGCCAGGCGTCGCCGCGCTCGGCCGGTAAACCTTTTCCAAGGCGTCCGTTGCAAGACGGACGCCTTTTCAAATGAAGTTTGTGCATAGGTATGCGCTTTTGAAAATCCTTGGATTTCCGAAGGCGCCACAGGACAGGATGGGATCATGAACGTCACTGAAATGACCGCCAAGATGGCTTCCGGCAAGGGCTTCATCGCCGCGCTCGACCAGAGCGGCGGTTCGACGCCCAAGGCGCTCAAGGGCTATGGCATTGAGGAAGGCGCGTGGAGCACGGACGAGGAAATGTTCGGCCTGATCCACCAGATGCGCACGCGCATCATCACGTCGGCCGCGTTCACCGGCGAAAAGGTGATCGGCGCGATCCTGTTCGAACGCACGATGGACGGCGATGCCGGCGGCAAGCCCGTTCCCGCCGCGCTGATCGAACGCGGCGTGGTGCCCTTTATCAAGATCGACAAGGGGCTTGAGGACGAGAAGGACGGCGTCCAGCTGATGAAGCCGATGCCCGAACTCGATGCGCTGCTCGAACGCAGCAAGGCGCTGGGCGTCTATGGGACCAAGGAACGTTCGGTGATCAATTCGGCCAACCCGGCCGGGATCGCCGCCGTGGTGAAGCAGCAGTTCGAAGTCGGCAAGCAGGTGCTCGCGCATGGCATGATGCCGATCATCGAACCCGAAGTGAACATCAAGAGCGAGACCCGCGCCGAGTGCGACACGATCCTGCTCGCGGAAATCCTCAAGAACCTGTACGAACTGCCCGAAGGCACGCAGGTCATGCTCAAGCTGTCCCTGCCGATCGTGCCGGGCACGTTCGATCCGCTCGTCGCCCATCCCAAGGTGCTGCGCGTCGTCGCGCTGTCGGGCGGCTACAAGCGCCCCGAAGCCTGCGTCGAACTGGCGAAGAACGCGGGGATCATCGCCAGCTTCAGCCGTGCGCTGCTCGAAGACCTGCGCCATCAGATGACCGACGCGGAATTCGATGCCTCGCTGGCCGGCGCCATTGACGAAATCTTTACGGGTTCGACCGTCAAGTCCGCCTGACGATCTATCGATTGCAGAGGATGGGAAAGGCCGCCCCTCGCCCCGCAAAGCGGGGGAGGGGCGTCTTGCTGTCGGGAGACCGATAGCCGGGGAGAAGCCATGACCGGACCGGCATGTTCATCGTCCACCTTTGCCTATCATCGCGGCGTGGCGCCCATGGCATGGGTGCTGTTCGGGCTGGCGTCGATCGAGCTTGTCGTGGTCCATCTTCTCGTTGCGCTGCGCTGGCCATGGCTGGCCTGGCCACTGACCGCGCTGACCGCGGCGTCTCTCGCCTGGATCGTGCGGTGGATACGGTCGATGGCGCGGCTGCCCCATGTGCTTGCCGAAGGGAGCTTGCTGCTCCGCGCCGGCTCGCTGCGGCAGATCAGCGTGCCGCTGGGTGCTATTGCGGTTGTGCGCAGAAGCTGGCCGTCGGGCGCGCACAAGGAAGCGGGTGTGCGCAATCTCGTGCCCCTGGCCTATCCGAACCGGATGCTGGTGCTCTCGCCGCCGCTGGCGGATCGGCGCCCGGTTCATGCGGTCATGATCAGGCTTGATGATCCCGCCGCTTTCGATGCCGTGCTGGCCGCGCAGGGCGTGCGTTTCGAAGATTGACCTTGTGATTGCCGCCGCCCCGCAACGGCGGTAGAGCGCGCCGATGACGCAACCCGCCAGCGAACTGTATCTCATCTCCCCGCTCGATGTCTCGGGCACTTTTCCCGAACGGCTGGTCCGCGCGCTGGACGCCGGGCCGGTCGCCGCGTTCCAGTTTCGCGTCAAGGACGTGGACGATCATGCCGCCGCGCGGCTGGCCGAACCGCTCCAGCGCATCTGCGCCGACCGCGACGTGGCGTTCATCGTCAACGATTCGGTCAGCCTGGCAAAGCGGCTCGGCGCCGATGGCGTGCATCTGGGCCAGAAGGACGGCGATCCGCAGGAAGCGCGCCAGCGCCTGGGGCGTGACGCACAGATCGGTGTGACCTGCCACGCCAGCCGCCACCTCGCCATGGAAGCGGGCGAGGCCGGGGCGGACTACGTCGCGTTCGGCGCATTCTTCCCCAGCACCACCAAGGAAACCGAGCATCGTCCCGAACCGGACCTGCTGACCTGGTGGTCCACCCTGTTCGAACTGCCCTGCGTCGCCATCGGTGGCATCACCGCCGCCAATTGCGCGCCGCTGGTAACCGCTGGTGCCGATTTTCTCGCGGTGAGTCACGCCGTGTGGGGCGGGGACGAGGCGCAGGGCGTGCGCGACCTGCTGGCGGCCATCGCAGCCGCGCCCCGGCGTGAAGAAGACGAATAAGCAGCGGACACCGTTCCGCGCTTGACCCAACGCAAGGCGCGGGCGCACGTAGCACGCCAATGACCGGAAATCCGAAGGGCGCGTGGGCCCTGGCGGACATGGGGTACGGTGCGTGGGACGGAAGCGCTGGCTGGTCTGGATCGTGGTGGTACTGCTGCTGGCGGGCGCGATTGCCGGCGGACTGGCGTGGCGGGCCCGGCCACCCGCGGTGGAGGTCGCCAAGGCGCGGATCGGGCCGGCGGCGGACCTCGTCTATGCCACCGGCTATGTCGAGGCTCAGCAGCCGGTATCGGTCGCCGCCCGCATCACCGCGCCAGTAGCGCAAGTGCTCGTGTCCGAAGGGGACCGGGTGCGGCGCGGCCAGCCGCTGGTTCTCCTTGTCGATGACGAACAACGCGGCCTGCTCGATCAGGCGGCGGCGCAGCGGCGCGCGGCCGAGGAAACCGAACGCCGCACGGTAACGCTCTATCGCCAGGGCTGGATGACCCGCGCCGCGCGCGATCAGGCCGTCGCCAGCGCCGATGCAGCCCGCGCCGGCGAACGCACCGCCGTTGCCCGGCGCGACCAGCTTGTCGTGCGCGCCAATACCGACGGCGTGGTTACCAAGCGCGATGTCGAGCCGGGCGATCTCGCCACGCCCACGCGCGTGCTGATCCTGCTGGGCGATCCGGCGCGCATCCGCATCACCGCGACAGTGGACGAACGCGACATCACGCGGGTCCGCGTCGGCCAGGACGCGCTGATGTCCAGCGATGCCTGGCCCGGCCGCGTGATCCATGCGCGCGTCCATGAAGTCACCCCGAGCGGCGATCCCAACGCCCGCGCCTTCCGCGTGCGCCTGCTGCCCGAAAGCGCGGGCGACCTGCCGCTGGGCATCACGCTGGAGGTCAACGTCGTCACGCGCAGCACGCAACGCGCGGTGCTGGTGCCGGCAACCGCGCTGGCCGGCGATCGCCTGTGGGTGGTGACGGACGGACAGGTCCATGCTCGTACCATCCGGCGCGGGATCGAGGCTAACGACATGGTGGAGATCGTGAGCGGGCTGCGCGCGGGCGAGACGGTGGTCGTCGCCCCGCCGGCCGACCTCGCGGAAGGACGGAAGGTCAGGATCAAGACCCCGTGATCGGCCGCCTGCTCCTGCTGCTGCACATCGCCTCGCGCCACCTGCTGATGCGGCAGCGGCAAACGCTGGTGGCGACCAGCGGCGTGGCGGTGGGCGTCGGATTCTTCCTGGCGGTGTCGGCGCTGATGGTCGGCAGCCAGGCCGACTTCGTGCGGCAATTGATCGACGTGGCCCCGCACATCATCATTTCCGACGAATTGCGCAGCCCGGCGCCGCAGCCGGGGCGGCGCGCCTTTCCCGACGGCGCCGTGGTGCTGCACGGCTACAAGGTCCGCAACGAGGTGCGCGGTATCAAGGACTGGCAGGCGGTGATGGCCAGCGCCGCCGCCATCCCCGGCGCGGTCGTCTCGCCCAGCCTTTCGGGTGCGGTCACGCTGCGGCTTGGCGGGCGCGAGGAGCCGCTGGGCGTGATCGGCATCGATCCTGCGCTGGAATCCCGCGTCAGCACCATTTCCGACAAGCTGCGCGCCGGGCATCTCGACGATCTGGAGCGCGTGCAGGGTGGCGTTATCATCGGCGAGGAACTGGCCAGCCGGCTCGGCCTCAACATGGGCGACATCGTCGGCGCGACGGCGGCATCGGGCACCACGCGCTCGCTGCGCATCGTCGGCCTGGTCAAGAAGGGCAATTCGCAGCTCGGCTCGTCCAACGGCTACATGCTGCTGCGCGAGGCGCAATCGCTGCTCGGCCGCCCGTTCATCATCAACCGCATCGGCATCAAGCTGAGCGATCCCTATACCGCGCAGGATGTCGCCCGCACGCTGGAGCAACGCTATGGCTACAAGGCGGAAAGCTGGCAGGAACGCTCGTCCGATTTCCTCTCGCTGTTGGTGACGCGCAACATCATCATGTACACCGTGGTTTCCGCGATCCTGCTGGTGGCGAGCTTCGGCATCTACACCGCCGTTTCCAACAGCGTGGCCGACAAGCGGCGCGACATCGCGATCCTGCGGTCGATGGGCTTTTCGGAAGCGGACCTGCAGATCGTGTTCGTCGTCGAAGGGCTTGCGCTGGCGGTGATCGGCGTGCTGCTGGGCTGGTTGCTCGGCTATGCGCTGATGAGCATTCTCGGTTCGCTGCGCTTTTCCATCGGGGGCGAGGACCAGTCGATCCCGATCGACCGCAGTCCCCGGCAATACCTGATCGCGGCGGCGGCCTCGCTGCTGGCGGGCGGCGTGGCGGCGTGGCTGCCCGCGCGCAAATCGGCCAAGGTCGATCCCGTGGACATCCTGCGGGGGGCGATGTGAACGCGCCCGCCCCGGACCGGCCCGTCCTTGTCGCCGAAGGACTTACCCGTCGGCTGCCGGTCGATCCCCCGGTGACGCTGGTGGACCGCGCGGACCTTGCCATCCAGCCCGGGTGCTTCACCGCCATCGTCGGGCCTTCGGGCTGCGGCAAGTCGTCGCTGCTGTACCTGCTGGGCCTGATCGACCGGCCTACGCAGGGACGGCTGCTGTTCGAAGGACGAGACATGACGCCGCTTTCGGGCGACGAGCGTGCGCGCATCCGGCTCGAACACTTCGGCTTCGTGTTCCAGTTCCATTTCCTGCTGCCCGAATTCAACGCGCTGGAAAACGTGATGCTGCCGATCCGCCGGCTCGGGACGCTGTCCAGCGCCGAGGCCGATGCGCGCGCGCGGACGCTGCTCGCTGACGTGGGCCTGGGCGAAAAGGTGCTGAAGTCCCCCGATAAGCTCTCCGGCGGCGAACGCCAGCGCGTCGCCATCGCGCGCGCATTGGCCAACGATCCCGCGCTGATCCTGGGCGACGAGCCGACCGGCAATCTCGATTCCACCAATTCGGCGCGCGTGGTCGACCTGTTCCGCACGTTGGCGCACGAACAGGGCCGGGCGGTGGTCTGCGTCACCCACGATACCGGCATTGCCGAGGTGGCTGATGTGCGCGTGACGATGCTCGACGGACGAGTCGAGGAAGTGCGCCGTCAACATGGGGGCCAGCACGGCTAACGGCGCCCCGCTTTCCTAATCCGCCGCACCATGCCAGACAGGGCCTGCGAAGTCCGCGCGGGGAAGGGGCGATCCTTTCCGCTGGACCGTGTCAACTTTGTCAACTTCGTCAGGAAAAGGCGGAGTTTCCTGAACGGAGATCGAGCATGAGCGCAGGCGAATCGGGCACGGGGCCGGTCCGGGAACTGACCCTGCGCGGCGTGGTGCTTGGCGCGGTGCTGACGGTCGTGTTCACGGCGGCCAACGTCTATCTTGGCCTGCGCATCGGGCTGACGTTCGCCACCTCGATCCCGGCCGCGGTGATTTCCATGGCCGTGCTGCGGCTGCTTTCGGGCGCGACGATCCAGGAAAACAACATCGTCCAGACGATCGCCAGTTCGGCGGGCACGCTTTCGGCCATCGTGTTCGTGCTGCCGGGCCTGGTCATGATCGGGTGGTGGACGGGCTTTCCCTATTGGGAATCCGTCGCGGTGATCGCGGTCGGCGGAATCCTGGGCGTGATGTATTCAGTGCCGCTGCGCCGCGCGCTGGTGACCGGATCGGACCTGCCCTATCCCGAAGGCGTGGCCGCGGCGGAAGTGCTCAAGGTCGGCGCGGGTGTCGGCGGCGCGGAAGAAAACCGGCGCGGGCTGGCGGCGGTGATGTGCGGGGCGCTGCTGGCGGCGCTCTATCCGCTGCTCGCCAAGCTCAAGCTGGTGGCGGAGGAAGCCTCGACCCTGATCCGCGTCGGCGCGGGCGGCACCGCGTTCGGCGGCGGACTGTCGATGGCGCTCGTCGGGGTCGGGCATCTCGTCGGGTTGGCAGTGGGCATCGCCATGCTGGTGGGCATCGTCATCAGCTTCGGCGTGCTGCTGCCGGTGTTGACCGCCGGCGGCCCCCCGACGGGGACCGAACTCGCCGATTTCATCTCCACCGTGTTCCGCCAGCGCATCCGCTTCGTCGGCGCGGGGGCCATCGGCGTGGCGGCGATCTGGACGCTGCTGCGCGTGATCGGCCCGATCGTGCGCGGCGTGGCCGGAGCCATCGCCGCCAGCCGGGCGCGCAAGCAGGCGGGCTACGCCTCGTTGGACATCACCGAGCGTGACCTGCCGATCGGCCTGGTGGGCGGCACGATCCTGCTGTCGATGGTGCCGATCGCGCTGTTGCTGGCCGATTTCGCGGCCGGCGGCCCGGTCGCTGAATCGCTCGGGATCGGGCTGGCGGCCGCCGTGCTCTATGTGCTGGTCGCCGGTATCTTCATCGCTTCGGTTTGCGGCTATATGGCCGGGCTGATCGGCGCGTCGAACAGCCCGATCTCGGGCGTTGGCATCCTCGCCGCCCTGGGCATCTCGCTGATCTTGCTGGCGCTGTACGGGCGGGGTGGGGATGCGGCGGCAACCAAGGCGCTGGTCGCCTTCGCGCTGTTCGTCACCGCGATCGTGTTCGGCGTGGCCACGATTTCCAACGACAACCTGCAGGACCTCAAGACCGGCCAGCTTGTCGGGGCGACGCCATGGCGTCAGCAAGTCGCGCTCGTGCTGGGCGTGCTGTTCGGCGCGCTGGTGATCCCGCCCATCCTTGATCTGCTCAACGGCACCTTCGGGTTCCTTGGCGCGCCGGGGGCGGGCGAAAACGCGCTGGCGGCGCCACAGGCCGCGCTGATCTCCACCATCGCGCAAGGCGTGCTGGGCGGCAGCCTCGATTGGAACCTCGTGGGTCTGGGTGCGGCAATCGGCGTGGTGGCGCTGGCGGTCGATGGCGCGCTGCGCCGGTCGGGCCGTGGTGCCTTACCGCCGCTCGCCGTCGGCATGGGCATGTACCTGCCCACGCAGACCACCGGGATGGTCGTGATCGGCGCGATCCTGGGCCATCTCTACAACCGCTGGGCCACGCGGCAGGCCGATCCGGAACTGGCCGAACGCATGGGCGTGCTGACCGCCACCGGCCTGATCGTTGGCGATGGCCTGTTCAACATTGCCTATGCCGCGATCGTGGCTGCCACCAACGACCCCGATTCGCTGGCGATCGTTCACGCAAACCCCGTGGCCATGCCGCTGGGCATTGCGGTGTTTGGCGGGCTGGTGGGCTATGCCTACTGGCGGATGCGGCGCGATGGCGCCGCCCGCTGATCCGGGTCAGATGTCAGAGTTGCCGCTGTCGGACCCGGACGAATCGTCGCCCGCGTCGACTCCGGTCGGCGTGCCCGCGTGGATGCAGCGTGGCCCGATGAACTCGCCTGCCGCGTCGATCTGCCGCGCCATCGCGCGGTTGTTCAACTGATAACGCCGGCCTTTCAGCGGGCCGCTCGTCATCGTCAGGATACGGCCGAACAGCGCGTAGGTGCCGCGCTTTCCGTCGGCCATCTGGTAGCTCGAATCCGGAATTGCGCGGAAGCTGTCGCCGGGCAGCGCGGTCGGCTGCATTTCGGCATCGCCCGGCAGTTCGCAGATCCAGCGCCCGCGCAGCAAGGTGTGGATCGGGCCGCCCGGAACGGCCTCAACCGGAGCCGTGACGACAAGCGCGCCGATCACGGCGAGCGAGGCAGGGAAAAGACGACGGTTCATGACGGATATCGCGCTAGCACGCGGCTGCCGCTTGAAGCAATCGGCCACAGCGGCTAAGGCGCGCGCTTCCCTACTCACGGTAAGGCTCTTTCCATCATGAAGATCAGCGGCGTGGACATCCGTCCGGGCAATATCCTGGAATACGAAAAGGGCATCTGGAAAGTTGCCAAGACCCAGCACACCCAGCCCGGCAAGGGCGGTGCCTTTATGCAGGTCGAGATGAAGAACCTCATCGACGGCCGCAAGACCAACGTTCGGTTCCGCAGCGCCGACACGGTCGAGCGCGTCCGCCTCGATACCAAGGACTTCCAGTTCCTTTATGCCGAAGGCGATGACCTGGTGTTCATGGACGTGGAAACCTACGACCAGATCACGCTGCCCAGCGATCTTCTCGGCGATGCCGCCGCGTTCCTGCAGGACGGCATGACCGTGCTGCTCGAAATGTACGACGAACGCCCGATCTCGGTGCAGCTGCCGGAACAGGTCGAAGCCACGATCGTCGAGGCCGACGCCGTGGTGAAGGGCCAGACCGCCTCTTCGAGCTACAAGCCCGCGATCCTCGACAACGGGGTGCGCGTGATGGTGCCGCCGCACATCGAAAGCGGCACGCGCATCGTCGTGGACGTGTACGAACGTTCCTACGTCGGCAAGGCGGGCTGATCCACGATGGCCGCAATTTCCGGACTGATCCGCGTGATGGAACGTGCCGCCCGCAAGGCCGGCACGCGCCTGCGCCGTGACTTTGGCGAAGTCGAACATCTCCAGGTCAGCCGCAAGGGGCCGGCCGACTTCGTGTCCAAGGCGGATCAGGCCGCCGAACGGACGATCTGGGACGAACTGCGTCAGGCGCGGCCGGACTGGGGCTTCCTGATGGAGGAAGGCGGCGAGATCGCGGGCGAGCCCGGCAAGCCGCGCTTCATCGTCGACCCGCTCGACGGCACCAGCAACTTCCTCCACGGCATCCCGCATTTCGCGATCTCGATCGCGGTGCAGGAACCGACGCTGGACGGCAGGGGCTGGGGCGAAGTGACCGCCGGCATCGTCTATCAGCCCGTGACCGACGAGAGCTTCTGGGCCGAAAAGACCCGGGGCGCATGGTTGCAGGACCGCCGCCTGCGCGTTTCGGCGCGCCGCCATCTGGACGAGGCGCTGATCGCCACCGGCGTTCCCTTCGCGGGCCGGGGCGACATGGGCGAATGGACCCGCATCTACCACGAGCTTGGCCCGCGCGTGGCCGGCATCCGTCGCTTCGGCGCGGCTTCGCTGGATCTCGCGTGGGTGGCCGCCGGCCGTTACGACGGGTTCTGGGAAAGCAGCCTGCAACCGTGGGACAGCGCGGCCGGATGCCTGCTGGTGCGCGAAGCCGGCGGTTTCGTTTCGGACTACAAGGGCCGTTCGCTGCCGATCTGCGACGAAACCGTCCTGGCCGGCAACGATGCGCTCCATTCCAAGCTGCACAAGCTGGTGGCTGGCGCGCTCAAGGCTCGCTGACCGGCGCGTCTAAATTTTGCACATTGGCTCTGGCTTGCCGGGGAACAGCGCCCTATAGGGCGCCTTCGTTCTCCGGCACGTCCGGGTTTTCGTCGAACGCGCGGGCGTGGCGGAATGGTAGACGCAGCGGATTCAAAATCCGCCGTTGGTGACAACATGCCGGTTCGAGTCCGGCCGCCCGTACCACACTCCTGAAAGCGAGGGAGCCTCAGCGCTCCCCCCTCAACACTCCCGACTCAACACTCCTCGCCGACAAGGCGCCGGCCGTTGCGCTTGACCGGCGGCGCGGTGCGCGCGGGCCGCTCGCCCAGGATGCGCAGCAGCGACAGGGCGATCCGCACCTCGGCGAAATCGTCGCCGCGCCCTTCGGATACCATCGTCGCCTCGGTTTCGAAGCCGCCATCGCGCAAGTGCTGCGCCGCGGCCCGACGCGCGGTGTCGATCGTTGCTGCGTCCGTCATGATCCGTCCTGTCCTGTTGCCGTGTCAATGCTGCGGTCGATGTGGGGTCTGCGCCCGCCATTGCCACAAAGCATTTCTTCGGGGCCGGGAAAGGACGTTTGCACCAGCCCCGCGCGGCGATAGAGTAGTGCGATGACGTTCCGCTCCCTGCTGGCGCTCGGCGCCGCCGCTCTTTGTATCCCCGCCGCCGTTCAGGCTGCCGCGCCCGATCTGCGCGCGGAAATCGCTGCCGATCTGCCGGGGCTGTTGCAGACCTACCGCGCCCTGCACGCGCATCCCGAACTCAGCTTCCAGGAAGTGAAGTCTGCCGCGCAACTGGCCGCCGCCGCGCGCAAGGCAGGGTTCGTGGTGACGGAGAACGTGGGCCGCACTGGCGTCGTCGCGGTGCTGCGCAACGGCCCCGGCCCGACCGTGCTGGTCCGCGCCGACATGGACGGGCTGCCGGTGGTCGAACAGACCGGGCTGCCTTTCGCCTCGAAGGATCGCGGCACGTCCACCGCTGGCGTCGAAAGCGGGATCATGCACGCCTGCGGGCACGACACGCATATGACCGCGTGGATGGAAGTGGCCAAGCTGATGGCCGCGCACCGCGATGCGTGGTCGGGCACGCTGGTGATGATCGGGCAACCGGCGGAGGAAATCGGCCTCGGCGCGCGCGCGATGCTGGCGGACGGCCTGTTCACCCGCTTTCCCAAGCCCGATTTCGCGCTGGCGTTTCACGATACCGGCGATCTGCCTTCGGGCGTTATCGGGGTGACGCCGGGGTACGCGCTTGCCAATGTCGACAGCGTAGACATCACCGTGAAGGGGCTCGGCGGGCACGGCGCCTATCCGCAGACCACGAAAGACCCGATCGTGCTGGCCAGCGCCATCGTCATGCGCCTGCAGACGCTGATCAGCCGCGAGAACAGCCCGTTCGAGCCGGGCGTGGTCACCGTCGGCAGCTTCCATGCCGGCGCCAAGCACAACATCATCCCCGACGAGGCGAGGCTCCAGCTCACCGTGCGCAGCTACAGCGACGAACAGCGCAAGCTGCTGCTCGACGGCATCCGCCGCATCGCGGCGGGCGAGGCGATGGCGTCAGGCGTGCCGCAGGACCGGATGCCGGTCGTCTCGGTGCTCGATCCCTATACCCGCGCCACGTTCAATCCGCCCGCGTTCAGCCAGCGGGTGTTGGCCGACATGAAGCGGCAGTTTGGCGATACGGGCGCGGTGCAGACGCCACCCGTGATGGCGGGCGAGGATTTCGGCGAGTTCTGGCGCGCCGATCCCGACCGCATGGGCGCAACCATCTTCTGGGTTGGCGGCCGCCCGGCCAGCGAACTGGATGCGGCGAAGCGCGAGGGACGGGCGCTGCCATCGCTCCACAGCCCGTTCTGGGCGCCGGAGGCGGACAAGGTCATCGCCGCTGGCGCGGAAGCGCTGGCCAGCGAGGCGATGCGGCTGATGCCCAAGGGATGATGGCGAGGAGCGTTGCGGCGATCACGCGGCTTGCGTTCCTGATACGTTCCCGTTAAGCGCAGGCCATGGCCAAACCCAAGCGCCGCTATGTCTGCCAGTCCTGCGGCAGCGTTTCACCCCGCTGGCAGGGGCAATGCGCCGATTGCGGCGAGTGGAACACGCTGGTGGAGGAAGCGCCGGAGACGGTGTTTTCGGCCAAGCATGACTTGTCGAGCGGAGGGCGGCTGGTCTCGTTCGTCTCGCTCGATCAGCCGGTCAAGCTGCCGGAGCGGCGCAAGACCGGCCTTGCCGAATTCGACCGCGCGCTCGGTGGCGGGCTGGTACCGGGATCGGCGATACTGATGGGCGGCGATCCGGGAATCGGCAAGTCCACGCTGCTGCTGCAGGCGGCCGCATGCATCGCGCTGGCGGGCGCGGAGGCGGTCTATATCAGCGGCGAGGAAGCGTCCGACCAGGTGCGCCTGCGCGCCGACCGGCTCGGATTGGGCAATGCGCCGATCCGGCTCGCGTCCAATACCTCGGTGCGTGACATCCTGACGACGCTGGGCGGCATGAAGCCGCCGGCGCTGCTGGTAATCGATTCGATCCAGACGATGCATTCGGACCAGATCGAAGGCGCGCCGGGCACGGTCAGCCAGGTGCGCGGCTGTGCGTTCGAACTGATTCGCTATGCCAAGGAGAACGGCGTCGCGCTGGTGCTGGTGGGCCATGTCACCAAGGACGGTTCGATCGCCGGCCCGCGCGTGCTGGAACACATGGTCGATGTGGTGATGAGCTTCGAGGGCGAACGCAGCCACCAATACCGCATCCTGCGCGCGCTGAAGAACCGCTTCGGCGCGGTGGACGAGATCGGCGTTTTCGCGATGGCGGGGGCAGGGCTGGAGGAGATCGGCAACCCCTCCATGCTGTTCCTGTCCGGCCGGGACGAACCGGTGCCGGGCAGTTCGGTGTTTCCGGCGCTGGAAGGGACGCGGCCGGTGCTGGTGGAAATCCAGGCGCTCACCGTGCGCCTCGCCAGCGGGGCCACGCCGCGGCGCGCGGTGGTGGGCTGGGACAGCGGACGGCTGGCCATGCTGCTGGCCGTACTGGAAGCGCGCTGCGGGCTGAATTTCTCCGCAGCCGAAGTCTATCTCAACGTGGCGGGCGGCTATCGCCTGACCGATCCCGCCGCCGATCTTGCGGTGGCGGCGGCGCTGGTTTCGGCGCTGGCCGACCGGCCGCTGCCGGCGCAGGCGGCTTGGTTCGGCGAAATATCGCTGGCGGGCGAGGTCCGGCCCGTGGCGCACAGCTCCATCCGGCTCAAGGAAGCCGCGAAACTGGGCTTTTCCCGCGCCTATGGCCCTGATGGCAGCATCGAGAAGGTGGCCGGTCTCCGCTATGCGCCGTTGCGGTTGCTGCCAAATCTCGTTGACCGGATTGTGGGCGGCTCCTAATTTCACCGGGTAATGACCGGCTTCGACTATGTTGTATTCCTGATCGTCGCGGTCGGCGCGATCGGTGGATTCTTTCGCGGCTTCGTGGAGGAAATCCTCGCCGTGGCGGCGTGGTGCATCTCGCTGTTCGCGGTGCATTATCTGCACGAACCGCTCACGCAACTGCTGACGCCCTATCTGGAGAACGAGACCGGCGGCGGTGTGCTCGCCTTCGTGCTGCTGCTGATCGTGCCGTACGGGATCACCCGCTTCATCGCGCGCCGCATCGGAAGCGCCAGCCGCAATTCGGTGCTGGGGCCGATCGACCGGCTGCTCGGCTTCGGTTTCGGCGCGGTGAAGGGCTTCATCATCGTCGTTCTGGGCTTTTCGATTCTGGTCTTCGGCTATGACGTGGTGTGGGGCGTCAGCGGCCGGCCGATGTGGATTTCGCAGGCGCGCACCTATCCGTTCCTTAACGCGGCCAGCGAGGAACTGATGACGATGATCGCGGATCGCCGCGCAGCGGCGGAAGCGGACGCCAAGGCTGACGAGGCCGCCAAGGCAAAGAAGGACAAGGCGGCCGCGCACAAGAAAGCGGCCAAGAAGTCGGCTTCACGCCATCGGGCCGACACGTCCGCCGATAAGGAAGACTGAACCGTGGCCAGTTCCGCGCGCGCTCTCTACACGCCGGCCATGCTGGCGGCGGCGGCGGGGCTGGCCAACTGGCCGTGGGACGAAGCCTTGCCCTTGCGGGGCGAGGCGCGCTCGCGCAGCTGCGGCAGCACGATCGGGCTGGCGCTGCGGACGGATGCCGATGGCACGATCAACGGGCTGGGCCTGCGACCGCACGCCTGCGCGGTAGGGCAGGCGGCGGCCTCCGTTTTCGCCGAAGCCGCGATCGGCCGCGATGCCGCTGCCATCGCGGCCGCGCGCGATGCGCTGGCCGCATGGCTGGCGGGCGATGGCGCGATGCCGGATTGGCCGGGTATCGACCTCGTCGCCGTTGCCCGCGACTATCCGGCGCGCCATGGCGCGATCATGCTGGCCTGGGAAGCCGCGCTTTCCGCTCTCGAACAGGCGGCTTGAACGGCTCTTTCCCGATCCCGCCGCGTTCGCTAGAGCGAGGCTATAAACGGGGAAGAGGACGGACAATGGCAGCAGCGGGCGCTGAACCAAGCGCGGCGGACATTCGGCTGGTTATCGCCGCGTCGTCGGCCGGCACCGTGTTCGAATGGTACGATTTTTTCATCTACGGCACGCTGGGCGCCATCCTGTCCAAGGCGTTCTTCCCGACCGGCAATGCCACGCTGGAAATGCTGCTGTTCTGGCTGGTCTTCGCGGTCGGCTTCGGGTTCCGGCCGCTGGGGGCGATCCTGTTCGGCTTTCTGGGCGACCGGCTGGGCCGCAAGTACACGTTCCTCGTTACCGTCACGCTGATGGGTATCGCCACGGCGGGCGTCGGCCTGATCCCGTCCGCTGCCACCATCGGCATGGCGGCACCGGTGCTGGTGATCCTGCTGCGCATCCTGCAGGGGCTGGCGCTGGGCGGCGAGTATGGCGGAGCGGCCGTCTACGTGGCGGAGCATTCCGAACCCGGCCGCCGCGGCTATTTCACCAGCTATATCCAGGCCAGCGTGGTGGGCGGTTTCGTGCTCAGCCTTATCGTGGTGCTGACCTGCAAGAGCCTGATGAGTGAGGCGGTGTGGAAGGACTGGGGCTGGCGCGTGCCGTTCCTGGTCAGCCTGGCACTGCTGGTGGTATCGCTGTGGATGCGCATGAAACTGTCGGAAAGCCCGGTGTTTCAGGCGATGAAGGAACAAGGCGAGATCGCCGGCAACCCCTTTGTCGAAAGCCTGACCTATCCCGGCAACAGGAAGCGCCTGTTCATCGCGCTGTTCGGCATCGCGGCCGGGCTGACGGTGATCTGGTACACTGCGATGTTCACCGGCCTTTCGTTCCTGAAATCGGCGATGCGCGTGGAAGATACCTTGGCCGAAATCGTGGTCGGCGTGGGCGCGGCGGTGGGTATGCTGTTCTACCTGTTGGCGGGCCACATTTCCGACAGGGTCGGCCGCAAGAAGCCGATCGTGATCGGCTATCTCGCCACGCTGCTGCTGCTGTTCCCGGCGTTCTGGCTGATGGGCGCCTCCGCCAATCCCGCGCTGGCTGAACAGGCACGCCGCGCCCCAGTCACCGTGGCTGGCCCGGATTGCAGCTTCAGCGCGTTTTCGACCGAACAGTCGACGCAGTGCGGAAAGCTGCTGGCCGATCTGGCGGGATCGGGCGTGCCCTATAGCCTGAAGACCGCGCCGGCGTTGACGCTGCGGGCGGGTGATCGCGTCCTGCAGCTCGATGCCTATCCCTGGACGGACAAGGCGGCGCGCGCCAAGGCCTTGCAGGCGATGCTGGCCGATGCCGGATATGATTTCACCAAGGTCCGCCCTGGCCCGGTGCAGATTGCGGGAATCATCGCCTCGTTACTGCTGCTGATGGCTCTGTCCGGCTTCACCTACGGCCCTGTCGCCGCGCTGCTGACGGAGATGTTCCCGCCACGCATCCGCTACAGCTCGATGTCGATCCCCTATCACATCGGCACGGGGTATTTCGGCGGCTTCCTGCCGTTCATATCGAGCCTGATCGTGGCCAAGACGGGCGATCCCTATTCGGGTCTCTGGTACACCTGGATCGTGGTGGCGGTGGCTTTCCTCGTGGCGATGAGGGGGCTAAAGGGCGGTCCTCCACAAGCCTATGGTGACGATGCCGTCTGATCCCACCCATTTCGCTGTTCCGCCCGCCGCGCTTCGCCTGAGGTTGGACCTGGACGCACTCGCCCGCAACTGGCGGACGCTGGACGGTTGGTCGGGCAAGGCGGTCGCGGGCGCGGCGGTGAAGGCCGATGCCTATGGCATGGGGGCAACGTCAGTGGTGCCGGAACTGGCGCGCGCGGGGTGTCGCAACTGGTTCGTGGCGCACTGGAGCGAGGCGGCGGCGCTGTTGCCGCATGTGCCGGCGGAGCAGATCGCCGTGCTGCATGGACCGCTGAACGATGCCGACGTGGCATTCGCCCTCGAAAGCGGCGTGCGGCCGGTGCTCAATTCGCTGGAGCAGGCCCGGCGCTGGTCCGCCGCTGGCGGCGGCGCGTGTCATGTCATGGTCGATACCGGCATCAACCGCCTGGGTCTGGCGATGGGCGATCTGGGCGATCCGGTGCTGCAGGCGCTGAGCATCGATTGCTGCATCAGCCACTTGGCTTCGGCGGACGAGGACGTGCCCCAGAACGCGCAGCAATTGAACCGTTTCGGACAAGTGCGGCGGCAGGTATCGGCGCTGCGCTACAGCCTGGCCAACAGCGCGGGAATCATGCTCGGCACCGCCTATCACGCGGACCTGACGCGGCCTGGGCTGGCGCTCTATGGCGGGATCGCGCGCGCGGAAATGGCGGGGGTAATCCGCCAGGTCGCCTATCCCGAAGCGGCAGTGCTGCAGGTCCGCCGGATCGAAGCGGGCGAGGGCGTGGGATACAACGCCACCTTCATCGCGCCGCGCCCGATGCGCGCGGGCGTGATCGCGCTGGGCTATGCCGACGGCTATCTGCGCTGCTGGTCGGGCAAGGGCGGCCTTTCATGGCGGGGAATCCCCATCCCGGTGCTGGGGCGAATCTCGATGGACCTCACCATCGTCGCGCTGGACGATGCGCCCGGTTGCGGCGAGGGCGACTGGCTGACGGTCGATTATGACCCCGTTTCGGCGGCCGCGATCAGCGGATTGTCTCAATATGAACTCTTTACCCTGCTCGGGCGTCGCTTTTTCCGCCAAACCTGAGGCAAGTGGGCTTGTGCCCCCGTGTTGCGCCGCACATACTGCATCTGCTAATGACGCCGATAAACCATGAAGGGCGCACCACGATGGCCAACCAGTCCAAAGACGGCGATACCGTAATCATCAAGAAGTACGCCAACCGGCGGCTCTACAACACGCGGACGTCGAGCTACATCACGCTGGACCATCTCGCCCAGATGGTGAAGGAAAACATCGACTTCCAGGTGATCGACGCCAAGACCGGCGCGGACCTGACGCATTCGATCCTGGCGCAGATCATCATGGAAGAGGAATCGGCGGGCGAACAGATGTTGCCCACCAATTTCCTGCGCCAGCTGATCTCCATGTATGGCAATTCGATGCAGGCGCTGCTGCCTGGCTATCTCGAAGCGTCGATGGACTATTTCCGCGAAAACCAGAACAAGCTGCGCAAGGCGATCGAAGATAGCATCGGCGCCAACCCCCTGGCGCAACTGGCCCAGCGCAACATGGAAATCTTCAAGGCCGCAGCCGCCGCGTTTGTGCCGGGCGCCCCCGCGCGCGAAGCGGAAAAGCCCGCCGCCGGCGAAGGTGACGAACTGGCCGAACTGCGCAAGCAGATGGCCGAAATGCAGAAGAAGCTGGACCAGATCACGAAATAGCGGCGAGCGCGGGGCCGGTGCGGGTGCCGGTGGCGTGATCGCCGGGCCACGAACCGTGCGGAACCGCTGCAAACCGTCTTGCCCCTTTGTCGATTGCCGCTTAACCCGCGCGGCATGAACCAGCCCAAGATCAAGCACGCGCTGAACGTTACGCGCGACGAAGACTTTGCCCAGTGGTACCAGGCGGTGATCGCCGAGGCCGAGCTTGCCGAGGAATCGGGGGTGCGCGGCTGCATGGTGATCAAGCCGTGGGGCTATGGCATCTGGGAACGCATCCAGAAGATCATGGATGAACGCATCAAGGAAGCGGGCGTCGAGAACTGCTACTTTCCGCTGTTCATTCCGCTGTCCTACTTCGCCAAGGAAGCCGACCACGTCGAAGGCTTCGCCAAGGAGATGGCGGTCGTTACGCACCATCGCCTGATCGCGGACGGCAAGGGCGGGCTGGTGCCCGATCCGGAAGCGAAGCTGGAAGAGCCGCTGGTGGTGCGCCCCACGTCGGAAACGGTGATCGGCGCGGCGATGGCGCGCTGGGTTCAATCGTGGCGCGACCTGCCGTTGCTGACCAACCAGTGGGCCAATGTCGTGCGCTGGGAAATGCGCACGCGCATGTTCCTGCGCACCAGCGAATTCCTGTGGCAGGAAGGCCATACCGCCCACGCGGACGAGGCCGACGCGATGCAGGAAACGCTGCGCGCGCTCGAAATGTACCGCTCGTTCGCCGAGGACGTGCTGGCGATGCCGGTCATCGCCGGCGCCAAGCCCGAAAACGAACGCTTCCCCGGCGCGGTCGCGACCTATTCGATCGAGGCGATGATGCAGGACGGCAAGGCGCTGCAGGCCGGCACCTCGCATTACCTCGGCACCGGCTTCGCCGAAGCGGCGGGCATCCGCTATCAGGACAAGGAAGGCCAGCAGACGCTGTGCCACACCACCAGCTGGGGCGTTTCCACCCGCATGATCGGCGGCGTGATCATGACCCATGGTGACGATGACGGCTTGCGCGTGCCGCCGCAGGTGGCGCCGCAGCAGATCGTGATCCTGCCGATGCTGCGCGACAACGAAGGCGACGAGGCGCTGCTCGCCTATTGCGAAGGCCTGCGCGTGGCGCTGGCGCGGCAATCGGCGTTCGGCGAGCGGGTGCGCGTGCTGCTCGACAAGCGCCCTGGCAAGGCCACCGCCAAGCGCTGGGCCTGGGTCAAGAAGGGCGTGCCGCTGGTGCTTGAAATCGGCGGCCGCGATGCCGAAGGCGGGCAGGTCAGCGCACTGCGCCGTGACCGGTTGTGGCGCGAGGATGGCAAGCCCAACTTCGTGGCGCAGGCCAAGGACGATTTCGTCGCGACGGCGGTGACCGAGTTGGAAGCCATCCAGCAAGGCCTGTACGCTGAAGCGCAGGCGAAGCGCGATGCGCAGGTGGTGCGCGACGTGACCGATCTGGACGGGCTTGCCGCCTATTTCGCCGAAGATCGCAAGTTCCCCGGCTGGGTGGAAATGGGCTGGTCCCGCCCCACCGGCGCGGCGCTCGACAAGGTCGTGGAAACGCTGAAGGGGCTAAAGCTCACCATCCGCAACACGCCGATGGATGCAGCGCCGCCGGAAGGGCCGTGCCCGTTCACGGGCGAACCGGCGGTCGAACACATCCTCATCGCGCGGGCGTACTGATCCAAAAGGGCGGGCAACCTTCGGGTTCTCCGCCCTTTTTCCTGCCGGTGCTTGCGAGGGGCCGGGGCGAACGGTTACCCTGCGCAGCATGAAGCGCCTTTCCATTATCGCCCCGCTCGCCCTCACCTGTTCCGCCCCCGCCATCGCGGCGCCCGAAGACGCCATTTCGCAAGCACGCCTTGAAGCGGACGTGGCGAAGCTGGTGGCCTTCGGCACGCGCCACACCCTGTCCACCCAGACCGACCCGAAACGCGGGATCGGCGCGGCGCGGGCCTGGGCGGAAGCCGAATTCCGCAAGACGTCCAAGGCCTGCGGCAATTGCCTGGAGATCGTGCTGCCCGAACGCATGGTGCAGGGCGAACGCGTGCCGACACCGACGCGCCTGGTCGACGTTGTCGCGATCCAGCGTGGAACTGAACGCCCCAACGAGGTGGTGATCGTGCAGGGGCATATCGACAGCCGCGCGTCGGACGTCCTCAACGCCACGATCGATGCGCCCGGCGCCAACGACGATGGATCGGGCACCGCGCTGGTGCTGGAAGCCGCGCGCGTGCTGTCACGGCAGAAATTCCCCTCGACGATCGTCTATGCCGCCCTTTCGGGCGAGGAACAGGGGCTGCTGGGCGGCAAGCTGCTGGCCGATTACGCGGCAGAGCATGGCTGGACGATCAAGGCGGTGTTCAATAACGACATCGTCGGCGGATCGCGCGGGTCCGACGGGTGGAAGGACGATACGCATGTCCGCATCCTTTCAGAAGGGCCGCGCGCCGACAGCACCGATGCGCTCCGCGCGGCGCAGCGGCGCTTTGGGGGCGAGAACGACAGCCCTTCGCGCAACCTTTCCCGCTGGCTGGCGGGGCTGGCCACAAGCGACGCCACGGGACTGGAAGTCCGCCAGATCTGGCGCGCCGACCGCATGGGGCGTGGCGGGGACCAGTTGCCGTTTTCGGACAAGGGCTATCCCGCCGTGCGCTTCACCGTGGCGGTCGAGGATTACGAGCACCAGCACCAGGATCTGCGCACCGAGAACGGGGTGAAGTTCGGCGATACCATCGACGAGATGGACTTTCCCTATCTGGCCAAGGTCGTCCGCCTCAACGTGCGCGGGCTGGCGGCGCTGGCCGCCGCGCCGATGCCGCCCGTGGCGACGGTCAAGGCGGCGGTATCGACCTGGACCGACATCGCGTGGAAGCCGGTGGACGGCGCGGCCAGCTACACGGTCTGGCGCCGGCGCACGGATGCGCCCGCATGGCAGGAGAAAGTCCGCGAGGGCGTGACCGGCACCAACGTGCGGTTCGATGGTGTGCGCGGAGACGACTGGTTTTTCGGGGTCAGCGCGAAAGCGGCGGACGGCAGCGAAAGTCCCATTGCTTCCGCCCTGCCCGGTGGGGGCTTCGAGCCTTCGGCGCACTGACCGGTCCGCGCCGGCCTTCGCGATTGCGCATTGCCAAGGCGCGGTGAAGCGCCCACATGCCGGCGATGGTTCATTCGACGTCTTCCCATGGTTCCCGCCCGCCGCAGGGCATGCCCACGCGCCAGCAGGTTCTCGATTTCATCGCCCGGTCCGACGAGCCCGCCGGCAAACGCGAGATCGCGCGCGCGTTCGGACTGAAGGGGCAGGAGAAGATCGCGCTCAAGGCGTTGCTCAAGGACATGGCCGAGGAAGGCCTGATCGACGGCAACCGCACCGCGTTTCACCGCATGGGCGGCGTTCCGCGCGTGACCGTGCTGCGCGTGGTGGACATCGATGATGGCGAGGCGGTCGCCATTCCCGATAGCTGGCATCCCGATGACGGCGCGCCGCCGCCGCGCGTGCGGCTGGTGGAGCAGCGCGGCAAGCAGCGGCAGCAGGCGTTGCGCGTGGGCGACCGGGTGCTGGCGCGGACCGAGGAAGCCGGCAAGAGCTGGATCGCCCATCCGATGAAGAAGCTGCCCGCCCAGACCGACCAGATGCTGGGCGTGGTCGAGATCGATGGCGCGGGCAAGGGATGGCTTGCCCCGGTGGACAAGCGCGTGCGCAATGCGGTGCCGATCAGCGATCTGGGGCAGGCGGAGGTCGGGCAGCTGGTGCTGGCGGAACCCGCCGGGCGTTCGCCCCGCTCTGGCCTGAAAGTGACGACGGTGCTGGGCGATCCGCTCGCCCCGCGCGCGTTCAGCCTGATCGCCATCCACAAGCACGGCATCCCGTTCGCGTTCAGCGAAAAGGCCATCGAGGAAGCGAAGCGGGCGGCGGCCTTGCCGTTGAGCGAGGACCATCGCGAGGATCTGCGCCACCTGCCGATCGTCGCCATCGACCCCGTCGACGCGCGCGATCATGACGACGCCATCTGGGCGGAGCCGGATGGCGAGGGCGGCGTCCGCGCGCTGGTCGCCATTGCCGACGTCAGCTTCTACGTCCGCCCGGGTGGTGCGGTGGACCGGGACGCGCGCAAGCGGGGCAACTCGGTCTATTTTCCCGACCGCGTCGTGCCGATGCTGCCCGAAGTGCTGAGCGCGGATGTCTGCTCGCTCAAGGCCGGCGCGGACCGCGCGGCGATGGCGTGCCACATGACCATCGATGCCCAGGGGCGCGTGACGTCATGGCGCTTCACCCGCGCGCGGGTGCGGATCGCCGAAGTGATCGCCTACGAGGAAGCGCAGCGCCGGATCGACGCCAGCGAAGCAGCGCCGCACCTGGCGCACCTGTGGGAGGCCTGGCGTCTGCTGGAAAAGGCGCGGAAGGATCGCGATCCGCTGGAACTCGATCTGCCCGAACGGCGCGTGCTGCTCGACGAACAGGGGCGAATCGCCGAAGTGGCTCTGCGCGAACGGCTCGACGCGCATCGCGTGGTCGAGGATTTCATGGTCGCCGCCAATGTCGCCGCGGCCAAGGCGCTGGAGGCGAAAGTCGCGCCGGTGGTCTATCGCATCCACGAACCGCCCACGCGCGAGAAGCTACTTGCGCTGAAGGACTACCTCGCCACGTTCGATCGCAAGCTGGCGCTGGGGCAGGTTATCACGCCATCGCTGTTCAACCGGATGCTGAAGGACGTGACCGACGAGGCGGAAAAGGCGCTGGTCATGGAAGCGGTGCTGCGCAGCCAGACGCAGGCCTACTATGGGCCGCGCAACGCCGGCCACTTTGGCCTGTCGCTGGGCAGCTACGCCCATTTCACCTCGCCCATCCGCCGCTATTCGGACCTGCTGGTCCACCGCGCGCTGGTCGATGCCTATGATCTGGAGCAGCCGCGCCCGCAGGACCATGACTTGCCGCCGACGAGTGGCCTTGCCGACCGCGACCGCAACGATCTGGCCCGCGTGAGCGAAGCGATCAGCGCCAGCGAACGGCGGGCGATGGAAGCCGAGCGCGAAACGATCGACCGCTATGTGGCGGCATGGCTGGCCGGTCGGGTGGGCGAAGTGTTCGATACGCGCATCACCGGCGTCCAGAAGTTCGGCCTGTTCGCCACGATCATCGGGCTGGGCGGCGACGGGCTGGTGCCCGTTTCCGTGCTGGGCGCCGAACGCTTCGTCTATGACGAAAAGGCGCAAGTGCTGGAAGGCGAAAGCAGCGGCGAACAGTTTGCGATGGGCATGATGCTCAAGCTGCGACTGGCCGAGGCCAACCCGCTGACCGGCGCGCTGAAGTTCGAACCGGTCGACGTGGCCGAAGGCGTCAGCCGCATCGAGCGCCGCGGCGGCAAGCTTCCGGGCAAGCCGAAGCCCAAGGGCAAGTTCATGACCGGAAAGCGCGGGCGGCCGTCGAATATCCGTCATCAGGGCAAGCGCAAGTAGGAGCGACCATCGCCGTTTGTGGGCGGTCTGCGTTTCAAGCGCGCATTTTGAATGGCGGAACGGCTGCAATCTCGTGGGGAGCGAAGGTAACTCTATAGCGTAGTGCCGCCTGCCGCTCGTTGCACTCGTGTCCAGACTTCTTCCGTCATGCCGTTTCGCCAAACACATCCGACAGTCCAGAACATGCGGCGATCACGCCGTACTTCAACCTCCAGGCTCTCAATGAAGTCGGCGCCGTGTTCGGCAAGAAGGCTCTCAAGAGGTACTGCGGCAGTGTTCGCGAGGACGCGTTTGGCTTCCGTGTCACGATCCGTGAATAGATCGCCTTCGGAGTAGCGGCTGACAACCGCCTTGATAACTTCCCAAGCCACAACCGGCTGGGCATGGCATGTGTCGTATATGAGCCAGCCACGTTCATGAACCTCGTCCGGCGCCTTGTTGGCGTCATAGCGTGCATAGGCGATCCAGTCTGATGCGATCTGTTCCGTGGCGATTTTCCTCAAGGTATTCTCACACGGTGCCGCCCGTCCGCGACGCCCTAACTCAGCGCGTCGATCGCCTCGTCGTCCATGCCGCCGGGCACGATCATCAGCGGGCAGGGCAGTTGCCCGGCGTGGGTACTGAAATGGGTAATCATCGGGCCGGGCGCGCCGTCGGCCGCGGCGCCCAGCACCAGCGCCGAAACTTCGGGGTGTTCGCGCAGGTAATCGCGCACGACGTCCGGGCCGTTGCCCTGGCGTACCGAGATGATCGGCGTCAGCCCGGATTCGCTCGCCACGCTGCCGGCCGCGGTAGTGACCAGCACTTCGGCGCGATCCTTGGCCTCTTCCTCGATCGTGGCTTGCACGCCGGCGAAAGCAACGAATTCCTGCTTCGGAACGAGTGCGAGGATGTGAACGGTGCCATCGGTGCGAACGGCGCGTCGGGCGGCGAAACGCAGCGCTTGCCGCGCCTCGTCCGTTTCGTCCATAATGACCAGGTAGACACGCTGCTGAAGCATGGCCTTTTCCTTCCCGGACCTCTCTACCGGCAAATTCGTATGCAGGGCAAGCCTCAAGCCACTTGACCCGCAAGGCAAGGCCGTTGAAATGGCGACAAGAGGTGAGGCAGCCTGAAATAACCCATTTGGTTGCTTTTTGTTCAAATCAATAACCAAGGATGGAAACTGCGCCATGCCCATAGCCATCAAGATGCCCGCGCTTTCGCCGACGATGGAAGAAGGCACGCTTTCCAAGTGGCTGGTGAAGGTGGGCGACACGGTTTCGTCCGGCGACATCATGGCCGAAATCGAGACCGACAAGGCCACGATGGAGTTCGAGGCGGTCGATGAAGGCGTGATCGTTTCCATCGACGTTGCCGAAGGCAGCGAAGGTGTGAAGGTCGGCACGGTGATCGCCACGCTCGCGGGTGAGGACGAAGACGCCAGCGCGCCCGCGCCCAAGGCCGCCCCGGCTCCCGCGCCCGCCACCACGCCGCCCCCTGCCGCGACACCTGCGCCTTCGCCGGCTCCCGCTCCCGTGGCTGCCGCCGCGCCCGCGCCCAAGGGAGACCGCGTCGTGGCCAGCCCGCTCGCCAAGCGCATCGCCGCCGACAAAGGCATCGATCTGGCGAGCGTGAAGGGCACCGGCCCCAATGGCCGGATCGTCAAGGCCGACGTCGCGGACGCACAGCCTGCGACCGCGCCTGTTGTGGCTTCGGCCCCGGCCGCCACGCCGGCAGCAGCCCCAGCCCCAGCGCCCGCGCCGGCTCCCGTCGCTGCCGCCAGCGTTCCCGACTTCGGCATCCCTTACGAAGCGCAGAAGCTCAACAACGTCCGCAAGACGATCGCGCGCCGCCTGACGGAAGCCAAGCAGACCATCCCGCACATCTACCTCACGGTGGACATCCAGCTCGATGCGCTGCTCAAGCTGCGCGGCCAGCTCAACAAGGCGCTGGAAGCGCAGGGCGTGAAGCTCTCGGTCAACGACCTCATCATCAAGGCGCTGGCCAAGGCGCTGCTGCAAGTGCCCAAGTGCAACGTCAGCTTCGCTGGCGACGAACTGCGCAGCTTCAGCCGTGCGGACATCTCGGTGGCCGTGGCCGCGCCTTCGGGCCTGATCACGCCGATCATCGTCGATGCCGGCGCCAAGTCGATCTCCACGATCGCCACCGAGATGAAGGAACTGGCGAACAAGGCGCGCGAAGGCAAGCTGCAGCCGCACGAATACCAGGGCGGCACGGCTTCGCTGTCCAACCTTGGCATGTTCGGCATCAAGCAGTTCGATGCGGTGATCACCCCGCCGCAGGGCATGATCATGGCGGTCGGCGCGGGCGAGCAGCGGCCCTATGTGGTCGATGGCGCGCTGTCGATCGCCACGGTGATGAGCGCCACCGGCAGCTTCGACCATCGCGCAATCGATGGCGCGGACGGGGCCGAACTGATGCAGGCGTTCAAGGCGCTGATCGAAAACCCGCTCGGCCTGGTCGCCTGACCCCGCCGTGTCGGACGTCGACAACCCGCCGCTGCCCGGTTCGGAGCCGGCGATCCGCATCACGGCGATGCCGGCGGACGCCAATCCGGCCGGGGACATCTTCGGCGGGTGGCTGATGGCACAGATGGACATGGCGGCGGGCATCGTCGCCACCCGGCATTCGATGGGACGCGCGGCGACGATCGCGGTGGAAGCCATGAAGTTCCACCACCCCGTTCACATCGGGGATGAAGTGACGGTCTATGCCGATCTCGCCTCGGTGGGCCGCACGTCGATGGTGATCGACGTGGAAGCCTGGCGGCGGCCGCGCACGGGGAACGAGCGGCAGCGGGTGACGCAGGCGCGGTTCATCTTCGTGGCCATCGACGAGAGCCGGCAGCCGCGCGCGGTTCCGCCGATTCCCGTGGGAGAGAACGCGCATGGCTGAGGAACTGGTTATCCGCGTGACCGCGATGCCAACCGACCTCAATCCCTATGGCGGGGTGTTCGGAGGCTGGCTGATGAGCCAGCTGGCGCTGGGCGCCGGCTCGCTCGCCTCGCGCCGGGGCAAGGGCAAGGCCGTGGTGGTCGCCGCTACCGACTTTACCTTTCCGGGCGTGATGGCGGTGGGCGACGAACTGACCGTCCATGCCGAAATCGTTGCGCGGGGGCGCACCTCGCTGACGATCGTCGCGCGGGGGGAAGGGCGCGAACGCAATGGCGAAGGCGTGACCGATGTCGCGCGCGGGCAATTCAAATTCGTGCTGCTGGCCGATGATGGCCGGCCGCGCGCCATCGATGCAGTGGAGTGAACATGGCTGAACAGTATGACCTGATCGTCCTCGGATCCGGCCCCGGCGGCTATGTCGCGGCCATCCGTGCCGCGCAACTCGGGCTCAAGACCGCGATCGTCGAGCGCGAACTGCTCGGCGGCATATGTCTGAACTGGGGTTGCATCCCCACCAAGGCGCTGCTGCGCTCGGCCGAAGTGTACAACCACATGAAGCACGCCAAGGCCTATGGCCTGGCTGCGGACAACATCCGCGCCGACATCGCAGCGGTGGTCGCGCGTTCGCGCGGGGTGGCCAAGCAGCTGAACCAGGGCGTCACGCACCTGATGAAGAAGAACAAGATCACCGTCCACATGGGCACCGGCGTGCTGAAGGCGCCCGGCAAGCTGGAAGTGACCGGCGACAAGGGCGTGGAGACGCTGAGCGCGAAGCATATCATCGTTGCCACCGGTGCGCGGGCGCGGGATCTGCCGTTCGCCAAGGCCGATGGCAACCGCGTGTGGACTTATCGCCACGCGATGACGCCTAAGGAACAGCCGACCAAGCTGCTGGTCATCGGATCGGGCGCGATCGGCATCGAATTCGCCAGCTTCTACAACGATATGGGCACGGAAGTGACGGTCGTCGAGATGATGGACCGGGTTGTGCCGGTGGAAGACGCCGACGTTTCCGCGTTCCTCGAAAAGGCGCTGGTCAAGCAGGGTATGACGATCCTGACCGGGGCGGGCGTCGAAAGCCTCGACGTGAGCGCCAGTGGCGTGAAGGCGAAGATCAAGGGCAAGGACGGCAAGGTGGTCGAAAGCCAGTTCAGCCACGTCATCGTCGCCGTGGGCATCGCGCCCAATACCGAGAATATCGGCCTGGAAACGCTGGGCGTGAAGGCCGAACGCGGCATTATCCAGATCGATGGCCATGGCCGCACCAACGTGAAGGGCGTGTGGGCGATCGGCGATGTCACCCCCGGCCCGTGGCTGGCGCACAAGGCCAGCCACGAAGGCGTGATCGCGGCGGAAGCCATCGCGCAGGAACTGGGCAACAAGGATGTGCATCCGCACGCCATGGATCGCGGCAACATTCCGGGCTGCACCTATTGCCACCCGCAGATCGCCAGCGTCGGCCTGACCGAGGCCAAGGCGAAGGAAGCGGGCTATGCGCTCAAGGTCGGCACGTTCCCGTTCATCGGCAACGGCAAGGCGATCGCGTTGGGCGAGCCGGAAGGCTTCGTGAAGACGGTGTTCGACGCCAAGACCGGCGAACTGCTGGGCGCGCACATGATCGGCGCGGAAGTGACCGAGATGATCCAGGGCTACGTCGTCGGCAAGACGCTGGAAACGACCGAAGCCGAACTGATCAACACCGTGTTCCCGCATCCGACGATCTCGGAATCGATGCATGAAAGCGTGCTCGCCGCCTACGGGCGCGCGCTGCATATCTGATCCTGACCACCCCGGCGTTCCGGCATGACCGCGACTCATGATGCGATCGTGCTGGGCGCCGGTGCGGCGGGGCTGATGTGCGCGGCCACCGCCGGGCAGAACGGCCGCCGCGTGGCCTTGCTCGATCACGCGGACGAGCCTGGCCGGAAGATCCTGATTTCCGGGGGCGGGCGGTGCAACTTCACCAATATCCACACCGCGCATGACCGCTATCTTTCGCAGAATGCCCACTTCGCGCGATCGGCGCTGAGCCGCTACACCCCGTCCGACTTCATCGCGCTGGTCGACCGCTATGGCATCGCCTGGCACGAAAAGACGCTGGGGCAACTGTTCTGCGATGGTTCGGCGCGGCAGATCGTGTCCCTGTTGCTCGACGAATGCGCGGCAGGGCAGGTCGAGGTGCTGTGCGCCATGGCGGTGGGCGAGGTCAGCCACGCCGATGGCCTGTTCCGCGTGGAGGCGGGTGGCCGCACCTTTTCCGCGCCGTCGCTGGTGCTGGCCACCGGTGGGCCGTCGATCCCCAGGATGGGCGCGACCGGCTTCGCCTATGATCTGGCGCGGCGCTTCGGGCTGAAAGTGGTGCAACCCCGCCCGGCGCTCGTGCCGCTGACGCTGGGCGGGGATGAGGCCCTGTTCCGCGATCTGTCGGGCGTTTCGGCCGACGTGACCGCGCGCGCCGGCAAAACGGCGTTCCGCGAGGCCGCGCTGTTCACGCACCGGGGCCTGTCCGGCCCCGCCATTCTCCAGATCTCGTCCTACTGGCGCCATGGCGAAGCGGTGGGCGTCGATTTCCTGCCCGACCGTCCGCGCGAATGGCTGCTGGCGGCCAAGCGTGACCGGCCCCGCGTGGCGCTGCGCAAGGTGCTGGCCGAAGCGCTGCCCGAAAGGCTCGCCACGGCCCTGTGCGAACGGCTAGGCGGCGGTGGCGAGCTTGGCGGCATGACCGACAAGGCCTTGCGCGCGGCCGAAGCCCGGCTTGCCGACTGGCGCTTCCACCCCAACGGCACCGAAGGCTTCGCCAAGGCCGAAGTCACCGGCGGTGGGATCGATACGGCGGGCCTTTCCTCCCGGACGATGGAGGCGCGCACGGTGCCCGGCCTCTATGCGATCGGGGAGGCGGTTGACGTCACCGGCTGGCTGGGCGGATACAATTTCCAGTGGGCCTGGGCCAGCGGCAAGGCCGCCGGTCTAGCCCTGTAAAACGGTAATTTAACCGATCGCCTAAATGCGCTTGCGCTCAGGCGCGTTCTTGATGACAAGCATGTCAATAAGAACGGTATCGGGATGGGCGTGCCATGGCTTCGGGCGAATACGATTACATAATCATCGGCGCGGGCAGCGCGGGATCGGTTCTGGCCGCGCGGCTCAGCGAAGATCCCGGCGTCCGGGTGCTGGTGCTCGAAGCGGGCGGGCGCAATACCTCGGTGCTGGTACGGATGCCGGCCGGCGTGGGCACGCTGATCAAGCAGAAGAGCAAGTTCAACTGGGGCTTCTGGAGCGAGCCGGAACCATTCATGGACGGCCGGCGCCTGTGGCATCCGCGCGGCAAGGGGCTGGGCGGTTCGTCCGCGATCAACGGCATGGTCTATATTCGCGGCCACGCGCGCGATTACGATCACTGGCGGCAGCTTGGGCTGGACGGCTGGTCCTATGCCGAAACGCTGCCCTACTTCAAACGCGCCGAAAACTTCGAGGATGGCGCATCGACGTATCATGGCGAAGGCGGGCCGCTTTCGGTCAGCTGGGGCGAACGGTCCGACCATCCGCTCTATGCCGGCGTGATCCGCGCCGGGGGTGAGGCCGGGCACAAGATCACTCCGGATTTCAACGGCTTCGATCAGGAAGGCTTCGGCCGGTATCAATTGACGATCCGCGATGGCCAGCGCTGGAGCGCGGCGCGCGGCTATCTTCAGCCGATCGTCGGCCAGCGCCCCAACCTGACGGTGGTGACCGGCGCGCGCACCCACCGCATCGTCATCGAGAACGGCCGGACGACGGGAGTGGAATACAGCCTGGGCAAAGGCAAGCCGGTGCAAACCGCGCACGCCGCGCGCGAGGTGCTGCTCTGCGCCGGGGCGTTCCAGTCGCCGCAGATCCTCAACCTTTCGGGCATCGGCGATCCCGATGCGCTGGCCCGCCACGGCATCCGCCCGGTTCATGCGCGCAAGGGTGTGGGCGGCAACCTCCAGGATCACCTTGACGTCACGCTCAACTGGACGTGCCCGCAGCCGATCACGCTCTACAACGACACGAAGGGCCTGAAGCAGCTCAAGGTCGGGCTGCAATACCTGCTCACCGGCAAGGGGCCGGGGCGGCAGAACGGGCTGGAGGCGGGCGCTTTCCTCAAATCCCGCCCGGACCTCGATCGGCCGGACCTGCAGTTCCACTTCGTGCTCGCGATCATGCAGGACCATGCCAAGGTCGCGGTGAAGCAGGATGGCTTTACCATGCACGTCTGCCAGTTGCGGCCGGAAAGCCGGGGCACCGTCTCGCTATCCTCGGCCGACCCCTATGACGATCCCGCGATCCTCGCCAACTTCCTCTCGACCGAGGAAGACCGCCGCGCGGTGCGCGAAGGCGTCCGCATGGCTCGCGCGGTGGTCGCCCAGCCCGCGCTCGATGCGTTCCGGGGCGCGGAGTTCGCGCCGGGCGAGCAGGTGCAGACCGACGAGGAGATCGACGCCTTCATCCGCGCCAAGGGCGAGACGATCTATCACCCCGTGGGCACCTGCCGCATGGGCCTGCCCACCGATCCGCTCGCCGTGGTGGACAAGGACCTGAAGGTCATCGGCCTCGAAGGCCTGCGCGTGGTCGACGCCTCGGTCATGCCCACCCTGATCGGCGGCAACACCAACGCCCCCACGATCATGATCGCGGAAAAGATCGCCGACGTGATCCGGGGCAGGGCGCCGTTGCCACCGGAAGAGGTGCCGGTAGCGGGGTGAGAGTTGACGCCCGGCCGCATGTGGACCAGCCCCGGCGTTGGGAAGGGACCATATTGGCGCGAGAGATCGCGTCCTTCCGCATCATCCTCGGACGGCGGCAGCGCGCCGGGCGTGCCCATGGCGATCATGTCGCCGGGGCGCAGGCGATAGCCTTGCGAGAGATAGGCAACTGTCTCGGCAACGCCGACCAGCAGGTCATCCAGACCGAAACGCTGGCGAACCACGCCGTTCAGGCGTGTCTCGAGGGGGTGCCGGGTCGGATCGCCGAACTCGTCGGGTGTCACCATCCACGGGCCATAGCTGCCCGATGCCTCGAAATTCTTGCCCAGACCGAACTGGCGGTTGTGCATCTGGTATTCGCGGACCGACCCTTCGTTGACGATCGTATAACCGGCTACATGTTCGAGCGCGCGTTCGACCGGAATATGCCGGCCGGCCTTGCCGATCACGACCCCCAGTTCGCCCTCGTAGTCGAAGGCTTTCGCGATGTTTTCCGGCTGGGCGAGGATCGGCTCGCCACTTCCGACATAGGAGGCAGCCGTGCGCAGGAAGAGATGCGGATAGTCGAGCGACGTGGTGAGACCCGTTTCGGCGATATGCGTCTTGAAGTTGAGTGCGAGCGCCCAGAAAGCATTGGAGCGACCGAGAAAAGGAAGGAGCGTGACGTCCTTCAACGGGCGGCCAGGACCGGCTGCCGCGAGCAGTCGGGCCAGCCGATCAAGCGCGCCGTCGAGACCAAGCAATGCTTCGATGTCGGTCGGCAGATCGGGCGCCAGCGCCGCGATCGGGTGGAAGCTGAGCCCGTCGGTCGACACGCCGAGCGCGCGACCCGTGCTGTCCTGGTAAGCGAGGAGACGCATATTCGGTCGTCCTCAGCTGCCGATGGGGCTGACCACGGCTTCGATAACCGCAGTGATCACCGCCACATCCACCGCGGACGGCGCACCGCTCGCACCGATAGCGCCGATGACCCGGCCATCGATCCTGATGGGCAGCGACCCGATCGCCGGCAGCATCGGGCCTCGGCAGCCTCATGGAAATCACGCGTGGCGGCAAAGCGCCGATCACGCTGCTGGGCGGCGAGGAGCGTTCGTTCCTGATCGACGGCGACGAGATCGCCTTCGGCGGCAAGGCCCGGGCCGATGGCTTCGTGCCGATCGGCTTCGGGCCTTGCCGGGCGGAAATCCTCGCTGCGGGATTCGGGGCTGAAACGGACTCCTGATACTGTCGCCCTGTCATCGACTAGCGCAGATTGGTCCGGGCAAGCTCGATGATCTCGTCGCCGCGACCGCTGATGATCGCTTTGAGCATATAAAGGCTGAAGCCCTTTGCCTGCTCGAGTTTTATCGCGGGCGGCATCGCCAGTTCCTGGGGAGCGGTTCGCACATCGACCAAAGCCGGCCCGGGGTGCGCCAGGGCACGGCGCAGGGCGGGCTCGAGCGCGTCGGAATCCTCGACGCGCAGGCCCAGGACACCGCACGCCTCGGCGATCGCGGCAAAGTCCGGGTTGTGCAGCTGTACGTTCACGTCAAGGAATCCGCCCGCTTTTTGTTCCATCGCGACAAAGCCCAGCAGGCTGTTGTCGAACACGATGACCTTCACGGGCAGACCGAGTTGCGCGAGGCTCAGAAAATCGCCCATCGACATGGCGAACCCGCCGTCTCCCGAGAGAGAAATGACCTGCCGATCGGGGAAGGCGGCCTGCGCCCCCATCGCCTGGGGCAGGGCGTTGGCCATCGAGCCGTGATTGCCCGAAAAGAGCAGGCGCCGCTTCCCCGTCATCTTGAGATACCGCGCGGCCCATACGGTGGGCGTCCCGACGTCGGCCGTGATGATCGCATCGTCGGCCGCGAGATCGCTGACCAGCTTGGCGATGTATTGCGGGTGGACCGGACGGCCGGGCTTGTCAGGGGTGGCGAGGCTATCGAGCCCCTTGCGAGCGCTGGCATAGTGTTCCAGCGACCGGGTCAGGAACGTTCTATCTTCACGACGCTCCAACCGCGGCAACAACTGGCGGACCGTTTCACCGACATCGCCTACGATCCCCAAGGCAAGGGGAGCCCGCTTGCCCAGTTGCGAGGGGTCCCGATCGATCTGGATGATCCTGGCGCTTTCGGGATAGAAGTTGCGGTAGGGAAAATCGGTGCCGAGCATGAGCAGCGTGTCGCAGTTTTCCATGACGTGATAGCCCGACGAAAAACCGATCAGACCGGTCATGCCGACATCGAAAGGGTTGTCCCATTCGACATGCTCCTTGCCGCGCAGCGCATGAACGACCGGGGCACCGAGCCTGTCTGCCAGCGCGACGACTTCGTCATGAGCACCGGCGCAGCCGCTGCCGCACAGCAGCGCGGTTGCTCGCGATTCGTCGAGCAGCGCGACGAGCTGGTCGATATCCGACGGATGCGGAAGCAACCGTGGGGGCCGTAGCGCCGGGAAGACGGTCGCGGCCCCGGCGGGTGCCTCCGCGAGCGCGACGTCGCCCGGGATCACCACGACAGCGACGCCTTGCTTTCCGATCGCGGCCCGCATGGCGCGGTGAAGCACCTCCGGCATTTGCTTGGGGTTGCTGACGAGCTCCACGAAGTGGCTGCACTCTCGGAACAGCTCTTGCGGATGCGTTTCCTGAAAATAGCCCAGGCCTATCTCCGACGACGGGATATGCGCCGCGATCGCCAGCACGGGCACATGGTTGCGATGGCAGTCGAACAGCCCGTTGATGAGGTGGAGATTGCCCGGCCCGCACGACCCTGCACAAACGCCCAGCTTGCCGGTAAGGCCGGCTTCGGCGCCTGCGGCGAAGGCGGCCACCTCCTCGTGGCGCGTCATCATCCATTGAATCGTGCCCAGCCGTCGAAGGCTTTCGTTCAATCCGTTGAGGCTGTCTCCCGTGACCCCCCAAATTCTCTCGACGCCGGCGTCGGCGAGCGTGGCCGCGACCAGATCTGCGATCGTCTGTTTGGACATGACGGTATTCTCCGTAACCTACCGGGATTGATGCGCCAGCCTCAGGGTATTCGGCAAGCGCCTGCGAAAACTCGATTATTCAGCGGCGAAGCGATCCGATGGATAGCCGCACTTCCGGCCGTCAGGCTTGCACAGGATGGATGCCAATGGGATCATTTATCCATTAGTTGCCGAGTGTGATCGGCTGATCACGCCTTTGCAACAAGTCCCAAGACCACGCGGACGGGCTTTGCAGCGAGGACTACCCGTCCAAAAATCAGCGCAATTCGACAAGATGGATCGGGGGCGACGCCGGTAGCTTGGCGGCTCGATCGTTTTGCGGGCAGTCTGGGCTCAAGGGCGGATCCCATGACGGAGATCGCGAGCCTGCCGCAGAACACTCACGCAATTCGCCGCCAAGAAGGGAGCGTTGCATTGACCGAGATACCAACCGTCCAGGCGATTGCGATTGGCATCAACGCCAGCGGTATGCGCGAGGAATTCGACAGCATGGGTACGGTCAGCGTCGTTGCCGATCGCTATTGGGGCGCGCAGACGGAACGTTCTCTTCACCACTTCAACATTGGCGGCGACCGCATGCCCAAGGACGTATACCACGCCTACGGCTATGTAAAAAAAGCCTGTGCGCTGGTGAATTCAGCCGCCGGCCGCCTGCCTGACTGGAAACGCGACGCGATCGTACAGGCGGCGGACGAGGCGATCGCCGGCAAACTCGACGAGCATTTCCCGCTTTACGTGTGGCAGACCGGTTCCGGCACCCAGTCGAACATGAACGTCAACGAGGTGCTGTCGAACCGGGCAATCCAGTTGCTCGGCGGCACGCTCGGCAGCCAGCATCCGGTTGGGCCAAACGACGACGTCAATATGGGCCAGTCGTCCAACGACACCTTCCCCACCGCGATGCACATCGCGACCGTCCTCGCGATCGACGCCGAACTGCTGCCTGCCGTTACCCGGTTGGCCGAGGTGATCGAGCGCAAGGCCGATGGCTGGATCGACATTGTCAAGATCGGCCGCACCCATCTGGAAGACGCGGTACCGCTGACAGTCGGCCAGGAATGGCACGGCTGGGCCGGGCAGATTCGCGCCTGCATCGCCGCGATCGAGGAAAGCCGCGCCGGGCTTTATGAACTGGCGGTGGGCGGTACAGCGGTCGGCACCGGGCTCAACGCGCCGGCCGGCTTCTCCCAGGAGGTCGCGGCGACGATCGCCGCGCTTACGGGAAAGCCGTTCATCACGGCGCCCAACAAGTTCACCGCGCAGGGTTCGCTTGACGCGATGGTGAGGGCCTCCGCGGGGCTGCGCGGCCTGGCTGTCGCGCTGATGAAGATCGCCAACGACATGCGCTGGCTCGCCTCCGGTCCACGCTGCGGCTTGGGCGAATTGAAACTGCCCGACAACGAGCCCGGCTCGTCGATCATGCCGGGCAAGGTCAACCCTACCCAGTGCGAGGCGATGGTCATGATCGCCATCCAGGTTCTTGGCAACGATAGCGCCGTCGCCTTCGCCGGCAGCCAGGGGAATTTCGAGCTCAACGCGATGCGGCCGGTGATCATCAACAACGTATTGCACTCGATTCACATCCTCGCCGATGGGTGCGACCGGTTCCGGGAGTTCTCGGTCGAGGGGACCGAAATCCTGCGCGACAAGATCCAGTCCTACGTCGAGGGCAGCGTGATGCTGGTCACCGCGCTGTCGCCGGTGATCGGATACCAGAATGCCGCGCATATCGCCGAAAAGGCGATCGCCGACGGCACCACGCTGCGCGCAGCCGCGCTCGCTTCCGGCAAGGTGGACGCAGCGCTTTTCGACAACACCATCCGCCCGCTCGACATGGTCGGCCACGGCTTGGCGGGCGCCTGAATGAGACGCTCCAATGGTATGCCGCATCCGCATATGGGCTGGCCTGAATAGCGATGCCTGACACAAACCGCCTCGATGCTGCCGCCCACGTGTTGTTGCTCCTCGCGCGCCTGCTGCTGGAAGCAGGAGCGGACAGCGAGCATGTCCGCCGGCGCGTCGAGGCGCTTGCCGAACGGCAGGATTTCGCAGCCGAGTTGTTTCTCGGCAGCGAACGCCTGCTGCTGATGTTGGGAAACGATCAAGTCTATCGTACCCGCATTGGCCACGCGTTGGGCGTGATGGGGATTGACGCCGGTCGCCTCGTCGCGCTGGAGGAGGTCGCGACCGCGATTGAAGCGGGCACGCTGGAACTCGAAGCGGCCGCTGCCCGCCTTAGCGTGATCGCCAAAGCCCGGCCCGCTTATCCGGGGTGGCTGACGATACTGGCGGTGGCAGGCACGGCGGCGGCGCTCGCCCGCCTTTTTAGCGCCACCTTGCCGGTCGTCGGCGCGGCTTTCCTTGCCGGCGCAGTCAGTACCGTGCTGCGGCGCGTGTTACCCCGGTTACGTGTCGGGCCTGCCGCCGCAGCGGGAATAACGGCGACCATTAGTGGCATGACCGCTGTGCTCGCGTCGCGCCCGAGTGGCGCGGACCCTACGCTCGCTCTGGTTGCGGCAGGCATGATTCTGGTCCCGGGAGTTCCCCTGATCAACGGCGTGCGCGATCTGATGCAGGGGCACGCCGCGATCGGGCTGGCCCGGATCGCCAATGGCGCCATCACCGTTATCGCGATAGCCGCGGGGCTGGCCGCCACGAGTCTGGCGGTGGGCGTGCATCTTCCGGTCACGCTGAACACGCCGAATCTCGGGCTGGCATGGGACCTGCTGTTCTCCAGCATCGCCGCTTTCGGCTTCGCGATCCTGTTCGGCGCACCGCGCGGGGCGGTTCCGACGATTATGCTGACCGGCGCTCTCGCCCATGGATTGCGCACGGCGCTGATGATGCTGGGCAGCGACATCGCCATCGCGACCCTGGCTGGCGCCACTCTTGCCGGTGTCCTCGCACGGCTGGTCGGGCGCCGGCTTGGCACCCCCTCTTCGGCGCTGGCCTTTCCCAGTGTTGTCGCGATGGTGCCGGGCTCCTATGCCTTTCGCGGGCTGATCGGCGCACTGGATATCATGCTCGCAGGGCCTGCCGCTCCCGCCGCCTTGCTGGCGGCCAGCGCCGCCGCGCTGATCTCCGCGCTCGTGTTGACCGTCAGCATCGGCATCGGCCTGTTGCTGTCTTCGGCGCTCAATCCCGCGATCTTTGGGCTTGGAAAGCAGGCTGCCAAAGTGCGGATGAGCCCACCTCGTTGATCGACGCATCCCGGCTGCCGCGCGGTGTTCGTTGCGTGCCCAATGTCGTTCGCTGCAAGATAGAGTTGGTGATTGGCAGGGGAGCGGGATATTGTCGCCGATGATCTCTTTGCGCCCGGTGTTTGATCTGCTTGCAAGCCGTTATCGGCTGGCCTTCTTGGCCTTGCTGTTCGGGATGATGATCGTCGCCCCCCGCGCCGGACAGGCGCTCGATTTTACCGTGCCGACCACCGAGATGCGGCATGTGAAATGGTCGATCGCCGAAGGCGCTCCCGCCAATGTCGTTGCCATCGCGCAGACCCCTGACGGTTTCATCTGGCTGGGCACGGCAACCGGCCTGTATCGCTTCGACGGAGTCCGGTTCGAGCATATCGAAGCGCAGGAAGGCGATCCCGCGCGATCGTTGCAGGTTACCGCCTTGCTGACCGCCCGCGACGGTGACCTGTGGGTCGGCTATGACTACGGCGGCGTGGCGGTCTATCGGCATGGCAGGCTGCAGGGGCGCAATGAAGGAACGCCGCGGGGCTCGGTGGTCGCGATCGTGCAAAGTTCGGACGGGGCGATCTGGGTCGCCTCCGAAAGTTCGAACAGCCAGCGCCTGCGATACTACAAGGCAGGCAAGTGGCATGTGTTCAACTCGGGCGTGGATCTTCCAGACGAGCACACCCAGGATATGATCGCCGACCGCGATGGCACTATCATCATCGCGCTGAGCGACTCGATCCACCGCTTTGATCCCGCGGCGGGCCGCTTTGTCCGGCTGAACGCCCGCGGAGGTGTCTCCGTTGGTTTGGGCAAGGACAGATCCGGAAACATCTGGATCATCGACAACGACAGCCTGCGGCGTCTTGACGGCCGGGGAGGCGCCATGAGGCTCACCCCCGGAACGACGGGGTACATTGGGCGCAGACTGCTGTTCGACCGCGATGGCCGGCTCTGGGTGACGGGGCAGGAGCGGGGAATCATCCGGTTGCTACCCGAAACGTTGCAACGCCTGGAGCGCGGAGACGCATCGAGGCCGACCGTGCAAGTCCTCCGGGACGTGCTCGGTCCGCTGTCATTGGCTCCCTTCCAGGATCGCGAAGGCAACGTCTGGGTCGGCAGCCCGAACGGGCTTGACCGGTTTTCGGCAATCGACGTCCACCTCGTGTCCAGCTTCCCGACGACGAATACCGGATTTGTCCCGATCGGGCGCGAAGGCACCTTTCTGTTCGGCACGCCCAAAGGGCTGTACCGCATCCACGGAAATCCGATCCGCACAGAAATGGTGGCGCCCAACTGGGGCATCATCTTCAACATATGCAGCGACCATGAAGGCAATGTTCTTGTCGTCAGCTCGAAAGGCCTGATGCTGATTTCGCGGCATGGCATATCCAGAACGCTCTTCGCGCCGGAGGGAGCGACGCCCACGGCCTGCGTATCCGAAGGCAATGGTGACTGGCTCATATCGGCCTACGGTACGTATCGCTTGCATGCGGGAAAGGTCAGCGAGGTCGCGGACAGCACGGAAGCGCTCGGTCATGCGATGCTCATGCGGAACCTGGGAGGGAGCGATATCCTGTCCTATCAGGCGTTGAGCGCGCTCACGGTACGCCGGCAGGGGCGCATATCGAAAATCTGGCAGGGGCGGAACATCCCGGTCGGTTTCATCAAGACCGTCGTGCCGATTCCCGGCGGGATGCTGATCGGGGGAGAGCATGGCCTTGCCCGATATGACGGCGCCCGGTTCGCCACGATCGACGATCGGGCGCATCCCTTTCTGGCCAACGTCACCGGCATCCTGCCACGCGCCGATGGATCGACCTGGCTGATTACCGGCCAAGGCATCGCAAAAGTGCGTTCCGCCGATCTCGACGCCGCCTTTCTCAATCCGGCCCAACGCCTTACGGCCTTCGTCTATGGCCGCGACCAGGGGTTGCGTGCGCGGTCCAACTGGTACGACATGAACGATATCGTCGAGGATCGCGACGGTCTGTTGTGGCTGGCGACGAACCGCGGTCTGGCGTGGATCGATCCACGCAAGCTTGTCCACAACTCGATCCCGCCGCCCGTGGTCATTCGCAACATGGTCGCGGACGATCGTGTCATCGCGCTGGAAAGCGGTGCCGACGGCACGAGCCAGTCTCTTCCCCCGGGGACCGATCGGATCACGATCGATTACACCGCCCTGAGCTTCACCGATCCAGCGGCAAACAAGTTCCGCTATCGCCTTGTCGGCTTCGACCAGGAATGGGTCGACGCCGGTGAGCGGCGGCAGGCCAATTACGGCAACCTCGCCCCGGGCACATACCGTTTTCAGGTAATCGCGGCGAACGGCGATGGCGTGTGGAACGAGCAAGGGGCGGCACTCGACTTCTACATCAAGCCTTATTTCTATCAGACATGGTGGTTTCGGGCGCTGTTGGTGACGGCGTTGTTCTTGTTCGTGATCGTGCTCGTGCGCTGGCGTTCCCGCGCCGCCGCAGACCGGACCCGGCGCCGCGTTGAGGTCCAGGTAGAGGAGCGGGAGCGCATCGCGCGGGAGCTTCACGACACACTGCTGCAAGGGCTGCAAGGTCTCATGATGCGCTTCCAGGCAGTGGCGGAGATCACGCCGTCAAACACGGCCGCGCGCGGCATGCTGGAGCGGGCGCTGGAGCGCGGCGATGACCTCATGATAGCAAGTCGCGAACGGGTTCTCGATTTGCGGGCATCGGACCCGGGTAGTCTTGAAGGCCGCATGGCTGCGCTGGCCGAAGATCGCGCCGAGCTGCGCATCAGTGGCTATCGGCGCCCCATATGCGCGCCGGTGGCCGATGAAATCCTCGCGATCGTCGGCGAAGCGATCGCCAATGCCGAGCAGCATGCAAAGGCCACCCATATCGCGGTCGAACTGCGGTACCGGGTGCTCGCGCTTGACATTTTCGTCGGTGACAACGGCGTCGGCATCGCTCCCGCCATCCTCGCGTCGGGCGGGCGTCGTGGCCATTACGGCTTGCAGGGCATGTGGGAGCGGGCAGGCCGCATCGGCGGAAAGCTGCGGTTCACCGCCAATGGAGAAAACGGAACCCAGGTCCACCTGCGCGTGCCCGCACGGGTCGCTTATCAAACGCAGTGGGACTGGTTCCGGAAACGGGGCCTGCGGGATGGCTCCTCCCGAACTAGCGGCGAAAGATCGTGAGCGGGGAAGCAACCGCGATGGCCCAACTCCGTCATCGGCACCACCCTTTACGTCCGGCGTGACCATTTCTAAAGCAGCGTATATGACCAGCCCCGGCTTCGGCGCCTGATCGGCATCCTTGGCAACCGGCAAGGCGCAGGCGAGCACGGCTTCGATAGTTTCGTATAGCGCCGCCATCGATCTGGGACAGTAGGGCGAGCCTCGCCGAATCGAAGACACGGAAAGCGCACGGAAATGGTCAAGTCCGACAAAATCCGCATAATGATCGTCGACGACCATCCGCTGCTGCGGGAGGGCGTTTGCGCGGTTATCGCAACGCAGGCCGATCTCGATATCGTCGCCGAGGCCGAAACCGGCGAGCAGGCGCTTGTTCTCTATGAAGCGCACCGGCCGGATATCGTGCTCATGGATCTTCAGATGCCGGGCATGGGCGGCGTCGCCGCGATCGAGGCGCTGAGAAAGAGCCATCCGTCATCGCGGATCGTCGTCCTAACCACGTATGCCGGAGACGCCCAGGCCATGCGCGCCCTTCGTGCCGGCGCGGCAGGCTATCTGTTGAAAAGCAGCATGCGCAAGGAACTGATGGATACGATCAGAAGCGTTCATGCTGGCGGCAAGTATCTCTCCTCCGAGGTGGCGACCGGCATAGCGCTGCATGTAACCGAGGATATGCTTTCACGGCGGGAAGCAGAGGTTCTCACTCTCGCCGCCGCAGGAAACTCCAATCGCCAGATCGCGGTGCGCCTGGGGCTCTCGGAGGACACGATCAAGGGATACATGAAGGTTATCTATTCCAAGCTCGGTGCCGCCGATCGCACCCATGCCGTCACCATCGCCGCGCGCCGCGGCATCATCGAGCTTTAGGCCGCGCCGACATTCGCGTGACCTTGCTCTGGCGTTGTCCGTGGTTTGCGCATCCCTCGGTCGCTCGGGCGAAAACGGTTAGGCACTCTGGCCATCGGCAGCCTGATGAGGGGAACGGCGCAGGATCTGCTCGAGCGCGTCCACGAACGCGCGAACCTTGGCGGGCACCATGCGTGCTGTGGGATAGACCGCCCAGATCGCCAGGGGTTCCGGCTCCGCATCCGCAAGCCGGATTTCCCTTAGACGACCGCTGCCCAGATCGTCCTCCACGTCCCAGGCCGAAAGATTGGCGATGCCCAGGCCGCCCAGGCAAGCCTGATGCAGCGCCTCGACCGAGCTTGCCGTAAATCTGCCCGTCACCCTTTGGCGCACCGTCTTTCCGTTGCGGTTGAAGACCCAGTGCGAAGTACCCGATGCCGGCAGGCACGCATGGTCGGGCAGGGCGGCCAGCACGCCGGGCGTCCCCGCGGCACGCAGATAGGCGGGCGAGGCGACAAGCCGGCGCGGATTGTCCGCGAGACGGCGCGCAACGAGGTGATTGTCCCGGAGCTTGGCGATCCGGATCGCCACATCGATGCCCTGCGCGACGATATCGACCTGATCGTCCGTCAGAAGCAGGTCAACCTGCAGTTCGGGGTTGTCGCGCATGAACGGAGCGATCATCGGCGCGACAACCTTGCGTCCGAAAGCGGCGGAAACCGTCACCCGGAGTTGGCCCGAGACACCGGATGTGCTCGGTCGTAGCGCCGCGAGGGCGCTTGCCTGCTCATCCAGCATCGCCTGCGCATGCGGGAGGAACGTCTCTCCTTCTGCGGTTGGCGAAAGCGATCGGGTTGTCCTGTGGACCAGGCGAATGCCCAGTTCGGTCTCGAGCGCGGCGAGCCGGCGCGACGCGGCCATCGCATTGATGCCCAGCCGGCGGCCGGCGGCGGCCAGGCTGCCAGCCCGCACGGCCTCGACGAACACCGCCAGGTCGGACAATTCCATTACCACATTTTCCGTTATGCTGGCTTAACCGAATGAAACACTACAGCTAGAAATGCTGCAACTCTATATCCGCCGCAAGTCAATCGTCCAGTTGGCGCAGATTTATCCAACCTGCCGTCGCTGCGCACGCTTTCGTGAGGATTTTTTATGGGCGGCACCATTGTGCAGGGAAGGGCTGACGCCGCGCCGGCGTCAATCGGACGGGGGCTGACCTTCGCCATGGCGATCGCGGCCGGTCTGGCCGTCGCCAACATCTACTACAACCAGCCGATGCTCGGGATCATGGAGAAGAACTTTGCCGGGGGGCTGGTGGGTCTCGTCCCGACAGCGACCCAGCTTGGCTATGCCTTCGGTCTCTTTGCCCTGGTTCCGCTCGGCGATCTGGTGGAACGCCGACGCCTGATCGTGATCCAGTTCATCGTGCTCGGTCTTGCCCTCGCCGGCGCGGCGATGGCGCCTTCCGCTCCGCTGCTTCTCCTGGCATCGCTCGTGCTGGGTGTGGCCTCGACGGTCGCCCAGCAGATCGTTCCGTTTGCCGCGCACCTGTCCGCGCCGGAAAAGCGAAGCGCCACCGTTGGTCTGGTTATGTCCGGCGTGCTTTGCGGCATTCTTCTCAGCCGCACGTTGTCAGGTTTTGTCGGCGCCCATGCCGGCTGGCGCGAGATGTTCTGGTTAGGCATCCCCCTCGCACTCGGCGCCGGCGGCCTGATGGCTTTTGCGCTGCCGCGCAGCCATCCCGATACCGACCACAGCTATGGCAGCCTTATCGTTTCGTTGATTCACCTCTGGCGCGAATTCGGGGAACTGCGTCTTGCCGCCGTCACGCAGGGTCTGCTCTTCGCCGCGTTCACCGCGTTCTGGTCGATCCTCGCGCTGCGGCTGCAAGAGCCGCGCTTCGGTCTCGGAGCAGACGTTGCCGGGCTGTTCGGTATCGTGGGCGCGGTGGGTATCCTGGCGGCGCCGATTGCCGGTCGTTTTGCGGACAAGCGTGGCCCCCGCAAGGTCATCCTTGCCGGCACGCTGCTGACGGTCGCCGCCTGGACGATCTTCGGTCTGTGGCCGTCGATCATCGGGCTTGTGGCCGGATGTATCCTGCTGGATTTTGCCGTGCAGAGCGTGCTCGTATCCAACCAGCATATCGTGTTCGCATTGCGCCCCGAAGCGCGTGCCCGCCTCAACACCATTTTCATGGGCCTGATGTTCCTCGGCGGCGCCGGCGGCGCTGCGGCAGCGGCGGTGGGCTGGACCACCGGTGGCTGGCCGGCCGTTTGCGCGCTTGGGATCGCGCTGGCGGCGGCTGCGTCCGTCCTGCAACTGAACAACCGCGCCAGACGAGCCTGAGTCTTTACGGGAGCGAACGGCAGATTGGCTGGTTCGCTCCCGTGCCTTGTGCCTGGTGCGGGGTACAGGTCCGGCTAGCCACCACCATCACGCCATGCCGGGATTTTCCGCCTGTGCGACTTGCTCGACAGCTTGAATGATCACATCGGCAACCGCCTGGGGTTGCGACAGCAGGGAAAGGTGGCCGGCCCGCAGTTCCGACGAGATCGCTCTCATCCGGTCAGCAAATTCGCGTTGCAGATCAACGCTGACCACGCGATCGTCGCCGGATACGATGTACCGGTTCGGCCGCGTTTCCCACGCTGCCTGCGTGACCTTCTCGCCGAACGTGGCGGCCGGCAGCGGGGGCTGGAGCACTGCCAGTACACGCGCCTCGGTCTCGGGGAGGTCGTGGCCTACGTCCTCGATCCATCCGGCTGCGCTGAGCTTCAGGTTTCCGTTTCCATCATCGGTGATTTTGGCAAGCGCGGGTGGATTCGGGTATTTTCCGACCAGTTCGCCAACGGTTTCACCCGCCGCGGGGGCGAAGGCCGCCACAAATACCAGCGCCTTCACCTTGGGATCGGTGCCGGCCTGCGTGATTACCGCACCGCCCCAGCTGTGGCCGACAAGCACGACCGGCCCCGAAATCGCGTTGAGTGCGAGCGTCGTGGCCGCGACGTCATCGGAGAGTGAACTGGTCGGGTTCTGCACGGCAACGACAGACAGCCCCTTGTCGAGCAAGATCGGAATCACGCGCTGCCAGCTGGAACCATCGGCCCATGCGCCATGCACGAGGACAACGGTTGGCTCTTGCGTGCGGGATGCGGTCATCGTGGAGGCACTCCTGATTGAGATGTCCCCGGAACCTAACGGCGGTCGCGGCTTGCATATTGTCCTATTCCGCGCACTTTTGCGTTATCCTGCGGTTTGGGTCCCGGCTGGACGGGCTGCGTCAGGCCCAATCCGCGTTGCGCGAGAGATGGCCCGTGCCGGGATTCAGGCTGTTTGTCGGATCAAGCTCCCGGTAATGCCGCGCGAGCGCCGCTTTTGCGGGATAGAGGTGCCCGACATTGTGCTCGGCGGGATATTCTGCACCGCGTGCATCGAGCAACGCCAGCATCGCCTGTTCGAACGCCACCGGATCGTGCCCCTGCTTCACCAGATAGTCGCGGTGGAAGACGTGGCAGAAGAAATGCCCGCAATAGCTCACCCCCACGATCTGCTTCGCGAGTTCGGCAGGGAGGTGTTCGTCCCATTCGTCGTCGTTCCGGCGCAACGCGACATCGAGCGCGACGATATCGGTGATTGTGTCCCGATGGAGCGCGCGATACCGGATGGAAGCGCCGGCCACCGCGAAACGATGCAGGAAGGCGCGATCGCCCTCGTCCTTCGTGCATTCGAAATAGGCGCCTTGGGCGGTGGGGAACGCCTGGGCGAGCAGGGTGCGGGCCTCCTCGATACCGCGGCCGCCCATTTTCAGGATGAGGTGATGCTCGAACCGGTTGTCGAAATCGCGCATCCGTTCCGGAAGATGCTGAGGAAAAAGCGTCGCGACCGTCTGCATGATCCGGTCGGAGAGATCGTGGGGCGCCCAGGGCAGTCTGGCGCAGAACGCGTCGAACCGCGCCTTCAGCGCGAACAGGCCCGGGAGGTATTTGGCGCCGAGATACCGGATCGCAAGGAACGTATCCTTTCCATACGATGCGGTCAGCCTGAACGCCGAGCGATGGATATACTCCCCCTGGATCGGAAGCGAGGTGAAGCTCTTCAGGATCACGCGCCGGATCGCCGTCAGCTCCGCGGGATCGTTGGTGCCGATATAGAAATCGGCGATGGCCTCTTCCTTCGGAAAGGTATCGAGCCGCACCGCGAACACGACCACATGGCCTCCGCTGCCCGACGCTTCAAAATGGTGCCGGGGATCGTTGTTGAAGCGCGCCGGCGTGTCCGCATCCACTTCGCGGACATGATCCTGGTAATGCCGATCGGAGCAGACGCGGGTCGCGTCGTCGACGATATCGCTCTCCGCAATCTCGCCGGCATCCAGCCGTGCCAGCATGGCCTCGGGCTCGACGCCAAGGCTCACGCCGAGGTGATTGACCAGTCGCACCGAGCCGTCCGCTTCGATCCGGGCGTAGAGCGCCATCTGCGTATAGGCGGGGCCACGGTGGATCAGCGCGCCGCCGGAGTTGTTGCAGATGCCGCCGAGCACGGACGCGCCGATGCAGGACGAGCCGATCCGCGAATGCGGTTCGCGGCCGATCCCAGCCACGATGTCCTCGAGCTCGAACAGGCGTGAACCTGGAAGGCAAATGACCTGCTTGCCGTCGCGGACGAGCTGGATGCCGTCGAGCCGCGTCGTACTGATGATGACCACATCGCGGTCATAGCGGTCGCCGTCCGGCGTCGAGCCGCCGGTCAGGCCGGTATTCGCTGCCTGGACGATCATGATCGTGCGTGCTCGCGCACAGGCATTCACCGCGCGCCAGAGCTCCACAAGGCTGCCGGGCCGGACCACGGCAAGCGCCTTGCCGCCGCCGAAGCGGAAGCCGGTGCGGTAACGCCGGGTCTCCCGCTCGCCGGTCAGGATATACCGGCTTCCAACGATCGCTCCGAGTTCGGCGATCAAGTCCGGTGCCGCGGCTGCTGGCGGAGAGACGGCGGACGGCACGGGATCGATCCTGGCCATGGCTCAGCCTTGCCAGCCCTGGAGAAATTCAAGGAGGAGCGCATTCACCGCTTCCGGCCGCTCCTCGTGCGGCAGATGGCCGCAGCGCTCGATCGGCACCGCGCGGAGATTGTCGGCCATCTCCGCCCAGACTTTCGGCATGTCGAACATCTTGCCGACCGCCCCGAAATCCGCGCCCCATAGTGCAAGCGTGGGACAGGCGATCTTGACGTCGGCGTCGACAAGGTCCTGTGCGACATCCTCGGCGTTGGCCCGATAGTCCGCCATGGCGCCGCGCACGGCGCCCGGCGCGCGGTAGGCACGCACGTAAGTATCGAAGGCATCGCCCGAGATTGCCGAGGGGTCATAGGCCCAGTCCGAAAAGAACCAGCGGAGCCACTGTTCTTCCTTGCCGGCGATCAGCGTTTCCGGAAGGTCCGGAATGAGGTGGAACAGAAAGAACCAATAGGCCTTGGCAATTTCGGCGTTGATCTCGCGCGCGACGATGCGGGTCGGCACATTGTCCATCACCACGAGACGGTCGACGCGTTCGGGATAGTCCTTGGCAAAACGCGTTGCCACCCGCGCGCCCCGATCGTGGCCAACCAACGCGATTTTCCCGATGCCCAGCGTGTCGAGCAGCGCCGCGAGATCGCGGGCCATGGTCCGCTTGTCATATCCGGCAGCCGGCTTGTCGGTCTCGCCATAGCCCCGAAGATCCGGCGCGATCACGCGATGGAGCTCGCCAAGAACGGGAATCTGGAACCGCCAGGCGAAATTCGTTTCTGGAAAACCGTGCAGGAGCACCACCGGCGGGCCGTCGCCGGCATCGATGTAGTTTTGCCGAATGCCGTTTGCCCGCAAGGTATGGCTTGTCTGTGCGATCATTTCGGGTTCCAGAATCGGCGGCAGGCCAATCCCGCCCCGGTCCTCCTGCGGTATTGCTTGACCATGGTGTCTTGCGATTGGCCCGGATTGCGCCCTTTTGGCAGTTTCTGACCAAAGACCGCCGGCTCGCCTTCAAGGCCAACGCGGAAGCGCGCATACACGGCAGCGAAGCACGCTGGCGGCTCCTGTTTCACGTTCACCGCGAAGAATGTCCAAGCAATCGCTCAATCCGCCAATACCTCGGCCGCGTCCGGCGGCGAAAGAAGCGCCCGGCATCGAAAGGAAGTGTGGATGAAACTGGCCCGAGTTGGAGAAGCAGGCCGCGAACGGCCCGCGGTGATCGATAGCGAAGGGCGGCTAAGAGACCTTTCCGGTCATGTCGCCGATCTTGCGGGCGACGTCCTTTTGCCGGAAGGGCTGGCGGCTCTCGCCGCGATCGACACGGCTTCGCTCCCGGTCATCGCGCAGCCCGTACGCTATGGTCCCGCGATCGGCCGGCCGGGCAAGATCATCTGCGTGGGGCTCAACTACACCGATCATGCCGCCGAAGTCGGGCTCCCACTGCCCAGCGAACCAACCGTTTTCATGAAAGGCTGCGCGCCGTCAGGCCCCGACGATCCGGTCCGGCTGCCGATGGCTGCGGAGAAAGGGGACTGGGAGGTCGAACTCGCCATCGTTATCGGGCGAGGCGGGTTGTACATCGATGAGGCGGACGCGCTCGATCACGTCGCCGGCTACTGCCTGTTCAACGATCTCACGGAACGGTCCTACCAGATGGATCACAGCGGTCAGTGGACCAAGGGCAAGAGCTTTCCGGGCTTCGCGCCGATCGGCCCCTGGCTTGTCACCCGCGACGAGCTGGGCGACGCCAGCGGCCTGCCCATCTGGCTTGAAGTCAACGGGCATCGGTTTCAGAACGGCAGCACCGGCAATCTGGTCTTCGGAGTACGCCAGATCGTAAGCTACCTGTCGCGCTTCTACGCGCTCGAGGCTGGCGATTTTATCGCAACCGGGACACCGGCGGGTGTCGGCTTCGGGCATAAGCCGCCGGTCTTTCTCAAGCCGGGCGACGTGATGACGCTGGGCATTGAAGGGCTTGGCATGCAGGAACAACGGGTGATCGGCTGGGGCGATTCCGCCGGGGAAATGCCCTAGCGTGGCGGCAGCCCCATCGCGCCGGTCCAAAGCATCCGGATGGAAGCCGGGCGTTCCGGTGGCGGACTAAAAGCGGAAATTGCTTTCGAAGCCGATCATGGTGATGCTGTGAGCGGGTCCGGTTTGGCGGATGAAAGTTCCTGGTGAGAAGACGGAGAGGGAGGCGGACAGTTCCAGTTCGGCGGTGGTTTGCCATGCGAGCGTGGCTTCGGCTTCCTTGCCGATGAAGCGGGCGTGGCTGGTGCCGGGCGCGCGGATCAGGTTGCCGGGAATGTCATAGACGCCATCGCCGGCCGTGTAGCGCCAATAGGCCATGGCGGCGATGCTGGCGGACCAGCCCTTGCCCAGCGGCGTGCTGATCCGGGGGTTGAGGCTGACGATGTTGGTCGGCCCCACGGGAGAAAGCTCGCCGAAGTACTTGCCCTTGGGGAACAGGGCGTTGAACGTGCCGAGATGATTATCGCGCGGATTGCGGTCGCCGCTGACCACGTTGAAGCGCACGGTCACGTCGGGCGAGAGGCGGCCCAGCGGCACGGCGCGGCCCACTTCGCTGCCCAGCGTCCAGGCGGCGATCGGCTGCCCCGCAAAATCGCCGAACTGGTAGACGCCCTCGACGTTCCAGTGCCAGTCGGCGCGCGCGCCGTGGAGCCGCGCGCCGATCGTGTGGCGCCGCTCGCGGCCCTGCGCGGCGCCGAAGCGGGCATCGCGGTTGTAATAGCCGAGATAGTAGAGGTCGACGCCCGGCACCGTGGCGTAAGCGCCCCACAGCGCCTTGGCGGGGGACGTGCGATCGTCGAAGTTGCCGGGGCGCGAGAGCACCGGCTTCACCGCCAGCAGGCTGAGCTGGGCCTGTCCGTGGGTAACGATGGCGCGCACGCCATCGAAGGCCAGCGGCACGTTCGGGCCATAGCGCGTGCCGACGAGCCGTTCGGTGCCGAGCGAGAGCATCTGGCGTCCGGCGCGCAGCGTGACGGGGCCCGCATCGACTTCGGCGAAGCCTTGCAGCAGATCGATCCCGGTGCGGTCGACCGGCCCGGGGGCGGGAGCGACGCCGGCGGCATAGGCGACGATGGGCTGGGCGAACAGGCGCACCGGCCCGGCATGGAGATCGGCATAGGGCAGCGCGCGCACCCACAGGAAGCTGTCGTCGGGCGCCTGCGCGCCGCCCCACAGCGCGTTGCGGTTGTTCTCGTTGCGCAGGCGCACCTCGATGCCCGTGGACAGCCAGGCATCATCGCCCAGCGGGATGTATTTGAAGGGGCCGGTCCAGTGGTGGGCGCGCTTTGCCGCGTCGGCCAGGTCCGACCAGTCCTCGTCATAGCGCGTGATGCTCAGCGTGGGCGCCTGCCAGGCTTCGGCGGTCTGGGCGGCCGCTGGGGCGGGCCGTAGCAAGGACAGCACGGCGAGCAGCAGCGCGAGGAGGACGCGGCGCGCCATGTCACCGCGCCATGTCACCGCGCCTGTCGCGCCACCAGCGCCACCAGCACGAAGCCGCCTGCCAGCCCGAGGTGCTCGAAGAAGGCGTTGGTCGCCATGAACCGGTCCGCGCCGGCGGGCAGGGTCCAGAAGGCGTTGGCCACCATCGCGGCCAGTACCGTGAACACGCCGAGCATGCCGGCGCCCAGCCAGACGAGGCGGCCGGCAAGGATCAGCAGCGGACCGATGATCTCTACAAGAATGGTAAGAGCGGCCCATAAACCAGCGGGATGTAACCCAAAATGCGCCTGCTCGGCCACCGCGCCCGGCCAGTCCGCCAGCTTGGTCACGCCGCCCAGAAGGTAGGCGCTGACCAGCAGCAGGCGGGCGGTGAACCACGTTGGCGCCCAGCCAAGCAACCGGTTCACGAAGCGCGGCGGAGCATCGGCGGCCATGTCACTGCGCCGCCGCGGCGTGGATTTCCGCGATATAGCCGCCGGGGAAGCGCACGATCGCGCTCTGGCGGGCGTTGGCGGTGAACGGGGCAACCAGCGTCTCGACACCGGCGGCCTTGGCCCGCGTCAGCGTGGCGGCCAGATCCGCCGTCTCGTAGCCGGTCATGTCGCGGCCATAGGGCCAGGGAAGCTGCCCGTCGGTGACGAACACCACCATCCGGCCATAGCCGCTGTCGATGGCGACGCGGCGGATCGTCTTGCCGGGCTGGCCCACCTCGGCCCCCGACGCGGCGCGATTGTCCGCCGTGACCCGGCCGTGCGCGAAGCCGGTCCAGCTCGCGATGAAGCGGTCGGCGGCATCGGCCGTCAGGTAGATGCGGTTCTCAGGCACGGTGGCGAGCGGCGCGTAGCTCGGCTTGGCGGTGTGCCAGTAGAGCTGCATGTTCACGCCGCCCGGCCACTGGATCACCACGTCGCGCCCGATCGGATCGGGGAAGGCATCGAGCCGGCGCACCGCGCCATGCTTCACCGCGGAAGCGATGGCGGCGTCCATGTCGGTGACCAGATAGCCGGTGCGCTCGTCGCCGAAGGGGTAGGGGATCGGCGTCTTGAAGCCGAAGGCGGACACCGTGCCGGCGGGGGTCAGCGCAAGCTGCGACTTGGTCAGGCTCTTGGTGGGCGTGACCTGGAATTCGCCCTGCTTGCTGGTGCTGCCGCCGAAGGTGGCGACGAAGCTGGCGACGAACGTGTCGAAGGCGTCTTCGGGCACGTAGACATGGGTCGTGTCGTACTGCGGCCCCACGGCGTAGTCGGCGCCGGCGGCATCGCGCGCGAACGCTGCCGGCGTGGACAGAACCAGGCTGACAGCAGCAAGATAGGCAAGCTTCCTCATGTGATTTCTCCTGTATTCCCGGGATCAGACCGCCCAGCAGCCGCAGCCGAGCGCGCCCCAGAAGGTCTGCACGTCGGCCGCCGGCACGGACGCGCCCAGCGCGGCGGCGTGATCGTGGCCATGGACGCCGCAGGCGGAGTGGCAGCCGCAGGCCGAGGCGAGCCTGGCGCGTGCCTCGGGCGTCTTGTGGTAGCCGCCGAAGGTCGCCACCGGCGACCAGTCGGGCATCGGCCGCGGCAGGGCCGGGGCGAGCGGCGCATAATCGCCCTCGCCATGGACGACCTTGCCGCCCAGCAGCGTCAGGACCGAGCGGATGTGGACGATCGCGTGCTCGGGCACGCTGAAGTAATCGTCCGACAGCACCGCCAGATCGGCAAGCTGCTCCGCCTTGATCTGACCTTTCTTCCCCACTTCGTTGGAAAACCACGTATTCTCGTAGGTCCACATCGCCAGAGCCTTTTCCCGGCTGACACGATTGGCGCCGGGATAGAGCGTGAGCCCGCCCACCGTGCGCCCGGTGACCAGCCAGGACAGCGACACCCACGGGTTGTAGCTGGCGACGCGCGTGGCATCCGTGCCCGCGCCCACCGGGATGCCCGCGGCGATCATCTTCGTGATCGGCGGGGTGCGCTCGGCCGCCCTGGCGCCATAGCGTTCGACGAAGTATTCGCCCTGATAGGCCATGCGGTGCTGCACGGCGATGCCGCCGCCAAGCGCGGCGATGCGGTCGATATTGCGGTCGCTGATCGTCTCGGCATGGTCGAAGAACCAGTTGATCCCGGTCAGCGGGATATCGCGATGGACCTTCTCGTACACATCGAGCGCGCGGCCGATGGTCTGGTCGTAGGTGGCGTGGAGGCGCCAGGGCCAGCGGTGTTCGGCCAGCAGGCGGATCACCGGTTCGAGATCGCCTTCCATGCTGGGCGGCATGTCGGGCCGGGCGACGCGGAAGTCCTCGAAGTCGGCCGCGGAATAGACCAGCATCTCGCCCGCGCCGTTGTGGCGGTAGCTGTCGTCGCCCTGGCCGGGGCTGACCTGCTTCACCCATCCGCTGAAGTCGGCGAGTTCCTCCTTCGGCTTCTGCGTGAACAGGTTGTAGCTGATGCGCACGGTCAGTTCGCCGTCCTGGTGCAGCTTCTCGATGATCCGGTAGTCGTCGGGATAGTTCTGGAAGCCGCCGCCGGCATCGATCACGCCGGTCACGCCCAGACTGTTCACATCGCGCATGAAGTGACGGGTGGAATTGATCTGATAGTCCTCGGGAAGTTTGGGTCCCTTGGCCAGCGTCGAATAGAGGATCGTGGCGTTGGGCTGGGCCAGCAGCAGGCCGGTCGGGTTGCCGGCGGCGTCGCGCACGATCTCGCCACCGGGCGGATTGGGCGTGTCCTTGGTATAGCCCACCACGCGCAGCGCGGCGGCGTTGAGCAGGGCGCGGTCGTAGAGGTGCAGGATGAACACCGGCGTATCGGGCGCGACGGCGTTGAGCTCGGCGATCGTCGGCAAGCGCTTCTCGGCGAACTGGTGCTCGGTGAACCCGCCGACCACGCGCACCCATTGCGGCGCGGGGGTGCGATCGACCTGCTGCTTCAGCATGGCCATCGCCTCGGCCAGCGAAGGCACGCCGTCCCAGCGCAGTTCCATGTTGAAGTTCAGGCCACCGCGGATGATGTGCATGTGGCTGTCGATCAGCCCCGGAATGACGCGGCGGCCCCCGGCGTCGATGACCCGCGCATCGGGCAGGACCGCGGCGCGGACTTCCGCTTCGCTCCCCACCACCAGAAACCGGCCATCCCGGATCGCGATGGCCTCCGCAACCGGATTGGCACGATCAAGCGTCGTTACCTTGGCGTTGATGAGAAGAAGGTCGGATTGTGGCACCGAAGGAGTCCTTCCGAACAAGGGGGATGGGAGCATGGCGCCAAACGCGGTTGCGCCGGCTCCGACGACCGTTTTGCGCCGAGTGAGCTTCACACGTCGTCCTTCTGCTGGTTGGCAGGCAGGTCCTGCACGTGCCCGGCGTGGTCCGAACGCAGAAAGGGAATGACTTCTTTCCCGGAGAAGACCCGCCTGGCGGCCGGGATCGCCTGCTCACCCAGCAGCATGCCGAGCAGCCCGAGCAGGGCGATCGCCGGGGGCGCCGGCGAGCGGACGCCGAGGAGGCTGTAAATGAGGCCGATCAGCAAGCCGGCGGCCAGCGAGATCAGATAGGGCTTCATGGACTTTCCTCCCCGGCGGACCCGTCAGATTCCCGCGTCAGTTGCGCGCGAAGGCGAGCAGTTCCGCGTTGAACCTGTCCTGATCCAGCGTGGGGATCGCGTGCGTGCTGCCCTCGTACACCGAAAGCGTGGCATGCGGCGCAATCTTGACCGCCCTGCGCGCGGAGACATCGATCGGCACGACATGATCGGAGTCGCCGTGGACAAACAGGGCCGGTACGTCGATCTTCTTGAGATCTTCCGTGAAATCGCTTTCGGAAAACTGCTGCACGCAGGCATATTGCGCATAGGCGCCGCCTGCCATTCCCTGCTGCCAGAAGGCGTACCGCAGGCTCTCGTCCCTTGGTTTGCCGATGTCCCATCCATAAAAGGTTTCCGGAAACGACATGTAAAAGCCGGAGCGGTTGTCGAGCACCGCCTTGCGGATTCCATCGAAGACCTCCGCCGGGACACCATCCGGGTTGTTGGGGCCAACCTTCATGACCGGCGTGACCGCGCCGACGAGCACCACCTTGGCGACGCGTGACGTACCGTGACGGCCAATATATCGCGCAACTTCGCCACCGCCGGTGGAATGCCCCACCAGAATTGCGTCCCGAAGATCCAGGGCCTCGATCACGGCGGCCAGATCGTCCGCATAGGTGTCCATGTCGTTGTTCTTAGCGGGCTGCTCGGAGCGCCCATGTCCCCGTCGATCATGGGCGACCACACGAAAACCGTTGTTCGCGAGAAACAGCATCTGGCCGTCCCAGGCATCGGCGTTGAGAGGCCAGCCGTGCGAGAAGACGAATGGCTGGCCTTCGCCGTATTCGCGATAGTAGATCTGGGTGCCGTCCTTGGCCGTTGCGAAACTCATAATCGCGTTCCTCTTGTCTGGGTTGAGAGAACGGGACCGACAGCGCGGGGGCGGGAGAGGGGCGAAGGCGCTGCCGGTCCCGAGGGAGGTCAGTGCCCCTCGGAGGCACCGAACATGGTCTTCGCGTACGTAATTCCGAGGCCGTAGCCGCCGCCCCATTCCTTCGCGATTCCCGTCGTGGCGTCGTACGTGTCGGCCCGCGCCCAGTCGCGCTGCAGTTCGAGCAAATACTGGAGCGACGTCATCGGCTTCGCACCCAGCTGGATCATGCGCTGGCAGGCACGCTCATGCGCCTCGTCAGACACGTCGCCGCAGGCGTCCGCGATGAAATAGGCATCGAATCCCTGATCGATCGACGAGGCGACCGGTCCCACGATGCAAACGCCGGTCCACAGGCCGGCGAACACGATCCGCTCCTTGCCGATCCGGTTGACCTCCGCGATCACCGCGGCGTCCTCCCACGTATTCATCGAAGTCCGGTCGAAAAGCGGTTGGCCCGGAAAGGCATCGGTGATCTCGCTGTACATCGGTCCCGAGAAGCTCTTCTCGGCAACGGTGGTCAGGATGGTCGGTACGTTGAACGCCTTTGCCGCGCGGCTGATCAGGGCCGCGTTGTTGCGCAAAACCTCCATCGCTATCGATCTGGTCGCGAAGGACATCTGCGACTGAAAATCGATCAGGATGAGTGTATGGTCGGTGGGCGAGATAAGCGACCTGCCGGGGGTTGGCGTGGCTTTGATCGTCATGCGGGATTTCCTTTTCGGACAACGTTCGACTACGGTCTGGGTGCGTGCGAAGCACGCTGACGACTTCAGATCGGCCGCGGAAATCGCCGAGGCGGCATCAACGCGGCAAAATTGTCATGCATGTGCCGCGCCGGCCCGGGCCAAATCGACGGCACCGTTTCCAGAGGCGAAGGCTGACATGCACCCGAGACTAGGTTGGTTGCCTTCACCCGTCTTGGACCGGAATGATGGCAACCCGCATCTGCACGCGAAACCGCGCGTCATCCGCGATCCCGCCCCGGCCCGCCCTGAATTGCGCGTGGCGCGCATGAGCGACCGCCGCCGGGCGCTCTCAATCCTGCGCACGGCCGCCCTTCAGCCTCTGTTCCAGAGCATTGGCCGTCCGTGTGGCGTCTCCGTTCCGGATATCAAATATCCAGTCCATCTCGCCTGACGCACCCTTGCCGGCTTCCTCGATTGCCTTGAGCGCCCCTTCCATCATGGCCGTGGCGGTCTCCTCCACCAGATCCGACGGGATTTCCCGTTCCGACCAGGTCAGCAAGCAGCCGGCGGATCGGGCGTCCATGCGTAGCGCCGTGCGCATGGCGAGTTCGGTGAGCCCGCCGATCGACAAATGCGGGGAGGGCACGCTGCCGCCCATTCCAATCAGCATCAGCGCACGCGCCTTGATCGGGGGTGGGGGCGTCGACAGCATCAGAGTCTCGCCGATCGTGCCCTTGAAGATACCGCCTTCACGCAGCCGGCTAAGCGTGCCTTGGAAGACGGTGTCCAGCTGATTGGCGCCGCCGGTCGGCAGGTTGCTGCCATCGTGCTCGAACATTCCCACGACCAGAAGTTCGACATCCTCCGTCAGCACATCGATCTGCGCGACCTTGAAGCGGACCCCGCGTCGCTCACCCAATGTACGCGCCGAAATCTCGCCCATTTTTTACAGCCTCCGTCACGGCATTCTCATCGCGCGAAGCAGTCAAACTCGTATCGCAGCCCCCGCGCGTCCTGTTTCCGAGTGACGGGATTTGGACATATGTGAGCCAATCTCGCCCGCGTATCGGGCGCGCCACAGGCCAGCCGGGCAGCCTGAATGTCCCGGCGTTCTTGTCGAAAACCTGTTGTTTGCGTGGCTAATGTCCAATCCGGCCCGCCTTCGTTCGTTCATCCCCATCCAATAAGGACACTATTCGACCGGAGGCCCCTCTCGATGAACGGACCATATCGGCAAGCAGCGACGGCCATCGCCATGGCGACTTGCCTCGCTCTTTCCCCCGCCGCGCCCCACGCACCGGCGCTCGCCGCCACGACGGCCGTGCCGCCATCGCCCATCCGGCAGGCGCCGAGCTTCTTTCGGATGCATGTCGGCCGCTTCGAGGTGACCGCTTTGCTCGATGGCACCCATCCCTTTCCCGCGTCGACGGTCGCGGTCGACGCCCGACCGGGCGAAATCGAGCGCCTTCTCGCCGACCAGTTCCTGCCTGCGCCATTCGAAGGCATGATCAATGCGTTTCTGGTCAATCTCGGCGATCGCCTGGTGCTTATCGATACGGGGGCGGGGGATCTCTATGGCAAGGAAGGTGGCGGACTCGTCGGCGTGCTGGCGGCAGCGGGATACGGCCCGGGCCAGATCGACGACATCTACATTACGCATCTGCACGAGGATCATGCCGGCGGGCTGCTCAGGGGCGGGAAGCCGGTCTTCCCCAGGGCCATTGTCCACGTCTCTCAGGCCGATTTCGATTTCTGGACCAACGACAGCAACAAGGCATCGGTCAGCCCCTTGTTGCAGCCCTTCTTCCCGGCGATCCAGAAGGTTCTGAAACCCTACGTCGCTGCCGGGCGCGTCAAACCCTTTGCTCCCGATGCCGACTTCGGTTCAGGGCTGAGAGCAATATCGGCGCCGGGGCACACGCCCGGTCACAGCTTCTTCCGTCTCCAGGACGCAAGCGCCACCATGCTGTTCTGGGGCGACACCGTCCATATGGCGCCGGTCCAGTTCCCCGAGCCGGACATCGCGATCAAGTATGACTGGAACGTTCCCGAAGCAATCGCGGCCCGCAAGGCGGTCCTGGCCGAAGCAGCCGACAAGGGGTGGCTCGTTGCCGCGGCGCACATATCGTTCCCCGGGATCGGGCATGTGACCAAACTTCCCCACGGCGCCTACCAGTGGCTCCCGGTAAACTACACGCTCAACCGGTAAAGGCCGATGTCGCGGGCGACCGGGCGGTCAGCGGCCCAGCAGCCTTCCTGCGCTGCTCAGGCGACGCATTGGTGGTCTCGACGCCACGACATCGGAGTTTTTCCCACAATACGACGGAAGAGCCGCGTCAGATGAGCCTGGTCGGTCAGGCCGCAAGCGCACGCGATTTGGGACAGCGTATCGCGCGTGTGGATCATGAGAGTCTGGGCACGCCGCAGGCGCTGGCGGATGACGTAGGCGTGCGGCGTCTCCCCAAGGCTCACCTTGAACGCGCGGCAGAAATGGCCGGTGCTGAGCCTGGCTACGGCAGCAAGTTCCTCCGTGATGAGGGGCGTTTCCAGCTTCTGGTCGATATAATCGGTAACGCGGCGGACCTGCCAGCTTGCCAGCCCTCCCTTGGTCTGGATTATCCCGTTCGAAAGACGCTGCGGAAGGAGAAGCCGGTCAGGCGTTCCTTCATCGAGCTCCTTGTCGAATATGGCCGAGAGCTGCTCCAGATAATGCCGCGCCAGGCCGGGATCGTCGTCAAGCGAACGCCGCGCACCGGCCAGAAGCGACGCGACCTGAAGCGGGGAGATCGATTGCTGGACGCCAGCGGGTTGGATGCGCGCCGCGGACGCGCGTTGCAGCTCTTGAAGCATAATGACTCCCGATCTTGGTTGACGGGAGTGTCGCCGGATCCTTCAGGGTGCGAAATCGAGCGGCGGCTGAGTTGATCATCGCCATCGTTTGAGAAGATTAAACCATGGTCCAGCTTGGCAAGCGAAACTCCCCTGCCGTGGTGCGACGTGCGGCGCCTCAAACAATAGCCTAAAATTCTCCTTTAATGTCAAAACTGTATACAACCTCTGATACCGAACCCCCTCGATAGGGTGGTGCGCCATTAACCCGCCAGGGGCTTGTATCGGATGCGCGTTCCTTGTCCTTTCCTGCCCGGAAAGGACGCGCCATGGCGACGATTCAGATCAAGGCCGGCAACCCCGTCGTCATCATTGTTGACGACGATGCCCTCGTGCGTAGGTCGCTGGAATCGCTGTTCCGTTCGGTGGATTTTGCGGTCCTTGCCTTTGGCTCCGCCCACGATCTCCTTGATGCCGATTTGCCTGACGTGCCGGCTTGTCTCGTCATCGATGTGCGGATGCCGCAGATGGGCGGTTTCGAATGCCATGGACAGCTTCTCGACAGGGGCATCGACATCCCTGCCATTTTCCTGACCGGGCATGGAGACATACCGATGACGGTGAAGGCGATGAAGGCCGGCGCCGTCGATTTCCTGACCAAGCCTTACCGTGAGCAGGACATACTGGAGGCAGTCTACGCGGGCCTCTCGTCGGCCACGGTCAAACGGAGCGCGGGCGAGCAGACGAAAGCCCTTCGCGAACGCTATGCCTTGCTGACGAGGCGCGAGCGGCAGGTCATGGATGGGGTGGTTCGGGGGCTGTTGAACAAGCAGATCGCGGGAAAAATCGGGATCAGCGAGATCACCGTGAAGTTGCACCGCTCCAGCATGATGCGGAAGATGGAAATGCGCACAGTGCCCGATCTGGTGCGGGCAGCCGATGCAATCGCAACACAATTTGCATCCGACGGCTCAAAAATGCCGGCTTAGACTACCGTATGGTTACAGCGTGGTTGCAGCCCATATATCCGGTCCATCAGGCTTTCTGAGGGAGCAGGCAGGGCCGGAGATCATGCGCTTGAGAAATAAAGTCATAGCCGTCATCGACGATGATGCGCGTGTTCGGGCATCCACGGCCAGCCTGCTGCGTTCGTTGGGCTGTGTCGCTATGGCCTATGCCTCGGTTGCGGACTTCCTTGGATCGACCGAAACGGCGGTCGATTGTGTTCTGACCGATCTGCAGATGCCTAGGCTGACCGGACTGGACCTCGGTGCTGCCCTTCTGGAACGGGGGTCCTCCGTGCCCGTGATCCTGATGACGGCATTTCCATCGCCGGGCGTGCGGGCCAAGGCGCGGATGCTGAAGATGGCAGGTTTTCTGGAGAAGCCGCTGCACCCCGATCGGCTTCTCGAGGTTCTTCGGCAGGCGCTTCCCGCATAAGCCGCTCGGCAGGTCATACCCGCGCGGGCAGGGTTAGAGAAACCCGCGTGCCGCCTTCCGGATGGTTCGCCAGCGTTATCTGCCCGTCGTGAAGCTCCACGATGGACCTGCATATCGACAGGCCCAGACCCATGCCGACGGGTTTCGTCGTAAAGAAGGGTTCAAAGAGCTTCTCGCGCGTGGATGCGGGCAAGCCTGGTCCGGTATCGCGCACGATGATGCTGGCCTGGTTCCCGGCGAGGCTGAGGTCGATCTCGATCAGCTTTTCCTCGCGCGACGGAGTTTCCATGGCTTGAAGCGCATTGGCGATGAGATTGAGCAGCAGGTGCTTCAGGAGCACCCGGTCCCCCAGGATCATCACCTCCGGGGCACAGTGGGAAAAGCTTATCCTCGCACCCTGGGCTTCCACGTCCCGCGAAGCGAACGACACGGTATTGCGGATCAGCGTATGCAGGTTCACCGGCGCATTTTCGGTCTGCGAGTTACCGACCAGATTCCGGACGCGCTGCATGACCTCGTGAACGTTGAGCACCGCGTCGTGCAGGCCGGCAAGCGCTTGCCGCGCCTCGTCCAGATCCGGCACGTCGCGCTCAATCCAGCGTTGCGCTGAAAACGCGAATCCCTGGACCGCGGTCAGAGGCTGATTGATCTCGTGCGCGATCATCGCCGACATTGCTCCGAGCGCGGCGCTGCGCTGCACCTTGTCCAGTTCCGATCGCGTACGTTCGACCGTCATTTCGAGCCGCTTGCGCTGGCGAATGTCGAAAATGCTTCCGGGCACGCGATCAAGCCCGCGATCGGGCGACAGGCTGAAGGCGACGAAGATGTCGATCGGCTCCCCGTTTGCGGCGCGAACCTGCGTTTCCGCCTGGAACATATCGCGCCGCTCGTCGATCGCGAGGATGCACTCGCGGAAGCTGGCATCGCTTTCGGGCAGAAAATCGCTCAGATGCTCGAAGAAGGCCTGCTTGGACGGCACGCCCATGAGGTCGAGGGCAGTTTCATTCACATCGGTGATGCGCACGAGCGAGCGCGCCGAGACGACAAAATCGGGATTTTCGTCGAGGAACGCCGGCAGGTCCTCGACCCCGGCCGCTCGCACCGCGGCGATCGCGGCGGCCACGGGGCGAAAGTCATGTTCCCAGATCGCGACGGCCAGCGAATTGAGCGTATCTTCATGACGGCGCTCGCCGCGAGTTGCCCGATCGTCCACCGCTTGCCGATGCAGCAGGAGGGCGGTCGTTACCGCATTCGCGCCCAGGCTGATCACCATGCGCAATGTCGCATCGGCGTGAGCGGTCATGCCATGGACGAAGGCGAAGCTCGCGACGGTGAATAGCGCGCAGACGGCGGACCATCCGAAAATGTGCGCTCGCGCCGCCCGATTGCATGCGAGAAGCAGCACCAGCACGTAAAGAGTGGCGAAGGCGCTTCCGAAGTCGGTGAAAGTGTCCGCCCAGAAGATTGCCACGGCGAGAAGGGCCGCCGCAACCTGCCGCGTAACCGGCAGAGAACGGGAAACACCTGTCCCGGCCACCATTGAAGCTGCCGGATCGGCCGCAAACGCCATCCTATGATGCAAACCGACGGACATCGTTGCATGATGGTGCAGTCATCGGCTCGGCGATAGCCCAAGGCGGGAGCCCATTTCACACCCGGAAGGGGGAGGGATTCACCCCTCCTTGGCTGGCGCGTGGCCCGTCATGGCGATTTCCCGCCGCCATCCCGAAGGAAAGCCGGATCGATGCTCCCGGTCAGCGGGGCCGCTAACGGATCAGGGTTGAGCGGGTACGCGAATGTCGAATGCGTTCAGCGTAATCGCGACAAGGCAGTAGTAGCCGACGAGGTAGAACAGCTCGGTCGCTCCTTCACGACCGAACACGTCCAAAGCGCGATCATAGAGGGCTTGCGGCAGCACACCGCCTTTGACGAGCGTATGGGCAACCTCGAATGCGACCTCCTCTTCGTCGTCAAGATCGTCCGGCCGATTGCCTGACGCTATCGCCTCCACCCGCGCCGCGCTCATCCCGTGAATGGCGGTCGCAACGGCGCCATGCGCGTAGATTTCGTATGCCGCGTCCAGCCGCCCACCGGTCACCAGGATAGCAACCTGACGGGCGCGGTCCGGGATCCTTCGCGCTTGTGTCATCGTCTGCGAGAGATGCCAGATGCCCGATCCGATCTCCGGATCATGCAGCCACGCGTTCCAGGGGCCGAGTAAAGCGCCATCGGCCCGCGTCGTCACGAAGTTCGAATACTTGGCGCTGACGCCTGCCTTCATGCTCTCGAAAAGCGGACGCTGGGTATCAGACAACTGGCCGGGAGTCAGAGGGTCAAGACGCATATCGATCGCTCCTGCTTTCGGAGCGGTCTAGCCGCTCCTGCGGCGGGCGACAGCAGGCGCGCAAAGTTTGCGTCGAATTCGTCCGGTTCATGTTTGGCCTGTCCAAATCGCCATTCCGGCCCCCTGAAGAGCGTGCCGCCGTTGAATTTGCGAGGAAATGTGGCGGACAGGGTGGGATTCGAACCCACGGTGAGCTTGCACCCACGGCGGTTTTCAAGACCGCTGCCTTAAACCACTCGGCCACCTGTCCGCACCGGCGCGACCCGTGGGCGCGCGGCGTGGAGGGGCGATAGCGGCGAACCGCTCCGTCGTGAAGAGGATTTGCGCCGCGGGGGATTCCCAATCGCAGCCCCCTGTGCGAGTGTCGGCCGGATGACGCTTCTTGCCAGTATCCGATCATCGTGGCGCGTGACCGTGGCCGCCGTTGCCGCCCTTGCGCTGGGGGCGCCCGCCAGCGCCCAGAACAGCAGCGAGGAAGCGGGCTTCCAGGGCTATCTCCAGCTTCTCGCCGCCAAGGCGCGCGCCGAAGGGGTGCGCGAATCGACGATCAACAGCGTGCTGCCGGGGCTGACGTTCAATCCGCGCGTGATCGCGTTCGACCGGAGCCAGCCCGGCGGCGGCCCGTCCTCGTCGATTCCGGCGTTCGAACCCTATCGCCGCAAGCATGTCGACGCGGCGCGGATCGGCGGTGGCCGGCGGCAGTACGAGGCGGTGGCCGGGCAGGCCGGCGCGCTCGAACGGCGCTATGGCGTGCCGCTGCCGATCATCCTCGCCATCTGGGGGCACGAGAGCCACTATGGCGGCTATACCGGCGATTTCGATCTGGCCCGCTCGCTGGCGACGCTGGCTTACGAAGGGCGGCGGCGCGATCTGTTCACCGAGGAATTCATCGCGCTGCTGAAGATGATGGACCGGGGCGTGCCGCGCTCCAAGCTGGTCGGAAGCTGGGCCGGGGCATTCGGCAATCCGCAGTTCCTGCCCAGCGTCTATCTGCGCGTGGCGCAGGATGCCGATGGCGATGGGCTGGCCGACATCTGGAGCAGCCGGGCCGATACACTGGCCTCGATCGGCAATTATTTCCGCGATGCCGGATGGCGTCCGGGCGAGCCGTGGGGCCTTGCCGTCAGCGTGCCGGACGGGCTTGACCGCGCCGCGCTGGGCACGGCGCTGGCCAGCCCGCGCTGCCCCCAGGTGTTCGCGCGGCACAGCCGCTGGAAGACCATGCGCGAATGGCGCGCGCTGGGGCTGGCGCCGAAATCGGGCGTCTGGCCGGGCGACGATGTGCTGGCCTCGCTGCTGGAACCGGACGGGCGGGGACGAACCGCCTATCTGCTAACCGGAAATTATCGAGTTATCCTCGATTACAACTGCTCGAACTTTTACGCTCTGTCCGTAGGACTTCTTGCAGATGAGATCAGCCGTTAGCCGCTTCGCTTCCGCCACCGCGATGATCGCGGTGACCACCCTTGCCTTTTCGGTTCCCGCGATGGGCGAAATGGCGCTGGCGAAAGGCCCGCCCGCAGCCGATGAAGACCGCGCCGGCCCGGCGGGCGATTACCCGATGGTGCTGGGCGCGCCGTTCATGGTCGATGGCGTTACCTATACGCCCGCCGATACGATGAACTACGATGCGGTCGGCTATGCCGGCGAGGACGGAGGCGAAGGCATCAGCGGCGCGCATCGCACGCTGCCTCTGCCCAGCTACGTGGAAGTGACGGCGCTCGATTCGGGCAAGACAATCCTCGTCCGGCTTGAACGGCGCGGGCCGATGTCGGGCAAAATGCTGTTGGACCTCTCGCCCGCCGCGTGGGCGCAACTGGGGTTGGCGCCGGGATCGCAGGCGCCGGTGCGCGTCCGCCGCGTGAATCCGATCGAGCCGGAACGCGCCTTGCTACGGCAGGGCGAACAGGCCCCGGCGCGCATGGATACGCCGCCGGGCCTGCTCACCGCGCTGCGCCGCAAACTGGGCACCGCGACCGGCGTGACACTGGTCCCCACCGCGACACCCGCGCCGGTGGCCACGCCGCACCCCGTGTCTCCGCCCGCCATGGCGCCAAGGCCGGCGGCGTCCCCGGCACCGAAGCCGGTGTTGCGCCCCTCTCCGCCCGTGCCGGTGCCAGTCTCGGCTGCAACGCCCGCGCCGAAGCCGGCCCCGGCAGCGAAACCCGCACCGCATCCCGTGGCCACACCAACGCCACGCGCGACGCCTGCGCCAAGGCCGGCTCCGGCAGCGACGCCGTTACCCAAGCCGGCTCCGAAACCCGCGCCCAAGCCGGCACCCGCCGCCGCGCGCCAGGCCGCCGGCCTCTTCGTGCAGGTCGGCGCGTTTTCCACGCGGCAACGGGCCGAAACGGTCGCCCGGGCGGCCGGTGGCGGCGTGACGGCCGCGGGATCGCTGTGGCGCGTGCGCAGCGGCCCCTTCGCCACACAGGCGGAAGCAGATGCGGCCTTGGCGAAAGCGCGTCGCTCCGGCTATGCGGATGCGCGGATTCTGCGCGCGCCCTGAAAGGGGCAGGGAATCCGCAAGCCTCCGGGGATGCCGATTGCCTGAACGCCCGTATCTTTTACCGCTGATGACGCTGACGGTGCTGTCCTTTGGCGCGGCGCCTTCAGCCGCCACGGTGCAGGCGCCGCCGGCGATGGCCATGCCGCAGCTCGATGCGCCAACGGCTTACATGGTCGATGTCAGTTCCGGGCGCGTGCTGTTCGAGCGCGATGCCCATCGGCGGTTCATTCCGGCCTCGCTGACCAAGATCATGACGAGCTATGTCGCCTTCGAACTCGTCGCGCAGGGCAAGCTTTCGCTCGATCGCAAGCTGCCGGTCCGCCATGACACGTTCAAACAGTGGCGCGGCGTGGGCAGCACGATGTTCCTTGCGGACGGCGCTGAAGTGACCGTGGCGGATCTGCTGCGCGGCATCGTCACCGTATCGGCCAACGATGCCTGCGTGGTGCTGGCGGAAGGCGTGGCCGGCAGCGTGCCGGCCTTCACCGCGATGATGAATGCCGAAGCGCGCAAACTGGGCATGCGCGATACGCACTACAACACCCCCAACGGCTGGCCCGACGGGGGGCAGACTTATGTCTCTGCCGCCGACCTCGCCACGCTGAGCCAGGCGCTGATCCTGCGTCACCCCCAACTCTACCGCCGCTTCTATGGCCACGCGAAAATGGACTGGGACGGCATCGAGCAGGAAAACCACAACCCGCTTTACGGCTACACCGCCGGCGCGGACGGGGTGAAGACCGGCTTCACCAACGAAGCCGGCTACGGTTTCGTGGGGTCGGCCATCCGCAACGGCCGGCGCATCATCATGGTCGTCGGGGGCTATGACAAGCCGGCCCTGCGCGCGAAGCAGTCGCGCGATTTCATGGAATGGGGTTTCGCCGCCTGGCGGGAACGGCCGCTGTATGGCCCCGGCGCGCTGGTGGGCGAAGCGCGCGTGCGCGGCGGGACAAGCCGGGCAGTGCGGCTGATCGCGCCCCGGACGCTGGCGATTTCGATGCCGGCCGGCGAGCGCGCGGGCTATACGCTCTCGATCCGTTACAAGGGGCCATTGCGCGCCCCCATCGCGAGGGGGCAGGAAGTGGCCACGTTGATCGCCAAGGTTCCCGGACTGCCCGATGAACGCCTGCCGCTGATCGCGGCGGATGCCGTGGACGCCGGCGGACCGGTAGCGCGAATGCGCGATGGCCTGCTTTCGCTGGTCGGGCGATGACAGGGCGCTTCATCGCATTCGAGGGCGGCGAAGGGGCTGGCAAGTCCACGCAGGCCCGTCTGCTGGCCAAGGCGCTGCGCCGGCGCGGGGTAGAAGTGATCGTCACGCGCGAGCCGGGCGGTACCGCCGGCGCCGAAGCGATCCGCGCGCTGTTGCTGTCCACCGAGGGCGAGGGCTGGGGCGCGCGGGCCGAAGCCCTGCTGTTCGCCGCCGCGCGGGCCGATCATGTCGAACGGCTGATCCGTCCGGCGCTGGCGCGCGGCGCCTGGGTGATCTGCGACCGGTTCCTCGACAGCAGCCGCGCCTACCAGGGCGGCGGTGGCGGGCTTTCGGATGATGACATCCGCACCCTGCACCGGATCGGCAGCGAGGGACTGCTACCCGATCTGACGCTCCTGCTGGAACTACCGGCGGACGAGGCGGACAGAAGGCTGGCGTTGCGTGATACGAACGGCGCCGATCGCATCGGCGGGCGCGCGGCTCCCTATCACGCGCGCGTGGCCAGCGCGTTCCGGCGGTTTGCCGAGGAAGAGCCGACCCGTTTTGCTCGGATCGACGCCGCCGGATCGCCCGAGGCGGTGCACGATCGCATCGTTGCCGCGCTCGACCGGATGCCCTCGCCATGATCGTGCCGGCAAACGCGCCGATGATCGGCCACGAGGAGCCCTGGCGTACCTGGCGCGCTGCCATGGCCGGGCACCGGATGCACCACGCCTGGCTGCTGGCTGGCCGCGAAGGGCTGGGCAAAGCCAGCTTCGCGCGGATGGCGGCGGCGGAACTGGTCGCGGAAAGGGGCATTCCCCAGCCGCCACCGGACTCCCACCCCGATATTTTCACGCTGTCGCCGTTGCCGGCCAACGATGACGAGGCGAAGAAGAAGGCGGACGGCAAGCCCTATCTCACCAAGCGGAACATTTCCGTCGATCAGGTGCGCGAGATGCAGCGGCGCCTGGTAACCCGCCCCACGCTGGGCGCGCGCCGGGCGGTCATCATCGACGCCGGGGACCAGCTGGAAAAGAGCGCGGTCAATGCCCTGCTGAAAAGTCTTGAGGAACCGCCGCAAGGCACTTTCTTCCTGCTGGTGGTGCATGGGCTGGGCCGGCTGCTGCCGACGATCCGTTCGCGCTGCCTTGTCATGCGGTTCCACCCGCTCGACCGGGACCAACTCGCGCGGGCGGTCGATGCGGCGACGCCGGGGCTGGACAGCGCGACGCGTGCGGCCGCGATCGCGGTCGCCGGGGGATCGCCGGGCGCGGCCATCGCTTTCGCCGAGCAGGATCTCGGCAAGGTGCACGGCCTGTTCCGCAAGCTCGTGGCGCAGGGCGATGCCGATTTCGCCCTGCGCGGGGCCTTGAGTGGAGCGATGGGGCAGCGGCCCGACCGGGAGCGCCAGCTCGCCGCGATCGAATGCGCGCGCATGGTGCTGGTGGAGCATATGCGTGATGGGGACGACGATTCCCGCTTCCGCATCGCCGATGCCCATGCCGCGCTGGTCCGCCTTGCCGGGCAGGCGCCGACCTACAACTTCGACCCGGCCTTGCTGATGATGGAAATCGGCGGGTTGCTGGCATCGGTCGCGCGCACTAGGGAAGGGGCGCATTAAGCGCATGTCTCCAGAGTGAAAGCGACCGGCCCGATGGGCGAACCTTATTACGTTACCACTGCCATCAGCTATCCCAACGGCAAGCCGCACATCGGCCATGCATATGAGGCGATTGCCGCCGACGTCATCACGCGCTTCCAGAAATCGATGGGGCGCGATGCGCGCCTGCAGACCGGAACGGACGAGCACGGCCTGAAGATGGCGCAGAAGGCGCGCGAACTGGGTGTGACACCAAAGCAGCTTAGCGATGAAATGTCACAATATTTCATTGATATGTGTGATGCCCTGAACGTCGATTATGATCGCTTCCAGCGCACCACCGAACCGGGGCATCACCTTGCCACGCAGGAACTGTGGCGGCGCATGGAGGCCAACGGCGATCTTTATCTCAGCCGCTACGAGGGCTGGTACTCGATCCGCGACGAAGCCTATTACGACGAGAGCGAACTCGTGGCGGGGGAAGGGGGCGAGAAGCTCTCGCCGCAGGGAACGCCGGTCGAATGGACGGTGGAGGAGAGCTGGTTCTTCCGCTTGTCCGCCTATGGCGAGAAATTGCTGGCGCACTATCGCGACAATCCCGATTTCATCCGGCCCGAAAGCCGCCGCAACGAGATGATCGCCTTCGTCAGCCAGGGGCTGCGCGATCTGTCGGTCTCACGCACCAGCTTTGACTGGGGCGTCAAGGTGCCCGGCAGCGAAAACCACGTCATGTACGTGTGGGTGGACGCGCTGACCAACTACCTGACCGGCCTTGGCTGGCCCGAAGAGACGGCGGAGTTCAAGGCCTACTGGCCGGCGAACCTGCACCTGATCGGCAAGGACATCGTCCGCTTCCATACGATCTACTGGCCGGCCTTCCTGATGAGTGCGGGCCTGCCGCTGCCCCGCCAGGTGTTCGGCCATGGCTTCCTGCTCAACCGGGGGCAGAAGGAATCGAAGTCGCTCGGCAACGTCACCGATCCGCTGGCGCTGGCCGCACGGTTCGGAGTCGATCCGCTGCGCTATTTCTTCCTGCGCGAAGTCGCGTTCGGGCAGGACGGCAGCTATTCGCCGGAAGCCATCGTCACCCGCTGCAACGCCGAGCTGGCGAACAGCTATGGCAACCTGGTCCAGCGCGTTCTGTCCATGATCTTCAAGAACCTGGATGGCGAACTTGGCGCGTTTTCGAGCACCGAGACGGACGATGCCTTGCTGGCCATCGTGGCGCTCGCCTGCCGTGACGAACTGCCCGCCGCGTTTGCCGATCTGAACTTCTCGACCGGGATCGACGCCTGGATGCGCGCGGTGTTCGCCTGCAACCAGTACATCGACGAGCAGGCTCCGTGGACCTTGCGCAAGACCGATCCGGAGCGGATGCGCGCCGTCCTGCTGACCCTGTTCATGGCCATTCGCGATCTGACCATCGCGATCCTTCCCGTGGTTCCCGATGCGGCGAACAAGGTGCTGGACCAGCTGGGCATTCCGCCGGCCGAACGCAACATCGCCAATCTCACCGACGCGGACTGGTACATGGCGCGCGTCGCCACCGGGGAGCGCCTGGCGCAGCCGGTCGGCGCGTTCCCGCGCCTCGAACTGCCCGCCGATGCCGAAGGCGCGGAAACGGACGCCTGATGCTGATCGATTCCCACTGCCATCTGAATTACAAGGGCCTGGTCGAGCATCAGGACGCGGTGCTGGCGCGCGCGCGCGAAACCGGCGTGCAGGGCTTTCTCAACATCGCCACGCGCGAGCGCGAATGGGCCGACATCATTGCCACCGCGCATCGCGAACCGGATGTCTGGGCCACGGTGGGCATCCACCCCCACGAAGCCGATGCTCATGCGGACCTTGGCGAAAGCGTGCTGCTCGCGGCGACGCGCGACAGCCGGGTCATCGGCATCGGCGAAACCGGGCTGGACTACTTCTATGATCATTCGGATCGCGCCGTGCAGCAGGACCTGTTCCGGGCGCATATTCGCGTGGCGCGCGAAACCGGGCTGCCGCTGATCATCCACACCCGCGATGCCGAGGAGGATACCGCCCGCATCCTGACCGAGGAAATGGGGAAGGGGACCTTCCCCGCGCTGATCCATTGCTTCACCGCGTCGGCCGATCTGGCCCGGACCGCGCTGGACCTTGGCCTGACGATTTCGCTTTCCGGCATCGTGACGTTCAAGAACGCCAAGGACTTGCAGGCGATTGCGGCGGAACTGCCTGAAGACCGCCTGCTGGTCGAGACCGACGCTCCGTTTCTGGCTCCTGTGCCGCATCGCGGCAAGACTTGCGAGCCGGCGTTCGTGTCCGACACGTGCGCGTTCGTGGCCGGGTTGCGCGGCATCAGCAGCGAGCGTCTGGCCGAGGTGACCGGGGAAAACTTCTTTCGGCTGTTCCGCAAGGCCAGCCTGTGAAAGCCGCCGCGTGAAGCTGACTGTCCTGGGGTCCGGCACGTCGACCGGCGTTCCGCGCATCGGCAACGACTGGGGCGCATGCGATCCGGAGGAGCCGCGCAACCGCCGAACGCGCGTGGCGATCGTGGTGGAAGGCGCCGATGGTTCGCGCCTGCTGGTCGATACGCCGACGGACTTGCGCCAGCAATTGCTGGCCACCGGAATTGACCGGCTCGACGGCGTGTTGTGGACGCACGATCACGCCGATCACACGCATGGCATCGATGATCTGCGACCGCTGCGCATGGGGCGTGGCGGGCCTTTGCCGGGCTATGCAGCCGAAGAAACGGTCCGCCGCCTGCGCCAGCGCTTCGGCTATGTCTTTGCCGGCCAGCACGGCTATCACACGATTTGCAATCTCGATAATCTCGACCGCGTGCGCATGATCGCCGGCATCGGCATCAGCCATTGCCAGATGCCGCACGGCCCCGCGCAATCCACCGCGTTTCGCTTCGATCAAGACGGAAAATCAATAGGTTACGCAACAGATTTCAGCGAGATAAATGCGGATATGGTGGCGCTGTTCGATCGGGTGGACGTGCTGGTTGTCGATGCCTTGCGCCGGCAGCCGCATCCCACGCACGCGCATCTGGCCATGGCGCTCGAGCTGGTCGAGGCGTGCCGCGCCGGGCGCGCCGTCCTGACGCATCTCGACAAGAGCATGGATTACCGTACGCTTTGCGACGAGACGCCGCCGCATGTCGATCCCGGTTATGACGGGATGGAGATCGAACTCTAAGGCCGAAGGATCGCCACCGTGACCGATCAATGGATCAGCATTATCGGAATCCTTGCCGCGCTGGTCCTGGTGCTTTCCAATCGTCGGCTGACACGATTGCCGCTGGGAACGAAAGCCTGGATGGCCTTGGCGTGGGTTGCCATCATCGCTGTAGCGGCGCTCGCGTTCAGCCGGTTGAGGTGATCGGAGCGCCCTTCTGCTTCGACGTCAATTTACATAATACTTATTATCGCACTTAATGAGGCGATATGATGGGGGATGCCGATCGCTTCCCCCGGTGCCTCAGTTTCCGAGAATGCCCTTGAGCAAGGAACCGGCGGTTCCGGCGGGATTGGCGCGCAGCCGGCCTTCCTCGCTGCCGATGTACTTGAAGATGCCGTTCAGCGCCTGATCGGTCACCGAATTGCCAAGCTTGTCGCGCGTGATGCCGGCGGCCGAAATCAGGCTGGAGCGGCGCGACAGGCTATCGAGCTGGTTGAACGCGCCGACCTTGCCGAGCGCGGCGTTGATCAGCGGGCGCATCTTGCCGGTCAGCTCGGCACCGGCGCTGCGCCGCAGATACTGGCTGGCCCCGTCGTTCTGCGAAACGATGCCGGGAACGTCGTTCAGCGACAGGCGGCTGATCGCGGCGCGGAAGATCGGCTTGGCTTCCTTGGCGGCAAGGCCCGCCGCATCATTGAGCTTGCGGGTGATGCCGTCCGTCAGCCCCAGCCGGTCGCCGGCGCCCAACACCGATCCCAGCGCACCGCCCAGTCCGCCGGCATTGCCCACCAGCGGCAGCAGGATGCGCACCGCGCTATCGTTGTAGAACGCGCCGGGCTGAGCCAGCTTGTCGAGCGCGCTGTCCGAGGCATTGCCGAGAATGCCGGTCAGGCCGCTGCCGAGGACCTGCGCCTGCGCGGTTGCGCCGAACAGGGGTGCCACGGCCATGGACGCCATGCCCGCCAGAACCATACGCCGCTGCTGATCGTGTTCCGCCATGGTCGAACGTCCTTTCCCGAAGTGCTCCCCGACGGTTTCACATGCGCCGGATCGGATCAAGGGAGCGGTGGGCGAGAATGCTCCATTCCGCCCCAGATCCGATGATCGATGCGCCGCCGGTGACATCGCCGTTGCGCTGGCATAGGGAACAAACTGCCCTTCCCCGGCCAGGACGATTCCCCGTGACAACGCCAGCATCCACTCCCCTGCCCGCCGACGCGATATCCCGCATTCTGGCGATCATGGCGCGGTTGCGCGATCCGCAATCGGGGTGCGAATGGGACCGGGCGCAGACTTTCGCCACCATCTTCCCCTACACGATCGAGGAAGCCTACGAAGTGGCCGATGCGATCACGCGCGGCGACATGGCGGCGCTGCGCGAGGAACTGGGCGATCTGCTGTTCCAGGTGGTGTTCCACAGCCGCATGGCCGAGGAAGCCGGCCTGTTCGCCTTCGCCGACGTCGCCAACGCGATTTCGGACAAGATGGAGAAACGGCATCCGCATATCTTCGGCGATGCCAGCACTGGGGACGGCGATCCGGACCAGTCCCGCGAGGACCGGTGGGAAGCGCTCAAGGCGGGCGAACGGGCCGCCAAGGGCGAACAAAGCGCCATGGACGGCGTGGCCGTTGCCCTGCCCGCGCTGATGCGTGCGGAAAAGCTCCAGAAACGGGCCGCGCGGCAAGGCTTCGACTGGCCCGACACCGTCGGGCCGGCAGTCAAGCTGGCCGAGGAAGCCGCTGAACTGGAAGCCGCGCGGAACGATGCGGAACGGCTGGAAGAAGCGGGGGATTTGCTGTTCGCCGCCGTCAACGTGGTCAGAAGCCACGGCATTGCGCCCGAAGACGCGCTGCGGGCCGCCAACGCAAAGTTCGAGCGGCGCTTCCGGGCGATGGAAGCCATGGCGGGGGGGCGCTTTGCCGATCTGACGCTGGATGAACAGGAAGCGCTGTGGCAGGCGGTCAAGGCGTCAGAGGCTGTTGAAGCGCCCTAGTTCGCGCGGCGTCAGCCGCACTTTCAGGCGCACCTGCGGTTCGCCGGTTGCGCTTTCGACTTCACGTTCCGACAGAACCTCGCCATGCGCATGGAGCCACGCCAGCTTCTGGCCGTCGCCCATCGGGATCGAGAGTTCCAGCTCGGTCGCGCCGCCGGTCAGCATCGTGCCCAGGCTCGCAAGCAGGTCGTCCACACCCTCGCCCGTCATCGCGGAAATCGGCACGACCGGACGGTCTGGCACGTCGGCCGCGATCAGGTCCAGCCGCATCGCGCGCTCGTCGGCCGGGAGCAGGTCCCACTTGTTCCACGCCTCGATGATCGGAATGGTGGCCCCCTCCTCCCCGATCACGCCGAGATCGGCGAGGACTTCCTCGACCTGCTTCTTCTGCGCGGACGTGGCCGGGTTGGCGATATCGCGGACATGGACGATGACGTCCGCCGCCGTCACTTCCTCCAGCGTGGCGCGGAAAGCGGCGATAAGCTGGGTCGGCAGATCGGAAATGAAACCCACGGTATCGGAAAGGATCGCCTTTTCAACGCCCGGCAGGCGGATCGCCCGCATCGTGGGGTCCAGCGTGGCGAACAGCAGGTCTTCGGCCATGACGCCGGCGCCGGTCAGGCGGTTGAACAGCGTGGACTTGCCCGCGTTGGTGTAGCCGACCAGCGCGATGATCGGCCAGGGCGCGCGCTGGCGCCGGTCACGGTGGAGCCCGCGCGTGCGGCGGACCTGCTCCAGTTCGCGGCGGATGCGCGCCATGCGGTTGCGGATCAGGCGCCGGTCGGCCTCGATCTGGGTCTCGCCCGGACCGCCCAGGAAGCCGAAGCCGCCGCGCTGGCGTTCAAGGTGGGTCCAGCTGCGCACGAGCCGCCCCGCCTGGTAATCGAGATGGGCGAGTTCGACCTGCAAGCGCCCTTCGGCAGTCGCCGCACGCTCGCCGAAGATCTCGAGGATCAGGCCGGTGCGGTCGATGACCTTGCGCTTGAGCTTGTCTTCGAGATTGCGCTGCTGGATCGCCGAAAGCGCGCCATCGACGATGACGAGTTCGGCATCGGACTGGTTGGCGGCAACCGCCATCCGTTCCACTTGCCCTTCGCCGAACAGGGTGGCGGGACGCACCGCGCGGATCGGCAGGACGAAAGCGTCGACCACCTCGATTCCGATCGCGAGGGCCAGCCCCTTCCCTTCTTCCAGGCGCGCCTCGGTATCGTCGCCCAGCCCGCCGCCGCGCTGCCGGATATCCGGCAGGACGACAAGCGCGCGGGCGCCGCGGGCCACTTCATTGCGCTGTTCTTCGGAGCGGTTCCCGAACTCGAACGAACTCATCAGGACGCGTCCGAAGCCACCGGGTCAGGCGCTTTCGCCGTCCCAATCGCCGGTCAGGTCGACATGGCCTGCGGGCTGGATGGTGGAAACCGCGTGCTTGTAGGCAAGCTGGACGTAGCCTTCGCGCTCCAGCAGCATGCAGAACAGGTCATAGGCCGCGACCTTGCCCTGCAGCATCACGCCGTTGACGAGGAACATCGTCACCTGCACGCCGGCATCGCGCACGCTCGACAGGAACACTTCCTGCAACAGCCGCTTGCGGCCGCCTTCGTCATTCGCGCCCTGGAAGTGCGCCACGGAAAGCTGCTGACCCGGCATGATCGTGGAAATCGCGTGCTTGTAGACAAGCTGCGATTGCCCATCCCGGCGGAGCAGGATGGAGAAATTGTCGAACCACGTCACGATGCCCTGCAGCTTCACGCCCTTCACCAGGAACATGGTGACGGGGATCTTGTTCTTGCGCAGGTGGTTCAGGAAAAGGTCCTGAAGGTTCTGGCCCTTGGCCCCGCCTGCCGGCGCGCCGGACTGGGGTGCGGGGGCCGTTTCGGCCGCGGGAGCCGCTTCGGCCTTGGCGCGCGGACGTGCGGAAAGTGTCTTGCCGGTCATTCTTGTGACTCCTTCGTATTGGCGCGCCCTTTGTGGCGTCGCGATCTGGCGTGTTCGAAGCTCCGTCGCCGGAACCCGTTCAAGCCGGTTTCGATGACTCTCTTATTGCGGGAACCCTTGCGCGTAAACTTGGAAAATGCGCAAGAGTTCCGACAGAAAACGCAATTGCCCCCTCGCCGTCGGAAATCAGTCGTCGATTTCGTCTTCGCGCCGGTCGACCATGCCCAGCAGCTTGAGCTTGCGGTGCAGCGCCGAGCGCTCCATGCCGATGAAGTTCGCGGTTTTCGAGATATTGCCCGAAAAGCGCCGGATCTGGACCTTGAGATATTCCCGCTCGAAGTTCTCGCGCGCTTCGCGCAGCGGCACGCCCATCAGCGCCGGCGTACCCGCTTCCGCCCCCAGGCGGCCGCTGACGATTTCGGACGGCAGCATGTCGGAATCGATCCGTCCCAACCGGTCGCGCGGTGCCAGGATGACGGTCCGTTCCACGACATTGCGCAGTTCGCGCACGTTGCCGGGCCAGTCGTGGCTTTGCAGCGCGGCCATGGCCTCTGGCGATATGGCCGGCGGGGTAATTCCCTGCTCGGTGGCGTAGCGGGTGAAGAAATGGTCCACCAGCGCGGGAATATCGTCGCGCCGTTCCGCCAGCGAGGGAATCGTCACCGGCACGACATTGAGCCGGTAGTAAAGGTCCTCGCGAAAGCGTCGTTCGGCGATTTCCTTTTCCAGCGGACGTGACGACGACGAGACCACGCGCACGTCCACGCGGATCTGGCGATGCCCGCCCACGCGCACGAACGATTGTTCCGTCAGCACGCGCAGGATGCGCGCCTGGCTGGAAGGCGGCATGTCCGCGACTTCATCGAGAAACAGCGTGCCACCATCGGCCATTTCGAGCAGCCCGGCCCGAACCAGCTTGCCATCGGCTTCTTCCCCGAACAGTTCCTGTTCGAACCGTTCGGGCGTGATCCGGGCGGAATTGACCGTGACGAACGCGCTTTGCGCGCGCGGGCTCCAGCTGTGAAGAAGGCGCGCGGCCACTTCCTTGCCCGATCCCGCCGGGCCTGAAATCAGCAGGCGGCTGCCGGTGTTGGCCACGCGCTTCAGCGTGGCGCGCACCGCATTGATCGAGGAACTGTTGCCGGTGAACTCGTCAGCGGTGGCAAAGCCGCTGCGCAGCCGCGCGTTCTCGCGACGGAGTCTTTCGGTCTCGGTGGCGCGCTCGACCAGCAACAACAGGCGTTCCGCCTCGAACGGCTTTTCGATGAAGTCCATCGCGCCGCGGCTGATCGCGGATACCGCGGTATCGATGCCGCCATGACCGGAAAAGATGATCACCGGCAGTTCCGGCTCGCGCTTCTTGATCTCGTCCAGCACTTCCAGCCCGTCCATCGGGCTGCCGTGAAGCCATACGTCGAGCAGGACGAGGCTGGGCCGGCGCTCGTCGATCGCCGCCAGCGCGGCGGTGCTGTCGGCGGCAAGACGGCAGCCATAGCCTTCGTCGCTGAGGACGCCCGCGACGAGTTCGCGAATATCGCGTTCATCGTCAACGATCAGGATATCGAGTGCCATGTGCGGGTTCCGTAAATCGAGCAGGTTCCGTAAATCTTGATTTCACGCGCCGGTTCAGGAGACCGTGACGACGCCAGGTGGTTCCGGTGCCGCCGCCGCTTCGGATTGCGGCTCGCGCGCGAAGCGCATGGAGACGCACGTGCCACCTTCATCCGCCGATGAGAACGTCATTTCCCCGCCGTGTTCCTCGACGATCTTGTTCACGATGGCGAGCCCCAGACCGGTGCCCTTCTCGCGCGTGGTCATATACGGTTCCAGGATGCGCTCGCGCTCCGCCGGAAGGCCGATCCCGTTGTCGGTGACGGTGACGGTAACGGCGGTATCGGTGCTGGCCAGGTGCACGGCGATGCGCCCCCTGAAATCGACATCCTCCTTGCGCGCCCGGCTGTCGATCGCTTCCGCCGCGTTCTTGAGCACGTTGGTCATCGCCTGGCCGAACTGGTGCCGATCGCACTGGATAGCGGCCGAATCCCCGTCGGAACTGAAGCTATAGGTGATCTCGGTATGCGCCACTTCCTGAAGGAACAGCGCCTGCCGCACGAGATCGCTCGCATCCTCGGCCCTGAACACGGGCTTGGGCAACCGCGCGAACGACGAGAATTCGTCGACCATCTTCCGCAGATCGCCCACTTGCCGGATGATGGTGCTGGTCAGTTCCTCGAACAGCTCCGGGTCGGTGGTGATTTGCCTTCCATAGCGGCGGCGCAGGCGTTCGGTGGCAAGCTGGATCGGCGTCAGCGGGTTCTTGATCTCGTGCGCGATCCGGCGCGCCACGTCGGACCAGGCCGCGCGCCGCTGGTCCAGCAACTGGCGGGTGATGTCCTCGAAGGTGATGACGTGGCCGTTGCGATCGGCGGTGATTTTCACTGCCAGCGTCAGCAGATCGCCGCCCTTGGCATACTGAACGATGCCACCGTGCTGGCCGCTGGCGGCAAGCTGGGAGAACTGCGGGGCGATCCGGTCCAGCGGGCGGCCGAGCAGATCGGGCGCGCCCGCCGCCTGCAGGAGCTTTTGCGCCGAACTGTTCACGAGCTGGATGGTCCCGTCAGGTCCGACCGAAATAATGCCGGCGGTAATTGATTCCAGCACCGCCTCGATGAAGGCGCGGCGCACCTCGAGCTGGCTGTTGGCGCTGACCAGCGCCTGCGTCTGTCCTTCAAGTTGCGCGGTCATGCGGTTGAACGCGCGCGCAAGCAGCGCGATTTCGTCGGTGCCACCGCGATGCGCCACGCGCATGGAGAAATTGCCGCTACCCACCGTCCGCGCGGCGGACACCAGTTCCACCAGCGGAGAAACCTGCCGGTCGGCGAAGCGCAGCGCCACCCACACCGCCAGCCCCACGAGCGCCAGGCTGATCGTGAGCAGCGCGAGGTTGAATCGCAACTGCAGCGCGCGCGCGCGGCCGCTGAGAATGTCATAGGCCTTGAGCACGCTCTGCGCGCGCGCCCATTGGTTGAGCGCCAAGGTATCGGAATTGCGCGCGACATAAAGATAAATGCCCCGCACGGGATCGACCGTGGAGATCGCCTCGATCCGCTGGGCGGAAGCCTTGACCACCACGGCTTCGCCCGCATTGAGCCGTTTCATATCGTCGGGCGTGATCCGCTCGCGGCTCTCGTCGCTGTTGGGATCGACAATGGCGGCGGTGCGCAAATTGCCGTCCGGTCCCTTTTCGATCAGCGCGGATTCGTTCAGCTTGCGGCTTATCACCTGCCACGAATACCCCTCGGCAAAGTCCTGGCTGGTGATCGGCGTCTGGTTCAGATAGGCGCGCATATCGCTGGCCATGGCTACGCTTTCGTTGCCGACATCGCGCAGCTTGTCCGCGTAGTATCCGCGCGCCAGACTGTTGGCGTTCTCCAGCATTCCGCGCGAGTTGTCGGAAAACCAGAACTCCACGCCCGACTGGAACAGCAGCGAGGCGAAGATCACCACCAGCAGGGTCGGGATCGCGGCGATCAGCGAAAACAGCCAGACAAGGCGGACGTGCAGGCGCCCACTGGCGCCCAGACCACTCTGTTTGGCACGGCGCAGCGCGATCCGCCGGCCCACAAGCACGATCAGCGCCATGGCCGGAACCAGCGTGCCGATCAGCAGCGTGGACGTCAGCCGCGAAGGCAGCAACTGGTTGCTGGCAGTATTGGCGCTGACCGCCATCCAGCTTACCGCCAGCATGGCGACAAGCGCGGTCGTGGCGACGAGTTCCAACAGAAAGAACACGTTGGCGCGCCGCAGGCCGATCAGCAAGCGCCGCCACCAGCGCGGCGAGCGGTTCACGCCAGCTTTGCCTTCACCAACCATAGTTGCTCATATACAACACCGCTGTTGCACAAGCGCAAGTAAATTCTGCCGTTCGGCCGGAAGTGGAACGATCCGGAAATCAGACGCGCTGGATCGCCTCGTCGGGATGGATGCCCAGTTCGGCCAGACGTTTGCGCAAGGTGTTGCGATTGATCCCCAGCAAGTGGGCCGCGCGCAGCTGGTTTCCGCCGGTCTGCGACAAGGCATGAAGGAACAGCGGCTTTTCGAAGGCGGCCAGCGCCTCATCATAGAGAGCACCAGCTGCGGGACGCGCCTGCTCCAACCAGTGCGCCAGCGCGGAGGCGAAATCGGTCGCCCCGCCCTCACCCGTCGTGCCGCCGCTGGCCGTGGCGTGCGCGCCGATGTCTTCGACTGGCCGAGGGGATGCCGGACCGTCCTGGATCAGCAGGGGCTCGATCGCGCTGGCGTCAATCACTTCGTCGCGCGCCAGCAGCGCGAGGCGATAGATGAAGTTGCGCAGTTCACGCACGTTGCCGCGCCACGGTTGCTGGGCGAGCAAGGCCACGCCGCCGGGCGAAAGCTGGCGGCGCGGCAGCCCTTCGGACGCGGCCTGGAACAGGAAATGCCGCGACAACGCCTCGATATCGTCCGCCCGATCGCGCAAGGGGGGCAATTCGATCGGCACGACCGCAAGGCGGTAGTACAGATCTTCGCGGAACTGCCCGGCCGCGATCATCGGCAGCAGATCCTTGTTGGTGGCCGCGATGATACGGCAATCCAGCGTGATTTCGTCACGCCCGCCGACGCGGCGGATCCGCCCGGACTGGAGCGCGCGCAGCAACCTGGTCTGCGCCTGCATCGGCATGTCGCCGATTTCGTCGAGGAACAGCGTGCCGCCGCTCGCCTGCTCGAACTTGCCGACATGGCGCGCCACCGCGCCTGTGAACGCGCCTTTTTCGTGGCCGAACAGTTCGCTTTCGATCAGTTCTCCGGGAATGGCCGCGGTGTTCACCGCCACGAACGGCCCGGCGGAGCGATTGCCAAGTTGATGGACCGCTTCGGCGACCAGTTCCTTGCCCGTTCCGGACTCACCCAGGATCAGGACGGTAAGATCGTTGCGCAGGACGCGCGTGATCATGCGATAGACCGCCTGCATGGCCTGGCTGCGCCCGACCAGCGGCAGCGCCTGTGGCACGTCTTCGTGCTCGTTCTCGGTTTCCGTGGTCGCCGCCGAGGCAAAAGCCTGGCGCACGGTGCGGACAAGTTCCTCAAGATCGAAAGGCTTCGGGAAATATTCGAAGGCGCCGGTATCACTGGCACGCACGGCGGTATCCAGCGTGTTCTGGGCGGACAGGATGATGATCGGCAGCCGCGGATAGCCCTGCCGCACGCGTCCCAGCGTTTCGATGCCGTCGCCATCGGTCAGCATCACGTCGGTCAGCATCAGCCCATAGCGCTGGCCGGCCAGCAGCCGGTCGCGTTCGGCGATGCTGTCGCAGCGGTCGACGAGGAAGCCCTCCGCTTCCAGCGCCGCGGTGATGACCAGGGCGATCGAGGCGTCGTCCTCCACCAGCAGGACGTACTTCTTCATGCCTGTCCTCTCACCGTTCCCGCCACCGGCAGATGCAGGCGGAAATGCGTCCAGCCCCGTGCCTCGTCCCGATCATGGCTGATCCGCCCGTTCATTTCACGCACCAGCTTCTGCACCAGCGCCAGTCCCAGCCCCTGCCCCTGCTTCTTGGCGGTGACGAACGGCTCGAAAATATGGTCGCGCAGCGCGGGGTCTATGCCAGGCCCGTTATCGCTCACGCGAAGTTCGATCGGCAGGCGCAAGGGTTTGCCTTCCGGCCCCGTGTGCAACTGGATACCGCTGGCGAAGCGCGTGCGCACCGCGATGCGGCGGTCCGTCTGCCCTTCGCACGCCTCACGCGCGTTGGTCAGAAGATTCAGCAGGACCTGCACCAGAGCGTCGGGATTGGCCATGATCGGCGGCAGCGACGGGTCGAACTCCTCTTCGATCACCACCCGGCCCGGGTCGCTTGCCGCGATAACCGCCTGCGCGCGCCGCACCGCTTCATGCAGATTGCACGGCACCGCCGGTTCCTGGCTGCGCCGAGAAAGCGACTGCATCTGGTCGATCAGTTTCGCAATGCGGTCGACTTCCGAGGTGATCAATTCCGTCAGCGCCCGGTCGCTTCCTTCCAGTTTGCGATTGAGAAGCTGGGCCGCCCCCCTGATTCCCGCGAGCGGATTCTTGATCTCGTGCGCCAAGACTTCGGGCGCGCGCAGCGTTACCCCGCCCTGATCGCTTGCCCCGCCCACGCTGCCGCCCAGCGCCTCGACCCCGATGGGTTCGTGCAGCACGAGCAATTGCCAGCCCGGGGTATGCGCCACCGGCGCGGTCATGACGTCAAGCCTGCGCGCGGGCTGGTTGTTGATCCGAACTTGCGCGTCGCGCGCGGAAAGCTGCGCCTCGCCTTCCGTGAGACGGTTCATGATCAGTGGTTCGTCGAACTCGAACAGGCTCGACACGCGGCGCCCCACGAGGCGGCTCGCTCCCTGCCCCGTCAACTGTTCGGCGGCCGGGTTGGCGGAGACGATCGACAGGTCGGGCGCGATCAGCAGAACCGCCATCGGCATGCTGCCGATCAGGCGCTTGGCATCCGGCCTGGCCGCGTCGGGCAGGCGCCAGTCCGCCGCCCCGGTCATGCCGCCGCGCGATGCTCCGCGGGCGCGTAGAAGCGTGCCAGGCTATCGAGCACTTCGCGCGGGTCATCGATGAAGTTCACCCGGTTGCGGAATTCGGCCGATCCGGGCAGCCCCTTGGTGTACCAGCCAAGATGCTTGCGCGCCATTTTCACGCCGGTTTCCGCGCCGTAGTGCTCGAGCATGGCCTGGTAGTGTTCCACGATCAGCCGATACTGTTCGTCGATCGATGGATCGGCCCGCAACTGGCCGGTCTGGAGCCAGTGCATCATCTGCCCCAGCAGCCACGGCTTGCCATAGGCGCCGCGCCCGATCATCACGCCATCGGCGCCGCTCTGTTCCAGCGCGGTGGCCACGTCCTCGATGCCGCAGATGTCGCCGTTGACGATGACCGGCAGCGATACCGCTTCTTTGACCTTGCGCACAAAGGCCCAGTCCGCGCTGCCCTTGTACATCTGGTTGCGCGTGCGGCCGTGAACGGTGATCAGCTTGGCGCCGAGATCCTCGGCGATCCGGGCCAGTTCGGGCGCGTTCAGCGCGTTGTGATCCCAGCCCATGCGCATCTTGACGGTAACGGGCACGTCCACCGCCTTCACCGTCGCCTCTATCAGCGAAGCGGCCAGCGGCAGATCGCGCATCAGAGCCGATCCGGCATCGCCGTTGACCACCTTCTTCACCGGGCAGCCCATGTTGATGTCGATGATCGCGGCGCCACGATCGGCGTTCAGTTTCGCCGCTTCCGCCATCTCGACCGGGTTGCAACCGGCCAGCTGGAGCGAAACCGGCTCCTCCACGGCATCCCAGGCGGCCTTCTGAAGCGATTGGCGGGTCTCGCGGATCATCGCCGGGCTGGCGATCATCTCGGTAACGTTAAGGCCCGATCCGAAGCGCCGCACGAGCGTGCGAAAGGGCATGTCCGTAACCCCGGTCATCGGGGCGAGGATCACCGGACAATCGATACGCACCGGCCCGACCTGAAGCGGTGCGAGGCGCGGAGGATGCGGGAGCGTGCTCATCGTATGTACAAATCTGCCTAAAAAACAGGCAGCGCTTAGTCCATTGCGGGGCGCACGGCAAGGCTGATAGAGGCGCGCCCGCATGAACCACACGTTTCCCGATCCGGCCGGCAAGCGAGTCGCGGCCGTTGTCGTCGCGGCTGGCCAAGGTCTGCGCGCCGGTGGCTCCGTCCCCAAGCAGTTCGCCCAGTGGCGCGGCGCACCGCTTGTCCGCCATTCGGTGAAGCGGATGGCGGACGCAGGCATCGCTCCCATCGTCGTCGCCATTCCGGAGAACTGGCGCGCAACCGCCGAGGAGTCGCTCGCCGGGATTTCCGATGTCCGCCTTGTGGCGGGTGGCGCCACACGCCAGCTTTCGGTGCGCGCCGCGCTGGAAGCGCTCGAAGCCGACGCCCCCGACCTGGTGCTGATCCACGATGCAGCCCGGCCCGATCTGCCGGAAAGCGTGATCGCGGCGCTGGTGGAAGCGCTGACCCGGCACGAAGCGGCCATTCCGGTCCTTCCTGTCGTCGACAGCCTCGTGCGCGGCGGAGACGGCATGATGCTGGAACCGGCGCGGCGCGAAGGGCTTTATAGAGTGCAGACGCCCCAGGCGTTCCGCTATCCGGTGATCCTAGCCGCGCACCGTGCCTGGCAGGGCGAAGCCGAAGCGGGTGATGACGCGCAGGTCGCCGTCGCCGCCGGGCACGCGGTCGCGCTGGTTCAGGGTGAGGAAAGGCTGCGCAAGGTCACATTCGCCAGTGACCTGCGAGAGAGTGACCTTCAGGAGAACGCGGTGACGATTCCTTTTCCCCGCACCGGATCGGGCTTTGACGTCCATCGCCTCGTCCCCGGCGAGGAACTGTGGCTATGCGGGCTGCGCATCGATCACACCCACGGCCTGTCCGGGCACAGCGATGCCGATGTGGCGATCCATGCGCTGGTGGATGCGCTGCTTGGCAGCATCGCCGCCGGCGACATCGGCGACCATTTTCCGCCGTCCGATGCCCGCTGGAAAGGCGCCTCTTCCGACCGGTTCCTGGCGCACGCGGCCGAGCTTGTCGCGCAATCCGGCCACGCCATCGCGCATGTTGACGTCACGATCATCTGCGAGGCCCCCAAAATCGGCCCGCACAAGGCGACGATGCGCGCAAGGCTGGCGGAGATTCTTGCAATTGACATTGGCCGGGTGAGCGTGAAGGCCACGACCACCGAACGGCTTGGCATGACCGGACGGGGTGAAGGCATCGCCGCACAAGCCGTCGCCACCGTCGTTCCGGTCCAGTGAAAGGAAACGCCATGCGTCCTGTCAGTTCTTCCACCAGAATCGCCGCGACGCTGGTCGCGGGTGCCGCGCTTGTTCTCCAGTCGCAGGCCGCTCTGGCGCAGAATTGCCTGACCGAACGGGAAGTGACGGGCCTTGTCACGTTCGCGCTGCCGACCGTGATGAACAGCGCGATCACCACCTGCCAGCCTCAGCTTTCCCCCAACGGCTATTTCGCCACGCAGGGCCGGTCGCTTGTGGCCCGCTATGCGGCGGGCAAGGCCGCCGCCTGGCCCACGGCCAAAGCCGCCCTGTTCAAGCTGGGTGGGGACAAGGGCGATGCCCAGACGCGCGATCTTCTCGCCAAGATGCCTGACGAGGCGCTTCAGCCCTTTGCGGAAGGCATGGTCGGCCAGTTGGTCGGCAGCGGGATCAAGCCGGATCAATGCGTCGCCATCGAACGCGGTGCCCGCCTGCTGGCGCCGCTGCCGCCGGAAAACACCGCCGAACTGATCACCTTCATCCTGTCTGTCGCGGACAAGCCCAAGCCCGGCAAGACTCCCAAGCTGTTGATCTGCCCCGCGCAGAATTGACACCGAAAGCCTGATTTCATGGACAATCTGCTTCCCGCCGACATCGCCGATCTGGCGCGCCGCGTGATCGAGACCAATCTGGCTGCGGGCCGCAAGGTGGCCGTGGCCGAAAGCTGCACCGGCGGGCTAGTCGCTGCCGCGCTGACCGAAATCGCCGGCAGTTCGGCCGTGCTCGATCGCGGTTTCGTGACCTATTCCAACGAAGCCAAGAACGAGATGCTGGGCGTGGCCATGGACGTGATCGACACGTTCGGCGCGGTCTCGGTCGCCGTGGCCTGGTCGATGGCACAGGGAGCGCTCAAGCATTCCGGCGCGGACGTGGCGGTGGCGATCACCGGCGTTGCCGGGCCGGACGGGGGATCGCCGCAGAAGCCGGTGGGGACGGTCGTTTTCGCCAAGGCCGAACGCGGCGAGGACCCGGAAGCGGTCAATGCCGAGATGAAGTTCTTCGAGGACGCGAAGACGCGCGCGAACGTGCGCCGTCAGGCAACGCTGGTCGCGCTGGACCTGCTGCTGCCGTAAAGCGCTTCCGCCCGCGTCTCGAACGCGGCCACCATCTTGCGGAAGGCGCTGTCGAGGTACTGCCCGGCAAGCTTTTCGAAAATGACGTTGCGGAACGCGAAGTCGACCTGGAAATCGACGATGCAGCCCCCTTCCCCATCCGGCGCGAAGGCCCAGTTGTTCTCCAGCTTGCGCAACGGGCCGTCGAGGTATTCGACGACGATTCCCCGCGGCCGATCGAACCGCACGCGCGAGGTGAACTTCTCCTTCAGCGCGCTGAAGCCCACCAGCATGTCCGCGATCATTTCCGACTCGTTTTCCGAACGGATGCGCGTGGCGACGACCCATGGCAGGAATTCGGGATAGCGGCGCACGTCCGCCACCAGATCGAACATCTGTTCGGGCGACCAGGGCAGGCGCCGCTTCTCGGCGATATGCGGCACGCCCGATCAGCCCTGCGCTGCGGCCTTCTGCGCGGCCTTCGCCAATTGCGCTTCACGGGTGGCGCGCATTTCGCGGAAATCGTCACCGGCGTGATAGCTGGACCGGGTCAGCGGACTGGCGGCGACCTGCAGGAAGCCCTTGGCCCGCGCGATCGCGCCATAGGCCTCGAATGCCTTGGGCGTCACGAACTCGGCCACGCTGGCATGGCGGGGAGTGGGCTGGAGGTACTGCCCCATCGTCAGGAAGTCGATCTGCGCCGAACGCATGTCGTCCATCACCTGATGGACCTCGAGGCGCTCCTCGCCCAGCCCCAGCATGATGCCCGACTTGGTGAAGATGCGCGGATCGAGCCGCTTCACGTGCTCCAGCAGACGCAGCGAAGCGTAATAACGGGCGCCGGGCCGGATCGTGGGATAGAGCCGGGGCACGGTTTCAAGGTTGTGGTTGTACACGTCCGGCCCGGCCGCGACGATCGATTCCACCGCGCTTTCCATCTTGTTGCGGAAATCGGGCGTCAGGATTTCGATGGTCGTCTTCGGCGTGGCGCGACGCAGCGCCTCGATCACCTTGACGAACTGCGAAGCGCCGCCATCGGGCAGGTCGTCGCGATCGACCGAGGTGATGACGATATGTTCCAGCCCCATCTTCGCGGCCGCTTCGGCCACGTGATCCGGCTCAAGCGGATCGACGGCCCGCGGCATGCCCGTCTTGACGTTGCAGAACGCGCAGGCGCGCGTGCAGACGTCGCCCAGGATCATCACGGTCGCGTGCTTCTTGGTCCAGCATTCGCCGATGTTCGGACAGGCCGCTTCCTCGCAAACGGTGTTCAGCCGAAGGTCGCGCATCAGCTGGCGCGTTTCGCCGTAACCGCGGCTGGTCGGCGCTTTCACGCGGATCCAGTCCGGCTTACGCTGGCGTTCCGGGCGAGGCGATGAGGCTAGATCGTTCATGGCGTCCAGATAGGCGCATCTTCGGGCACTTGAAAGTGGCAATCGACCCGCGCATTAGCCTTCATCATGTCAGACGATTCATCGCCAGAGCTGGACAAGCTCATCGCCGGCTATCGCCGTTTCCGTGACCATGGATGGACGCCTCGCCTCGAACGCTGGCAGCAGCTGAGCGAAGGGCAGGAGCCCCGCGTGATGATCATCGCCTGCTCCGACAGCCGCGTCGATCCCGCGCAGATCTTCGATACGGACCCCGGCGAGATGTTCGTGGTGCGCAACGTGGCGGCGATGGTGCCGCCGTTCGAAACTTCCCCCGGCCATCACGGCGTGTCCGCCGCGCTGGAATTCGCGGTGCAGGTACTGAAGGTGAAGGAAGTCGTGGTCATGGGCCACGGCATGTGCGGCGGCTGCAAGGCCGCGCTGACGCAGGAACTGCGCGGAACAGAACCGGGCGAAGGCGGCTTCATCGCCGACTGGATCGCCCTGCTGGACGAGGCGCGCGAGCCCGTGGCCGAGGCGCACGGCACGACCGGGCGCACGGCCGAGCGTGCGATGGAGCAGGCCGGCGTCAAGGCCAGCCTCAAGAATCTGCGCACCTTCCCGTGCATCCAGCGCAAGGAGGCCAGGGGCGAACTCATCCTGCGCGGCGCCTTCTTCGCGATTTCAGACGGCGTTCTTCACCTGCTGGATGAAGCCAGCGGCGATTTCCATCCCGTCGGGTAAACCCCTGTCCGGGTGAAGGACGCAAAAAAGGGGGCGACCACCGTAGTGGCCGCCCCCTTTTTTCATATCATCTGGCGCCAGCGGTTACTTGGCGGCCTTGGTGGTCGCGTAAACCGTCCACAGCTTGGCCAGCGGCGCGCGGACGGCACCGGTGATCTGGGCGAAGGTGGCCTTGGCTTCCTCGTACTTGCCTTCATCGCACTGGGCGATGCCCAGGCGGGTCAGCGCGCGATCCTTGTCGATGTTGCCCTTCTGGATCGCCAGCTTGTAGAGATCCTCTGCCTTGGCGGCATCGCCATAGGACAGGTAGGCGTCGGCCGTTGCCAGCGCACCCTTGCCATCGGCGCCGGCGCGGGCATCGCGCTCCAGGCCGGGCAGCGAGGCCTTGTCCGCCGCGATGCGGCCCTTGGCCTGCGAGATCGCGTCCGCCACGAACTGGTCGTTCGCGCGCAGCACGCCGGCGGCGACGCCGGCTTCCGCTACCTTCAGAACTTCGCCCGGCAGACGACGCGGGTCAGCGGCCTCGATATATTCGACGTATTCGCGTTCGAGATACTTGGGATCGCTCTGGAACGCCCCCGAACGCATCATCAGGCGGCCCAGATCGAGCGATTCCTGATTGGTGAACGTACCGAATTCACGGGTCAGCTGGCCGGCTCCCAGCCAGTTGATCGGCGAGGGATCGTTTGCGACCATCATCGTCGACCATTCGATCGCCTGTGGCCCCAGCTTCGCCTTGTAGGCGATCAGGTTGGCGCGCTTGAACCAGTCGGCGGGAACGGTGCCACCGGCGGCCTTGCGCGTGTCGACGGCGAGCTTGAGCGCCTGAAGGCCTTCCGCCGACTTGCCCTGCTGCACGTAGGCATCAGCCAGCAGCTCCGCCGCCGTGTCCTCGCTGTAGTTCGCCTGCACGACCTTGGTCAGTGCATCGACAGCGACCGGCCAGTCCTTCTGTGTATAGGCGAAGTTGCCGAGATAGAACTGGTATTCGCTGACCTTGTCGGCGGGCACCAGCCCGCTGTCGAGCATGTTCTTGATGCCGCGCTCGCGCATCCCGATGTCGCCCAGCATGCCGCCGAGGTTCACCGCGAACTGGCCGGCCGTCATCCGGTCGGTGGGGTTCTTGATCGCGGCTTCGGCGGCTGCCAGCTGCGCCGGAGCGCCGGCAAGCTGCGTCTTGATATCGGCGTCCGAAGCGCCCTTCGCCTTGGCGGCGGCCGCATCGCCCAGAGCCTTCTGCAAAGGCCCGGCGACGGCGACGAATTCCTTGGAGAAGGCGCCGGCCTTGGCCGCTTCCTTTTCCTTGGCGACGGCGGCTGTCGCGCCCAGCGTCGCTCCACCCGCGACAAGGCCGGTTGCCAGCGCGGTCGCCAGCGCCATGCGGGCTGCACCACCCTTGGCAAACTTCCCGAAAGAAACCCGCATCATGCATTCTCCTGTTCGACCCGGAAACCCGAAGGCAAGCGTTGTGAAATCGCTTTTGCACCCTGCCCCGGCCGGCGTTCGTTGACTTGTGGCCGGCTCCGCTAGTGGCGCGGAATCATGACCTTTGCAACCGCTCCGGCGATACCTTTTGCGCAGTGAACCGCGATTGAACGGCACTTCGTCCCGCAACACGGTCAACCTGTCGCATGTGTGGAAAACTACCCCCGTAACGGCCCGAAATTCCCGGCGTTGCTGGCCATTCCCGCCCGATTGTCCTAGGGCCGGTCATCAATTCCCACAACCAGAGCGAAATAGCCACCGACGTGAGCGACGACACCACCATCATCGATCCCCCTGCCCCCGCGCCGGAACCCGAATTCCAGCGGATCGACATCGTCGATGAAATGAAGACCAGCTATCTCGATTACGCGATGAGCGTGATCGTCAGCCGTGCGTTGCCCGACGTGCGCGACGGCCTGAAGCCGGTCCACCGCCGCATTCTTTTCGCCAGCCAGGAAGGCGGCTTCGTCGCCGGGCGGCCCTATCGCAAATCGGCCAAGATCGTCGGCGACGTGATGGGCAACTATCACCCGCACGGCGACAGCGCGATCTATGATGCGCTCGCGCGCATGACGCAGAACTGGTCGATGCGACTGCCGCTGATCGACGGCCAGGGCAACTTCGGCTCGATGGACCCCGATCCGCCGGCCTCGATGCGCTACACCGAGGCGCGGCTGGCGCGCGTGGCCAATTCGCTGCTCGACGATCTCGACAAGGATACCGTCGATTTCACCGACAACTACGATGGGTCGCGGCAGGAACCCTCGGTTCTGCCCGCGCGCTTCCCCAACCTGCTGGTCAACGGCGCGGGCGGCATCGCGGTCGGCATGGCGACCAACATTCCGCCGCACAACCTGGGCGAGGTGATCGACGGCTGCCTTGCCTACATGGACAACCCGCTGATCACGATCGACGAACTGATCGAGATCATTCCCGGGCCGGACTTCCCAACCGCGCCGCTGATCCTGGGCGCGGCCGGAGCGCGCAAGGCCTATCACGAAGGCCGCGGCTCGATCATCATGCGCGCCTGCCACAAGATCGAGGAAGGCCGGGGCGACCGCCGCTCGATCGTGCTCACCTCGATCCCGTATCAGGTCGGCAAGTCCGGTCTGGTCGAGAAGATCGCCGAAGCGGCCAAGGACAAGCGGATCGAGGGCATCTCGGACATCCGCGATGAATCCAACCGCGAAGGCGTGCGCGTGGTCATCGACCTCAAGCGCGACGCCACTCCCGAAGTGGTGCTGAACCAGCTCTGGCGCAACACGCCCGCGCAATCGAACTTCCCGGCCAACATGCTGGCGATCCGTGGCGGCCGCCCGGAAATCCTCAGCCTGAAGGACATCATCGAATCCTTCGTTCGCTTCCGCGAGGAAGTGATCACGCGGCGCACCAAGTTCGAACTGAACAAGGCGCGGGACCGGGCGCATATCCTGCTCGGCCTCGTCATCGCGGTCACCAATCTCGACGAAGTCGTGCGGATCATCCGGGGATCGGCCAATCCCGCGCTGGCGCGCGAAACGCTGCTCGCCCGCGAATGGCCGATGGGCGAGATCGCGCCCTATATCCGGCTGGTCGAAGCGATCGAGGATGATGCCAGCATCGGCGGCGAAAGCTATCGCCTGTCGGAAACGCAGGTTCGCGCCATTCTCGATCTGCGCCTGCACCGCCTGACCGCGCTCGGCCGCGACGAAATCGGCGACGAATTGGAAGTGCTGGCCAAGGCGATCGAGGAGTTCCTCTCGATCCTGGCCGACCGCGTGAAGCTCTATGGCGTGATGCGCCAGGAACTGATCGAGGTGCGCGATGCCTATGCCACGCCGCGCGTGTCGCTGATCGCGCCGGCGGCGGACGGGATCGAGGACGAGGACCTGATCGAGCGCGAGGACATGGTCGTCACGATCACGCTCGATGGCTATATCAAGCGCACACCGCTCTCCACCTTCCGCGCGCAGAACCGGGGTGGCAAGGGCCGCTCCGGCATGGCGACGAAGGAAGAGGATGCCGTGGCGAACATGTTCGTCACCAGCACCCACACGCCCGTTCTGTTTTTCTCCACCGCCGGCAAGGTCTATCGCCTGAAGGTGTGGCGCCTGCCCGAAGGCGGCCCGGCCACGCGCGGCCGTCCGGTGGTCAACCTGCTGCCCGCGCTTGACCAGGGCGAAACGATCGCCGCCGTGCTGCCGCTGCCCGAGGACGAAGGCGAATGGAGCAAGCTCCACGTCATGTTCGCCACGGCGAAAGGCAACGTGCGCCGCAACGCCATGGATCTGTTCGCCAACATCCCGTCGAACGGGAAGTACGCGATGAAGTTCGAGGAAGAGAGCGAGGATCGCCTGATCGGCGTGGCCCTGTTGTCCGAAGGCGATGACGTGCTGCTGGCCAGCCGGCAGGGCAAGGCCATCCGCTTCCCGGCGGACGATGTGCGCGAATTCCAGAGCCGCACGTCCACCGGCGTGCGCGGCATGTCGCTGAAAGAAGGCGACGAGGTCATCTCGCTGTCCATCCTCCACCGCGTCGGCGTGAAGGATCAGGACGAGCGCGAGGACTATCTCCGCTTCGCCCCGTGGAAGGCGGAGAAGGAAGGCGAACCGCAGATGGCGGCGGAGCGCTACGCCGAGCTGGCCGAGAAGGAGCAGTTCATCCTCACCGTCTGCGCCAACGGCTATGGCAAGCTTTCGTCCGCCTACGAATACCGGCGCACCGGCCGCGGCGGCCAGGGCATCACCAATATCGACAACATCGGCCGCAACGGCCCGGTGGTGGCGAGCTTCCCGGCGGTGCAGGCCGACCAGCTGATGCTCGTGACCGATCAGGCCAAGCTGATCCGCCTTCCGCTCGATTCGCTGCGCGTGATCGGGCGCGGCAGCGCGGGCGTGCGGCTGTTCCACGTCGCCGATGACGAGCATGTGGTCAGCGCGGTGCGTCTGGCCGAGGAAGAGGGCAGCGAAGGCGAAGTGCCGGAAGGTGCGGCCGATGGCGAGGCGCCGTCCGAGGCATGACCCCTGCCGTCGCCTACAAGGTGCTGACCGCGCCGCAGATGGCGGAGCTGGCCGATAGCGGCCGCTTCGCCGGTGCGCCGGTCGATCTGGCCGACGGCTATATCCACCTCTCCACCGCCGGGCAGCTTGCCGAAACGATCGGCAAGCACTTCGCCGGGCAGACCGACCTGCACATCGTCACGGTCGATCTGGACGCGCTGGGCGATGCGGTGAAGTGGGAACCTTCGCGCGGGGGGCAATTGTTCCCGCACATTTACGGCACCGGCCTGCCGCTGGACGCGGTGATCGCCTATGGTCCGCTGCGGCATCACCCGGACGGCACGATCGCCCTGCCGGTGGCGGGATAAACGCTTCGCCCATCGCCAGCGGTCACTTGCTACCCCACTCCGCTACATCCGCTCGGCCTGAGCTTGTCGAAGGCCACGGGGAGATCTTTGGCCACTCACACTGCCGGGGCGCGGGGCCAATGGCGGCGCGCATCCTTCGACAGGCTCAGGATGAGCGGGGCTAGATGAGCGGGGCGTGGAGAGGAGCACTACTCCGCGCTGAACTCCCCTTCGCGGCGTAGCGTGGCGATCACGCCGGTGCAGATCAGGAACTGGCCGAAGTAATAGAGCGGCCAGATCAGCAGGTGCGGCAGCGCGCTGGTGGCGAGCGGCCCCATGCGCGCGAAGATCAGCAGGTCCGAAGCCACGAACAGCAGCGCGCCCGCGCCCACCCGTCCGCGCGGAAAGGCGCTGAGCCACGCCGCCGCCGCCATCCCGCCCAGCGGCAGGGCATAGAGCCCTACCTGCATCGCCATCGCCCGATCCGTCGGCAGCAGCCAGGCCAGCACCGGCACGCCGACGACCAGCGCGATCGCGATGCCCTTGTCCAGCGGACGCACCGCCCTGCCCCGCCCGTGCCGCAGGTAGAGCGCGATGGCGACGAGGTGGCCCGTGAAGAACGCCGCCGCGCCGGCGGTGAACGCCACTTCCAGCACCATGTCGCCCAGCGCGCCCAGCGCCATGACCAGCGCGATCCGGTGCGCCCCGCGCGAAGGGTGGTGCAGCCAGGCATAGACCGCGAGCAGGCCCACGCCCGCGCCCTTCCACGCGATCTGGTACAGCCCCGGCACCGGCCCGCCGGCGATGAACCAGTAACTGATGCCGAAAACCAGGCTGGCGAGCAGCCAGGGCCGCCGCTCGGCCAATGCGCGACCTGTCATACCGTCCTTCCCGCGTGATGGCCGCGCACCTTGGGGTTGTCCGCGCCGCAAGGCAATGCCAATGCGCGGGGCATGACGCATCAGGTTCACATCATCGGCGGCGGCATGGCCGGCAGCGAGGCGGCATGGCAGCTTGCCCGGCGCGGCGTGCGCGTGCGCCTTTCGGAAATGCGCGGCGCCAATCTGCCAGGCGGCGGCGACACCACGGCGGCGCACCAGGGCACGGGGCTGGCCGAACTGGTCTGCTCCAACAGCTTCCGGTCGGACGATCACGAAAAGAACGCCGTCGGCCTGCTGCACGAGGAAATGCGCCGCTGCGACAGTCTGCTGATGGCGGCGGCGGAAAAGGCCCGCGTGCCCGCCGGCTCGGCGCTCGCCGTGGACCGCGACGTGTTTTCGGCGGCGGTAGAACAGGCGCTGGCGGCGCTGCCCAACCTGGAGATCGTGCGCGAACGGGTGGACCTGCTGCCGGCGCAGGGGCCGGTGATCGTCGCCACCGGCCCGCTTACCGCGCCGGCGCTGGCCGAAAGCATCGGCGGCGCCACCGGGGCCGACGCGCTCGCCTTCTTCGATGCCATTGCCCCCATCGTCCACCGCGACAGCATCGACATGGACGTGTGCTGGATGGCGAGCCGGTGGGACCGGGGCGAGACCAAGGACTACATCAACTGCCCGATGAACCGCGACCAATACCGCGCGTTCCGGCAGGGGCTGCTCGATGGCGACAAGACCGCGTTCAAGGAATGGGAAGCGGATACGCCCTATTTCGATGGCTGCATGCCGATCGAGGTTATGGCCGAACGGGGCGAGGACACGCTGCGTTTCGGGCCGATGAAGCCGGTGGGGCTGGACAACCCGCACAGCGCCACGCCCGAATTTCCGCGCGGGCGCTGGCCCTATGCCGTGGTGCAGCTGCGGCAGGACAACAAGCTGGGCACGCTGTGGAACATGGTGGGCTTCCAGACCAAGCTGAAGCACGCCGAACAGGTGCGGCTGTTCCGCACCATTCCCGGCCTGGAAAACGCGGAATTCGCACGGCTGGGCGGGCTGCACCGCAACACCTTCCTCAATTCGCCCACGCTGCTGGACCGGGAACTGCGCCTGAAAAGCCGCCCGCACATCCGCTTCGCCGGGCAGATCACCGGCTGCGAAGGCTATGTCGAAAGTGCTTCGGTCGGCCTGCTCGCCGGGCTGATGACCGCGCACGAACTCGCCGGCCGCCCCTGGACCCCACCCCCGCGCACCACCGCGCTGGGCGCGCTGCTCGCCCACATCACCGGCGATGCCGAAGCGGAAAGCTACCAGCCGATGAACGTGAACTTCGGCCTGTTCCCACCGGTGGACGCCAGCGTGAAGAAGAAGGAGCGCAAGGAGGCTTATACAGCGCGGGCGAAGCGGGACTTGGGAGAGTGGTTGGTGGCGGGGGTTTGAGCCCCCGCCCGGCACGCGCGGCGGCGCAATCCCTAAAGGTTAACGCACAGGATCGGCGGGATTGTGCTGCTCCATGAAGCGCATGGCCGCTTCCAGCATTTCCTGCCGAGTTGTGCTGCGCGAAAGCCAGTGATCCTCGTCCGTCAGAGTCACCAGTTCGACAGGCTTGCCGGCGCGCTGGAGCGCAACCGCCATGTCATTGCTCTGATCGTAAGGCACCACGATGTCGTCCTTGCCATGGATCAGCAGAATCGGAGCGTCCGCCCCGGTAGCGAAGTTGATAGGCGAGATCGCACGCAAATCGCGCCGCGCACCCAATTCCTGTTCAACCGCGTGCCTCATTGCCTTGTCATAGTTACTTCCCACAATGTTAGTTGACGCCAGACGGGCAACATCGCTGACGCCTGCCACAGACACCGCGCAGCGATAGATCTCATGTTGCAGAGTGACTCCGGCGAGTGCAGCGAACCCGCCGTAACTGGCGCCCATGATACAAGCACGTTTAGGATCGACGATCCCCTGTTTGGCCAGCGCGGCCAGACCGTCGGAAATGTCGCTTTGCATGATCCGCCCCCATTGGCCGTTACCAGCGTGCTGAAACGCCGCGCCATAACCGGTCGAGCCGCGGAAATTGGGCTGAAGCACGGCATAACCACGGGAGGCGAATGCCTGCGCCCACCAATCGAAGCCGGGGTAATCCCGAGCCGCTGGGCCGCCATGCGGAAGAACGACCACAGGCAGATTTTTGGGGTCGCGACCGGGCGGGAGTGTCAGCACGCCTTCGATGGCGGTGCCATCTCCAGCGTTGTATTTGAAGACCTGCACCGGGCCCACGTCAGCATGATCGATCGGATAGGAAAAGCCGATCTCTTCTGCCTTGCCGTTGGCAATATCAATCTTCCACCATGTTTGCGGATCGTCTGCCCCTTCCGTCATGACGACGAGCCGGTCAAAATTTTCACTCCAATCGATCAAATGAACTATCAGACCCGGAAATGCCTTCATTGCGGCGCTTACGATCTTTTGCTGGCGCGGATCGGAGAAGGTATAGGCTGGTGTATCTCCCTCCTGCTGATACCCGATCAACCGGCCCGTATAAGTGTCGGTGAAGTATTTGTGGACGTAAACATCGGCGAGGATTTCTTTCGATGCGCCACCACCCAGCGGCGTCTCGAACCAGCGTACTTCCCCATTTTCACGCTCATCGCTTAGAATGACGGTTTCCACCGTCGTCCCCAAGCCAACCAGACCAACATCGCCGAGCGGGTTAGCCCCTTCCTGGATTTTCGTTCCATCCGCGTTGCGGATCGTCCAGGTTCCGTTGGTGGAAATATAGTCCAGCGTCGCCGCGACTTTGCCATCCTTACCCAGGACCCATTGCCGAAAGCCGTTGTTCTCGAAGCGCGGGGCAACCATTCTGGACTGCCGGTTCTGCAGATCGACTTCGTACAGCACCGGCCCGCCGGATGTCAGGTAGCCCACCGGTGACCGAAAATCACCCTTGTAGGTCAGGCCGCCAAAGTATCCATAAAAGCGCCCATCCCTTTGCCGAATTCCGTAAAATCCGCGAACGCCGCCGGTGATTTTTTCGTCATTGGCAAAAACAGACCAGAGCTTGTCACCGTTGAGCGGCACCACCACCATCGTGAAAAGTTCGGTCATGTCGGTAGAAAAGCCGGCATCCAGCTTTGTCGTTTCCGATTTCATGATAAGGACCCGGTCCTCCCCGGCCCAATATATCCCGCGTACCTTCGCATCCCCTACAGGGATCGCCAGCAACGGTTTTTTGTTGGCGTCAAGGACCACGAGGCGCCGGACGTTTTCTGCCAGGCCCACTATCGCGAGACGTTCACCGGACGGAGACAGTGCCATCATTTCCACGCCGGGCAGTTGCCCGTAAGCCGCGAGCGGTGGAGGCGAGCCAGCATATGCGATGGCACAGGGAACGATATTCCCAAAGCTTAGAACCACTGCTGCGCAAATGCCCAGCAACCTCTGCATGGTCATCAACAATCCTCCAACGCGCCATCGCCAGTAGTCTGTATGCGGAGACAATCGCGGGTTAACCGTCAAGGGGAGAAAACTCACCGGCACGCGCAATCCTGCTTCTTTTTCATCTTCGGTTTCGTCGTCGCGAATTCCGTGCGGGTGAGGGACTGGTCGCCGTTGGCGTCGGCGGTCTTGAAGCGGTCGGCGGTCTTGACCGCCCATTCCTCGAAGCTGAGCAGGTTGTTGCCGTCCACGTCGAGCTTGCGGAAATCGCGGACGCGGGGGGCCAGCATCTCGTTGCGGGTGATGCGGCCGTCGCGGTCGCGGTCGAGCCGGTCGAAGCGCTTCTGTTCGCGGGTCTGCTCGGTCGCCTGCGGCAGTGCGGGGCCTTGCAGCCCTTCCCCGTCGGCATCGGGCAATTCGTCCGCCTCTGCGGTGGGCGTATCGAGCGCGAGCCGGGGCGCGGGCGGCGGGCCGGCATTCGTCGCGCGACCCTGCCACCAGAACAGGCCGGCGGCCACCAGCAACAAGGCGCCCAGCGCTCCCAGCACGATCCGGTTCACCGCGCGTTCCCTCCGATCCGGATCAAGCTATCGCGCGCGGGACGTGGGCGGCAGGGCGAGTTGGGACCGATTTGGTAGATACTTGCTCGCGCGGAAGCGCAGAGGGGGTTCGCCAGAGGTGGGTGGCTCATGGCAGCCGGGGATTGTGGCTCTGGAATGGGTTCGCGGCCTGCGGCCGGGATGCCTTTGCGCCTCCGCGCAAGCCCGTCAGCGGCCGGTCAGGCCGAGCCGGAGCGCCGCGCCGAAGCCGCGCAGGCCGGTGGCGGGCAGCCCCCTCGCCTGCCGGCGCGCCATGCCGGCCAGGATCGCCAGCGGGCGCATGGGGCGGGGCAGCCGGGGCATCGGCGCGGCGGGATCGGGATCGAGCCATTGCGCCACGCTCCCGCGGATCGGGCCGGGATCGCTCACGCCCGAAAGGCGCCCGAGCGCCACGAACGCCTCGATCCGGGCTTGGGCGAGTTCGGCGCCGCCATCCTCGCCAACGTGGCGCGCCTCATAGCCATCGACCAGCGCGCCCAGCGCGGGGCGCTCGGCATCCCAGACCTGCAGGCCGGCCAGCAGCGGTTCGCCCCGTGGCCACAGCGCGGCCTCCTGCGCCATGCGATCGCGCCACCACGCGAGCCGTAGCTGGATCATCAGCGCATCGCGCCCCGGCTTCGCGGTATCGGCCAGGCGCTGTTCGAACGCGAACAGGCCGATCCACGCCGCCCGCGCCGCCGCCGGGGCATAGGCCACGGCGAACCGTTCCAGCGGGGCAAGCTGGTCAGCCAGGTCCATGATCGGCTGATCCATCGGAAATCAGGGTCTTCGCCGGGGGCGGGCGCTGCCGTGCGGAAACGGCAGCGCCCCTCGCCCTCAGCGATAGCAGACCTTTTTCACCGCCTTGACGATCTTGTTGGCGTCGATCAGCGCCGCCTTTTCCAGGTTGGCGGCATAGGGCAGCGGCACGTCCTCGTTGGCGACGCGCAGGACCGGGGCATCGAGATTGTCGAAGCCTTCCTCCATGCAGATCGCGATGATTTCCGACGCGATCGAGCAGACCGGGAAGCCTTCCTCGGCCACGACGAGGCGGTTGGTCTTGGCGAGCGAGGCCAGCACCGTTTCCTTGTCGAGCGGGCGCAGCGTGCGCAGGTCCACCACTTCGGCGTCGATGCCCTCGTCGGCGAGCTTGGCCGCCGCTTCGAGCGCATAGCCCACACCGATGGAATAGGACACGATCGTCACGTCGCTGCCTTCGCGCACCACGCGGGCCTTGCCGATCGGCAGGACGAAATCGTCCAGCTGCGGCACATCGAACGTGCGGCCATAGACCAGCTCGTTTTCGAGGAACACCACCGGGTCCTCGCTGCGGATCGCGGCTTTCATCAGGCCCTTGGCGTCGGCCGCGTCATAGGGCGCGATCACGACAAGGCCGGGGACGGCGGCGTACCACGGCCCGTAGTTCTGCGAATGCTGCGCGCCGACGCGGCTCGCCGCGCCGTTGGGGCCGCGGAACACGATCGGGCAGCGCATCTGGCCGCCGGACATGTAGTTCGTCTTGGCGGCGGAATTGATGATGTGGTCGATCGCCTGCATGGCGAAGTTGAACGTCATGAATTCCACGATCGGGCGCAGGCCGCCCATCGCCGCGCCGGTGCCGATGCCGGCAAAGCCGTATTCGGTGATCGGCGTGTCGATCACGCGCTGGGGGCCAAATTCGTCGAGCAACCCCTGGGTGACCTTGTAGGCGCCCTGGTATTCGGCCACTTCCTCGCCCATCACGAACACGCGGCTGTCGGCGCGCATTTCCTCGGCCATGGCATCGCGCAGCGCTTCGCGGACGGTGGTGGGAACCATCGCGGTGCCGGCGGGCACTTCGGGATCGGCGGCGGGCTTGGCCGCAACCGGCGCGGCAGCTGGCGCAGGTGCGGGGGTCGGGGCCGGCGTTGCGGCTGGAGCCGGAGCGGGCGCGGCGGCGGGTGCCGGCGCGGCATCCTCGCCCTCGCCCTGCAGCAGCGCGATCACGGTGCCGACCTTCACGCCCTCGGTCCCTTCGGGAACGACGATCTGGCCGACGGTGCCTTCGTCCACGGCTTCGAATTCCATCGTCGCCTTGTCGGTCTCGATCTCGGCGAGGATATCGCCGGACTTCACTTCATCGCCTTCCTTGACCAGCCACTTGGCCAGCGTGCCCTCTTCCATCGTCGGCGAGAGCGCGGGCATCTTCAGTTCGATCGCCATGTCAGTACTGCTCCACCACCACGTCGGTATACAGTTCGGCCAATGCCGGCTCGGGCGAGCTTTCGGCGAAATCGGCTGCTTCTGCCACAACCTGGCGGATTTTCTTGTCGATGTCCTTGATCCGGTCCTCGGCCACGCCGCGCTGCAGCAGCTCGGTCTTCGCGGCCTCGATCGGATCGTGCTTTTCGCGCATTTCCTGCACTTCCTCGCGGCTGCGGTACTTGGCCGGGTCCGACATCGAGTGCCCGCGATAGCGATAGGTCTTGAGTTCGAGCAGCACCGGCCCGTTGCCGCCCCGTACGAATTCCAGCGCCACTTCGGCCGCCTGGCGCACTTCCAGCACATCCATGCCGTTCACGTCGATGCCGGGGATGCGGAAGGCAGTGCCGCGACGGTAGAAATGCGTCTCGGCCGAACCGCGCTTGACCGCCGTGCCCATGGCGTAGCCGTTGTTTTCCACCACGAACACGATCGGCAGCTTCCACAGCGCGGCCATGTTGAAGGTTTCATAGACCTGGCCCTGGTTGGCCGCGCCATCGCCGAAGTAGGCCATGCACACGCCGCCGTCGTTGCGGTACTTGTGCGCGAAGGCCAGCCCCGCACCCAGCGGCACCTGCGCGCCGACGATGCCATGGCCGCCGTAGAACTTGTGGTCGGTGCTGAACATGTGCATCGACCCGCCCTTGCCGCGCGAGATGCCCGCGCCGCGCCCGGTCAGTTCGGCCATGATCACCTTGGGATCGATGCCATAGGCCAGCATGTGCCCGTGATCGCGATAGCCGGTGATGACGCTGTCATGCCCTTCGCTGAGCGCCGACTGGAGCCCGACCGCGACCGCTTCCTGCCCGATGTAGAGGTGGCAGAACCCGCCGATCAGGCCGAGGCCATAGAGCTGGCCCGCCTTTTCCTCGAACCGGCGGATCAGCACCATCTGTTCGTAGAAGTGCAGCAGTTCGTCGTCGCTCGCCTCGAACCGGCGGTTGTTGGCGTGGGCCTGCTGCAGGCTGCGCAGCGCGAACGTGGCCTCGTCGAGCGGTTCATCCGCCGCCGAAGCGATCACCGGCTCCGCGGCGGCGGGCGGCGTGGCCTTGGCGGCGCGGCGGCGCGTTGCTGCGGGTTTGGTGACGGGAGCGGCAGGTTTGGCGGCGCGGGGCCTGGCGGACTTGGCCAAGTCGATGATCCTTTTTCTGGCAGCCTCGGCTTCGATCGTGCGAAGCTTGGCTTGCGTATGAGCCAGTTGCGAGGATTCCGCAACGTCCAACCGGCCTGCTCCCGTTCCCGGATAGCTATTCACACCGATCTGGTTATTATCGTAGGAAAGACAATTCAATTTGGCGTTTCAAGGGAGTGGAGACGCGCTGGACGCATGACGGCGCGCCCGCAACATCCGAATCAACCGTCACAGGGCTGCGGATGCAGATGGGTACGTCATGCGCCCGGAAGGGAGGCATGGCGGGAGAGGCAGCGGGAGGACGGAATTGCGAACCGCCAAAACGTTTCAGGCCGACCAGGATAACCTGGCCGGCCTGAACATTTCCGCCCTTTCGGGGGAATGGCGCGCCCGGAACGATTCGAACGTCCGACCCTCAGATTCGTAGTCTGATGCTCTATCCAGCTGAGCTACGGGCGCCGGGAGACGCGCCTTTAGGAGAGCGATTCCGGGTTGGCAAGTCACTTCAGCAACGCAAGCACCGCTTTTGCCAGCGGAACATCCAGGGGCGGCATCGGAAACGTCGATATTTCCGGTCTTCCCGCCCATTTCAGCATCGCATTTTTTTCACAGACCGGTTCCCCTTTCCACAGACGGCAGACGTATAGCAGCAGCAGAATCGGCGGCGTGCCACTCGAATCATCTGCGTGGGCGAACGACAGCGGCGTGATATCAGCCGCCGACAGGGTCACACCCAGTTCCTCGTCGATTTCGCGGATCAGCGCCTGGACTGGCCCTTCGCCGGCTTCGACTTTGCCGCCGGGGAACTCCCACAGGCCGCCATGCTGTTTTCCTTCCGGACGACGCTGGAGCAGGACCCTGCCCAACCCGTCGATCATGGCTGCCGCAACAACAATTCGCATCGATCCACTCCGGATTAAAAATACTGGCGGATCGCAAAGGACGCGACAACCGGCTCCGCTGAAAGGCCCGAAACTTTTCGTAAATCAAATTTTAGGAACAATCCCGTAACCTTTCGCCACCGTGACGCGGGGGCCAAGTAATATGTTGGAATTGTGGCATAAAATTATGCGCGATGAAAGCGCCGCCACGGCTGTTGAATACGGCTTGCTGGTGGGATTCATCGCGCTTGCCATTATTGGGGGCATGAACAACTTCACCAACCAGATGGTTGCCCTGTGGCATTCAGTCGAGAACGCATCGACCAACGCCTCATCCAATTAACGTCGTTTTAGGAAATGCCGCCTAATTCAGCCCTACCTGCTCCAGGGACAACAGGAGCGGGTCGGGAACAAGAAGACGCTTAAGGAGACCTGACATGAAGCTTTTCCGTGATCTGCTCGCGAACGAAGACGGCGCGACCGCTATCGAATACGGCCTGATCGCCGCGCTCATCGCCGTCGCCGCCATCACCGCGATGGGTTCGCTCGGCAACTCGCTGACCAACACCTTCAACACGGTGTCGGGCAAGATGAACAACGCCAACACGGCCGCTGCGAACAAGAACTAATCGCAGACGTGACCGGTCGCGGTCCTGGACCGCGATCCAAGCCAAAGAGGCGGTCGGCGCAATCGCCGGCCGCCTTTTTCGCTACAGCCCCTCGCCCGGCGTCCGTCACCGCCGGAAGGCTGCACCGCAAGGCATCCGAAAAGGGGACCGACCGTGAAGCTCTTCCACACGCTGCCGCGCGACGAAGAAGGTGCAACTACGATCGAATACGGCCGGATCGCGGCGCTCATCGCCGTCGGCGCCATCACCGCGATGGGTTCGCTTGGCAATTCGCTGACCAACACCTTCAACACGGTGTCGGGCAAGATGAACAACGCAAACACCAAGGCCGCGGCCAAGACGATTTGATCGTCCGTCGCCTTGCCTCACACGAACGAAACCGGCCGGCTTCACGCCGGCCATTTCTGTTTGCGGGCCCTGAGGTGGCTTAGCGCCCGCTATCAATAGACGATCAGCTTGACCTTCTGGCCTGGCACCAGCCTGCTGGAGGCGGTGAGCGCGTTGAGCACGAGGAAGCGGTCCACCGGCCTGTCGGTATAGGCCATGCGCGCGCCCAGCGACTGCACGGTATCGCCGCTCTTCACCGTCACCACATCAAGCTTGCGCGCCTTGACCGCGCTTGCTTCCGTCGCGTTGATGCGACGGATCGAGCGGAACATGGAATCGAACTGCCCCGCCTGCCCGGCCTGGCTGATCGTGGCGAAGTGGAAGGCCTGTCCCTGCCCCCAGTCATAGGCATAGACCACCACGTCCACCGTCGAACCGTTGCTGGTGGTCCTGGCCGTGCCATAGGCGGCGGGTATGCCGTTGATCGTGGTCGTCTGCAGCGTATCGGGCGCGAATTGCCCCTGCGACGAAAGCCCGGCGAACACCGAACGCACATAGGCAGAAAGATCGCCGCTGTACTTGCCCGATGCGAACTCGCCCTTGCCCGACTGGCCGGAAATCGCAACCGATGTGGCGCCGTTGACCAGCGAGAATCCCGCCGGCGCCTGGAAGGCTAGCCGCAACTGCGGGTGCGTGAACGTGCGCCCGTCGACAATACCCTGATTGGGATCGTCGCCATAGGTCAGGCCGCGCACGCGCGTGAGAAACGTGTCGCGGTTGGTCATCCCCGTGGCGGTAGTGCCGGCGCGCAGCAACGCGGCGCGCACGCGCGAGGCGGGGTCCGGGTGCGTGCTGGCCCATTCCGGCACCGAATTGCCCTGCCCCGCGATCTGGCTGTCCAGCGCGGTCTGGTTGGCCAGGCTTTGCAACACCGTGGACATTGCGCGGGGGTCGTAGCCGGCGCGGCCCAGATACGTGATGCCAAGATTGTCCGCTTCGGTTTCCTGCGATCGCGAATACTTGAGCGTCAGCAGTTGGCTACCGGTGGAGAACAGGCGCTGGCCGATCTGGCCGGCTGCCGAATTGCCGAGCACGGCGGTGGAAAGCACCGAACCGAGCACGCCAAGGATGGTGTTGCGCGTGGCGGCGCTTTCCCGCTTTGCGGCGTGGCGCGCGGCGACATGGCCGACTTCGTGCCCCAGCACGCCGGCCAGCTCCGCCTCGTTGTTCATCAGCGCCACGAGTTGCCGGGTGACGTAGATATAGCCTCCCGGAATAGCGAAGGCGTTGTTCACCGGTGAATTGAGCAGCGTGACGGTGAAATCGCCCCGCGCGTTGCTGAGGCCCGACTGAACGGCGATGGTCTTGCCCACGGATTCGACGTAAGTCGCCTGCGGTCCGGTCAGGCCACCGCCGTATTCCTGGAGGAGCTGGGGGTGCGCTTCAGCGCCCTGCTTCTTGTCGGACGCGCTGATCGCCTGGACGGCATTGGCCTGAGCGCGCACGGGAGCGCCCGGCAGCATGGCAAACCCGGCCACGCCCGCCGCAAGAACCGACAGTCCGGCAACAGCAAGATGCAGGCGGTTTCGGCTTTTCATGGCATCTCCCTCGAACAATCACGATCGCAACGGCTGCGGCAAATGCCGCGACGCTTTGTCGCAAACCGAAATCTTCTGTGCCAAATCCGGTTCCCGCGCGCCAGCGCGACGAAAGGATCAGGCACCAATTCGGAGGAAACGATCCGCCCGCATCGTGCGCAGAGCATCGGGCGACTTGCCTGCCAGTCCGTCCAGTTCCTGCGCGATCGCCTGCGACAGAGCCGCCGCCGTTGCTGCGGGATCGCGATGGGCGCCGCCCACCGGTTCGGGCACGATCCGGTCGATCACGCCCAGCGCGAGCAGATCCTGCGCCGTAACTTTCATCGCCTCGGCCGCTTCGGGCGCCTTTTCCGCCGTGCGCCACAGGATCGAGGCGCAACCTTCGGGCGAGATCACCGAATAGACCGCATGTTCCAGCATCAGCACGCGCTCGGCGCTCGCCAGCGCCACCGCGCCGCCCGAACCGCCCTCGCCCACGATCGTCGCCACCATCGGCACGCCGAGCGCCAGGCAGGCCTCGGTCGAACGGGCGATGGCCTCGGCCTGTCCGCGCTCCTCCGCCTCCACGCCCGGGAACGCACCCGAAGTATCGACCAGCGTCACCACCGGCAGGCCGAAGCGGCTCGCCAGTTCCATCAGGCGCACCGCCTTGCGGTAGCCTTCGGGCTTGCCCATGCCGAAGTTGTGGCGGATGCGGCTTTGCGTATCGTTGCCCTTCTCGTGGCCGATCAGCATGACCCGGCGATCGCCCAGCCGCGCGAACCCGCCGATGATCGCCTGATCCTCGCCATAGAGCCGATCGCCGCCCAGCGGCATGAAGCCTTCGAACATCCGTTCGACATAGTCGCGGAAATGCGGGCGGGCGGGATGGCGGGCCACCTGGGTCTTCTGCCAGGGCGTCAGCGCCTTGTAGGTGCTGGCCAGCAGTTCGGCTGACTTGTTTTCCAGCCGGCGGATTTCGGACGCGATGTCCAGTTCGCCGCTCTGCGCGGTCTCCCGAAGCTCGGCGATGCGCGCTTCCAGCGCGGCGACCGGCTTCTCGAATTCGAGATACGAAATCATGGCAGACGCGCTAGGGCGGTGCGCGCCCGTGGTCAACTGCGTCCTGCGGCGCGTCCTGTGGACGCGGCCAGCGGATGCCGTTCGTTGACCAGCGCGACAAGCCGCGAGGCATCGACGTGGGTGTATATCTGGGTGGTCGCGATATCGGCATGGCCCAGCAGGGTCTGCAGCACGCGCAGGTCCGCCCCGCCTTCCAGCAAATGCGTGGCGAAGGCATGGCGCAGCACGTGTGGGCTGACCTTTTCGGGATCGATTCCGGCGCGCGCGGCCAGATCGCGCAGCAACTGGAACAGGCGCACGCGCGTCAGGTGCCCGCCGCGCGGCGAAGGAAACACGAAGCGGCCGCCCGCCGGGCGCAGACGCAGCCATTCCGCCAGCGCCCGGATCGCGCGAGCGCCCACGGGCACGAACCGTTGCTGCCCGCCCTTGCCGGTGATTGCCAGGAACGGCGCATCGCGCGGCACGGCGACGAGCGGCAGCGAGACCAGTTCCGTCGCGCGCAGGCCGGACCCATAGAGCAATTCAAGCAGGGCAAGCATGCGCACGCCATCGTGCGTGCCGGCGCCCGCTTCCTCCTCCGCCGTGGCGAACAGCCGGGCGATCTCCCCGTGATCGAGCAGGCGTGGCAGCGGACGGCGCGCGCGTGGGCGCGGCATGGCGATGGAGGGATCGTCGGTGCGCAGGCCCTCGTCGATCAGGAAGCCGTAGAACTGGCGCAGCGCCGAAGCCTTGCGCGCGATGCTCGAGGGGGAAAGCTCGGCCCAGTGCCCGGCAAGGCTGGCGATGGCTTCCCGGTCCGCGCCAGCCAGATCGCCGACGATGGCCTGCGCACCGGTCAGATCGCGGCGATAAGCCTCGATGGTGTTGGCGGCCGCGCCGCGTTCCGCCGCAAGCATGGAGAGAAACGCGCCGATCAGGCCGCCGGGCATCGCGGCGGAAAGGGCGGCGCCGGCCATCCGGATCAGACCCGCGCCACTGCCTCTGCCGCGATCATCCGGGCCTCACCGTCCAGGCCGACCCGGCGCAGCGCGGAAACGATATGGAACAGGTGAACCGCCGTCATCCGGTCCCACGAGGCGCCCTGCATCCCGAAACCGGCAAGCAGCGCGACGAGCGCGGGATTGTTCGATTCCGCCGCCGCGTCGATCGCACGCGTCCATCGGGTCTGCCGGTTCATGTCCACCGAGAGCTTGCCCGCGAGCGTGGTGGCGGCCGAGGAATCGATGCGGCCCAGCCCCATCAGCCCGGCAAGCAGAAAGCGCGAGCGCATCTGATCGGTGCTGTCATCGTTGGACTGGAAGGTATCGAGCGTTCCCGCGTCCACTGCCGACAGCTTGTTCGGCGCGGCCAGCGCCAGCAATCCCCAGGCTTCGCTACCAGCCTTGACATAGGGCGCCCAGCGCACCGCGTTCTGATCGAGGCCCGCGGTCAGCATCGAGGCGATCAAGCCGCTGGCGCTATCGGCCATGCCATCGCCCGGCACCACCCGCGCGGCGGCATAGGCCGTCAGCACAAGCCGGGAATAGGCGCGATCAGGATCGCTGCCATCGCCCCACAGTTCCTTGATCGCGCCCAGTCGATCATCCGCATCGGGCGCGACGTAGGCGGTACGCAGCTTGTCGGCGAGCGGCCCCCAGGCCTTGTCCGGATCTTCCTGCGCGGCGATCTCGCCATAGAGATCGACCATCGCCGCGCTCGACAGGATGCCTCGCCCGGCGCCCACGTCGGCTGCGGTCGCGCGCGCGGCAAGGGAAAGCATGGGTGCGCGAACGGCATAGAACTGATAGGCCGCCCCCGCCTTGGCGCGCAAGTCTTGGGGGGGTTCAAGCCCGGTGGCAAGTGAGATGCCCGTGCGCCACGGCGTGAGCGTGGTGACGTCCTTCCACTCGATCGTGACGGCACGGCGCGTGTTCGATGCCGCGCCCGCGAACTTCTGCGCCAGCAGGATATCGATCTTCTCGCCGTCGCCCCGCCGCATCGCGCGATCGAGTTGCGCCATCGCCGGCGGACCATCGCCGGTGAAGGCCGAACAGATCGCGCGGGCGAGATCCCAGTCCCAGCCCTGGCGCCCAGCCGCCGTCAGCCCGGTGATGGGGCACAGGCCCACCGGATCGGCGGTGCCAAGGTAGCTGCCCATCGCGGCATCCTCCAGCCCGGGGGTATAGAAACCGCTATCGATTTCCTGCACCATGGCGCGCGCGGCATCGGCCTCGCCCATGCGCAGCAGCGCTTGCGCGCGCAGGGCTGCCCAGTCCGCGCCGTTCATACCGACCGGTGTATCCAGCCGGCTTGCCAGCGCGCGGCGCACCAGGATGTGCCCCCAGCGCGAAACGAAATCGCCGCTCATCCGGCCGATCACGCCTTCGACGAACGCGCCGTTGAGGAAATGGGTGGACGTGGCGGGAAAACCGCCGTCCTGTTCGTCGATCACGCCCACCCGCGACAAGCTGCGCTGGCTGGAGACCGGCGTATCGAACTTCGGCGTGGCGCTGGCGATCAGCTGGTCCAGCAACGCAGGGTCGATCGCATCGAGCAGCCCGTCGTCGACTGGCGCCGATGCCACCGCCGGCGCGCCGGGAACGGGTTGGACCACCGGCACCGATGTGGAGGCGGCCGATCCAGGCGCCGTCGCCGGTTGAGCGGGAGTTGAAGTGGCTGGGCGCGAGGCGTTGGGCTTGGGCGATGCCGCCGGGGCGGGCGCGCTATCGAAACCGGGAGGTAGCAATGATTCCTGCGCGGCAACCATGCCCGAGATGCCGGTCAGCGCGGCGCAGCCCAGCAAGGCAAGGCGCCAGCGATGCATGAACGCACGCCCGTTCTTCGATCTTGTCGGGGTATCGTGGCTCACGGTGCTGTCCCCGGGGCGTTTACCGGCTCTTCGATCCATTGTGTCGGCTCCGCTCCGCCCCTGATCCATGCTACCACCAATAATGCCGCCGTTATCGCAACAAGCGCGACAACGCCGCCAGCGACCAATACCTTGTTCACGCGACCTCACCTGCCGCTGCCTGACGCGCGTCATCCCGCGGAAACCGCGCGACGCTTGCGCTGCGCAGTAGCGCAACTATAGGCGGCCCGGCAATGGACCAAGACGCCGCCTCGCTCAACAGTACCGATCTGGCGCGGATCACCCGCCGGATCGACCGGCCGATCGTGCTGGTCGGCATGATGGGCGTTGGCAAGACCACCGTAGGCCGAAAGCTGGCGGCGATGCTTCACCAGCCGTTCGTGGATGCGGACGAGGAAATCGAACGGGCGGCCCAGATGTCGATCCCGGAAATCTTCACGACTTATGGCGAGCCTTACTTCCGCAGCGGCGAACGACGGGTGATCGCCCGTCTCGTCGGCGAGGGCGCGACCACCGACCGCAAGATCCTGGCGACCGGCGGTGGCGCCTTCTGCGATACGGAAACGCGCCAGCTGATCCTCGACCGCGCCATTGCGGTCTGGCTGGACAGCGACGTCGATACGCTGGTGGAACGCGTTGGCCGCAAGGATAATCGCCCGCTGCTACGCGGCGGCAACCCTCGTGAAATCCTTGCCAATCTGCGCGAAGAGCGCCGGCCCGCCTATGCCCAGGCGCCGATACACGTTACCAGCGGCAACCAGCCGCATCAGGTGACTGCCGTGCGCATCCTGCGGGCGATCGACAACTGGTTGTAGGAAAACAGCATGGCCACCATCCCCGTCGCCATCGCCGGCGCGCCATACGATGTCCGGATCGAAGCCGGATTGCTGGCGAAAGCCGGCACGCATTGCCGCCCCTTCCTGCGCAAGGATACCGTGGCCATCGTCACCGACGAACACGTCGCCGCGCGCTGGCGCGAGACGGTGGCGGCTTCGTTCGCGGCCGAGGGGATCGAAAGCCGCTGGCTGGTGCTGCCAGCGGGCGAGTCTACCAAGAGCTGGGAACAGCTGGCCCGCGTGATCGACTGGCTGCTGGCGCAGGAAGTCGAGCGTAAGGACAATATCGTGGCGCTGGGCGGCGGCGTGATCGGTGACCTGACCGGGTTTGCCGCCGCGATCGTGAAGCGCGGCTGCGGCTTCATCCAGATCCCGACGACGCTGCTGGCACAGGTCGATTCCAGCGTGGGCGGCAAGACCGCGATCAACACGCCCGCCGGCAAGAACCTGGTCGGCGCGTTCCACCAGCCGGTGCTGGTGCTGGCCGATCCGCTCTCGCTCGATACTCTGCCCGCGCGCGACGTGCGGGCGGGCTATGCCGAGGTCGTGAAGTATGGCCTGATCGATGACGCGCCGTTCTTCGAATGGTGCGAGGCCAACGGCCACCACCTGCTCGCGGGCGAGGCGGACGCGCGCGAATATGCCATCGCGCGCAGCGTGGCCGCCAAGGCGCGGATCGTGGCTGCGGACGAGAAGGAAACTACCGGTGTCCGCGCGCTGCTCAACCTGGGGCACACGTTCGGGCATGCGCTGGAAGCCGAAACCGGCTTTTCCGACCGCCTGCTCCACGGCGAAGGCGTGGCGCTGGGCATGGCGCTGGCGGCGCGCTTTTCCGCGCGGCAGGGGCTGATGAACGGGCAGGACGCAGAACGCGTGGCGGCGCACATCGGCGCGGTGGGCCTGCCCGCCTCGCTCGCCGCGCTGAACCTCTCTTGCGACGGACGGCGGTTGGCCGATCACATGCTCCACGACAAAAAGATGGACGCGGGCACCCTGCCCTTCCTGTTGCTGCGCGGCATCGGCGAGACGTTCCTGGCCAAGGACGTGGACCTGGGCGACGTCGCCGCGTTCCTGGACGACGAACTGGCGCGGCGCTGAGCGGCCGTCAGCCGGCCTCGTCCGGTAGCAGATCGACCACTTCAAAATCGGGCAGCACCGCCTTGCGCAGCAGGGTGCGGTGGCATTCGCTGGCGGCGCGTTCGTAGCACAGCAGGGCCACCTTGCGCTCGCGCGCCAGCTCCGCGAGTTGTGCGCCCGCGATCACCGCTTCGGGCAGGTCGAGTTGCGCCGCGTAGATGCGTGCCAGCCCGGCATGATCGTGACGGCGCGCGGCGGCGCGGCCGTCCGCCGGGGTGCCAAGCGCCTTGAAATGGCGGTATTCGACGCCGGCCTCGCGCGCGTTGGCAGCCAGCGCGGATTTCGAGAAGCCGGGGCGACGCGAAAGCGGCAGGGCGCGCACATCGGCCAGCAGGTCCACGCCCGCGCGGTTGAGCGCGGCCATCACCCCGGCCACGGTCGCCTGTTCGTAACCGATGGTCCAGATCACCGGCATCAGAACAGCCGCGATCCGTCGGGCACGGGCCTGTCGGGCGAGAACAGCACTACGCGGCCCTGCTCGTCCGCGAAGCCCAGCGTCAGCACTTCGGACAGCATCTTGCCGATCTGGCGCGGCGGGAAATTGACCACCGCCGCCACCTGCCGCCCCAGCAGCAGTTCGCCTTCATAGAGCGCCGCGATCTGCGCGCTGCTTTTCTTGACGCCCAGCCCAGCGCCGAAATCGATCCACAGCTTGAGACTGGGCTTGCGTGCATCCGGGAAAGGTTCGACCTGGATAATCGTGCCGACGCGGATGTCGACTTTCAGGAAATCGTCAAAGGCTATGGCTTCGGCCGGCGGCGCGGCGGGATCATGATCGAGATGCATCGGCGCATTGTGGGGATCGCGGCGCCGACCGCAACCCCCCTCTGTCGTGCCCGCCGGTTTCCGATCAGCGCCCCGTGAACGCGGGCTTGCGCTTCTGGAGGAAAGCGAGGCCGCCTTCCGTCGCGTCGGCGCTGTTGCCGGCTACGCGTTGCCCCTCGGCTTCGGCCAGCAGCGTTTCGGCCAGGCTGTGTTCCAGCGCGGTCAGGATGTTGCGGCGCATCGTGGCATAGGCCAGCGTCGGCCCGGCGGCGAGCCGCGTGGCCAGCGCGGATACCTCGGCCTCGAGATCGGCGTCTTCCACCGCCTTGTGGATCAGGCCCCAGTCCAGCGCCTTATCCGCGCCGATCTTCTCGCCCAGCATCATCATCTCGGTGGCGCGGGCCTTGCCGATCAGGCGAGGGAGAATCCAGCTCGATCCGCCGTCGGGAACCAGGCCGATGTTGACGAACGCCTGGAGGAAATAGCCGCTCTTGCCCGCCACCACAAAGTCCGCCGTCAGCGCGATCGAGCAGCCCACGCCGGCCGCCGCGCCGTTGACCGCCGAGATAATCGGCAGGTTCAGCCGGGCGAGCTTCATGATCGCCGGGTTGTAGTGCCCCTGCAGCGCCAGATAGCTTCCCTCGCCCGCGCCGGTGGTGCGATCGCCGCGCGCCTGAAGGTCGGCGCCCGAACAGAACGCCCGGCCCGCACCTTTCAACACCAGTACGCGGGCATCGCCCAGATGATCGAGCGCGTCGGAAATCTCGCCGGCCATCGGCAGCGAGCAGGCATTGAGCCGTTCCGGCCGGTTCAGTGTGATCGTGGCCACGCCATCAGCGATATCGAGCAGGATCGTTTCGTAAGCCATCGTCAGACACCCCTTCCGTGCTTGGCGCACGCGGCGCGATGGCCGGTCGCCAGTCGATTTAATCGATCGGTTAAGTGCAAGGGCTATGCGAGCGGCGCGCGCTTTGCAAGCCCGTTCAGCGGGTGTGTGCCTGCGCGAAAGCGGCCGCCGCGCCGAACAGGCCGGGCTGCGGATGGGTGATAAGCCGCACCGGCATCGCGGCCATGATCCCTTCGAAACGCCCCTTGGCGCGGAAGCGTTCGGCGAAGCCGGAGGTCAGCAGCACGTCCTTGATGCGCAGGCCCAGCCCGCCTGCCATGACCAGCGCCGCCGAACCGTGCGCCAGCGCCAGATCGCCCGCCACGCTGCCCAGCGACAGGCAGAAACGATCGACCGCTGCCGCCGCCAGGCTGTCCTCGCCCGCCATGCCCAGCATCCACAGTTCCTTGTCGCTGCGCGGGGTAAACGGCTTGCCCTCGATCGCGGCCAGCGTTTCGTAGATGTCGACGATGCCGGGGCCGGCGACCACGCGTTCCGCCGACACGCGGCGGTGGCGCTTGCGCAGGCGGGCGAGGATGGCGTCCTCGATCCCGTCGAGCGGCGCGAAATCGATGTGGCCGCCCTCGGTCGGCTGCACGCGATAGACGCCGCCATGACGCCACAGTTGCGCCACGCCCAGCCCGGTGCCGGGGCCGACCACGCTGATCACCCCCTCATCGGGCAGGGGGGTATCCGGCCCGGTCAGGTGGACGAAATGTTCGGGCGCGGCCTGTGCCACCGCATGGGCCACGGCAGCGAAATCATTGACCACTACATAGTTGTCCGCGCCCAGCTTCTCGGGAATCAGCGCCGGGCGGATGATCCAAGGATTGTTGGTGAAGCGGATGATTTCTCCGCCGACCGGGCCGGCCACCGCGATCGCCGCCGCCTTCGGCAAGGGCGTGCCAAGCGTGCGGCCGAACTCCTCCCAGGCAAGCTGGAAGCTGCCGTGTTCGGCCGTCTTGAGCGTTACTGCCTCGCCCAGCGAGACGACGCGGCCCTGCTCCACTTCGGCAAGGGCAAAGCGCGCGTGCGTTCCGCCGATATCGACCGCGACCAGTTGCATCCCCATCCCCGGCTTGTGCGTTTCAGAGCCCTGCGGCCGACAGCATCGCCGAACCGCCGCGTTCGGCCGGGTCGGTATGGTGGCGCATCAGGGCGAAGAGTTCGCGTCCTACGCCAACCGCCTCGGCCGGCGCAATCGCTTCATCGCGCGCAGCCCATTCGGCCGGATCGACGAGCGCGACGAGTTCGCCGCTGTCCGCGCAGACGCGCACCACATCGCCATCGCGCAACCTGGCCAGCGGGCCACCGAGCTTGGCTTCGGGCGAAACGTGGATCGCCGCCGGCACCTTGCCCGACGCGCCCGACATGCGCCCGTCGGTGACCAGCGCCACCTTGAAGCCGCGATCCTGCAATACGCCGAGCGGGGGCGTGAGCTTGTGCAGTTCGGGCATGCCATTGGCGGCCGGACCCTGGAAGCGGACGACCACGACCACGTCGCGCTCCAGTTCGCCCGCCTTGAATGCGGCGATCACCTGGTTCTGGTCATCGAACACCCGGACCGGCGCCTCGATCGTCCAGCGGGCCGGATCGACCGCGCTGACCTTGATCGTGCCGCGCCCCAGATTGCCTTCGAGCAGGCGCAAGCCCCCTTCAGGCTGGAACGGCGCGGCCACCGGGCGGAGCATGGATTCGTCCGCGCTCGCCTGCGGCGCGGGGGTCCAGCGCAGCGTTTCGCCGTCCATCACCGGTTCCTGCGCGCCTTCGGCCAGCGACTGGCCATAGACGGTGCGGATATCGGCATGGGCCAGACCCGATTCCACCAGTTCACGGATCACGTAGGGCATGCCGCCGGCGGCGTGGAAGTAGTTCACATCACCCGCGCCATTGGGATAGACGCTGGCGATCAGCGGCACCACGCGCGAAAGTTCGTCCATGTCGTTCCAGTCGATCTGCACGCCGGCCGCGCGGGCGATGGCGGGCAGGTGGATGACGTGGTTGGTCGAACCGCCCGTCGCCAGCAGGCCGACGATGGCGTTGACGATCGCCTTTTCATCGACGCAATGGCCCAGCGGGCGATAGTCGTCGCCGTCCCAGCCGATCCCGGCGATGCGGTGGACGGCGGCGCGGGTCAGTTCCTGGCGCAGCTTGGTGCCCGGCAGGACGAAGCTGGAGCCGGGCATGTGCAGCCCCATCATCTCCATCATCATCTGGTTGGAATTGGCGGTGCCATAGAACGTGCAGGTGCCCGCGCCGTGGTAGCTGGCGCTTTCGCTTTCCAGCAGTTCCTCGCGCCCTACCTTGCCTTCGGCATAGAGCTGGCGGATGCGCACCTTTTCCTTGTTGGCAAGGCCCGTCGGCATCGGCCCCGAAGGCACCAGCATCATCGGCAGATGCCCGAAGCGGAGCGCGCCGATCAGCAGGCCCGGCACGATCTTGTCGCAGATGCCCAGCAGCAGCGCGGATTCGAACATGCCGTGGCTGAGCGCGACGGACGTGGACAGGGCTATGGTATCGCGGCTGAACAGCGACAGCTCCATCGAATCCTGCCCCTGCGTCACCCCGTCGCACATCGCCGGCACGCCGCCCGCCACTTGCGCCGTCGCGCCTACCTCGCGCGCGAAAAGCTTGATCTGTTCGGGGTAGCGGCCATAGGGCTGATGCGCCGAAAGCATGTCGTTGTAAGCGGTGACAATGCCGATGTTCATCGCCTTGCCGGTGCGGATCGCGGCCTTGTCGTCGCCGCTGGCCGCGAAACCGTGGGCCAGGTTGCCGCACGACAGGATCGGCCGGTTGACGCCCTGTTCGCGCGCGCGGTCGATCAGGTCGAGATAGCGGCGGCGGCTGTCGCGCGAACGCTCGATGATACGGTCGGTGACCTTGGCGACGATCGGGTTCAGGGTCATCATGCGCTCCAGTAGATCGTGACCGGCGGGCCGAAGCCGCGCAGGAAATCGGAAACGGGATAAGTGTCCGCCCCGCCCAGCACCCGTTCGACGAGTTGCTTCTTCGTCGCGCCGGTGATGACCAGGATGATCTCGGTGGTGGCCTTCAGCGCGCGGCGGTTGAGCGTGAGGCGCGGAAAGGGCGCTTCGGGCGGCAGCGGCACCGGCGTGGTGGCGATCACCGCCGGGCCGGGCCGGACCAGCGCGTGCATGTGCGGGAACAGCGATGCGACATGCCCGTCCTCGCCCATGCCCAGCCAGACCAGATCGAACGGTGCCACGGCGGCACCTTCGGCAAGCCGCTCCACGGTCACGCCGCTATCGCCCAGCGCGGCAACGAGCTTGCCGTAGTTCGACGCCGGATGGTCGTCGGGCACCTGCCGGTCGTCGGTGAGGCAAAGTGTGACGCCGGACCAGTCGAGCGCGCGGTCGGCCAGCAGCGCGAACACCTTTACCGGGGTGGAACCGCCCGGCACCGCAATCCGCTTCGGCCCCGGCTTCGCCAGTTCCGCCGCGATGCGATCGGCCACGGCGGCGGCATCGCCGGGCTCCGCCCAGCGCACCTCAGCGGGGCGCGGGTCAATCATTCCAGCTTCGCCCATCGCGTTCGGTCAGCGCAATTGCCGCGTTCGGCCCCCAGCTTCCGGCGGAATAGCCCTTCACTTCCATGCTTTCGGTGGCCCAGACCTTGCGGATGCCATCGACCCAGCGCCACTGCGCCTCCACCTCGTCACGCCGCACGAACAGCGTCTGCTGGCCTTCGATCAGATCGAGCAGCAGGCGTTCGTAAGCGATGCGGCGGCGGGCCTTGGCAAAGGCGGTGGTCAGCGAAAGATCGAGATTGACCTCGCGCAGCACGATGCCGCCCCGGTCCAGCCCCGGTTCCTTGGCCATGACCTGCAGCCGCACGTATTCCTCGGGCTGAAGGCGGATGACGAGCCGGTTGGCGCGCAGCCGGCTGCCGAAGATGTTGTGCGGCACCTGCTTGAACTCGACGACGATTTCCGAGCGCCGCTCGCCCAGCCGCTTGCCGGTGCGCAGGTAGAACGGCACGCCCTGCCAGCGCCAGTTCTCCACGTGCGCCTTGATCGCCACGAACGTCTCGGTCTCCGAAGGCTGGCCCAGGTCGTCCTCGTACCCCTTGACGCTTTCGCCCTTCACCGCGCCGGCGCGATACTGGCCGCGCACCATCTCGTCGGCCTTCACCGGACGTAGCGCGCGCAGCACCTTGACCTTCTCGTCGCGGATCGCGGTCGCGTCGAAATCGACGGGCGGTTCCATCGCGGTCAGCGCCAGCAACTGAAGCATGTGGTTCTGCACCATGTCACGCAGGGCGCCGGTATCGTCGTAGAACCCCTTGCGCCCTTCCAGCCCCACCGTTTCGCTGACGGTGATCTGGATGTGGTCGATCCCCGCGCTATTCCACAACGGCTCGAACATCATGTTGGCGAAGCGCAGCGCCATCAGGTTCTGGACGGTTTCCTTGCCGAGGTAGTGATCGATGCGGAAGATCTGGTTTTCGGCGAAGGCGGCGGCGACGGCATCGTTGATGCGGTTGCTGGATGCCAGATCGTTGCCCAGCGGCTTTTCCAGGCCGATGCGCACCCCTTCGTGCGCCAACCCCGCGCTTTTCAACCCGGCAATGGTCGGTTCGAACAGCGCCGGGGCGGTCGAGAGGAAGATCGAGAGGCCGCACGAGGTATCGCCCAGCTTCTCCGCCAGCCCGGCAAAGCCGGCGATGTCGGACGCGTCGAGCGTCTGGTATTCCAGCCGTTCCAGAAAGCTCGCCAGCTTGGTTTCGTCCTTGCGGTCGGCGGGCAGGAACTCGTCGAGCGCGGCCTTCGCGAAATCGCGAAAATCGGCGTCATCATGCTCCGACCGGGCGGTGCCGACGATGCGCAGGCCCGGCTCGATCAGCCCGTCCTCGTGCAGCGCATAGAGCGAGGGTAGCAGCATCCGGCGCGAAAGATCGCCGGTGGCCCCGAACAACAGCAGGGCGGAACAGCTTGCCTCAGCCATCGGATGCTTCTCCTTATGGTTTCGTCCGGACCGGGGCCATCCCCTCGAGGCCCCCGTTAGCCCGGTCATTCCAAACTTGCACAACGCATAAGTATGCGATTGGTATTGCTTACTCCTCGAGCGCGATCAGCAATCCGCCATATCCGGGCAGGTCGGCCCTTTCTTCCAGGCCGGCGCCGTTGACGCTGGCGAGCACCTGTCCGTCAAAGGCAATCCCTGCCGGCCAGGCTGCCGGGCGCGAGGACAGGTTGAAGAGGCCTGCCACCGCCTGCCCCTCGTGCCGGCGCACGAAGGCCAGCACATCGTCGTCCGCGTGGACCACCTCGAACGAGCCCAGGCGCAGCGCCGGCGTGGCGCGCCGCAGGGCCAGCAGGTTGCGCGTCCAGTGCAGCAGCGACGTCGGTTCGGCTTCCAGAACATCGACGGCGCGCGAAAGGTTCTCCGGGCTCATCGGCAGCCACGGCGTGCCGGTGGTGAAGCCGCCGTTCGGCGCGTCCGCCCGCCACGGCATCGGCGTGCGCACGCCATCGCGCGAGAGCGTGAGCGGCCAGTTGGCGATGGCTTCCGGGTCCTGCAGCAGTTCGAACGGAATATCGTCCTGCACCAGCCCCAGCTCCTCGCCCTGATAGAGGATCACGTTGCCGCGCAGGGCCAGCAACAGCATCTTCTTCAGCGGCGCGAAGGCGGCGCGCTCCTCCGGGGCGCACCAGCGCGAGACCGCGCGCGGCGCATCGTGGTTCTCGAAGGCCCAGCTTGGCCAGCCCTCGCCCGGCGCGCCGGTCCACTTCGCCAGCGTATCGCGGATCAGCGCGGGCGTCAGGCTTTCGGCATAGAGGAAATCGAAGCCATAGGCGCTGTTCAGGCGGTGCGCGCCGGCGGTGTATTCCTTCATCTCGATCTCGGCGCGGGCGCCGCCCACCTCGGCCACGGTGAAGATCGCGTCGTAACGGTCGCACAGCTTGCGGATGCGCTCCACGAACAGCGCGACATCAGGGTGCGACTGGCTGAACACCTTCTCCTGAAAGTCGAACGGCCGCGTGCGGATACGCCCGTCGTCCGCCACGGGCGGGTTATCACGCAATTGCGGGTCGAACATCGAATGGTTGAGCGCATCGAGCCGGAAACCATCGACTCCGCGATCCAGCCAGAACTTCGCGGCCTCCAGCAGCGCGTCCTGCACCACCGGGCTATGGACGTTGAGCTGCGGCTGTTCGCGCAGGAAGGTGTGCATGTAATACTGCCGTCGCCGCGCGTCCCACGTCCACGCCGGACCACCGAACACTGACTGCCAGTTGTTGGGTGGCGTGCCATCGGGCTTCGGATCGCGCCAGACGTACCAGTCCGCCTTGTCACCGTCGCGGCCCTGCCGACTCTGCGCGAACCATGGATGCAGGTCGGAGGTGTGGGCATAGACCTGGTCGATCGTGACTTTCAGCCCCAGTTCGTGCGCGCGGGCGACCAGCGCATCGAAATCGGCGAGCGTGCCGAAGATCGGATCGACATCGCAATAGTCCGCCACGTCATAGCCGAAATCGCGCATCGGCGAGGTGAAGAACGGCGATATCCAGATGCCGTCTACCCCGAGCTTCGCCACATGATCGAGCCGCGCCGTGATCCCGGCAAGATCGCCCACCCCATCACCATCGGCATCGGCGAAGCTGCGGGGATAGATCTGGTAGATTACCGCCCCGCGCCACCACGGCGCAGTGACGGGAGCGGACAGGTTGGCGTCACGGCTTGCGGTCATGGGCCTCATTTCGACAGGTTGGCGAAACGGAACATACCCGATCACGGTCATCCCGCAATGCACACAAACCGCGATGCCGCCCGACAATTCGTATGCGCGATCCCGATCGAGCGCTGACGCGACAGTTTTATAGAATATCCGCGAAGGGTTTGCGATCCCGCCCCGTTTTAGGGGTGTCGGCCATGAACGGATCGTCCGGCGCGTGCTGCGCTGCAACGTCCACTATCGGGTTCGCACCCTGAAACAAGGAGCCACCATGGAACTGCTCCCTATGACATCCTTTCCCACATCTGCCCCCGTCCAGCCCCGCGCCGAAGCGCATGTCGTCATCCTGGACGACGACGCAGATCTGCGCGCGTTGATCGGTGACTACCTGGAAAAGCAGGGGCTGGCCGTCACGCTGGCGGCGAACGGGCAACAACTGCGCACGACCCTTGCTGCGGGCAAGGTCGATGCGGTCGTGCTCGACCTGATGATGCCGGGCGAGGACGGCCTTTCGATCCTGCGCGACCTGGCGGATCGCCCCGGCGCGCCTTCGGTGCTGATGTTGTCGGCGATGGCGGCCGACATCGACCGGATCGTGGGGCTCGAACTGGGGGCGGACGACTACCTCGCCAAGCCGGTCAACCCGCGCGAACTGCTGGCGCGGCTGCGTGCGGTGCTGCGCCGGCGCGGCACCAGCGTTCCCGCCGATGGCAGCGCCATCACGCGCTTTGCCGGATGGACGCTTGATGCGCAGTACTACACCGTGCGCGATGCGGCCGGCGCAGAAGTCGAACTGACCAGCGGGGAGTTCAAGCTGCTGCATGCTCTGGCCGTGCGCGCCGGGCGGGTCATCAGCCGCGAGGAACTGCTCACCGCGCTCTATGGTGATGAAGGCGAGGCTTTCGATCGCGCGATAGACGTCGCGGTTTCGCGCCTTCGCGGCAAGCTGATGCGGCACGATGGCGATAGCCTGATCCGCACCATCCGCGGCGAAGGCTATCTGTTCGCCGCCCGCAACTGATGAGACGTTGATGGCGGGCTGGAAAAGCGCCAGCCTGACGACCCGGCTGGGCGTCGTCATGCTGGCTGCTCTGCTGCTGGCGACGCTTGGCAATTTCATCGTCACCTTCTCCGGGCCGCCGCCCTATCCGCGCCCGATGCCGATCGAGGAGCTGCTGCCGGTTCTCGCGAAGGACCGGCCCTTGTCGCGCCTTGCCTCGACCACCCGGATCGAACGCGGCAGCGCGCAGTTCCTGCCACAGCCGGGCGAAGTGCCCGTGCCGGCCGCCGCCGCGCGGATCGACGATCTCCTGCCCGATTGCGACGGGTGCGTGCAGCTTTCGGTGGAGCCGGGCGCGCTGATCCAGCGCCATCCACTGGAAGCGCCGCTGGCGATCCGCGAAACCTTCTCGCTCGGCATACGCCGCGCGGACGGCACATGGTCGATCGCGCGCTATACCCGGCGGCCGTTCATTACCGGATGGCACTGGGCGACGCTGGCGATGACGCTGGCGCTGGCCGTGCTGCTGGCGGGCGTGTCGTTCCGCCTCGCGCGCAGCATCGTGCAGCCGTTGCGCCGCCTCGGTGCGGAAGCGGACCGCGTCGTCAACGAACACGATGGCATCACCATCACTAGCGGCGGGCCACCCGAAGTCGCGCAACTAGCGCAGGCCGTGGCCGCCATGCGCGATCGTCTGGCCGGGCTGGTGGAAAACCGCACGCAGATGCTGGCGGCTATCGCGCACGATATGGCCGCACCGGTCTCGCGCCTGGAATTCCGCCTGCATCAGCTGCCGCCCGAGGCGCGCAACGGTGCAGAGCGGGACCTTACGGAACTGGCCGACATGATCGGCAGCATCATCGACTATGCGCGTGGAACAGCGGGCAGCCGCAAACGCGCGGTAGACATGAAGGCGCTGTGCGCGAATGCAATCGCGACGATCGATCAGGAAGAAGGCCGGCTGGCGTTCCGTGCGCCGGAGGAAGACTGCACCGTCAACGGGGATCCGATGACGCTGCACCGGCTGATCGCCAATCTGGCGGTCAATGCGCTGCGCTATGCCGGCGGCGGCGAACTGACGCTGGAGGGGAATGCGCACGGGATCGTCGCACGCATGGCGGACCGCGGACCGGGTTTTCCACCCGAGCTTGCCGAAAGCCTGTTCGAGCCGTTCTTCCGCGTGGAAGGATCACGCAGCCGCGAAACCGCCGGCACCGGGCTTGGCCTTGCCACCGCGCGCGACGTGGCGAAAGCGCATGGCGGCACGCTGACCGCGGCGAACCGCGCGGGCGGCGGCGCGGAATTCGTGCTGACCCTGCCCCGCGGCTGAAGCGGCCTCAGCCCTGCCAGACCCAGTAACGCGGCCCGAACCGCGCTTCGAGCGCGGCAAGCTGTTCGCGGTGGATCGCGCGCACGCGTTCGGGCGTGGTGGCCAACGAAGGATCGATTTCCTCGATCTTCAGGCTGGTCTTGTCCTCGTAGAGATGTTCACCAGCCAGACGGGCGCTGCCATCGTAAGGCCAGACGAAGGCCTGCCGGCTCGATACATGGTAGAGCCCTTCATCCTTCTCCATTGCATAGCCCACAGCCTTCAGGTCCGCGCCGCGCGCCAGCTGGTGGAACGTGATCTCGTCGCAGATGCCCCAATCGTTGACGGCAAGCCGGTCGTCCGAATGCCACAGCACGGTTTCACCCACGCTGTTGTAAAAAGCGAGCACGCCGTCCTTGCCTTCGACCACGGCGGGGCTGTCTCCCCAACTCACGCGATAGACCGGGTGATCGACCATCATGTCGGGCTTCACGATCTCGTCGTATAGCCCTGCGCCCTCCAGATGAACGTGCCGCCAGAAATTGAGCAGGATCGCCTTGTGCAGCGGATCGTCGGTCCGTTCGTAGAGCACCTGAGTGGGCTTCATGCAGTCGAAGACCGCCTGTTCGATGGCATTCATCGGATATTCTCCCGCAACGTGTTCCGCGTCAGGCGGTCGGGTCGATCAGCACCTTGCACTGGTGGGTGCGCTTGCGCAGCGTCTCGAACACCTGGGGCGTGGCATCGAGCGCGATGGTGTCGGTCACCAGCAGGCGCGGTTCGGCCGCGCCGCTATCGAGCGCGTCCAGCGCCGCCTCGTATTCCTGCCGGGTGAAGAAGGCCGATGTCACGAGGCGCACTTCCTTCGACAGCATGGCGAAGCTGTTGAAGGTATCGGGCCGGGTACACAGGCCCAGCAGCAGGATCGTGCCCCGGTTGCGCACCTGATCCACCGCCTGCGCGATTAATCCGGGCACGCCGACGCATTCGAACACCACGTCGGCCTTGCCGCCCAGCGCGCGTTCGGCGCTGCCGATCGGATCGGCGGGATCGACCACGAAATCGTGTGCGCCCATCGCCAGCGCGCGATCGCGCTGCCACGTTGCGAGATCCTGCACCACCACGCGCCCCGCGCCATGGCGGCGCGCCCAGAACGCGACGGCAAGGCCGATCGGCCCGGCGCCGAGGATGAGCACCCGGTCGCCAATACGCATCCCGCTCATGGCCAGGCCGTGCAGCGCCACGGCCAGCGGTTCGATGATCGCACCATCGGCCAGGCTGGCCGTCTTCGGGAGGCGCACGCACTGGTTGGGCCGGGTCAGCGCATATTCGGCATAGCCGCCGCCCTGCAGGCCGAACTGATCGCACCAGGCGACTTCGCCCGAGCGGCACGAGGGGCATTGGCCGCAACTGCGAAGCGGAACGACCGAGACGAGATCGCCCATGCCCAGCCCTTCCACGCCCTTCCCCAGCGCCACCACTTCACCGGCGAACTCGTGCCCCAGCACCGATCCCGCGCCCATGCCATAGGTGGGGTCTTCGGTCATGTGCAGGTCCGAGCCGCAGATGCCGCAACGGCCCACGCGCACGACGACCTCGCCCTCGCCCGGTACAGGATCGGGCACGGTCTCGATCGCCAGCGGCCGGTGAAGGCCCTGCATCACGGCTGCGCGCATTGGTATGTCGTCCTTCTAGTGCGCGGTCTGGCCGCCATCGATCACGAACGTCGCGCCGTTGATGAAGCTGGCCGCGTCCGAACACAGATGCAGCACGGTGCCCGCGATCTCCTCCGGCTGCGCGGCGCGGCCGCTGACGTTGCCCGCGAAGAACGCCGCGCGGAATTCGGCGCTATCGGCCCAGTGCTGGGTCATCGGGGTGACGACGAAGCCCGGCGCAATGGCGTTCACCCGGATGTTGGAGCGGGCGTAATCGATCGCCGCCGCCTTGGTCAGCCCCACGACCGCGTGCTTCATCGCGACATAGGCCGCCATGTTGGGATCGGCGATTAACCCGCCGACCGACGCGGTGTTGACGATCGCGCCGCCGCCCACTTTCAGGAAGTGCCGGATTTCCGATTGCAGCGCGTACCACACGCCCTTGAAATCGACGTCGACGGCCAGCGCCATCTCCTCGGGCGGCACCTCGTGCAGCGGGCGCTGCGGCGGCAGGACGCCGGCGTTGTTGAACGCCGCATCCATCCGGCCATAGCGGTCCACGCAGGCAGCGACGAGCGCCTCGACGGCGGCGGCATCGGTCACGTCGGTCGGCACGAACGCGCCCTCGCCCCCGGCTTGCGCGATCAGCGCCACCGTTTCGCCCGCGCGGTCGTCCTTGTCGCCGATCATCACCCGCGCGCCTTCACGCGCGAAGGCCAGCGCCGTGGCGCGGCCTATGCCCGTCGCGCCGCCGGTAATGAGCACCGCCTTGCCGGCATAGGTTCCGTTCACTCCTGCCATGCCGGCTGCTCCCGCTTGGCCACTTTCGACGAGTTCCCCAGCAGGAAATCGCCCAGAACGTCGACTGCATCCGGATAGGCCTTCTGCACCCGCGCGCGCAGATCGGCGCTGTCCTTGCTGGCGGCGACCAGCTTCGGCCAGTCGGCGATATAGCGCCGGCTGAAGTCCAGCCCGCTGGTATCGTTGGGCAAGCCCGGCTTGCTGTGGCCGGGCACCACCATATCGGGCTTCAGCGCGGCGAGCTGATCGATCGACCGGCCCCAGGCGGCGATGGCGGCGGCGTCATGCTCGCCGAACCACAGGTACATCTGGTTGTAGACCAGATCGCCGGGGAACAGCGCCTTGATCGACGGCACCCACAGCGCGGTGGCATGGACGTGATCGCCGGCCATCGGTCCGATCACCTTCAGCTCCCGGCCCTCCAGCATGATCGTATCGCCATCGAGCGGCGCGGGCGCGGTGGGATGGCGCGGGGCATTCGCGCCCAGCACGGGAGTCCAGCGCTTGACCTTGAACGGAAGCGATTTCCAGATGTCGGCCGTCACCGTGGGATGCGCCACGATCTTCACGTCGGGAAAGGCATCCTTGATGACTTCCATCGCGAAGAAGTGATCGGGATGATCGTGCGTGACGTAGAGCGTGGTCAGGTGCTTGCCGCTGTCGAGCACCATCGCGACGACGCGGTGCGCGTCGGCCAGAGTGAACGGCGCGTCCACCAGCACCGCATCCCGCTCGCCTTCGATCAGGGCGATGTTGGCATAGAGCGATCCGCCGCTGGTGCGCAGCACTTCCACCGTCAGCGGCTTCTGCGGGGCTTGAGATTGGGCCTGCGCCGGCGCGCCAGGCAGGGCGATGACGGCCAGGGCCGCGAGCAGGGTCTTGCGGATCACTTGTATTTCCCCAGCATCATGCCGCCGTCGATCACGACGTGGCTTCCGGTCATGTAGTCCGAGGCATCGGAAGCGAGCAGCAGTGCCAGCGGCTTGATCTGGTCGGTTTCGGCCAGCTTGCCCAGCGGAACGATCGCGTCCCACGCCTGCCGCGCCACCGGGTCCTTCTTGAGCCAGCCGCCGCCGATGTTGGTGACGAAGGGCCCCGGCGCGATCGCGTTGATGCGGATGCGGAACTCCGCCAGTTCCAGCCCCAGCGCGCGCACCATGTGCAGCACGCCCGCCTTGGCCGGCATATAGGGCAGGCCCACGATCGGCTCGGTGACCAGCCCCGCGTTCGACGCGGTGGTGATGATCGAACCGCCGGTGCGGCCGTTGGCGCGCCCTTCCTTCTTCATGATCCGCACGGCGTTGCTGACCGTGTAGAACACGCCGGAAAGATTGACGGCGATCGACTTGTCCCAGCGCGCCGGATCGTAGGTATCGACCTGGCCATCGGGATTGCGATGCCCCGCCGGGTTCCAGAAGCCGGCCCCGGCATCGATCCCGGCGTTGGCGAAGCAGATATCGAGGCCACCATAGGCCTTGTCGTGCGCGTCGAACGCGGGGGCCACGGCATCGGAGCGGGACACGTCGCAGACGTCGGCGCGCGCCTCGTACCCGGCTTCGCGCAGGCGTGCGGCCTCGCGTTCGGCGCCCTCGGCGTCGATGTCCGCCAGCGTGACCGCCGCGCCGGCTTCGGCCATGGCCTCGGCATAGGCAAGGCCTATCCCCGAAGCCGCACCGGTAACCAGCGCGCTTCTGCCCTTGATGTCGAAGCAATCCAGTGTCGCCATGTGGCTCTTCCTTCTCCCGCCGCGCCGTTCAGGCTTCGGCCTGTCTTTCCCGCTCGATCAGCCGTTGCAGCATCCGCCGCGCCCGTACTCCGCCGCCGTCGCCATTCAGGATCAGCGGGCGCAGATCCCAGAAATCGTGGCGGCGCATCAGCCGGTGGCTGTCGCGGATGATCGGCATGTCCTCGTGTTCGAAAGCATATTCCAGCGCCGCGCGCATGCCCGCTGCGAACTCTGCGTTTCCCAGAGCGAAATCCCGTGCCGTCGCCCAGAAGTAATGGGTGGTATCGGGTGTTTCCGGCGTGAAGGCGTGGACCGAGGGCAGCAGCGTGCAGCTCTCGCGCGGAGTCCCCGGATCGCCGGCGCGGAAATCGAAATAGAGCACGGCGGGCGCGTGCCACACCACCTCGCCATAGAAATCCTGCTTGCGGCCGATCCGCCCGAGCATCCCGCCGATGCCTTCGGACAGGTAATCGTCCAGCCGCACATATTCGGCGTGAACGGTTTCGCCGTCCTGCCAGAACCGCCGCTCGCCTTCGGTGAATGCGCTCGCCACCAGCGCGGGATGGACGAAGTTGGCGTGGCTGAGATCGAGGATGTTGTCGCTATAAAGCTCGTAGTGCCCTTCGGCCACGGTCGCGCCGCGCACCGCTTCCCAGCGCGGATCGGCCAGCCACGCGAAATCGGGAATGCGCGCGGCATCCGCCTTCGCCGGATCGCCCATCCAAATCCACAGCAACCCGTGGCGTTCTTCCAGCGGATAGACCGGCAGTCGGCCATCGGGCAGTTGCCCGCCGGGGTGCGGGTTGTGCACGCAGCGGCCCGCCCCATCAAAACGCAGCCCGTGATAGGGGCACATCAGCGTGCCATCGACAACCGTGCCATTGCCCAGCGGCGCGAAACGGTGCGGGCAGCGCCCGCCGACGGCACGGGCCTTGCCGGTTTCGTCGCGAAAAAGGGCGACCGGTTCCTCGAGAAAGACCCGCGCCATCGGCGCGACGCCCAGATCGGAAGCCCAGGCGGCGACATACCAGCAATTGCGCAGGTAGGTTCCGCGTGGGGTTTCCGAAAGCCTCGGGACCGGTCGGCCCTCTCCCCTCATGACTCGTTGCTCAGAGATACAACTGCGGGTTGATCGGGATGTTGTTCTCCCGGCAATAGCTTTCGTAGTGGTTCATGAACCACCACACGTCGAGCGTTTCCACGTGGTTGCCGTTCTCGTCGAAGAACTCGTTGGCGCCCTGCATGTGGAACAGCGCCTTCATGCCGTTGGGGTCGTCGGTGACGAGCGTATGCGCGGTGCCCGGCGTTTCGGTGATGAACTCGCCCGGGCGGCACACCCAGTCATATTCCAGATAGCGGAAGGACCCTTCCAGTCCCACCGCCCAGACGCGGCCACGGTGCTTGTGCGTGCCGATCACGCCCGGCCCCTTGATCCACAGGATGTTAACGTAGATGTTCTCGCGCACGTCGAACGCCAGATGGCGAATCGCGGCATTGTCGCCGAATGGCACCCACGGGCTCTCCGCCTCGGACGCGCCGACATACGTACCCTCGACGCCCTTGGCACGGATCAGGTCACCATAAAGCTCGGGAACCTGAACGATCTTGTATGCGCCCGACGGCGGGGCCTTCATCGTACCCATGACGGTCTTGTCCTTCAAAGATAAAGCTTGGGGTTGATGGCGAGGCCGTGCTCGCGGCAATGGGTCTCGTAGTGGTTGATGAACCACCAGACGTCCGTGGTATCCACGAACACGCCCTTGTCGTCGTAGAACTCGATCGGCCCCTGCATCCAGCCGAACAGCTTGCACCCTTCCGGATGGTCGCTGACCAGCGTGTGGCTTTCCCCCGGCGTTTCCAGGATCAACCCGCCGGGCGTCGCCACCCAGTCGTATTCGAGATAGCGGACGCTGCCTTCCAGGCAGACCATGGTGATCGTGCCGCGGTGAAAATGCGTGCCGATCACGCCCGGCCCCTTCACCCACAGGATGTTGGAGAACAGGTTCTGGCGCACATCGAACGCCAGGTGCTTGATCGCCGCGTTGTCGCCGAACGGCACCCAGGGGCTGTCGACATCGGTCTGCGCGTCGATGTAGCGGCCGCCGGGGCTCAGCCGCTGGACCAGTTCACGATGCGCGAAAGGAACGTCGACGATTTCGGCCTTGGTGGACGGCGGCGCGGTCATCACGGTCATGGGAAAGTCCTCACCTTAGCGGATCAGGGTATCGACGTAGTCCGCGCCGATGCCGTTCGAGGCATAGTGTGCGCGCGCCGCGGCCATGTAGTCGAACACGTCGTAATGCCCGGTGGTGTTGCCTTCCTCGTCCAGCCACATCAGCGGACCGGACACGACGAAGAACACCTTCATCGGATCGGGATGGTCGTAGCAGACCAGCGTGTGGCTCTCGCCCGGCGTCTCGTAGATGAAATCGCCCGCCGTCGCGGTCCATTCGTGCTCAAGATAGGCCCACTTGCCGCTGATCGTGTAGGCCCAGATCGGGTGCGGGTGATAGTGCCGGTTCACGAGGCCCGCCTGCTTCGACATCAGCACGTCTGCCCACATGTTCTTGGCCGGGCTGATCCACACCGGCTTGGAGAACACGGTCTCGCTGATCGGCACCCAGTACCGTTCGTCGCCTTCAGCGATCTTCGGCATGTAAACTTCGGGAAGCCCGCCTTCGCGAAAGACCTTGGCGACCGGCTTGATGTCCTTCCAGAATTCGGAATGCGGGGATTCGGGCATGGTATCCTCGTTGGGGTAGGCGCGAGCGGCAGGCATCCCGCCGCCCGCGCAAGTGTCAGAACGTCAGAACTTCACGCCAAGCCGGGCGTACCATTCGGCCGGGCGGTTGTAGGTGCCGTAGATCTGCCCGCCGGCAAGCTGGGCCTGGCCAGTGATGAGCAGGCGCTTGCTGGTCAGGTTGGTGCCACCGACGGTCAGGTCCCAATTGCCCGAAGGCGCCTTGTAAGTGGCGCTGGCGTTGACCAGCGCGTTGCCGGGCCGCATCAGCAGATAGGTGCCTTCGGTGTCGTTCTTGACCGCGCTGGTGTAGGTCACGTCACCCAGGAACACGAGCTTGCCGTGATCGCCGAGGTCCGCTTCGTAGCGTGGGCTGATGTTGACCTTCCACTTGGGCGTCTTGGGCAGCGTGGCGCCCGGGATCACGCCCGCCTGCAGCGCCGAAGGCGCCACCTGCGCGCCGGCCAGGACGCTGGTGTAGTAGGCATCGGTATAACCGACCGATCCCGTCAGCGTGAACCCGCCACCCGGCGCCGCCGTCATCTCGATTTCAAAGCCCTTGATGCGCGCATCGCCGGCGTTCTGGATGGTCGGCGAAACGCCCTGCTGGAAGTTGAGCTGGATGCCCTTGTAATTGGTCAGGAAGGCGGCGGCGTTGATCTGGAGATGGCGGTCAAGCAATTCCGACTTCACGCCGATTTCCCAGGTTTCGGCCTTTTCCGGCCCGAAGCCCGGCGCATAGGGCAGCGGGTTCGACAGGCGCGTCGTCCAGCCGCCGGTCTTGTAGCCGCGCGACCACGAACCGTAGAGCATCACGTCGTCGGTGGCATGGTACTGGATGCCGACCTTGGGCGAGAAGTTGCTGAACGTCTTGTGCTGCACGCCGGCCACGTAATAGCGCAGCGGCTGCCCGGGATTGGGGAAGTTGTTGTCGATGCGGCACTGGTTGCTGATCGGGTTGAGCGAAGCGCAGTTCGGGTCGCCGAACGCCTGTGCCAGCTTGTAGTTCAGCCCGTTGGCGTCCGACTGGAAGCCTTCGAAGTCCTTGTTCTCGTGGGTGTAGCGGCCGCCCAGCGTGATCGAGAGCTGTTCGGTCAGCATGTAGTCCAACTGGCCGTAGAAGGCGTAGTTTCGGGTCGCCAGGTTGTTCGGTCCGTCCACCTGCAGCAGGCCCTCGGCGAACGTCACGTAATCGTGCAGGTCACCCGATTCCTTGAAGTAGTACCCGCCCAGCACGTACTTCAGCTTCTTGTCCATCGCCGTGCCGGTCAGCTGCAATTCCTGGCTGAACTGCTTCTGGTTCATCGAGAAGCTGGTGTGCAGGAAGTTGAGCGGCGAACTGTCGAGGTCCATGCCGACCTTCCAGTGCAGCTCGCGGTAGGCGGTGATCGACTTCAGCGTGGCGTTGTCAGACAGGTCGTACTCCAGCGTCACCGCCGCGCCGCCCTGCTTCAGCTTGTTGAAGTTGTTGCCGTTGGCATAGCTGGTATCGATGTTGTTGGTGACGAACCGGTTGTCATAGGGCAGGCGGTTGTTGTCCGGATTGGCATCGGTGTTGACGCCGAACAGCGCCGGCAGGTCGAACAGGCTGTTCAGACCACCGCGCCGCGCGGTGTAGGCGATCGAGGGCGGGCCGCCGATGAAGGAATCGCACGGGCCGGTCGCGCCGCCCACCGTCACCGTCGGGTTGCCCGCGATGGCGCAGTTGTAGGTGCCGGCGAACACCGCCGGGAACGTGGTGATCACGCGGTTGGCGATCTGTGAGGTATCCGTGTTGCTGTAATCGCCGGTCACCGTCGCGCGGAAGGCCCCGTTGGTGTACTTGATCTTGCCGCGCAGGTTATAGGTATTGTCGCCACCCTCGGTGCCGTAGCCGCTGTTGTTGTAGCCAGCGGCTTTCAGCGAGGTGATCGGATCAAACGCATACGACGACGCCCCCGGATAGGGCATGCGGTGCAGGTAGCCGCCGCGGCGGTTCACCGCGAAGCTCAGCGAGGAGGCAAGGCCTTCGGCGATCGGCACATCCACCGTGCCCTTGACGTTGATCAGGCTGTAGCTGCCGGTGGTGACGCTGCCCACGAAGCGGAACTGATCGCCCGGATCGTGCGTGACGATGGAAATCGCGCCACCGATCGTGTTGCGGCCGAACAGCGTGCCCTGCGGACCTTTCAGCACTTCGACACGGTCAACATCGGGCAGGTCCTGGTTCGCGCCGACCGAGCGGGCGAGATAGACGCCGTCGAGGTAGATGCCCACACCCGGATCGATGTTGAACGCAAAGTCGTTGGCGCCGATGCCACGGATATAGGCGGCCAGGACCTGGCTCGACCCCGAGAACGGCGTGCCCGCATCGAGCGTCACGTTCGGGGCTATGTTCGATAGTGAGGCGACGCTGGTCACCGCGCGCTCCTGCAAGGCGCCCGCCGTGAACGCACTGATCGCGATCGGCACGTCCTGCACGTTTTCCGCGCGCTTCTGCGCGGTGACGACGATCTGCTCGATGCCGCCGCTGGGTTCCTGTTCGTCCGCAGCCATGGCCGGTGTGGCCAGCGCCGTGGCGAGCACGGCAAGTGAAACCGGTGCGAGTTTCATGCTCTTCTCCTCTCCCAAAAGTCCGTTATCTGGTGCTACCGCGCAAAACGCGGACACTGTTGGCAGTGTTCTGTAACCCCTCCCTCATTCGCCTGCTTGCACTGGTGCGCAGGGCGATCAGGACGGAAACGCAAATCCTTCACGCACGTCTCAGCGCGCTGCCCTCCAATCGCGCGGCGCGACGCCGAAGTGCTGGCGGAAGCAGCGCGCGAAATAGGCGCTGTCGTTGAACCCCAGCTCGAAGGCGATGTCGGTGATGCTGGCATCCGGCGTGGAGACCAGCCGGTCCGCGGCGCGGCGCAGGCGGCGTTCGAGAATGTAGGCGGTGGGCGTGGTGCCCATCCCCGCGAACAGGTTCTGGATCGTGCGGACCGAAGTGTTGCAGACCTGCGCCAGCATCACCGTGCGCAGCGCCGGGTCGCCCAGGCTGGCTTCCACGACCGACAGCACGCGCTCCCGCAGGACGTGATCGTTGGCGCGATCCTCGGCCGGCCGCTTAGCCCCCCGCATCGCGAGAGCGAACAGATCATAGAACACCGAGGTGACGCCGCGTTCCCATTCCGGGTCCTGCTGGCTCTGATCGCCAAGCTGCCACAGCGACAGCAGGAAATCGTGGAACACGCGTCCCCCGGGGGTGCCACCATGCAACCTTTGCCGCATCAGATCGTCTAGCCCCGGAAAGCGCTCGACCAGCGGCGCGCGGGGAAATTCCACCACCAGCAACTCGTGGCCGGTCAGCTCGATCGAATAGGGCCGGTGTGCCGACCCCAGTACGAAATCGCCGGGCTGGAGAAGACTTTCCCCCCCGTCCTGCATGTGGCGGCTCTTGCCCCGGCATTGCAGGTGCAGGATCACCCGCTCCTCGGCGCTGTCGGTACCGCGCCGGCCGACGAAGGACTGGGTCGAACGCGGGCGGATCATGGCGAGGTCGCCGACGTTCCAGCTCCACATCTCCCCCCGGAACTCCTCGCCGGGGGTGTTGACGAACGTGCCCGTGTAGATCCGGTCGACAAGATCGTTCCAGTACCGCAACCGCTGCGTGGGTGCGATGCCCGTTGTCGCGAACTTCTCGATTGCCCCCATCGCCCCCTCCGTTCAGGTCAAAGCCGCCGCACCGACGGCGCCGCTGCGCCGCGCGACGATGCGCGGCGCGGATTCGACCAGCCCCAGCGCGCACAGGCCCGCAAGGATGGTCAGGACAAGCATCAGCCACAGCGGCGCCGAAAGGCCCCACCCGTCGGCCAGCGTGCCGGCCAGGAAAGGGCTCAGCACGCCGCCCAGAACCTCGCCCGTGCCCATGACCACGCCGGTCAGCGTGGCGGTAAGGCGCGGGTCGACCGATTCCGAAGGGATCGTCGCCATGAACATCGGGAACAGGCCGTTCAGCCCCCACCCGAAGAAGAAGATCGCGGCCAGGACCCAGGGCGATCCGTTGTAATACAGTCCACCCAGAGGCAGGATCACGCCCAGAAAGGCGAAGAAGATCATTACCGGACGGCGGCCGATGGCATCGGAAATCGCCGGCACCACGAAGCTGCCGATCCCGGCGGAAATGCCCAGCGTGGCCATCAGCCAGCTCATCGTCTCGGGCGCGAACCCGCGATGCTTGGTTAGGAACAGCGGCATGAACGCCCAGCACACGACAAGGTAGGAGACCAGCAGCACCGAGATCACTGCGCTCAGCACCACGTTGCGGTGCGCGAACGCCTCGCGCAGCGTGACGCGGGGATGATCGCCATCGTCCGCGGGCGCCGGCGGTTCGCGCAGCGTGAACCAGATCAGCGCGGCGGTGATCAGGCCGGGCGCGGCGGCGAGATAGAACCCGCCGCGCCAGCCCACCGCCATCGCCACGGGGACGAGCAGGATCGGCGCGAGGCCCGATCCCAGCAGGTTGGAACCAAGGTTCTGCGCCACGCCCATCGCCAGCCCGCGCCGTTCGGGCGCCACTTCGCTGACGATCATCGAATGGCTGACCGGCATCACCCCGCCTTCGGCCGCGCCCATCAGCAGGCGCGCACCCAGCAGCATCATGAACGAGGACGCCATACCCGAAACGAACGAGCACAAGCAGAACGCCAGCGTCGCGACCACGACCACCGGCTTGCGCGAACCGAGCCGGTCGGAAATGCGGCCGACCGCGAGGCCCGAAAGCGCCCAGGTGAGCGAGAGCGCCGAGCTGAACATGCCGACCTGCGTGTTCGACAGGTGCAGGTCCGGCTGCACGAACGGCATCAGGAAGTTGAGCGCGTTGCGGTCGAAAAACAGGATGCCGAAATTCAGGCTGAGCAGCGCGGTGACCCAGACCTGGTATCCCCCTCCAGCCACCGTTCCAGCGGCCGCCTTCCCGGCATCGTTCATCTGGCCGTCGCGCATGCTGTTCTCCCGTTCTCTTATCCGGCAATCACGCCAATTTCCCTTTCCTGTTAGGCCGCGTGCCCTCTCCTCTCTTGCATTGGCGCGCAGACCATCAGGATCAGCGCGCAAGTTCATGCCCGGCATCCTCAGAGGAACGGGCGCACCGGATCGGCGCCGTCCCAGTCCAAAGAGGCTTTCCAGAACCGCGTGAAATGCTCGTCCATGCCCGGCGTTGCCGGGATCAGCTCGAGAAACCCCGGCGCGGCCGCGTCTCCGCCTTCCAGATAGGCGACAGCGCCCCCGGTGGGCACTGCGGCACGGAAGGCCAGGCGATAGGCGCGTTCGAGGTATCCCGGCAGCTCCGCGTCCACATCGGCGCAGGCGATACCAAAATGATGGAAGCCATAGCCCCGCTCCTCGATCGTCTCGCGATAGACCGAGGGATGATCGTCGAGCGGCTGGATCAGCTCGATCTGCATATGCCCGGCAAAGCCCATCGCTATGGTGACATCGGCGCGCGAGGGCTCGCCCCGGTAGAACTGGTCCGGCGCCAGAAAATGGTCGAGCAGGAAGAATGGGCCAGCCCCGCAATCGCGTATGAAATGATCGATCGACGCGCGGATGTCCGCGACGACGAACGCCGTCTGCATGATCCCGCCGAATGGCTGTCCGAACCCTAGTTTCGTCATGCCCATGCTTCCTTCATGCACGGGCGATTCCACCGGATCACCGGCGGAACACCCGTCCCTCGTCCCTGTCGCGGCCACCGTCTTTCCCGGCGGTGGTCCGCAGCGTCAGCGCCCGTTCAGAGCGTAATCACGACCTTGCCGAACAGGCTGGCCGATCCCTGATAGTTCCAGGCATCGCGCGCCTGTTCGATCGGGAACGTCCGGTCGATCACCGGCTTGATCGCGTGCTTGTCGACAAAGGCGTTGAGCCGTTGCGCCATGCCGCGCGATCCCACGAAAATTCCGCGCAGCGTGGCGCCCTTGAACATCAGCCCGTGCGGACTGGTATCGCCTTCGCGCGTCAGCACGCCGATCAGCGCTATCTCGCCCGCGAAACCCACTGCCTGTATGCTCTGCGCCAGCGTGCCCGCGCCACCGACCTCGACGACGTGATTGACACCGCCACCCGCCAGCCGCGCTGCTTCCGCGCCCCACGCGGGCACCGCGCGGTAATTGATCCCTTCGGTTGCACCCAGCGCGCGGACCCGATCCAGCTTCTCGTCGGAGGACGAGGTGGCGATCACGCGCGCGCCGGCTGCCTTGGCGATCTGGAGCGCCAGCAGCGATACGCCTCCGGTACCCAACACCAGCACGCTTTCACCGGCCTGCACCGGACGCGGCCCTTCCATCAGCGCGTTCCACGCGGTCACACCGGCGCAGGGCAGGCAGGCCGCCTCCTCGAAGCCCAGGCTTTCCGCCAGCGGCACCACGCCCCGTTCGGACAGGACCACGTAGTCCTGCAACATGCCCGTTGCCGGCGGAGCGCCAAGCGCCGGGCCTGCCTGCGGATTGGGCGGGCCATCGACCCAGTTCTGGAAAAACGTGCCGGCCACGCGATCGCCGACGCGAACGCTCGTCACGCCGGCACCCACCGCCTCGACCTCGCCCGCGCCATCGGACAGGGGAACCGTGTCGCGATCGACCGCTCCGCCCATGTACAGTCCCAGCGGGATGATCTGGTCGCGATAATTCAGCGAACAGGCCCTGACCCGAACCAGCACTTCACCCGGCCCGGGGACGGGCTTTTCCGCCTCGACGAGCTTCAGCCCGTCAAGCGAAGAAGACCCCTTTTCGATCACCCACTGCCGCATCGTGCCTTTCCTCTCCCGCCAAGCAGTCTCGCCGAAGCGGCTGGCGTAATTAATCAGCAACGCAAACGGATTTCACTGTACGAAACTTATTTGTCCTTCCCTTCGATCTCTAGCCCGATGATCCGCGCGGTCCGGCGCAACGCTTCGAGATTGCGTGCGATTACCACCTCTTCCGCTCCCCGCCGCGCGGGCCACGTCACGTTGATCGCCGCGACAGGCGTGCCTTCGACAATGATCGGCACGGCCATGGACCGGCGGCCATCGCGCAGCACCAGTTGCCGCGACCGGTCGGGCCACGGATGCAGCGGCTCACGCGAGGCATGGCCGCGTTGGCGCGTCTGCTGCAGGATCTGGCGCAAGTCTTCCTCGGTTCCCTCGCTCGTTTCCTTCGGTCGGAGCCGAGCGATGATCGCCTCGCGCTCGGCCTCGCCGCACGCCGCCAGATAGGCCCGGCCCGTCGCGGTGTGGATATAGGACAGCTTTACCCCCACCGGCCCCAGCACCGCCGAATCGAGTCGGAACAGCGGCCCGTTGGTCTCGATGATCTCCATGTGATCGAGCCGCGGCACGGCCAGGACCGAAGGCCAGGCGATCCGCGTGCTGAGCGCCTTCATGTGCTGCGAGGCGACTTCGGCGATGCGCTCCGCCGAAGCGACCGGGGCTGCCGTCGAGGCATAGGCGTGCGGCAGATAGGCACCATCGGCAAGGCGCTGCCAGATCAGTCCCTTGCGGCCCAGCGTCATCAGCATGCGCAGCAAGGTGGCCTTGGGCAAGCCAAGCGCCTGGTGCAATTCGTGCAGGCTGGCCGCTTTGCGCGCCTGCACTTCGAGCAGCACGTCCAGCCCGCGTTCAAGCGCGCGGACGGTCTTGACCTTCCGTTCCAGCATCATCCCCGTTTCACCTTATGCAACGCAAAGTCGCCAAACCATCGTGCAAAGTCAATCGCGCTGTCGCAGCTTTAAGGCGGGAGACACGCCCCTGGGGGCCACAATGGACGGCAAGATGGACAACAAGCCAAGCGTCCTGCTGATTATCACGCAGGATACCAAGGAAGAGGAAGCCCGCTTCGCGCGGGCGGCGCTGGAAGAAGCAGGCGTGCGCGTGGTCCATCTCGACCCCAGCGTACGGCGCACCCTGGGCGGTGCGGAGATTTCACCCGAAGATGTGGCCGCCGCCGCCGGCACCACGATCGAGGCGGTGCGCGGACTGGGCCACGAAGGGCATTGCCAGGACGCGATGATACGCGGCGCGGTCGCCGCCGCTCATGCCTGGGATGCGAAGGACCCGATCTCGGGCATTCTCGCCATCGGCGGTTCGATGGGGTCGGCGCTGGCCGGCGCCCTGATGCAGAGCTTTCCCTATGGCCTGCCCAAGCTGATCGTCTCGACGATGGCCTCGGGCTTCACCAAGCCTTACATGGGTGTGAAGGACATCGCGATGATGAACGCGGTGACCGATATCGCCGGCATCAACACGATCAGCCGCGACGTGTTCCGCAACGCCGCCTTCGCCGTGGCCGGCATGGCCAAGGGCTATGACCGCGACAAGGGGCCGGAGCGCCCGCTGGTGCTGATGACCACGCTGGGCACCACCGAAGCGGGCACGCGCCGCATCCGCCAGGCGCTGGAAGCCGATGGCTGCGAAGTCATGGTGTTCCATTCCTCGGGTGCGGGCGGCCCCACGCTCGATGCGCTGGCGCAGGACAAGGACGTGGCGCTGGTGCTCGACCTTTCGGTCACCGAGATCATTGACCACCTGTTCGGCGGCCTTGCCGACACCGGCCCCGATCGCGGCCGCCCCGCCCTGCGCAAGGGCATTCCCACGATCATCGCGCCGGGCAACGCCGATTTCATTATCGGCGGCCCGATCGACGTTTCGCGCGTGCAGTTCCCCGACCGGCGCTATCACGAGCACAACCCGCAACTCACCGCCGTCCGGACCAAGCTGGAGGATTTGCGCAAGGTGGCGGATCATCTTGCCGCCAACGTGCGCGAGGCGAAGGGACCAGTGCGCGTGTTCACCCCGCTGGGCGGCTTCTCCAGCCACGACAGCACCAGCGGGCACCTGATGGACACCACGGTGCCCGCGCCGTTCGCCGAATATCTGCAACAGGTGATGCCGGCCAGCGCGCCCGTCACCGTCATCGACGCGCATTTCAACGACGAAGCGTTTGCCGACGCCATCATCGCCGCCGCGCGCGAACTTCTGGAAGCCAAATGACCGAAGACCTGCCCCTTACCGCCGAGGACGTCGCCGAGATCGTCGCCATCCTCGAAAGCTCCGGCTATCGCGAAGTCGATATCGCAACCAACCGCTTCCGTCTGCGCGTGGCGCGCGGCGATGGCGCGCAATCCGGCTTCACCCAGGAATGGCAATGGGCCGGCGCGACGGGCGCCGGTGAGGCTAGCACCGGTGAAACCGTCGGCGCCGAAAGCGACCCGGACGCCGTTCTCGCGCCGCTGCCCGGCACGTTCTACCACGCGCCGCAACCGGGCGCGCCGCCGTTCGTCCAACCGGGCGACAACGTGAATGCCGAAACCGTGGTCGGCATTGTCGAGACGATGAAGCTGATGAACCCGGTTCATGCCGGCCGCAGCGGCGTCGTCGCCGAAGTGATCGTGCCCAACGCGACGATGGTCGCCAAGGGCCAGGCGCTCGTGCGGCTGGCATGATCCGCAAGCTGTTCATCGCCAATCGCGGCGAGATCGCGCTGCGCGTGATCCGCACCGCGCGCCGCATGGGCATCGCCACGGTGCTGGGCGTGTCCGAAGCGGACGCTTCTTCGCTGCCCGCCCGCCTTGCCGACGAGGCGGTCGTGATCGGGCCGGCGCCTTCGTCACAAAGCTATCTCGTGATTGATCGGGTGGTATCCGCCGCGCGCGATGCGGGGTGCGATGCGGTCCATCCCGGATACGGCTTCCTGTCGGAGAACGCCGCGTTCGCGCGGGCCGTGGCCGAGGCGGGCATGCGCTTCGTCGGGCCGGACATCGCCACGCTGGAGGGCATGGGCGACAAGCTCGCCGCGCGCCGGCTGGCGCTGGAAGCCGGCCTGCCCGTGCTGCCCGGCGGCGAAGCGGAAACCGCCGAGGCCGTGCAGGCCCGTGTCGCGGAAACCGGCTTTCCCCTGCTGCTGAAGGCCGTTTCCGGCGGTGGCGGCAAGGGCATGCGCCGGGTCGACCGCGCCGAAGACCTCGACAGCGCGCTGGCGATGGCCCGCGCCGAGGCGCAAGCGGCATTCGGCAACCCGGCGGTCTATGTCGAGCGCTTCGTGGCGCGCGGCCGCCACGTTGAAGTGCAACTGCTGGGCGACGGGCAAACCGCGCTCCACCTCGGCACGCGCGATTGCTCGATCCAGCGGCGGTTTCAGAAGCTGGTGGAGGAAGCCCCTGCCCCGGCCATGCCCGAAGCCGCGCGCGCGGCGATCGAGGACGCGGCGGTCCGCCTTGCCCGTCATCTGCGATACCGGGGCGCGGGCACGGCCGAATTCCTTGTCGATGCCGACGATTTCTCGTTCTACTTCCTCGAACTCAACGCGCGTATCCAGGTCGAGCATCCGGTGACCGAAGCGATCACCGGCATCGATCTGGTGGAGCAGCAGTTGCTCGTCGCCGCCGGCAAGCCGCTGGGGCTGACGCAGGCGATGGTGCGCCCCGAAGGCCACGCCATCGAGGTGCGCATCAACGCCGAGGACCCGGACGCCGATTTCCGCCCTTCCCCCGGC
>NZ_BBXA01000030.1:17500-607365 GCF_001014975.1 Novosphingobium sp. MD-1 | reverse complement strand
CCGATCCCCGCTTTGCGGCGGGCGGCGTCGACACGGGATTTCTTGTGGGGCTTTCCGGAGGGCCGGGACAATGACCGAACTGCGTCTCGTCGACGTTACCATGCGCGATGGCAACCAGAGCCTGTGGGGGGCCACCGGCCTCGATACCGCGCAGATGCTTGCCGCTGCCGCGCTGACCGAAGCCTGCGGTTTCCGCGCGATCGATTTCACCTCGTCCAGCCACATGGCCGTAGCCGTGCGCTATTTCCGCGACAACCCGTGGGAGCGTATCCGCCGGATGCACGCGGCGATGCCCACCACGCCCTTGCAGTTCATCACCACCGGCCTGCGCTTCATCGCCTGGCAGCAAGCCGACCCGGAGTTCATGCGGCTGGTCTATCGCCAGCTACAGCGTGACGGCATCGGTCGCTTCGTGCTGCTCGATCCGATGCACGAGGTGCCGGCCGTGATCGAGGCCGCCCGGCTGGTGAAGCAGGAAGGTGAAGCCGAGGTCATGTGTGCGCTGACCTTCACGCTCTCGAACATTCACACCGATGCGTTCTACGCCGATTTCGCGCGCGCCGTGGGCCAGAGCGCCGATATCGACCTGTTCTATATCAAGGACCCGTCCGGCCTGCTCTCGGTGGACCGCGCGCGCACGCTGGTACCGGCGGTGAAGGCCGCGATCGGCAACCGTCCGCTGGAAATCCATGCCCATACCACGATCGGACAGGGGATGCTCTCCAGCCTGGAAGCGGCGAAGCTCGGCGTCTCCGCGATCCACGTCGGCATCGGGCCGGGGGGCGACGGGTCTTCGCTGCCCGAAGCCAACCGGATGCTGGCAAACCTGGAGGAAGCGGGACACGCGGTCGCCATCGACAAGGCCGCGCTCGCCAGGCTGACGCAATACTGGACGCGCCTTGCCGCTGCCGAAGGCCTCCCCCCGGGTCAGCCGCAGAACTTCGATGCCAGCTTCCTGCGCCACCAGATCGCCGGCGGGGTGATGACCACCACCGCGCGCCAGCTCGACGAACTGGGCCTGTCCGACCGGCTGGGCGCGGTGATCGCGGAAACCGAGCAGGTGCGCGCGGAGCTGGGCTATCCGATCATGGTCACGCCCTTCCCGCAGATGGTCATGAGCCAGGCGCTGTTCAACGTGATCGGCGACCGCCGCTATGCGCAGGTATCCGATCAGGTGGTGCGCTATTGCCTGGGCAAGTTCGGCAAACCGACATCCCCCATCGATCCGCAAGTCCTGGCGGCGATCATGGACCGGCCCCGCGCGCGCGAACTGGAGCACGAGCCCACCTTCCCCGCGCTCGCCGACTTGCGCCGCCAGTTCGGCGTGCATCTGTCCGACGAGGAGTTCCTGCTGCGCGCGGTGATGCCGCCCGAACAGGTCGATGCCATGCAGGCGGCGGGGCGTTCCCGCCCGGGGTATACGCCCCAGGCCGCGCCGATGCTCGCCCTGCTGCGCAAGCTCGCCGCGCAGCCGCAGGCGCGCGACATCGTGATCGAACGGCCGGGCTTCCGCCTCGCCCTCCATGCCGGAGCCGCCGCATGACTGTGTCGAAGGACGTATCCGCCCGCCTGCGCGATGCCGCCGGCTACGTGTTCGACATGGACGGCACGATCGCGCTGGGCGATGCCGCCAGTGGCGGGCACAAGGCCCTGCCCCATGCGATTGCCGTTCTGGAGGGGCTGAAGGCGCGGGGCACGCCCTATGTCGTCTTCACCAACGGCACGGCCAAGCCGCCCGCCGCCTATGCCGCATCGCTGCGCAAGGCGGGATTTCCGGTGGACGACGGGCAGATGCTTACTCCCTCCTCGTCCACGGCGGACTGGCTGAAGCGCTCCGGCGTTGGGAAGGTTCGCGTGCTGGGCAATGCCGGTTGCCGCGCGCCGCTCGACGACGCAGGGCTCGCTGTGGTGGGGCCGGACGAGGCGGCCGAGGGGGTGGAAGCGGTCTATACCGGCTGGTTCCGCGAGTTCGATTTTGCGGCGCTGGAAGCCGCCTGCGATTCGCTGTGGAAGGGTGCGAGGCTGCTGACCGCCAGCAACGTGCCGTTCTTTGCGACGGCCAACGGCCGCGCCATCGGCGCCAGCTATCCGATCAACGCGATGCTGACCGCGATGACCGGCAAGCGCCCGCGCATCCTGGGCAAGCCTTCGCGCGTGGCGTTCGATACCGCGCGGTTGCTGATGGGCCTGCCGCGAAGCGCGGCGAAGCATATGGTGGTGGTGGGCGATGATCCGGCGCTGGAAATGCGCATGGCCAATGCTGTAGGGGCGCTCTCGGTCGGCATGGCCACGGGGATCATGGCCAAGAGCGACGACTTGCCCGAGCGCGACCGGCCCGCCGTGTTGCTGGATAGCCTGAAGCCGCTGCTGGATATCCTCTAACGCCGTTTTGCCGTGGGCGCGTGGAAATCGGGCGGCTTGCCCGAAACCCATGCTACGAATTTCGCGATCACCGGATTGGCCCGCAGCGTGTCGGCATCATGGCCGATGCGCGCGAGTCCCCGTTGCCGAACTGGGCGTGCAGCGTGCGGTGGCAGATCGGATGGACCGCCACGGTCTCGCGCCCGCCCCGGCTTTTCGGTATCGGGTGATGCCATTCGATCCGTCGTCCCAGCGGCCGTTCGCACAACCAGCAGCAGGCCGCCGCGTCGCTCACCGGCCCGGTCTGGCCGGCGCGTCGGCCCGCCCGGCGTTCCACAGGTACAGCCCCGCCGCGACGATCACCGCGGCGCCGAACAGCGCGGTGGCATCGGGGCGCTCGCGAAACAGCAGCCAGCCGAAGAAGCCAGCCATCAGCAACTGCACATAGGTCATCGGCGCGATCGTCGCCGCGCCGGCGCGGGTGGTCGCCATGTAGACCAGCGTGTGGGCAAGGCTCGCGCTGCAGGCGATCAGCACCGACCGCGCCGCCACGCTCCATTCCGGCACGCCGATATGCAGCATCGGCAAGCCGCTGAAATGCCCGATGATCGCGGCGGGAACCAGGATCAGCGTGCCGAAGAACGCCACGCTGAACTGCATCGCCAGCGCGCTGGCATGGCCCGCCACCGCACGGTTGCCGATCATCAGCAGCGCCATGCCGATGGCGGAAAGCAGCGGCAGGAACGCCACCGCGCCCAGCGTGGCAAGATTGGGCCGCAGCACGATCAGCACACCGGCGAAAGCGAAGGCGCTGGCGATCCACGTCGCGCGCCGCATCGGCTCGCGCAGGATCAGCGCGGCAAGCAGCCCGGTAATCATCGGGCTGGTGAAGGTGATCGCGGTGGCGGTGGCGATCGGCATCAGGAACAGCGCGGTAAAGAACGCCATAGCCGATATCGCCACGCCCCCGCCCCGCAGCATTTGCCAGCCGGGCCGCGCCATGCGGAACCCGGCCCGCCCTTCGCGCAGCGCAAGCACCACGCCCAGCCCGATCACGCCCGCGACATAGCGCAGCGCCGCGATCGCCAGCCCCGGCCACAGCCCGGCCATTGACTTGACGACCGCATCCCCGACCGAAAGCAGCGCGAACCCGGCGAGCGCGAACAGGAGGCCGGATGCTTCACGTGATCGATGGTCCACTAACGCGCCTTTACGCTGATGGGGGCACACCGGTGCCGTTCATCCGCCTTTCGATTTCAACGCATTTGCGGGTTCGCTTCAGCGAACGGGCTGCGCAGGGCGCGCCCTCACCGGTCGGAACACGAAATGCTGGAGCGCGAGATAGACAGAAACGGCAAGAAAAGGAACGAGCAATGCTTGCGCGACCAGGGGGTGAAATCCCAGCCGTCCCAACAAGGTCAGTGCAAGACTGTTGACGCAAACCTGAACCGTATAAACACCCAGGAACCGTGGCAGCAGGGCAAGATCGCGGTTGGCAAAGACATGCTTGCCGATGGTGTGGAAATTGAACGCGACACCCAGCGCCGTTGCAGCGACCACAGCGGTCAGTCTTGACGCTCCCAGCAAAATCAGGCCTACGAACAGCGCATAGCCGAAAGCGGTGTTGATGCCGCCCACGATCAGGAAGCGAAACCAGCTTGGCAGGCGTTCGAACATTCTGCCAATCTGCACAGATCGGGTTAAGACGGCATAAATTGCGCGTGCCTGGGCTGGCATGTCGGGGGCTATGGACAGCAACAACCAGATGATCGCCTGATGACCTCACCGCTATCGCAAACGCCCGTCCGCGCTGATCGTATGGCTTCGCTTCCGGGCCACTGGCTTCTTGGCATGTTCGCCGGCTGGCTCGCGGCCGACCTCGTGCTGCTTTCGGCTTTTTTGGGCTTCACCTCGCCCCTGTTGCTCGGTCTGCAGGCGCTGGCTTCCAGCCTGCTTGTCTTCGGCCTGACAAGAGGCGCCCGGCAGATCGGCCCCATCCCGCTCCGCAGGATCGGGTTGTGCGTGGCGATCGCGTTTGTTTTACTTCTTCTCGGTGGCGAAGGGCGGCTGTTCTACGCCAACATCGACTGGCAGGTTCGCGATGCCGTGCTGCGCGACATGGCCATTCATCCATGGCCGTTCGCCTATCTCTACCAGGGCGAGCCGTTTCTGCTGCGCGCGCCTATCGGCATGTATCTGCTACCCGCCATCGCCTGGAAGGCCTGGGGCGAAACGGCGGGCGGCCTGACGCTGCTAATCCAGAACGCCCTGCTTCTCGGAGGGCTTCTGGCGCTGGCGTCGCCGCTTTTCGACAGCCGCCGCGGCCGCTGGATCGCGCTGATCGTGGCGCTGTGCTTCGGCGGGCTGGACATTGTCGGCAATGCCATTGTCGGCCCGCGCTTCATCGATCATCTTGAAGGCTGGCTTCCCGGCTTTCAATTCAGCTCGTTCATCACGCTGGCGTTCTGGGTGCCTCAGCATGCTCTGGCGGGATGGCTTTGCGGCCTGCTGTTCCTGCTTTGGCGGGTCGGCAAGCTGGATATCGGCGTGTTCCTTGCCGTTGTTCCGTTGACCGCGCTGTGGTCGCCGCTGTCGATGATCGGCGCGCTGCCCTGGGCGGCGCTGGCGGGCGTGGAGGCCTTGCGGCAGGGAACGCTCTCGTGGCGATCGCTGGTACTGCCCCTCGGCGCCTCCGTCCTGTCGCTTCCTGCGCTCGCGTACCTGGGCATGGCGGGCGATAACGTCGGCATACGGCTCTATGCTTACGATTTCCCGCGGTACGCCCTGTTCGAAGCGCTGGAAACGCTGCCCTGGCTGGTGCCCGTGATGGCGGCAAGCCCGCAGTCCCGCTTTGGCCGTCATGCGGCAACGCTGGCGGGCGTGGTAATGCTGGTGATACCGCAAGCGCAGATCGGCTGGTCAATCGACCTCATGATGCGCGGCGCAATACCCTCGCAAACCGTGCTGGCCGTGCTGGTCGCGGAAATTCTCGCGGCGTCGCCGGGCTGGAAAACGGCGGGCCGGCACTGGTGGCTGGCCGGGGCGTTGGCGCTCGCGGCCTGTACCGGCGTTTCCGAGATAAACCGCGCCTTCCGGTTCGCGCCGGTGGGGCACGGCCGCTGCAGCTTCTTCAAGGCGTGGGACCAGGGTTTCGCGCGCTACCCCAAGGGCAGCTATCTGGCCCCCCTGGGCAAGGTTCCGCCGCGCCTGCTCGGCCAGCACGTCAGCATCGTGCCGGTCGTCGAACCCGACGCGTGCTGGGAAGGCGTATGGCGCCGCCCCGTCGGCGTTTAGCTCAGCGCGCCGAAACCACGGCGTAGAGCGAAAGGCCGATGGGCATCTTCACGCGCCCGAGCAGAAAGCGCTCCAGCGCGAACACCGCCTGCAATGCTCCGTTGAGAAGCCGGCCCGGCATGTCGTCCAGCGGCGCATCGTGACCACGCACGCGCTGCGCCTGCCGCTGCAGCCACGCCAGCGGGAACAACAGCGAGTTGAAGTAGCCTATTTTTTCCACTTTCAGCCCGGCGTCGGCAATGCACGAGCGCAAGGTTTCCAGCGTATAGCGCCGATGATGGTGGTGGATCTCGTCGTGCCTTGACCACAGCGACGGAATCGCCGGGACGGTCAGGATCAACCGGCCTTCACTGCGGAGCAGATCGCCCAGGCGTCGCAGCGACGAACGATCGTCCTCAATGTGTTCGAGCACGTCCAGCAAGGCGATCAGGTCATAGGAGCGATCGGGCAGCGCAACCCGGTCCGGCAGCGCGCCGAACCCGATGTCCGCGATACCCTTGGCGGAGGCAAGATCGCGCGCGCCATCATCGAATTCGAACGCCTCGAGATGGCCATAGCGGGCCAGCAGGGCAAGGTTGCCGCCTGTTCCGCATCCGGCTTCCAATACCTTCGCGTTGCGCGGCGGCAATGCGAAACGGTCGATCAGGCTGGCGATGATGCGCCGACGGGCGACGAACCACCAGTGCCGTTGCTCCACCGCATTCATGCCCGCATAGGCGGCCTGGTCCACGCTTCTTCCCTTTCGCTGGAGCCGTGATCCGGCTCTGCCGCACTGTCCTGTTCAACGACATACAGGGGCCTCTGCCGCACTTCCTTGGCGATGCGGCCGATATATTCCCCCATGATCCCGATGCTCAGCAGCTGGATGCCGCCCAGCATCAGCACGCTGATCATGATCGACGCATAGCCTGGCGTGTCGATGCCGGTTATCAGCGTGTGCAGCACCAGAAATGCCGCATAGGCAAATGCGCTAAGGGCGGTCACGCCGCCAACATATGTCCAGATGCGCAGCGGCGCGGTGGTCGAAGCCGTTATCCCGTCGAGCGCGAGGCTCCACAGCCGGCGCCAGCGCCATTTCGTTTCACCGGCATGGCGCTGCGACCGGACATAGTCGACCGTCGCGACCCGGAAGCCCACCCAGGCGAACAGGCCCTTGTTGAAACGCGCGCTTTCGCCAAGCCGGTTGATGACATCCACAGCCGCCCGGTCGAGCAGGCGATAGTCGCCCACGTTCTCGGGGATAGGTGTTTCAGCCATGAGGTTGACCGCGCGGTAAAACCCATGCGCCGTCCAGCGCTTCAACCGGCTGTCGCTGGAGCGGTCAACGCGCCGGGCATTGACGACTTTCGCGCCCGCGACCCACTCGCGTACCAAGGCCGGCAGCAGTTCTGGCGGATCCTGCAAATCGACGTCCATCGGCACCACGGCCGCCCCGCGCGCGTGCTGCAAGCCGGCCGCGATGGCGGCTTCCTTGCCGAAATTGCGGGACAAGCGGAGATAGCGGACGCGCGCGTCCAGCCCGGCAAGGATCGCCAGCATGTCCGGCGTGCGATCGCTGCTGCCATCATCCACGAACAGCAATTCCGCCGAAGCCTGCGGCCCGATCACATCGAGCGCCTGCGCCAGCGGCGTCCGGACGGCATCGAGAAACGCGCCAAGACTCTCCTGCTCGTTGAATACCGGAATGATGATCGTCAGTTGAGGTGGCATGGCATCTCCGCCAGCCGTTCTAGCGGGTGATGGTTAACCGGAGGTAATTGCCCGGGGCCGCTCCCGTCATTCGCGGCATAAAGACCGCCGCGGCGCGGGCGCCCCCGGCCATGCCCCTCACCCGATTAGGAATTCCTGAACGTTTCCCGATTATTCACCGCGTTTGCATAAGGACTGGTGACCTTCTTCCTCCATTTTCCGGAAGGGGTCGCAAGACGGGATCTATTTAATGAGCGCTTTTGGGCGAAAGAACGGACTTGGCGGCGGCGGTTCCATGCGGCCTTCCTTCGGTGTCGCGCGGCCCATGCGGGCTGGCGAACAAGCTCCCGCGGGCCAGCCCGCGCCAGCGAGCCAGCCGCCGGTCGGTGGCCAGCAGTTCCCGCCCCTTCCTGCCGAATCCGAAAGCGCCGCGCCGCAGAACCCGATGAAGGCGGATGCGATGACGCGCCTTGCCGATCGCGTCAACGGCGTCCACGAAAGCACGTATCAGGCCGAAGGCTTCGAAGCCTCGGTCCACAAGATCAAGGAACAGGTGCTGCCGCGCCTGCTCGAACGCGTCGATCCCGAAGCCGCCGCCACGTTGACCAAGGACGAACTGTCCGAGGAATTCCGCCCGATCATCATGGAAGTGCTGGCGGAACTGAAAGTCACGCTCAACCGGCGCGAACAGTTCGCGCTGGAAAAGGTGCTGATCGACGAACTGCTGGGCTTCGGTCCGCTGGAAGAACTGCTCAACGATCCTGACGTGACCGACATCATGGTCAACGGCCCGGAACAGACCTACATCGAAAAGAAGGGCAAGCTGACCATCGCGCCGATCCGGTTCCGCGATGAAAGCCACCTGTTCCAGATCGCGCAGCGCATCGTCAACCAGGTGGGCCGCCGCGTCGACCAGACCACGCCGCTGGCCGACGCGCGCCTCAAGGACGGCAGCCGCGTCAACGTGATCGTGCCGCCGCTCAGCTTGCGCGGTACCGCCATCTCGATCCGTAAGTTTTCCGAAAAGCCGATCACGCTCGACATGCTGCGCGATTTCGGTTCGATGTCGGACAAGATGTGTACCGCGCTGAAAGTCGCGGGCGCGTGCCGCATGAACATCGTGATCTCGGGCGGTACCGGTTCGGGCAAGACGACCATGCTCAACGCCCTGTCGAAGATGATCGATCCGGGCGAACGCGTGCTGACGATCGAGGACGCGGCCGAACTGCGCCTGCAGCAGCCGCACTGGCTGCCGCTGGAAACCCGCCCGCCGAACCTGGAAGGTCAGGGCGCCATCACCATCGGCGATCTCGTCAAGAACGCGCTGCGTATGCGCCCTGACCGGATCATCCTGGGCGAAATCCGTGGCGCCGAATGCTTCGACCTGCTGGCCGCGATGAACACCGGCCACGATGGTTCGATGTGTACGCTGCACGCCAACAGCCCGCGCGAATGCCTGGGCCGTATGGAAAACATGATCATGATGGGCGACATCAAGATCCCCAAGGAAGCCATCAGCCGCCAGATCGCGGAATCGGTCGATCTGATCGTTCAGGTGAAGCGCCTGCGCGATGGTTCGCGCCGCACCACCAACGTGACCGAAGTGATCGGCATGGAAGGCGACGTGATCGTGACGCAGGAACTGTTCAAGTTCGAATATCTGGACGAGAGCGAGGACGGCAAGATCATCGGCGAATTCCGTTCGACCGGTCTGCGCCCCTACACGCTGGAAAAGGCGCGCCAGTTCGGGTTCGACCAGGCCTACCTCGACGCCTGCCTCTGATCGGCTGCCGCCGGTTCAGGCGGTGTGGAACCAGTCGCGCGCGGCCAGGCCGAGCGCGACGCAGCCGATCATCATCGCCAGGAAATAGATCGTCGTCCACGGCATGAAGCCAACGGCGTCGGGGTCGCTGCGGCGCAACCGCCGGCGGTCGGCCCACCACGCGATCATTGCCAGCAGAATGGCCACACCCCCGATCGAACCCATCGTCACCGCGTCGTCCATGCGCCGAAGATGGGAACGAAGCGCTTGATCGCAAGCCCCGTGCGCCTATGGGCAAGCGCATGGACCGCATGAACCGACCGATCCTGGCGCTGGGGTTGCGCCTGGCCGCCATGGCTTCGCTCTCGGTCATGCTGATGCTGGTCAAAGTGGCGGGCACCCGCGGCGTAAGCCTGCCGGAGACCCTGTTCTGGCGGCAGTTCTTTCCCGGCCTGATGCTGCTCGGCTATCTTGCCGCGCGCGGCCAGCTTTCCGTCCTCAAGACGCAGCGGTTGTGGGTTCATGCCCGCCGGGCGGCCTTCGGCGGCTCCGGCATGTTCCTGACCCTGGGCGCGGTGATCCTGCTGCCTCTGGCCGAATCCACCGTGCTGGGCTTCACCGCCCCGATGTTCGCGGTGATCCTTGCGGCGGTGGTGCTCAAGGAACCAGTGGGCTGGGTGCGCTGGTCGGCCGTGATACTGGGGCTGGCGGGCATCCTTGTGATCGCGGGGCCGAACCAATCGCATCTCCCGCTGTTCGGCATTGCCGTGGGCGTGGGCGCGGCGTTCATGGTCGCGGTGATCGCCATCCAGTTGCGCGATCTGGGACGGACCGAACAACCGCTGACGGTGGTATTCTGGTTCTCCGCTTTCACCTCGCCGGTGCTGGCCCTGTTCCTGCTGCGCACCGGCGTCCACCATGACGCGGCGGACTGGTTGATCCTGTTCGGCATCGGCCTGTCCGGCCTGATCGGCCAGATCTTTCTCACCGCCGCGCTGCGTTATGGCAGCGTATCGAGCGTGATCGTGATGGATTATTCCGCCTTCGCCTGGGCCACGTTGTGGGGCTGGCTGGTGTTCGACCATCTGCCGCCCGCCTCAACCTGGATCGGCGCGCCAATCGTGATCGCCGCCGGGCTGATCATCGCCTGGCGGGAACACCTGCTGCATCGCCAACGCGCGGGCGACGCGCTGACCGCATAACCGATCCACCGGCGGAACCGCTAGCCGTTCCGAACGTTCCAGCGGTTCATCACCGCCAATGCGGTGTTCGGCTATTTACGAGAGGAGATTTCCGATGATCCGCAAGATCGTTCTCGCGACGGTTCTGAGTGGAATGGTGCTGGGCACCGCCGCCTGCAACACCGTGAAAGGCGCCGGCCGCGACATCGAGTCGGTCGGCCAGGCCGGTTCCGACGCGATCCACAAGTAAGTTCAGAACAAAGGCCGCCGGTCACCCGGCGGCCTTTGCGCACGGAAGGTCGTCAGTCCTTCCACACCAGCTTCGGCTTGCGCGCAGCCAGCGTTTCGTCGAGCCGCCGACGTGGAGCCAGGTGCGGCGCGCTCTTGAGCAGCGGATCGCCTTCCCGCGCGCGCTCGGCCAGCGACCTCATCGCCCCGATGAACTGGTCCAGCCCCGCCTTGCTTTCGGTCTCCGTCGGCTCGACCAGCATCGCGCCGTGGACCACCAGCGGGAAATAGACCGTCATCGGATGGAAACCCTCGTCGATCAGGCCTTTGGCGAGATCGAGAGTGGAGAACCCTTCCGCGAAACCGTCATCGCTGAACAGCGCTTCGTGCATGCAGGGGCCGGCTGCGCCGAACGGCGCTTCCAGCACGTCCTCAAGCCGACGCAGCACGTAGTTGGCGTTGAGCACCGCGTCGCCCGAAACCTGCCGCAGCCCATCCGCGCCGTGGCTCAGGATATAGGCCAGTGCGCGCGTGAACATGCCCATCTGGCCATGGAACGCGCACATCCGACCGAAGCCTTCGGGATGGATGCCGGGCGCGTCCTCTTCCTCCACCAGCCGCACCGAACCATCGGGCTGCCGCGCGGTGAACGGCAATGGCCCATAGGGCGCGAGCGCTTCCGACAGCACGACCGGCCCTGACCCCGGCCCGCCCCCGCCGTGCGGGGTGGAGAACGTCTTGTGCAGGTTGATGTGCATGGCATCGACGCCAAGGTCGCCCGGACGCACGCGCCCGACGATGGCGTTGAAGTTCGCCCCGTCGCAATAGACATAGCCGCCGGCCGCATGGACCGCATCGGCGATCGTCTTCAACTCGCGCTCGAACAGGCCACAGGTGTTCGGGTTGGTGATCATCACCCCCGCCACGTCCGGCCCGAGCCGCGCGGTCAGCGCCGCGACATCCACGCGGCCGTCCTCGGTCGCCGGGATGTTCTCCACGCGATAGCCGGCGAAGGCCGCCGTGGCAGGATTGGTGCCGTGCGCGCTTTCGGGCACCAGGATCACCTCGCGCGCGTCGCCCCGCGCTTCCAGCGCGGCGCGGATGCACAGCAGCCCGCACAGTTCGCCATGCGCGCCGGCCTTGGGCGTCATCGCCACGCCGTGCATGCCGGTCAGCTTGATCAGCCAGTGCGCCAGTTCGTTGATCACCTTCAGCGCGCCCTGCACCGTCTGCTGCGGCTGCAACGGATGGACATCGGCAAAGCCCGGCATCCGCGCCACCTTTTCGTCCAGGCGCGGGTTGTGCTTCATTGTGCAGCTTCCCAGCGGGAAGAGGCCCAGGTCGATCGCGTAGTTCTGCCGCGACAACCGGGTATAGTGCCGTACCGCTTCCGGCTCGGACAGGCCCGGCAGATCGAGCCGCGCCTTGCGCCGGAATGCGCCCAGCGTGTCGGGCAGGTCGGGCGCTTCATCGAAATCGACACCGCACCGGTCGGCCGCGCCGATCTCGAACAGCAGCGGTTCCTCCAGATGCAGCGCGCGGTTGCCGGTGAAAGTCGTCACCGCCGCGCTATCGCCCTGATCGGCGGACATGGCCGGGCGCCAGCCCGCGGGATTGAGGTCGTTCATGCCAGCACCTCCTCAAGCGCCGTACCCAGCGCGTCGATGTCTTCCGCCGTCGTGCATTCGCTGGCCGCCACCAGCAGACCATTGGCGAGCGCCGCTTCGCCCGGATAGAGCCGGCCCAGCGACACGCCGCCCAGCACCTTGCGGTCCGCCAGATCGCGCACCACCTGCCGGGCATCGCGCGGCAGCGTCACCGCGAATTCGTTGAAGAACGTGGTGTTGACGATCTCCACGCCCGGCACTTGCGCCAGGCGATCCGCCGTGGCGCGCGCGCGGGCATGGCTCAGGTGTGCCATGCGCTCCAGCCCGGTCCCGCCCAGCAAGCTGAGATGGATCGAGAACGCCAGCGCGCAGAGGCCGGAATTGGTGCAGATGTTGCTCGTCGCCTTCTCGCGCCGGATGTGCTGTTCGCGCGTCGACAGCGTCAGCACGAAGCCACGCCGACCTTCTGCGTCCACCGTTTCGCCGCACAGGCGGCCGGGCATCTGGCGCACGAACTTCTCGCGGCAGCCGAACAGGCCGAGGTACGGCCCACCGAACTGGAGGCCGACGCCGAGCGACTGCCCTTCCCCCACGACGATGTCCGCGCCCAGGGCACCGGGGCTTTCGAGCAGGCCCAGCGCGACCGGTTCGGTCACCACCGCCACCAGCAGCGCGCCCTGCGCCTGCGCGGCGGCCGCGATCCGCGCGAGATCGGGAATGCGGCCAAGCACGTCGGGATACTGCACGACGACGCAGGCCGTGTCCGCGTCGATCGCGGCGATCACGGCGTCGTCATCCGCCGCTGCGGCCAGCACCGGGGCAGAGGTCACCAGCGCATCGCCGGTAAAGCGCGCCATGGTGCGCGCGGTCTCGACGTAGTGCGGGTGGAGGCCGCTCGAAAGCACGGCCTTCTTCCGCCGCGTGATGCGGCCCGCCATGGTGATTGCTTCCCAGCACGCGGTCGACCCGTCGTAGAGCGAGGCATTGGCGATGTCGGTCCCGAACAGGCGTGCGACCTGGGTCTGGAACTCGAACAGCACCTGCAAGGTCCCCTGCGCGATTTCCGGCTGATAGGGCGTGTAGGCGGTCAGGAACTCGCCGCGCTGGATCAGGTGGTCGACGCTGGCCGGCACATGGTGGCGATAGGCGCCCGCGCCCAGGAAGAACGGTGCTTCGCCCGCCGTCAGGCTTTCGGCGGAGAGCCGCGCCATGTGGCGTTCCACCGCCATTTCGCTGGCGTGGAGCGGCAGGCCGGGGATCGGCCCCGCCTGCCGCGCTTCGGCGGGCACGTCGACGAACAGGTCGTCGATCGATCCCGCGCCGATGACCGACAGCATGGCGCTGCGATCATTCTCGCTCAGGGGAAGATAGCGCATCCGGTCAAAGCCCCTCGACGTAGGTCTTGTAGGCGGCTTCGTCCATCAGGCCTTCGAGCTCGGCGGCATCGGACAGCGTCATGCGCCACAGCCAGCCATCGCTTTCGGCAGCGGTGTTGACCAGTTCCGGCTCGTCTTCCAGCGCGGCGTTGGCCTCGCTCACCGTACCCGAAACGGGTGCATAGACGTCCGAGGCGGCCTTGACCGAATCCACCACCGAGGCGCTGTCGCCCTTGGCCACCGCCGAACCCGCCGCCGGCAGTTCCACGAAGGTGATGTCTCCAAGCTGGCTCTGCGCGTAGTCGGTGATGCCGACGGTGGCATCGCTGCCGTCAACGTCGATCCACTCGTGGTCCTGGGTGAAATAGCGGGGCATCAGGCGGCTCCTTTGCGGTGATAGCGGTGGGGAACGAAGGGCATGGGCGTGACGGTGGCCGCGATCTTGCGCCCGCGCACGTCGATGATGAGTTGAGTGCCCGGCCGCGCCAGTTCGGCGGCGACGGTGGCCATGGCGATGGGCTTCTCCAGGCTGGGCGAAAAGCCGCCGGAGGTGACGCTGCCGACCTCGGCCTCGCCCCACAGCACTTTCGCGCCCTCGCGCGCGGCCATCCGGCCTTCGAGCACCAGGCCGACCCGGCGCGTGACGCTGCCGGTATCGATCAGGGGCAGGATGCGGTCCGCGCCGGGAAAGCCCCCGTCACCGCGCCGGCGCTTGTTGATGCCGAACAACAGGTCCGCGCTCACCGGGTCCACGTCCGGCGTCATGTCGTGCCCGTAAAGCGGCAGGCCGGCTTCGAGCCGCAGCGAATCGCGCGCGCCCAGGCCGATCGGCTTCACTTGTGGTTGCGCGCAGATCAGGTCTGCGATCGCGGCGGCGCTTTCGGCCGGCACGGCGATCTCGAACCCGTCCTCGCCGGTATAGCCCGAGCGGCTGATCCACGCGTCCACGCCGCCCAGCGTGAAGCTGGCGCCGCGCATGAAGCTGAGCGCGGAAAGCGCGTGTTCGCCACCCACCAGCGGAGCGAGCGCTGCGAAGGCTTCCGGCCCTTGCAGCGCGAACAGCGCGCTGTCCGCCAGGTGCGTGAGCGAGACGGCTTCGGGCAGGTTTGCGCGCAGATGGGCGATGTCGTCGTGCTTGGTCGCGCCGTTGACCACCAGATAGAAGCCCGTGCCCCAGCGCGTGACCATCAGGTCATCCAGAATGCCGCCATTGGCATCGAGCAGCAGCGAATAGCGCACCCCGCCCAGCGGCAGGGTGGACAGGTCGATCGGCAGTACCGCCTCGATCGCGGCTTCGGCGCCTTCGCCCGCGATATAGAGCTGGCCCATGTGCGAAACGTCGAAGAACCCGGCGTGCGCGCGCGTCCACAGGTGTTCGGCGATGATGCCTTCGTACTGCACCGGCATCCAGTATCCGGCGAAAGCGACCATGCGCCCGCCACGCGCGCGGTGCCAGCCATCGAGCGGCAAGGTCAGCGGCCCGGCGTCGGGCTCGCCGATTTCATCCGGTGAAATTTTGTATGTGTCGCTCACAAAATCGGTCTCCGTACAGTCTGGCACCCATCGGTGCCCCCTCTGTCACGGAAACCTGAGAGCTTTCCCCCGCCGCCCGCACGGGCTGGCAAGGTTACCCCTTCGGCGGCCCTTTCCTTGCGGCAAGGACACTTTCCAGAGCGTCGCTATCGACCAACGCGGTCCTGAAGCCTGAGAGATTCCGGGGCGGTTGCTCCTTCGGCGTCCCGCGATCCGACTGGCGAATCGCAGGAACTCTCCCGCGCGATCAGCGACCTGTCCATTTCGCGCCGCAGCAAGGCCAAGTCAATCCGCGCAGCCGCCCTTTGCGGCTGAACTTATCCGCAAGGCAGGCTAACGGTTCCGGCGCCCGATGCTAACGCCGTGTGGCGCGCAGGATCGCGTCGTGTTCGTGCACGAAGCGCCCGTCGGGCTTGATCCCGGCAAGGCCAAGGATTGCCTCCGCCACCACGGAAGCGCGGATGGAGCGGTACTTGCGCAGCGAACCGTGCAGACACAGGTCCGCCGCCGGGCTGGCGATCATCGCCACGCGTTCCCCCATGCGCAACGGCCCTTCGCGCCGCCCACGCAGCAGCCCGGGGCGCAGGATGTCGAGTCGGCCGAAACGAAGCCGCGACAGCGTGTCCTCCACCTCACCTTTCACGGAGAGATAGAAGTTCTTCGACGCCAGTTGCGCGCCGACCGAGGATACCGCGATCAGCTGGCGCACCCCGGCCTCGCGCGCGGCGCGGGCACAGGTCAGCACCAGATCGTGATCGACCGCGCGAAACGCGTCCCTGTCCCCGCCCACGGCGCGGATCGTGGTGCCGAGCGCGATCACCGCCACGTCCGCGCGCGCGGCGGCGATGGCATCGGGCCAGTAATCCGGATCGGACAGCAGCATTTCCATGCGCGCACCCGGTGGCAAAGGCACTTCGCGCCGGGCGATGGCGATCAGCCGCTGGCCGCGCCGGCCCACCGCCTTTTCCATCACCTGCCGCCCGACCATGCCCGTGGCGCCCAGCAACGCGATGCGCGTTTCGTTAGACATTGCTCAGGCCCTCAGGGGCGCTGCCGAACAGCCGTGTGAAGCTGTCTATCGCATAGCGGTCGGTCATCCCCGCAATGAAATCGGCGACATGCCGACTGCGGCCTGGCTCGCCTTGCGGCATCTGCCGCTGCCAGCTTTCCGGCATCCGCGCAGGGTCCTCTGCATAGGCCGTGAACAGCGCGGCGATCACCGAACACGCGCGTTCCGCCGTGGCGATCTGTTCGGGGTGGTAATAGAGCCGGTCGTACATGAAGCGCTTGAGCGCGCGCTCCTCGTCCGCCATCCCGGCCGAGAAACCGGCCAGCGCCAGCGGCGCGGCGCGCACGTCCTCCGCCGTTTCGGTGCCGCTTTCGATCAGCCGCCGGCGCGTTTCCGCGATCACGTCGTTGACCATGCGGCCGATCTGCCCGCGCACCAGCTCGCGCTGCAGGCGATCACGCTGCCCACCCGGAAAGCGCCGTTCGATCGCGCGCCACTGGTCGGCGATGGAGGGCAATTCCAGCAGCTCGTCGATCGTCAGGAAACCCGCGCGCAGGCCGTCGTCGATGTCGTGGTTGTCATAGGCGATGTCGTCCGCCACCGCCGCCACCTGCGCTTCCAGCGAAGCGCGCTGCCCCAGATCGAGCGGGAACGCCGCGTCGAGTTCAGCGAGCGCCCAGGTCGGCGCGTGGACGGGGCCGTTGTGCTTGGCCAGACCCTCCAGCAGCTCCCACGAAAGGTTCAGCCCCTCGTGCCCGCAATAGGGGCTTTCCATTCGCATCAGCACGCGCAGCGTGTTGGCGTTGTGGTCGACCCCGCCGTGGTCCGCCATCGCGGTTTCCAGCGCGTCCTCGCCGGCGTGGCCGAACGGCGGGTGGCCGATGTCGTGCGCCAGGCACAGCGCCTCGGTCAGATCCTCGTCCAGCCCCAGCGCCCGCGCGATCACGCGGCCGATCTGCGCCACTTCCAGGCTGTGCGTCAGCCGCACGCGGTAATGATCGCCATCGGGCGCGATGAACACCTGCGTCTTGTGGCGCAGCCGGCGGAACGCGATCGAATGGATGATCCGGTCGCGATCGCGCTGGAATTCGCTGCGCGGGCCGCGCGCGGTCGACGGCTCCAGCGGGTATTCCCGTCCGCGCGACCGCGCCGGATCGCTGGCATAGGGCGCGCGCGTGGCGGTCACGGCAATCGGCTACTCGCCCAGGATCCAGTCGACCGCCGCTTCGGCGTGGATCGCGGTGCCGTCATAGATCGGCAGCACGTTGGCATCGACATCGATCACCATGTCCAGTTCGGTGCAGCCCAGCACGATAGCCTGCGCGCCATCGCGCTCCATGTTGGTGATCATGGTCTTGAACGTGCGCTCCGCCGATCGCGTGGCGCGGCCCTGCATCAGTTCCTCGTAGATGATGCGGTCCACTTCCTCCACGCTGTCCATCACCGGGGGCAGCAGCGTTACGCCATGTTCGATCAGCCGCTTGCGATAGAAGCTTTCGATCATGACGTTGCGCGATCCGATCAGCGCCGCCGTCTTGACGCCATTGGCCTGCATCTTTTGGCCCACCACGTCGGCGATGTGGATCACCGGCACCTGCACCGCGCCGGCCACCTTGTCATAAACCTTGTGCATCGAATTGGCACCGATCAGGATCGCGGTGGCGCCGGCCTGCTCCAGCCGCTGCGCGCTGGCCGTCAGCACGTCTGCCGCGTGATTCCACTGCTCGGGCGTGGACAGGCGGACAAGATCGGTGAAATCCAGGCTTTCGATCAGCAGCGGCGCGCTGGCCAGCTTGCTCGTTCTGGCCTGAACGAGCCGGTTGATGTGTTCGTAGTAGGTGCGGGTAGAAACCCAGCTCATGCCGCCGATAAGGCCGAGTTTACGCAAAGTCAGATCTCCCGGGGAATGCGACCACCCTCGTCGCCCCGGCCTTACGAAAGGGCGTGCGCGCCGTCCAGCGGGAGAGACACGGAATCCGGCGGATTGTGCCTCGGCCCGCCCCCGCGAGGGAACGCCCTACCGGCGCTTCTCCGGCGCAAGCCCCACCGCGCACAGCGCCGCCGAACTCGCCGTCACCTCGATCGCCTGCGCATCGCCCACCCGGCGCACCGCCGAAACATAATCGAACAGCGAACGCTTATCGCCCTTGAGCTGCTTCAGCTTTTGCAACTGGCCAAGCGAAAGCCGGTCGGTCATCCGCGTCGCCATGCAGGCCGAATTGGCCTCGGACAGCCCCGCATCCATCATCGCGCTCTTGACCTGACCATAGGCCAGCTTGGACGGTGCGCAGGCAGCCAGTGCCAGCGCGCCCGTCAGCGCGGCGAACATCCCGATCCGGCGCATCAACGTGCCTCCATCAGTGGGCCAGCGCCTTGACGATATCCTCGACCATCTTCTTGGCGTCGGCGAGGAGCATCATGGTCTGGTCCATGTAGAACACGTCGTTGTCCACGCCGGCATAACCCACGCCGCCCATCGAACGCTTGATGAAGAAGATCGTCTTGGCCTTCTCCACGTCGAACACCGGCATGCCATAGATCGGGCTGGACTTGTCGGTCTTGGCCGCCGGGTTCACCACGTCGTTGGCGCCGATGATGAAGGCGACGTCGGCCTGCGCGAACTCGCCCTGGATGTCCTCCAGTTCGAACACCTCGTCATAGGGCACGTTGGCTTCGGCCAGCAGCACGTTCATGTGGCCGGGCATACGGCCCGCGACCGGGTGGATCGCGTACTTCACGTTGACCCCGGCGGCTTTCAACTGGTCGCCCATCTCGCGCAGCACGTGCTGGGCCTGCGCCACCGCCATGCCATAGCCCGGGATGATGATGACGCTTTCGGCTTCCTTCATGATGTAGGCCGCGTCCTCGGCCGATCCGCGCTTCCACGGGCGCTGTTCCTTGGCTGCGCCGCCCGCGCCACCGGCTCCCGCATCCGCGCCGAAGCCGCCGGCGATCACCGACAGGAAGCCGCGGTTCATAGCCTTGCACATGATATAGGACAGGATCGCGCCCGACGAGCCGACCAGCGCACCGGTGATGATCATCGCGGTGTTGTGCAGCGTGAAACCCATCGCCGCCGCCGCCCAGCCTGAATACGAGTTGAGCATCGAGACGACCACCGGCATGTCCGCGCCGCCGATCGGGATGATCAGCAGGAAGCCGATCAGGAAGCTCAGCACCGTGATCGTGGCGATCACCCAGGGTGCCTCGTCCTGCGTGAAGTATCCCACCAGCCCCAGGATCGCGACCAGCGTGCCCAGGTTCAGCACGTGGCGGCCGGGAAGCAGGATCGGCGATCCGCTCATCTTGCCGGCAAGCTTGAGGAACGCGATGACCGATCCCGAGAACGTGATCGCGCCGATGGCGATGCCGAGGCCCATTTCGACGCGGGACTGCGGCTCGATCAGCCCGTCCGGCCCGGTGATTCCGAACGCCACCGGGTTAAGATAGGCTGCCAGGCCCACCAGCACCGCCGCGAGGCCGACCAGCGAGTGGAACGCGGCAACAAGCTGCGGCATGTCGGTCATCGCGATTTTGCGCGCGGTAGTCAGTCCGATCACCGCACCGACAAGTATTGCGGCAAGGATTTCGGCGAGCGCGACCGCGTCCAGATGGGCAATGAAGCCGTACGGCCCAAAATCCTGGACGCCGTAAACCGGGACGTTCGTCAGCAGCGTGGTGGCGACCGCAATGGTCATGCCGATCATGCCATAGCGGTTGCCCGCACGGCTCGTGGCGGGGCTGGAAAGGCCGCGCAGCGCGAGGATGAAGAGGACGCCCGAGACCAGATAGGCCATCGCCACCCAAGGAGAGACAGCGACGTGTTCCATCACTTCTTCTCCTTCTTCTTGTACATCGCGAGCATGCGCGCGGTGACGGCAAAGCCGCCGAAGATGTTGACCGAAGCCAGCACCACCGCGCCAAGGCCGAGCCACTTGGAAACCGGCGATCCGGCCGCCGCGCTCGCCACCAGCGCACCGACGATGATGACCGACGAGATCGCGTTGGTCACCGCCATCAACGGCGTGTGCAGCGCGGGCGTGACCGACCACACCACGTAATAGCCCACAAAGCAGGCCATCACGAAAATCGACAGGATCGAGATGAAATCCATGAGTGCGGCCCCCCTCAGCCGAGCAGTCGTTCGTGGACGACCTTGCCGCCCTGCGTCAGGCGGATGGCATTGCCGATTTCCTCGTCCAGCACCGGCCTGCCCTGCTCCTTGTCCCAGAAGGCGGAGAGGAAGTTGTAGAGGTTGCGGCTGAACAGCGCGGAGGCATCGGCCGGCAGGTGCGCGGGCGTGTTGGAATAGCCGACGATCTTCACGCCGTGCTTCTCCACCACCTGATCGGGCACCGATCCTTCCACGTTGCCGCCCTGCGCCACCGCCAGATCGAAGATCACGCTGCCCGGGCGCATCGAGGCGATCTGCGCATCGCTGATCAGGCGCGGCGCGGCGCGGCCAGGGATCAATGCGGTGGTGATGACGATGTCCTGCTTGGCGATATGCGCCGAAACCAGCTCGGCCTGCGCCTTCTGGTATTCCTCGCTCATCTCCGTGGCATAGCCGCCGCTGCCTTCGCCCTCGATCCCCGCCACGCTTTCGACGAAGATCGGCTTGGCGCCCAACGACTGGATCTGTTCCTTGGTGGCCGAACGCACGTCGGTCGCCGAAACCTGCGCGCCCAGGCGGCGCGCGGTGGCGATGGCCTGAAGCCCGGCCACGCCCACGCCCATGATGAAGGCCTTGGCCGCGCTTACCGTGCCGGCCGCCGTCATCATCATCGGAAAGGCGCGGCCATAAAGGTCCGCCGCGACGATCACTGCCTTGTAGCCGGCAAGGTTCGACTGGCTGGACAGGATGTCCATCGACTGCGCGCGGGTGATGCGCGGCATGAATTCCATCGCCAGCGCTTCCAGGCCGGCGGCGGCATAGGCGTCCACCCGGTCACGCCGGCCGAAAGGATCAAGCCCGGCGACGATCCACGCCCCGGGCTTCACGCCAGACAGCAGATCGGCCTCCGGCCCCTGCACGCCAAGCACGATATCCGCGCCCTTTGCCGCGCCTTCGGTCAAAACCTCGGCGCCCGCCGCGCGGTAATCGTCATCGGCGATCGAGGCCGTCGCGCCAGCGTTGCTCTCAACGCTGACCGTGGCGCCGAGGCCGATGAACTTTTTTACCGTTTCCGGCGTTGCCGAAACCCGGCTCTCTCCCGTCGCGCGTTCCCGAAGGACGGCGATCCTTATGGTTTCGCCCACGCGCCGGTTACTGGATCACCACGATAACGAAAGCGACGATCAGCACGATCACCGGCACCGAAATCTTGATGAGGTTGATGAAGCCGGCATAGGTGGCCTCGGCGGCCTTCATGTCGTTCGCGGAAGTCATGATCTACCTCTTTCCCCCGGCGCACCGAAGCGCCTTCGCGGCCTCTCTAACGACACCGTCCGGTTCGCTCAAGAACGAACCGTGTTCTTAGCGCCTCCGCGCCGCTGCGTGACGGTCGCCACGCTTAACAGGGTCTTTACCCGATAGGCGTAACAGAAGCGCGGATCATTGACCGGGAAGACCATGGCAGAGCCCGAAGACCGCCTTTTGATGTTGATCGATGACGAGCCGGCACAGTGCCGGCTGATCACCGCTCTTGCCGCGCGGGAAGGATGGCGCACGATCATCGCGCGCGATTCCGAAACCGCGATCGCTACCCTGGGTACGCGGCAGGGGATGCAGCTTGGCGCGATCATTCTCGACCAGTGGGTGCCCGGCGATGATGCCTGCGCGCTGATCGCCGAACTCAAGGCCCGCCGGCCCGCTCTGCCCATCCTGATGCTCACCACCAGTTCCTCGCCCCTGCTCGCGGTGGAAGCCATGCGCGCGGGCGCCACGGATTATCTCATCAAGCCGGTCGCCCCGGATCGCCTGCTCCAGGCGCTGCGCAGCGCGACCACGCGCGAGGCGCCGGCGGTGGAACTGCAACCGCTGACCGAAAAGATCGGCGCCGCGCTTGATTTCGATTCGATGATCGGGGCCGCGCCCTCGTTCCGCGCCGCGCTCGCCGTGGCGGCCAAGGCCGCGCGGACGCAGGGCACCGTGTTGATCGAGGGCGAGACCGGCAGCGGCAAGGAGATGCTGGTGCGTGCAATGCACGCCGCTTCCCCTCGCGCCAAGACGCCGCTGCGCATCGTCAATGCCGGCGGCATTCCCGGCAACCAGATCGAATCCGTGCTGTTCGGGCATGAAAAGGGCGCTTTCCCTGGCGCGTTCGAACGGCAGGCCGGCGCGCTCCAGCATGCCGACGGCGGAACGCTGGTGATCGACGAGATCGACCGCCTCAATCCGCATGTGCAGGAACGTCTGCTGCAATTCCTCGAACGCGGCGATGTGCAGCCGATCGGCGCGCGCCACCGCTTCCGCGTGGACGTGCGACTGATCGCGTGCAGCAACGGTTCGCTGCGCGAACTGCAGCATGTCGGGTTGTTCCGTCCCGATCTGGTCGACGTGCTCAGCACGGTGCTGGTCAGCCTGCCGCCGTTGCGCGAACGCAGCGGCGACATTCCGGCGCTGACCCGCCATTTCCTCGCCCGGATCGGCGAGCAGCCGGGCCTGCGGCACCTTGGGATCACCGATGGCGCGCTGGCGCTGCTTTCGGCCTATGACTGGCCGGGCAACGTCCGCCAGTTGCAGGCCACGCTGTTCCGCGCCGCCGTGTTCTGCGACAACGAGGCGCTGACCGCGCAGGATTTCCCCAATCTCTCGATGATGGTCGGCGAAGCGCCGCGCCACAACCCGCAGCACAGCGAAGGCGCGGGAGTCATGCTCTACGCTGCCGATGGCAACCTGCGCCCGCTGGAAGAAATCGAGGCCGACGTGATCCGTCTCGCCATCGGCCACTATCGCGGCCGCATGAGCGAGGTGGCCCGCCGGCTCGGCATCGGCCGGTCCACGCTCTATCGCAAGCTGTCGGAACTTGGCATCGACAACGCCGCGTAGGGTTGCATGGATGATATCCGCGGGTCTCAATATCCGCTGTTGGAGGGCGCGGGAACGGGCGCGGTTAGCGTACTGTCGCCCAATCCCCAAATCCGCTCATCCTGAGCTTGTCGAAGGATGCGCGATACGGTTCATCCTGAGGCGATTTAGCGCGCAAGGCCGGCACAATGCGCGTCCTTCGACAGGCTCAGGACGAACGGGGTTTCGTATGCCAAAGTCCGCAATCGCGTCGCGTGCGGAATAGCCAATCCGGCGGAAATGGCGGGGAAAGCGGACGTCATCACCGGCACGCTGTCACGGCCATTTGTAAAGATACGCCTTTGGCACTTGCTGGTACGATGTCACCTACTGAACAGCGCACTTCAGAGAGCAGCATAGTCCGCATGCCCGTAAGCCCTGCGGGGTTTTGGAAAGTGATGACAACTTCGCCGGCATGCCATCGAGATACCCGCCGCGAAATGTCAACGATCTTTGCGGAAGTCTGCGTTTGAGGTTGGTCATGGCACGAAGCCAAAAGAGCCAAATATAGTGCATATGGAGCTTTGATCCGCATGGGAACGAGATGAACGATCCTCGCTCGGTCGGCAACCACGTCGTCTCCGGAATGGCCGCTATGGCGAAAAGTCCCGAACATCTGCAGTCCGAACCGGCCGTGAATTTGTCCACGCAGCCCGGGAGCGCACAAGGGCGCGTATTCGCGATCAGGGCAGCGGTTCGCCTTCCAGTGTGATCCGGTGCATCTCGCGCCGGTGGCCGTGGTAATCGTTCAGGGCATAGTGCCAGGTGGCGCGGTTGTCCCAGAAGGCCATCGATCCCTCGGCCCAGACGAATTCGGTCGCGAAATCGCCTTCGACGCAGTGCTTGTAGAGTTCGGTCAGCAACTGCCGGCCGGCTTCCTCGTCGCGCCCGACGACGCCGATGGTGAAGGCCGGGTTGACATAGATCGCCTTGCGCCCGCTCAAGGGGTGCACCAGCGCGATCGGGTGCGTCACGTCAGCCAGCACGTCCGCCACCGCGGCGTTACCGAAGCGCCCTTCATGCGTATCGGCGTTGCGCAGTTCCTCGCGCACGTTCGTGCCGAAGATGTGCTTCGCGGAGTGAACCGCGCGCACGCCCTCGACCTCGCGCTTCAGATAATCCGGCAGCGCGTCATAGGCCGCGTACATCGAGGCGAACAGCGTGTTTCCGCCTGATGGCGGCACTTCGCGCGCCAGCAGGATCGAGCCGAGCGCGGGCACCTCGTCGTAGCTGTGGTCGGTGTGCCAGCCGCCGCCGATGTTGTCCTTCTGCGCGGCTTCCTTCACCACCAGCGCGATTTCCGGATAGGCCGGATGCGCGGCGAAGAAGCGGTTGATGTTGATCTGGCCCCAGCGCCGGGCGAAGGCGATGTGCTGGTCTTCGGTCAGATCCTGATCGCGGAAGAAAACCACGCCGTGATCGACGAACGCCTCGCGGATCGCGCCGAACTCTTCATCGCTCAGCCGCGCCAGATCGACGCCGGTGATTTCCGCGCCGAAAACGCCCGTCTGCCTGATTTCCATTGCCATGCCTGCTCTCCCGGGACAGCCTTGGCATTCACCATGCCAATTCTTTCCCGGCAGGCAATCGAAATTGCACCCGCTTACCGCCGGACGATGGGGCCGGCCGGCGGCAAACCGGCGATCAGACCGCCGCGCCGTGGCAGTGCTTGTACTTCTGCCCCGAACCGCAGGGGCACGGCGCGTTGCGGCTGACGCCCTGTCCCGCGAAGGGATCTTCCGTGCCAACCGGGGGCAGCGTGGCGAGGCCCGCTTCCGCCCCGCCCAGCGCGCCCAGCATCGCAGCGGCGCCCGGCACCTGCACCGCGTCATTCTCGCCGGTGAACGGATCGATGTGGCTGGTCAGGAAATCGGGCAGTTCGGGAAGCTGGAAATCGTCCGCCGGCCGCATCCGGATTTCGCTGGTCATCAGGATGCGCGTCACGTCCTCGCGGATCGCGTCCAGCATCTTCTCGAACAGGCCGAAGGCTTCCTGCTTGTATTCGTTGATCGGCGTCTTCTGCGCATAGGCGCGCAGGAACACTACCTGCCGCAGCGCGTCCAGCGTGGCGAGGTGTTCCTTCCAGTGGTGATCGAGCCGTTCGAGCAGGATCGACTTTTCAAGCCCCCGCCACGAAGCCTCGTCCAGCGCGTCGACCTTGCCCGCCATGTGCGCGTCGGCCAGTTCGGTCAGGCGTTCCTCGATGATCTCGGGCTCGACCGCCTCTTCCTCCATCCACTGCTCCAGCGGCGCTTCCAGGCCCAGGGTATCGGCCACGCGCTGGCGCAGGCCGTCCACGTCCCACTGTTCCGGATAGGAGCCCGGCGGGCAGGCGTCGGCCACCAGCGCGTTGATCGTGTCGTGGCGCATGTCCACCACCACTTCGCCGATCGCGTCGGCGTCCATGATGTCGGCGCGCTGTTCGTAGATCACCTTGCGCTGGTCGTTCATCACGTCGTCGTATTCGACAACCTGCTTGCGGATGTCGTAGTTGCGCGCCTCGACCTTCTTCTGCGCGGTCTCGATCGCCTTGGACAACCAGCGCGAACCGATCGCCTCGCCATCGGCAAGGTTGGAGTTCATCATTCGGGCGAACAGCGTGTCCGGCCCGAAGATGCGCAGCAGGTCGTCTTCCAGGCACAGGTAGAACTTGCTGAGGCCCGGGTCGCCCTGACGGCCCGAACGGCCACGCAGCTGATTGTCGATGCGGCGGCTTTCGTGCCGTTCGGTGCCGATCACGCACAGGCCGCCGGCTTCGAGCACCTTCTGCTTTTCGGCGGCCACCTCGGCGCGGATGCGTTCGATCGCGGCATCGCGTTCGGGGCCATCGGCCACGTCGCGCAGTTCATCCGCGATGCGGAACTCGATGTTGCCGCCCAGCTGGATGTCGGTGCCACGCCCGGCCATGTTGGTGGCGATCGTCACCGCGCCAAGGCGGCCGGCCTGCGCCACGATATGCGCTTCCATCTCGTGGAAGCGGGCGTTGAGCACGCTGTGCTTCACGCCTTCCTTGGTCAGGAAGTCCGACAGCAGTTCCGATTTCTCGATCGAGACGGTGCCGACAAGCACCGGCTGCCCGATCTCGTAGCGCTCGCGGATCAGCTTCGCGATGGCACCGAACTTGTCCAACGTGTTCTTGTAGAACTCGTCCTCCTCGTCCACGCGCATGACCGGCACGTTGGTGGGGATCGAGACGACGTTCATCTTGTAGATGTCGAAGAATTCCGGGGCTTCGGTGGCGGCGGTGCCGGTCATGCCCGAAATCTTGGGGTACATGCGGAAGTAGTTCTGGAACGTGATCGAGGCCATCGTCTGGTTTTCCGGCTCGATCCGCACGCCTTCCTTGGCCTCCACCGCCTGGTGCAGCCCGTTCGACCAGCGGCGGCCGTCCATCATGCGGCCGGTGAACTCGTCGATGATGACGACCTTGTCGTCCTTCACGATGTAGTCGATGTCCCGCTTGAACATGACGTTGGCCTTCAGGGCCTGGTCGAGATGGTGGACGACCATCGTGTTCTCGACGTCATAGAGGTTCGACCCGACCAGCAGCCCGGCTTCCTCCAGCTTGCGCTCGATCCATTCCACGCCTTCTTCGGTCAGCGTGATGTTCTTGGTCTTCTCGTCGGCTTCGTAAAGCTCGGGCGCCACCTGCTTCACCACAGCATCGACCGAGATGTAGAGGTCGCTCTTGTCGTCGGTCGGCCCGGAGATGATCAGCGGGGTGCGCGCCTCGTCGATCAGGATCGAGTCCACTTCGTCGACGATCGCGTAGTTGAACGGGCGGTGCACCATCTGCGACCGCTCGTGCTTCATGTTGTCGCGCAGGTAGTCGAAGCCCAGCTCGTTGTTGGTCGCGTAGGTGATGTCGGCGTTATAGGCCGCGCGGCGCTCCTCCTCGTTGAGGTTCGGCACGATCACGCCCACGGTCAGGCCCAGGAACGTATAGAGCACGCCCATCGTCTCGGCGTCGCGCCTGGCGAGGTAGTCGTTGACGGTCACGACGTGAACGCCCTTGCCTTCCAGCGCGTTGAGGTACACCGCCAGCGTCGCCACCAGCGTCTTGCCCTCGCCGGTGCGCATTTCCGCGATCTCGCCTCGGTGCAGCACGATGCCGCCGATCATCTGCACGTCGAAATGGCGCAGGCCCAGCGTGCGGATCGACGCCTCGCGCACGGTGGCGAAGGCTTCGGGCAGGATGTCGTCGAGCGATTGCCCCTGATCGAGCTGTTCGCGGAACTTGGCGGTCTGCGCCTTGAGTTCCGCGTCGCTCATCGCCTGAACCTGCGGTTCGAACGCGGCGATCTTGCGCACGATCTTGTCGAGCGACTTCACGTAACGGTCGTTGGACGAGCCGAAAATGGCCTTGGCGAGCGAGCCGAGCATGGAAATATCCTGAATTTGGAGAGATGTACTGGCCGCGCGCATCGCTGAGGCGTGCTGGCGCGGCGTCTGGTCGGGGAAAGCGGGTCCGAAAACGCGCGGCTTATTCGCGCCCGCGATCCGAAAGCAGGATGCCGCAGGTCCGCGCCAGCGCCACCGTGGGCAGCCGCAGCATCTTGCGCTGCACCGTCGAACGTTTGCGCGGGGCTTCCCCGCCCTGCCCGGCGCAGCTTTGCGCACGCGGCGCGGCAGGCGAGGCCACCGCCACCGAAACACCCGAATCCGCCACTTCCATCCGCGACGTCGCCAACGCGACATCGGGGAAGGACAGCCCCGTCAACAGGGCAAGAAGGGCTAGCAACAGGCGCATGTGCGAAGTCAGATAGTATCTCGCGCGCGATCCGTCCATGCCGAACCGCCGCGAAATGCCTCCAGGGTGAATCTCAGTTGCAAGTGGCGCTGGCGATGACCCACAGCGCGGCCGCCGGATCGCCATCAGCCAGCACCCGGCAATCGCGCGACCACATCCACGGGCCGGCCCGTGGCACGATCAGCACGGGTTGCGTCTGTTCGGGCAGAACCCAGCGAATCTTGTTGCGGTAGTGCCCGGCTTCGGCCTTGCCCCCGGCGTCGGTCGCGGGATTGAACCGCGCCCGCGTGGAAACCAGGCGGCAGGTGGCTTCGTCCAGCGCGGCGGAGCCGCTGCCCGTCGTGACCGTGCAGCCCATCGGCACGCCGTCCGCGCCAACCGTCACATCGAACGCCACCGCGCCTTCCGCGCCAGCGGCGAGCGCGTCCTTCGGATAGTCGTCCGCGCCAATCCAGGTGCCGGGGTTGTTGCTCGGCGTCGGTCCCTTGGGAGCGGCGGCCTGCGCGGCGCCCGCGCAGGCAAGGCCTACGCAAGTAAGGCAGGTCATGGCGGTCAGCAGCAGGGTCTTGATACGCATGGCCGCCTCCGTGCCCGGAATTTTCCTTCGGGTAAAGCGTCAAAGCGGTCATCGGGACCGGGTATCGAAAACACGCACCGGCGGCTTGCGATCAGCGTGGTCGGGGGCTAACCGCTTGGCCCATGTCCGACGCCGTCTCCCCGCTCGCCACGCCCTTTCCCGCGCTTCCGGCCATTGCCGGGGTGACGCCGCGCATCGCCCGCGCCGGCTACAAGGACTGGGGCCGATGCGATCTGACCTATGTCGAACTGGCGGAGGGCACCTCGGTGGCGGGCGTGTTCACCCGCAACGTCTGCTGTTCATCGGAAGTCGAGCTTGGCCGCGCCAACGTCGCGCAGGGCCTGGGCCGCGCGCTGGTGGTCAACGCCGGCAATTCCAACGCCTTCACCGGCTATCGCGGGCGCGAGGCGGTGGAGCAGATCATGGCGCAAGTGGCCGACCATCTCGGCTGCGCGAAGGAGCAAGTTTTCGTTTCCTCGACCGGGGTGATCGGCGTGCCGCTGCCCAAGGACAAGGCGCGCGCCGGCGTGGAAGCCGCGCTCACCGCACCGGAATGTTCGTGGGAGGACGCCGCCCGCACCATCGGCACGACCGATACGTTCGCCAAGGGCGCCACCGCCACGGCGATGATCGGCGACAGCAAGGTCACGCTGAGCGCCATCATCAAGGGTTCGGGCATGATCGCACCCGACATGGCGACGATGCTGGGCTATGTCTTCACCGATGCGGCGATAGAGCCGGCGTTTCTCCAGCAGCTTCTTTCGGCGGCGAACCGCAGGACGTTTTCCTGCATCACCGTGGATAGCGATACCTCTACCAGCGATACCGTGCTGGCTTTCGCCACCGGCAGGGCGGGCAACGCGCCGCTGGCCTCGTTCGACAGCGCCGGCGCCGATGCCTTCGCCGCCGCGCTGGAGGACGTGTGCCGCCAACTGGCGCATCTCGTCGTCAGGGACGGCGAAGGCGCGCAGAAGTTCATTACCGTCCACGTCACCGGGGCGGTCAGCGACGAAAGCGCGCACCGCGTGGGTCTGGCCATCGCCAATTCGCCGCTGGTCAAGACCGCCATCGCCGGCGAGGACGCCAACTGGGGTCGCGTGGTCATGGCCGTGGGCAAGGCCGGCGAACCGGCCGACCGCGACCGGCTGTCGATCGGCTTCGGCGGCACCTGGGCGGCGAAGGAAGGCCAGCCGCTCGCCGATTACGACGAAGGCCCGGTCGCCGCCCACCTCAGGGGCCGCGAGATCGGCATCGAGGTCGATCTTGGCCTGGGCGATGGCAGCGCAACGGTTTGGACCTGCGATCTCACGCACGGCTATATCTCGATCAACGCCGATTACCGGAGCTGACCCGCGATGCTTACGATCTGGGGACGGCTCAATTCGCACAACGTCAAGAAAGTGGCGTGGGCGGCGATCGAGATGGACCTGCCGCACCGCCGGATCGACATGGGCGGCCCGTTCGGCTTCACGCCGGAATACCTGGCCAAGAACCCCAACCGCATGATCCCGACGATCGAGGACGGCGATCTGGTGCTGTGGGAATCGAACGCGATCCTGCGCTATCTGGCGGATCGTCACGCCCCGTCGCTGCGCGCTGACGATCCCGCCATCCGCGCAATGGGCGACAAGTGGATGGACTGGCAGTTCCATTTCGCCGACGCGCAGCGCGATGCGTTCCTGGGGTGCGTGCGCCAGGGGAAGAACGCCAGCGATCCCGCGGTCGCCCGCTCGGCCGAAGCCTCGGGCGCGATGATGCGCATCCTCGACGCCGAACTGGCCACACGCCCGTGGCTGTCGGGTGACCGCTTCGGCATCGCCGACATCCCGATGGGCGTCTATGCCCACACCTTCTACAGCATCGCGGTACCGCGGCCCGATGTGCCGCACGTGGCCGAATGGTACGCCCGGCTGCGCGAACGTCCCGGCTATGCTAGCCAGGTCATGATCCCGCTGACATGAGCGGGGACGGGAGCGGCGACTGGACCGGCGGCTGCCTGTGCGGCACGGTGCGCTACCGGCTGGCCAGCGCGCCGACCGACGCCGGCTGGTGCCATTGCCGCACTTGCCAGCTCAATTCCGGCAGCCCGGCCATGGCCTTCGCTTCCGTCCCGGCCGATGCCTTCGTGGTCGAACAGGGCCTTGCGTCCATCGGGCGGGTATCTTCCAGCGAAAGCGGCGAACGCTGGTTCTGCCACGCCTGCGGAACGCCGCTGCTGATGCGCGACACGTCCGCCGCCGCGACCGCCGATTTCAGCCTTGCCACGCTCGATCATCCCGAACGCGTCACGCCGGGCTTCCATATGTTCTACGCCAGCCGCATCCCCTGGGCGGAGCCGGCCGACGATCTTCCCCGTTACCCGCGTTCGCGCGCCGAAGGACTTTCATGACGGAATCCGCTCTCGACACCGCCGTCGCCGCGCTGATGCGCGATACCGCCCAACGCACGCTGCTGCGGCACTATCGCCAGCTTGCCGATCACGAGATCGTGGCCAAGGCGGCGGACGATGTCGTGACCATCGCCGATACCGAAAGCGAGGCGCTGCTGATCGAAGGGCTGGCGAAGATCCTGCCCGAAGCCGCGATCGTGGGCGAAGAGGGCAGCCATGCCGATCCGGCGCTGATGGACCGGCTGGGCGACAGCCTGTGCTGGGTGATCGACCCGCTCGACGGCACCAACAATTTCGCAGCCGGCAAGCCTCCGTTCGCGATCCTGATCGCGTTGGCGGAAAAGGGCGAGACCGTGGCGGGCTGGATCTACGATCCGCTGATCGACCGGCTGTGCATCGCCCATCGCGGCAAGGGGGCGTGGGTGAATGGCGAGCGCGTGATGGCGCAGGCGACCGGGCAGGAACCGCCGGTCGCCGCGATCTCGCTGGTGTTCGTGGACAAGGACAAGCGCGAGGCGATGCGCCAGCATATCGCGCCGCACTATACGCTGGTGGACATCCCGCGCTGCGCGGCCGAGCAGTATCCACGCATCGTGCTGGGAGTGAACGATCTGTCGATCTTCGAACGCACGCTGGCGTGGGACCACGCGGCGGGCGTGCTGTTCGTCAACGAAGCCGGCGGCAAGGCCGCGCGGCCCGATGGTTCGCCCTACCTGCTGGACCGGCATCTGGAGCCGGGCCTGATCGCGGCGTCCACCCCCGCGCTGTGGGATGCCATGGCGGAGAGGCTGAACGCCCTGCCCGGCGAGTAAACCCCGGCGTACCCCGCCCCGTCATTGCGAGCGTGAGCGAAGCAATCCAGAGTCCGGCGTGCCGCTCTGGATTGCCGCGGGGCCTCGCCCCTCGAAATGACGATTCAGGGCACTTTCGTCGGGTTTAGAGAACGCTTTCGATCCAGCCCTTCAGCTGGCTCTTGGGCGCGGCACCCAGCTTCTGCGCCACCGGCTTGCCATCCTTGAACAGAACCAGCAGCGGGATCGACTGCACGCCGATTTCGCCCGGAATGCCGGTGTTTTCCATGATGTCCATCTTGGCGATGGTCAGCTTGTCGCCCAGTTCCTCGGCGATCTCTTCCAGCGCCGGCGCGATCATCTTGCACGGGCCGCACCAGTCGGCCCAGAAATCGACCAGCACGGGCTTGTCGGATTCGAGAACGTCGGCGGCGAAGCTGGCGTCGGTGACGGCTTTGGTGGACATCGGTAACTCCTTCTGGTCTTGGCCGCCAATCTAGGCGGTCCCTGTCTTGAAACAACAGATCACGCGGAAAAGGATTCCTGCGCGGGGGAAAGGTCCAGCTTCTGCGCCGCCAGCAGCGCCTCCGGCAAGGCGAACAGTTGCGGCGTGTGGGTATAGAGCAGCGCGGCTTCCACGCGCCGGCCGGGATGGATCACCTTCAGCGCCGCTACATAGGCCGCCATCTGACGCAGATAGGCCGCCGGAATCTCCTCGACTCGCGCGGGCGGGCGGCGCGCGGTCTTGAAATCGACGATGCGGACCAGACCGGGGCGAACGATCAGCCGGTCGATCGTGCCCGTCACCACGCGCCCTTCGACGACCGCCGCCAGTGGTACTTCGGCCAGCGAATCCGGCCCGAACACGTCCTGCCAGTCCGGGTGATCGAGCACGGCCAGCGCCGCCTGCGCCATCGCCGCATGGTCTTCAGGCAGGAACTCCCGGCCCGCGCGCGCCAGCCAGTTCAGCGCGGCATCATGGCGGCGCTCGCGCGGCAGTTCAGGCAGGCGCTCGATCAGCTTGTGGACCAGCGTGCCGCGCCGTGCCGCGAGCAGCGCGCCCGGTCCAGGCCGGATCGGCGGATCGGGCGCCTCGTCCTCGCCCATGGCAGAGGGCGCAAGCGGGCGTGGCGGACGCGGTTCGGGGCCGATCGGCTGGAGCAGCACATCGGGCAGCGCCTCGCGCGACGCGTCGACCTCCGGCGTGGCCCCGGCGGAGGGCGCAGGCGCCGGTGCGCCCAATTGCCGGCGCCCCTCCCACAGCGGATCGGCGATCCATTCGTCGGTGCCGAACAACGGCTCCAGCATCGCGTACCAGCTTTCCGGCGGAATCTCCTTGCGCCGCCCGCCCAGCGATCCGGTGACGAACAGCGCCTCCTCCGCGCGGGTCATCGCCACGTAGAGCAGGCGCCAGTGCTCCTCGCGCTCATCGCGCGCGGCCTGTGCCTCGGCCTCGCGCACAGGCCCGGCCTTTTCCTCCTTGCGCAGCGGCGGCAGCGGCACCTTGCGGGTTTCGCCCAGCACGCTTTCGGTCACCTCCAGCCCGCGCACGGGCGAGGCATCGGGATCGTCGGCGGCATCGGCCAGAATCACGATCGGCGCCTGCAAGCCCTTGGAGCCGTGCACGGTCATCACCCGCACCAGTCCTTCGTTCTTGCCCGCCTCGCGCTTCAGTTCGCCCTCGCCCGCGTCGAACCACTGGAGGAAGCCGGTCAGGCTCGGCACGTTGCCGGCGGCATAGGCCATCGCGGCGTTGAGCAGTTCGTCGATGGGATCGTTGGCTTCCCGGCCCAGCCGCGCCACCAGCTTGCGCCGGCCCTGCCACGGCCCCAGCAGCAGCCAGTGCAGCATCGCCTGCGGCGTTTCGTAGTCCGCCCGCGCCAGCAGCGCGCGCAACCGCTCCATCGTGGCGTGGGTCTTCGGCCCCTCGCTGGCGCGCAAGTGGTCCCACAGCCGCGTGCCTGCCCCGCGATAACCATGTTCGAGCAACTCTTCCTGCGTCCACCCTATCAGCGGGGACACGAGCAGGCCAGCAAGGCTCAAATCGTCCCACGGTTGCGCGGCAAAGCGCAGCGCGGCGACAAGGTCCTTCACCGCCAGCGGCGCGCCCAGCCGCAGCCGGTCCACGCCCGCCACCGGCACGCCCTGCGCATGGAGCCGCGCCACGATCAGCCCGGCCAGTTCCTTGCGCTTGCGCACCAACACCATGATGTCGCCCGCGTTGGCGAAGCGCGGCGTGCCCTTGGCCAGCGGGAAGCCGTTTTCCAGCCACGCCCTGATCTGCCGCGCAAGCCGGTCCGCCAGATCGCGGTCCGGGCGTGAGAGCCACCCTTCCGCGCCCTCCTCCCCGGCTTCGGGCGCGTCCTCGTCCTCGCCATCGGCCGCCATCCCGACCGGCCGCCATAGCGTGACCAACCCCGGCCGTTCCTCGCCCACATGCGGTTCGGGCGGTTCGGCAAGCCCGAAGCGGTCCGGCCCGATATGCGCGATCGCCCGGTCGACGAACGACAACACCGATTGCGAGGTGCGGTAGGACCGCCCCAGCCCCAGCCCCAGCAGCGTCCGTGAACGGTCGTCGAGCACGTCCGCCACATCGCGCAGCTGGCGTTCCACCCGCGCTTTCGCCGCCGCGAAATTCTCCGGGCTGGTGCCCTGAAAGCGGAAGATCGCCTGCTTGTAATCACCCACCACGAACAGCGTGCGCAGCGCGTCGCCGTGCAGGCCCTCGCCGGCGAAGAAGTCCGCCACCAGCCCGTCCAGCACGATGCGCCACTGCGCCGCGTTGGTGTCCTGCGCCTCGTCGACGAGGATATGATCGAACCGACGGTCGAGCTTGAAGCGGATCCACTCCGCGCTCGCCTTCTCGGTCAGCAGCGCGGCGGCGGTGCGGATCTGGTCGTCGAAATCGATGAAGCCTTCGCGCGTCTTGGCCTCGTCCCACGCCAGGGCGAAGCGGCGGCCCAGCGTCAGCGCCGGATCGAGCATCGCCGCCAGCGCCACCAGCGCGCGCCGTTCGCGCACCGCTTCGAGGCAGCCGATCACGCGCGCGGCATATTCGGGATAGTCCGGCGCTTTCTTGGCGATGTTGGTGGTGGAGCGGGGCTGCCCCGCCTTGGTCAGGAACTGGTCGGCCAGCAGGTCCAGCGCGTCCAGCCGCCGTTCGGGCGGCAGCGCAATCCAGTCGCCCAGGGCATTGGCGGTCTCGATCCCGCTCTTCGTGCCCCATTCCGCGTTGGCTTCCAGGCACCACCGTACCGATCGCACATCGAAGGCATCGTCTGCGCAGAGCGCGGCAAGGCCCGTTCCGTCCTCGTCCGCGTCCAGACCCAGCGCACGGTTGATGCGCGGCCGCAGCGGCGGCTGCCACGCGCCGGGTCCGAACCACAAATCACGCGCGCCGGCGCAGCGCAGCAGGAACGCCTCGACCTGATCCTGCGCCATCCGCAGGCTGAGGTCGGACAGCGCATCGAGCAGCGCTTCGTCGCCCTGTTCCTCCGCGCTCACCAGCAGGTCTGCCAACACCCGTCGCACCAGCAGCGCGCGGTCGCGGTCCTCCATCGCGCGGGTGCCGGGCATCAGCTCCGCTTCCACCGGGAAGGCCGAGAGCAGCCACTGGCAGAAGGCGTGGATCGTCTCGATCCGCAGGCCACCGCCGGGACAATCGAGCACCGCCGCGAACCGGCTGCGCGCGCGCGCCAGCGCTTCCGGGCCATAGTCCGCACCGATCGCGATCAGTTGTTCGGCCAACGCGGTTTCGGGCAGGCGCACCCAGCTGGCCAGCACCTCGTTGACGCGCGTCGCCATTTCGGCCGCGCCGGCCTTGGTGAAGGTCAGGCACAGCAGATGCTCCGGCTCGACGCCGGGTTGCAACAACAGGCGCAACACGCGCGCGGACAGCACTTGCGTCTTGCCCGTGCCCGCCGACGCGCTGAGCCACACGGTACGGCGCGGATCGACCGCGCGCGCCTGGTTGTCCTTTAGCGGATAGACGCGGCTTGGCTGCTCCCCGCTCATGGCCTGTCCCCGGCGCGGCCGCGGCCCTGCCATTCGTCCAGCCGCATCAACTGGTCATAGTCCGAATAGCCCGGCAGATCGGGATTGAGCCGCGCCGTGAACGGATCGCTGCCCATTATCCACCGCGCGATCGCTTCTTCCAGATACTCGCGCGTGCGGTCGAGGAACTCCTCGCGCGGAATGCCGGACTTGCGGCGGCCTTCCGGCACCGGCTCCTCCATGAAGCCGAAGCCGCGTTCCCGGTTGCGCGCCAGCGACCAGTATTCGAACCGCGTCGGCGTACCGCTCACGCCCCTGATCCCGCCGCCCTGCGCGATCAGGCCGACAAGGCCGAGCTGGAGCGCGAAGCCTTCCTCCACCATCCGCGCCGATGGCGGCGTGCCAGTCTTGTAGTCGACCACCGCCAGCGTGCCGTCGGGCAGACGGTCGATGCGGTCGGCGCGGCCATGGATGCGCACGCCGTCCACGGTGATCTCGCCCTTCTCCTCCCAGGCCAGGACTTCGCGCCCTTCGCCCAGCAGGCGGTCCTGCGCCCTTTCGATCCAGCCCAGCCCCGCCAGCAGGCGCGGCCGCCACAGCCCGCGCATGAACGGGTGCGCGCTCATCTCCGCCAGCGCGCGTTCGGCCAGCGGGATCAGCTCGCCCGGCCGCGCGCCGGCATCGTGCCATGCCTCCAGAATCGCGTGGACCGCCGTGCCGCGCCACGCCGGCGTCGGGTCCGCATCGATCGGATCGAGCGCGCGCAGGCCCAGGATGGCGGAGGCGTAGAACTGATAGGGATCGCCGCGCAGCCGGTCGAGCGCGGTGACCGCGATCGGCACCCGGCGCTGTTCGGCCGATGGCATCGGTTCGGGCCGGGGATAGGGCGGCGCGGGCGGCGCATCGTCCAGCGCGCGGGCAAAGCGCACCGCGTCGTGCTCGTGCCGCAATTCCTTGCCCAGCATGGCGCGGATGCGCATCAGGAAGCGCGAAGGGATCGCCGGTCCGGCGGCATCGCGCTGCGCATGGCTCAGCACCACTTCGGGTGCCCCCAGCGCGGCGGCCAGATCGTGCGCGGCCAGGCCGATGCGGAAATCCGCGCCGGGAATGCCCAGCATCCGCAGCACCGGCGGCGCCAGCAGCGGATCGGGCGCGGGCGCGCCGGGCCAGGTGCCCTCGGTCAGCCCGGCGCAGATGACCAGGTCCGCCCGGCTCATCCGCGCTTCGAGCAGGCCGTAGATCGCGAGGCGCGGATGCCCGCCATAGGGTGGGCGCACCGCCACCTCGTCCAGCGCGTCGCGCAGCAGCACGGGCAGGTCGGCAGGATCGGTCTCCAGCACCACCTCGCCGGCCGCATCGCTCCATTGCTGTACGAACTGCGACAGGCTGCGCCCGTCGGGCTGCGCCCAGATGCCTTCGCCGCACAGCGCCTCAGCGGTTTCGGCCAGCAGCGCCAGCGCCGCGCCCAGCGGCAGGGCGCCATCGAACAGCAGCAGTGGCGCCAGCAGCGCCTCCGCCTCGTGCCACCAGTCGAACAGGCCGGGATAGCGCCGGTCCTGCTCCTTCACCGCCGCGCGCACGGCTTCAAGGCCCGGCCCGGGGCGCGGCCCGCGCAGCACCAGATCGAGCTGGCGCACCCGTTCCAGCCACGCCGCGCGCCCTTCGCCCGCCATCACCAGCGGGTTCGCCAGCAGTGCCAGCAGCGGCACCGGCGCGGCCCGCTCCGCCATGACCTCGGCGATCTGCAGGAACAGCCGCCCCGCCGGGGTCTGCGGCAGGGGGCGGCCGGCGGTATCGTCCGCCCCGATGTTCCAGCGCGCCAGATGGGCGACCACGCGCACCGCCAGCGCCCGGTCCGGCGTCACCAGCGCCACGCGCCGTTCCGGTTCGGCCAGCGCCTGCCGGATCAGCACCGCCACCGCCTGCGCCTCTTCCTCGGGATGCGCGGTCTCCATCGTGCGCACGCCCGAAAGCCGCCGCCGCTCCGCCGGCAGGCTCACCCACACCGTGCTGGCTTCGGGCGGCAGGAACAGGTTGGAAATCGCCCTGCTGCGTTCGGGCGGGGCCGCGGCCAGCCCGGCGCGGTGCCAGGGCTGCACTTCGCCGCGCGCCACGCCCATGCGGTTGAGCAACAGCTTGAGGTGGTACTGCGGGTGCGTCACCACATCGCCCCGCGCGAACGGCGGGCCGCCCGGTTCCTCCGGCATCCCCGCCGCGCCCAGCGCGTTCCACACCGGTTCCTCCAGCGCCAGATCGAGATCGGGCAGGATCACGCCGCCGTCCGGCAGATCGGCCACGGTGCGCAGCAACCGCGCGATGGCGGGCGCGGCCGAAGTCACCCCGGCGGCGATCACCGGATGCGCCGGCGGATGGCCCCGCCATGCCCGCGCCGCGTGATCGAGCAGGCGGTTGCGCCGTTCGGGCGCGTCGATCTCGCCCCGCGCCTCCTGTTCGGCGCGCCAGCGGAACAGCACTTTCGCGAACAGCCGCGTGCTGTCCGTCCAGTGCTGCGAAAGATCGCCCACCGCGCCGATCACCGCTTCGTCCAGCAGCTTTTCGGGCGCGACGTCCTCCACCGCCATCCGGTCCATGCTGCGCACGATCGACCGCGCCTGCCGCAGCAGGCCGGCCTCGCCCAGATTGCCCGTCTCCGGTTCCGCGCGCAGCATTTCCGCGATGCGCAGCAGGCGGAACACCGGATCGCTCGCCGGCGGCACTGTCGCGCCCGGCCCCAGCGGATCGAGCAGCGGCCCCAGCGTCTCGTCCAGATCGAGATCGCCCACCACCGCCATGCGCGGCAGCAGCAGCCCGCCATCCCCGCTGGCGCGCACGAAAGCTTCGGTCACCGTGCGCACGGCGCGGCGGCTCGGCAGCAGCAGCAACAGCCGGGCCAGCCCGAAGCCGTCCTCGCGATAGCGCGGGATCAGTCCGGCGACGAGCGCGTCGGCGAAGCCCCGGTGCGCCGCGATCGACCAGACTTTCGGCCCCGTTCGCGGCGTTCTGTCGCTCATTGGCTCTCGCTCATCGCCGCGTCACATCCGGGTCAGCGCGGCCTCGGTCGGCGCGATCATCTGCGGCTCGCCGACCTCGTACCACAGCCCGGTATGCGACACGCCATGAAGCCGCCCTTCGGCAATGGCACGGTTCCACAGCACGCCGGTGGAGAACGATCCCTCGGGCGCGTCGCGCAGCAGGCGGTGCGACACGATCTGCAACCCGGTGTAGATGAACGGCGCGATCCGGCCGGGCCGGCGGCGCGTGATCCGCCCTTCCTGATCGAGATGGAAATCGCCCGGCCCCTGGAAGTTGAACGCACGCGCATGGTTCACCAGCAGCAGCAGCGCGTCCATCTTCTCAGGGTCCCACGCATCGCTCAACGCGCCGAAGGCGTTGCGCGGGCCATCGAGCCAGATGTTGTCGCTGTTCACGCAGAAAAACGGATCGGCATCGATCAACGGCAAGGCGCGGATCATGCCGCCGCCGGTTTCCAGCAGGGCATCGCGTTCGTCCGAGATCGAAATCGCGGGGTGCTGCCTCTGTTCGAGATAGGCCTCGATCTGATCGGGCAGGTAATGGACGTTGACCACCGCGCGCGCGACGCCGGCTTCTTCCAGCTTGTCGAGCGCGTAGTCGATCAGCGGCTTGCCCGCCACGCGCACCAGCGGCTTGGGCCGCGTCGCGGTCAGCGGGCGCATCCGCTTACCGATGCCAGCGGCCATGACCATGGCCACATCGCTGGCGAGAGGCTTGGTCATACCAAAAACACCCCGCCGCCCGCCGCGCGCACCTCGCCCGGGATATTCGCATCGAACCAGCGCGCCACCGGCGCCAGCGCGGGGTGCGCCAGATCGCGTTCGAGCATTGCCCACACGCGGGGGATATAGCCAAGGTAGCGCGGCTTGCCGTCGCGCTTCCACAGGCGCACGAAAATCCCCACGATCTTGGCGTTGCGCTGCGCGCCCAGCACCGCGTAGTCGGCGAGGAAATCATCGCCCGGCCGCGCCCGCTCGACGTAATAGTCGAACATCGCCGCTTCGAGTTCGGGACTCACGTCGCGCCGCGCGTCCTGCAACAGCGAAACGAGGTCATAGGCCCGATGGCCGGCCAGCGCGTCCTGGAAATCGAGCAGGCCCTGATCGCCCGTACCGCCCAGCAGCATGATGTTTTCGGCGTGGTAATCGCGCAGCACCGTCACGCCCTCGCCCTGCCGGGCCAGCAGCGGCGTCAGCACCTCTTCCCACGCCGCGGCCCAGCCGCGCGCGTCGACCTGCAGCCCGCGCGCGGGGCAGAACCAGTCGGTGAACAGCTTGGTCTCGCGCAAGTACTCCGCCATGCCATAGGGCGGGAACGGCCCGGCGGGGAGCGTGCCGGCCTTGAGCAGCGCGTCGATCGCGGCGCGATAGACCGCCTCCTCGTCCTGCGGCCAGGCCTCGACATATTCGCGCATCCGCACGTCGCCGAAGTCTTCGAGCAGGACGAAGCCCTCCTCCGCCCGTTCGGCCAGAATGCGCGGTGCGCGCAACCCGTTGGCATCGAGCCACTTCGCCGCGCGCAGGAACGGCGCGGGATCTTCCTGCGGCGGTGGCGCGTGCATGAGCATCGCATCGCCAGCCCCGCCGCGAATGCGGAAGTAGCGGCGGAACGAGGCATCGCCGGGCAGCGGATCGATCATCGCACCGGTCCAGCCGGCTTCGGCCAGAAACGCTTCGACGCCAACGGGGACGCCATCGGGTATCGTCAGGTCCATGATCCGCGCTCTATCCAATCCGGCCCCGGCTCGACAATGGCCGTGCGCCCGCTTTCCGCCGATTCCAACAGGATTGAAAGGCAACCGCGCTCGTGGGCAAAGCCGCCGGCGTGTTCGGGCCATTCGGCCAGCATCGCCGCCCCCATGCGATAGTCATCCAGCCCCAGTTCCTCCACTTCGGAAGGGTCTTCCAGCCGATAGAAGTCCGCGTGCACCAGCGGCAGGCGCACCGTCGGCGGATCGTAGCATTCGATGATCGCGAAACTGGGCGAAGGCACCTCGCCCTCGTGCCCCAGCGCGGCGATCACCGCGCGCGCCAGCGTGGTCTTGCCCGCGCCCAGCCCGCCCGAAAGCGCCACCACGTCGCCGGGCCGCAACCGCCCGGCGATCCGCGCGGCCAGCGCCTCGGTCGCGGCGATATCGGGCAGGGGAACGCGCTCGCTCACGGCAGGTCCACGATCGCGGCGGTGCCCTGCCCCGGTTCGGACAGAAGCTCGATGGTGCCGCCGTGCGCTTCCACCAATTGCCGCACCAGCGGCAAGCCCAATCCCTGCCGCCGCTCCGCCGCGCGGCCATCGGGCGTGACCTTCAGGCCCTCCATCGCGCGCGCCAGCACCGCCGGCTCCATGCCGCCGCCGTTGTCCGAAATCACCACCCGCACCCCCTGGCGCTGGCGCGTGCATTCGATCAGAATGCGCCCGCCTTCCGGCGTGGCGGCGATGGCGTTGTCCACCAGTTGCCCAAAGGCCCGCGCCAGCCGCCGCGCATCGCCCGTCACCGTGCCGACCGAGGCATTGCCGCGCAAGTCGAGCGACAGGCCCGCGGCGGAAATCCGGTCCGAGCGTTCCTTGACGACGCCGGTCAGCAGGGGAAAAATCTCCACCGGATCGCGCGCCAGCGGCAGCGTGCCAGCCTCGCTCTGCGACAGGTCGAGCACGTTCTCGATCTGCTCGCCCAGCCGCTCGACCGAGGCGAGGATCGCCGCCACGTATTCCTGGCCCTGCGGCGTCAGTTCACCGGCGATACCGCTTTGCAGCAGTTCGGCAAACCCGCCGATCGAGGTCAGCGGCGTGCGGAATTCATAGCTCATGTTGGCGATGAAGCGCGTTTTCACCGCATCGGCTTCCACCAGCGCCGCATTGCGTTCGCGCAGCGCGGTTTCGGCCTTCTGCGAATCCGTGATATCCAGCACCGTCAGCAGTCCGTTGCCATCGGGCAACGGCACGCCCGCGAATTCAAGATAGCGCCCGTCGGCTAGCGCCAGCCGCCCGCTGCGCTGGCGGCGCTCCAGCGTCGCCGCCTGGATCACCTGGCCGATCGTGCCGACTTGCGACGGACGCTTCAATTGCTGGGCGATGCGGGTGAGCAGCACGTCAGCGCGCGGGTGGGTATCGAGGAAGCTGTCCTCCAGCCCCCATTCGGCCACGAAGCGGCGGTTCCACAGCTGCAACCGGCCATCGGGCGCGAACACGGCCAGCGCTTCGAACAGGTTGTCGAAGGTGGCCGTGCGCGTGCGCAGCAGCGTGTCGCGCGTCGCCGAAAGCTGGAGCTGTTCGGTGCGGTCCTCGAAGATCATCAGCAGCCCGCCATCGGGCATCGGCTGGCCCACCACGCGCAAATGCGTGCCATCGTGAAGATGCCACGATTCCTCGCGGGGATCGCGCGCCAGGAACCAGCCCTGCCGCTCGCGGCGCCATTCGGGAAAATCGCGCACTTCGGGCAGGCGCCCGGCATCGCGGATGCGATCCAGCACGCGGTCGAACGGCGGGGTATCGGCCACCCACGCCTGTGGCACGCCGAAGATGCGCAGGAACGGCTGGTTGGCGAAAACGAGGTTCCGGCGCTCGTCGAACTGCGCGATGCCGGCGGACAGCGTATCCAGCATCTCGCGCTGTGCTTCGCGGAACCGGCGGAACTGGCGCATCAGTTCCTCCAGTTCCTCGATGTCCACGGCATAGCCGGCGACACCTTCATCCCCCAGCGGCAGGTCGCTGACCCGCACCGAGCGGCGCTGGCCGCCGATCGTGGCGGACACGATGCGTTCGACCGGCGCCTTGCGCGCCAGCACGTGCCGCGCCACTTGCGCCGCGGTCAGCCCGTCGGCCGCCTCGATCAGTTCGATGCCTTGCGTGACGACATCGTCCGCGCTCTTGGCCCCCACGGCCTTCACATAGGCGCTGTTGACCAGCCGCAATTCCATGTCGGGACCGCGAAACCACATTGGCAGCGGCGCCGCCTCGATCAAGCCGGAAAGGCCGGCGAAATCGGCGCGCGCCCCGGCCGCTTCCGCGCGCAGCTTGCGCAGCTCGGCCTCGCTATCGCTGAAATCGAAGAACCACACGAGCGCGGAACCGCCAGGGGAAACCTGCGGGTCGGCCAGATGCCCGCGCACCGCCAGGCAGCGCGTGCCGCCGCGCGGGGTCAGCACCATGCGGAATGCCGCGCCGGTCTTCTGCGCGCGGCGCACGGCATCGCTCAGTTGCGAAAGCTGCACTTCGTTGAGGCCGCGATCGCTGGCATCGCCGGCATCGAGTTCGGAAAGATAGCCCGGCATGGCATCGAGGCCGAGCCAGCCCGCCAGCCGCGATGGCCCCTCGATCCGCCCGTCGGCCCGCACCAGCAACGGCAGGGCCGGCGATTCGTCCACCATCCGCGTCAGCCGGCGCGCCAGCCGGTGGTGTGCTTCGGCCTTGCGCGCCCGCCCGCGCGCGACAAGCACGGCCCAGCCCGCCGCAACGGTCCATGCGGCAACCAGCAATCCCACGATGACCAGCACGGTCTGGTTCAGAAGCATCCGCCCCTCGCTATGCGGGCCTTGCGCCGATGACAACCGGCACGCACTTCAAATCTGGTGAGGAGCGCCGCGAAAGCCACCATATCGTGCGAAGCCGCAAGGCGGCTCCCACGAAAACGGCCCCCGCAGCCATGCTGGGGGGCCGTATCGCATTTCCAAATCGCCTGGCCGCCGTAGCGGCGACGGGTCAGTAGCGGTAATGATCCGGCTTGAACGGTCCCGCTTCCGAAACGCCGATGTAGGCCGCCTGCTTGGGCGAGAGCTTCGACAGCTTCACGCCCAGCTTTTCGAGGTGAAGCGCGGCCACCTTTTCGTCGAGGTGCTTGGGCAGCACGTAGACATCGTTCTTGTACTGGTCAGACTTGGTGAACAGTTCGATCTGCGCCAGCGTCTGGTTGGTGAAGCTGGACGACATGACGAAGCTGGGGTGGCCGGTGGCGCAGCCCAGGTTCACCAGCCGGCCCTTGGCCAGCACGATAATCTGCTTGCCGTCCGGGAATTCGACCAGGTCGGTGCCCGGCTTCACTTCGGTCCACTTGTAGTTCGACAGCGCGGCGATCTGGATCTCGCTGTCGAAGTGGCCGATGTTGCAGACGATCGCCATCGGCTTCATCGCCTTCATGTGCTCGGCGGTGATGACGTCCTCGTTGCCGGTCGCCGTCACGAAGATGTCGCAGCGCGTGACCGCTTCTTCCATGGTGACGACTTCATAGCCTTCCATCGCCGCCTGCAGCGCGCAGATCGGATCGATTTCGGTGACCATCACGCGCGCGCCGCCCTGGCGCAGCGAGGCGGCGGAGCCCTTGCCCACATCGCCGAAGCCGGCAACGCAGGCGACCTTGCCGGCCAGCATCACGTCGGTCGCGCGGCGGATCGCGTCAACCAGCGATTCCTTGCAGCCATAGAGGTTGTCGAACTTCGACTTGGTGACGGAATCGTTCACGTTGATCGCGGGGAACGGCAGCTTGCCGTCCTTGGCGATCTGATACAGGCGGTGGACGCCGGTGGTGGTCTCTTCCGAAACGCCCTTGATGGCCTTCACCGACTGGGTGAGGTAGCCGGGCTTCTTCTTGAGGAACGCGGTCAGCGCGCGGACGAACTCGATTTCCTCGGCGTTCGAAGGCTCGAACAGCTTTTCGCCGGCTTCGACGCGCGCGCCCCACAGCGCGAACATGGTGGCATCGCCGCCGTCGTCGAGGATCATGTTGGCGGTCTGGTCATCACCCCAGTCGAAGATCGAACCGACGTAATCCCAGTAGTCGGCCAGGCTTTCGCCCTTTACCGCGAACACGGGGATGCCGGCGGCGGCGATTGCGGCGGCGGCGTGGTCCTGCGTCGAGAAGATGTTGCAGGTGGCCCAGCGCACGTCGGCGCCCAGCGCCACCAGCGTTTCGATGAGAACGGCGGTCTGGATCGTCATGTGCAGCGATCCGGTGATGCGCGCGCCCTTGAGCGGCTGTGCAGCGCCGAATTCCTGGCGCAGCGCCATCAGGCCGGGCATTTCGGTTTCGGCGATCGCGATTTCCGCGCGGCCGAAGTCGGCAAGCCCGATATCGGCGATCACATAGTCCTTTTCGGCATCGAGCACGCTGGCCACGAAGCATTCTCCTGGATGAGTTCAAGCCCGCCCGCCGGACCACACGATAGCGGCCGACAGGTTGGCGGGTCTGCCGCCGCCTTAGCCGCTTGCACGAGCGGACGCAATATAAAGGAAACTTTATATGGCTGCATTAACGTCTCGAAAGAACGCAAACCCGCAAACCGCGCAGGACCGGGCGGGATGCCCTTCCCCACCGACGAAATTTCTCCCCCGCGCTTGCGCTTGTGTTGCACCGTCTTGCGGCCGGCCTATATCCTCCCTGCTGTCATAGACCCGGCCGACAGGTCCGGGCGGCACATCCAGAAGAAAGGATATTGGGGATGACGATTGCGGTTGGAGAAAAGCTGCCCGACGTGAAGCTGGTCAAGGCCACGGCGGAAGGCCCGGAAGCGGTGCAGAGCGCCGACTACTTCAAGGGCAAGAAGGTCGCCCTGTTCTCGGTTCCCGGTGCGTTCACGCCCACCTGTTCGGCCAAGCACCTGCCGGGCTTCGTCGAGAAGGCCGCCGATCTCAAGGCCAAGGGCATTGATGAAATCGCCTGCACGGCGGTTAACGATCCCTTCGTGATGAAGGCGTGGGGTGCGGCCAGTGGCTCGCCCGACGTGACCATGCTGGCGGACGGCAATGGCGATTTCGCCAAGGCCGTGGGCCTCACCATGGATGGCTCGGGCTTCGGCCTCGGCACGCGCGGCCAGCGCTTCTCGATGGTGGTGAACGATGGCGTGGTCGAGCAGCTCAACGTCGAAGCGCCGGGCGATTTCAAGGTCAGCTCTGCCGAATACATGCTCGAAAACCTCTGAGCGCTTTCCGGCCCTTCCCCCGTGCAGGAAGGGCCGGACGCTTCGCCGACCGTTAGAACGCTGGTCCTTCAGAACGACAGCCGCACGCGCCCGATCACCCGGTCGCCCGTGTGGCCGCCGGGCGCTCCGTCCTTCACATCGGTCCCTGTATAATCCAGCCCAACCAGCAGCGGACCCCGTGCATAGTCCGCGCCAATCCTCCAGTCGGTATAGGCCCCGTGCGGTCGCAGCCGCGCCGCGCGCGCGGGATCGCGCACGCTACCCCGCGAATGGCCGAGCGAGGCCGAAAGGCTGAACGGTGTTGCCGGAATGCCCAGCGCGGCATCGCCATAGAAGTACAGGTTGTCGCCGCCGATCGCGCTTTGCCGCGGGGCATAGCGCGCACCGGCTCCGATCCGCGCCGGCCCCAGCGCATAGCTCGCGCCCAGCCCCAGTTCGGCATAGTGAGCGGCATCGTCCGCGCCTGCGAACAGATGCCCGGAAACCAGCGCGCTCACGTCGAACAGGCCGATCGTCCAGCGGCGTGCCAGCGTCAGATCGGCCACGGCATCCGCGCCCAGATGCCGCGCCGCGCCGCGCGTGGCCGCCATTCGCGCGGACAGGTCGAAACCCGCGAGGGAAACCGCAGCGTCTGCCGAAGCGCTTGCCTTGCCCTCGCTCCAGCTCAGCCCGCGACGAACCTCGTCGGTCGTCGCCTCCACGCCGAACGAGGGTATACCCTGCGCCTGCGCGGTCGCAACACCAGCCATGAGGGCCGGCACCGCCAGTATCGTCACGCGGATCGCCATCAGCCTTCCCGATGCCCCGCGTGCAATCGCTCGGCGTCCGCGATCACCTCCTGCCGATCTTCCCGCGCGGCGGCGAGCATTTCGGCGCGCAGCTGGTCGGTGCGCCGCGCCACTTCTCCGGCAATCGCGGATTCCTGCCCCTTGCACCATCCCGCGCGCGTGCCGGTGAGCACACGCGGCCGCTCAAGCTGCCGGCTTGCGAGCGCGCCCGAAGGCAAGCGCGCTTCGCGCCGAACGGTGAGATCGACGCTCCACACACAGCGCAGCGAGGCCATGCGGCCGCCCGGTCCTGGCGCGCCGATCTGGCGCTGCACCGTTTGCGTCATCACCTGATAGCGCGCCTCGACGGTGCCGCCGCGATGCTCGATACGTTCGACGTGATCGGGCGCGGCCGGTGCCGTTGCTATGGCGGGCGTGGCCAGCCCTACGCCGGACAACAGCCCGGCGATCCACAATGCCTTCATGGTTCGGTCTCCTGCAATGCCCCGGCCTCTTTTTCGCCGGTGACGGAGACGAACCTAGTGCGCCCGACGCACCTGCAAAGCCCTGGAATTGTAATGTATTTTGTCTGGCTCAGGGCTACCCCGGCAGCGCGTAAGTGACCGTCGCCTGCGCGACGGGCTCGTCGGGATCGCTCTGCCACAGCCGCACGTCGATCATCGCCAACCGCCAGGCGCGCTTCCGCGATGACCCGCGCCCGCCGAGCGCCGCGCAGGAACACGATATTGAGATTGCTGGTGACCGCCATAGCCTGCGGTCCAATGTGGGCCAGCACCACCGCGTAGGCGGCCACGTCCGCCAGCGCCATCTGTGTCGGTCCGGACACGAGATCACCGGGCCGCAGACTTTCTCCGCCCGGATCGAGGTGCATGCGGGCCAGACCGGGGGCAATGTCTGACACCACGCCGATACGCGCGTGCGCTTCCTCCGGAAACGCACGCAGTAAAAAGGCCTGGAGGTCCGGCACGGTCATCACGGGTTTGTACTGCGCCATCGACAGCCCTGATGGGAATGTTCGCGCGCCCGATCAGTAGCCCATCAGGCTCAGCACTTCCTTGCGGCTGCGCGAATCCTCTAGGAAGCAGCCCAGCATCCGGCTGGTCACCATGCCAACGCCCGGCGTGCGCACGCCACGGCCGGTCATGCAGCCATGCTGCGCCTCGATCACCACGGCCACGCCCTGCGGATGCAAGTTGTCCCAGATGCATTGCGCGACTTCCGCTGTCAGCCGTTCCTGGATCTGCAGGCGCTGGGCAAAGCCGTGCAGCACGCGTGCCAGCTTGGAAATGCCCACGACCTTGCGGCTCGGCAGATAGGCGATCGCCGCCTTGCCGGTGATCGGCGCCATGTGGTGTTCGCAATGCGACTGGAAGGGAATGTCCTTCAGCAGCACGATCTCGTCGTAGCCGCCCACTTCCTCGAACTGGCGCGTCAGGTGGATGGCCGGATCGTCGGCATAGCCCTGGCAATATTCGCGCCAGGCGCGCGCCACGCGCTTGGGCGTATCGAGCAGCCCTTCGCGCGCCGGATCGTCACCGGTCCAGCGGATCAGCGTGCGGATAGCTTCCTGCACCTCCTGCGGCACCGGCTCCTTGCCGCGCGCCAGATCTTCGTCGTCAGTGCCGGTCGAGCAAGCCATTTCGTTCCCCTGATGCCGGGTTTCTTTTCCGGTCGCTTTGCACGTGGAATTACCCGCCGGGTAGTGCCTCGCGATATGAACCGCAATGCCCGCTTGGTTTCAGGCCCGCAAGTGGCACTTTGCTGCCCTCATGGGCATGGCCAGTTTGCGCAGATCGCATCGCGTGCCCCGCATAAAGCGTCAACAAGCACGCGTCGGGCGAACGAAGTCGCGAATTACTGGTGCGGAATGACCAGCTCGTCAGGGTGCGCGACGTTAAGGTTGCTGCGCAGCAACTCACCCACCAGATCAGGATCGGCGTGGCGCGGATCGAGGAGGTTGACGCGGTTGCGCAAATGATCGCGCTCCGCCGTCAGTTGCGCCACTTCCTTCTGTCGCTGTTCGAGCATCCGCGCGTTCTCGCTCCAGGCGAGCAGTCCGCTCGGCCCGGCCAGCCCCATGGCGCCCAGAAACAGCAACGCCAGCAGCGCCGCCGTCTGGGTCAGGCTTTCCTTGGGCAGTCGCAGATTGTGGCGGCGGCGCTTCATTCTGTCACAGAATCATACTTAACCATTGGATTCAAGCCCTAATCCAATGGACCGGCCTGACGCGCCGCTATCGCAAGCGGCGCCAGGCGGCAAGAACGAAGGTCAATCGACCATCTGCATGACCGCGGCCTGCAATTCGCGGCGGGTCAGCAGCGGAGACTGGCGGGGGCTGAGTACGAAACCGCGATGGCGGTCAATCGATGGATGCGGATTGCGCATCCGGGGAAAACTGGAAACCAAATTGGAAAAAAACATGAATACCTTGAATATGTTATGCAATATTGCGCGTTGATTGCGCGCCGTCCTGAGTTGAGTGTTAGCGCCGCTTGCGGAACGCGCCCGTGCTCTGGACCTTTTCGCGGAACACGATGCGTCCCTTGGTCAGATCATAGGGCGTCATTTCGACCTTGACCCGGTCGCCCACGATCGAGCGGATGCGGAATTTCCGCATCTTGCCCGCCGTATAGGCGATGATCCGGTGATCGTTCTCCAGGACGACGCCGAAGCGGCCGTCCGGGAGAATTTCATCGATCTGGCCGTCGAGTGTCAGAAGATCCTCTTTGGCCAAGGGATCAAACCGTTTCCAGGTTGACGGCCGACGTCTTGCCGCGACGGTCGGTTTCCAGCTCGTACTTGACGCGCTGGTCCTTGTTCAGCGTGGCCAGTCCGGAACGCTCGACAGCGCTGATGTGGACAAAGTTGTCGGGCGCGCCGTCTTCCGGCGCGATGAAACCGTAACCCTTGTCGGAATTGAAGAATTTGACGGTGCCGATAGGCATGGGATGTTTCCTTTTCACGAAAACGAAAAACCCACCCGCAACAGCGCGGATGGAGCCGGTAGCGTGACAAAGGAAGGAGAGCCGTGGCCGGCGTCAAATTCCGTCGAAAGCGACGATAGCAAAAGGAACCTAGGGCTTTTGCCGGAAAAAGTCAAGGTTCGCGCTGAAAGTGGTGCGCCCGACAGGATTCGAACCTGTGGCCCCCAGATTAGGAATCTGGTGCTCTATCCTGCTGAGCTACGGGCGCCCGCGCTCCCTTTAGGGGGCCTCGTGCGCGCTGGCAATCGCGCTTGATCGCAACATGGCGATCTGTCTGCGCCAATGCGCGTTGCGGGACGTCAGTTGGTTTCGCCGGGCGGCGCGATCGGAAACAGGACGGGCGCGATCTCGATCCCTTCCTCGATCAGATCACGCGCTTCCTCGGGCGTGGCCTGGCCGTGGATCGCCTCCACGTCCTTTTCGCCATAATGCATCGCCCGCGCATCGTCGGCGAAGCTGTCGCCCACCCATTTCGAGGACTTGAGCGCTTCAGCCTGCATCGTCGCCAGCGCCTTGAACATGGCGACCGCCTCGGGAGGAAGACCTCCGCCCGCCATCACTTGCGGTGAGGAGCTGCCAGCCGTTACAGGCGCTGGCGCGGCGGCCACGGCCGCACCCTTGTCGGTCGGCACCCGAGCCGGAACCTGGTTGCCCTTGCGCCCCACATGCGGGGCCATCACCGCCTTGCCGACATCACCGGAGCCGCAGGTGGGACAGGTGAGGAGACCCCGCGCCTGCTGCTGCGCGAAGTCGTCCGACGAGCCGAACCAGCCCTCGAAACGATGCCCGCCATCGCGGCACTCAAGATCAAAGACGATCATATGACAGCCGATTTAGGGATTTCGCGGCCCGCCGCAAGAGCCTCACGGCTCACCCTGCCGGGATCGGCTGCTTGTTGATGAGGCTGGGCAGTTGCGCGCGCACTTCGGCGATGCGCGCGGGATCGAGCGTGGCGAAGCCCAGGCCAGGTTCCTCGCCCATGTCCAGCAGCACTTCGCCCCATGGATCGATGACGAGGCTGTGCCCGTAAGTCTCGCGCCCGTCCTCGTGCCGTCCGGCCTGCGCTGTGGCGATCACGAAGGCGCTGGCTTCAACCGCGCGGGCGCGCTGCATCAGGTGCCAGTGCGCCTTGCCGGTGGGCACGGTGAACGCCGCCGGGATGGCGATGACATCGCACTGCCGCCGGCCGAGTTGCTCGAACAGGGCGGGAAAGCGCACGTCGTAGCATATCGCCAGCCCCAGCCGGCCGATCGGCGTTTCCGCCGTTACCACGCTGTCACCGGGGCGATAGGCGGCGGATTCGCGCCAGCTTTCACCCGTCGCCAGATCGACGTCGAACATGTGGATCTTGTCATAGCGCGCCACGATCGCGCCGGTGGCGTCGATCAGGAACGAACGGTTGGCCCAGCGCCCTTCGCCCGATGCGGCTTCCCCGGTCATGGCTTCGCCGCCGCGCTGCACAGCCAGAGATCCGATGGCCACCCATATGCCGTGTTGCGCCGCCGCCGCGCGCACCGCCGCCAGCACCGGATTGGCGTCTTCCGCCACGATATGCGGCGTCGCGCGCTTGCGGTCGCGGTCGAGCAGGCCCGCCATTTCGGGCGTGAACAGGATTGCCGCGCCGCCGTGCGCCGCGCGGCCCACGGCATCCACGATCGCCGCGGCATTGGCTGCGGGATCGATGCCGGTGGTCATCTGGAACAGCGCAACCCGCACCGGACCATCGGGCATGGTCATGCCCTAGAGGCCCAGCAGGGGATCGAGCTTGCCGGCGGAATCCAGCGCATAGAGATCGTCGCAGCCGCCGACGTGCGTTTCGCCGACGAAGATTTGCGGCACCGTCATAGCGGCGGGCGCGCGGGCGAGCATTTCCTGCTTCTTCGGGCCGCCCATGGTCACATCGAATTCCTCGAAGGCCACGCCCTTCTTTTCGAGCAGCGCCTTGGCCCGCACGCAGTAGGGGCAACCCCATTTGGTGTAGATATCGACTTTGGGCGTTCCGGCCATGATGTCCTCTTGTCCGGGCGCGTCCGGGAACGCGCCCTTCGCTGTTTGCATGCACGCGAAAATGCGCATCGGGGTCTTGAATTTCAACCGGGCTATCACACATCCATTTTCGTGTCATGCGCCGCGCTGGCGGGCATGGCCGCAAGGTCCAAGGGAACGCCGAACCGGGTTCCTGCGGAAGAGTGCAGATTGCTCAACAGAGGATATTGCCATGAACCGTTTTGATTTCACTCCTTACCGCCGCACCACCGTGGGTTTCGATCGCCTGTTCGACCTGCTCGAACGCCAGGCCCGCGCCAATGCCGGCGATAACTATCCGCCCTTCAACATCGAACGCCGTGGCGAGGATGCCTACCGCATCACGCTGGCCGTCGCCGGCTTCAAGCCGGAAGACATCGACATCACCGCCCAGCAGAACCTGCTGGTGGTGAAGGGTGCCAAGCCGGATGCCGAGGACCGTCAGTTCCTCCATGTCGGAATCGCCAACCGCGGCTTCGAGCGCCGCTTCGAACTGGCCGATTTCGTGCGCGTGGAAGCGGCGGACCTTGCCGACGGGCTGCTCACCATCGACCTCGTGCGCGAAGTGCCCGAAGCGATGAAGCCCAAGAAGGTGCTGATCGGCGAACAGAAGCCGCTGAAGGTGATCGAAGGCGATGCCAGCGCCGCCGCTTGATCGCTTCCATCCGGTGCCGTGAAATCAGGGCGGTCCCTTCGGGGGCCGCCCTTTTTGAATCGGCCGAAACTCTACCAGGCTTCGGCCACGTCGATCAGCGCCTGCCGATCGAGAATGGTCACGCGCCCGCCCTTCAGGCCGACCAGGCCGTTTTCGGCCCAGGCCGAAAGCTGGCGGTTGATCTGTTCGCGTGACATGCCGGCAAAGTTGCCCAGTTCGCCCTGGCTCAGCGCGATCTTGAGCTTCCCGCCGGCGCCGTTTTCCTCGATGTTGGCGTTTTCCGCCATCATCAGGCGCAGCAGGAACCGCGCGAGCCGTGGACCGGAGGTATAGGCCCGGTCCGCCTCGATCACCGCGTTGTTCTGGCGCAGGCGGCGGGCCATGGCGCGCAACAGGCGCAGCGCCAGGCCCTTGTGCAGATCGATGATGTCGGCAAAGGCCGTGCGGCTCAGGCACAGCGCCTCGGTCGGGTCGATCGCCTCGACGCTGGCAGTGCGCTCCCCGCCGTCGAGGAACGCGATCTCGCCCAGCACATGGCCTGGCTCGGCATAGTCGAGGATGATTTCCCGGCCGTTCGCGGCCACCATGCTGACGCGCGCAAGCCCCTTGAGGATGATGAAGAGCGTATCGCCCTCCTCCCCCTGCGCCATCAGTTCCTGCCCCGGCTTGAACGTGCGCAGGTGCGCGCGGCGGATGATGTCGGATAGCTCCGCCTGCTCGCAATCGGCGAACAGGCTTTGCGCGGCCAGCGTATCCGCAAGCTTGGCGGCGTCCATCGTTCAGTATCCCCCAGCAATACCCCGAACGGATTACGGGAATCCGCTCCACCGCGGACAAATAGCCAGAGGAAACTGGCTTTGGCCAGTGCCTAAAGTTAACAAACGGTGAGGATTTGCGCCCCGGGCCGCGCTGGCCCGGCCTGTTTCAGAACAGGCGAGCCTGCTTGACCGCCGCCTCGATGAAGCCGCGGAACAGCGGGTGCGGATCGAACGGGCGGCTCTTGAGTTCGGGGTGGAACTGCACGCCGATGAACCAGGGATGGTCCGGCCGTTCGACGATCTCGGGCAGCAGTCCGTCGGGTGACATGCCGGAAAATACCAGCCCACCCTTTTCCAGCGGCGCGCGATAGGCGCCGTTCACTTCGTAACGGTGGCGGTGGCGCTCGCTGATCGTCGTCGAACCGTAGATCTGCGCGACATGGCTGTTTCCGTCGAGCCTTGCCTCATAGGCGCCCAGCCGCATCGTGCCGCCAAGGTCACCGCCCGCCTGCCGCTTTTCGAGCCCTTCGGGCGTCATCCATTCGGTGATGATGCCCACCACCGGCTCGTCGGTCGGGCCGAACTCGGTGGACGACGCGGCGGCGATGCCGGCGGTGTTGCGCGCGCCTTCGATGCAGGCCATCTGCATGCCCAGGCAGATGCCGAAGAACGGCACGTTGCGTTCGCGCGCGAAGCGGACGGACGCGATCTTCCCCTCGGTGCCGCGCTCGCCGAAGCCACCCGGCACCAGGATGCCGTGCATCGGCTCCAGATGCGCGGCGATCTCGCTGTCGTCCTTCTCGAACAGTTCGGCGTCGAGCCACTTGATGTTGACCTTGACGCGGTTGGCCATGCCACCGTGGACCAGCGCCTCGTTCAGCGACTTGTAGGCGTCCTGCAGCCCCACGTACTTGCCGACGACGCCGATCGTCACCTCGCCCTCGGGGTTCTGGTGGCGGTCGACGATATCGTCCCAGCGGGCAAGGTCCGGCTCCGGCGCGGTCAGGCCAAAGTGGCGCAGCACTTCAGCGTCCAGCCCCTCGGCATGGTACTGCAGCGGTACCGCATAGATGCTCGACGCGTCCAGTGCCGGGATCACCGCCGATTTGCGCACATTGCAGAACTGCGCGATCTTGGCGCGCTCGCCTTCGGGCAGCGGCTTTTCGCAACGGCACAGCAGGATGTCAGGCTGGATGCCCAGCCCGGTCAGCTCGCGCACCGAATGCTGGGTAGGCTTGGTCTTCAGCTCGCCGGCGGCCGCAATATAGGGCACCAGCGTGACGTGGACGAAACAGGTCTGGTCGCGGTCCAGCTCGTTGTGAAGCTGGCGCAGCGCCTCAATGAACGGCAGCCCCTCGATGTCGCCCACCGTGCCGCCGATCTCGCACAATACGAAATCGAGGTCCTCGGTTTCGGTCTGCGCGAAGTCCTTGATCGCGTCGGTCACGTGCGGGATCACCTGCACCGTGGCGCCCAGGTAATCGCCCCGGCGCTCCTTGGCGATGATGTCTCGGTAGATGCGGCCCGACGTGATGTTGTCTGCCTGGCGCGCGGACACGCCGGTGAAGCGCTCGTAGTGCCCCAGATCGAGGTCGGTTTCCGCGCCATCGTCGGTCACATAGACCTCGCCGTGCTGGTACGGGCTCATCGTGCCCGGATCGACGTTGAGATAGGGATCGAACTTGCGGATTCGCACGCGATAGCCGCGCGCCTGCAACAGCGCGGCGAGGCTTGCCGCCATGAGACCTTTGCCGAGCGAGGAGACCACGCCGCCGGTGATAAATATGTACCGCGCCATGGGAGTCGGGCCTTAGCGTCAGAGGTTGAATGGACGCAAGCGGTTACCGGAGAAATTGCTCCGGCAATCCACAAGCTGGATGATTGCGGCCCTTATGTGGCCGCTGAAACGGTCGATCGGCAACAAGCAAAGCGCCCGCCCCGCAAGCCCGGAAAAGGATGCGGGATCGGTGCGCGCTCTATTGCCGGGTAACGGTTACTGCTTCGCGGCACCCTTGAGCGGGTCGGCCGGAACCGCCGCGGGCGCGGGCGCGCTGCCCTGAACGGGCGCCGCGGGCTGCTGGCTCGGCTGCTGACCTTGCGCCGGCGCCAGCGGATCAGCCTTGGGCGCCGGAACCGAACGGTCAAGCGAAGTGTCGATCGTGCTGCCCGAGCTGGTCTTCACCGCCAGCGCGGCAAGCGCGATGCTCAGCACCACGAACGCCGTGGCGAGCACCGTCGTCGCGCGCGTCAGGAAATCCGCCGCGCCGCGCGCCGACATGAAGCCCGAAGGGCTTCCGCCAACGCCCAGGCCGCCACCTTCGGACTTCTGGATCAGAATGACACCGACCAGCGCGGCCGCGACCAGCGCCTGCACGACGGTAAGGAAAATGAAAAGCGACATGATGTTCTGCCTGAAACGATTGGGGCGCATGTAGGCCGCGAACCCGCCGATGGCAAGGCACCGGCTGAGGCCCGGCTGGCGCTCAGGCTTCGCCCGACCCCGCGGCGGCGATGATCGGCAGGAACGCTTCCGCCGTCAGGCTCGCTCCGCCCACCAGCGCGCCACCCACGTCGGCCGCCGACAGCAGATCGGCCGCGTTGCCGGCGTTGACCGAGCCGCCATAGAGAATGCGCACCTTGTCCGCCGCCTCGCCATAGGCCGCGTTGAGCCGCGCGCGCACGGCGGCGTGCATCGCGACCACGTCTTCCACCGCCGCCACGCGGCCGGTACCGATCGCCCATACCGGTTCATATGCGACCGCGATCTTGCCCGCCGCAGCAGCGGCCTGCGCTTCGTCGCCCACCGGCAAAGACGCCGAAACCTGACCGGAAACCACCGCTTCGGCCTTGCCCGCGTCGCGCTCTTCCAGCGTTTCGCCCACGCAAACGATGATCGCCAGCCCGGCCGTCAGCGCGGCATCGGCCTTGGCACGCACGGCGGCATCGGCCTCGCCGTGATCGCGCCGGCGTTCACTGTGCCCCAGAATCACGAAATCGGCGCCGATGTCCGCCAGCATCGCGGCGGAGACGTCGCCCGTATGCGCGCCCTTCACTTCGGCGTGGCAATCCTGCCCGCCGACATTCATCGCGCTCACCGCCTCGCGCAGCGTGTTGATCAGCGTGAACGGCGGCGCGAGCGCAACCTGCACATCGGGAAAGCGTTCGGCAGCACGGTCGATGGCACGGGCTTCGGCCAGCATGGCGCGCGTACCGTTCATCTTCCAGTTGCCAACGATGAAAGGCCGATGAGTCATAGGCTTCGACTGGTCCCCCTAGCAAAACTCGGATTCGCGCCTCCTGAACGTAAGCGAGGCGGACTGAATCGCCGCGCGGCTAACAAACCGCGCATAAGAATGCAAAACGGTTCCTCACAATACGGGGGAAAGCGTTCTCTGCCCGGGCGAAAGCGTTTTGCGCCGCGCCATGCCGCCGCAGAGCGTGGCCGCAGGGTGGCCCCGAGCGCGGCCCCGAGCGCGCCCCGAGCGCGACCATTGCAGGATTCGCGTTTGGTCCCTAAGGCAAGGCCCCTCGTTCGCGCGTGTAGCGTGCGCCCCGGCTTTGCCCGGTCGCCGCTGCACGGGCAACGTGTTGAACCAAAGTTACAAGATAGGCGATTGCCCCCGATGCTCGGCTTTTTCCGTTCCTTCCTCAAATCGCGCCTCGGCGTGATTCTGGCGCTGGTGTTCCTGGCGCTGATCGCCCTGGCTTTCGCCGGCGCGGACATCACCGGCAGCCGGTTTGGCGGCGTAGCGGGCGGCGATCGCGCGGCCTCCGTCGGCGGCGATCGCATCGGCATCGGCGATCTGGGCAAGACCGTGACCCGCGCGTTCGAATCCGAACGGCAGCAGACGCCCACGCTTACGATGAAGGACTTCCTGGAGCAGGGCGCGCTGGACGACGCCCTTTCCGGCATGGTCGATCGCACCGCCATGCTCGAATGGGGCAAGAAGTACGGCATTGTCGCCAGCAGCCGGCTCGTCGACAGCGAAATCGCCAAGATTTCCGCGTTTCAGGGGCCGGACGGCAAGTTCAGCCAGACCACCTACAAGCAGCTCATTGCCCAGCGCGGCCTGACCGAAGCCGGCGTGCGCAACGATATCGGCCAGGGCCTTGTCGCCCGCCAGATCCTGGTGCCCGCCGGGTTCGGCGCGACGATGCCGCGCGATGCCGCGCTGCGCTATGCCGCGCAGATCAAGGAACGCCGCGATGGCGTGATCGCCACGATCCCGTCGCTGGCCTTCGCGCCGAAACAGCCCGCCACCGACCAGCAGCTCGATGCCTTCTATAAGGCGAACCTGGGCCGCTATCGTCAGCCCGAACGCCGCACCGTGCGTTATGCTTTCCTCGATGAAGCAGCGCTCAAGACCGTGCCCGCGCCCACCGATGCCGAAGTCGCGGAACGCTACAAGCTCAACGCGGCGACCTATGCCGCTTCCGAAACCCGCACCGTCACGCAGGTTATCGTCCCCACCGAAGCGGCCGCGCGCGCGCTGGCCGCGGAAGTGGGCGGCGGGAAGGCGATCGAAGCCGCCGCCAAGGAAAAGGGCCTGGGCGCCACGAAGCTGCCCGACCTGACGCGCGAGGCCCTGTCCTCGCAGGCGTCGGACACGGTGGCGGCCGCCGTGTTCGCCACGGCCCAGGGCCAGGTTGCCGCCCCCGCGCGCAGCCCGATCGGCTGGCACGTCATCCGCGTGGATACGATCACCCGCAAACCGGGCAAGACGCTGGATCAGGCCAGGGCGGAAATCGTCGCGGCGATGACGCTCGAAAAGCGCCGGGCGGCGCTGACCGACATGTCCGCCAAGATCGAGCAGCAGTTCGAAAACGGCACCAGCCTTGCCGACGTCGCCAAGTCGATGGGCCTCACCGTCCAGACCACCGCGCCGCTCCTCGCCACCGGGCAGGTCTTCGGTAAGCCTGCCGAAAAGGCCCCGGCGGACGTCGCGCCGCTGCTTGCGGCGGCGTTCTCGATGGAGCGCGAAGGCGAACCGCAGATTTCCGAAGTGCCAGGCAGCACGAAATTCGCGCTGTTCGACGTGGGCGAGATCACCGAGGCCGCGCCCCCTCCGCTCGCGCAGATCAAAGACGTGGTCGCGCGTGATTACGCCGCCGATCAGGGTTCCGCCCAGGCCAAGATCGCCAGCGACAAGATCATGGCCGCGCTCGCCAAGGGCACCTCGCTCACCGATGCGCTGAAAACGCTGGGCGTGGCCCTGCCCGCCCCGCAGGCCGTGAACATGGAGCGCCAGCAGCTTGCCGCCGCCGGTGGTCGCGTGCCCGCGCCGCTGGCCCTGATGTTCAGCATGGCGAAGAAGACCAGCAAGCGGCTGGAAGCGCCGGGCAAGCAGGGATGGTTCATCGTCACGCTGAACGACATCATCCCCGGCCAGGTCGCCGCCAACGATCCCATGCTGCCCACCATCCAGCGCGAGCTGGGCGCGGCGGCCGGGCGCGAGCTGGCCGACGAACTGCGCACCGCCATTCGCAACGAGATCGGCGTGAAGCGCAACGAAACCGCGATCGCGGCCCTGCGCAAGCAGTTGACCGGGGGCCAGTAAGCCCATGGTCGATGCGGCGGTGATCGAGAACGCGCCGGCCCGGACCGGACGGCCCGAAAACTGGGACGCGGCGCACGCCGCGCTCGCCGACGGTCGCCCCGCGCTCATCTGGCGGCGCCTGATCGCCGATACCGAAACGCCCATCGGGGCCGCGCTGAAGCTGATCGAACCGGGGCGCGGCGATTTCCTGCTCGAATCCGTGCAGGGCGGCGAAGTGCGCGGGCGCTACAGCCTGCTTGGGCTGGACCCCGATCTCGTGTTCCGCGCCACCGGCCGCGCGGCCGAGGTCAACCGCGCGTGGCGGCATGATCGCGAAGCCTTCGCCCCGCTGCCGGGTGACAGCCTGACCGAACTGCGCGCGCTGGTGAAGGCCTGCCATATCGACGTGCCGGCGGCGCTGCCGTCGGCGCTGGCCTGTCTGGTCGGCTATTTCGGCTATGAAACCATTGGCCTGGTCGAAAAGCTGCCGCGCGCACCGCAAAGCCCGCTGGTCCAGCCCGACATGCTGTTCGTGCGGCCGACCGTGGTGCTGGTGTTCGATCGCCTTTCGGACGAACTGTTCGCCATCGCCCCGGTCTGGGCCGGCGGTGGCACACCGGCGCAGGCGCTGGAAACGGCGGGCGAGCGCATCGACGAAGCGCTGCGCCGCCTCGCCCGCCCCGCGCCGCAGGACGCGCGGCTCGATGCGCCGGTGGACGTTGCGCTTGCTCCGGCGATGGCGCCCGAAGACTATGCCCGCATGGTCGGCCGGGCCAAGGAATACATCGAGGCGGGCGACATCTTCCAGGTGGTGCTGGCGCAGCGCTTCAGCGCGCCCTTCCCGTTGCCGCCGATCGCGCTTTACCGGGCGCTGCGCCGGATCAACCCTTCGCCGTTCCTCTATTTCCTCGACTTGCCGGGCTTCGCGCTCACCGGCTCCAGCCCGGAAATCCTCGTCCGCATCCGCGATGGCGAAGTCACCATCCGCCCCATCGCCGGCACCCGCCCGCGCGGCAAGACGGCGGAGGAGGACCGCGCCAACGAGGAAAGCCTGCTGGCCGATCCCAAGGAACGCGCCGAACACCTCATGCTGCTCGACCTCGGCCGCAACGACGTGGGCCGCGTGGCCAAGGCGGGCACGGTCAAGGTCACCGAGAGCTACACGATCGAACGCTACAGCCACGTCATGCACATCGTCTCGAACGTGGTGGGCGAACTCGATACCCAGCGCGCGGATTCGGTCGATGCGCTGTTCGCGGGCTTCCCGGCGGGCACGGTCAGCGGCGCGCCCAAGGTCCGCGCGTGCGAGATCATCGCCGAACTCGAACCCGAAACGCGCGGCGCCTATGCCGGCGGCGTCGGCTATTTCGCGCCCGACGGCTCGGTGGATAGCTGCATCGTGCTCAGGACCGGCGTGATCAAGGACGGCGTGCTCCACGTGCAGGCCGGCGCGGGCATCGTGGCGGACAGCGATCCCGTCTACGAACAGCGCGAATGCGAACACAAGTCCGGCGCCCTCTTCGCCGCCGCGCGCGAGGCGATCCGCGTGGCCAGCGATCCGGGCTTCGGGCAGTAGGACCCCATCATGATCCTCGTCATCGACAATTACGACAGCTTCACCTGGAACCTCGTCCACTACCTGATGGAGATGGGCGCGGAAGTGGATGTCGTCCGCAACGATGCGCTGTCCGCCGGGCAGGCGATATCCTCGGGCGCGCAGGGGTTCCTGATCTCGCCTGGCCCCTGCACGCCCAATGAGGCGGGGATCAGCCTCGATCTGGTGGGCGCGGCGGCCGACGCCGGGGTGCCGCTGCTCGGCGTGTGCCTGGGCCACCAGTCGATCGGGCAGTATTTCGGCGGGCAGGTGGTGCGCGGCGGGCTGATGCACGGCAAGACCTCGCCCGTCACCCATGACGGCACCGGCATGTTCGCCGGCATCCCCTCGCCCTTCACCGCCACACGCTATCACTCGCTGATCGTGACCGACATTCCCGAAGTGCTGGCGGTCAACGCCACCTCGGACGATACGCACGTCATGGGCTTCCGCCATCGCGAACTGCCGATCCATGGGGTGCAGTTCCACCCGGAATCGATCGCCACGGAACACGGCCACGCCATGCTGGCGAACTTCCTGCGGCTTTGCGGCGTGGACGCGAAAGTCCCGGCGTGACCGCGCTGCCGCCGGTCGACCACCCGCTCGACGAGGACACCGCCGAGCGGGCCTTCGCCGCGATTCTCGATGGCTCGGTTCCAGACGACGCGATCGCCGCCTTCCTCGTCGCGCTGTCGGAGCGGGGCGAGACGGCGAGCGAGATTGCCGGCGCGGCGCGGGCGATGCGCGCGCGGATGATCCCGGTGCAGGCCCCCGCCAACGCCATCGACGTCTGCGGCACCGGCGGCGACGGGCACCACACGCTCAACGTCTCCACCGCCGTCAGCCTGGTCGTCGCGGCCTGCGGCGTGCCCGTGGCCAAGCACGGCAACCGTGCCGCCAGTTCCAAGGCCGGCGCGGCCGACACGCTCGAAGCGCTGGGCCTCAACCTCGATCGCGCTGCCGAAACGGCGGAAGAAACGCTGGCGGACATCGGCATCGGCTTCCTCTTTGCCGCGCGCCACCACCCGGCAATGGGCCGCATCATGCCGATCCGCAAGGCGATCGGCCGGCGCACGATCTTCAACCTGATGGGGCCGCTGGCTAACCCCGCGCAGGTCTCGCGCCAGCTCGTCGGCATCGCACGGCCCGCCTATGTGCCGATCTATGCCGATGCGCTGGCCCGGCTCGGCACCGCGCGTTCCTTTGTCGTCTCGGGCGACGAGGGGCTGGACGAACTCTCGCTCGCCGGTGGCAACGAACTGGCCGACGTGACCGGCGCGGAGATCGTGATGTGCCGCGTCGCGCCGTCCGATGCCGATCTGCCCACCGCACCGATCGAGGCAATCCGGGGCGGCGATCCCGCGCATAACGCCGAAGCCCTGCGCCGCCTGCTGCTGGGCGAACCCGGCGCTTATCGCGACGCCGTCCTCCTCAACGCCGCCGCCGCGCTGATGGTCGCGGGCGAAGCGCGCGACTGGCACGAAGGCGTGGAGGAAGCCGCCGAGGCGATCGACAAGGGGCTGGCCAAGGCCCTGCTCGATTGCTGGATCGTGGCGCTGCGCTAGAGGCCGGGATTGCGGGCGCGCCGGTGTCTCGACTTCGCTCGACACGAACGGAGGTTGAAGGACACCCTGTCCCCGTTCGTGTCGAGCGAAGTCGAGACACACCGCACCACCCTCTCGACTCGCCCCGCGCAGTCCCGCTAAAGCGCCGCGATGACCGACAAGCTCACCGAGATCTGCGACACCAAGCGCAGCGAAGTCGCCGCCCGCAAGGTCGCCACCTCGCTGGCCGACCTGACCGCGCGCGCCGCCGGGCAGAGCGCCCCGCGCGGGTTCGAGGCGGCCTTGCGCGCGAGAGCGGCCGCTGGCTACGCGCTGATCGCGGAGATCAAGAAGGCGAGCCCGTCCAAGGGCCTGATCCGCGCCGATTTCCAGCCCGCCGAACACGCGCGGCAGTATGAAGCGGGGGGAGCGGCCTGTCTTTCGATCCTGACCGACGCGCCCTATTTCCAGGGGCACGAGGATTTCCTGATCGCCGCCCGTGCCGCCTGCGCGCTGCCGGTGTTGCGCAAGGATTTCATGGTCGATCCCTGGCAGGTCACGGAAGCCCGCGCGATCGGGGCCGACGCCATCCTCATCATCGTCGCCGCCCTGGACGACGGTGCCATGGCCGAGATCGAAGCCGCCGCGATCGACCACGGCATGGACGTGCTGGTCGAGGTCCATAACGAGGCCGAGATGGAGCGCGCCGCGCGGCTGCGCTCGCGCCTGATCGGCGTCAACAACCGCGATCTCAAGCGCTTCGTCACCGATATCGCCATCACCGAACGGCTCGCGCCACTGGCGCCGGAAGGCACGCTGCTGGTCAGCGAAAGCGGCATCAATACCCATGCCGATCTCCAGCGGCTCGAAAAGTGCGGCGCACGCACCTTCCTGGTCGGCGAAAGCCTGATGCGCCAGGCGGATGTCACGGCGGCGGTAAAGGCCCTGCTCCAGGGCTGATCCGCCGCTCCGCATCGGTCCATTTTCACCATACCTCGCGTCCCGGCACGGCAGTAGGGGCGATCCCGTCCCAACGGCACGGGCGGCAAGGTGAAAGGTGGCATGAAGGCAGTCTTGCGGGGATCGCGCCGCGTCCTGCCCGCCGCCGGCACGGTCCTTTCCTTCCGCACCGCTCCGTTCACGCGCTTTTCGCCGGCCGAAACCGGGCGATGGGCCGCATTGCGCGTGATCGGTGCCAACCCTGCGACAATCGCGGTTCTGGTGCTGGACGGGATCTGGACCGCGCGCCCATCGCGCGCCGAGACCGCCACCTGCGGCATCCTGCGTGAACACCGGTTCTCGCTGCGCCGGGAACCCGCGATTTTCGGCTTGCAGCCGCCGGACTGGAAGCTGGCCGACCTGCGCGAACCGATGCTGCTGGGCGAAACGCCGTTGTCGGCTCAAGACCGAGCCCATGCCGAAGCCATCGCCTGCTACGGCATCGGCGCGCGCTATGGCACCTCGCTCGCCAACGCGAGCGATGCTGCCGAGGGCGAATGGCGCTGGGCGCATGATCGCGATGCCTTGCGCGATGAAGTGGCGCGCGAACAGATCGCCGAAAAGGCGGAAGCAGCCGCCGCCCGCGCCCGCTTCGCCGCCCGGATGGCCGGGCTGACGTGGGACCGCCTGCGCGCCGAAACGCCGCTGGCAGGCTGGAGCGCTGCCGAGACGGGGCTGCCGCCCGCATTCGTGGCCGGCGCGCGCCGGGCGCTGCTGCTGGCCTGCGCCGAACTCTCCGCGCTGGCGCCCAAGCCGCGCAAGCCCGCCGCCCGCGCGATCTTCAAGCGCTGCGTGACGTGGTTCAACCATGCCGATCACCGCATCGGCGGCATGATCGGTACGGCGGAGCGCGACGACATCCGCGCCGCTCTCGCCGAGATGGCCCGGCTTGCCGGGCAGAAGCGGCTGCTGGAGGAAATCGACGGCTGGCGCGACTGGTAGGGTTGGACGGCCACCCTGTCGTCATTGCGAGGGGCGCAGCCCCGCGGCAATCCCGGGCAGCACGCGCGGCTGTGGATTGCTTCGCTTCCGCTCGCAATGACGAACGGACCACGCGGCACTGATCGGCCCCTAACCCCCTGTCCTAAGCCGCGATCCTCTGGCATGACCACGGCATGACAGCCTGCTTTTCCTTTTCTCGCGGCGCGGTCTTTACCGGCCCGTGCCCACCCCGTGTTCCTTCGCCATGGACCGTGTCAACTTTGTCAACTTCGCAAGATTGCTCCGCATGAACGGGCTTACGCATCTCGATTCACAAGGCCATGCGCGCATGGTCGATGTCGGCGGCAAGGCGGAAACGGCGCGCGTCGCCATCGCGCAGGGCCGCATCCGCATGACGCCGGCCACGCTTGCCGCCATCCGCGAGGGCGATGCGCCAAAGGGCGACGTTCTGGCGGCAGCGCGGATCGGCGGGATCATGGCGGCGAAGAAGACGGGCGAGCTCATCCCCCTGTGCCATCCGCTTGCGCTCGATGCGGTCGCAGTGGAGTTCGCCTTCGTGCCCGATGGCGTGGAGGTGACTGCCACTGCCTCGCTCACCGGCCGGACTGGCGTGGAAATGGAAGCGCTGACCGCCGTCTCGATCGCGCTGCTGACCATCTACGACATGGCCAAGGCGCTGGACAAAGGCATGGTGATCGAACAGGTCCGCCTGATCGAAAAGCGCGGCGGCAAGTCGGGCACGTGGCGCGCGGACGAAGAGCGGCAAGACCAGGCATGAAAACCCCACCGTTACCGCTGGAGGAGGCGCAGCGGCGCCTGCTCGCGCTGGCCCCCGCGCTGCCGGTGGAACGTCGCCCCGCCGCCGAATGCCTGGGCTTCCATCTTGCCCAGCCGCTCACCGCTCGGCGCAACCAGCCCGAGGCCGCGCTCTCCGCCATGGACGGATACGCCCTGCGCGCGGCCGACCTGCCCGGCCCGTGGACCGTGGCGGGCGAAAGCGCCGCTGGCCATCCGTTCGATGGCACGGTCGCGCCCGGACAGGCGGTGCGGATCAGCACCGGCGCCGTGGTTCCCGACGGCGCGGACATGGTGCTGATCCAGGAAGACGCCACGCGCGAGGACGACAGCCTGCACCTGACGGGCGAACCGCCCGTGCCCCGTGACAAGCACATCCGTCCGCGCGGCATGGATTTCAGCCTCGATGCCCCCTTGCTGCCGGCCGGGCAACACATGGGCGCGGCGCAGATCGCGCTCGCCGTTGCCGCCGGGCACCATTACCTTGCCGTGCGCCGGCCGGTGAAACTGGCCGTCATCGATTGCGGCGATGAACTGGTCGCCCCCGGCACCCCGCTCGCGCCGCACCAGATTCCCGCCAGCAACGGCCCGATGCTGGCGGCGCTGGCGGCTGCCTGCCAGGTCGTGACCGATCGCATCGGGCCGATCCCCGACCGGCTCGACGACCTGGCCGCCGCGCTGGACCGCGTGCGCGATGCCGATGTGGTGGTTACCAGCGGCGGCGCTTCGGTGGGCGATCACGATCTGGTCCGCCCGGCAATCGAGGCCACCGGCGCGACGCTCGATTTCTGGCGGGTCGCGATCAAGCCGGGCAAGCCACTGATGGTGGCGCAACGCGGCAGACAGGTGATCCTGGGCCTGCCCGGCAATCCCGCCGCCGCCTTCGTGACCGGCTACCTGTTCCTGCTGCCGCTCCTCCGGGCCGCGCTGGGTGCGGCGGAAACGCTGCCGCGCCTGATTCCGGCTCGCCTCGCGCAGGATATGCCGGCGGGCGGCGGACGTACCGAATTCCTGCGCGCCCGCTGGGACGGTGCCAGCGTAACGCTCGATCCCCTGCAGGATTCCGGTGCGCTGTCGTCGCTCGCGCGCAGCAACGCGCTGGTCCGGCGCGAAGCCCGCGCGCCATTGACGCCAGCGGGAACGGATGTTCCGGTCTATTTGCTGGAAAATGGCGGAATTGCTTGACGGGTGCGTTTTGGTTGCTTATTCGTTCCGCATTCGTTCACTATGGAGTGACGCGCAATGCTGACGCGCAAGCAGCACGAACTGCTGACTTTCATCCAGCTCCGGCTTGAGGAGTCCGGCATTTCCCCCTCGTTCGAGGAAATGAAGGAAGCTCTCGATCTCAAATCGAAATCGGGCGTCCACCGGCTGATTTCCGCGCTGGAGGAACGCGGCTTCATCCGTCGGCTACCCAACCGCGCCCGCGCTCTGGAAGTGCTGCGCCAGCCGGACAGCGCAACCACCAAGGCCGCGTCGCGCACGGCTCCCGCCAACGATGTGGTCGTGCCGCTGCGCAGCCCGCCGAAGACCGCACCGGCGCCGGCCAACGACGTCATCGAAGTGCCGCTGCACGGCCGCATCGCCGCCGGTGCCCCGATCGAGGCGCTGGAAGGCTCCAGCGTATTGCCGGTGCCCGCAGCCCTGCTCGGCGCGGGTGAGCATTACGCGCTGGAAGTATCCGGGGATTCGATGGTCGATGCCGGGATTTTCGATGGCGATTTCGCGCTGGTCCGCCGCACGGACATCGCCCGCGATGGCGAAATCGTGGTGGCGCTGATCCGGGGCGAGGAAGCGACGCTCAAGTACCTGCGCCGCGAAAAGGGCATGATCCGGCTCGATCCGGCCAACGCCGCCTACGATCCGCAATACTACCGTCCCGATGAAGTGCAGGTGCAGGGAAAGCTGGCGGGGCTGCTGCGCCGCTATCACTGATCCGTTGAAGCGGGCGACGGGGCGGCTTCCGGCCGGCGCGTCGCCCGCCAGCGATACCAGCCGTGGTGCCCCTGGGTTTCGGCCACGGTGCGCACGGTGCCAGCGGCAAGATCGATGGCGAGCCCGCCGGTCCGTGCCAGCAAGGCCCGATCCGCTTTCAGCATCCGGGGCAGGCAGGTGCGTGGTAGGCGGCGATCTGCGATGACAATGTCGGCCGCTGCGCAGGCCCGTTTCAACTCCCCGATCTCCACCAGATTCTGCCCGCGGGCCATCAGCACCGCGAACGAACGCCCGCCCCGCTTCAGCGCGATCCGGCAGAAATCGGCGTTGCAGGCCGCGCCCGGCCAGGTATCGAGTGGGCGGACATCTCCCTCCATGCCGGCCATTTCCAGCAGGTTTTCGCGGGTATAGTCCCCGCGCGTCTGGCGTAGTACCAGCAGTTCGGCGCCTTCTCCGGTCACGCCCACGTGACGGCCATCGCCCGATACCAGGATGTCGGGCGGGCGCATGGTGGCGAAGACCAGCGCGGCGACGGCCGCCGGAACCAGGCCCCACAGACGCACCGGTCCGGTCCACAGCGCCAGCCACAACCCGCCGGCAACGAACAGCGCGAACACCCCGGGCGGCATCGACGGCATCAACGTCACCGCGCCGGGCTGCCCCGCCGTCACGTGCGCCAGCCACAGCAGGAGTTCGAGCGACTTGCCCGTCAGCCACCACGCCGGCCCGCCCGCCCCCACCACGTCCAGCACCAGCGCCAGCGCGATCAGCGGCATGGTCACGAACGTGGTCAGCGGAATGGCCACGACGTTGGCCGCCGCGCCGTAGATGCCGGCGCGGTGGAAATGGAACAGCCCGATCGGCATCAGCGCCAGTTCGATCACGAGTCCCGTCGCGAGCAGCATCACGAGATGCCGCCCCAGGCAAAGCAGTACCCCTTCCTCGCGCGCGGCCAGGAAGCGCTTGGCCGGCGCGGAACCGTGGAACGCGATGATCGCGATCACCGAGGCGAAGCTCATCTGGAAGCTCGGCCCGAACACGGCCTCGGGCCAGAACACCATGACGAAGAACGCCGCCACCGCCAGCATCCGCAGCGACAGCGGATCGCGCCCCAGCGCCAGCGCCGCCAGCACCAGCAAGGCGCCGATGCACGATCGCACCGTCGGCACTTCCGATCCCGTCAGCAGGGTATAGGCAATGCCCGCCAGCGCCCCGGCCGCCGCCGCGACGATCGGCAGGCGCACGCGCAGCGCCACGAAGGGAAACAAGGCGAACAGGCGCACAGTCAGGACATAGACTGCCGCGATCACCGCGCTGACGTGCAGGCCGCTGATCGAAAGCAGATGCGTCAGCCCGGCATCGCGCATCGCGTCCTCGTCGGTCGGCGCGATGCTGCCCCGATCGCCGCTGGCCAGCGCGGCCGCGATCGAACCGGGCGATCCGACGAGACGGGCGCGGATGTGATCGGCCAGGTGTTGCTGCCAGCGGCGCAGCAGCCCTCCCCCGTCAGGCGGGGCCAGCACATCGACCGGCCCGACCACGCTGCCGGTCGCGGCAAGGCCCTGGAACCACGCGGCCCGGGCGAAGTCGTATCCGCCCGGCAGCATCGGCGGAGCGGGCGGCATCAGACGCGCCCGCAGCCGCACCGTGGCGCCTTCGGCAAGACCGGGCCTGTCCTCTTCCAGCGGCAGGTTCACGCGCACCCGCATCGCACCGGGCACGCCTTCGATCCGCGCGTCGACGAGGAGGCGCACCCGCCCCCGCGCACTTTCCTCCTGCCGGTCGAGAATGCGCCCCTCCACCCAGCCGAAGGTCGGATGGCCCACCCCCGACTTTCCGACGAGCGCGGACTTGCTCCACACCGTCACGCAACCTGCCGCCACCATGAGCGGCAGAGAAAGCGCGGCAAGCCGAACGTAGTCCAGCGAACCCTCGCGCGGGATCGCCAGGGCCAGCGTCGCCAGCGCCGCGCAGGCGGCGAGAAGCGCCATCCACTGCCATGGCCCGTCCAGTTCCAGCCAGCTTGCGATTCCCGTCAGGAACGCGACCGCAAGCCATGGCGCACGCTCGAATGGGCGGGCGGCGAGGAATGCGTTGCTCGACGGAAGTATGCTGGACAAGCGCCGATAATTGGCCCAATGCCGCGCCGGTTCCACCGGCAGATTCACCGCCGGTTCAGCCTCAGTTTCGACTGCGGCCATGGACGCCATGGAATGCAATAGGAAGGACCGCGCGGCCGATGGCAAGCGCCACTGAAACTGTTTCCGCACAATCGGCCGCCAGAGCCGGCCAGGAACGCTCCGGCGTTGTTACGCGCTTTGCTCCCTCGCCGACCGGGTTCCTGCATATCGGCGGCGCCAGGACCGCGCTTTTCAACTGGTTGTTCGCCCGCCACCACGGCGGCACGTACCTGCTGCGGATCGAGGACACCGATCGCGCCCGCTCCACCGACGCGGCGATCGACGCGATCTTCGACGGGCTGGAATGGCTGGGCCTTACCGGTGACGAACCGGCCGTGTTCCAGTTCGCCCGCTCGGAACGGCACGCCGAAGTGGCGCATGCGCTGCTCGCGGCCGGCCATGCCTATCGCTGCTACCTGACGCAGGAAGAGCTGGCCGCGCGCCGCGCCAAGGCGCAGGAAGAACGCCGCCCGTTCCGCATCGACAGCGAATGGCGCGACGCCGATCCCGCGACCTGGCCTGCGGGCCAGCCCTATGTCGTCCGGATCAAGGCCCCACGCGAAGGACAGACGGTCATCACCGACCTGGTGCAGGGCGAAATCACGGTCAGCAACAGCGAGATCGACGATTTCATCCTGCTGCGCTCGGACGGAACGCCGACCTACATGCTCGCGGTCGTGGTCGACGATCACGACATGGGCGTGACGCACGTTATCCGGGGCGACGATCACATCAACAACGCCTTCCGCCAGCTCGTGATCATTCGCGGTATGCACGCGATCGAGGGCGGCTGGCCGGACCCGGCCTATGCCCACATTCCGCTGATCCACGGCGCGGACGGGGCTAAGCTTTCCAAGCGGCACGGCGCGCTGGGCGTGGATGCCTATCGCGACGAGATGGGGCTGCTGCCCGAAGCGGTGTTCAACTATCTGCTGCGCCTGGGCTGGGGCCATGGCGACGAGGAGATCATCTCCCGCGATCAGGCGGTCGAATGGTTCGATATCGGCCATGTCGGCAAGGGCGCATCGCGGTTCGATTTCAAGAAGCTGCTCAATCTCACCGGCCACTACCTGCGCGAAGCCGATGATGCGCGGCTGGCGGGTCTGGTCGCTTCCCGGCTCAAGCCGTTGGCCCCCGCGTTCGACGACGCGCGGGACATGGCGCTGCTGGAGCAGGCGATGCCCGTGCTCAAGGTACGCGCGGCCGATCTCAACGAACTGGCGCAGGGCGCCGTGTTCCTGTTCTCGCAGCGTCCGCTGCCGCTCGACGCGAAAGCGCAGAGCCTGCTGACGGACGATGCACGCACCATTCTCGCAGCGATCATCTCCAGGATCGATGCGGAATGCGACTGGACAACCTCCACGCTGGAGGCCAGTCTCAAGGCCATGGCAGAGGAGCTGGGAGTAGGACTGGGCAAGCTTGCCCAGCCGTTACGCGCAGCGTTGACGGGTCAGACAACCTCGCCGGGCATATTCGACGTGCTGGTCTTGCTGGGCAAGGAGGAAGCGCTTGCGCGACTCCGGGACCAATCCGCATGAACCAGTTCGTTTTCTAATCTCCTTGCCGTATCTCCCACGGCACAACCCAGATCAGGAGGGCTTAGCGTGAGCGAAAACCAGGCTACTTTGAGCGCGGACGGCAAGACTGTCGAAATGCCGGTCCGCAGCGGCACCATCGGGCCGGATGTGGTCGATATCCGCAAGCTCTACGGGCAAACCGGCCTGTTCACCTACGATCCCGGCTTCACCTCCACCGCGAGCTGCGATTCCGCGATCACCTATATCGATGGCGATGAAGGCGTGCTGCTGCACCGCGGCTATCCCATCGGCCAGCTTGCCGAACACTCCTCGTTCATGGAAGTCAGCTACCTGCTGCTGAATGGCGAACTGCCGAACCAGGATGAACTTGCCGAGTTCACCCGTACGATCAGCCGCCACACCATGGTGCATGAACAGCTCAGCACGTTCTATCGCGGCTTCCGTCGCGATGCGCACCCCATGGCGATCATGTGCGGCGTGGTCGGGGCGCTTTCGGCATTCTACCATGACTCCACCGACATCGCCGATCCGCAGCACCGCAAGATCAGCTCGCACCGCCTGATCGCCAAGATGCCGACGATCGCGGCCATGGCCTACAAGTATTCGGTCGGCCAGCCGTTCCTCTATCCGAAGAACGAACTGTCCTACACCGGCAACTTCCTGCGCATGACCTTCGGCGTGCCCGCCGAGGAATACGAAGTCGTGCCCGAAGTGGAACGGGCGATGGACCGCATCTTCATCCTCCATGCCGATCACGAACAGAACGCCTCCACCTCGACCGTGCGCCTTGCCGGATCGTCGGGCGCCAACCCGTTCGCGTGCATGGCGGCGGGCATCGCCTGTCTGTGGGGGCCGGCGCATGGCGGCGCGAACGAAGCCGCGCTGAACATGCTCAAGGAAATCGGCACGCCCGACAAGATCCCGCACTACATCGAGCGCGCCAAGGACAAGAACGATCCGTTCCGCCTGATGGGCTTCGGCCACCGCGTGTACAAGAACTACGATCCGCGCGCGACCGTGATGCAGCAGACGGTGCGCGAGGTGTTCTCGGCGCTGAAGGTGAACGATCCGCTCTTCGAAACCGCGCTTCGCCTCGAAGAGATCGCGCTCAGCGATCCCTACTTCATCGAGAAGAAGCTGTTCCCGAACGTGGACTTCTATTCGGGCATCATCCTGTCGGCGATCGGCTTCCCGACCACGATGTTCACCGTGCTGTTCGCTCTGGCCCGCACTGTGGGCTGGGTGGCGCAGTGGAACGAAATGATCTCCGATCCCGGCCAGAAGATCGGTCGTCCGCGCCAGCTCTACACCGGGCCGACGCAGCGCGACTACATCCCGCTGAACCAGCGCTAAACTTCGGGAGCGGCGGCGATGCTCAGAATGATCCTGCGGATTTTCGGCATCGCCGCCGTCCTGATGGGCGGGCTGTGGATGGGCCAGGGAACCGGCCTCATCTTGTGGCCCGCCTCCAGCTTCATGCTGGATCAACGCGAATGGGTATGGAAAGGCGCGCTGCTCGCCCTGCTGGGCGTCGGCGCCCTATGGCGAGCCTCGCGCAGGCGGGGCTAGACCCCTTTCAGATTTCCGACGCGCCCATTTCGGTGTTCGTATCGGCCGGCAGTTCCAGCACGAACCGCGCGCCCTGCCCCGGCGTCGCCTCCACCGACAGGTCTCCCCCCATCGCGCGCGCCAATCGCCGCGAGATATAGAGGCCAAGCCCCGTTCCGCCGTCGCCCGATCGGCCCAGCCGTTCGAACTTGGCAAACAGCCGGTCCACCTGCTCCTGCGTCAACCCCTGCCCTTCGTCGGCCACGCACAGCCACGCGCGCACGCCATCAGTCCAGCAGGTCAGCGTGACGGTGGAACTGCCCGGCGTGTAGCGGATGGCGTTGTTCAACAGGTTTATCAGGATCTGAAGCACGCGCCGGAACTCACCGATCGCGGGGGTCCGCGCCTCTTCCGCGGGCGTCGCCAGCCTGATCGCGCGCTCCTGCGCCCGCACCGACAGGATACCCGCCGCGCGCCGCGCGCAATCGGCCAGATCGATCCGATCGGGCGCGGGTTTGAAACCCTCCGCCTCCACGGCTTCCAGATCAGCCAGATCCTCGATCAGCCCCAGCAGATGGCGGCCCGCCTCGGCGATATCCCCGGCATAGGTGCTGTATTCGTCCGACAGCGGCCCGGCGAGGCGCGTGCGGATCGTTTCGGCGTTGGCGATGATGCGGTTGATCGGCTGCCGCAGCGCCGGCGCCAGTTCGCGGCCGATGATGCCGTTCCAGCTCGCCGCGTCCGGTGCCTGGGGTGAAGGCGCTACGCTTTCATGCGGTACGATGCCGATCCCGTCCGGCACCAGCAGCAGTTCGAAGCCGGCATCCCCCATCGGGAAGAGCCGCGCGCGCCAGGGCCGGACCGATCCGTCGATTCCCACCGCCGCATCGTCCAGCAGGCGCCAGTGCAGCGCGCTCTGGTGATGCTCCAACTCCGCCAGAGTCACGAACTCGGTCCAGCGCCGGCCGATTCCTTCGCGCATGGCTGCAGCCATGCCGGCAAGGTCGGCGGCCATGGCGTCGACCGAGACCACGCGCTGTTCGGCATCCAGCAGCACTTGCGCTTCCGCGATCTGCCGGACCAGCGCCGCCGCTCCGGGCGCGTCCGCGCCGCCCTCCTCCACGGCGGACGTCCGCCACCGGCTGAGTTCGATCCGCGTCCCGTCCGCTTCGGGCGTTACCGCGGCCCACGTGGACAGCGCCCGCGTTTCGTCCAAGAACGTTATCGTGCGCGCGAGCGGCGTGCCGGCCCGCCGCGCCGACCGCACCAGTTCGAGCAGAGCCGGGATCGCGATCACGCCGGGCAGTTCACCCCCGCAGCGCCGTTGCCAGTCCGCCAGCACTTCGCTGGCATCGATGAGTCGGTCGTCGGGATCGCTGACGCCGTGAGCCAGATCGAGCGCCTTCATGAACGCTCGTACCCGGACAGCAGCGCCGCCGCGCGTTCGGGTGCGACAAGGCCAAGACCCTCTGGAACCGTTCCGCCCGGATGCACCGCCAGGAATTGCGCCGCGATCGCGCTTTCCTCCAGCCCGCAGGCGATCAACCCCAGCAGCAGCCGGGTCTCATGCCCTTCGGCGGTGGCGAAAACGGCGGCTTCGCGCGAGCATCCTGCGCCCAGCGCCAGCGCCGTAACGAACAGCGCCGCGCCCGCATGGGCCAGCACCAGCGAGACGCCGGCGCGCTCGCCCAGTGCCGCCACCGAGCGGCGCAGCAGAGCCAGACGGCTGCGCTTTTCGTCCAGTCCGGTGCGCACGATCCGTTCCGCCTGCACCGCATCGGCATCGGCTTCGCGAGCCACGCCCTGCATCACGCGGATCGCGCGGTTCAGCACATCGCCGGGCAATTCCATCAGCGGCAACTGCATCCGCCGCTGCTGCTGGCAGAAGCGCGCCTGCGCCGCCATCAGGTTCACCGCCAGCGTCGAAACCGATGGGTTGGCAGCGCCGATCTGCTCCTGGATCAACGGCGACAATGCCGGATCGAGCGCGGCCCTATCCCGCAGCCGCAACGCAAGACGCCATTCGAGCGCAAGAGCATGAAGATGTTCGAGGACTGCCGGTTGTTCCGCCAGCCCGGCAATCAGCGCATCCACCGTCGCTTCGCCGTGGTGGCTGGCGCGATCCGGCCCGATCAGGGCGGCGGCAAGCTGGCGGGCGCAGTCCGCCAGCATGCCGCGCACGCGGGCCAGAATTTCGTCATCGAAGATCGTCCCCAGCCCGTTGTGGAGGAGATATTGCAGGACTGGTCCGGACCCCGCATACGCGCGCTCCTCCGCCGCCAGCCGCGTGGCCAGCACGTCCTCCATCGCTCCGGAAGCGACTGCGGGAACCACGGGGTCCATCATCGGAAATCTTTTATTCCCGAATGGTTGATGCGGCGTTAGCGGTACGGCGGCCGACAGCGCTGGCATCAAGCAGCGTTCCCGCCAGCAGGGCCAGCACGACCATCCGAAGCACGGCGTCGAATGGCCCGATCGCGCTGAGCACCGCCAGACCGATGCCGCACAGGAAGCGGTCGCTCAGCCACGATGTCCAGTCGCGGGCCGCGCAGACCGCGGGCACAAGCCGCAACGTCAACATCAGGACTAGCGGGGCGAACAGGCGCAGCGCCGCCGCCACACCCGAAATATCCGCCAGCTCGGACCGCCACGCGCAAAGCGCGACAAAGCCCGCATCGAGCAGCAACGCGAACGCGGCCCCGGTCGGCGCCATGCGGGCCGATGCCAGAAGCGATGCCCGCTCCACGCGAGCGAGCAGCGCGGCGCATTCGGCCACGAGCCAGCAGAGCGCCAGCAGGGCAAAGCCGATCGTCGCGCTGCCGAACCAGCCCGCGCCGACGCCCAGCACGCCCAGCGCGAACGAGGCTATGGTGACGATATAAGGCCGGGTGCCGGCGTGCAGCAGCGCGGGGCCGATCTTCTGCACGGCGATGCCGGCCAGCATTTCGCCCGGCGAACGGCGGTGCGCACCGATGGTGTGCAGCCGCAGCCAGCCCGGCTCGGCCCGGTGTGCTTCATCCTCGCTGCGGATAAGGCGCCACCGTCCCTGATCGATGAACGCAAAGGGAATATCGCGCTGTGGCACGCCGGCCTGCACCGCGATTCGCAGCAAGGCGGAGGCCGGGCTCCATTCGGGCGGCAATTCGCCCAGCCCCGCCACAACGCGCCCGGGCAATCGCATGGCGCCGGCGCTGGCGTGGTTGATATCGATCCGTTCGAACCCGGCGGCCAATCCCGTTTCAACCGGCATGGTCAGGATCACCGGTCCGTCGTTGAGCAGGCGCAGGGCATCCTCTGGCACGGCAAGCAGCCCATCGGCCAGCACGAGCAGTTCGTCCTCGGGCGAAACCAGCGGCACCAGCGCCCGCGCCGTGGGGATGACATGAAACCGGGCGCCAGCGCTCTCAGCCACGTGCTGAAGCGCCACGAGTTCGCCGGTCAAAGCCTCTGCCTGCACGACGATGCGCGCGCATCCGAAGGCCAGCGCCAGGCCCACCTGATGGCGCAACACCGAACGCCCGCCTATCGGCAGGTGCCCGCGCAGCCCCGACGGTTCTTCCGCCGCGGCATCCATCAGCGATAGCAATGCGACCCGCACGCTCTCCGGCCTCCTGTAAGCCGCCATGGTAGGGCGCGGAGGCAGTTATGCCAAGCGCGCCGCCCGCCTTATCCCCGCCCGGCGGTCCGCCATGGCGATACGTCAGGCTTCGGGCGCGAGCCCATCGATGTGCTGGCGGATTTGCCGAAGGATGCGCGGTTCGCCCGGCGCGGATTCGATCGCTTCGTTGGCGAGTTGCATCAGCGACGTGTCATGAAAACTGGCGGAAAGGCCCTTCAGCCGCAGCGCGGCCATGTGCCAGTTACCATCGCACCGCGCACGCGAAAGCAGGTCCAACTGGCGCTCTACACTCTCCACGAACGCCGCGCGCAGTTCAAGGAACAGGGCCGGATCGTCGCCCGCAGCCGCCGCCAGCGCGGCATCGATGTTTTCGCCGAGATAGGCCATCGGGCCATATTCAACAGTCATTGTTAAAACTGGGTTTATGCCGCTGCCCGCGGCGTGGTATGCCGGCTCCATGAGTGGGGGACGCATCATTCCGATCGACAGCAGCCAGCCCGAAGCGGAGGCGGCTGCAGATACGCGCGACAATCAGACAGAACCGCTGGAACTGACCGATCCGATCAGTGACTTGCCGATGTTCGAAACCGACGAAGGCGAATGGTTCGAGGAAGCAACCCGTTCTCGGTTTTCAGGCCTTCTCGCGCCCACGCTGGCGGCCCTGGCGATAGCTGCCTGGACCGTTCTTTTCGTATTGGCCAACCTGGACGTGCTGCGTGCAACGTCCGCTCTGAACGTCTGGGCCCAGTCGATCTCCACATGGTCGATGCCCGTGCTGTTGTGTCTTGTCGCGCTGCTGCTGGTCCTGCGCTTGAGCAAGCGCGAAGCCGCGCGGTTCAACGATGCCGCGCGCGGGCTTTCGCTGGAGTCGCAACGGCTCGAACAGCGTTTGACGAGCGTGAACACCGAACTCTCGCTGGCGCGCAACTTCATTGCCTCGCAAAGCCGCGATCTGGAAGCGCTGGGGCGCATCGCGGTGGAGCGCATTACCGGCAGCGCGGCGCGGTTGCAGGAACTGGTGGTCGACAACGGCGCGCAGGTCGATCGCATCGCCACCGTTTCGGTCAGCGCGCTCGACAACATGGAGAAGTTGCGGGGGCAACTGCCGGTCATCGCCAACGCGGCGAAGGATGTAACCAACAATATCGCCGGCGCCGGGCGCACGGCGCATCTCGAACTGGAAAGCCTGGTTGCCGGATTCCAGCGCCTCAACGAGTTCGGCGTGGCGAGCGAGCGGCAGGTCGATTCGATCCGCCGCAAGGTGAACGAGGCGCTCGCCGCGTTCGAGGCCGCAACTCAAGAGCTCGAAACAACATCGGCCGAGCGCTTTGCCGCACTGACGGCTGAAGGCGAGGCATTCCGCGAGCGCCTCGATCAGGACGAGATCGCGGCCCTGGCGGCGATCCGTGCGCGCGCCGATCACCTCGCGACCGAACTGGACCAGCACCGCGTCGCCACGATGGCGGCCGAGGCCGAGGCGCTGGATGCCCTGCAACTGCGCTTCGATACTCTGCGCGAGGAAAGCGGCAGGCTTGGCGAACAGATCGCCGCCGCCGAAAGCGACGCGCTCAAGGCCTGGTACGAACGCTCCGCCGCCCATGCCGATACCACGTTGCAATCACTGGGCGCGGTCAGCCGCGATCATGAAGCGGTGGTGGCGCAGGCGATGGAGCAGCTGGCCGGGTTCGAGGATTCCGCCCGCTCGCTGGTTTCCCGGATCGAGGCGGAAGCCCGGCGGCTGGACGACGAACTGGCACGCCGGCGCGCGAGCACCGAGGCTTCCGCTTCGGAACAGCGCGCCGCGCTGACGCGCCGTTTGACCGAGATCGACGATGCCATCCTGCTGCGGCGCCAGGCAATGGAAGCCGCCGGCGCCGAAGCGGCCGACGCGCTGGCCGCCAAGCTGGCCGAGCTGGACCAGGTGATCGAGGAACAGCGCCGGCAACAGATGCAGAGCACCCGGCAGCTCGCCACGCATTGCGATCAGATCGCCGAACGCGTGGTGTCGTTCTCGCTGGCGCTGCGCGCCTCGGGCGAACAGGGCGGGGAAACCGCGCAGGCCGTCGATCAGGCCCTGGGTCTGCTCAACCAGCGGCTTGCGGAATCGCGCGAGGCCCTTTCGAAAACGGACGTGCAGATCGGGGAACTGACGCTGGCGGCGGTTCGCCTGCTCGAACTGATCCAGGTGAGCGGCGAACACACCCGCACACAGCTTCCCGAAGCGCTGCGCAGTTCCGAAGCCGGGCTGAAAGGCATCGAGGATCGCGTGTTCATGCTGCGCGACACGTTGCGCGAAGCGGGCGACAGCGGGCGCACCCTGTCCGAAGACATTGTCGCCACGCGCGGCGAAGTGCGCGATGCGATCAAGGACGTCGGCCGGTTTCAGGAAGCCTTTCTCAGCCGTGCCGCCGAACAGCAGGTCAGCATCAGCGAACTGCGCCAGATCCTCGCCACGGCGCGCGAGGAAAGCGAGGAGCTGGCCACGCAAGTTGACGAGCGGCTTACCGAAGTGCTTACACGGCTCTCCAGCGTCGCTTCGGGGATCGCCTCGCAACTGCGCGAAGGCACCGTCGGCGAAATCGAGGAAATCGCGAACCAGCTCGGCGACCAGAGCGGAGCGGCCATCGTGCGCGTGCTTCAGGGACGCGGCGCGGAACTGGTGGGCAAGCTGGAAGAAGCGATCGACGCCGCGACGCAGGCGAGCCGCGATTCGGTTATCCAGATGCGCGATCAGCTAAGCCGCGTGGACGAACTGGCCGGCAATCTGGAAGCGCGTGTCGAACGCCTGCGCGAACGCGCAACCGAACAGGTCGACAACGATTTTGCCCGGCGGGTGGCGCTCATCACCGAATCGCTCAACTCGACCTCCATCGATATCGCCAAGGCGCTGTCGACCGACGTGTCGGAAACCGCGTGGGCGGCCTATCTCCGCGGAGACCGGGGCATCTTCACACGGCGCGCGGTCAGCCTGATCGACAACGGGCAGGCCAAGGCGATCCAGAACCACTACGAACGCAACCGCGATTTCCGCGAGAACGTGAACCATTACATCCACGATTTCGAGGCGATGCTGCGCCAGCTTCTGTCCACACGCGATGGCAACGCGCTGGGCGTGACACTGCTGTCCTCGGACATGGGCAAGCTCTACGTGGCACTGGCGCAGGGCATCGAGCGGCTGCGGGGATAAACGCCCACCGCCCGCCGTGGAAACCCGATCTTAACCAAGCCCACGTAGTGTGGTCTGATAGAACCGGACCGGAGACGATTACCCGCCGGTAAACCATTCCCATTTTTTACGCCTTAACAGGCCACCGGTAGCTCCCAACGCGATAAAACGTATGGGTAGATATCATGGGAATGACACTTGGTGGTCTGTTCGGCTGGGTAGCGCCGAAGCAGACGACGAACAATAATACCGTTGCATCATCCACGACCACGCAGCCGGCTCCGGCCACCAGCACTTCGACATCCACGGCAGTCGCAAGCGCGCCCGTCGCGACTAGCGCGACCGCGCCCGCATCGGCCGGCACGTCGACCGAAAGCGCAACCTCGCCGGGCGTAATCGTGGAAACCGGCAATACGCCTGCGGAGCCGGTAACCTACTCTGTTCCGGCGGTCGCGCCCGCCCCAGTCGAGGCTGCGCCGGTGGCATCGTCGCCCGCTTCGTCGAACGACAACACCGCTCTCGCTGCGCCGGCCGTTACCGACAGCCAGCCCGTTGCGCAGGAGCCCGTTGCGGCCGATCCGGCGACGGCAACCGCACAGCCGCCAGCTGTGACCGGGCAAGCCGCGAGCGCGCCCGCCGAACCGCTGGACCAAACGCCCCCGGCGGTTGCGTCGGCGCCCCCGGCGGACACCAATCCTCCGGCGTCGGAAGTTAACACGCCAGCGGACGCCGAAGGCCCCGAGGTGGCCGAGAACAAGGCGGCGCAGCCACAGGCGCCAGTCGACGACAAGCCCGCAGCTTCGCCGCCGGTTAACACGGCAGGCGTCGCCAGCAATACGGCAACGACAAACCCGGCATCGCCCTCGGCCGATCAGCCGGCAAGGATGGACCAGACCGCGCCAGCGACATCGTCTTCGCCCGCCGGGACGCAGTTCTCGATCGCCGGTCAGGTCAAAGCCGCCGCGCAAGCGGGGCACGCGGCCACCGACAAGGCCGAAGCCGATTCCGCGAACCGGGCGGAACGCTTCACCCATGCCGAGATATGGGCGCGGGCGGCTTACGAAATGATGGCGCAGGCATCCGCGCAAAATGTCAGGGCGCTGCACCTCGTTACATCGGATTGATTGCGGCATCCGTGGAAAGAAAAGGGGCGCTTCCCGCAGGAAGCGCCCCTTTTTTTGCGCGGATCCGATCTAACCGGTCGATCAGGGCAGCGGCGGCACCGGCTGCGGCGGAATGTCCGCGTCCTCCTCGTGCACCTCGACCGTACCACGGCCCACATGGCTGCGGCTGCGGCTGTAGGCGAAATAGACCAGCAGGCCCACCGCCGCCCAGACCACGAACAGCATCTGGCTCTTCACGTCCAGCTTGTAGAACAGATAGAGGCAGCCCAGGAACGACAGCGGCGCGGTAACCATGATCGCCGGAGTGCGGAACGGACGATGCCGCGAAGGTTCCGTGCGCCGCAGGATCAGCACCGCGACCGAAACCGCCGCGAACGCAAATAGCGTGCCGGAGTTCGAGATGTTGGCAAGCAGACCCACCGGGAAGAATGCCGAAAACAAGGCCACGAACACACCCGTCAGGATGGTGATGACGTGCGGGGTGTTGAACTTGGGGTGGATTTTGGAAAAGGCTGCCGGAAGCAGGCCATCGCGGCTCATCACGAAGAAGATGCGGGTCTGGCCGAACATCATCATCAGGATGACCGAAGGCAGGGCAAGGCCGGCCGCGAGCCCGATCAGGTTGCCGATCTTCGGCCAGCCGATCTCGCGCAGCGTCCACGCCAGCGCTTCCTTGGAGCAGACCACGGCCTGATCGCCAATGCTGGCGCACTGAGCCGCCAGTTCGCGGCTGCCGGGCTCAAGGCCCATGCCGTGCGCGTCCATGACCGGCTGCGCACCGACCGAACCGATCACGCCCGCCGCCACCAGCAGATAGAAGATGGTGCAGATCGCAAGGCTGCCGATCAGGCCGATCGGCATGTTCCGCTGCGGATTCTTGGTTTCCTCGGCGGCGGTCGAGACCGCGTCGAAGCCGACATAGGCGAAGAAGATCGAGGCGGCGGCCGCGCCCACGCCGCTGAAGCCCAGTGGCATGAACGGTTCGAAGTTCTTCATGTTCATCACCGGTACCGACAGGATGACGAACAGCGTCAGCGCGGACACCTTGATAGCCACGAGAACGGCGTTGACCGTCGCGCTTTCCTTGGTGCCGATCACGAGGAGCCCGGTGACGAGGCTGGCGATCAGCATCGCCGGCAGGTTGATAACGCCACCGTCATAGGGGCCGCGCACGAGCATGTCGGGTATGTCTATGTGGAAGGCGTTCTCCACCAGCCCGACCACATAGCCCGACCAGCCGACGCTGACCGCGCCGGCCGCCACCGCGTATTCGAGGATCAAGGCCCAGCCGACCATCCAGGCGATCAATTCGCCCATCACGGCGTAGCTGTAGGTATAGGCGGAGCCGGAAACCGGCACCATCGCCGCCATTTCGGCATAGCACAGGGCGGCAACGGCGCAGACGAAGCCGGCGATGACGAAGCTGAGCATCATGCCCGGCCCGGCCTTCTGCGCCGCTTCGGCCGTGAGCACGAAAATGCCGGTGCCGATCACGGCGCCGATCCCGAGCATGGTAAGTTGGAAGGCGCCGAGCGAGCGATGCAAGGATTTCTTCTCGGCAGTAGCAAGAATGGCGTCGAGTGGTTTGACGCGACCGAACATGGAATTCTCCCGCCTTGGACCGTTGCGGACCGCCGATCCCTCGGAACGGTTACACCGGCAACCAGGTTGTGGCGGAGGAAGCTAGCGGCAAGGTTCCGTCACGCAAAGGTCTTTTTCCCCCGCCTTCTGGGGATGCCGGCATGCTTGCGGGCGGCGAACGATGGTCTAGAAGGCTTGTCCCCGTATTCCGAAGGGACCACATGCATGTCCACGACGTTCCAGCTCGATACCGCGACCAGCCGCGCCAACCCGACGCCGGCGCCGATGAAGCGCCTGACAGTTCCGGCGATCCGTCAGCGCAAGAAGGACGGAGTGACCGACCAGCCCGTGGTGATGCTGACCGCCTACACCGCCCGACAGGCACAGTTGCTCGATGCGCATTGCGATCTTCTTCTGGTCGGGGATTCGCTGGGGCAGGTGATCTACGGCCTGCCTTCGAGCGTTCCCGTCACGCTCGACATGATGGCCGCGCACGGCGCGGCGGTCGTGCGCGGCAGCTATCACGCCGCCGTCGTGGTGGACATGCCATTCGGCGCCTATGAAGGTTCACCGGAACAAGCGTTCGCCAGCGCCGCGCGCCTGCTCAAGGAGACGGGCTGCGCGGCGGTGAAGCTCGAAGGGGGCGAAGCCATGGCGGAAACCGTGGCCTTCCTCACCCGGCGGGGGATCCCCGTGATGGGCCATGTTGGTCTTACCCCGCAGGCAGTGAATGTGCTGGGCGGCTACAACGCGCGCGGCCGCAGCGAAGCGGAAGCCGCCAAGATCGTCGGCGACGCCAGGGCGCTGGCCGATGCCGGCGCGTTCGCCATCGTGATCGAAGGCGTGGTGGAACCCATCGCCATCCAGATCACGAAGGCCGTGCCCTGCCCCACTATCGGCATCGGCGCATCGGCGCAGTGCGACGGGCAGGTGCTGGTGACCGAGGATATGCTGGGCATGTTCGAACGGGTGCCGCGTTTCGTGAAGATCTACGAGAACCTGGCCGAGACGATCTCCGGCGCGGCCGCGCGCTATGCCGACGAAGTCCGCGAACGGACCTTCCCCGGCATCGAACAGACCTACCAGCCGCGCTGAATCCGGATAACGCAAGCATCCGCGCATTTCCCGGCATTGCGTTGCCGGGTCGTTCCGCTATGCCCGGCGCGACCGTCCGTGGCCGCGCACCGGCCACCGCATTTCCGCATCTTCAGGGGACCAAACCGTGCTTCGTTTCTTCAAGGGCTCGATCGGCTTCACGCTGGTCTGCCTCGCGCTGGCGGTAGCTTATGGCTGGTGGCTGACGGGCTCGGCATCGGCAACATTGGCGCTGGTGTGGATCGTCACGGTGCTGTCGATCCTCGAAATCTCGCTGTCGTTCGACAATGCGGTGGTCAACGCCACCGTCCTCGCCGAGATGGACGACATCTGGCAGCGGCGGTTCCTCACCTGGGGCATGGTGATCGCGGTATTCGGCATGCGCATCGTGTTCCCGCTGGCCATCGTGGCGATTGCCGCCGGAATCGGGCCGGTGGAAGCGCTCAAGCTCTCGCTCAACGAACCGGCGCGCTACGAAGCGATCGTCAGCGGCGCGCATGTGGGCATTGCCGGCTTCGGTGGCGCGTTTCTGGCGATGGTGGGCCTGTCGTTCTTCTTCGACGGCGAAAAGGAAGTCCACTGGATCCGCTGGATCGAGGAGAAGCTGAGCCTCGTCTCCAACGTCAAGGCCGCCGAGATCGGCCTGCTGATGGTGGGGCTCTATCTGGTCTCGCTGCTGCTGGACGCCACCGAGGCGCATACCTTCATCGTGTCGGGGATGCTCGGCATCGTCGCCTTCATCGCGGTGGAAGCGATCGGCACGGTCCTCGAAATGCGCGAAGAAGCGCAGAAGGCGGCGGGCGCGATGGTCCGCTCCGGCCTAGGCGGATTCCTGTACCTCAACGTGCTGGATGCCTCGTTCAGCTTCGACGGCGTGATCGGCGCATTCGCGTTGTCCAACAACATGGTCATCATCGCGCTGGGCCTGTCGATTGGCGCCATGTTCGTCCGTTCGATGACCATCATGCTGGTGAAGCGCGGCACGCTGGCGGAATACCGCTATCTTGAACACGGCGCGTTCTGGGCAATCATCGCGCTGGGCGGGATCATGCTGGCATCGGCGCGCTTCCACATTCCCGAAAGCGTCACGGGGCTGATCGGCGCGGCGCTGATCGGCCTGTCGTTATGGTGGTCGATCCGCCACCGGCGTCGGCATCCCGACACCGGCGCGGACTGACCCTCACTCCGTCGGGTTGCTATTCAATCGGCATCGAGGCGAGCGTCGGTTCGGGAGCCGGCGTGCCGAGGAAGCGCGGCGCCGGCGCGGGCATGACCATGCCTCCATCCTTCACGAACGTGCCACGTGCGACGTTGTGCGCGTGGCCGGGCGCTTCCGACAGGCTGAGCACCGGCGCGAAGCAGATGTCCGTGCCATCCATGATCGCGCACCATTCGTCGCGGGTCTTCGTCAGGAACAGCGCTTTGGTCCGCTGCTTGAGATCGGGCCACGCCTTCGCATCCATCTGCCGCGCGAAATCCGGATCGTCCTTCAGCCCGGTCTTCTCCATCAGCAGCGCATAGAACTGTGGTTCGATCGATCCGATCGAAATCCACTTGCCGTCCGCCGTCTCGTAGGTGTCGTAGAAATGCGTGCCCCCATCGAGCAGGTTGACGCCGCGTTCGTCCTTCCAGATGCCGTTGCCGAAGAACGTCCACGTCATCGCGGACAGGATCGCCGCACCATCGACCATCGCGCAGTCGACCACCTGCCCCTTGCCGGTGGTGCGGGCGCTGAACACCGCCGCCATGATTCCGAACGCCATCAGCATGCCACCACCGCCGAAATCGCCGACCGCGTTGACCGGAAACTGGGGCTTGCCCCCCGCCTCGCCATAGGTGTGCAGCGCGCCGGACAGGGCGATATAGTTGATGTCGTGCCCCGCCAGCGGCGCCATCGGCCCGTCCTGGCCCCAGCCCGTCATCCGGCCGTAGACCAGCCGCGGGTTGTCGGCCAGCAGCACGTCCGGACCAAGCCCGAGCCGCTCCATCACGCCGGGGCGATAGCCCTCGACGATGGCATCGGCCTCCTTCACCAGCTCGCGAATGCGCGCCAGCGACGCCGGGTCCTTGAGATCCAGCGCGATGCGCTGACGGTTGCGGTTGAGGATATCGCGCTGGCCATCGTCGCCTACGCGGCTGGTGGCCCCGGGGCGGTCGATCCGGATCACCCTGGCGCCATGATCCGCCAGCATCATGCAGGCAAACGGCCCCGGCCCGATCCCTGCGAACTCGATGACAGTCAGTCCTTCCAGCGCTCCGGCCATGCCGCTCCCTCGTATTTAATTGATCGATTAAAGCGAGGTCGTAACGCCCGGGGCGGTGTCCTGTCCAGAGCGAATCCGCCGGACCAGGAGAGAGGCGCGATCAGCCCTGCCCGCGCCCGGCCAGGACCTGCGCCATCGCATCCGCATCCGCACCCCGCCCCTCGCGTCGCCAGCCCGCTTCCAGCAGCTTCATGGCTTGCACGCTGCCGGGGTTCTGGAACAGATAGCGCGCGGTCATGCCATCGGCGTCGCGCGCCCTCCCCGCCGCGCGTAACGCCGCATCCATCCGGACCAGAACCGGCTCGGTATAGCGGATGGACGCGGCCCGATCATAATCGGCAATGGCTCCGGTCGTGTCGCCCGCCAGCATCCTGACATCGCCAACCAGCAGGTGTGCTTCCGACGCACCGGGATTGGCGTCGCGCAGGCGCGTGGCGACCGCGAGCGCCTCGCCGTTGAGCCGCATTTCGAGCAGCCCCCGGACATAGGGCAGCACGTTGGTCGCGAAATTCGGCGCTTCGTTGTAGCGCACGCCCAGCACGCCCAGCGGTGCGCCCGACGGCAGCGGCGCGAACGGACGAACGCCGTGCTGCGCCGCCCGGGCAAGATAGGGCGCGGCACGTTGCGGCTTGCCCTGCCGTTCCCACGCATGACCGACAAGCGCGAGCATATAGGGTGATGCCCAGGGCTGTCGCGCTACGATCTCGAACCGGTCGAGTATCTGCCGGTAATCCCCCTGGCGATCCAGCGCCCGCGCCAGCATCTTCTGCGCCTCGAGGTTGTCCGGCTGCATCCGCGACAGGCGATCGAAATATTCGACCGCCAGGTTCACGTTGCCGGCACGGTATTCGAGAATGCCGTTGAGCTGGATGGCGGCCGGCATGTCGCGCAGCGCCGATCCCGTGCGCAGCAGGATCGAGCGGGCCAGCTCGGTTTTTCCCGCGCGGGCCGCCAGCACAGCTTGCAGGTAAAGCGCGCGCGCGTTCTTCGGATCGACCTCGATCAGTTTGCGGCAGACCGCCAGCATCGCGCGATACTGGCCAAGATCACCCAAGGTTGCGGCATATTCGCCCAGCAGGGCCTTGTCGTTGGGCGCGATCCGCAGACCGGCCTCGAACCACGGCAGGGCGGCGCGCAAGCCATACTGTTCGCGCACCAGCATCCCGCGCAGTTCCAGCGCGCGCACGTTGTTCGGGTCCAGCCGCACGGCGTGATCCGCGGCCCCGATCGCCTGGGCCTGCTCGCCGCCCGAAAAGCGCAGCCGCGCGATATCGACCCACAATCCGGCATCATCGGGCGTGAACCGCAAGGCCTGGTCGAACGCCTGCGCGGCACGCTGGAGATTGCCTTCCGCCAGTTCGAGTCGTCCGCGAACACGCCAGCCGTTGCCCGCCGTGTCAGGGGCGAACGCGCCTTCCGTCAGCCAGCGGCGCGCTTCCGTCCGGTCGCCTTCGAGCAGCAGCGCCTCGCCCACCAGATCGCGCACCGCATCGGCCGGTGTGCCGTTGCGCACCGCTTCGCGCAGCGGCACTTCGGCGGCGATCCCGTCACCCCGGTCCAGCGCGGCGCGCGCTTTGTCTCGCAGTCCGTCAAGCACGGGCGCGCTGCCCGCAACCGGGAGCGCGGCGGCAAGCAGAACCGCCGCCGCGACCAGCCGCGCCACCAGGGGCCAACGCCTAGTGCTGGAGGTCGTATTGCTTGAGGAGATCATAAAGCGTCGGTCGGCTGATCCCGAGCAGGCGCGCGGTGCCCGATATATTGCCCTCGCTGCGCGCCAGCGCGTGGCGGATCACGCGGCGGTCGGTCGCCTCGCGCGCGGTCTTGAGGTTCAGCGGATTGTCGCTGTTCTCGTCGGGCGCGGGCAGATCGAGGTCCAGCGCCGTCACCAGCTTGCCATCGGCCATGATGACCGCACGCTTGATCCGGTTTTCCAGTTCGCGGACGTTGCCGGGCCAGTTCCACGCGTCGATGGCGGTCAGCGCGTCGGCTGCGAAGCCCTTGACCGCCGGATTCATCTCGGCGGCGAAACGTGCAAGGAAGGCATTGGCCAACAGTGTGGCATCCCCCGGCCTTTCGGCAAGGCCCGGAATGCGCACGACGATTTCGGCCAGGCGATAGTAAAGGTCTTCGCGAAACCGCCCGTCGGCAATCATCGCTTCGAGGTTCTGGTGCGTGGCGCAGACGATGCGCGTATCGACTTCGATCGAGCGACGGCCACCGATGCGCTCGATCGTGCGTTCCTGCAAAAAGCGCAGCAGCTTCACCTGCAGCGGAAAGGGGATGTCGCCTACTTCGTCGAGAAACAGCGTGCCCCCGCTCGCCATCTCGATCTTGCCCTCGGTGGTCTTGATCGCCCCGGTGAAGGCCCCCTTCTCGTAGCCGAACAGTTCGCTTTCGAGCAGGTTTTCGGGGATGGCCGCGCAGTTGATGGCGACGAACGCGCCGCGCCGGCGGTTCGACGCTTCGTGCAGGCCGCGCGCCAGCAGTTCCTTCCCGGTGCCGCTCGCCCCCAGCAGCATGACCGAAACGTTGGTGCCGGCGACCCGTTCGATCGTGCGGGCAACCTTGACCATTTCCGGCGCCGCCGTGATCATCCGACCCAGCACCTTGTTGTCCGGCCCGGCGCGATCCGCCAGCGAGCGGTTTTCCGCCTCGATCCGGTGGAGGTGCAGCGCGCGGCGCACGATCAGGCCCAGCGCATCGATATCGACCGGCTTCTGGTAGAAATCGTAAGCGCCCTTGGCGATCGCGGTCAGCGCGCTTTCGCGCGCGCCGTGGCCGCTGGCGACGATCACTTTGGTATCGGGCTTGAGCGCCATGATCTCGTCCAGCACGGCAAAGCCTTCGCTGGTTCCGTCAGGATCGGGCGGCAGCCCCAGATCGAGCGTCGCCACCGCCGGCTCTTCTGCCCGCAGCAGCGCCAGGGCGCTGGCGCGATCGCCGGCGATAAACACGTCGAAATCCTCGTAGGCCCATTTGAGCTGGGCCTGAAGACCGGGATCGTCCTCGACGATCAGCAGCTTGGGGCGCACCTCGGTCATCATGCCACTTTCTTTTCATCGGAACCTTCCCCGGTTCCGGGACTGACGTGTTGTTCGGCGGCGGGAGCCAAAGGCAGGCGGATCGTGAAGCGGCTGCCCAGCCCTTCCCGGCTTTCCACATCAAGCCGCCCGCGCATGGCGCGCACCATTTCGCGCGCTTCGAAGGCGCCGATGCCGAAACCGCCTGACTTGGTGGAAACGAACGGCTTGAACAGGCCGTTGCGGACAAAGTCGGCGCTCATGCCGGCGCCGGTATCCACCACGTCGATGCACCCCTCCGTGCCCTCGATGCGCCAGCGCAACAGCACCGGCATCCCTTGCGGGCTGGCATCGATCGCATTCTGCACAAGGTGCAGGAGCACCTGCTCCAGCGTTTCGCGATGGGCGAGAACGCCGAACGAGGTTTCCCCAACAGCATGCGCCCGCGGCCCTTGCGCCCCGGCATAGCGGGTGACGACACCCTTGCACACGTCCGCGACGTCAGTCCCCGCGAGCTTTTCCGGCGCGGCCTTGCCATAGCGCGAAAGGCGCGCCAGCAGGGCGTTGAGCTTGTCCGTGGAATTGCGCAGCGTCACCAGCATATCGGCGCGAAAGGCCGGGTTTTCGGCATGGCGTTCCGCATTGCGCGACAGCAGGCTGAGCTGGCTCGCAAGGTTCTTGATATCGTGCATCACGAAGGCGATGCGGCGATTGAACTCGTCAAACCGGTTCGCCTCCAGCAGCGCGACCTGGCCGTTGTTCTCCGCCAGATAGCTCGCCAACTGCTGCCCGACGACGCGCAGCAGGTCGAAATCCTCCCAATCGAGCTGGCGTGTCACCGGCGGCCTGCCGAGCACGACCATGCCCACCAGCCGTTCGAAATGCAGCAGCGGCACCAGTGCCCAGGCTTCGCGGTCCTCCACCAGCCACCCCGGCACCCGTGCCCGTTCGCCCTGATGATCCGTGCCGGCCCGCACCTCGTCGAGGTCGACGATGAAGCCGTGCTGTTCAAAGAAGGCGACGCTGGCCGCCTCCATCGCCATGCCCGGAACTTCGGCGGCAGGCCATTGCCAGCGCCCGGCGAGTTCAAGGTCACCGGTTTCGGAAGGCACCAGCAGCAGGCCCTGGGCACTGTCGGTGATATCGGCCAGCGCCTGCACCACGCGCGCATGCAGCGGCAGCGCCTGCGCTCCGCCGTGTCCGATCGTGCGCGTGAAGCGCAGCCATTCGGCGCGATAATCGTAGCGGTGCTGGAACAGGTGCTTGGCGAGTACGACCTTGGCCCAGCCCCGCAGGCGCTTTGATGGCATCACGGCCAGCACCAGCACCGTGATGGCCACGGCAAACCCAAGCTGTGCCAGTTGCGAGGCGTTGCCCCCCAGCCACGCCAAAGATTGCGCGGCGCCCACCATCACGATCATGTAGCCGCCGATCACCAGCAGCGAGAGCGACTGGAAGGCGATCGTGCGCGAAGGCGAAAAGCGCAGCGAGGATTGCGCACGCGCCGCTCCGAACGCGAGCAGGACGGTAGCGATGATCTGGGTCAGCGCCCGGATCGCCACGAGATTGTCCGGCACCCAGTTCGCCAGGTAGGCGATAGTGTAGAAGTTGAGGTCGTAGCCCCAGACCAGCGCCATTGCCGCGCAGGCCCAGCGCACCGCGATGCGCTGTTGCGCCACCGCGCCGACATAGAGGTTATGGACCAGCACGAGCACGCCGGTGGTCACCAGCAGCCGCAGCATGACCGAGATGTGGAAGATCATCTCCTCCACCCCCTCGATCGCGCCGAACCACAGTTGCAGCATAATCGCGATCGCCTGCAAGGCCTCCACGAAGGCGAGCACGATCATCAGCGGGCGCACCGGTCCCATGTGGCCATTGCGCCCGTCGCTGGCGAACAGGGCGTAGACAAGGCCCAGCCAGCCCAGATCCCGCAGGGTTTCCGCCAGCTGCGCCGGGAGCGATCCAGCCCCCATCGCCGCACACAGCAAGGCCCACAGCGCCATTGCGACCAGCGCGGCGATGCGCACCTTGCCGCCGGGTTCGCGCCGCCGCGCGCCATCGCCCAGCCAGACCGCGAGCAGCAAAGCGCAGAACGCCGCAAGCACGTAGCCCCAGTGGGCAAAGCCACTGGAGGTATGCCCCGCGAGTTCGTCGATCGCGTTCAACGCGCGCCCTCGTTCCACAGCACGACGCGGATGGTCTGCAACAGGATCAGCAGGTCGAGGAACGGGGTGTAGTTCTTGGCGTAATAGAGATCGTATTCAAGCTTGTTGCGCGCGTCCTCGATCGAAGCGCCATAGGGGTAGTTGATCTGCGCCCAGCCCGTGATGCCCGGCTTTACCATGTGCCGTTCGGCGTAGTAGCGGAGCTTGTCCTCAAGATCGGACACGAATTCCGGCCGTTCCGGGCGCGGGCCGACGAAGCTCATCTCGCCTTTGAGGACCGTCCACGTCTGCGGCAATTCATCGATCCGCACCTTGCGGATGAAGCGGCCGATCCGCGTTACCCGCGGGTCATCCTTCTGCGCCCATTTCGCGCCATCCACTTCGGCATCAGTGCGCATCGAACGCAGCTTGATCACATCGAAATTCTGCCCGTAGAGCCCCACGCGGGTTTGCCGGAAGAAAGCCGGGCCACGGCTGTCCAGCTTCACCAGCACCGCGAACAGCGCGATCACCGGCAGCGTCATCACCAGCAGCAGCAGGCTGGCGGCGATGTCGAACAGGCGCTTGGCCGCGCTCGACAACATACGGCCCGACGAGAAGCCATCGGAAAAGATCAGCCAGCTCGGGTTTACCGAGTCGAGATCGATCCGCCCGGTTTCGCGCTCGACGAACGTCGAGAAATCGTTGACGTGGACGCCGGTGGTCTTGATCCGCAGCAGGTCCTTGAGCGGCAGCGCGTTACGCCTCTCTTCCAGCGCCAGCACCACTTCGCTGACGCCCAGGTTGTCCACGAAGCGCGTCAGGTTATGGATGGCGGCGCGGTTGATCGCCTCCTCCACCACCGGCACGCCGTCGCTCATGCCGACATAGCCGACGATCACGAACCCGGCCTCGGGGCGCTCTCCCAGCTTGCGCAGGCGATCGGCGCGATGGCCGGAGCCCAATACCAGGATGCGCCGACGGAACGCGGCGGTGCCGAGCAGGCCGCCCAGCAGCACGCGCACCCCGAACAGCAGGCCGATGGCCAGGAACATCGCGTAAAACAGGTTCGACCGCCACAGCGTGTGGCCGGGCAGGAGGAAATAGACCACCGACATCGCAATGATGCCGAGGCTCACAGCCACCAGCAGGCGCGCGGCGGCATAGCGCAGGGACCGCAGCGCCTCCGACCCGTAGACCCCGACCGAGATCATCGCCACCTGCACCAGCACGGCGAACGTCGCCAGCGGCGCCCAGCGTTCGTTGATCGGCCCGAAATCGAGCCCGATCTGTCGCGCGCGAACGATCCAGCCCAGTTCGCCCGACGCGATCAGCAGGAAGAAATCGAACAGGCCCAGAAGGAAGACCGCGTTCGGAATGTAATGTTTGAACAGGCGGATCATCAGCCCTGCTTCACCTGGCTTTCGACCATTACGGCCATCATCCGTCCTTGTAGCCAGGAAGGGTAAAGCGTCGGTGAATCTGACAATTTCCGTTTCACCGCGGTCGCCGGAAAACGCTGCAAAATGGAAATGTTATCGCGCTAGGTACTGAAATCTGTCGGTATTGTTTACAGCCCGCAATCGCTCGATCATGGTGCGTCGATTGTTTGCGAACAGCGCAACATGGCACTGGCGGCGAACGCGCTTCGCTGCCATGCTGCGCACCATGCGGCAAAAGGAATTGCGCATAGCCCTGGTCTGCTTCGGCGGGATCAGCCTTGCGGTCTACATGCATGGCGTGACCAAGGAATTGTGGTACGCCACGCGCGCCAGCAGAGCGCTGCATACGGACGATCCCGCCAGGGTCGCCCCGTCGGCCGGCGTGGAGAAAGTCTACCTCGACCTTCTCGAAACGATTCAGCGCGAATGCGGCCTGCGGCTGCGCATCCTGCCGGATATCATCTCGGGAACCAGCGCGGGTGGCATCAACGGCGTGCTGCTGGCCCAGGCGCTGATCAGCGGGCAGAGCCTCGAACCGCTGACGACGCTGTGGCTGGAAAAAGCCGATGTCGACGTGCTGCTCGATCCCGACGCCAAGCCGTGGAGCCGCTTCGCCAAATTCTGGGCGCAACCGATCGTGTGGTTCGTGCTGGCCCGTCCCGGCAATGCCGTGATGCGCATGGTCGCCCCGCGCATCCGCGCCGAAGTGCGGCGTAAGGTTTCCAGCCTGATCCGCGCGCGCTGGTTCGCACCGCCGTTCAGTGGCATCGGCTTTTCGCGCCTGCTGGCCGAAGCCCTGGAAGCGATGGAGGAGAGCACGGCGGAACAGGCCGGCACGGCTCCGCTGCTTCCCGCCGGCCATCCGCTCGATCTTCTGGTCACCGCAACCGATTTCAATGGCCACCTTGAGGAACTGCGGCTCAACAGCCCGCCGCTGGTGGAAGAAAGCGAACACCGGCTGGCCATCGCCTTCAGCCGGGTCGCCGGTATCGGACCTGGCAGCGATCTTGCCACGCGGGCGGAACTTGTCTTTGCCGCACGATCGACCGCCAGCTTCCCCGGCGCGTTTCCCCCGCTGATGGTGGCCGAGATCGACCGCCTTGTGCAGGAGCGCCGCATGGGCTGGCCGGGGCGCGACCGCTTCCTCCAGCGCATCATGCCCAGCCGCTGGAAGCGCGGGGAAGTGGGCGAAGTCGCGCTGGTCGATGGCGCGGTGCTGGTCAATCGGCCGTTCGCACAGGCGATGGGCGTGCTGCGCAACCGCCCGGCAGAGCGCGAGGTGGACCGTCGCTTCGTCTATATCGATCCCAGCCCCGATCACGTCCGCTATGAGGAGCGCAGCGGACGCACGGTCGGCTTCTTCTCCGCGATCTTCGGCTCGCTATCGTCGATCCCGCGCGAACAGCCGATCCGCGACAATCTGGAAACGCTGGAACAGCAATCGCGCGAGCGCGCCCGGCTCCGCTCGATCGTCGATGCGCTGCAGCCGGAGATCGAGGAAACGGTCGAACGCCTGTTCGGCTATACCCTGTTTTTCGACCAGCCCAACCGCAAGCGCCTGACCAACTGGCGGAACAAGGCGCAACAGGCGGCCGCCGAACAGGCTGGCTATGCCTTCCATGGCTATGCCCAGGTGAAGTTCGCCGGGATCGTCAGCGATCTGGTGGACCTGATCGTGGAAGCCGCGCCCGATGCCGCGCCGCGCGCGGAAATCGAGAGCGTGCTGTGGGCGCACCTTGTCCAGTCCTCGGGTCTCGACAAGCTGGCCGAACGCAAGGGCGGTGCGACAGAGGCCGCCATCGGCTTTTTCCGCGCGCACGATATCGGTTTCCGCATTCGCCGGCTCAAGCTTCTCGCCCGTCGGCTGACTTACGACTGGGACGAGGCCGAAGGGATCACGCCCGAAGCGCGCGAGGCAGCGCGCGATACCGTCTATCGCGCGCAGGCGCTCTATCAGGGCCGCGAGACCGCCGCCGGCCTTGGCCCGGGCTTCGCCGCCTCCGCCGCCGTGGTCGCCAGCGATCCGGGGGCGGTCCTTGCCTCCATCGCAGCGCGGCGCGACCTGACCGGGATCGACCTCAAGGTCGATGCCATGATCGTGGCGGCGCTGGAAGCGATGGACAAGCCGTTGCGACGGCGCTTCCTCCACGCCTATCTCGGCTTCCCGTTCTACGATGTCGCCACGCTGCCGCTGTTGCAGGGAGAGGGCATGGGCGAATTCGATCCGATCAAGGTCGATCGCATCTCGCCCGACGATGCCACGTCGATCCGCGCCGGGGGCACGCTCGATTGCCTGCGCGGCGTGGAGTTCTTCAATTTCGGCGCCTTCTTCAGCCGCGCCTATCGCGAGAACGACTATCTCTGGGGCCGCCTGCACGGCGCGGAACGGATGATCGACCTGATCGTCTCCACGGCGGAGCTTCCGCTTAACGTCAGCACCGTTCGCCGGGCGAAACGGCAAGCGTTTCTCGCCATCCTGCACGAAGAGCGGGACCGTCTCTGCGTGGAAAACGGGATGGTCGACCGCGTCATAGCGGAAGTGGAAGCGGCCTTCGAAGAAACGGAGCCGGGCGAAACGCGATAGGCGCGCCAGCCCTGCCCCGCGGAAGTTTCCCTATTCCGTCAGGTCGCTCCACGCTTCCTTGAGCCGTTCGAAGAACCCCTTCGATTGCGGGCATTCCTCGCCGGTCTCGGTCGCCTGGAACTCCCGCAGCAATTCCTTCTGCCGCGCGGAAAGCCGGGTTGGGGTTTCCACCATGACCTCGACCACCAGATCGCCCATACCGCGCCCCTGCAGCACGGGCATGCCCGCACCACGCTTGCGCAGTTGCTTGCCTGACTGGATGCCCGCCGGAATCTCCACGGCATGGCGTTTGCCATCCAGGCCTGGAATCTCGATCTCGCCGCCCAGCGCCGCCGTCGTGAAGCTGATCGGCGCGCGCGTCAGCAGCGTAGTGCCTTCGCGTTCGAACACGCGGTGGCGCTTGACGTGCAGGAAGATGTAAAGATCGCCCGGGGGGGCACCGAACGGCCCGGCCTCGCCCTTGCCGGCAAGGCGGATGCGCGTGCCGTTGTCGACGCCGGCGGGAATCGTCACTTCCAGCGTCTGTTCCAGATCGACGCGACCCTCGCCCCGGCAGAACCGGCAGGGCTTCTCGATCACCTCGCCCCGGCCATGGCAGGTCGGGCAGGTCCGCTCGACCATGAAGAAGCCCTGCTGCGCGCGCACCTTGCCGTGTCCGCCGCACAGGTTGCAGCGCCGCGCACCGGTGCCCGGCTCCGCGCCGGACCCGTCGCAGGGATCGCACTTCTGCGAAACCTCGACCGAGATTTCGGCGGTCTTGCCATGGAACGCCTCTTCCAGCGTCACTTCCATGTCATAGCGCAGGTCCGCCCCGCGCCGCGCCTGCTGGCGACCGCCGCCAAATGCGCCGCTGCCGAAGATCGTTTCGAAAATGTCGCCCAGATCACCGAAATCGGCGCCGCCACCAAAGCCGCCGCCACCGGCACCGCCCTGCTGGAACGCGGCGTGGCCATACTGGTCATAGGCCGCGCGCTTCTGCGGATCGGACAGGCAGGCGTAGGCCTCGTTGATCTGCTTGAATTTGGCTTCGGAATCGGCGCACCCCGGATTCTTGTCCGGGTGGAAGCGCATCGCCAGTCTGCGGAACGAAGACTTGATCGTCTTGTCATCCGCCGTGCGCTCGATTTCGAGCAGTTCGTAATAGTCGGCTTCGGTTGCCATAAAACAGCCCCAACGTCACCCGCCATCCACGCCTGTGCGCGAATGGCGGGTTCGTTTCATCGCAACATCAAGCCTTGTTGTCGTCGACTTCCGAGAACTCGGCGTCGACCACATCGTCATCGGCCTTCGGCGCATCGGCGCCCGGCGAAGCGGCGGCCGCCTGTTCCTTCTCGTAGATCGCCTGGCCCAGCTTCATCGCCTTTTCGGTCAGCGCCTGGGTCTTGGCGTTCATGTCGTCGGGGTTGCCGCCTTCGATCGCCGTCCGGGTTTCCGCAATGGCGGCTTCGATCTCGGCCTTCAGTGAAGCGTCGATCTTGTCACCGTGCTCCTCAAGCTGACGCTCGGTGGCGTGGACAAGGCTGTCGGCATTGTTGCGCGCCTCGGCCGCCTCACGCCGCTTCTTGTCTTCCTCGGCGAACTTCTCGGCATCCTTGACCATCTGGTCGATGTCGGAATCGCTGAGGCCACCCGAAGCCTGGATGCGGATCTGCTGCTCCTTGCCGGTGCCCTTGTCCTTGGCGCTGACGTTGACGATGCCGTTGGCGTCGATGTCGAACGTCACCTCGATCTGGGGCACGCCGCGACGCGCTGCCGGAATGCCCACGAGGTCGAACTGCCCCAGGAGCTTGTTGTCCTGCGCCATTTCGCGCTCGCCCTGGAAGACCCGGATCGTCACCGCCTGCTGGTTGTCCTCGGCAGTCGAATAGACCTGGCTCTTCTTGGTCGGGATCGTGGTGTTGCGGTCGATCATCTTGGTCATGATGCCGCCCAGCGTCTCGATGCCCAGCGAAAGCGGAGTCACGTCGAGCAGCAGCACGTCCTTGACGTCGCCCTGCAGCACGCCAGCCTGGATCGCCGCGCCCATGGCGACGACTTCGTCCGGGTTCACGCCGGTGTGCGGGTCCTTGCCGAAGAAGTCCTTCACCACTTCGCGAACCTTGGGCATGCGGGTCATGCCGCCCACCAGCACCACGTCGTCGATGTCCTTGGCCGAAAGACCGGCATCAGCCAGCGCCTTCTTGCAAGGATCGAGCGTGCGCTGGATCAGGCCGGCGACCAGCTTTTCCAGGTCGGCGCGGGTGATGGTTTCGACGAGGTGCAGCGGAGTGGTGCTGCCGCCTTCCATGCGCGCGGTGATGAACGGCAGGTTGATCTCGGTCGTCTGGGCCGACGACAGTTCGATCTTCGCCTTTTCGGCCGCTTCCTTCAGACGCTGGAGCGCAAGCTTGTCGCCACGGAGATCCATGTTCTCCTTGGCCTTGAACTTGTCCGCCAGGTATTCGACCAGCGCGGTGTCGAAATCTTCACCGCCCAGGAACGTATCGCCGTTGGTGGACTTCACCTCGAACACGCCATCGCCGATCTCCAGGATCGAGATGTCGAAGGTGCCGCCGCCAAGGTCATAGACCGCGATCGTCTTGCCGTCCTGCTTGTCGAGGCCATAGGCCAGCGCCGCCGCGGTCGGCTCGTTGATGATGCGCAGCACTTCCAGGCCGGCGATCTGGCCGGCGTCCTTGGTCGCCTGGCGCTGCGCGTCGTTGAAGTACGCGGGAACGGTAATGACCGCCTGCGTCACCGTCTCGCCCAGATAGGCTTCGGCGGTTTCCTTCATCTTCTGCAGCGTGAAGGCGGAAATCTGCGACGGGCTGTAGTCCTGGCCACCGGCCTTGACCCAGGCATCGCCGTTCTTGCCCTTCACGATCGTGTAGGGAACGAGCTCCGTGTCCTTCTGGGTCAGCGGATCGTCGAAACGACGGCCGATCAGACGCTTGACCGCGAAGATGGTGTTGTCCGGATTGGTCACGGCCTGGCGCTTCGCCGGCTGGCCGATCAGACGTTCGCCGTCCTTGGTGAAGGCGACGATCGAAGGCGTCGTGCGCGCGCCTTCCGAATTTTCGATGACCTTGGGCGTGCCCCCGTCCATCACCGCAACGCAGCTGTTGGTCGTGCCGAGGTCGATACCGATAACTTTAGCCATGGTTTCCCCATTTCCTTCCAGATTAGACACCGCGCACATGGCGCCCCCCGCGAAGGGCAGACGCCGGTCGGCGGCTCCGACGCGGCCGATATAGGTTCGGTTTGACTTGGCACAAGGCCTGACCGCGCCTAGATCAACAGACGAATTTTCAACTGGAGGATCGACGATGCGGCTCTACGTTCTGGCGGGACTTTCCAGCCTTGCCCTCGCGCTGACAGGATGTGGCGAAAAGGCCCCGCAGGAACCGGTCGCCGCTTCGTCGAGCGCCGATGCCACCCCGGAAAATGCCCCCGGAATCGCCCTGACCGATGCTATCGTGCAACTGCCGGTGGTCGCCGGCCGCCCCGGTGTCGCCTACTTCACCGTTTCGCAGGGGAACGGCGCGCCGCGCAAGGTCGCGGCGGTCCATGTCGATGGCGCCGGCCGGGCGGAAATGCACGAAAGCAAGATGGAGAACGGCGTCTCCTCGATGTCTCCGGTCAAGGAAGTGGCGCTGGAGCCGGGTAAGACCGTGGAGTTCAAGCCCGGCGGTTTCCACGTCATGCTGTTCGACGTGGCCGATACGCTGAAGGCCGGCGGCACTACCGAACTGACCATCACGCTCGACAATGGCGACAAGGCAACGGTCGTCGCCAAGGTGGCCAGCCCCGGCGGTGGTGAGGCGAGCGGCGCGATGGGCGGCATGGAGCATATGGACCACAAGATGTGATCGCCAGCGCCGCGCAAACGTGCCCGGTGGGCGGTGATCGGCCGCTCACCGAACGCGAGTGCGCGCTGGTGCGGGAGGTGTTCGGCGGAGCCATCGATGTGGCACCGGTCCGCGTCAAACGGCGGCGGTTCTTTCCGTTCCAGCCGCGCAACGTGGTAATGGCGCCGATGGGCCACCTCCACTTCCATCCCGCCGGAGCGCACTATTGCGACGATTTCGGGGAAGCCCCGCTATCACTGCAAGGCCTGTTCATTCATGAGATGGCGCATGTCTGGCAGGCCCAGCGCAAGGGGCGATGGTATCTGCCGCTGATGCGCCATCCGTTCTGCCGCTACGATTACCGTGTCGTGCCGGGCAAGCCCTTCGCCCGCTATGGCATCGAACAGCAGGCGGAAATCGTCCGTCATGCCTTCCTCGCGCAAAAGGGGCATCCCGCCGGGGACGCCCCTCCTCTCGCCCGCCTGCAGGCGATTCTGCCCTTCGCGGATCAACAGCGCACTTCGTATTCGTAACCGTTGCGATCCACGCGGTAGCACCGGCCGCCGTGCTTCTTGATCTGCGAGCCGCCGAGCGCGCCGACCGCGCCGCCGATCGCGGCGCCGGTAGCGGCATCACCGCCCGTCGCCGCCGCCACACCGGCGCCGGCCGCCGCGCCGACGAGGCCACCTTCGGCCGCATAGTTGCGCGAACAGCCGCCCAGCGTGACGGCGGAACCCAGAACAAGCGAGGCAATCAGGAACTTACGCATGATGTGTCTCCGTTTCTTGCGCAGGCGACGCGCGAACCGGGGGCCGCGTTCCGCCGCTTGCGACGAACCGTGCAGCAGTTGCGTTTCACGGGCCGGAAGCGCGGCAGGAAGCGGGCAGACTCGCCATGCGCTTCGTGATCGACAAGTGGCTGATAATCCACCGGAGGACGCCATGCCGCACCATGTCGATCACGCCGCCATTCTCGATCGCCTTGCCGCCGGGCGCGGCGGCGTGCGCAATGTGTTTGACGATATCGATCCGCGCCGCCTGGCGCACATCGTGGTCGACATGCAGAACGGCTTCATGGAGCCGGGCGCGCCCGTGGAAGTGCCCGAAGCGCGGAGCATAGTCGCCAACATCAACCGGATCACGCGCGCGGTGCGGGCCGCCGGGGGCACCAACGTGTTCCTGCGCTACACCAGTTCGCCCGAAGGCGATGCAAGCTGGTCCAATTTCATGATCCGCCAGGGCGCGGCCGCCACCGGCCACAAGGCGGCGTTCACCCCCGGCGCGCACTACTGGCAGCTCTCGCCCGCACTCGATGTCGCGCCGGGCGATCAGCTCCTCGACAAGCATCGGTTCAGCGCGTTCACGCCGGGCACTTGCGCGCTCGACGCCTTGCTGCGGGAACGCGGGATCGACACCGTGCTCATCACGGGGACGCTGACCAACTGCTGTTGCGAAAGCACTGCGCGCGATGCGATGCAGTTGAACTACCGCGTGCTGATCGCCGCGGACGCCAACGCCGCGCTGAGCGACGAAGAGCACGCCGCCACGCTGCACATCATGGCCATGGTGTTCGCCGACCTTTATGCGACCGACGAGGTGGAGGAACTGCTGGCGCGCTGACGCGCCAGCGCTTGCCCCGTCGTCCGGCTCAGTCCGGCTTTTTGGCCACGGCCACCATCGCGGGTCGCAGCAGGCGGTCCTTGATCATGTAGCCGGCCTGAAGTTCCTGCAGCACGGTGCCGGGTTCGGCGTCGGCGGAAGGCACTTCCATCATCGCCTGATGCTGGTGCGGATCGAGCGGCAGGCCCGTGGCCGCGATACGGCTGATGCCGTGGCCGGCGAAGACCTTCTCGATCTCCCGCCCCGTGGCTTCCAGTCCGGCGACCAGATTCTTGAACTTCTCGTCATCGCGCAAGTCTGCGGGGATCGATTCCAGCGCGCGCGCCAGGTTGTCGGCCACGGACAGGATGTCGCGCGCGAAGCCGGTCGCGGCGTAGGCGCGCGTGTCCGCGATGTCCTTTTCCATGCGGCGGCGCAGGTTCTGCGTTTCGGCCTTTGCGTAAAGGATGCCCTGCTTCGCCGCCTCGAGTTCTTCGCGCAGCTTGACCAGTTCCTCGCCGTTGCCCGCCGAATCGATCAGTTCCTCGGGCACACCCTTCAGTTCTGCCTGTGCAGCTTCGTCCAGCGGGCGTGTCTCGTTATCCGTCATTTTCTTGAAAATCCGTCTTGTCCGATGAGTTTGCTCAACGATTGAGCCGTGAAATCCACCATGGGGACAACGCGCGCATAATTCAACCGCGTCGGTCCGATAACCCCCACCACGCCGACGACGCGCCCTTCCGCATCGCGCCACGGCGAAGCGATCACCGACGAGCCGGACAGCGAGAACAGGCGGTTCTCGCTGCCGATGAAAATCCGCGTCGATTCGGCATCGCGCGCGGCATCGAGCACCCCGGCGATCGCCTCGGCGTTCTCGAGCTGGTCCAGCAGTTGGCGGACACGCTCGATGTCGCCCAGCGCGGCCTCGTCCAGCAGGTTGGCCTGCCCGCGCACCACCAGCACCGGGCGCTGCGCCGCGTCCATCGACCAGATCGCCAATCCCCGTTCGACCAGATCGCGGCTGGCAGTATCGAGCGCGGACCGGCCGCCCGCGATGTCGCGCCGGATTTCCACGGCGGCTTCGCCCAGCGTGCGCCCCATCAGCTTGTGCGTCAGGTAATTGCCTGCCTGCTCCAACGCGTGGGGCGGAACATCCGCCGGCAGGTCGATCAGCCGGTTCTCGATCGCGCCATCCTCGCCCACCAGCACCGCCAGAGCCCGTCCGGGCGAAAGGGCCATGAAGGAAAGCTGCATAAGCCGGGGCTCGCGCCGCGGCACCATCACGACGCCCGCGCCGGCGGACAGTTCCGACAGCGCCAGCGACGCGGCGTTGAGCGCCGCCTCGATCGTGCCGCCTTCGGCAAGGCCCCGCTGGATCTGCGCGCGCTCCGCCGCTGAGGGTTCCGCCACCTGCATGATGCCATCGACAAACAGGCGCAGGCCAATCTCGGTCGGCATCCGGCCCGCGCTGGTGTGGGGCGCGGCCAGCAGCCCCGCGTCCTGCAATTCCTGCAGCACCGAACGGATCGAGGCGGGCGACAGGTTGACCCCGCCCGTGCCCGCCAAGGTCTTGGAGCCGACCGGCTGGCCGCTGGCTATATAGCCTTCCACCACGAGCCGGAAGATATCCCGGGCGCGGCTGGACAGTTCGGTGAGCGGAAGCGAAACCATAAGCACCCAATGTAAACGGCAGGCTTGCAGGCTCAAGGGCATTGCGCGTAGGGCCTGCGCAACTTTCAACACCCGCCTGTCATCGGCATGCGGATTTGCAGGATAATCGCCATGCGCCCTTCCGGCCGCGCCGCAGACGAAATGCGCGCCATCACGATCGAGACCAACTTCACCAAGCATGCCGAAGGTTCGGTCCTGATCGGATTCGGCGATACCAAGGTGCTGGTCACCGCTTCGGTGGAAGAGCGCGTGCCGCCGTTCATGCGCGGCAAGGGCGAAGGCTGGGTGACGGCGGAATATTCGATGCTGCCCCGCGCCACCCACACGCGCGGCAGTCGTGAGGCGGCCAAGGGCAAGCAGTCCGGCCGCACGCAGGAAATCCAGCGCCTGATCGGCCGCAGCCTGCGCGCCGTGACCGACCTCAAGAAACTGGGCGAACGCCAGATCACGCTCGATTGCGACGTGATCCAGGCCGATGGCGGCACCCGCACCGCCTCGATCTCGGGCGCGTGGATCGCGCTGCGCCTGGCGGTGCAGAAGCTGATCGACGCCGGAGCGATCCAAGACGATCCGCTGACCGAAAAGGTAGCCGCGATCTCGTGCGGAATCGTGAACGGCGTGCCGGTGCTGGACCTCGACTACATCGAGGATTCCTCGGCCGATGCCGATGCCAACTTCGTGCTGATCGATGGCGGCAAGATCGCCGAGGTGCAGGCCACCGCCGAAGGCGCGACCTATGACGAGGAGGGTCTGCTCCGGCTGCTCCGCCTCGCCCGCGTGGGTTGCGCGCAGATCTTCGATGCACAGGCCAAGGCTGTCGCGCGGTGACACGCCACCTGGCGCGCGGCAAGCTCGTCATCGCCACGCACAACAAGGGCAAGCTCCGCGAAATCCAGGCGTTGCTGGCGCCCTATGGCGTGGAGTGCCTGTCCGCCGGCGAACTCGGCCTGCCCGAACCGGCCGAAACCGGCACGACTTTCGTCGAGAACGCGCTGATCAAGGCGCGCGCGGCGGCGGAAGCGGCGAACCTGCCGGCGCTGGCCGACGATTCCGGCCTCTGCGTCGCCGCGCTGGGCGGCGCGCCCGGCGTCTATACCGCCGACTGGGCCGAAGCCGCGCCCTATGAAGGCGGCCCCGGTCGCGATTGGTACATGGCCATGGGCAAGGTCGAGGGGAAACTGTGCGAACAGGGGGCGGACACCCCGCGCGACGGATACTTCGCCTGCGTCCTCGCCATCGCCTGGCCCGATGGCGCCAGCGCCGTCTATGAAGGCCGCGCGCACGGCACGCTGACCTGGCCGCCGCGCGGCACGCTGGGCTTCGGCTACGATCCGGTGTTCGTGCCCGCCGGCGGCACCCGTACTTTCGCCGAACTCGATCCGGAGGAAAAGCATCGCATCAGCCACCGCGCCGATGCCTTCGCCAAGCTGGTCGCGGAACAGTTCCCGGAGTAGAACCGGGCCGATGACGCCGCTTGCGCTCTATATCCACTGGCCGTTCTGCCTGGCGAAGTGCCCCTATTGCGACTTCAACAGCCATGTACGCGAACGCACCGACATAGGCCAGTGGCAGGCCGCGCTGCTGGCGGACATGGCGCACGAAGCGGCGCTGTCCGGTGGCCGTGAGTTGACTTCGATCTTCTTCGGCGGCGGCACGCCATCGCTGATGCCGCCCGCGCTGGTCGAAAGCCTGATTGCGCAAGCTAGCCGGCATTGGCGCTTTGCCGAAGACATCGAGATCACGCTGGAAGCCAACCCTTCCTCGGTGGAAGCCGCCAACTTCGCGGCGCTGGCGCAGGCCGGCATCAACCGCGTCTCGCTGGGGCTTCAGGCGCTGGACGATACCGCCTTGCGCTTTCTCGGCCGGCTTCATGACGCCAGCGAAGGGCTGGCCGCGCTTGCCGTGGCGCAACGGCATTTCCGCCGCGTCAGCTTCGACCTGATCTATGCGCGCCCCGATCACACCCCGGAAAGCTGGGAAGCCGAACTGACCCGCGCGCTGGCCTTCGGCACCGGTCACCTCTCGCTCTACCAGTTGACGATCGAGCCGGGCACGCGCTTCGCCACGCTCGTGCGCGAAGGCCGCTTCACGCCGCTCGACGATGACGCGGCCGGCGCGCTTTTCGGCCTGACCCGCGAACTCACCGCGCGCGCGGGCCTGCCCGCCTACGAGATCAGCAACCACGCCCGCCCCGGCGAGGAAAGCCGCCACAACCTCACCTACTGGCGCTATGGCGATTATGCCGGCATAGGCCCCGGCGCGCACGGGCGGCGCGGCGGCGTGGCGACAGTGCGCCACCGCAAGCCGGAAAACTTCCTCAAGGCGGTGGACGCGCAGGCGCATGGCCTTGCCGAACAGCGCGCGCTGGGGATGGCGGAGCAGGCTTCCGAAGCGATGCTGATGGGCCTGCGGCTGGCCGAAGGCGTGGACGTGAAGGCGCTGGCGGCGCGGTTCGGTTTCGCCGAAAGCGATCTCGTGGTGCCCGCCAAGCGCGCGTTCTATGCCGGATTGGGCCTGCTGAACGATACCGGCGACCGGCTGGCCGTCACCGGAAAGGGCATGCCACTGCTCGACGCGCTGCTGGGCGAACTCGTGCCCGAAAGCCTGGTTGCGGCATGACGCCGCAGGACATCCTCGAAGCCTGGGGCCAGCACCTTTCGCTGGCGCGGCGCCGCTCCCCGCATACGGTCCGCGCCTACCTCGCCACCGCCACGCGCCTCCTGGCGGCGCTTCCGCCCGCGCAGGGCTGGGCCTCGCTCGCCCGGCTCGATCCCGCCACGCTGCGCACGCACCTTGCCGCGCGGCGGGCAGACGGGATCGGCAATGTCTCCGCCGCGCGCGAACTGTCGGCGATCAAGTCGTTCATCGCCTTCGCGCGCGAACAATCCGGCGAAACCGGCATCGCGCCGCCCCGCCTGCGCGGCCCGCGCGTGAAGAAGGGCCTGCCGCGCCCGATCACGCCGGATGAGGCGGTCAACCTCGCCGCCATGGTCGCCGAAGACGCCAGCGAGGAATGGATCGCCGCGCGCGATCGCGCCGTCCTGCTGCTGCTCTATGGTGCGGGCCTGCGCATCGCCGAGGCGCTGGCCCTGCCGGCCGCCGTCCTCCCGCTGGGCGAATCGCTCGTCGTCACCGGCAAGGGTAATCGCCAGCGCGTCGTCGCGATCCTGCCGATCGTGCGGGCGGCGGTGGAGGACTATGCCGCCAAGGCGCCCTGGCCGCTGACGAAGGACGCCCCCCTGTTCCGGGGCGCCAAGGGCGGTCCGCTGGCGCAGGGCATGGTGCAGAAGGCCGTCGCGCGCGCCCGCACGGTGCTTGGCCTGCCTCCCACCGCGACCCCGCACGCCTTGCGGCACAGCTTCGCCACGCACCTGCTCGGCGCGGGTGCAGACTTGCGTTCGTTGCAGGAGCTACTGGGCCACGCTAGCCTCAGTTCAACGCAGATCTACACCAAGGTGGACGCGGCAACGCTGCTGGACGTCTATCGCAACGCCCATCCGCGCGAACGGTAGGCGGCCGTTACTTCACCACCACGCGCGGCAGGCGCAGCGTGGTCAGCAACCCACCCAGATCCTCGCTTTCGTTCAGCGAAATCGAACCGCCGTAAAGCTCGGCCACGTCGCGCACGATGGCCAGGCCCAGCCCGGTTCCGGGCTTGCCGGTATCGAGCCGCGCGCCCCGATCGAAGATGCGCTCCCGCGCTTCCTCGGGAATGCCCATGCCGTCGTCCTCGACCCAGATGTCGCAGAACTTCGGGTCCGCCGGGTTCGCGTCCACGGTGATGAACACGCTGCCGCCGCCATACTTGGCGGCGTTCTCGATCAGGTTGCCCAATATCTCGTCCAGATCCTGCCGTTCGATCGCGACCTGCGCCTCGCGGCTGCCGTCCATGTCGAAGCGGACTTTGGGATAGAGCCGTGTAACCGCGCGCTCCACCGCCTCGGCGCTTTCCCACACCACCGCGCGCGAAAGGCCGGTCGCGCGGCGGCCGACGGCGCGCGCGCGGGCCAGGTGGTGATCCACCTGGCGCCGCATCACCGCCGCCTCGCGGATCACCGTATCGGCAAGGTCCGAAGCCTTGGCCGTCGCCGCGTTCATCACCACCGTCAGCGGCGTCTTGAGCGCATGGGCCAGGTTGCCGGCGTGGGTGCGGGCTTCCTCCGCCTGCCGTTCCGAATGTTCGAGCAGCGCGTTCAGCTCCAGCACCAGCGGCTGCACTTCCAGCGGCAGCGGCTCGTTGACCCGGCTCGCCCCGCCTTCGCGCATGGCCGCGATCGCCCGCCGCACGCGCCGCAACGGCCCCAGCCCGTAATAGGTCTGCAAGGCCGCCATGCCGAACAGCCCCAGCCCCAGCACCACGAACGACCAGATCAGGATCGAGCGGATGCGGCGGATCTGCGCGTCAAGTTCACTGCGGCTGGCGGCGACCGCGAATTGCCACAGCGTGTTGCTGCCCGGCAGGATTACCGATCGCTCGATCATCCGCAGCCGTTCGCCCTCGAACTGGCCGCTATCATAGATGTGCGGCTCGGTATCGACATGGTCGCTCTGGAGCTTGAGCGTGCGGTCCCACAGCGAGCGCGACGGGAAATCCTCATGCCCCTGCCCGCTGATCTGCCAGTAGAGCCCGCTGTTCGGTTCCAGAAAGCGCTGGTCCCCCAGCGGCCGGTTGAAGAACACTTCGCCATCCGGCCCGATCTCGGCCGAGGCGACCATGGCGGTCAGCATGTAGCCCAGCTGTTCGTCGAAATTGCGCGTGACCAGGCCGGTCAGCGTGCGGTCGAGCGCGAGCCCACCGCCCAGCAACAGCACCGTGATCCACGCGAACGCGATCAGCATCATGCGCCGCGCCAGCGATCCGGTGTGCGGCGCTGTCTTCGGTTCCTGCGCGGTGGTGGTCACGCTCTCAGTTCCCTGCCCGTCCGCCGCGATGCCGTGTCATGCCCTGCGGTGCCGCGGACAAGGCGCCGATCGTCAACCGCGGCCCGGATGGGCCGGATCGTCGAGGCTGTAACCCAGCCCCCGGATCGTGGTGATCACGTCCGGCCCCAGCTTCTTGCGGATACGGGTGACGAACACCTCGATCGTGTTCGAATCCCGGTCGAAATCCTGATCGTAGATATGCTCGATCAATTCGGTGCGGCTGACGACCTTGCCCTTGTGGTGAAGCAGGTAGGACAGCAGCTTGTATTCCTGCGCCGTCAGCTTCACCGGCTCGCCGTTCAGCGTGACCCGGCCCGAACGGGTATCGAGCCGCACGTCGCCCGCGATGAGTTCCGACGAGGAGTTGCCCGAAGCCCGACGGATCAGCGCGCGCAGGCGGGCGATCAGTTCCTCGGTCTGGAACGGCTTGGCCAGATAGTCGTCGGCGCCCGCGTCGAGCCCGGCCACCTTGTCGGACCAGCTGTCGCGCGCCGTCAGCACCAGCACCGGGAATTTGCGCCCTTCCTTGCGCCACATGCCAAGCACGGTCAGCCCGTCGATCTCGGGCAGGCCCAGATCGAGGATCACCGCGTCGTAGTCCTCTGTCGAGCCGAGAAAATGGCCGTCCTCGCCATCGGTGGAAAGATCGACGGCGTAGCCATTGTGTTCCAGCGTGGCCTTGAGCTGCTTGCCGAGGGTCGGTTCGTCCTCGACGATCAGGATGCGCATGTAAGGCTGTCCCCTGCTGCTCGCCCGCTCCCATGCCGGAGAGCGCGCGGTTACGTGTTCAGGAATGCTAGATGATCCCTTGAACCTGAACGGTCAAGGAATGGAAAGATCAGCGGGATTCACCCAGCACCTGCCCGGTGCGCGCATCCACGTCGACGAACATGACATGGCCTTCGCGAATGAACTTCAGGCGATAGACCATGGCGGCGGGATCGTATTCCGGCCCCAGGTATTGCATTCCCGGCTTGGTCGGCAACACGGTCCGCTCGATCTCGCGCAGCGAACGCACGTTGCCCGCGCGCAGGTCGCGGCGGACTTCGCCCTGGGCGTCAGGACGGTTCGGGGCCGAAAAGGCCGTCGCAGGCAAGGCCGCGAGACCGACAGCGGTAAAGGCGATGATCCAGCGCATGATGCTGCTTTGCCTAGAGCCGAAGCATTGAACAAGGCGTGAATGCGGATGCCGGCGGCGGTTCAGGCAAAAAGTGCCGGCCGGTAGTCCTGACCCTAGACCTTCTGCCCACCGGCGGCTAAGCGCGCGGCATGGCAGCAGCACCGATCTTGAGCTGGGAGGGCCTTGGGCTTCTCCAGGGCACCGGCTGGCTTTTCCGCGATCTTGACCTCCACATCGGCCCGCGCGACCGGCTGGCGCTGATTGGCCGCAACGGCGCGGGCAAGACCACGCTGCTGCGCCTGATCGCGGGGCAGATCGATGCCGACAAGGGCAAGCGCTCCATCCAGCCGGGCGTGCGGCTGGTGACGCTGGAGCAGGACCCGTTCTTCACCGGGTTCGATACGCTGATGGATTTCGCGCTGCACGGGCCGGACGCGCCGGAACGACACGAGGTGGAAGCCATCGCCAGCCAGCTTGGCATCGACATGGCCCGCAAGGCCGAAAGCGCCAGCGGTGGCGAACGCCGCCGTGCCGCGCTGGCCCGCGCGCTCGCCTCAGACCCCGACATCCTGCTGCTGGACGAACCGACCAACCACCTCGATCTCGCCGCGATCGACTGGCTGGAATCCTGGCTCCAGCGCTATACCGGCGCATTCGTGGTCATCAGCCACGACCGCACGTTTCTCGAACGGCTCACCCGCGCCACGCTGTGGCTCGATCGCGGTTCGCTGCGCCGAAAGGACATCGGCTTCGGTGGCTATGAAGCGTGGATGGAACAGGTCTATGCCGAGGAAGCCCGCGCCGCGGACAAGCTGGACGCCAAACTGAAGATCGAGGCGCACTGGCTTGAGCGCGGCGTCACCGCACGGCGCAAACGCAACCAGGGCCGCCTTGAAAAGCTCTGGGAAATGCGCGCCCAGCGCGCCGCGATGCTCAGTCCGCAAGGCACCGCCAAGCTCGCCGTCGCCAGCGACGATGCCAAGAGCAAGGCGGTGATCGTCGCCGATCACGTTACCAAGACGTTCGGTGAAGGCGCCGGCGGGCGCGCGATCATCAAGGATTTCAGCCTGCGCATCACCCGGCGCGACCGCATCGGCGTGGTCGGCGCGAACGGCGCGGGCAAGACCACGCTGCTCAAGCTGCTGACCGGCGAACTCCAGCCCGACAGCGGGACGGTCACGCTGGCCAAGACGCTCAGCGGCGTGATGATCGACCAGCAACGCAGCCTGATGTCGCCGGAAAAGCGCGTGCGCGACGTGCTGGCGGAGGGCGGCGACTGGATCGACGTGCGCGGCGAACGCAAGCACATCCAGGGCTATCTCAAGGATTTCCTGTTCGATCCGGGCCTCGTCGAGGCGCGCGTCGGCACGCTGTCGGGAGGCGAACGCTCGCGTCTGCTGCTCGCGCGCGAATTCGCCCGCAAGTCCAACCTGCTCGTGCTGGACGAGCCGACCAACGACCTCGACCTCGAAACGCTCGATCTGCTGCAGGAAGTGATCGCGGACTACGACGGCACCGTACTCATCGTCAGCCACGACCGCGACTTTCTCGATCGCACCGTCACCATCACGCTAGGGCTGGACGGATCGGGCAAGGTCGATGTCGTGGCCGGCGGCTATGCCGACTGGGAAAAGCAGCGCAAGGCGCGCGTGGCGCCGGTCAAGGCCGCGCCCAAGGCGGAAAGCGCCCCGCCGCCGCCTCCCCCGGCCGCGAAGAAGAGCAAGCTCTCCTACAAGGATCAGCGCGATTACGAACTGCTGCCCAAAAAGATCGAAGAACTCGATGCCGCCATTGCGCGCGGCGAAGCGCAGCTGGCCGATCCGGACCTCTACGCGCGCGATCCCAAGAAGTTTGACGCGCTGATGGCCGCGCTGGAAAAGGTCCGGGCCGACAAGGACGCGGCCGAGGAGCGCTGGCTCGAACTCGCGGAGATGGCGGAAGGCTGAGAGCCGACAAGCTCCCAGCCTTCGGTCGTCAGCCGCGCTTCGCTTCGGCGATCCGTTCGTCCACCCGCTTCTCCAGCATAGACAGCGGCATCACGCCTTCCTTCAGGATGTCGTGAAACCAGGGCAGGCTGAAGTGGTCGCCCAGTGCCTGCTGCGCCTTGGTGCGCGCAGCAACCCAGGCCGTGTGACCCATCTTATAGCTGCACGCCTGCCCGATCGAGGCGCAATAGCGCTCGATCTCGCGCTGGCTGCGCGGCCGCGCGAAGCCCACTGTGTTGACGAGGTAGTCGGTCGCTTTCTCACGGCTCCAGCGGTAGTGGTTCAGCCCGGTATCGACCACCAGACGCGCCGCGCGGAACAGGAAGGACTGGAGATAGCCGGCGCTTTCGATGCCGGTATATCCGCCCAGTTCATCGGCTAGCTGCTCGGCATAGAGCGCCCAGCCCTCGCCATAGGCGGAAATGAAATAGTCCTTCAGGAACATCGGCAGGTTCCCGCCGCTACGGGTATAGCCGCCCTGCAAGTGATGGCCGGGAATGCCCTCGTGGTAGGTCAGCGCCGGCAGCGAATACTTCGGCCAGTCGGCAACGTCCTTCAGGTTGATCCAGTAGATCGCCGGGCGCGAACCGTCGAGCGGCGCGGAATAGTAATACCCGTTCGGCGCGCCATCCTGAATTTCCACCGGAACGCGGCGGATTTCGAGCGGTTCAGACGGGATGTCGCGGAACGCGCGCGGCAGTTTCTGCGTCATCGCGGCGATACCCGCGTTCAGGCTGGCGATCAGGTCCAGGCGCCCCTGATCGGTGTTCGGATAGCGTTGCGCGGGCGAGGCGTTGAGCGCGGTCAGCCGCGCCCCAACCGAACCGGAGGTGAAGCCCGCGCCCTTCAGGATCACGTCCAGCTTTGCGGAAATATCGGCTACCTGCTCCAGCCCGATCTTGTGGACCTGCTCGGCCGTGTGATCGGTGGTGGTCGCCTTGCGCAGCGCCAGCCCGTAAATCTCGTCGCCCTTGGGCAGACGCCACGCGCCATCGCCCGGCCGCGTGCGTCCTCGCAACTGCTGCATCAGCGCGATCTGGCGATCGAGCGCGGGATAGACGTCTCCCGCCACGATCCGGGCAGCCCGGCTTTCCCAGTCGCCTGCCACGGTCTTTGCTGTCGTTCGCTTGACCAGCGATCGCACCATGGCGTTCTGTTCGGGCGACGGTGCGCGCAGCGCGCGCATCTGCTTCAGCACCAGATCGACGGACCATACCGGCGCGATCAGGCCGCGCCCGGCGTCGCGCCGCTGCCGCGCGGTTTCATCGTCCAGCGCGAAAGCGAAGGCCCGCAGCCGCGTCAGATAGGCTTCGGCGTCATCGGCGTTCTCGACCGGGTGCTGGCTGTCGAGAAAGTCGGGAACACTGAAATAGACGCCGCTCTGCTGCGTGATCGGATAGGGATTTTCCACGTCGTCCAGCCCGAACGGCTTGCCGGCGAGTTCCTGTTCGAACTTGTAGGCAAGGACATCGCGGTTCAGCCGGGCGGCGGCGCTCAGGCTTCCCGCATCCACGCCACGCATTGCCGCCAAGGCGCGTTCGTTGAACGCCCGCGACGCGTCCTTCCCGGCCTCGCTGTAGTCATCAAGCCGTGCTCGCAAGCCGGCACGAGTGCCCTTGTCGAGGCCAAGGCGCGTCGCGTTTTCGGGCTCGATAAGCAGCTGTTCGTAGAACAATCTGTCGGCCAGCGCGTTGAACGCGGCATCGCCGGCCGTCTGGGCCAGAACCCGGAGCGGCCAGCCTCCGCCAAGCGCACCCGCCGCGATTCCCGCGAAACCCAGAAATTCCCGTCGTTCCATGAAGCTGCTTCCCGACACTATGGTTTCAATCGATACGGCCTGACACGGCGCGGGGATAGCACGCAATGACGTTCGTCGATCCGCCTGTGTCGTTCATCGGATGCGATAAAAGTCCGCCAAACGGTCAAGCGCGATGCGCAAGACCAGCTTACCGCTGCGGACAGGCCAGTCCAGCGCCTTCTCCGCCATCGCCAGGGCATCGCCGGCGCAAACCACCCGCCACAGAATATCGCTCAATCCGGTTCCCGCGGCGGCGATCGCCGCATCGAAGCGTTCCTTCGCCGCGATCTGCCGCTCGGTCGGCGAAAGGTTGCGCTCGCCACCGCCAAAACGCACCGGTTCCCAGCGCATCGTGACGGCTGGCGCCAGTTGCGCGCGCTCCCAATCGGTCCGCAGGCGCTCCCCCGCGTCGAACTGCCGGTCGCTGAGATGGCCGCGTGCATGGAGCCAGGTCAGTGGCGATTCGGCGCAATTCACCTTCACGCTGCGCCGCGCGGCCGCCGCGGAACCACGCCCTGCCCGGCGCGGGCCTTCGCTGGTCAGTTCACGATCGATCAAGACCTGGCGCATCGGGTCACCTCCGCTTTGAACATTTGGGGAACGCCGCCGCACTTGCCCCAGGGGCTGCTTTGTAGGAAAGCAATTTCAACTTCCGTTCCTCTCAGAAATGGAACCACCATGATCAACCGCATCCGCGACATCCGTCGCCAGAAAGGCCTGACCCTGGCCGACGTGGCCGCGCGCTGCGTTCCGCCGACGACGGCGCAAACCATCGGCCGGCTCGAAACCGGGATGCGCAGCTTGTCGCTGACGTGGATGAACCGGATCGGCGCCGCGCTCGATGTCGATCCGCAGCTTCTGGTAAAGCCGGACCATTCCGCCATACCCAACGTCGTCGCGCGGCTCACCGCCGGCGGACCTGAGGCGCTGACGCACCCGATGGACGCGGTGCTGCCCACCGAGTTCGGCGGCGATGCGCGACTCATGGCGCTGGTTGTCGATGCGGGCCTGGGCGAATACCGGGCGGGCGATCAGGTGTGGCTGCGGCAGGTCGATCCGGCGGATTATTCGCGTGCGCTCAACCGCGACGTGCTTGCGCCACGCCCTGCCGGCCGCTTCGCCTTCGGGCGGATGATCGACCATCTCGACGGGCGCATCGCACTGCTGCCCCCAGGCATCGGGCAGCGGCAGGTTGTGATCGACCACCCGGCGTGGATCGGCGTGGCGGAAATGCTGGTCCGAAAACTGTGAACCCTGCAACCGGGCGCCGCCTGCTCTCGATTTCGACGCTTTACCCCTCGTCCCAGCGCCCCGGTTTCGGGCGCTTCGTCGCGCGGCAGATGGAAGCGCTGGCCGCGCGCGGCGATTGGGAGGTGACGGTGGTGAACCCCATCGGCCTGCCACCCGTCAAGCTGGCCCGCTATGCCGACATTGCCGAAACGCCGCTGATCGAAACCGGCGGTCCCGTCACGGTGCATCATCCGCGCTTCACGCTGATCCCCGGCCTTTCCGGCCACATCAATCCCCTGCTGATCGCACGCGCTATCCTGCCGATGGTGCGGCGCCTCCACGCCGAACGGCCGTTCGACATGGTCGACGCGCAGTTCTTCTATCCCGATGGTCCGGCCGCCATGCGCGTGGCCGAGGCGCTGGGCCTGCCGTTCGCGATCAAGGCACGCGGGTCCGACATCCACTACTGGGGCACAAAACCCTTCGCGCTGCGGCAGATGCGCGCGGCCGCCGAAAAGGCATCGGTCCTGCTGTCGGTCTCGCAGGCACTCGCCAACGACATGGCCGCCTTGGGCCTGCCAGCCGGCAAGATGCACGTCCATTATACTGGCCTCGATCACGCGCGCTTTTCGCCCCTGCCGCGCGCCGCGGCGCGGCAGCTGGTCTCGGCCATTCCCGATCTCGGCATCTGGTCGGTCGGTAGGCTCGTCGTCAGCGTCGGCGCGCTGATCCCGATCAAGGGGCAGGCGCTGGCGATCCGCGCCCTGGCCCATCTGCCCGAGGACGTCCGCCTGGTCATTGCCGGCACCGGGGCGAACGAGGCCGCGCTCAAGGCGCTGGCGAGCGAACTCGAGCTGGCCGAGCGGGTCCAGTTCGTCGGCGCGGTCGATCACGAGACCCTGCCCACGCTGCTTTGCGCGGCGGACGCCATGGTCCTGCCTTCGGAACGCGAAGGCCTTGCCAATGCCTGGATCGAAGCGCTCGCCTGCGGCACGCCGGTCGTCATCCCCGACATCGGCGGCGCGCGCGAGGTGGTGGACTGCCCCGCCGCTGGCCGCATCGCCGCACGCGATCCGGTGGCCATCGCCACCGCGCTCGGCGATCTGCTGGCCTATCCCCCCGCGCAGGAAGACGTCGCAGCCTGCGCCGCCCGCTTCAGCTGGGGCGGCAATGCGGCCGCGATGGCGGAGATTTACGAGGGCGTGGTCCGGGAGCAGACCACAGCCTGACGGCGCGCACAAACACCGCCCCCGTCGTCCCAGCCCAAGCTGGGACCTCAGGCTGCTGCGGGAGACCTTTCAGAGGTCCGTCCCCGGTTGCCCGAGATCCCAGCTTACGCTGGGATGACGCGTTTTCTCACCCCCGCTCGCGCGCCAGGCGTTCCTGCTTTTCCAGCGCGCTTTCGGTGGGGATGAAGCTCTTGGGATTGACCTTCAGCCAGATCAGGATCGGCGCGGCCATGTAGATCGAGCTGTAGGTACCCACGAAGATACCGAGCGTGATCGCCGCGGTGAAGCCGAAGATCACGTCCGGCCCGAACAGCAGCAACGCGACCAGCGTGATCAGCATCGACAGCGAGGTCACGATCGTACGCGCCAGCGTCTCGTTGACCGAAAGGTCGAGCAGTTCCGGCATCGGCATCTTGCGGTATTTCTTCATGTTCTCGCGGATACGGTCATAGACCACGATCGTATCGTTGAGCGAATAGCCGATCAGTGTCAGCAGCGCGGCCACGATGTTGAGGTCGAACTCCATTTGCGTGATCGCGAACATGCCGAGCGTCAGCACCACGTCATGCACCAGCGCGAACAGCGCGCCGATGCCGAACTGCCATTCGAACCGTATCCAGATGTAGGCCGCCACAGCCAGCGCGGCGAAGCCCAGCGCCTTGAACGCGTCCCAGCCAAGCTCCTTGGAAACCTTGCCCGAAACCGAATCGACGCCGTCGATCCGCGCATCGGCATGGGCCGTCTTGATCGCGGCGGTGATCGTGCGGGCCATCTTGTCCGACAGCGCGGGATCGTGGTCCGATCCTTCGGGCAGCTTCATCCGGATCGAGATTTCGTTGGGCTTGCCGTAGCGCTGGATGATCGGCTCGCCGTAACCCAGTTTATCCACCTCGCCCCGCAGCTGCGCCACGGGCGCCTCGGCGCTGCGCTCGAAGGTCACGCGGATCATCTGGCCGCCGACGAAATCGACGCCCAGGTTGAGGCCGCGCGTCGCCACCAGCGTCAGCGATCCCGCCATCAGCAGCAGGCTGATGATGTAGAACGGCAGCCGCCACTTCAGGAAATGGATGTTGGTATTGTCGGGAATGAGCTTGAGGAGCTTCATGTCCTTCGTCTCCTCTTACAGGCTCAGTTCGGACGGCCGCGCGCGGCGGAGCCACTGCGCCACCCACATGCGGGTCATGGTCACGGCGGTGAACACCGAAGTGACGATGCCGATCATGAGCACCACGGCGAAGCCGCGCACCGGGCCGGTGCCGAACGCGAACATCAGCACCGCGGCGATGACATTGGTGATATTGGCGTCGAAGATCGCGCGGCTCGCTTCCTTGTAGCCCATCTCCACCGCCTGCACCACGCGCCGGCCACGATGACGTTCCTCGCGGATGCGTTCGTTGATCAGCACGTTGGCGTCCACCGCCGCGCCGATGGTCAGCACGAAGCCGGCGATGCCGGGCAGGGTCAGCGTGGTGCCGACGATGCCCATGATGCCCAGGATCATCAGCACGTTCACGACCAGCGCCAGGTTCGCGTAAACCCCGAAACGGCCGTAGGTGATGAGGATGAAGGCCATCAGCGCGCCGGTGCCGACGAGCATGGCGATCATGCCCTTGCGGATCGAATCCGCGCCAAGGTCCGGCCCCACGGTCCGCTCTTCCACCACCTTGAGGTCCACCGGCAGCGCGCCCGAGCGCAGCGCGATGGCGAGCTGGTTGGCGCTTTCCGTGGTGAACCGGCCAGAAATGACGGCACTGCCGCCCAGGATCGGCTCGTTGATGTTGGGCGCGGACAGGACCTTGCCGTCCAGGATGATGGCGAAGGGCTTGTTGACGTTCTGCGTGGTCAGCTTGGCGAACTTTTCGCCGCCGTCCGAATTGAACGTGATGTTGACGACCGGTTCGTTGGTCTGCTGGCTGTTGGTCTGCTGCGCGTTGGTCAGCTGGTCGCCGCGAATGCCGCCCAGCCGCTTGACTGCGATCGCGCCCAGCTTGGGGTCCTGATAGGGTACGATCTCGCTGCCCGGAGGGGCGATGCCGCGCGCCACGTCCGAAGGCAGCGCGCTGGTATCCACCAGCTTGAATTCGAGCTTGGCGGTCTGGCCCAGCAGGTTCTTGAGCGCCTGCGGGTCCTGCAGCCCCGGCACCTGCACCACGATGCGGTTGGCGCCCTGGCGGATGATCGTCGGCTCCTTGGTGCCCAGCGCGTCGATGCGCTTGCGCACCACTTCAACCGCCGTGTCCATCGCCTGCGTCACCGCCTGGTCGATGCCTTCCTGCGACGGCGTCAGCACGAAGCGGTTGCCGTCGACGACGTCGATCTTCCAGTCGCGCTGGCCGGTAAGCCCCGCGCCGCTGGTCAGCGGCAGCACCGCCTCGCGCACCGCGTCCACCTTGGTCGGGTCGGCCACCACGAACGTCAGCGCGCCATCGCGGTTGGAGATGTCGCTGATGCGGATATCACCGGACTGGCGCAGCTTGTTGCGGACGCTTTCCTCCATCGCTTCGATGCGCTGCTGGCGCACTTGCGACGGATCGGCTTCGAGCAGGATGTGGCTGCCGCCGGCCAGGTCGAGACCGAGGTTGATCTTCGGCTCCGGCAGTACGGACGGCCAGTTGAGGCCCGCCGTGGCGGTCAGCGAAGGCACGGCGGCCAGCATGCCGACGATCGTCAGCGCCCAGAGCCACAGTACCTTCCAGCGCGGGAAATCGAGCATGAGAACAGGTTCTTTTCGTCTAGCCGATGGGATCAGTCGTTGGCCGGAGCCGTCCCGCCGGGCGGAACGATGTCACCGATCGTCGAACGCACCGCCTTGACGCGCACGTTGGGGCCAAGTTCCAGTTCGGCATAGTGATCGTCCAGCTTGATGACCTTGCCGACCAGCCCCCCGGCGGTGACGACCATGTCCCCCTTCTTCATGGCGGCGATCTTTTCCTTGTGCGCCTTCTGCTGGCGCATCTGCGGCCGCAGGATCAGGAACCAGAAAATGAACGCCATGCCGACCAGCGGCAGGAACGAAAGCCACTGCGGCGGCTCCTGGGTGGCGGCGGGTGCGGCGGCGGAAAGGAATGTCAGCATCATGGAACCGTTCTTGGGATCGGTGGAAAGGCATTGCAACCCGCCCGGACGGAAAGCGGTGTGCCCGCCCGGAAAGATTGCGCAAAAATATGGCCCGGCCGCCTAGCAGCTTGGGCCACGCAAGGCAAACGGCACCCCTTCCGGCGGCACTTTCGGAGACGAAAAATCGTCTCCGCCCAAAGCGCACCATGCCGCTTGCCATCCGCAAGTGACCTGCCTATAGGGCGCGCTCCGGTCGGGACGTAGCGCAGCCTGGTAGCGCATCACACTGGGGGTGTGGGGGTCGGAGGTTCGAATCCTCTCGTCCCGACCAATATTTCCAACAACAACGCACAACGAAACACGCCGCCCACGGAACCCCGCAGGCGGCGCGCTTGTTTTGGCCGTTCGATCCCTATCAGGCGAGATCGAAGCGGTCGGCGTTCATCACCTTGGTCCAGGCGGCGATGAAATCGGCCACGAACTTCCCGTGGGCATCATCCTGCGCATAGACTTCGGCATAGGCCCTGAGGATCGAGTTGGAACCGAACGTCAGGTCCAACGCCGTGGCGGTCCACTTCACCGCGCCCGTCTTCCGATCACGGATTTCGAAGAGGCCGTTGCCGGCCGGCTTCCAGGTGTTGGCCATGTCGGTCAGGTTCACGAAGAAGTCGGTGGTCAGCGCGCCTTCGCGGGCGGTCAGCACGCCATGCTTGGTTCCGCCGTGATTGGCGCCGAGCACGCGAAGCCCGCCGACCAGCACGGTCATTTCCGGCGCGGTAAGCCCCATCAGCTGCGTGCGATCCAGCATCAGCTCCGCCGGACTGACCGCGTAGTCCTGCTTCAGCCAGTTGCGATAGCCATCGTGGATCGGCTCCAGCGGCGCGAAGCTGTGAGCGTCGGTCTGCGCGTCGGTGGCATCGCCCCGCCCCGGTGCGAACGGCACGGTCGCCTCGATGCCGGCAGCGTTGGCGGCCTGTTCCACACCGACATTGCCGGCCAGCACGATGATGTCCGCCACGCTGGCGCCAACATCCGCCGCGATCGGTTCCAGCACCGCCAGCACGCGCGCCAGCCGGGCCGGCTCGTTGCCTTCCCAGTCCTTCTGCGGGGCCAGGCGGAGGCGCGCGCCGTTGGCGCCGCCGCGCATGTCGGACCCGCGATAGGTCCGCGCGCTGTCCCACGCGGTCGCCACGAGATCGCTGATCGACAGTCCGCTCGCCGCGATCCTGGCCTTTGCCGCGGCGATGTCCCAGCCGGTGCTGCCGGCGGGCACCGGGTCCTGCCAGATCAGGTCCTCGGCCGGTACGTCGGGTCCGCGGTAGCGCACCTTCGGCCCCATGTCGCGGTGCGTGAGCTTGAACCAGGCGCGCGCGAAGACCTCGGAGAAATAGGCCTGATCGTCGCGGAACCGTTCGGAAATCGCGCGGTAGACCGGGTCCTTGATCATCGCCATGTCGGCATCGGTCATCATCGGATTGGTGCGGATCGACGGGTCCTCCACGTCGGCCGGACGATCTTCCTCGCGGATGTTGACCGGTTCCCACTGCCAGGCGCCGGCCGGGCTCTTGCGCAGTTCCCAGTCGTGGTTGAACAGCATCTGGAAATAGCCGTTGTCCCACCGCGTGGGATGCGTGGTCCATGCCCCCTCGATGCCGCTGGTGATGGTATCGCGGCCCATGCCCTTGCCGCCGGGATTGGCCCAGCCAAGGCCCTGCTGCTCCACCGGAGAGGCTTCGGGTTCGGGGCCAAGCCGGCTGGCATCGCCATTGCCGTGCGCCTTGCCCACGGTGTGGCCGCCTGCCGTCAGCGCCACGGTTTCCTCGTCATCCATCGCCATGCGGGCGAAGGTTTCGCGAATCTGCGCGGCGGTCTTCAGCGGATCGGGCTGGCCGTTCACGCCCTCCGGATTGACGTAGATCAGGCCCATCTGCACGGCCGCGAGAGGGTTTTCCATCGTCGAAGGCGTGGCAACATCGCCATAGCGTTCGTCCGACGGAGCCAGCCATTCCTTCTCGGCGCCCCAATAGACGTCCTTTTCGGGATGCCAGATGTCCTCGCGACCAAACCCGAAACCAAAGGTCTTCAGCCCCATGGTCTCGTAGGCGATGGTACCTGCCAGCACGATCAGGTCGGCCCAGCTCACCTTGTTGCCGTACTTCTTCTTGATCGGCCACAACAGGCGGCGCGCCTTGTCCAGGCTGACGTTGTCAGGCCAGGAATTGAGCGGCGCGAAGCGCTGGTTGCCGGTGCCGCCACCGCCGCGCCCGTCCGCCGTGCGATAGCTGCCGGCCGAATGCCACGACAGGCGGATCATCAAGCCGCCGTAATGCCCCCAGTCCGCCGGCCACCATTCCTGGCTGTCGGTCATCAGCGCGCGCATGTCCTGCTTGAGCGCCTCGAAATCGAGCGACTTCAGCGCCTCGTGATAGCGGAAGCCCTTGCCCAGCGGATTGGTCTTGCTGTCGTGCTGGTGCAGGATGTCGAGGTTGAGCGTTTCGGGCCACCAGCTCGTGACGGAGGCCGACGTGCTGGTCAGGCCCCCATGCATGACGGGACACTTCCCCGCCGTTGCGGAATTGCTGCTCATTCTGTTTCTCCAGCCTTGTTCATCAACCGCGCCGCATGCGCCGCCGAAATCCGTATCGTTCGGGCGAACTCATTTATCAAAGCGATTTAAATTGTCACAATGATCGCTCAGTGCGATTTCTGTATCTCACATCATGTCGAGCGCCTGAGCAATCATACTTTGGTTTCCTACATGAACCGATACGGTTACTGTCCCGCGTCCTGCCGCAACAAGGACGCTCCCATGCCCCTCCTCGACGCCCTGATTTCCCCCATCTCCTCGATCATCGATCGCATCATTCCCGACAAGGAAGCCCGCGACCGCGCCAAGCTGGAACTGTTGAGGCTGCAAGGCACGCAGGAACTCGAGCAGATCCGCACGCAAATGTCGGCCATCCTCGCCGAAGTGGGATCTACCGATCCATGGACCAGCCGCGCCCGCCCCGGCTTCCTCTACGTCATGTACATCATGATCCTGTGGTCGCTGCCGATGGGCCTGATCGCTGCGGCGCGGCCCGAAGCGGCGCGCGACATCGCCGCCGGTATCACCGCCTATCTCAATGGCCTGCCCGAGCCGCTCTATGCGCTCTTCGGCACCGGCTATCTCGGCTACACGGCGGCGCGCCAGTGGGGCAAGGCCAAGGGCATAGACCGGTAAAGAGATGGACCGCGCGGGTTTCTTCCGGGGATTCGCGCGGCCACTTGCGCATGGCGGCGGCGGCACTATCACGGCGCGGCGGCCACACGCACCGGGAACACGCCACCATGTCAGACAAGACCGTCTTCGTCCTCAATGGACCGAACCTCAACCTGCTTGGCCTGCGCGAGCCGGAAATCTATGGAACGCAGACGCTGGACGACATTGCCGGCATGCTGGAAGACCACGCGCAGAAGCTCGGCCTCGACATCGACATGCGCCAGTCGAATCACGAAGGTCACCTGGTCGACTGGCTGCACGAAGCGCAGGCCGTGGGGGCAAAGGCCGTGCTGCTGAACGCCGGCGCCTATACCCACACCTCGGTCGCGCTGCACGATGCGATCAAGGGAATCCGGACGCCGGTGATCGAAGTCCACCTGTCCAACCCCCACACCCGCGAAGCATTCCGCCACAAGAGCTACGTCGGGATGGCCGCCAAGGGCACCATCGCCGGGTTCGGCGCGCGCAGCTACATTCTGGCGCTGGACGCCGCCGCCGCGCTCTGACGGCTTCCCGTAGGCGCGAAAAAGCGGCGAAAGCGCCTGTTTTCCACCCTCGCGGGCATTCCCACCCCATCCCCCCCTTGCCAGCGCCGCCGGCTGAAGGCATGGCGGCCAGCCAGTATGACCACCCGCGAGGATTAAAATGGGGCACGACCGCGGCGAAAAGGCCGAAGGAATGGCAATCGACAGCACGCTTGTGCGTGAACTGGCGGAGCTGCTTGCCGAAACCGGGCTCAGCGAAATCGAAGTCGAGGATGGCGAACGCAAGATCCGCGTCGCGCGCACGCTGACGGCGGCGCCGGTGGCGCAGACCGTTGCCGTCGCCGCTCCGGCGCCCGTTGCCGCCGCTGCTCCGGCGGCCGCGCCCGCAACAGCGCAACCTGCCGAGGATCACGCCAATGCCGTGAAATCGCCGATGGTGGGCACGGTCTATCTCTCGCCCGACCCCACCGCTCCCGCTTTCATCAGCCTGGGCCAGACCGTGAAGGCCGGCGAAACGCTGCTGATCGTCGAAGCGATGAAGGTGATGAACGCGATCACCGCGCCCGCCGCCGGCACGGTAAAGGCGATCCTCGTCGAAAACGCGCAGCCGGTCGAATACGACCAGCCGCTGGTCGTGATCGGCTGAGGCGCCAGCGTCCATGGCCATCAAACGCCTGCTGATCGCCAATCGCGGCGAAATCGCCCTGCGCATCCACCGTGCCGCGCACGAGATGGGGATCGAAACGGTCGCGGTGCATTCCACCGCCGATGCCGATGCGATGCACGTGCGCCTGGCCGATCACGCGGTCTGCATCGGCCCGCCGCCCGCGCGCGACAGCTATCTGAACGTCGCCGCGATCATTTCGGCGGCGGAGATTACCCAGGCCGACGCGATCCATCCGGGCTATGGCTTCCTCTCGGAGAACGCCAAGTTCGCCGATATCGTGGAAGCCCACGGCATCACCTGGATCGGCCCCAAGCCCGAACATATCCGCACGATGGGCGACAAGGTGGAAGCCAAGCGCACCGCCGGCGCGCTGGGCCTGCCGCTGGTTCCGGGATCGGATGGCGCCGTCTCCGAAGTGGAGGAAGCGCGTAGGATTGCCGAGGCGATCGGCTATCCGGTGATCATCAAGGCAGCATCGGGCGGCGGCGGACGCGGCATGAAGGTGTGCAACAGCGCCGGCCAACTCGAAACGCTGATGCAGCAGGCCGGCAGCGAGGCGAAAGCCGCGTTCGGCGATGCCACGGTCTATATCGAGAAGTATCTCGGCAACCCGCGCCACATCGAATTCCAGATATTCGGCGACGGTAACGGCAACGCCATCCACTTGGGCGAGCGCGACTGCTCGCTCCAGCGCCGCCACCAGAAAGTGCTCGAAGAAGCGCCCTCGCCCGTCATCTCGGCCGAGGAGCGCGCGCGCATGGGCGGCGTGGTCGCGCGCGCCATGGCCGACATGGGCTATCGCGGCGCGGGCACCATCGAGTTCCTGTGGGAAAACGGCGAGTTCTATTTCATCGAGATGAACACCCGCCTGCAGGTGGAACATCCGGTGACCGAAGCGATCACCGGCGTCGACCTGGTGCGCGAACAGATCCGCATCGCCGAAGGGCGGCCGCTGTCGGTCGCGCAGGAGGACATTGAGTTCAAGGGCCACGCGATCGAGTGCCGCATCAATGCGGAAGACCCGTTCACGTTCGCGCCCTCGCCCGGCCTGGTGAAGACCTATCACGCGGCCGGTGGCATGCATGTGCGCGTCGATTCGGGGCTCTATGCCGGCTATCGCATCCCGCCGTACTATGATTCGATGATCGCAAAGCTGATCGTCTATGGCCGCACGCGCGAAGGCTGCATCATGCGCCTGAAGCGCGCGCTGGAGGAAATGGTGATCGATGGCGTCAAGACCTCGATCCCTTTGCACCAGAAGCTGCTGACCGATCCTGACTTCCTCAGCGGCGATTATACGATCAAGTGGCTGGAAGACTGGCTGGCGAAGGACGCCTGAATCGTTTGCAAGTGCGGAGTGGGGAAGCCCACCCCGCTGCGACTGACGCCGCCTGCGGCGACGCAAGTCTTGCTCCCCTCCCGCAAGCGGGAGGGGTTGGGGGTGGGCAGCGCTCCATGGATTGCAAGCGATATAATCGCCTTCTGTAAGGAACCTCACTCCCCGCGTGGCTTCCACCGCACCACGCGCCACAGGTAGGCGATAGCCACCAGCGCCATACAGCCGGTCGCCAGCGGCCCGGTGTACCGATCGACCTCCGCGAAATTGCGGCCGAGATAATAGCCCGCCGCCACCAGCAGCGCGTTCCACACTGCCGCGCCGGCGAAGGTGAACGCCAGGAAACGGGCGTGGCCCATCCGGGCGAGGCCCGCCGGCAGCGAGATCATCGTGCGCATCACCGGGGCAAAGCGCACGACGAAGACCACCCACTGCCCGTGCCGCCCGAAGAAGGCCACCAGCCGTTCGACATCGTGCCAATCCAACGTCAGCCACCGCCCGAAGCGCGTGACCAGCGGGTGCAGACGCCGGTATCCGAACGCCCGTCCGACCAGGAACCAGAAATAGTTGCCCAGCGTCGATCCCGCCGTGGCGAACAGCATCAGCGGCGCGATTTCCATCCGCCCCCTGGCCACGGCGATGCCGCCCAGCCCCATGATCACTTCGGACGGGATCGGCGGGAACACGTTCTCGATGACCATCAGGGCGGCGATGCCCCAATAGCCGCCGCCTTCGATCAGGTGGACGATCCAGTCATTCATCGATCACACAACGCGGCGATGCGGGAACGGGTCCGGTTCCCGATGCGTCAAAGCCGCCGCTCGATCGCGTCCCAGATCATGCCAGCCGTATCGCTACCGTTGAATTTGTCGATAGCGACGATGCCGGTGGGGCTGGTCACGTTGATCTCGGTCAGCCACTTGCCGCCGATCACGTCGATGCCCACGAAGATCAGGCCGCGCTTCTTCAACTCCGGCCCCAGCGCCTCGCAGATTTCCTGCTCGCGCGCGGTCAGCGTGGTCTGTTCGGCATAGCCGCCGACCGCGAGGTTGGAGCGGAACTCGCCCTCGCCCGGCTTGCGGTTGATCGCGCCGGCCACCTCGCCATCGACCAGCACGATGCGCTTGTCGCCTTCGGCCACTTCGGGAAGGAACGGCTGGACCATGAACGGTTCCGGCCAGACCTGCCCGAACAGTTCGGCCAGCGCGGAAAGGTTGCCGCCATCGGCTTCCACCTTGAACACCGCCTTGCCGCCATTGCCGTGGAGCGGCTTTACGACCACCGCCGTTTCACCCAGTTCGTGCTGGAAGGCGCGCACGTCCTTTGCCGAACGGGTGATCAGCGTGGGCGGCATGAAGCGCGCGTAATCGAGCACATAGACCTTTTCCGGCGCATTGCGCACCGAACGCGGATCGTTGACGACCAGCGTCTCGCCCTCCAGCCGTTCCAGCAGGTGCGTGGCGGTGATGTAGCCCAGATCGAACGGCGGGTCCTGCCGCATCAGCACGACATCGGCGTCGCTGCCAAGATCGAGCTTGCGCACCTCGCCCAGCTTGTAGTGATCGCCCGCCACGCGCTGCACCGTCACCGGCGCGCCTTCAGCCGTCACGCGCCCGGCCTTCCACGCCAGCGACTTCACGTCATAATAGTACAGTTCATGCCCGCGTTCCTGCGCCGACAGCATCAGGGCGAAGGAGGAATCCCCCGCGATGTTGATCGAATGAAGCGGGTCCATCTGGACCGCGACGCGAAGGGTCATGCTGTTCCATCCCGTGAAGGCGCCGTCATGGCTGCCAGACGTTCGCCATGTGGCGTGGCCAGCGGCCTGGCGCAAGGAGGATCACGTCAATTCGCAGGACATCGCCGGGTCTGGCAAAGCGCGGCGCGATCGCTTCGGCGGCGCGCGCCACGCGTTGCAGGCGGCGGGCATCGATGGCGAGATCGAGTGCTTCGCCGCTACGCCGCCACTTGACCTCGACGAAAGCCAGCGTGCGGCCGCGCCGCGCGACGATGTCGACCTCGCCCACGCCGATCCGCTGGCGCCGGGCGAGAATGCGCCAGCCTTTCAAGCGCAGCCACAGGCCGGCCAGCGCCTCGCCACGCCGGCCCTGTTTTTCGGCCACGGCCCGATCACGGGCGCGGCTCATGCCTTGAGCGCCATCGCCTGTGCATAGAGCGCCTTGCGATCGAGCCCATGCTTCTTCGCCACGCGGGCGGCGGCCTGCGAGGGCGGCAATTCGGCGAGCGCGGCGCGCAGTTCGGCTTCGACGACGTCCTCGTCCGGCGCCTCGGGCGCGGCGGGCGGACCGGCAAGCAGCACGATCTCTCCCTTGGGCGGATGCGCGCGATAGTGATCGGCAAGGTCTGCCGCCGTGCCCGTCCGGCATTCCTCGTGCAGCTTGGTCAGTTCCCGCGCCACGGCAACTTCCCGCCCCGGCAGCACGGTTGCCATGGCTTCCAGCGAGGCGACAAGGCGCGGCCCGGTTTCGTAGAACACCAGCGTTGCGGGGACGGCGGCGAAGCTCGCCAGCACATCTCCCCGCGCCTTGTCCTTCGAAGGCAGGAAACCTGCGAACAGGAAACGGTCGGTCGGCAAGCCGGCGATGGTCAGCGCGGTGATCATCGCGCTAGGCCCCGGCAGGCTGGTGACGGCGATCCCGCGCGCGCGCGCTTCCCGCACCAGGCGATAGCCGGGATCGGAAATCAGCGGCGTGCCGGCATCGCTCACCAGCACAACCGGTTTTTCCGCCATTTCGGCGAGTAATCGCTCGCGCGCCTCTTCTCCGGCGTGATCGTCATAGCGCCGCAGCGGCTTCTTGATGCCAAGATGATTCAACAACTTAGCCGTGACGCGCGTGTCTTCGCACGCTATAACCGCACAAGAGGCAAGCGTTTCGGCGGCGCGTCTGGTAATGTCGCCGAGATTGCCAATCGGCGTGGCGACAATATAGAGCCCGGGCTCCATAAGCGAAGGCGTGGTCATGCGCCTTCCATGGCCGGGTCATTGGGAACGGGCAAGCGATGTTGAAAGGTCAATGGGTCGGATCCGTCCGGATGGGGCGGCGTTTTCTCGTGATGGGCGCCATGGCCGCGCTCGCCGCGTGTACCGTCATTCCCAAGCCGCAGGGGCCGGTCGCGCCCAGGCCCGAACCGACCGAAACCGCGCCGCAGGCCAATGTCCTGCCTACCGATGCCTCGCGCCACCGCGTCGCGCTGCTGGTGCCCATGACGGGGCCAAACGCATCGGTGGGCCAGTCGATCGCCAATGCGGCGATGATGGCGCTGCTCGATACCAACGCGCAGAACCTGCGCATCACCACCTACGATACGGCGGCCGGCGCGGGCGCGGCGGCGAACAAGGCCATTCTCGACGGCAACCGCCTGATCCTCGGGCCGCTGCTGGCCGAAGACGTCGTCGCCGTTTCCGGAGTCGCGCGGCCGGCCAAGGTGCCGATGATCACCTATTCCAACGACGTGAGCGTGGCGGATCGCGATGTCTTCGTGCTCGGGCAGGTTCCCGGCCAATCGGTGGCCCGCGTCGTCAGTTTCGCCAAGAGCCGCGGCGTAAACCGCATCGGCGCGATCATCCCCACCGGCATCTACGGCCAGCGGGCAATGAACGCGCTGACCGAAGCCGCGCGCGCCAGCGGCGTGACGGTAACCGCCACCGAAACCTATGACCGCAGCAATACTTCGGTCGCCAGCGCGGTGCGCCGCCTGCTGGCCAAGGCCCCGGTCGATGCGCTGCTGATCGCGGACGGCGCGCGCATTGCGCTCCAGGCCGCGCCGGCGGCCGGCGGAACACGCCTGCTCGGCACCGAACTGTGGGCGGGCGATGCCGGGATCGCGCGCAGCGCCGCCACGCGCGGGGCGTGGTTCGCCACGGTATCCGACGCGCGCTTCGGCCAGTTCGAGCAGAGCTATCGCCGCCGCTATGGCGCATCGCCCTCGCGCATCGCCACGCTCGGCTACGATAGCGTGCTGCTGACGCTCAACGTGGGCCGCACCTGGAAGCCCGGTACGATCTTCCCCACCGCCAAGCTCTATGACCGCGACGGGTTCATCGGCCTGGACGGCGTGTTCCGTTTCAACCAGTTCGGCGTGGCCGAGCGCGCCATGGAAGTGCGCGAGGTAGGCGCGGGCACCTTTACGACGGTAAGCCCGGCGCCGGCCCGCTTCACCCCCTGACACCAGCCCTGCCCGCCCGGTATCGCCGGAAGGGATAAGTTATCCGCCCCTTTGCGCCGAAATCGCCCGCATAAGGGTGCCTCCCGGCTTGCGTCCGGAATCCGGCGTGTTCTATAGCCGTTCCATATGGCTGACGACCTGTTCGACAAGGCGCCGGTATCCAGCGCCGAAAGCTACGATGGCTCCGCGATCGAGGTGCTGGAGGGGCTCGAACCCGTTCGTCGCCGTCCCGGCATGTATATCGGCGGCACGGACGAACGCGCGCTGCATCACCTTGCCGCCGAAGTGCTCGACAACGCGATGGACGAGGCTGTCGCCGGCCATGCCAACCGCATCGAGGTGACGCTGGAGGAAGAACCCGGCTCGGCCGGGCGACTGACCATCACCGACAACGGGCGCGGCATCCCGGTCGACGAGCACCCGAAGTATCCGGGCAAGTCGGCGCTCGAAGTTATCCTCACCACGCTCCATTCGGGCGGCAAGTTCTCCGGCAAGGCCTATGCCACCTCGGGCGGCCTCCACGGCGTCGGCGTCAGCGTGGTCAACGCGCTGTCAACGCTGACGCGGATCGAAGTGGCGCGCAACAAGGAGCTTTACGCGCAGGAATTCTCGCGCGGGCATCCCACCGGGCCGCTGGAAAAGATCGGCAATGCCCCCAACCGGCGTGGCACTTCGGTCACCTTCGTACCCGATCCCGAAATCTTCGGTGCGGACGCCCGGTTCAAGCCGGCGCGGCTGTTCCGGCTGGCGCGGTCCAAGGCCTATCTCTTCGCTGGCGTTGAAATCCGCTGGAAGTGCGCGCCATCGCTGGCTTCGGAAGACGTGCCGGCGGAAGCCGTGTTCCAGTTCCCCGGCGGCCTTGCCGATCACCTCGCCGAACAGGTCGGCGCGCGCGAATGCGTGACGACAGTGCCCTTCACCGGATCGCAGGATTTTACCGCCGGGCCGGACGGGCAGGAGATGGGCCGCGTGGAATGGGCGATCGCCTGGCCGCTGTGGTCCGACGGATCGTACAGCTGGTACTGCAACACCATTCCCACGCCCGATGGCGGCACGCACGAACAGGGCCTGCGCGCGGCGCTGACCAAGGGCATCCGCGCCTTTGCCGAACTGATCGGGCAGAAGAAGGCCAAGGACATCGCCCCGGAAGACATGATCACCGGAAGCGAGGTCATGCTTTCGGTGTTCGTCCGCGATCCCCAGTTCCAGAGCCAGACCAAGGACCGCCTGACGTCTCCGGAAGCCGCGCGCCTCGTCGAAAACGCGGTGCGCGACCATTTCGACCACTTCCTGACCGACAACATGGAGCGCGGCAAGGCGCTGCTGGGCGCGGTGATGGAGCGCATGGACGAGCGGCTTCGCCGGAAGGCGGAGCGCGAGGTCAAGCGCAAGACCGCCACCAATGCCCGCAAGCTGCGCTTGCCGGGCAAGCTGACCGACTGTTCCGGCGAAGGCGATGGCGAGACCGAACTGTTCATCGTGGAAGGTGATTCGGCCGGTGGTAGCGCCAAGCAGGCGCGCGACCGCAAGACGCAGGCGATCCTGCCGATCCGCGGCAAGATTCTCAACGTCGCCAGCGCCACCAGCGACAAGATCCGCGCCAACCAGGAAATCGCCGACCTGATCCTGGCGCTGGGCTGCGGCAGCCGCAAGGACTGCAACCCGGATGCGCTGCGCTATGACCGCATCATCATCATGACCGATGCCGACGTCGACGGCGCGCACATCGCCACGCTGCTGATGACGTTCTTCTTCCAGGAAATGCCCGACGTGGTGCGGCGCGGCCATCTCTATCTGGCACAGCCGCCGCTCTATCGCCTGACCAGCGGCAGCACCTCCGCCTATGCCCGCGACGATGCCCACCGTGCCGAGCTGGAAGCGACGAAGTTCAAGGGCAAGAAGGTGGAGGTCTCCCGCTTCAAGGGGCTGGGCGAAATGAACCCGCAGCAGCTTCGCGAAACGACAATGAGCCCGGCCAGCCGCTCGCTGATCCGCATCACTCTGCCGCCGGAATACGAAGGCCGCGCGGCCGTGAAGGATCTGGTCGATCGCTTGATGGGCCGCAATCCCGAGCACCGCTTCATGTTCATCCAGAACCGCGCGAGCGAGGTCGATCCGGAATTGATCGACGCCTGACGGGCCCAAAACCCGGCCATCGCCCGGAACCCGAACGCCCCGTCAACCGTTCACCCATGGCTAAGATCGGCGGTCCCATCCCGAGAAGGGTGGGGCCAAGACCGCTCGCGAACAGCGGCGGATTGCGGAGATTTGCCATGAAGCGTTCCATCACCCTGCTAGCCCTGCCCCTGGCGCTTGGCCTGTCTGCCTGCGCGTCGGATGGATACTACGGCGAATACGGCACCAGCGTGGGCTGGGGCTCTCCCTACCCCTACAATGGCTGGTACGACGGGTATTACGGCCCGATCTACGACGGCTACTGGGGCCGTGACGGCTTCTTCTACTATCGCTCCGCCCCTGACGCCCGCGCGTTCCGGCGCGGCGACCGCAACCACTTCCGCCGCGACGCGCCTCCCCCCGGCGGACGCTATCAGGAGTTCCGCGGCAATTTCCAGCCGCGGCGCGACTATCACATGCCGAACTATCCCCACGGAGGCGGACCGCGCGGCGGCGGGCGACCGCGCGGGCACGGGCACTGATCATTCCCGCTTAAATGGATGTAACAACGATGCAGGCTCGATTGACAATGTCTACTGATTAAGTAGTAATTTCTCCGCCACCGCCTTCCGGCGGAGCACTCGGGAGATAGACATGCGCGTCGGCGTCCGTTCCTTCCTTCTGTCCGCAACATCAGCCTGCTCTCTATTGCTCGCCGGGTGCGGCGAAAAAGCGCCCGAAGCCGCTTCGGAAAGCGCCGCCTCCAGTGTCCCCGGCATATCGCCATCAGCGGCGCCGGGTGTGGCTTTCAACTATCATTATGACTTCGCGCTTCCCGACAAGGCGATCGCGGGCGTGCAGGAGCAACACGCTGCCGCCTGCGAAAAACTCGGCCCGGAACGGTGCCGCATCACCGGCATGCACTATGCATTGGTGCGCAACGATAGCGTCAGCGCCAGCCTCGAATTCAAGTTGGCCCCGGATCTTGCCCGCGCATTTGGCAAGGAAGGCATTGCGGCGGTGGAGCACGCCGACGGAAAGCTGATCCGCGCTGCGATCGAAGGACAAGACGTGGGTTCCGACATCGCGGCCGCCGAGAAGCGCGGTTCGGACGCGCAGGCCGATCTCAACCAGATCGAGGCCAAACTCGCCAAGGGTGGCCTGGGGGATCGCGAACGGGCGGAATTGAACCAGCAGGCCGGCGCGTTGCGCGCGAAGGTCGCGGCGGAACGCGATGCCCAGACAACCGGCGCGGTGCGATTGGCAAGCACGCCGATGACCTTCACTTATGCCGGCGGTGGCAGCTTCGTGTGGGGCGACAACCCGTTCGCCGGGGTGGCGCAGGCCTCCTGGTCCAGCTTGCGCACGATGGTCGCACTGGTCGTCTTCATCGTCGGCATCGGCGCTCCATGGCTCGCGCTGCTGATCGCGCTGCTCGTCTTGTGGCGCGTCCTGCCGATACCGCGCCTGCGCCGCTTCCTGTTGCGGAAAACAGAAGACGAATAACGCCGATCAGCCGCCGTCGGACGGCCCCTCACCCGCCGCATCATCGCGCTTCGCCGGCTTGAAATCGAAGCGGATGCGCACCCAGGCGCCGATCATCGGCTTGCCGTCCACGCGCGGCGGCCGGACCAGGAATTGCCAGGAGGCCTGCCGCAGGGCGCGGGCGATGCCCGAGCCACGCGGGGATTCGTCGAGTTCGCGGCAATCCTCGACGTGGTATTTCTCGATCGTGCGGCAAGCGATCATGCCCCACTGGCCGGGCGGGCGCCCCTGCGGCATGTAGCCCGCGATCTCCGCATCGCGCGGTTCGCGATACCATTCGGCGGCGTAGAGGCGGGCGCCGTTGGGTCCATCGCCCTGCCCGCCGGCCGATCCCCCCGCCGAGCCCGACGCGCTGCCGCTGCTGCCCGCATCCCCGCGCCGGGCCATCTTGCCGATATCCGCCGCGGCCAGGTCCGCCCGGCTCATGTGGATGAAACCGGGCGGCCAATCGACCTTGTTTTCCGACGGCACCGGCACGTGCGGCGGCATCACCGGCCTTGGCGTCTGCGCTGCCTGCTGCGTCCGTTCGCTGGCCTTGATCTCGCGCGTGGCCTTGCGGGCGCCCGCCGAACTCGCTTCCGCTTCCTTGGACAGATTGACCGCGACCAGTTGCCCGCCGCCTTCGGGGCCATTCCCGGTGAAGGCCCCCATCCGGATCATGATGAAGAACAGCAGCGCGACGGTGGCCGCCGAAAGCAGGAACGCAGGCCCCCTGCTACGCCGCGACGCGCCATATCGACCGGAAGGCAAGGACGCGGGCTCCGCTGTCATCGCGGCGTGGCTACAGCCCGGCGCGGGCCAGCGCAATCGCCCGGCATCATGAAATATCATTCATGCGGAAATACTTGGACGCGCCCCGAAACAATCGGCCGAAACAATCGGCCAAAACAATCGCTTGAAATTCGCCGTGAACACCGTTTCAAAACCCGCCGTTGCGGCTCTTGTCACACGGCGCGCCGCCGCCTATCCCTTAACCAAGCGATTAAAAAAGACAGGATGGAAGGCATGCGTTTTCAAGGCACCAGCAACTATGTCGCCACCGATGATCTGAAGGTGGCGGTCAACGCCGCCGTGCTGCTGCGGCGCCCGCTGCTGGTCAAAGGCGAACCGGGCACCGGCAAGACGGTGCTGGCCCACGAAATCGCCAAGGCGGTGGGCGCGCCCCTGATCGAATGGAACATCAAGTCCACCACCAAGGCGCAGCAAGGCCTTTACGAATACGATGCCGTTGCCCGCTTGCGCGACGGCCAGCTCGGCGACGAGCGCGTGCATGACATTCGCAACTACATCAAGAAGGGCAAGCTGTGGGAGGCGTTCACCAGCCCCACGCTGCCCGTGCTGCTGATCGACGAGATCGACAAGGCCGACATCGAGTTCCCGAACGATCTGCTGCAGGAACTCGACCGCATGAGCTTCGACGTCTACGAGACGCAGGAGCGCATCGCGGCCCAGGAACGCCCGATCGTGGTCATCACCTCGAACAACGAGAAGGAACTGCCCGACGCCTTCCTGCGCCGCTGCTTCTTCCACTACATCAAGTTCCCCGACCGCGACACGATGCAGGCGATCATCGACGTCCACTTCCCCGGCATCCAGAAGACGCTGGTGAGCAAGGCGATGGAAGTGTTCTACGAAGTGCGCGAAGTGCCCGGCCTGAAGAAGAAGCCCAGCACGTCGGAACTGCTCGACTGGCTGAAGCTGCTGCTCAACGAGGACATGCCGCTCGACGTGCTGCAGAACCGCGATCCCACCAAGGCGATCCCTCCGCTACACGGCGCCCTGCTCAAGAACGAGCAGGACATCATGCTGTTCGAACGGCTGGCCTTCATGGCGCGCCGGGGGAACTGAGTTGATCGGGCGCGCGCTTATTGCCGCCACGCTTTGCTGCACCAGCTTTTCCGCATCGGCGCAGAATGCCGGCAATTCAATCCATCCCATCGTCGCGGACGTTTCAGCGCCATGGACTCACGTCCAGACAGGGACCACGCTGCCGCCGAAAATCGAAGGTTTTGACAGGACGGAAATCGCTCAGAACGGATCGAGAGAAATCGATCTCTGGGCGACATACAAGGACCCGAACAGCAAAACGACGGCGACGGTCTATGTTTTCCGAGCCTCCGTTCCCGTCGTTCCCATCTGGTTCGACAGGATAGTCGACACGATGCACTCACCGGAATCGTCCCAGCGTCTTGGCGGTAAATTGAGCCCCGAGCCGATCACAACGGCGTTCACGTCCCCGGGGGAAAGCAGCGATAGTGCCCTTCGCACTGTGTACGCCATGGACGGAGGGCCTTTAAAAAGCACCGGGGCGGCAGTTATTCCCCATGATCAATGGCTTATTACAATGCGGATTTCGTCGGCGACGTTGGACAAGAACGCGCTGGACGCCACGCTTGCGCGCTTTATCGGGAACATCCCGACAGGAAACCACGCCCAAGCGCCAAGGCCTGCCAAACCCGTTGTCGCCTGCACCGACACTCTTCCTGCCAAGCCCGCAAAACGTGCAAAGCCTGATCCCGCCAGTTCGCTAATGACAGGACTTCTGGGTGCGATCGCCAAGAGTGAGCCGGAACAAGCAGACGACAACGCTGGTCAGCCACTGTTCGCCCCGGGAGCCGACTATTGCCGCTACCCGGTGTCCAATGCTTACTACGGCGTGTACCGGCGCACGGACCTGGACGGTTCCTACGTCATTGCCCTTGATGATGCCGGAATCACCATACAGGTGGCGCCATCTCTCGCGGCCCTGATGGACAAGCGCAAACCGCAATTCGATCTCCAGGTGTCTACCCTTGAGGACGACTACAGCTTTGTTCCCTTCCTTTCCCTGCCCACCCCCGAGCAGGCGATACAAGCGATCAGAAGCGACCAGCCCATTTCAAGCTCGGACCGTTCCGGCAATCTCACGCTCATGAAGCCGTGACATACCAATCGGCGCGGCAATCACGTTTTCGGCGGCCCGAGCCGTTCCATCGGCACTTCCGCGAACATGCGCTGAACCGCCGGGCGCTGGTTGATCTGCTCGATCCAGCGGACCATGTGCGGCGTGTCGCTGGTGTTGACCAGTTCGGCAAATCCCTTCTGCATGCCGTTGGCGATGGCGAAGTTGCAGATGTCCGCCAGCGTGTACATGCCCCCCGCCAGCCATTCGTTGTCGGCCAGATGATCGTCCAGCCGCCGCACCGAAACAGCGATCTTGCGCATTTCCTCGTCGAGCAGGTCCTGCGGGAAGCCTTCGCGCGCGCGGCGCCATTTGACCTGTTGTTCGGGGACCGGAATCTTCTTCAGATGTTCCTCGAACTCGGCATCGGACAGGCGCTGCGCCATATGGCTGACGCCGCGATGCCAGCCGATCGTGGACACGCACCAGCAGAAGTATTCGTCCACCCACTTGGTCCAGACGCGCATCTCCGCCTTGCCGAAGCTGTCGGCGGGCCGCAGCGCGACCTCGGTCGGATATGCGTCTTCCAGATATTCGCAGATCACCGTGGATTCGGTGACGATCCGGCCCTCGTCCACCAGCGCCGGCACCTGCCCGCGCGGGTTGATCGCCTTGAACCAGTCCGAATGGTGCTCGAACGTAGCCGGGTTCAGACGGTGGCCTTCGAACGGCAGGCCCTTTTCGTAAAGCGTCAGCAGGGGCTTGAGCGAATTGGCGCCAGGGCCGAAACTGTAGAGCTTGAGCATGGGTGCGGTTGTCCTCTCCTTATCGACGCACCCTACAAATTGTATGTAACACTAACAATACCCGGTACACAAAAAGCCGGATGGAGAAATGACCATGAGCTACACCGGACGGTGCGCCTGCGGCGCGGTCACGCTCGAAATCGCCGGAGAACCGGTGGCCACACGCCAGTGCTGGTGCCGCCAGTGCCAGCGGCTTGCCGCCGGCGGCCCCACGCACAACGCCATCTTCAAGGGCGATGACGTGACCGTATCGGGCACGCTCGCCTCGTCCGCCTGGCAGGCGGCCAGCGGCAACACGCTGACCTTCTCGTTCTGCCCGTCCTGCGGCACGCAGGTCTATGGGCAAAGCTCGGCGCGGATGCACCTGAAGACGGTGCGCTTCGGCGCGCTCGACGAGCCGCACGGCCTGCGCCCGGACATGGTGATCTGGACGGACGACGCCCCCGACTGGGCGCAGATCGATCCCGCGCTGGAGCAATGGCCGCAGCAACCGCCGGCTCCGGCCGCCGCCCCCAATCCTCCCACCAAGGCCTGACACCATGTTCTTCAACTTTGTCGACGAACTGCGCGCGGCCGGGATTCCGGCCAGCTTCAAGGAGCACCTCGTGCTGCTGGAAGCGCTGGAAAAGGACGTGATCGAGCAGACGCCCGAAGCGTTCTACTACCTTTCTCGCGCCACGTTCGTGAAGGACGAGGGTCTGCTCGACCGGTTCGACCAGGTCTTCAACAAGGTCTTCAAGGGGCTGCTGACCGATTATGGCCAGCGCCCGGTCGACATTCCCGAAGACTGGCTGAAGGCCGTGGCCGAGAAGTTCCTCTCGCCCGAGGAGATGGAGAAGATCAAATCCCTCGGTTCGTGGGAAGATATCATGGACACGCTGAAGAAGCGGCTGGAGGAACAGGAGAAACGCCACCAGGGCGGCAACAAGTGGATCGGCACCGGCGGCACCAGCCCCTTCGGCAATTCGGGCTACAACCCCGAAGGCGTGCGCATCGGCGGCGAATCCAAGCACAAGCGCGCGCTGAAGGTCTGGGAAAAGCGCGAGTTCCAGAATCTGGACAGCACCCGGGAGCTGGGCACGCGCAACATCAAGGTGGCGTTGCGCCGGCTGCGCCGCTTCGCGCGCGAGGGCAATGCCGACGAACTGGACCTCGAGGGCACGATCGAAGGCACCGCCAAGCAGGGCTGGCTCGACATCCGCATGCGCCCGGAAAAGCGCAATGCGGTGAAGCTGCTGCTGTTCCTGGACGTGGGCGGATCGATGGACCCGTTCATCAAGCTGGTAGAGGAACTGTTCAGCGCGGCCACCGCCGAGTTCAAGAACATGGAGTTCTTCTATTTCCACAACTGCCTGTACGAAGGGGTGTGGAAGGACAACAAGCGCCGGTGGTCGGAACGGACGCAGACCTGGGATATCCTCCACAAGTACGGCCACGACTACAAGGTGATCTTCGTCGGCGACGCGGCGATGAGCCCCTACGAGATCAGCCACCCCGGCGGATCGGTCGAGCACTTCAACGAGGAAGCCGGCGCGGTGTGGATGCACCGCATGGCGCAGACCTATCCGGCAACGGTGTGGCTGAACCCCGTGCCCGAAAAGCAGTGGAACTATTCGCAATCCACCAAGATGCTGCGTGATCTGGTGGGCGGCTCGATGTTTGCGCTGACACTGGCGGGGCTGGACGACGCGATGCGCGAACTGACGCGCAAAAAGCATTGAGGCGGGACCCTAAGCGCGGCGCTTGGGGTCAGTCGCCATCAATACAGGAAATAGTGGCGGCGTTCCTCGATCCACCGGGTTTCGTCGGGCGATGCCAGATCGTCGAGGTCACCCGGGCGCGAGCGGGGATCGTCCACCCATTCGCGCAGCGAAGGCCCGCCGTTGATCACGTCGATCGCCAGCTTGTCATAGACGTACTCGTACGGAAATTCGCGCCAGAGCGGGTATTCCGGCTGTAGCCGGCGGATGGCCTTGAACGCCAACGCCTGCAACCGCCAGGGGCGGAAGCGATAGTGATGATAGAAGCCTCTTTCGGCGTGGATCATCAAGCCATTGCACAACGTCTTTTCATGCTTGTGGAACGTCGGCTCGAACCAGCATTCGCGCAAGGCGCAGCCTTCCAGCCATTCGGGCGCCAGCCGCTCCATTTCCGACAGCACCGCGCGGGCGTTGAGATCGGGCGCGCCGAACAGCACTTCGAGCGGGCGGGTCGTGCCGCGCCCTTCCGACAGCGTGGTGCCTTCGAGCATCACCGTGCCGGCATAGGCGCGCGCCATGTTGAGATTGGGCGCATTCGGGCTGGGGTTCACCCACACGCGGCTGTCCGGCCAGCCAAAGCCGGGCGCGGCCTCGTGCTGCCAGCCTTCCATCTTGATCACGCGGTATTCGACATCCAGCCGGAACTCGTCGATGAACCAGCGCCCCATCTCGCCCAGCGTCAGCCCGTGCCGCATCGGCATGGCCCCGGCGCCGACGAAGCTTTCCCATCCCGGCTGCAGCACCGTTCCTTCAACCGGGCGCCCCACGGGATTGGGCCGGTCCAGCACCCACACTTCCTTGCCCTGCTTCGCCGCCGCGCCCAGCATGTAAAGCAGCGTGGTGACGAAGGTGTAGATGCGGCACCCCAGATCCTGCAGATCGAACAGGAACACGTCGGCGCTGTCCATCATCTCCGGCGTCGGCCGGCGTACTTCGCCATAGAGGCTGAAAACGGGAATGCCGCAATTGGGATCGAGAAAGTCCTCGGTCTCCACCATGTTGTCCTGCTTGTCCCCCTTCAGGCCGTGCTGCGGGCCGAAGGCGGACGTCAGCCGGATGCCGGGGCAGGCCATCAGGGCGTCCAGCGAATGCTCGAGATTCTCGGTCAGGGATGCAGGATGCGCGACAAGGGCGACGCGCTTTCCTTCCAGCGGTGCGCGCAGGTCGGGGTCGGCGAGGAGGCGATCGATACCAAATTTCATGCGGCCCCCGGTGCCGCAACCGACAGCGCGAAGCAAGCGGGATGGTGAAAGTCCGCCTTGCCGGGGGCATGCGCCAGTGCCCAATAGGAGGTCCGCCCCCCGTCCTCGACGATCACGGCGGTAAGCGCGGCCTGCCAGGGGCAAGGTGGCAGGCCCGCCACCGGAATCGCGGCATCGAAGATCATCGTGCGTCCGCCCAAGCGCAGGGTGCAGGAGGGATCGCGCGGCATCGGCCGGGCAACCATGCCGCTGCGATAGCCGGAAAGGTCATAGGCCGCCCACCGTTCGGACGGCGACAGGTTCAGTTCGATATAGGAGTCCTCGCCCGGGGTGCGGAAGAACACCTCGAAGCAGGTAGCCTGCCACAAGCCGTCTGCCCGCCCCTTGCCCGCGAACGGCGGCACGATTACTCGCTCGCTGCCGTCGATCCGCCAGCGCACCTGCAACCAGTTCGCGTCATGCCCGATGATCCGCGCCTCGATCCGGCTGACCGCGACCGGCGGGTGATCGGGGTGCGGCACAAGCTCGAACGTTCCCAAGCGCATTTCTCCGTGCTAGGCGCGCGCTCCTGACAAGAGGCCACCATGACCGCATACAAGTCCACCCTGCTCCGCCTGCTCGACGAGCGTGGCTACATCCACCAGCTTACCGATGCCGCCGCGCTCGATGCGCTGGCGCAGAAGCAGGTCATCCCGGGCTATATCGGCTTCGATCCCACCGCGCCATCGCTGCACGTGGGCAGCATGGTCCAGATCATGTTGCTCCGCCGCTTGCAGCAGGCCGGCCACAAGCCCATCGTGCTGATGGGCGGCGGCACCGGCAAGATCGGCGATCCCAGCTTCAAGGACGAAGCGCGCAAGCTGCTGACGACGGACACGATCGCGGCGAACGTCGCCTCGATCAAGACCGTGTTCGAACGCTTCCTGACCTTCGGCGACGGGCCGAGCGACGCGATCATGGTCGACAACGCGGACTGGCTCGACAAGCTGGAATACATTCCCTTCCTGCGCGAGGTGGGCCAGCATTTCTCGGTCAACCGGATGCTGAGTTTCGATTCGGTGAAGCAGCGGCTGGACCGCGAACAGTCGCTGTCGTTCCTCGAATTCAACTACATGATCCTTCAGGCCTACGATTTCCGCGAACTGTCGCAGCGGCATGCCTGCCGGTTGCAGATGGGCGGATCGGACCAGTGGGGCAACATCGTCAACGGCATCGAACTGACCCGCCGCATGGACGGGGTGGAAGTTTTCGGCGTCACCACGCCACTGCTGACCACGGCCGACGGTTCCAAGATGGGCAAGACGGCGGCGGGGGCCGTGTGGCTGAACGAGGACGCGCTGCCCGCGTGGGACTTCTGGCAATACTGGCGCAACAGCGATGACCGCGATGTCGGCCGGTTCCTGCGCCTGTTCACCGACCTGCCGCTTGACGAGATCGCCCGGCTCGAAGCGCTGGAAGGCAGCGAGATCAACGCCGCCAAGGTGGTCCTCGCCAACGAGATCACCCGGCTGGTCCGTGGCGAGGAAGCGGCCCGCGCCGCCGAAGCCACGGCTGCCGCCACGTTCGCGGGCGGTGGGATCGGCCAGGACCTGCCCACGCTCGCCTGCGCCGATGACGCGATCAGCCTGATCGATGCGCTGGTCGGTATCGGTTTTGCGGTGAGCCGTGGCGAGGCAAAACGCCTTATCGCCGGCGGTGGCGCCCGGATTGACGGCGAATCCGTATCAGACGAAGGCTTCCAGATCGTGCTGGCGGGCCAGGAACGGCGGATTTCCGCGGGAAAGAAGAAGCACGGCATCATCCGCCCGGCCTGATCCCTTTACCGCAAACTTTTGAAGCAGGCGGAAAAAGTCCGAAGCAGGTTTAGGGAATATTTGGCATTTCGCAGCTACAGCATCGGCTCCACTTTCCCACGACGAGGAGGAACGATGCCTGGCGGAGCCCAGCTTTCAGTCACCGACCTGCGCCGTGCCACGCGACAGCCGGTGAATCTGCCGGTCATCGGTGAGCATCGTCGCATGGGCGATGTGATGCTGCACATCGTCAACATCTCGTCCAACGGGTTCATGGCTCAGGGAGTCACGGATCTTGGCCGGGGTGAACGTGTGACCGTGCGTCTGCCGCAGATCGGCCGCATCGAAGCCTTTATCGTGTGGATCAAGGATGATCGCACCGGATTCCAGTTCGAACGCATCATCCGGCCCGAAGATTTCCTGAAAATGATCAAGAGCCTGCAGCCCAACCCGCGTCTGCGCGGCAAAGGCTGATTCCGGGCTGATTCCGGCTCAAGGCGGACAACCGCCCTTGTTGCCACGTTCGTCGATTCAGGGTTGATATATTATATCATTTCATTACGAACGCCCGGAATTCAAACCCCGGGGTGATTCCTTGCAACGTCAATTCCTGTCCTCTTCCGCCCTCGCGCTTCTTCTTGCCGCATCGCCGGCCCTTGCCGCTCCGCTTGCACAGACGCCCCCCGCCCCTCCGGCCGATGGCACGGACGGGCACGTGGACAGCGCCCACCCCACCGGCACGCCCGACGACGCCGGCCACGCGCCGATCGTGGTGACAGGCCGCCTGATCTCCGGTGATCGGGACGTGATCGTTGCGCCGGTCGTGCTGACCGGCGAAGACCTTGCCCGCAATACGCAGCCGCAGATCGGCGCGATGCTCGCCCGGTTGCCCGGCGTTTCCACCAGCGGTTTCGCGCCCGGCGCATCGCGCCCGGTGCTGCGCGGATTCGACGGTCCGCGCGTGCAGGTGCTGACCGATGGCCTGGGCTCGCTCGATGCGTCGTCCGTCTCGGCCGACCACGGCGTCGCGCTGGATACGCTCAACATCGACCGGATCGATGTACTCCACGGGCCGGAAGTGCTGCTCTATGCCGCCGATCCGGCCGGCGGGGCGGTCAACGCGATCGACAAGCGCATTCCGCGCCGCTTGCCCGACAAGCCCGTCGAACTGACCGCGCAGGGGAGCTACGGCACCGCGGCAAACTCGGTCAACGTCGGCGGAGCGATGGACGTTGCCCTGGCGCCGCGCTTCGTCGCGCATCTGGACGCCTCGTACAACCACGCGGATAACCTGCGCATCGGCGGCAACGTGCTTTCGCCGCAGTTGCGCGCCGACACGCTGGCCTCGGCGGCGGAACTGGCAAGCGACGGTGACGCCGAAGGCGCAGCTTCGCTGACCCAGCAGGCGAATGCGCGCGGGCGGCTGGCGAACAGCTTCGCGCGGGGTTCCACGCTGGGCGCCGGCGTTGCGTTCATCGACGCCGGGGGCAGCCTGGGCATCTCCGTCTCGCGCCTGACCAGCGATTATGGCATCCCGCCCCGCCCCGAAGCGGGCAGCGGTGATCCGGTGTCGATCTCGCTGCGCCAGACCCGCTACGACATACGCGGCAGCCTCAATCTGGACGGATTCTTCAACAAGCTCGAATTCCGGGGAGCCTATGGCGATTATACCCATGCCGAGATCGAAGGTGGCGTGGCGGGCACGCGCTTCTTCAACAAGAGCATCGAGACGCGTCTGGAACTGGTGCAGGCGCGGCATGGCGGCTGGCGGGGCGAAACCGGCATCCAGTATGGCAGCCGCGACTTGCGCGTGGTGGGCGACGAACGCCTGATCCCGGACAACCTGACCAACCGCTTTGCCGTGTTCACGCGGCAGCAGCTTTCGGTGGGCACCTTCGACCTCGAGGCCAGCGGCCGCTACGAACACACCTCGGTCAAGGCGCGCCCGAATGGGATCACACGCGATTTCAACCAGCTTGCCGCAGGGCTGGGGCTGGCCTGGCATCCCGTGGAAAGCCTTACCATCAGCCTGTCCGGCAGCCATGGCGAACGCGCGCCAAGCGCCGAGGAACTGTTCATCGACGGCATCCATGATGCCACGCAGTCCTACGAAAGCGGCAATCCGGCCTTTCGCAAGGAACGCAGCAATACCGTGGAGGCGGGCGTGCGCTACCATGCCGATCGCTTTGCGGGCGCGGTCACGGCCTATGCCACCGATTTCAAGGACTTCATCGCCCCTGTTCCCACCGGGGCAGATGTGGAAGGCTTTCCCGTCTATCAGTTCATCCAGGGTGACGCGAAGTTCCGTGGCGTGGAAGCCGAAGGCTCGGTCAAGGCGCTGGACTGGGGCGACCGTTCGGTTTCGCTCGACGGCGGCGTCGACTACGTCCACGCGCAGCTGACCGGCATCGGCCCTGCCCCGCGCATCCCGCCGCTGCGCGTGCGCGGCGGCGCGGAATACAACAGCGACCGGTTCAGCCTGCGTGGCGAGGTGATCCACAACGCCGCGCAAAGCCGCGTGGCCGCCAACGAAAACCCGACATCCGCCTTCACGCTCGTTAACGCCAGCGCCACCTGGCGGCCGATGGGCAAGGATGGCGCGCTTTCGCTGATCCTGTCGGGCGACAACCTGCTCAACGTGGAAGGCCGGCTGGCGACCTCGGAAACGCGCGATTTCGTGCCGATCGCGGGGCGCGACGTACGCGTGACCGTGTCATTGAGAATTTAACCGCTTACGAGATTTGCTTGCTTGGCAAGAGGAAGTCTCGCTGCCATTCCAGCCGCGTGACTTCCTCTCCCGAGACTCCCCGTTCGCCGATCGCCATTCCGGATTACAGGCGCTTCTGGCTGGCGCGCCTGTGTTCGGTCATCGCGACGTCCGGCATGGTCGTGGTGCTGGGCTATCAGCTCTATGACGTGGCGCGCGCGCAATACGGCATGAGCATCGGCCATGCCGCGTTTCAGCTTGGCATTCTCGGCCTCGTCCAGTTCCTGCCGGTGTTTCTGCTGACGCCTGTCGCGGGTGTTCTGGCGGACCGGTTCGATCGGCGCAACGTGGCCGCGCTGGCCAGCCTGATCGACCTGCTGGTCGCTGGTTCGCTCGCACTGACGACGCAATTGGACCTCCTTTCGCTACCCCTGCTGTTCACGCTGGGCGCGCTGCATGGCACCGCGCGCGTGTTCATCGCCCCGGCGATGGCATCGATCGCGCCGAACATCGTTCCGGCCGACCTCATGCCCAAGGCAATCGCGATCAACGCGCTGGCCATGCAGATCGGATCCGTCACCGGCCCCGCGCTGGGCGGCATCCTTTTCTCGCTGGCGCCAACCGCGCCGTACTGGACCTCCGTTGCCCTGCTGCTGATCGGCGCGTTCTCGCTTTTCCGCATCCGCCCGCTGCCCCCGCCGCCAGGCAATCGCGACCGGCACCCGCTGCGCCAGATTCTGGAGGGACTGACCTATGTGTGGAACGAGCGGTTCCTGCTTGGCTGTGTGACGCTTGATCTGTTCGCGGTCCTGCTGGGCGGCGCGACCGCGCTACTTCCAGTGTTCGCCCGCGACATCCTGTTCGTGGACGGCCATCCGGTTGGCGCGGACGGGCTGGGCCTGATGCGCGCCGCGCCGGCCTTCGGCGCCGCCGCCGTCGCGATCCTGCTGTCGAAATACCCGATTCGGCACAACGTGGGCGTGAAGATGCTTTGGGGCGTCGTCGCCTATGGCCTGGCTACCGCCGCGTTCGGCCTGTCGCGCAATTTCTACCTGTCGCTGACCCTGCTTGCCTGCCTTGGCATGGGCGACATGATCTCGGTGTTCATCCGCAACACGCTGGTCCAACTCAACACACCCGATGAAGTGCGCGGCCGCGTTTCGGCGATATCGGGCCTTGCGATCTCCGCGTCCAACGAGCTGGGCGAGATGCAGTCGGGCATTGCCGCCGCGCTGCTCGGGGCCACCGGCGCGGTGGTGTTCGGCGGCGCGGGCGCGATCGCGATCACCGCGCTGTGGGCCGTGCTGTTCCCGGAACTCAAAAACGCGCGGACCTTTGCGCCACAGTATCGTAGATATGAAACTCCCCCTCCGACGGCACAGGCCGAGGCGGACCATGTCAAGGAAGGAACCTGAACCATGAAAGCCGACAGCGTTCTCGCCACCATCGGCAATACGCCGCACATTCGCCTTTCGCGCCTGTTCCCGGACCACGAGGTATGGGTCAAGGCCGAGCGCACCAATCCGGGCGGATCGATCAAGGACCGCATCGCGCTGGCCATGATCGAGGATGCGGAGCAGCGCGGCGAACTGAAGCCGGGCGGCACGATCATCGAGCCGACATCGGGCAACACCGGTATCGGCCTGGCGCTGGTGGCAGCAGTGAAGGGCTACAAGCTCGTGCTCGTCATGCCCGAATCGATGTCGATCGAACGCCGGCGGCTGATGCTCGCCTATGGCGCGACATTCGACCTTACCCCGCGCGAAAAGGGCATGAAGGGCGCGATCGAACGCGCGAACCAGCTGCTTGCCGAAACGCCGGGCGCATGGATTCCGCAGCAGTTCGAAAATCCGGCCAACGTCGCCGTCCACGCCCGCACCACCGCGCAGGAAATCCTGAAGGACTTCGCCGATACGCCGATCGACGTGCTGATCACCGGCGTGGGCACCGGCGGCCACCTGACGGGTTCGGCCGAGGAACTGAAGAAGACCTGGCCCGCGCTGAAGGCCTATGCCGTCGAGCCGGCGCTCTCGCCGGTCATTTCCGGCGGACAGCCGGCGCCTCATCCGATCCAGGGGATCGGCGCGGGCTTCATCCCCGGCAACCTCCACACCCAGTCGATTGACGGCGCGATCCAGGTCGATGCCGGCGACGCCAAGGAATGGGCGCGCCGTTCGGCCAGCGTCGAAGGCCTGCTCGTGGGTATCAGCTCGGGCGCGACGCTTGCCGCCATCGCGCAGAAGCTGCCGGACCTTCCCGCCGGCAGCCGCGTGCTGGGCTTCAACTACGATACCGGCGAACGCTATCTTTCCGTTCCCGATTTCCTGCCGGAGTAAGACGATGGCGCTGGAGGAAGTCCGCTACCATCACGATGATACCGTGCTCACCGGCTGGCTTGCCCGGCCGGCGGGGCCGGCGCGCGGAGCGATCGTGCTCTTTCCCACGATCATGAACGTGAACGCACCGATGGAGCGGCGCGCGCAGATGCTGGCGGATGCCGGCTACGTGGCGCTGATCGCGGACTTCTACGGCCAGCCCGTGGCTGACTTCGCCGCTTCGCACGCCCTGGCGGAAACCTTGCGCGCCGATGTGCGGCATTATCGCGACCGCATCGCCGCGGCGGTGGCCACGCTGCGCGCGCACGAGGCGGCCGCCGATCTGCCGGTCGGCGCGATCGGTTTCTGCATGGGCGGGCAGGCCGCGCTCGAACTGGCGCGCGACGGGGCAGACCTGGACGTCGTCGTCAGTTTCCACGGCGTCCTGGCGACCGGGCGCCCGGCTCAACCTGGTGACACGATCCGCCCCCGCATCCTGATCTGCCACGGCGACAAGGACCCGCTGGTGCCGCGACCGCAGGTTTTGGCGTTCTGGGAGGAAATGGACGGCGCCCATGCCGACTGGCACTTTCATGCCTACGCCCACGCCAAGCACGGCTTCACCGATCCGGACAGTGACGCGCGTGGAATCCCGGCCATCGGCTATGATGCCAGCGCGGACAGGCAGAGCTGGGCGGCAATGCTCTCGCTGCTATCCGAAGTCTGGGGCGAACGGACCGGCTGAACTCCGGCGCGGCCGATCGTGGCATCAGGTCGTAAACTCATAATCAGCAGGATCGAGGCGTCCAAATGGCGAACATATCGGGCCGAAATGCGCGCCGCGAAGGCTGGTTGCCTTTGCAAGCGCCTTTCGGTTCGAGATGGAAGCCATTTGGACGTCCCGCCGGGATTTGACCAAAATGGCCCAGCGCAGCGTCGGAGCGGCTTGAAATATCGACATATTCCTTCACCCCTCCTCCTTGCGCCGGGCCATTTTTCTTCAAACCTCGAGCCTGCTGATTATGAGTTTACGACCTAGCACACAGGCCAGCCCCCGCCCCTTCACCACCTCCGCCACTACGGCCGCCTCATCCGCGGCCGCGATGTGTCGTGGGCGTCGATTCTTTTTAATGCGAATGAGTTGCATTACTTAGTCGAGATTGATAACGCGCCCCTCGATCATCGCGAGCCAAACGGGGGACAAGTACGGTGTCGATCAGGGCCAAGGCAGGTTTCAAAGTTTCCGTTCTCGCTTTGGCAGGAGGGACGCTATCGCTGCCGCAAACGGCGTCCGCGGAAACCGGTGGTGAACCCGACGACACCCAGATCGTTGTTACGGCCGCGCGCACGATCCTTCCGCCCAATGCCCTGCCCCTCACCGTGGAGGTGATCGACAAGGCTTCTCTGGAACAGCAGATAGCCATATCCGGTTCGGTCACCGATGCTGTCGCCACGCTGATCCCGTCGTTCTCGCCCACGCGGCAGAAGCTCTCCGGGGCGGGCGAAACGCTGCGCGGACGTTCGCCGCTCTATGCCATCAACGGCATTCCCCAATCCACGCCGCTGCGCGACGGCAGCCGCGACGGCTTCACCATCGACGGCTTCTTCGTCGACCGGGTGGAAGTAATCTACGGCTCGAACGCGCTGCAGGGCATCGGCGGCACCGGCGGAATCGTCAACCAGGTAACCGTCGGCGCACCCCAGGCCGATGGGCTGGGCGGCCGGGTGCTGGTGCAGGGAACCAGCGGCGACGGCTTCGAAAGCGATGGCTTCGGCGGCAAGGTCGCGGGGTTGCTGCAATACAAGGCGGGACGTTTCGACGCGACAGTGGGCGCCACCTACGACAAGCGCGGCGTGTTCTATGACGGAAAGGGACGCCGCACCGGCATCAACCTGACGCAAGGCGAAACGCAGGATTCGCGCACGCTCTCGCTGTTCGGGCGGTTTGGCTACGCCTTGTCCTCGACCGGGCGGATCGACCTGATCGCCAGCCGCTACGAACTGAAGGGCGATGGCGACTACGTGGCCGTGCAGGGCAACCGCGCCGCCGGCCTGCCGACCAGCGCCACGCCCGGCACACCCCCCGGCAAGCCTGCCGCCAACCGCACGGAAAGCGTGGCGCTGTCGATCACCGACACGGCGTTGTGGGGCGGCAACTTCGTCAGCCAGGTGTTCTTCAACCGCAGCCGCGACACCTTCGGCGGAGAGCCCACGCCGCAGGCTACATTCCAGGACGCGCTGATCGCGCCGGTCGGCACCCTGTTCGACCAGTCGCAGAACCGGTCGCGCAAGATCGGCGGCAAAATCAGCTACGAACGGCCGGTGCCCGGCTTCGAGGCGTTGACCGCGATCGTCGGTTTCGATGCCCTGTGGGACAAGACCGAACAGCGCCTGATCGCCACCAACCGCGTCTGGGTGCCGCCAACCGATTTCCGCAGCTTCGCACCGTTCGGCCAGCTCAACCTGAAGCTGCTGGATGGCAAGCTGCGATTTGCGGGGGGCGTCCGCTACGAGGATGTGCGGATCACCATCGACGATTTCACCACGCTCGCCACCTCCAACCGCACGTTCGTGAAAGGCGGCAGCCCGCGCTTTTCCGATGCCTTGCTCAACGGCGGCGTGATCATCGAACCCTGGCCCGGCATCCGCGCCTATGCGAGTTATGCCGAAGGCTTCACCGTCCCCGATGTCGGCCGGGTTACCCGCGCCATCAACAAGCCGGGGATCGCGATCGACACCTATCTTAACATCAGGCCGATCGTGTCCAACAACCGGGAGATCGGGATCGAGGTAAAGCGCGGCCCGCTGGATGGCAGCGTCACCTACTTCTGGTCGACCAGCAAGGAGGGCCAGCTTCTCGTCCAGCGGCCGGACGGGATCTTCGACGTGCAGCGCCAGCGCGTCGAGATCCAGGGGCTGGAGCTGAATCTCGGCGTGCAGATGCCGATCGACGGACTGAAGCTGTCGCTGGGTTACGCGCACCTGATCGGCCGGTCGGACACCAACAACGACGGCAAGGTCGACAGCGATCTGGATGGCGCCAACATCTCGCCCGACCGCCTGAACCTGGCCGCCAGCTACGTGCGCGGCCCGATCAGCGCGCGGGTGCAGACCCAGGTCTATTTCGCCCGCACCTTCAAGGGCCTTGCGCGCGATCCCCGCAACGATTTCGGCGGCTACACCCTGACCGACGCGAGCCTGCGCTATCAGACCGCGATCGGCGGATGGACGCTGAGCGTGCAGAACCTGTTCGACAAGCAGTATATCGACTACGCCAGCGATACCACGCGCCCGACCGACAACTTCTTTTACTTCGCGGGACGCGGCCGTGCCTTCACGCTGGGCTGGGACTACCGGTTCTGACGCGATGAAGTGGCTCGATCTGCTCCACCGCTGGACCGGTGGCCTGCTCGGCCTGGTGCTGGCCGTGCTGGGCCTGTCGGGCGCGATCCTGGTCCACAAGGAGGACTGGATCGCCCTGCCCCACGCCGGCGATGCGCTGGTGAGCGATCCCGCCCGGATCGCGCTGGCAACCGGACGGCTGCTGCCGGCCCCGCGCGGCGGAGAAGCGCTGATCTACGCCAGCGAACGGTTCGGGCTGATACAGTTGCGCGGTCGCGGCGATGCCGGCGCCTATGCCGATCAATCGGGGCACATTGTTACCCGCTGGGACAGCCAGTGGCAGCGGCCCGAACTCTGGCTGTTCGACCTGCACCACCACTTGTTCTCCGGGGACGCCGGGGAAACCGTAATCGGCATCACGGGGCTGGCCGGCGTTTTCTTCGTCGTCTCGGGCACGATCCTGTGGTGGCGGACACGCCGGACGTTTCGCTGGCGGCTGCTGCCTTCGCGCCTGTCGCGCGCCGCCATCCTGTGGCATCACCGCGATCTGGGCATCGTGATCGCGCCATTGCTGCTGCTGGCAACGCTGACGGGAACGATGATGGTGTTCCGGCCCGTCGCCGGACTGGTGCTCTGGCCCTTCTCCCCGCCCTCCGCGATCGAGGCTTCCCTGAAGCCGCCCAAACTCGCCAGCGGCCCTCTCGCCGCGCGGCCGGACTGGCACGCAATGATCGAACAGGCGCAAGCGCGGTTTCCCGACGCGCGCCTGCGCATCCTTTCCCTGCCCCGCAAGCCCGGCGATCCCATCGCGATCCGCATGAAACGGGCGGACGAATGGCTGCCCAACGGCCGGTCAATGGTATGGTTCGACGCCGCGACGGGCCGTATGCTGGGCTCGCGCGATGCGCTGGACCTGCCCGCCGGCGCACGGATGTTCAACCAGGTGTATCCGCTCCACGCCGCCAAGGTCGGCGGCCTTGCCTACCGGCTGGTCATGACCCTCGTGGGACTCGGCCTGGCGCTGCTGGGCAGCCTGGCGGTGTGGACGTTCTGGTTCCGGAGACGGGTGCGCTAGGCATCCATGCGCAGCGGCACGCCGGTCAGCCCCTGCAAGGCATCGAGCGTGAGCCCGTCGATCATCTCCACGACCGAGGCCCCTTCCGGCCCCACATCGAACACGGCATGGTCGGTATAGATGCGCGATACGCAGGCGAGGCCGGTGAGCGGATAGCTGCACGCCTCGACCAGCTTGCTCTGCCCCTCGCGCGTCAGCAGGTCCATCATCACGAACGTGCGCTTGGCGCCGATGGCGAGATCCATCGCCCCGCCCACCGCCGGAATCGCTCCCGGCGCGCCGGTGTGCCAGTTGGCGAGATCGCCATGCACCGAGACCTGGAACGCGCCCAGCACGCAGATGTCGATATGTCCGCCGCGCATCATCGCGAAGCTGTCGGCATGGTGGAAGAACGCGCCGCCCGCCAGCAGCGTGACCGGCTGCTTGCCCGCGTTGATCAGTTCCGGGTCCTCGTCCCCGGCCGCAGGCGCCGGCCCCATGCCGAGCAACCCGTTCTCGCTCTGGAGCACCACCTCCCGGTCGACCGGCAGGAAATCGGCCACGCGGGTCGGCAGGCCGATGCCAAGATTGACGTAGGCCCCTTCGGGGATGTCGCGGGCCACCCTTGCGGCCATCGCATCGCGGTCGAGACGCTTCATGCTTGCTTCCTTCCGTTCAAGCCGCGCGCGCGACAGAGGCCCCAAGCGCAACGACGCGCTGGACGAAGATCCCCGGCGTCACCACCGTTTCCGGGTCCAGCGATCCCAGCGGCACGATCTCGTCGACCTGGACGATCGCGGTACGCGCCGCCATCGCCATGATCGGGCCGAAGTTGCGCGCGGTCTTGCGATAGACGAGGTTGCCCCAGCGATCGGCGCGGTGCGCCTTGATCAGCGCGAAATCGGCGTGGATCGGATATTCCAGCACATAATCGCGCCCGTCTATCCGGCGCGTTTCCTTGCCTTCGGCCAGCAGCGTGCCATAGCCGGTGGGCGTGAAGATCGCGCCCAGCCCGGCCCCGGCCGCCTGGATCCGCGCGGCAAGGTTGCCTTGCGGCACCAGTTCCAGCTCGATTTCCCCGGCGCGGTAACGCGCGTCGAAATGATGCGAATCCGACTGGCGCGGGAACGAGCAGATGATCTTGCGCACGCGCCCGGCCTTGATCAGCGCGGCCACCCCGGTCTCGCCATTGCCGGCGTTGTTGTTGATGATGGTAAGGTCGCCCACGCCACGATCGATCAGCGCTTCGATCAGTTCGTCCGGCATGCCGGCTGTACCGAAGCCGCCGATCATCACCGACGCGCCATCGCCGATATCGGCCACTGCCGCGCGCACCGAAGCCACCGACTTGTCGATCACCGCCATTCTCCCGCAGCGCGCGTGCACCGGCACGGCATGGGCCGCACTTCGTGCCCAGTGATGGCTTGAGTCAACCGATAAACGGTATATTGTACGATTATCGTTTACAAATCGGGAGCAGCCGCGTGGAAACGCCGCAGGAGAACGATCCGGATTTCATGATGTCGCTGGCGCGTGGACTCGCGGTGCTGCGCTGCTTCGCTGACGAACAGCGACCGATGACCATCGCCCAGGCGAGTCGCCTGACCGGGCTGAGCCGCCCGGCGGTTCGGCGCTGCCTGCACACGCTGGTCCGCCTGGGTTATGCCGCGCGCGACGAAAGCCGCTACACGCTCCGCCCCAAGGCGCTGGCTCTGGGCTATGCCTTTCTATCGTCCAACACGCTGGCCCAGCGCGCGCAGCCCCTGCTCGACCGGTTGCGCGACGACATCCACGAATCCTGTTCGCTGGGCGTGCTGGAGGAAGGCGAAGTCTATTACGTCGCCCGCGCCGAAGCGAGCCGCATCATGTCGATCTCGCTGCGCGTGGGCAGCCGTTTGCCGCTCTATGCCACCTCGATGGGCCGCGTCCTGCTCTCCGCCCTGCCCCGCGCGGAACAGGAGGCCTATCTGCGCACGTCCGCGATCGCCCCATTGACCGGCCGCACCCAAACCGATCCGGCCACGCTGCTGGAGATTTTCCGCAACGTCGCGGAACAGGAATATGCCATCGTCGATCAGGAACTGGAGCCGGGGCTGCGCTCGATCGCGGTTCCGGTGCACAACCGTTCGGGCGTCACCATCGCCGCGCTCAACATCGGCACCCAGGCCGCGCGCGTTTCCATGGCCGATCTGCGCGCACGCCTGCTGCCCGCCCTGCGCCGCGTCGCCCGGGACATTGGCGCGAGCTAGGCGAAGCATCCGAAATACGAACCGGCGGGAACGGAAACTTGGCGGAGAGGGTGGGATTCGAGATTGTTGCCTTTTGCATTGAATTATCATCTTTTTTCTATTTAATAATCCATTTACGCCCCCAGATTTGCCCCCAAATTTTTTGGATGCCAGCGGATGAGTATGAACCGTCTGGCGGTGTGCTAACCTGCAATTCTCGTCGTCCATTCGTGACAAATTCAAGGGCCCATAATTGGTTCACGGCTCGGCTGGAGCGTCGCCCAAATCGCCTCTAGGCTCAGGATCTGTAATTGCAGAGCTTGGCGGTGCCGATCCCTTGAGGGTTTCATGGATCTGTCCGCACTGGCCCGGCCGAAGCCTGGTCGTGCTATATCGGGTCTCACGGAGGCGAACGTTGCATTGACTCGAAGCGGGCTTTGCAGCCCATCTGACTACCTTCGCAGATCGTTCGTCCCTGCGTTCCCTCTCGGGACACCGCCCTCGGATCAGCTTTGACGCTTCACCGCTGGCAAACAGGTTCTACCCTACCTCACGCCTGGAACAAAGTGCCATCGCGCAGCATGGCATGCATGATGACCGCGAGCCGACGGGCGAGTGCGACACGGGCTTTCTTCAAGCCGCGACGCTTGGCGATCTTCATGGCCCAAGTTTTCAGGGCGAAGGTCTCACGGCTCCGAGTGAGGATCGAGTTGGCAGCTTCGTAGAGCAGCTTGCGCACGGTCCCATCCCCTTGCTTGGTGATCCGGCCTGTCCAATCGAGCTCGCCCGACTGATGGCGTCGAGGCACGAGACCAAAATAGGCGCCGGCATCGCGTGATTGTCGGAAGCGTCCTGCTTCATCCACTGCAGCGGCGAAGGCGGCTGAGGTCTGAACGCCGACGCCCGGTATGGTCATCAGGATTTCGCAGGCCTGTGACTGGCTGGTGATGATGCGCAGTCGCCGGTCCATTTCCTTGATCTGCTCGACCAACTCCGCGCGCACCGCCAGCAAGGATGTGATTGCATCGCCAAGGCCCGGGATGTGTGCCGCCTGCATGATCCTCTCGAGGAATGCCTTCCCTTGCCCAGCCCCGGGGCGATAGCCGAACGTGGCGCAAAGACCGCGGATCATGTTGTCGAGCCGGACACGCGCTTCCACCAGATGGCTTCGCGCGGTGATCACGCTGCGCACCCCATGCGCTGCCGGAGATTTGACGTGCACCTCCTTGTAGAAGCCGGTGCGTGCCAACTGTGCGAGCCCGGCGGCATCGTGCGGATCGGTCTTGTTCGCCTTCATTGCCTTGAGGCTCTGGTGCGCCTGGCGAGCATCAATGCACACCACTGCAACGCCCAGTTCGCGCAGGCCCAAGCAGATTGCCGGCGACATTCGCCCCGTCTCAAGCACCGCCCGCTCGATTGGACAGTATCGTTCGAGCATCGCGGCCAAAGCCTCCGGAGTGCTCTCGACCTTCTCCGACACGAGCTTCCGACCATTTTCGCCAACGATACAGACCTGCGTGCTTTCCATCGACAGGTCCAGTCCGGCATAATGCTACATGGCTGCTTCCTTCCTTCAGGATTCGACAACCAGAAGTGTGCGCCTCAACCGAGGTCCGAGGGAAGCAGCCGCAATTACACGATGACTTGCTGATCGTAGCCAGGAGAGTACGGTGGCCGCCAGTGCGAGAGCGGAGAAGTAGACGTTTGGGCAGCGGTCGTAGCGCGTTGCCACGCGGCGCCAGTCCTTCAGGCGGCCGAACATGATCTCGATGCGGTTACGCCGTTTGTTCAGCCTCTTGTCGTATTCGAGGGGCAGAAATCGGGATTTTCGCCCCGGAATGCAAGGTTTGATGGCAGCCCCAGCGCATCTCCGAACCAGTCCGCGTCATAGCCACGGCCGGCGAGCATCCACTTGGCCTTGGGCAAATCGTCGAGCGAGGCCGCTGCACCGGCGTAATCGCTGTGCTGGCCGGCCGTGATGAAGAAGCTGAAAGGGCGGCCCTTGGCATCAGTCACGGGATGCAACTTGGTGTTCAGGCCGCCCTTGGTCCGTCCGATCAGACGCCTGAGATCCCCTTTCTACCCCAAGGCTGGACGCCGTGCGGTGGGCCTTGAGATAGGTCGCGTCGATCATGACGGTCTGCGGCTCGGCCCTCTGGGCGGACAGGCCTTCCATCATCCGAGTGAACACGCCCATTTCGCCCCACCGCTTCCAGCGGTTATACAATGTCTTGTGCGGCCCGTATTCTCTGGGTGCATCCCGCCAGCGCAGTCCGGTCCGGTTGACTATGATGATCCCGCCCAGCACCCGTTGGTCGTCGGACCGTGACTTGCCGTGGCTCTTGAGAAAACACGGCAACAGACGCGCCATTTTCTCGTCCGTCAGCCAATATAGGTCACTCGTGCTCAGTCTCCTCGCGGAGCCTGAATCATATCGTTGCCTGCCGATCGATGGGTCCTGAGCCTAGAGCGTGATCTTTGTCGCCAGCTTTACCCCATTCAGGGAAAAACCTGGAATCGACGTTCCCAGCCCGTCGTCAGTACTTTCGCACATTGTTGAGCGTAATTATCGGTGGCCCCAGAGTCCGTATACTATCTCCACTGCCGAGCTACACCGTCCTATTCAAGCGGGGGGACGATTGGACTTTTCGCCATGTGTAGGACTACGAATGAGTTGACAGCCTCGATAACCGGTGCCTTTCCGGTGAGATTGTCTATGAAATCACGCAACTCATTCATGTCTCGCAAGCAAAGCGAGGCATAGTAATCCATTTTTCCGCTGATTTCAGCTGCTTCGAGCACACGATTATCTTCTCTCAACAGCATCTCGAGGTGCCTAAAATCATCGGTCGAGTGACGTGCCAGACGCATCTCGATCATTACCCGGATGCTTGGCCTGATCAGGGCTAGTGCGATCTCGGTCCGGTATCCTGTAATTACGCCAAGCTTTTCCAGTCGCTTATGCCGTGCCAAGCAGGCAGAGGGCGAAAGCCCAACCAGGCCCGCAAGGCGGCTATTCGTGATTCGGGCATCATTTCTGAGCGCTTCGAGGATGCGTCGGTCGACCGCATCGATTGTCACTGGTTGCATCATCTCGCCAAATATTCTGCGGTCGCGTCCGATCAATCACGCTACACATGCGGCGAATATTCTGCAACATCCGCCGAATGGTATGGGATCTACAAACTTCGAACTGGCATGTAAGACCCGCCAGGCTAGACGACCTCGATGGCCTGCTCATGCTCGCTGAGAGTGCGGACGAAGGCATGACCAACCTGCCTCCGAACCGAAAAGCTCTTGGCGAACGCATAGAGCGTTCCATCGACGCATTCGATCGCGACATCGCACAACCAGAAAATGAACTGTATCTGCTGGTATTGGATGATGGCACAGGCAGCATTGCAGGCACCGCCTGCCTATTCAGCAAGGTGGGCCAGACTTGGCCCTTCTACACCTATCGCCTCACGCAGATCGTCCACCACAGCAGGGAGCTCGGGCAGCGCTATTGCGAGGACATGCTGCATTTGAGCAATGACTTCGGGGGAGCCACCGAAGTGGGCGGCCTGTTCCTGCACTCCGCCTGCAGGGCAAATGGCACCGGCCGTCTGCTTGCCCGCAGCCGCTACATGCTGATAGGCCAGTTCCCTAACCGGTTCAGCTGTCGCATCATGGCTGAGCTGCGCGGCTGGGTCGCACCGAACGGCTCAACTCCCTTCTGGGATAGCGTGGGGCGCAACTTCTTCCACATGCCCCTCGCCGAGGCTGACCGATATGGCGGCATTAACGGCAACCAATTCATTGCTGACCTCATGCCGAAGTACCCCATCTACGTCTCGATGCTTCCGCAACCCGTGCGCCCGCTCATCGGCAAGGTCCATGAATCGAGCGCACCCGCCCTTAAGCTGCTGATGAACGAAGGCTTCAGGCTGACAGAACACGTCGACATCTTCGATGCAGGTCCGGTTGTGGAATGCCGCGCGTCGGACTTGAAGGCGATAGCGGATCGGGAATGCGGGGTCGTCGCGTCTCTCGGCAATCAGCCGAAAGGACGGCCAGCCCTAATGTCAAAGGGTAGCGGAAGGGACTTTCGTTGCTGGGTTGATCACACGAGCAGCGATCCTGCTGGTCTTACACGCCAGGGGGAGCGGTTTGCCGAGGTTGGGGAAGAGGTAGCCCATGTCGAATTCTGAACTTCTATCGTTCGATCCTTGTACCGGCGAGCTTGTCTGGCAAGGTCCGATCGGACGGACAGATGCGACCGTAAGAATGGCGCGAGATGCGTTGCGCGGCTGGGCTCAGACCACTTTCGCTGAGCGTGTACGCGTAGCCGAGGCTTTCCGTGAGGTCGTGCTGCGAAATGGGGCCAAACTAGCGACAGTCATCTCGCGGGAGACCGGAAAACCATACTGGGAAGCAGAATCGGAGGTCGCAAGCGTCGCAGCCAAGGTCGAGATTTCGGTCGAAGCATACATCACGCGAACGGGAGATCGTGAGGGGCAGGTTCAAGGTGTCCAGCAGGCGGTGCGCCACAAACCACATGGGGTCCTCGCCGTACTCGGGCCGTATAACTTTCCTGCCCACTTGCCTAACGGCCACATCGTCCCCGCCCTGTTGGCTGGAAACACCATCGTCTTCAAGCCCTCCGAGTTTACCCCGGCGACGGGTGAATTGCTGGCCGACTTCTGGTGCGAGGCAGGCCTGCCCGATAAAGTGCTGCAGGTCGTCCAGGGAAATTCGGAAACGGGTCGGGACCTCGCCTCTCACCCAGACATTGACGGACTCCTGTTCACTGGTTCGGCGACCACCGGTGCGGCGCTCGCCAGGCAGTTTGCCGAAACACCGCACAAAATTCTGGCCTTGGAAATGGGCGGTAATAACCCTCTGATAGTCTGGGACGCGGACGATCTGTCTGCAGCGGCCAGCATTGTCATTCAGTCGGCGTTCTTGTCAGCGGGACAACGATGCACCTGCGCTCGGCGGCTGATCGTAAGACAGGCGCAGGCAGATGCTTTGGTAGACCGCCTGGTCGAACTCACTCGGCAAATGAGGATTGGGGCGCCGTTCGATGATCCGGAGCCTTTCATGGGGCCGGTGATTGACAACGCTGCTGCTGACCGCCTGCTGGCGGCTGCGCGCGGCCTTTCCGCGCGATCGTCAAAAACCATCGTGCCTCTTCAACGGCTGGTCGAGGATAAGCCTTTCCTCACACCTGCGATTGTTGATGTGACCGGAACAAAAGTCGTGGACGAGGAGTATTTCGGCCCCCTGTTGCAGATCCTGCGTGTGACGGATTTCGACGCTGCGATGGCGGTAGCCAATGATACTAGGTTCGGCCTCGCTGCGAGCCTCGTCGGCGGCGATGAAGCGCTCTATCGGCGATTCTGGCAGAATAGCAGGGCAGGCGTGGTAAACTGGAACCGCCCGACCAACGGAGCTGCCTCCAGCGCACCGTTCGGCGGAATCGGCGCCTCGGGGAATCACCGTCCCAGTGCCTTCTATGCAGCGGACTATGTCGCCTGGCCGGTCGCCAGCCTCGAGACGTCGGACCTTGTTCCGATCGAAATGAAGGGACTCAATCGCCCATGAGGGGGTTTTTCGAGATCAACTTCGATGGGCTGATTGGTCCATCCCACAACTACGGCGGCCTCAGCTTCGGCAATCTTGCCAGCCACCAAAACTCAGGGTTGGTTTCCTTTCCTCGTCAGGCCGCCTTGCAAGGCCTAAACAAGATGCGCAGGCTCATGGATCTTGGCTTGCATCAGGGGTTTCTGCCTCCTCAGAGGCGTCCCGACACCTGGTTCCTCCGTCGGCTAGGCTTCAAGGGAACTGACGAAAAAGTTTGCGCAGCGGCGTGGGCAGAGGATCCAGCCTTGCTGGCCAATGCCATGTCCGCTTCCGCCATGTGGACGGCCAATGCCGCGACTGTCTCGCCCGCACCGGACACCTCCGATGGCCGTTGCCACCTGACCGTGGCGAATCTCGCGACGATGCCGCACCGTTCGATGGAGTGGCGAGAAACCTTGGACACGCTGCGCCACATCTTTGTCGATCAGCGCCATTTCGCAGTTCACGAGCCCATCCCAGCCTGCTTCGGCGACGAAGGGGCAGCCAATCACATGCGGATGGCGCCGCAGCACGGGGCCCCAGGGATTGAGATCCTCGTCTTTGGTGAACGCAAGGCTCATGGCTTTCCGGCAAGGCAGGACCGCCGTGCATCTCAGGCAATCGCGCGCCTTCACGGGCTCGATAGCCGGCGGACTTTGCTGGCCCGCCAGAGTGCATTGGCAATCGAGGCTGGGGCCTTCCACAATGACGTAGTGGCTGTAGCAAATGAACATGTGCTTCTCGCACATGAACAGGCCTTCGAGGACAAGGAGAGCGTCTACGCGTTCATCCAGGAGAACATTCCTGGCTGCGTAATCATAGAGGTGCCAGCTGATCAGGTGTCGCTGGGGGACGCTGTCGGTTCCTATCTGTTTAACTCGCAATTGGTCACTTTGCCCGCAGGGGGAATGGCGCTCATTGTCCCGACCGAAACCCAGGAATGCGATTCGGTGCGACGATGGCTCCGTCGCTTTGTGTCTGGCGGAGGACCGGTCGAAAAACTGGAAGTGATCGATGTACGCGAGTCGATGCGAAACGGCGGAGGGCCTGCTTGTTTGCGGCTGCGCGTGCAAACGGAGGCAGTGGGATTGGCGGCGATCGACTCTCGATTCCTGCTTGATGATGGTAGATGGGAAAGCTTGCATCGCCTGATTGAGGACCGGTGGCCCGAACGCATCGAGGCAGCTGACCTCGGCAGGGTAGAAACTTGGCAAGCAATTTGGACTGCGGATGCCATTCTTCGAGAGCACTTGCAGTTGCCTCGCTGACGCTCCCTCCAGCCAGTAGGGCTTCAACACCTCTGCGCAACAGCATGATTGCCACCACACGCGACAGGATCTTGGGCGCGGGATGTTTGGTAACGTTTTCAGTTCTTAAGAACCGTCTGCCTGAACAGCCCCTAGTTTTTTAGACGCTTTTCGCTTTAAAAATTTGCTGTCGTTCGAACTCAACGGGTAACATCAAGCCACAGCTACGCTGGTGCGGAGGTCGTCCACGACATCACGTCACCGCCCACTCAGCAATCAACTAAACATTCAACCTGCAGCGTCACCGGGTCTCCAGACAAGCCATGCGAACCTTCTGACCCGCTGCCATGGCGGAATGGAATGTTGCGACCTCCGCTGCAGCATCAAATCGCGACCTGAGGGCTCGGCGTGCTTTCGTGAAGCTACCCTCACAGTACCAAAGCGAATTATCGCCTCGCCCTACCTTTCAAACCCTAGCCGTCAACGCGGTGCGTATGCATTGACATTACCGTGCTGCGACTTGACCTTGCCGCCTGAACGCTTAGTCGGGATAGGAGCACACTTGATAAGCAGGAAGAGCCCGCCAATGGCCAGAACCCAGGCCGCTGATTTCGAAGACCGCAAGGAAGCGATCCTCGATCACGCTTCCGCCCTGTTCGCGCAAAAGGGATTCCTGGGCACGTCGGTGATGGACATCGCCCGCGCCTGCGGCGCATCGAAGTCTCTGCTCTATCATTATTACCCGTCGAAGGAAGACGTGCTATTCGCGGTAATGTCCTCGCACGTCGACCTGCTACTGGAAGACGTCGCGGCGGTAACCGCCACTGGCTTGCCGCCGCGTGAAAGCCTGCGCGCATTGTTACACCGCTTCTTGATGCATTACGTCGGCGCGGCCGACCGACAGAAGGTGTTGCTAAACGAACTCGACAACCTGCCCGCCGAGCGCCGCCGTGACATCGTGGAGACGCAGCGAAAAATCGTCGACGCGGTGCAATCGTTGCTTACCGCCGCCCTGCCCGGCAGGTTCGACGATCCGGTCGAGGCGCGAGCGCAGACCATGCTGCTGTTCGGCACAATCAACTGGACAAGCAACTGGTTCCGCGCCGACGGGGCGCTGACCTATGCCCAGATTGCGGATATGGCCTTTGACATGGTCATTCCGCCGGCCAACTGACTTTCATTCAGGCGTCGAAGTCGATCTCGACATCGTCGGACAACGGGATGGCCTGGCAAGTAAGGACATAGCCACGCTCCAACTCGTCGGCAGTAAGGCCGAAGTTGCGGATCATCTCAACCTGGCCCTCCACCACCCGCGCGCGGCATGTGGCGCAGACTCCAGCCTTGCACGAGAACGGCGCAGCAAGGCCAGCCGCCCGGGTGTTTTCCAGAATGGATTCGAGCGTCGGATCATAAGTCAGCGCGCGGCGCTTGCCGTTGATCGTGACCTTGATCGACTTGCCCGCGGCTTGCCGTTCAAGTCGTTCCACTTGCTCGCGCCGCGCTGCGCTCAATTCGTCCGCACTGAAGCGTTCGCTCCTGATCTGGCCAGCATCCAAGCCAGACTCAACCAGTGCCCCCTCGACCGCGTCCATCATCGCTCCGGGACCGCAGATGAAGGCGGCGTCAATGGCCGAGGCCGGCAACACGTGGGCGAGGATTTCGGCCATTTTCGCCCGGTCGATGCGCCCGTTCAGCAGCTCCAGCTCGTCGTCCTCGCGCGAGAGGAAGTGATGGATCTCGAACCGGTCAAGGTAGCGGTTCTTGAGCTGTGCCAGCTCTTCGAGGAAAAGAATCCCCGCCGTATCGCGGTTGCCGTAGAACAGCGCGAAATGGCTCGCGGGTTCGGCGGCAAGACCGGCTTTCAGCAGCGAAAGGATCGGGGTGATCCCCGATCCGCTGGCGAACATGGCATATTGCACTCGCCGCTGGCTATTGAAAGTCCAGCCGAAGGCACCAGCCGGGGGCATGACTTCCAGCATTGCACCGGCCTTAAGGGCATCGGCCGCCCAGTTCGAAAACCGGCCGCCCGCAACGCGCTTGATCGCAATTTGCAGCTCCTTGTCGCCAGGGGTGGAGCAGAGCGAATAGCTACGGCGAAGATCCTCGCCTGCCACCTCCGCGCGCAGCGTCAGGTGCTGGCCGGGTATAAACCGGAAGCTGCCCGCCAGCGCGTCCGGCACGGCAAACCGTACAGTGATCGCATCGGCGGTTTCCTGGCGAACTTCGCTGATCGAAAGGCAGTGGAACGTGGTCGACATCGGCTATCCTAGTGACACTTGAAACGATCGAAAGGCTCAAGGCAGGCATCGCACTGCCACAGCGCCTTGCACGGGGTTGAGCCGAAGCGTGAGATTTCGTGGGTACTCAGCGAGCCGCAACGCGGGCAGGCGCAGGGGCCGCTCTCACCCGTCGCACTTGGCGGGGCGATGCCATAGCGGCGCAGCTTATCGTGACCCTGGGGCGTGATCATCGCAGTTGACCAGGCGGGTGAAAGCACGATGCGGATCGAGACCCCTTCCAGCCCCGCCGCATCGAGCGCATCCCGAGCCGCACGTCCGATCGCACTGGTTGCCGGGCAGCCGCTATAGGTCGGAGTCAGCGCGACCCATGCCGCGCCATCATCACCACCGACCTCGCGTACGATGCCCAGGTCGATAATCGACACAGCCGGTATCTCGGGATCAGGCACATCGGCGAGTATCGCGGCAATCCGCCCGGCAAGGTCGCTTGGCAGGGGCACGCGATCTACCAGACCGCTTCGGGATGAGCGCGGGGCAGGACCTGCATCGTCGCCAAGAGCACCGAAAGGTGCTCGCTATGCTGCCCGCTGCGTCCGCCAACGATAGGCCAGACCTTGCGCGGCAGCGCCAGTCCAGCCCGTTCAAGAATAGCCGAGACATCGCGTTCGAAGCCATAGCGCAAGGATTGACGCAGCGGCACCAGGCCGCGCGCAGCACAGGCCGCCCAATCCCGATCATCGTGGAACAGGTCATTGACGAAGCGCCAGTGCCAATCGAGCGCTTCTGCCATGCGCGCGCGGCTTTCCTCGGTGCCATCGCCCAATCGCTCCGCCCAGTCGGCGGCGAAATCAGCGTGATAGCGCAGTTCCTTTACCGCCTTTGCTGCGATTTCGGCGAGGCGCGCATCGGGGGATGCCGTCAGCGCCTCGTATAGCGCGCTGGCATAGGTGGCGAAAAGCAGGTGGCGCACCACCGTGCGGGCGAAATCGCCATTGGGCTGCTCGGCCAGCAGGCAGTTAGCAAACTGCTCGGCGTTGCGGTGGAAGGCCAAGGCATCGGCATCGCGGCCGCCACCTTCCAATTCACCGGCATAGTCCAACAACATGGTCGCCTGCCCGATTAGGTCTAGCGCAAGGTTGGACAGGCCAAGGTCCACCTCAATCGTGGGACCGTGGCCGCACCACTCACAGAGGCGCTGGCCCAAGATCAGGCTGTCATCGCCAAGCTGCGTCAATGCGCGGAATAAGGAATACTCCATCGCAGGGCCTCACATATGGTCCACGGCTTCAGGAAGCACGTAGAATGTCGGGTGGCGGTAGATCTTGCTGGCGGCAGGCTCGAACATCGAATAGTCCTGCGCCGGATCAGAGGCGACGATATCGCTGGAGCGCACGACCCAAATGCTAACCCCTTCGAGCCTGCGGGTATAGGTGTCGCGTGCATGGCGCAGCGCCATGTGCGCATCAGGCGCGTGTACTGATCCCGCGTGGCGATGGTCAAGCCCACCGCGGGCACGAATGAAAACTTCCCAGAGCGGCCAATCGTACATTCTATCCTCCCGATAATCAGGCGGCGACACGCGCGGCCCGCTTTGCCTCGAATGCGGCAGCAGCCTCACGCACCCAGGCGCCATTGGCCCAAGCGTCGCGGCGCGCAGTGATGCGTTCCTTGGCGGTCGGCCCTTCGCCGCGCACGACGGCGTAGAACTCGTCCCATTCGATCGCGCCAAAGTCGTAGTGGCCGCGCTGCTCGTTCCAGTTGAGATCAGGATCAGGGATAGTGAGGCCGAGCAATTCGGCCTGCGGGACCGTCGCATCGACAAACTTCTGGCGCAGTTGGTCGTTGGTCTCACGCTTGATTCGCCAGCGGATCGACTGGGCGCTGTTGGGCGAGTCTTCATCCGGCGGGCCAAACATCATCAAGGCTGGCCACCACCAGCGATTGAGCGCATCCTGTGACATCGCCTTTTGCGCCGCCGTGCCTTTCGCCAGTGCCAGCAACAGGTCATAGCCCTGACGCTGGTGGAAGCTTTCCTCCTTGCATATCCGCACCATCGCGCGGGCATAAGGGCCATAGGAGGTGCGCTGCAGCGGCACCTGATTCATGATCGCCGCGCCATCGACCAGCCAGCCGATCGCGCCAATATCCGCCCAGTTAAGTGTCGGATAGTTGAAGATGGTTGAATACTTGGCGCGCCCCGAATGCAGTGCGTCGATCATTTCCTCGCGGCTGGTGCCAAGCGTTTCGGCCGCGCAGTAGAGGTACAAGCCGTGGCCGCCTTCGTCCTGAATCTTTGCCAGCAGGATCGCCTTGCGCTGCAGGCTCGGCGCACGGGTCAGCCAGTTGCCTTCGGGGAGCATTCCCACAATCTCGCTATGTGCGTGCTGCGAGATCTGGCGCACCAGGGTGCGGCGATAGGCCTGGGGCATCCAGTCTTTCGGCTCAACGAATTCATCGGCGGCAACGCGCGTCTCGAACGCAGCGAGGCGCTCAGGATCTTCCTGCGCGCCGTCCTGAAGCGGCGAAACCTTGCCAAGTTCAGTCGTGTACATCTGCTGATTCCCTCTGATCACGTTGGCTAACTTTCATTGACCGACTGGTCAATGAACATATTCCAGCCCCGCAATTACCTCCCTGCCGCCCGTGCGCGAAGGGCCTTAGACTGCGCGATAACGTGCTGGTGGTCTTTCGCGCGCACCGTCACGCGGTAGATCCCGCTGCGCCCGCTAGTCGCGTCTTCCTGCGCCTAGGCCAGCAGAACCTCGACGGCGCTTGCCGGAACGAGGAAAATGATCCACGCCGATTGCGCGATGCTGGCCGCGTTACGGCTGTTGCAGGCATAGGCAAGGGCGTTGTCGCCGATCTGGGAATAGCCGGACCGGGCGGCGCCACGACCCGCAAACCCCACGCCGGTCCGGTGCCTTCACGCGAGAACAGGGCCTGCGCTACATTCAGTGCGAGCGCGGCATTGCCCCCATCACTCGCTTGGGCGTCCGCCTCCATCTCTTACTCCCAGTTCCAATCTCGATTCATCGCCACAGCTATCGGCAAAAAAGCCGCTTGCCAATAATTAACCGTCTGGGCAGTTAATTTAACTCAAGCGATTCGAGAGTGGGAGAGACGGATGGAATTCGAGACCATCGCGCTGGCGATCGAAGGAGGCGTGGCACGCATCACGCTGAACCGTCCGGACCGGCTCAACAGCTTTACGGTCCAGATGCATGAGGAACTGAGCGCAGCGCTCGACTGGATCGATGGCGACAAATCAGTGCGCTGCCTGCTGCTCAACGGAGCCGGGCGGGGGTTTTGCGCAGGCCAGGACTTGTCAGATCCGGCAGTGGCGCCGGGCGGCGAGGCGGTCGATCTCGGTATCGCGGTAGAACGCCATTACTCCCCACTGGTGCGCCGTCTTGCGACGATGGAATTGCCGGTGATCTGCGCGGTCAACGGCGTGGCAGCCGGTGCCGGCGCGAATATCGCCTTCGCCTGCGACATCGTGATTGCTGCGCGCAGTGCGAAGTTCATCCAGTCGTTCGCCAATATCGGTCTGATCCCGGATTCAGGCGGCACTTGGGTGCTGCCCCGCCTTGCCGGACAGGCGCGGGCCCTAGGCTTGGCCCTCACCGGCGATCCCCTCCCCGCCGAGCGCGCAGAGGCTTGGGGCATGATCTGGAAATGCGTCGATGATGAAGCGCTGATGGACGAGGCGGGCACGCTGGCCGCGCGCTTTGCCCAAGGGGCGACCCGCGGCCTCGCTGCCACAAAGCAGGCGCTGCGCAGTTCGTTTGGGCGTTCGCTCGGCGAGGCGCTCGATCTCGAGCGCGACCTGATGCGCGAGCTTGGCCAAAGCGTCGACTATCAGGAAGGCGTCGCCGCCTTCACCGAAAAGCGCCGCCCGGTTTTCGCCGGCCGCTGACCGTCACAAATTCCAGCTTTCGGAGCTACCATGACCACACGACTGCAGAACTACTTCGCTGACCGGTGGGTCGATGGCACCGGCGCCGGTCAGCCCGTGCGCTCAGCGCTCGACGGGCAAGCAGTAGCCCTTGCGGGCAGCGAGGGGATCGATTTTGCAGCCATGCTCGATCACGCCCGCAGTATCGGTAGCCCGGCGCTGCGCGCCATGAACTTTCACCAGCGCGCCGGGATCATTAAGGCGTTGGGGCAGGCAATCATCGAGCGCAAGGAAGAACTTTACGCTCTGTCCGCGCAGACTGGTGCCACCCGCGCCGATAGTTGGATCGACATCGAAGGCGGCGCGGGCACCCTCTTCACCACGGCCTCCAAGGGGCGGCGCGAGCTGCCGGATGATGTCATCATCGTCGATGGCGATTTGGAAGCGATCGGCAAGACCGGAAGCTTTGCCGGGCAGCACATCTACACCTCGCTGCAGGGTGCGGCGCTACACATCAATGCTTTCAACTTCCCCGTTTGGGGAATGCTCGAAAAGCTGGGACCGGCGCTGATGGCAGGCATGGCGGTGATCGTGAAGCCCGCCACGGCCACCGCGCCGCTGGCAGAGCACGCGGTGCGGATCATGATCGAGGCAGGTGTGCTGCCTGCGGGCGCATTGCAGCTGGTTGTCGGCGCTATCGGTGACATTTTCGATCACTTGACATGTCAAGACGTGGTCTCGTTCACCGGTTCTGCGGAGACGGCGATCAAGCTGCAGAGTCACCCCGTTATGGCGCGCAATGCGGTGCGGTTTGTGGCGGAGCGGGATTCGCTCAACGCCTCGATCCTTGCTCCGGACGCTGCCGTGGGTAGCCCGGAATTCGACCTCTTCGTCAAGGAAGTGGTCAAGGAAATGACCGTCAAGGCCGGGCAGAAATGCACCGCGATTCGGCGCGCCTTCGTGCCGCGCGCGCTGCTGGATGCCGCGCAGGCTGCACTGACCGAACGCCTTTCCGGCGTGATCGTGGGTGATCCGGCGCGCGAAGGCGTGCACATGGGTGCACTCGTCAGCCTGGCCCAGCGCGAGGACGTGCGCGCAAAGGCCCGCGCCCTGGCGCAGGAATGCGATCTGGTGTTCGGCGCAATCGACGACGTCGAGGCGCTCGGCGACGCACAAAATGGCGCGTTCCAGTCTCCCTTGCTGTTCCGGCATGACCGGCCGTGGGAGGCGCAGGCCGTCCACGATGTCGAGGCCTTCGGCCCGGTCTGTACGCTGATGCCCTATGATACCGAGCAAGACGCGATCGCGCTCGCTAATCGCGGGCTTGGCTCGCTGGCGCTATCGGTATTCACCCACGATGCCGAAATGGTGCGCCGCTTCGTGCTTGGTGCTGGTGCCTTCCACGGCCGTATGGTGTTCGTGGACCGCGACAGCGCGCGGGAATCGACCGGTCACGGCTCGCCCCTGCCGATGCTGATCCACGGCGGCCCCGGCCGGGCTGGCGGCGGCGAGGAACTGGGCGGGGTGCGTAACGTGAAGCACTATATGCAGCGCAGCGCCGTGCAGGGCCATCCGCGCGTGCTTTCCGCACTGATCCGGCAATGGCTGCCCGGCGCACCGCAGCCGGTCGGCGCTGATCACCCCTTCCGCAAGCGACTGGGCGAACTGGAACTGGGCTACACCCTGCACACCGCCTCGCGCACGATCACGCTGGAGGATATCGAGCATTTCGCCGCCTATACCGGCGACAACTTCTACGCCCACATGGACGAGGTGGCCGCCGCCGCCAGCCCGATCTTCGGCGGGCGCGTAGCCCATGGCTACCTGATCCTGTCGTTCGCGGCCGGGCTGTTCGTCGATCCCGCGCCAGGTCCGGTGCTCGCCAATTTCGGACTGGAGCACCTGCGCTTCATCAAGCCGGTGAAACCGGGCACCAGCATCAAGGTGGCCCTTACCGCCAAGGCCAAGTCGCTGCGCACGCCAACCATGGGCGAAATGCGCTGGGCGGTGGCAGTCACCAACGGCGATGACGAACTGGTCGCAACCTACGACCTTCTGACCATGAACGCCGTTTGAGGAGAACCCAGCATGACAATGACCCTGATGGCGCTTTACGCCCAGCCCGCCGATCCCGAAGCCTTCGACCGTCACTACACCGAAGTGCACACGCCGTTGGTGGAGAAAATCCCCGGGCTTGAGGCCCTGCGCGTCAACAAGGTGCGCCGCAAACTGATGGGCGATACCGAACTCTACCAGATCGCTGAAATGGACTTTGCCGACAAGGCGGCCTTTGGCGGGGCCATGAGCTCGGCCGAAAACCAGGCTGCAGGCGCCGACCTTGCGGGCTTTGCCAAGGGCATCGTCACGCTGCTGGTAGTTGAACGCTAGGTCCGGCCGCGTCCGGGGCGCGGCGCGCCCGCCAGCGCCCCGGGCTTTCTCCGCAGTAGCGCACGAAGGCCCGGTTGAAGGCTGCTTCGGAACCATAGCCGACCGGCACAGCAATGATCTTGACCGTGTAATCCTCGCGCTCGCGTATTTCCGCCGCCATATCTATTCGCAGCGCGGTCAGGCATAGCAGCGGCGGCACGCCGACCAGATCGGCATGCGTTTGCCGCACGGCGGATTGATCAAGGTGTTCTGACGCGTCAGCCACTTCCAGCACGAGCAAGTCTCCCCGACGCGCAATCCACCGCGACGTTGCATCAGACTCGTCATGCGCAACTTGGGCGACCGCCCAGAACGATTAAGGCAGGACGTTGGCCAAAAGCGGCACCCAGCCGACCAGGAATTACAGCTAATCGGGCATCTCCCGAACCTACATGTCCAGCGCAAGAAGAGTGCGAGTTCCGCCGGGAGTTCGCGATATCTCCTCGAAGGCGAAGGCCTTGCGGCCGTCGATTCCGATGCAGCTGCCAGTTGTCACCAGGGCCGGCGGCCAGTCCGCGATCCGCACTCACATCGGCCCTTACGAACCAGAAAGAACCACCTGAGCACAAAATGCTTGAAGTGCGCGCGCTCCCAACTACGCGACAACAACCTGGTCGAGAACTCGAATCTTCCTGTGCGACGAGGCAAGCGGGAAATTCAGCGCTTCAAGTCCCAGGGACAAGCCCAGCGTTTCATTTCCATCCACTCAGCAAACAACTACAAATTCAACATGCTGTGTTACCTGAGCTCCAGACAGGCCATCCGGACCTTCCAATGCGCTTCCATGGCGGAATGGAATGTTGCGACCTCCGCTGCAGCGTGAAATCGAGACCTGCTGGCTCGGCGCGCATTCGCGAAGTTACCCTCACAGTAACACCGACAGATCTTCTGACTAGTTTTACTGCTGCGCGAATGGGGTGGCTCTCAATCCCTAGCTCAGCGATGCCCAAGTTTAGTTCAGGTTATCAGGCCAGTTCACCGAGTTCCGATAACCGCCCCATCGAGTGTCCATCAATCGACATCAACGGTTTGGATGCCGCCAAGCACGAAATCACGTACAAGATCGGCAAGTTGCTCTAACTTAAGCTTCCCGTCTGGATTGTACCAAGTGTAGGTCCAGTTGATTGTACCGTAGATGAGCAATGTTATAGGTGTCCGAAAATCTGCAGCCTCGGCAATGTCCGGTCTGATCTTGACGACGATTGCCGTCAGAAGTTTAACCGGCACGTCTTCAATCGCGCGCAACTCTTTTTGCTGATCGCCGGTCAAAACTGTCATTTCATTGAACAAAATCGGGTAGTTTATGCGATAGTCATCATAGATACGCAAGCATTCGAGAATAAATTTGTACAGCGAGACCTCAGGAGCGAGCCCCTCGATATCGATCGCTCCAAGGCGAGCTCGAACCTCCACCAGAAAGTCCCGCAGCAGTGTGAAGAGAATGTCTTCTTTGGTCGGGAAATAATGATAGATCCAAGCCTTGGAGGCGCCACAGGCTGAAGAAAGCTCAGAGATCGAGGTTTTCGCAAAGCCCTGCCTTGCGAAGAGGCCCGAAGCAGTATCAAGGATCAAGCGCTTCTTATCTTCATGATCCTTAGCGCGCACTCCGACCATAGCCTGTCATCTCCGCCGCTGCATCGCATCGACCTTAAGCCGGGTAGATCGGATATCAAGCGGGGATCCCAGCCTTATCCCCGGTACCGGGGATGATATCCGCGCCCGTGGCAATCAGAAACGACCAGCAAGCCGCAGACCCCATGTACGCCCCAGTTGCCTGGCAACTAGCGTGTTCAGCCCGACACCCAGCGGAGCCGGAAAGCCCCCATCGGAGATCAGGATGACGTCCTGTTTGTCCGCGAGGTTGTTGACAAAGCCAACCAGGTCGAAATGCTTTCCGTAGATGCCAGCCGAGAGGTTGATCGAAGCATATGACGGCGTTGTACGAGCCGCCGAGTTCTCGCGATCGCCGAATGTTCTCGAGCGATAGAGATATTCTCCTCTCGTCCCCAGCGACCAGTCATCACTAACCGGAACCCGCAAGGTCGCCGAGAGGTTGCCAGTCCACTTTGGCGCTCCGGGCAGCCGGTTTCCGGAAAAGTTGAGGGCCCCGTCGGTGTACCTGCTATATCTAGCGTCGGTGTAGCCAAGGACCCCGTTCACCGTCAGAATGCTAGTCGGCCGCACGGTCAGTTCGGCTTCCACCCCCTGCAACCGGGCCGATGCGGCGTTGGTTACGATAGCTACGACTGCCCCGCCACCGCCGAGGACCTGGGTAAGCTGCGGTGTCTGAATGTCAGAATAATCCTGACGGAAGACGTCAGCGTTAAACGTGATGCGGTTATCGAGGAACTGCGCCTTTATACCCAGTTCATAATTCCAGAGGCTCTCGTCACCAAACCGCAAGGCTTTAAAAGTCGTAATGCGCGGCGAGGTAATATTGTCGACGTTCCAGCCGCCCGACTTGAAGCCTTTCGACGCCGTGCCGTATACCATGATGGCACGTGAGGGCTGGTAGCGCAGGGTAAACGTGGGCGAGACATCCGTCGCGCTGATCCTGTCGAACTCCTGTGGGAGGTTCGGGGCGCCAATTATCGGGAAGCCATTCTGCTGGTAATTGAGACGCTTGGCTTCGTCGGTGTAGCGAATGCCGACAGTCGCGGTCAGCTTATCGACAAGCTCCCAATCGATACTTGCGAAAGCAGCCACTGCTTCGGTGTCTGCCTCGCCAAAGGTATCGCCGACCTTCCCCCTGAGCGGCGCAAATCTACTGTCGGGACCAAATGTGCTTTGTGCGAAGTTATCGGTATCCTGGCGGAATAGGTACGCGCCGATCAAATAGTTGATTCTATCTCCCAGCTTGCCGGACAAGCGCAACTCTTGCGAAAACTGCGTCTGTTTGGACGCAGACTCGCTTACGACGATCGAGAGTGGCCCGACGTCGGAGTCGTTTGTTCTCTGGTTTTCGGCCCATCGATAAGCTGTTATCGACGTCAGGGTCGCGCCAAAGCCTGTCTCGATGTCAGCTGTTAGCGAAATCCCCTTGGATTTGCGCAGAGCGAGCGTCGGAGTGTTTACATTGCTTTCGTAGCGTCCCGTCGGCCCACCGTAACCGGCCAAAATCTCTTCGACGTAGCCGTAATTGTTCTCGTTCAGGTAGTCGGCCGAGAACACCAGCTTGACCACGTCCGAGGGTTTCCAGAGAACCTTTGCACGACCGCCGTAGCTATCGTCGTTTCCAAAGCGGCGATTGTCGAGCAGATTATGAACGTAGCCATCCCGCTTGACCCGAAATCCACCGACACTTACCGCAAGCGTATTGGAAAGCGGCGCCGAAACAAAACCCTGTGCTTCAAAACGGTTGAAGCTGCCGATTCCAAGTTCGAATTGACCGGTCGGCGTAAAGCTCGGGTTGCGCGTGACGATACTGATCGCGCCGCCGATAGCGTTCTTGCCGAAGAGCGTACCTTGCGGTCCGCGAAGGAATTCGACCCGCTCGACGTCAAAGAGTGGGGAGTCAAAAGTATAGCTTTTCCCCTGCACCACTCCGTCGATGTAGATCCCAATCCCGCTGTCGAAGCCCGGATTGTATCGTGACTGGCTAGAGACGCCCCGCACCGTAACAGTGGCCAGCGGACCACCACTAAATGTCACATTCGGAACAGCAGCAGCCAATTCGGAGACCCGAACATTGTCGCGTTCCGCAATCTTGTCGGCCGAGACTGCTGAGATCGAGATCGGAACGTCCTGGAGGCGCTCAGTGATCTTCCGGGCCGTGACCACGATCTCACCAGGCGCCTTGTCGGCTTGCGCTTCATCCACTGCTGTTGGTGCATTCTGCGCGAACGCAGCAGGCGCACTTGAGGCCATCAAAGTGACCAATGTCGCACAAACAATCGATCGACGAATCATTTCGTTCCTCCCCGAAGTTAGTCCGGTGAAATTGGCATTAACCGGCCAGCCGGTCAATATATGATTGTAACCTGACTTTAGACGGATATAAGAGAGGGGTCGTGTCCCTTGCGGTGGAGAATCAGGAATGGGGATTGATTTAGGCGGGTCTCTGGGATCCCTGATCGCGAGAGCCTGTCAACGCTGGCATCCTCGTATTGCACTCGAGTGGCCAGAAGGTGCACTCACTTACGCGGAGCTGGGGGATCGCATTTCTCAGTTCGTCGCGGCCTTTGGCTCACTCGGGCTTGCCCGTGGCGGGGCTCTGGCAATCATGGCGCCAAACCTCCCCGAGACCGCTATTGCCAATGCTGCAGCAATGGTTGCTGCCATCCGTGTAACGCCGGTTTCGCTGTTCATGTCCGACGAGGATCTGGCTTATATTCTAAGCGATGCCGAAATTGATGTCGTACTGGTGGCGCAAGAGCAAGCCGAACGAGTGGAATTGCTGGTGACCAACCTGGGCCGCAGTATCCAGGTCGCGACTCTCGGTGCAGCCGAACGAGGTATCGATCTTGTGGCGCGGGCTGATTCATTCGCCCCGTCGCCGTTGGAGCCAGTTGCTCAATGTGGTGATATCGCGGTGATTGGTTACACTGGAGGGACCACTGGCCGGCCCAAAGGCGTCGTCCATACTCACAATTCGGCGTTGGCAACGGTTTTGATGGCTGCGAGTGAATGGGAATGGCCGAGCCCCACGAACGTCGTCGCTGTCACACCGGTGTCGCATGCAGCGGGAATACTATGTTACCCCGCGTGGCTGAAAGGCGGAACCTTTCACCTGCTACCATCATTCGATCCAGCGGGCTTGGCGGACTATGCGTGCAAGCACAACGTTACCGCTACGTTCCTCGTCCCCACGATGATCTACCGGCTAATCGACCTAGCAAAGGAAACTGCGCTCGATCTTGGACCGCTCGAAACGATCATATACGGCGGCGCACCAATTGCCATTCCGCGTCTTGTCGAAGCCATAGAGCTTTTTGGGCCGTTGTTCATGCAGCTCTACGGTCAGACTGAGGCGCCAACCTGCATCGCTTACCTGGCACGAGGCCAGCATGTGCTGGATCGGCCAGATCGACTGGGATCGTGTGGAGTGCCACTGGCCAGCGTGGATATCCAACTCATTGATGCCAATGGCGCGCCTGTCGCCACCGGGGAATGCGGGGAAATCTGTGTTCGTGGGGCCTTTGTGATGCAGGGCTATTGGCGTCGTGAATCAGACACCGCAGAAGCTATACGTGATGGCTGGCTTCGCACCGGCGACGTGGGACGCTTTGATGACGACGGCTACCTGAGCATCGTCGATCGCACAAAGGACATGATCATCACGGGCGGCTTCAATGTCTACCCAAATGAAATTGAGCAGGTGATCGCAGATGTTCCCGGGGTTCTCGCCTGCGGCGTGGTAGGCAGCGACGATCCGTATTGGGGTGAGGCCGTGACGGCATTCGTTGTCTCCACTGACCCGGCCAATCCACCTGATCGAGCCCAGATCACGCGCGTTGTCAGAGAGCGCCGCGGTGTAGCCGCCGTTCCCAAGCGCATTGAATTCATCGACGCCTTGCCGATGACCCCGATCGGCAAGATCGACAAGAAAGTGCTGCGGCTATGGCGGCCAGAAGCCGTGGAGTCGCATTCGTGACGACCTCGACCGAAGCCGGAGCGACTGTCTCCGCCCGAGCTGGCTGGTGGGCCGCTGTGCTGTTCACCGTCGCAGCCATGGTTTCCTACACTGACCGCTTCATATTATCGCTGCTCGTTGATCCGATCGAGCGCGAACTCGGCATGAGCGACGCTCAGTTCAGCATTATCGTGGGAGCAGCATTTGCGATCTTCTACACTGCCATGGGTGTTGCCGCAGGTTGGCTGGCAGACCGCCATAATCGCAAACGCATGATCATCATCGGAATACTCATCTGGAGCGCCGCAACGATTGCAACTGGCTTCGCTCGAGATTTCGGCACGATGGCCATCTTGCGCGTTGCCGTTGGCACAGGCGAGGCAATGCTCATGCCTGCAGCGGTATCGATGCTCGCCAATATGTTTCCGCCCGAGCGGCGGAGCATGCCGTTGGCGCTGCTGATGTTGGGCATGATCGCCGGCAATGGTTTTGCCTTCCTCTTAGGCGGAGCACTGGTTGAGCTGGTCAGTCACCAGGCCTTCATCGGGCTGCCTGTGCTGGGCGACCTTTCTGGGTGGCGCGTCGTCATGGTGATTGCTGGCACGCCCGGAATCTTCCTTGCCGCAGCGATGGCCTCCTCCATCCGCGAACCAGTGCGCGCTGTCAGCCGACCGCCCAACTCGCTGGCAGAGCCGCTGGCGTGGCTTTGGCGGCACCGAAGACAACTCGGCCCCATCTATCTCGGATGTGCAGCTCTCTCGCTCGGCGATTTCGCGCTGGTCAGCTGGGCGCCTTCGCTGATGATCCGCAGCTATGGTGTCTCGACCTCTTCGACCGGGTTCATCTTTGGTCTCCTTGCCATCCTTGCCGGATCGCTAAGCGCGCTAGCCGGGGGGGCTGTCGCCGGTCGACTGAGAGCCACAGGCAAGGGAGACCGCCGACCTGCCGCGATTATCGCCGCAACGATCGTGGGACTGGCCGGTACCGGATTGCTGCTAGTTCCAAGCGCTTACGGAGTCATTGGCGCGATCTCGGTCTGGGGTTTCTCGAGCGCCTTTGCACAAACAGTTTCGCTGCCCCTATTCCAAGAGCGTCTCATCGACGAGGTGCGCGGAATTGGCTCATCGTTGGGCGGCGTATTCAATATCATGCTCGGGCTCAGCATTGGTCCAATCTTGGTTCCCGTTTTCAAGGAAACGGGAATGGCTCAGGCCGAAGCGTTACTCGTGGCAATGGCAATTGCGGGCGCGGCTGCAGCGGCACTGTTTGCGATGCTGTTGGTCCGTCTTCCGGTCTCAACCGCCAAGCCCGGCTCTTAATGGATCTGCTCATGTCAGAACAAAATACGATCCGACTTCTGGATCCGGTAATTCGCCAATTGGAACGATTCAACGCCCATGATGCGGACGGCTTTGCGGCCTGTTTCACAATCGATGCGCGTTTCGAACAATTGACGGGCCCGCCGGTGGCCGTGGGCCGCGCGGAGATCGTACAGGTCTATAAGCAGTTGTTTGCCAGGGTCCCCAGCCTTCGGATGGAGCTCATCGGGCGGATGATCCGCGACAACTACGTCGTTGATCATGAACTTGGCGAAGGTGACCCGACGCGCGGCCCGGATGGTCGCTTCGAGACCATAGTCGCCTATCGTGTCGCTGGCGATTACATCGATAGGGTCTGGTTTATCCGCTAGGCTGAAAAGTCGACAGGCTCGAATGGCCACATCGGTCGGGAGCGCTTGTGATAGTGACGGTTGGACGACTGCTGGCTTGAAGCGACGTAGATCACACTGCGCCCCATGTCCCCGAAACCGATTCTCCATTGCTCGGACGACTTTACGGCAACATAGCGCTTGTTCGCAGGTTCAACACCGAGCGCCCGGAACATATCGGGGCCGTAGCACTGGTCGCGAATTTCGCTGACGATGATGTCGAGACCACCTGTACTGATGCAGACGACGCGCCCCAGAGGCGGCCGAGAGCCCTGAAGGTTTTGGGTGACATTCTCGGCAAGCCCTGTGATTTTGCCGCGAACGTCGAGAGGTAGCCCGGATGCCTCGCCGACCTTGCCGCCAACGCGCAGGGAAAAATCGGCACCAAGGCCGGCTTCAAAGCCCAATTGTACTGCCAGGGGATCCCATATCGGCCCAATGCACGACGGGACGAGGTCATTGTCCAGCATCGCTCGGGCCAATGCCATATTGTCACCCGAAGCCCCACCGCCGGGGTTGTCCGAACTATCGACCAGGATTACCGGGTATGCGGTGGCCGCCTTGGCTAGCTCGATGTCGGCCGCAAAGCTTCGCTCGGGGCCGTTGCCTTTCATGATCGAAGCCATGGCTTGGTAGCGCCGACCGAAGTCTTGTGCGATAGAGGCAGCAGCTGGCTGATCGTTGTTGGTATAGATCAGCACTTTCGACCCCATCCGCGCTACATCGCCCGCACGAAAGCCTTGGATCAGTGAGCCGGAGAGGACTTCCCCTCGCCGCTCGAGCTCAAACAGGTCTGCGACCAATTCCTTCATCGGTGACGACTGCGTCGCCAGTCCGGCAACCATCTGGCAATTGAACAGGCTCGACGTCGGCATGATCTCACCCGCACGGATTCTCTCGAGTAGATCGAGAAGGTCACGCGCACGCTCGACGTAGTCGATATGCGGATAGTACTTGAATGCCACGAGTACGTCAGCAGCTCTGACCAATCGCTGCGACAAGTGAGCGTGAAGATCAAGTTCGGCCCCTAGCGCAACATCCGGCCCGACAATCGCCCGGGCACGCTCCAGAAGGTCCGCCTCGCACTCGTCCTCGCCAAAGGCAAGCATTGCGCCGTGTAAACCGAAAGCCACGATATCCACCGGCATTGCCCGTCGCAGTTGATCGAGGATCTCGTCGCGCAGTAGTTGGTAGGCTTGCGCGCTGACTGGACCACCCGGCATGGCGAAGGCACAGGTTCCCTCGATGACCTCGTAGCGTCCCTCGCGGGCACGCTCTCGAGCGGCCCACAGCGGTCCGGTCGCCTCGGTTGCGAAATCCGGGTGCTCTCCGGGGCGCCAGAGCATCGTCGCCCGGAACGCATCCAGTCCGGTTGGCAGAGGTGAGAATGAATTCGTCTCAGTACCCAAGGTCGCCACAAACACGCGCAACCGTCGCCCCGGCAGCGCTGCACCTGTCGCCTTCGATCCAGCCATCGACAAAATGCCTCCCATCAATGTTCGACGATCAAGCATAACACGAGTCTTCGGTTTGCTGTTGTTTGCACCAGCTGCTGCATCTTCACCCCATAAATCAACCGAACGGACAGTCAATTCTTGTTGACCATCCTGGGCCTATCTGAAATGTTCTGCTGACAGAACGGGAGAATTGAACCATGCGGGAGTTTGTCCGACAGCGGCCTTTGCTGTGCTTCTATGTGTTGGCGATACTGATCGCTCTCGCGGCCCATGCGCTACGCGCGATGAGCCCGACGCCGCTCGACCCGATGTTCAAGATGCTGCAGGAGACGCACGCTCACCTCAACATTATTACCGCTGTCAGGTCTACGTTCGAGTATCCGGGAGCCTATACGCTCTTACTGTTTCCGGCCGCCCCAATGTTCGCGGCCCTGATCGCAACCGGGATCGGCTATGGGCAAGCAGGATTTCGTGAACTGCTCAGCCGCTGCGCCCCGTGGCGGTCGCCTGTTTCCTGGCGTCAGGGCGTTACTGTCATAGCCGTGTGTTTCCTTGCATTCTTCGCGCTCACAGGAATCATGTGGGTTCAGACATACCTCTACGCTCCGCCTGGTACGCTTGATCGTACCTTCCTGCGCTATGGGTCAGATCCGGTCGCCATTTATGTGATGCTGGCAGCATCGCTGCTACTCAGCCCTGGCCCGCTGCTGGAAGAACTGGGCTGGCGCGGCTTTGCGCTGCCGCAGCTCCTCAAGAAGTTTGACCCCCTTACCGCAGCGGTGATCCTCGGCATCATGTGGTGGGCCTGGCATTTGCCACGCGACCTGCCAACACTGTTCTCCGGCGCCCCTGGCGCGGCCTGGAGCGTTATTGTCAAACAACTCGTCATCGCTCCTGGGTTCATTGCGAGCACCATCATCGCTGTCTTCGTATGCAACAAGCTCGGTGGATCAATGTGGGGGGGCGTGCTCACTCACGCCATCCATAACGAGCTGGGAGTAAACGTCACTGCCGAATGGGCCCCAACGGTCGCAGGCATCGGGTGGCGCCCATGGGATCTCATCGAATTTGCCGTGGCCATTGGACTCGTCCTGATTTGTGGGAGGAGCCTTGGTGCCGCATCTCCTGACAATGCGCGTTTGGCCTGGGGCAACGTGCCGCCAAAGCTTCCGGGCGGAGTGGGTGACAAGTCCGGCTCGAACGCGTGAGCGTCATGTCCCGGTGGCTTCCGAAAACGTTTCGGGATCACCCAGCGGTATTGCTGCTGGCTGCGACGGAAATGTGGGAGGCCTTCTCCTATGTCGGGCTCAGAACCGTACTGGTCTACTACCTTACGCAAGACCTGGGCTATTCGACCGAGGACGCCTCACTTATCTATGGGACGTTCCTCGGCGTAGCCTATGTAACGCCAATCCTGGGAGGGTGGATCGCCGATAGGTTTATTGGCCGATCTGCGGCAATTGTCGGTGGCGCATTGCTGAAGATGGCCGGTTACATCGGCCTTGTGATTGGCGCGAACGTCACGGGTTGCCTCGCCGCAATTGTCATTGGCAATGGCCTGTTTCTTCCCACTCTGCCCGCTACTCTGGGTGCACTTTTTTCGCCGAACGCCCCCGATCGCCAGCGCAGTTTCAGCTTCTACTATCTCGCAGTGAGCGCTGGTGCGCTGCTGGCACCGCTGATCTGCGGCACGCTTGGAGAGAATTTCGGCTGGCGCTACAGCTTCCTCGCTTCCGCTAGCGGGCTTGCGGCTGCCATTGTTATCTTTCTCGCCGGACGCCATCTGCTGCCGCCAGACCGACCTGCAGCAGCGTCCCATCCGGTCGACGAAGCGCCGGTCGCGGCTACGAGCCTGTCCGTCATCCCGCTTCTGGCAGGTGTCCTCGCAGCAGTCATCGTCTTGCGGGTCGCTTACGAGCAGCTCGGCAACACTGTCGCGCTTTTCGCCGCCAGCCAGGTCGATCGTTCGTTGGGGGCAGATATCACCATCCCCTATACCTGGTTTCAGTCGCTCAATCCCCTGGGAGTCATTCTGTTCACCCCTCTGCTCGTCTGGGGCTGGCGTAAGGCCGCCGCGAGAGGTGGCGCGCAGAACGACTACTTCAGAATGGCCATTGGTAGCTGCATCATGGCCGCGGCCTTTGTTGGGCTCGCACTGATCATCAAGCTAGGGCAACCTGGTGAGATTTCCTGGCCTGTTCTTGCAGCATTCTTCTTGATGGTAACCTTTGGCGAGTTGTGGGTGCTTCCGGTTGGACTCAGTCTGTTTGCGCGCCTGGCGCCCGCAGGACGAGGTGCAATCACCATCGCGTTCTGGTACAGTGCGCGTGCGGCTGGCAATTTTCTTGCTGGATTGATGGGCCGCGCCGAACCTGCGCTCGGATATGGTAACTTCTTCCTGCTTTGCGCAGTATTTCCTCTGCTAGCAGCAACGATCTTCGTCGCGATAGGCAGGCGCTCCCGTCGAATTATCGAAGCCGCCTGAACACTATCCCGTTCAGATTGACGGTGTGAAATGTAAAGATTTCAGGACCAACAGCATGTAATGAAAATGCGGCGTTCGGGCCCACAAGGTCATCTGCCATCGCAGCAGCTAACGGCACCGCACCTGCCGGAGTATCGAGCAACCATCCCTTCTGATCCCGTGACAGGGTTACGGTAATACCAAGCTCATCGCTGCGATATTGTCCGGGCCAAAACAATTTGGTTTCAGGTGCGCCAGTTCCAACATATTGGTACGGTATTGGTCCACTCTCAGTCCACTGAACGACGCGCTTGATTCCACTCTGTATGACTGCATAGCTCAGCAGAACACCTCGGCGCGCGCGGTAGATGCCGTCCTGGCGGCGCGTCACTTTCTCAGCTCGCATATTGTAGCTGACAATCGGCTCACCGTCACGGTGAGCGACGATGAGATACTGTCCATACAAGGGATCGCGATAATAGCCATCAGGCGCGGAGCGCAGGTCGCCAACTTTTCCCAGGCGTTTCATTTCGGCAGGATCAATTGCGCGGTCAAAAGCTGGATCGGGCGCCCCGGGCTTCACGAGCAAAGCAATTTTGCGCGCACGCTCAGCTGGCGAGATATCGTCGCGATTACACATCACGCTGATACCAATCCCGCTCTCCGGATAAAGTACGTCCATGGCGCGATTGCCCACAACCAAGCCCGAATGCGACACAACACGCTCGCTTTGCCGATCATCCACGAACAACCCACCGGCATAATCGACAGGTCTGCCAGAATGCAGTTTCCCGTTCGCGAGGCGCGCCACTTCGAGCGCCTGACCGCCGGTTGTCGCCGCGAGCGATGCACCATGCCAAAGAGCAAGATCGCCAACAGTAGTCCGCACGCCGCGGTCGCCATAGCCTTGCCAGGCCCAGGCTGCGGAGACAAAGCTACCGTTCTTGTCGATTTGATAGCCGCGCGCGTCACCTGCAATGAGACTGGTCGTATCAAGCGTTGCGCGAGTTTCCGTCATGCCCGCCGGCTTGAAGAGCCGTTCCCGCGCAGCATCCGGAAATGACTTTCCGGTTAGGCGTTCCACGATTTCTGCGAGCAGGAAGTAATTGGTGTTAACGTAGGAAAAACGACGGCCAGGTGGGCCGTCGAGTCCGCGTTGCGCCTTGACGAAGGCCAGCACTTCCTCGCGGGAATGGGGTTTGCTCTCATCGTCTCCGCGTGCCCTGAATGCATCGAAATACTCGCGAATGCCACTGGTGTGGTGCAACAAGTCCGCGACCGTAACCGGATCGTAGACCTTAGGGAGGTCAGGCAGATAGGTGCGGATAGATGCCGCCAATTTAAGTTGGCGTTCCTGTGCCAAGATCAGGATAAGAGCGGCCGTGAACTGCTTCGATGTTGACGCCAGTTCGAAGCGTGTTGCGGGTGTGATCGGCTCGCGGGTGGCTAGATCAGCAAGTCCAAAGCCGCCCTGATAGAGAACCTTGCCGCGCAGATCCACAGCATAGGCGCAGCCCGGTTGATCCGGCCGGATATCAGCAAATACCGCATCGAGCTCCTTCGGATCGACATGGGAAGTCGCCATTGGGATTGCGGCTGTCAGCGCCAGGAAAAGCTTTGTTGCAGTCATAAGATCTTGCCTCGCTCATTCAGCCAATCGAACCGCTGGATTTCCAGCGCATTTGATGGCAAAGCGATGTTTCATATTCCGCCCGGTCGGTCAATCAAAGAGAGGGATTTCCTGATGCGAAAGCGTGCAATCATCCTAGGCGCAGCTGCGCTGGTGGCATCCTCTGTCGTATTTGCTCGCAATGGAGCCCCGATGCCGTCGGCACACCGCGACGCAATCGTGCTCGATACTCATATCGACACACCTGCATTGCTGCACGTTGTCGGCTGGTCGATTATGGATCGCCACTCGCTTTCGGTAGACGGAACACAGGTTGACCTCCCGCGCATGCGAGATGGCGGGCTTGATGGTGGCTTCTTCGTCGTCTTCACCGAGCAAGGCCCGAGAACCCCGACAGGTTACACCGTGGCGCGCGATGAAGCATTGATGCGCACCATTGAAATTCGGGACATGGTCGCGCGACACCATGAGGCCTTTCAACTTGCAACACGGGCAGACGACGCCGAGAAGATCGTCAAATCGGGCAAGCGGGCCGTCTTCATGAGTATGGAGAACAGTTATCCAATCGGCCAGGATTTGTCGTTGATGCGCACCTTCCGTGCGCTCGGTGTAACGATGATGGGCCCGGTCCACGTCGGCAACAATGATCTGGCGGACAGCTCAAATCCCGACAATGGGCCAGAATGGCATGGCCTTTCTCCGCTTGGGCGCCAGTGGGTAGCAGAGGCCAATCGACTCGGCATCCTGATTGACGCTTCGCATGCATCGCCGGAAGCATTGGACGATATTCTTGCCCTGTCTAACGCACCGATCATCTTGTCCCACAGCAGTCTCAAGAGCCTTGCTGACAATCCTCGAAACATCGACGACACGAGGCTTCGTGCGCTTGCTGCGAAGCGCGGTGTCATTCAAATCAATGCCGTGTCGAGCCATCTCGGCGTGCCCAACAGTCCGGGACGCGCACCGGCCCGCACTTTGCTCGGGCAACCGGCCGCAACCATCGCCGAGCTTCGCGCGCAGCGCGCCACTGTGCTCAAGATCGAACGTGAAAATCCGGCACCGCGCGCCGATCTGGACCACCTGGTCGCTCAGATTCGGCACGCTGTCGCGCTAGTCGGTATCGATCATGTCGGATTATCGGGTGATTTCGATGGCGGCGGCGGCATCGATGGCTTCGATGAAGCAAGCGACTATCCAAAGATCAGCCAGCGCTTGCTGGCGGCCGGCTTCACGGCAGAAGACCTCCGAAAGTTCTGGGGAGGAAACGTACTGCGCGTTCTGCGCGAGGCCCAGGCCCGGGCCGAGCCTTCTGCTGTCGCTGGAATGTGATGATGCGTTCACCACAGTGCAACTTGCTGTTCCGCGGCGGGCTTGTAATCGACGGCACCGGAACGCCTGGCGTGATCCAGGATGTGGCTGTCGAAGACGGGACTATTGTCGCAACCGGAGATCTTTCTCGATGGCGTTCACGCGAGACGATCGACATAACAGGCCAAGCGCTTTGTCCTGGCTTCATCGACGTACATACCCATGACGATCACTTCGTGTTCGCCGACCCTTCGGCGCTGCCCCGGGTCAGTCAGGGGGTAACCACGGTTGTCGTTGGAAATTGCGGCGTGAGCCTCGCCCCCTTCGTCGCCTCCGGAGACCTCCCTGCCCCTTTCGCAGAAGTCGCCGCCAAGGCCGACTTCCGCTTTGCCCGTTTTCGCGACTACATCGACACGCTGGAAGCTGCACCGCCCGCGGTCAACGTCGCTGCGCTTGTCGGTCATACTACCCTTCGCGCCGCGGCGATGGACAGGCTTGATCGTCCAGCAACCGCAAGTGAGCGCATGGCGATGCGCTCGTTGGCCGCTGAGGCTATGGCCGCCGGAGCGATTGGTATGTCCTCAGGGCTCTTCTATCCTCCCGCAAGAGCTGCGCCCATGGACGAGGTAATGGCAATTGCCGAGGTCGTCGCCGAGTACGGCGGGATCTTCGCGACCCACTTGCGCGATGAGGCTGATGCCATCGATGCTGCAATCGATGAGGCACTGCTGATCGCCGAACGGGCGGGCATGCCGTTGATCATTTCGCATCACAAGCTCATGGGCGAGGCCAATTTCGGCCGCGCGCCTGAAACGCTGCGCAGGATTGTCGAGGCTTCCACTCGGCAGGAGGTCGGGTTCGATGTATACCCTTACGTTGCTGCTGCCAGCTCATTCAACCTGGACCTCTATCGCCTGTCGAAGCGCGTTGTGATCACCTGGAGCGCAGTCAAGCCTGACACTGCGGGCCGAGAACTTGATGAGGTCGCTGCCGAGTTAGGTTTGAGCGGCGAGGCGGCACTTACTGCGCTAGCACCCGGCGGCGCGGTCTACTACTGCATGGACGAAAATGATCTACGCCACATCCTTGCTTCTCCTGACGCGATGATTGGCTCGGACGGGACGACTACCAGCATTCGTCCTCACCCCCGTCTGTGGGGCACGTTCACTCGCGTTCTGGGACGTTACGTGCGTGATCAAGGTCTGTTCCCCTTCGAGGAAGCGATCCGCCGGATGACAAGTTTGCCAGCGCGGCGGTTCCGTTTGGCTGGTCGCGGCGTGATTGCAGCTGGCGCGGTGGCTGATCTGGTTGTGCTTGATCCAGCTACAGTTGCCGACGCAGCCGACTTCGAAAACCCGGTCCAACCAAGCAGAGGGGTTGAGAGCGTCTATGTCAGCGGATTGCCCGTCTATCACGACGGGGCGGCTACAGGTCTGCGCCCAGGTTGCGTTCTAAAAGGGCAACAGAAGAGCCTCAAGTAAGTCCCGCCCTTAGTGCTCTTCGATCGTGCGCGGTGAACTCAGCCGATCAGTTTTGGCAAGCCGGGCATCTCTCCCGTTGGAACGTCATGGTTGGTCTCTGCCAATCCATGCCCACCCCTGAACGCCTCGCCTGCGAGCAAGGCGGATGACAGATCATCCATTGACCGACCGTTCGATTAATGGGATAGTCCGACTCAGGGCGAAGGATATCGCTTCAGCGCTTTAGTGCAGTGAGGACAACTAGGTGGAGTTCGATTTTTCCGAAGATTACCGGCTCCTTGCTGACCAGTTGCGGCGCGCTCTCGAAGAAGCTGCACCGCTGGAGGCAGCACGGAAGACTGTCGATACTGGTCAGATCAATGTGACGGCCTGGGAACTGCTCGGTGAGATGGGGATCCTGGCCAGCGGCATATCTACTGATTTCGGTGGTAATGGCCTCGGGCCTCTCCCGGTTTGCCTGGCTGCAGAAGCAATTGGATGGTCGGTGGCCGCAATACCTACCGCATCATTGTATCATGCCACCCCGTTGATCCAATCGTGCGGGTCGCCTGAGCAACAGGATCGCTGGCTGCCAGCATTGGCCAGCGGTTCAGCGACAGCCTGTGTTGCGACAGATAGTGCCCTTGCTGTCGAGGACGATCACATTACGGGCGTTATTTCACCTGTTTCGGGCGGAACTGGTGCATCAGTAGCCATTGTCCGAGCCAACAATCAGCTGTGGCTTGTCGACATGGCTGAAAATGCTGTCGAACAGGAGGCGCTAGAAAGCCGGGACCCGGGTCGTCAGCTCTGCCGTATTACATTCCGCAATACTCCAGCCACCCGAATGACTGGCGACGATGCGGATCTCGCGCTCAATCATGCAGTTGTCTGTGTTGCCTTCGAACAGATTGGCGGAGCTTCTAGGGCTCTCAATGGCGCAATTGATTATTCGCGCGAACGCCGCGCATTTGGGCAAACCATTGGTTCGTATCAGGCCATCAAGCACAAGTTGGCCGACATCTGGACCAAGATTGAAATCGCACGTGCGCATGCGATGTATGCTGCGTGGTCGCTCGGCACCGGAGCAGTCGATTTACCGCTTGCCGCTGCCGCGGCTCGTGCCTCTGCCACCGAAGCCTATCTATTTGCCGCACAGGAAACGCTGCAGGTTCATGGCGGCTACGGCTTCACTTTCGAGTCAGACTCGCACCTATTCTACCGTCGAGCCCGAGCGCTGGCGGCCTGCTACGGACCAGCCGTCGAGTGGCGTTCGCGTTTGGCCGCCAGGCTGATCGCCGGCGAGACCACGAAGCATTGAAAGGCCAGCAGATGGACTTCGCCGATTCTCCCATCGATGCCCAGTTCCGCGCTCAAGCGCGGGAGTGGCTTGCCGCGCATGCACCGGTAACGCGCGGTCGAGGACGAGTTGCCTGGCCTGATGACGCGACACTCGTGGCGGCAGCCCGCGAATGGCAAAGCAAGAAGGCCGCCGCAGGTTACGCAGCTATCGCGCTTCCGCGCGAGTATGGTGGAGGCGGCGGGACAACCACCCAGCAGATAATCTTCCGCCAGGAAGAAGAACGATACGACGTTCCATTTGGCGTCTACGAAATTGGACTGGGAATGTGCGTGCCCACCTTGCTCGCACTTGGCAGCGATAAGGTCAAAGAGCGGTTCGTCGCCCGCGCGATCAGCGGTGCTGAGATCTGGTGTCAGCTATTCTCAGAACCCGCTGCAGGCTCTGACCTAGCAGCCTTGCGCACGAAGGCGGTGAAAACCGGAGAAAACTGGCTTGTAGACGGCCAAAAGGTCTGGACCACCGGAGCGCAGTTCTCAGACTATGGGCTCTTGCTGGCGAGGACTGATTCCAGTGCAACCAAGCACGCCGGGCTGACGCTCTTCATTATCGACATGCGTGCGCCCGGAGTCGAGGTGCGACCGATCCGGCAGCTCGATGGTGGTGTCGAATTCAACGAAGTTTTCCTATCCGGAGTTATGATCCCTGACGAGTTTCGCTTGACCGTGCCGGGCGGCGGTTGGGCAGGAGCGATGACGACGCTCATGTTCGAGCGGCTCAATGTCGGTGCAAACATCGGTCTGATTGATTCATCGACGTTGATCGATATCAGTAGACGCCTCGAGACATCAACCGGGCGTGCAAGCGATGATCCCCACGTTCGCGATATCATTGCCCAGGCGTACTTGAATGATCGCGGGCTCAAGCTGCTGACCTACCGGACTTTGACGAACCTAGGCCGAGGCCAGCTACCCGGACCTGAGCAGTCGATCACCAAGCTCGTGATAGCCAGCCAGGCGCAGTTGATTGCCAATTTGCTGCTTGACCTGCGCGGACAGGAAGGAGCGCTGGTCGGGAGTGCGCTGGGCGATGGCTGGGAAGCCGTTGAGAGATCGTGGAGTTTCGGCGCCGCGATGCGCATTGCTGGCGGTACAGACGAGATCCTTCGTAACGTGATTGCAGAGCGCGTGCTGGGTCTGCCGGCTGCTAAGCGTGACGATACCACCCGCCCGTTCAATGAGGACGCGGCGTGATTACGCTCAGAGGAGAGACCCTTGCTCACCTGACCGATTGCTGTGGCACATCGGGAGCCAGCCAATCAGGACCCTTGCATGGTTTCCATCCCAAGGCTCTCTTTGTTGCCGGTCGCAGCCATCTCCTGCAGCAGCCCGGTGCTTCAAGCCTGATGCGGGCTGGCCTCGCTTCGATGGCGTTGCCCGCCGCATATGGCTCCCGACCTTACGCGGCAGAAGCCCGGTGTTGCAAGATTGCTAATCATTTACGCGGGCCGGCAGGCGGTCGCACCGTTCGTTGCAGGGAACCAAACGGGGCACATGATCGGACTTTGAATATCGCTACGGTGCTTAGAAATTTTTGATCCGAAGGGAAGACTGATGACTGATACACTTCGCTACGATGGACGGGTTGCCATTGTCACTGGTGCTGGCGGAGGCCTAGGCCGGGCACATGCTCTAATGCTCGCTAGCAGGGGCGCACGTGTGCTTGTCAACGACCTTGGATCGTCGGCGGCCGGCGCGGGGACTGACGCTGGCCCAGCGGCAAAGGTTGTCGAGGAGATTCGCGCGGCCGGAGGCGAAGCGGTCGTCAATACGGACTCGGTCATCGATGGTGCAAGGCTCGTTGAAGCGGCGCTCGATCATTTCGGGCAGATTGACATCATCATCAACAATGCCGGGTTCCTGCGTGATGTTGGGTTTCACAGGATGACCGAGCAGGACTGGAGCGATCTCTATGACGTCCATTTGCTGGGAGCATTCCGGATCGTCCATGCCGCCTGGCCGCGACTGCGCGACCAGAGCTACGGCAGGATCATCAATACTTCTTCGGCCGCTGGGATATATGGCAACTTCGGCCAGGTAAACTATGGTACTTTCAAGCTTGCGCTCCACGGTTTCACCCAGGCCCTCGCGGTTGAAGGACGCGCACGCAACATTCATGTCAACTCTATTGCACCGGCGGCGGATTCGCGCCTGACCCGAACAGTCATGACTCCTGAACAGCTCGCACCGATGCGCGCAGAACTTGTCAGCCCGCTTGTCGGTTGGCTGGCGCACGAAACCTGCAGCGAGACTGGCAGCTTGTTCGAAGTAGGCGGCGGGTGGGTCAGCAAGCTGCGCTGGCAACGTACCCGAGGCGAACGGATCGGAGGCGGTGAAGATTTCTCGCCGGAACAGGTTCGCGACGCATGGTCGACGATTGTCAATTTTGCTGGCGCAGAGGCACCAAGTGACTTTGCAGCAGGGATGGCACCCTTCCAGAAGATTATGGAAGGCGCATGAGCAAAGGGTATGCGATCGCGCTCGAGGTCGAACGCGACGGACCGATCGCGATCGCACGCCTTGCATCGCCGGAGCGGGGCAATTCGCTGGGGCCGGTTGACCTAGGTCGCATCGCCGACCTGATCAACGATCTGGCCGCAACCAACGATGTAGGGGTCATTGTCCTGACGGGGAAGGATGGAATCTTTTCGGCTGGAGCTGCGCTTGATGCTCTTGCTGACAGCTCTGCCGATGACATGGCCGCGATCGTCGCGGACCAGACTGGACGGCTAGCGGCAGCGATTTCGGGATCTCCGGTCGCCATCGTCGCTGCTGTTGACGGTGCAGCCGCAGGTTCGGGCGCGGGCATCGCATTGCTCGCGGATATCCTGGTCATGTCTTCAAACGCACGGCTGCTCTTCCCGTTTGCTCGGCTAGGTCTAGTTCCTGACACAGGTATCAACCGCAGCCTGATCGCGGCAGTGGGCATGGCGCGCGCGCGCGCCCTGCTAATGACTGGGGGCTCACTGTCTGCTGAGGAATGCCTTAGCTTGGGCCTTGCTGAAACTGTCGTGCCCGCGGATGGACTTCACGATTCCGTGCAGAAGCTGTCGATCAAGCTGGCTGGCGTTCCGCGCGGAACACATGGCGCTATCAGAGCTCTGCTGGCATCCGAGGAGGCTGAAGCGGGATTACTGGCAGAGGCCCGGGCTCAGGCTGAACGAATGCGGGACCCAGTAACCCAAGCTGCTCTGACTTCTGCAGTCGCCCTGCTCCAAGGCTCATAAGGTTGGTGCCGAAATCTACCGAGCAGCCGCTGCGGCGACGAATGCGTCAAACAGGCAACCGTCAGCTTCCGAAATATGGAACTCCGGGTGCCACTGCGTCGCGATCCAGAAGCGGCGGTCCCGTCGCTCAATCGCTTCAACAATACCATCCGGCGCAACTGCTGCTGTGCTCGCGTCGACTCCAGGCTCGATGACACCCTGCGAATGCAGACTGTTGACCGGGAAGCTGTCGCAACCAACAATTTCACTAAGAAGGCTCCCCGGCATGGTGACGACCTCGTGTGCAGCTTCCTCATAGGGTGCCGCGTCACGATGCATGTGCCATTCGGGACGCAGTGACTTGAGTGAAGGAACGATTGTGCCGCCCGCTGCGACATTCATGACTTGGAAGCCACCACAGATACCGAGAAGAGGGAGATCCCGCTCCGTCGCGCGCTGCACTAAAGCCAATTCAAACCGTGTCCGCGCGACTTTCTCCACTGGTTCCTGATCAACAGTTGCGGGATCGATAAGAAGGGGGTGAGGAAATTGATACCCGCCGCCGGAAATGAGCACACCGTCCAGCACGCCGAGATAGTCATCGATGAACTCGGCCTCGTGCGGGAGCATCACAGGCAACGCGCCCGCACTGGACAAGGCTCTCATCATGGCCTTGTTGGCGAAATAATGAAGTTGCCGGGCATCACTTCGTAATTCGACATCAGCCGTAACACCGATCAGTGGTCTGCGCATCAGGCCGTACCCGCAATTGCTTGGTCGATCGCCAACGCGAGCTTGTCAACGATTTCGCCCACCTGCGCTTCGGTGATGATGAACGGGGGAGCAAGCAAGATGTGGTCACCTCGCGTGCCATCCACTGTCCCGAACCCCGGATAGCACAGCAGACCGCTGTCCATCGCCGCGCTCTGGATAGCGTTCCAAACCATTCGCTCAGGAGCGAATGGTTCCTTGCTCTCCCGATCGGCGACAAGTTCAATTCCGAGCAGCAGCCCACGCCCGCGCACATCGCCAATATGGGGATGCTGGTTGAACTTATCAGTCAAGGATTGCCGCAAGAGTTTCCCTTGGCGGCGCACATTGGCAAGGAGGTCCTGTTCTTCGATTTCCTGCAGTACAGCGCAGCCCGCCGCAGCGGCGGTCGCGTGACAGTTATAGGTATGGCCATGGAAAAAGAATCCTCGCCCCCCAGCCAAGGTTGCCACGATCCGATCGCTGACGAGGATTGCGCTAAGCGGCTGATAACCGGCGCCAAGGCCTTTCGCCACCACGGCGATGTCAGGAACCACCCCATCCTGTTCGCATGCAAGGTAGGTTCCGCAGCGTCCGGCGCCTGCCAGGATTTCGTCGAGGATAAGAAGGACACCATACTTTTGACAGACCGCCTGGATCGCCTGGAAATAACCAGGAACTGGCGGAATACATCCCGCAGTGGCGCCAACGACAGTTTCCGCAACGAATCCGGCGACGTTCTCCGGACCAAGTTGAATGATGGCGTGTTCCAGCTCGTCTGCGAGCCGGCGGACATATTCAGCTTCAGTTTCGCTACTGCTCTGCTCGCGGTAGGCATAGCAAGGCGAGACAAAATGATGCGGGGGTAGAAAACCCTCGAAGAGCGATCTGCGGATCAGGTTCCCGCTAACGCCGAGTGCTCCGATAGTACATCCATGATAGCTTTGGCGCCGGGAGATAAAGCGGGTCCGACCGGGTTCACCGTTCTCATTATGAAACTGAAGCGCGAGCTTGAGTGCGCCATCCATCGATTCCGACCCGCCTGAACCGGGATAGACCCAGTCGAGCCCGGCCGGCGTCGCGGCAACCAGCGCTTCTGCGAAACGTTCGACTGCATCCGTCGTGAAGTAGGCGTTGTAGAGATAGGGCATGATATGCGCCTGGGCGGATACAGCATCCGCAACCCGGGTGGCGCTGTGCCCGAGGCACGAGACCCCAGCCCCCGACGCGGCATCGAGATATCGCCGGCCCGAACCATCGATGACATAGGGGCCATCGCCCCCAACGGCGACAGGATAATCACGGCCGAGCAGCCGGCGCATTACATTGGTCATAGCGAGACCTCCCCACCCACCAGACGATCCGGCAAGACCTGATCCGGTGTCAAACCTAGGGAGGCTAAGCCTTCCGGCCACGGCCCGCCCGTTACGAGCGCAGAGACAATTGCTGCCATTGCAGGCGCTGTCTGCAATCCGTATCCACCTTGCCCAGCCAGCCAGAAGAACCCATCGGCGTCGGGCGCGAAACCGGCCGTTGGCACGCGGTCGGATACGAAGGATCGCAGCCCTGCCCAACGATGTTGAATCCTCGGCACCGTCATCGTCGTATATTCCTCGACTTTCCACGCGGCCAACGCGAGATCATATTCCTCAGGCTGGGCGTCGGTGGGAGGACTATCGACTTCGTCCACTGGCGACGCCAGAATCCGTCCGGATTCCGGGATCATGTAGAAATCGTCCACCGCGGCCTTGACGAACGGCCATTCGCTGGCCCCGATTCCATGGGGAGGGTCAAACATGATGACCGTTCGCCGCTTGGGCTCAAGGCCAAGTTGCCGCACGCCTGCCAGTCGTCCCACATGATCAGCCCAAGCTCCGGCCGCATTGATCAGCACGGGCGCAGCATATTGCTGTCCGCGTTCGGTTGTCACCTGCCACAAGCCTGCCTTGTACTCGATGCACACGACGCGGGCTCCGGTAACGGTTTCACCCTTGCCATGCTTGACCCTTCGGGCATAAGCTTGCAGCAATCGGTCGGCATCGAGCCGGCGACCGCCGTAATCGACCACTCCTTCGACTATGCCCTCTCCGCCAGTCTTCAGTACTGGCACCATTGCCAGCATACCTTTTTCGTCGATCCGCTCGATCGTGTTGGTGAACAGCCGCATCTCGGTTTCGAGCCCAGCCAGCGCCTCCACCATTGTCGGGCGAGCTACGAACAACGCTGGTGTCGGCCTGCAAAATGGTTGGTCCGAGAAGTCGCCTGGCGGTTGCTCGAAAAACTCCCGGCTATAGGCGGTCATGGCGCGCACTGCACGGTTGCCAATGCCGAAATGGTAGTATGTCGCGCTACGCCCGGAAGAATGATAACCCAGCGCTAGTTCAGCTTCAAGCACCACCACGCGGGCGTTTCTTGACAGCCCCGCGGCAGCTGACATGCCGGCGATCCCGCCTCCGATTACTAGTACATCGGCGCAATTCATGACGTGCTCTCGGGCCCGCGGCCATAGCGTTGCATAACTTCGACGAGCTTGTCAGTCGGCAGAGCGTGCACAGTTGTCCCATCCACTCCAGTCATTGAATCCGACATGGTCATGGAATTGACGATCGCCTCTTCGACCGCTTCAGAGGCTGCGCGAAAGAGCGGATTCATGGCCTCATTGGGCAGCATGCGAAGACCCTCTGCAATAGCGACATCATTAAAGGGTACGCGATTACCGGTCGAAAAGGCGACTATGAAATCGCCCGATCTATTTGAACCGAAACCACCGACGCGGCCCAGGCCGATGCCGCCGCGCCGCGCCAGTCTTGCGCATTGCGGCGGCAACAGCGGCGCATCTGTTGCGAGCACAATCACGATCGAGCCCTGGTCGCGTCGTTGGGGGCTATCCACGACTTCATAACCGATATGCCGACCGACCGGAACACCATCGACGGTAAGCTCGGACCGGTTGCCAAAATTGGACTGGACCAGAGCGCCGACGGTAAAGCTACCGCATGGGGTGGCCGCTACTCTCGAAGAAGTCCCGATTCCGCTCTTGAATTCGAACGTCATCATGCCGGTTCCGCCACCAATCGATCCTTCGGCAACCCGGCCGCCACTGGCCCCATCGAGCGCAGCGGTGACGTCTGCCCGGGTAATCGGCCCTTCCCAGCCGTCATTGAGTACGCCATCGAAGGTTTCTCCGGCCATTGGCTGATGCCAGCGGTCATCAATCCCATTCTGCTTGGGATGGGCCAGCAGCGTATCACGCAGCACCCCGATCGAAAAAGCCGAGCTCATACAGATTGGCGAGGTGAGCACACCAGTTTCAGCAATCCAATGACTACCGGTAACTTCACCGAATCCGTTGAAGGAATGGAAGCCGGCAAAGACGGATTCCTGCCAATAGGGCACGTTCAGCGGCTGGATGGCAGTGACTCCGGTCCGCAAGACGTGCGGTGCGTCGGCAATCCGCGTTACGTGCCCAACGCGGACCCCGGCCACATCGGTAATCGCATTCAAGGGCCCCGTCGGCAGCGTGCCGATCGTTAACCCAAGGTCGCGAAATCTGCATTTCGTCTTTTGGCTTGTCATTTGGCCCCTAGAAAATCGAGTGATCAGAGCGTGGGTTCATGCTTTAACCGTCCGGACGGATAATGCAACCGGAATTGCGGATCCCTGACAGTCGACTCCGCCAGCTCACCTGATCGCGTTTGCCCGGCCAAGTATGCCGCAGGACCCTTGGGTCTTGTGGTCGAAATGCCCAACCATCTAAGCGGACCGATCCCATCCACGGCAAAGGTTCGGCCCAGTTCACCAGGGCAAAGCGACCTCACGAGACTCCAGTTGTGCTCATGCGTCACATTCATCCGATCCATACCCCTGAAGGTGTTTATCGACCGGTCGGATTATATAAATTGCCCGACCGGTCGATTAATGATACACCGCGCCGACAATGAGGTAATCAAGGGGAGAGGGGCCGATGCGTAAGTTCCCGTTTTTTCTTAGTGCTATGCTGATCAGCATGCCTGCCTTCGCGCAGGAGGCCGATTCGCCTTCAGCCGAGCCGGAGGTTAAAGACAACGCGATCGTCGTGACAGCCCGCAAGCGGGATGAGCGAATTGTCGATGTGCCGCTGTCAATCAGCGCTCTGGGAGCCGGCGATATCGATGCGAAGGCGTCCCTGCGACTGCTCGACCTGGCCAATTCGGTCCCGAATCTGGTCAACATCAGTAACGGGAATGACTCTCTATCGCTGATCGTCGTGCGCGGGGTCGCCAGCCAGTCACGGGTGAACGCAGGATTTGATTCCGGTGTTGGTGTTTACGTCGACGGCGTGGTTCAAGGTAAGCTTTACAGCTTCAACCAGGAACTGTTCGACACCGAGCGGGTCGAGTTCCTCAGAGGCCCACAAGGGACTTTGTTCGGACGCAATTCCATCGCTGGTGCGATCAGCATCACCACTCGCAAGCCCGAATTCGAATTCGGCAGCGACGCAACAGTGCAGCTTGGCAGTTATGACGAACGCCGGTTTTCTGCCTTCCTGACCGGCCCCGTTGCCGAAGACAATCTTGCAATCAGCATCGGTGGCTTCCGGACCACTCGGCGCGGCTATATCACCAACGTCTTCGACGGACAGGATATCGGCGACATCGATTCCGTCGGCGGGCGGATCAAGGCCCTGTGGCGGCCAAACAACGATGTATCGGTCTTGCTGTCAGCAGATTATACGAACGAGGACCAGCTTGCTCCTGTACCGCAGCCGATCAGCGGATATGGCGCTGTCACTGGCACCTACAAGACCAACACTAACCTCCCCCCGATTGCGAAGCGCGAGCTATTCGGTGTTTCGGGTCAGATAGACTGGTCAACCTCAACTGATCTGACCCTGACTTCGATTACCGCCTACCGGACCGCCTCCTCGTTGCGCAATAATGACCCCGACTTCGGCCCATTGGCAGTCGTGGACAGCCAGAAGAAGCAGGATCAATGGCAATTCTCCCAAGAGTTGCGCCTTGCTGGCAAGATGGGGTCTCGATTTTCCTTTGTCAGCGGTCTTTACTATTTCAAGCAGGACGTTGACGGTTACGCCTCGAGCACTTTTGGCAATATTGCCAACGTCCCGGGATTCTTGAGAGGGCTGACCGGTTCTACGAGCGGGATGGTGGGATCGGAATCCTTCGCCGGCTTCGTCAATGCTGATTGGGAGGCGCTACCGCGCCTGACGCTGACGCTCGGGGCACGACTGACCTATGAGAAGCAGACCCTAGACTTCCGTCAGCAAGGCTTCCCGTTCGTTGCACCCACCCTGCCACGTGAAACCGATGCTGGTTCCGACACCGATTTCTCGCCCTTGGTTACCTTGCGCTACAAGCTTGCGCCAAGCGTATCGATCTACGGTACGGTGTCGCGCGGATACAAGAGCGGGGGCTGGAACCTCGACAATGTCACAAGCTTCTTGATCACCTCGTTCAAACAATTGCGGTTCAATCGCGAGCAGCTGACCAACTACGAAGTTGGTTTGAAGGGTGACGTGCTTAACGGTGATCTGGGCTTTGCATTCTCCGGCTTCCAGCAAAATTATGGCGACATCCAGACCGCGAAACTTGTGCCAGTGCTGGGCGGCGGCGGGGCGCTGATCGCGGTTGTCTCGAATGCTGCGAGCGCGAGAATCCGTGGGTTCGAAGGGGAAGTTAAGGTTCGTCCCTTCAAGCCGTTCACGGTTGTCGGAACCCTCGGCTACGCTGACGCGCGATTCAAGGACTACCGCGATACTACGGCCGGCGGCGCACCGTTGATCTTCGACGGCAACCGTATTCCGAATTCTCCCAAACTGACGGCCAGCCTAACCGCCACATTGCGAGTGCCTGTGAATGACAGGCTCACCTTGGGCGGGCGCGCGCAATACAGCTATGTCGATGGCTTCTTCCAGGATCGCGATAACAGCGCCGCGTTGCGGATCCCGTCTCGCGACACCGTCGACATGTCGATCGAAGCCGAGATCGACAAAAACTTCCGGCTGGCGTTCAATGTCAGCAACCTGTTCAACAACCAGGTTCCGGTCTCTATCGGTCCGGGCGGTTTCGGCTTTCCGGGTGTAGGGGCAAATCAAAACGTTCAGTTGTCCCTGCCGCGGATGTGGAATGTTCGAGCAAGCCTGAAGTTCTAGTAATCCCGAATCCTAGGTTAGCGATTCTGGACGGAAGTCCTGAAGGGATCGGATAGAGGCGGTGCGGTTTTCAGACCTACCGAGGCCGCCCGCCTCTTCAACTCTGCTGCGCCGATCACCTCGTTCACTTCTGCTCACAGCCTTGAATTAGGATCAGTCGGGCCCAGGGCTGCGTGTCGAGACATGGTCATGATGCATTTTCTGGAACTGCAGGCTCATTCCAAGGCTCGATAACTATGCATAGCCATGACGCGGCGCGACCGGGCAGCTTTTGATACCAGGCAAGCTGCTTCAATCGCCCAGCAGCGAAATCACGAACGCTATCCTAAATTCAAAGCATGACCATAATGGCGGTGGAATTCGGATAATCCAACGATGATAGCATTTTGATTCTGCGAGGCTCAATGACTGCCCCTGTATCGCTTGTTCAGCGTGGCCCCGTGGCCTGCATCGAGATCGACAATCCACCGGTCAATGCCTTGTCGCACGCAGCGCGCAGTCAGCTCATTGCCGCAGTTGCCGAAGCTGGACGCAGTGAGGCGCAGGCAATTGCGATAGTTGGCAAGGGACGTAACTTCATCGCTGGAGCAGACATTGCCGAACTAGAACATCCGGTACGAGCGCCCGGACTGCTCGAGCTCGAGGAAGCCTGCCGGCTCGCACCGCAACCAGTGATCGCCGTGATGCACGGTATGGTGCTGGGTGGCGGCATGGTTGTTGCCTATTGCGCCGACTTTCGGATTGCGGCGCCGGGCACACTTTTTGGCATGCCGGAAGTCAAGCTTGGGCTGTTGGCAACCTTTGGAGGTACGCAATTCTTGCCGCGACTGGTCGGCATGCCAGCCGCCCTCAAACTCCTGATCGGAGCCGAGCCAATTGACCTGAAGGAAGCGGAGGAAATCGGCTTCGTCGACGCGGTAGGCGATCTGCAGATGGCAGTGACGATGGCTCCTAGGTTCTCAAAACGCCCGGTTCGCAACATCGCAGGCGAACCAGCCAAAGCGGCACTTGCCGCAATCAGTCGTTATGAAACTGCACTGGATCCCGAATGGCAGGCTCCGCAGGCAACCCTTGAGGCTGCACGCGCAGGTGTGGAACACGGACTTGAGGCTGGACTGGCCCTTGAAGCCACCTTGTTTGAGACTCTGAGAGCCTCGCGGCAGTCGCGTGTATTGCGTCGATACTTCTTTGCCAGCCGCGCGCTTGCCCGCCACCCTGAACGCGACATTGCGTTGGCGAGGTTTCGCAAAATCGGGCCTGATCGCGGCGAACTTCGCCGCGCAGCCCAAAACATGATCGATAAAGGCGAGCTAACCGATACCGCAGTCGCAGACGCGGCGATCGTCGAAGCGCTGGCGCTGCCAGCGTGGCGCGCTGACCTGTTGCTCGAGTGATACTACCGATAGGCGGCAATTCGCCATCCGCTTGGCGGCCTGTCCAAGGCAACAGAGCCACCAGTCGACTGCCGCGCCCAATTGACCTCGCGGAACTGGAATTGAATCAAAAGCAGAAGGAACCATCATGGCAAGCATTATACGTCTGAACAGCGGCCCCCGGATGAGCCAGGCCGTAATCCACAACGGTACGATATACCTTGCCGGTCAGATTGGGGTGCCTGGCGAATCTGCGGCCAACCAGACCCAAGACATTCTGACGAAGATCGATGCCCTGCTCGAGCAGAGTGGCAGCGACAGGTCGCACGTGCTTTCCGCGACCATCTGGCTCGCCGACATGGCGGACTTCGAGGAAATGAACGCCGTCTGGGACAACTGGATCGATCGCGACGCTCCCCCTGCGCGCGCTACAGGTCAGTCTTGGCTTGCACGGCCAGGTTGTAAGGTCGAGATCATCGTTGTCGCGGCTGTCAAGTAATCCGCCTTCGTTTCAAATTTGGCCGCGATGTAGCCTGATGGCTTTAGCTGAGTACAGCCCGCGATCGCCTGTACAGTTAGTCTAATTGGATTGAGCCCCCTTTCGTCAGGGCCTGTTCCCCGCACCATCTTAAGAATGAGCTCAGCATCGCTGGGCCTGCCGTGCGGCCACAAAAGGTGCTTGCATTTGACGACCGGTCGGTCAATAAATGTGCCGAAAGAACAGAGGAGAGTTCTCGTGTCGAAGGTTTACGTTGCCGGTGTCGCCATGGTCCCCTTCACCAAGCCTGGGCGAAGCGAAACATACAATCTGATGGGTGCTGAAGCGGTACGCGCGGCTCTTGCCGACGCGGGAATTGCCTATTCGAAGGTCGAACAGGCCTATGCCGGCTTTGTCTATGGCGATTCTACCTCGGGCCAGAAAGCGCTTTATTCGGTCGGTTTGACTGGCATTCCCATTATCAATGTCAACAATGCGTGCGCAACCGGCTCCACCGCGCTGTTCCTTGCGCGCCAGGCCGTGGAAAGCGGCGCGGTCGATGTGGCCTTGGCCGTTGGGTTTGAACAAATGATGCCCGGTGCGCTGGATGTAATGTTTACGGACCGGCCTTCGATCCTCGAAAACTACGTCAGGATTGCAGAGCAGGCACCAGGCGACGACAACACCAGGCCGCCTGCTGCTCGGTTGTTTGGCGGAGCCGGTGCCGAGTATCAACGGCGCACAGGCTTTGAGAGCCGAAGCTTTGCTCTCGTAGCGGAGAAAGCTCGCCGCCACGCCATCAACAATCCTCTCGCGATCTTCCGCGATCCGCTTACCGCCGATGAGATCATGGCCTCACCTACGATCTTTGGCCCTCTCACCCGTCTGCAGTGCTGCCCACCCACGTGCGGAGCGGCGGCTGCGATCATCGTTTCCGAGAAGTTCAAGCGAGCCAATCCGGGTCGCTATGTTGAGATCGCCGCGCAAGCTATGACTACAGACCCAGCGCAATCCTTCAGCGATGGCAGCCTGATCGATGCGGTCGGGTTCAACATGGCGCGCGACGCTGCCCTGCAGGTATACGACAAAGCAGGTATCGGCCCCCAGGATGTACCGGTGGTCGAGTTGCACGATTGCTTCACGACCAACGAGGTGCTCACTTACGAGGCTCTCGGGCTGGCGGCACCGGGAGAAGCGGAAAAGTTCATCCGCGACGGAGACAACACGTATGGCGGTCGGACTGTAACCAATCCTTCTGGCGGGCTGCTTTCCAAGGGACACCCGCTTGGTGCCACGGGCCTCGCGCAGTGTAGCGAGCTCGTCTGGCAATTGCGGGGCGATGCCGACAAACGTCAGGTTGCGGGAGCGAAGGTCGGGCTGCAACATAACCTCGGTTTAGGAGGCGCCTGCGTCGTTACCCTTTACAAGGCTGCTTGAGATGGTTGACCTGTCGGTAATCGGAAGAACATGGCCGAAACGAACGATTGTCGCCGAGGAAGGTGCCCTGCGGTTCTTCGCGAAGGCCACGGGCGAGACCAATCCGGTCTACAGCGACGTGTCCGCTGCCAAGGCTGCGGGACACCCCGGACTCCCCTTGCCCCCAACCTATTTGTTCACGCTCGATTTGCTTGCGCCATCTGAAACCTTCTGGCTCGATGACCTGAAGGTTCCCCTGGCTAAAGTGCTACATGCAGAACAAAGCTTTGAGTATCGGCGAATGGTCTATGCTGGCGAAGAGCTGACGATCGAAACGAAGATCAGCGATGCCTATGAAAGAAAGGGCGGACTGCTGGAATTCATTGTGCGCGACATGACCATCACCGATGCGAAGGGAAGCGAATGTGCGTTGCTCAAGACAACCCTGGTGGTGCGACATGGCTAATGGAACCGAAGCGATCGCAGTCGGCACCCGGGTGCCAGAGCGCGTACTGCCGCCGATTTCCCGCACTACCCTTGCATTATTCGCGGGAGCCTCAGGCGATCACAACCCAATTCATGTTGATATAGATTTCGCCAGGTCCGCCGGTATGCAAGACGTCTTTGCACACGGCATGCTGTCGATGGCCTATCTTGCGCAATTGCTTACCAGTTGGCTACCCCAAGCCCAGTTGCGTTCCTGGAAGGCCCGGTTTGTATCCATTACCCCTGTGGGAGCGGTCGTTTCCTGCAGCGGTGAGGTCGTCGAGTTGTTCGAAGTGGATAATGAGCGACGGGCTCGCCTGAAGATCCTGGCCACGATCGGCGGCGACGTGCAAACTCTGGCCGGCGAAGCGGAGGTCGTGCTTCTATGACTGCAACCGTCATAAGTGGATCAACCATGGTCACCGGTAGTACCATCGACCAGCGCGCTGCCAAGGTGGCGACTGGATTGGCCGAGATGGGTATTGGAGCTGGTGACACTGTTGCAATCCTGCTCCGCAACGATCCGGTTTTCTTCGAAATTTCGTTTGGAGCAAACCTTATTGGGGCAAATGTCGTACCAGTAAACTGGCACTTCCGCAGCGAGGAAGCCTTGTTCGTGGTTGGCGACAGTGGTGCAAAAGTGATTGTAGCTCACGAGGATCTCCTTCCTATTCTCGGCGACCGTTCGTCGCTTTCATTGCCGATCCTGGTCTGTCCTGTCCCACAAGAGGTCGCCAAAGCCTACGGCAGTCCGGTCTCGACAGTCGATGAATGGGCGAACTGGCGTGACAAGCATGCGGAATGGCGAGGCGAACCACAGATCACCCGCTTCGGAATGATTTACACGTCGGGAACCACAGGCAAACCAAAGGGTGTGAAACGAGAGCCAGCAGATGCTGAGATGGCCAGGCGCATGGCCGCGCTCATTTCGACGGCGCTCGGTCTTGTCCCTGGCCAGACAATCCGTACAGTCATAACTGGACCAATTTATCACGCCGCACCGAATACTTACGCATTGGTAGCGGGCCGGGTGGGTGAGTTGGTAGTAATGCAACCGCGTTTCGACGCGGAAGAGCTTCTAGCGCTCATCGAGCATCACCGGCTTACTCATGTCCACTTGGTTCCGACTATGTTCGTGCGCCTTCTGAAGCTTCCCGAGGAGGTGCGTTGGAAATACGATCTGTCATCGCTTCGGTTTGTGGCGCACGGTGCAGCGCCCTGCCCGCCTGAGATCAAACAAGCCATGATCGCATGGTGGGGGCCGATCATTCACGAATACTACGGCGGTAGCGAGACTGGTGGCGCCGTTTATCACAATTCCGAAGAAGCCTTGCGCAAACCCGGAACTGTCGGTCGTGCAATGGATGGCTGCGCGATCCGCATTCTCGACGACGAGGGCAATGAGATTCCGGCCGGGACTCCAGGTCATGTCTATATTCGTTCAACCAGTTTCCCGGACTTTACCTACCACGGTCGCGATGCTGACCGCCATGCAGTCGAGCAGGAAGGCTTCATCACGATAGGTGATATCGGGTTTCTCGATGAAGATGGTTATCTATTCCTCTGCGATCGGGCAAACGACATGATCATTTCGGGGGGGGTCAACATCTACCCAGCGGAGATCGAAGCCGTGCTGCTTTCACATCCGGGAATCGCCGACGCGGCCGTCTTCGGCGTACCCGACGCGGAGTTTGGAGAAGCTGTTTGCGCGGCGATTCAGCACGCCGACATTGGCGGACCCGATGCCTGGGAAGTTAGAGCCTTTGTCCGCAGCAAGCTCGCAGCTTTCAAGGCTCCTCGGCACGTGGAGTTCCACTCCACCCTGCCACGGGAAGACTCTGGCAAGATCCTGCGTCGGTTGCTGAAGGAACCACACTGGGCGGGAACCGGAAGGTCGATCTGATACTTGCGGACTGGGCTTTCATCGCAGTTGTCGGCGACAGCCAAGCGCAAGTTCAATAGGCTTGCACGACTTGCCCACAGAGGTGCTCCCCAGCATTCAATCGGTAACGCCTCTTCGGGACTTTTGGGCCGCCGGGCGATCTGGAGGCTCTCTGCCGCCAGGTCAGCAGACAACCGATACGGCTTCGACCTGCCGACCCGAGCTCACTTGTCTGATTGTAGTTCTGTGACCCAGCCGAAACATGCGTCATCATGAAGGAAGTGTGCATTCATGACATGTGATGGACCGCTCAAAGGCCTTCGCGTAATCGAATTTTCCGGAATCGGTCCTGCACCATTCGCAGCAATGCTGCTGGCCGACATGGGGGCTGATGTCATCAGAATCGATCGGCCAAACGCGCCAATTGAATATGTCTTGGCACGCGGCAAACGCTCAATCGCGCTAGACATGAAACAGGCAGCGGACCGCGAAATGGCCATTGAGCTGATCGGACAGGCAGAGATTCTGATTGAAGGATTTCGACCTGGCGTGATGGAACGCCTTGGGCTTGGTCCGGAGCCCATGCTCGCGACCAATTCCAAGCTGGTCTACGGACGTATGACAGGCTGGGGACAATATGGACCATTGGCGCAGGCCGCAGGCCATGACCTCAATTATATTGCGATCTCGGGAGCGCTTCATGCGATAGGATTGGCCGAGGGTCCGCCGCTTCCACCTTTGAACCTCGTGGGCGATTTCGGTGGTGGATCACTCTATCTCGTCATGGGCCTGCTCGCGGCGCTAAGCCACGCGAGGGCGACTGGACAAGGCCAGGTAGTCGATGCCGCAATGAGCGACGGAGCGAGTTCACTGATGGGTTTGTTCTACGGGCTCAAAGCCCGCGGCGAGTGGAACGATGCGCGATCTGCAAACTTTCTCGACGGAGCAGCGCCTTACTATCGCTGCTACCGTTGTGCCGATGGGGGTTGGGTATCCATTGCCGCAATCGAACCTCAATTCTGGGCGCAGCTTCGGGAGCGGGTTGGGCTTATCGACCCGCTCTTTGACCGTCGAGATGACACCGCATCGTGGCCGGAGATGTCTCAGGCTCTTGAAAATATCTTTGCGACGCGAACCCGAGACCAATGGTGTGATTTACTCGAAGGGAGCGACGCTTGCTTTGCACCCGTTCTGTCTTTGAGCGAAGCTCCATTGCATCCCCACAATCAGGCACGCGGCACTTTTACCTCTGACGCGCAAGCGGCTCCGGCACCTCGCTTCTCTGTAACACCCGCCCGCAACGGCGACGACCCGCCCCTCACTGATGCCGACCGTGAGGCCATCATACGGGACTGGCTACAAAGATAATACTTTTAAAAACCACAGTAGATTTCATACAGTTCGAAATAAAATTCGATATTCTTATCCCTAATAAGGCTTGAATAAATGCTATTATTACTGATATTATTCATTTCGCGATTGCACAATCCGGGCAGTTTATAATGTCCATACTGCAGCTTTATTTCCCTTAATCTCACCAATAATTATCGGAATATTGGGGGATTCCGGAGGAATTTCCAGCCAGCAACACATAAGATGTTATCGCCACCAATCTCTTCCAAATCCCGCGCTTGTGTTACTCTCTGTAGCGCCAAGCCCACAGGCTTTTCTAACGCAGGGCGCTCTATGCAGACTCTTTCAGGCCGCACTAGTGAGATTCGCACCGGCATCGGTGTCAGCTACGGCTCTACGCAAAGCACTGGCGACCCTTTTCACGTCGTCACCAAGCTCATGGGCTATTCCAATGACGGGCCTCACCACGTCTTTATCCATGTCGCGGATGGTATTAGCGGTCACGGCGGTCCAATGATCTGCCGCTTGTCGATAGCAAGCGTCAGGCTCTCGCTCGATTTGAGTGAAATACCCGGATCCCTTTTAAAATGCGAGCCCACGGTCGAATCGATCGGCCCAACCCAGAGCGTAGATAATGTCGCTGCGAATGCCGGCAAAATTTCCTACTTGCTCCAAGCCTGTGTCGGACTCCGGTATCCGAGCGTCCTTAGAGGCCCACCACTGGCCCAACAAAGTAGGACGGCATGAAAATCGCCATTCTCGGCAGCGGCGTTATCGGTGTGACATCTGCGTGGTACCTGGTTCAAGCCGGCCATGAAGTCATCGTCATCGACCGTCAGAGCGGCCCCGCTCTTGAAACGAGTTTTGGCAATGCCGGTGAGGTCTCGCCAGGCTATGCCGCCCCTTGGGCCGCGCCCGGCATACCGATCAAGGCGCTGCGTTGGTTATTCATGAAGCATGCGCCGCTGATCTTGCGTCCGCAACCCAATATGGCGATGCTGCGGTGGATTGCTGAAATGCTAGGAAACTGCACCCATAGTGCCTACGCGACCAACAAAAAACGAATGGTTCGACTCGCAGAATACAGCCGCGAGAAGCTGATCGAACTACGCCACGAAACCGGCATTACATATGACGAGCGCAGCCGGGGAACGCTGCAACTCTTTCGCGAACACGACCAGTTCGACGGGATCGCGAAGGACATCGCCGTGCTCAATTCGGATGGCGTTGCCTTCGAAGTGCTAGACCGACAGGGCTGCATCACCGCCGAACCAGGCCTTGCCTACAGCAGCGAGAGCATCGCGGGCGGTCTGCGCTTACCCAATGACGAGACGGGAGACTGCTTCAAATTTACCAATGCACTTGCCGATCTCGCGAAGGCAAAGGGCGTCACCTTTCTCACTGGTTGCACGATCCGTCGCCTCGCCACCGACATGGGTCGAATTACCCATGTCGAAACCGATAAGGACAATATCCGTGCCGACATCTATCTTGTCGCACTTGGCAGCTATTCGCCGTTGCTACTCTTGCCGCTCGGGCTACGTCTGCCGGTATATCCGGTGAAAGGCTATTCCACTACCATCCCAATTGTCGACGAAAGCCGCGCGCCAGTTTCGACTGTGATGGACGAGAGTTACAAGGTCGCTATAACGCGGTTGGGCGACCGTATCCGCGTCGGCGGCATGGCTGAGTTGTCAGGCTATTCTTCGAATCTGCCCCAAGCGCGGCGCAACACGCTAGACCTTTGCGTCGGCACGCTGTTTCCCAGTGCAGGCGACCTCAGACGTGCCAGCTTCTGGAGCGGCCTCCGGCCAATGACTCCGGACGGCACGCCGATCATCGGTCCGACCAAAATTCCAAATTTGTTCCTCAATACCGGCCACGGCACGCTTGGCTGGACGATGGCCTGTGGATCAGGGCAGATCATAGCCGACCTGATTAACGGCAAGCGCACCGCAATCCAAACCGACGACTTGGCTGTCAGCCGCTATCAGCGCGGTTTATCCCGGTCCTAGCTAGCTGCGGTCCCAGCCTTAGACTATCCCAATGGAACAAGCTCACCTTTGGTCCCACCCTATTGGGCGTCAAGCCGAGCGCCGAGTCTCAGCGCCCTGATTAGGTTGAGGTCGCTGGTGCTATGACGATGGCATGTGATGATGCTGGCGCTAGCCGGGTAGCGCGCCTCGACGTGTTCACCGGCTTGGGGCGGCGGTGCGATCGGCTGCCGGAGGTAAATGCGTCGATCGTGGCAGAGAGCCTCTCCGGGCAGGAGACCATCTGCTCGGTCGTGCGGCGCCATGGCATGAGCCCATCGCAGCTGTTCACCGGGCGTCGGCAACTCCGCAAGCAGATGGAGAGCCGGGGCGCATTTTTCCGGCACTCGTTTCTGCCGTGGTCGATACTGGTTCGGCCGCCAAGTCCGCGCCTGCGCCCAGTGGGCGAAGAGAGACCCACGCCCGAAGGTGAGAGCAGTGGAACTGGAGATCGCCGGCTTGGCGGTGAAGATTAGCCGCGGCGCCGATGCCGGAGTGATTGATGCGGCAATCGAAGCGCTAAGGCTACGCGATGATCGGGCCTGCTGCCGATGCGCGTGCTGAGCGCGCGCAGAAGCATATCTGGGAAGCTATTCCGGCATCTTGCAGGTCGGACGGGCACAGCGGCTACGCCGCGCTCGCCAGACTAAGCCAGCAACTCAGCCTCGCATTCTGCTGGTCGCACGTGATACGCAAGTTTTACGAAGTGGCTGACAGTTTGCCGGTCGCGACCGAGGTGCAGCGCCGCATCGCTATACTATACGAGCTTGATGACGAAGTTCGCGGCACCTCCGCCAGTAGCGACGCGCTATTCGCAGCGAGAAGGCCGGCATCATCGTCGATGAACGGCGCATCTCCTCCGAGGCGAGGCTCCGTCAGATCAGCGCCAAGAGCAAGTTCGCCGACACCATCCGCTACGCGCCGCCCCGCCGGACCGGACTGTCGCTGTTCCTGAATGAAGTCCGTGTCGAACTTGACTCTATTCCGTCGAGCGGCTGATCCGGCCGCTGGCCCTCAATCGTAAGAATGCACTCTTCGTAGGCTCCCACAAAGGCGGCAACAACTGGACTGTGATCGCCAAGCTCATTGAGAACTGCAAGATCTTGGGCGTAAACTCACACACTTGGTTGACTGAAACGCTCGCCAGGCTGGCCAGCGGCCATACAGCAAACGCCGTTGGTGAACTCATGACATAGACGGGCGCGGCGTGAGGAGAGCGCTTACGAGCGAGCGGCGGAGCTCGAAGGTTTGTCGGTCGACGAGGTGACGTTCTTCGGAAAAGTGATTGTGGCCGAAAGCCTGTACCTAAGCGACTTTCTGCGGCGACATCGTCTGTCGAAAGGGCAGCATAGCCCGCTGTCGTCGTCGGAACGGCGGGTGTAAGTTTTCCGCGCCGTAGTTAATGCTGACCGGCTTCGCGCAACTCCTCATTTCCCAGTCCTCGCGCAGGGGCAGAACGTAGGCAGTCGGTCATGACAACCTCGGCCTACCCCTGTTGCTTGAGACTCTTCATCATCAAGGTCAAACTAGGCGGCGTGGACAAATTCCACATCGCCACAGCTGGAGGCAAAAGCCGCCAGTTCGAGGAGGCGAGGTGAAGGAATATCGGCTATATTTCGAGCCGAGCCGACGCTGAAATGGCGGCTTTTGGTCCAGCCCCGAAGGGGTTGCCCTGAGACAGGCCCCGGCCGCGTTGCGCGGCCTTGAAAGAGGCCCGCTCTTCCTGCGGCCTCGCGCCTTGCCAGGGCCTGTCTCAGGGCAACTGTGGCGTTGCGGAATTTGTCCACGCCGCCTAGGTTTCGTGGACAAAGGGTATCCACTGTAGGGCCGCGACAAGATTGACGAAGCCGAGGTATGATTCTTGGGTTTTGTCGTAGCGGGTGGCAATTCGGCGCCAGTTCTTGAGCTTGTTGAACAGACGCTCCACGAGATTGCGCCAACGGTACTTCTCGCGGTCGTGTGGCACCGGGTTGCGTCGGTTGCTCTTGGCGGGAATGACGGCTTCGATGTCAGCTGCAGCCAGATCCTCCCGGATGGCATCGGCGTCATAGCCCTTGTCTGCGAGGAGGGCCTCGATCCTGTCGGCGATCATACGGAGCAAAGGCCCGAAGCCTTGAATATCGTGGCTTTGGCCAGGCGTCAGCACGAACCCGAGTGGGCGACCTTGGGCATCGCATCGCGCGTGGAGTTTGGCGCTGAATCCCCCTCGCGATCGGCCAAGAGCCTCGGCTTCCTGAGTCCCTTTTTTATGCCGACTGCACAATGATGTGCCCGGACCACAGTGCTATCGATCATGTCGGCGGTGACGTCTCGCCCCACCATCTCTGCGAGTGTCTCCAGCATCGCGTCAAACACGCCGGTCGAAACCCAGCGCCGGTAGCGCCGGAACACGCTGTTCCATTTGCCATATTCGTCAGGCAGGTGACGCCACTGCGAGCCTGTCCGGGCGATCCACATCATACCTTCGAAGTACCGCCGATTGTCCTGCGCTGGACGGCAACCGCGCCCTGTCTCAGGCGGCAGCAATTCCGAGATTATCGACCACTCGTCGTCCCTCAATCCAACCCGCTCGCCCAATGCCGCCTCCAAAAGACAGCCTTGAATCAAGCAGCGGGTCTGCTGTCAACCTTTGTCCACGAAACCTAATGATCGATGCTCGGGCTTGGCACTTTGCCTTGGCCACGGTCGACGACGAAATCTGTGAAGGCAATGAATCACTCGTCGAGCTTACTCGCGCTCTTCCAGGACTTGTAAATGCGGCCAATCGGTCGATGGCATCAAAGTTTCTCTAGTCACTGCTGCGCGATCTTGCGCGTTGCTGGCGAGACATTCTTCCTGCCGCGGGCGCCAAAGGCCCGCTTCCCCGTCCATGGCCTGACGGCGGGGTCTTGGACTCCCCAGAAGGGGGGGGGCTGACAATCCTGTCGCCGTCTTTAGGTCGCTCGGCGCGCAGCGCGAAGCGAGGTCTCGCGATGCATGCCGCATTTCATTGGCAATCTTGTGGCGGGGTTTGCCGACGGCTTCGCACGCATGGGCACGCACGCGAGCTAAGTTCTTGATAGCCGGTCTAACGGCAACAGGCTAAGAGCGAAGTTGGAGAAGTGCTGCGCGACGACCGTTGCAGCTGCATAGCAGATTTGCATACCGCCATCATCGCTGGTTCAAAGTGACGTAATTCCTACCAGATGTTGCTGATCTATTTTGTAACAAGGAAGGTCTTTGGATCGGTATAGGCCATCAATCCCTCGATCCCATTCTCCACCCCCATGCCCGATTGCTTGCGCCCGCCGAAGGCTGCGAAGGGTGACAGGGCGAGCCCCTCGTTGATCCAGACATTCCCAGTATCCATTCGTTCAGCGATCCGCATGGCGGCGTCCATGTCGGCGGACCAGACGGTTCCGGCCAGCCCCATGTCGGTGTTGTTGGCTTTGGCAATCGCATCTTCGACATCCGTAAAGCGCACGAGCGGCAAGATCGGCCCGAACTGTTCCTCCTGGACGATACGGCTGTCTTCGGGCGGATTGTCGACCAGCGTGACGGGAACAAAGAGGCCATCTCCCTCTGGCGCTTCCCCCTGGAGCAACTGGTAACCGTTCGCTTCGCAATCGGCGAGCAAGCCCTTGACGCGGTCGTACTGCGGCTTGTTCTGGATCGGCCCGAGCGCGGTGCCCTGCTGGCTGCCATCACCCATCGGCACAGCCAGCGCCAGCTTTGCCAGTTCATCGCGGAACGCATCGTAGATGTCATTGTGGACATAGGCCCGCTTGGTCGCGACGCAGACCTGCCCGCTGTTGGTGAAAGCCGACCAGAACAGCTTTTCCGCCGTTTCCGGGACGTTGACGTCCGGCATGACGATCGCCGCATCGTTGCCGCCCAGTTCCAGTGTCAACCGCTTCAGCGTCGATGCCGCGTTTGCCATCACCCTGCGTCCGGTCGCGGTCGAGCCGGTGAAGCTGACCTTGTCGAAGCCCGGATGCGACGTCATCAGCGGCCCCAGTGCATCGCCGCCGGTGATAATGTTGAGCACCCCGGCAGGCACGAAGTCTCGCACCAGTTCGCCAATCCGCAGCACGGTCATCGGCGTGAACGGCGAAGGCTTCAGGACCAGGGTATTGCCGGCCAGCAAGGCAGGCGCGATCTTCCAGATCGACAGCACGACCGGAAAATTCCACGGCGAAATCCCGGCCACCACCCCGATCGGGACATAGCGGGTGACCTGGCGGCGGCCCGGCCCGGCCTCGATCTCGCGGTCGGGCAGGGTCAGGCTGGCGGTTGCCTGACACCACTGCGCGGCGGCCATGACCTCGAACTGGGCCTGCTCCGCCGGCTTGCCCTGCTCGCGGGTGAGCATCGCAGCCAGTTCCGCGGCGTTGGCAGCGATAGTCTCGCCGATCCGGTTGACGATTGCCGCGCGGTCGGCCCAGGCCGTGTCACGCCAGGCGGGGAAGGCGCTGCGGGCCGCGGTGATGGCCGATTCAAGCTCTGCCGCTCCGGCATCTGGCACAGCGGCGAAGACCTGTCCGGTCGCCGGGTTGCACACATCGAGGCTGTTAGCGGACGATGCAGCCTTGCCGCCGATCGTCATGGTCAGGATGTCTTGGGTCACAGTCAGGTTCCTTCAAGCCGGGAGTTCAAGGATTACCTTGACGCATTTGCCGGAATGGCTGTCGGCAATCGCCTGGTTGATCTGGTCGAACGGGTAGATGGTCGAGAACCGCTCGATCGGTAGCTTTCCGGCAGCGTGCAGCGCGATCAGTTCGGGCAGGAAGGTATCGGGATCGCTGTCGCCTTCGATGATCCCCTTGATCGTGTAGCCATAGGTAATGGCCGGCACGATCGGCAGTGGCAGCGCCGCATCGAGGCTGCCGGGCACTCCGACCAGGCCCAACGCGCCGTGCGGCGCCAGCATGCCTAGCGCGGCGGAAATCGCCCCGACATTGCCGCTGGTGTCGACCACGTTGTTCGCGCCTTGCGGGAGGATGGCCCTGACCTGTTCGGCAGTGTCGCCCGTAGCCGGATCGATGGCATGGTCCGCGCCGAGTTCGAGCGCCAGTTGCCTCCTGGCCTCCTGCGGTTCGATCATGATGATCTTCGAACAGCCCGCGATCTTGCCGCCCAGCACGGCGCTGAGGCCCACGGCGCCGGCCCCGAGGACGACCAGGTTCGATCCGGCCTGCGCCTTTAGTGAGCGCAGCACCGCACCTACACCGGTCTGGATCCCGCAGCCAAGCGGCGCAAGGCTGGCAAGATCGGCCTCGTCTGGCAAGGCCACCACATTGCGTTCGTCGGCAATGGCGTGCGAGGCGAACGACGACTGCCCGAAGAACCGGGCCGAAACCTGCCCTGTATCATCGTGGGCGCACGAGCTCCCGTCAGCCCGGACGCAGGCAAAGTTAAGCGCGACGAATTCCTGGCAATAAGCTGGATCGCCGCTGTGGCACTGGCTGCACCGCCCGCATGAATTGAAAGTCAGCAGAACCTTCTGGCCGGGCCGGACCTTGGTCACCCCTTCGCCAACCGCTTCGACCACACCCGCGCCTTCGTGCCCGAGGATCAGGGGAAAGGGTGATCCCATCGCGCCAGAGGCGAAAACCATGTCCGTATGGCAGATGCCTACCGCGCGGATCCGGATGAGCACTTCGCCAGCGCGCGGCGGATCGAATTGCACTGTTTCGATTGAAAAAGGCTGGTTCGGTTCGCGCAAGATTGCTGCCGTGCCTTGCATCACCACTCTCCTGGAATTGTCGTCACGCCTACTTTTCCAGTTCGACCGGCGTTCGGCCCCATACTTTTGTTTTGGCCGAACGCGCAAGCATGGACCTATTCACTCCGTCGAATGCTGCTCCGCCGGGCCACCTGGTGCCGAGACCGGCGACGGCCAGCGCATGTGAGGGACTAGAATGACCGAAGCCTATATCGTTGACGCTGTCCGCACGGCTGGTGGCAAGCGAAACGGGAAGCTCGCCAATTGGCATCCCGCTGACCTCGCTGCCGAAATGTTCAACGCTCTGATCGACCGCAATGCTTCGCTTGATCCGAAGGCGATCGACGATGTCATTCTTGGCTGCGTCATGCAAGCCGGCGAACAGTGCTTTGCTTTTCCGCGCAATGCGATCCTTGCCTCGCGATTGCCTTCGACGACACCTGGGGTGGCGGTCGACCGCCAGTGCGGATCATCGCAGCAATCGCTGCAGTTTGCGGCGCAGGCCGTAATGTCTGGAACCCAGGATGTGGTGATCGCGGCAGGTGTCGAGAGCATGACCCGGGTGCCGATGTTCTCGAACTTCTCCCTGCACGAGAAGGAAGGGATAGGCACCGGCCCGCTGAGCCCGCGCGGCAAGGAACGCTACAACCGTACAACGCAGTTCAGCCAATTCGAAGGGGCCGAACTGCTCGCGCACAAGCATGGATTCAACCGAGAGGCGCTTGACCGCTTTGCGCTGGAAAGCCACCACAAGGCTGCGGCCGCCATCGAGTCTGGCGCATTCGACGACGAAATCGTGCCCATCGATGTAGGTGGTGAATTGCACAGAGTCGACGAAGGCGTACGGATGGATGCGACGCTTGAGGCAATCTCGTCAGTCAAACCTATGCGCGAAGGTGGTGTTGTTTCAGCTGCCAATGCCAGCCAGGTTTGCGACGGGGCGAGCGCCGCGCTGGTAGTAAGTCAGCGTGCACTCAAGGAGTTCAACCTGACCCCAATTGCGCGTATCCATAACCTGACAGTGACCGCGGGCGATCCAGTCATCATGTTGGAAGAGCCGGTTAATGCGACCCGCAAGGCCTTGCTGCGTACTGGCATGTCAATCGGCGACATCGACCTCTATGAAGTCAATGAAGCCTTTGCACAAGTGCCACTGACGTGGCTGAAGGAGATCGGCGGCGATCCCGAAAAACTCAACGTCAATGGCGGCGCCATAGCTCTCGGCCACCCGCTGGGAGCGTCGGGAACAAAGCTGATGGCGACCCTGATCAACGCGCTTCATGCGAGAGGCAAGCGCTGGGGGTTGCAGACAATGTGCGAGGCGGGAGGTGTCGCCAATGTAACCATCGTTGAGGCGCTCTGATTGATGCCAATGCCACTATCAGTCACCCTTATGATCGCGTCCTCCAGTGATGCCATTAAGCAAGGCGCCTCTCGTGGTAGCATTTGCCACCCCGCCATGTCGAATTCATCAGCTTCGCCTCTCACCTTCTCTCCTCCCTTTTCAGGGGAGAAGCGATCCTTCGATCGATGCAGGGGGCACTTCGGCCGGGATAGCGTTCATCCAGATACAGCCTGGATAAGCCTCATCACTCAGCGCATCATAATTAGCAGTGGTCTTTCGCGAAGCTCCTGTCATTAAGGCTTCGATATCACGATGATTGGGGTCGAGCTTAGCGTATTCACACTCGGCTCACTAACCGATCTACACCGAGGCAAGACCGAGCGAGCGAGCGCGATGGATTGCTGCGGTCCGGTTGTTCACGCCAAGCTTGCTGTATAGATTGTAAAGGTGCCACTTAACCGTGGCTTCCGACATGGCGAGCCGCCCGGCAATTTCGCGATTGCGCAAGCCTGCTAGCAGAAGTTCCACCATCAGCTTTTCCCGGGCGGTCAGCGGCTCGAGCGGAGCGTACATCTCGTCGTTGGGCTTGGCGATCTGACTTTCAAGACCGAGGCGCGCTTGCAAATTCTGCAAGAACCCAAGTTCGTTCATCTGTCCGCCGAGACTTTGTTCTAATCTGGCCAATGTCGCCGCTACCAGCGGACGGCAAAGCTGGGCATCGTCGAGGAAGATCTGGTTGAGCCCCCGGTCACGCGCAACCGCCACCGCGTCGAGGAAGGCACGGACCGCCTTCACGCTGTCACCCTGGTTGTAGTGGACCGCAGCCTTGAGGATCAACGCCTGAACCAACCGCAAGTTGCGCCCCCCGTGCCGCGCGGCGCTGATCAGGCCGGTCAGGATGCGCAGCGCCTCGTTCCAGGCCTGGTCCGCTATAGCCACCCGGGCCGAAACGATCTGGCGCAGTTCCTTGACGCTGGGCAGGTCGGGATCACCCTCGTCGGGCCGCCGTTCACCCAGTGGCTGGACTTCCGTGATGCCGCTTGCCTCCTCGATCGCCTCTTCGCTGCGACCGGCCCGAAACAGCAGCAGGACCCGCTCGTACCGCAAGGTAAAGGCGAGGCGCGGGGCATAGGCCTTGGCCAGGCCGGCCTCCATCTTGCGGGCCAAGGTCAGCGCGTCCGAAGCGCCAGCCCTGAGCGCGGTCACCCGCAGGCAGGCCGCGAGGCCAAAAGCGGCGGTTTCGCTGACCCCATGTTCGGCCAGCATGTGGAGGTTTTCATTCACCAGCGCTTCGGCACTGTCGATTTCGCCCAGATGATAATGGGCAGCTGCGGAAAGCAAAGCCAGGGTCGATGAGATGTTGCTTGGTGCCTTGGGAGTTTCAGACCAGCCCGCCCCCAGCGCTTCGAGCCGGGCGAGCACCTGGCGCGGTTCGCCCACGACCAGATCCATCGTCATCCCGATCCCGCAGACCCAGGCATTGCCATAGGCGCTGTCGCTGTCGGCAATCGCCCGTTGCGCCAGATCGAAAGCGCGCCTGGCGGCGGGAACATCAAGGAAGGCGAGCGACGAAAGCACTAGGCTGCAGGCAACGGTCGCGCGGTCGAACGGATCGGCACTTGGATTGCTGCTCAGCCAGTCGCTGGCCGCGCGCCGTGCCGAAAGCATGTCGTCCATGAAAGTCGCCGACAAGGTATCGAGCAGCCCGATCTGGTTCTGCAGGCCCGCATCAATTTCGCCCCCGCTACCGATCTGCGCATTGCGGTGAAGGCTTGCGACCAGGCTGGCGGCCTGGCGATAGCGGCGGGCGAAGAACATGGCCCAGGCTTGCCAGTAGAGCAGCGTCGAATCGTCTTCGATCATGCCCTTGGGAAAGCGCGACAACAGCTGCAGGAAGGTCGCAAGATCGCCGCGCACGGACACAAGTTCCGGCGCCAGCCTGGCAAGAAGCGACCGCGCCCGGCCGGCATCGCCCGAAAGCAGCGCCATATCGATCGCTTCGGCCAGCTGATCATTCGCCTCGTACCAGCGTCCGGCCGCGCTGCGCATCTCGGCCTGTTCCTGACGGGGCAAGCGATCGAACTGCGTCAGCAGGTACTGGCGGAAGATCGGATGATAGCGGAACCAGCCGCTGTCGCTTTCCAGTCTGACGATGAACAGGTTGTTGCGCTGCACCTGTTCGATCATCTGGGCGGCGTCGGCGCGGGGAGCAACCGCTTCACACAGCGCAAGGTTGAACTGTTCCAGAAAGCAGGTCGCCACCAGGAAATCCTGAACCTCGCGCGGCTGGCCGCGCAGGACTTCTTCCGAGAGATATTCGGCGACGTCGGCATCGCGTGAGGAAATCTCCTCAAGCAGGCGCTTGGTGTCGGCCCCTTCCTTCAGGGCGAGCAGGAACAAGCGGATGGCGACGGGCCACCCTTCGGTCCGCTCCAGCACGCCAGCCAGATCGGCGCCGCCGCCATCCGGCATGACCGTGCGGGCCAGCGTGCCAAGCTCGCTCTTGGTAAAGGCCAGGTCCCGGACGCGAAGTTCTGCGACCCGGCCGGCCAGCATCAGCTTGCGCGTGGCAAAGCCCGGCTTGACGCGCGAGGAGATCACCAGGTGCAGGTATGGCGATTCAGTCGCCAGCAGGGCTTCGATCAGCGCGTCGGTTTCCTGCGACTGCGCCAGATGATAGTTCTCGATGATGACGGTGAGATCGGCCTTGCGCCGATCGAGGCCAGCAGCGATCAGGCTGGCTGATAAGGCCCCGCTGGCTTCAAGGCCGAGGCTGTCGTCGGCGGCCAGACCGCCTTCAGCAGAACTCACGTCCATCAGGAATGCGGCAAGCTTGCGGGGTACCACGTCGGTGCGGTCGCAGTTGTACCAGTATGCGCCGCCCTTCGCCGCTCCAAGCGCCTCATGAAGCGAGGTCAGCAAGACAGTCTTGCCATAGCCAGCCGGGGCGACAGCTAGCACAAGATCCTTGGACTGAACGTCAAGAAGGAGCTGATCGATCAGGGCATCCCTGCGGATCAGGTCACCGCCCGACACCGGCGGCGCGGTTTTACCTCTGGGGTAATTCAAGCTGGCTACCCTGCGCTCCACATCCCGACCCTGATGGCGGATTATAGTCGCAGATGCACCCACCACCCATACTTTTGTATGGGTGGTGGGCAATGCGCTCCAGAGGATCTAGTGCCTCGCCAGTTCCTTCGTCCGCGGCGACAGCCCGAAGGTTGGCGGCATCAGCGGGTCTTTGGCCATGATCTCGTCGCCGCGCAGCTTCATGATCTTGATGTAGTTGTAGAACGGCGCGGTGGGATAGAGGTGGTGGATCAGGTGGTAATTGTGGTTGGCCATCAGCGGCGAGAGAATCCACTCCCCGCCCATCCGCAGCGCGGTCGCCTTGTATTCGTTTTCCTTGGCATAGGTCTCGAACGGCTGGTGGGTCAGGAAGCTGAACACCAGCACGAACAGGAAGGAACTGATCCGGGTCGGAATGAACCACAGCATCAGCAGTTCCAGCCCATAGCCCAGCCAAATGATCAGCGCGCAGGTCGCGAGGATGAAAGCAACATAGGCAAACAAGGCCGGGTACTTCCGGCGGGCAAAATCGCCGCCCTTCTGGAAGAACCACTTGGTATAATAGTAGTCGAAGTTGAGCCAGCGCAGCGGGAACCACAAATCCAGCTTGTGCGCGTAGCCATCCGGATCGCGCTCGGGATCATTGGCATATTTATGATGCGCCATGTGGATGTAGCGAGCCACGTCCATCGGCGCGAGCGGGGCGAAATAGACCAGGCCGATCCTGCCGAGCAGCTCATTGACGAACTTGTTCTTGCTCACCGCATTGTGCGAGGAATCATGGACAACGCTGAACAGGTAGTACGCGGTAACCCCGTTCACGATTGCACCCAGCCAGAGCGGAAACCCATGGGCGATGGCGGCGTACCAAACCCCGCCGATAATGCTGGTGCAAACGACGAACAGTGCCACGGTCGGCCATGCTACCTTGGGGCAGGACCGCAACGCATTGAACTGGGCAGCTGCATTCTGCGGTAACGTGGACATCAGACTCTCCTGGACCAAGTGTTTCCGCATCAATGCCTGCCCACGATGGGCAGCGCCTCGACGAAAGTTTGGCTTGTCGATTTTTCCGCGCGGCCTGGTCCTAGCCCACTGCCCTGTCCCGCCCCTTCCAGAAGGGTTCGCGCAGTTCGGTCTTCAGGATCTTTCCGGCTCCGGACAGCGGCAGGCTGGGCCTGACTTCCATGCTGCGCGGCACCTTGTATCCGGCGATCAAGGCCCGGCAATGGGCCTGGAGTGCCTCAAGTGACAGCTCACTACCTGGCCGCAAGACCAGGGCGACATGCACGGCTTCACCCATCTGCTCGTGGGGAATCCCGATCACCGCATTGGCGGCAACGGCGGGGTGGCTGGCGACGGCATTCTCGACCTCGGCGGAATAAATGTTCTCGCCGCCCGATATGATCATGTCCTTCGCCCGGTCGACGATGAAGACATAGCCCTCCTCGTCCATCCAGGCCATGTCGCCGGTATGCAGCCAGCCGCCGCGCAAGGTTTCGGCGGTTGCTTCGGGCATGTTGTAATAGCCCTGCATTACATTCGGCCCCTTGACGATGATTTCGCCAATCTCGCCGCGCGGAAGCTCGCGGTCGTCGGGATCGACAATCTGGAGATGGACATCGAAAGTCGATCGCCCGGCCGCGCGCAGCCGGTTCGGGCCATCATTGTCCACGACATGCTGGTGCCAGGGCAGCGCGCAGATGAAGGCCGCGCTCTCGGTCATGCCATAACCCTGAGTCAGGCGCACGTCCGGGAAGGCCGCCATGGTGCGCCGCAGCAGTGTTTCGGAGGCGGGTGACGCGCCGTAGAGGATGTTACACAGGCTCGACGTGTCGAAATTCCCGATCGCAGGGTGATCGACGATCGCCTGAAGCATGGCCGGAACCACCAGCGTGTCGGTGACCCCAAACCGCGCGACATGGTCGAGCACAGCATCGGGACTGAAGGCGGGGAGCATGACATGGGTGCAGCCGCGCAGGACCAGACAGGTGGTGAGCAGCATGTCGGCAAGGTGGAACATCGGTGCCACGTGCAGCCCGACTGCGCCCTCGTTGAACACGCCCTCGGCCAGCATCGACAGGCCGGATGAGCACAGATTGGCATGGCTCAGCATCACGCCCTTGGGCCGTCCGGTGGTGCCGCCGGTGTAGAAGATGCCCAGCAGGTCATCGCCGCCAGCCCCTGCGTTCTGCAAAGGCTCCGCCGCTGCAATCAGCGCGTCAAGGCCAGGAAGGTCATCCGATTCCTCGGTCCCGCCCATCAGGAAGATATGCTGCAGACCGGGGCATTGCTCCCGCAATGTGGGAACCAGCGCGGCATGATGCTGGTCGACCATCAGCGCCACACAGCCAGCATCATTGAGAGAATAGGCTATCTCGGCGGGGCTCCAGCGGAAGTTGACGGGCACGATCACGCCGCCTGCCCAAGCCGTCGCCAGATAGACCTCAAGGTAATGATCGCTGTTGAGTGCCAGCACCGCGATGCGCGCACCTTTGGCAAGGCTCCGGGATGCCAGGCAACCGGCCAGCCCGGTGACCCTCTCATAGAGCTCCGCGAAAGTCTGACTGCGGGCACGGCAGATCGTCGCCGTCACGTCCGGATGGTGCTGGACGGCTCTTTCGAGACCTTGTGTGAATTGCATGGGTTGCCTCCTTCCTGTCCGCCGGCCGTAAATGCACTACTACAGTGCGCGAGGCGCTGCTGCCTGCTTGTCCGATGCCCAATCAGCTATCATTGCCTCCGCTGCCCGGTCCTCGGGGATTGTCGCCCGGGTTCGTGAAAACCGCGGCGCGGGCGCAGGATGAGCAAACCCGTCGCGATCGACGTAGGTGCCACGGGACTTCATATGGGGATGCTGTCCAGCCTCGCGGAAATCAAGGACGGGGGCGAAGCACGCGTCGATACCTTCGATCTGGTTTGCCCATTCATCCCTGGACTTGGTGAGAAACTTAGCCGCGAACCATGCACAACGGTCCGGCCAATTTGTGGTGTCGTGTTGGTCCTTGACCCATTCGGCAGGTGCGCCAACTGCTGCAAGCAAATGCGAATAGAATTGCGGCTCGATGGCTCCGACCGCGATTTCCTTACCATCCTTGCAAAGATAGCAACGATAAAATGGGGCCGCGCCACCCAGCATGTTGGCCTCGCGATCAAGCGAGATTCGTCCGGAAGGCACCAGCCCTGCAAACATACTCATGATCGATGCGACACCATCGACTATCGCGGCATCCACCACCTGTCCAAGACCAGACCGCTCGCGCTCCCACAAGGCAGCCATGATGCCGAAAGCAAGGAACACGGATCCACCGCCAAAATCGCCGATCAGATTGAGGGGCACTGTCGCCGGTTCGCCCGGCTTCCCAACCGCAGCCAGCGCGCTCGTCAGCGCGAGATAGTTGATGTCATGGCCTGCCATACGCGCCAACGGCCCATCCTGACCCCAGCCGGTCATCCGCGCATAAATCAACCGCTTGTTCAGCGAACAGGCGTCGTTGGGACCAAGACCAAGCCGTTCCATCACACCGGGTCGGCTCCCCTCAATGGACACGTCCGCCTGAGCGATCAACTCGAGACTCTTAACCCGTCCAGCTTCCGACCGGATATCTAGGGTCAGGATTGCCCGCCCGCGATCTGCAACGGGATTGGGCTGATCGTTACCGTTAGGCCGATCAATACGCAGGACATCGGCTCCCAAATCTGCCAACAACATTGCACAGTGCGGACCTGGTCCGATGCTCGCAAATTCAACGACCCTCAGTCCAGCAAGGCGTCCGCTCGTCATGGCATAGCCCTTCCTGGCGAAGTCGCCGGCGCAATCGGGTTGAACTGATCAATCAGGACTTGATGATGAACCATCTTGCTAAGTCCAATACCTTCGGGGGTGGCCAAGGTAGTTTGAAATTGCGCATCCGCTTAATCGCGATAGACGGGCAGGCGCTTCTCTGCATAAGCCAGCAATGCCTCTCGGTGATTATGCGAAGCGAGAAGTCCTTGCTGCTCGGCAGCTTCGGCCAGGAGCAAGTCGGGGTCGGATGCTCCCGCGGTTGCTGCATTTGCCAGACGCTTTGCGGCTTTGACCGCGTCCGGGCTGGACGATGCAATTTCTTGCGCAAGTTCGCGGGCGGCCGTCAACGGGTCTGCCGCCATTCGGGTCGCCAAGCCAAGCTCCAACGCTTCCTCGCCCGAAACTATTTTCCCTGAGAACAGCAAGTCGCGCATCACATCCGTGCGGACGAGCTGACGTAGCAACACTGTGCCCGCCATGTCGGGGATCAGTCCCCATGCGATTTCCCGGATCGACAACCTGGCATCCGGCGCGACGATGCGGATATCCGCGCCCAAGGCCAGTTGCATTCCGCCGCCAAGCGCGTGCCCCTGGATCGCCGCGATGACCGGCACGGGTAATTCGCGCCATTGCATAGCGACATGCTGAAAAAGGTTTGCATCGCCATGGGTGCGCGCCGCCAGGTTTGACAGGATTTTTGTTCCGCCTTGGGCCAGCGCGTCAAGGTCAATTCCAACTGAAAAGCTGCGTCCGTTCCCGCTCAGGACCACTGCCCTCAAACCCTCTTTTGCCGCGAGCGTGTGACCGGCTTTGACGATCAGGTCGAAAGTCTCGAAGTCAAGTGCGTTGAGTTTCTCGGGGCGGTTGAGCCGAACTTCGGCGACCCCATCAAGAACAACCAGTTCAACCCGATCCGCCAATGTTCCGCTCCCGATGTAGCTTTCAGGCTTCACGCCAGCGCCGGATGCCTGTGGTAGCGATTGATCGAAGCGCGTCGAGTTCTGGCCAACCAAAAGTATGGTGTGGCTCCATCCGATCCTACCCTAGTCGGGGTCACAGTTCTGATGGGAAGCCCTCGACGCATGATCACCGACACATTCAATCCCGAGGTTCTGCGCAGCCAGGTGGCTTTCATTACGGGAGGCGGCAGCGGCATCAATCTGGCGATTGGCAAGGCGCTCGCCCGGTTGGGAGGCAACGTCGGCATTTGTGGGCGAACGGCCGAGCGGCTCGACGCGGGGCGGAAGGAACTTGAAGCGGCCGGTGCCAAGGTCTTCGCGGCGGTTGCCGACGTCCGCGATGACCTGGCCGTGCAAGCTGCCGTTGCGGCTTGTGGCGAGGCGCTGGGGCCGATCAGCTTCGCGGTGTGCGGGGCCGCCGGCAACTTTGTCGCGCCGGCCGAAGCCATTTCGCCCAAGGGCTTCCGCACCGTGGTCGATATCGACCTGCTCGGCGCATTCCACGCCGCACACGCCTGTTTCGAGCAGCTGCGGCAGACACGAGGGAGCCTGCTGTTTGTCTCGGGCGGGCAGTCCTATGTGCCCTTCGCCTATCAGGCCCATGTCGGCGCGGCCAAGGCCGGGATCGACAACCTCATGGCAAACCTCGCGCTTGAATGGGGGCGTTACGGGATCAGGGCGAACAGCATCGTGCCCGGACCGATCGAAGGCACCGAGGGCATGAACCGGTTGGGTGGGGACAACGCCGAAGCCATCTGGAAGGCGATGACGCCGCTTGGCCGGATGGGGACAATGGAAGATGTTGCCAATGTCGCGGCGTTCCTGGCCACGCCCCTCGCGTATTACATTTCAGGCGCGCGCATTGCCGTTGATGGCGGGCAGAACCTGACCGGTTCACACGTTTTCAACCGGGCAATTGGCGATGCGCTGGATGCAGCGAAGGGGGAAACGGCATGAACTTCGTAAAGATAACCACCGTCCTGCTCTCGTTGATTGCCTTGCTGACCGGAGCGATGGACGTGATCGTGGGAGTTGCCGGGCAAGCCAACATCGGTGTCGGCACAGCGGCAGTGGCTCCGTTCGATCCAGTGCTCGACAGCCAGGTCCGCTTCCTTGGCGCGGTCTGGCTTGGGCTCGGCGTGATCCAGCTGGTCTGCCTTGGTGACTCGCGCCGCTACGGTCTCATTCTCCAGCTTTGCTTCGCCTTCGTGGTGCTTGGCGGGATAGGACGGGCGCTGTCGCTGCTGCAGGCGGGTCATCCGTCGAGCGATATAGGCACCGCCTTCATCGCTGTCGCCTTGGCCATCGAACTCTTGCTGGTGCCACTTGCATGGCTGGCCTTCCGTCGCGGAACATTGGCCGCCGACGAGGGCTTCGTTCGATGACCAAATGGCAAGCAACCAACGGCAACAAAGAACGGAATGCTCGTCAACGCCATCAACGCCCGATCCAGAGGGAAATCGCTCTTTACCGCGCCAAAAACAAATGCGGAACATTGACTCAAAGGAAAAGGTCGTGAGCCGAGTTTTCAAAGACGCCCGCAAGGCAGCCTATTTCAATCCTGAGGGAGTCGATAAGCCGCTTCGCAGCCCCGTGCCTCTCGACACGCTCAGGGCTGCCCGCGCCTATCGCAAGCGGCGCTTGGTAGACCAGGTTATCAAGCATGATTGTGCGGCCATCCTGCTCTTCGATCCGGTCAACATTCGATATGCGCTGGATGTGTCGAACATGCAGCTGTGGGCGACGCACAACCCGTTCCACTATGCATTGGTCTTCGCTGATGGCCACGCGATTGATTTCGAGTATCCCGGTGCCGAGCATCTCGTGAACGGACTCGAGACAGTCGATGAGATCCGCAGCGCCAATCCGTTCTTCTATATGTATTCCGGTCCCTATCTTGAGGAACGGGCGGGGCAATGGGCTGCGGAAATCGCCTCGGCAGTGCGCGAGCGTGGTGGTGGCAACCTCAGGCTTGGCACCGACAAGCTCGAACTTCCGGGCGCCGATGCGCTGCGGCGGCAAGGGCTGACGTTGGTCGAAGGCCAGCAGATGACCGAGCAGGCCAGGCTGATCAAGAGCCTAGATGAAATCGAACTGATGCGCTGGACGATTCGAGTGTGCGAAGCAGGAATGGCGCGGATGTATGAGCACTCGCTCCCCGGCAAGACCGAGCAGGAAATCTGGGCGGAACTTCATTACGAGAATATCCGATCAGGTGGCGAATGGCTGGAAACGCGACTCCTGACTATCGGAGAGCGCACCAATCCTTGGTTTCAGGAATGTTCCGACCATGTCGGCAAGTTGGGGGATATGCTTGCTTTCGACACCGATATGATAGGACCCTATGGTTATTGCGCGGATCTTTCGCGATCCTGGACCATCGGCCACACACGGATGACCGATGAACAGAGCACGTTGTACAGCACCGCACTCGAACAATTGCTCCACAACACCAACTTGATCCATCCAGGCATGGAGTTCCGGGAGTATATGGAAAAGACTTGGCGAATTCCCGAACGCTTCATGGCCAACCGCTACTCCTGCGCATTGCACGGTGTCGGCATGGCTGATGAATATCCCGGCGTACCCTATGCTACCGACCCAGCCGACCTGTTGCCTGGCCGGTTTGAAGACGGCATGGTCTTTTGCGTTGAGAGCCTGATCGGCGAGCAGGGAGGACGTGAATGCGTCAAACTGGAAACCCAGGTTCTCGTGACACCCAACGGCACAGAACGGCTCGACAGTTTTCCATGGGAAACACGGTGAGCGGTCAGACTGCTCAGCTTTGCCCTGATTGCAGCCAATAGTATACCAACATGGGCACGGGATGGTGTGTTTGGTGATTTACATCGCGATAATTCGCAACTAGCAACTATTTTGGTATACTAGGACCAAGGGCAGCCATGGCAAACACCAACGCAGACTGGACGCATCGGGCAGCAAGAATATTGACTGGGCCACAGAGCAACCTCGCGCCCGCATTGCCGATCGCTCCCATTTTCGCACAGCGCGCGGCTGGCCACCGCATCTTCGATGTGGAGGGTCGAGATTATATCGACCTCGCCCTGACCATGGGGCCGCTGATATTCGGTCACGGACACCCCCAGTGGATCTCAGCCGTCGAGGCGCAGCTGCGAACGCTGCCCTCGCCCCTGCCCGGCCAGTTCTACTCCCCGCTCGAAGTTGAACTCGGCGAGCGGATGACCAGCGCGATCCCCTGCGCAGAACTGGTAAAGTATGGCCTGTCCGGTTCCGAAGTTGTCCAACTCGTGTTTCGTCTGGCCCGGGCCTTCACCAGCCGTCCCTATGTGCTCCGTTTCGACGGTCACTATCACGGCTGGATGGACAGTGTTCTCGGTGGATCAATCAACCCCGACCCAGACGCACCGCCACACCCAATCGATCTTCCGGGAACTGCGGGCGGCTTCAATACGTCTACCGAAGGTCGATCACCGGTGGCACTCCTCGACCAATACAAGATCAAATGGAACGATGCTGATGCTCTGGAAGCGGTACTGGAGCGATACGGCGACCAGATCGCTCTGGTACATATGGAACCGATCATGTGCAACTTCGGTGGTTGCCCGCCCCGCCCGGGCTATCTCGAAGCGGTTCGCAAGCTGTGCGACCGCTTCGGTGTTCTGCTGTGCTTCGACGAAGTGATTACCGGTTTCAGGGTCGATCTGGGCGGAGCGCAGAAAGTGTTCGGGGTCACTCCCGATCTGGCCACCTACGGCAAGGCGATTGCGGCCGGCCTGCCCTTCGCCGCCGTGGCCGGCCGCGCCGATGTCATGGAATTGCTCAGCGATCGCCGGGTCGTGGGAGCTGGCACGTTCAACTGCTTCCCGCTGGGCATGGCCGCCGCAATCGCAACCTTCGACCTGCTGGCCGAAGACGACGGAGCATGGTACCGCAATGTCGACCGCATCCAGGCCCGCTTCAGGGAGGGGCTGCGCGAAATGGCTGCCGCGCACGGCCACGACGACCTGTTCCTGCAAGGACCGCGCGGCCAGATCTACGTCGATTTCCTAAAGGCGGATGTTGCCTATTCCCCGACCGAACTGGAAGCCGCCGATGCAGCCCGACGCGCCGCCTTCCGCGTGATCTGCATGGAGGAAGGCCTGTCGATCGGCGCCGGCAGCCGGATCTACATTTCCGGGACAATGGCAGAGGATGACATCCGCGAAGCCCTTGCCCGCCTCGACAGGGTATTCGCACGCCTGCCCCGGCCGGCCGGCTGACTTTCCGGTTCCGAGCAGAGCGCAGCCCTGCGGCATCAACCGGCGATGGGGTGGATGTCGGTTTCCAGCTCGATGTCCGACGCCGGTCGGGCCGTGCACAGCAAGACAGTTCCGGGATCAGTGGGCGCAGTCACGCCGGGCAGATATTCGACCTTGCCTGCGACAAGCCTGGCCGCGCAGGCCCCACATGCCCCGTAGCGGCAACCGTTGGGGGCCGCATAGCCTGCCGCTTCGATCCATTCCAGCAGATTGCTGGCATCGCCCCAGGCCCCTTCAAGTGTCGCATTGACCTTTACCCCAAAGGAGCCGGCCGAAGCGCTTCCGGCCTGGAAGTGAGCCTTGCCGGCGGGAATGAATAGCTCGCTGGTCCATCTGGCGTCAGCGACCCCGTGCGCGCGCAGCTGGCCGCCAAGACGTTCGACAAAACCGGGAGAGCCGCACAGCATGATTCTGGCGCCCGCGCCGAAAAGGGGACTTGAAACGAGCCTGACTGCATCCAGCCTGGCCTGGCTAAAGGCAAGGCGCTCCTCGCTGCAGCGCGGCGCCTTCGCCAGAACATCGATCTGAAGGTTGGGCAAGAGGCGCAACGCCGATTGCAACTCACCTTCGAAGGCGAAGCCTGCCGGAGTATCCGTGCAGTGAAACAGATGGATCGGACGCGTCGGCCGCAGCGCGATCGCGCTGCGCAGGATACTGAGGAACGGGGTTATCCCGACTCCCACACTGGCGAGAACAAGCGGGCTGGAATCGGCGGGATGGACCGCGAAACTGCCCATTGGCCCGTTTATCCTGAGAGCATCACCAACCTTGATCCGATCGACGAGCATAGCAGTGAAGCCCGCATCGCGCGATGGATCGCGGCGGACGCTGATCCGGCAGGCCGTGTCTGCGACCCCGCTCGATAGCGAATAGACCCGCGAATCCCCGCCGCCCGGCATTCGGACAATCACATGCTGGCCCGGCAGGAACGGCAACAGCGCGCCATCTTCGGGCTTCAACCAGAACGAGGTAATTTCCGCCGATTCCCGGATCACTTCTGTGACGCGCCACAACCGGTCGCCGCGGGGGCTGGGAGCGGACGCTTCACGACCCGGTTGTGCGAAGGCGGGGATATCATAATACCTTCGTTCTCCCAGGTTCGGTTCAACGCCGACTTCGGCCCCGCATTCCAGCATTCCGCCCCGGATCACGCGGGCATAGACCCCAAGCACATGGCCGGTCTTGTCGCGCAGCCTCGACGAAACCGCGGGATTGTCGGGCAGGTCGGGCTGTGCATAGCGCGGCATGGCGCAGCGAACGGTCGCCTGGGTTATCGCGATCACGGCATCGCCGATGCACAGGCGGTGCCCGATCCAGGCCTGTTCCGGCCAATCGGCCAGCGTGTCGCAGTCCAGCACCAGGTTTGCCCGATAGCGTTCCAGACGTGCGATATCGTCCGAACCGCCGGCCAGCTTCTCCAGCGATTGCCGGGTCACGACATGCAGGGGCGCAACATCGAAATGGCTGCCTGGCCAGGTGACATACTGGCGCAGGACCAACCCGACTTCGTCAGGAACATCGGCCTTGGGAAGTTCATCCTGGAGCGACAGTCCGAGCAGGCGCTTGACCCCGTCGGGATTGAGCGGCACCCGTCGCCGGTAGTGTGCGTCATCTTCCATCAGGGGCAGCAGGCTTACTACCCGGCCGAGCTGCGCGCCCAGCAGCGCGGAGGCAAATGGATCGGCCGAATCGATCAGGTCGCCCGCCGTGGTGACGATCATGACACCGCCGCTTTTCTCGTCATACCGGGCCTGCAGGCCCAACATCACGGGAAGGCGCTTGGCGCTCAATATTTCCCCATTTCCCTCGTCGCGCAGACACAGAATCCGGTCGCCGGGCAAGCCGGCCGTGTCGAGTCGCGAACGGATCAGGCGTTCGCCGCCGAGTGACTTGACCGGATAGCGCCACAAAGCATCAAGCGTTCCAACCTGCATACCCCCTCCATCAGGCCCCACTGCTCACCGCGCCGCTACCGGTTCTTCGACCCATTCAGTCCTCAGCAGGCGCCGACGTATTGCGCGGCATCTCCGATTGTCTTGCCGTCGGGAAAAGTCGGCGTGATTTTGCCTGCACAGTCCGGCTGTTCGGCAAGCGCCCAGCGACCGGTCAATGGGAACAGCAGGCTACGACCAGGCGAATTGCGCCTGGCGATACGCAGCCCCCAGTCAAACGGCATGATCCCGTCGCCCTCACCATCAAAGAAACATGCGGAGAACGCCACATGCGGCGGCTGACAAAGGAACCGATCGGCAGCGAAGTCAGCCACCGAGGCGTACCGCATGCCAGCCGATGTGATCGGCCACGAAGGTGGAGATGAAGTAGTACGAATGATCGTAACCCGGCTGCATCCGGATCGTCGCCGGGATACCGGCCTTGCGACAAGCCATGACCAGCAGCCCGGTCTTGAGCTGCTCGTGCAGAAAGTTGTCAGCATCGCCCTGGTCGACCAGCAGATCGGGCAGACGAGCACCATCCTCGATCAGGGCACAGGCATCGTACTCGCGCCAGGTCGACTTGTCGGGCCCCAGATAGCCGCCCAGCGCCTTCTCGCCCCAGGGGCAGTTCAGCGGGCTAACGATTGGGGAAAAGGCGCTGACCGAGCGGAAGCGATCGGGATTGCGCAAACCGATGGTCAATGCACCATGGCCACCCATCGAATGGCCTGTAATCCCCTGACGCGCCATATCGACCGGGAAATTCCCACCGATCAGCGCAGGCAATTCCTGCTCGATATAGCTGCCCATCCGGTAATTGGCCGACCACGGCGCCTGTGCCGCATCGACATAGAACCCGGCGCCCTTGCCGAAGTCATAGCCTTCGTCATCCGGCACCAGATCGCCGCGCGGGCTGGTATCCGGGGCTACGAAGATAACCCCATGCTCCGCGCATGCGGCGCGGAATTCGCCCTTTTCGGTCACATTGGCATGGGTGCAGGTCAGGCCCGACAGATACCACAGCACCGGCAGCTTCTGCCCCGGTGCGTGATCCGGCACGAAGACCGAAAAGGTCATCGGCGTGCCGGTCTCGGTCGACTGATGGGTATAGACGCCCTGCGTGCCGCCATGGCTCCGCCAGGCCGAGACCTGCTCCATCAGAACACCACGACCGAGCGGATCGACTTGCCCGCATGCATCAGGTCGAAGGCGGTGTTGATCTCTTCAAGGCCCATCACATGGGTGATCATCGGATCGATCTGGATTTTGCCCGCCATGTACATGTCGACGATCTTGGGCACATCGGTGCGGCCCTTGGCCCCGCCAAAGGCCGTGCCGCGCCAGTTTCGGCCGGTCACGAGCTGGAACGGCCGGGTGGCGATTTCCTTGCCGGCCTCGGCCACGCCGATGATGATCGAGGTACCCCAGCCACGATGGCAGGCTTCCAGCGCGGTGCGCATAACTTCGGTATTGCCGGTGGCATCGAAGGTATAGTCCGCGCCGCCATCGGTCATCAGAACGATCTTGGCGACCACGTCCTCGCGGCTCATGCCCTTGGAGTTGAGGAAGTCGGTCATCCCGAACTTGCGGCCCCACTCCTCGCGGGTCTCGTTGATATCAACGCCGATGATCTTGTTCGCCCCGGCCAGCCGCGCGCCCTGGATCACGTTGAGGCCAATGCCGCCGAGGCCGAAGACCACGACATTGTCACCGACCTGGACCTTGGCCGTGTTGATCACCGCGCCGACCCCGGTGGTCACACCGCAGCCGATGTAGCACGAGGTCTGGAAGGGCGCGTCCTCGCGGATTTTGGCGACGGCGATTTCGGGCAGGACGGTGAAGTTCGGGAAGGTGCTGCAGCCCATGTAGTGGAAGATGGTCTGCCCCTTGTAGCTGAACCGGCTGGTGCCATCGGGCATCAGCCCCTGGCCCTGGGTCGCGCGGATCGCGGTGCACAGGTTGGTCTTGCCCGAGAGGCACGACTTACACTGGCGGCATTCGGGCGTGTAGAGCGGGATCACGTGATCGCCTGGCTTGACCGAAGTCACCCCGGCACCAACCTCACGCACCACGCCGGCGCCTTCGTGGCCCAGGATTGAGGGGAATATCCCTTCGCTGTCGAACCCGTCGAGGGTGTAGGCATCGGTGTGGCAGATACCCGTTGCCATGATCTCGACCAGCACTTCGCCCGCCTTCGGACCCTCCAGGTCGAGCTCGACAATCTCGAGCGGCTGTTTCGGCGCAAAGGCAACGGCGGCACGGGTCTTCATGTTGTACTCCTGAAACTTGAGAAGTCGAAACCAGATTGGCGGCGGCGATGATCACCATCGCGCTCGCTGTTATGTATTCCTGTCACTTACCGCTAATGCCCTGCAATAACGTCGCTTGTTTCGTGGCGTTCGCCTCTGACGAAGGTGAGTGCGGCAATGCTTATCAAGGGCACAGCAGCAATTGCGAAGAAGAGGCTGCTTGGCGTCCAGTCTCGAGCCATCAGAGCACCTGTCACCAACGGACTTAAAATAGATCCGAGCCGACCGAAACTGAGAGCCCAGCCCACTCCGGTTGCACGCAATGGAGTGGGATAAAGTCCGGTCGTGTAGGCGTTCAAACACAGTTGTGCAGCAAGTACGAAAACACCAGAAACGAGAGCCATCAGTAGAGCGAAGTCCGATGCTGCAAACATGCCAAGACCAGCAATGAAGACGATTGATCCGAAATTCACGGCAATCAGAACCGGGCGGGCACTCAGGCGATCACTCAGCAGGCCGAACGCAAGGCTGCCGAAGACACCACCGAGGTTGTGCAGCATCTGGGCATAGGCCCCCGTATCCTGGCTATGTCCGGCCTGTGTAAGCAGACTGGTGAGCCAACTTGCAAGGGCGAACAGGACGAACTGCGTCGCAAAGAACGTGATCCAGAGAAAGACAGTCTGCGATCCCCGATTGGCCTTGAACAGATCGGCGACGCTCCCCCGAGCCACTGCCTGTTCACCTGTCGTAAGCTGCGCGCCTGCGGTCACGCGCGCTGTCGCATTAGCCTTCGTGAGTAGTCCGATCGCACGTGCTCTGGCGGCAGTCGTGCCCTGCGCTGTGAGGTAGCGGGCGGACTCTGGAAGGAGCGCGAGGAGAGCGAAAACCAGGATTGCCGGCGCGATGCCTCCTGCGAAAAAGACACTTCGCCATCCGAAGTTGTTAATCAGGAATGGCGCCAGGAGACCCGCCAATGTGCCGCCCAGAGCGTGTCCGCTGAACATCACGACCAACAGGAAGCTGCGATGCCTTTTTGGCATGTATTCGGCAACCAGAGCAGCGCCCAGCGGGATGGTGCCGCCGATACCGAGGCCAGTCAGCAGCCGCAGTGCCTCCAACTGCTGAATATTCTTGGCGAAGGCCGAAGCGAGCGTTGCCAGGGTGACGATTACGAACATTATGATCATGACTGGTCGGCGACCAAACCGATCACCGAGCATACCCCCTATCGCCCCTCCAAGGGCCATGCCGACGAGCGAAGCCGCCAGAGCGGGCGCGAACGTCGGCAGGCTCAGGCCCCAGTCCCGTGCGACCGTCGGTGCGATCACGCCAAGTGCTGTCGTATCGAACCCGTCAACAATGGCCACTAACGTGCACAGCAGGATGAGTCCGAAATGGAAGGCGGAGAACGGCGCATTGTCTAGCACGTCGGAGACGGCTATCATTGGACGTTCGTCCTTATTGGAAGCCATTCAATCTCTCCCGGCTTGCCATCGTCGATCGCAAAAGCTGCAAGACCTCAATTCTGGTATACCAATATGCAGGCCTGCGCAATCCGCGCATTGATTTTCTGCCGATAATCGTAGGATTTTTGGCTCATAGTGCCTGCCCCCATAGGTCGTAGTATACCATGGGCCGCCTGCACCGTCTCTGCATAGACCTACTTTAGAACCCATCTGGTTTCGGGCAGCTCATCGACACATGCCCGATCCAGCGGATCAACCGGATTCTCGAAGAACTTGACGATCATACGACCTGCGCATTCGGAATGGTTCAGCAGAACGAAGTGAAAGGTCAGCGGAAACTCGACGATCCGGGCAGTGGTGAAGTTGCCTGCGGTCTCCTCGCTCTGGAACCGTGGAGTAACGAGGTCCAGTTGACCAGCAAGAAACAGAGCTGGCGTATCGGACCGGGCCACGGCAATCGTAGCAGGATCGCTCATACTGAAGCCCATTCTGGGGCAGAACCTGGCCCAATCATAGCTTTCGAACGCCGTCATCCTCGCGCCCGAAACCACTGCTGGCGCCAGTTTACGGGTCGGGAAGGCGCCAGTGCCAGGGCGATCCATGCGGGGAAACTCGTCGCGGCAGACCGAACTCGGCCAGGTGAAGGCCGGATCCTTCCCACCGCTATTGGCTTCCGGGTTGGCGAGGCCCTGCCAGGCGAGCAGGTCGCCCTTGGCAGCGCGCTCTACCGCCAGCGGAATCTTGCCCCGCAGGTCCGGATGGGCCAGCGCCAGCCTGACCTGATCGAGGAATTCCACGTTGGAGACCTTGCGGCCCTCGATCACGCGGGGGCGGCGTTCAAGACTGGAGGCTGCCTTGCCCAGATTGGCTTCGAACCGGGGGAATGCTGCGGCGCACTCCGGCGCGGCCGAGCATTCGTCGATCAGCTCGACAAGCGGCTGGACCACGAAGGCCTTGCCGAAGGCATTGGACTCCATGCCCGACATGCCGTCGAGCACGACGGCTCCGATCGCCTTGCCATCAATTACATTGAGGCGCTGCGCAATCGTGGTGCCATAAGAGACGCCATAGACGTTCCAGCGATCAATGCCGAGTGCAAGCCGCACGTCCCGCAGATCCTGCGCGGCCTCGTAAGCACCATAGGCATTGAGGTCCATCCGCTCGGTAAGGCTTTTGCGGCAAGTCTCGACCTTAGCCGGATCAACCTTGGGATCGGCTGCCTCCAGGCCTTCCGGGAATTCCGGGCACGACATGTCAGGCTTCCCCCACGGTGTCGATCCGCGATGATCGACATAGATCACCGCATCCTTGCGTGACAGGATTTGAGCCAAGCCCGGTTGCCTTTGCAGGTTCTTGAGGCCCGCGCCATTGCCCCCCATGACGAACAGGATCGGAGCGCGGCCCGCAGCCAGCTGTTCAGGCTGGACGATGGCGAAGTGGACAGTCACCGTTCGGCCATTGGCCCTTTCCCGGTCCTCGGGAACCTCGATCTTGCCACACTGGACGCGCCCGCCAAGCGCCGGTGCAACCTCGATCGGGCAGGGAGCGGGTGCCACAGCACGCTGGGGAATAGTCATGGTCTCCGCCCTACCAACCTGGGCGATTCCGGTTAGTGCGAGCGTCGCACCTCCGAAAAACCAAGAGTTCCAGCGCAGAAAATTTCCCTTGGGCATCGATCTAAGCTCCCTATTATTTGTCAAATTGTCATAACGGTTTCACCAAAAAGGTGCCCTTCACAACCCACCGATTTCGATGAAAATATTGAATCCAGTCAGTTTCCGTTACGCGGGATACGATTGGACCATTGCCTCGCAAACAGAGCCTTATCGTTCAGCTTGGCCTCGATGCTTTCCTCGACGATAAATTCGCTGGGGGTGCTGGTCATCGTGGTTTTGACGCGTGCTTCCGTTTTCCATCCATCGCGCGACGAAGCATTCTCGGAGGTAAATGCAATGCGGTAGGAATTGACATCTCCCTCCGTGATCGTGGCATCTAACGAAAGCCCTGAACCCAATTGCATTTTTATCGGCTCCAGATTTTGGAGCTCCATTGGCAAGGCAACTTCCATAACCCCTTTGCGCTTCCCGGCTGCTCCCTCAATTCTTGCCAGCCTGCTCGTCGGCTTCATTTCCTGTGCAGGAGATCGTGCAGGATTGGGCAATGTCTTGATCGGCATATCTGGTTCGGTTGTCCTGCCAATGCGTAGGGGCAACTCCAGATGGGTCACGCCAGTAACCAAGTGCAGCGCAACATCTTCGGGCGCGGGCCAAACAATTGGCCACAGGTTTTGGGATATCGACAGGCGAAGCCGGGAGCCTTTTCTTATACGCCGGGAAGTATGCTTCAAAAGCACCTCGTGGGTCTGTTCGGTTCCTGGTGCAATAGGGACATAGGCTGTATGATCAGAGTTGTGCGCGAGATTGCGGACGCCGTACGTCAACAGCCAAGATCGTCCGTCTGGCGTAACTTCGTTAAGTCGTACTGCGATCTTGGCAATGGGCTTGTCAGCGACGAAATGAAGTTTCAGTCTTGGCTGCCCAACAATATCAATGCCTTGTGTGAGCGGCGCTGTTTCGAATAGAATCGAAAAGTCGTCGTCAAATGATTGCTCGACAGGTGCCTGGGATGTCATGTCGATCGGAGACAGGACTGGTATAGCCGTACCTACAAGGACATTAGCGGGAATCTCGACTTTCCCCTTGGGCGAGCGCTTGCGGCTTAGTATTCCGCCCTGTCCCAATCGGTAAGAGGTCTTGCTGATCTGGGCAGACGGCCAGGCATCATCCGCTACCCAACGGCCCGGAACGTCTTGGGGATAGCATTGTGCCACCGTTGCTTCGGCCACGAACGACCGCAACATCGGCTCTTTCATCAAGCCTGTGTCATGACCATTCAGCCAATGGTCCCACCAGCGCGCTTCCTCAACCGCCCAATCGAGCCGCGGTCCCGGATCGCCCTCCTGCGGCCAGTCATGACCCCATGGGCCGATTATGCCCTTCCGTGGGCAGTCAAGCCTCTCCAATATTCGAGGCACGGTATCAATGTAGGAATCCTCAAGTCCGCCGATTGCATAGACAGCGCATTTGACCTTTGAGTAATTCGAAAGAATTCTATTTCTCCAGTACTGATCAACCAGCTGGTGGCGCATCCATTCAGAAACCAGAGGAAGCTGTGCCTGCAATCGCTCAAGCCACATTGACTGCCAGACTTCGCCCACGAGCTCCGGATCGGGCGGCACCGTCATGACCTGTTTCCAGATTGTGCCCCAAACCACTTTTTCGTTGATGACGCATCCGCCCAGTGTATGGACATCGTCTGTATAGCCGTTTTCCGTGCCCATTGCGGCGATGATTGCCTTGAGCTCGGGAATATCTTTGCCTGCCGCCTGGTAGGCCGTGATCGCACCGTATGAAATGCCCCTCATCCCGACATTGCCATTGCACCAGGGCTGGCGTGCTATCCACTTTATCAAGGGTGTAACGTCAGCTTGTTCGGGCAAGTCATACTCGTTGACAATTATGCCGCCTGACTCACCAGTGCCGCGCACATCGACCCTCACTAGGGCGAAACCACGTGGGACCAACCACGATGCGGTTCGGTCGTCGACACGCCGATAATTTCTACGTTTGCCGTAACCAATATACTCGAGGATCGCTCCTACCGGGCGGGCATCAGCATCTTCGGGCAGGAAAATTCGCGCTGCCAGCTTCACGCCGTCAGGCATCTCAATCAAGCTGTGCTCAACAACTTTCAGCTTCCGGTTTGCTGGCGGTAACCAAACGTCCGTCTTGGCCCAAGCCGGCCGATACCAACCGCCAATCGCCGAAAGCGCGCCCGCGCCAGCAATGAACTCCCGCCTCGACCCTTGCATGCTCTTCTCCTCGTCACAGACACTGGCCTCGCGCTCCGCCCGAGGACTCAATCGGTCGCCCTATTGAAGGTCGCGCGGGATGCGCTCATTCCATTCGCGTTCACGAACGACCTTGCCGTCCCTCAATAGCTGCCGGACATGCCTATAATGGAAGGCCCCGGCATCGCTCTTGAGCTCCGTCGTGCCGCGCCATTCGACATCATGCTCTCGCCATTTGCTTTTCATGAACGATCGGCCAACAAAGCTGGCTTTCGCGGGATCATCATCGGCAACGGAAAATTCGACTGATACGTCCTCCCCGTCAGGGCTGGCCCACTGATAACCGCGTTTGACGGTCGTCGTCCGCTTCAGATCGTCGCGCAGGATTTGACTTCTGACCGGGCCGTTCCAGGTCGTTTCAGCATGGCCGCTGCCTGCTGCTTCCGCTTCAGTCACTGTCAGATTGCGGCTACCCATGTCGGCCGCCGCCTTTTCGGCAGCTTCGGGCGCTTGCGGCGGAATGACCGGCAGCGCGAGCGTCGAGCCGCCCTCCCCCACGCCGAGCGTCATCACCAGCGGCTTCGCCGACGGCCAATAGGACGGGAACAGGGCATTGGAAACCGAAATGCGCATGCGGTGGCCAGGTTGGAAGATCCATGAGGTGGCGTGAAGTTTCACTTCCAAGGGATACCGGGTTCCGGGCACGAGTGGCTCCGGCTCGACAGATGATTGGCGTTGTGCGCCGTTCAACGCCCCGCCCGTGACCAGCGTTGTGGTCCCGTCAGGGGCTACGTCGGATAGCTTCACGAACCAGTTCGCATGATCGACATCGACTGAGGACAGCAGCGACGCGACCGGAGAGCCAAGAATCTGCAATTCACTCGTCAGCGGCGAGCTTTCATAGATGAGCGCTGTCGCGTCGCCCTCGCGCTGATCCGGAGACACATCGATCCAGCCCAGTCCTGCGCCGACCCCCGTACTGGCAATCATGCGCAATCGGTGATCCGAAGCCGGCCCCGCAATGGGCGCTAGGGCGTGGCTCTCGGTCAAAGAGAAGATCTGCGGCCGGATGGGCGCATTGTTCCAGCGCGCAATCGAGCGCCACTCGCCAGGGATTTGCGAGCGCGAAATGATCGGGCGGTAGGGGAGCCGCATGAAGACACTCACTTGCGGCTTTTCAAGCACGCCGTTCTGCTTGCCTTTCAGGAAGTAATCCCACCAATCGAGTGTTACTCGCCCAAGATCGGCGGTCGGCCCGGGATAATCCGAGCTGTGATTCCAGGGGCCGATCACCGCCCGCACAGGCCCACGCGAGTTTTCCAAAGCGCGAATGGCCGCGTTTCGATACGGATCATGCCACGCTCCGACCATCATAGTCGGCACATCACCTGCAGAGGGATTAAGATCACGGCGCAAGCCGCGGTGCCAGAACTCACCGTCCCGCTGCTGCCGCAGAAATGTAAGACTCATCGGCTGCTGGTCGAACCGGTTTCGCAGGATCTCCTCATCGAACGGATCCTGATCCGGCGGTGTCACAAACAGCATGCTGTCGGCGGCGACTGTATAGTCGTCCATATGGAGGATACCCGAAGGATAGCGAACATCTTCGGAGTAAATGTCTTCGGTCGCCATGAATGTGACGATGGCTTTGAGCGCAGCCGGTTTCCTGCCACCCACCAGCATGGCGGTGAAGCCACTCCACGAGGTCCCAAACATGCCTATGCGGCCGGTTGACCAAGGCTGACTTGACAGCCAGTCCACGGCCTCAGCCGTATCATCAAGCTCGGTTTGGGAGTATTCCCGGTCTGCCAGCTTCCCTTCACTGGCTCCCGTTCCACGAAGATTGAGATAGGCTACGACATAGCCTGCCTTGACGTAGTCGGCATACCACGGGCGTCCGTGGCTTCCACAAGGACTAGCATATCCATCGACCGTGAGAAGAACTGGGAATCTCTCTTTCGGAGGCGCCTTGGAAGGTTTGGCAAGGCAGATTTCCAGTTGCACTCCATCCTTCATCGCAATCTTTTGTCGCAAGAAGCTAGCTTGCGGGGCATCTTTGGCACTGGCGTAGGACGTGGTAAGGATCGCAAACGCTGCCGCGAAACCCAGACTTAGACGACTCATTGTACGAGAACTGCGCGAAACCAGGCCGCCCGGTTCGATCTCGCGCTTCTGTAGCTTCTGATCGCCGTCACTTGCCCAGACAGCAATTTCTCCCGCCATTCTCCGTCCTCCACTCGGTGAGTGGCCGAATCATCCAGCCTTGACACTACCATACAGTTCTGTATTGTAATGCCAAGCGCGATGAATTCGGGTTTCGTCAATATCTCCGGGGCGCCGATCCACAGCCTCCCACTGGCGTCAAATCTCAAAGACTCGGTGCAACGACCAAGCCACGCCCCGCAAGTACTCACCGCATCCGAAGGAGTTTGTTGAGTGCACAGAAGTTTTCGACGGGTCTCCTGCCTGATCGCCGGGGCGGTTGCTGTCTCAGTTGCTGGCGCTGCGTCGGGCGGAACCACGGCAGTTTCAGACGCCAGGCGCCTAACGTTGCAAAACGTCGGTGCTGAGAATACTGAGTATCGGGACCGCAGGGCCTTGAGACTCATCGTTTCTCCTGAAGCGGAAGCAGCTGATATCGACGCGACCTTCGCGGTGCTTCCCTATCCGCCGATCAGAGATTTTGTAATTGAGGCGGATGTAGCAGGCATGCCCGTATCCGCGGAAACCACCGCGAGAGGTTTTGTTGGTATTGCCTTCCACATCGCCGAAGATCGGAGCAGTTTCGAAGCCATCTACTTGAGGCCGACCAACGGCCGCGCCGAAGATCAGGTGCGACGGAATCGCGCCATCCAGTACATCTCCCATCCAGACTATCCTTGGCACAGATTGAGGACTGAAGATCCGGGGCAGTTCGAGTCCTATGTGGATCTCGAACCGGGGCGATGGACTCGCATGAAAATCGTGGTCGAAGGTGCGCGCGCCAGCCTGTTCGTTAACGGTGCCAAGCAACCTAACCTGATCGTCAGCAATCTCAAACTTGGCGAGCGTTCGGGGCGAGTTGGTCTGTGGGTCGGACCAGGTTCGATCGCCCATTTCTCCAACGTTGTAATCAAGCCGATTCCCGCTCGATCAAAGCCGCATGAGCTGACAAAAGACAGCGAGCCAACGTCCGCCACCGCCCGTTAAACGGGACGTCATTCTGTTACGAGGCCTTCTGCCAGCATCGCCTTGCGCATCGGCTCCAGATAGGGCGCAAAATCGCGCCATCCGCTCAACCCTCTCGTATGAATGGGCTCCCTGATCTGGGCCGCGCTGTGCGAGGTGTTCGCAGTTGACCCCTTGTGTGGTGACAGGCAATCTTCATTCCAGTCGAGGCCGCAGGCAGCCACGAGTTCGCGGATGCCGGTTGTCGGATCGCGCACCAAATCGTCATAAAAAACATGGTGAATCCTGCCGGGCAGTTCGCGGCTCCAGTGGTCCATCAGCCTATGGAATGCCGCGATGTAGCGTCCAAGCTCAACCTGATCATAGGAAAAAGGATAGCCTTGTACGAACAGCGTCTTGAACATGCCCCAGCCCACCGCAAGTGGCGGCTTGTGGACATGTACGATGCGCGCACGTGGCAAAGCTTTGGCGATGAGCCCAATATAGAGATAATTGAGCGGCAGTTTGTCGATAATATGCAGTGACGGGTCCCGGCCTGCCGATGCGAGCGCGTGATAGAACTCACCCAACATGACTGGATCCAGCGTCTTGCTGAACGGGATCAAGGCATGTTTGCCGCCCCCCCGGAATCCACTCGCTTTTGCGCAATGCTCCAGCGCGCGCGCGAAGGCCGACATCTCTCCACCAGATACGACGTCGGGATGAGCTTCAAGAATGCGCTCCACCAGGGTCGTCCCCGAGCGCGGCAGGCCAAGGACAAAGATCGGCGCAGCACCGGAAAATCCCTCGCCCATCGACGCCAAGGTAGAACTAGTAAAGGTGCTGCGAATTGCCGCTAGCGCCGCGAGATCATCGTCAATGTCATAATCCAGATGGCATCGCCGCAACTTGGTGGCTGCGTCCAGGGCAGCAAAGGCCTGGGCGACATGACCAAGGTCTTCCCGCTCTTTTGCAAGCGCATAAAGTAGCCGCATGCGATGCTGCCAAGCCGGGTGATCACCGCCCAGTGCTGTCTCGATCTGTGCAATGTGATTGCGAACGCTTGTTTGGCGCCTGAGATGACTACGATTCAACCACGCTTCGCTATCTGCAGGGTCCACAGCTATGACGGCATCATAGTCCTTTTCGGCAGATTCCAGCTCACCAAGAAAGCGAGCCGTCGCCGCGCGATTGAAACGCACGCCGACCAGGTTCGGCTCGCGTGTAAGCACGCTGTCGAAAAAGCGGTTGGCTAGGCGGTAGTCGCCCGCAGCGGACGCGAGATCGCCAGCCATCGCCGCAGCCTGAACATCAGCGACAAGCTCGTCGAAAGATCTCGTCAGGCAAGCTCTCGCTAGGTCGGGCCTGTTCCCGGCAAGAGCGCCGCGCGCCTGCTCAAGTGCTGCCCTCGTTTTGCTCACTGTCTCAACGTCAGGCGAATTCCCACTGTCCGCGGCCGCGCAATATAGTCCCCACGGTACAAGGCTCTGATGTTCGGCGGCGCAAGGTTATTTCCGGCAGTTTTCGCTGAAATGCCATCGACGTCAAACACGTTCGTCACAAAGATCTGCATACGCAGCGCCGAACTCCAGTCATAGGCGACCGACATGTTCGTCATGGCGAACCCATCGAGCCTAGCAAATCCCGGAGAATTTGGATCGAGGCTAGACAGTACATCGCTCCGCCAGTTCACATCGGCATGGAAGTCGATGGTCCGATCCTTGTTGCTACCCAGCGGAACCGAAATATCTATGGCGGCACCCACCTGGTGCCGCGCCGAACCGGGCAGCCGGGTACCAGAAGGTGCGATAAAGTTGCGCCCGCCGAAGGCAATCGGACCAATAACTTCGGTCGTCTTGGCATCGGTATAGGCGTAGGAAATTGATGCTGTGACCATTGAGGTCGGACGCACCTGAGCCTCAAACTCGATCCCTTGCGATCTGGCCCGGCCGCCATTGACAATTGTTGGTGTACCGGCCCTGGAGGCAATTTCAATCTGGATGTCTTGCCAGTCGATGCGAAACGCAGCAAGTGAGTAGCTGATCGCGCGGTCCAGCAACCGGCCCTTGATGCCGAGCTCGTAATTGTTGGCGCTGTCCGGACCATAGTTCAGGAAGGTGCCCGGATCGCAAGCCGGACAGGATCGTGGTCCGATCGGGTAGGCGTTGGCGCCGCCCGAGCGGAAGCCTTGGCTAAAGGTGAAATAGGCCAGCTGGTCGCCGAATTCGTACGATGCGTTCCCTTTGAAAATGGCCTTAGTTTCCGAACGCGAGCCGGAACCTTGCGACGTGCCATTCGCGAGATAGGCTGGATCGCTTGACGCGCCATCACCGCCAAAAAACCCCAGGGTCGGAAATGTCTGCACTGTACTCTGGCGGAACTTCTGATTGAAGATTCGCGCTCCTCCAGTGAACGACAAGGCTGGGGTCGCATGCCAGGTAAATTCCCCGAAACCCGCCAGCTCCTCAAAACGCACCTGACGATCGAAGGTGAAGGATGTGTCGGGCGGATTGAGCGTGCCAGGCCGAACCCCTCCGAAGTAGAGGACCACGTCATTGGCATAGGTATCAAGGAAAACGCCGCTTCCCGGCAATGTCGAATAGGCAGCAAGTCCTGGCACGGTCGAGAAAGCGAAAGTGCTCTGTTTACGGTTCTGGTAATATCCCCCAATCACATATTCGAACGTGTCACTATCTTTCGAAACCAGGCGTAACTCCTGTACGAATGATCTGTCCTTGACGATGTCGTAGTTCGCGGTCGAGGCGCGCGGATAGTTTCCATAATACTGGATGAATGCGCTGGCGATCTGGGAATTATCGTACAGGTCATCCGAACGGCTGCGGGAATAGGACGTCGCGGACGTCAGCGTCGCAAAACCGAAATCGACTGTCCCGGTAAGCGAAGCAAGATCGGTATCCGTATCAATTGGGCTCACTGGGATAAGTTGCCGGTTCTCATAACCGGAGGTGCCCGTTCGGAATGGAAAGGCGTTTGCCTTGGTGTTCTGGTGAAGATAGCTCGCCTCGATGTCCACGGCATCGGTGGGCTGCCAGCGCAACGCGGCGCGGGCGAACCAGATTTTCGCCCAGTCAATGTCCTTGATCGCCCGGGTCACGGCCGGGCTGGTCAGGGGGCTTGCCGGATTGGCCAGCACAACCTGTGCATCCGGATTGAACCTGATATCTTTGTCATAAACATAGGCATTGGTCGCGTTGATGATCCCGGCCTGATACTCGTAGCCCCCATTTACGCGCAGGGCTAAAGTGGAACCGATGGGGACGTTCAGCATGGCATCAGCGTCATAGCCAGCTTTGCCAGCATGTCGCGTCGTTGATGCGGCGAGATTCGCTTCATAATCGAACTTGCCAATGTCGGGGCGATTGCGGATCAACCGAATTGTACCGCCAACCGACCCCGCGCCGAACAACGTACCCTGCGGCCCGCGCAAAACTTCGACGCGGGCAATGTCGCTCAGCTTGAGGTTCGCAAAAACAGGGATGTCGTCGATATAGGTCGATGTCGCAGAACTTCCGAGCTTGGGAAACGATGTTCCCCCCCCGCCAATCGCGTCAGTCGATACGCCGCGAATGATGAAGTTGTTGTTCGAGCCGTTGGCACGCGGCCCATAGTCAACCGCAATCAGACCGGGTGTGCTATTCCGCAACCCAGCAAGATCTGTGATGTTAGCCTTCTCCAGCGTATCTCCTGAGACCGCGCTGATGTTGTAAGGGATTTCGAGGACGGTCTCTGCCCGTCGGGTGGCAGTGACCACAATCTCGTCGGCCTGCGATGAGCCGCTGCGGTCAGCCTCCTGAGCGCTCGCAGATTGCGGATGCATCATCACTGCGAGACTTGCAGTCTGCAGCAAAATTGACCGCTTGAATCTCATCAATCCCTCCCTTTTTGACCTCAGCATTTTAACGGCATCGAATCAAAAACATACAGAACTGTATTGTATTGAAGACCCATTGGCAATATGGAAAGTAGCCCATTCGGATTCGCGAGAGGTCATGATGAGTCAGTTTGTATCTTCAGCCATGAATGCGTCTTTGCCATTCCGGTGTTACACAGAACCAGCGTTCTTCGAGCGGGAGCGCAGCGCACTCTTTAGCCGGGAATGGGTATGTGTAGCGCGTTGCGAAGACGTACCAGAACCCGGCAACGCTATCGTAGTGCCGGTCCTTGGAGAGAGCGTGATTGTCGGGCGTCTCGAAGACGGCAGCCTGCGCGCCCACCAGAATATCTGCCGTCACCGCGGATCAAAACTTTGTGGTGATGATTCGAAATGGGGGGTTACCCTCAACGGGGGAATTGACCGGGGCTTCATTCGCTGCCCCTATCACCAATGGACCTACGGTTTCGACGGCGCGCTGATCAATGCACCTCACCTGACTAAATCGGACGATTTCAATGTGAAAGATTTCAGCCTGATCCCGGTTGGTATCGCAACCTGGGGCGGGTTCATCTTCTTGAAACTGCGCCCAGAGCTTGGGGAAGAGATACCCAGGGCACTTGGGGTTGCTGATATTGGTCTCGCTCCGAAACGGCTCGCAAATTACCCGCTGGACCGACTACAGACCGCGCATACCATCAAATATGAGGTCGCCGCGAACTGGAAGGTCATCGCCGAAAACTACAATGAATGTTATCACTGCAGCGGTGTCCATCCGGAACTTTGCGAAATCGTGCCGGTATTCCGCAAGAAGGGTGGTCTCGAACTCGACTGGGAAAATGGTGTACCCCATCGCGAAGGAGCCTGGACCTACACGTTCACCGGCACGACGTCCCGCAAGCCGTTCGCAGGGCTCGACGAATTCGAGTTGGTTCGGCACAAGGGCGAACTCGTCTATCCGAACATGATGCTCTCAATGAGCGCAGAACACGGTGCCGCCTTCATCCTCTGGCCTATCTCAGCCGAAAAGACGATTGTCGAATGCCGCTTTCTCTTCAATCCGGAGGAGATTTCCCAACCCAATTTCAACGGTTCCGACGCGATCGACTTCTGGGACATCACGAACCGCCAGGATTGGGCAGTCTGCGAACGCGTCCAGCAGGGTATGAGCATGGGAGCGCTCGAACATGGCTGGTATGCACCAATGGAAGACGACAGCCTCGACATCCGCAAATACCTTGCTGACAGGTTGGGGGCTGGAGCCATAAGTCAGTAGAGCAGTACCTTGTCGTAGAGCGCTCCAAGGCGCTTGCGCTCGGCGCTGCTTTCGCGGATGCCGAGGGTGTAGTAGCCTACCTGATGATAATAGATGATGCGACCGCGGACCTCCGCTTCGTCGCCCGTGAAGCCATAAGATTTGAACATCTCCGCAAAGGCAGCAACTCTAATGTCGTCGATGCGGTGCACAGCTTCCGCAACGTCGGGATCGGTTCGTGCCCAGTCACGGATTGCCGAATCAAATGCCGGGTCGAATTCGGTTTCGTCGATCCACAAGCGGCCGACAGTCGCATCAAAATCCTCGCGATCGCCGCGTGCGCCGGCCGCCTTGATCGCCGCCAGCATTGGTTCGGTGTTACTTGCTTCCCACAAATGCAGCAGTGCATCGAGCAGCGCGTCGCGATCTTCAAAATGCCAGTAAAAGCTGCCGCGAGTTACCTTCATGCGCTTTGCAAGCAAATCGACTTTTACGCCGTCAATACCGCTTTCAACCAGCATAGTTTTCGCTGCATTGATCCAGTCTTCGCGACTTAAGCGCGACGAGGTCCGGTTTGAACTGGACGTTGGGGGCTTTGTCCGCCGACGCAATGTACCGGCGCTTCCTTCGCTGCTCACCGCACCTCCCACCAGTCCGTACCCCGCTCAAAATTACGAACGATCAAACAACAGCATGCCAAATTCGCATAAAGCGGGGCATCCTGATGTCCCCACCTCATAACAGAACGGCAAGAATGGGGACCTTGACCACCTCAATCCCACCAAATCTGCGCAACGCCAGGATCTACGAGTCGCCAGTTGGCCCGCGCGTTGGCAATAGGCTCCGCAGGAGCAGAGTTCAACGCTTGCGATTTCCATACACTGCTGTATGGTCATTGAATGACCTGAGGCTGCTGTGGAAATGGCTTCGTAATCCAGATGACAAACAAAATGTTCCTTACCATTCGCTGCACTGATCGGCCAGGACTCGTCGCGGCTGTCACAGGCTTTCTTGCCGAATCCAACTTCACAATCGTGGAGTCGCACCAGCATCAGGATGCCGACGACTTCTTCATGCGGATCGTATTCAAGCCGGTGTCAGCAGCGATACCCTCGCTGCCTGAGGTTGAATCCTCTTTCGCACCCATTGCATCACGGTTCGATATGACAGCGACCTTCACCGATGCCTCAAGGAAGCCAAGAATCCTGCTGATGGTTTCGCGCTTCGGGCATTGCCTGCATGATCTGCTCTACCGCTGGCGCGCTGGCCAACTGCCAGTGGAGATCCGAGCTGTTGTTTCGAACCACGAGGACATGCGCTCATTCACCGAGTGGAACGGCATCCCGTATCATCACCTGCCCGTCACTCCGCAGACCAAGCCAGAGCAGGAACGGGCTCTTCTCAAACTGGTAAAAGAGAATCACATCGATCTGGTTGTTCTGGCTCGGTACATGCAGATCTTGTCACCAGATCTTTGCGCATTGCTCGCTGGGCGGTGCATCAACATTCATCACAGTTTTCTTCCAAGCTTCAAAGGTGCCAAGCCCTATCACCAGGCCCATGCCCGGGGTGTGAAGCTCATCGGTGCGACGGCTCACTACGTTACAACCGATCTCGATGAAGGCCCGATCATCGAGCAGGACACGCGGCGCGTAAGTCATTCTCGTACCGCCGAGGAACTCACGCTTATTGGTCAGGAAGTCGAGGCATCAGTCCTCTCGCGTGCCGTCCGCTGGCATGTCGAGCAGCGTGTCATACTGAACGGATCCCGAACGATTGTGTTTGATTGAACGGAATGAGCCCAGCAGGTTGACGACCTGTTGCGGGCTGTCCAATGCCACGTTTGTCAAGCCCCGCGTCACAGTTTCCTTATCTTTGCGCAACGCCGTCAAGTGCGGCAATGGCGCGCTGGCGGATCGGTGACGACTCCAGCCTCCCAAGGGCGGCCTTTAACGCCTCCGAACGGCGCGCTTCGAGAGTTCCACCCCTCGACTGGCTCGCTACAACGGCAAAGGCGAGCGCAGTTTCCACCAGCATCGCATGATCGCCGATCACTTGCGCAAGAGTCGCGCGCTGGATCAGCAGATCGGTGGTTGCCTCGACGCGCAGCGCGGCATCAACGATAGTCAGCGTTTCTTGGGCCATGGCTGCACGCTGCCGGGGATCGACGGAAGCAATCCGTTCAAGGCGCCAGGCCGAGCGTAGCTGATTTGCGGCTGCATACCCCGGTTCAACAGGTGTCACGGACGCAAGTTGCCGATCCATCCCCGCCAGCGCCGCATAATCACCAGCTGCGCCTTTCGCTCTGGCCAGCGCCACCAGCCCACTTTCCGTCACCGGCGTGAATGGCAGCAGGCCTGCCTGCGCCAGCCGCAGGCGGGAATAGTCGCTACCGGCCCGCACGCCCGCAGGCCTTTGGGTAAAGGCATCGAGTCCCGTCCGGGTCAGGATTCCCCGCCCCGGCCCTGTTTCAAAAGCCATTGAATTCCTGTCGTCGCTGATCGGAAAGGCCCCTGCAATAGCCCGTCGCACTGCTCCCTCATCAAGGAGGAGCGACCAGGCGAAATCGTCCGCATCCAGGATGCCCGCTCGATCGAGCAGCCGGACATCGGCCGGCCCTACTACAGCAAGCCCGCTCTCTGGCAATATGGGAGCATCCGAAGCCATGACGATCAAGTTGAACGGAACCGGTTCGTATACCCGGACATTGGGGAACTCAGATGCAAGCGTCGCGAGGAAAGATCGGAGTAACCGTGGATCAACAAAGGACGCGTTCATCCATTGGACAAACACTCCATGATCGGCGAGGCGCGCCTTGGCGAGCGCAACAAACTGTCGCGTGTATAGATTCGAGGAACCCGCCGTCCAAGGATGCGACGGCTGTGACACAATGATGTCGTAGCGTTTGCCAGTGCGCAGCATTGCGTTACGTGCATCATTGTGGACGATCTTGACCCGGGCGTCAGATAGCGGATCCACCGCACGCTGCGACGCAATCCTGAGATTGGCATCGATGATACGTTCTTCGATTTCGACAACATCTATGGTGCTGATCCACGAAGGGACCGGTTCCAGGCTGACGCCTCCGCCAAGACCGATCACCATCATTGATCTGGCCTGCGGTCGTGCGAGCGATGGAAGAATAGTCAGCCAGTGTTGATCATTCAGGGCTGGTGGCGTACCCGCCCGCGGCACCAGTGCTTCCGGCAGCCCATCGCTTCGAATAAGTACACCGTCATCACGGTCGCGCACTTCGACTGTTGCAACGCGCCCCACATTGAGCGAAACCAGATCACCGGATGTGTCTCTGTCTACGACACCGGCCTTGAGCAGCGAGTAGGGTTCCGGCACTCCAATTACGAGCCCGCCGATACTCGCAAGCGCGCCTGCTGCGAATGCATAAGTTTGATTTGATATGTGAGAAACGGCCGCAGCAGCTAAGAAAAGTAGCGTTACTGCAACAAGCAGCGTTCCGCCGAAGCCGTACGATTCCAGCAGATAATGGCCAGCCAACATAGCGCCTGCTACCGCCCCCGCAGTATTTGAGGCATAGACCACAGCCGCGCTTTTCGCAGGGTCTCCGCCTGCCGCCTCGACGAAGCGCGGATAGGCCATGCCGAAGGCAATGGCTCCCGGAAACAGAGCCAGAACCGCGGATTTCTCAGCAGCTCCCGTAACAAGGATTGCGAGATAGCCCAGCGAGGACAAGATTGCGCCGAACGTGAGCGCCATGGCTGCACTTCCCGGCTTCCGCGCAGCATAGAGTCCACCGAGCGCAAGTCCCGTCAGCCATAGGCCCAGCATGAACGCAAAGCCTTGAGTCGTCCCCCCAAAGGGAATTGCCAGCAGCCTTGTCCAGAATACCTCAAGTGCGAAAGTAGCGACCCCGGACAGAAACGCCGCAACCAGCACCCGTTGAACAGGCGAAGCAGCGGTTCCCGCATCGTGCTTCTTTTCGGGGCCGTTGGAGCGCAGGTGGCGCCAAGCCAAGACAGCGGCCACAATATTGGCCGCTGCGGCCAACTGGCTGGCCACAGTCAGTCCCAAAGACGGTAGCAGTAGGAAGCCTGCCAGCATCGCTCCTGCCGCTGCGCCGAACGTATTCAGCGCATAGAGGCCAGCGACATCGTCCACACCGCAGCGCACCGCGCGCACCAGAATTGGCAGCGTGGCTCCCATGGCGATGGTCGGTGGTGCAAAGGCCGCTGCAACGATCGTAAGATAGACCCAGAACTGGGCCCAACCTGCATCAGGCGGCAAATGCGCTCCGCTCGACAACAGTCCGATCAGCAGCGTCTGCAACAGAGGAAATAGCAGAGGAACGGCGATGGCCCAGACCGCAATAAACAGCTCTAGAAACGCGTAGCGTCTGCCTGCATCGACGCCGGAATTGAGCCAGCGCGCGGCCATCCAACCACCCAGCGCAAGACCGCCGAGAAAGCTGGCCAGCATGATCGCGACGGCGCTTTGTGCCGTTCCAATCGCCACCGCCATCTTGTGGGTCCAGACGACCTGGTAAACCAGCGCTGCCATGCCAGACAACGCCATGCAGATAGCGGCGACGACGTACTTCGGATCTCTCTTTCTTGCGATGCTCATTCAAGCCCCGTCAGGCCATGAACTGGCAGAGCCGGGCAGAAATTGCCACCCATGCTCTGCCAGTTCGCGTGATCAGAACCGGTAGCGTGCCTGAATAGTGAAAGTCCGCGGCGGTTCGGTGAACGCTGAAATCGAGTTAAATCCGCCCGGGATCGTGTTCTTGAAGGCAGCGGTGCGCTTATCGGTAAGATTGCGAACGGCCAGCGACAGGTCCCAGCCACTTTCACTCGACAGGCCGACCCTGGCGTTAAGCTTGGCAAATTTCTCCTGGAAGGAGTTCGGGTTGATGTCGGTCAAGGTCGCGAACCGGCTCGTGAAATAGAGGTCGCTACCTGCCCGGAGCGTAAGCCCACTCCCGATTTCCTTGGACCAGTCCGCTGAAATGTTGCCCGACCACTTCGGCGCATAGGGGGTCGTAACGCCCGAGAGATTCTGGGTGTTGTTCGCCGTATTACAGCCAAGAGCGGCCGTCTGGCCAGCGAAGCACTGCGCGGTAGTAAAGTCCTTGTAGGTTGCGTCTAGATAAGTGACGTTAGTCGAAAGCCTGAAGTTCCTTGTCACCGCGAACTGGAGTTCCGCTTCCACACCTTGAGTCCGCGCGGATGCGGCATTGGTTGTCTGGAAGAGAGCGGTTGCGGGATCGAAGGAAGAAACCTGCAGGTCCTTGTAATCGCTCCGGAACGCCGTGATATTTAGCAGGACTCGTCGGTCGAAGAAGCGGCTCTTCAAGCCGATCTCATAAGCGTTTGCATTCTCCGGATTAAACGGCCCGCCATCCGTTCCGGAGAAGCCCCCGGACTTGAAGCCCTTCTTGAAGCTGGAATAGATCATCACGTCTTCAGCCGGACGATACTCAAGCGTGATAGCGGGCTGGAGCTTCTCATCCTTTCGGCTCGCGGTCAGGATTGGAAGTGGAGTGCAGCCCGAATAGGGAGTGGATTCACACCCGGCAAATGCGAGATCCTTCTTGACCTCTTCGTAGCGCACTCCGCCGCGGATCGTCAGCGGACCGAAGGCATAGCTCGCCTCCCCGAACAGCGCCCATGATGACGCATCTTCGACGCTGTCCTGAACGCTACCGATAATCCGAGCGTTCACAAATGCCGGAGTTCGGTTAGTCGAGCCTGCCGGAGGCGGAACCACAAGCGGCAGAAGATTACGCGCATCGTTGTCCGAAGTGCTGACAACATCGTTGTTGTTCTTGTCGACATAGGCTCCCAGGAACCATTTGAACGCACCGTCCTTGGGCGAAACCAGACGGATTTCCTGACTGATCTGATCATAGCGTTCAGTGAAAGTGGCCGTGGAATAATTAGCCACGCCTTGATCGGTATCGATAAACTGGTAGTTCTTGTACTTGTAATAGCCCGTTACCGAGCTCAGCGTCACTCCATTGCCAAATTCATAATCCAGCAAAAGTGTGCCGCCGCCCGAGCGCAGGCGGTTATAGAATGAACCACCATTATCGTCAGTATAGAGGTCTGGCCGCGCTGCTTCTGCCACTGATGGGATCAGTCCACTCGAGGCCTTGAAGCGATCGAACAGACAAGGCTCACGAACTGCGTCGGAAATGTCACGGCGGAAATTGGGCTGACAGATGATCGACTGGTTATTGCGCCCTCGGTCGTCATTGTTCCCAAAGTAGCCGATGGCCGTCAATTTGAGCCTGTCTGCCAATTCTCCTGTGATCGTCATACGACCCAGAAGATCTTCAATCTCGGGCTCCTTGCGACCGGTTACTGTGTTTGTCAGATAACCATCAGACTTTCGGTAGCGCAAGGCGACACGGGTGGACCAGTCCTGTCCAAGAGGGATGTCGACCGCACCAAATCCAGCCCTTTCATTGGTGACCGGCTCATAGCTGAACTCGAGCTCGCCGCCAAACTTATCGCCGGGCCGCCGCGTGGCCACGTTAATGGCGCCCGCAATCGCATTCTTGCCCAGAAACGTTGGTTGCGGCCCCTTCAGGAACTCGATTCGGTCGATGTCAAGAAAGCCAAGGCGCTGGGTGCGGGCCCGGCCATAATACACCCCGTCGATGTACATTGGCGCCGACTGCTCGAAGCCCAAATTCTGCCCCGAGCCGATCCCGCGCACGGTAATGGTATCGGCCATGCCGCCTCGCGACACGCGCAGACCCGGCACTTGGACATCCTCGAAGTTCTGAACTGCACCACTTCTCAGAAGGTCGCCGGTGACAGCTTGCACCGAGATTGGCACGTCCTGCAGGCGCTCAGGCCGCTTGGTCGCCGTAACGACGATCTCTCCAAGTGCCGGCTGCTCGTCGCTCTTTTCGGCGGACTGCGCAAACGCAGGCGAAGCGAGCGGCAGCGCTAGCATAGATGCGGCCATTAGCCGGCCGAAGGAATTGATTCTTCCCAGTGCGTCTGTCACGACCCCCCCTATGGTATACTGAGTTTGTGGAAATATGCGTCATTGAGGCGTTTGTCAACTTGGGAATCCCCATTTGGTATACTATGATGCCGGGGCGGCTTCTACAACACCCCACAGCGCAGCCTCATTGCGAGTCACGAGGTAGATCCTGCCAACATGGTGCACCGCGATATGAGCGGGGTATCAAAAGGGTCACCAGGCCCTTCTGACAAAACGCCATGACATCGACTTGGCCAATCTGTATTGGCCTGGCCTCTTCTCCCCGCAGCAACACAGCAGAATGCGTCGCCAGTTGCACGCTATCGACATTGTAAATGGCAACGAAGCTGTCGGAGACATCGGTGATGATTGCGGGTGCCCCGGCAAGCTGCAGCTTCATCGCAGCAGCACGATCGGCCATACCGGATGCAGAGCCCAGCAGTAACCAGTCACACCGGCTGGTGCGCAGCCCCAGACAGGTGGACGTGTCGCCATGCAGGTCGCCGAAATCGGGCAACCGGCAGTTGAAGCAGCCTTCTATCGGGCTTTTCAACTCCGGATGACGAGCCAGATCAACCGACAAACGAATAATTGAGAGGTCAAGTGTCAAGCCGACCTCCCTCGCGGTCATAGGCGACCGTCTCTGAAATCCTGGCCTGCCAACTCCTCCCCAGCGAGACGATCTCGACGATTTCACCAAGGCGCCGCTGCCCCTGCTCGACCAATCCCAAGGCAACGCCCCGTCCCAGCACGGGGCTGAACTGGCTGCTCGTAACGAATCCTCCGCTCTGCCCACTGGGAGCCCGCACATGACCACCTACCGGCAATATTCCGCCGCAAAGCGAGGTCAGGCCCACCAGTTGCTTACGATATGGCGATAAGGATGAGCGACGCGTCAGCGCTCGCCGCCCAAGGAAATCGCTCTGCTTTTTGGCGATGGCTCCGCCAAAACCGATATCACCGGGCTGGGTCTCGCTGTCGGTATCAGTTCCAACATGAATGTAGCCCTTTTCGATACGCAAGATTTCGAGTGCCTCTATCCCATAGGGCACCAATCCATAGGGCTTGCCAGCCGCCATCAGCGCATCGCCCATCTGCACCGCCTGCCCCGCTGGCACCTGGATCTCGTAGCTCAACTCACCAGAAAAGCTCACGCGCTGAATACGTACTTCCGATCCGTCGAGTTGTCCCTCTCGGACGGACAAGTGTGGAAAACGCTCACTTGAGAGATCAAAACTGGGCCGCAATGCCTCGAGCACATTTCGTGCGTTCGGGCCCGCAACAGTCCAGACAGCATATTGCTCAGTCACGTCTTGAACGACAACATCCATCGGCCATTCGCATTGAAGCAGATCCTCCAGCAGGCGGACCATCCGGTCAGCGAAGGCACTGGACGGGCTGAGCAGGAAACTCCCGTCTTGGAGACGAGCATAGACCCCGTCATCCAGGATCGTACCGTTCTCGTTGAGGACAAGCCCGTACCGGATCCGCCCGGGCTTGAGCGTCGAGGGGGTGCCAACATAGACCCGGTCGAGGAACGCTGCAGCTTCGGGGCCGGCCACGAGAATTTTGCCAAGCGGCGAACCGTCAAAAAGACCAACGCCACTTCGGACCGCTGCGGCTTCACGCTCAGCTGCCGCCTGGATGTCTTCCCCGCCAACCGGATATGCCGCCGGCCTTTCCCATCCAAAATCCTCGAACACAGCACCTTCGCGTACATGCCATTCGTGTGCGGGCAGATACCGACGGGGTCGGAAGCGTTCACCGCGTAGATCAGCACCGATCAGACCAAAGGCTGTAGGAACGAAGGGCGGACGAACCTTGCTTGCGGACAGCGTTCCGGGTTCCGCGCCGATGGCCTCCGCGAGGATCATGGCGCCGGGGACCGAGCTCAGCTTTCCCTGGTCGACGCCCATTCCCAACACAGTGTAGCGCTTGAGATGCTCAACGCTTCGATAGTTTTCGCGGGCCGCCAGCTTGATGTCTGCCACGGTTACATCGGTCTGAAAATCGACGAACATGGTCTTTTCATCCCCGCCGTGGACAGTCCAGATGGGCTCCGCCTCAATCGGTTCGGGGCCTGCCCATTCGACATTGGCGACCAACCCATCCGGCTGGAAACTCTGGCTGCGCTCGTTGAACTTCGTCTGACCGCCAGCCATGGTCCACAGTTGGGAAGCAGGGTTCCAGCCTCCCGAGACCCCGACAAAGTCGCACGCGAGACGACTCAGGCCATCCGGCTTCTCTATGGTGACGCCGGTGACGCGTCCGCGCCCATGGGCCGACCGGACTAATGACGAAAAGAATAGATCGATTCCGTGCGCACGGGCGCGATCGGCAAGTTCGGGCAGCACCTGCGGCCTTGCATCGACAATGGCGCGCACCCCTACACCACACTGCGCAGCTTCAATAGCGGACCGCCAGCCCAGATCGTTGTTGACGAAGAAAATGCCGGATCGACCCGGCGCCACCGCATAATCCGCGACATATCTGCCGATCGCACCGGCGAGCATGATGCCGGGCAAGTCGTTGTTCGCAAATGCGATGCCGCGCTCTTGCTTGCCCGTCGCGAGAATGATCTGCTCAGCCCGGATGCGGTGGAGTACCCGACCTTCCGATGCGGCCAGCACAAAACCATGATCCCAGACTCCAAGAGCTGCAGTCTTTTCAAAGGTCCGAACACCTTCAAGGCTTGGAAGACCCTGATCCAGATCGACAAGCAATACCGATTTGCCGTCTCGCGCTGCCTGTGCCGCAGCGGCCAACCCCCTTCTGCCTCCACCTATCACTAGCAGATCACATTCCACATGACGCGCTTCGTAGCGCTGCGGATCGGGCACGACCGGCACCTTGCCAAGTCCGGCGGCGCGCCGAATCAGCCATTCGAACCAGTGCCAGTCCGGCCACATGAATGTCTTGTAGTAGAATCCGGCAGAGAACAGTCCGCGGAGACGATCATTCACGCCAGCAATGTCCCAGGTCAGTGAAGGCCAGGCATTGATGCTCCGGGCAACCAGCCCTTCCTCCAGAGCGATCATGGTGGCCTGCACGTTGGGAATGGAGGATAGGCCGTGCTCAAGTTGAACCAGTGCGTTGGTTTCCTCGCAGCCGACTCCCATAATACCGCGTGGTCGATGGAGCTTGAAGCTCCGTCCGACAAGCTGCACGCCGTTGGCGAGCAAGGCCGACGCCAGTGTATCGCCCGCAAGGCCTGCGTAGCGCTTGCCATTGAACGAAAAGTCGATGGACTGGCCGCGATCGATCCTGCCGCCGCCATGGGAAAGTCGGTAACCGGTCACGGCCGCGCAACTCCCATTACGTAAACCGCTACGACCTCGTGTGTTTCAGTATGCCGGATCAGATTGAACCAGACCCCGCAACCGTGCACATGGACCCATCGCTCGGCATGCTCGCCCTTGGGGTTAGCGCGCAGGAAGAGATACTCCTCCCAAGCCTGGTCGTCGCAGTCCAGCTCTGGTCGGTCGATATGGGCTTCGCCGCCATAGGCAAATTCGCGCTCGTCGCGCAGGCCACAGTTCGGGCAGGCAATCCGCATCATGTCAGTGTTCAATCCCGGCTGCCGCAGCTTCGTCGATGAGCGCGCCATCCCTGAAACGCTGGAGTCCGAAGGCGGTGGTTAGCGGATGGGGCTCATCCTTCGCGATCAAGTGCGCAAAAGCCTCACCGCCGGCCGGGATCGCCTTGAACCCGCCTCCGCCCCAGCCGACGTTCAGATAAATCCCCGGTACCGGACTGCGGTCAATGATCGGCGAGCTATCGGCCGTGTAGTCGACGATTCCAGCCCATTGGCGCAGGAGGCGCAGACTACTGAAGGTCGGAACAAGCTGGACGATGCCGGCAAGCACTTTTTCCATTGTCGCTGCGCTTCCGCGCTGGGCAAAGGACGGATAGGGATCGATGCCGCCACCGCACACAATGCCGCCCTTGTCCGACTGGCTGCAATAGCTTCCGATCACGGCTGAACCGATCACGGTGTGCAAGACGGGCTTGACCGGTTCGGAGACAAAGGCTTGGAGCCCATAGCTGGCGACAGGCAATCGGAAACCGGCCATCTGCGCGACCACTGACGAATGACCGGCCGTGGCGATCCCCACCTTGGTCGCACCAATGAAGCCTTTACTTGTTTCGACGCCCTGCACACCGCCGCTGATGTCCCGACGGAACCCGGTGACTTCGGTATTCTGAAGGATGTCGACACCCAGGGCATCGGCTGCCCGTGCATAGCCCCAGGCTACCGCGTCATGCCGGACAGTCCCTCCTCGTTTCTGGCGCATGGCCCCGTAAATGGGAAACCTTGCATTAGGATCGCCATTCAGGACAGGACAGAATTTGAGCACTTCCTCCCGTCCAAGCAGTTCGGCATGGATCCCGTTCAACTGCATCGCGTTCACAATTCGGCGCTGAAAATCGACCTCGTGCCGGCTGTGCGCGAGATTAAGGATTCCGCGGGCGGAATACATGATGTTGAAATTGAGCTCCTGCGAAAGGCTGGCATAGAGACGGAGCGAATGGTCGTAGAAGTCGGCACTTTCCTTGTAGAAATAGTCCGAGCGCACGATGGTCGTGTTGCGGCCGGTGTTACCGCCGCCGAGCCACCCCTTATCAATCACAGCAATGCGTCCAGGCCTGTAGTGCTTGGCCAGATGGTAGGCGGTCGCAAGGCCGTGGCCGCCAGCTCCGATGATAATCACATCGTAGCTGCTCGCCGGTTCGGGGGAGCGCCAAACCGGATCCCAATCCGTATTGCCACCAAGCCAGTTCCTGAGAAGCGCGAACGCCGAATATCGGCTCATCGGCGCAAATCCTTCAGAATGACTTGTGCTGAATTCCGGCCAGGAGCTCCCGTCACGCCCCCACCGGGGTGCGTGCCCGCGCCGCACAGATACAAACCGGCCACAGGCGTGCGGTAGCCCGACCAATCGGGGTGCGGGCGCATGAAGAACAACTGGGCGAGATTGAGATCCCCGTGGAAGATGTTGCCTTCGGTCAGTCCGTAGGTGCGCTCCAAATCCAGCGGTGTGATGACTTTACGTGCGACGATGCTGCCAGGGACGTTGGGCGCGACCCGGCCAATCTGTTGCACCACCTGATCGCCGAGCGCTTCACGTCGCGAGTCCCAGTCCCCCTCTCGCAGCCGAAAAGGAACATACTGGACAAAGCAAGTGAGCATGGTGCGGTCCGACGGGCAGAGCGTGGGATCGACCAAACTTGGAACCACGCAATCGACCCACAGCTCGTCTGCCACTTCGCCGAACTTTGAGGCATCATAGCAGCGCTGCATAGCCTCCATGCTGCCCATGACCGAAAAGACCGCGCGTTCCGCCGGAGTGGCGTCGAGCGACATGCCCCTGATCGAAGGTGGCTCGCTCAGGACCATGTTCACCTTGGCCGAAGGACCGGCCATCTTGATGGCGGCGATGTCCGATCGAAATGTCGGGTCGAGATGTTCCGCGTCGACCAACCCAAGGAACGTTCGCTTTGGGTCCGCATTCGACACGACCGCCTTGGCGTGAAACACTCGGCCATCGACCAGCTCGACGCCGGATGCCCGCCCGCCCTTTACGTAGATCCGCGCAACCTCTGCATTCGTGATGATTTCGGCGCCAAAGCCCCGGGCAGCGTTGGCCAGCGCATCGCTGACTGATCCCATCCCCCCGATAACATGGCCGCTGAAGCCCTGGATGCTATTATCACCACCGCCCAACAGGTGGAACAACAAGCCTAGGGTCGAGCCCGGATCATATGGCCCCCCATGCTTGCCGTAAACGTTGTTGGCCAGAAAGAGCCGGTGCGTCTCCTCGCTTTCGAAGTGTCGCTCGAGAAATTCGGCGAGGGAACCGGTCAGAAACCGCGTCATCGATGCAATTTCATCTCGCGAGATTCCCCAGAATTGGCGGGCCATTGATGCCAATTCCCCGAGCCGGTCGACCAAGCTCCCGCTCAGAGCCGGCGGAGGCTTGAGAAAGAACGGCTGCAGGTAGCGAGCGAGCGCCTTGAGTTGATGCTCGACCGCTACGAAGTTGTCGGCATCCTTCTGACTGTAGGTCCGAAGGCTTGCCGCAGTCCGCAACGGATCGGACCAAAGCGTCACGAGGCCCTCATCGGATGTCGGCACATTAAGCGCCGGGTCGCATGCGACCATTTTCAGCCCATGATCGGCGAGCCTCAGTTCCTTGACCACGGCGGGGGTAAGCATGCTGGCGATATACGAGCAAAATGACACACGGCACCCCGGCATCACTTCCTCGGTCACGGCAGCCCCGCCCACAATTTGGCGACGCTCGAGGACCAGAACTCTTGCACCCGAACGGGCAAGATATGCGGCCGCAGTCAGACCGTTGTGACCACCGCCTACCACAATTGCATCGAAAAAATCGGTCACGTGACTCGCCTGCCCTCTGGACTCTTGAAACAACCTCTCTACCATACACTAGTGTTTGGAGTTCGGAAGGTCAAAATTTGCTTGGACGCTTCGCCTCGATTTCGGGAATGCTTGCGGGATCGCTGATTGCCGAGATTGGCGGTTATACGATGCCTTTTGTGGTTGGCGGCATAGTCAAGGCCTACGCGATTCCTGAAGGTTGGATCGGCTTCATCATTGCGGGGCAGATCGCCTGTGCATCGCTGGTATCGATTGGACTGGCACCCTACCTGTTGCGTCTTGACCGAAGAAAGCTAGCTTTCGCAGGTGCGTTGCTGGTTTTGGCTGGCTATGCTGGCTCAGCATTGAGCCATGGCGCGGAGTTCCTCGTTGTGTCACGCTTGATAGGCGGGATCGGTGAGGGGCTGCTCTATGCTGCAATTGCCGCAACCGCTGCGGAAACCCCCAATGCGGATAGAACGTTTGCTCTGATTTGGGCCGCCGTCGTTGGATTGGCAGTGGTACTCTTTGTGACTTTACCACTCTTGCCTGACTGGGCTGGTCCGCGCGGAATCTTCGTAGCGTTGGGCATTGTTGTGTTGGCCCTTGTCCCATTGCTCCGAAACATCCCACCACGAGCCCAGGTGGTCGACACGACGGCGAAGCAACATCTTGCCACTATCGACGCCCGCGCGGTTACGCTTGGCCTTGTCGCTGCACTCCTCGCTATTCTGGCAAACGGGTACTATTACTTCATCGAAGGAATCGCCCAATCTATCGGTGGGACCGAAGCTCAAGCCGGCTATGCAATGGCTATCTCTGCTACTTGCGCTCTAGCCGGACCTGCCTTGGCGCATCGGCTTGGCACCCGGTTCGGAAGGACACCACCGTTGGTGCTTGGGTACCTGATAACTGGCTTAGGCGCCTATGCGGTTACCCATTCGGGCGACCAGACAATGCTTACAATTGCCATGTGCGTGTCCGGCACTGCCTATGTCTTCACTCTGCCATATCTTCTCGGCCTTGCTGCCGCCTCGGGTGGAGCGCCGCTCGCCGCGGTTGCGCGTGGAGGTCAGGGAATCGGAAGCGCATCAGCACCTGCGATTTCAGGGCTGATCCTGCTGAACGGAGGAACGTATCAGCAAATCGGAGCCTTGGCGCTTGGCTGTGCTGTATTGGCTCTGCTCCCCCTACTTCTCTTCAGCAGGTCAATTGCCTCCAATTCCATTGCAGCTGGAGGCGACAGATAAGCCCAGGCTTTTTGGCTAAGCCGATCCATCAATCTGCAACGGGCTTCGGGCCGACTGTGTCGGCAAATCCGAGAGTGAGACGGAATTGCAGAACATGTCCGAAGGAACTGGACGCAGGGTCCCTGACGGAATGGCGGAAGGCATTGCGGCAATGCGTATTTTGAGAATCAGAAGAACTTGCTGTCGGCTTACCAAAGTGATTTCACCAAGTGCACTCGGACACGAGGACATCGCGAAACGCTCCCGTTCTGAACACTCTGCTTACTGACATGCAAGATACGGGGGGGCAGGCTTGCGCAGGTCAATCACAATGCTGGTATTGGGCAGCGCAGGTACCACGCTGTTTCTGTTCCCGTTTCTGCATGAAATCTATTACGATCCCCTGCGTCTCGCTCTGGGCCAAACGAATGTGCAGATCGGCAGTCTTTCGTCGGCATATGGCCTGGCATCACTAATCGGCTACGTCCCGGGAGGCTGGCTTGCTGACAGGTTCAAGCCTCGCACTCTGCTTCCGATCGGGTTGATCGGAACCGGCATAGGTGGAGCGTTTTTCGCTTCGTTTCCGTCCTATCCATTCACCCTTCTCCTCTACGTGCTTTGGGGCGCCATGACCGTTGTGTGCTGGAGCACAATGATCCGCGCAACACGCGAATGGGCGGTCGCCGGGAGCCAGGGCCGCGCCTTTGGCCTGCTCGAAAGTGTCCGCGGCGTTACAGAAGGCGCTATTGGAGCGGCCGGAGTCGCGGTGTTTGCTTGGGCGGGAAGCACAAGCGGCGCGCTCGGCACGGTCATCATCGGCTTTGCCGTTCTGAACATCGCACTTGGGATCATCGCGTTTTTCACGCTCGACCGCGCAGCACCGAGCGGCGCGAAATTGCAGGCAGCATCTTACAGCGGATGGCGGGAATTGCTCCCAAATCCAGATCTATGGCTGATCTCGCTGATCGTCTTGAGCAGCTACACTGCCTACACGGCGCTCTATTATTTCACGCCCTATAGTTCGAGCATGCTGGAATTGTCGGTTGCGGCGGCAGGTGCCATTGCGGTTGGGAAGATTTGGCTCAAGCCAGTTGCAGCCATTGCGGCCGGCTTTGCAGCCGACCGTTGGGGAGTTTGGCAGACGATGGTGTTCGCCTTCGCCATCCTCGTTGCAAGCATGATGATCTTTGCGATATCTCCGGGAACCGCAAAAAATGCCCCCATCATGATCGCAAACCTTGCATGCGCATCGCTGGCTGTCTTCGCGATCCGAGGGGTCTATTTCGCGCTGATCGAGGAGTGCCGGATTCCCGAATCGAGCACTGGCTCAGCAACCGGTCTGATTTCGTTGGTCGGCTTTACGCCCGACATCTTCGTGCCCCCAGTTGCAGGTTATCTCCTGGACAGTTTCCCAGGCGAGAGCGGCTACCGGATACTCTTTGGAATCGTCGCATTGGCATGCGCGATGGGCTTGGCGACAACCGCTATGATCGGTCGGCGAGTTCGCTCGCGTACCCAGCAGGCGTAGCATGCTATGGGAAACCACATGTGATGGGTATAGGCTTCAGGAGCGGCGGACCGACACTAGGCCTGATGACCGCTGGCCTCTCCGCAAATGAAATCCCGGACCTGTCTGACGGCCTGCTTCTCCAGATTTTCCTTGGGGTAGACCAAGTAGTAGCTGCGGTCCTCGTCCAACGGGACGTCGAAAGGAACAACCAGACTGCCAGATTGAAGCTCGGCCTCGATCAAAAAAGTTGGCAACAAGGCCGCGCCGGCTCCCGCAGCAACAGCTTGGGCTAACATCAAAAAGTGGGCCACACTGGTGGTGCTGGGAGGCTCCTCGTAAGGGACGGAAACAATTTCGAACCAGCGCTTCCAAGCATCCTTACGTCGCGACTGGACGAGCAGAGGGATGTTTCGGAGGTCACTCGGCGAGCGGATTGCGCGATCACGGACGAGCGCTGGAGCCACCACAGGTACGACACGTTCGCTGAAAAGGAGGTCATGTTGGGCATTCGGCCAGTCTGCTTGCCCGACATGGACAGCCAGATCGAAAGGCTCGACAGCAAAGTCGAATTCTTCAGATCGCGCGGAGATGTTTACCGTGAGGTCAGGGTGGAGAGCAGATAGCCGGCTCCAGCGCGGCGCGAGCCAACGCATGCCAAAACTGGGCAAGGTTGCAATTTCGACGATCCGCCCCCCAGGCGTGCTCATCAACTTGCCCGTTGCCCGTGCGATACGCCGGAGGGCAGGTTCGATTTCGCCCAGATAGGACGTTCCCGCAGCATTCAGCACAACATTGCGTCCAACCCTGTCGAACAACTCACAACCGACCCAGCCCTCGAGCGAGGCAATCTGCCGGCTTACCGCGCCCTGTGTGAGGCCAGTTTCCCTTGCCGCTTGAGAAATCGTGCCGTGCCTCGCGGCAACAACGAACCCCAGTAGCATGGAGAGAGGTGGAAGATGCTTGCGAGTCGATTCCATTCACAAACCTCATATATCAGCGAAACGAAGTCGCTTGTGTTCTGGCTCCTGATTGCCGATCTCAATCAAAGGTTCAATCGCGGATCCATAGCCCTTGATTTGACATCCATGCTTGGGCCTGAAGTGCGACTCACTGAGCGGCGTTACCTGACTAATCATGTGGGGGCCGCATAAGGGAGGAAAAGCATTGCGGGCGCCATGTTGCAACAAAGCCGCCCCATAAAGGCAAAGGCAAGTTGGAGATTGATTGTGGAGCAATGGCCATCCTGCACTCGACGGTTCCAGATCAGCGATGCCGATCAAGCAGTCCTGGATGCCGTCGCGAAGACAGGGCCGAACTTGGTTGCTCGTGCGATCGAGTGGTCGGAGATAAACAGCGGGAGTTCCAACCTGCTGGGGCTGGCCACAATGGCTGATTGCCTATTCGAAGTCCTAAGTGCCTTTGATGGTGATCTTGAAGCCATTTCGCTTGACGAAGCACTGCAGATAAACACGCGAGGCGAGGCTTGCGCTACACCGGCAGGGCAATCCCTCCTACTCCGATTGCGCCCCGAAGCACCCGTTCAGGTCGCGTTGACCGGACATTACGACACGGTCTTTCCCGCTGACAGTCCGTTTCAGGCAGTTCGACCGCTTGCCGATGGTCGCATCAACGGCCCCGGAATCGCCGACATGAAAGGCGGCATCAGTGTCATGCTGGGTGCGCTCGCCGCATTCGAGCGCCACCCGCTAGCTTCGCAGCTGGGCTTCCAGGTGCTTCTGTCCCCTGACGAAGAGACGGGCTCGATGGGCTCAGCCGCCTGGCTAGCCGAACTTGGTCGGAACTGCCACATAGGGCTTACCTACGAACCTACACTTGCAGATGGCTCCCTTGTTTCGGCAAGAAAGGGGTCGGGGAACTACCACATCGCAGTCTTTGGGCTGGCCGCGCACGCCGGTCGTGATTTTGCCAGCGGTCGAAACGCGCTGGTCGCAGCTGCGCGTATCGCTACGAAGCTCGCAGATCTCAACGGAGTCCGGGACGACGTCACCATCAATGTAGGTCGCATCGATGGGGGTGGTGCGCTGAATGCGGTCCCGGACCGTGCCGTGCTGCGACTGGACGTGCGAGTCCCTGACAAGGCGGGTGCGATCTGGATCGACGAGCAGGTGCGCATTGTGACCGGCGCAATGGAAGGAGGCGGCATTTCCGTTCAAGTCCATGGCGGGGTGCATCGTCCGGCAAAGCCATTCTTCAACGCCCAGGAGGTCCTGTTTAGCCAGGTTCGCGAGTTGGGCGCACTACTTGACCTGTCAATCGGCTGGAAGCCATCCGGTGGCGTCTGCGAAGGCAACAATCTGCTTGCGCAGGGGCTCCCGGGAATCGACACACTAGGCGTTCGGGGTGGCGACATTCATAGTGAACAGGAGTTCGCCTGGCCTGAAAGTTTCGCAGAGCAGGCCCGGCTTTCAGCCCTGATACTCTGCAAGCTCGCAAGCGCCGAGATCGATGCGCTCGCATTGCGGGCGCAACTGATCGCCGAGCAGGAAAATGACAGATTGTCAGCCGACTGACTGAAGGACTGCACCTTCTCGTCGTGCGCCAAGGCAGGATAATGCCGCTGATGACCTGCTTGCTCACCGAGCCGCGGCAGTATCACAACGTCAGCAGGTGTACCAGCTCCGAAAGACGGCCCAAACATTCCTTTTGGTAATTAATGCTAGCCTCTTTTTCCCTATTATCCGGCGAATGTTGGCATATTCTCATTACCTCAACTCGGTAAGGGGCTGCGAATATGATCTCTTCGGTGATGCCGGTCTATGCACCCGCGCCTATTGCACCCGTAAGGGGTTTCGGAAGCTGGTTGTTCGATGAGAATGGTTTAGAATGGCTCGACTGCATCGGGGGGGTCGCCGTCAACGCCTTGGGTCATTGCCATCCTGCACTTGTGGATGCATTGCAACGCCAGTCGGAACGCCTTTGGCATGTTGGCAACGGCTTGCAAATTCCCGGACAATCCCAGCTGGCAGAGCGCCTGATCGCCGCCACATTTGCAGATACGGCCTTTTTCGCCAACACTGGTACCGAGGCGATCGAATGCGCGATCAAGACTGCGCGCCGCCATTTTTCGGTCAAGGGCAATCATGAACGCGTCGACATCGTCGGCTTCCAAGGTTCGTTTCACGGCCGCACTTTCGCCGCGTTGAACGCTGCCGGCAATGCGGCCTATCTCGACGGCTTCGGCCCGCCAATGCAGGGCTTTTGTCATGCCGCCTTCGACGAAGTCGCTGCCTGGGAGAAACTGGTAGCATCGCCCAGCACAGCGGCCGTGATCGTCGAACCCGTGCAGGGCGAAGGAGGCGCGCGAGCGCTCGATCCCGAGAAGTTGCGACACCTTCGCCGAGTCTGCTCGCGCAATGGCGTACTGCTTATCTTTGACGAAGTGCAGTGTGGAATGGGGCGCACCGGTCGTCTTTTTGCTCATCAGTGGATCAAGGACTGCGAGCCAGACATCATGGCTATTGCCAAGGCCCTTGGCGCAGGCTTTCCAGTCTCTGCCTGCCTCGCAACTGCGCAGGCCGCGATCGGTATGACTATTGGATCACATGGTTCGACATTTGGCGGTAATCCGCTTGCGATGGCCGTCGCGATCGCGGCCTTCGATGAGATAAGCAACGCAGAAACTCTCGATACCGTGAACCAGCGCGCTAAAGAATTCCGTGCCGGCCTTGAATCCATAACCGCTCGCTATCCGCACATAGTGCGCGAGATCCGTGGGCTCGGCCTCCTGATTGGTGTGCAGCTAGCAGTCGTCAATCGGGAGTTCATCAATCTTGCGCGCCAACAGAGACTCTTGATCACGGGTGGCGGAGACAATGTCGTGCGCCTCTTGCCGGCTCTCACCATTTCAGCACAGGAAGTGCGCGAGGTCCTCATTCGGTTCGAGCAGACCTGTGAGAAGGCAAGCGAACTACTTGCTGTTGACGCATTGCAGGTCGCAGTATGACTAATTTCCGATCAGTGTGCCCGGCGACGGGAGAAACAGTTTGGGAAGGAAGGTCGGCGGGCCCGAAGGAAGTCGCTCTGGCCGTCGAACGTGCGAGGCGATCCTCCGATGGCTGGTCCGCTACGCCACTTTTCGAGCGAATTCGGCTCGTCGAGCGATACCGGCAGATGATATCGGATCACGCAGAACGGCTTGCTGCGGCAATCGGCCGTGAGACCGGAAAGCCTTTGTGGGAAGGCCGCCAGGAAGTCGCATCCATGGCCAACAAGGTCGCGATTTCGATCCAGTCCCTTAGCGAGCGCGCTGGCGAGTCCGAGCGGGAGGCCGCATTCGGCCGGTCGGTGCTACGCCACAGGCCGTATGGTGTAATGGCCGTCTACGGCCCATACAACTTTCCTGGCCATCTTCCCAACGGGCACTTCGTTCCGGCGCTCCTTGCGGGAAACACAATCGTCTTCAAGCCGTCGGAGGAAGCGCCCCTCGTTGGCGAAATCATTGATGGTCTGTTGCAAGAGGCTGGCCTGCCGGATGGTGTTTTCAACATTGTGCAGGGCGGGCGCGACACCGGCATCGCCCTCGCCGAATCCCGGATCGATGGCCTACTCTTTACTGGTTCGGCCGCTACCGGCGCACACCTTCGGCGCCAGTTCGTTGATCGTCCAGAAGTCATTCTTGCGCTCGAGCTCGGCGGCAACAATCCCCTGATCGCTTGGGACGGGATGCCGGACGCGGCAGCCTCAATCGTCGTGAGCTCCGCTTTCATCTCGGCCGGGCAACGCTGCTCGTGTGCGCGTCGCCTCATTATCCCGAAGGGTAGCGTCGGTGACGCAACGCTTGCAGCTGTCGTCGACTACGCGCAGCGTTTGTCGATCGGCAGCTGGGACGAAGCTCCGGAGCCAGCAATGGGACCGCTGGTATCCGCTCACGCTGCCGATCGCGTGCGCGCCGCCTATGATGCGCTGGTGGCATCCGGGGCGCGCGTGGTTTTGCCCTTGCTATCCCCGCCGGATCGTTCGGGTGCATTTCTGACTCCCGCAATCGTCGACGTAACGGACATGGAAGTCCCTGACCGGGAAATCTTCGGCCCACTTCTCCAGGTCATGCGAGTGCCTGACTTCGACACCGCTATCCGCGTCGCCAACAATACCGCCTTCGGACTGGCGGGGGGGCTGATCTCTTCAGATCAATCCTTGTGGGATTGCTATGCGCTTCGCGCACGCGTCGGTGTGTGCAACTGGAACAGGCCCACGACCGGCGCCGCCGCGACGATGCCGTTCGGCGGGCTGGGTGCCTCGGGCAATCACCGGCCAAGCGCCTTTTACGCGGCTGATTATTGCGCCTATCCGGTCGCAAGCTTCGAAGCAGAAGCAGTGATCGACCAAACCAGCGACATTCGCGGCCTGCGATCAGCCCGAAGGGATCATTCCAATGGTGCGTGAAGTCAATTTTGACGGTCTGGTCGGCCCGAGCCACAATTATGCGGGCCTCTCGTTCGGAAATGTCGCCTCTGCGCGGAATGCCGGCGTGGTCTCAAGCCCTCGAAAAGCGGCCATCCAGGGGATTGGCAAGATGCGGCGAATGCTCGGGCTTGGCCTAACACAAGGCCTGCTGCTGCCGCATGACCGCCCTTTCGCTCCGTGGCTACGAGATCTTGGTTTCGCAGGCAGCGACGATGACGTCTACTCCGCCGCCTGGGCAAGCGATCCGGCATTGCTGACGAGTGTGTTCTCCGCATCCCCGATGTGGACCGCAAATGCAGCGACCGTCTCGCCCGCCCCCGACACGCGCGACGGGCGTTGCCACCTGACAGTCGCAAACCTTTCGTCGATGCTCCATCGCAGCATCGAGGCACAACAGACTGTGCGACAACTTCGGCTGGCATTTCCCGATAAGCGTCTGTTCGCCGTGCATGACCCGCTCCCCGCAAGACTAACAGACGAAGGAGCCGCCAATGCAATGCGGCTAACAGCCAGTCATGGCGAACACGGCCTCGAGATCTTCGTTTACGGTGTTTCAAGCGGCAGGTACCCCGCCCGGCAGAATCGGATCGCGGGGGAAGCCGTGGCTCGGCGCCATGGCCTGAGCGCCGAGGGGCAACTCCACGTCCAACAAAGTGCTGCGGCGATAGAAGCCGGTGCCTTCCACAATGACGTGGTGGCGGTCGCGAACGAGAATGTCTTGTTGACACACCAACAGGCCTTCGAGGATCGCGACCAAGTCCTCGAAACCATCCGCATGCGAGTACCTTCGGTCCAGATTATCGAGGCGCCTTCGGATCGAGTATCACTTGCAGATGCGGTGGGTTCCTATCTGTTCAACTCGCAACTGGTCACACTGCCTTGCGGCGGAATGGCCCTGGTCGTACCGGGCGAATGCCGAGAGAACTCTGCTGTGTGGAAATGGTTGAACGATAGCGTGGTGGGCCAAGGCGTCATCACACGATTGGAAATCGTCGAGGTTCGCGAATCCATGCGTAATGGAGGAGGCCCTGCTTGTTTGCGCCTACGGGTTGCCATGAGCGAGGGCGCGCTGGCAGCCGTCGACAAGAGGTTCCTCGTTGACGAAAGGATCTGTGACAGGCTCGAGAGAACCATAGAAGAACATTGGCCGGAGAGAATTGCCGAGTCCGACCTGGCGGACGCCGAACTCTGGGCAGAATGCCGTGCTGCACGCGGAGCACTGATGAAAATGCTCGGCTTTGGAATTGGGGAACTCTGATATGACGCACCAAGTGCGCATGGCATGCAAGAATGACGTGGATGCATTGCTGGAACTGGCGGCATTGACCGCGGGCGGCCTCACCAACTTTCCTCATGACCGGGGTGTACTGGCGGAACGAGTAGCGTGGAGCGAGCAATCCTGCGGCGTCATTATCGATTCACCGCAGGATGAATTCTATCTGTTCGTCCTTGAAGACACTGAGACGGGCCGAATTGTTGGAACCTCGAGCATTTACTCGAAGATCGGGGTCCGATGGCCATTCTACAGCTACAAGCTGAGCCGAATATCCCATGTTTCCAATGGCACTGGCCGACATTTCTCGACTCATATTCTAACACTGGTCAATGATTTCGATGGCGCTTCGGAAGTGGGCGGGCTCTTTTTGGCGCCACAAGCCCGATCCGCGGGGCTGGGACAACTTCTCTCGCGCAGCCGCTACCTCTTTATTTCTCAACACAGGGAGAGGTTTGGAAGCACTATAGTTGCTGAAATGCGCGGCTGGCTAGATGGCGCCATCTCACCATTCTGGGAGGCCGTTGGCCGAAAATTCTTTGACAGCGAATTTCATGCTGCCGACCTATACAATGCGACCCAAGGCAATCAGTTCATTGCCGATCTCATGCCAAAATTTCCCATATATACTGCGCTCTTGCCACTCGATGCGCAGTCTGCGATCGGGCGCCCCCACGTAGACGCAGTTCCGGCCAAGGCAATGCTTGAAGCCGAAGGATTTGTTTACGACGGCTATGTCGACATCTTCGATGCAGGTCCCACGCTTCATGCCCGCATTGACCAGTTGCGTACGATTACCGAATGCCGCCTCGTAGGCGACGGCCTGGAATTACCGCTACCTGGCCGCAATCAGCGCCTGCGTGCCAGAAATTCTGGTCTGGAATTCACGGTAAGCCTCGAAGCGCTGGAATCGTAACGCAACTTTTCAACCCCTTGTGCAATGCACCAGGACACCCTGATTTACCCGCTCACGGTGCTGGGCATAACCTGAAGGTGCGAGGCCGACCGTTTCGGGTTTCCATATCCGGGCATTTTCCGGTCACCGCGTAGGCGTTACGGGCCGTTTCGGGACCTTGGCCGCGTGATCATGCGGTGCTCGCCCGGTTTTCCCAGTAGAGGAAGCGTTTGAAGTTGAACGCGATGTTGGCGAGGCCGATCTTCACCTTGGCCCGCTCAATGCCGATCGTGCGGATGAACAGGCCCATGCGGTGCTTCTGTGTGGCAAAGACGTGCTCGACAGCAGAGCGCACTTTGGATCGGGCGGCATTGGCGCGTTGGCGCTGCGTGGGAAGCGGCTTTCCTGGTGCGCGGCGGAAGTGGATTTTCGATACCAGCCCCGCGCGCAGGATAGCCCGCTCGTTCTTTTGGCTGCGATAGGCGGTATCCGCCCAGATCGCGCTGCCGGTGTTGGCCGGATCGATCAGGTTCGGCAGTTCGCGGCCATCGTAGCGGGCGGCATCACTGGCGCCCCACGTGCGGATGAAGCCGTGCCGCTGGTCGATGCCGATGTGGGATTTGTAGCCGAACATGGGCGTGGCTATCTCGGCCATGAGTTTGCCATCTGGGCCTTTCTTGCGGCGCCCGCGCTTGAGCGTCCAGCGCGCGTCGCGATCCTTCTGCGCGAGCTTTGCCGGCTTGGCGGCCCAGTCTTCCGGAATGCCGCCGCCCTTGACCAGGGCGCGCTCCTCGTCGGTCATGCGCTGACGCGGAGCGGCGATGATGCTGGCATCGACGATCTGCCCGCCCATGGCCAGATAGCCCAGACCTCTGAGGTGGGCGTCGAAGCGGGCAAACAAGGCGTCGATGGCATTAGCGCGCACCAAGCCCTCGCGGAACCGCCAGATCGTCGTCTCGTCGGGCGTGTTGTCGCCATCGTTGAGGCCGAGGAAGCGCCCGAAGCTGCGCCGGTCGAGGATCTGGAACTCGGCTTGCGCATCAGACAGGCCGTAGAGCGTCTGCAGGATTAGCGTCTTGAACATCATCACCGCGTCCAGCGGCGGCCGCCCGCCCTTGCTGCAGTCAGATCGTTGCAGGGCCGCATCCAGCGCGGGGCGAAATATCTCAAAGTCGATCAGCGCCACGAGTTTCTCCAGCGGATCGCCCGCCGCCGACAGCGCCGCATACCGCTCATCCAGATCGAAAAAGCCACGCTGCACAGACACATACGCCTCCATCGCTCAAAACGATGGAATCACATTTACACCCTCACCGCCACCAGTAAATCAGGGTGTCCACCAGGTGATCGCCTTCGAAGGGATTGGCAAAACGCGGCAAGGCGTCCGATACTCAATCCCTGCATTGTCCGATCTTAGGATGCTGGAGTCAGGACCTACGAATTTGGCGTCTGGTCTGCATCTGCTGCGAAGCCTTCACATCAAGCATCGTCTCATACCAGCGCGCTGGTATGGTGACGCATCACACGCTGGAAATTCTCAAGCGCCGCACGGGCTTAAGCAGAATGCGATGAGTCAGGCTCATCGCATTCTGGTATCAGCGGACCACATTATAGTCTTTGTGGTAGCTCTGCGCCCAATCTTTTTCAACAAGCTGCTTCCAGCCGACATGGCACTGGGCCAGAAGGTTAAAGTATGAAACCAATGGTCCACCCTCCCCCAGCTGATCATAAAATATCTTAGCCTCTATACGCTTCGGCTCTAAAACTTCATAAATGCGATTGTTCAGTAAATTGAAGAATTTGACATCTTGCATCTCTTTAGCCAACCAAAGAGCTGCAAAAATATCCTCTAGTTGAAAACCAAGAGGTGTTACGAAAGACTGTCCAGACTTCCCTTTCAACGCCCCTAAATCGATCCGCATCAATTCGTCAGAAAATGCGAACTTAAACTGCTCCCAAAGCGCCTCAGCTTCCTGCGGCCTGAAATAATGCATCAGGTTAAGTGCCAACGCATTGGATCTTGGTCGAATATTTCTAGAGATCCAAAATGACTCTCTATTCAATTCCTGCTTGTCGAAACCAAAACTTCCAGTTTGCAGTGATTCGAAGAACAGTCCTGATTTATCATCGCGTAACAGAACGCCTATACCGTCCAAAATTTTGTCATTATCGTCGGAATAAGTTGTCCCATGAATCTTATCATGAATTTCAAATGCAAGCATCGCCAGTAGATTTGGAAAAATTTCGAACCTACCGGTCACAGTTTCAAGCGCGAAAATATTTTGCGCAGATTGGTAATTGTTAATGATCTTTCCTTTTATTGCTTCGATGAATGCGCGAGATTTTTCATCGAATTGCCCCCTTCCGCTGACCAATCGGTAGAATTCATACGACAGGGCGCTCAGGACGACGCGGACATTTTCAGAATCGTACATATTCAATGGGTTGGAAAGATTTGGATTACAGATATTTTTTGCGGTCAGGTTAAGATTATACTCAACCTCTCTGGTTCTGAACGGGTCAATATAGGCTACAGATGGCAAAGTCAGGGCCATGAAGCCCATGGCCTTGTAAAAAGCGACCCCCGAACCAGGAACGTGACAGACGTGGCAATTATTGTAGCAAGCCAGGTCCAGGTCGAACAGAAGCGTCCTGTAATGCGCCTCAACTTGATCTGTGAACCGCCCGTCTTCAACCATCGCCCAGATGTCTTGGCGCGAAGCCTCTGCACCGATCATGACAACACCGCCCGATGCCGGGCCCTCAGCGCGCTCCAATCATGCTGAAAGACCGCGTTCCAGGATTCGTGAAGGGCGCCCCATAGGATGTAGCTGTTGGCGTGATGCTCTTCCCCATTTGTCACTTCGACGAGGCGGACCCTTCCGTCGACATACGCAATACCAGACGTCTTACCCAGGTACTTCATAAAACCAGCCCAAAGGTCAGGGTCCTGATACTCCCTCGCCAAGCCGAGCGCATATAGAAGCCCGAAACTCTCCTCCAGCCCCATGGCGGGATCGGAGGCATGGACACATTCCTTGAGGTAGAGCGCGCCATCCGGTTGCTGCGCAACGAGCAGACGCTTGAAGTTCTCATAGCCGGTCTGCATGTCTGCCGGATTGGTATAATGCAATTGGGTCAGTCCCCAGGTGTTGCAAGCGCCGGACAGATAGGCTTCAGCCTGGTCATGGGAGGGATGATACTTGTACAGTATCATCTTGGTCACTGGATCACTGATCCTGTCTGCAATGAAATCAGCAACTCTTTTTCCATATTCATTGTAGTAATTCGTTCCAAAAATTAAGTCATGTATCGACATGCCGATGACTATCTGGGAATTACATACAGGAAAATATTGATCATCTTCGCAAACTATACCTTCAAATCCCTCATTTTCGCTATTTTCATTCAACTCCTTTTTCATTATGTCTGTTAGCTGAATGTACTCCCTCTCAAAATCCTGCGATCCGGTAATGAGCTGATACAAGCCGTACATGACGTGCAGATGCGCCTTGTACATGATATTCCGGCAGCATATCGGATCTGGCCCATGGCCGTACTTGACCCATTCGTCCCAGATCGGCGTATCTTTGAACAGTAGTATTGATTTCCTCAGACAGATTGAAGCTTCCGCGTACCGGGCTTCCTCAACCATGATCACCGAGGGGATCGAGTATGTCGCGAATGCCAGCGGGTATTTCCACCACCCATGCATGTTGCGGTCCCACGGAAATGCGGCATTGTCCCAACCACCCTCGAACGTGGCATCGATCCGGTCCCGGTGGAAGTTCCAGATCATCTCGGCGAAATGGCTGAGTTTTCCAGCCCGCTTTTGCAAAAAGATATCCGCAGCAATGCTGTCGAAATCTGTGATTTTCTCAGCCATATTAAATCACCAATCCAATAAGTTGGGAGGACTTGCAGGGACAACGAAAACCGTCCTCGACTGCGAATCCATGGAATGGAACAACATTGTGAAAAGGCCGACTATGACCACGCTGCTGTCGATCACCGAAGCGCTGGTTTGGGTCGCCACCTCAACAGCGCGTCCTTTCCGCCAACCAACCTTTCCAAACACTGGTGTATGGTAGCACCATGGCACCAAGAGTCCAGTAGGATCAGGATGCCTTCTTGCACTTTGGCATATCAGGATCAGGCGCAGACTGGTCATTCAGACCTACTTTGAAGAACGGCAATGATGCTCGAAGCATTCCGCTTGAGGATTGCTGCCGCCTCTCAATACTGCTCACGTTCCGGCGACATCGAGCCTTGCCCGCTTTGCCCCGAGAACGGCACAGCTGCTCGGGTGAGAAGTCGGATCTATGGTCTTGTGGATCAAACGCGCAACCGTTCGATACCGTGTCGTTGCTCGAGCGAAAATGCCAAGCTCACGCGTCGACCCAACTTCGCATAAAGCCCAGCTTCTCCATGATGGGAGCATCCGAAAAGCGGAACAGATCGAAGCCTGTCTCGGCCTGCAACGACCAGGGGATCCACGACGGGACGACAAACATGTCCCCTTTTTCCACACTGTGCGTTTCGCCATCCATCACAACCGCGCCGTTGCCTTCGAAGACTTGGAAGACGGTCGAACCGACGTCACGTCTCATTTTTGTCTCGGTGCCCTCGAGCAAACGGTGAAATTCAAGGCGGATTGTGGGCATAACGTCTCCGCCCGTAGTTGGATTGATGTAACGAATTGCGGCATGGCCTGGGGCAACCGTGGCCGCATACCCCTCCGCCTCGAGCGCGAGTTGCTGCGTCAAGGCTGCGTCGGTATGCGCCCACCGGTAGGCACCGATAGGCGAGCTGACACTGTCCTTGAGCTGCGAAAGCGGGCGCAGTCCAGGATGACACCAGAGACGCTCGCCCCGGCTGAATTCTGGTGTTTCGAGGCACGTAAGTTTGTCTGAACCAAATTCGAAAAAGCCAACGTCCATCTGCTGGCTGAACGGGATGTCGAGCCCATCGATCCAGGCCATAGACTTATCGGTGGCGTTCTGGTGGCCGTGAAAGTTGCCGCCGGGCGTTAACAGCAAGTCGCCTCTGCTCATTCGTACTGGATCGCCATTGACCACGGTCCAGACCCCTTCTCCTTCGACAACGAAGCGGAAGGCGTTCTGGCTGTGACGGTGCTCAGGTGCGACTTCACGTGGGCCTAGATACTGGATCGCTGCCCATAATGTAGGGCTGATATAGGCATGGGGAGCAAGGCCCGGATTACTCAGCCCGATCGCGCGGCGTTCGCCTCCCCGCCCAACGGGTACCAGTTCGCCCGAACGTTCAGCCAGTGGGAGCAGTTTTGACCATTTCCAGACGTGCGGCACCGCTCTGGACTTGGGATGAACCGGCATGAGGTCGCCAAGCTGGGTCCACAGGGGTAACAGGCTCTGCTTTTCGAACCCGCGATATAGCTCGCGCAGCTCGGGCGTGTCATCCGGCTGCATAGCATGGTCGACTGTGCTGTGATCGAGCGCTTCACTCATGATCTTGCTCCTGCAATTTTGGTCATTCGGCATCGGGCTGGTTGGGTGGCGCCGCATTGCGAAAGGCGGGGAGGCCGTCTAAGTCCGAAAAAATTCGTGCAATTGTCGGCCAGGTTTCAATTGGAATTGAAAAGCGCTGATTATTCCAGATTTGGCTGTAAAGGCAGATGTCAGCGAGCGTTGGAGCATCGCCATGGCAGAACTGGCCCGTCTCCCGACTGCCGGCCAGCATGGCTTCCAGCGGATCGAACGTCGCCGTTACCCAATGGACGAACCATTGCGCCACCGCATCGTCGTCAGCGTCGAACTGCGTGCCTAGCCGGTTCAGAACGCGCAGGTTGTTGAGCGGGTGGATCTCGAAAGCCACCATATAGGCCAATGACCGGACCCGCGCCCGCCCGAGCGGGTCGGTCGGGAGCAGGGGGGGGTCGGGGTAGGTTTCGTCGAGCCATTCGATGATGGCCAGCGACTGGGTCAGAACCGTGCCATCTTCCAATTCAAGCGCCGGCACGAGCCCTGCTGGATTTAGTGCCAGATATTCTGGGCTCCGGTGTTGATTCTTGCGCAGGACATAGGCCACATAATCATATTCCAGCCCCTTGAGGTTGAGAGCCACGCGCAAGCGGGTCGAGGTGGACGACCTGAAGAAGTTGTGCAGGCGAAGTGTCATTCGCGTGGGCCAATCTTGGTGATCAGGTCTCCAAGGCCCTCAATCGAGACGGTGCAAACATCTCCCGGGACAAGCGGGCCAACCCCCGCAGGCGTACCGGTCATGATCAAGTCGCCGGGCTTTATCGTCACCGAGTGCGACAGGATCGAGACGATTTCTGGCACCGACCATATGAGTTCGGCAAGGTTTGCATCCTGCTTGACCGCGCCATTCACCGTCAGCCGGATCGACCCGCTGTCCGGATGGCCCACTTCGTCAACCGGATGGATGGGACCAATGACGGCCGAATTGTCAAATGCCTTACCCCAATCCCAAGGACGCCCCTTCTCGCGCGCCTGGATCTGAAGGTCGCGACGCGTCAGGTCGTTGCCCACGGCATAGCCCCAGATATGTAGCGGGCTCGCCTCCACTGACAGGTTGCGCCCCTCTGTGCCAATCGCGACGACCAACTCAGCCTCATAGTGGAAATTCTCCGTCAACGGCGGATAGGCAATCGTGGCACCATCTTGGACGACTGCATCGGCCGGTTTGGTGAAGAAAAAGGGGGCCTCGCGGTTCGGATCGAAGCCCATCTCTCGCGCATGTTCGGCATAATTGCGTCCTACGCAAAAAATACGGCGGACGGGAAAAACCTGCCGCGATCCGGCGATGGGAACGAAGCTGGATGGTTGGGGCGGAAAGGAATAGTCGATCATGGAATTCCCCAAAATGGTTTGTCGGTGGTGGCAACGCGCGGCAAGAATAGTCACGCCGTTTCGGCACCGATCGGCACGGTGAGCGGATTGTAGTTGTAGAGCCACAAGCCACGGTCTCTTGCCGGATCCTTCCGCGCGAAGGCCTCGCGAAATTCGTCGTGGGTCTGAAAATGGAAAAGCCGCGCGTGTTCGGTGCTTTCATTGACTATCCGCGCGGTGCGCTCGATACGGGCCTTCTCATAGCCTCGCAGGGCCTCGGCCAGGTCGTCGAATTCGTTCAACGCGCGCATCAAAACGGCCGCGTCCTCGATCGCCATCACCGCTCCCTGCGCCATGTATGGTAGCGTAGGGTGCGCACTATCTCCAAGCAGGGTGACCCGTTCGGTGCTCCAGAATTCCAGGCGAGGCCTGTTGTTAAGCGCCCAGCAGAAGCAATTATCCTTGTCCGCTGCGTCGATCATTGTCTGCACATCTTGATGGAACCCGACAAAATCGGCCTTCAGGTCGTCCCAGGGCGCCTTGATTGCCCAGCCCTCCTGCGTCCATTCAGGCTTTTCGACACAACCGACGAAATTGAGCAGCTTGCCGCCATGGACCCAATAAACAACCATGTGCTTGTCTGGCCCCATCCAGTTTACAAAAATAGGTGGCTGGAAATCAGGCGGCAGCTTCTCGACGGGTACCATGACCCGCCACGCGACGTTACCGGTATAGCGGGCCGGTTCGAGGCCATGCATCTGTGCCCGCACAACCGACTTGATGCCATCCGCACCGATCAGCAAGTCGCCGCTCGCCATAGTGCCGTCAGCAAAGTAGAGGGTCACGTTGTCAGGGCCTTCCTCATAGCGTTCAAGCGCCTTGCCAAGATGGATTGCCGAGGGCGCCAGTTCACGGACTCTGGCTTCCAGGATGCCTAGGATATCGGGCCGGTAGACATGAAGATATGGAGCACCGAACCGCTCTTCGTGGCTGTCGCCCAGCAGGATCTGGCTGACAATCTCCGCCGTGTCGTGCAGGCGGAACTCCGTTCTGAGCGGTCGCACGGACACCGACGCAAGCCGCTCGAGTACGCCTAAGTGGCGCAGAACATGTGTGGCATTGGCACTAACCTGAATGCCGGCTCCGACTTCGCCAAGTTCGAGCGCCTGCTCGAAGACCTGGACGTCATGTCCAGCAAGGAGAAGCAGCCCAGCGGCCGTAAGTCCGCCGATGCCACCGCCCACAATAAGTACTCTGCGTCGCTCGCTCATCAGATGGTCCTCGGTAGAAATGTTGCCATGATAGCTCGTGACATTGCCGCCCGGTCGTCCGGCATGACCGACGCCACACTCAGTTCGCTGCCCCGGCCTTGTCCTCCCAGTAGATCGACGGCGCGTGAAAGCCTCCGTAGAGCTGCCACTGGAGAATCTCGTTGGGGTCGTCGAAACGCGTTTGGGAAAGCCGCGTCCCAGGCGAAGTGCGCGAGTATTCCTCGACCCGGCCGGCATACGGCACATCATCTACGAAGCGCTGCGTGAGATCATACTCGTTCTGATCGTTGAGCTTGTCAGTGATCGGCGGGCAGAAGCTGCGAATGACTAACATGTTGTTCGTGGTGGGCAGCCTGTGAGCATCGCCCATCGCCCAGTTTATGCAACTGCCTGGCTTCTGCTCCTTTTCCGAAGTCCAGAGTTCGGACACGGTCATCGCGCGGGGGTCGACCTTTATCTCGACTGCCCGGCTGTAGCTCTCGTGGAAGGGCACGATCCGTCGGCCGTCGAACGGCCGAGCCTGGAACATGCCGTTGTCAAAATAGACGATGGTTCCCCAAGGTGTGACGTGAGGGTGGTGTTGCGACCATGGAAAACGTGTGAGGCCAACGGGTTTGAGTATCCGTGATTGAAATCTCTCCGGCCAGCCCTGCGGGTCACTGAAAATCCATCGGATCTCCTTCGTCTTGCGGTCGATGGCGACCAGAGCATCCAGATGCTTGAAAGAGGCGATGACGAGATTGTTCTTTTCATCGAACGTGATCCCATTACCATGCGTCCAATCCGCATAGCCAGGGTAACCCCTTACGGCCCAATAGGGCTGGAGCGTGTGATAGTGCAGCATCTTGGGATCGAGATGGTCGAACGTATCCCACTCCCAGACTATTTTCCCATCCGCATCGAATTCGACGATCTTGTCGCCCATAACCATGGTCGGCTTGCGCGGGGCCTGCGGATCGGTGACACTCGTAGGATAGTCCGCGATCTCGCGGCCATTCGCCGACATCGAGATATAGGTGCCCCACGGCGTGAGCGACGGTTCATGGTGCAGTGTCTGCAGTCCGGTAATCTGCGTTCCGCCCTGCACCGGACCAAGCCGGCGCATCTCGGGATACCATTGACGCAGGATGTTGCCGAGCATGTCGATCTTGACGACACGCTGGTCCTCGGTGGTGAAGATGAGTGTCCCATCGGGTGACGGCTTGATCCCCGCAACGCGCCGCTGGCTGATATAGTACCAGCGCACCTCCCCCCGGGCATCGAGTGCCAGGATCAGGCCCCAGCCCCGCGAGAATTGCTGCTGCGCCCTTGTCTGGAAGTCCTGCCGACCTGGCGCGCGCCGCCGCACACTGATGAACCGCAGGCCGGGTTCAAGCACTGCGCTGTCGGCGAGGGTCGTCGTCAGGGTCGGCCAGGAAAGCCCCGGTGCCGGGAGCTCCGGTGTGCGCAGGGACAATGATCCGGGCGCATCAACCGCGCCCGTCTTGTCGCTGATGCGAACGCGCAAGCGGATGTCCTTGCCCGCGCCGAGGTCGACCAGCGGTAGGCCTTTGGCGGGATCATGGCGCGGCCCGAACTGGACCTGCCACTGCCTAGATCCATCGTCGAGGCTGACCGTGGTGGTCACCGGACCGCTAGTTCTGAAGCTGAGCACCGCGGCCAGCGGCACGGCAGGATTGGGATTGGTCCTTACACTGGGCGCTTCGAGGAATGCCGGTTCCGCGAGCGCGGGCTGGCAGAAAAAGACGGCGAGAGGCAACAGGCGGCGGATCATGATCCTTCTCCAGGCTTGCGGGAGTCGCGGGAAATCTGCTTGTCGGCCGTAACCGGTCGAGTACGAGTATACGCAGACATCAATCCCCACCCGGCTTCTCGATCAGTTCGACGGTCAGACCATCAGGTCCGTAGACATAGGTCGCCCTTTGACCCTTGGCCGGCCCTCGTTGGACGCGATGGGGAGGAGCGCAGGAACCAAGCTGGGCCTGGACAGCATCGAGATCGTCGACATGCAATGCAAAATGGAAATAGCCTGTATCGCATGGTTGACGCAGGCCGATCGCGCGCTCAGGAGCTTCGTACTCGAGCAATTCGAAATGATAGGCGTCACGCGCAACATAGGCGATCTCGCGAACCTTGGCCCCATCCAGTCGAGTGATTCCAGCCACAGCACCCGGATCGAACGGCGTGAAGCGAGACTGCGTTACGAAGCCGAGAATCGTCAGAAAGTCGAGCGCCCGCTCCATGTCGGCGACTGTAACGCCGATGTGTTCGAGGCGTCCGGTATTGCTCACTGATCGACCTCGACCACGCATACCACATCCCCGACCTGCGCTTCCTCGCCTTCGGGAACGCAAATCTCGACCAACCTGCCATCGGCGCTAGCCTCGAACGCCTGGGTCACTTTTTCGGTCTCGAATTCGTATAGCGCCTCACCATTGGCGAAAGTTTCGCCAGGCAACTTATGCCAAGCAACAATCGTTGCTTCTTCCATGTTCATGCCGACGCGCGGAAGTTTGAGCTTAATCTTCATTGGTAGTCCCTGCAGTTCAACAGTTCGCGCACCACATCAGCAATGCGCTCCGCATTCGGATAGACGCTGCGCTCGAGCACAGGCGCATAGGGCATGCAGACATCCGGCACGGTGACGCGGCGCACCGGCCCCTTCAACATGGCAAACCCGCGATCTGCCGCGACGGCCGCGATCTGGCTCGCGGCACTGCAGCGATCACGCGCCTCGTCGACAACCACCAAGCGGCCTGTCCTCGACAGCGAGGCGAGGATGCCGTCCTCGTCGAGCGGGACCAACGTGCGGGGGTCCAGGATTTCGGCTTCGATCCCGTCCTGAGCAAGCTGCTTCGCCGCCTGTTCGGCAAGCTTCACCATCGCTGATATCGCAACGATCGTGACATCGCTGCCTGAACGCCGCACTGATGCTCTGCCGAACGGAACCAGATGGTCACCGTCGGGCACTTCGCCCATTTCCCCACCGCGCCCGCCCGGCTCGAGGAAGATCACGGGATCGTCGCTGCGCACGGCTGACTTGAACAGTCCCTTGGCGTCGCCGGCATTGGATGGAACAGCCACATGGACTCCGCCCAAATTCATGAACAGCGGATATGGGCAATCCGAATGCTGTGCTGCGGTTGATCGACCCCCACCGAACCCAGCCATGATCGTGATGGGAAGCTTCATCTGCCCGCCAGTCATAAGGCGAAGCTTCGCCATCTGATTGGCGATGGCGTCAAAGCCCGTGTACATGAAATTGGCGAACATCATGTGCAGCACGGGTCGCCAGCCGGCCGCTGCCATGCCCACTGCCATTCCCGTCAGCAGCGCCTCGCAGATCGGCGTGTCCCGAACGCGATCAGGACCAAAGCGCTCGCGAAGCCCCTTGGTATCGCCGAACATGGAAATCTCGACGTCCTCGCCAAACAGGACGATCCGCGGATCGCGCTCCATTTCTTCGAACATCGCATCGTTGATCGCCTGGATCATCCGCCGCTTCGCCATGATCAGGCCTCCGCTGCCGAAAACATCATTGAACGAACCCGCGCAGGATCAGGATCAGCCGCAGATCTGGCCCTCTTGGCCATTTCCGCGATCGACGCCTTCACACGCGCACGGATTGCGGAAATCTCCTCTTCTGCGATACCTCCTTGGGCCAGAAGAGCGGCGCCGCGCTCTATTGGATCCTTTGCTACCCAGCTAGCGACCTCCTCCTCGCTGCGGTAGGGCTGCGACAGAAAATTGACTTCCGCCTCGACATGGCCGCGCGTGCGATAGGTGTAGGTCACCAGCAAAGCGGGGCCTTCGCCTGAGCGAACGCTCTCCAACGCACGGCCTGATACGCGCCATACGTCCGCTACGTCGTTGCCATCGGCTTCGAACCCCGGAATATTGAAGGGGCTTGCCCGGTCAATGATCCGGCCGCTCGTCGCCACTTCGGATCGAGTGAATTCGGACCAGCCATTGTGCTCACACACCAGCAGAAGCGGCAGCTTCCACAGCGAGGCTAAATTCATTGCTTCCATGAAGGTGCCCTGGTTGGCCGCACCGTCGCCGAAGAAGCAGACGGCTACCTTGCCATTTCCTTCCAGCTTGGCCGCAAAGGCAGCGCCTGTGGCAATGCCAAGCCCGCCACCAACAATGCCATTCGCTCCCAGAATTCCACGCGCCACATCGGCGACGTGCATGGTTCCGCCGAACCCCCCGCAGATGCCATCAGATTTGGCATGGATTTCGGCGATCATCGCATAAGGATCGCCGCCTTTTGCCAGGAAATGCCCGTGCCCGCGATGGGTGCTCGTAATCCAGTCTTCGTCTCCCAGGTGCGCACAGATGCCTACGCCGGATGCTTCCTGCCCGATATAGAGATGCACCCCGGCAGGCAGTTCGCCCGCTCTAAACTGGGCCCCGAGATATTCCTCGGTCTCACGGATGACCAGCATCCGTTCGAACATGGCGACCAGCTTCTCGGGATCGGGATTATGATAGTCGTTCCTCACAAGCTCACCACCGTTGTTGTCACCTGGGAAAAGAAATCGAGAGACTCGCGTCCGCCCTGAGCACCGATCCCCGAACGACCAAGACCTTGCAGGGGGGTCAGAAAATCGCGGACCTGCCAGCAGTTCACCCAGTTGATCCCTGCCCGCAGCCGTGCAGACATACGGTGCCCTCGCGACAGGTCGCGGGTCCAGACCATGGATGCGAGGCCATATGGGGTGTCGTTCGCACGACTGACCGCCTCGTCCTCATGATCGAACGGGGAGACATGAATGACAGGGCCAAAGGTTTCCTCGCGCAACAAGGGCGAGTTATCGGAAAGGCCCGTTAGCACGGTGGCCGGATAGAAAGCGCCTTCACCAGGCGGAATGACTCCGCCAGCATGAAGCCGCGCCCCGCCTGCCATTGCTTGTTCGACAGCTGCATGGACCTTCGCGCGATGGGATTGCGAGATCAGCGGTCCCAGTTTCTGCCTTCCCGCCAGTTCGGCCAGTCTTGCAACGAACCCATCGAAAACAGGACGCTCGACAAAGAGCCGCTCGATAGACAGGCAGACCTGACCACTGTTGGCAAAGGCTGCGAGAGCGCTAGCTTCGACCGCCCGGTCGAGATCAGAATCGGCAAAAACCAACCCGGCATTCTTGCCGCCCAGTTCAAACAGCACGGGCCGAAGGCCCGCTGCAGCGGCAGTCATGATCTGGGTCGCGGCGCGCCCTTCGCCGGTGAAGGCGATGCCATCAACACCCGGATTTGATACAAGAGCGGCTCCCGTCGAATTGGCGCCGAAACCATGTACCAGGTTGAACACCCCCGGTGGCAGGCCGGCATCATGAAGGATTTCAGCCAGTAGTGCTGCAGAGCAAGGCGACTCCTCTGATGGCTTTGCGACAATGCAATTGCCTGCCGCCAGAGCCGGCACCAGGTTCAGTGCTAGAAGCAGGAGCGGGACGTTCCATGGAGCGATGACTGCCACCACCCCAAGCGCACGTCGGCTTGTATAGGCGATGGTCCTGGGAGCCGCTTCAGTCACCATGTTCGGAGATGCAGCCCGGCCATGCCAAGCCTGTTCCGACCAGGTGCGCAAAAGGCTGGCATAAAGCCGAAATACCTCGATCGTGCGCCCAACATGTGCGCCCATCACCTGCGCGCGGGGCCGGCCAGTGTCAGCGGTCTCGGCGTCGGCAAGGTCATCCGCTCTGGCTGCCACCGCACCCGCCAGGCTTTCGAACAGGTCGGCGCGCTCAATTCGATCAAGGGCCTCCCAATCAGGTTGGGCCGCCCGCGCCGCGAGCACGGCGCAGTTTACAAGTTCCGCATCGGCTTCGTGTACCTTCGCAATCAATTGGCCGTCCACCGGCGACCGCTTTTCGAAACACCGCCATCCGTCCACCGGAGCACCAGCTATAAAGGATCGGATCTGCCTCACGCTTGCGCCTCTTCCCGCAAAGCAACATCAAGTTCTTCTGAATTGCGGATGCCGAGCTTGATGCCCCGCGTCACTTGCGTATCGGTGCGTCGCTCAATGCTGGCTGCACTCTCGGTCACCCGGCGCGGACGCAAGGCCCAATCGCGCAGGGCAGCTTCCAGTTCGGCGCGCACCTCCGCGCAACCCGGATCGCCCGCGCGATCGGTGAGTTCGTGGGGATCGTTTACAAGGTCGAACAACAACGGCTCAAAGCCAGGGCAGGCAATTAACTTCCATTGCGCGCCTACCACGGCAACGATACCGGTCTGATCAATCGCCTGCCCCAGTTCGCGCCGAAAACGCATTGTCGCATAATCAAATTCGCAGAAGCTGTATTCGCGAGTTCCCTCTTGTCCGTCGAGCAGCGGTATTAGGGAATGACCTTCCAGCCGGGGATGCCCTGGGTCGCCTCCGCCCGCTTCGACGAACGTGGGCAGCAAGTCGATCGCCTCGACCAGGGCGTCGCAAGCCAGTCCGCGCGTAGCGTCAGCTGGTTCGCGCGGATCGACGACGATCATCGGCACACGGATCGAAGGTTCGTGCAGGAACTCCTTCTCACCCAGCCAGTGGTCGCCCAGATAATCACCATGGTCTGAAGTGAAAACAATCAGAGTGTTTTCCATCAACCCGCGCTCTTTGAGCGCGCCGAACAGCACTCCCAACTGGTCATCCAGTTGCTTAACCAGGCCCATGTAGGCCGCCACAACTGGTGTGCGCACAGCATCATCTGAGAAGCTCTGGCTGACCCGTCGTCGCTGGAAGCCAGCAAAGACAGAGTGCGAGGTTACGCGCTCCTCCGGAGTACGGATTGCCGGGAGAACATCGTTTTCAGAGTAGGTCGCATGATAAGGGGCAGGCGCAACATAGGGCCAGTGTGGTTTGATGTAACTGAGATGCAGGCACCAGGGGTCGCTTCCCAACGCATCAATGCACTCAATGGCGCGCCGCGTGAGATAGGGCGTTTCACTGTCTTCTTCTTGGACGCGGGCAGGATAGGGAGCCGTCTCCAGCAACCATCCGGAGACCGGTACTCCATCGATCTCGACTGAGTTGACCCACTCGTGCCAAGGGTTCTCGCCGTCATAGCCCCGCTCGCGCAAGTATCTGTTGTAATCAGCCCCGAACCGCTTCTCTGCCGGCCAATGGTCGAGGTAAATCCCTTCTTCGCGCGAGTAGGTTTCGAAGCCGGCCTCAGAGATCAGAAGCCCCGAGGGAGATGCCGGATCGATCCCCCGCTTTTCCATGCCATCGACGTCAGCGCGCATATGGGTTTTGCCGACAAGCACGGTGCGATACCCGAGTGGTCGCAAGAAATCACCGATTGTCCATTCGTCCTGTCGCAATGGCGTATCGTTAAGGGTTGATCCATGCGAGAGCACGTATCGTCCAGTGTAGACGCTCATGCGCGCTGGACCGCATACAGCCGATTGCGCATATGCCCGATTGAAGCGCACGCCGCGTGACGCAAGCCAATCAAGATTTGGTGTTTCCAATGTCGGGTGTCCGTAACAGGACAGATAGTCCGCGCGAAGCTGATCCGCCATGATGAACAAGATATTCGGCCGTTTGGTCATAATCAGTAGCCGACAGCGGGAACAAAGCCCGCTTCCGAGAATATGTGCTTCGTCTCCATAAACACATCGAGGCCCATAAGGCCGTGTAGCCGTCCAATTCCGCTCTGCTTGTAACCGCCGGTCTCGGCCTCAGCGAACAGGCGGTTGTGGCTATTGATCCACACAGTACCAGACTTGATTGAGCGCGCGATCCGCTGCGCCCGGCTCCCGTCGCGCGTCCACACGCTTGCGGCGAGTCCAAAGTCGGTTGCATTGGCACTTTTTGTTGCATCTGCTTCGTCGCCAAAACGTTCAATTGTGACGATCGGCCCGAAGAGTTCATCGCGAACGAGTGTGCTGGTGCGATCATCCACCGCGATCAGGCTGGGCGAGAGATAACTTCCGCCGGCTGGTGCATCATCAGGATGTCCGCCAGCCACCAGCACATCGCTTGCACTCGCTACAATCGCTGCAAGCCGGTCGCGATTGGCCATGTCGATCACCGGCCCCATCTCCGATCGGGGATCATCGGCGGCGTTGACATTCAATGCACGGAAATGTTGGGCAAGCCGGTCGGCAACCTGCTCATACGCCGCAGATTCGACCAACACCCGGGTGACAGCCGTGCACATTTGCCCCGCCGCTGCCGTGGCCCCACGGACGATCTCAGGCAGAGCGCGGCCCAGGTCGGCGTCGGCGAAAACGACAGCGGGTGCTTTCCCGCCCAGTTCGAGGTTGAGGCGCTTGAGCGTCGCGGCCGAGGCTTCAAAGATGCGTCCCGCAGTATGGCGTGAGCCCGTAAAACTGATCGCATCGACCTCTCGATGCACCACCAGGGCCTGCCCCACCTCATGCCCGTTTTCGTTGACCGAGTTGAGCACACCAGGCGGCAAATCGGGAACCGCTGCCATCGCCTCGATCATCAAGGCATTGGTTAGCGAGGTTTGCGGCGCTGGCTTCACCACGACAGTACAGCCCGCTGCCAGCGCTGGCCCAAGACTGCGTGCCAACAGAGTCACCGGTGCGTTCCATGGTACGATGATCGCGGCCACCCCGATCGGCTCGCGGCTGAAGATTGAAAGCTGACCCTCGCCAACCTCCTGGACCCGGCCGAAGATCGTTCGCGCTACCCCGGCATAATAGCGAAGTTCAGATACGGCCGCGCCAACCTCCCCCTCCATCTCTGCAGTACGTTTGCCGCATTCCGATACCGATACCGCGACAAGCTGGCCGCGGATGCGTTCGATCGCATCGGCCATAGCCAGCAGGACGGCCGCCCGCTTTCGGGGATTGTTGGACCATCCTCCGCGTTCAAAAGCTCTCCGCGCTGCAGACACCGCTGCATCGGCGCAGTCCGTATCGCCTGGCGAAAACACGCTGGCTACTTCCCCTGTGGAAGGGTTGATCGTTTCCATGGTTCCAGAACCGGCATGCCAACTGCCGTCGATGTAGTTTCGAGCAAGTTTCATCGTCACGCGAACCTCACAAGATGCGCCATCCGCCATCGGCACCAATTGCCTCGCCGGTCAGGTACGACGACGCATCGGACGCCAGCCAAAGCGCAACCTCGGCAATCTCCCTAGGGGTGGCGGAACGCCCCATGGGAATGAACGGCTTCGGAAAATTCGGCAGGGCATCGTCAGTGACGATCGTTTCAGCCATGTTTGTTTCGACCAGTCCCGGGCAGATCGCATTGATACGAATGCCCTGGCTCGCATACTGCACTGCTGTCGCCTTGGTGAGCCCGAGAACGCCGTGCTTTGCGGCCGAATAGGCAGGGTTCCGCGGAGCTGCAAGAAAGCCCATGACCGAAGATAGGTTTATGATCGTTCCGCATCCTTGGACAGCCATCGCGCGCAGTTCGTGCTTCATGCACAGAAACACGCCCTTGAGGTTCACGTTCATCGCGCGATCCCATTCTGCTGCTTCGACATCGGCCAACATTTTGCCGAGCGGACCGAGAATGCCGGCGTTATTGACGGCGATATCCAGTTGGCCATGTCGACCGAGAACCCCAGAAACCATCGCTTCGATCTGCCTCTCGTCGGCAACGTCGCACGCAATATCGGCCTCGCTCGACAGATCGGCAGTCACGACTCTGGCGCCCATCGCAGAAAACAGGTCGGAAATTGCTCGTCCGATACCCGCAGCCCCGCCTGTGACTAGCGCAACCTTGCCGTTCAAATTTGCCATCAGATGTTCACCGAGCCGCCATCAACGAGGAGTGTCTGCCCAGTCATGAAGTCGCTGTCCGACGAGCAGAGGAAGATGAGCCCGCCGAGCAGGTCTTCGGGATAGCCATCCCGCTTGAGAGCGCGGCTCGCGACTACGCGATCACGGTTCGTATCAAGATGTTCCTGGTTGGCGCTGATTGAATCCGACATGATCAGACCGGGCGCGAGCGTGTTGATGTTAAGGTTGTGAGCACCAAGCTCGCGGGCAAGAGCACGAGTGAAGCCTAACATCGCGCCCTTCGACGTGACGTAATGAGACATGAAGGGCAGGCCCTTATAGGCACTGCCCGACGAGATGTTGACGATCTTTCCTGCGCCCTTCCCGATCATCATCGGCGCAACATGCTTCACCATCAGAAATGGACCGCGCACATTGACGGCCATCACCTTATCCCACAAATCGACATCGAGTTCGGTCACTTTGACGTCGCCAAGGGTGGCAAACACCGCCGCATTGTTGACAAGGATGCCAACATCTCCAGCCCATGCTGCAACGCTCGCAATCCCGGCCCTGACAGCAGATTCGTCGCTGACATCCACTCGGAAAAAACGAGCGGCGTCGCGTCCTTCGACAGAGTTGATGTCGGCCGCTAGGTTTTCTCCGTCGGCCAGGTCGAAAATGGCCACGCGCGCGCCTTCCTGCGCGAGCGCGCGGCTGTAATGCACACCGATCCCGCGCGCTCCGCCAGTCAGGATCGCGACTTTACCTTCAAGCTTTCGACTGGTCATGTCTGCTCCGGAAAATGGGTGGTAATGAGGGAGAGTTCATGCGCCACCATCTGTGCGCGGGCCCGCTCGGAATCCCGAGCCTCGAAGGCGCTTACAATCTCGTGATGATACCAGCAGGCCCGCTCCATGGATTGGGCGAGCGTCGCATCGAGCCGACCCAGGACATTGAAGGGCGAGTTCAGAGCGGTCTCCAGGATGCGCTCGCCCCGCGGGCTGTCCGCCGCCCGCCAGATGGTCGCATGAAACTCGCGATTCAACTCGTCGAAAATCGGCCTTGCCTCGTCACCAAGCTCGCGTACGGCGCGTTCCATCCGGTTAGAAAGTTCTCGCAGCGAGGCGATTTCGGAACTATTGAGCCGCGATGCAGCACGGGCCGCAGCACGACCCTCAATCAACGCCTTCAACTCCATGATTTCGATCCGGTCAGCCTCGTTGAACTGGGCCACCACGTGCTTTCGGTAGCGCTCCTTGACAACAAGGCCTTCCGCACTGAGCCGACCAATCGCCTCACGCAAAGGGGTTCGGCTCACACCAATGCGAACTGCTAATTCTGCCTCAGGCAAACTCTGGCCAGCGACGAGCGACCCCTGTAGAATCCATTCCCGCAAGGCTCGATAAGCGACATCCACCGACTTGGGCAGATCAGAGCTTCCCGGGTTCGAATCGCCTCCATTTGTCCTTGCATTGCTCATGGCAGCACCTCGCGACCGAATTCGGTCAGAGCCGTCATGCGGCAAGATGTCAGCTTCGAGCACCAACGAATGATCCCTTCCGGCCAGCGCGAATCTAAACCTCGTGACTCTTGGTATACCATACCTAGCTCTCCTTCAAGTTTTTGTGCCATTTTTCGTAATTCAAGTATACCCGCGTTGAGTGCGCGAGATCGCGAGAGGCAGTTTTGACCTTCCTCGAACTGTAAGTCATCCTCTTCGTAAAACCGGCGAGTTCCCGTCCATTAGGAGCCAGAAAGCAACAGACCAGAGAGCGATCTCACATCGGCAGACATTTGCACTGGACGGGCAAGCGCCGGATTGATGGTGTATGATCATCGCGGTCTGACGCGAGAAGTGCCGACGACATAGATCACGACAAGATCAGGTTTGCATTCGCGATACGGCGCGGATCCACTCGTCAATTTCCGCCTCAACCCATACGGCACATTTGGGCCCCAGCGATCGCGACCTTGGGAAGCGCCCCTCGCTCATACGCTGATAGATGGCGGAGCGGCGCAGTCCGACGCGGGCGATCACTTCCGGCAGGCGCAAAAGCCTCGCCGGCGGCGCTGCTTCGGGCGGTTGATGCGTGTGCATTTCATCTGGTATTGCATGCGGCATTGTTGATCTCATTTGCTCGGGTTCGGTCCCCTCCGAACTCTCAGGCTACCGCGACAGCGCCAGCGCGATGTCGCGGCCCACAAAATCATCGATGTGCTTGGCAAGCATTCGCGCCACCAGCTGTGAGGTGCCGTTGGCCCACCGAGGCCGCAGATCCTCAATCCGCCGCCCCAGGGTCCGCTGAAGATGGACTGGGAGGCTGGTGAAGAACTCTTCGAGAAATTCGCCCATCTCGCCATGCATCCACTCGCAAGCGAGCTCTTCTTGCCCGGCAAGAGCAAGGATCATGGTCGCGAGGGGGTGCGCTCCACAGGCGGCGAGCACTAGTGCCGCTTCGTCGAGCCCGATAGGCCGCTCGCCACGCGCTACGCGAAGCAGGGTCTCGCGGTGCATCCCGCATTCACTGGCAATCCTGTGGCGGGGTTTGCCGCCGGCATCGATCGCATGGGCGAGCACGCGAGCCAGACTTTGATTAGCCGGTCTGGCAACGGTGGTTGGATGGTGCATGGCTGTCTCCTTGCATCTGCACTGATGCGATTCGCAGGCATATCGCGAAGCATCCCATGTAGGAAAATGAAAAGAACATACATGGAACATCTCGTTTAGAGGCGAATCAGTTCCTCTATCCGAGTCGTCGCCAAATCCCGGCTGCCGAGACGGCGTTCACCGACACAAAAAGACTGACTTTACGTCCTTATCGTCGATTTTATGCGTTGAGCGGGAAAAGATGCGTCCGCATCCTTCCACCTCCAGACGGTATTGCCGCTCAACACTTTCCTACGAACATTTCCTAGATGCATGTGGAACACACAGCGAACGCAAGAACGCTGTGACCACCCCTCCAACCGGAGCTTCACATGCAGTCTCTCACCCTCCCCCGGCGCGCCAGCGTCAAGGGTCTCGGCAAGACCCTCAACATTGCCATCCCGGTCGCAATCGCGGCGCTTGCGGCGAGCGCCGCCTATGCCGGCGCTGACACGACCTTCACCCCTGCCCTCACGAAGTTCACGGACTTTCTGGAAGGCTCGGGCGGCAAGATCATCACGGTTCTCAGCCTCGCTGGCGGCCTGATCGGTCTGGCATCCGGGCGTTTTTCGCTCGGCCAGGTCGCCGTTCCGGTGGGTGTCGGCATCGGTGTCGGCACGGGTGTTCCGATCGTCACCTCGGTCGTGACCGCGGTCATCTGAGCGCGGCAAGGGAAGGCGGCGTCGCCATGGCAGACCCATACATCATTCCTCGACGGCTCGACGACCCGGAGCTTATCGGCTTTTGGACCATCGACGAGTTCGCGGGAATGTTGGCCCCCTTCACCTGGGGGATCCTCACCCAGCATATCTTTATCGGCATTATAGTCGCCTTCGGCGCCTGGTTCGCATTGCGAAAGGCAAAAGCAGGACGCGCCAGCTCCTGGGTAGCCCACGCCGCATACTGGTATCTGCCTGCAGGATTTCTGGGCCTCAAGGCAACGCCGCCTTCTCACTGCCGACTACTCGCCGGTTGAGGGGCACTTCCATGTATTCCGACATTTCTCACGAACGCCAGCAATCGCTGCTGCGCCAGCGGAACCTCTTTGCGCTCACCAGCGCTGGCCTAGGCCTTGCTCTGGTCGTCGCCGGGAGCCTTGCCGCCACCCGCGACCGCGAAGTGGTGCTGGTTCCGACCGTTCCCAAAGCGCTCACCGTGAGCAGTGCCGGGGTCGAGGCCGATTATCTCGAGCTCGTCACCCGCGATGCGGCTCTTGTTCTCCTCAATCGCAGCCCGGAAGGCCTCGATTACTGGATGGACGAAATCCTGAAGCTGGCAGATCCGGCCAGCTACGGCCGCCTCAAGGCCGAGCTCGTCCGGATCGTCGAAGAGCAGCGGGGCTCGGATGTCACCCAGGCATTCGTGATCCGGTCGATGACTGTCGATCCGAAAGGCCTCACCTCGGATGTGACGGGCACGCTCAAGACCTTCGTCGGCGCGCAGGTGATTGCGAGTGACGAACGCCGCTTCCGTTTCAGCTGGACTTACCGCGGCCTGCGCCTCGCGCTCTCCGGGTTTGCGCAGCTCCCCCCACAGGACAAATCCAAGGAGGCCCAGTGATGGCTTACCGACCAGCGGCCCACGCACGGGTCCTACTTCTGAGCGCGGCCGCGCTGCTCGCCGTAGCAACTACCCCCGCCCATGCGGCCGACCAGTTCAAACAGGCCGCCGATGGCGCGGCGATCGAATGCAGCGTTTCAGCGCGCGAGCTGACCCGCTTCGCCTTGGTCGACGACCAGTTCGCCAGCGTCTCGAAGATCTCGACCGGCACTCCGTACAATGACTTTGCCGTGACGAACGAGCCGGTGCGCGGCGACATATACGTGTCCGTGCCCGAAACCTACGCGGCGCGGGCCATCAGCTTCTTCGCCACCACCAAAAGGGGTTTCGTCTACAAGGTTGCGTGCCGGGTCGAGCAGATCCCGGCAGCGCAGATCTTTGTGACCAACCCGGCGATCGCGAAAACCAAAGCCGCTGACTGGGAAAGCCAGACCCCGATCGAGACCAGCGCCGTCAGGCTCATCCAGGCGATGGCCAATGACCGGACGGTCGACGGTTTCGAGGTCCGCCAATCGACTGCCATACCCGCACGGGTCGGCGATCTCGAAGTCCAGCTCATCGCTGATTATCGCGGCGCCAGCCTCACTGGGAAGGTCGTCCGCATCCACAATCGCGGAGCGAAACCCGTGACGCTCGCCGAACGCGATCTCGCGCCGCGCGACACGCTCGCCGTCTCGATCGCCGAGCCAAAGCTCGAACCCGGGGCCAGCACCACGGCCTTTGTTGTCGGCGCAAGTGGGGAGACCGGCCATGACTGATGCAACCCATACGCCAAGCACTGCCCCTTTACAGGCCGAGAGCGCGGCATCGTCCGAACTTTCCGGGCTCAACGCCCGCACCGCGCGCCGTCAGAAGCTGCTGCTGGGGTCGCTGGGAGCACTCGCCCTCATCGGCGGAAGCTGGTTCATCCTTGGCGGCGACGACAAGGACAAGACCGGCGATCCCAATGCGGCGCAGACGATCGACACGGCAGGCCTGGTCAACCGCGACTTGTCGCAGCGCGAGTTCGTCGCGACCTACGGCAACAGGCTCGATGCGGTCACCCGCGAGCAGAAGGCGCTTAAAGACGGCAGCGTTCCGCGGACGGAGATCGAGGCGCAGCTCGCGGCTCTCAAGGCCGAAAACCAGGCCATGCGGGTCGATGGACAGGCCGCGATCGATGCCATCTCGGCAGAGAACGCCGAGCTCAAGACCCGGCTTGCCGCGCAGCCTGCATCACCGGCACCGGCTGTTCTGCCACCGGCTTATGGGCCGCAGGCAGGCGGCTACGACGCGCGAGCCCGTTCGTCCCAGTCAGGAGCTGCGCCCACAGGGGGTGATCCGCAGGGCGGCATGATCTCGTCGCCTGGCGAGGTGAAGCTGATGAGCTTCAGCTCCGACAAGGCAGCGACCAATGGCCTCCGTGTGGGCCGGCCCGATGCGCCACCGGTCGTCGTCGAGGATTCGCCCGATTACCTGCCCCCCAATTCCTACGCTTCGGCACGGGTAATTGTCGGCGTCGATGCCTCGGCAGGCGTCGTCAGCCAGACCGATCCGCTGCCTGTGGTGCTTCGGATTACCGGCCCTGCCCGGTCGGTCATTCAGAACGGAAAGGTTCTGACCACCCGGATTCAGGGCTGCGTCGTCAACGGCGCGGCACGCGGCGATCTCAGCAGCGAGAAGGTCTATGTGAAACTCGCCCGCATGACCTGCGATCAGCCCGGCGGCCGGGTCGCAGTGAGCGAGGTCAAAGGCTTCATAAGCTTCGCTGGCAAGTCCGGGGTCCGCGGCCGCGTGGTCAGCCGCGAGGGCAGTCTGGTCAGTCAGGCACTGCTGGCCGGGATCGTCGGCGGCTTCGGGCGCGGCTTCTCCGCAAACGCCAACAGCGTGTTCTCCGGCGTCACGACCAACCCCGATGGCAGTCGCTCCAAGCTCTCGGCTGGCGACATTCTCGGCGGCGGGCTTGGCCAGGGTGCCGCCGATGCGGCCGACACGGTCAGCAAATACCTGATCGAGCGCGCCGAACAGTACCAACCCGTCGTCGAGATGCCCACCGGCATCGATGTCGAGATCGTGTTCCTCGACGGCGTCTACGTGAGGAACTCCCAATGATCGAAAATACTTTCCTCGAGCAGGACAATCGTCGGCGCCGCTGGTTGCGTACCAGCGCCGGACTGGCGGCGATCATCGCCGTGTCAGCCGCGACGGGATGGGGTGTGGCAAGCCTTGCTGCCCCTGCTGCTGCTCCGGACACGGCGAAAGTTCGAGAGGCGCTCAAGCTCCGCCTGCCCAAGACGCCGATCGACGCGATCAACTGCAAGGGCCTTGGCGGCCTGTGCGAGGTCGCGTCCAAATCGACACTCTTCTACGTCGACCGGGCTGCGAAGTATCTGGTGATCGGCCGGGTCTACGACATGGAAGCCCGTCAGGATCTCACGGCTGCCCGGTTGCTTGCCCTTAATCCGGACTTGTTGGCAGCGGGGGCAGCGCGGCGCAGCAATTCCGAGACGCAAGCGGAAGGCGGTCCAAGCGCAGCCGCAGCGTCAGCCCGGACCACCCCGCCGCGCCATGTCCCGCTCGGCAATCTTCCAGCCAAAGGCGCGATCACCTGGGGTCCTGCCAACGGTCCGCGTGTCGTCGTCTTTTCAGACTTCCACTGCGGCTATTGCAAGAAGCTCGAGGCCGAATTGAAGGCGATCGGAGCGCGGGTCGAAGAGCGGCCGATCTCGATCTTCGGGGCGGAAAGCCGGCGCGATGCCGAACGGGTTCTGTGCTCGCCGCGGCCTGAGCTGGCGCTGCATATGGCCTATTCGGGTCTCGCGCTCGCCAATCCCAAACCCTGCGACACGAGCGGTCTCGATGCCAACGAGGCCTTCGCGCGAGCCCACGGCTTTGGCGGCACCCCTGTGATCGTGCGCCCCGCCGATGGCGCCGTTCTCGAAGGCTTCCGGCCTGCCGCTGTGCTCCGGGACTTCCTGCGCGCTGGCCCCTCCCTGGCCCCCACCCCTGCTCCCAAAGGATAGACCCATGCTTTTTCCGACACGTCTCCTTGCCTGCGCCTGTATGGCCGGCCTTGCCAGTGGCTGCGCCACGTTCGGCACCAACGTCGATGGCGATTTCACCTGCCGCGCGCCGAAGGGCGACTGCGCACCGGCTCACGTTATCGATGCCAAGGCGACGGACAATCTGTCGAACGGCACGCTGCTCCATGCTGACGCTCGGCAGAGGTCAGGCGTCGTGGATGCCGACACCAGCCGCACAGCGGAACGCACCTTGCGCGTCGTCTTCCCCGCTCATGTCGATGAAGCTGGAACGCTGCATGACGAAGCGGTCGCCTGGACCGTCGTCGAAAATCCACGCTGGGCCACCGAGCTGCGCCGCAAGGCGGGCGAGGGCCAGGGCGGATCCCTGATGCGCCAGGTCCGTCGGCAGCTGAAAGCCGCTCAGATAGCCCCAGCACCGGACGGCGCGGAGGGAAACTTGAGCGTAGCTGACGAGGCGTCGCCCTTCTCGTCTGCACGCGACGACGCGGGTCAGGCTGGCGGCATCTCGGACGCCGATGCCACCAGTCCCTTCAACGAAACTTCAGATGCCTCGCCGCTGGTCCTCCCCTCCACGGCGCGCGAGGCCGTTGCCGGTGCCAAGGTACCGGCGGTCGAGGGGTTCGACACGTTGCCTCCCCCGCGTGATCGAGCCCCTCGGCCTGAGGCGGGGCAGAGCGCTCCGGTGTTCCCAAGCGCAGCGGCGATTGAAGCCGCGAAAGCTGCAATCCGCCCGGCAGTCAGAACCGGCGAACAGCCGATCGTCAGCACCTCGCAGCCCAAGGAGCCCAAGTGATGGCCGAACAACTCAAGACCGTCGTCGATCGGCTGCTCAGCGGATTGCTGGGTGATGCCGAGCACGCCGACAAAGCCCGCCCGCAGCTCATGGTCGATATGCTCTCCGACTGGCTCCCCTACCGGGTCTACGATCCGGCAACCCGCCTTTACTTCAACGCACGCTCGAAGGGCTTTGTCCTTTCGGTTACGCCGCTGATCGGAGCCGACGAGCGCACCGGGGAAATCCTGGGACAGTTCTTCTCGGAAGGCCTGCCAGCGGGCGCCTGCCTGCAGGTGCTCCACCTTGCAAGCCCGCGCATCAGCAGGATCATCGCCCCGTGGTTCGCCCCACGGTACATTCAGGGCGGGGTTTACGAGGCGATTGCCCGGCACCGGGCGCGGCGGCTCTATTCGCTCGTCTGGGAGTCTGGCTCGCCGGATGCGCCCTTCCATGCGCGGCATCACCAGGTGATCGTCTCGGTCGGGGTGCCGACCTCCAAGTCGGTCAGCAACGAGGATCTCAAGCAGACCCGCGAGGGCCTGATGGCGATGCTCAAGTCGCTCAATCTCGGCGTGGTCGAAGTCGGGCCGGAAGCGCTCATCGCTGTCATCGATGATCTGACTTCGCCCACCACCGCTCCGCAGGACGATGCGGTGCCCTACAACCCGAATGATCCAATCGCATCCCAGGCAATCCGCCACGACATCGAACTGGTGGTGGCTGAAGACCGCATGCGGCTCGTGACCGAGCGTTTCCGCCCCACTGGCAAGGTCAATGACGGCGTGCCCGAGATCGGGACCGTCTATCCCGATGCCTTCGATGTCCGGCATTTTGCCGTACGCAACATGCCATCGCGCTGGGCTCCGTGGGAATGCGCGCGGCTGATCGGCGACCTGTTCACCGACAAGCTGCGCTTCCCCTGCCCCGCTGCCACCATGCTGTGTCTCGTCTATCCGGACCAGGAGGCGGCTTCGGCGAAGGCCGGATTCAAGTTCATGCGGACGACCAGCCTCGCCGGGACCCGCAGCGCCCGGTTCCTGCCTCGGATCGGCGAACAGGCCGCCGAGTGGCAGCATGTTCAGGCCGAGCTCCAGGAAGGCCGCCGTCTCGTGCGGGTCTTCTACGGTGTCACGACCTATTCGCCGCTAGGCCAGGGCGACCGCCATGAACGCGCGATCAAATCGATCTACAAGGCGGCGGGCTGGGACCTTACCGACGAGCGCTACCTCCAGATCCAGGGGTTGCTCGCTGCGATGCCGCTCACCCTGGCTGACGGGCTCGGCGCCGATATGGAGCGGCTGAAGCGGTTCAAGACCGTGCTATCGACGACCGCTGCCAATATCGCGCCCATGCAGGGCGAGTATCTCGGCAGCGCCCACCCCCACCTGCTGTTCGTCGGGCGGCGCGGCCAGCCCTTCTTCTGGTCCCCGTTCGAGAACGAGGCGGGCAACCACAATGTCGCGATCTGCGGCAAGTCGGGATCGGGCAAGTCGGTACTGCTCCAGGAGATGTGCGCCGCGCTGCGCGGTGCCGGCGCACAGGTTGTCGTGATCGACGATGGCCGCAGCTTCGAGCACTCGGTCAAGCTGCAGGGCGGCCGCTTTGTCGAGTTCACGATTGCAGCGGGCTTCTGCCTCAACCCGTTCTCGATGATCGATGCGACGCGCGCCGCCGAAGACGAGGACTACCGCCTCGACTGCTTCGGGATGATCAAGGCCATCGTCGGGCAAATGGCTCGCCACAGCGCGAAGCTGACGGATACTGAGCGCGGATTGATCGACCGGGCGGTCAACCTCGTCTGGGCGCAGCACGGCGCGGCTGCCACGGTCACGACCGTCGGCGAGATGCTAGCCGGTCTCGGGCATGACACTGCCGCTGACATCGCAACCGCGCTGGCCCCCTACATGGCGGGCGGAACTTACGGCGCCTTCTTCGAAGGCCAGGCAAGCCTCGACCTCGATGCGGACTTCACGGTCTTCGAGATGTCCGACCTCGCGAGCCGGGAGGATCTGCGCAGCGTCGTGCTCTCAGCCATCATGTTCATGACCAGCCAGGCCATGACGCGAAGTCCGCGGTCACTGCGCAAGCTTCTGCTGATCGATGAAGCCTGGTCGATGCTCAAGGGCGGTTCGATGGGTGAATTCGTCGAAACCTACGCCCGGACCTGCCGCAAATATGGCGGCGCGCTGGCGACCGCTACCCAGTCGCTCAACGACTACTACAAGTCGGACGGGGCGACGGCGGCGCTCGAGAACAGCGACTGGATGCTGATCCTTCAGCAGAAGCCGGAGACGATCGCCGATTTCAAGGCGAGCAAGCGCCTCGATATGGACGATCGCACCGAGACGCTGATCCGCAGTCTCAAGCGCTCCGGGAGCGACTATTCCGAGGTTTTCATCAAGGGGCCGGAGACCGAGGCGATCGGGCGGCTCGTGCTCGATGACTATTCGGCAACGCTCTTCTCGAGTTCGCCCCAAACCTTCGCCGCCATCGATGCCGAGATCGCGCGCGGGCACCAGCTCGCCGATGCCATCGAGCGCATCGCTCATCCCAACCGCTGACACCCCATCACCAAAGGATCCCTATCTCCATGCCTCTCCACCTCGTCACCCCCTTCGACCGGACCGACCCGTCCGAAGACGAACAGCCCGTCAGCCCGCAGGTGCAGACCTTGCGCTCGCGCATGGCCGATGGCTGCTACATCCTGCTTCGCGGCTGCCTGTTTCTCGGCTCGTCCTACCTGATGGCGCTGGGCCTGCCGCTGCTGTTCTTCCTGCTGTTATCGGGCGGCAATCCCGATACCTTCTTCGCCCATGTCGCCAATCTCGGTGACCGCTTCCTGGCGGCCGACCTCGCACGGCGCGTGACATTCCTCGGCCAGTGCAAGTTCGTTCTGATCGGTCTCGCGACGCTCGTCGTCGTGTGGCGCATGCCGCGCTTCATCCGCGATCTCGACCGCGAACTTTCGGGAGAAAAGCTGTGAAGAACATTTTGGCAACATCAAGCCTGCGCGAGCGGCTTTCAGCGATCAATCTCACCGCTGTCGTGGTCGGCGCCGGCATGGTCGGTCAGGTTCTGTGGGGTGTCTGGGCGACGGACAAGCTGCTCACCCTGGAAAAACGCGAGGTCGTCACGGTCCAGCTGAGCCGGATCATGGGCGACTTCATCGAAGCCGAAGCGCGTGCCGGTCGGCCGCCTGAAGAAACCAGACTGCGCGTCCAGGCCTACCTCAAGGCCGTGGAAGCCTCGGTACAGAAGCTCGGACGCGAAGGCCGAACAGTTCTGGTTGCCGAAGCAGTGGTCGCCGGGAGCACGCCGGACCTGACCGGGTCTGTGCGTGCCGACGTCATGCGCCGCATGGGAGCCCTTCCCGATGCTGCCCGCTGATCTCTTGATCCGCTCAGCTTCGGCGCGCCGGCTCGTGCTTTGGGGCGGGCTCGGCGCCGGGGCACTGGCGCTCTCCTCGCTTGCCGCTTTCGCGCAGGGCCATGCGCTTATGATCAATGTGAGCCCCAGCCTGCCCTACTGGGCCATCTGGGTCACGCGGGGGGCACCCGTGCATCGCGGGGACATCATCCTGTTCGACCCACCCACCTCGCCTTTGTTGGTCAAGCATTTCGGGGCGAAGCCCAAGCCATTCGGCAAGCATGTGAGCGGTGTTCCGGGCGACATCATCACCGAGCAAAACCGCATCTACTTCGTCAACGGTGAGGCCGTGGCCAAGGCCAAGCTTGAGAGCCGCTTTGGCGAACCGCTGGCGCTTGGACCTACGGGGCGCGTGCCGCAAGGCTGCTACTTCGTTACCAGCGAACACAAGGATGGCTTTGACAGCCGCTATGCCGCGATCGGTTGGATCTGTGGGCCGCGCATACTCGGGGTCGGGAGGCCGATCCTGTGAGGCTCCTCACTCTGCCGGTTTGCACCACTGCGCTGGCGCTGGCCATCGCACCACAGGCAATGGCTCGCGATTACGGCCAGCACGGCGCGGTATGGCCGGTCATCGAACCGGACCTGCTTCAGCAGATCCATGCCAGGCTCACCCAGCTTGAGAAGACCGGCGAAACGGCCCGTCTCAACGAAGAGCTGAAGCAGCGGACCATCGCCCGGGTCAACCGGCCAGAGCCGGTCGCGGGCGTTACCCTCGCCTCTGCGCTGCGCAGCTGGCGCTTCGATCCGACGATCACCGTCCCGCGCGATATTGCCGACGACAAGGGCCGGGTCATCATTGCCGCAGGCACGCGGGTCAATCCTCTGGATACCGTGCCGCTGCGCGCACCCCTCGTTTTTCTCGACGGGGACGATCCGGCGCAGCTCGCCTGGGCCACCCGCCGCTTTGCCAGCACCAAGGCGAAGCTCATCCTCGTAGCCGGTGCGCCGCTCGAACTCATGAAGGCCCGTCAGCGGCGCTTCTACTTCGATCAGGGCGGCACGCTGGTGAAACACTTTGGCATTCGCGCGGTGCCCGCAACCGTCGAGCAGCAGGGCCGCGCGCTCATCATCACCGAGCTGCCCGTGCCTCTCAAGGAGCGTGCGCCGTCATGAGCAAGAAAAAACGCTTTCTGTCATGGCTTTGCGGAGCACTTCTACTCGCCAGCCTGAATATCATCTCAGCTGCTCCAGCCCAGGCTGCGGCCGGCCCCGGGCGCTGCACCGGCAAGTTCGTCAATCCGATCACGGACATTTGCTGGTCATGCCTGTTTCCGATCTCGATCGGTGGCCTGAAGATCTGGCCGTCGAGCCGTCCCGATCCGAGCAACCCGGCTCTCCCCGTTTGCCTCTGCGGTTTGCGGCCCGGCATCGCCATGGGGTTCTGGGAGCCGGTCCGGCTTGCCGACGTCAGCATGAAGCCATGGTGCTTTGTCAATCTCGGCGGGATGAAGCTCGATCCGGGGTTCGACATCGGCTTCAAGTCGATGGCGGGGCCATCGGCGGTTGGCGGCGCCACGCAGTACAACTCGCAGTGGCATGTCCACTGGTATGCCTATCCGCTGATATACTGGATGGAGATCGTCGCCGATTTCCTGTGCCTCGAGTCCGGCTCGATCGACATCCTCTACATCACCGAGATTGATCCGCTGTGGCAGGACAGCGAGCTAACCGCGATCATCAATCCCGAGGCGGTCCTCTTCGCCAATCCCTTGGCGCTTGCCGCATGTGCAGCGGACTGCGTGGCGGCAACGGCCAAGCTGCCGACCGATGAGCTGTTCTGGTGCGCGGGCTGCCAGGGCACGATGTATCCGCTCAACGGCAATGTCTCGGCAACGATCGGCCATGTGCAGGCATCGCGGCTCGCGCTCGCCCGCTTCTCCTACAAGCTCCACCGCGAACTCGTCGCTTGGGGGACGATGGGCAGCAAAGGGCTTTGCGGCAAGTACCTGATGCCGGTGATGCGCAAGCAACAGTACCGCTTCCAGGCCACCAATCCCAATCCGCAGACCAAGGGCCGCTATGCCTGCGCGCCCATTGGTGCCTCCACCACCTTCATGTCGGCAGGCCAGGTCTATCCCGCCATTGGCGAGGACATGGGCTACCTGGTCTGGCGCAAGCGGAATTGCTGTGCGCTATGAACAAACTTCCTCATCTTCTTGTCGTCGCATCGCTTTCCAGCCTTGCTGCTTTGGCTGGCGCCTCGGCGCAGACGGCCGAACCGGACCTCGATCTGGCCGCTATCCGGGCGCGGGCCAGTGCTGGTGCCCCCGATGCCGACGCGCTGTCTGCCAATGCTCGCGCCAGAGCCGAAGCCCTGGCGCGGGAGGCGAGGACCAGCTCCGACGAGGCCGAGGCGCACGCTCGCCGCTACACGCGTGAGGCCGCCGCAAACACGAAGCCTGGTGAGGCCAGCACATTCGATTTTGACCGGATGGTGGCCGATGCCGGCGCCATGACCAGCGAAGGCATGGGCGAGGCGCCAAGGTTCATTGCCTTTGCTTCACTATCGATGCCGCCTGCAGCGCTGCGTGCGATGATCGACGACGTGACCAAGGCTGGCGGTGTTGTTGCCTTGCGCGGGCTGCCCGGCAACAGCGCCAAGGCTCTCACGGCGGCATTGGCCAAAGTTGCCAAGCCCGGCGAGCAGCTGGACGGCGTCGGCATCGACCCGCGGCTGTTCCGCGCCTTCGGGATCGAGGCGGTTCCCACCTACGTCGTCACCAGCAGCGACTTCGATCTATGCGACGGGTTCGGCTGCCGGACGCAAGTTCCGCCGCACGACCGGATGAGCGGCAATGTCAGCGCAGCTTACGCGCTCGAGACCTTCGCGCGCGGCGGCGGCCCCGGCGCTTTGCTCGCCGCCCAGCATCTCGCCCGTCTTGAAAGGCAGGTTCCATGAAGCGATCGGTCCTCTCTCTCGCTGGCGTGGGCGCGCTTCTTCTCGCCCTCGTCGGCCCGCTCAACGCCCAGACTACAACCGATGCTGCCAAGGCGGATGGCAAGGCTTTCGGGCGGGACAAGACAGCCGCGGCGCAAAGCGCGGCAACGACGAACCCGGATGCAAGCCGCATCCCCAATTTCGGCGGCACGCCGAGCCAGTCGGGTTACTTCGACGATCCTGACCGGATGAGCCGCGAAGCGGCGAGCCAGGCGACGACCAACACCGGCTACAAGGCCATGCGGGATTCGATGGACCGGCGCGCCCGATTTGCGCCGCAGGATCTCGATGCAACGATCGCGCGCAGCAATGTGATCAGCGATGACCCGCTCGCCTATACGAGCGGAATGGCCATCGGCGGTTCGCAGGGACGCTGCGTGCCCTTGCCGCCGGCCAGCGGAACCGCGGCGCGCTACATGGCGACCTGCAATGTCGGCTATACGGCGACACAGGAAACGCGGACCTGCCCCGTGACGTTGACCGCGCGTGTCGAACAGCGGCAAGTCTACGGCTACTATTGCGTAGGCGGCAGCGGGGTCGATCCGGCTTCGGTCTACAATTGCAACCGCTACCCCGCTCCGCAATGCACGGTCACGCAGTCCTATCCGATCAACCTGTGCGATCCTTATTTCGGGATCTACTGGGGCTGTAACTCGGGCGATCTGAGGGTCGATCTCGTCAGTTGCACGTCGCCGGTCGATGGCGCCACGCCCTACACGGTGACAGGCGAGAACGTCGTCACAACGGCGCGCGATGAAAGCCAGTGTGCTGGTCTTGCGGCTGATACCTCGTGCCAGCAGGACACCGAGACGTGCGCGGACAGCGATCCGGTGACCCGCATCGTCGATGGCATCGCCGTGACGCAGCCGTGCTGGGCGTGGAGCCGCAGTTACAGCTGTGCGCAGTTCACCGAGGCACAGGACTGCCAGACACTTGAAGCCACTCCGGGCTGCAAGCTGGTGCGCGAAGACTGCCTCGCGGGGGAGCCCTGCCGCACCTGGGAGCGGGTCTATGATTGCCCGGTTCCAGACCGGCCTGGGAACACCGGCCAGTTCATCTGCGACGGCGATGTCTACTGCATCGATGGCTCGTGCGAGACCATCCAGCGCGAGGCCAACGACGAGTTCAAGGACGCGGCCGTCGCCTTGAACGCGATGAACCAGGCGCGCCGCGAATTCGATCCGAACAATCTCACTCTGTTCAAGGGGACCCGAGAAAGCTGCTCGTCCAAGGTCTTCGGCGTGCTCAACTGCTGCAAGGGCAAGGGCTTCCCGCTTATCCCGGGCATCCAGCTGCTCGTGGCGCTGGGCTGCAGCCGCGAAGAGATGCTGCTGCATCAGAAGGATGCACAGGGTCTGTGCGCCTACGTCGGCACTTATTGCTCGTCCTCGTTCCTTGGCGTGTGCCTGACCAAGCGCAAGGTCTATTGCTGCTTTGAATCCAAGCTCTCGCGGATCCTGCAGGAGCAAGGCCGCCAGCAGCTGAACAAGCCCTGGGGCAAGCCGAAGACTGAGCAATGCCAGGGCTTCACCATCGACGAGTTTGCTCGGCTCGACCTCTCGAAAATGGATTTCAGCGAGGTCTATGCCGAGTTCACCGACGCCGCCCGCCTGCCTGACGAGCTGCAGGCAACCCAGGACATCCAACAGAAAATCGAGGACTACTATGCCCGCGCCCGCCAGTAAGGTCGCGTGGCGGCTGCTTGCCGCCTGCGCGATTGCCAATTCCGTTTGCCAGTTTTCTCCGGCGACCGCCCAGTCGGCCACAAGCCGGGCCGATGCGCCGCCGAGCGCGAAGCCGGCCGAGCGCCAGGATAGCTTCTATTGCGAGGAGCGGCGGCTTGGATACTGGTTCTACTGCGAACGTCCCAAGACGCCGGAGCAGAATACACCCCTGCCTGCGCCTACGGCCAGCGCGACCAGCCAACTTGATGCGATCACGGCGACTTTGCGCGAACTGAAGGCCAAGGCGATCCTCGAGCCGACGCCAGCAAATGTGACGGCCTACATCCGCTTCCAGCGGGCCCAGCTAGACCGGGCGTCGCTCTTCAGCGACGTCTGGCAACGGGCCATCTGGCAGGATCCCGAGCTCGACTACACGCTACAGCGCCCGGTCTCGACGCTCGGCAAACGCCAGTGGCAGGATTCGCGCAGCGCGGAACGGAACGCGGCAATGGCACAGCTCTCCGAGCGCTACGGCCTCTTCTACTTCTTCGCCCAGAGCTGCGGCGCTTGCGAAGTCATGTCGCCAATCGTGCAGAGTGTTGCCTCGACCTGGAATATCGCCGTGCGCGCTATTTCCACCGATGGCGGCCCATCGCGGCATTTCCCGAACTACACGGTCGAGACCAACCAGCGCAGCCGCATGGGGCTCGAGCCCAAGATCACGCCAGCGGTCGTGCTCTGGGACGCGCAGACCGGCCGCCCCATCCCGATCGGCTACGGCGTCATGAGCGCCGACGAGCTGCAGGACCGGATTTACCTACTCACATCGAAGGAAGCTGGACGTGACTACTAGGATGAAAAGAGCCGTCGCTGCGCTTCTTGCAGCCGCCCTCCCCTTCGCCCTCCCGCTGTCTGGCGCATCGGCCGACGTCGGCAGTTCGATGGACTCGTTTCTGAACGACGTCGGGGGGGCTGCCAACGTCAACGGACCGACCGCGTTCCAGGGGCAGTCTGCTGGCTATTACAGCCTCGGCAATGTCTGGACACGCTTCCCGCAGAAGACCACCAACATCGCCAATCTGCAGTTGCCGCGCGCTCGCGCCGGTTGCGGCGGCATCGACATCTTTGCGGGGTCCTTCAGCTTCATCAACGCGAGCGAGATCGTCGCGATGCTGAAGGCAGTCGCGAACAATGCAGTCGGCTTCGCCTTCAGCCTGGCGATCGACACGGTCTGCCCGGAATGCTCGAAGATCATGCAGGAGTTCAGCCAGAAGGCTCAGCTCATGAACAACCTCAACATCAACTCCTGCGAAATGGCGCAGGGACTGGTGGGCGGGATCTGGCCGAAGGGCGACCTTGCCGACAAGGCAATCTGCGAAGCGATCGGCAACTCCGAAGGGATTTTCACCGACTATGCTGCAGCCAAGCATGGGTGCGGCACCAGGGGGCAGCGATCGAGCACTACCGCGCAAGGCTCGGGCAAATACGATGACGTCAATCCCGGCGTGCCGCGCAACTACACCTGGACGATCCTCAAGAAGTCGGCGTTCTTCTCGCCAGGCGGTCGGTTCGACGAAGAGCTCGCCGAATATGCGATGACGCTGCTCGGCACGATAATATACGTGCCGGCCAAGGACGATGAGCCGGGCAAGTTCGTGCCAATCGTCGGCGAAGCCTCGTCCACCCTCGTGTCTTCGCTGCTGGATGGCACCGCGAATGGCAACGTCCTCATTTTCGACTGCGACGAGCCGGAGAAGTGCCTTAACCCCGGCTTCAAGTCGCTGAGCCTGCCGGCATCGAAAGCGCTGCGACCGCGGGTGGCGGCGCTTATCGGCGGCATGGTTCAGGCCATCCGCGACGACACCGCGATCAGCGAAGAGCAAAAGGAACTGCTGCAAGTCGCGTCCATCCCGCTCTACAAGATCCTAACCGTCCAGGCGGCCTATGGCCGAGGCATGCCGACCGACGACAGGGAGACCTTGGCCGAGATCGCCAGTGTCGACCTGCTGTTTGCCGTGCTCGACCGGATCGTGAGCGAGGCGGGCCGCTCGATGTCGAGCTTTATCGGGGCCGACGAAGCCAAGATCGCGATGTGGCAGAATCAGGTCAATGTCGTGCGTCAGGCGCTCGCTGACCGGCAGGCCAACACGCATCTCAAGGTCAATGCGGTGCTGCAGATCATCGAGAAGACGGCGTTCATCGAGAACATGCTGGCCGCCTCGATGTCGCCCGGAATGGCCGCATCGCTGGACTGGTCGCGCGGCGTCCAGAACCGCGCCCTCACCCACTGACCGGACCAACCACATCCAGGCGGGACAACAGACATGGTCGAGATTTTCACGGTCGGCGGCGGGGACTATCTGGTCAACGTCTTCCAGGCGGTCGCCGCCTGGACCGGCAACGGCGGTTACAAGAGCCTGCTCCAGGTGGTGATGGTAATGGGGCTTGGCCTGTCCGCCCTCACCCTTGCGTTCAATCAGGACTGGCGCGCCTGGATCAACTGGTTCCTCGGCGCAACGCTCATTTACTCCTGCCTCATGGTGCCGCGGCTCGATGTCCATGTGACCGACCGGCTCAACCCGAGCCTTGCCCCGGCCAATGTCAGCAACGTGCCGCTGGGCCTGGCCTTGATGGCGAGCTTTACCAGCCAGGTCGGCGACTATCTCACGGGCTCGGCAGAAGTGGTGTTCGGCCTGCCTGGGGATCTCAACTATTCGAAAAACGGGATGATCTACGGCGCGCGGCTCTACGATGCGACCCGCTCCTTGCGGATTTCTGATCCGGAGTTTGCTGCCAATCTCGACGAGCATTTCCGGCAATGCGTGTTCTACGACGTCCTGCTCGGCCGCTACTCGATGAAGGAGCTGGCGGAAACAGGCGACATCTGGGCGACGATCGCGCCGGGGAGCCAGGCGCGCGCGCAACGGTTCCTGACCCGGGATGCCACTTCAGGCCAGGTGAGCTCGAACATCGTGACCTGCCGCGAGGCCTACGACACGCTCAATGCGCAGTGGTCCGGACTGGTCGATGCGATGGGATCAGTGTTCGGCCGTCAACTTTACCCCAACCAGACGGCCGCGCTCGCCAAGGCGAAGCTCTTTGCCGACCTGCCGGTGGCCTATCAGTACCTCACCGGCGTCTCGGCCAACGCGACCGAAATCTTCAAGCAGACGCTGACCATCAACGCGATGAGCCAGGCCATGCATTCGATGTCCGGCACCAGCGGCGCGGGCAATGTCGACGTCTACGCCCAGACCCGCGCCGACATTCAGACCGAGCGGACCTATGGCTCGATTGCGAGCAACGCCATGAAGTGGGTCCCACTCCTGAACGTCGTGCTGACCGTGCTGTTCTATGCGCTGTTTCCGGTGCTCTTCCCGCTTTTCCTGCTCCCCAAGACGGGACCTGTCGCACTCAAGGGCTATGTGACAGGCTTCTTCTATCTCGCGGCCTGGGGGCCGCTGTTCGTGATCCTCCACATGATGCTGATGTACAAGGGCGCGGCTGACATGAGCGCGGTCACGGGCAGCAACGGCCTCAGCCTGGCGAGCTTTACCGGCATGGCCGACGTCAACAGCGATATCGGTCTGCTGGCAGGCTATCTCATCGCATCGGTGCCGTTCCTGGCAGGGGGTGTGGCCAAGGGCGCCATGGCGATTTCCCACCATGCCACGAGCTACCTCAACCCGAGCCAGAACGCGGCCGAGGAAGCGGCCCGCGAGGCGAGTACCGGCAACGTCTCGCTCGGCAACACGAGCTTCGAAAACTCGAGCGTCCTCACCCGCCAATTCGCACAAGGCACGATCGCGCCGAGCTTCACCTATGGCGCACCGCAGACGCGGACCTTCAGCGACACTGGGGCAATGACCACGAGCTTTCCGGACGGCAGCTACGACCAGATCCCGACCTCCAGCTATCCCTTCACGCCGACGCTGGGCCAGGAGTTCACGGCGCGCCTTTCGACGATGGCATCGCAGGCCCGCGCCAACAGCGAGACCTATGCCAATGTCGCCACGGAATCGACAACCAGCGCGGTCACGAAGTTCCGCGAGCTCAGAGACCAGTTCAGCCGCGGCGCATCCTTCGAGAGCGCGACCGGCACCTCGAATTCCGACAGCATCCAGACCGCGTTCAGCGAGGTCGATCAGGCCTCCACTAATCTGCAGCGGCAATTCGGGCTGTCGCGCAGAGCAGCCGATGACATCTCTACGGCCTGGTTTCTAGGTGGTGAGGCCGGGGCAAAGGCCGGAATTTCGAATGGCGTGCTCTCGGGAAGCATCGGAGCAAAGGGCGGCGGGACACGCACTTGGACAGACAGCGACATCGGCATCGCATCCGAAGACCGTTCGCGGATCTTTGGGAGCCTGTCCCAGATGTCTGACAGCCGCAATTGGTCGAGCACCCGCGATGGGTTCGTTCGCTCAGTCAGCACCTCGTCAAGCTCATCGATCTCGAGCACCGCGAGCGGCATGAACGCATCTCTGACAGAAGCCCAGAGCTTCACAATCGAAGCTCGTCGGGCGGAGGAGCTTGCCAATCGTCTCGAGAGCCAGGCTTCTTTCTTCGAAGGAAACAGCGCCGCAGGCAGCCTCAATTTGTCCCAAGCCTACCGCGAATGGGGTCTCGCCGAGATCGAGAGCAACCGCGACTTCTATGGCAATGCGCGGTTCGACGATGTCACTTTCCAGCTCAGCCCAGAAGGCCAAGCATTGCAGGTAAAGTTCATCGAAAGCTATGCCGAGCAGCTTCGCGACGGGATCGATGATCGCCTCGTACTCGTCCCCGGACAGTCCGTATCCCGTCCGGCAGTCTCTGGCGCAGGGTCGGTGCGCGGCCGAGCACAAACCGGCGGCGGAGGTTCAGGTTCAGTACCACGGGTGGGTGCCGACGGTCTTCATGAAGAAGTGCAAAGGGCTCAGGCGGCCGGTCGCCAGAAGATTACCGGCTCTAGGGGACGTCTGGACGCGATCACCAAGGGAGCCCAAGGTGCCAGTGCAGAAGCAGCGGATGATGTGAAGGAGTGGTGACTGCAACGGTCACCACAGGCCGAAGGACGCTCCAGCCAGAAACGCGAAAACTGCGCCAATGACGATAAGGCCGATTATCGTCAGCTTGCGCCCCCAAGGGTCGGCCCACGACTTCTTGATCCTGTACTCCATTAGGCGATTCTCGCGGATCGCCTGATCAAGCTCCGACAGACCCTCCCAATTCCGGGATGCAGGTCGGTTGCCAGTATCGATGTCAAAGTTGCTCATGATTGCATTCATCTCGCCGCTCCTTGGAACATAGCAGAAACGAGGCCGGTAACCAGCAAAACATGCTCCGTAGCCGGGAGTGCGCAGCCTCTCCTCCAATTCGGTCTAGGCCATCACGTATTTGCATCTTGATCCGGCACGAGCATTGTCTCGCTTCGGATGACAGGACGGGTGAGGGAACGTGGCCCGACCATGTTTATCTGCAGTTGTCTGAACGCGACGGCCTTGCTCGCGGACATCGAGATTTGGGCGACCCTGATGCCGTCCAGATCGCCATCGAACTGGAAGATATGATGGAGTGGGGGTCATGAGCCGCCGCTCATCGCAACAGCGCCTTGGCCAACCATTTCCATCAACTTCCCGTAGTCCGTAACCACATCGTAATTGACCTGATCCTCGGTGATCTGCTCGTTGATTTCATCGAAGAATTTTCGGGCGCACTCAATTTTTGTTTTCTCGATCTCGCGCAGTTTCATCGAGGACATCGTCCCCTTCGTTTCAGCCACGAAATAGATGTGCCGCACGCTGCCAGCCTTGAACGAAATCGCCCAGTCCGGGTTGTAGTCCCCGACCGGGGTCGGGATTAGGAAACCCCGTGGCAGTTTGGCGTACACGACGACCTCGGTGCTCGTGTCCAGCTCTTTGACGAATGCTCTTTCTATATCCGAGTCCGTGATTGCGTAGTCATAGACATGGTTTTTGAGCTTTGCCGAGGCGCGTGAGAAGTCTTGGCCGGTCTGGTTGGCAGTGAAGATGTCGACGTCGTAACGCTCTTCGACTTCGTCGTAGGCCAAGCGCTCGATGACCATCGCAGCCTTCTGCTCGGCGATGATCCGCGAGGCCTCGGAAATGAAGTGTTCAGGGTTCATCTTGAACTGCCCGAATACCGCAGGCTCGGTCTGGCCAAGGATGGTTGCGGCCGTTTCTCGCGTCAGCTGCGCGCTTTCGGCGACCTTTCCGACAAGGTCATATTTCACCAGCGAGTGGATTGAACCTCCCTGTTCGGTAGTCGTGGCCGTAACCGTGAAGCCATCGCCGGTGCGGAGCTGGTCGTCGGTCAGGCCGTCGTTCTGTTTGCCTTCCTGAATCGTGTATTGCAGCGGCGTAACGCGCAGCTGGCTGTTCAGCGCACTGACGCATTTCCTGGCAAGTTCCGAAGAATCGAACTCGACACGGTACACCGCCTTGCGATTAATCCGCGCCCACAGTTCCTGGAACTCTTTCTTTTCGAAGTTCGCATTGAGCGGATTGGTCTTGGGCTTGCGGCCATCACCCACCTTGGGCAACTGCGCGTCGCTGAACACGCTGTCGATCAGCTGGAATACCTGATCCGCATAGGGCTTTAGCTCCTCGGGCAATTCCGCCAGTGCGCCGGCGGCTTTTGCCTCGTGATAGGTGCCTGCAATCTGGTCGGCATCGTCGGTATAGTCGTTTTTCACCAGATAGCGGTAGATTTGCTTCGCCATCGAGCCGGTCACCTCGACTGGGCCTTGCTCGGTGGTGATCGTCTTGCCCGTAAAATAGGCTTCAGTTGCCTGACGGGGACGCGAAGAGAGGGTCTCCGCAATTTCCCTCTGAAGACCCGTTACGAAGTCCCTGTAGCTCTCGCTGGCAACCACTGTCAGCACGTTGATATCGTGCACTACGGCTGGATGATCTATGCGGTCGCCGTGCTGGTCGACACAAAGCCGTAGACCTCGACCGACCTCCTGACGGCGCGAAACGGTATTGTCGCTGTGCTTTAGCATGCACATGACAAAGACGTTCGGGTTATCCCACCCCTCGCGCAGCGCTGAGTGCGAGAAAATGAACCGGGTGGGTTCGGCGAAGGAAAGCAGGCGCTCCTTATCCTTCAGGATCAGGTCGTAGGCGTCCACGTCGTCGGAATCGACCGAGCGGGCCCCAACAGGTGGATCCTTGAGGCGGTTCGTCTTCTTGTCGATAGAGAAATAGCCATTGTGGGTCCTGGCCGGGTCTATGCCGGCAAGGTACTTCCGATACGCCTCATTATCGATGGCAAGCTCTGACAGGTACTCGGCCTTCAGTAATTCGTACTCTTCCTCGAAGACCCGCGCATATTCGCCCTTCTCATCGGCCTGGTCGTAGTCGCGGTACTTAACCACTTCGTCGATGAAGAACAGCGACAGGACCTTGATGCCCTGTGCAAATAGCTGCTTTTCCTTGTCGAAATGCGCCTTAATCGTCTCACGGATCTGGATGCGACGGATGTCGCGTTCAGAGACGTCACCATTGGCCTCACCAGCGTGCAGCACGACGCCGTTCATGAATTCAACCGTGTCGTTGACGGCGTCGATCTGGCTAATCGTGAATCCGCGATACTGGTCCAGGTCGCCAGACTCCACGAACAGGTCGTCGCGGAATTCCAACCGCCGAATCTGGCGCTTGATTTCACCAGACTTCAGCTTCACCTCGAGCTCGATCCGGGCAACCGGGGCCTTCTTCGAGATGTCGATGCCTTCGAGATAGAGGTAGGCATTTGTGCCGGCGAGCCCGCGGGTCTGGATGCCGCGCACGGCTATCTTCTTCACCAGCTTCTGATTGTAGGCGTCCAGTGCGTCCAGGCGGTGAATTCGGCTATGCTGGGTCTTGTGCGTAGCGGAGTAGCGCAGGACCATCAGTGGCTTGAACTTCGGCAACGCCTCCATGGTTGCCGCACCTTCCATCTTCTGTGGTTCGTCCAGGATCAGGATCGGCCGGTTGGACGCGATGACGTCGATGGGTTTGCGTGACTGGAAGTCGTCCAGCTCTTCATAGATGCGCCGGTTGTCAGCCCCGCGCGCGGCGAACGCCTGGATGTTGATCACCATGACGTTGATACCGGCGTCGGAGGAAAAACTTTCCAGCTCATGCAGGCGCTTGGAGTTATAGATGAAGAACCGCGCCTTTTTTCCGTAGCTTTCCGTGAAGTGATCGGCGGTAATCTGGAGGGACTTGTAAACGCCTTCGCGGATGGCGATCGACGGCACCATGATGATGAACTTCGACCAGCCGTAGCGCTTGTTCATCTCGAAGATGGTCTTGATGTAGCAGTAAGTCTTTCCGGTGCCGGTCTCCATTTCGACGTCGAGGTGAACGCGGGTCGCGGCCAGCGCGTCGCGCTTGTAGGTGGCCGCAACCGGCACACGCTCGCCCCGGGCGTTGAAGGTCGTGAAATCCGTCAGCGACTGCGAGACAGGCAGGTTCTGGCGCCGCTGGACCTTCTGGACGTTTTCCAGGATCTGCACGTCGCTCAGCGCAAGGTCGGCGTTCTTGAAGCCTTCTTCGAAGGCGCTGGACTGTGCCTTGCGGCCGGGGTCGATGCGGTAGGTTAGGCCAGAGGTCATGGGCTGGCCGGCGAAGCAGTCGACCACATCGTTGACGGCGTTGGTCTGATAAGGCTGGACCTTGAACTTGAGCTTCATGGGCAGCGTCCCTCAGATCGACTTCACGTCGGTGGCGGGCGAGACCTGGCGGAAGATCTGCGCGACGTTGATCTTCACCGCGTCCGAGACGAAGCCGTTGTCGCGGAAGACGACGCGCAGGGGCTCGTGTCCCGCCAGTTCCTTCACCAAATCCTCGGTGATGCCGCGGTCGAAGCTAGCGACAAGGGCGTTGTCGTCGACGAAGAACACGGTCTTGCCCTGCACCGTCTCGCGGCGGATGGGGAGTGTCAGGTCCACGCCCCAATCGACCAGCACCTGGAACAGCAGGTCCTCGGCCGTGCGGCCTTCCTTCACGTTGTCGACCATGTCGAGCAGGTCGGACTGCTTCAGCTCATCCGGGCGGTAGTAGACGTCCTTCATGTTCGAGGTGTCAACCTTGAGCACCCGGAAGCCAACATCGCGGTTCCAATCGGGGTGACACTTGCCTTCAAGAATTTTTTTGCCCGCGCGTCGCAAACGCTCCTTGCAGATCTCGGCAACGGTCGTCGGACGCTTCAATTTCTTCATTAAGCTAATGGCATTTTGCGTCACCTTCTTGGCCCCTCCTGTCGCTAGCTTGAGGGACTCATTCAGGTCTTCTGGGATCTGAACGAGAATCGTTCTGCATTTACTCCCTTGCTGACGATTGAGCTCAAAAAGCGCATGGGCGGTCGATCCCGAGCCAGCAAAAAAGTCCAGAACAATATCCTGCTCTTTTACCTGCATTGCCTTAAATAGATCAGCCAAGAGATTTTCGTCTTTGGGGTTTGTGAAGACTTTATCTCCAAACATGTCCTTCAGGCGGTTGGACGCCGCCCGGCCATCGACATACCTCATGCTGGTAAGGCTTTGATTTTCAGTGTTTTTAAGATAAGTTTTATTGTTTGGGACGGTCGTGTGATCTTTGCCAAAGTGAATACGTTTCTCTTTGATCCGTTGCTTCATAGTTTCTTCGGGGAAACGCCAGCCGGTTGATGGCGGCTTGCAAATTTCACCAGTTTCGGGGTGTTGGACATCATAAACGTACTGCCCGTCGTTCGGCCCTGCGATGTTATCTGGGAAGTACACCCCGCGCTCATCCATCCAGCTGTAATGCTTGCTGTCGCTAATTGGATTGGAAGGCGGAAACGACTTGAACCAATCTAGTGCGGCCTGATGTATGGCGCCCCAATCATCGCCGTGCTCGTTCCGGAAAACTTCGAAAGCTTTGTAGATTTCCTCCAAGCCCTGCTTGCGCTCTGTCCATTCACCTGAGTTTGTATTTTTATCTTTCACGTAAACAACAAGATACTCATGCTGAATAGAAACGTAGGCTTGGTCGTTTTTGCTGCTGTTCTTCCAGACAATTTCGCCACAAAAATTACCCGCGCCAAATACCTCGTCGCAAATCTTCTTCAGATTTGCATGCTCTTTCTCGTCGATTGAAACGACGACGATCCCATCCTGCCGCAATAGGTTGCGGGCGATAACCAAACGGCTGTAGAGCATACTCAGCCACTCTGAGTGGAAGCGACCTGCGGCCTCGCGATTGGCAAGCAACCTGTTGCCTTCGTCGTCCTCTTGGAGAGATTTTTTGAGGAACTCGGATGAGCCCTGAGTGAAATTATCCTGATAAACAAAGTCCTTACCGGTGTTGTATGGCGGATCGATGTAAATCAACTTGACCTCCCCAAGGTATGCTTCCTGCAGAAGCTTGAGCGCCTCGAGATTGTCACCCTCGACAAAGAGGTTCCTTGTCCTTTCGAAGTCGACGCTTTCATCGACAGCAGGAAGAAGGGCTTTTCCGATTGGCGCGTTGGCGACAACCAGCGCCTCCCGCTTACCCGGCCAGTCCAACCGGTACCGCTCCTGCGGCCCGTCCACGATATGGTCGCTTAACTCCTGGCGTAGCTGATCGAAGTCCACCGCTAGACGCAACGCCCCCGTCGCCTCGTCCCGCGCCTCGGTCACGCAGCCTGGGAACAGCGCGCGGATTTTCGCGATGTTGTCCTGGCTCACGTCGAGGCTATGCATCTTAAGCTTATCCATGGTCGTCCTCTTGGTAGTTCGCTACAGCAGTGCCGGCAGTCCCCGCCGTCAGCCGCTCAAATTCCTGTTTGGCCACCCGCAGCTCCGCATTGATCGCCACACGCTTGTTGAATTGCTTTTCGCGCACCAGTCGCGATTTGATCCGCTCGACCTCGCGCAACTGCGCCTTGATCGCCTCTGCGTGCGCGATGCGGTCTTCCAGCGACACGGAGTGGTCCGCCTCGCCAGAGGTCAAGGGTTTCTGCGGCGCCTGGCCTATGCTTGGGATCAGTCGAGCCGTCTGCCCCGCCACCAGCGGCTCGAGTAACCGCTCGTACAGCGCGCCGATGTTTAGAGCCACTGGAAGCGGCGTTCGCGGTGCGCCCTCGGGTAGCCAGCCGCCTAGGAAATAGTCGCCCACCACCCAACGGGTACCATCGGCCTCGCTCGGCCGCTTGTAGGCTGCGGCGAGCCTTACCCGACCAGCATGGACCACCTCGAAAATGAGCGGGAAAGGAATGGCCTTGTCGATCGCCCGTAGCACTTCGTGGTCCAGGGACGGGGTGCGGGTAGTAATGCGGAAGACCTGGATCTCAGTCACTGACTTCGTTGCCGTCAGGTTGACCGTCTCCGGCGCTAGCTTGTGCGACCAGACGATCTGATCAACCTCGCGCACAAAGAGGTCCTTCAGCGCCGTGTTGGCACCAGCATGTTCGTAGATCTTGTTCTTGGGGATCACGCGTCCGAAAGCGGCAGCGCGAGGCCATTCGTAAGGGATCATGACCCACCTTCGATGACCAGGAACGCGATCAGCTCGAAGTCGTCCAGACCCTTGATAGTATGGGTGAGCGCCGTAGTGCGACCGCCGCTGAACAGGCTGTCGATGTCCTTTTCTTCCTTCACCTCGATCATGGACCGGATCGCGCTAGAGAGCAGGTCGGAATAGAGGCGCATCTGGCGCCCATCATCAGTCCGCTCATTGAACACCCGGCAAACCTCGCGGATCGGCTCTACCTGCCCCTTACAGCTGGTGCGGATCAGATCGAGCAGCCTTTTGACTTCGGTATGGTCGACGGCGATTTCGCCATCATCACCGATATAGACCAGGTAGAACGGGTGAAGCCGGTTCTGCTGGTTCACATTCACGCTGTCATGGATGTTCTTCAAGGCGAAGATAACGCCCGGATGCAATCCAAGCTCTGGCTGTGCCGGGACGATGGCGTGCATACCGAAGGGCACGTTGTCGAGCTCGCCATGCTCCTTGACGTAGTTGAGCAGGTCCATGCGGAAGTCGTTCAGGCCGAGATCGGTGATGGAAATGCCGGCCTTCACGTCCTCGAGCTCGATCACCTCCTCCTGCATCCGTTTCAGCTGTTCCTTGCGGTATGCAATGTCGCTCGACTTGGCGGTCAGCACATTGTCGTCGCCCGTCGCCGTGACGTCCGCGATCACCATCCGGTTTTCGACGCGCTCCTTGAGGTTGATGTACTCGTCCAGCGTGATGTCCGGCCAATAGTTAACCAGCTGAATCTGGCTGTTGGGTGAGCCGATGCGATCGATCCGGCCGAAGCGCTGGATGATGCGTACCGGGTTCCAATGGATGTCATAATTCACCAGGAAGTCGCAGTCCTGAAGGTTCTGGCCTTCCGAGATGCAGTCGGTGCCGATCAGGATGTCCAGCTCGCCCGGCTCATTGGGCAGAACAATGACCTTGTCTTTTGAAAGAGGGGAAAACAGCGTCAGCACACCCTGGAAGTCGTAGGATTTCTTCAGGGTGGTCTTCGGTGAATCTGATCCGGTGACCTTGCCGACGTGCAGCCCCAGCTGGTGCGCGAAGGGCGCGAGATTGTCGTATAGATAATTGGCGGTATCGGCGAAGGCCGTAAAGATCAGGACCTTGCGGTTACCGGTATTCAGCGGCGCTTCGACCTTCTGACCGATGAGCGAAAGCAGGTGCTGAAGCTTCGTGTCATCTGCGGGTGTCACCTTGTCCATCGACGCGATCAGGTCGTCGATCAGAACAAGGTCGGCAGCAAGGTCGTGCTTCCACGACGGCAAATCCATGTCGCCAAGGCTGATCTGGACTTTCTTGCCCACGGTGAACTCATCAAGGCCGGCCAGATCGTCGTCTTCAGGATCGAAGGCGCTCATCTCCGCGAGATGGTCGCTAACGCTGTCCGCTCGCCCAGTTCGCTCAAACTCTTCGATAGCGCTCAACGTGCGTGAAATGTTGGCGCCGAGGGATCGCAGCGTCAGTCGGAATGCAGCGACCGAACTCTCGAGCCGCTTTAGAAGATTGGTGGTCATCAGCGCCTGGAGGCTGCGCTCCCGGTCTGCCTGACGCAGTTTGCCGCGGCCACCCTCGACCTGCGTGTCGTAGATTTCTTCGTACTTCCGCAGGCGGCTAGGTAGGATGTAGCTGATGGGCGCATAGACCGCGAGCTTCAACACCGACAGCTGCGTGAAGATGTCGTTCAGCCCCATCACGTCGGGCCGCTGGGTAATCGGGCAATGGAACGAGAGCGGCTTCCGGCGCTGCGGGAATTTGCCGATATCTTTCGTGTCGTAGAAGGTCTCGATGTGCTTGCGGGACCGGGCAATGGTCACGGAATCAAGCAGTTCGAAGAAGTCGAAGTCCAGCGTCTTGAGGATTGAGGCCGCCGTCCGCTCCTCGGGAGGCAGCGATGTCCATTCGTTGAATGCCTTCTGAGCCCGGCGGAAGATCTCTTCAATGCTGGTGTCGGTCTTCAGGTTCTTGCTGAGCGCCTCGGACTGCCCCTCGTAGGCCAGTGCGAGCTGGTTGCGCAGATCGGTGAAGCGGTTGTTCACCGGCGTTGCCGAGAGCATCAGGACCTTGGTCTTCACGCCCGCGCGGATGACCTTGTTCATCAGCTTCTGGTAGCGCGTCTCCCGATCCTTGAAGACGTCATTGTTCCGGAAGTTGTGGGATTCGTCGATGACGACCAGGTCGTAATTGCCCCAGTTCACCCTGTTCAACGGGATGCCGAAGGATTCCCCGGAGGTGCGGGACAGATCGGTGTGGCATAGGACATCATAGTTAAGCCGGTCCCTGGCGAACATGTTAGTGGTCAGGTTGGTGTTGTAGTTGCGCCAGTTGTCCGCGAGCTTCTTGGGGCAAAGCACCAGGACAGACCGGTTCCGGAGCTCATAATATTTGATCACTGCAAGCGCGGTGAAGGTTTTGCCTAGACCCACAGAGTCAGCCAGAATGCAGCCGTTGTAGGTCTCGAGCTTGTTGATGATGCCGGTCGCTGCATCCTTCTGATAATTGAACAGCTTATTCCAGACCACGCTATCCCGGTAGCCGGTAAGGTCGTTTGGCAGGACATCTTCATCGACCTCCTCGAGGAAGTCCCGGAAGATATTGTAGAGCATCATGAAGTAGATGCGCTCGGGCGCATTCTCCTGATAAACGGACTCGATATGGTCGCAGATGGCGTTCGTGACGTCCTGCAACTTCTCCGGGTCTGCCCAGATCTGGTCGAACAGCTGCAGGTACATCTGCGCATGGCTCGGGTCGTCAAATCGCGTGACGAAATTCGAGACGGCATCGCCCTTCTGGTAGCCCAGGTCGACCGCAGTGAATCCGCTGATGGGCATGTAGGCCACAGCATCAGCCGCGCCGCCCACATGCATGAACTGCTGCATCGGCGCCTTGGTCCCGTTGGACCGGAACTTTGCCTTCTTGCGGATCCAGTCGGCGCATTCGCGTGCCACGGCGCGCTGCGTCAGCTTGTTACGAAGCTGGATCTCAAATTCGGTTCCATACAGCCCGCTCTCTCGCCGAGCTTTCGGGATGAAGAACTCCCGTCGTTCCTTGGTGAGCCGATCGGTTGCACCGTTCGGAGTGAACGTAGGTGCGGTAAAAATGAACTGTAGACTGTCAATCCTGGAGAGCTCGGACTTGAGCGCCTCGAAGGCATAGATCGAGAAACAGGAGGCGGCGATCTTCACCCGCGAGCCCTTGGTCAAGGCCCGTTTGAGATCGTCACCCCACAGATGGGAACTGTTATCAATGATCTGCATGGATCGCCTCCCGATTTAGCAGGACGATTTGCTGATCCTGTGGTGACCTGGCAGCTGGGTCGGTGTCGAGGCCCAGACGCTTCAGTGCATAGTAGAGAAGAGCCCTTCGGACCGGGATGGTCGTCACGCCCCTTTCCATTCCGTAATCGAGCTCGATCGCCTTGCGCTGACCGGCACTCAATGCGGGATGAGGCGCGATCTGGAGCTCGACCTGCTCTTCCCATTCGCTATCGCCGGAAGGCATAGCATCTGCCGGCTTCGATAAGCGCGTATCGGTGATGCGCGAGAGAACAAAGTCCTTGAAGGTGCTGCTGCGTGGGCAATGCGCCCGAGCATGCCATCTGAAGCCGTCAAACACCAAGGCATGAGGTTCGATCCACCGCCAAGCAGGCTCAGGGGATGACATCGATTGGTAGAAGACCTCAATCGCCTCGTGCCGCTTGATCGCCGTTACGATGGCCCTCAGAATTTTGGGCGAGACACCACGGGCGGGCGCCGGTGCACAGGCGAAACTCGGCAAGCCCCCAATCCAGCTGTCGTCGGCGGCAATGATCCCATCCGAGAGCGATCTGAGCTGGGAGAGATATTGGGCTGCGTCGGGCTGGTGGAATACGGGAGTGAAAGACGAGGTACGAACGTAAGTTCTGGCGCTCTTGTCGTAGACCATGTTGGCTTCGGCCAGGCCGAGATATCTGTTCAGATCCGTCGAAGCCTGGTTGATCGAAACGCCGAAAACGTCGATCAAGTCACTGCGGTTGACATGCCCTTCCCAGAAGAGCCTGAATTCGATGAATTCGAGGCGGCTCTCAACCCCGCGCCTCAATCCCGAATCGCTGTCCATCCCCAGATCCCCCAAGAAACTGGGCTAAACCAGTTTCTGTATGGGTAGGCGTAATGGATGCTTGATGGCAAGGCAACGAGATTCGGAAAGCTGATGGCCCCGGTTTCGCTAATCTACCTGCGGCTAACTGCCTCTGAGCTAGCAAGAAATTCGGACACTTTCTGGCAGGTCTTGCGGCGCGGCCTGCGCCCATCCCGAAGGTCGTGAACGAAGCGAGGATCTGCCACGACGTGCCGACCAAAGGTGCTCGGCGACGTCCGTGTTTGCGCCAGATATGCCTCGATCTGCTCCAATAGCTCCATCGCCATAGACTCGCTTTAAGCTTGCGTTCTTGTTATGTTCTTACTAGGAAGGCTTCCTAGAGTCTAGGATCGTTTTTCCTAGGTGCCCGCGATAGGACTAGCAGTCATGGACGACGCACGCAGAGCCCTGGACGAACTGATCCAGCAACGAGGGGTGAATTACTCTTCGGTTTCGCGCCTGTTGGGGCGCAATGCCGCTTACATCCAGCAGTATATTCGGCGCGGCAGCCCGAGGCAGCTGGACGAGCAGGACCGCTCGGTTCTGGCACGATTTTTCGGGGTCGATGAGAAGGTTCTTGGAGCCCCTGCCCGCCGCTCAGGCCCGGTGGTCGAACTGGTCCATGTGCCTTTGCTCAATGTCGAGGCATCGGCCGGCCATGGCGCTCTGGCCGAAATGGAAGCCAAATCCGCGCAGTTCGGCTTCGACGAGAAGTGGCTTCGCCGACTGACCGCGAGCAAGGCATCGAGCCTCTCGATTATCGCGGTCCATGGGGACTCCATGGAGCCCACCCTCCACGATGGCGACGAGGTTATGGTCGATCTCGGAGATGGCCAGTCGCGGCTGAGAGACGGGATCTATGTCCTGCGGATGGACGACATGTTGAGCGTAAAGCGCATTGCCCTCGAACCGCAGGGCAAGCGGGCGTCGGTTCTGAGCGACAACCCGGCCTATCCAAGCTGGCGCGGCCTCGAGAAACGCACGCTCAATATCGTCGGACGGGTTCTCTGGTTCGGACGGGCGCTCTAAGGTGGTTCTCTGATGCTTGCCCTCCTTGCCGCTTCGATCGTCGCTTCCGGACAGACCTTTACCTGCACACCGACTCATGTCTGGGATGGAGACGGTCCGGTCTGGTGTGCGGAAGGCCCTCACCTGCGGATCGCCGGCATCGCGGCCCGGGAAATGGACGGCACCTGCCGCACCAATCAGCCCTGCCCAAATGCCAAGGCAATTGAGGCGCGCGACGCCCTTGTACAGCTAATGGGCGGCGCGAAGGGAACAATTTCGACCGGTCATGTGGTGGTCAGAGGTCCGCGGCTGACATGCCGCTCCGAGGGGTCCGCAGGCGGAAACAGGACCGCTGCCTGGTGCCGTCTGCCGTCAGGTGCCGATCTGTCATGCGCCATGATCAAGACCGGCACTGTCCTGCGCTGGGATCGCTACTGGAAAGGCCCGGCTTGCCGGTGAGCAGCACCACGCATCTGACCGGCATCGTCGAATGGGCGGCCAACGGTCCGGTGCTGCGCACCGATGGTGGCGGGACTTGGGAACTCGACAACACCCGCCAGGTACGGAAATTCATCGGTGCCCGCGTCGAAGTGGTCGGGGAGCGTTCAGGGTTCAACGGATTTGCCTGCGACCAGATATGGCCTGCCGGAAAGCCTCGACCGACTGCATTCAAACTCCGGCTCGAATTCCTCCTTGCCGCAGCCTTCGTCGCCTATGGCCTATATGCGACGGTTGGCGGTGTCGTCAGCCTGCTGGGCTGATGCTGAGCGACTGGGAGCTCTGGGCCTGCGCCAACGATGTCTTGCAAACTCATGGGGACAAGGCTCCCTTGCACGTCGCCGAGCAGATTGGGGCGCTCGCACTTGCTGGCGACGAGGCGGGCATTCGGACATGGCAGGCTATCGCCGAGCGAATTGTCCAGCTGAGCTCCAACGCCCCGGACCGGCCACTACAGTAACCCTCCTCGACAAGACGACCAGTTCATCCGATCGGCGACAGATCGCCCGGAAACAGGCACGGCTGCGCGCCTGGGCAGCCCTGGCTGTCGCCTTCGATGGTGAAACCGCGCATGCGTTCGACCAGATGACGAGCCAGATCGACCCTGGCGCTGCGCTGGGCGCGTGGATCATCGGCATTGAGACGGACGAGCGTGTGCTCCGGCGCAACGGCCAGCGCGACTTCGAGATGAGTTAGGAGGATATCATCGGAGATTCGGGGCATGGGTCAATGAGAACAAATAAAGAACTTCACGTCAACCGGCCATGTGCGGACGCATGAGGCTAGTGGGACGCTAGATGCCGATCTCGAACGGCTTCGTGATCGACCGGTCAAGTTCTGGCGGCTTGCGTTCCGGTGCTGGAGCCACACGATCTTTGGCCTGCCCTTTGGCTGCCGCATCGCGGAGAAGATCGACCGTTTCGAGTGCCGAGCGCTTCATGCCGGCATTGTGCTCGACCGCCGCTTCGAGCTTGCCAGCATTATCGACATATAGCGTGAGACCATCGCGCAGGCGCGTGACTGTCACCAGGAACGTCTGCTGATTGGCCAGATTGCGCTCGCGGCTGTCCATGACAGCAATGCCGCGATCAGAGGTCAGCCCCTGAGCCATATGGGCATTGAGCGCATAGGCAAGATCGAGACGGCGAAGCATCGGGTCGCCCTGTTCCAGCCTGTGCTCTGCGCCCAAGGATGTCTTTACCACGACAGCCTCATTGTCGATTGCGACAATCCGGGCCTGGTCGGCATTGAGGAGGCCCCGCTGGTGATCGGTCTCGGTCCACCGGACCTTGTCTCCGGTGTAAATGTCGAGGGCGCGAACTTCGAACAGGCGCAGCGGATCCTGCTCACCTTGCGGCCTGATCTGACCGGGACGAAACTCGAACTGGCGGCCACGCGCGTTCTCCAGCGTGACCCGCTCGCGTGCCACATCGGTTCCGACCACACGGTATTCGCCTGCTGCAAGGCCCTGGCTGCGCTGACGCCGCGCGACATCGACCACCATGCCGGGCGCATAGGTGCTCGCATAGCGCAGCTCCTCGCGGGTCACATTGACGCGCGAAAGGGTCCGGAGCTGCATGGTTTCAGGACCAAGCTCGCCGCTGGATTTGAGGCCGGTCTGCACCGCATCGTTCACGGCGCTGCGCAGGTTTCGGCCTGAGGCATAGATTGCGGTTGCCTCGCGCTCGGCTGTCGACAGGGACAGCCAGGCTGCGGCAGCTTCGACAGCAGCATCATTCCCCGCCTCAATCACCTGGGGTGCCAAATGGCGCATGGCGTCTTCGATGCGCCCTTCTTGCGCTGCCAGTTGGGCTTCACGCAGGCCTTCGCTGCGCGCGCGAAGATTGGTGCCCATCACCGCAGTCTCGATGCCGGCCTGCTGCATCACATCGAATGGCTTTCCAGCATCGACGGCACCCAACTGCTTGCGGTCGCCAATGCTGGCAAAGCGGCCGAGCTCGAGCAGGTTTGCCAGCCGCACGAGCTTCTCCTTGTCGGCATTGCCGACCATTGATGCCTCATCGAGCAGCACGACGGTGCCGCGCATGTCGGCCCGCGCCTCGGCGAGACGGTCCGCATCGGCCCCTTCAAGGAGATCGCGGTGCCGGGCGAGGAACCGCGACACCGTCATCGATGGAATACCCGTGTCGCGCTCGAGCATCTGGACCAGCGTGTTCTGCACCGCGAGCCCAAGCACACCCCTGCCCTCCTCGCGCAGGATATCGGCGACAGGTTTGAGGACCGTGCTCTTGCCTGCCCCCGCGACGCCCTGGATCGCGACGATGCGGTTGTTCGAGCCAAGCAGCAAACGCCCTGCCCCTTCCTGTCCCGCGTTCAAGGTCATGCCGTATTTGATCTGGGACAGGGCCTGCAGACGGGCCCCGGCGAGGTCGGGAGAAACAATCGCCGGAGCGGCGCCGCGCCCGTCTTCAACCCCGGCGATGATGCGCTGTTCGAGGCTGATGGCATCGCGTGTCGTCAGCAGTTCCCGGTCGGCGCCCCTGCCCTTCTCCAGATGTCCCTGGCGGAGCAGCTGGTCGACGCGGTGCTCAATGTCTGCAAGTGAAGTCGGGAGCGCAAAGCCAAGCGCTGCGCGGAAGATCTCGGCCCGGGTGAAGGCCGCCTCCCGCTCGCCCAAATGCCGCACAGCCGAGGCGACTGCATGAATTGCAGCGACCTGCTCGACACTGCGATTTGTCAGCCGGGCCGGTATCAGCGGGTCGCCTTCCCGCAGGCCGAGCCGTTCGGCAAAGGTGGTTGCGAGGGCCTGAACATTGCGGACGAGCGCGCGCATCGTGGACCCAACACCAGTCAAATTGCCAAGGTCCTGCGCGCTGCGGGCATTGGCCCTGGCAATGACCATGGCGGGATCAAAGCCCAGCCTTGTGGACGTATCCCGCCACTGCTGCCGCAGTGCATCGCGATCCTCGATCCGCCCCTTGTCGGCCCGGGTCATGAGGTTTGCTGCGTTGCGAGCAGCGAGCCCCCTTCCTTCCATCGTTGCCAGGCGGTCGAGAATCTCCACCCGCCGCGAACTGAAGGCATCGCGCACGTCTTTGGGTACACCGACGGCCTCGAAATTGCCGTGCTTGCCGAACTCCCCGACCTCGTAACCGAGCTTCTCGACGCTTAGCCGAAACCGCGCCATCGTCATGGCATTGAGCAAAGTATTGTGCTGCCAGAGCTTGTCATTGCGCAGCGCCCGCCATTTACCATCGGCCCCTCGCGTCACATTGGCAATGACGGCATGGAAGTGGGCGTTGGGCTCCTGGTTGCGGTTGGTGTCGTGCTGGAAGAGCGCGATCGCAAGGTTGCCGGTCTGGACCGCACGCTCTCTGCCTCGAACCTCCATCCGGGTCTCGGCAAGGTTCTTCTCGGCCCAGCGCAGGGTTTCCCGGATGGCCGACGCATAGACATCGAGGATCCGTTTGTCGCCACCCACCAGAGCGAGGACTGACCAGCTTTTCGGCATCGAAAAGGTGAGGTCGGTCCCCGCCCGGTGCGCCCGGTTGTCACTGCCGACGCGGCTACCATCGGGCAGCAGTCCTTTAAGGACCGCCTCGAACTGCCGCGCGTCTACGGAACCAGTAAGCCCGAGCGCCGCAGCGCCCTTGCCCAGCCATTCACCCGAACGATCTGCATCAGCCCGCGTGTAGTAATTGTCGGCAGCGAAGTAGTTGGCCGCACCGCCTGCGGTGCGGACATTGGCTACCGACAGCATCGATCAATCCGCCATCCCGAGGCAGTCAGCGACATGTTCACATCTCCATGTCGCCAAGATCGGGACCAGTGATCGGCGGAGGCTCGTGCTCCCGCAGACCATCCTCGATCATCAGCTTGCGCGCGGCGGCATCGCTGGAGCCTTGGCTCTTCGGGTTGTCCGGCTTGCCCTCTTGCAGCGCCTTCGTGTCGGGCGTGCCGGGCCGGGCAGCGCTCTTTGCAGCAGCCGTCTGATCCGGGACTGCAGCGGCTTCGCCTGTCGGGAGAAGTGGGCGGGCGGAAGGTCCAGCCTTTTGCGGCGGAGCATCGGTTCTGGTATTCGATCGCTCCTTCCTGGCCTTGCCCGCCTTCTCCTGCCCGGAACGAGCTGCCGGTTCCCGCTCTTTGGTCCGCTTGCCGGGTGGGTGTTCCACTGCTCGACCAAGATCCTTGGCAGGCGCGTCAGGCTCCTGTCTCGGCGCGGCTTTCGGTCCCTGATCCAGGGCCAGTTCTCCCTGCTTCGGGACGACCGGCTTGCCCGCTCCGTCATCGTTGGACGAGGGATGCTCGCTGCCTGTTGGCGCTGCCTTCTGCTCGGCCTGCTCCACCGCCGGATGGGGCACCGTGACCCTTGCCTTCGGGCTTTCCTTGACCCTAGCAATGAAGGTCTCCGCCCGCTTGGGTCGGTCGACGGGCTTCAGCTTGATCGGTGCGGCGGGAAAGCCGTCGGGGAACTTGATGTACCCTGACAGGCGCGGCAGGTTCATCAGCTGGTCGGGTAGCAGGAGCGGCTCGATGTGCTTGCGCGGGGTAAGGCTGACCGCATCACGGGCATTGTTGTAGCCGTAGGTGTAGCCCTCTTCCATGTCCCTGACCTGGCGATGGCCAATGAAGTCGGAGCACCAGGTGGCCGTTTCGCGGTCGGCGGTTCCAAGGATCAGTTTGGTCCGGGCAAGCGATGCCAGCGTCATCGCCATGTTCTCGCCGTAGACCTCCTTGAGCTTGGCATAGGCGTGCAGGCCAAGAACAATCGCGCCGCCGAAATTGCGCGCCGTCTGCAAGCCTTTCTCGAGGGCCGGCAGGCGGTGCAATGCGCCCAGCTCATCGACGAAGAACCAGCACTTGAGATCGCGGGTGCGGGGCATCGTCATCAGCGTGTTCATGGCCGTGTCGAGCCAGAGCGTAAGCAACTGCGCGCAGACGCTCATGTCGACATAGCGAGCCGAAATGAACAGGATCGAGCCTTTGCCTCGAGCGCTATCGGCCCCGTCCTCGATCCACTGGCGAACCGAGAAACGAGGTCCGGCAGCCGGCAGCAGCTTGAGCGCCTTGGCGTTCACGTTGAAAACGGCCCGGATCGATTCCGCCATGCGGGCGGCTTCCGGCGCGGTCAGCGGATCGGCGATAGTACCGCGCATCATGGCATGCACGCGCGACAGGTCCGCAGTCATGAGCTCACGGGCCAGGGCGTCGTTAGTCGCTCTGCCCTCGGCCACGAGTTTGAGGCAGAATTCGACGAACAGGGCCCGTGCAGCGATCACCCAGAACTGGGCTTCACCGCCCCCGTCGTGGGGCACGAGGGCGTCCGCTGCGGCCCAGAACTCACCTTCAGAACGGCATTCGTCAAACAGGCTCCACTGGGGGCAACGCGCATCGAGCGGGTTCAGGATGATGTCGCAATGGGCCGCATGGAAGTGCTCGATAAAGGCGCCGGTCAGGTCGAAGACCACGCAGCGCTGGCGCTTTGCTCTTGCCTCCGCAATCATGTCGGAGATCGCCACGGTCTTGCCCATGCCGGTGGTGCCAATGAGCATTGCGTGGCTTTGTTCGAGCCGCCACGGATAGGAGACCGTGGCGATATGCGATGGCCGATAGGGAAAGACCTGGGCGATCTCTCGCGGCAGACTGAGCCGCCATTTCCAGCCCAGCGCGGAATCGAGCTCACGGGTGCGCTCGCGCCGGTTGTGCGCGGTCAATTCATCGACGAGTTCGGGAAGCGTAACCAGCATCGCGCCGCGCTCATGTTTGCGTTCCTTGGAGCGGCCGCCGAACCGCTCGGCGAACCAGTAAAAGACGGCAAAGGCGGGGACCAAGAGGAAGCCGGACCGCCATAAGGCACTGGTCAGAAGCGCAGTCAGCTTCTCCCACGCATGGACCACCGGCGGATAGCTTTCGAGCTGGGCAATCGGAAACTGGATGGTCGCGCCAAAGGCAGTTTCCAGGGTGATCCGCTTGGCGGGATCGAACTCCATGAAGCCGTAGATGGCAGCATAGATCCGCATCCAGACGAGGTAGACTTCATGGTCGGTGAGGCCTGCCGAAATGGTCCACCAGGAGGTCCATGAGATCACGAGCGCGGCGACAATCAATGGGCCCTTGAGACCCGCCGCGAACATGAAGCTGAAGTGTCCGAGCAGCTGGCTGCCACGAGTGAAGTTGACGAGATTACGCTTCATCGGAGCCTCCCTCGCCAGCGGCTGTGGAAAGACCGAGTTCCTTACATTTGCGCACGTACGCCTGGTGAGCCCGACCGCGCAGCGCGTGGTCGGGGTGCCCTGCCAGCAGCGCATCAACCCCGACCATGAGGAACACCGAGCGGCGGGAAATTCGCTCAATGGAAGCGTCGAGCCGCGAGGCAAGCTCGTCCTCGGTGCAGGCATTGGCGAGCAAGGCGCGAACCCACTCGCTCATGCTGATCCCTTTGGCCTTGGCAGCCTTGCGGATCATCGAGCTGAGCTCGCTGGAGATGTAAACCTGGAGACAGATTGGCCGTGTCATGCACGGACTCCTTGTGGTCAGGAGCCCGGTTCACACTGCGAAAGGCGAGGTAGAAGCTAAGTCAGATTCAAGAACATGTCAAGAACATATAGGACTGCCGAATTCCGCCATTCTCGGCCTCGCTTTGGTCAAATCCACGTAACTCCCCTCGCCCACGTCATTTTTGACGGAGAAGCTGCCATTTCGCAGATTTCGATCCATGCATCTGGAATTTCGTGTTTTTCTGCCAGTTGATCCAGCGATTTGTCGCGTACGGTGTGCCCAACTGTCCCCAACTGCGAGGACAGGAACCAGCTATTGATCCTGTAACGGATGATGCGTTTAGCGATCCCCATTCCCAGGGTCCTCGGCAACTAGCCGATCAGCGGATCGCGATAGGCACAGACGGGATCGACGCCTATGTTGCAGCCAATATTCCGGACAGAAAGGAGGCGCCGCATGGGCCAGGTCACATTGAGTGCGACACCGAAGGGCAACGGCTTCCAGGCGACAGTCACTTACCCGAACGGGGTGTCGATCAGTTCTTCCGAGGCCTTCCCGACACAGGCAGAAGCCATTGAGGCCGCAGCGTTGAAGGTTCTGGGTATGCCGGAACGGCTCGCCGATCTCGACCGTCCCGATACCCCCGACTGACGCTGGTAATCCGCCTCCCCGTACCGGCCGAGGGATGCCGAAACGGTCTACGAGCAAAAAGAAAGGAGGAAGCCCTGACGGACTTCCTCCCAAACCGGCGAGTCAGAATTCATCGCTGAGACGGCCCGGCACAGTATCGATGACACGGTCCAGCATGGCCTTGGGCAAGGCGCCGTAGTCGCCTTCATCGACCGCGATATAGCCTGCCTCGTCATCGGTCAGGACGTACTGTGTGAAGTAGCTGTGAAGGGACCGGGCATGGGCCTGATCCAGGGCAGCAACGAAGGCTGCCTGATCGGCGGCGGGACCAGCAGCGGCAATGTTCAGTGAAGCGTACATGTTCTTTCCTCCTGATGTTCGATGCGTCGCATCAGGAGCTGCGAAGGATGTGGGTGACGGGCTGGGTCAGGGACCGCGATAGCGGCCGCGAAGCGGCGATGGGGGCAACGATTTTTGCCGGGCTTGCCCGGTAAAAATGGTGGGGCCCCGTCGTCCTTGACGCAGCCCCAAAGCCCGCATCACACTTGGTCTTTCTGCGAGAGAGACCTCTCCAACGCCTGCGCAGAAGCGCAACGCCTGCCCCACAAAACATTTTCCTACATGCGCCCGCAGTGCCAAGATCGGCAGCGGAGGGGACCAACGGCCAGCAAGAAGGAAGCACTATGGCCAGGTCCAAACCTACTGCCCGCGATGCCTTGAAGAAGCTGCGTGAACAGCGTGCCCAACTCGAGAACGAGGAGGCGCGTCTCCGCGAAGAAGCAGCGACCGAACTCGGAAAGCTACTGATCGAGTGCGGCGCGGAGACGATCGATCCGGCGCAGTTGCGCCAGATCGTTCGCGCATCGATGGCGCTCGGGGTCGAGGAAACGCTGAAGCGGATTGCTCCCTCGTAAAACCCATCCGGCGGCGGCAAGGGGTTCGATGCCCCGCGCCGCCGCATCGCCGGCGTACAAAAGAAAAGGCCCCGATGGCGTCTGCCACCGGGGCCTTGTCGTGAGGCAAGGACATTCAGTCCTCATCGATATCGGGAGCACCTTCGTTGCTGCCGGAGCGGCCCTTGGTGAGGAAGTCGACCTTGTCGGCGATGATCTCGCAGCCGTAGCGCTTGGTGCCGCTCTGATCTTCCCACTGGGTGTAGTGGATGCGCCCTTCGACCGTCACGAGCTGGCCCTTGGTGCAATACTTGGCCACATTCTGGCCGAGGCCGTTGAAGCAAGTGATCCGGTGGAATTCGCTGTCCTTGGCGGTGTAGCCGTTTTCGTCCTTGTAGGTCTTGCCATCCTTGCGGGCGGGACGGTCGGTCACGACCGAGATCGAGGTGATGCTGGTTCCACCCTGGGTGGTGCGGGTTTCGGGGTCGCGAGCGATGCGGCCAACGAGGATAACGAGATTGGTCATGGGCTTTCTCCTGATCGAGCAATCCGGGGCCATCCCGGCTGCAAAACCCGAGCAGAAGCGCCCCGCGGCGAAGCGCACCGAAGGGAAACCCGGAACTGGTTCGGGTGGTGCGGGCAGTCGGGCACGCAGCATCGCGCCGAAAAGTGGGAACCGGTTTTCGGCACCAGCGATGCGCAAAATCGTGCCCGGCAACTCGGTCGGACCTGATCCGGGTTGCGCGTCTCGACGGGGGGTGGTTCAGGGACAGGTTTGCATCGAAGCCGGGTGGAGCTGGATGCCTTGAACAGGTTTGCCCCGACTCGTTTTCCATCCGGTCTTGGCTGGATCATCCCTTTCCGACCTTCCACGGGAGAACCCCTTCCTAGATTACGGTACTGACCGCTCCTCCAACCGGTGTCTCATTCCTGGACGAAACTGCTTCGTCGGGGAGAGGCATGTCGACCGTCACCCCTTCAGCGCCGTCCAGATGGTTGCCTCGAAGCATCCAGGCCTGCGGCGTGATCAAGCGCGCCCAATCGGCAAAGGAGGGGATCGAGCCCAGGTCTTCGCGTACGTGCTGTTCGCCGACCAGACGCACCGGAACGACCCGGCCATCGGCATTGACGAGGGTCTCGCCGAACAGGGTTTCGAGCATGAATATCCCCTCGGCATGGTGCCGCAGCGCGCGGTGCCGTGGGTCTGCCAGGATTGCCTTGGACTGGTCGAACCACTGGTGCAGCGGGAGATAGTCATCGACCGTGCCGCCCCATTTCCGGACCGACGAGAGAGCGTGGTAGTAGCAGTGGGCCATGCTTGATCTCCTAGAGCTCGGTCGAATGATCATCGGTGGCGATGAAGCGCAGACTGCAGTCGAGCACGAAAGTCGCCTCAGCCACATCAATCACCAGTTCGCCGCAGGCACCGTCGTTGATCTCCCAGCCAGGATGGTGACGTTCGAGCGCCAGGTAGGTCAGCTGTTCGAGTGCCTGCCCGAGTGATTGCGGCTCTCTGGAACCGGTACGATCAACGCTGTCTGCTTCGCCTTTCAAGAGGGTCACATCCGGGCAAGGGATCCCCGCGCCGGCTGCATCGAGGCATGCACATTCTTCAACGGCACCGCTGTCGCCGCAGCCGTCAAAGCGGATCTCGACACGGGCGATGCCGGCATCCTGCAAGCGCGGAAGAATGGCGACCTTGAGCTGCTGAATCTCTTCAGCAACCTGCATCTGCCGCTCGGCCTGGCGAACGGCAAAATCGGCCATCACAGCCTCGATATCGATCATGAACTGCCTCCTGTAGAAAGGAGCCAACGACCTCCGCTGGCTCAAACTGACAGGCGCGCGCCTTTCCTCTGATGGGCGACGCCAGCACCGACCCGGCGCTGGCGCGAGGAATTGCATGACCTCAGTCAGTGGCTGCCGAAGTGCTCTTCGGATTGGTGCCAAGGGGCCCGCGCCGATCGACCACGGTGATCCGCCGGGCCTTGGCTTCGATGACCAGACGTTCGAGCACGCCGTTACCGGGAAAGGCGATGACGTAGCGCGGATCGAGGGAGAGCATCCGCTCGTTGCGCTTGAAGCCAGCACGAGCGCCCAGCCGCATGTCGAGCGAGAACGTGACCTGCGGGATGCCGCGCCGTTCCGCCCAGCTCGATGCCAGGCGGTCGACGCCTTTGGTGTCGCCGCCATGGATGAGCACCATGTCAGGCACGCGGTCGCGGACCTTGTCGAGGGTGGCCCAGACGTTGTTGCCGAAGATCAGTGCATCGTCTTCGGTGGCATGACGGGTGCGCCCACCAGCGAAGACGACCGGGGTTCCTTCGGGCATCGCTGCACGGCACTTGGCCTCGGCACGGGCGCGCAGGAAGTCGCGCCCTTCGACGAGCGCCGAGGTCAGCATGGCGCTGTGATTGAAGCGCGAACTGGAGACCGGCTTCCAGGAGGAACCGAACTCGTTGAGGTAAAGGGCTGCTGCGACTTCGCGCATCTCCTCGAGCGCCAGCATCGAGCTCTCGGCGCATTGCGCCCGCTCGACCTGGGTCTCAAGGTCATGGGTGTGGACCTCGGATCCGTCGGCCGTAGCAATCAGCGCGCGGACCTCGTCGGTCGCCCGGTCGAGAGCTGTCGATTTGCGTTCCGCCGAGCGGTGGAAGATGTTGACGAAGGCCCAGCCAAGATCCTCGGCGTCGGCTTCAAGAGCGGTGCCGGACACCATGGCGAAAAGATCGGACCAGACCGCTTCGAGGGTTTGGACGACCGCTTCGCGGACCGGGAAATCGCTTGTCGATACGGGAGCAGGACCGATGGAAAAGCCGGCAAGATCGAGCCCGGCGAGTTGATCGGCAAATGACGTGTGCATGGGGAAGTCCTCCTGACTGGCGTGAGGCCGACGCACCCGTTCATGGCTGCGCCAGCGAGAGCCCGTCAGGGCCAGCTTCAGGCAGGATTGCGCACCCGCGAGGGGAAACCCGGCTTGGCGGGCTGGCGCGGGCAGGCCTTGAGCCTGAAGGGCCAAGGCCAACACGGGCCCGCCCAAGCCGGGTTGCGCAAGACTGGCGGCTGGCCCAGGGCCTCTCTCGCATGGCGACAGACCATGAGCGGCCGGCAAAGTGCAGTCAGGGATGGCAACCCAGCACTGCGCCTCACCAACTCGCAAACCTCAAGCTGCGCGCTTGGTGTAGACCCCCTCGCCGTTCGACATGTGCCCGAGGCAATCGTAGTCGCCGAACAAGGCATCGAAACGGGATGCGATCTGCGACAGCCAGCGCTGTGCCCGCGGTGAGCGGGCCGTGCGCCAATCGGCGTCCCAATAGGCCCCATCATCGCGTTCGACGATCCAGACGGCAACCAGCCCGCCATAGACCGACACGCCGAAATCCGCATAGGCGTTGTGCATGAGGATCCGGTCCTCCCGTCCGCGCCAGCCATCATGCGGGATCAGCGACGGGAAGGCTTTGGCGGCCCGCTCGCACAGATCGTTACGCAGCCATTCGTACTCGAATTCCCAGTCGTCCTCGGCTTCGACCTCGAGCACTGTGAAGGCGACGATTGCGCCGCTGGGATAGCTGACCGAACGGCCCATGATATCCTCCCTCAGGCCGCGAGCGCAGCGTCGTCTGACGCATCGTCAAACTGGTCAGGGGTGACCCTCCCGCCAAGCTTCAGCAGCAGACTCGCGGCTTCTTCGGCCTTGGTTGCAGCGGTCAGGATGGCGCGGTCATCGTCTTTCAGAAGCTTGAGCCAATGCTCGATATAGCTTGCGTGGCTGTCGAGGTGCGTGACCGGCAGCCCCAGCTCGGCGCCCAGCATGGCGCTCGATAGTTCGGCGACAAGTTCCTCGGCGGCATAGGCTGCCGTTCCGAAACGGTTCTTGAGATCACGCCCCAGGCGGCTGGTATGTCCGGTCCAGTGCGACAGTTCGTGGGCGAGCGTGGCGTAGTAGTGATCGAAGCCGCCAAACAGGCTGGCCGGCGGCATCGTGACGCGATCCGCGGTCGGCTCGTAATAGGCTTCGCAGCCCTGATGACGCAAATTGACCGGGATGGCAGCAAAGAAGGCGTCGAGGTCAGCCTCGCGCCCTTCAGGCTCGACCAGTTCCAACGTCGCGGCCGGATGAAAGCGCTCGGGCAGACCCTCGACCTGATCGGCATTGAAGACCGGATAGGCCTTCAGTACCCGGCGGGCCTCGTCGGTCTTTTCGCCGGTATCGGGGGCTTCCACCTCCTTGGTGTAGCTCTTGTAGAAGATCGCGATCGTCGACTTTTCGCCCTTGCGGACCTGGGCGCCGAGCGATTTTGCCTGGTTGTAGGTCATCCAGAACGGCGAGGCGTAGCCGCACATGTCGGCGACCATCCACAGCCAGAACACATTCATGCCCCGGTACGGAATTCCGCAGGCCCGCAGGGGCCGGGAAACGGGCACGCCGCGCCACGGCTTTATCCACGGCTTCGTGCCTGCTTCCAAACGGGCGATGATTTCCTGGGTGATACGGGTGGCGGGCGACAGGCCGCCGCCCTGCTCCTTGCGATAGGCCATGATGGTTCTCCTGATTGCGGCATCTGGACAATCGGCGACGGGTTCGCCGGTCAGTACCACAGGGTCCCGAGCCCCCTCTGCTCTTCTCCCAAAAAGGAAGCGGCCCTCCGGCGTGAGACGAAGGACCGCTTCTCGAGGTGCGAGTGGCCGAGCCTGTCAGGAGGAGGTCAGGCGGCCAGTTCGCGGGGGGTATGGATTTCGCCGTCGACACCAGGCTGAGCGTCGCTTGCGTCGATGTCGACTTCGCCAGCCTCCGGAGCAGCGGAGGCAAACCGCATGACCTCAGGCACCCAAGCCAGGGCCTTCTCGCGAACTTCGACTTCGGTGATGTAGGTGCCAGCGAAGACGCGCTCGGCGCTCATCGCGAGGTCACCCTTCTTGACCGAGGCAAAACGCGAGGAGAGTTCGAGACCGCCGACATCGGTCAGCGCATCGAGGATCACCTGCTTCGACACCCGATCGAAATAATTGGTCGCCGTCGGGCGCCACCACTGGGCCATGTCGATACCGATCAGGCTGCCAAGGTGATCCTGGAACGGCAGCTGACGCTCACCGGCCATGTTGAGGCTTGCCTCGAGCGACCGAGCGACGACATAGCCCAGCCAGGCGGCGCGACAGTCATCGGGCAGTACACGGAAGAGATCGAAGCGGGACGTCGCATCATTCCCGGCGCGCCAGCTTTCGTCGAGACTGGACCTGAGCTCGGCAAGCGCGCTGCTCGCCGGCGCATCCTTGGATTCAAAGCCGATGATCGGGCCAGCCGGAACAGGCGCACGCAGCGTAGTCGCAGCCCGCGCCCGCCAGTCGTGGGTGTCGGCATCGGCAAGCGTGAAGACCATGATGTCGAGCGCCAGACCAGGATCGGATGCAACGTGCAGCGCCAGCACATCGCGGCGCTGCATGGCGAGCTCGTCGACCAGGCGCTTGGACAAGGTGGTCCGGCGCTTATCCGAACCTTCATCGCCCGTAACGACTTCGATCCCACCGTCGGCTCCGACGGGTTCAGCCTGACGCTCGCCGTAAAACACCGGCTGGAGAACCGGCGTGCCATCGCGCGAGAGCACCAGGACCATCCCCGCCTCGGCCTTGAGTTCGGTCGCGATGACGGGCGGGCGGGCCCGGATTTCCTGGCACTCGCGTTCGATGGCCTCGATTGCCGCTTCGGCCGCAGCCACAGCCTCCTCGGCACTGTCCTGATCCTCGAGGATCGCCGCATGTTCGTCATAGGAGGCATCGAGTTCGTCGAGCCTTGCCAATTCGGCTTCGGTCAATGGCGCTGGTTCGGCAGGAAGCCGGACCAGCCCTTCGACCAGGTCGTGGCTGGCATAGGGATCGAGCGTCGGCTTGACCCAGGCGAGACCCTGCTCGGCGGCGAGGGCTTTGGCCTGCTCTTCCATCTTCGCGGCGGCAAGGCTTTCGAGCAGCGCAACATCGACCCAGGATTCGCTGTCGTCGTCATCGAACAGTTCGCGCTCGATCCGGCCGCCTGCAGCGATGTAGGCGTCGCGGCCAACGAGCCGGGCGCGCGGATCGCTGCCTCGTACCGTCCCGGACAGGACCATACGCCGGACACTGTCGGGGTTAGGCGCATAATAGCCCGAGGAGACCTGCTCGAAAACGCGGGCCTGGATTTCCTGGTCGGAAGTCGCACCAAAGGCCTTGGCGATGTCGAGCGTGATTTGGCCGGAGGCCAGTGCCTCGAATACGACGGGCGCAAGCGTCGAGAGGCGCAGACGTCCCTCGACAAAGCGGACCGTCAGGCCGAAACGGCGCGCAACGTCTTCGACGGTCGCGCCGCATGCGACAAGCGCGGCAAAAGCTTGGGCTTCATCGGCTGGGTTCATGGCGAGGCGGTGGAAATTCTCGGCGAGGCTGGTCTCGACGGCGGCTTCGGCGCTGTCTTCGACGACCAAGCACATGACTTCGTGATCGCGGGCGAAGATCTTTTCGTCTGCGAGCGCAAGCATCGCGCGGCGACGACGCTCCCCAGCTTCGACCTCGAATTTGCCCTTGGCAGCGGGGCGGACGATCAGGTTCTGCAGCAATCCATGCGCTGCAATGCTGGCTTTGAGTTCGGCATCTGCCGCCGGATCGCTGTGACGACGGACATTGCGGGGAGACTGGACGAGTTTGTTCAGCGGGATCGACTTGATCATGGGACACACTCCTGACTGAGAGCCTTGTGCATCGACCTTCGACGCCCAACTGGCTCGATCAGGGCAAAGCCCACTCCACTCTTAATACGTTCGCAGCAAACCTGCCGATGGCAGCGGGCAATGACGAATGATCATGATTGCGGGCTCTGGAGCATTTTATGTTGTTCGCGCCAATCGTTCAGCTGACCTAATTTCGCCGATGCGCGACTGCTCCGTCGGGCGATGCCGCAAATCAGAATCTTGAGCCGCAACTTCTACCCCATTGTGCACCACAACTTTCCACCAAGTTTGAACCGTGCATCTTGCGCGACCGAAGGAGCACTCCCATATTGAAACGAATAGGGAACACCTTGGGGGGATCCATGCCCGTTCCGAATACACGATTCATCGAACTGCTGCAGGATATTGAGCCGAGCACGACAACCAAAACGCGGGCGTCCGGCGGACATACCGGCATCCGCGACCATCTGCGCACGCAGGCGAAGTTCAAGGACCGATATGTGACCAGCTTCCTTTCAGGAAGCTATGCCCGCGACTCTGCCATCCGCCCGCGCTCGACGTCGAATGGTCAAGAGCGGCCCGATGTCGACATCATCATCGTGACGAACTTTTCGACCGACGACCATCCCGACACGGTGCTGAAGGAGGTCTGTAAGGCCCTCGAAGACGGCGGCGACGGCTATGAGGTCGAGCGAATAAATAAACGCTCTGTGCGGGTCGAGACCTGGCAGGCGGAGATGGACATCGTTCCGGTCGCATCGACATGGAACGGCTACATGATCCCCGACCGCGACACGGGCACTTGGAAGTTTACCAATCCCCCGGTCCACACGAGCTGGAGTTCGGCGCAGAACACGCGGTTCGGTGGCCGGTTCAAGCCGCTCGTGAAGCTGTTCAAATGGTGGCGTCGAATCAACCCGCTAACCGGTCGGCGCCCCAAGGGTTTCGTCCTCGAAGTGCTCGTCGGGCTGCACGCGCCCACCGGCGAGACGCATTACGGCGAGGCATTCGCTCAACTGCTTGAGAATATCTACGACGCCTATGGCTATCATACCTCGATTGGCCAAAAGCCATTCATCGCCGACCCCGCGGATGGCTCGAACGACATCTTGGGAAAGGTGTCGGTCGCCCAGTGGACTGAATTCATCGAGAAGGTTCGGGTCTATGCCGGCATCGCCCGCCGGGCGCAGGACGCCGACGATATCGAGGAAGCAACACGGCAATGGCGCCGGGTGTTCGGCGATCGCTTCAAGGCCACTGCGACGCCGGCCAAGGCCTCGACCTATGGCGGGTTCGCCGCAGCGGTACCGGTGGCCGCCGGATACACCTTCCCCAATGCGATGGCTGCGCCTCCTACCAAGCCGCGCGGCTTCGCTTGAGGTTCTGGTGGCTCACCGACTCTGCCCGGCTCGCTGCCGAGCGCGCGGCGGTCGAAGCGCTGGCGCGCGACGAGGACTGGCTGGAGTTCACCCGATGGAAGTTCGACGACGCGCGGTTCGCTGCCGAAGCCATCATCTCGGCTCACGGCCGGCGCTATCCGGTCCGGCTGATCTATCCTGACCAGTTTCCGCAGGTCCCACCCTGGGTCGAGCCGCAGGATGAGGCGCGCTGGTCCACTCATCAATATGGCAAGGGCGTGCTCTGCCTTGAGCTGCGACCGGACAATTGGACGGCAGAAGCGACCGGGGCGGATGTGCTACGTAGCGCACACAATTTGCTCGTGACCGAGGACCCGCTGGGCGAAGGCGGCGAACGCGCGCCTTCGGATCATCGGATTGGACAGGTCCAGGCCTATGACTGGGGCCTCAATCCCGTCCTGATCGGCCAACGGTGCGCCGAGCGGATCGAAGCGGGAATCGCCTTGGACTTGGTGGGACTGCGCTGGATGGCGGCTGACGAAGTCTGGCCGATTCTCGTCCATGACGCCGAGGACCGGCTCTTGCTTCGCCGGCCGCCAGGCGCAGACATCCACAACTGGCGCTTCGATATTCCGGTATTTGTCTCTACCCGGTCTGCGCCCGCAGGGGTGCCAGATCGGGCCGCGTTGGTGGCAGCCGCCGACCTGCCGTCGGACATGGCCAACTTGGCCCTCGAAACGAACGCTGCCATCATTCTCTTCACGGGCGAGGCGGACATTGCCGGGTTCCACCTGATGGCGGATGGCGCCACACACCGTCGCCGGGTTCTTGTGCTTCCGGACGAGAGCGGTGCGCGGTCCGCGAGATCGACAGCGGCTGAGTGCAAGCGCGTCGCGATCGTTGGCGCAGGTTCTATCGGTTCCAAGCTCGCCGAATCTCTGGTCCGATCCGGCCTCGGCCTCCTGACGCTAATCGACGGCGACGTACTCCTCCCCGACAATCTCGAGCGGCACGCGCTCGAGTGGCGCGACGTAGGGTTCCGCAAAGTCAATGGCCTCAAGCGCCGCCTTCTTGCCATCGCGCCCGGCGCCGACATCCGCGTGGTCGACAACAATCTCAACTGGCAGCGTTCGGCCAAATCACACGCTTGGCAGGTCGAGGCCGTTGCCGACTGCAGTGTCATCGTCGACGCCACCGGCGATCCGGCAACTGCGCTCTTCCTCGGTGCTCTTGCCGACGCGAACGAGCGCCCGTTCGTGTCGGTCGAGGTCTTCGAGGGCGGGCTTGGCGCGCTTGTGGCGACGGCGCTGCCCGATCGAGATCCGCCGTTCGTTAATGGGCGGGCGACCTTTCTTGCCTGGTGTGATGAGCAAGGCGTGGCCCCGCCAGAGCCCGGTCCCCGGCGCTACGAGATGCTCGCCGGCGACGGTGCGCCGATCGTTGCGGACGATGCCGCAGTCACCATGACCGCCGGGCATGCGGCGCGCGTCATCCTAGACATAGTCGACGGAGCGCCCGCTCCGTCGGACTCCGCTTGGCTCCTTCTCGGTTACAGCAGGCACTGGCTGTTCGACGGCCATGGTCACACGATCCGGCTGAGCGTCGGCGAACGGTGTCCGGGCATCAGCGGAGAGGATGCCGAGGCCCGGGCCTTCGCACTCGATTTATTCAAGGAATGGCTCGATGCGGCTAAGGCTGCCGGTTGATCAGACCGCCAGGCTCGTCGCGGCGCTGGAGAAGGCCGGCAAGCGCGAGATCGGCGGACAGCTGTTCGGTGAGCAGCTTGCGCCGTCCGACTTCGACGTGACCGAGCTCACCATCCAGGCGCGTCGCGGGAGCTTCGCGCGCTTTATGGTCGATCTGCTGCAGGCCGCACGCGATGCGATGCACTTTTTCGATCGCACCAAGCATCGCTACACACGCTACAATTACATTGGCGAATGGCACAGCCATCCGAGCTTCGCGGTGTATCCGAGCGGCACAGACCTCGCGACGATGCGGGCGCTGGTGGGTGATGCCCGCTTCGCCGGCAGCTTCGCGGTGCTAATGATCGTTCGGCTTGACGGCGGCACACTTTCTGCGGCCAGCTGGGTGTTTGATCCGCAGGGCAATGAGTTCGAGGCCAAACTGGAGATGGATGTTGTCTGATAAACCTCCCGCGCCGGCCCTGACCGATGCCCGCGGCATGGGGGGCGTGATCGCCCAAGGCGGTTTCGACTATCAGCTTTGGGACGGCCTCGCGCGGTTACCCGCATGGCTCGCCAACCCGGCCTTCGAGGAAATAATCTTCGAAGGACTTGAAGATCTGGAAGCCCGCTTCTTCGCACCCCAGTCTCCCCGCCACCGTCTGCTCGAACGCTATCAGGCTAAGGCCGGCGCGCTTTCGCCAGGCGAGGTCCGCGACGTACTCAAGACCTTCCACGGCTTCGAAGAGCGGTTTCCAAACGCGACGCGCATCCACGCGTTGGTCACGCCGCGGTTACCGCCAACACTCGCTTGGCTCGCTCGGGACCCGCTTCGCGTACGCCGGGCACGTCCCTTCTATGCGCCTTTCGCGGACATCATGGCGGCGAGCGATGCGGCACTACGCGATAGTCTTGTCGAAACTTATGGCCTGGAACTCGGTGAATTCGTAGCGTCCGCGGTCGAAGTGAGTGAGCGCAGCCTGCCCGACGCCGCCACTGCGCTCGCCACCTTCGGCGCCGCGCTCGACCAGGCCTTCCCAGCACTGGAAGCACCGTCCCGCAAAGTTGCCGATACGTTCGAGGTGCTATCCTCCCTCGCACGCCGTTCGCTTGGCACCCCGCTCGGCCGTTCAGAACTAAGAAGAGCGATGGAGCAGACGTTGGGCAAGCCGCTTCCACTCGGGCAAACTTGTGCGCTCCACATCCGATCCGATCGCAACGAAGCCGATGAGACCGCGCTGGAATTGGACGCGAGCCAGTTCTCGGGCGGCGATGCCGGCTTCCCGCCCCCGGACATCTGGGCCGAGCAGCTGCTTGGTCCGCTTGACCGCACGGCGCGATGGCTGCGCGCACATACTATGTCGAGAGTCGCGTTGAGTGGTTCCTACCGGCTCAACACAGCGTTAGCGGTCGGCTGGTCGTTACGGTCCGCTCATGGTTTCGAGCTTGAAATCCAGACACGCGCTGGCAGCTGGTCGACTGACGATCGCCCTACGACTGGCGAGCCTGCTCCACCGTGGTGTATCCATCAGCCCTCTCGATTGGAAGGCGACGCTCTCATCGTCACGGTCGGGGTACTGCGCGACCCGTCTGCCGACCTTGATGCCTCAGCGGGAATTGCGGCGGACGCGGTGCTAGGCCTTCATTTACCAGAGGCGATAGCCTCGGGGAGAGCGGCGCAGGCGAGTGCTTCGCTAGTTAAGCAGACGGTAGATGCGGCGGTCGCGCGGCTCGGTGCACGACAAATACGCCTCTATCTGGCCGGCCCCGCAGCCTTCGCCGTCGCGCTTGGCCACCGCTGGAACGCGATGCCGCCCACCCAGCTGCACGAATATGTGACGAGCGAAAGGCACTATGAGCCAACTGCGCTCTTGTGATCAGGAGTGGCGGACGAGATCTTGACCCATGCCATAAGCTCGCTTGCCCACTCGGTCCGCTGCGAACGCACGGGGACGGAGGTTCGAATGAAAGACGGGAAGGTTTCACACGACCCAAAAAATGTGGCTAAGCAACCGCTACGGTTGCGGAGATTGCCATGCCCATGGCAAGGCTATTAGCGTCGATGGACTCACTGAGCGCCGAAAACTATCGTCCGCCCTGATGTTCCACCTCCATTGCACCAAGAAGCTACTCGATCGGATCAAACCGGAAGTCGCTGTGCCTGGGCAAAGCGACACGGCGCTGGGCAACTGGTACGCCACCGCCCTGTTCTGGAGGCCGCAATTAGCTTTGCTGGTTTCTGAGCGCACGCTTCTTCCCGTGCTAATGCCGCTGGCTCCAGCGGCCACGCTTGCTCGACGCTTCCCGGCGCAGCTGGCGCTTGTCCTGAAAGAGTACGGCGCCCCAAGCGAATTCATCGCGCAAGAAGTCTGGCGAATGGACCAGGTCCGCTACGCAAAGACTGTGAATCGGAGCGTTGTTGGCATCCTCAATGAGTTCGTTAAGCAGGCCGAATTCTGGCTGGCTGCCTATGCCTATGAGAAGGGTGATGACGACGACCTTCTGGCGATTTCCGCCAAGCTCGCGGAGACACCGTGTAGCCCGCTGTACAAGGGACCAGTTTCGCCGGACAAAGCCCTTCATGAACTCGTGAAGGCTGGTTCGCGGGCATGAGCCTGCAGGCGGTTCACTGCGCTCGGATATCCTACAACACTTGCCTGGAAACCCGGCTCGTTCGGTCAGGCGGGATGGGGCGGCAAATCGACAATCCGGAAGACAGCGCCGGATCCCGCATCACGGACCAGATCAACCCGCGCGCCATCCCAGTGATAGTCCAGGTGCCGCCCCTGGAGCGGATTTGATGCGCAGTCAGGGTAGAAGAGCGCCACGCATTCTCCTCCGTGATGCCGGATGCTCGGATAAGCAATCCCGTCCGATCCCGCGTCCCTGAGGTGCCACGCGAGCGCTTGAGATGCGACATAACTGTCGGGATCGAGCGCCGGAACTGGCTCCCCTGCCGGAACTCGCAAATCATGCAGGTCTGCATCGACCGACATGACGATCTCCCGGAATTGCGACGTCCAGCCAGGCGCTTCGTGCGTTCGGGCCATGAAGCGGGCGTGATGGTAAATCGTCTCGAACAGTGCGGTCTCAAAACGGTCCCCAACGTAGAGCACACCGTAGCTCCCATCGGTAAAGCGGCTCGGTCTATCGGTGCTAACGTGGGTGAATGGCGCCATGAGGTGGGAGGCTCCGTTACCGCCGACGCGTCGGTCGACCGGAACGAGGTCGAGATTGCCAATCGTCGCCATGATGCGTGGATTGGTTTTCTGCTCTGCCGAGATCAGCAGCGGCCAGTCCGCGGGATCGGCGATGTCCTCGAACAGGTCGATTGGCGGAAAGGCGCTGCGGATGATCCTGACAGCGCCCTTCCACTCAACTCTAGAAACGGGGATTTCTGGTGCTTCGCTCACCAGCCACCGCGCTCGGCGTCGAGGTAGCGACGCACCCGCATGATGTCGGTCAGCTCGCCTCCCAGCATCACGTCGAGCGCACTGGCTCCGCCGAACGCTTCATTCGCTGCTCTGATCCAAGAATACCCGCGGGTCGCTTCGGAGAAGATGATCCGGAGCGCCTTGTGGATCCCCATGAGGTTGGACAGGCGCGCACGACCGTCACGCGATACGCGCCCGGGCCCTTCCGCCTTCCATCGCCGATAGGAGCGCACTGGCATGTCGAGCAGCGTTGCAGCCTGCTCGTCGGTCAACTCCCATTTGCCAAACAGATTGAGGACTGCCCGGAACATGGCAGCTGCCTCGTCCTGCGTAATCGGATCGGGACGGAAGGCGGTAACGGCAGTATCAACGGGTTGCAGAGCCAACATGGCAGTTCTCCATATGGCAGCATATATTCAAGATAATGCCATTTGGCAAGGAACTATGCCGATGATGCCAGTCTGGCAATCACGCTCGCTGCGCCTTCTATCGGCACGAAAAGCCGGGTCTGGTAGCGGATGATCTCGGTGAAGCAGCCTTGGGCCTTGTACCAGTCGAGCCGAACAGAGCTCCATCCCGTAAGCTCAATTCGCTGTGAGCCATTGACCAGACTGCGCTTGACCATGAGCTGCTCGCGGCCCGCAAATTCCATGGACCGGCCCGTCGCCAGGACGGTCTGAACAATTTCATCAGCAGAGAGCGTTTGTTCCCGTTCCAGACCCATCGCCCGGCACAGTTCGGGCACGCAGTGGACGGGAACCTCCCGGCCGAGGAGCGAACGGCCATCCGCCGCCGAGATGCGACTGACCCTCACGAAATCCGAAGGGAGCTTGTCCCAGACCGGAAGCAGGAGGCCCGTCGCAAGATAGAGGCGCTCGCGCTTGTGGCTGGAACGGGCTTCTTCGACCTCGGTCGCCCAGGAGTTTTGAAAATCGTCGAGGGAGATATCCTCCCAGCTGCTCTCACCCAACTGATCCGCGGTGATGTGGCTGCGCTTGAGGGGGCGAAGCAATTCAAAGCGGGTCACGCGCGTACCGTCATCGGCAAGGATGCTTCGGGCGGGCACCAGCAAGGCGACCCGACCAGAGCGGGCGTTCCGAACCGGTCGCTGCCGTGGCCCGGTGAGGCCGTGGATCTCCTCGAGCCGCTTAAGCGTAAGCGGCTTCAAAGCTCTGGCGATTTCCAGTTCGAGGAGATGGGTCGTCGCGCCCGATGCCGGATCGGTGCGCAGCAGCGTGTCCGACAGGACAGTGAAGTCCTCGACTGCAATCGTCTCGAGGCCGAGATCGAGCGTGCCAGCCTGCCGGGCGGCATCGATACGCGCTTCGACCAGCCCCATGAACTCATCGAAGATCGCGTTCTGCAAGGCTATGGGAAGCGCCAGGATGCGGTTGAGCCAGCGCTGGATCGACGGCAGATCATCGACCATCGACCCGTCAGGCGCCTCGATCCGCAGGCCTGTCAGCTCCTGGAAGCGCCCGAGGCTGACCGCTTCGAGCTTGCCGGTGAACAAGAGGCCGAACCAGCGATGGAGCGCCTCCTTGGCGTAGATGCTTTCGAGATTGTCGGCGGGATCGAACAGGTTCTGGCCACCGGTCTGGCGCTGTCCGCGGGTCAGAGCGCCGAGGCTGTCGAGGCGCCGAGCGATCGTCGAGATGAAGCGGCGCTCGCCGCGCACATCGGTGGTCACCGGCCTGAACAGCGGGGCCGATGCCTGATTGGTGCGATTGGTCCGCCCGAGCCCCTGGATTGCGGCGTCAGCTCGCCAGCCCGGCTCGAGCAGGAAGTGGACGCGGCGGGCCTGGTTCTTCGCGGCCAGATCGGCATGGTAGCTGCGCCCCGTTCCTCCGGCATCGGAGAACACCAAGATGCGCTTGGCGCCGTCCATGAAGGCCTGGGTCTCGGCGACATTGGCTCGCGGCGAGCGCGATTGAAGTTTCTGACGACCATCGAAGCCGACGATGAGCCGACGTGTGCGACCGGTGACTTCCGCTACCTGGTCAACGCCGAAGCGTTCGATGATGGCATCGAGGGCTGTGGCGATGGGCGGCAAGGCGCAGAGCTGCTCGATCATCCGATCGCGCGCGGCCAGCGCTGAGCGGCAAAGCACAGGTGCGCCATCCTCGTCACTCATCGGCTCGGAGCGAGGATTGCCGTTTTCGTCGGTGAACACCGCCATTAGGCGGACGGGGAAGCTCTTGGCGAGATAGTCGATGACATATTCCCGCGGGGAGAGATCGATCTCGAGAGCTTCGCGCTCATCTTCAGACAGGTCGGCAAGCCGCCGATCGAGCATGGCCTCTGCCGTCGAGACCAGCTGCACGACCACTGCCTGTCCTTCGCCAATCGCCGTGTCGATCGCGGGCAGCAAGCTGGGGAGCTTCATCGACAGAAGCAGCTGCGCGAAGAAGCGCTGCTTGGTTCCCTCGAAGATCGACAGCGCTGCGGACTTGGCACCCGAGTTGAGCGTCCCGCCGGTTTCGCTGTCGACGATGCGCGTGGCCTCCAGCGCTTCGCGCAGGTTAGCGTGGATGATGGCCCAGGCCTCGGCATAGGCATCGTAGACCGCGATCTGATCCTCGGTCAGGCAATGCTCGAGGATTTCATACTCGACACCGGCGAACGAAAGGGCCCGGGCCGTGTAGAGGCCGAGCGATTTGAGATCGCGCGCGACCAGTTCCATGGCTGCAATTCCGCCATCGCGAATATCGGCAACGAAGGCCTCACGATTGGCAAACGCGGTCTCCGGCCCCCAGAGCCCGAGGCGCGTCGCATAGGCCAGGTTGTTGACGTCGGATGCGCCTGTGGCCGAGGCGTAAAGCACCCTTGCCCGGGGCAGGAGGTTCTGCAGGCGCACCCCGGCAATGCCCTGCTCCGATCCTTTGACCTTGCCCCGCGATCCCTCGCCGCCAGCGGCGTTGGCCATGGCGTGCGCTTCATCGAACACGATCACGCCATCGAAATCTTCACCGGCCCAGGCGAGTATCTGGTCAAGGCGCGTTGCGTCGTTTCGGCCCGAACGGAGGGTCGGATAGGTGACGAAGAGTATCCCGTCGCGCATGGCGATGGGGGTGCCCAGCTTCCAGGACGCCAGCGGCTGGACGTCGATCGGGATGCCGCCAAGCGCAGCCCAGTCGCGCCGGGCATCTTCCAGTAGCGCCTCGTTCTTCGAAATCCAGATATGGCGGCGCTCACCGCGCACCCAGCGATCGAGAATGACGCTCGCGACCTGGCGGCCTTTGCCAGCGCCTGTCCCGTCCCCGAGAAAATAGCCTTGCCGGTAGACGTGACCTTCCGCCGACGCCTTGAGCGAGCAGCCCTTGTCCTCGGGCTCGAACCGGCCGGGAAGATCGCGGGCGTGAGCGCTCGCGGCATAGATGAGTGTCTCTGCCTGAGCAGCCGACAACAGTCCCTTGGCGATAAGCCCGTCAGGCAGCTGCGGCACCGCGTCTGGCTTGGGTGCCGAAATCGACCCCATGGCGACGGACTCGACGAGCGGCGTCGGATGCCCGGCCGCGCCATCGATGACGATCCTGCTCGGGCGATAGGGCAGATAGTGGCCGACCTGAGGGGCGACCGGCGCAGGGGTTTCAAGTGACTGGTAGGTAAGCGACCCGATGGCGGAGGCTGAAGGAGTGATCCTCGCTGGTGTAGGCAGCGGCCTGCGCGGCGCGGCCACCAGGAGGAACGGCGCACGAAGCGGGAGGCGCGATTGCTCGGGAACAGCCTCCAGGCTGGCGCGAGGCGGGATAGCATCGACAAGATCGGTCAGCTGGCGAAAGTCGTGTGTGCGGATCGCGACAGGCTCGTCGGAGCTTGCCACTTTATCGAGAACCAGCAACCGCGTGGTTATGCCGGTGCCCTGCCTGATGAACGCGCGTTCGACGGCGGCATTGAGCCGCAGCGAGATCGGTCCCTTCAGCCCCGCCAGGAACTTCGCACAGTCGAACCATTCAGGCATGATCGCGACAAGCCGCCCCCCGGACGCCAGACGGTTCCAGGCCGATCGCAGATGCCTCGCCCCAGTGCGGCCATCGTGGCCCCGCTCGATCCCGTGAGAATAGGGCGGGTTCATCAGCACGACGCTGGGGCTGATGGCCGGATCGAGCAATTCGTCGATCAGCTCGGCATCGTATCCAGTAACACGGGGAGCGGGGAACACAGCAGTCAGGCAGTCGCGGCGCAGCGGCGAGATTTCGTTGAGGGCAAGGCGCGCGCCAGCCTTTGCCGCCCAGACTGCGAGCATCCCCGTTCCGGCCGAGGGTTCAAGCGCGAGCTCATCGACTTCCAGCGCGCAAGCCCGGGCAGCAAGCCAGGCAAGGCGCGGCGGCGTCGCGAACTGCTGCCATTCGATCTGCTCGTCGCTGCGGTTGGTCTGGGTCGGAATTCGGGCATCGAGACCGCAGAAGAACTGTTCGGCTTCGTCGATCGGGCTCGTGAGCTGGATTTGATCTGATGCTTGCAGGTGTTGAACCTGCGCCAGCTCGAGCGCAGCGTGAGCATCACGGATTGACCATGCCCCGAGTGCATCGGTTCCGCCGAAGTGGTCCGTCATGATGCGGTTGATGTCGCTGCGCGAAATCGGGCGGCCTTCTGCAAACTGCGACGCCATTGCTTTGGCTGCCGTCACGACGAGCGGCGGAGATGGTGGATCGAACGCGAAGGCGAGGGAAGAGTTGGACATGGGAAACCTCCTGACGAGGTCCTGCGTCTCGCAGACCTCAATCAGCCGAAGGCTCCCTCCCCTCTGGCTCGCTGATCAGGTTTTCCGAGCAACCCTCGCCTTAAGTTCATCGTTCCAGTCGAAACCGATCGATTCTGGTGCTCGCGTCTGGATCACACGGCCTGATGGTGAATAGGCCCTTCGCGCGCGCTGATCTGCGAGCTCGCCTCCTGCATCATTGTCGATGAACAGGTGAAGTTCGCGCACACTCTCTGGAATCGTGACGAGGCCGAACCGCTCGTTACCGAGCGTTGCCCAGCAAGGGACGCCAAACAGCTGCATCGCTGAAAGGGCGCTTTCGATACCTTCGGCAAGACCCAACCGGCCCGCTGCTGGCGGGGCCAGTCTGACAGCACCACAGCCAAGGCTTCCCAGCGCACGCTTTGGCCGATCGAAACCGGCGAGCTTTGCGTTCGGCGCGTCGAGAAATGTCCTGTGGATCGCGATTATGCCAATGTCAGTCGTGACCGCCGCCAACATGGCCGGCAGGAATTGGACAGCCCCGCGCGGCCCGAGGGGCGTTCGCTCGAGATAACGGAGCTGATCAGAGGCACGCAGGATCCCGCGCTGCGCGAGGTATCCTTCGGCAGGGCCGTCGGAGATCGCCGTCGCCGAGTGCCACAAACGCCGCGCGTTGGAATTGAAGGTCCTTTCTTCCAGTCGATCAGCGGCAACCGCACCCGAGCCATCGAACAGGTCACGGCTGCGAACACCCTGGCGGTCAAGCGCCGCTATGACCTCCTCGTTCGAGCATCCCGCGAAGCAATGAAACAGGATCGCCTTTCGGCCCAGTGTCACGCTCAGTGAGGGAGTGCGGTCGTCGTGCGCGGGGCAGCAGCACATGCCTATGCCCCGACTCCATGTACCCTGAAGGCTTTCGACGATCGTGCGGGCGCGGCGTTCGAGTTGATGAACTTTGTCTAACGGGGGCATCGACCTTCTCCGGTTGAGGTGCCCTCCGCGCGCAGCCTCCGCTCTGCACTTGCGCCATTCCAGTTTTCCTACATCTCTTGTTCTTTATATGTTCTCACTCGATTCGACTAGACAAGGATCGAGAAATGACAATCAGAACTCTCTTGATCGCGGGCATCGCGATCACTTCTGCTATCCCGGCCGGTGCTCAGGACATAGCAGCGCCAGCCACGAACGGCGCTGCGGCGATCCCATCCGAAGGCATTCGGATTGCGGAAGCATCAAACGGCTTCCAACTGGTCGAGCATGGGCTCTGGCGTTCCGCGCAGACCGCCCCAGCACCGCGCCTGTCAGTGTCGGACGATGGCCGGGTCAACCTGCCATACAGATACGAACCCAATGCCAAGCCGGCCCCATCCGGGTTTCGGCGAGCGAGCTACTTGCCTCACATCTATGCCGCTGAGGCGAAGTACTCATTGCCTGCGGGCCTGCTTGATGCGCTCGTATGGACAGAATCTCGTTACAACCCTTTGGCTGTCAGCCCGGCGGGTGCCGCGGGCCTTGGGCAGCTGATGCCCGCTACGGCAAAAGAGCTTGGGGTCTTCAATCGCTTCGATCCAATTGCCAACATCTTCGGCGCAGCGCGATACCTGCGGCAGATGCTCGACAGGTTTGGCGTGGTCCACCTCGCGGTAGCTGCATACAATGCAGGTCCCGGCGCCGTTGAGCGTGCAGGCGGCATTCCCCGCAATGGCGAGACGCCGGAGTATGTTCGCAATGTACTGCAAAGTTGGAAGTTCTAGCTTCCACGAAGCCTCTTGCGCGACAGAACTGGAAGCGGAAGCTTAGGTGATGAGATCGCAGCGCCGGTACACTTTCGGCGGAACGGTCAACTGGCGTCAGGCGGCTTTAGCGAGGTCATCGATGCGCGCTTCGCAGGTGCTCTTCACCAAAATCTGCAACTCTTTCACACGCCCGGCGATCCATGTGAGTTCGTCGGCGGAGATCCGGTATGAAGGTGAATAGCGGGCTTTGACGTAAGCATCTCGCAGGAGGGCGTAGCAGCGCTTTTCGAAGCGCCCGGTACGCGGCCAGACGTCCTTTAGCGAGGGCTCAAGTTCCTCGGCCATGTCGCGCAGACGATTAAGATTGTGGGATTTCGGACTCCAGAGCGTCCGGGTGAGGAAAAGGCAATGGTAAAGTCTCTCGACCGCCTGATGGAAAAGGAACGCAGCTTCCTTCGGCATGCCACTGGCCTGAGCATTTGCGGCTAGATCTTTGAAGTTCGACGCGCTGCTGAACCAGTCATCGAAGTAGTCTCGTGTTTCCTTGAGAGCTTGCTCAGGCGACAACGGCATCGGCTCGACGAAGTGAAAGCCGGGCTCTTCGAACAGGACAATGCCATCCTTGAGAATGTCCATGAAGAAGTAGCGACCGAGCCGCAGCTTGTCGTTCACGTCTTCAAGGCTGTGGTAGATCAGGCTGACCGGTGTACGCAGGACGGTCCCAGCGGAAAGATCGGCAAGCAGCCTGTTCTCGGTCGCCTCCCAGAATTCGGCAATATCCGTGAGATCGTCGTGGTTCACCACGACGAGAAGATCGTAGTCGGAGAAATAGCGTCCCACCGGGTCCTCGACCCAATCACCACGGGCATAGGAGCCGAACAGGACTATCTTGAGCAACTTGCCTGCGCGGAAGCGTGGCTGCGTACGCGTGGAAATTGCTTCGGCAAAGCCCGTGCGCACGGTCTCGACCACATGTGCAAGTTCGCGCCGCTTGCCTTCGGGCAGGTGATCGAGGCCGGAGTTCATGGAATGCAGATTCGACGGTTTTGCTTCTCGTGCCAAGGGCAAAATGAACAAGGCATCAGGAAGGCTAAGATAAGTCACTCGTCGGTAGCAGCGCTACTCTCGGCTGGTAATCCAAGCCGAACAGACGGAGCCCCGGAGATGATCGATCCCAGCAATGACGTCGGGTTATCGCGGCCATCACCGGGCAACGGATAACAAACCTTTCGTCATATCGGGCGTATAGCGCGGCAAAGAATGTGTCGAAGTGCAGCCCGCTCTCATCGCTTGGAAAGCCCGGTACCAACCTTGTCCGGCATTCCTCTTCCATGGCAACCATGGCAAGTGCCGCCGCCTCGCATTGTCCGGCTTGATCCATGAGGTCACGGCGCCGCCCCAAAACCTGCAGGGCATCATGAAACCGCCGCACTGGCGACACCGGCGCCCCATCCTGCGCTAAAGCGGCATTGCCGCCACCTCGCCGCCAGTCCGGTGCGGCACTGTTGTGTGCTGCCGAGTTCTGGTCCGTAGCTCGGTTGCCGCGCAACAGCACCAGATGTCCGATAACCAGTGCCGGATGCACCATGTGGAGATTAGTGCATTCGCCGACAATTTCCTCGAGGCGGTTGCCGAGATTGCGAAAGGCCCCGGTGACGCCCTTGCACGACACCGAAAGCACAGGCCCGATCCGGGCAAGCGAAACCAGAACGTCGACATGCTTGGCTCTGATCCCTCCGAGAACAGTCCCTTCCCCACATCCGCCAAGGGTCGGATCGAAGTAGAGCAGTGGCGGCTTGCGTTTACGACGCTCCACACGAAATGGTGGCCGCGGAATGATATCATCAGGATCGAAGCCACCTTCCACGACCAGCCGGCACGCCACATACCAGTGCAAGGGGAGTATGTGGCGTTCCGATTGGACGCGTCCATCGAACTCGGCAAATGCCGCGAGCGCTGTTGCCATGCTGGTCCAGCGGCATGTGTGATCGCCCAATTCGGCCTGGGCGTAGCGCCGTAAAGCTACGGCACTTTGCCGAGCTGGCTTGCGGAACCCGTGAATCCGGCGAGGTCGAGTGCAAACCGGACGAGCGCTCATGTGCCTGTCTCGCTGCTAGCCGAGCTTGTGTATTGTCTGCAATCGAAGCAGCGCACCTTCCTGCAAGGCAAATAACCTTCTGACATATTGATCGAATTTGGCAGTTCACGGTATTGAAGCGGGACTGAACCATGATACAGGTTGGACAGTTTCAACCGGATCGCCTCCGATCCTGAGAAGTTGGATCGCGGTCCATAGGCAGGAGAAAGGGCGCCCTGCTGGAGGCCGGCTGCCAAGAATGCCGGTGGGCGCAATGGCACCTCATGGCGGCTCGTGCGCTTGGGGAACTTCTGGAAGAGATGTCTGAGCGCGCAGGATCGATCATCGAACTCGATGCGCTGCTGGGCGAAGTCACCAACAGGCTTGGCTTCGACTACTATGCTCTCACCCATCATTGTCAGCTTGCGAGCAAGGATGATGGAGCGATCAGGCTGCACAATTACCCGCAGAGCTGGGCAGAAAGTTACGACTCCCATGCGCTGGGCATGGTTGATCCGGTGCATCGGGCCAGCCACGTGACGGCAAAGGGCTTCTCCTGGTCTGACATCGGTCGCCTCATTCCGCTCACGGCCCAAGACCACAGAATGCTTGCTCTTGGTGAAGAGCAGGGCTTGCGTAGTGGCTTTACAGTACCAGCGCATGTGCCGGGCGAAGCGCGCGGATCCTGCTCGTTTGCATGCCGCAATCCGCGAGAAGGTGCCCCGATTTCGCTCATCGCCCATTGCGCTGGGACATTCGCCTTCGAAACCGCGCGGCGTCTCTGGCTGAAGAGAGGTCATAGCCTTGCCTTGCGCAAACCGGTTCTGACCGATCGCCAGCGCGACTGCGTGCTTCTCATGGCCCAGGGCAAGACTGATCCGGAAATCTCGACAATTCTGGGCATATCGCGCGAGACGGTGACCGAGCATGTTCGCACGGCATGTCAGCGCTACGGGATCTACAAGAGACAATTGCTGATCACCCTGACCCTGTATGACGGAACGCTCACGTTCGGGGATGTCCGACCTTGGCGATACCCCCATTTCTGGGGGTAGCGAGGACGTCACCGCCGTTTGATCCTTGGCTGACCAGTTCGGTTGAGGAGCGATCCGTCATGTTGAAAGTCACCACGCCCGGCACAGAGCCGGACGCTGCGCTGCTGCGCGCCATGTTTGCCGCACGAAAGGCGGTCTTCATCGATCTCTTGAAGTGGGACCTACCGGTCCTTGCCGGTCAATTCGAAATGGACCAGTTCGATGATGAGCACGCACGCTACCTGATCCTCAGTGACAACGGCGATCATCTCGCGTCTGCCAGGCTCCTGCCGACTACACGGCAAGGAATCCTGTCGGGCCTTTTCCCGATGCTCTGTGCCGGGCCCCTACCTTGCGCACCCGATACCTTCGAAATCACCCGATTCTGCCTCGACCGGTCACTCAATGCCCGTGAGCGGCGCGACGTCCGCAATGCGCTTGTCCACGCGCTTGCCACCTATGCAATCGACGCCGGGATTTCGCGGTACTGCGCAGTCGCAGGCCTTGGCTGGTTCAGGCAGATCGAACGGTTCGGCTGGAGCTGCCGGGCCCTGGGCGCGCCCATCCGGACAGGGGGGCAGGAGCTGGTCGGCCTTGAAATTGGCATCACTGCCGACACACAGCAGCTGCTCGAAGCGGCCGGGATCCATTGCGGCTACGGTGAAAATCTTGCGCGGGCCATACCCAGCTCCCTGCCCGCCGGGCACAAGGGGTGGCACTGATGGAACCGGCAAACCAGATCGGCATGGCCGTCCGTCAGTTGCAGACTGATGGCTACGCGATCCTGCATGAAGCCCTGCCCGTTTCCGTGATCGAGCGAGTCCATGAGGATCTCCTGGACGACTTTGCAGCCACGCCGTTCGGGACCGGGATGTTCTATGGCGAGCGGACCAAACGGTTCGGCAGGCTTCTTCGACGGACCGCTGCCACGCAGTGCCTGGTCCTGCATCCGGTCATTCAGGATGTCGTGAGCCGGATTCTCGGGCCCTGGTGCGACCGCATCCAGCTCAACACGACCCAGGCCATCGCGGTCCATCCCGGCGCCCCTGCGCAGTTGCCCCATCGCGACCAGGACATGTGGCAGGCCGATTTCGGCAAACGCGAATACCTCGTCAATGTCATGTGGCCGCTCACTCCCTTTTCGGAAAAGAACGGAGGCACGCGGATCTGGCCGCAGAGCCATGGCAGCAACGCCCTGTCGGCCGTGGCCCAGGACGATTTCATCGCGCCCGAGCTTGTCCCGGGATCAGCCCTGCTCTTCCTGGGCTCGACGCTTCATGGCGCGGGCGCCAACGCGAGTGCACAAGAGCGGCGCGGCATCGTGATTGGCTATTCGCTGGGCTGGCTCAAGCCCTACGAGAACCCGTGGCTCGCCTACCCCCCGGACATTGCCAGGACATTTCCTCCCGAGCTCGCGGCACTTGCAGGTTACGTGCAGCACCGACCGAACCTCGGGAACTTCGAAGGGCAATGTCCTTCGATCCTGCTCGGAGACTACAAGGGCGAGCCCCTGGGAGCAATCGATGCCTTGCGTCCCGACCAGGTGCAGCAGGCCCGTGTTTTTGCCCATGGGAGAAGCGGATGAGCGCCGGCCCCATAGCAGAACGCATCTATGACGCCTTGCGCGCCATGATTCTGTCTCGCGCATTCATGCCGGGTGACAGGCTCGATCCCGCAGTCATCGGCGAACAGCTCTGTGCAAGCGTCACGCCCGTGCGCGAGGCCCTGCATGTGCTGTGCGGAGAGCAGCTTGTCGTGACCCATCGCGCGGGCGGCTTCTTCCTCCCGACGCTCGACGAGCCAAGGCTCAAGGACATGTACGCTTTCAGCAACGAAGTGCTGGGCCTTGCGCTCCGCCTCTGGCGGCCATGGACGATCGTGGACTGGGACAGGATTGCCGAGCGTCGGACGGCTTATGCCGAACGCGTCGCCGATGCATTCGAGGGAGTGGCACGCGCTTCGGCCAACTCCGAGCATGGTCGGGTCATGGCCCTCTTCAACGCACGCCTCCATGCCGTTCGCATGATTGAACCGGCCGTGCTTGACGGCTCCATCGCAGAAGTGCGCGATATCGAATGCGCGCTGGACAGTGGCGACAAGGATCATCTGCGACGGTTGCTGGGCGCCTACCACCGCCGGCGCATTCGCAGCTCTGCCGAGATCCTGCACGCCCTGCACCGCCCGGCGAACCCGTCCGCGCCAACAATCGGCATATAGAATTCGTATAAATTTCAGATCAAACGGCGCCTTCCATAGTCTGATCCTGCCGCAATCACGCGGCGAGGTGAAAAGGAGAAGACCGATGGAACGCACGTTCGATCTCGTCGAGGACGTCGAAGACCTGGGCACCGCCAGCATCGAAACGCTCGGCCCTCCGGGAGACCGGATCGAGTTCGGTGTGCTCGCGCAGCTGCCGGGCCTTGATCGCGACTGATCCACTGGCAGGTGCGCAAGGCCTTGCTGGCCCGGCGCACCTGCCTTGTGCTTGTGCGAGGCGGACATGACAGCGCCTGGGTCCTATCTTTCCTCATGCCGGATCGCAGCCGGGGTCGGTGTTGCGCAGATCGGCGACAAGGCAGTCGTGCTCGATGTCCGGCATGATCGCTACACGATGTGGAGCGGGTCTTGCGCATCAGCGCTGCTGGACCTGCGCTGCGGCAAGCCATGTCCATTGTCTCAGGACGACTGCCGCACACTCGTAAGACATGGCCTGCTGACGAAGGGAGAACAGGGCTCAGGACCCTGGCTGACGGCTGCAGATATCCGGACACCGACCGCGAGCGCAGTGGAAGGTCCCGAAGCCGGTTGGTTGCGACCGCTGCATTTGCTCGCAAGCGTCTGGAACTGCATCCGCGCCAGAATGGATCTGCGCTCGGCACCGCTCGACCAGGTGCTGATCGACCTGCCTGCAGTGTCTGGTGGACGTACGACACGTGACCTTGTGACCCACGCCCGTGCGTTCGACCGGGCGCGACGCTGGGCGCCGGTTCGGCCAAGATGCCTCCCCGATGCGCTGGCCTATACGCGCATGGCAAGGCGCGAGGGTTTTGCGGTCGATCTTGTCTTCGGGGTAAAACTCCATCCCTTCGAAGCCCATTGCTGGGTGCAATCGGGCAGCCTCGTGCTGACCGATCCACTGGACAAGGTGCGCCGCTTCGTCGTGGTACTGGCACTGTGACCGAAGGCTATCTCGTCGCATGCGACCTGGATGGACAGTCGGATGTGCGACCAGATTCGCGATCGGCCGAAAATCTCGTTCACCGGCTGCCCGGTCCATGGCGCGCACGAAGGTTCGAAGGGCTGACCATTCATGTCTCGCCATCGACCGAACTGCGGCAAATCGGCAGGACTGTGATCATCGGACAGATCTTCGGCGATCTTGCGGTGTTGCAGCGCGCCGATCTTCATCCCGACCTGCTCGTGGCGCATTGCTGGGGCAACTACCTTGCTCTGCACATGTCCAAGAGCGGGCGTCCATCGTGGTTGCTGCGAGCGCCGCTTGGCCATCTCCCAGTCTACACGGCCGCTGTGGCCGGCAGACTGTGGATCTCCTCGCATGTCCCGGAGCTTGCGGCGGCACGCGCTGCAAGGCCCCAGATCGACTGGTCTTTTGTCGCGAACCATCTTGCTTTCCTGCACCTCAAGACCGCGCAGACCGGCCTTGTCGGCATCGAAGAACTTCTGGGCGGGCAATGGCTTGATTTTGCCGTGGAGCCGGCGCGGCGGACAATGGCCTGGTCCCCGGGCATGTTCGTGCGCACAGATATCGAGATCGCGGACTTCGCTGACGCCAGCAGGCGCCTTGCCGAGATCATAGACGAGGCTGTCCGGTGCCTGGCAGGCGATGGCGCGGTCCTGCTCGAACTGTCGGGTGGGCTTGATTCCTCGATCATCGCAGCAGCCCTGGCAAGGTGTGAGGGCCAGGGACAAGCGGTCAGCCTTTCGACGGGCTCGGCAGAGAGCGATGAGCGCATCTATGCGCAGGCCGCCGCCGATGCTGCAGGCATCGCACTCACATTGCGCGAAGTCGGAAAATCCAACCTGGTTGGCCCGGCCCGCAGCCGCGAAGCCCGTCCGGGCCTGCCAGCGATCCTCGGCGCTGCCGATGCAGTGCTGTCAGAGGAAGGCACGGCGCAAGCGATCACGGCATTCTTCAGCGGTGCGGGCGGTGATTGCGTTTTCGCAACGCCCAACGCTGCCGGGGCCGCAGCGGATGCCGCCAACAGGTCGGGTTGGGCGGCCAGGACCACCTGGCGCACCATCGAGGCGCTGGCCCGCTATCACAACGCCAGTGTCTGGTCGGTCGCTGGCAGGGCCTGGCAGCTGGCACGAGGCGCAAACGATCCGGGCAGTTGGCCGCGCGCACGCGGATATCTCGCCGATACCGTGCCCCTCCCCGATGCACCGCCACACCCCTGGCTCGCGGAAACCAGCAGCATGTTGCCCGGAAAGCGGGACCATGTTCATGCCATCCTCGCCAGCCTCGCCCACGTCGACGGTTATCCTCGCCACACCATAGCCCCGACATGGTTTCCGCTGCTCAGCCAGCCCGTCGTCGAGACTGCCTTGCGCATACCAAGCTGGCTCTGGGTCGAGGGCGGGCAGGACCGGGCCGTAGCCCGTGCCGCGTTTGCAAACCGCCTGCCAGACCTGATCCGCGATCGACGCAGCAAAGGAGCACTCGATGGCTATGCCCTGGCTGCGATAGAGCAGCAGGCGGAAGCGCTTATGCCGTTTCTGCTCGATGGCCATCTCGCGCACCAGGGCCTGCTTGATCTGGCCAGAGTGGAGAGCGCGCTACGGGAGAAGGCAAGGCGCGCCGATCCTCGGGCACATCTTCTTCTGCCGCTGATCGACACCGAGGGCTGGCTTCGCGCATGGCTTGGCGACCCTTGAGTTGCTGACCGGCGCAATCGTTCAGCAATGGCGATGGCGGACCGATGAGCGCTCAGGGCTTCATATCCCGCCAGCGTTGCCAGGATGCCGGATCAGCAGGCTTGCTGCCCGCGTCTCCCAGCAGCCAGAACCTGAACCAGTCGAAGTTGCGCAAGTTGGCCGCCAGCTGGTGACGCGGTTGCCACTTGAGGTGCATTTCGCCGGGAAAAGCCCAGAGTTCGACTGGTTTCCCGGCGTGCTGCAGCCGCGCAAGGAGCTCGACGTTGGCGCGATACTCCTGTTCGGGCAATTGCATCAGCAAGGGCACCGAGATGCGGTCGGCATTGAAGGAAGGGGATACGCGCCTCCACCCGGCCTGATCCGTATCGGGATCACCCAGGCCCCAGGCCGACTTGAGCATGGCGGGCACGTCGCGCCCCGCGACGGCATTGAACCAGTAGTAGGTTGGCGTCACCATGACGTTGGCTACGGCTGCGACCTTCAGCAACTTTGTGTGCATGGCGAGCCAGGCTGTGACTTCGCCGCCGAAGCTTACCCCGCCCATGCCGACGCGCGAGGCATCGATCCTGCCCTGCCCGGACAGTTCTCCGATGATCGCCTCGATCCCGCTGGCAGCGACCCTGTAGGCTTCGACGTTGTCCCCGCCGCCCGCCAGGCCGGGATGACGATTGATGCACAAAGCCGCGATTCCCGATGCCGCGAGATCGCGCAAGGGATACTCGTCCCCCGTTCCTCCGCGCAGATACCCCTCGCAGGAATAGTAGGTAATGAACAGCGGCACCGGCCCGGTTTGGCCTGGCGGCAAGGCCAGATAGCCCGAGAACGTTCGCCCTGCGCGGTCTTGCCAGACCCGCCGGTCGAAGCGGATAGTTGGGTTCTCGAGTGGCGGATTGGGCGCGCTTAGGACCTGCTCATGGCGTGTTGCCAGATCAATTGCCACCACGCGCGGCGGCGCGTTGGCCGAGGAGGCGACGCAGATGAGCCTGCGGGTCGAAGCTGCGCAGGCCTTGCCGTTGTCTCCGCCATTGCGTTCGCCCGAACTCTGGAACACCTCCTCGACCTGCCCACTGGCCAAGTCCCATCTTGCCAGAGTGCTGCCACCGTCGCGATTGCGGCTTTCGAAAATCAGGGCATTGTCCGTGCCAGCCCAGGCGACTGAGCGCGCCCGGGCGGCTGTGCATTGCACGGCTTCGCAGCGCGCAAGTTCCTTCCCTTCGGCATTGATCACGGCCAACCGCCACGAGAGGCCTTTCGACAGGACAACCGCCATGCCCCTGGCATCGCCGGAGGGCTGGCGCAGGGCGACGTACCAGTCAGCCAATCCTTCGAGCGAGCGCGGGCGGGAGGCGTAATTGCGAGCTTCTTCGGCTGTTGCGTCGCGGATTGTCGCGAGGTCTTGTCCAAGCACCTTGAGCCTGGGCTTGCCCGCGGCGATGACGCCGCCTTGCTCGAACCAGACACCCTGGAGACGTCCGCTGGCCCAGCGGCCATCGATGCGATCGCCACGATACAGCGGCCGTTGCGGGTCGACCGACGCATCGATCCGCGTTCCGCTATCGTACTCGGCCTGCTCGGCTGCCTCGATCGCGGCGCGCTCCGGGCCAAACCCGAGCAACCATGTCTTGCCACCTGCAAGCGGGATCATGTCCCTGACATTGCCAGCCTCGCTGGTAACTTGCGCAGCGCCTGAACCATCGGTCGCCGCCTGCCAGACCTGGACTTGCCCGCCTGCGATCTTGCGAAACAGCACGGTTCTGCCATCGCGCGTCCACTGCGCGCCTGAAGTCAGGGGAAAGCCGTTGAGCCATTCGATTTCCCCAGCATCAGCGATGCGTCTGGCAGGCGCTGAACCGTCAGACGGCGCCACAAGCCATGCGACATCATAGTCGTTGCGGTCGACCGAGGCGCGGTACTCGCGCCAGAGGGCAAGCGTGCCATCCGGCGAGATGGAAGGGCTGTCGATCCGCGTGATTTCTATGGCGGGCCGGATCCCGGCCCCGTCCGCAGCCTGCGCTGCAAACGGGACCAGGGCGGCCAGGGCAAGCGACAGCGGGGCTGGATGCCATCGCTTCACCATGACTTGGTCACCTGCACCGCGACAAACCGTCCGACCGCGCTTGCCTGCTCGGGATCGAAGCCGGCTGCGCTGAACGGGGTGCGATTGTTTACATAAGGCGGGTCGCGATCGAACAGGTTCGTGATGCTCAAGGCAAAGCGCGTGCCCGCCAAGGCCCCGGCTTCATCTCCAAACCGCTTGGAAAGCGTAAGATCGACTGTCGTCCAGCTTGCAACCGGCTCGACCGGTGCCACCGCCGTGTTGCGATAGCCCGCCATGTGATTGACGAAGGCTGTGGCCCCGAAACCGTCCTGCTCGAACCCGGCGCGCCCGCGCAAACGATAGCGCACCGGGTTGCCGATCGTCCCGAGCGCCTGCGTGCGCGGAGCAGCCGACGTCAACTGCTGCGTCAGGTGGAACAGCCAGCTCCCCGATGCACCAAGCGAAAGCGCACCTCGGGCTGTCTCGTGGCGATAACTGAGATCAAAATCGATCCCGTCGAGATGGTTGCGTGCCAGGTTGGCGTTGCGCGCATCGATCACGTAGCGGATCGAGCCTGCAGCAATGCCGAAGGGATTGCTGAAATCGGGGCTCGCATAGAAGCTTGCCACTTGCGCTGGCGACGGATTGGCCGTGATCAGCGGCTCGTAACGCGACCGCTGGGCCAGGAACGTGAAAGCATCGACCGCGGGATTGAAGATGCGATCCTTGTAAGAAATGTCGAAGTACGTGGCGCTCATCGAAAGCCACGGGATCGCAGGCGGTTTGAAGTCAAAACCTGCCGTCCAGGTCCGCGCGCGTTCCGGTCCGATCCCCGGATCATTGCCGAACAAGGCAATGACATTGCTGCTGCCGGAGGGCGAACCGGGGTCTGTAACGGGTATCGGCACGACCTGGCTGAGCCCCGGGCCCTGGCGCACGTCGAAGAAGCCGGGTGCTCGAAACGAGGTGCCATACGACCCTCGCAGCGCAAGGCCTTGCACAGGCTCCCACGTTAGTCCGACCTTGGGGTTGGTCGTCGTCCCGAAATCCGAGTAGTGCTCAATGCGTCCTGCGACCGACAGGTCGAGCCGATACACGCCCGCAATGCCCTGCTCGGGGCCAACCAGCGGTGCACGAAGTTCGGCAAATCCCGCAATCACGTTACGCGCAAGCGGATATCCATTGTCGCCACTCGCGACAGGAACGAGCGTCGTTTCATCCGCAAGGCTACGCGAGCCGTAGCCCTCCTCGCGATACTCTCCCCCGAATGCCAGCGTCAGCGCTCCCCCTGGAAGCGTCAGGAGCGGCCCGTCGAACTTGAGACCGGTGGTCGTCTGGCGCGCTCGCGCACTTGTCCGCGATGATCCGCGCACATAGTCGATCGTGGCTGCGCTGGTGTAAGAGCCGTCACCGAACAGATTGAAGGCCTTGGCCGGATCGGGATCTGCGAGAGCCTGCGCGAGCCGGGCGCGATTGACGAGATTGTCCCGCAGCAGCTCTTCATGCTGGACGCCATGATTGCCGTAAGCCTCGGCCCGCCATGCCCCGAAGCGTGCTTCCAGCGCACCCGCAACCGTCCAGTTGGTGACATGCGAACGATTGACCGTGGCCCCGAGGTCGTCCCGGAAATCATAACCGACGCTTATGGGCTGCCCCGTTCCGATTGGATCGACATAGAACGGGTTGCTCGCGGGCACGGTAACCTGCGATCCGAAGACGATGTAACGCTGGTCCGAGCGGCGGTCGGCCGCAAAGCCCTGAAGCCGCATCGTCAGCCACGACGACAGGTCCTGTTCTAGCGCGATAAGCCCTGCGTGACGTCGTGTGCGTGGCAGGATGTCGGTCAGGCGCCGACCGTCGCCAAGATTGCGCACTCCGGCAAGCAGATCGCCTGGCGCAAGTGCCCTGCCATCCTGTCCGGCCGGTATGCCGAAGATAGCGCCGTTGGCTGCAGTTATCGTGCCGGGGTTGGCGAAGGCCTGACGATAGTCAGGGCCCCCAAAGCGGGTAAGGTCCTCTGTTGCGTAATCACGGTCCTGGGCCCCGAGGCGGTCGCGCCGGTAGAACTCGTAAGCCGCCATCAGGCTGCCGCTGTTCCAGCGCAGACCTGCCAGCTGACTTGCCTGGACCTCGCTGAAGCCGTCAGCCATACCCACCCGAAACGATGTCTCGGCACCTTCATATCCGCGCCGCAAGCGTACGTTGACCACGCCTGCAACAGCATCGGAGCCGTAGATGGCTGACGCACCATCTGCGAGGACTTCGATGCGTTCGATGGCACTGGCCGGTATCAGTGAAATGTCGACGATGGAGCTCGCGGCTCCCAGCGCCAGCCGATTGCCATCGACGAGCGTCAGGGTCGAGGTCGTGCCAAGGCCGCGCAGGTTGATGCTGGCACCCGAACCGATATTGGCATTGGCATTGTTCCGCTGGGTAAAGCCGAGCGTGCCTTCATTGGGGCCCCCGCCGAAGTTCTGCGGAAGGACCGATACCAGGTCCTGCACTGTGGCCCTGCCGCTTTCCTGGATCGCCTTTCGGTCGATCGCGATCACGGCAGCGCCCGCCGGCGCCGAACCGCGAATGCGCGTGCCGGTTACCACGATATCGTCAGCCGTGCTGTCTGCGGATGCCCCGCGCATTGGCGTTGACGATCCTTCAGAGCGGATTGCGTAGCCTTGGCTCGTCGCGATGCCCTGAAGCCCTGAGCCTTCGAGGATTTTGCCCAGCGCGCCTGCGAAAGTGTAGGTCCCCTGCACTGCAGGAGCGGTTCGGCCCGCCACAAGCTTGTCGTCTGCGACGATGGTTGCACCGGCCTTGGCGGCAAGATCGTGGAGCGATCGCGCCATGGCCTGCGCCGGCAGGTCCAGCGCAAGGGTATCGGCCTCCTGCGCGCCCGCAGGTGCTGCCGCCAACAGAGGTGCCGCCAGCATTGCGATGACCATGGCATGCGTTGATGTCTTGAACGTCATGATTGCCTCCCTCGCGTCCATCTCAGGGGACGCGCATCGGTTGGGACGACGTCGCGCGAGAACACCCGCCAGAATTCTTTTCGGCGGGCATCGTCGCGGACGGCCCGCAGCCGGTCAGCCGGTCACCCCGTGACTGTGGAGATCATGCCGAGCCGTCAGCGCGCACCGATCCACCGCCGCCTTTCCTCTGTCCGGGAAGCGAATGAGGTCTCTTGCATCCAGAGGAGCCGCCGGTCGGACGGCACGCGGATCTTTCACACGGTCCGCGAGGGGGCAGGAAGCTTCAGGCCGTGTCGATCACCAGCATGCCGGGGTGCTGCGTCACCCTGATTCCGCCCAGGGCCTCGAGAATGCTCGCAAAGCCTACCGGATCGTCGAGGCGGATGGCACCTGCCAGAGTCCTGTTGGCCAGTGCAGGACTTGCGAGGCGAAGCTGAACAGCATTGCGCGCGTTGAGCAGGCTGACCGCCTCTCCCAGGGATATGCGGTCACCGGTGGTCATTGGAGGTTGTGCAGAAGAGCTTCGCTCGGAGCGATGCTCGGTCCCGGATGGCCCGGCTTCGATCATGTGCGCCCCGCGACCAAGGGTGTGCCGAGCGCCATCGGTGTTCTGCACCTGCACTTGGCCATCTACGACCTCGACGCGCAGACCATTTGCGGCGAGCGCAATTTCCACCGTGCCTGCAGCACTGTCGATCCTGGTGCCTGCACTCATGATCTGCATCGCATCCGTGCCGCGCCGGGCCACACGGATACGAACGCGACCGGCATCAATCGTAACCAGGCGGTTAGCGGGAGTGATGTTGGTTCGTGCCTTGCTTGGCCCGTTGAGTGTCAGGGAGCTTCCATCGACAAGCTGCCATGTCCGTGTTTCACCTGTGGCCGTAGTGTATGTCCTGGCCTCAACGGTGGTTCCAACGCCGATTACCGGGTGGTCCCCTGAAAACCGCATTGTCAGCAATCCCATGCCAAGCAACAGGCACGCGCCGACGGCGGCAAGCTGTGTGCTGCGTTGCAGGTGCAACGGTGCACGGGTCAGCTTGCGCTGCTGGCCAAGGGGGCTCTGATCGAGCGCCAGGCTATCGCGCCACGCGCGCTCCACTTCGGCATACGCGAGACGATGTCGCAGATCGCTGGCAAGCCAGGTCTGAAAGCCGGGCGCACGCGCTTGACCGGCGTTCTCGTTGCGCGCCAGCCACTCTGCCGCTTCATCGCGGATCTTGCCGGGAATGGGTTGCCTCTTCACGCGCGGTCAATCCTCGGCGAGATGCCGCGCCAGGGCCTTGAGCGCCCGGCTCATCTGTTTCTCCACGCCCCGCACGCTCAACCCCGTCTGTTCTGCGATCTCGGCATAGCTATAGCCATCGAGCCGACGGGCAAGGAAGATGTTTCGCGTGAGCGGCTTGAGACGGGAGAGTGCCTGCTCTAGCCGGGCGAGGCGATCGCGCGCTTCGAGTTGCGATTGGAGATCACATCCAGGATGGATATCCTCGAACGGCTCATGGCTGTACTGGTGCTGACGCAACTCCTGCCTGACCAGGTCCTTGCGCGCATTGTCTGCGGCAACCCGTACGTACCCGGACAGATTCTCGATCTGGCGCTGACGGTTCGCCATGAGCCGCACGAACACCTGCTGGACGAGATCTTCGGCCAAGGTCATTCCGGTCTTTCGAGCAAGTTTACGGAGCAGTGCGGGGCACGAGTGGCGGTATTCCGCCTCGATCGCCGCCACGTCGGGTGGATGCGCTTGTGCGGTGTTCTGACTATGGCTGTCATGGCCTGCCTGTGCTGCAAAAGGATTCGTCAATCGCCAAGCCCCAGCCTGCGAGGCATTCCGGTGGTTGGCCGGATCCTGAGAACACGTCTGGAGACATGCGCCTTTGCCTTTGGCCCCGAAGGGCTTGGACATGGACAAAGGCGATCCGGCCGTATGCGACGGCAGAAACGGGAAAGCTACCAGAGCAAGGTTCTCAGGCCTCGACGCAGCACATCTACGCTACGCCTTTGAAAACTATGACAGTGCGGTTTCGATTGCAACGACAAAGCTTCTGTTGGGATGACATTGGATACGGTAGCGTTGCGCCCTCCAGCGGTGTCGCCGTTGGACGAAATCGGCTGCAAACTCTTTTGGCAGGGTTAGTGACGGAGGAGCGTGGACGATGTTGTTGACGTTGCCGGAACAACAATCGCTAATTGTCGGAGGGCCGATAGCGTGACGCCCCTTTGTCTCAGCGGTCTTGGCGCAATCTCTCTAACCGAAACCAAGGCCAGATCAGTTTGCGACTGTCCATCTGGCTCCTGCGTCTTACATTCCACGCCTAAGCCGGATAGATGGTAAGCGCTGTCCTCAGGCCACGGTGGTCCAGGGCATGAGCTCACCGACGGCGTTGGCCGGGTGACCACCGGCGAGCCTGGAGAGTGCCTCGGCCAGCCAGGCATGCGGGTTGATGCCGTGGATTTTGCAGTTCTCGATCAGCGTGGCGATCACCGCCCAGTTGTCGCCGCCCTCGTCAGAGCCGGCGAAGAGCGCGTTCTTGCGATTGAGGGCCAGCGGCCGGATTGATCGCTCGACGGTATTGGAATCCAGCTCGACACGGCCGTCGTCGAGGAACAGCGACAGCCCGGCCCAGCGGGTCAGCGCGTAGCGGATCGCATCGGCAAGCTTGCTCTTGGCGCTGACCTGACGGAGCCGCGCCTCGAGGTAGATATGCAGGTCATCGACGATGACGCGGGCCTGTTCGGCGCGGACAGCGCGGCGCTGCTCCGCCGAGGTGCCACGAACCTGCTCCTCGATCGCATAGAGCATGGCGATCCGGCGTAGCACCTCGGTTGCGACCGGGGAGCTGTCAGCCAGCTCGTAGAACTTGCGCCTCACGTGTGCCCAGCAGAAGGCCAGGCCCACCTGCTGGCGACGCTTGGCCAGGGCGGCATAGCCGCTAAAGCCATCGACCTGCAGGATGCCGGCGAAGTCACCCAGATGCGCTTCTGCGCGCTCGCCCTTGCGGTCAGCGGCATAGACATAGGCCACCATCGGCGGATCTTCGCCGCCCCATGGTCGATCGTCGCGGGCATAGGCCCAGAGCTGGCCCGTCTTCGTCCGCCCGCGCCCGGGGTCAAGCACCGGCGCCGTGGTCTCGTCGGCGAACAACCGCTCGGATCGTCGCAATCGCTCGAGAATGTGATCGCGCAAGGGGCGCAGATACCAGGCTGCCCGGCCGACCCAGTCCGCCAGGGTCGAGCGGTCGAGCTGGATACCCAGGCGGGCGTAAATCTGGGCCTGACGGTATAGCGGCAAGTGATCGGCGTACTTGGCGACGAGCACCTGCGCGATCAGCGCCTCGGTGGGGATACCGCCCTCGACGATCCGCGCCGGGGCCGCTGCCTGGACGATCGCGCCCTCGCACGAACGGCAGCCATAGCGCGGGCGGCGCGTCACCAGCACCCGGAAGGTGGTCGGCACCACGTCGAGACGCTCGGCCACGTCCTCACCGATCTGGTGGAGGGCGCCACCACAGCACGGGCAGGCCTTGTCTTCGACATCGACAACCTGTTCAATCCGCTCCAGGTGAGCAGGCAGCGAGCCGCGGTTGGCCTTGCGCGGGCGATCCGCCGAGGCCCGGCTTGCCTTATCCACGGCGTGCTGGGCCTCGGCCAAGGCCGTCTCGACCTCCTCAAGGGCAAGCTCGAACTGATCGGGGTCGAGTTGCTCGGAACGGCGGCCGAAGCGGTGCCGCTGCAGGGCCTCGATGATCGCCTTCAGGCGTTCGACCTCGGCCTGGAAAACCTTCAGTGCATCAAGCTCGCGGGCCTGTTCGAGGACGAGCGCACGGAGCGCTTCGACGTCGGTGGGGAGGTCCGCTTCCATGAGCATGGAGGCAGTGAATCAGGAGGCGGAACCCCCGTCAACCGGCAATCTGCGGGGCGATTGGGCGGCGTCCGCCATGCACCCGGCGCCAGTCCAGACCCTCCAGTAAGGCACCCAGCTGCGCCGCTGTCAGCCGCATCACGCCGTCCTGGATTGCCGGCCACTTGAACCCGCCGGACTCCAGCTTCTTGGCCATCAGGCACAGTCCCGTGCCGTCCCACCAGACGAGCTTGATCCGGTCGCTGCGCTTGGCCCGGAACACGTAGATCACGCCGGAATAGGGATCGCCGCTGTACTCCGCACCGACCAGCGCCGCCAGCGCGTCGGGGCCCTTGCGGAAATCCACTGGGCGGGTTGCCACCATCACCCTCGCACCCGGGCCGATCCCTATCATCAGGCGGCACCAGCCTGCAGAGCTTGAATGATCGCCACGACAAGATCGGCCCGGGCCGCTTGGCTGATCCGAACCACGGCGCCACCAACTTCGACCTCAATGCTATCGCTCGAGTTCGGCTGCGATCCACCCACGACCGGCACAAACATGGGCTCGTCTCGTGGGGGAAGCTTGGCGGCCTCCATGGCGTAACGCAGCTCCCTGCGCCACGTGTACAGCAGCGCCGTGCTGATCTCTCGCTCACGAGCAAAGGCCGCGACGTTATCGCTGCGCTCCATCTCCGCGACCAGCTCCAGCTTCTGCTCAAGCGTCCAGACGCGGCGCCGGCCTGACAGACGGCCAAGGACCTCGACGCGCCCACCAGGCTTCAGAGGCACTCCAATGTTGGTGTCCAATGCGGTCGTAAGGCGGGTCTCGTCCATCCCCGCACTTCACCCACAGCACCCGAAACAGGCAAGGTGGCGCCCGAACACCGCTTACGATAGATGCCCACAGAGCGTTCGATTGGTACACGCGGACACTAGGGTTTGGTTTGCATGGACGTAGTGCGCAAGCGCCCACTCGCGCGCCGGGAGAGTACGGTGACACGACGGCTTAGAGCATCAGGAATTTTGCTAGAGAGTCGTCGTGGCTGGCTATTGAAGACGGACGACGATGCCATCTGGGTCCTAGATCACGAGCACGAACAGGACTTCGCAGCAAATCTCAGGGTGATCGTCGAAGGGCAGATCTTCGGTCTAGATCGCTTGCGCGTTGATTGGATCGGCCCGCAAGAAGAAGTTTCCTGACCTGCAGGCCTACGCGCTAAAAAAACAGCGCTTTAGACAATACGCACCAAACGCCATCCAGGTCGCACATTTGTCACCGAGATGGATATGCGAGCAACTTCGAAGGATGACAAAAATCGTTAATGAGCATTTCTGACCATGCTTCGGCAATCTCTCGTCGCCTGCTCAGATACCCGGCTCGGTTATAGACACTTTCGGAGCCGGACACACCGTCCGGCACATGAGCAAGCATGAGATCGATGACATGTCGATCGGCAGGCGTACCGTTCCTCTCTGCCCATTCGTTCATGATGGTCGAGAAGGATGCGCGCCATCCGTGCGGCACGTGGCGGCCTTGGTACCCGCAGCGATTGTAGAAGTAGCTGAGGGTGTTTTCACTCATAGGTTTACGGGTATTCCGGTTGGTCGGAAAAACCAGTGGTCCGTCACCCGAAACAGAATGAGCTGCCTGAAGGACCGCTACCGCTGCTTTTCCGAGAGGAACGATATGATCATATGCCATGTCCCCCTTTAGCTCGGTAACCAGCTTCATCCGTGCTGCCGGGACGCGCCAAATTGCGTCCGGGTGAACTGTCTCTGCATCGTACCAGTCAATGCCTTCAAGCTCGGACCAAGGCATGCTGCGGATCATGCCAGGTCTTTGCGCCGTGAGGGCAAGAAAGCGCGATGCAAGCTTCGTGAGCGGCGAGGCAGGCTCTACCTCTGTCTTCCGGATCATATCATGAAGCTCGGCGAGAGTTAAGAGAGCAGGCCGCTTCCGCGATCGTGGCACTGGCTTCAACGCTTTGGCAACAATCGCGGCCGGGTCGCGATTGGAGGCTCCCTCCGCAATCGAGTGAACGAAAACAGCGGACATGCGCTGCCTCACGCGATGTGCAGTCTCGATTGCGCCACGCTTTTCAATTTTTCGAAGTACTGCGAGTACAAGCGGTTCATCGATCTGCGTGACGGGTACATTGCCGAGCCACGGGAACACCTCCTTTTCAAGGCTGGTGATGACATCCTTGGCATGTACTGCTGTCCAGCGCTTCTCCTGCAACCCAAACCACGTTCGCGCCATCGCCTCAAATGTGTTCGCCGCTGCTGCCGCATTTCGAAGAGCTTGCTTTTTCGCTTCCAGACCCGGGTCTCTGCCTTCTCTGAGAAGCTTTCTAGCGTCAGCTTTGCGATCTCGCGCCTGGGCTAAAGTGACCTCTGGATAAGGGCCAAATACCAATCGCCGCTCTTTGCCCGCAAAACGATACTTCAAACGCCAACTTTTGTGGCCCGATTTCGATACGAAAAGGTAGAGCCCCTCCGAATCCGCAAGCTTGTAATCACGGTCTTTAGGCTTCGCGTTGCGAACTGCCATATCGTTGAGCATGGATGCCCCCAAATCTGATTTTCGCTGCCCCCAAAATGCCCCCATTTCTCTCTGGAGGCATACGGAAGCATTAGAACAAACAGGGAACTGTATAGCTCAAAAAGCGCCGAAAATCAACATTTTCTGGGGTTTAGCGGAAGCTTGTAGACAGGTGGCTGGCGGAGAGGGTGGGATTCGAACCCACGGTACGGTTGCCCGTACACCGCATTTCGAGTGCGGCGCATTCGACCACTCTGCCACCTCTCCATGAAGCGCCAAGGGACGGTTTAGAAAGCCGTCCGGTCGAGGAAGCGCGCCGTTAGCGCATGGATTGGGGCTTGCCAAGCAGAAAGATGACGCAATGCACAAGGGCTCGCTTGTTTCGCCCTGCGCCGCGCCCTATATTGCTGCCATGCCCCATATTCCCTCCATGGACACGGATCAGGCCCGCTACTTTTCGCAGCAGGCCGGTCGGCATGTTTCGGCACCTCACGTCGCCACGGCGCGCTTCGCGATCGGTGATGTCGTGAAGCACCGGCTGTTCGATTTCCGTGGCGTGATCTTCGATATCGACCCGGTCTTCGCCAACAGCGACGAATGGTATGAATCCATCCCGGCCGACATGCGCCCGCCGCGCGACCAGCCTTTTTACCATCTCCTCGCCGAAAACGAGGAGAGCAGTTACGTGGCCTATGTCAGCCAGCAGAACCTGATGGCCGATCCCGACACCGGACCGGTGGAGCACCCTTCGCTCGACGAGATGTTCGATGGCTATCGCAACGGCCGCTATCGCCTGCGCCGGAGCCTTTCCCACTAAGTGGATCGGCGGGGGCGGGCTGGCGCATCGGCGCCTCGCCCGCGTTCCCCCGTCGACGTCAGCTTTTCAGCTTCCAGCCTGACCGCAACAGCGCATACGTGACGCCCGCCAGCGCTACGTTCAGCACGCCCAGGCCGATCGCGCCGTGCAACACGGCAAGGTTGCTGTCGCCAATGTCGCTTGCCCCGAGAAAGCCGAAGCGGAAACCGGAAATCACATAGAATATCGGATTGACCCGGCTGATCGCCTGGAACGCGGGGGCCAGCCGATCGATCACGTAGAACGTGCCCGAAAGCATCGACATCGGCGTAATGATGAAATTGGTGACCGCCGCGTTGTGATCGAACTTTTCCGCCCACATCGAGGTCAGCACGCCGATGAGCGCCAGCAGCGTTGCGCCCATCAGCCCGAACCACACGATCGCCCAAGGGTGCTTTGCCTCCAGATGCACGCCCGGCCACAGCATCATCGCCGCCGTCACGGCAAGGCCGACCAGGACGGCGCGCGTAACCGCCGCGCCGACCAGCGCCAGCAGCAGTTCTCCTTCGGAAACCGGCGGCATCAGATAGTCGATGATCGTGCCCTGGATCTTGCCGGCAAGGAAGCTGAAGCTCGAATTGGCGAAGGCATTGTTGATCATGCCCATGGCGATCAGGCCCGGCGCCACGAAGCTGGCGAACGGCACGCCCAGCACCACGCGCCCTCCACCGCCAAGCGCGAGCGTGAAGATCGCCAGATACAACAAGGTGGTGACGGCCGGCGCCCAGATCGTCTGGGTCTGCACCTTGAAGAACCGCCGCACCTCCTTCATATAGAGGGTCCACAATCCCAGCCGGTTGAAACCGCGGAAAATCGGTTGCCCAGGTTGCGGAAAGCTGCCGTGATACCGGTTGTCGCCCCCTGCGCGGGACGTGATTTGATCTGCCATGGCAGATGCGGTATCGCGCCAGCCTGCCTCTGACAAGGGCTGGCGGCAACGGCGTGACAAAGCTGGCGCGGGGGCGTCCCCGCGTTGGGGAACACGATTGGGCGCCGATGGCGGAAACGCGGATCGCGCAAGGTTTTATACGAAGGATTGGCACGGGCATGAGCTGGACCGAAGAGCGGATCGAGAAGCTGACGAAGATGTGGGAAGGCGGCGCAACCGCCAGCCAGATCGCCGAGGAACTCGGTGGCGTCAGCCGCAATGCCGTGATCGGCAAGGCCCATCGCCTGGGGCTGAAGGCGCGGCCGTCGCCGGTGAAGGCGAATGAAAAGGCCGAGACTCCTTCGACGCCCAAGGTCGTCCGCCCGGCATCGGCCGAACCGCGTGCCGCCGCGCCAGCGCCGCGCCCCGCTGCCGTCGCTCCGCCCAGCGCTCCCGTCGCCGCAGCCGCTCCGGCTCCGCGTCCTGCGCCAGCCGCGCCCGCCGGTGCCACGCCAGACGCGCCTGCAGCTCCCGCCGCTCCCCAACCACGGATCGTGTCGGTCGGCCCCGGAGGCTTCCTGCGCCAGGGCCCTGGCGATCAGCAGGCCCCCATTCCGCCGGCTCCGCCCCGCCGGCTCGTTCCCGCCCGCCCCAGCCCCGAAGTGGCGGAAAAGACCAGCCTGCTCGACCTGAACGATCGCATCTGCCGCTGGCCAATGGGCCATCCGGGCGAGCCCGATTTCCATTTCTGTGGCGAGAAAGTGAACCCCGGCTTCCCCTATTGCGTCGAGCATTGCGGACGCGCCTATCAGGCGCAGCTTCCGCGTGGGCATCGCCGTCCGCCGCCGCCCATGCCATTCGGCGGTCCGCGGGTGCGCTAACCTTGAGGAACCGCATTCTTCCGATGCGGTGGCGGAATCAGGGAAATCCGCATCGGAGGGATTAACTATAGCGCGATCCCGCCGTCCTGTGGGGCATGACCGATCATGACCCCAGCTTCCCCCGTAAGGCGCGATGGTTGGCCTGGCTTGGCCTTGCCCATGAAGAGCATGCTGATGCTTCCTCAACCGGATCGCACCCGGAAGAAGGCGCGGCGCACTTCTATCGCGATCCGACCCCGCAGGAAGTCTGGCTGCCCGCCAAGCGGCGAATGCTGGGCAAGATCACCGATTTCCTGATCGATCATGATCTCGATGTCCTGCCGTTCACGCTGGGCGTCGCCTATGACTGCGTCACGGGCGCGAGCCCCCGCCTGGCGCAATTGATCCTCGAACGCACCGAAGCCGGTCAGCTGGTGAACCTGCGCTGGCTGGAAGAAGTCGCGCGCGAGCACGACAACGACAAGAGCACCGAAGTGCTCACCTCGCTGATGAACCGTCTCGAGCGGAGCCTCGACGAGCTGGGTGAGACAACGGCGGGCGCGCGGTCGGCGACCAGCGAATACAACAGCGCCCTGCGCGAGCACTTTGACGAACTCGAGGAAGCGAGCGAAACCAACGCCGTCATCTCGCGCCTGGCGAAGCTGACCGAAGCGATGATCGACCGCACGCACCAGATCGAGAAGCAGCTGAGCGAAAGCGAACAGCGCACGCGCGAACTGCAGCGGACGCTGGACGAAACGCGCCAGGTGGCCAATCACGATCACTTGACCGGCCTGCCCAATCGCCGCGCGTTCGAACATCTCCTGGAGCGCGAATATCGCGAAGCGCTGGCATCCGGCGAGGCGCTGGCCATCGCCTTCTGCGACATCGACCACTTCAAGCGGATAAACGACGTACACGGCCACCCGGCCGGTGATCGTGTGCTGAAGTTCGTCGCGGAATCGCTCGACAAGATTTCGGATGCGCGCTGCTATGTCGCGCGGCACGGCGGCGAGGAATTCGCGGTGCTGTTCCGCGGCATCACGGTGGAAAAGGCCTTCAGGAAACTCGACGCGACGCGCGAGGAAATCGCGCAGCGCCGGCTCGTCAACCGCGTTACCGACCTGCCCTTCGGCAGCGTGACCTTCTCGGCCGGCTTGGCGGACCTGTTCTCCTACGCCGACAAGAGCGCGGCGCTGAAGGCAGCCGACGAAGCGCTCTATGTCGCCAAGGAAAGCGGTCGCAACCAGATCGTCATCGCGCGCGGCGGCGGCCACGGGTTCGAAGCCGCGGCCTGACGATCGGCTTCAGCCGAAAGGACAAGGGGCGTTCAACGGCGACGGCATTTTTGTGCCCAATCGTGTCTGGTTAACATCAAATTGTGTCTCGCGTTTGCAACAGGTTGCCACGAGCTTCACGCGCAACGGTCTTTTGCGTTGCAAAATTGCCGTCTTTCCCAGCAAAATCATATATCCAAAGTTTCAGAGGCAACCATGAAAACCCATCTCAACGCCCTGGCCAGTGGACTGGCCCGGTCCGCCATTGCTGCCGCCTTGCTGGCTCCCGCTGCCGCGTTTGCGCAGGAGGCGCCACAGACGGCGGCCGAAAACGGTGCAACCGAAGCGGCCCAGCCGGAAATCGTGGTGACCGGATCGCGCCTGCGCCGCACGACGGACTACGCGACCGCCAGCCCTACCGTATCGCTCGGCTCGCAACTCCTGCAGCAGTCCGGCACCACCAACCTCACCGACTTCCTCACCGGCCTGCCCGCGCTGGTTGGCTCGTCGACGTCGCGCGACAACTCGGGCGATCGCGCCGGCATCGGCACGACCGGTCTCAACCTGCTCAACCTGCGCAATCTGGGTGTCGATCGCACGCTGGTGCTGGTTGACGGCCGCCGCCATGTCTCGGGCCTCGAAGGTTCGCAGGCGGTAGACATTAACACCATTCCCGAAGACCTGATCGATCGGATCGACGTGCTCACCGGCGGCGCTTCCGCCGTCTATGGCGCCGATGGCGTCACCGGCGTGGTCAACTTCGTGCTCAAGAAGAACTTCGAGGGCATCACCGCGCGCGCGCAGGCCGGCATCAGCAAATACGGCGATGCCGGAAACAGGCTGATCGGCATCACGGCTGGCCACAATTTCGCGGGCGGACGTGGCAATATCTCGATCGCCTACGAATATGGCGGAGAGGATCGGCTGAATTCCCGACAGCGGCCCGAACTGAGCGGCACGGATGCCGTGAGCTTCGTGCGCAATCCCAACTACGTGGCGGGCCAGCCTGGCTCCTACTCCCGCATACCAATGAAGGATGTCCGCTATCAGTGGACCGCCCGCGGCGGGGCGGTGGATGTCGATTTCGATGGCGTTCCCGACTTCAACGGCGATGGACGGCCCTACAATCTCGGAACCGCAATTCCCGGCGGCTATTCGGTCGGCAGCGACGACACGCTGGTTTCCGACTATCGCAACGACCTGCGCCCTTCCACCAACCGCCACGTCGTCAACCTGCTCGGCCACTTCGACGTGTCCGACAAGCTGCAACTGTTCGGCGAGGTCAAGTACGCCAACGTCAAGGCCTATTCGCTGGCCCAGCCTACGTTCGACTATTACCTGTTCGTGCCGGAGGACAACCCCTACATCCCGGCCGCGATCAAGTCGGCGATCGATCCGGCAAACGGCGGCGTGCTCGTCACGCGCGACAATTTCGACCTTGGCCAGCGCGGCGAAAGCATCAAGCGCGAAACCTGGCGGACCGTGGTCGGCGCGCGGGGCGATCTGAACGAAAGCCTGCACTACGAAGTCAGCTATGTCTTCGGGCAGACCAACGTTACCAACCATTACGTCAACGATCGGTACACCGACCGGTTCATGGCCGCGATCGATGCCGTGGACGACGGCACCGGCAAGATCACCTGCCGGGTCAATCTCGATCCTACGGCGGCGCCGGCCATCACGTTCAAGCCCGGCGCATGCGTACCGTTCAACCTGTTCGGCGAAGGCAAGTCCTCGCAGGCCGCGCTGGATTTCATCCACGCCAATACCACCGAGCATTCGCGCATCACGCAGCATGTGGTGAACGGCTTCGTCAGTGGCGATACGCGCAGCTTCTTCTCGCTTCCGGGCGGCCCGGTCGGCTTCGTGCTGGGCGGCGAATACCGCAAGGAAAGCTCGCGCTTCGACCCCGATCCGCTGGAAGTGCAGGGCCTGACGTTCTCGAACGTGCTGAACCCCAGCCGCGGATCGTTCGACGTGAAGGAAGGCTTCGCGGAAATCGATGTTCCGGTGTTCAAGGACCGGCCCTTCTTCCAGACGCTCGATTTCAGCGCGGCGGTGCGCCTGTCGGACTATTCGTCGATCGGGCACACCACCACCTGGAAGTTCGACGGCAACTGGGCACCGGTGCGCGACATCCGCTTCCGCGGTACCATCTCGCAAGCCGTTCGCGCGCCGAACATCTCGGAACTCTACGGCGCATCATCGCAGACTTTCGCGTTCTTCGATGATCCCTGCATCGTCGCCAACCGTTCGGCGGGCACGTCAAGCCGCGCGGCCAACTGCCAGGCTATCCTGTCGCAAGCCGGGCTGACGCCGGCGCAGATCGCCGCGTTCGATGATACGCGATCGACCAACATCGCGGGAACGCAGGGTGGCAACTCGGGCCTGCGTGCTGAAGTCGCGCGGACGTGGACGGCCGGTGTCGTGCTGACTCCGCGCTTCGTGCCGGGCCTGCAGGTGTCGTTCGACTGGTACGACATCAAGCTGAAGCAAGCGATCAACACGGTCGAAGCGCAGCAGCTTGCCGAACTGTGCGTCGACCAGCCGACGATCAACAACCAGTTCTGCTCCGCGATCCATCGCGCCAGCGGCACCGGCCTGATCGACGACTTCACGCTGCAGCCCCAGAACGTCGCGAATTTCCGCACTTCCGGCCTCGACGTGAACCTGAATTACCGCTTCGCGGTGAAGAAGATCGGCGCGTTCGAGCTGAAGCTGATCGGCAGCTATCTCAACAAGCTGAGCACCATCGGCACGCCGGGCGCCGAGCCGACCGACGAGCGTGGACAGGCTTACTATTACTCGCCCAAGTACCAGCTCTATGCGAGCGCGACCTATTCCACGGGCCGCTTCGCGTTCAACTACAACATGTCTTGGTGGGACAAGACGCTGCGCTACACGCTGGTGCAGCAGGCAAACAACCCCAACTACGTCGCGCCGGAATACAAGTATTTCAAGCCGCGCGCCGTCCACAACATCTACGCCAGCGTCGATGTGCAGAAGAACTTCCAGTTCTATGGCGGGATCAGCAACCTGTTCAACCAGAAGCCTGACCTCGGATCAATCCTCTATCCGACCGAGGACATCGGCACGTCGTTCTACGCCGGCGCGCGCGTGAAGTTCTGACCATGTCCGGGGAGGAGGATGCCCTGCACCACGCAGGGCATCCTTCCCGGGCGGCCTTGCCAAACTGCAGGGGCCGCTCCCCGCATCCGGCCTGTCACGGACGGCAAACGAAAAAGGCCCCGCCATCGGCGGGGCCTTTTCTTTCCGGTCCGCAGCGGCGGAACGGTATCAGCGCAGCGAGACGACGTTATCCGAAACGCGCGGATCGCGCCGATCGCCGCGATACTGGCTGGCCATCGGTTCGTCCGACACCTCGAACACCTCGGTCGCGCCGAAGCCGTTGAACGCGGTCTTCATCGCCGCACCATAGGCCCCGAGCATACCGATCTCGATGTAGTCGCCCGCCTTGATGTCCGCCGGCAGTTCGAACGGACCGTCCATGTGGTCCATGTCGTCGCAGGTCGGGCCATAGAAGCTGAACGGCACGAATTCGTCCGAAGCCTCTTCGCGCAGCAGCTTCACCGGAAAGCGCCAGCCGACATGCGCGGCATCGAACAGCGCACCATAGGCGCCATCGTTGATGTACAGCTCGTCTCCGCGGCGCTTTTCGACGCGCACGATCATCGAATTGTATTCCGCGCAGAGCGCCCGGCCCGGCTCGCACCACAGTTCGGCCGAATAGGACACCGGCAGCGATTCATACGTGCGGTCGATCACGCCGAAGTAGTCCTCCAGCGGCGGCGGCTCCATGCCCGGATAGATCGACGGGAAACCGCCGCCCACGTCGATGATGTCGACGAGGACCGAGGCATCGACGATCGCCGCGCGCGCCTTTTCCAAAGCCTGCACATAGGCATGGGGGCTCATCGCCTGGCTGCCCACGTGGAAGCACACGCCCAGCGAATCCGCCGCCTGGCGCGTGGCCTGGAGCAATTCCGCCGCATCGGCCAGATCACAACCGAACTTCGAAGCGAGGCTCAGTTCCGAATATTCCGACGACACGCGCAGCCGCACGCACAGCGTGAGGTCTTCGGCTGCGTTGCCGGCGTCGTCAGCCGTGGCCGCCTTGATCTTCTCCAGTTCCTCGAGCGAATCGAGGCTGAACACGCGCACGCCATGATCGCGATAGGCCTCGCGGATCGCGCCGGATGCCTTGACCGGATGCATGAAGCACAGCGTGGCTTCGGGCAGCGTCGTGCGCACCAGCCGCGCCTCGGTGATCGAGGCAACGTCATAGTGCGTCACGCCGGTATCCCACAGCACGCGCAGAAGCTCGGGCGAAGGATTCGCCTTCACCGCATAGAGCGACTTGCCCGGAAACTTCTCGACAAAGAAGCGGGCAGCGCGCGCAGCAGCGTGCGGGCGATTCAGAATGGCGGGTTGGTCAGGCGCCGAGGCGCCAACTACAGCCAGTGCGTCAGGATAGATGTGCAACTCAAGGGACCCCCAAACGGAACAGTTGAACAAAGCTGCCTTGCGGTTTGGAAGTCCCCATGGGGCAGCGAGAGGGGGTACATAAGGCTACCGTTGTGAACTTCAAGTGAAAATCTTCGCGCTTCAAATCCTTGTCACTGAACTGAAACACAAGCTGCCGGAATCCAGTGTTTTCAGGGTTTCAGCGCCTGCGCAAGCGCGCGCCAGGCGGGCAGCGAAACGGCGGCGTTGGCGCTGTTCGCGGCCACGGGGTGCGAGGCGAATCGTGCGATCACCATCTCCGCCTCCGGGTCGATCCACAACGTCTGCCCATGGATGCCCCGCGCCGAGAAACAGCCGTGTTCGTCGTGGCTGATCCACCACTGGCTGCGATAGCTCCAACCCGGCAATTCGGGGTAACGCCCGGCGAGGTTGAACTTCGCCGGATCGCCCCCTGCGCGGATGCGCGCGATCACGGCTGGTGGGATCACGCCCGCCCCGCCGGTGCGGATTGCCTCCCCGAACCGTGCCAGGTCTTCCAGCCGCAGGTTGAGCCCTCCCCCGGCGAACGGCGTCCCCACCGGGTCCAGCAGCATGTCCGCGTCGCCCGGCAAGCCCAGCGGCCGCCACAGGCGTTCCGACAGCGTTTCATGCAGGCGCCGGCCCTCGATCCGGGCGATGATCCAGGCGAGGACATCGGTGTTGGCGGTGCGATAGACGAACGCCTCGCCGTGCTGGCCCGCCTTGCGGATGGTGGGCAGGAAATCGGGCAGGCACGAGGGGCCGGCGTAGCCCGCGGGGCGGGGCGTGAGCGCCAGCGCAGCACTGAGCGCGCCGATGCCCGAGGAAGGATCCGCATAATCCTCGGAAAAATCGATCGCGGTCGTCATGTCCAGGATCTGCCGCACCGTGGCATCGGCAAAGCCGCTGCCGGCCAGTTCCGGCACATAGTCCAGCGCGGGAGCGGCGGGATCAAGTTGGCCCTCCTCGATCAGCATCTCGGCCAGCGTACCGACGAAGCTCTTTGTCATGGAAAAGGCGATGTGGCGCGTTTCCGGTCCGGTCACGCCGAACCAGCGTTCGAACACCACCCGGCCGCGATGGAGCACGAGGATTCCATCGGTGAAGGCCTCCAGCAGCGCCTCTCCGATCGTGATCGTTCCCTCGCGCCCCAGCGGCGCGAAGCGCACCCCGTCCAGATCATCATCGACGGCGCGGGGCAGCGGCGTTCCGCCCGCGCCGGCAACGCGCGCGGTCGGCGTGAACTCGCGCATATGGGAAAACGCCCAGCGCGTGGTGGGAAAACGCATGTGATCGGCGCGCGCGGCCAACAGGCGCTTGTCCGGCGCAGGGGGCGAACCCTGCATCCAGCCCATCGTCACGGGATCGCTGGTGATCGCATCGAGCAGCTTGTCCGGCATTCAACCCTCTCCGTTTTCGTTTTCGGAAAGGAACATGCCCCAGGGTGCCCGTTCAGGCCAGCCCTCCCGATCAGGAAAGCCTGTCGCGAAAATCCTCGTAGGCGAAGCGCCGCACGCATTCGAGCGCGTCGGTTTCGCTGTCCCACAGCCAGATCGATGGCAGCGGCACGCCGTTGAACGTCGTGGTCTTGACCATCGAGTAATGCGCCTGATCGAGAAACGCGAAGCGCGCGCCGGGTTCGGCCCGCACCGGCAGGCGGAAATCGCCGATCACGTCGCCGGCAAGGCACGAAGGACCGCCCAGCCGCACGGCTTCCCCTTCCCCGCCTTCGTATTCGTCCGTTGGCCGCTCGCCCAGCATGGCGGGACGGTAGGGCGCTTCCAGCACGTCGGGCATGTGGCAGGTCGCGGAAATATCGGTGATGGCGATCGGCATCCCGTTCCAGTGGGTATCAAGCACGGTGCCCACGAGGATTCCGGCATCCAGTGCCACCGCCTCGCCCGGTTCGAGATAGATTTCACACCCGGTTTCGGCCTTCACCTGCTGCAGGAACGCCACCAGATCATCGCGCTGGTAATCGGCGCGGGTGATGTGGTGGCCGCCACCGAAGTTCAGCCATTCAAGGCGCGGGAAGAACCGTTCGATACGCGGCTTGAGTGCTTCCCACGTGCGCTGCAGCGGCTCGAAGTCCTGCTCGCACAGCGAATGGAAGTGCAGCCCGGTCACGCCTTCCATATGCGCGTCGGTCAGTTGATCGACCGGGAAGCCCAGGCGCGAATGCGGCGCGCATGGGTCGTAGCGCGGCACTTCGCCTTCGGCGTGGAGCGGGTTGATGCGCAAGGCCACGTCGAAGCGCTCGCCAGCGCTGCGCGCGGCGGCAAGCTCGCCGGAGAAGCGCGCATGCTGGCCCGGCGAATTGAAGATCACATGGTCGGACAGGCGCAGGATCTCGGGCAGGTCCTCCGCCTTGTAGGCCGCGCAATAGGTCGCGATCTCGCCGCTGTAGTGCTCGTCGGCGAGCTTGGCTTCCCACAGGCCGGAAGTGCAGACGCCATCGAGGTACTGGCCGACGATGGGCGCGACGCGCCACATCGAGAACGCCTTGAGCGCCGCCAGAACCTTGATCCCCGCCCGGTCGCGCACGTCGGCCAGCACCGCCAGATTGGCGCGCAGCCGGGCCGCGTCCACGACAAACGCGGGGCTATCCACGCGCGACAGGTCAAAATGGGCGAACGCGCCCGGATCACCGGCTCTGGTTTCCATGGGCAGTCCTTCAGTCGATGCAGAGGCCGGGCTGCGCCTTGCCGTCCCGCACTTCGGCGAAGCAGCCGAACAGCCGGTCATCGGCTTGGCACTTCCCCGATGCAGGTTCACCGGCGGCGGGCAGTCCGCCCTCGCGATCGGCAATGCAGCGTCCCTGGCAATCGGCCTTGTCGTGGCAGGCCTTGCCCGCATCGGCATAGCGATGGACGCACAATTCGGCGCCTAGGCGCCCGCGCCGCTCGAGGAACCCGCCACTCGCCGCGCACGACGGGCCGGATTGCGCCACGGGTGCGGAAGGCGCCGCCGGCGCCTTGGCCGGCGCGCAAGCCGCCAGCGCCTGGCAGGCGACAAGGCTGATCAGCAGACGGCGCATCAGAATGCCAGCGGTCCTTCCAGTTCCTTCACCTGCCAGGGCAGGCCGTGCTTGTTCAGCATGTCCATGTAGGGATCGGGATCGAACTGTTCCATGTTGAACACGCCCTCCCCCTTCCACACGCCCTGCACCATCAGCGCGGCGCCGATCATCGCCGGCACGCCGGTGGTGTAGCTGACCGCCTGATTGCCGGTTTCGGCATAGGCGTCCTCGTGATCGCAGATGTTGTAGATGTAGAAGGTCTTCTCGCCCGAACCGTCCAGCGCCTCGCCCGTGGCGATGTCGCCGATGTTGGTCTTGCCCTTGGTGGTGGAACCAAGGCTCGACGGTTCAGGCAGCACGGCCTTCAGGAACTGGAGCGGGATAATCTCCTTGCCTTCGTAGATCACCGGGTCGATCCGCGTCATGCCCACGTTCTGCAGCACGGTGAGGTGCGTGATATAGGCATCGCCGAAGGTCATCCAGAAGCGCGCGCGCTCCATTTCCGGAATGAACTTCGCCAGGCTTTCCAGCTCCTCGTGATACATCAGGTACATGTTCTTCGGGCCGACCGCCTCGAAATCGAAGGTCTGCTTCACCGCCATCGCCGGGGTTTCCACCCAGTCGCCGTTCTCCCAGTGGCGCGCGGGCGCGGTCACTTCGCGGATGTTGATTTCCGGGTTGAAGTTGGTGGCGAAGTGCTGGCCGTGGTCGCCGCCGTTGCAATCGAGAATGTCTAGCGTGCGGATGGTCTTGAGCTTGTGCTTCTTGAGCCACATCGCGAACGCGCTGGTCACGCCCGGATCGAAGCCCGAGCCCAGCAGCGCCATCAGGCCGGCGGCCTTGAACTTTTCCTGATAGGCCCACTGCCACTTGTATTCGAACTTCGCTTCCTCGCGCGGTTCGTAGTTGGCGGTGTCCATATAGTTGACGCCGGCGGCAAGGCAGGCGTCCATGATCGCCAGGTCCTGATACGGCAGCGCCAGGTTGACGACGAGGGCGGGCTTGACCTCCCGGATCAGCGCGGTCGTCGCGGCCACGTCGTCGGCATCGATCTGGTAGGTCGCCACGTCGCGCCCGGTGCGCTGCTTCACCGAAGCGGCGATCGCATCGCACTTGCTCTTGGTGCGGCTGGCGAGAACCACTTCGCCAAAGATATCCGGGTTCATCGCCATCTTGTGGACCGCGACCGAGCCGACGCCGCCTGCGCCGATGACGAGTACTTTAGCCATGGGTTCTCCAAACATTTTCAACCGCCGCGCGGCACGGCGCGGGACATTCATGGCAAGCGCCTTTAGGGGATAGGAATGACAAACCCAAGTCCTCCTTCTTCCTCAGGCCCCGCTTCCGTCCGCCGCCCCACCCGCGATGGCGTGCGGCGAGCGAGCGCGAAGATCGCGGACATCCTGCCACAAACCCCGATGCTGCCGCTCGATGTCAACGGTGTGACAATCTGGTGCAAGGTAGAGAGCCTGCAACCCGTCGGCGCGTTCAAAATCCGCGGTGCGTGGCACCGGATGAGCGATCTGACGGCGGAGGAGCGCACCCGCGGCGTGGTGGCGGTATCGAGCGGTAACCACGCGCAGGGCGTGGCCTGGGCCGCGCGCAGGCTGGGCGTGGCGGCCACGATAGTGATGCCGTCCGACGCGCCGGGGGTGAAGCTGGAAGCGACGCGGGCACTGGGCGCGCAGATCGTGCTCTACGAACGGATGCGCGAATCGCGCGATGCCATCGCCGCCGATCTCTGCGCGAAAACCGGGGCCGTGCTGGTCCACGCCTATGGCGATCCCTGGGTGATCGAAGGGCAGGGTTCGGCCGGCATCGAACTGGCGGCGCAGATGGAAGCGCGGGCCGGCGGCGCGCCCACGCGGATCGTCTGTCCTTGCGGTGGCGGCGGGCTGACTGCCGGCCTCGCCCTCGCCTGCCCCGATGCGGAAATCGTACCGGTGGAGCCGGAAGGCTGGGACGACGTCACGCGCAGCCTGGCGGTGGGGCATATCCTGCCGCTTGACGCCAACCCGCCGCCAACCGCCTGCGACGCCTTGCAGACCCCAGTGACCTTCCCCGTAAATTTCGAGGTGATGACGGCGCGCGGGCTGAAGGGCGTGACCGTGAGCGAGGCCGAGGTGCGCGCCGCGCAACGCCTGGCGTTCACCAAACTGCGACTGGTAATCGAGCCGGGCGGCGCAGCGGCGCTGGCGGCCGTGCTGGCGGACAAGGTGCCGGCCGACGGGCGCACCGCCGTGCTGCTGTCGGGCGGAAACGTCGATCCCGCCTCTTTCCTGCAGGTGATCGACTCATCCGGCTGAACCGGACCTTCTGCCACAATACCGCAACGTCCGAAGCCTAATCGCGCGTCACCCATTGGCGATGTCCGAGGTTTCGCAATGCTGGAGAGAGCGCGCGCTCATCCGATTACCCGTTCGGTGGTCCGCAAAGGTTCGGGAGTGGCCAACCGCCTGCTGGATCACACGTTTGCCCTCGCGTTTCGGGGCCTCGTCTATGCCCAGATCTGGGAAGATCCCGAAGTGGACATGGAGGCGCTGCAGATTCGCCCCGACAGCCGGATGGTCGCCATCGCCAGCGGCGGCTGCAACGTGCTGTCCTATCTCGTTGCCGATCCGCAGGCGATCACCGCCGTCGATCTCAACACCGCGCATATCGCACTCAACCGGCTCAAGCTCGCCTCGGCCCGGCATCTGCCCAGCCACGCGCTGTTCCGCCGCTTCTTCGCCGATGCCGACAGCCGCGCCAACATCGCCGCCTACCGCGAATGGGTGGCCCCGCACCTCGACGATGTCAGCCGCCGCTACTGGGAAGGCCGCGACCTGACTGGACGCCGCCGCATCGGCGGCTTCAGCAAAGGCATCTACAAGCGCGGGCTGCTCGGCAACTTCATCGGCGTGGCGCACCTTCTGGCGAAGCTGTACCGCATCGACCTTTCGGAAATCCTCGCCGCGCCGACGCTGGAGGAGCAACGCCGCGTGTTCGAGGAAAAGCTGGCCCCGGTGTTCGACCGCCGTTTCGTGCGTTGGCTGACCGACCAGCCGGCCTCGCTGTTCGGTCTTGGTATTCCCCCGGCGCAGTTCGATGCGCTGGCCGGCGACCAGCCGATGGCGGCCGTGCTGCGCCAGCGGCTGGAAAAGCTGGCCTGCGGCTTCGCCATCAACGACAACTATTTCGCCTGGCAGGCCTTTTCGCGCGGGTACGGCAAGGCGCCGGAATGTCCGTTGCCACCCTACCTGCAGGAAGCGAACTGGAACGCCGTGCGCCAGCGCGCCGAACGGGTGACGGTGCGCCACGCCAACATGACCGAACACCTGGCGCAGCAGGACGCGGCCTCGCTCGATCGCTACGTGCTGCTCGACGCGCAGGACTGGATGACCGACGGCCAGCTCAACGCGCTGTGGCAAGAAATCACCCGCACCGCCCGCCCCGGCGCGCGGGTGCTGTTCCGCACCGCCGCGGCACCCAGCCTGCTGCCGGGCCGTGTCGATGACGCGCTGCTGGCGCGCTGGCGCTATCACGATGCCCTGTCGCTTGATCTGACCACGCGCGATCGCTCGTCGATCTACGGCGGCGTCCACCTCTACGAACTGGCATGAGCACGATACTCACCCGCCCCACGACGGGATCGCACGGCGCGCTGATGGATTCGATCTATCGCCGCCAGCGCCACATCTATGACGCGACGCGCAAATACTACCTGTTCGGCCGCGATACGCTGATCGACCGAATGGGCTGCACACCGGGGCAAAGCGTGCTGGAAGTCGGTTGCGGCACCGGGCGCAATCTGGACCGGATCGGATCGCGCTGGCCGTGGGTGCGACTGCACGGTTTCGACATATCCACGCAGATGCTGGAAACGGCGCAAGCCCGGCTTGGCACCGATGCGCGGCTGGCGCTGGGTGATGCGACCGACTTCGATCCGGCCGCCCTGTTCGGCATCGGCCAGTTCGACCATGTGATGATTTCCTTCGCGCTGTCGATGATCCCCGACTGGCGTGCGGCGATCGATCAGGCGGCGCGCGTGCTGGCGCCGGGCAGCAAGCTCCATATCGTCGACTTCGGCGATCTGGAGGGCCTCCCCCGCCCCTTACGCGCCGTGCTCAACGGCTGGCTGGCCCGTTTCCATGTCACGCCCCGGCTCGATCTGGTGGAATCCGCCGAAGCCGTGGCCCAGGCGCGCGGCCTTACGGTGCGCTCCCGGCGCGGACCGCTGGGTTACTACCGCATCATCACGCTGCGCCGGCCGGAAACGGACTGACGCCGCATACCGGTTGCATTTGACAATCGATCCCGCTGTCCACAGTCTTCCTGCTTGAAACGGGTGGAGAGGACAACGATGCAACAGGCAATGCTGGCGCCGGCCGCCGTTCTGGTGGCGTGGTCGCTGATCATGCTGGGATGGGCCGCGGCCACGCGCCTGCCCGCGCTGTCGCGGATCGGCGGCATGGCCAATGCCAAGCCGGGCGGACGCGGGCAGGATCTGGAAGGCGTGCTGCCGCCGGTGGTGAACTGGAAATCGCACAACTACACGCACCTGATGGAGCAGCCGACGCTGTTCTACGCGGTGGTCGCGATCCTCGCGATCGCCGGGGCTGACCGGATCGATGTGGGGCTGGCCTGGGGCTATGTCGGCCTGCGCGTGATCCATTCGCTGTGGCAAGCGACGGTCAACCGCGTTCCGGTGCGGTTCGTGCTGTTCAGCCTTTCCACGTTCTGCCTGATCGGCCTTGCGGTCCGGGCCGTGCTGGCAACCGTCGTCATCTGACACGCAAATTCAAAAGAGGGGGAGAATGCCAATGATCGGAATGACCATCCTGAAACCGGTGGTGCTGCTGGCGGCGTGGACCATGGTGATGTGGCTGTGGATGTACGCCAAACGCATCCCCGCGATGAACGCCGCGAAAATCGACAGCGCCAACCTCGTTGGCGGCACCGGCAAGGATCTCGATGCCGTTCTGCCACCCAATATCCAGTGGATCGCCCACAACTACAACCACCTGCACGAAGCACCGACCGTGTTCTACGCGGTGGCGCTGGTGCTGGCGATCACCGGCCATGGCGATGGCCTGAACGCCACGCTGGGCTGGAGCTATGCCGGCCTGCGCGTGGTACACAGCCTTGTGCAGGCAACGGTCAACCGCGTGCTGGTACGGTTTGCGCTGTTCGCGCTGTCGACGTTCGTGCTGATGGCGCTGGTCGTCCACGCCGCGCTGGCGGTGTTCTGACCGCTCAACCCTTGAGGAACAGGCTGGCCAGTTCGACGTGAGTCGACCAGCGGAACTGGCCCACCGGGCGCAGTTCGGCCAGCCTGTATCCGCCGGCGATCAGCGTGGCCGCATCGCGCGCCCAGCTTGCCGGGTTGCAACTGACATAGACCACGCGCGGCACGCGGCTTTCGGCGATCTGCGCCACCTGTTCGCGCGCGCCGGCACGCGGCGGATCGAGCAGCACCGCACCGAAGCGATCGAGTTCCTCGGCGCGCAGCGGGTTGCGGAACAGATCGCGGTGCAGGGCATGGACCGGCCGCCCGTTCATCCGCGCGGCGGACTGGCAGGCCAGGTGCGCATCGCGCGCGGCTTCGACGGCCAAAACCTTGGTGCCCGGCCCGGCAAGGGCGAAGGCGAAGGTCCCCAACCCGGAAAAGAGATCGGCCACCGTCAGCGCATCGGCCAGCCATGCGCGCGCAGCCGACGCCAGCACGGCTTCCCCATCCTGCGTGGCCTGAAGGAAGCCGCCCGGCGGCAGCGCGACCGGGGTTCCGCCCAGCGTGATGGTAACCGGCTCCGGCTCCCAGGCCGTCTCCGCGCCATAACCGGAATCGAGCGTGAGGCGCGCAAGGCCATTGTCGCGCGCGAAATCCAGCAGCGCTTCGGTCTGGCGCAGACCTTCGGCGACCAGGCCCTGCAACCCCACCGCAACGCCCTGATCGGCCAGCGCCAGTTCGATATCGACCGCGAGCTTGCGATCGTTCCAGCCTTCCAGCAGCTTGCGCAACGGCGCCACCAGCGCGAACAGTTGCGGTGCCAGCACCGCGCATTCGCGCATGTCCACGATCCGGTGCGATCCCTGTTCGCGGAACCCCAGCACCACGCGCCGGCCGATGGCTTGCGCGTGCAGCGTGGCGCGGCGGCGCGTGTGCGGCGGGGAGAGGTGCGCGGGCAGGATCGCTTCGGCCTCAAGCCCCTGCCCTCGCGCAGCACCAGCAACGCGATCCTCCACGTAGTCCACCAACGCCTTTTCGGAGAGGTGCTGCAACTGGCAGCCACCGCACGCGGGAAAGTGGCGGCAGGCCGGATCGACATGCTCCGGCCCCCGCGTCAGCGTGCCATCGGCCTCCAGCACGTCGCCCGGAGCGGCCAGCGCCACATAGCGTCCGTCGGCGGTGGCGCCTTCGCCTTTCGCGGCGACGCGGACGATCAAGGCCGGGCCGGTCATGCGATCGCCGCCCGCACCGCCAGCCGCGTCGCACGGGCCAGATCGAGCGCGGTAAAGGCGGGGCCAGCAAGCCGCGCCGCCTCACCGTGAAGCCACAGCCCCTCCTGCGCGGCGCGCACGGCATCGCCATGCATGGCTAGCCGGCTCGCGATCATCCCGGCGAGCACGTCACCCGATCCGGCCACCGCCAGCCAGCTCGACGCGCGCGGCGCGAGCGTGATCGAGCCATCGGGGGCCGCAATGAGGCTGTCCGGTCCCTTGAGCAGCACCACGGCGCCACTCGCGCGCGCCAGCGCCCCGGCGCGGTCTCGCCGAAGGGCCGCGCCCGATAAGCCGAAGGCCCGTTCCAGCGCGGCCATCTCGCCCTCGTGCGGCGTCAGTACGCACGCCGCGCGCAAGGGCAGGTCCGGCCCCAGCAGCATCAGCGCATCGGCATCGATCACCGTGGGCAATCCGCGCGAAACCACCGCGCCCAAACGCGCGCGGGCGGTCTGCCCCCGGCCCAGCCCCGGCCCGACCAGCAACGCCGCGATGCGTTCATCGGCGATGCCCGTGGCAACGTCTTCCGCGCAGACCAGTTCGGGCGGCACGCCGTCGGGCCGCCAATCGGCCAGCAGGCGCACATAGCCGGCGCCCGCCCGCAGCGCCGCTTCCGCCGACAGCAGAGGCGCACCGGGCATCTCGCCCGCCACAATGGCCAGCAGGCCGCGCCGGTACTTGTGGGAATCGGCGGGCGGCGCGCGAAACGCGGGCTTGTCCAGCACCGCCGCCGCGCCCGGCACCGCCGCCACGCCGATATCGACCAGCCGCAAATGCCCCATCGCCGCCACCGCCGGCATCGCGAAATGCGCGTGCTTCCATGCGCCCAGCGCCACGGTCAGGTCCCAGTCCGGCAGCCCCTCGTTGAGCGGCCGGCCGCTGTCGCTCTCGACCCCGCTGGGCAGATCGACCGTGATCCTGAAATGATGCGCCGCCGCCAGACGCTGCAACAACGCAAGAAGGTCGTCGGGCAGCGCGCGCGTCAGGCCGCTGCCGAACAGGCAATCGACAAATACCTCGCCATGCACGGCCGCGTCCGGCCCCAGCACCGTGCCGGTAAACAGGCCACGCGCGTTGCGCGCGGCGTCCGTCCCCGGATCGCGCGCGGCGATCACGGTGACGGGGGTGCCATGCTCCTGCAAATGGCGCGCGATGACATAGCCGTCGCCACCGTTGTTGCCCGGTCCGCACAGCACGGTCACCGGACGGCCCGCCGCGATCCGGCGGACATATTCCCCCGCGCCGCGGCCGGCTACGTCCATCAGCGCTTCCACGCTGGTGCCAGTGGTGATCAGCGCTTCCTCGGCCGCGCGCATCTGCGCGACGGTGAGCACCTGTCTCAGGACGGATGCACGGTGTTGCGGCATGGTTGGCCCCGCCCCCCTTCAACCCTGCCGGCCCGCTCAGCCGCGCGGGGCAGGCTTGAGCTGCGAAATGTCGCGCACCGCGCCTTTCGCGGCGCTGGTGGTCATCGCGGCATAGGCCTGCAGCGCCACCGAAACCTTGCGCGCACGCGGCTTCAGCGGCTTCCACGCTGCATCGCCCGTCGCTTCCATCTCCGCGCGCCGCGCCGCCAGTTCCGCGTCCGACACCGCCAGGCTGATCGTGCGCGCGGGGATATCGATGTCGATGCGATCGCCGTTGCGCACCAGCCCGATCGCGCCGCCTTCGGCCGCTTCGGGCGAGACATGGCCGATCGACAGGCCCGACGTGCCGCCGGAAAAGCGCCCGTCGGTGATCAGCGCGCAGGCTTTGCCCAGCCCCTTCGATTTGATGTAGCTGGTGGGATAGAGCATTTCCTGCATGCCCGGCCCGCCCTTCGGCCCTTCGTAGCGGATCACCACGACATCGCCGGCCTTGACCTGCCCGGTCAGGATGCCGGTAACGGCCGCGTCCTGGCTTTCGAACACCACCGCCGGGCCGGAGAACTTCAGGATCGATTCATCGACGCCCGCCGTCTTCACGATGCAGCCGTCGAGCGCGATATTGCCGGTCAACACCGCCAGCCCGCCGTCCTTGCTGAAGGCGTGTTCGGCCGACCGGATCACGCCGCTCTCGCGATCGAGATCGAGCGAATCCCAGCGGCGGTTCTGGCTGAAGGCGGTCTGCGTGGGCACGCCACCGGGCGCGGCCTTGAAGAATTCCTGCACCGAAGGCGCATTGGTGCGCGCGATGTCCCACTGGTTGAGCGCATCGCCCAGCGTGCGGCTGTGGACGGTCGGCAGGTCGGTGTTCAGCAGTCCCGCCCGGTCAAGCTCGCCCAGGATCGCGAAGATACCACCGGCACGGTGGACGTCCTCCATGTGAACATCGGCCTTCGCCGGCGCGACTTTCGACAGGCAGGGCACCCGGCGCGAGAGGCGATCGATGTCCGTCATGGTGAAATCGACGCCCGCTTCCTGCGCGGCGGCCAGCAGGTGCAGCACGGTGTTGGTCGAACCGCCCATCGCGATGTCGAGGCTCATCGCGTTCTCGAACGCGGCGAAGCTGGCGATCGCGCGCGGCAGCGCGGTCTCGTCCTCGTCCTCGTAATACCGCTTGCACAAGTCCACCACCAGGCGCCCGGCTTCGCGGAACAGGCGTTCGCGATCGGCGTGGGTGGCCAGCGTCGATCCGTTGCCCGGCAGCGACAGGCCCAGCGCCTCGGTCAGGCAGTTCATCGAATTGGCGGTGAACATGCCCGAGCACGAACCGCAGGTGGGGCAGGCGGACCGTTCGATGGTCTGCACTTCCTCGTCAGTGTAGGATTCGTCGGCGGCGGCGACCATGGCGTCGATCAGGTCCAGCGCGTGTTCCTTGCCGCGCAGCACCACCTTGCCGGCTTCCATCGGCCCGCCCGAAACGAACACGACCGGGATGTTGATCCGCATCGCCGCCATCAGCATGCCCGGCGTGATCTTGTCGCAGTTGGAAATGCAGACCATCGCGTCGGCGCAATGGGCATTGACCATGTATTCCACGCTGTCGGCGATCAGATCGCGGCTGGGCAGCGAATAGAGCATGCCATCGTGGCCCATGGCGATGCCGTCATCCACCGCAATGGTGTTAAATTCCTTGGCGACGCCGCCCGCCGCCTCGATCTCGCGGGCGACGAGCTGGCCCAGATCCTTGAGATGGACGTGGCCCGGCACGAACTGGGTGAAGCTGTTCACCACCGCGATGATCGGCTTGCCGAAATCGCTGTCCTTCATGCCCGTCGCGCGCCACAGCCCCCGGGCCCCCGCCATGTTGCGACCATGGGTGGACGTGCGCGAACGATAGGCTGGCATGGGTAGGAACTCCGGCAACTGACTCGAAAATCACAGGCTCAAACCCGCCCCCTACTCCACGCGAGAGGGCCAGTCGAAGGATAATTTTCAAGGCCGCCCGGCGCGGCGAGGCCCGGAATCCCTAGCTGATTTCAAGCGCAACCTGATTGGCGACACGCGCCAGCAGATCGGCCCAGCGCGCCTGCCCTTCCGCCGTGCCAACCTGATCCTGCCGCACTTCCACGCCCAGATAGGGCCGGCCTTCCGCTTCGGCGTGGCGGTTCATCGTGGCATTGAGCAGGCGGCCGGAATAGGGCTCCTGATCGCCCACGATCAGCCCTTCGGCCTCCAGCAGCGGAATCGCGATGCGCGCAGCGCGATCATCCTCGTTGTAGAGTACGCCGATATGCCATGGTCGCGGTTCGTCGCTGGTTGCCAGCCGTGGCGTGAAGCTGTGCAGCGACAGGATCAGCGCGGCGGGCGCGGCATCCAGCGTATCGGCCAGCGCCGCGTGATAGGGCCGGAAGAACCGCGCCAGCCGCGCCTCGTGCCCCGCGTGATCCAGCGCGTTGCCGGGAATGGCGTGCCCGTCGCTGGCGATCGGAATGACGGCGGGCGCGTGTTCCTCGCGGTTGAAATCGCACACCAGCCGGCTGACATTGCCGAGGAATGCGGCGATGCCCGGCCGCTCCACCATCCGTTCGGCAATGCCGGCGACGCCGATGTCCACCGCGATGTGCTGGTCGAGCAGCGCGGGATCGATGCCGAGGTCGATATCATCGGGCACGCGGTTGGAGGCATGGTCCGACACCACCATGATCCCGCCGAAACGCGGCGTGCCGAGAAGACGGAAGGCGTCGGTCATCGCAGTTTCCCCGCCAGTTTCCACCACTGCGGATGCGCCCTGTCGAGCCGGTCGACCGCCGCCGCCAGGGCGGCCTCGCTTTCGTACAGCGCGAAGCAGGTCGCGCCGGAGCCGGACATGCGCGCCAGAAGCGGACTAGTATCCCCCAGCACGCGCAGCACCTCGCCCACCTGCGGCACCAGCGCCAGCGCGCTCGGCTCCAGATCGTTGCGGCCATCCAGCGCGATGGTGCGGACATCGCCCGTGGGCATCGGCCCGCGATCGCGCCCGTCCCAGCCCCGGAACACGGGGCCGGTCGCAAGCGGCACGCGCGGATTGACCAGCAGCACCGGAACGCCAGCCAGATCGTTGGCGATCGGCTCCAGTTCGGTGCCCGTACCGCGCCCGATGCAGGCCGTGCTGGCGACGCAGGCGGGCACATCCGCTCCCAACCGCGCGGCGAGTGCTTGCCAGCCTTCGGGCAGGCCGTGATGCCGCTCCACCATGCGGAAGATCGCACCCGCATCGGCCGAGCCGCCGCCCAGCCCCGCCGCCACCGGCAGGCGCTTGTCGAGCGACACCGCCCAGCCGCCGCCATGGGGCAACGCGGCCAGCGCCTCCAGCACGATGTTTCCATCCCCACCGGAAAGCTGCGCGGCGAACTCGCCTGTCAGGGCAAGGTTGTCGGCATCGGCCGGACCGGCCCGCAGTTCATCGCCCGCATCGACGAAGGCGAACAGCGTTTCCAGTTCATGATACCCATCCTCGCGCCGCCGACGGACATGCAGCGCAAGGTTGATCTTGGCATAGGCGGTTTCACGCGCGGTTTCACGCATCGTCATTCCTCCCCGAAACGGGGAGGGGGACCATCCGCAGGATGGTGGAGGGGCACCCGCGCTTTCGCGGCAAGCCTTGCCGAGCGCTCTTCACAAACAACGACAATCCGCGTCACCACAAGGTTCAGGTCTTCCAGCACCACTCTGGCAGGTATCCTGAGCGTCGCGATACCCTGCGAACGTAAAAAATGCGAGCGGACAGCATCATGTTCGATCCGACCAGCCGCATCGTGAACCACGCCATCGATTTCGATCGCAAGGCTCAAGCGCGCGCAATAGAAATCCAGGATATAGTTTCCTGCCGGATGCTGGCGGCGAAACTTGAAGCCGCCCGGCCGAAGGCGCAAGGCTCGCCACAGAATAACCTCGGGCAGAGTCATCTCGCTACGCAGTTTCCGCGCGAGTTTGACTATCCGCCCGGGTCCGGTGATCATGCCCGTGCCCCTCCACCATCCTGCGGATGGTCCCCCTCCCCATAACGGGGAGGACCATAATTACATGTTCGGGTAGTTCGGCCCGCCGCCACCTTCGGGCGTCACCCAGTCGATATTCTGGGTCACGTCCTTGATGTCGCAGGTCTTGCAGTGGACGCAGTTCTGCGCGTTGATCTGCAGGCGCGGTTCGCCTTCCTCCACGCCGACGAACTCATAGACCCCCGCCGGGCAATAGCGCTGCTCCGGCCCGGCATAGAGCGGCAGATTGATCCGCGTCGGCACCGTCGGGTCCTTGAGCACGAGGTGGCACGGCTGGTCCTCCTCGTGGTTGGTGTAGGAGAACGACACCGAGGTCAGGCGGTCGAAGCTGATCACGCCATCGGGCTTGGGATAGGCGATCGGCTTGAACAGATCGGCGCGCTGCGTCGCTTCGGCATCCTTGTGGTGCTTGAGCGGCTTCCACAGGCCGAAGCCGGCAATCGTGCGCAGCCACATGTCCGTGCCCGCCAGCACGGTGCCGAGTTCGCCGCCGAACTTGGCGATCAGCGGCTGGGCGTTCTGCACCTTCTTCAGTTCGGTGGCGATCCAGCTTTCGCGCACGGCCGCATCGTATTCGGCCATCGCGTCCTTCTCGCGCCCGGCCGCGATCGCGGCGGCGGCGGCTTCGGCCGCGAGCATCCCGCTCTTCATCGCGGTGTGGCTGCCCTTGATGCGCGGCACGTTGACGAAGCCGGCCGAGCAGCCGATCAGCGCGCCGCCGGGGAACGCCAGCTCCGGCACGGACTGCCAGCCGCCTTCGTTGATCGCGCGCGCGCCATAGGACACGCGGCGGCCGCCCTCGAGTATCTTGCGGATTTCCGGGTGCTGCTTCCAGCGCTGGAATTCCTCGAACGGATAGACATAGGGGTTGGCGTAATCGAGCGCGGTGACGAAGCCGAGCGCGACCTGGTTGTTCGCCTGATGATAGAGGAACCCGCCGCCCCAGGTGTTGCTTTCCGAAAGCGGCCAGCCTTGCGTGTGCAGCACGCGGCCCGGAACGTGCTTTTCGGGATCGATGTCCCACAGTTCCTTGATGCCGATGCCATAGACCTGCGGTTCGCAGTTCCGCTCCAGATCGAAGTGCTGCTTCAGCCGCTTGGTCAGGTGCCCGCGCGCGCCTTCGGCAAAGAAGGTGTACTTGGCATGCAGTTCCATGCCGGGTTGGTAATCGGCCTTCTTCTCGCCATCACGGCCGACGCCCATGTCGCCGGTGGCCACGCCCATGACCGCGCCGTTCTCGTCAAACAGCACTTCGGCCGCCGGGAAGCCGGGGAAGATTTCGACGCCCAGTTCCATGGCCTGTTCGGCCAGCCAGCGGCACAGGTTGCCCAGGCTGCCGGTGTAGTTGCCGTGGTTCGACATGAACGGCGGCATCGGCCAGTGCGGGATCGCCATCTTGCCAGTGCGGGTCAGCACCCAGTGCCAGTTGTCCGTAACGGGCACTTCCGCCATCGGGCAGCCTTGGTCACGCCATTCGGGCAACAGTTCGTCCAGCGCCTTCGGATCGACCACCGCGCCCGACAGGATATGCGCGCCGATCTCCGACCCCTTTTCCAGGAGGCAGACGGACAGTTCGGGATTGATCTGCTTCAGGCGGATGGATGCCGCCAGCCCGGCCGGACCGCCGCCGACGATGACGACGTCATAAGGCATCGATTCCCGTTCGCTCATTCCCCTGCTCCGTGTTCTTAATTGCGCGCTGAACGTGTTAGTGCCTTGAAAGCTGGCTTGTGCAAGGTCAAGACCGCAAGCACTGTCCCATGGAATAATGCAGAGACCTGATGGCGGAAAGCATCGCGGATATTCGTGCTCGGGCGCCAGCGCTCGTTGCGGCCGCCTTCGACTGGTGGCGCGACGCGGGTGTGGATTGCGCCTTCGTCGATGATCCGCAGAACTGGCTGGCCGAAGCCCACGCGCGGGATCAGGCGGAAAAGGGAGGCGCTCGACCGGCACCGGCCCGGAAAGCGCCCGAAACGCCAGCCGCGGCCGAAATTCCGCGCATCGGCGGCCCGCGCGATCAGTGGCCGGCCACACTGGCGGAGTTCCCGTCGTGGTGGCTTTCGGAACCGTCGCTGGCTCCCGCCGGCCTGCCGCGCGTGCCCCCTGCCGGGCCCGTGCAGGCTGATCTGATGGTGCTGGTTGCGATGCCCGAAGAGGACGATAGCGAGGCTCTTCTATCCGGGCGCTCGGGCCGGCTGCTTGACGCCATGCTGGCGGCGATGGGCCTTTCCCGGTCCCAGGTCTACATCGCGGCCGCGCTGCCGGCACGAATCGCCGCGCCGGATTGGGCGCGGCTGGCGGGAACGGGAATGGGCGCCATTCTGGCGCACCATGTCACCCTGGCAGCGCCGCGCAGGATGCTTGTGTTCGGGAGATCGGGCATTTCAACGCTGATGGGCAACGATTCACCGAATAATGCTGCGAATTTGGACTCGTTTAACCATGACGGAGGCAGGGTTCCGGCGGCTTCGGCCCATGACCTTGAGGCAATGCTGGCGCGGCCGGCGCTCAAGGCGGGCATTTGGAGCCGCTGGCTTGAATGGACGACGGACGGGGACTGAACCTTGGTGATCAACAGGCGCCTCACCCGCGCAGCCCTTTTGGGATTGGCGGCGGTGGCCGGCTCAATGGCGGGCACGGCTCCCGCGCACGCCAACAGCGCGGCGGTCGACTATTTCCGCAGCCGCGCGGATCGAACTGCCGTTCCCTCGCTGCTGAGCCAGGACGACCGCCAGTATTACCGTGACCTGTTCGGCGCGATCGAGCGCGAGGATTGGGCGTCGGTCCAGTCGATGTTCGTCAAGCGCGCCGATGGCCCGCTCCATGCGGTCGCCCGCGCGCAATTCTATCTCGCCGCCTCGTCGCCGCGCATCGAACTCGATTCGCTGAACCAGCTTCTGGCGCAAGCGCCGGAACTGCCATGGGCCGAACAGATCGGCCGGCTGGCGATCAAGCGTGGCGCCACCGCTCTGCCGGTGCCGCTGCCCAGCACGCAGCAGCTTTTCGCGATGCCTTCGGTATCCAAGCGCATCCGCCCCCGCTCGATCGCCGATGGAACGATGCCGGATTCGGTCGCCAGCGCGATCCAGCTCCGGATCAAGAACGACGATCCCATGGGCGCCAAGGTGCTGCTCGACGGCATCGATGCCTCGCTATCGTCCGACGCGCGCGCCGAATGGCGCCAGAAGGTCGGCTGGGCGTTCTACATCGAAAATCAGGATGCCGACGCGCGCGCCGTTTCGCTGAGCGCGGTTGAAGGCTCCGGCCCGTGGATTGCCGAGGCGCTGTGGACGGCAGGGCTTGCAAGCTGGCGCATGGACGATTGCCTTGCCGCCGCCGATAGCTTCGAAAAAGCCGCCGGGCAGGCGCAGAATCAGGAACTCTCCTCGGCCGCGCATTACTGGGCCAGCCGCGCGTGGCTACGTTGCCGCAAGCCCGAAAAGGTGACAGCGGCGTTGCGCGCCGCCGCCCGCAGCCGCGATACGCTCTATGGCATGATGGCCGCCGAGGCGCTGGGGCTGCGCGAAGGCCAGCTCGCCACCACGCCCGATTTCAGCAACGATGACTGGCAGAAACTGCGCGCGGTCAACAACGTGCGCCTGGCCGTGCAGCTTGCCGAGATCGGCCGCGATGGTCTGGCGGACGAAGTGCTGCGCTATCAGGCGCGGATCGGCGATCCCGGCCTCTATGCGCCGCTGTCGCGCCTCGCGCGCGATCTGGGCCTGCCCTCCACGCAATTGTGGATGGCCTACAACGCCCCGGCCGGCGCGCGGGCCGACGAAGCCGCGCGCTTCCCCGCGCCGAAGTGGGCGCCGGCCAACGGCTGGAAGGTCGATCCGGCGCTGGTCTTTGCCCATTCGCTGCAGGAATCGAACTTCCGCACCGCCGTCACCAGCCCGGCCGGCGCGCGCGGGCTGATGCAGGTGATGCCCGGTACCGCGCGCGACATGGCGCGCAACGATCCGGCGATGGCGGGCCGTGACCGGCAGCTCGATCAGCCCGACGTCAACCTTGCCTTCGGCCAGACCTACCTCACCCAGCTGCGCGATTCGGGCGCGACCGGCGGGCTCCTGCCCAAGGTCATGGCTGCGTACAACGCCGGACCGCTGCCGATCGCGCGCTGGAACACCGAAATCCATGATGGCGGCGATCCGCTGCTGTGGATGGAATCGATCCCCTATTGGGAAACGCGCGGCTACGTCGCCATCGTCATGCGCAACTACTGGATGTACGAACGGCAGGCCGGCGGCCCCTCCGACAGCCGCATCGGGCTGGTGCAAGGGCTGTGGCCCAAGTTCCCCGGCCTTGCGGGCGCGGAGAACGTGCGGGTCGCCTACAATGGCCATTGATCCCTCGCGGACGTTCAAGCCGATCAACATCGCCCTGCTCACCGTGTCCGACACGCGCGGGCCGGAAGACGATACCTCCGGCGATATCCTTGCCGGGCGCATCGCCGCGGCCGGCCACGCTCTGGCCGCCCGCGCGATCGAAAAGGACGACGCCGCCCGCATCGCGGACCGGCTGAACGCCTGGATCGACGATCGCGCGATAGACGCGGTGGTCATCACCGGCGGCACGGGCCTGACCGGCCGCGACGTGACGCCTGAGGCGCTCGACCGCGTAAAGACGCGCGACATCCCCGGCTTCGGCGAACTGTTCCGATGGATCAGCTACAAGACTATCGGCACCAGCACGATCCAGTCGCGCGCCTGCGCGGTGGTAGCCCGGGGAACCTACATCTTCGCCCTGCCCGGCTCCAATGGCGCGGTGAAGGACGGTTGGGATGGCATCTTGGCCGAACAGCTCGACAGCCGGAACCGCCCCTGCAACTTCGTGGAACTGATGCCGCGCCTGCTGGAAGTGTAACGCTCCGCAACTTTCCAAACCCCGCTCGCCCTGAGCCTGTCGAAGGGCGCGCGCACCACTTGCCTCATGGACAGAGTCCGGGCTCCCAGCCCGCCGTCAGCGTGCGTCCTTCGACAAGCTCAGGACGAACGGGTGTAAGCAGAATTCGATATCATAGGGGATGCGTCCGCTGCGCGCCCACCATCCCCTTGCAAATATGTTCTACATATGTTCCAAATACGACATGGTCCGCCCCCCTCCCGTCCACGGCCGAGGCGCCCAATCGGGCGCCGTGCCGACGCGCTTCGGCCTGGCCACGCGCGAGGAGGACGGGGACTGGCTTGACGCGCGCGAAGGGATAGACGGCGCGCCGGGCAAGCTGCGCACCACGGTGATCGATCTGCACCCGAAATCGATCGTCACCTTCAACCAATCCCCCGATATCGCCTTCGACCGCTCGCTCAATGCCTATGCCGGCTGCGAGCACGGCTGCATCTATTGCTATGCGCGGCCAACCCACGCCTATCACGACCTTTCTCCCGGCCTCGATTTCGAGACCAGGCTGTTCGCCAAGCCGCAGGCGGCCGAGCTTCTGCGCAAGACATACGCCAAGCGGGGGTACCGCCCCCGGCCGCTGGCCATGGGGACCAATACCGATCCCTACCAGCCGATCGAGGCGCGCTACCGCATCACGCGGCAGGTGCTGGAAACCTGTCTGGAAACGCGCCATCCGGTGACGATCACCACCAAATCGGCCCGCGTGCTGGACGATCTGGACCTGCTGGCCGAACTGGCGCGCCACCGGCTGACCGCCGTGAGCATCTCGGTGACCAGCCTCGACCCGCATTTGTCGCGCCTGCTCGAACCGCGCGCTTCGGCCCCCGCCAAGCGGCTGGCGGCGCTGGGCCGGCTGGTGGAAGCCGGTGTGCCGGCGCATGTCTCAGTCGCGCCGGTCATCCCTTCGATCACCGATGAATTCATGGAAGGCATTCTCGAACGCGCCGGCGCGCTGGGCGTGCGGTCGGCCAGCTGGATCATGCTGCGCCTGCCGCACGAAGTGGCGCCGCTGTTTCGCGAATGGCTGTCCGTCCACTTCCCCGATCGCACGGGCAAGGTCATGGGCATCGTGCAGGACGTGCGCGACGGGCGAGACAACGACCCGGGTTTCTTTACACGGATGAAGCCGCAAGGGGTGTGGGCCGATCTGATCCGCACCCGCTTCCGCCTGGGCTGCAAGCGCGCGGGGATAGGCCGCGTGGATATCGATCTCGATTGTTCGGCGTTCCGCCCGCCCAGCGTGGATGGGCAGCTCAGCCTTCTCTAGGGCGTTTAGGTTTTTTTCAAACTCACCATCGTCATTGCGAGGAGACAAAGTCGACGAAGCAATCCAGAGTCACGCTCAAGCCGCTCTGGATTGCTTCGCTACGCTCGCAATGACGAACGCGTAGGGTAAGAGTGTGCAAGCGATATAATCGACTTCTCTAGGGTCATTAGGCCCGTTCCGCCGGTTCGTAGCGCCGTTCGCCGGTCAGCGGATCGTACCAGACCTCGATGATCGCGCCCGTCTCGTGATCGATCTCGCGCTCGCCGGTGCGCTGCCACTGGCCGTGCGAGGAGCCCCTGCGCCCGCGATACCCGGCGTCGAACACGGTGCCGATCACGATCAGCGCGGCGAACACGAACAGGCCGGCTCCGCCCCCGGTGCTCCATTCCAGCGCCACGCCGCCGCCGGCCATCGCGACCGCCAGCACCAGCGCGGCGATCCGGCCAGTGCGCGTCATTGCGGTTTCAGCCTCACCGCCGTGCCATAGGCGACGACTTCGTTCATCGTCTGCCCGATCGATCCGGAATCGAAGCGCATCATCACCACGGCATCGGCACCCATCAGCCGCGCGTTCATCACCAGCCGATCGATCGCGTGCCGCCGGGTGTCCTCCACCAGCGCCGAATATTCCTTGATCTCGCCGCCCACGATCGAGCGCAATCCGGCCAGGATATTGCCGCCCAGCCCCCGGCTGCGCACGACCACGCCGAACACCTGGCCCAGCGCTTCCTGCACTTCGCGCCCGGCCACATTCTCCGTCGTGGTCACGATCATGCGCCTATCCTTTCGTCGATGAAAACCGCACCAGCCGGCTGTCCCGCACCGCCGCCTGGCGATGGACGACGACCGGCTTGTATTCGGGGTCCGTCACCATGGCGAGGAACGCCGCCGCATCGGGATAGCCCATGACGAACGTGGCATCCCACGGCCATTCCTCAGGCCCGGTGACGACGCATTCGAAGCCGCCTTCCCAGACCATGCTTGCCCCCACCTTGGCCAGCACCGGCGCGATCGCGCGGTGGTATTCGGCATAGGCCTGCGCGCCCGTCCAGCCCTTGTCCGCCAGCGGATGCCCTTCGGGATAGGTCGCCTCGTCCTTGAAGCGGACAAGGTTCAGCATCCGGATGGGTGTGTCGCGCGGCAGCGCCTTGAAGCGATCGAAGTTCGCGCGGTCGGGATCGATGTAGTCCATGGCTCAGGCGGCCCACTGGAAATCGCGGAACTGGTCGCGCAAGTCCTTCTTGCTGATCTTGCCGGTGCCGGTGTGCGGTATCTCGTCGACGAACACGATGTCGTCGGGCACCCACCACTTGGCGACCTTGGTGGCCAGGAACGCGCGCAGATCATCGGAGCCGACATCGACGCCAGCCTTGCGCACCACGACCAGCAGGGGCCGTTCGTCCCACTTGGGGTGGAACACGCCGATCGCGGCGGCTTCGGCCACGGCGGGATGGCCGACGGCGGCGTTTTCCAGCTCGACCGAGCTGATCCATTCGCCGCCCGACTTGATGACATCCTTGGTCCGGTCGGTCAGTTGCAGCGTGCCGTTGGGATGGATTACCGCAACGTCGCCCGTATCGAACCACTGGCCGGTATCGACGGCTTCCTTTTCGCCCTTGAAGTAGCGCTTGACCACCCACGGGCCGCGCACCTGCAAGGCGCCGGCGGTCTTGCCGTCGCGCGGCAGGACGATACCGGGATCGCCCAGATCGACGCAGCGCATCTCAACGCCGAACGGCACCCGCCCCTGCATCGCCTTGATGCCGATCTGTTCGGCGAAGCTCAGGTCGTCCCAGTCCCAGGTTTCGGTGCCGGTGGTGCCGATGGGCGAGGTTTCGGTCATGCCCCAGGCGTGTGCCACGCGGATGCCTTCGCCCATGAAGCGTTCGATCATCGAGGACGGCATGGCCGAACCCCCGCAGACGACCTGCTTCAGGCTGGGCGGCATGCCCATGCCGGACCTGTCTATTTCCTGGAGAAAGGCCAGCCACACCGTCGGCACGCCGGCCGAAGCCGTCACCTTCTCGCGCCGGAACAGATCGCACAGCACGGCCGCATCGTTCACCGCCGAATAGACGAACTTGGCACCCGCCGCCGCACCCGCCCAGGGCAAGCCCCAGCTGGCCGCGTGGAACATCGGCACGATCGGCATCATCACGGTGCGCGCGTCCATGCCGAACACCGCCGGCTGGAGCGAGGAGATCGCGTGCAGCATCGTCGAACGGTGCGTGTAGAGCACGCCCTTGGGATTACCGGTGGTGCCGCTGGTGTAGCACAGCATGCACGGATCGTTTTCGTCGCCGTCCGCCCAGGCGGCATGGCCGTTCTCGGCGCCGATCCAGTCCTCGAAATGGATCGCAGGCTCGTCGGAATCGAAACAGACGTAACGTTCGATCGTCGGCCACCGCGGCCTCATCCGCTCCACGATCGGCGCGAACGCCTTGTCGAACAGCAGGACGCGGTCTTCCGCGTGGGCCACGATATATTCCAGCTGGTCGTCGAACAGGCGCGGGTTGATCGTGTGCAGGATGCCACCCGCACCCACCGCGCCATACCAGGTGACAAGGTGCCGGTGATGGTTCATCGCCAGCGTGGCGATGCGATCGCCGGGCTGGATGCCGATCCGCTGCAGCGCCTGCGTCATTTTCAGCGCATCGCGGCGAATGCCCGCCCAGGTGGTGCGGCTTTCCGTGCCGTCCGCCCAGTGGCTGACCAGTTCGCGCGCGCCATGTTCCCGCGCGGCATGATCGAGCAGATGGGTAACGCGCAGCTTCCAATCCTGCATGGCTCCAAGCTGCATCGTTTTCCTCTCCCGGTTGTTCTATTCCACCAGCCGCAAGTGCCGTTCCGCGCGCGCGGTCAGCGCCACATTGGCAAGCCCCTCGATGGGAATCAACCGTTCGATTAATTCGCTGTCGAGCCGGAAATCACCGCCCAGCCGGATAAGGGGCTCCTTCGGACTGCCGGTCCGCAGGCGCGCCAGCACTTCGCCTTTCGCGTCGCCGCCGCGCGGCAGCAGCATGGCCAGCTCCGAAATCGCCTCGGGCTTCGTGACATCGAGCTTCAACTGCATCCGCGCCGCGCTGGTGACGGAGGACAGCGGCCGCGCGCCACGCACCGTCACACGCGGCGGCTCGTCGGGATTGGGCCGGTCCAGCTCGACATTCAGCAGCACGCAGGTTCCGTCGCGCGCCCACTGCACGAAGGAATCAACCAGCGCCTCCTCGAAGCACGAGGCGGAGAACAGCCCGCTGCTGTCGGAGAAATCGGCCATGACGAAGTCCTTGCCGCGCTTGGTCTTGCGCTTCTGGACGTTCTCCACCATCGCCGCCATCACCGCGCCGCTGCGTCCACCCGCTTCGCCGCCGCCCGACATCAGGCTGCCATAGGTGCGCGCGCCGTTGGCCGAAGCGACCGCGCGGTATTCCTCCACCGGATGTGCGGCGAAATAGAACCCGAAGTTCTCGCGTTCGGCGGCCATCTGGTCCGCGCGGCTCCACGGCTTCGTCTCGGCAAGGCGCGTGGCGGGCACGGCATGGTCGTCGCCCCCGAACAGGCCGCCCTGCCCGCTGGAGCGAGAACGCGCCGCCTCGTCCGCCACGGCCATCAGCAGTTCGGCGTTGGCGATCACTTGTGCGCGGTTCGGTTCCAGGCAATCCAGCGCGCCGCCGGCGGCCAGCGCTTCCAGCTGGCGTCGGTTCATCGATCCCGCCGGAATACGGCGGAACAGGTCGTCCAGCGTCTCGAACGGTCCTTTGGCCTCGCGTTCGGCGACAATCGCTTCCATCGCCTTTTCGCCCACGTTGCGCAGCCCCGCCAGCGCATAACGCACGGCATAGCCATCGTCGGTCCGCTCGACGGTGAATTCGGCAACGGAATGGTTGATGTCCGGCCCATGCAGCGCCACGCCGTTGCGTCGCATGTCGTCCACGAACACCGCCAGCTTTTCCGACTGGTGCATGTCGAAGCACATCGATGCGGCGTAGAATTCGTGCGGGTAGTGTGTCTTGAGCCAGGCCGTCTGGTAGGCGAGCAGCGCATAGGCGGCGGCGTGCGACTTGTTGAAGCCATAGCCCGCGAACTTGTCGATCAAGTCGAACAGCTCGTTGGCCTTGGCGGCCTCGATTGCCGAAACCTCCTTGCAGCCATCGACGAAGCGCTGGCGCTGGGCGTCCATTTCCGCCTGCACCTTCTTGCCCATGGCGCGGCGCAGCAGGTCGGCATCGCCCAGCGAATAGCCGGCCAGGATCTGCGCGGCCTGCATGACCTGTTCCTGATAGACGAAGATGCCGTAGGTTTCGGAGAGGATGCCGGCGAGCTTCTCGTGCGGGTATTCGATGCTTTCGAGCCCGTTCTTGCGCCGCCCGAACAGCGGGATGTTGTCCATCGGGCCGGGCCGGTAGAGCGAGACGAGCGCGATGATGTCGCCGAAGTTGGTCGGCTTCACCGCCGCCAGCGTGCGCCGCATCCCTTCCGATTCCAGCTGGAACACGCCCACCGTATCGCCCGACTGGAGCAGCCGGTATACATCGGCATCGTCCCACGGCAACGTGGACAGGTCGATCGCGATGCCGCGCTTGCCCAGCAGGTCCACCGCCTTGCGCAACACCGACAGCGTCTTGAGGCCCAGGAAGTCGAACTTCACCAGCCCCGAATCCTCGACATGCTTCATGTCGAACTGGGTCACCGGCATGTCCGAACGCGGATCGCGGTAGAGCGGGACGAGCTGCGCCAGCGGCCGGTCGCCGATCACCACGCCGGCGGCATGGGTGGAACTGTTGCGCGGCAGCCCTTCGAGCTGCATGGCAAGGTCGATCAGCCGCTTGACCTCGGGATCGCGGTCATACTCGCGCTTCAGCTCCGCCACGCCGTTCAGCGCGCGCGGCAGTGGCCAGGGGTCGGTGGGATGGTTGGGCACCATCTTGCACAGCCGGTCAACCTGGCCATAGCTCATCTGCAGGATGCGGCCGGTATCGCGCAGCACCGCGCGGGCCTTCAGCTTGCCGAAGGTGATGATCTGCGCAACGTGATCGTCACCGTACTTCTGCTGGACGTAGCGGATCACTTCGCCGCGCCGCGTTTCGCAGAAGTCGATATCGAAGTCCGGCATCGAAACGCGCTCGGGATTGAGGAAGCGTTCGAACAGCAGCCCCAGCCGGATCGGATCGAGATCGGTGATCGTCAGTGCCCAGGCGACGAGCGAGCCAGCGCCGGAACCGCGCCCCGGCCCCACCGGAATCGAATGTTCCTTGGCCCACTTGATGAAGTCGGCAACGATCAGGAAGTAACCGCCAAAGCCCATGCGGTTGATGATGCCGATCTCGAACTCCAGCCGCGCGCGGTAGTCGAGCACCTCCTCGAACACGCCCGCTTCCCCTAGCTGCGGAAAATCGCCGGCGGCCAGCTCCACGTCGGGCCCGGCGCACAGCACTTGCGCCAGCTCGGCATGGCAGGCTTCGGGGTAGTACGGCTGCAACCGCGCGACCAGGCCGGTGCGCGAATCCTCGGCGCACATCCGTGCTTCGCCTTCCTTGTCGCCGGCCAAGCTGGGCAGGATCGGCTTGCGCTTGGGCGGCATGAACGCGGTGCGCTGCGCCACCACCAGCGTGTTCGCCAGCGCCTCGGGCACGTCGGAGAACAAGTGCTCCATGATCTCGGCCGGCTTGATCCACCATTCCTGCGAGGAACGTGGGCGATCCGCGCTATCGACATGCGTCGAACTGGCGATGCACAGCATGGCGTCATGCGCGGCGTAGAACGTGCGTTCGGCGAAGCACGCCGGATTGGTGGCGATCAGCGGCAGATCGCGGGCATAGGCCATCTCGATCAGCGCTTCCTCGCCCGCTTCCTCCACCTTGTCCCCCCGCCGCACGAGTTCGAGGTAGAGCCGGTCGGGAAACAGTTCCTGCAGCCGATCGCAATAGGCATGGGCCGCCGGCATCTGCCCTTCGGCCAGCAGCCGCGTCAGCGCGCCTTCTCCGCCCGCCGTCAGACACAGCAGGCCATCGGTGTGACCCACAAGGTCCGCCAGCACGACATGCGGCGCGAACTCCAGCGGCCGTTCCAGATGCGCGCGGCTGACGAGATGGCACAGGTTGTCGTACCCTTCCGCATCCTGCGCATAAAGGCCAAGCCAGTCGATCGTCGGCGCCTGCGCGCCGAAGCCCGGTGCTGCCCCTTCCCGTTCGGGCCGCGCCACGGCGAGCATCGTACCGATCACGGGCTGCACGCCCACGTCCTTGCACGCCTTGGCAAAGGCGACGCTGCCATAGAGCCCGTTGCGGTCGGAAATGGCGATGGCCGGGAAGCCCCGCTCGGCCGCCGTCTTGGCGATCATCTTCGGGTCGATCGCGCCGTCGAGCATGGTGTAGGACGAGAAAATGCGAAGCGGAACGAACGGGGCGTGAGGCATAGATCCGAATATGCCCCCCGTTCGCCGCCTAACCAAGAGCGCCGCGCGCGCTTCCCACCGAAAAATCCGCCCTGCCACCGCCATCGTGACGCGCATCACTTGGTTTGCGACGCTGCCGGGCCTATCCTGCGGCAAAGAAGGTCAAAAAGGTCGCGTGAGTTTCGCCCGATAGGAAAGGACGCGGGAATGACCGACACGCCCGAACTGCCCCAGGCCGACGACCGCAGCATCGTGGAGCGCGCCAAGGCGATCTTGCTCAAGCCCGCGAACGAATGGCCCCGGATCGCGGCCAGCACCGAAACGCCGGGCGACCTGATCACCCGCTATGCCGTCCCGCTGGCGGCTATCGGCCCGCTGGCGACGTTCGTCCACGGGCAGGTATTCGGTTACGGCGCGCTGGGGTTCAGCTGGAAACCGGGGCTGGTGGCCGGTCTTGGCAGCGCCGTGGCGACTTACGTGCTCGGCCTTGTCGGCGTGATCGTGCTGGCGCTGATCGCGGACTGGCTGGCGCCGAAGTTCTCCGGTGTCTCGAACCGCACCGCCGCGTTCAAGCTGGTGGTCTATGGCTCCACCGCTGCCTGGCTTGCAGGCGCCGCCCAGCTCCTTCCCGGCCTGGGGCTGCTCGGCCTTGCCGGGCTCTACAGCCTCTATCTCTATTACCTCGGCGCGACGCCAGTGATGAAAGTCCCACAAGACAAAGCCGCCGGATATACGGCGGTTACGATCGCCTGCGCCGTGGTCCTGTACCTCGTGATCGGGGGCGTTTCCGGCGCGTTTCTCACGATGATGGGATCGACCACGGCGATCACGGCACCCGACAGTGGCAAGGTGTCAGGCGCGCTCAGCATTCCGGGCGTGGGCAAGGTCGATCTCGACAAGGTCCAGCACGCGGCCGACCAGTTGGAGGCGCAGTCGAAGGGCGAGGTGAAGGCCGTGGCGCCCGATGCCCTGAAAGACCTGCTTCCCGCCTCAATCGGTCCGTTCCAGCGCACCGGCGTGGAGAGCGGAGCGGTCGGTGGATTGGGCAGCAATGCCACGGGCACCTATGAAACCGGCGACAAGCGCTTCACCCTGCGCATCACCGACATGTCCGCCGTTGGTGCGCTGGCCGGGCTTGGCGCGGCAATGGGCGTCAGCCAGAGCAAGGAAGATGCCGACGGCTATGAACGAACCGGCGTCGTCAACGGGCAGATGCAGTCCGAAAAGTGGAACAACGCCGATCATAGCGGCTCGTTCGGCCGCGCCATCGCCAACCGCTTCATGGTGGAGGCCGAAGGCGATGCGGACAGCATCGACCAGTTGAAGGCGGCCGTCGCGACGATCGATGCCGGCAAGCTCGCGGGGCTGGCGGGTCAATGACCGCCTAAAGCAGGGCGACCGCATCCATTGGGAGTGCCCACCCCCGGCCCCTCCCGCTTGCGGGAGGGAGTGAGACTTGCGTCGCCGCAGGCGGCGTTAGTCGCAACGGGGTGGGCTTTGCGCGCCCAGCGTCCGCAAGCGACACAACTGCCTAGAGCAACGCTTCGATGTCCTTTTCCAGCGCTTCCGGCTTGTCGGTGGGGGCATAGCGGCGCACCACCTTGCCCTCACGGTTGATGAGGAACTTGGTGAAGTTCCACTTGATCCCCTTGGTGCCCAGCACGCCGGGCGCCTCCGCCTTCAGCCACTGGTATAGCGGCGTGGCATCGTCGCCGTTGACGTCGATCTTGGCCATCAACGGGAAACTGACCCCGAAATTGACCTTGCAGAAGCTTTCGATCTCTTCCGCCGTGCCGGGTTCCTGTCCGCCGAACTGGTTGCAGGGGAAGGCCAGTATCTCGAAACCCTGTTCGCGATACTTGCGCCATAGCGCCTCCAGCCCGTCATATTGCGGGGTGAACCCGCATTTCGATGCGGTGTTCACCACCAGCAAGACGGCGCCGAGCTTGTCGGCAAGGTTGATCTCTTCGCCGTTGGGCAACTTTGCCGTAAAGTCCGCGATGGTCAGGGGCGCGGTCATGACAAGCCTTCCCGTTCCGCCAGCGCCAGCATTTCGCCGACGTTAAGCGATCGCCCGCCCGGTACGTCGAGCACCAGCCGGGCGCGCTGTTCGGCGGTCATCGCCACAACGGAGCGCAGCAATTCAGCGATCGGACCTTTCTGGACCACGCTGAAATTGTATTGCATCTCAGACCCGCGATCGTCGCGTTCGTGCAGCGTGCCTTCCGCCTGCAGGTCGACCGATTCCATCATTTCTCCCTCCTGTTTGCGGAAGGAGTCGCACGACCACCGGAATGGATCAAGCGGGGAAGTCCGCCCGGCTGACCAGAGCCGCGATTTCCGCCGGATTATACTGCCGGTCACCGGCCTTTTCGATCACCAGCGCCGCCCGTTCATCGGCCGGCATGCGCGAAACCAGCCGGACCATGTCGGCAAAGCTGCCCGAATGCAGCGCGGCAAAACCGTGGAACAGGCCATCGGCCGCCTCACGACGCATGACCACGGCGTGGTCCGTCCAGAACCCCTGGCGATCTGATCCCGTTTCCGCGCGGATAGTCGTGTTCATTGAACAATCTCCTTCATGCAAGGAGAACGCGCGAAACTGCCCGGGTATCCCGCCAGCGGCCATTACAAATTGGCCATGAACGCGGCGCAGCCGCCTATTCGAGCATGCCTTCGTGCAGCCGCAGCACGCGGTCCATACGGAAGGCCAGGCGTTCGTTGTGCGTGGCCACCAGCGCCGCGCTGCCCTGCCCGCGTACCAGCTTCAGGAACTCTTCCAGCACCCGGTCGGCGGTGGCTTCATCCAGATTGCCCGTCGGCTCGTCCGCCAGCACCAGCGCCGGACGGTTGGCCAGCGCCCGCGCCACCGCCACGCGTTGCTGTTCGCCCCCGGAAAGCTGGCTCGGCCGGTGCTCCATGCGATGACCCAACCCGAGCGCGGTCAACAGCTCCTCCGCTCGCGCCCGCGCTTCTGCGGTGGTCTTCCCCGCCACGAGCTGCGGCAGCACCACGTTCTCCACCGCGTTGAAATCGGGCAGCAGGTGGTGGAACTGATAGACGAACCCCAGCGAATCCCGCCGCAGCGTAGTGCGGGCATCGCCGGACAGCTTCGAGGCATCGACGCCGGCGATCTCGATCACGCCTTCGAAGCCGCCTTCCAGCAGCCCGATCGCCTGCAGCATGGTGGACTTGCCGGAACCCGAAGGGCCGAGCAGCGCCACGATCTCTCCGGGGCGAATCTCGAGATGGATGCCACGCAGCACCTCGATCGTTTCGCCACCTTGCGAAAAGCTGCGGCGCAGGTTGCGCAAACTGGCGACAGGCTTGTTGGTGGCGGGCTGGTTCATGGTCACATCATTCATAACGCAGCACCTGCACCGGATCGGTGCTGGCCGCCTTCATCGCCGGATAGAGCGTCGCCAGGAAGCTCAGCACCAGCGCCATCACGCTGATCACCACGATTTCGACCGGATCGCTGCGGCTGGGCAGTTCGGTGAGGAAGCGGATCGAAGGATCCCACAGGTTCTGCCCCGTGATCCATTCGACGGCATGGACCACCGATTGCCGGAAATAGAGGAACACGAAGCCCAGCCCCAGCCCAACCATGGTGCCCAGCGCGCCGATCACGAAGCCGATGGTCATGAATATCTTGAGCAGGCTGCGCCGCGTGGCGCCCATCGTGCGCAGGATCGCGATGTCACGCGTCTTCGCGCGCACCAGCATGATCAGCGACGAAAGGATGTTGAACACCGCCACCAGCACGATGATCGACAGCACCACGAACATCGTCACGCGCTCCACCGCCAGCGCCTTGAACAGGCTGCCGTTGATGGTCATCCAGTCCGTCACCACGGCACGCCCGGCCAATTGCTGCTTGAGCGGCGCGAGCGTCTGGTTGACGGTATCGGCGTTGGTCGTGGTTACTTCGATCATGCCGATGGTATCGCCGGTCAGCAGCAGCGTCTGCGCATCGGGGATCGGCATCACGACATAGGCCTGATCGTAGTCATAGACGCCGATCTCGAAGATCGCGGACACGGTATAGGCGATCTGGCGGGGCACGGTGCCGAACGGCGTCGAACGGCCCGCCGGGTTGACCACCGTGATGGTATCGCCCACCCGCGCGCCCAGGTTCTCCGCCAGACGCGATCCGATCGCCACGTTGGACGATCCCGGCGTCAGCGCGGCGAACGAGCCGGCCACGCGCTTTTCCTCCAGCCGCTTGATGTCCTCGGCGGTGTTGCCGCGCACCAGGATCGCTTCCACCCGGCCGTTGAACGTCGCCAGCAGGGGTTGTTCGATCAGCGGCGAGGCCCGGGTGACGCCGGGCGTCGCGCGGACCCGTTTCAGGATGTCCTGCCAATCGTCCAGCCGTCCGCCGTAGGCCTGGATGATCGCGTGGCCGTTCAGCCCCACGATCTTGTCGAGCAGTTCCGCGCGGAAGCCGTTCATCACGCTCATGACGATCACGAGCGCGGCAACGCCCAGCATCACCGCGGCAAGGCTGATCCCGGCAACCAGAGCGATGAACGCCTCCCCTCGCCCCGGCAGCATGTAGCGCTTGGCGATGGTCCATTCGAAGGTGTTGAGGATCAAGCCGGAACTTTCCTGGATCGAGCGATATCGGCAGGGGATTTAGGCGCGGCGGCGCCCTTGGGCAATGGGGCGTTTTCCGCGCCCGTGCCGCGTCCGGCGATAACGGCATGCCCGGGATGCTACGTAGTGCCCCCGTAACCCCGTTTTGGCCACGCCGGGCGCACTAAGCCACGAACCATGCAGCTTTTCGGGAACAGACCGATGACCATCAGAAAGACAGTCTTCGCGGCAGGCCTCGCCATGCTCCTCATTCTGGTGGCGAGCGTCGCGATCAGCGCGCTGAGGATCAACGACATCCGCATCGGTGGACCGTTGCACACCAAATCGCGCGAAGCCGCCGATCTGGTCGCGGACATCCTGCCGCCGCCCGAATATGTCATCGAACCCTATCTCGAAGCATCGATGCTGATGCGCGATCCGTCGCGGGCCGAAGCCACCAGCCGGCGCATCACGGCGCTGAAAGCGGCCTACGACGATCGCCATCAGCACTGGCTGGAATCCGATATCGATCCGGTCGTGAAGCGGGCCGTCACCGTGGAGACGCACACTCCGGCGCAGCGGTTCTGGCAGGAACTGCAGGGCCGTTTCCTGCCCGCCGCACGGCAAGGCGATACGGCGGCGATGCAGCAATCGTTCGAGCGCCTCTCCGCGCACTACGCCGCGCACCGGGCGGCGGTGGACCGGACGGTGACGCTTGCAAACGGCTATGGCCAGCGCCTGAACGAGAAGGCCACCGCCAGCCTTTCCGAATCCATGCGCTTGCTCGGCGTGCTGGCGCTGCTGCTGCTGGCGCTGGTCGTGGGCTTCTGCGCGATGGTCATTTTCCGCATCGTTCGGCCGATCGGCAGCATGACCACGCTGATGCAGCGGATGGGCCGGGGTGAAATGGACATCGAGAACCCGCACGAACAGCGCAAGGACGAACTCGGCGAAACGGCGCGCGCGCTCCAGAGCATCGTGCACTACGTGGAGGAAAAGGCACGCGCGGATTCCGAGCGCGAAATGGCCGTGCAGCGCCGCGTCGTCAGCAGCCTTGGGGCGGCGCTCGCCCGGCTGAAGGACGGCGGGCTGAACCACCGTATCGCCGAGGAATTTCCGGAAGCCTACGTCCAGCTGCGCGACGACTACAACCTGGCCGCCGCCGCCATGTCCGAAGCGATCAGCACCGTCATGGCCTCGATCGGGCGCGTCTCGAACAGCGCCTCGGAAATCAACGCGGCCATCACCGAGCTTGCCCAGCGCACCGAGATCCAGGCCAACAGCCTGCAGGAAACCGCCACGGCGCTGCGCGACCTCAACGATACCGTGCAGCACACCGCCGGCGCGGCGCAGGAGGCCGCCTCCACCGTGACGTCGGCGCAGGCCGAAGCGCAGGGCAACACCATCATCGTTTCCGAAACGGTCGGCGCGATGGACCGGATCGCCAGCAGTACGCGGCAGATCGTGCCGATCACCGAAGTCATCGATCGTCTCGCCCACCAGACGCACCTGCTTTCGCTCAACGCCAGCGTGGAAGCGGCGCGCGCGGGCGAAGCCGGCAAGGGGTTCGCCGTGGTCAGCGACGAAGTGCGCAACCTTGCCACCAATTCCGCAGACGCCGCGCAGCAGGTCAAATCGCTGATCGAACAGTGCGCCGATCAGGTGGGCGAAGGGGTGACGCTGGTCGGCCGGTCGGGCGAAGCGTTCGACACGGTCATGGCGAAGGTCCTCGCGATCAGCGAGATCATCGGTCGGATCGCCACCTCCGCGCAGGAACAGGCCGAACGCCTTGCGCAAATCAGCGGTGCGATCGGCGGCATGGACCGGGTGACGCAGCAGAACGCCGCGATGGGCGAAGAGTGCAACGCCGCTGCGCGCATGCTGGCTAACGAGGCTGACCAGCTACGCCAGCTGGTCGGGCGGTTCGATATCGGACCCGCCGGCTTGCCCGGCAGCCCGCCCGCGCGGCGCCTTGCCGCCTGACGGGCGTCAGGATCAGGCGGCGACCGCGGTGCGATCGCGGCCCGCGCTCTTGGCCCGATAGAGCGCGGCATCGGCCCGCGAGAGCGTATCCGAAAGATCGCCATCAAGCACGGCGATCCCCGCGCTGACCGTTACCCGCACGATGATCGATCCCACCGGCACCGCCGAACGCGAAATTTCCTTGCACAGGCGGACGCAGATCTTTTCGGCATGGTCGATCCGGGTTTCGGGCAGGATCACCGCGAATTCCTCGCCGCCGATCCGCGCGATGTGGTCTGTCTGGCGCAGCGCGCGCCGCGCCGCCTGCGCGACCGAGGCCAGCACCATGTCGCCCGCCCCGTGACCAAACCGGTCGTTGACCGCTTTGAAATAGTCGATGTCGAACACCACGATGCAACCGATGACGCCGCTGGCGACGGTCCGTTCGGCCAGATCGAAGAACGCCCGGCGGTTCGACAGTCCGGTCAGCGGATCGGTCAGCGCGGCGATCGAAAGATCCGCTTCCAGTCGCTTGCGCTGTGAAATGTCGCGCGTCGCGCAGATCAGCGCGCCGTCTTCGGGCACCGCACGAAAATGCGTTTCGAACCAGCGCGGCTCGCCAAGCTTGGTCAGGGCAAGGTGTTCCACGCTGATCGGCGTGCCCGGCGCGTGGCGCGCGCGCAATCCGGCCTCATGCACCTGCTGCAGATGATCCGGGTGGATCAGTTCCGCGACATTCGTGCCGACAAGACCCGCGGGATCATAGCCGCTGACGTAGAGGATCGAGGGCGAGACATAGCGGATGACGCCATCGGCATCGAGATGCATGATGATGTCGCTGACATGATCGGACAACAGGCGATAGCGCGCCTCGCTTTCCGCCAGTTCGCGCATCTGCCGGCGTCGGCGTTCCTGCTCGAACTGGACCGGCAGCGCGAACAGCACCGTCACCGCGATGTAGATTTCGAAGAACTGCATCCGGTCGCCGAGATCGAGATGCATCATCGCCACCGGCCCTTCACCGCGCATCGTCAGCATGCCGCCGATCAACGCCAGCACGCAGGGCAGGAACGTGGTAACGACGCATGGCGCCCACACCGCGGCCGCAACCACCATCAACACCGGGAACAGCATCAGCGGCCGGTTGGGCTGGCTGAACACTACCGCCGTCAGCACGGTCATCGCCACCACGGCCAGAACGGCCGCGAGCCGCCTGTTGTCCGGCAGCACCGGCTGGCCGTTATGCACCGCGTAGGAAAGGCTGATCGTGAAGGGCAGGAACGTGAGCAGACCAACCGCGTGGCCGATCATCCAGTGCACGAAATTGGCGCCTGGATCGATCTCCAGCACCATGCCGGTCACCGCCAGGGCCGCCAGGCCGCTGACCATCGGCACGGCCAGCCCGATGCCGAGATAGTATCCCGCCAGCCATTCGAGAGTGTCGCCGGGCCAATAGGCGTCGAAGATGCGCTTGAGCATTATCGCGGCCATCAGGGCTTCCCCAACGTTGACCAGCGCGAGCTGCGCGGCGACGCGCCACCCGAACCCGAAGAAGCCCGTCGCCACGAAGCTGGCAAACGCGCAAAGAGCGATCGTCAACGGCCAGACGCGGCGCCCCGCCGTGAGCAGATATCCCGAGAGCAGCGCGCTTGATACCCAGATCATGGCGACGCCGCCGCTAAAACGGCTGATATGCACGGTCGTTGCCGCCGTGGCGAAATACAGCAGGGCCATGCCGGCAGGCCCGGCGATGGAGCGAGCAGCAAGGAAGCGGGAGGGGATCATGCACCCCCTTGTCTCTCGCAATGGTTAAATTCCGTCTAAGAGGAAGCCCCTATCGGGCGGCCGCACCGGCGGGAAACCGGCCCCAGAACGGCAACCTGGCGCGAATGTCGTGCCCGCCCCTTGCGTTCCGGGGCAATCGGGGCCACATGGGCGCCTTCGCTGGCCGGCGCTGTTGCGCCCTCGTGACGAGTCCTCGAGGACCCATGACTTTCACCGATCTTACACATGACCACGCACCCTGGGACGTGGATGGCGACAAGCTGCGCGAAGAGTGCGGCATCTTCGGCGTAATCGGCACGCGGGATGCGGCCGCGATGGTTGCGCTGGGGCTGCATGCCCTCCAGCATCGCGGGCAGGAAGCGGTGGGCATCACCAGCTTCGATGGGCAGGAATTCTATTCCCGCCGTGGCATCGGCCACGTTGCGCAGAACTTTTCCAGCGAACAAGCGCTGGCGGAACTGCCCGGGTCTACGGCCGCCGGCCACGTCCGCTATTCGACCACGGGCGGGTCGGGCCTGCGCAACGTGCAGCCGCTGTTCGCCGATCTTGCCACGGGCGGCTTCGCCATCGCGCACAACGGCAACATCTCCAACGCGATGTACCTGAAGCGCGACCTCGTGCGCAAAGGCGCGATCTTCCAGTCGACCTCCGACACCGAAGTCATCATCCACCTCGTCGCCACCAGCCGCTATCCCACCCTGCTCGATCGCTTCGTCGATGCGCTGCGGCTGGTCGAAGGCGCCTATTCGCTGATCTGCATGACACCGGCCGGCATGATCGCCTGCCGCGATCCGCTGGGTATCCGCCCGCTGGTGATGGGCAAGATCGGCGATGCGGTGGTCTTCGCCAGCGAAACCGTCGCGCTCGACGTGGTGGGTGCGGACTTCGTGCGCGAAGTCGATCCCGGCGAACTGATCCGCGTGGCGCATGACGGCGCGATCGAAAGCCACCGTCCGTTCGGCAACACCAGCGCCCGCCCGTGCATTTTCGAGCACGTCTATTTCAGCCGTCCGGATTCGCTGATGGGCGGCCGTTCGGTCTATCAGGTGCGCAAGGCGATCGGCGCGCAGCTCGCCATCGAAAGCCCCGCCGATGCCGATCTGGTGATCCCCGTGCCCGACAGCGGCGTACCGGCCGCGCTTGGCTACGCGCAGCAGTCCGGCATTCCTTTCGAGCTGGGCATCATCCGCTCGCACTATGTCGGCCGCACCTTTATCCAGCCGTCGGACGGCGCGCGCCATGCCGATGTGAAGCGCAAGCACAACGCCAACCGCGCGCTGGTGGAAGGCAAGCGGATCGTGCTGATCGACGATTCGATCGTGCGCGGCACCACCAGCATGAAGATCGTGCAGATGATGCGCGATGCCGGTGCCAGCGAAGTTCACATGCGCGTCGCCAGCCCGCCGACGGAACACTCCTGCTTCTATGGCGTGGATACCCCGGAACGGTCGAAGCTGCTCGCCGCGCGCATGAACGTGCCGGCGATGGCCGATTTCATCCAGGCCGATAGCCTGGCGTTCGTCTCGATCGACGGGCTTTACCGCGCGGTGGGTGAAGCGCAGCGCAACAACGGCTGCCCGCAGTATTGCGATGCTTGCTTCACCGGCGATTACCCGACGCGGCTGACCGACGTGGGCGATCGCGACGCCACCGATCAACTGCCCCTGCCGGTCGGAAAGGTCGCCTGAATGACGCAAGGCAGCGGCCCCCTGACGGGGCAGGTCGCGCTGGTCACGGGCGCCAGCCGGGGCATCGGCGCGGAAACCGCGCGCGCCCTGGCCGCCGCCGGCGCGCATGTGGTGCTCGTCGCGCGATCGGCCAAGGAGCTTGAGCAGGTCGAGGAGGAAATCTTCCAGGCCGGCGGCAGCGCCACGATCGCGCCGGTTGATCTGACCGAACCGGAAGGCATCGCGCGGCTCGCCACGGCCATCTCCAGCCGCTGGAGCGCGCTCGACATCCTGGTCATCAACGCTGCCACGCTGCCCACGCTGACGCCCGTGTGGCAGATCGATCCGCGCGAGTTCAACCTGGCCATGACGCTCAACGTGATGGCCACGCAGGCGCTGATCGCCGGGTTCGACGCCATGCTGAAACGCAGCGGCAACGCCCGTGTCATCGGTGTGACCAGCAGCGTGGGCGCGAAACCCCGCGCCTACTGGGGCGCCTATGGCGCCTCCAAGGCGGCGTTCGACAACCTGCTGGAATCCTACGCGCAGGAAGTCCGGGCGATCTCGAACATCCGCGTCACCGTGCTCGATCCAGGCGCCACGCGCACGAAGATGCGCGCTCGCGCCTATCCGGGCGAAGACCCCAATTCGGTGAAAGCGCCGGCCGTCGTCGCCGGGCGGATTGTGGCGCTGGTGCAGGAAACCCACGACAGCCCGCACCGCGAGCGCGTGGAAGCCTGATCCTTCAGCCCCGCTTCACCAGCGTGACCTGGCTGACGTCGATTCCGCCGCCCAGGAAGCCGCCCTCGCAATACATCAGGTAATAGCGCCACAGGCGCACGAAACGGGCGTCGAACGCCGGCGGCAGGCGCCCTTCCTCCACGGCACGGTCGAACGCCTCGCGCCACAGGCGCAGCGTGCGGGCATAGTCCGCGCCGAAATCCTGCCGGTCCTCCCACGCCAGTCCGCGTTCCGCCGCCAGCGCGCGGAACGCGCTTTCGCGGATCAGCAGACCGCCGGGGAAGACGTAGGCCTGAATGAAATCGGCGCTGGCGGCGTAGGCATCGAACAGGTCGTCGCGGATCGCAATGAACTGGATGGCCGCGCGTCCGCCGGGTTTCAGATGGCGGGCAATGCAATCGAACCACGATGGCCAGAACCGCCGGCCCACCGCCTCGACCATCTCCACGCTGGCGATCGCATCGAATTGCCCATCGACGTCGCGATAGTCCTGAAGGCGATAATCGGTGCCGGGCACAGCCCGTTCGCGCGCCCAGGCCAGTTGCTCGTCCGACAGGCTGATGCCGACGACCCGCGCTCCGTGGGCCTGCGCGAACCGACGGGCGAGGAAACCCCAGCCGCAACCGATCTCCAGTACGCTTGCCCCCGGTGACAGGCGCAGGCGCTCCGCCAGCCGATCGACCTTGTGGACCTGGGCGGTTTCCAGGTCGGCATCGGGCGCAAGCCCGGCCCACAGCGCGCTGGAATAGCTCATCGATGGATCGAGCCAACAGGCGTAAAAATCGTTGCCGAGATCGTAGTGCGCGGAAATGTTCAGCCGCGCGCCCTTGCGGCTGTTGCGGCGCAACGCGTGCAGCACACGGCCAGCCCAGCGCCAGGGCCCCTTGGCGCGCGCCATGTCCCCCATCGCCCTTGCGTTGCGCATGAACAGTGCGAACAGGGCCACCGGGTCCGGGCTTTCCCATTCGCCGGCTTCCCAGGCCTGATACCAGCCGACCGAGCCCGCCGTCGCAAGCCGCAGCAATCCGCGCCAGTCGTGCAGCGTGATTTCCGCCGCGTATCCCGGCGCACGCGCGCCGAACAAGCGGGTGGAACCATCGGGCAGACGGGCCAGCAGCGATCCTTCCGCCAGCCCGGTATCGATCCGGTCCAGCAGGCGGCTCATCGATCCGGTGATGAGCCGTGCCAGCAGCCCCGTGCCGGCGGTCATCGACCGGCCCCCCGCCACCAGATGCCCACCTCGTACCGGCGTTTGCGCGTTCATGGCGATACTATGCGCGGTTGATATCGGGACCGCAATCCCGGCCGGCGCGAGAAAGGATCAGATCGTCTTCAAAGCCGCATGGGCTTCCAGCGCGCGCTGGCGCCCGGCAGCGTGGCCAATGATCGGCGCCGGGTAGCCGCCGGGCCGCACCGGCGGATCGTGAACAAGGGGATCGGGCACGCCCGCCAGTTCGGGCACCCAGCGCCGGATATAATCCCCCGCGTCGAACTTGGGCGATTGCGTCAGCGGGGCCATGATCCGCACGAACATGTTGGAATCGACTCCTGTGCCCGCGCTCCACTGCCAGTTGACCGCGTTGGAGCCATAGTCGGCATCGACCAGCGTATCCCAGAACCACTGTTCGCCGCGCCGCCAGTCGATCAGCAAATGCTTGATCAGGAAGCTGGCCGCGATCATCCGCACGCGGTTGTGCATCCAGCCCGAAGCCCACAGCTCGCGCATCCCGGCATCGACAATGGGATAGCCGGTGCGCCCCTGGCACCAGGCGCGGAAATCGCGGTTCGCCTCCGGCCCGGTGCGCCATGCCATCTGATCGAACGGCGCGCGTGCGTTGCGGGCGCCATAGTCCGGGAACTGGAGAATCACGTTCTGCGCATAGTCGCGCCAGCCCACTTCCCCCAGGAACGTGCCGACCGATCCGCCCGCGTCGCGCACCGCATGCCAGATTGTCGCCGGCGATATCTCCCCGAAATGCAGGTGCGGGGAAAGCCGCGATGTCGCCTCCACCGAGGGCAGGTTGCGCCGTTCGGCATAGCGCCGCGCGCGATCGGCGAACGCCGCCAGCCGGTCGCGCGCGCCGGACTCGCCGGGCGTCCATTCGGCGCGGAAGCCACCGGCCCAATCCGGGGCGACCGGCAGCAATGCCCAGTCGGCCAGCGCGTCGCTTTCCGGCCATGCCTCCGGTGCGGGCAGGGTTTCGGGCGCGGCCAGCGGCGCGGGTGGTGGCATCTGTTCGGTCAGCGCCCGCCAGAACGGGGTGTAGATGCGATAGGGTTGCCCTGCCCCGGTTCGCACCGATCCCGGCGGGGCGAGGTAATTGCCGTGATGGAGCACCAGAGCGAGCCGCTGCGCCACCGCGCGCTCCGCATTGCGCCACCACGGCTCGTAATGATGCAAGGCGTGAACCCGCACGGCGCCGGTCTGCGCGGCAAGCGCCGCCAGCACGTCCTCGCAGCGCCCCCGCCGCAGCACCAGCCGCGATCCCCGCGCGCGCAAGTCCGCGTCCAGGCTGGCGAGGCTGTGGTGCAACCACCAGCGCGACGCCGCGCCCATGCGCCGATGCCGGGGCGTCTCATCGTCCAGTACATAGACCGGGATCACCGGCCCTTCCGCCGCCGCCGCGTGGAACGCCGCCTGATCAGCCAGCCTAAGGTCGCGACGCAGCCAGACAATGACGGGTGGTTTCATGAAAATGCGCAGTCCTTCATGCGGGGGACTCTCCTAGCGGACCCGCCCGGTCATCCGGAAGCAGCCCCAAAGGGCAGACGTCATCCGCCCCCGCACCCGGCTCCGTCCACGGGCAGCGTGACAACGGCGTTGAAGTTGCGGCTCATGGCGGGGCCGGTGAAACGGGCATCGCCAAACGTCACCACCGCACGGCAGTGCCCTTGTTCCACGCGCGCCACCGGCATTTGCGACCAGGCCAGGAACTTGCGTGCCGGCGCCGTGGCCTGCGCCGCGCGGCGGACAAGCGGCTCCTGCATCCGGTCGGCCATCGGCGCGCCGACGTCCACCAGCCCCTCAAGGCGGCGCAACGGATCATAGCGCCCCTGCACGATGAAGCCGTTTTGTCGCCAGACCACATCGCGCCGCCAGAACAGCAGCGGCTCGGGCCCGGCGAAGATCCGGTCCGGCGCGGCGTAAGGCGCATCGCGCGTCGGCGCGGCCCACGCCAGTGCGGAAATGCCGATGTTGCCGCCAATGAACAGCGCGGTTCCCGCCAGCGCCAGGATCGCCGGCTGCCTGCGTCCGTGCCGCCGGGCACGCCAGATGCCCAGCCCCAGCATCGCCAGCAGCCAGGGCGAGATAATGAACAACCCGTCGGTATGGAACCAGCGCGCGCTCGCCGGCGAAAGCAGCTGGATCGCATAGACGTTCTGCAGATCGAGCAGAGGGTGGGTCAACGCGCCGATCCAGCACAGCGCCAGCAGCCAGCCGAAGCGCATCGGCGGGCTATCGTCTGCCAGTCGTCCCCGCCGCGCCTGCCAGCGGTCCAGCAGCCACAGCAGGATCGCCAACACCGGCGGCAGCACCAGCACGCCGCCGATCAGGCCGTGGGTGAAGCCGCGGTGCATCGCCAGCGGCGGCCACGGCACCCAGCCGAAGAACACATCGATATCGGGCAGGTTGGCCGCCAGCACCGTGGCGGCCAGCCCCTTGCGCGTGCGGCGCTTCAGCCCGGTTTCGGCCAGCGCCCAGCCGACAAGGCTATGGGTCAGGTTATCCAACGCTGCCCCGCCGGCCCGTTCGCGCGATTCAGGCGTCCACCGTCCAGGTCTGGCCCTTGGCGAGCAGCTTGGCGAGGTTCGCGCTCTTGCCCGCCCGCGCCTGCGCGTCCTGCGCCAGCACGGTCGCTTCGTAGGTCGGGCGGGGATCGTCGTAGATCACGCCCAGCGCCATCGGGAACGGCCCGAACGGCATCTCTACCAGCATGTGCGCGATCGCCCGGTTCTTCACGTTGTGCACGATCACGCCCGCCGCCTGCCAATCGCCATCGACCACGTCGACGACCTTGAGGCTCAGCGTATCCATGTCGAGCGCGATGCCTCTCACGCCGCCGCTCTTCTCGCTGCCGAACAGCATCGGCTCGCCGTCCTTTACCCAAAGCTGGTTCTGGTCGGCCACGCCCTTGGCGGTGAAATCGTCGAAGCGGTCCTTGTTATAAACGATGCAGTTCTGGAAAATCTCCACGAACGCCGCACCCTGATGGCCGTGCGCGGCCTTGAGCACCGAGGACAGGTCCTTCGACACGTCATAGGCCCGCGCAATGAAGCGCGCGCCCGCGCCCAGCGCAAACGCGCAGGGTAGCGCCGGGCGATCGACCGAGCCGAGCGGCGTGGTCGGCGAATGCGTGCCTTCGCGGCTGGTGGGCGAATACTGGCCCTTGGTGAGGCCATAGATCTCGTTGTTGAACAACAGGATCTGCGTGTTCACGTTGCGCCGCAGGATGTGCATCGTGTGATTGCCGCCGATCGACATGCCATCGCCATCGCCGGTGACCAGCCACACGTCTAGTTCGGGATTGGCCAGCTTGATCCCGGTCGCGAACGCGGGCGCGCGGCCGTGGATCGTGTGGAAACCATAGCTTTCCACGTAGTAGGGGAAGCGGCTGGAGCAGCCGATCCCGGAAACGAACACGGTCTTGGCCGGGTCCGCGCCGATCTCGGGCAGCGTGCGCTGAACCGCCTTCAGGATCGCGTAGTCACCGCAACCGGGGCACCAGCGCACTTCCTGATCGGTTTCCCAGTCCTTGAGCGTGGTCTTGATGGGGGTCATGTCGTTCATAGTTCAATCCAAGTCGCAAATGCGTTTTGTGAAGCGCAGTCGGAGGCCATCTACCCCCAAAACAACATTCTCAACCGCAAAAACAGCAATATACCCAATCCGCCGCCATGGCATGCTTGAAGTATCGCTAGAGGTTAAAATCGCATAACCACTTGCTGCGAGCGCGTCTGAAACGTTCTTCCATTCATCATCGTCAGCTACCGCACCTTTGTCATGATAGTCCCTTGGGGGGCTCCACCAATACTGATGCAGGCAGGGTAACCGTTTGCCGTCTATATCCGGATAGCGGTTCGCATTCTCGATGACGGCGAACCAACTGCCTTGCTGACCAACGGCTCTAGGCACCCAATTATCCTCCTAAGCCAATACCTCGGCGATCGCAGCCTCGATTTCGGCGATGGTGAACGGCTGGCCGCTGGTCTTGTTGAGCGGTTTCGCGTCCAGCAGGAACTGGTCGCGCAGCACGGTCTTGAACTGGCCGGTGTTCATCTCGGGCACGAGGATGTTCTCGTACTGGCCAAGCAGGTCGCCCAGGTTGGTCGGCAGCGGCCAGACATGGCGGACATGGACGTGCGAGACATCCAGCCCCCGGGCGCGGGCGCGGCGCACGGCCTGGTGGATCGGCCCGAAGGTCGATCCCCAGCCAACGACCACCAGCTTGCCGCCTTCGGTGCCCAGCGTCACGTCCTGCTGCGGAATGCCGTGGGCGATGCCGTCCACCTTGGCCTTGCGCGCGTCGGTCATGGTCTGGTGGCTGGCCGGCGAATAATCGATGTTGCCGGTGCCGGGGTTCTTCTCGATGCCGCCGATGCGGTGCATCAGGCCCGGCGTACCCGGCTTGATCCACGGACGCGCGCCCTTTTCGTCGCGCGCGAAGGGCAGCAGTTCGCCATCCGGGCCGTTCTTCTCTTCGAGGAACTTGGCCGGGAACGGTGTGTAGCTGGCCGGATCGGGCACCTTCCACGGCTCGGCGGCGTTACCGATATAGCCATCGGTCAGCAGCATCACCGGCGTCATGTATTCCACCGCGATGCGGCAGGCCTCGATCGCGCAGTCGAAGGCATCGGCCGGCGAACGCGCCGCGATCACCGGCATCGGTGCATCGCCGTTGCGGCCATAGACGGCCTGGTAGAGATCCGACTGCTCGGTCTTGGTCGGCAAGCCGGTAGAAGGACCGCCGCGCTGCGAATTGACGATGACCAGCGGCAGCTCGGTCATGATGGCAAGGCCCATCGCCTCGCCCTTCAGCGCGATGCCGGGGCCGGACGACGAGGTGACGCCAAGCTGCCCCGCATAGGACGCGCCGATGGCCGAAGCGATCGCGGCGATCTCGTCTTCCGCCTGGAAGGTGGTGACGCCGAATTCCTTGAGCTTGGCCAGATTGTGCAGGATCGCCGAAGCCGGCGTGATCGGATAGCCGCCGAAGAACATGGGCAATTCCGCAAGCTGCGCGCCGGCCACGAGGCCCAGGCTCACCGCTTCCGCGCCCGTCACCGTACGATAGAGGCCCGGAGCGGTTTCCACCGGCGCGATGTGATACTGCTTGAGCGGCCCGGCGAGTTCCGCCGTCTCGCCATAGGCATGTCCGGCGTTGAGCGCGGCGATGTTGGCTTCGGCCAGCACCGGGGCCTTGGCGAACTTGGCGTTCAGCCAGTCCACCAGCGGCTTGCGGTCCCGATCGAACATCCACAGGGCCAGGCCCAGCGTCCACATGTTCTTGCAGCGCAGGGCTTCCTTGTTGCCCAGGCCGAACGGCTTGACCGCTTCGAGCGTCAGCGCCGAAATGTCGAACGCCAGAAGCTGCCACTTTTCGAGGCTGCCGTCCTCGAGCGGGTTCTGGTCGTACTTCGCCTTTTCAAGGTTGCGCTTGTTGAATTCGCCGGTGTCCGCGATGATGAGGCCGCCGGCCTTCAACTGGCCGACGTTGGTCTTGAGCGCGGCCGGGTTCATCGCCACCAGCACGTCGGGCGCGTCACCCGCGGTTTCGATCTCGGTCGATCCGAAATTGATCTGGAAGGCGGAAACGCCGAACAGCGTGCCCTGCGGCGCGCGGATTTCGGCCGGAAAGTCCGGGAACGTCGCCAGATCGTTGCCCGCCAGCGCGGTCGACAGCGTGAACTGACCGCCGGTAAGCTGCATCCCGTCGCCGGAATCGCCCGCGAAGCGCACGACGACCGCTTCGGGTGCGGCGGGCGTGGTCCCGCCAGTCAGTGCGTCCGGACCTTCTGCAAGTGCTGTAACCATTCTCTTCCTCGTCTGCGCAACCGCGCTCTGGCAGCACGATCCGCCTATGTCTCCATCAATCCGCACGCAAAGAAGAAAATCTCTTCGACGCGAAACGCTGGAACGTCCTTGATTCCCATCGGAGACGCTAGTCAAGTTGCAAAAGCAGACCTAGGCATGATGGCGAAAAACGATTCCCGATCTCAAATGGACCGGGAACGCCACCCGCCGCACCGGCAACCGGAAGAGGAACCCGCAGCCATGTCAGACAGTGAGACGATCGACCGCCCGCAGCACTTCGTCCGGCCCGACGTGAAGGGTTTCCTCGATTACCTCAACGGCACCGGTGCCCCGCCGATGAGCCAGCTGGGGCTGGAAGCCGCGCGCGCCAGCTATCTGGCCATGCAGGAACTGGCGGAGCAGGACCCGCGCGATCTGGCGGTGATCCGCGATCTGACCTGCCCCGGCCCGGCCGGCCCGATCCCGCTGCGCCTCTACGACGCGCGCGACACGCGCGAACCCGGTCCGGTCGTGATGTTCTATCACGGTGGCGGCTTCGTCATCGGCGATCTCGAAACCCACCACCGCCTCTGCACCGAAATCGCCGCCGAACTGGACCTGCCGGTCGTCGCGGTGGATTATCGCCTCGCGCCCGAAGCCCCCTTCCCCGCCGCGCCCGACGATTGCGAAGCCGCGACGCGGTGGGTCGCCGGCAGCCCGGCGGAACTCGGTCGCACGTTCACCGGCCTTATTCCCATGGGCGATTCGGCCGGTGGCAACCTCACCATCGTCACCACCCAGGCGCTGCAGGAAAAGCCCGCCGCTGTTCCAGTGGTCATCCAGGTGCCGATCTATCCGCTCAGCGACGACCGGCCCGACCACGACTCGTTCCTCTCCTTCGCCGACGGTTTCCTGCTGACGAAGGACACGATGGAATGGTTCGCCGATGGCTATCGCGCCGTACCGGGTGACAAGCGCGCCTATCCGCTCTACGGCGACCACTCGAACATGCCGCCCACGGTGCTGGTCACCGCAGGTCTCGACCCGATTCGCGATAGCGGCCGGGTCTATGGCGCTCAGTTGATCCTCGCCGGATCGGACGTGATCTTCCTGGAAATGAAGGGTACGATCCACGGGTTCACGCAGATCCGCAAGGCACTGCCGAGCGCGCAGGCTGACATGCGGTCCATCTTCGAGGCGGTCCGCCTGCTGCTGGAAAGGTTGAAATGAACGAAGAGTTTGCGGGGCTTCCCTACCGCCCCTGCGTCGGTCTGATGCTGGTCAACGCGCATGGTCAGGTTTTCGTGGGCCGGCGCATCGATGAACGGGCGGGGGAAGCCTGGCAGATGCCGCAGGGCGGCATCGACGACGGCGAGGAACTGCATCCCGCCGCGCTGCGCGAGCTGGGCGAGGAAACCGGCCTCACACCCGATCTGGTGACGGTCATCGCGGAAAGCCGCGAGGAATACTTCTACGACCTGCCCGATGAACTGCTCGGCAAGATCTGGAAGGGCCGCTATCGCGGGCAACGGCAGAAATGGCTGCTGCTGCGTTTCATCGGCCAGGATCAGGACGTACGGCTGGACGCGCACGAACACGCGGAATTCCGCGAATGGAAATGGATCGATCCGGAACTGCTGCCGGACGTGATCGTGCCGTTCAAGAAGCGCGTCTACCGTCAGGTTCTGGAAGAATTCCGCGACCTTATCTAACAGGCCGACGGGGCTGCGTCAGTTCGATTCCACCGTCGGCTGGGGCTTGATCGCCTCGGCCGAAACCACCTTCGGTGCCGGCCCCTTGGCAATCACGGCGGCCAGATCCTCGGTCTCGGCGCAGGTCTTGCCGCACAGCCCTTCCAGCCGCGACAGGTTGCGCCGCGCCTTGTCGACGGCGCCCTTTTCCACCATCGCGCCGCCTTCGCCCGAAATGGCGGCCAGGTTGTTGGGATCGCGCGACAGCGCCAGCCGGTAGTAATGGATCGCCTTGCCCTGCATCCCGCTGCGCCGCGCGGCATCGGCCAGCGCCACGAACGTGCCGGTGTTGCCCGGATCGACCGCCAGCGCGGCCTCGAAGCTGTTGGTCGCCCCTTCAACGTCGCCCGCCGTGAGCGCCTTGCGCCCGGCGTCCAGCAACGCCTGCGCCCGGGGGTCGATCGCCTCGGTCACCTTTGCCGTTCCCATGCTTCCGGTGACGCCGGCAAGCAACGAAAGGGCAAGGGCAACGGGTGTGTAGCGCATCACAAACTCCTTCAGCCGGGAGCCAGGGCGTGGTGATCCGGCGGTCATGGCCATATCATCTATCATAGGCGGCGAAGCGTCGAGAAGAAAAACCCGTCGGTCCCGTCATGTGCCGGCGTGAGGCGCCATCCCGCCCCCCGTGCCCGCCCGGCCGGCATCGTCGGGAGATCGGACCGCCAGTCCTGCCTTTCGGCCAGAAACGCAGCCACCCCGTCCGCGCCTTCGGCATCGAGCAGCGAACAGACGATATAGGTCAGCCGTCCGCCCGGACGCACCAGATCGGCCGCCACGCGCAACAAGCGCGCCTGCGTCGCCGCGTACCGTGCGATCGCGTTGGGCGACAACCGCCAGCGCGCCTCGGGATTGCGCCGCCAGGTGCCCGTGCCCGAACAGGGCGCATCGATCAGCACGGCATCCGCCCTGCCCGCCCAGTCCGCCAGCATCGCCGCTTCGCGGTCCGGATCGAGCAGCCGCGTTTCCGCGATGGCTCCCGCCCGCGCCGCGCGTTCGGGCAAGCGCGACAGGCGCGGCCGGTCGATATCGCAGGCCAGCAGATGCCCTCGGTTCTCCAGCGCCGCCGCCAGCGCCAGCGTCTTGCCGCCGGCGCCCGCGCACAGGTCGATCACGCTTTCGCCCGGCTGGACCGCCAGCGCCGCGCAGGCGAGCTGGCTGCCCGTGTCCTGCACTTCGAACAACCCTTGCGCGAATTCGGGCCAGCTTTCCGCCGCGGTGCCCGCCGGCAGGCGCAGCGCGTCCGGCGCGACGGTGCGCTCCGCCGCCACCGGCAGGCGCGCGGCCAGTTCCTCGCGCGTGGTCTTCAGCCGGTTGGCCCGCAGGTCCAGCGGCGCCCGGCCCAGCAACGCGCCCTGCTCGTTGGCGTCCAGGCCCGATGCCAGCAGCGCCTCCTCCAGCCAGCGCGGCGCAATGCCGCCCGCCGCCGCCGGTTCGCCCGGCGTGATCGGCGCGGGACCATAGGTGGAACCATCAAAAAGGGCGGCCAGCACGGAATCCTCCGCCGCCAGCCGCAGCATCGCGGCGCGGCCGCTCGCCGGCGCTTCACCGCAGGCGCGGATGGCGTTCCACGCCAGTTCGCGGATCGCGCGGCGGTCCTTCGATCCCACGAAGCGCCGCGCCCGGAACCACTCCGCCGCGATCCGGTCTGCCGACGCGCCCTGCCGGGCCGCCGCCGCGATCACCGCGTCAAGGATGTCGATCGCGGCCTGGACGCGCGCGGCGGGGGTCACCGCGTGGGGTAGTTCGGCGCCTCGCGCGTGATCGTCACGTCATGGACGTGGCTTTCGCGCAGGCCCGCGTTGGTGATGCGCACGAACTTGGCATTCTTACGCAGGCTCTCGATCGTGGCGCTGCCGGTGTAGCCCATCGCCGCCTTGATCCCGCCAACGAGCTGGTGGACCACGTCCTTGGCCGGTCCCTTGTAGGGCACCTGTCCCTCGATGCCTTCGGGCACCAGCTTCATCTGGTCCTTGATGTCCTGCTGGAAATAGCGATCGGCCGAACCGCGCGCCATCGCGCCGACCGACCCCATGCCGCGATAGGACTTGTAGGCCCGGCCCTGGTAAAGGAACGTCTCGCCCGGCGCTTCCTCGGTGCCGGCCAGCATCGAACCGATCATGATCGAGCTGGCGCCCGCCGCCAGCGCCTTGGCCGCATCGCCCGAGGTGCGCAGGCCGCCATCGGCGATTACCGGCACATTGCTGCGATCGGCTTCCTCGGCGCATTCCATCACGGCGGTCAGCTGCGGCACGCCCACGCCCGCGACGATGCGCGTGGTGCAGATCGATCCCGGCCCGATGCCCACCTTGATGCCGTCCGCCCCGGCATCGATCAGTGCGCGCGTCGCCTCGCCCGTGGCGACGTTGCCGGCGATCACTTGCACCGTGTTGGAAAGCTTCTTCACGGCTTCCACCGCGCGCGCGACATCGCGGTTATGGCCATGCGCGGTATCGATGATGATCACGTCGCATTCGGCCTCGACCAGCGCCTGCGTGCGCTCCAGCCCCTTTTCGCCCACGGTTGTGGCGGCGGCCACGCGCAGGCGGCCCGCCGCGTCCTTGGTGGCGCTGGGGAACGTCACGGCCTTCTCGATGTCCTTCACCGTGATCAGGCCGATGCAGTGGAAGGCATCGTCCACCACCAGCAGCTTTTCGATCCGGCGCTGGTGCAGCAGGCGGCGCGCATCGTCGCCGCTGGTGCCGAGCTTCACCGTGGCCAGGTTCTCGTGCGTCATCAGTTCGCGCACCGGCTGCGCCGGATTGTCGGCAAACCGCACGTCGCGATGGGTAAGGATGCCAAGCAGCTTGCCGCTTGGCTCCACCACCGGAATGCCGCTGATCTTGTTGGCGCGCATGATCGCCTGCGCCTCGCCCAGCGTGGCATCGGGCGCGATCGTGATCGGGTTGACCACCATGCCGCTTTCGAAGCGCTTGACCGCGCGGACCGCTGCCGCCTGTTCCTCCACGGTCAGGTTCCGGTGCAGCACACCAATGCCGCCCAGCTGCGCCATGACGATCGCCATGTCCGCCTCGGTCACGGTGTCCATCGCCGAGGACAGCACCGGAATGTTGAGCGAGATCGCGCTGGTCAGGCGGGTGCGGGTATCGGCCTGCGATGGCAGCAGATCGGACTCGCCGGGACGCAGAAGAACGTCGTCGAAGGTAAGGCCGAGGGGGATATCCATGGTGCTGCCACTTTCAGTCCGGGGAGAATCGTGGCGGCCCATGTAATCAAGCCGGGCGGTTTGCGCTAGGGGGTAGCGCCTTTGGTCGCACCGCCGCCCGATCCGGGCGCCGGAACGCGCTTCGCGTCGGCGAATTCGCGCACCAGTTCGGTGTGCAGCGTCACGTCATCGGCCATGCCGCCCACCTCGATCAGGTCCGCCTTGTCCGCCGGGGTGTGGTAGCGCTCCTTCATGAACCGGTCGAGCCGTTCGGGATCGCCATAGCTGCTGCTGACCATCACCGCCGGTACATCGTGCTGCATCAGCGCCCAGCTGTCCTGCCGCCGCACGAAGGCGTTCGCAGCATCGTCGTTCGCCAGCCTGCGCTTCATCCGCGCCACCACGCGGCCGATCCCCGCATCGAGCCCGGTCATGCCCCGACCGACGATCGCGACCGGCCGCCCGGCCGGCACCAGCCCCGTGCTGTCGACATTGAAGGCGGCCACCACCTTGTCGAGCGGCAGCGGCGGGTTCTCGGCAAACGCCATCGCACCCAGCAGACCCAGCTCCTCGCCCGTGGTAGCGACGAAATAGACATCGCGGTCCATCGGCTTGGCGCCGCGCGCCTGCCCGCGCACCAGGCTGCGCGCGACTTCGGTGATCACCGCAACGCCCGACGCATTGTCGACCGCGCCGGGGCAAAGCCTGGGCGGCGTGCCGCACTGGCCGAAGTGATCCCAGTGCGCCATCACCAGTACCGCGCCGGCGGCGGGATTGCGCCCCTCGATCTTGCCGATCAGGTTGTGCGTCCGCACGCGCGTTTCCGTGCTGGTCGCTTCCAGCGATCCTTCCACGCCCAGCAGGCGCGGAACAAAGCCAGCCGCGGCCGCCTCGTGCCGCAGGGCGACCACATCGCGCGCGGCGCCACCCGCCAGCATCTGCCCGGCAAAGGCCGGAGTCACGAAAGCCTCGATGTCCCCGCCCAATTGCCCGCCCGCCAGCGCATAGCCCGCGCGCCGACGGCGGGCCGTCACTTCGTCGATGCGCCGATCGCCGTCCAGCACCACGATCACCGCCGATGCGCCGGCATCGAGCAGACGCCCCGGCCGGTCCTCGGTCGCGGCGGAGGCTGTCCCCGGCGGCAGGCTGTCGAGCATCAGCGCGATCCGACCCGCCAGTTCCGCGCGCGGCGGCACCGGCCCGGTGCCGTGCCCCACGAACAGCACCGGCGCATTCTCCACCAGGCTGCGCAGGCCGGACGTGACGACGAAAGCCCCGTCCTGCGAAACCGCCAGCCGCTGTTTCCCGCGGCGGAACGCCACGCGCGAGGCAGCCGGCACGCGCTCCACCAGTTCCACGGGGGCGAACCACGCACTGCCGGGATTGTTCGTGCCCGATTCCAGCCCGATGTCGAACCATTGCCGGGCAAGATAGCGCAACGTCTTCGTCTCGCCGTCGGTGCCCGGCTCGCGGCCGCCGAATTCCTCGCTGGATAGCGTGACCACATGACTGCGCAGCGCGGCTTCCAGCGGCGTGTCCCGCCGCGACACGGGCGAAGCGGCGTTGAGCAGCGACAGCCCGGCCACGGCCACCGCCGTCGCCCGAACCAGCCGAAGCCTGCCAACACGACTCATCGACGCCCCCAAACGCTTCAACGCAGACCCGTGCTGGCAAATGCCCGAAGCCGGCGCAAGTTCCTCCTTTGGGTTCAAAAGATGAACCACAGCTGGGCAGGTTCGTTCGCGGTATTGGCCAGATCAGGCCTTTCTGTGCCATAGCGGCAGCCGGGACCGGAAAGGACAGGCAGACAAGACGATGCGGCTCGACGACTTCGACGATTCGATCAACGTGGAGGATCAGCGCGGCGGCGGAGGTCGCGGCTTTCCCGTCATCGGCGGCGCGGGCGGGCGGCTCGGCTGCGGCACTATCGTGATCGCGCTGATCGCGGTCTTCGTGTTCGGTGCCGATCCGGCCCAGATGCTCGGCTCGCTCCAGCAGCAGACCCAGGAGCAGCAGAGCCTTCCCGCCGGCCCGGCGCAGGCGGGCGGCGGTTCCAGCGTGCAGGAAATCTGCTCCGTGAACCCCTTCAGCCGCGAAAGCTGCAACGCGCTATCCTCGCTCAACAAGACGTGGAAGCCGCGCTTCGACAAGGCCGGGATCGCGTTTCGCGCACCGAAGCTGGTGTTCTATTCGCAGCAGGGCCAATCAGGCTGCGGCGCGGCGCAAAGCGCGATGGGGCCGTTCTACTGCCCGCCGGACCAGGGCATCTACATCGACACCGATTTCTACACCGAGATGGACAAGCAGATGGACGCGGGCGGCGATTTCGCGCGCGATTACGTGATGGCGCACGAATATGGCCATCACATCCAGAACCTGCTGGGCCTGTCGGATCAGGTCCACAGCCTGCAACAGCGCAATCCTTCCCGCGCCAACGAACTCTCGGTACGGCTGGAATTGCAGGCCGATTGCTATGCCGGCGTCTGGGCCGGGCTCAACAAGGACCGGATCGAGCCGGGCGACATCGAGGAAGGGCTGAAGGCCGCGCACCAGATCGGCGACGATACGCTGATGAAGGCGGCCGGGCGTCGTCCGGTGGAAGCCGCCTTCACCCATGGCAGCGCCGCACAGCGCATGACCTGGCTGCGCAAGGGCATCGAAACCGCCGACGAGGACCAGTGCGACACCTTCTCCGACCTTCGGCAATGAGGCCCTAAGGAACCCGAAGCGGCAATGGGCGTATTCTCTCCAAACCGGGGAGTTTACCGATGACGAAACAAAGCCTCGTTTCCCTCGCGGCCCTTTGCGCCACGCTCACCGTCGGCCTGATCCCGGCCGGCGGTTCGGCACAGACGGCGGTCGCCCCCAAGGACGTGACCGCCGGCGACGTGGTGACCAAGCCACTGTCGGACATGAACCTCAAGAAGGAGGATATTCCGCCCATCCTTCTGAACGCCCGCGACAAGCCCTATGATCTGACCGGCCTGCGCCGGTGCAGCGATCTGCAGGGCGAAGTGCGCCGGCTCGACGCCGTGCTGGGCGACGACATCGACGTGGTCGAGGAAAAGACTGCGGGCGAAAAACGCGGTAACACCGTGGGATCGCTAGCCAAGTCGGTGGTGGGATCGCTAATCCCGTTCGGCGGCATCATCCGCGAGATTTCGGGCGCCAACGAGAACCAGCGCCAATGGCAGGTCGCGCTCTATGCCGGTTCCGTCCGTCGCGCCTTCATCAAGGGCGTGGGGCAGCAGCGCGGCTGCCGCTATCCGGCCCATGCCGCCAGCGCCGCCGATGTCGCCCGGCTGACCGCCACGCGCGAGGCCGAGGACCGCAACAGCAAGGCGGAAAGCCGCGACACGAAGGAGAGCAAGGACGGCACCCGCTACGAATCGCGCGCGGTCGTCCAGCCCACGCCGCGGCGGCGATAGAAATGAAAGACGATCATGTCACTTGCAAACTCTTGCCTTAAGCGATCGTCATTGCGAGCGTAGCGAAGCAATCCAGAGCGGCTTGAGCGTGACTCTGGATTGCTTCGTCGACTGCGTCTCCTCGCAATGACGATGGTGCGTGTCCAAAAATCATAAACGCCAAATGAAAAGACCCCCGGATCGCTCCGGGGGTCTTTTGCTGTTCGCGTGTCCGCGAAGATCGATCAGTACACGCGGGCCTTGGGCTTGATGTACTCGACATCGTCGGTCAGCGTGTATTCGTGGACCGGGCGGTAATCCAGCTTCACGCCGCCGCCCTGGCCGCCCCAGCCGTCGAACCAGGCGACAGTGTGCTTCATCCAGTTCTTGTCGTCGCGGTTCGGGAAGTCCTCGTGCGCGTGGGCGCCGCGGCTTTCCTTGCGGTTGTAGGCGCCGTGCATGGTGACCGACGCCTGCGCGATCAGGTTGTCGAGTTCCAGCGTCTCGATCAGGTCCGAGTTCCAGATCAGCGAACGGTCGGACACGTTAACGTCCTGCATACGCTGGTAGGTTTCGCCCAGCTTCACCTTGCCTTCGGCCATCAGTTCGTCGGTGCGGAACACCGCTGCGTGGCCCGACATCGTGCGCTGCATCTCCACGCGGATTTCCGCGGTCGGCGAACCACCCTTGGCGTTGCGGAAGTGGTCGAGGCGGCCGAGCGCGAGGTCCGCGCTGTCCTTGGGCAGCGAGTTGTGCGCGGTACCGGGCTTGACCAGTTCCTTCAGGCGCAGGCCGGTGGCGCGGCCGAACACCACGAGGTCGATCAGCGAGTTCGAGCCGAGGCGGTTAGCGCCATGGACCGAAACGCAGGCCGCCTCACCCACCGCGAACAGGCCGGGGACGACCGTTTCGGGGTTGCCGTCGGCGCCGATCGTCACGACTTCGCCGTGGTAGTTCGTCGGGATGCCGCCCATGTTGTAGTGGACCGTGGGAACGACCGGCAGCGGCTGGCGCGTCAGGTCCACGCCGGCGAAGATCTTGCCGCTTTCGGTAATGCCCGGCAGGCGTTCCGCCAGCACCTTCTGATCGATGTGATCGAGGTGCAGGTAGATGTGGTCCTTGTGCGGGCCAACGCCACGGCCTTCGCGGATTTCCATGGCCATCGAGCGCGAAACGACGTCGCGGCTGGCGAGGTCCTTCGCCGAAGGGGCATAGCGCTCCATGAAGCGCTCGCCTTCGGAATTGGTGAGGTAGCCGCCCTCGCCGCGCGCGCCTTCGGTGATGAGCACGCCCGCGCCGTAAATGCCGGTGGGGTGGAACTGCACGAATTCCATGTCCTGCAGCGGCAGGCCGGCGCGCAGCACCATGCCACCGCCGTCGCCGGTGCAGGTATGGGCCGAGGTGGCGGTGAAGTAGCAACGGCCGTAGCCGCCCGTCGCCAGCACGACCGCGTGGCTGCGGAAGCGGTGGATCGAGCCGTCATCGAGGCACATCGCGATCACGCCACGGCATTCGCCGTTTTCCATGATCAGGTCGATCGCGAAGTATTCGATGAAGAAGTCCGCGTCGTACTTCAGCGATTGCTGGTACAGCGCGTGGAGCATGGCGTGGCCGGTGCGGTCCGCCGCCGCGCAGGTGCGCTGCACCGGCGGGCCTTCGCCCATGTTCTGCATGTGGCCGCCGAACGGACGCTGGTAGATCGTGCCGTCCTTGTTGCGGCTGAACGGCACGCCCGCGTGCTCCAGCTCGTACACCGCCGCTGGCGCCTCGCGCACCATGTATTCGATCGCGTCCTGGTCGCCCAGCCAGTCCGATCCCTTGACGGTATCGTACATATGCCAGGTCCAGTGATCCGGCGTGTTGTTCTGGAGCGAGGCGGCGATGCCGCCCTGCGCCGCCACGGTGTGCGAGCGCGTGGGGAAGACCTTGGTGATGCAGGCCGTGCGCAGGCCCGCCTGGGCGCTGCCCATCGTGGCGCGCAGGCCGGAACCGCCCGCGCCGACCACGACCGTGTCATAGGTATGGTCGATGATCTTGTAGGCGGGCTGGGTGGAAGCAGAAGAAGCCATGGATCAGGCGCCCCCGAGAGCGATGCGGAGAACCGAAAGGATGCCGAAAGCGGCACCGGCGAAAGGCACGAGGTTGACGAGCAGCCAGGCGGTGAACTTGCCGGCATCCTCGTGCAGGTAGTCCTCGAGCATCACCTGCACGCCAAGGCGCGCGTGATAGAACGTGTTGATCATGATAAGGATCAGCGCCGTGGACGAGAGCGGACGCGCCGCCCAGGCATGGACCGTCGCATAATCGTAGGCCGGCAGCAGCGCCAGGCTGGCCAGCAGGAACGGTATGAGAACGATGTTGCCGACCGCGGTCAGACGCGAGAGCAGCCAGTGATGCGCGCCCTGGTGGCTGGAGCCCAGCCCGCGGACGCGTCCGATTGAGGTTCCGTTACCCATGGTATCCCCGACGTTTGAATGGACCCTGCCGGCGCTTAGCGCAGCAGCAGGAAAGCCCAGAAAAGGATGGTGGAAGCGATCGAGAAGATCAGCGTGACAACCGACCAGCGCGCATTGGCGTGCAGTTCGTAACCGGCGCCGATATCGAGGATCAGGTGGCGCACGCCGCTGGCGAGGTGCTGGAAGAACGCCCAGGTCAGGCCCACGAACACGATCTTGCCCAGAATGGCGGTGACGAACTGGAGCGCGCCGCCGGTGCCGGTCCAGACCCAGCCCAGGAAGCTTGCATAGGCTTCGGGACCGCTGGCGATCGCGCCGACCCACCACAGGAGCAGGCCAAGACCGGCAAAAGCCAGGCCATTGCCGGTAACGCGGTGAAGGATCGAAACCAGCATGGCCGGCCCCCAACGCCAGATCTGGAGATGCGGCGAAATCGGCCGGTTGCTGCGCGCCTGCGCCATGTGAACCCCCTAAAATGGTTGGCGATCGCGTTTTGGGCCGCGATCGGGAAGCGATTCGGTATTAGTCGAAATGCCGACCTGTGCAAGCGGACCAAAGTACAATTCGCCCCGCTCGGCGCCGACGCGGTTGCACCGCAACGAAACCGACTGCAAGAGGAACTTCATGACCTTCCCCCACGTCCTCGTCACCGGATCGTCGCGCGGCATCGGCGCAGCCATCGCCAAGAGCCTGGATGCGCGCGGAGCCCACGCCATCCGGCATGGCAACACACCCCGCGCCGGAACGCTGGCCGCCGACTTGTCCGCCCCTTCCGCGCCGCAACAGCTGTGGCAGGCCGCCCTGGCCCAGGCGGGCGGCACGATCGATGTGCTGGTCAACAATGCCGGCCTGTTCGAGGCGAACCCGCTCGACCGGTCCGACATCGCCTGGCTCGACGGGTGGGAGGACACGCTGCGGATCAACCTGACCTCCGCCGCGCAGCTATCGCGCTTCGCCGTGCGGCACTGGCTGGAGCGCGGCGTGGCAGGGCGCATCGTTCATATCGCCAGCCGCGCCGGCTATCGGGGAGACTCGCCGGAGCACTGGCACTATGCCGCCGCAAAGGGCGGGATGCTGGCGCTGCACAAGACCATCGCGCGCGGCTATGCGGCGAAGGGCATCCTCAGTTACGCGATCACGCCGGGCTTCACCGATACGGCCATGGCGGGCGATTATCTCGCAACCCGGGGCGGCCCCGGCCTGCTGGCGGACATTCCGCTGGGCCGCGTCGCCACGCCCGACGAAATCGCCGCCATCGCGGTATTCTGCGCGCTCGACGCGCCTCCCAGCATGACCGGCGCGGTGATCGACGCCAACGGAGCCAGCTATGTCCGCTAAAGCGCTTGCCCTTGCCGCCCTTTTGCTGGCCGGCGCTCCCCCCGCCCATGCCGCCACCGCGCCGGCGCCCGCCGATCCCGTGGCGGCGCGGGCGATCCTGTCCGCCTGCGAGGGCAAGGACAGCTTTTCCGATCCCGCGCCCGCCGCGCGCATCTATGGCAACGTGTGGTACGTCGGCACCTGCACTGTCAGCGCGATCCTGCTCACATCGCCACAGGGCAATGTGCTGATCGATGCCGTGACCGAACAGGCCGCGCCTTCGATCCTTGCCAACATCCGCGCCGCCGGCGTCGATCCGCGCACGATCCGCTGGATCGTGACCAGCCACGAGCATTTCGACCATGTCGGCGGCCTGGCCACGCTGCAACGCGCCACCGGCGCGAAGATCGCGGCGCTGCGCGCGGGGCTGCCGGCGTTGACCAGCGGCAAGACCAGCCCCGCCGATCCGCAGGCCGGCCACATCGATCCCTTCGCGCCGGTCCGCGTCGATCGCGTGCTGCGCGATGGCGAAGTGTTGCGCGTGGGGCCGCTGGCGCTGACCGCGCTGGCAACGCCCGGCCATACCGAAGGTTCGACCAGCTGGCGGTGGACCAGTTGCGGCGGCAACGCCGGCTGCCAGCGCTTCACCTATGTCGACAGCCTGACCGCTCTGCCGCTGGGCAGCTACCGCTTCGCGGATCACCCTGACCGCGTGGCCATGTTCCGCCGCACTTTCGCCCGCGTGCGTGCGTGGGATTGCGGCATCCTGCTCACCCCGCACCCGTCGGCCAGCGATTTGATCGAACGGATGGCCGGGCAAGCGCCACTGCGCGATCCCGGCGCCTGCCGTGTGCTCGTCGATGGGGCGCAGGATCGGTTGAACAAGGCCCTGAAGGACACGACGCCACGACCATGAGCTGGAAAATCACCGTTTACGCGCCGCGTCCCGTCATCCAGGCCGCGCTCACCGCGCACGAGGACGTGTTCGACTGGGATGCCGACATTGTCATCGCCGGCAGCGAGATCGCCGAGGACAAGCCGGAGGACTGGCAGCTCGAAGCGTGGCTTCCGCGCAAGCCGGGGCGCGCGGACAAGGCGGCGATCACCGCGCTGTTCGCGGATGCCGAACCCGATCTGCTGATCGAGAAACTGCCGGACGAGGACTGGGTCACGCTGAGCCAGGCCGGGGTCGAGCCGATCGACGAAGGCCCGTTCCACGTCCATACGCCCGAATATCCGCCGCGCGCGGAGCCGGGCATCCGCAACTTCGTGATTCCCGCCAGCCAGGCCTTCGGCACCGGCCAGCACGCCACCACCGCCGGCTGCCTCGCCATGCTGGCGCACATGAAGGCGCAAGGGACGATCGTGCGCAATCTGGCCGACATCGGCACCGGCACTGGCCTGCTCGCTTTCGCCGCGATGCACCTTTGGCCGTCCGCACGCGCCATCGCCAGCGACATCGATGCGGTCTGCGCGCCGGTGGTGCTCGAGAACGCGCAAGGCAACGGCGTGGCGATTGGCGATGGTTCCGGCGCGCTGACCATGGTCGTCGCCGCCGGGATGGATCACCCGCTGCTCGCCGCCAGCGCGCCTTATGACCTGCTCATCGCCAATATCCTGGCGGGGCCATTGACCGAACTTGCCCCCGCCTTCGCCGGCGCGGTCGCCCCCGGCGGCTCGGTGCTGCTGGCCGGTCTGCTCGAAACGCAGGAACCAGCGGTGCGCGCCGCCTATCGCCGTGCCGGTCTGCGCCTTGCCGCGCGCCTGGTGCGGGGCGACTGGTCGATCCTGTGGCTGCGCCGCCGGCAGGGTGGCGCGGTGCGCAAAAGTCGCGTAGGCGCGCTGCCCGAATGGTCGAAGCGCTGGTAGCTCAGCGCGCCGCCAGCGTATCGTGCAGCAGCATCAGTCCCGCGCGGGCGAAAGCAGTCATGTTGGCCAGCCGCTCCTCGCTGCCGGTCGAAACCATCGCGGACGCCGAAACGCCCGGCCCGACCACCGCCACGGCGCTGGTGCCGGAAGGCACGCCCAGCGGGTGCGTGCCCGGCCCCGCCGCACCGGTTTCGGCCAGCCCCCAGTCCGCGCCATAGCGCTTGCGGATCAGGTCCGCCTGCGCCAGCGCGTAGCTTTCCGTGGCCGAGGTCAGCCCGCGCAGCGATCCCGGCTCGTGCCCCAGCACGATCCGCCGGCCCTTCAGCGTATAGACCACGCCGCTGCCCAGGAAGAACGCCGACGCGCCCGGCATGGCCAGTAGCCCGGCCGACATCAAGCCACCCGTCGCGCCATCGACCACGGCCAGTGTCTCGCCCCGCGCCTTCAGCAGGGCCCCTGCTTCGGCGCCGATCGCGGCAAGTTCCTCGATCGTCACGCGCGCGATCCCACCAGCGCCAACCCGAAGGCCACGAAGATGCTGCCCGTCAGGCGGTTGAACGCCTTCTTCAGTCCCGGCCGCGTCAGGAACCCGGCAATGCCCCGGCCGCCCAGCGCATAGACGAAGTACCACGAAATCTCGATCACCGAGAACGTCAGCACCATCACGCCGAACTGCGGCAACTTGGGCTGCGTGGCATCGATGAACTGCGGCAGGAAGGCCGCCGCAAACAGCAGCGCTTTGGGATTGCTGATCCCGATGACGAAAGCGGTGCGGAACACGCGCCAGGTCGAGAGGCCGCGATCGACCTCGCCCTCGCCGATATCGATGGCGGCATCATCGGCCGTCCACGACCGGTAGCCGAGGTACACGAGATAGGCCGCGCCGGCATAGCGCAGCACGGTGAACAGGCCGGGAATCGCCAGCAGCAACGCGCTCAACCCCAATGCCGACGCCGTCAGCAGGCCGAACACCGCGATGAAGCACCCCGCCATCGCCGCGAACGACCGCGCCAGCCCCAGTTCGACGCTGCGCGCCATGACGTGCAGCATGTTCGGCCCCGGCGTGGCCGACACGAAGAAAACGGTGACCGCATAGAGCCACCAGGTATGCCAGGCCATGATCCTTATCCCGCGTTCCGGACGATGTCGGCCCAGGCCGCCTCGTCGATGACTTCTATGCCGAGTTCGGCCGCCTTCTTCAGCTTGCTGCCCGCGCCCGGCCCGGCCACGATCAGGTCGGTCTTGGCAGACACAGACCCCGCCGCCCGCGCGCCCAGCGCCTCGGCCTGCGCCTTGGCCTCGTCGCGGCTCATCGTTTCCAGCTTGCCGGTGAAGACCACGGTTTTGCCGGCGACCGCGCTGTCCTTCGTTTCCACGACATAGTCCGGCGGCGAGACTTCGGACAGGAGATCGTCCCACACCGCCACGTTATGCGGCTCATGGAAAAAGTCCCCCAGCGCCTCGACCACCACCGGCCCCACGCCGTCGATCGACAGCAACTCGGCCCTCGCTTCGAGCACGTCCGGCGAAAGGGCATCGGGTGCTTCCGCGTCCGGCTGCGCCGGCGCGAAGGGCGAATGTGCCCGCTCCACCACCGCCCGCAGCTTCGGCAGCGTCACGAACCGCTTCAGCAGGTCGCGCGCGGTCACCGCGCCCACGTGGCGGATACCCAGGCCGAACAGCAGGCGCGCGGCGTCGGGCTGGCGCGTGGCCTCGATCGCCATCAACAGGTTATCGACAGACTTGTCCTTCCAGCCCTCGCGCCCCACGATCTCGTCACGCCGCTGGCGCAGGCGATAGATATCGGCCGGGCTTTCCAGCCAGCCGAGCGCGAAGAACTCCGCGATCGTCTTCTCGCCCAGCCCCTCGATATCCAGCGCGGCGCGGCTGACGAAGTGCCGGAGCCGTTCGGTGCGCTGCGCCGGGCAGATCAGCCCCCCGGTGCAGCGGACATCGACCTCGCCTTCCTCCGCAACCGCTTCCGAACCGCATTCGGGGCAGTGATCGGGAAAGTGATAGGGATCGCGCGGTTCGTCGCGCGTCAGGTTCTCGACCACTTGCGGAATCACGTCGCCCGCGCGCTGCAGCACCACGCGATCGCCCACGCGCACGCCCAGCCGGCCGATCTCGTCGCGGTTATGCAGGGTGACGTTGGTGACGGTGACGCCGCCGACCAGCACGGGCTTCAGCCGCCCCACCGGAGTCAGCTTGCCGGTGCGGCCTACCTGGATGTCGATCGCTTCCAGCGTGGTCTCGGCGCGTTCGGCCGGGAACTTGTGCGCCATGCCCCAGCGCGGGGCCTTGGCGACGAAGCCCAGCCGCTGCTGCCAGTCCAGCCGGTCGACCTTGTAGACCACGCCATCGATGTCATAGGACAGATCCGCGCGGGCCTGCTGGATAGCGCGATAATGCGCCAGCATCTCCGCCGTGCTGCCGCAACGGACCAGTAGCGGCGAAACCGGCACGCCCCAGCGCTCGATCCGCTTCATCATCGCGAACTGCGTCTGTTCCGGCACCGCGCTCGCCGCGCCCCAGCCGTGGGCCAGGAAACGCAGGGGCCGGCTGGCGGTGACGCTCGCATCCTTCTGGCGCAGCGAGCCGGCGGCAGCGTTGCGCGGATTGGCGAAGATCTTCTCGTCCTTTTCCGCCTGTGCGGCATTGAGCGCGAGGAAATCGGCCTTGGCCATATAGACCTCGCCCCGGATCTCGAACACGGCGGGGATGTCGAACAGGCCATCGCCCTTCAGGTCCTGCGGAATGTCGCGGATATGCGCGACGTTGGCGGTCACGTCCTCGCCCACCTGCCCGTCGCCGCGCGTGGCGGCGCGGACGAGATGCCCGTTCTCGTAGCGCAGCGAACACGATAGCCCGTCGATCTTGTCCTCGGCGGTCATCACGACTTCCGCGTCCTCCGGCAGCGCCAGGAAGCGCCGCACGCGCGCGACGAATTCCCCGACTTCCTCGTCGGAGAACGCGTTGTCGAGGCTCATCATGCGAACCTCGTGCGCCACCTTGGACAGGGGCGAGGCGCTGACCTCGTGCCCAACCGCGTTGGTGGGGCTGTCGGCGCGGACCAGGTGCGGGAACGCCGCTTCCAGTTCGGCATTGCGGCGCACCAGTGCATCGTATTCCGCATCGGGAATCTCGGGCGCGTCCTCCGCGTGATACAGCTTGTTGGCGCGATTGATGGCGCGCGCCAGCCGCATCAGTTCGTTGGCGACATCGGCCTCGCTCATGCCTTCCACGCTCATGCGGCCTTCCCCAGCACCGTCACCACCAGTTCACGCCGCGCCCGATAACCAAGCGTTTCATAGAGCGCGATCGCTCCCGCATTGACCGCATAAGTGTGCAGGAACGGCGTTTCGCCCCGCGCCGCAAAGCCCGCCATGACGCGCAGGATCAGCCGGCGCGCCAGTCCCTGTCCGCGAAATTCGGGATACGTGCAGACCCCGCTCAGTTCGGCGAAGCCATCGGCGGGCTTCAAGCGTTCGCCGGCCATGGCGATCAGCCGCCCTTCCCGCCGGATTCCGTAAAAGGTGCCATAGCGGTGCGTCAGCGTGCCCCATGGCCCCGGCGCGGTGGCGGTAGCGATGGCCGCCATGTCAGCAGCATCGTTCTCCCCCAGCACCGTGATCCCGTCATCGTGCCCGGCCTCAGGCAGGGGACTATCGGCCACCATCTGGAGCAGGGGCGCGGTGCGCACGACCACCATTCCCGCTGGGGGTTCGACCAGTTCAGGTTCCACCAGCCAGATTTCCTCTCCGGCCTCCCCCAGCACCCCGGCAAGCGCATCGTTCCGCCCCGGAGCGCAAGCCGCGAACGGACCATATCGCGGATCGATCCGGACCACGGCGTCATCCCCGGACGCAAGCGCGGACAGACGGCCGCGCAGCGAGTTCCACACCGGCCGGTCAAGCGGATGCGCCGTCATTCCGGCGCCGCTCCGCCAACGGGCGACACTTCGGCACGCGCGCCAAAACCAGCAATGATCGGCCGCGCCTTGCGGATGGCTTCCTGCACTTGCGGCAGTTGCAGGCTCGCCTTGTGCGAAGCTTCGTCCTTCCACACTTCGGTTATCCAGATCGCGTCCGCGTCCGCGCGGTCCTTCCACACCCGATAGCCGAGATTGCCCGGCATGGCCGCGCTTCCCTCGACCAGATAGCCGATCAGTTCGTCACGGCGGCCGGGCGCGGCCTTCATCTGCCCGATCAGGCCATAGACCTGCGATTCATCGATTTCTTCCATGGTATGCGCTTCCATTCCCCACGCCCGGCCAGCCAGCAACATGGCGGCGGCGGCACCGCCGATCATCGTGCGCCGGCTGACGAACATCACGCCTGCTCCAGCAACCGGTCGGCCTGCGCCCGCGCTTCGGCGGTGATCTCCGCGCCGGACAGCATCCGCGCGATTTCCTCCTGCCGGCCGGCGGCGTCCAGCAGCACCACGGACGTTCGCGTCACGACGCCCTGGCTGGACTTGGCGATCAGGTAATGCGCGTTGCCGCGCGCGGCGACCTGCGGGCTGTGCGTGACCGCCAGAAGCTGTCCGCCGCCCCGGCCGTTATTGTGCGCCAGCCGTGCCAGACGTTCGCCGATCGCGCTGGCAACCGCGCCGCCCACGCCCCGGTCGATCTCGTCGAAGATCACCGTCGCCGCGCCGCCTTCCTCCGCCAGCGCCACCTTGAGCGCCAGGATAAAGCGCGAAAGCTCGCCGCCGCTGGCGATCTTGCCCAGCGGCGCGAAATCCGCGCCGGGGTTGGTCGCGATCAGGAATTCCACCGCGTCAATACCACCCGGCCCCCAGCGGTCCTCGGGCAGGCGGAGAACGGCGGTATGGAACCGGGCGGCGTCCAGCTTCAGCGGCACCAGTTCGGCGGCCACCGCCTTGTCCAGCCGGCGCGCGGCATCGGCGCGGGTGACGGACAACGCTTCGGCCTTGGCGCGATAGTCCAGCCCCGCCTCCTGCGCCGCGCGCTGCAACGCGCCGATCTGCGCTTCGCCGCCTTCGATGGCATCGAGCGCCAGACGCATCTCGTGCATCCGGTGGGGCAGTTCATCGGGCGTGCAGCCATGCTTGCGCGCCGCGCCGCGCAGGTCGAACAGCCGCGTCTCGATCCGGTCGAGCGCCTGCGGATCATGCGCCAGCGCTTCCGCCGCCGCCGAGAGCTTGTCCTCCGCCTCGCTCGCCTCGATCACCGCGCGGTCCAGCGCCTCGAGCGCTTCAGCCAGCAGCGGATGCTCCGCCGCGATGCGATCGAGCCGCCGCGCCGCCGCGCGCAACGAAGCCAGCGCGGAATCGGACCCGGCCCACAAATGCTGTAATTCGGCGAGATCGCCGGACAGCCGCTCGCCCTTCTGCATCGCCGCACGCTGCAGCGCGAGGTCTTCCTCCTCGCCGATCACCGGCGCCAGCGTGGTCAGTTCCGCAAGATGGGCGAGCAACAGATCCTGCTCCGCCATCGCCGCTTCCACCCGCGCCCTGGCGGTCGCTAGCGCGGTTTCGGCAGCGCGCCACTTGTCCCAGGCGGCTGCCACGGCGCCGGTATCGGCGCGGGCATAGCGATCGAGCAACATGCGGTGCCCGCGCGCGTTCACCAACCCCCGGTCGTCATGCTGCCCATGCAGTTCGACCAGCGCCGGCGCGATTTCGCGCAGCAGCGCCACGCCCACCGGCTGGTCGTTGATAAAGGCCTTGCTGCCCCCGCCAGTTCCGGTCCCGGCATCGCCGCTCGCCGCGCGCAGCCGCCGGCGCACGATCAGCGGTTCGCCCGGTTCGATCTCCACGTCCGCTTCGGCCAGCGCATGGCGGATCGGATCGGGCAGGCGATCGAACTCGAACGTGGCGGTCACGCTTGCCTGATCCTCGCCCGCGCGCACAAGGCCGGCATCGGCCCGATCGCCCAGCACAAGCCCCAGCGCATCGAGCAGGATCGACTTGCCCGCGCCGGTCTCGCCGGTGAGCACACCGAGTCCGCCTGGAAACGCAAGGTCCAGTGCCTCGATCAGCACGATGTTGCGGATGGATAGTCCGGTCAGCATGGGCGAGTGTTCTTAGCCGTTCGGAAACGCGCCGTCACCATCCGTTCACGGCTTGTTTCAGCCCTGTGACACCGCGCCACACACCCGCAACCTGATTGGGGCAAGGGATTCGCTGAAAACAACCGCAAAGGAGGCACGGCCATGCCCAAGCAACGCCAAGCCAAGCCAGCGTTCCGGTCCACGTTCCAGACGGTCACCGAACTAGCCACTTCCGTTCCGGCGTGGCTCGACCTGCCCGAACCACGCGGCTTCCGGCCCAAGCGCAAGGTCCGGACGGTATGGATTTCCGACATCCACCTGGGCACGCGCGGCTGCAACGCGGCGATGCTGCTGGATTTCCTGGCCTCCATCGAATGCGAAACGCTCTACCTGGTCGGCGACATTGTCGATGGCTGGCGGCTGAAAAAGGGTTGGTACTGGCCGGATGCCCACAACGAGGTGATCCGCCGCGTGCTCAAGATGGCGCACCGGGGCACGCGCGTGGTGCTGATCGCGGGCAACCATGACGAGATGCTGCGCCCTTACGCCGGTATGAGCTTCGGCGGCGTGGAACTGGCGCTGGAGGCGATCCACACCACCGCCGACGGGCGTCGCCTGCTCGTTACCCATGGCGACGGCTTTGACGGCGTGGTGCTCTATGCCCGCTGGCTCGCGTTCCTGGGCGACAAGGCCTACGAGTTCCTGCTGCGCGCGAACCGCTGGTTCAACCTGCTGCGCCGCCAGTTCAAGCTGCCTTACTGGTCGCTTTCGGCCTACCTCAAGAAGCGCGTGAAGAACGCGGTCCAGTTCGTTTGCGACTTCGAGGAAGCCGTGGCCCACGCGGCGCGCGAACAGGGCGTGGACGGCGTGGTCTGCGGCCACATCCACTGCGCCGAGATCCGCCAGATCGGCGATGTGACCTACTACAACGATGGCGACTGGGTCGAAAGCTGCACCGCGCTGGTCGAGGATCATCAGGGCGCGATCGCTATCGTCGACTGGGCAGCGGAAACGCGCGAGGCGGAGATGAAGCACGGCAAGCACTCCGCCCCGTCCACCGCGCGCGAGGAGGAACCGGCATGAGAATCGCGATCTGCACCGATGCCTGGCACCCGCAGGTCAACGGCGTCGTCCGCACCCTGTCCACCACGGTGGATCGCCTGAATGCGCGCGGGCACGAGGTCGAGCTTATAACGCCCAGCCAGTTCCGCACGCTGCCCCTGCCCGGCTACAGCGAGATCCGGCTGGCGATGGCCCCGCGCTTCGGCACGCGGCGCACGTTGAAGGACTTCGCGCCCGATGTTGTCCACATCGCCACCGAAGGCCCGATCGGCTGGAGCGCGCGGGGCTGGTGCAAGAGCACCGGCACGCCCTTCACCACCGCGTTCCACACCCGCTTCCCGGACTATGCGGCGGTGCGTACCGGGCTGGACGCCTCGCACTTCTGGCCGGTGATGCGCCGGTTCCACAACCATTCGCGCGCCGTGCTGGTGTCCACGCCCACGCTGGCGGGCGAACTGGCGGCGCAGGGCATCGGCCGTGCGCGCCTGTGGTCGCGCGGAATCGACCGTTCGCTGTTCCATCCGCAGCACGATCCGCTGCCCGAAATGGCCGCGCTTCCCGGCCCGGTGATGCTCTACGTCGGGCGCGTGGCAATCGAGAAGAACCTGGAAGCCTTCCTCACCAGCACGGTTCCCGGCAGCAAGGTCGTGGTCGGCGACGGACCCGATCTCGTCCGCCTGCGCGAAGCCTTCCCCGAAACGACCTTCCTGGGCGCGCTGGCGGGCGAGCAGCTGGCGCGGGCCTATTGCTCGGCGCACGTCTTCGTGTTCCCCAGCCGTACCGATACCTTCGGCCTCGTCATGATCGAAGCGCTGGCATGCGGCCTGCCGGTGGCGGCCTTCCCCGTGCCGGGTCCGCTCGACATCGTGGGAGTGGACGGCCACGGCCCCGGCGGCGACCTTCCCATGCGAGTGGGCGCTCTGCGCGACAATCTGGACCACGCCATCGCCGACGCCCTGCGCTGTGACCGGCTGGGTGCCGCTGTCCATGGCGCAAGCTACAGCTGGGACCGGGCCACCGACCAGTTCCAGACGGCACTGACCGAGGCGCACCAGCAACAGGTTCCCGCCTTCGCCTGACGCATCCCCAGGAAGGGGGGGCGCTCTAAAGACGCGCTCCCCCCTCTTCCATGATGCCCGCCCCTTCCTCTACGCTTCACCGCAGAGAGGATTCGAATTCATGGCGGAACACTACAACACCATCACTGTCGAAAGCCGTGGGCCGGTCGACTGGCTCACGCTGAACCGGCCCGAGGCCATGAACGCCATCTCGCTGGAGATGGTGCGCGAACTCAACGCCTATTTCGGAGGGCTGTACAACAATGGCTCCGTGCGGATCGTGGTGATGCGCGGAGCTGGCCGGGCGTTCTGCGCCGGGCTGGACATCAAGGAGCGCAGCGAGGACGAACGCGCCGCCATTCCCTTTGGCGGCGGCTTCGGCTTCCAGGGCTATCTGGCGGATGTCTACGTCAAGATGCGGCGCTGTCCGCAGCCGATCATCGCGCTGGTCCAGGGCGCGGCCTGTGGCGGCGGTTTCGCCTTCGCGCTGGCGTCCGACATCCGCATTGCCGGCGAAAGCGCCCGCATGAACGCCGCCTTCATCCGGCTGGGCCTCTCCTCGTGCGACATGGGCGTCAGCTATTTCCTGCCGCGCCTCGTCGGCGTTTCCGTGGCGTCCGAACTCATGCTGACCGGCCGCTTCATCCACGCGCCACGCGCGCTGGCGACCGGGCTGGTTTCGGAAGTGGTGCCGGACGAACGGCTGGCCGATGCGGCACAGAGCTATGTCGATGAAATGCTGATGGCTTCGCCGAAGGGCCTGCGCATGACCAAGGAAGGGCTCAACCTCGCGGTCGATGCCCCCAGCCTCGAAGCGGCGATGGCGATCGAGAATCGCAACCAGATCATGACATCGAGCAGCCCGAACTTCGCAGAAGGGATGCGCGCCTTCCTCGAAAAGCGCAAACCGGTCTACGTTCCGGATTGAGCAAGGCTCCGGGGCGGGCTCACCCGCTCCGGATCGCGATCAGGCCGCGTTAGCGCCGGGGGCCTTGCTGTTCATCAGGCGATAGGCCTTCTGATACCATTCGCTGCCGGGATAGTTGTTGCCCAGCACCGCCGCCGCCTTCTGCGCTTCTTCCGGCACGCCGAGGGCCAGATAGCTTTCGACCAGGCGATAGAGCGCTTCGGGCGTGTGGCTGGTCTGCTGATACTTGTCGACCACCACGCGGAACCGCAGGGTGCCCGCCAGCCACTTGCCGCTGCGCTGGTAGAAGCGGCCGATCTCCATTTCCTTGCCGGCAAGGTGATCGTTCACCAGGTCCATCTTCAGCCGCGCATCGGTGGCATAATCGGTATTCGGGAAACGGCGCATCACTTCGTTGAGCGCGGTCTGCGCCTGCAAGGTGATCTTCTGATCGCGCGTCACGTCGCTGATCTGTTCGTAATAGCACAGCGCGATCAGGTAATAGGCGTAGGGCGCGTCCTTGTTGCCGGGGTGAATCGACAGGAAGCGCTGAGCCGATTGCGTCGCCTTGGCGTAATCGCGCGCGGCGTAGTAGCTGAACGCGCTCATCAGCTGCGCGCGGCGCGCCCAGGGCGAATAGGGATGCTGGCGCTCCACTTCGTCGAACAGCGCCGCCGCCTGCTTGGCGTTGCCCTGATCCAGCCGTTCCTTCGCCGCCATGTAGAGCGTATCGACGTCCCGCGCGACATAGGCCACGTCCTTCTTGGAACGCGCGCCGCCGGCGCAACCGGCGGTCAGCCCAAGGGCGGCGGTGGCGGCGGCGAGAACGGCAATCCGCAGCGGGGTGCGGCCATGGGCGATAAACGTCATGGCAGCCCTATAGCCAGCGCCCCCATGAACGCCAAGTGAAGTTGTGCATGCATCGATTTCAGGATGTGACGGCGCACGCGAAGATCACGCGTCCTCGAACGGCGGGATCACCGGAATCGGATCGGCCAGCGTGATCCGGTCCAGCATCGCCGCCATTTCATCGCGCAACTGAAGCATCAGGCCGCGCAGCCGGCATTCCGCCTCCGGCAGGCAGTTCGTGCAGGTTTCGTGCGCGTTGCGGCTGGCGCAGGGCACCAGCGCAAGACTGCCGCGCGTCAGGCGGATGATGTCGCCATAGCGGATATCCACCGGCGGCAGGGCCAGTTCGTATCCCCCTTCGCGCCCGCGCTGCGAAACGACGATTCCCTCGCGCGCCATTTCCGACAGAATCACGGTCAGGAACTTGCGCGGAATGTTCTGCGCATCGGCAATCGCATCCAGCCGCACCGGCCCCTGTCCGAAGGTATCGGCAAGATGCTGCAAGGCCCTGATGGTGTAACGCGTCTTCTGCGAGAGCATGGAGACACAAAACCGTCTCGCACGCGAAAGTCAATCGCAGCGGTAGAAAACCTTGCCTAATCCACGACAACTTCGTCCGGCGGACTGTAACCGCCACCACCCGGCGTTTCGATCACGAACACGTCGCCTCGTTCCATCGCGGCAGACGCGGTGGCGGGCAGGTGTTCGACACGCCCATCCGCCCGCTCGATCCGGTTGCCCCCGGGTTGCCCGTCCGCGCCGCCATGCAGGCCGAATGGCGGCACGATCCGGCGGTTGGACAGGATGCCCGCCTCCATCGCTTCGAGAAACCGGACTCTCCGCACCGCGCCATCGCCACCGCGATGATGGCCGGCCCCGCCCGAGCCGCGTCGGATGGAAAACTCCTCCAGCAGCACCGGGAAGCGGGTTTCCAGCACTTCGGGATCGGTCAGGCGGCTGTTGGTCATGTGCGTCTGCACCACCGCCGTTCCGTCGAAATCCGGCCCGGCGCCCGATCCGCCGGCGATCGTCTCGTAATATTGGTGGCGCGCATTGCCGAAGGTGAAGTTGTTCATCGTTCCCTGCGCCCCCGCCATCGCCCCCAGCGCGCCGAACAGCGCGTCGGTCACCACCTGGCTGGTCTCGACATTCCCGGCCACCACGGCGGCGGGCGCTTGCGGGCGGAGCATCGACCCTTCGGGCACCACCACGGTCAGCGGGCGCAGGCATCCCTCGTTCATCGGCACCGCATCGTCGATCAGCGTGCGCACCACATAAAGCACGGCGGCGCGCACGACCGGCAGCGGCGCGTTGAAATTGTCGCCCAGTTGCGGGCTGGAGCCGGTGAAATCGATCGTGGCATGGCGGGCCGCGCGATCGATCGCCACGCTGACAGAGACCTGCGCGCCGTTGTCCATCGCATAGGTGAAGCGCCCGTCGGCCAGCCGGTCGAGCAGCGCGCGCACGGCGGCCTCGGCGTGATCCTGCACGTGGCCCATATAGGCATCGACCACCGCCCTGCCCTGCTCCGCGGCGATTCGCCGCAGCTCCGAGGCTCCCCGCGCGCAGGACGCGACCTGCGCCTTCAGGTCCGCGATGTTCTGGTCCACGTTGCGCGAAGGCCAGCGCCCGGACGATAGGCGCGCGCGCAGATCCGCCTCGCGCAACTGCCCTTCGTCCACCAGCAGCACGTTGTCGAGCAGCACGCCCTCCTCGTCCAGCGTGCGGCTGCCCGGTGGCATCGATCCGGGCGCGATCCCGCCGATGTCCGCGTGATGGCCGCGCGCGGCAACGAACCAGGCCGGCGCCGCATCGCTCTCTTCGGCAAACACCGGCATCACCACCGTCACGTCGGGCAGATGGGTGCCGCCATCATACGGCGCGTTGAGGACATAGGCATCGCCGGAGCGCAGCCCGCGCCCGTCCCGCCCCTGCCCGCGCCGGGCCAGCACGGTGCGCACGCTTTCGCCCATCGATCCCAGATGCACCGGCATGTGCGGCGCGTTGGCGATCAGGCTGCCGTCCCGGTCGAACAGCGCGCAGGAGAAATCGAGCCGCTCGCGAATGTTGACGGACGAAGCGCTGTGCTGGAGCGCCGCGCCCATTTCCTCGGCCACGGCCATGAACAGCCCGCTCATGATCTCCAGCCGCACCGGATCGAGCGCGGTATCCGCCGCGCGGTCCACGGTGCGCGGTTGTGCCCGACGCAGGATGAGGTTGCCGATGGCATCGACGTCCACGCGCCAGCCCGGCTCGACCACCGTGGTCGATACCGGATCGACGATCAGCGCCGGCCCGTCTGCCGCGAAACCGAAGGCCAGATCCTCGCGCCGGTAGAGCGGCGTGGCATGGCGTTCGCCGGCGGTGAACATCGAGACGGTGCCCGCTGGCGGCCCGGATCGTTCGGGCAGAACGGCCACCGGTACGTCGGCATGGCGCGAGACCGCCACCGCCTCGACCCGTGCGGCCTCGGCCACGATCGCCCCTTCGGGCGCGAAGCCGAAGCGGTGCTGCCAATCCGCCGCGAAAGCGGTTCGCATCGCCTCGAGCGGGGCATAGGCCACCTCGATCGTGTTCTCTGTCCCCTGCGGCCGCAGATGCAGCGTCACCTCGCGGCGCAAGGTGGCCCGCCTGCCATCGCCGGCGACCAGTTCGGCCTCCGCCGCGTGCCCCAGCAGACCGACCGTATGGGCGATAGCGTCCGCACCCTCCGCATCCATCAGGCACCCCAGCGTGGCCTCACGCACCGCGCGCCGGTCGGCCAAGCCCATGCCATAAGCGGAAAGCACGCTCGCCAGCGGATGGCACTGCACGGTATCGATCCCCAGCGCATCCGCTACCAGGCAGGCATGCTGCCCGCCCGCGCCGCCGAAGCAGGCCAGGGTGGCGCGCGTGACGTCATGGCCCCGCCGCACGGAAATCGCCTTGATCGCGTTGGCCATATTGGCAACGGCAATGCGCAGGAACCCTTCGGCCGCCTCCTCGGGCGAAACCGCGCGCCCGGTAGCCGCGTGGACGTGCGCGGTCAGTTCGGCGAAGCGGCGTTCCACCGCGTCGCGATCGAGCGGTTCGTTGCCATCCGGCCCGAACACATGCGGGAAATGATCGGGCTGCAACTTGCCCAGCAACAGGTTGCAGTCGGTTACCGCGAGCGGACCGCCGCGCCGGTAACACGCCGGCCCCGGCACCGCGCCGGCCGATTCCGGACCGACCAGGAATCGGGTGCCGTCGAACCGGCAGATCGAGCCGCCTCCCGCCGCCACGGTATGAATGCGCATCATCGGGGCGCGGATGCGCGATCCCGCCACCCGCGCCTCGACCTCGCGCTCGTAGCTGCCGGCGTAGTACGAAACGTCGGTCGAGGTGCCGCCCATGTCGAAACCCACGACTTGCGCGAAACCCGCCGCTTTCGCCGTGGCCGCCATGCCGACGATGCCCCCGGCCGGGCCGGAGAGCACGGCGTCTTTCCCATGGAACGCCTCACCCGCCGCAAGGCCCCCGCTCGACTGCATGTATAGCGCCGCGACCGCCGGCCCCAGCCCCGCTTCGAGGCCAGCGACATAGCGGCGCAGGACAGGCGAGAGATAGGCATCAACCACGGTCGTATCGCCCCGCGCGATCAGCTTGATCAGCGGGGCCACGCGATGGCTGACCGAAATCTGCCCGAACCCCACCTCCGCCGCGATACGGGCGAGCGCGGCCTCGTGCGCGGGATACTTCCAGCCATGCATCAGCACGATCGCGATGGAACGCAGCCCGTGATCGAACGCGGATTGCAGCGCGGCGCGGGCGCGATCTTCATCCAGCGCGGCCAGCACCGTGCCATCGGCCATGACCCGCTCGTCGATTTCCACGGCTTGCGCGAACAGGGGCAGCGGAAGATCGATTTTTCGCGCGAAGATGTCGGGCCGTTCCTGCGTACCGATGCGCAGGGCATCGCCAAACCCGCGCGTGATCGCCAGCAGCGTCGGCTCCCCCTTGCGTTCGAGCAGGGCGTTGGTGGCCACGGTCGTGCCCAGCCGCAGTTCGGCTGGCGGCAGTGCCGTTCCCGCGCGCGCGCCAGTCAACCGACGCATCGCCTCGACGGCCGCATCGTCATAGCGGCCGGGATCTTCGGACAGGAGTTTTGCGCGGTGCAACGCACCATCGGGCGCTATCGCCACGACATCGGTGAAGGTGCCGCCGCGATCGACCCAGAATCGCCAAGTGTCTTCAGTCACGCGCCCGCCTTAGCCGCTTGAAATCCGGCTGGCACTATCCCCGTCCGATCGTTCGCTGTCGGGACACGCGCCCAAACCAGCCAAACCGGGTACAAAAGCAAGCGGCCCGGCGCTGACGCACCGGGCCGCTCAGGCATTCCTCGATGGATCAGCGCGCGGCCTGTTGCAGATAGGCAATCAGGTCCGCGCGATCCTGCGGATTGGGGAGGCCGGCAAAGGCCATGCGCGTGCCCGGCACGTAACGGGTGGGCGAGGTGAGGAAGGCATCGAGCGTGGTCTTGTTCCACGTCACGTTCTTGGCCTTCATCTGCGCCGAATAGTTGAAATTCGCCATTGCGGCGGACTTGCGGCCGACGATGCCTTTCAGCGACGGTCCCAGGCGCGTGGCGCCGGTATTGAGATCGTGGCAGGCAGCGCAACGGGCGAACACGGTACGACCGCGCGCCGCGTCACCAGCAGGCCCGGAAGGAGCAGCCGATGCAGCCGACGCGGCGATACCAACGGCGGCCAGACCGGCCATCACGGCAACAAACTTCATCAACGCACTCCCCAAAAATGCCTTTTGGCTAACAAGCTTCGTGGCCAAACTGCCCCGGCGGGGCTGACCCGCACATGAACGGATACAGCGGCTTGGCTGCGTTGCCTAAACCCTATTCAGCGATCTTCGCAAGCGGGCAGTCCGCCCTCAGTCCTTGGCGGGCGCCGACGCGCAGACCTTGATGATCAGACGGAACAGTTCCGCGCGTTCGTCTTCCGAAAGGCAGGCAGTCAGTTCCCGTTCGTGCGCGGCAATGATCTCGCGCGCTTGTTCCAGCACCCGCTCACCATCCTCGGTGATCCACAGCCCGCCGGCGCGACGATCCAGCTTCGATGGCTCGTTCACCACGTAGCCGTTCTTGGTCAATTGCCGCACGAACTGGTGAACCGTGGGCCGTTCGATCTGGAAGAAGCGCGAAAGGTCCGATTGCTTCACGCCGGGATTGGCGTTTGTCAGCCACAGGATGGCAACCTGCTTGGGCGTAACCTTCAGGACATCCAGCTGCCGTTCCAGCCGCGAGATGAACAGAGAATTGGCGGTTCCGATATGGACGCCCAGAATGGCGTCCATCCCGTCAACCAGCAGCCCCGCCGCTGTTCCCGACGCCATGGTCACTTCCGAAGCCAACGATCCGATACCTTTCCAGCCGCGCCATCCTTAACGAACGATACGGAACAAAACCGCCGTTTCATTAGGGTCACGAAGTGTTTTACGCAAAGCCTTTTGCGCCGCACACAGGTCCACAGGACGAAATCCGCATCATTTCAGCACGATCCGGATGCATTTGCGAATGCCGAAAACACCGTCGTCCCATCTACCGTGCGATAGCGAAGGGTCAGGCTGCCATCGGCGCGGTAGTCAAGCCCAGTTCCGGAATGCCGATGGAACGACGCCCACCGTAATCGGTGCGAACCACGATCAGGCCGCTGCGTTCGAGATGTTCCAGCAGACGGCGGATGCGCCCCGGCGAACGGGTGCCATAGACTTCGGCCAGCTTGTCGTCGTCGGGGCATGGCGTGCCCTCCGCCGCCGCGCGCGCCAGCACCAGGAACGGGGCGAGCAGGTCGTCGGGCACGTCGCGCCCGATGCGCAACACGTCCTGCCAGCGCGGCTCGCTATCGTCGGCAATGCCGGCCACCGCCATCGCGAAACGCCGCCGGAACGCCGCCAGATCGATGCCCGTGTCGCCCAGCCGCTGCATCCGGCAGCGCACGGTGAAATCCTGGAAAAGCTGCGCCGCGGGCTGAAACGTGCAGTCCGGCTCCAGCGCCATGTCAGCCAGGATCGCGGCGACGTCGGCGGCGGTTTCCTCTTGCGCGAACAGGCTGGGTTCGGCGGGCGGATCGACCTGATCCGCGGCCGGCACATAGCCCTCGATCCGTTCGAGCAGTTCGCCGCTTTCGACCGGCTCGGCCTCCGGTTCGGGCGCGCGCGGCAGGGCTTCCATCGCCAGCGGTTCGGCCAGCAGCAGCGATTCCATGTCCTGCCCCGAAGCCGAAGGCAGCGGCATCAGCCCCTGCACCACGTTGCGCGCGCGGGTCTGCACCTCACCGATCCGCACCCCCACCGGGCGGCGGCAGATGGCGGGGCCAAGCCCCAGGAAATGCCCCCGCTCCAGATCGCGGATCTGTTCGGCCTGGCGCCGCTCCATGCCCAGCAGATCGGCCGCGCGCGCCATGTCGATGTCGAGAAAGGTGCGCCCCATCAGGAAGTTGGAAGCCTCGGCGGCGACGTTCTTGGCCAGCTTGGCCAGCCGCTGCGTAGCGATCACCCCGGCCAGGCCGCGCTTGCGCCCCCGGCACATCAGGTTGGTCATCGCCGCCAGCGACAGGCGACGCACTTCATCGGTCACGTCGCCCGCGGCCGCGGGGGCGAACATCTGCGCCTCGTCCACCACCACCAGCGCGGGATACCATTCGTCGCGCGGCGCATCGAACAGCGTGTTGAGGAACACCGCCGCACACCGCATCTGCGCTTCCAGTTCCAGCCCGTCGAGCGCCAGGATCACCGAGGCGCGATGCTTGCGGATGCGTGCGGCGAGCTTGGCGATCTCGGCCTGATCGTAAGCCGATCCATCGACCACGACATGCCCGAACGGCTCAGCCAGCGTGACGAAATCGCCTTCCGGATCGATCACCACCTGCTGGACCAGCGCGGCGCTTTCCTCCAGCATCCGGCGTAGCAGGTGCGACTTGCCGGACCCGGAATTGCCCTGCACGAGCAGGCGGGTCGCCAGCAGTTCCTCGACATCGATCCGGACAGGGGCGCCGGACCGGTCGGTGCCGATGATGATGGATGCGCTCACGCCGTGGCTGTGGCCGGGCGGACCTGAGTCGGCAAGGCCGATGGGGCGATTTGCTGTAGAAAGGTGGGTGCCTTGCTTGCCCAGCCCCTTCCCTCACACGTCGCTCCAGCGAACGCTGGGACCTCAGGCCTTTGCAGGAAAACCGTCGTTAGGTGGAACCCAGCCGCCCGTCGCCCCAGCGTTCGCTGGGACGACGGTTTGCATGCACCATAACGACGGCTTCCATCAATGCCGGATCAGGTAATCGAACGCGGAAAGCGCCGCCTTCGAACCTTCGCCCATGGCGATAACGATCTGCTTGTAAGGCACGGTCGTCGCGTCGCCCGCCGCGAACACGCCCGCCGCGCTGGTCTCGCCACGCGCGTCGATCTCGATCTCGCCGCGGTTGGTCAGCGCTACCGAATGGTCGAGCCATTCGGTGTTGGGGACAAGGCCTATCTGCACGAAGATGCCTTCCAGCACGATTTCGTGAACTTCCTCGGTCTTGCGATCGCGATACTTGAGGCCAGTCACCTTGTCGCCGTTGCCCAGCACTTCGGTAGTCAGGGCCGAGGTAATCACGGTCACGTTGGGCAGGCTGTTCAGCTTGGCCTGCAGCACCGCGTCGGCGCGCAACTGGCTGTCGAACTCGATCAGCGTGACGTGGGCGACGATCCCCGCCAGGTCGATCGCCGCCTCGACGCCCGAATTGCCGCCGCCGATCACCGCCGTGCGCTTGCCCTTGAACAGCGGGCCATCGCAGTGCGGGCAATAGGCGACGCCCTTGTTGCGGTATTCGTCTTCGCCGGGCACGCCCATCTGCCGCCAGCGCGCGCCGGTCGACAGGATGACCGTCTTCGCCTTCAGGCTGGCGCCGCTTTCAAGCTGCACCTCGGCCAGCCCGCCATTGAGCGGGGGCACCAGCTTCACCGCCTTTTGCACGTTCATCACGTCCACGTCGTATTCCTTGACGTGTTGTTCGAGATGCGCGGCCAGCTTCGGCCCTTCGGTGTGCGGCACCGAGATGAAGTTCTCGATCGCCATGGTATCGAGCACCTGCCCGCCGAAGCGTTCGGCGACGACACCCGTGCGGATGCCCTTGCGCGCGGCATAGATCGCCGCCGCCGCGCCGGCGGGACCGCCGCCGACGACCAGCACGTCGAACGGCTCCTTGGCGGCGATCTTTTCCGCTGCCCGCGCCGCCGAACCGGTATCGAGCTTCGCCACGATCTGCGCCAGGTCCATGCGCCCCGATCCGAACGGTTCGCCGTTGAGGAACACCGTCGGCACGGCCATGATCTTGCGGCGTTCCACCTCATCCTGGAACACGGCGCCGTCGATCGCGACGTGCGTCACGTTCGGGTTGAGCGCGGCCATGATGTTCAGCGCCTGCACCACGTCGGGGCAGTTCTGGCAGGTCAGCGAGAAGAACGTCTCGAAGTGCAGCGGCCCTTCGAGCGCGCGCACCTGATCGAGCAGTTCGGCATCTTCCTTGGGCGGATGGCCGCCCACGTGCAGCAGCGCCAGGATCAGCGAGGTGAACTCGTGCCCCATCGGCAGGCCGGCGAAGACCGCTTCCGCCCTACCTTCGTCGGCGCGGATCGCGAACGAGGGCTTGCGCGCATCCGTGCCGTCGAAGCGGGCGGACACCTTGTCGGACTGCGCAGCGATTTCCTCGACGAGGCTGCGCGTTTCGGCCGACTTGGCACTGTCGTCCAGGCTGGCGACCAACTCGATCGGGCGGCGCAGGTTGCCGAGATAGGCTTTCAACTGGCCAGTGGTAGCGGCATCGAGAATAGGCATGGCGGTTCTCTTCAGACAGGTGGATGCATCGCCGGGATCGCGCGGATGCCGGGAGGCGGAAATGAACGGCGGGAGGCGCTCGGGGGAAACGCTGGGTTCCCGTAGCCCTGGGCTTGCCGAAGAACTGCCTTGGAACGGCAATTCTCGGGAAAGCTCAGGACGGGCGGATCATGCAGGGCACGCCGATCTCCGGTAGAAAGGTCTCGATGAAGAGGGTGGCCGGACGGGAAACCCGCCCGGCCCAACCCATCAGATCTTGCCGACGAGGTCGATCGAAGGAGCCAGCGTTTCGGCGCCTTCTTCCCACTTGGCCGGGCAGACCTGGCCGGGGTTTTCACGCCAGTACTTGGCGGCCTTGATCTTGCGCACCAGTTCGCTCGCATTGCGGCCCACGCCCTCGGGCGTGATTTCGACGAGCTGGATCACGCCATCCGGATCGACGACGAAGGTGCCGCGATCGGCCAGGCCCACGCCAACGCGCAGGATGTCGAAGTTGTTCGACAGGTCGTGGTTCTGGTCGCCCAGCATGTAGTACTGGATCTTGCCGATGGCCGGCGAGGTGTCTGCCCAGGCCTTGTGCGAAAAATGCGTGTCGGTCGAAACCGAGTACACTTCGACGCCCAGACCCTGAAGCTCGGCATACTTGTCGGCAAGGTCTTCCAGCTCGGTCGGGCAGACGAACGTGAAATCGGCCGGATAGAAGAAGAACACGCCCCACTTGCCCTTCACGTCGGCGTCGGTAACGGTTTCGAACTTGCCCTGGCGATAGGCCTCGGCTTTGAACGGCTTAAGCGTGGTTCCGATCAGAGACATGACAGACGATTTCCTTCTGATTCGTCGTTGGTAAACTGGATACGAGGGTGAGCTAGCGACTCCCCTTCGCAATTTCCAATGATCAATTCCGGCCACTTTGATTGATTGCGTCGATCAATGGCTCGCCTGATCGGAACCTGTCGATCACATTCCTGTGGCACGGCAGAGACAGATGCTCCGTCGCTGTCGCCCTTACGATAGCGCCCCCGCCACGGCGTGCCCCCGAAGCGACATTTCCTCCAGCGGCAACAGCCTGGCATCCTCGAGCGCCGCCACGCGATGGCCGATGCCGGCGAGGTAAGTCTCGTTTTCGGCAAAGGCGAGGAACGCGGCAACGCTGCTCTGGCGCACCAGCATCGCCATGTCCCATCGTTCAGACTCCGGCCCGATCAGGAACGGGCCGCCCTGCCCCAGGAACAGGATATCCCCACCGCTCGCGCGCAGGTGCGGAAGGGTATGCGCGATGTACCGCCCGAATGCCTCGCTTCCGCCGATCGGCGATGCCGGCGCAAGTTCCGGATGCGCCGCGTAGTCCGCAACGGCGCGAAACCGCAGCAGGTTCAGCATGACGACGCTACCCGCAATCCCGCGCCGGACGAACAGCATGCCGGCCGCCGGCGACACATCGAAATGAGGGGTGGACGTATCCGTCATCCTTCCGCACCGCCATCAGCGCGCACCAACAGCAGAACATGCATCCTGACGTCCTCTGGCCATTCCGCGATATGCCGCTCCAATGCCCCCAGGTCTCCCGCAAACAGCGCCCGTGTCGCATCCTCGTAACCGGGCAGGTCGCCGGCCATCGCCAGCATGAAGTGATAGGCCGCCTCCTGCGCGCGGCGCCGTTGCTGGCGGGTATCGGGTTTCTTCCGCTCGCTGTCGATCAGACGGCGCAGGGTGGGCGAAGCGCCTCCGGGCTGGGCAGCCAGCCATTCCCATTGCCTGGGTAGCAGGGTTACCTCGCGCGCCACCACGCCCAGCCGGGGCCGGCCCCGTCCACGCGGTTCCCCCGCCTGCCCTTCCCCTGCCGGAAGCGCGTCGGACAAAGCCGTTGGGGCACGGTAACGCCCGCGATAGACCGGCGCAGGTTGAGAAAGACGTGCCACGATCTCCTCGTCGCTGCCGCGCAGGTCCAGATCGACAATCCGTCCGCTGCTGTCGTCGAAAACCTGGATGGCATCGGCAGCGCCTCCTTCCAGAGCCCGCTTCACGTGCAAGGCGACTTCGCCCAGCGGGCCGGAGAACAGTTTCCGCGCGCCGCAAAATGCGGTGCAAATCGTGATGTCGGACATAGTGGATTCCTTCTGCGTCGGAGGATTTTTATCCGGGTAAATGTTCTCGGTCAATATTACCCGGATAAAATAAGTCACGAAGGAGCACGATGCCTCGCGCGCCCGTCCCACGCGCGCTCGAACGCTTGTTGCAAGCGCATAAAAATATGAAATAAATACGCTTTACCGTTTGAACGTACGGTTTTTTGCAATCGACTTGCAGAACTTGCACTTGAAAATCGACGCGTTCCGATCCAATTGCGCTCACGAAACAAAACCGTTTCGTTCCATTATACCTTGTTGTCAGGACTCACGATGACCGCTCCCAGCGAAAGCGATTCCAGCCCGGTTGCTCCCGAGACGCCCGGCGAGAATGGCGTCGATCCGAGCGGCGCTGCGCCAAGCGGTAACGGTCAACGCAGCAAGCGCATTCGCCGCATCGGCCTGATCGCGCTGATCCTGGGCGCAGCTTATGGAATCTATGCCTACACGGACTATCGCCTCTACGGCCGCTTCATCCAGGAAACCGATGATGCCTACGTGAAAGCGGACGGGGTAACCGTGAGCTCCAAGCTGTCCGGCTATGTCCGGGCGGTGAACTTCAAGGATAACCAGTCGGTCGCGGCGGGAACGCTGCTCGTGCAGATCGATCCGACCGACTACCAGACGCGCCTTGCCCAGTCCGACGCGCAAGTGCAGGTGGCGCGCGCCACGCAGGCGGCGTCGGTCGCCAGCATCGCGGAAGCGCGTTCGGCGGTGGGGCAAGCCTCGGCGGCAGTAGACGCCGCCAGGCGCCAGCTTGCCTATCTCAATGGCGAAGTTGCCCGTTTCCGTCCGCTTGCCGCCAGCGGCGCGGAACCGAAGCAGACGCTGGATCAGTTCGTCTCGAACCGCGATCAGGCAGCGTCCGATCTTGCCTCCAAGCAGGCCGCGCTTGCCGCGGCGCGTGACAAGGTTCGTACCATCGAGGCGCAGGCGAACCAGTCCGCCGCCCAGATCGAAGCCGCCCTCGCCCAGCGCCAGGCCGCCAACAACGACATGGCCACGACGCGCATCATCGCCCCTGTTGCCGGCCGCATCGGCAATTCATCGGTCCGGCTTGGCCAGTACGTCCAGCCCGGTCAGCGCCTGCTGACGGTGGTACCGGTCGACGCAATCTATGTGGAAGCGAACTTCAAGGAAACCCAGATCGGGTTGATGCGGCCAGGCCAGCCGGTGACCGTGAAAGTCGATGCCCTGCCCGATGTGGCGTTCCATGGCGTGGTGGACAGCATCACGCCGGGCACCGGCGCCAACTTCTCGCTGATCCCGCCGCAGAACGCGACCGGCAACTTCACCAAGATCGTTCAGCGCGTGCCGGTGCGCATCCGCATCAATTCCGGGCCGGAATCGAAGCGGGTCCTGGTTCCCGGGCTGTCGCTGACGGTCCAGGTCGATACGACCGCCGCGAAGGGAGCCATCGAATCCATCCGCCGCGAGCAGGAACAGGCTCCGAAGCGGCCATGAGCGCAGCCACCCTTCCCGCGGAACAGGCTGGGCAGCCGCCCGCGCCGCCGCCGGCCCGCGAACGCGCGGACCTTACCGCCTGGCTGGGCGTAGCCGCCGGCGCGCTCGGCTCGCTGATGGCCACGCTCGACATCTCGATCGTCAACGCCTCGCTTCCCACCATCCAGGGCGAGATCGGTGCCTCCGCCAGCGAAGGCACCTGGATTTCGACGGCCTATCTCGTCGCCGAAATCGTCATCATTCCGCTGACGGCCTGGCTGGAGCGCGTGTTCGGCCTGCGCCGGTTCCTGCTGATCGCCTCGGTCCTGTTCACCGGCTTCTCGATCATGTGCGGCACGTCGACGACGCTGACCGGCATGATCATCGGCCGCATCGGGCAAGGCTTTACCGGCGGCGCGATGATTCCCACGGCCATGACCATCATCGCCACACGTCTGCCTCCGTCACAGCAACCCATCGGCACGTCGCTGTTCGGCTCCACGGTCATCCTCGGCCCTGTTCTCGGGCCACTGGCGGGTGGCTGGCTGACCGAGAACTTCAGCTGGCACTATGCCTTTTTCATCAACGTTCCGGTCTGCCTGGCGCTGATGGTGCTGCTGCTCGTCGGCCTTGCCGACCAGAAGCCCAAGCTGGACGAACTGATCGAGGCGGACTGGCTGGGGATCGCGGGCCTGGCGCTCGGCCTCGGCGGGCTGACCGTGGTGCTGGAGGAAGGCAATCGCGAACAGTGGTTCGAATCCACGCTGATCTGGCAGTTGACCGCCGTCACCGTGCTGGGGTTCGTGCTGATCGGACTGGGACAGCTGTACGCGCGCCGCCCCGTGATCAAACTGGCCCTGCTGCGCAACCGCACGTTCGCGGCAGTCTTCGTCCTCGCGCTGATCCTGGGCGTGGTGCTGTACGGCACCGCTTACGTGATCCCGCAGTTCCTGGCCGCCATCGCCGGCTACAACGCGATGCAGGCCGGGCAAGTCGTGTTCATCTCGGGCATTCCCGCCATGATGATGATGCCGCTGTTCCCGATCCTGCTCAGCCGGTTCGACCTGCGGTTGATCGTCGCCACCGGCCTGGTGCTGATGATGGCATCGTGCTACATCGACACATCGCTGACCGCGGACTCCACGGGTTCGGACTTCGTCGATTCCCAGCTCCTTCGCGGACTGGGTCAGGTCCTCAGCATGATGTTCCTCAACCAGGCGGCGATCGCGGCGGTGCGCCCCGACGAAGCCGGCGATGCCTCGGGCCTGTTCAACGCCGCGCGCAATCTGGGCGGTTCGATCGGGCTTGCCTTGCTGGCGACCGTCCAGGAGCGCCGGCTCGACTATCATCACTGGACGCTGAATTCCGCTCTCGGCAACAACGATCTTGCCGTGCAGGACTGGGTTTCCAGCACCTCCGCCACGTTCGGCGGCGGTCCGGACGGACTTGCAGCCGCAATACGCCAGATCGACAACACGGTGCTGCGCGAAGCCATGGTGATGGCGTTCAACGACGATTTCATGTTCCTTGTGGCGGGCATTCTCGTGGTGACCCCGCTCGTCCTTTTCCTGCGCCCTCTTCCCAAGGGACGCAACATGGCGGCCATGCACTGATGCGACCGATCCCCCGAACTCTCCTCGCTCCCCTGCTCGCTTCCGGCGTCCTGCTCGTCAGCGGCTGCGCCACGGTCGGGCCAGACTACCATGGCGCGCCGAACGTGGCGGATACCGCTGCCACGCGCGGCAGTTTCCTGCGCGCGGACGCCGGAACCAGCACCGCCGCGCCCACCGCCCGCTGGTGGCAGGCGCTGGGAGATCCCGTGCTCGACCAGGTTATCGAAACCGCGCTGACGAGCGCGCCCGACGTGCAGGCCGCGAACGCCCGCATCGCGCAGGCACGCGCGGGGCTTGAGGCCAACAAGACGGCGCTGCTGCCCACCGCCAGCGTTTCGTTCGCCGTGCCCTACGTGAACCTTCCCGGCAGCATTCTGGGCAATTCGGGACGCGAGGAGTTCCACGCCTATGCACCAGGCTTCGACACCTCGTGGGAAATCGACCTGTTCGGCGGCACGCGACGCAAGATCGAGGCGGCTTCCGCCCGCGCCGAGGCCGCCCAAGCGGGCCTTGCCGACGCCCGCGTGACTCTTTCGGCGGAAATCGCGCGCGCCTACGTTTCGCTGCGCGCCAAGCAGGCCGTGCTGGCGCTGACCGATCGGCAGGCGGCAATCGACAGCGACCTCGTCTCCCTGGCCCGGCAACGGCTGGCGGGCGGCACCGCACCGGAACAGCCGCTGGCGCAGGCTCGGGCCCAACTCGCGCAAACCGAGGCGGATCGCGCGAAGACGCGGGCCGACATCGTCGTGCTGATCGATCAGATCGCCGTTCTTGCCGGGCGCGAGCCGGGAGCCTTGGACGCGCTACTGTCCGCTCCGAACGCGGTGCCGCTACCGCCGGCCGACGTCGCCGTGGGCGATCCGGCGCTCTTGCTGCGCAACCGCCCGGACATCCGCATGGCCGAACGCCAGCTTGCCGCCGCCAATGCCGACGTCGGCGCCAGGGTGGCGGACAAATATCCGAAGATCAGCTTCACCGGCCTGCTTGGCACTGGCGGGCAGAACTTTGCCGACGTGTTCAAGACGTCGAGCCTCATCGGCCTCGCGCTGCCGCAGATCAAATGGTCGCTGTTCGACGGCGGCCGCGTTAACGCGCAGATCCGTTCGGCCAAAGGGGCTTATGCCGAAGCGGAGGCGCAGTTCCGCGGTACGGTCCTGAAAGCCCTGCAGGACGCGGAAAATTCGCTGACGCGCTTCGGCGGTCAGCGCATCGCCTATGGCAAGGCCCTCGACAGCCAGGCGCAGGCCGCACGGGCGCACGCGCTCCAGGTACAGCGCGTGCAGGGAGGCACCGCTTCCCGCAGCGATGCGCTGACCGCCGAGCGTCAGGCCGTCCAGGCTGAAATGGCGGCGATCTCGGCACGCGCCGAGCTGACCACCGATTTTGTCGCCGTGGAAAAGGCACTGGGCCTTGGCTGGGCTGCGCAGGCGATGGAGGAAGCGCCGAAATGAGCCGTTTTCGTTCCGTTTATACCGTCTTGACTCGCCGCAAATCTAAGGCACTCTCCGTACCCATAACGCCATCAAGGCGAGGACTTGGGACGGATGGACTGGATTTCGGATTTTGGCCGCCGATTCTGGCAGGCCTATCAAGAGGGGCTGGTAATGTCCTGCCCCGTTCACCGCGCAGCGGCAGACCGAGCGGCGGAAAAAACCCCGTGCGACATCGGTATGCACCAGTATGACGTCGCCGAAGCGCTCGCAAGGCAGCAAGCCGTCCGCCACTGAACAGACAGATGGGCCGACTGACCTGATCGTCTCTTGTGCGGATGAAGGCATCGAAAGCCGCGCCGTGCGCCGCGGTCGTCCATCCGCGGCGGAAGCAGAGCAGATCGTCGGCCGGATTCTGGAGGCAAGCTGGGACGTCCTGCTGGCCGAGGGCTTTGAAGGCTTCACCTTCGATCGCGTTGCCCGCCATGCTCATATCGGCAAGGCCACGATCTATTCCCGCTTTGCCAACAAGCGGGAGCTGATGGGCGCACTCTTGCGCCATCGCATCGAAGCCCAGCACGCCCATATCACGGCTATGGGTGCGGGTCTTCCGCCGATGGAGGCGTTCATCGCGCGCAGCACCGAAGTGTTATCGCTGCTGCTTTCCCCCGATGGCATTCTTCAAGAACGCCTGATCGACTGGATGGATCAGGAAGGTGACGGCGAATGCGGCGAAATCCGCAACGCGATCTACCGCCATTCGCTGGTCGCCATCGAAGCGTTGATCCACCAAGCGAATGCCACCGGCCTGATCCATATTCCCGATCCGGCAGCGGCCGCCGAATTCTGGCTGGAAGGACTCGTCGGCCATGCGCGCGTCACGCGCGCCGAAGAGAACGGGGATAGGGTCGCGCATGAACGCTGGTCGCGCAGATATGTCCATTTCTTCTTTTCCGGGACCGCAACCGTCGCCCCGAACACCAGCGCTTCCAGCGCCTAGGTTAGCGTTCAGCGGGATAGGTTCAGCGCATCGCGGGCGAAGCAGCGGAACCGTTCCAGCCGCTCGCCATCCCCGTCATCGCCATAGGCAGAGCGTCTTTCCCCTTGCGGGGAGCGGTCGCCAGCGCGCGGCGGAATATCGAGCGCGGCAGCGGTGACGAAGCGGATACGCCAGGCGAGAGCCACCGCATCGACCTCGGGCTGGCACGCGGACAGCATCCTTGTGACGCGATCGACACCTTCGGCGAACAGGCTCCATATCTGCTCGTGAATGCTGCCCGCCGCGCGCGAGAACATCTCGTCCAGCACCACGATCGCGCGGAAACCGGGAGTCATCGCGGCAGAGGCGAACAGGGGCACGACCAGCGCATCGACGACGGCGGGGAAAGCGGCCTTCCGTTCCCGCTCCAGCGCATCCAGCATGCCGGTTCGGGCATCGGCGATCCGCGCCGCGTTGCGCAGCGCCAGATCGCGCAACAGCCCGTCCACATCGCCGAAATGATAGCGCACCAGCGCGGAGTTGACTCCCGCCGCATCGGCAATGCCACGCACCGTCAGGGCATGGACACCCTCTTGCACGACGATCCGCTCCGCCGCGGCCAGCAAGCGTTGGGGCGTCGATAACGGGGAGGAAGCGGTTGTCGCCATGCGCGCGCCATAACAGCAGCCGTTCGATCCGCGCCAGCGAAGAACACCGCTGCCGCAAGGTTAACGGCCTGTACGGGACCGCCCGTCCCTTGCGTTTCACCGGATCGATGGCTTTGCCTGCCAGACATCGGAGACACCTGTTCAGCCCGCGAGGCCTTCATGACCGTTCTCCTTCCCACCTCATTGCCGGATCTGGCGATCGTGGCCGAGCCTGTCCGGATATGCCCGGCGTCATGAAACACATGGTCTTTCCCGTGCCGGAAACGGGCGCAGCAGGCGAAAGGGCGGACGAGCGGATCGATAGCCTGCGCCACCTGCTCGAACGCGAGCGCAAGGCGCGGATCGAAGCCGAGGCGGTAGCCGAACGGAGCTGGCGCGATCTCTACGAAAACCAGGTTCGCCTGGCGCTGCTCCAGCGGATTACCGACGCTTCCAACCAGTCGAGCGACTTCAAGGCCGCGCTGGGCATCGCGCTGGCGGAAATCTGCGCCCACATGAACTGGGACGTGGGCCACGCCTATCGCATCGATCTTGAAGGCAAGGCGCGCCGGCAGGCCCGCATCACCTATGCCGCCGAACCCGACCGGTTCCGCCCGATCATGGATGCTTCGCGGCGCCAAATCCTGCAAGACGGTGAAGACCTGCCCGGAAGGGTGTTGCGCGACCGGCATCCGCACTGGATCGACCAGATGGTAGAGGACAAGTGGTTTCCGCGCCGCGATCTGGCGCTTGAATCCGGCCTGCAATCGGCCTGCGCCTTTCCCGTGCTGGTCGGCGAAGAACTGGTGGCCGTGATGGAGTTCTTTTCGCGCCGCCCGCTGGTGGACAAGGACAACATCCTGCTGACCGTGACCCAGGCCAGCACGCAGCTGGCGCGCGTGGTGGAACGCGAGCGTGCGCGGACGGCGTTGCTGCACGAGGCACGGCACGACGCGATGACGGGCCTTCCCAACCGCGTGCTGCTGGACGAGCGCGCGCGCGCCGCCTTCGCCCGGCTCCAGCGGTCGGGGAAGGATCTGGCGATGATGGTCATCGATCTGGATGGCTTCAAGGCGGTGAACGACAAGCACGGCCACCACGCCGGCGATGCGCTGCTGATCGAGGTAGCCCGGCGTTTCAACCGGGTCGTCGCCGGATTGCGCGGCAAGACCGGATGGCCTGGTCCCTCCCCCCGCATCACTCTGGCGCGGGTGGGCGGCGACGAGTTCGTCATGCTCCTCGACATGCTGACGGACCGGCGCCTGCCCGAATTTCTCGCGAATCGTCTGCTGGTCGCGCTGCGCGAACCGATGCCGATCGATGGCGAGTTGGTAGCGGTGGGAGCATCGATCGGCATCGCCCACGGCGGCGGCGACTATACCTCGATCGAGCAGATCCGCCGCGACGCCGATCTCGCGATGTACGAAGCCAAGGGCGCCGGACGGGACCGGATCGTCACGTTCACCGATGCGCTCGGCAGCGATGTCCGCCGCCGCATGGCGCTGGAGCGTGAGTTGCGGGAAGCAATCCGCGAGAACCAGTTCCTGCTGTTCTACCAGCCGATCTTCTGCCTTGGCGATACCCCGTATCTGCTCGGCTTCGAAGCCTTGATCCGCTGGGCACACCCCACCCGGGGCACCCTGTCGCCCGATGCCTTCATCCCGGCGGCGGAAGCCAGCGGCCTGATCGTGTTCATCGGCGACTGGGTGATGCGGCAGGCCTGCACCGCGCTCGCCCGGCTGCACCGGCTGTTGCCCGCGCACAATCGCCCGTTCGTCAGCGTCAACATCGCCCCGCAGCAGTTCCTCCAGCCCGATTTCACGCAGAGCGTGCGCCGCGCGATCGCGGACAGCGGATTGCCACCACGCTGCCTCAAGCTGGAAGTGACCGAAGGCGTGGCCATCATCGATGCCGCGCGCACGCGCGCCGTGCTGGAGGAAATCCGCGCCTGGGGCGTGCAGACCAGTCTGGACGATTTCGGCACCGGCTATTCCTCGCTCAGCTACCTCAAGAACCTGCCGTTCGATTCGCTCAAGATCGACCGTTCCTTCACCGCGTCGATCGACGATCCCAAGAGCCGCGACATCATCCAGACCATTCTCGATCTGGCCGGCAAGCTGGGCCTGACCGTGGTGGCCGAAGGCATCGAATCCTCGGAACAGGACCGGATGCTGCAAAGCATGGGCTGCACGTTCGGCCAGGGCTTCCATCTTGCGCCGCCGCTGGAGGAAACGGCGGCCTTTGCGCTGGCCGCGGCCGAAGCGCCAACGCCACCGGCCTGATCGCCGACAGGGCAATTCGTCACTGTACCATCACGGCATAGGGATTATCTTCGCCCCTTCATTGCAAGGAGGCTCCCATGGCAAACAGCCCGTGGCACCACGCCCGCAACTCCAGCGTGGCCGACGACATCGATTTCGAGATCAAGGGGCAGGAACTGCAGTTCCTGGAAATCGAGCTGGACCCCGGCGAAAGTGCCGTCGCCGAAGCCGGCGCCTTCGTGTGGAAGGACGCCGCGATCGGCATGACCACGGTGTTCGGCGATGGCAGCGGCGACGGTGACGGCGGCTTCATGGGCAAGCTGCTGGGCGCGGGCAAGCGGCTGGTCACCGGCGAGAGCCTGTTCACCACCGTGTTCACGCACAACGGCCAGGGCAAGGCGCGCGTTGCCTTCGCGTCCCCCACGCCGGGTTCGATCCTGCCGATCAAGCTGTCCGACGTGGGCGGCACGCTGATCTGCCAGAAGGACAGCTTTCTCGCCGCCGCGCGCGGCGTGTCGATCGGCGTGGCCTTTCAACGCCGGGTCATGACCGGCCTGTTCGGTGGCGAAGGCTTCATCATGCAGAAGCTGGACGGCGATGGCTGGGTCTTCGTGCAGATGGGCGGCACGCTGGTCGAGCGCGAACTCGGCCCCGGCGAACAGCTCCATGTCGATACCGGCTGCCTTGCCGCCTACACGCAGGGCGTCGATTTCGATCTGGTGACGGCGGGCGGCGTGCGCAGCGTGCTGTTCGGCGGCGAAGGCCTGTTCTTCGCGCGGCTGACCGGGCCGGGAAAGGTCTGGATCCAGTCCCTGCCCTTCGCCCGACTAGCCGGGCGGATGCTGGCGGCTTCGGGCAGCCGTGGCGGCCAGAACCGGGGCGAAGGCTCGGTCCTGGGCGCGCTCGGCGATTTTATCGACGGCAATAACTGAGACGCTCGGGGCAAGCCGGCGGACCTGGATGGAAACGCCGGCCTGCCCCGCGCAAAGGATCAGAACTTCAGACGGATGGTTCCGCCAAACGTGCGCGGATCGCCGACCTGCGCAGCGATCAGCCCGGTGTTGCCGCCCGTTCCGGCCAGCAGCAGGTCGATGTAGTTCCGATCGAACGCGTTGCGTACCCACAGGAAGGCATCGAGCGTTTCGGTGCGGAAGCCACCCCGGAAGTTCTGGATCGAATAGCCGTTGACCCAGGTGTAGATCGACGGCGTGGGATTGGACGACCAGCGCGAACGATAGCTGGCATCGTAGCCGATGTAGAACTGCCCTTCTTCGCCGAACACCTTGGCCGGCTGGTTCACTTCCGCACCCCAGGCGAAGGCCCACTTCGACACGCCGGGCAAGACCTGACCAGAGGCATCGACGAACGGCGGGCTGTTGCCCACCTGACCCGGTGCGGCGATCGTGCCGGTGTAGCTGCACTTGCCTGTCGCGACGATCCCGGTGCTGGTGCCCCCGGAAAGTTCCGGCGGAGGCGGCGCGTCGCAGAACTTCACGTATTTGGCATCGGTAAAGGCGCCGTTGACATAGGCCGAGAAGCGATCGCTCGGGCGGATCGAGAAATCGGCCTCCACGCCGCGCGTGCGCACCTTGTCCGCGTTCGCCAGATAGCCGCGCACGGTGCCGAACTGCCCGTTGCTGACGTTGGCCTGGAAGTTCTTGATGTTGGTCCAGAAGCCAGTGACGTTGAACGTCGCGCGGCGATCCCAGAACTGGCTCTTGAAGCCGATTTCGAAGTGATCGACCTTTTCCGGCTTGATCGTGGCCGCCGCCTGGATCGGTGCGCCGTTGGCATCCGCCGGCACGCCGTTCAGGTTGATGCCGCCGGTCTTGAACGAACGCGCGTAGGTTGCGTAGACGTTGATGTCCCGGGCCACCTTGTAGCGCAGGTTCACGTCGTAAGAGACGTTCCAGGCGCTAAACTTGGGCTCGAAGAACTGCGACGCCTGGATGCCGCGCTGCGCCGCCGTCCACGGATCGTTGTAGTACGGCGATCCGGGGACCGCCGAGACCACCTGCCGCGTTCCGTCCGATGCCGTGCCCGTGACGACGGAATTATAGAGCCCGTCCTTGTTGTCGTAGTTGACGCGGAAGCCCGGCGACACGGTGAAACTGTCGGTGATGTCCCAGTTCAGCTTGGCATAGGCGGCAAGGCTGGTGTTGTTCAGCCGGATGTCATTGATGGCGACAAGGTTGTTCAGCACCGCCGGGTTGTTCGACAGCGCGCTGGTGGGGTTGAGCAGCCACTTGCTGGCGGCCGGACCGGTCTGCTGGATGCCGCTGGTGCGGATATCCTGGTGGAAGCCGAACAGGCCGACCACGAAATCGTAGCCCTTGCCCTTGTGGTTGAAGCGGAACTCCTGCGTGTACTGGTTCTGCTTGGTGGGGTTGTTGACCTTGGTATAGACCGCAAGGCCGGTGTAATCGCGGTCATTGGCCGGGCTCCAGTCCCAATAGCGCCACGCCGTGATCGAGGTCAGCGTGTTGTTGGGATCGATGTCCCACACCGCCTTGGCCGAAACGCCGCCGTGCTCGTTGCGCGCGGACAGCGCGGCATCGGCGTCGGTCAGGCGGTCATAGGGATTGGTGCTGGGCACCCGGTATCCGGGGAAATACGAAATCAGCGCGGGATACTGGCGGTTCGTCGCCCGCTGCGTGGGACCATAGCCGCCATAGGCGAACGCGCAGCAGATCGGGTCCTGCAGGTTCCAGTCGCCCGACAGGGTGACATTCAGGCTCGACGTCGGCTTCCACAGCAGCGATCCGCGCAGGCCGATATTGTCCTGCGACTGGATCCAGGTGTTGCTGTAGGTATCGAACAGTGTGCCGCGGCGGCTGGTCGTGGTAACGCTGATGCGCGCGGCCAGCTTGTCGGACAGCGGGCCGGAGATCGAGGCCTTGCCCTGCTTGAAGTTCAGGTTGCCGAGCGAGATTTCGGCCTTGCCTTCAAAGTCGAAGCTGGGCGGCCGCGTGGCGATGTTGATCGCGCCGGCGGTGGTGTTCTTGCCATAGAGCGTGCCCTGCGGCCCGCGCAGCGTTTCGATCTGTTCCACATCGACGAAGTCCAGCGTAGCCGAGGCAATACGGTTGTAATAGACATCGTCGATGTAGATGCCCACGCCCTGTTCGAAGCCGTCGTTGGTCAGGCCGAACGGGGCGCCAATGCCGCGAATGTTGATGAAGGTGTTGCGCGGGTTCTGCGAATAGAATTGCAGCGTGGGCTGTATCTGGGTCAGGCGCGCAATGTTGTAGGTGCCCTGCGCGTCGAGCTTGGCGGCTTCGACCACAGAGATTGCCAATGGCACGGTCTGGACGTTTTCCTGGCGGCGGCGGGCCGTGACGATGATGGCGTTGCCGCCCGCGCTTTCGCTATCGGATGCGGAAACGCTTTCGGCCTCAGCCGTCGCAGGGGCTGGCGCTTCTTGCGCGAGTACGGGAGCGGCGAGCAGCGCAAAGGGCGCGGCTCCCGCCAGCAGGAGAGCACGGGACATCTTAGGATCCTTGTTGCAGGATCACGATGCCTCCAGTCGTCCGGTTGGCGGTGTGATCAGATTATTGGCGTGACGAAACGAACGGTATTCGGATTGAACGGCAGAACGGTGGGAACGCGCCTCAGTTGGGCTTGAGGCGCTTCTTCTCGGTCACGTCGATCTGAACGACGCGACCCTCATGCACGGTCAACGAAACGTTGCCGTACTTCAGCCCGGCAAGGGCTTCGCGAACGCTGGCGATGCTTTCTTCCAGCAGGCGCTCGGCCTCGGTGCGGGGCGCAGCGGGAGAGGTATTCATGGCTGTGCTCCTTCGGGGTTGGCATTGAAAACACGGGATCGAACGGGACGGATCAGAACGGTTTCGCCGGGGTTCGGGCGCGGTTGCGCGACATCGATGTCGATTTCGACGATCAGGCCGCCTTCCGCCAGCGCACCTTCGACGCGCCAGGCCCCGCCCTTGCGGAACACGTTGTCCACCAGCAGCGCCTCGCCGCCTTCGCGCACCACTTCGACGTCATGCGGGCGGAAGTGGACTTCATCGCGCGCGCCGCCGGATGCGGGGCCAGCCGGGATGCGGTTCGTCTCGCCCACGAAGTGCGAGACGAACGGCGTCGCCGGATGCATGTAGATTTCCTCTGGCGTGCCGACCTGCTCGATCACGCCATTGTTCATCACCACCACGCGGTCGGCCAGTTCCAGCGCCTCTTCCTGGTCGTGCGTGACGAAGACCGATGTCAGCCCCATCTGCTTGTGCAGTTCGCGCAGCCACCGGCGCAGGTCCTTGCGGACCTTTGCGTCCAAGGCGCCGAAGGGCTCGTCCAGCAGCAGCAGCCTGGGCTCGATCGCCAGCGCGCGCGCCAGCGCCACACGCTGGCGCTGGCCACCGGAAAGCTGCGCCGGATAGCGATCGCCCAGCCCATCGAGTTGGACCAGCCGCAGCAGTTCCTCGGCCCGCGCCGCGATGGCCGCGCGCGAAGGACGGTCACGCCGCTTGCGCACGGTCAGGCCAAAGGCAACGTTGTCGGCCACGGTCATGTGGCGGAACAGCGCATAGTGCTGGAACACGAAACCGACGTGGCGATCAGCCACCTTGCGGTCGGAAACGTCCTCTCCGCTGAACAGCACCTGTCCGCTGTCCTGGAACTCCAGCCCGGCGATGATCCGCAGCAGCGTGGTCTTGCCCGATCCCGAAGGCCCGAGCAGCGCGATGAACTCGCCCGGTCGGACTTCGAGATCGATGCCGTGCAGCGCGGCGAAATCGCCAAAGCGCTTGGTAACGTTCTGGACCCTGATCAATGCCCTGCTCCCGTATGGTGGAGGTCGAAGCGCCATTCGAGAATGGTCTTGGCGACCAGCGTGACCAGCGCGAGCAGCGCCAGCAGCGAGGCGACCGCGAAGGCGCCGACGAAATCGTACTCGTTGTAGAGAATCTCGACATGCAGCGGCATCGTGTTGGTCAGGCCGCGAATGTGGCCCGAAACCACCGAGACCGCGCCGAATTCGCCCATCGCCCGGGCGTTGCACAACAACACGCCATAAAGCAGGCCCCAGCGGATGTTCGGCAGCGTAACATGGCGGAACACCTGCCAGCCGTTTGCGCCGAGCGAGACGGCGGCTTCCTCGTCATCCTTGCCCTGCTCCATCATCAGCGGGATCAGTTCGCGCGCCACGAACGGGAACGTGATGAACACCGTGGCCAGCACGATGCCTGGCACCGCGAAGATGATCTTGAGGTCGTGCGCCGCCAACCACGGACCGAACCAGCCCTGCGCGCCGAACAGCAACACGAAGATCAGGCCGGACACGACCGGAGACACCGAGAACGGCAGGTCGATCAGCGTGATGAGCAGGCTCTTGCCCGGAAAGTGGAACTTGGTGATCGCCCAGCTTGCCGCCACGCCGAACACCATGTTCAGCGGCACGCTGATGGCCGCGATCAGCAGCGTCAGCTTGATCGCCGCCAGGGCATCGGGCGTATGGACGGCGTCAAGGAACGGCCCCAGCCCCTGCTTCAGCGCTTCGCTGAACACCACGATCAGCGGCAGCAGCAGGAACACGCCCAGGAACGCCAGCGCCAGCACGATCAGCACGATCTGCGTCAGGCGGCCTTCGGTGGTGGAACGCGGCCGGCTCATGCGCCCATCCTCCTGCGGCTGGCCGCCTGGATGAGGTTGATCACCAGCAGGATCAGGAACGAGGCCAGCATCATCACCGTGGCGATCGCGGTCGCGCCGGCATAGGCATACTGTTCCAGTTGCGTCACGATCAGCAGCGGGGCGATCTCGGTCTTGCCCGGCATGTTGCCGGCGATGAAGATCACCGAGCCATATTCGCCCACCCCCCGCGCGAACGCGAGCGCGAAGCCGGTGAGCAGCGCCGGAGCGATCGCGGGCACGATCACGCGGCGGAAGGTCTGCAACCGCGTTGCCCCCAGCGTGGCGGCGGCTTCCTCCACATCGCGGCCCAGGTCGGCGAGCACCGGCTCGACCGAGCGCACCACGAAAGGCAAGCCGATGAACACCAGCGCCACCACGATGCCCACAGGCGTAAAGGCCACCTTGAGGCCCAGCGGCTCAAGGAACTGCCCGAGCCAGCCGGTCGGCGCGTAAAGCGCGGTCAGCGCGATGCCGGCCACGGCCGTCGGCAGCGCGAACGGCAGGTCGACCAGCGCGCTGATCACGCGCTTGCCCGGAAAGGCATAGCGCACCAGCACCCAGGCGACGAGCAGACCCGACACCGCGTTTACCAGCCCGGCGGCGGCGGCCGTGCCGAAGCTGACGCGATAGGCTGCCAGCGCCCGGTCCGAAAAGCCCACAGCCACGAATTCGCTCCAGCCCATGCCAGCCGAGCGGATGAAGATCGATGCCAGCGGCACCAGCACGATCAGCGTAAGCCAGGCAAGCGTCACCCCGAACGTCAAGCCGAAGCCTGGCAGGACGGATGGCTGGCGCCAGCTTTTCGCGCGGGAAAGGGTTCGGGACATCTGCAGTGGCCTGCTCGATTGCGGAAGGGAAAGGGAGGCTTACTTCTTAGCCGTGATGCGGTCGAAAACACCGCCATCGTCGAAGAACCGCTTCTGCGCGGCACCCCATCCACCGAAGTCCTTGTCGATGGTGACCATCGGGATCGCGGGGAACTGCGACCGGAACTGTTCGGCCACTTTCGCATCACGCGGACGGTAGAAGGCGTGCGCGATCGCGGTCTGCGCTTCGGGCGTGTAGAGATAGCGCAAATAGGCGTCGGCCGCATCCTGCGTACCGTGCTTCTTCGCGTTCTCCGTCACTACCGCGACGGCCGGTTCGGCAAGGATCGACAGCGACGGCGTGACGATCTGGAACTTGCCCTTGCCCATTTCCTTTTCGGCCAGCAGCGCCTCGTTTTCCCAGGTCAGCAGGACATCACCGATGCCGCGTTCGACGAAGGTCGTCGTCGCGCCCCGCGCGCCGCTATCCAGCACCGGCACATTGGCGAACAGCTTGCGGACATAATCCTCGGCCGCCGCGTCGGAGCCGCCCGCCTTGCGGCCATAGGCCCAGGCGGCCAGGAAGTTCCAGCGCGCGCCGCCGCCGGTCTTGGGGTTTGGCGTGATCACCTGCACGCCGGGGCGGACAAGATCGTTCCAGTCCTTGATGCCCTTGGGGTTGCCCTTGCGGACAAGGAAAACGATCGTGGAGGTATAGGGTGACGAATTGTCAGGCAGCGCCTTCTGCCAGTCCGCCGGCAGCAGCTTGGCGCGCGCCGCAATCTGGTCGATGTCATAGGCGAGCGCCAGGGTGGCCACATCGGCTTCCAGACCGTCGATGATCGCGCGGCCTTGCTTGCCCGAACCGCCATGGCTCATCCGGAAGGTCACATCCTTGCCGGTCTTCTGCTTCCAGTAGGTGGCGAAGGCCGGATTGATGGCCTGATAAAGTTCGCGCGTGGGATCATAGGATACGTTCGTCAGTACGATGCCATTGCCATTCCCGCCGGCTCCGCCCGAACAGGCAGACACGGTCATGGCCATTGCCGCGGCAGCGGACAGGAACAGGCGGCGATTGATCATGATTGTCTCCCTGTTGATGTGCGCTGCATATACTCAACTAATTCAATAGACATTAAAGACTCTCTGTGTGCTCCTAAAGTCAAACTATCGACGCCCCCGTCGGCTCCCTTGGAAAGAGGCGGCCCATGCGCAAAGACCGCCTCCTCCCCACCGTGGCGGTCCGCGGCGGAATCATCGCTGCGGACCGACATTGGACACTTAACTCAACTTTATGAGTAGAGAATAGACTGGCGACAGGACGCGCGTATTTGGCGACAAACCGAGCGCGGGCCGGCGGATTGGACAATGTCCGGAAAAACGAAACCGCCCTTGCCGGCAGCGGTTGCGAAAATCGCGGGATTAAGAAAGAATTTCGTCATGGAGGCGTAACACGGCACCACCATGGCGCAGGCTGGGGTCCATCCGGGCAGCAACACGGAGCACAGGGTGAGCGACGAAAAACGTGTCGTAAGCGGCACGGAAGCCCATGTCGGCGATCGCTATTTCAATCGCGAGCTAAGCTGGCTCGCCTTTAACCGGCGGGTTCTGGCGGAAGCCCGGAACATGGACTATCCGCTGCTGGAACGGCTGCGCTTCCTGTCGATTTCCGGCAGCAACCTCGATGAGTTCATGATGGTGCGCGTGGCCGGCCTTGCCGGACAGGTACGCCGGCAGATCGGCGAAGTCTCGATCGACGGACAGACTCCGGCGCAGCAGTTGCAGGCAGCCTATGCCGCCGTCACCGAACTCGTTTCCAGCCAGCAGGACGTGCTGACAGAACTCACCGGCAAACTGGGTGAGGCGGGCATCCGCCTCGTGGGCGAAGGGCCGGTCGAACGCGCAGAGGCCGAATGGCTGTCGCACTATTTCCGCGAACACGTCGTCCCGGTGCTGACACCGCAGGCGATCGATCCGGCACACCCCTTTCCGTTCATCGCCAACCAGGGCACTGGCATTCTCTTCACGATGACGCGCATCGCCGACGGCGCCGACGTCAACGAGATGATCCTGATTCCACCCGCCCTGCCCCGCTTCGTGCGCCTGCCCGGCGAAGAAGCCGCGTGGATCGCGATCGAGGAACTGGTGCGCCGCCACGCCATGCACCTGTTCCCGGGCTTCCGCATCCAGGGTCATGGCGTGTTCCGCGTGCTGCGCGATAGCGACATCGAAGTGGAGGAAGACGCCGAGGATCTGGTCCGCTACTTCCGCACCGCGATCCAGCGGCGCCGGCGCGGCAAGGTGATCATGCTGCACCTGCAGGACGATTTCGATCCGGCGGCGGAGCAGCTGCTGCGCCAGCAATTGCGGCTGGACCACGCGCTCGTTCTCAAGTCGCGCGGGGTGATCGGCATCAACGGCCTTTCCGCCGTGGTCGACGAAGCCCGGCCGGACCTGAAATTCGAACCCTACAGCCCGCGCTATCCCGAACGCATTCTCGAACACGATGGCGATTGCTTTGCCGCGATCCGCGAGAAGGACATCGTGATCCACCACCCTTACGAAAGTTTCGAGGTGGTGATCGATTTCCTTCACCAGGCGGCGTCCGACCCTGACGTGGTGGCGATCAAGCAGACGCTCTATCGCGCGGGCAAGCAATCGGCCGTGATCGCGGCGCTGATCGCGGCAGCCGAAGCGGGCAAGTCGGTCACCGCCGTCGTCGAACTGAAGGCGCGTTTCGACGAGGAACAGAACCTGATGTGGGCCTCGCAGCTCGAGCGCGCGGGCGTGCAGGTTATCTACGGCTTCGTCGACTGGAAAACCCACGCCAAGGTCTCGCTGGTCGTGCGCCGCGAAGGGGATGGCTACCGCACCTACTGCCACTTCGGGACGGGCAATTATCACCCCGTCACCGCGCGGATCTACACCGATCTTTCGTTCTTCACCGCCGACCCCAAGTTCGGGCGCGACGCGGGCCGGCTGTTCAACTTCATCACCGGCTATGTCGAGCCCAAGGGCACCGAAATGCTCGCGATAGCCCCGATCGGGCTGCGCAACACGCTGTACGATCACATCGATCGCGAAATCGCCTTCGCGCGCGCGGGCAAGCACGCGACGATCTGGGCAAAGCTCAATTCCCTCACCGACGAAAAGCTGATCGACCGCCTCTACGCAGCCAGCCAGGCCGGCGTGGAGATCAGCCTGGTCGTGCGCGGCATCTGCTGCCTGCGCCCCGGCGTGCCCGGCCTATCGGAGCGGATCTACGTCAAGTCCATCATCGGCCGCTTCCTCGAACACAGCCGGATCTGGGCCTTCGGCAACGCCGCGCGCCTGCCCAACAAGCGCGCACGCGTATTCATCTCCTCGGCCGACGGGATGAGCCGCAACCTTGATCGGCGCGTGGAAGTGCTGGTGCCGATCCGCAACAGCACGGTGCACGATCAGGTGCTCGATCAGGTCATGCTTGCCAACCTGCTGGATACGGAGCAGAGCTGGAAACTGGAACCGGATGGAAGCTACCACCGGATGGATCGTGGCCCCTCTCCCTTTAACCTGCATCGCTATTTCATGACCAACCCCTCCCTCTCCGGTCGCGGTGCGGCGCTGACCAAGGGCCGCAAGGTGCCCAAGCTCGCGTTGCGGCGCGGCGGCGCCAGCCGGGGCTGACGCATTTCACGATGGCCAGCAGGGACGGGTCCGGACAGAGCCAGCGGGCAGGACCGCGCAGCCCGTCGCGCGCGATCATCGACATCGGATCGAACACCGTCCGGCTGGTGATCTACGGCGGCCCGCAACGCGCGCCGGAAATCCTGCACAACGAAAAGGTGGCCGCTCGCCTGGGCAAGGGCGTGGCTGAAAACGGGCTGCTCTCCGAAAAGGCCTCCACCGCCGCGCTCGTCTCGCTGCGGCGCTATCGCGCGCTGCTGGACCTGATCGGCGTCCGCACGGTCGACGTGGTCGCCACGGCCGCGGTGCGGGACGCCCGCAACGGCGCGGCTTTTCTGGATGAAGTCCGCGCGATCGGCTTTGCTCCCCGCCTGCTTTCGGGCGAAGAAGAAGCGGTGACCAGCGCGCATGGCGTTACCGGCGCGTTCCCCGACGCGCACGGCGTGGTCGGCGATCTCGGCGGCGGCAGTCTTGAACTGGTCGATGTCGATGGCGGTAGCTGCACGCACGGCGTCAGCATGCCGCTTGGCACGCTGCGTCTGCCCGCCTTGCGCGCCGACGGTGACCGGGCGTTCGCCAAGCGCATCGGCAACGCGCTCGACAGGGCGGAATGGCGCGCCACGCCCGGCACCACGCTTTACCTCGTCGGGGGATCGCTCCGCGCGTTCGCGCGCTATGCCATGGTCCGCAGCGAATGGCCGATCGACGACCCCCACGGGTTCGAGCTTCCCGCCGCAGCCGCGCTGAAATTCGCGCGCACCCTCGCCCGGCGCAAAGGGTTGAGCCCGGTTCCCATCGCGGGCGTTTCCGGATCACGGCTTACCGGCCTGCCCGATACCGCGGCGCTGCTGGCCGTGCTGGTGCGAAAGCTGGAACCCGCGCGACTGGTGTTTTCATCGTGGGGCCTGCGCGAAGGCGTGCTGTGGGAAGCCATGCCGACAGCGGTACGAACCCAGGACCCGCTCGTGGCTGGCGTCTCGGCCTTCATCAACGATCAGGGCATATCGCCCAGCACGGGCACGATGGTCGCCGGATGGACGGCCAGCGCTCGCCCGGCCGGCAGCGGCGGTCGGCACGAGCAGCTCCGCCTTGCCGCCACCATGCTGAGTCTCGCCTCGGCCCGGATCGAACCCAATCTGCGCGCGGACCATGCGCGCGACTGGGCGTTGCGCAAGCGCTGGATCGGTATCACGGCGCGGGAACGCGCGATGCTGGCCGCGGCGATCATCGCCAATGCCGGCAAGATGGAACTGCCCCCCACGCTTACCGCGCTGCTGTCACCGGCAGCGCTGCGCGAGGCGCAGGCCTGGGGCCTTGCCACGCGCCTGTGTCGCCGCTTCACGTACGCCATGCCGCAGGGCCTAAGCGCCAGCACGCTGACCGTGGAGGGAGATACCCTGGTACTCGCCGTCGCCCCGGGCCTTGCCGAACTCGTCAACGAAGGTGTGTCGCGCGATCTCAAGGCGCTGGCTGCGCATCTTGGCCTCAAACAGGACGTGCGTTGATACGCTCCGCCCGATCGCGATGAATGGAACGCCGATAAGGACTCGTTCACCTTTCGCGTTCGTATGAACAAAACCTTTTTGGATCAAATGGGTAAGCCGACAATATGCTTTGCCGGCTTTGGGATATGCCCATGAGTAACCCCCTATCGCTCCATCGGCGCCGCGAGATGCGCCTGGCGAACCGCCTGGAAACGCGGCTGTCGGTGCAATACCGCCGATTCACGCAGCGCTTGCCCGGCATCGTCCTTGACCTGTCTTGCGATGGCGCGCGGCTTTCCTCGGTGGAACGGCTGCGCCCGGGCGACAAGCTGTGGCTGACCTTGCCCGGTCTGGCGCCGTGCATGGCCCGGGTCGTCTGGGTCAACGATTCGCTTGCGGGATGCAGGCTTGCCGCCCCGCTTCATCCGGCTGTGCTGAAAGCTCTGGTTGAAAGCAGCATCGCCTAGAGCCGAACCACATTGCCAGCCAGCCGGTCTATTTCGGTACGGTCGTGGCTGACATAGAGGATCGGCAGCCGCAATTCGTCGCGCAGCCGTTCGATCACCTGCATGATCTCGTCCCGGCGCTCGGCATCGAGCGAAGCCAGCGGCTCGTCCAGCAACAGGAAGCGCGGACCGGCCAACAGCGCCCGTCCGATGGCCACGCGCTGCGCCTCGCCCCCGGACAGCGTGCGCGGCCAGCGATCGAGCAGATGGCCGATACCCAGAAAGGCGCTCGCCTCCTGCAGCGTCATGAACCGCCGGTCGGCCGGCGCCAGCCGTTCGCCGTAGAGCAGATTATCGCGCACGCGCCGATGCGGAAACAGGCGCGCTTGCTGGAAAACGTACCCGCAAGCGCGCTGTTCGGGCGGAAGATCGATGCCGCGCCCGGCATCGAACACCGTAACACCCGCGATCGCGATGTGCCCGCGCTCCGGCCGCAGCAATCCGGCAATGGCATCCAGCACGCTCGTCTTGCCGGCGCCGGATGGCCCGAACAAGGCCGTCAATCCGGCTGTGCTGGTGAAGCGCGCCTCGATCAGCCGGTTCCCGCGCCGGATCGCCACGTCCACATCGAACGCGGGGGCATCACCGGGAGGCCCGTTAAAGGACATGCCCGCCTCCGCGCGTCCCGAAACGCCGCGCCAGCAGTTCGGACACGACCAGCGCCATCAGCGAGAGCGCCACGGATATGCCCGCCAGCCGTGCCACCATGGCATCGCCATCGGGCATCTGCAGCGCCGAATAGATCGCTAGCGGCAGCGTGCGCGTTTCGCCGGGGATGTTGGACACGAACGTGATCGTCGCGCCGAACTCGCCGATCGACCGCGCGAAGCCAAGCACAGCGCCGGCCAGAATACCCGGCAACGATAGCGGAAAAGTGATCGTCAGGAACGCGCGCCACGGCCCCGCGCCCAGCGTGCGCGCGGCATCTTCCAGCCGCGTGTCCACCGCCTCCAGCGACAGCCGCATCGCCCGCACCATCAGCGGCAGCGCCATGATCGCGGCCGCCAGCGCCGCACCGGTCCAGCGGAACATCAACGTGATGCCAAACGCGCGATCCAGCCAGCTTCCGACCGGACCGTTCCCGCCGAAGGCAATCAGCAGCAGCCAGCCCGTCACCACCGGCGGTACCACCAGCGGCAGGTGGATCAACGCGTCGACCAGCACCTTGCCCGGAAACCGCACCCGGGCCAGCAGCCAGGCAAGCGCGAACGCCAGCGGCAGCATGAGCCCGACACCCGCAACGCTGACTTTCAGCGAAAGCAGCACGATCTCCCATTCTTCCGCCGACAGCATGAAGTGCCTTACCGCGTGCCGAAACCGAACCGCGCGAAGATCGCCTTGCCTTCGCGCGAGAGCAGGAAGCGTTCGAACCCGGCAGCATCGGGCGCGCGCGAGCCGCTCAGTTGCGCGATCGGGTAGGTGATCGGCGTATGGCTGTTCGCGGGGAACCAGCCGGCAATGCGCACCCCGGTGCTGGCGCGCGCATCGGTGGCATAGACCACGCCGAGCGGTGCCGCGCCGCGTTCGACCAACGCCATGGCGGCGCGCACGTTTTCGGCCCTGGCCACGCGCGCCTGCACACTTGGCCACACACCCAGCCGGGTCAGCGCTTCGCGGCCATAGCGCCCCGCCGGCACGGCATCGGGATCAGCCATGGCCAGCCGCCCGGCGCTGCCCAGCGCGCGGGCCAGCGGAAAGCGCGGTCCGATCACCAACGCGGCGCGGCTTGCGGCTGACGAGACCAGCACCAGCCGGTTGGTAAGGAACGCCGCCCGCGTGCCCTTGCGCACCAGTCCGCGCGCGGAAACATGGTCCATCCATTCCTCGTCGGCGGAAATGAACAGGTCGGCCGGCGCGCCCGCCTCGATCTGCCGGGCAAGCGCTGACGATCCCGCAAACGAGATCACCGGGCGCTCATGCCCCTTGCGCGCCCAGGCATCGGCGGCGGCGTTCAGCGATTCCTGCAAGCTCGCCGCCGCCAGCACGACCGGAGGCCCGGCAAATGCCGGAACGCCGGTCAACGCCAAAAGAAGGACAAGGAACGCGGAAAGCTGTCTCGGCATCAACCACCCATTTCTATATTCTTCCGGATATAGCCTCGGCACCGCCCGGTCACGCGAAAAAGTTTGCCGGCTTTCCCTGCGCCACGCGGACGACTAGGGACGGAGCCATGCTGCGCATTACCGAACTCAAGCTGCCGCTCGACCACACGCCCGAAGCGCTGGAAGCCGCGATCGTCGAACGGCTGGGCATCACGCCCTCCGACCTCGTGCGCTACACCATTGCCCGGCGTGGCAATGACGCGCGGCGCAAGAGCGCGATCAAGCTGGTCTATGCGATCGACGTGACACTGGCCGACGAAGCCGCCGTACTCGCGCGCCTCGCCGGCGACCCGCACGTCCGCCCCACGCCCGATACCGCGTACCGCTTCGTCACATCAGCGCCCCCGCCTGCCGACGCCCCCCGCCCCGTGGTCATCGGCGCCGGCCCCTGCGGGCTGCTGGCGGCGCTGATCCTGGCGCAGATGGGGTTCCGCCCGATCATCATCGAGCGCGGCAAGGCGGTGCGCGAACGGACCAAGGATACCTGGGGCCTGTGGCGCCGCAGCGTGCTTACGCCGGAATCGAACGTCCAGTTCGGCGAAGGCGGCGCGGGCACGTTCTCCGATGGCAAGCTCTACAGCCGGATCAAGGACCCGCGCCACCTGGGCCGCAAGGTGCTGGTCGAATTCGTCAAGGCGGGCGCGCCGGACGACATCCTGACCGAGGCGCACCCGCATATCGGCACGTTCCGGCTCGTCACCATGGTCATGAGCATCCGCGAAACGATCGAGGCGCTGGGCGGCGAATACCGCTTCCAGACCCGCGTCGAGGATTTCGAGATCGAGACCGCCGCCGACGGCACCCGCTCCTTGAGGGGCCTGCACCTCAGCAATGGCGAGTTCCTGCCGGCCAGCCACGTCGTGCTCGCGGTTGGCCACAGCGCGCGCGATACGTTCCATGTCCTGCACGATTGCGGCGTGTATGTGGAAGCCAAGCCTTTCGCGATCGGCGTGCGGATCGAACATCCGCAAAGCTGGATCGACAAGGCCCGCTATGGTCCCGGCGCCGGTAACCCGATCCTGGGCGCGGCCGCCTATTCGATCTCGCACCAGTGTTCCAACGGCCGCACGGTCTACAGCTTCTGCATGTGCCCCGGCGGACGCGTCGTCGCCGCGACGAGCGAGGAAGGGCGGGTCGTCACCAACGGCATGAGCCAGTATTCGCGCGCCGAATTCAACGCCAATTCGGGCATCGTTGTCGATATCAGCCCGGATCGCGATTATCCCGGCGGCCCGCTGGCGGGCATCGCCTATCAACGCCACTGGGAATCGCTGGCCTATGTCGCCGGCGGTTCGAACTACAAGGCGCCGGGGCAGAAGCTGGGCGATTTCCTGGCCGGCCGGCCCTCCACCACGTTCGGGGAGGTCACGCCGTCCTATCAGCCCGGCGTTCACCTGACCGATCTTTCGCAATGCCTGCCCGATTTCGTGATCGAATCGATCCGCGAGGCGCTGCCCGCGTTTGGCCGGCAGGTTCCCGGATACGATCACCCCGACGTGGTGCTGACCGGGGTGGAAACGCGCACCTCCTCCCCCATCCGCATCCGGCGCGGGGCCGACTTCCAGAGCGTGAACACGCGCGGCCTCTATCCCGCAGGTGAAGGCGCTGGCTACGCGGGCGGCATTCTCTCGGCGGCGGTGGACGGTATCCGCGTGGCCGAAGCGCTGGCGCTCGACATGACGGGGCAAAGCGCGGCGGCGGCCTGAGCATCGTTCGCTTTCGCAAAATCCGTCTCGCTAGCGAGACACTTCAGGCAGGATTTTGCGGTCCGGGATTAGGCTCGGCGGCGGCCAAAAGTTCGCCATTTCAAAACAAAATATTGATTTTTATGCACATTATGCACGGGGACGCATTTTACAGTTGCAAAAAATGCATTAAGGTATTTTTATTTCGCACTTGCACACAATTCGTAACCGACCCATATGGAGCGGGCCTTTCAGGCATCCTCTCCCAAACTTTCAAGGGCCGACCGGGCAACTGGTCGGCCCCTTTTTTGTCTGCGGCTCGCCGATACGGACATTGCGCAAATTTTGTATGCAACACATACAATTTATGCTAGCCGCCAGCTCCGGTCCGGACGAAATTCCGGCACGCAGTTCCGGTACGCAGGGGGAGACGACAGATGGCCCAGATCATCGATGGCAAAGCCATGGCGCGCGCGCTGACCGAGCGCACAGCGGACGAAGTCCGGCAGATCGTGGCGGAAACCGGTACGCCGCCCGGCCTTGCCGTGGTGCTGGTCGGTAACGATCCCGCCAGCGAGGTCTATGTCGGCCGCAAGATCGCCCAGTGCCGCAAGGCCGGGATCGTCTCGTTCGAACACCGCATGCCGGCAACGACGGCGGAAGGCGAACTCCACGCGCTGATCGACCAGCTCAACGCGGATCCGGCCGTGCATGGCATTCTCGTCCAGCTGCCGCTGCCCGCGGGCATCGATGCCGCGCGCGTGCTCGACCGGATCAGCCCGCTCAAGGATGTCGATGGCTTCCACCCCGTCAACGTCGGGCGCCTTTCGACCGGCACCGGCGGGCTGGTGCCCTGCACCCCGCTCGGCATCATGATGCTGCTCGACAGCGTGATCGACGATTACCGTGGCCTCAACGCCGTGGTGATCGGCAAGTCGAACATCGTCGGCAAGCCGGTATCGATGCTGCTGCTCGAACGTGAGGCGACCGTTACCGTCACCCACATCGAAACGCGCGACCTGCCCGACGTGGCGCGCAAGGCCGATATCATCGTCGCCGCCGCGGGCGCGCCGCAACTGGTGCGCGGCTATTGGGTGAAGCCCGGTGCGGTGGTGATCGACGTGGGCATCACCCGGGTCACCGATCATGACGGCTCCTCGAAGATCGTCGGCGATTGCGCCACGCACGAACTGGAACATGCGCGCGCGGTAACGCCGGTGCCCGGCGGCGTCGGCCCGATGACCATCGCTTGCCTCCTGGCCAACACCGTGCGCGCCGCGCGGATCGCCAGCGGATCGAGCAACGCCTGACACGAAGGAAAGCGCCCTGAAAAGGGTGGGAGAACGGATACGGTTTGCGACAAATCCCCTGTCGCAAGCCCCGGTTTTTGCGCTATGCCCGGATGGAATTTCCAAGGAGCCTTCACGGATGAAAAAGCACATCGTTCTCGCCCTCGCCGCGCTGGCCGCTTCGGGAACCGTGGTTTCCGCGATCGCCGCGACGCCAGCCGAAACGGTCGCCGCGCGCCAGGCGAACTTCAAGCAGTTGGGCCGCGCGATGAAGGCTATCGGGGAGGAGCTGAAGAAGCCCGCGCCCGACCTTGGCGTGATCCGCGCCAGCGCGCAGTCGCTGAACCAGGCGGCCGGCCACGTCGGCCACGGGTTCCCGCGCGGCTCCGGCCCGGAATCGGGCGTGAAGACCGAAGCGCTCGCCGCCATCTGGCAGCGCCCGGCCGATTTCCAGGGCGCTACGCGTAATCTCGTGACGAAGGCCGGCGATCTTCGGGCGGCGGCTACCAGCGGCGATCTTAACCGCATCCGTACCGCCTTCCCGGCGGTCGGCGGCGCGTGCAAGGGCTGCCACGACAACTTCCGCGAACGCCACTGATGGGCAAGGTCCGGCTCTGGGACGCGCCGGTTCGCCTGTTCCACTGGAGTGTCGTCGCGCTGTTCGGCGCGCTCTGGTGGACCGGTGAAAACGGCAAGATCGATCTGCACAAGACCATCGGCCTCGTCATGCTGGGGCTGGTGGTGTTCCGCGTGCTGTGGGGCTTCCTCGGCGGATCGACCGCTCGCTTCGGCAGCTTTGTGAAGGGGCCGGGCGCCGTCCTCGCCTATCTCAGGGCATCGCGCGAAGGCAAGGCGCCGACCATCGTCGGACACAATCCGCTGGGCGGCTGGAGCGTGCTGGTCCTGCTGGGCCTGCTGGCGCTGCAAGTGGGCCTGGGCCTGATCGCGCAGGATAGCGATGCGGTCGCTTCTGGCCCGCTCAACCATTTCGTTTCCTACGATACGGGCGATGCGGCAGGCGAAGCGCACGAGGTCGTGTTCAATATCCTGCTGCTGTTCGTGGCCCTTCACGTCGCCGCTGTCCTGTTCTACCTGTTCGTGAAGCGCGACAATCTGGTCCACCCGATGCTGTCCGGGCACAAGGCTTTCACGCAAGCCGTCGAACACCCCACGTTCGCTCCGGCGTGGCGTTTGATCTTCAGCGTGATACTCGCGGCCGCGTTCGCCGGCTGGGTCGCGCTGGGCGCGCCGTTCTCGCTCGAGCAGGCGAAGCAGGCGTGGCAAGCACCGCCGCCCTCGGCGGACGAATCCTACATGTAAGGCGAGAAGGGGCGGGTCGTTTCCCGCCCTTTTTTTGGCAATTGTCGCTTCGCTTGCAAAGGCAGCGCCCACCCCGCAGCGGCTAAGGCTGCCTGCGGCGACGCAAGTCTCGCTCCCCTCCCGCCTGCGGGAGGGGTTGGGGGTGGGATTTCCAGCGTCGCCGAATGTCCCTCAGCGCTATTGCTTGGCCGCATCCTCCGCATCGCCGATCCACAGTTCGTGGCTGTCGATACGGATGCGCGTGAGCATCCGCATTGCCTCGGTGCGTGCGGCGGCCTCGGCACGGAACGCGTCCTGCACCTGTCGCTCGCCGAACAGCACATCGGACAGATCGATCTCGCCCGCTGCCTGGCCACGCCGCAGCTTCACCAGCGCCGCCACCTGCGCATCCAGCGCTTCGCGCGCGCGTTGCCAGCTTTCGTACCGGAAGCGCACCTCGGCGATATCGCCGCTGGCCGTCTCCTGTACCGCCATGCGCGCGGCCAGCGCATCGGCGCGCGCCGCGTTCGCCTGCGCATCGGCCTGCTCGGCCAGCGCGGTGCGGTGTCCGCCGCCGATCGGCATGGAGAAGATCACGCCGGCGCCCTTTTCCATGCCGCCGCGTTCGGAGAACAGGCGCACGCCCACGCTGGGATCGGCCAACCGGTCCTGCCGGACGCGCTCGGCCATGGCTTCGCGCTTGTGCAGTTCCGCTTCCGCCGCCGCGATCTCGTGGCTGCGCACGAACATCCGCGCGCCGTAGCTTTCCAGGCTCTCGCCCGGCATGACCGGCCGTGGCACTTCGGGCGCCTCCACCGGCAAGGGCAACGAGGCGAAATGGGTTGCCAGCCGCACACGGGCGAGTTGCGCCCGCCCCGCCGACTGCGCGGCGGCGACTTTCGCCGTTCCCAGCGCGGCGGCGGCCTGATCGGCGTCCAGCTGCGCGGCATCGCGCAACGCCACGCGCCGCTGCACGGCCTTGAGCGTGGCTTCCAGATTGCTGACCGCCTGCCGGTCGACTTTGGCTTCCTCCGCCGCGCCCAGCCAGTCCCACCATTCCTGCGCCAGCACCAGCGCCGCCTGATGGCGCGCGTCCTCGGCCATGTTGTGCGCGGCCTCTATCCCCAGATCCCCGATCTGCCGGTCGAGCCGCCCCTTGCCGGGCAGGCGCACCGGCCGGGTCAATTGCGCGTCGAACTCGTTGTAGCGCCCTTCCCGGTCGACCGTGCGGCTCATGTAGCTGGTATAGAGATTGAACTCCTGCGTGCCCCGCCGCAATGCTCCGGCTTCGGCGCGCGCGGCATCGACCCGCGCGTCCGCCGCCTGTACGCTGGGATGCGCGTCGAGCGCGGCCCGCACGGCCTCGGTATCGGGCAGGCCCGGGTCCGCCGCCAGCGCCGGCAGGGCCGCCAGAAGCGCGGGAAGCGCCAGCAGCGCATGCTTACGCATGGGACGCCTCCCCTTCTTCCACGGCCCCGGGTCCGGGATCGACAACGCGATCTCCAGCCTCCCGTTCGGCCTGCGATTCCCCGAAGCGTTCATAGAGGATCGGCAGCAGCACCAGCGTGAGCAGCGTGGACGAGATCAGCCCGCCGATCACCACAATCGCCAGCGGCTTCTGGATTTCCGATCCCGGCCCCGTCGCGAACAGCAGCGGGACAAGGCCGAAGGCGGCGATCGTGGCGGTCATCAGCACCGGTCGCAGCCGCCGCTCCGCGCCGCGCCGCACCGCTTCGGCCAGGGGCATACCGCCTTCGCGCAACTGGCGGAAATAGCTCACCATGACGAGCCCGTTCAGCACAGCGATGCCCAGCAGCGCGATGAAGCCAACCGAGGCGGGCACGGAGAGATACTGCCCCGACATCGCCAGCGAGATCATCCCGCCGACCATCGCGAAGGGAATGTTGACGAGGATCAGCAGCGAGGCCCGCACTGAGCGCAGCGTGGCGTAAAGCACCACGAAGATCATCGCCAGCGAGATCGGCAGCACCAGCGCCAGGCGGGCCGAGGCGCGTTGCTGGTTCTCGAATTGCCCGCCCCAGACGATCCGGTATCCTGCCGGCAGCTTCACGTTGCGCGCGATGTCGGCCTTGGCCTCGTCCACGTAGCCCACAAGGTCGCGGCCGGAAACGAAGGCCTGGATCATCGCGAAGCGCGATCCGTTCTCGTGCTCCAGCTTGACCGGCCCTTCCACGCGCGAAACTTTCGCCACGTCGCTCGCGCGCACCAGCTGGCCCGACGGCGAACGGTAAAGCTGGTCGGCGAAGGACTGCACGCCCGCGTCCTGCGCGCCGCTATCGCCGCGCACCACGATCGGCACGCGCCGCACGCCTTCGGCCACCACGCCCGCGCGCACGCCTTCCACCTGCGCGCGCATCGCGTCCTGCAGGTCGTTGACCGGCATGCCGACGCGCCCGGCCGCCGCGCGGTCGATGTCGAACTGGAGGTAGTCCACCTTGTCGTTCGCCACGGTCACCGCCTCGCTCGTGCCGGGGATGGTCTGGAGGCGTTGCTGGATCTGCCCGGCCAGGCGCGAAAGCTCGGCGATGTCAGGCCCGAACAGCTTGATCGCCAGATCCCCGCGCGCGCCGGTCAGCATTTCGGAGATGCGCATCTCGATCGGCTGGGTGAACGTCGGCTGGATACCCGGCAGGTCTTCCATGACCTTGCGAATTTCCTCGACCAGCCAGTCCTTGTCGTTGACGCGCCATTCGCTGCGCGGCTTGAGCTTGAGAAAACTGTCGGTCTCGTTGAGGCCCATCGGATCGAGGCCCAGTTCGTCGGAACCGGTGCGGGCGATCACTTCGGTCACTTCCGGCACTTTCGCCCGGATGGCCCGTTGCACCTTCATGTCGTCGTCAAGGCTGTGCGGCAGCGAGATGCTCGGCACCTTGGTAAGCTGCACGATCACCGAGCCTTCATCCATCGTCGGCAGGAAAGTCTTTCCTGTCGCCGAATAGGCCACGCCCGTCAGCAGCAGCGAGACGCCCGCGATCGAGAACACCAGCCGCTTGCGCGCAAACGCGCCCTTGAGCAGCGCGGCATAGCGCGGCCCCAGCTGGCGCATCAGCCATGGTTCGTGATGGCCCAGCCGCACTTTCAGCACGTAATAGGCCAGCACCGGCACGAGCGTCAGCGACAGCACAAGCGCCGACAGCAGCGCCAGCACGATCGTGAGCGCCACGGGGGCGAACAGCTTGCCCTCCAGCCCTTCCAGCGTCAGCAGCGGCAGGAACACCAGCGCGATGATCGCCATGCCCGAAGCGACCGGAGTCGCCACTTCGGCCGAGGCCACCAGCACGTTGTAGAGCTTGCCCGATTTCGCATGTCTCTCGTCCGAAAGGCGCTCGACCACATTCTCCACCACCACCACCGCGCCGTCGATCAGCATCCCCACGGCGATGGCGAGGCCGCCCAGGCTCATCAGGTTGGCGGTGAGGCCGATCGCCCGCATGCAGATGAACGTGAGCAGCGCCGCCATCGGCAGCGCCAGCGCAACGATGACCGAGGCGCGCGCATCCCCCAGGAACAGCAGCAAAAGCACGATCACCAGCACGGTGGCTTCGAGCAACGCTTCCTCGACCGTGCCAACGGCGTGCCCGATCAGTTCGGACCGGTCATAGAATACCGAGACGGACATGCCCTTGGGCAGGCTGGGCGCAATCTCGGTCAGGCGTGCCTTGACCCCCTGCACCACTTTCGAAGCATCCGCGCCCTTCAGGCCTATGACGAGGCCTTCCACCGCTTCGCCCTTGCCGTCGCGCGTCACCGCGCCGTAACGGGTCAGGCTGCCGATCCGCACCGTGGCGAGATCGCCCACGCGCACGATGCCGGCGGGCGAGGAGCGCACGACCACGGAGGAAAGGTCGTCCAGCGTGCGGATCGCACCGGTGGAGCGCACGATCAGTGCTTCCTCGCCAGTGACCAGACGCCCCGCGCCATCGTTGCGGTTGCCGCCCTCGATCGCGGTAGTGAGGTCGGAAACGGTCAGCCCCGCCGCCGCCATCGCTGCCGGATTGGGCGAAACCTCGAACGTTTCGGCATGGCCGCCCAGCGAATTGACATCGGCCACGCCGGGCACCGTGCGCAGCGCGGGACGGATGATCCAGTCGAGTGCCCGCCGCTTTTCGGCAAGGCTTTGCGGCCCTTCCAGCGTGAACATGTACATGTCGGATAACGGGGTGGAAATCGGCGCGAGGCCGCCAGTCACCGTATTGGGCAGGTCGCCCATCGCCCCGTTCAGGCGCTCCGCCACCTGGTTCCGCGCCCAGTAGATATCGGTGCCGTCCTTGAAGTCGATCGTGATGTCCGCAATCGCGTACTTGGCGACCGAGCGCAGCACGTTCTGGTCGGGGATGCCCAGCATCTCCATCTCGATCGGCGCGATCACCCGGCTTTCGACTTCCTCGGGCGTCATGCCTGGCGCCTTCAGGATGATCTTGACCTGCGTGGAACTGATGTCCGGAAACGCATCGATCGGCAGGTTGACGAACGACCACGCCCCCGCGCCGGCCAGCACCAGCGCCAGCCCGATCATCACGAGGCGCAGCGACAGCGCTTTTTCGACCAGCCTCCGCAGCATCGCCTTACTGCCCCGCCAGCGACTTGAGTTCGGTCACGCCCGTCGTCGCCACCTGTTCCCCGACCCGGATTCCGCCGGACAGCACCGCCCGCCCGCCGGTTTCGATGGCGACGGCCACCTTGCGCCGCTCGAAGGCATTGCCCTTGCGCACGAAGACGTAATCCTGTCCGTCGATCCGGGTGACTGCGCTGACCGGCACCGCCACGCCGCTGGCGCCGGATGCGCCGCCAATCACCGCGGTGACGCCTTTGCCGGGCACCAGCCCATCGGAGGCCGAAAGGCTGGCCTTCGCCGCAATCGAGCGCGTGACCGGATCGAGCGAGGCGCCGACCGAAAGTATCTTGCCGGTGACGGTGGCGCCGCCCTCCAGCGGCACCTGCACTGCCATGCCCGGCTGCACCTGTCCCGCCATCCGTTCGGGCAATTGCAGGTCCAGCCGCAGCGCCGAGGTGTTTTCGATCACGAAAGGCGCCGCGCCGCCGCCGACGGCTGCGCCGGTTTCGACCGTCGCCGTCGCCACGCGTCCCGCAATGGGCGCGCGCAACGTGACCGTGCCATCGCGCCCCGCGCCGGCCAGCGCCAGCAGGCGCCGGTTCTCGCGCACGCTCGCCTCGCTGCGCTGAAGCCAGGCGCTGGCCTCGTCGGCGCGGACGCCGGCAACGACGCCCTCGCGCGCGAGTTGCGAAAGCCGGCTGGCATTGGCCCGTGTCAGCGCCAGATCGGCTTCGGATCGCGCAAGTTCGGCGCCGAACTGCACCGGCTCCGCCGCGCGCACCACGGCCAGCGCCTGCCCCTTCGCAACCGCCTGTCCCTGGATCACCAGAACCTGTACCGCGGTTCCGGCGAAAGGCGTGGTCACTGCCACGCGCGCTTCGGGCGGCAGATTGACTTGCGCGGGCACCGAACCGATCGGCAGCGCGCCGGCGTCTTCCGCCGGCTTCACCTGGATGCCAAGGCGCTCGATCTGCGCCGCTGTCAGCGCCTGCGCGCCGGCTTTTTCCGTCGCGCTGTCCGTTGCTTCGGGAGCCGGCGCACGACTGGCACTCCACCAGAAAGCACCGCCGGCGAGAACGACGGCAGCCACGCCGCCTGCAAGAATCCGCTTGTCCATATCAGGGGCAATAGCCACGAACCTGACAGGAGCTTGTCAGTTTGGGAGAATACTGACAGCTTTTTCGCGATTGCTCACCGATCGGCGGAGGAGAAGGACAACAACGATGCGGCTGCTGCTGGTCGAGGATGACGAACAACTGGCGCGCCGCCTGTCCGACCGCCTGCGCGGCGCAGGCTTTGCCGTCGATCTCGCGCGCAACCGCGCAGAAGGCGAAGACTGGCCCGACATGGACAAGATGGCGGCGGTGATCCTCGATCTTGGCCTGCCAGACGGCACCGGCATGGACCTGCTGCGCTTCTGGCGTGCGCGCCGCGTCGAATGCCCGATCCTGATCCTGACCGCGCGCGGAAGCTGGCAGGACAAGGTGGAAGGGCTGAACGCCGGCGCCGACGATTTCGTGGTCAAGCCGGTCCGTTTCGAGGAACTGCTAGCCCGGCTGAACGCGCTGTTCCGCCGCCACGCGGGCAAGCACGATCCCTGGCTGGAGGAAGCCGGCATCCGGCTCGATCCGGTCAGCCGCACCGTGCTGCGCGATGGCGAGCCGCTGGTGCTGAGCAAGCAGGAGTTCCGCCTGCTGCAACTGTTCCTGCGCCGCGCCGGGCAGGTGCTGTCGCAGGGCGATATCATCGAGCACCTCTACGATCTCGACAGCCAGCGGGAACTGAACGCGGTGGAAGTGCTGGTTTCGCGCCTGCGCCGCAAGATCGGACGCGACCGCATCACCACGCTGCGCGGGCTGGGCTACAGGTTCGAACGATGACGCATCACGCCCCCCTCCCCGGCCCGCGCGGGCTGCTGAACAGCCTGCGTGCGCGTGTGTTGCTGGCCATCCTCGTGTGGGTCGGCCTCGGTATCGGCGGCATCTGGTTCTCGGCCACGCGCGTCTTCACCAAGCACATCGAGGAACAGTACCACGAGGAACTGGACGTCCACGTCCGGGAGCTGGCCGGCTTGGTGAAGATCGGCCCCGGCGAACACATCGAACTCACCCGCCCGCTGTCCGATCCGCGCTATCTGGTGCCGCTTTCGGGCTTCTACTGGCAAGTCAGCGTGGACCGGGGCATGATCCTGCGCTCCGCCTCGATGACGCGCGGCGCGCTGGACGAGGACGTCGCCCATGGCCCGGTCATCGTCCACCGGCTCGACAACGGGCCGACCGGCCCCGCCATCACCTATGGTCTGATCCGCAAAAGCCCCAGCGGGCGAGACATCCACTTCGTGATCGCCACCGACCAGCGCCTGCTCGACGAAACCATCGCCCGTTTCGCGCGCGAACTGACGCTGTGGCTGCTGGCGCTGGCCGTAGCGCTGGTGGCGACGGGCGTGTTCATCGTGGTGTTCGGCTTCCGCCCGCTCGACCGGCTGGCGCAGGCCACCTCGCGCCTGCGCGCCGGCACCACCGCGCGGCTGGACGGACACTACCCGGTGGAGATCGCGCCGCTGGTGGACGACCTCAACGCCTATATCGCCCACAACACCGCAATCGTCGATCGCGCGCGGGTGCAGGCCGGCAACCTCGCCCACGCGCTGCGCACGCCGCTGGCCGTCATCACCGACGAGGCCGAACGGCTGGCGCAGGATCGCGGCACCTCCGCCCCCGCCGCGGTACTGCTGGAACAGACCCGGCTGATGGCGCAGCAGATCGAATACCAGCTCGCCCGCGCCCGCTCCGCCGCCGGATCGGGCGCGCCCGGCGCGATCAGCCGCTTGTCCGACGTGCTGACGCCGATCCTCTCCGCCATGCGCCGGCTGCACCCGGACAAGCGCTTCGATCTCGTCAACCACGCCGGACCGGAGGCGGCGTGGCCGGTCGATCCGGTGGACCTTTCCGAACTGCTTTCCAACCTCATCGACAACGCGGGCAAGTGGTCCGAAAGCCGGGTGCAACTGGTGATTGGCGAGGACGGCAGCGTCCGCGTGATCGACGATGGCCCCGGCCTTGCCGTCGGCGACATCGCCCGCGCTTTCGAAATTGGCAGCCGCTTCGATCCCGGCAAGCCCGGATCGGGCCTGGGCCTTGCCATCGCGCACGACATCGCGACCGCCTATGGCCTGTCGCTGACGCTGGAAAACCGGCCATCGCCCGCGCACGGCCTTATCGTTCAGCTCAGGGCGCGCGGCCCGACAGATCCTTGACCGCTTCCATCACCACGAACGTGGACGTGTGCGAAACATGCGGCAGGCGGGAAATCTTCTCGCCCAGCACGGCGCGGAACCGGGCGATGTTGGCGGTGCGGACTTTCAGCAGGTAGTCGAAATTGCCCGCGATCATGTGGCATTCCTCCACTTCCGCGATCGCCTTCACCCCGCGGTTAAACTCGGCCAGCGCCTGCTCGCGCGTGTCCGACAGCTTCACTTCGGTAAAGGCGATGTGATCCAGCCCCAGCCGCGCAGGGTCGATCACCGCGCGAAAGCCGGTGATGACGCCGTCATCAACCAGCCGTTTCAGGCGGACCTGGCACGGCGTCTTCGAAAGCCCGACGCGTTCGGCCAGTTCGGTCACCGGCAAGCGCCCCTCGCGCCCGAGCACATCGAGGATGCGCCGATCGAATGGGTCAAGTTGCCTTTCAATATCGCTCCCTTGAGGCATATTGCCCTTTTCCAACCCCATTTTTCTCAATCTTCCTATCTCAAACGCGCCAAATAAGCCAGATTACTTTTACCGCTTCTGATAGGATCGTGGCATCCCGTTCCAGAGGTTCACCCCATGACCACGCGCCCGCCCTTCGCCGATTTCGCTCCCCCCATCCGCGAACAGGATGCGCTGCGCCAGGCGATCACCGCCGCCTATCGGCGGCCCGAGCAGGACTGCATCGCCGCGCTGCTGCCGCAGGCGACGCTGCCAGACGCGGCCCGCGCCGAAGCGTCCGCGCTTGCCCGCCGCCTGGTCGAAGCCTTGCGCGCGCGGCCCAAGGGCAGCGGCGTGGACCAGCTGGTGCAGGAATTCGCGCTCTCCACGCAGGAAGGGGTGGCGCTGATGTGCCTTGCCGAAGCCCTGCTGCGCATTCCCGACGACGCCACGCGTGACGCCCTGATCCGCGACAAGATCGCCGGTGGCCACTGGCGCGCCCACATCGGCGGCAACCGGTCGCTGTTCGTCAACGCCGCCACCTGGGGGCTGGTGGTTACGGGCAAGCTCACCGCCAGCGTCGACGACCGCAACCTCGGCAACGCGCTGACCCGCCTCATCGCCCGCGCCGGCGAACCGATCATCCGGCGCGGCGTCGATCTGGCCATGCGGATGATGGGCGAACAGTTCGTCACCGGTCGCACCATCGAGGAAGCGCTGGAGCGCGCGCGCGAACTGGAGGCGAAAGGCTTCCGCTACAGCTACGACATGCTGGGCGAGGCCGCGATGACGGCGGACGACGCGGCGCGCTATCTGGCCGATTACGAGAACGCGATCCGCGCCATCGGCCGGGCATCGGCCGGGCGCGGCATCGTGGATGGCCCCGGCATCTCGATCAAGCTCTCCGCGCTCCATCCGCGCTATGCCCGCGCGCAGGCGGATCGCGTGATGGCCGAACTCCTGCCCCGGGTAAAAGGCCTGTGCGAACTCGCCAAGCGTTTCGACATCGGCCTCAACATCGACGCCGAGGAAGCCGATCGGCTCGAACTATCGCTCGACCTGCTCGAAAGCCTGGCGCTCGATCCCGATCTTGCCGGCTGGAATGGCCTGGGCTTCGTCGTGCAGGGCTATGGCAAGCGCTGCCCCCATGTGATCGACTGGATCATCGCGCTAGCGCGCCGGTCCGGCCGGCGAATCATGGTGCGGCTGGTCAAGGGCGCCTACTGGGACGCCGAGATCAAACGGGCGCAAGTGGACGGGTTGGCCGATTTCCCGGTCTATACCCGCAAGGTCCAAACCGATGTCGCCTATATCGCCTGCGCGCGCCGCCTGCTGGACGCCCCGGACGCGGTGTTCCCGCAGTTCGCCACGCACAACGCGCATACGCTGGCGACGATCTACGCCATGGCCGGGCCGGACTTCGCCTCCGGGGCTTACGAGTTCCAGTGCCTGCACGGCATGGGCGAACCGCTGTACGAGGAAGTCGTCGGCGCGGACAAGCTGGACCGCCCCTGCCGCATCTATGCCCCGGTGGGCACGCATGAGACGCTGCTGGCCTACCTTGTCCGGCGCCTGCTCGAAAACGGCGCAAACTCCTCGTTCGTCAACCGCATCGCCAACGAGGCCGTGCCGGTGGAGGAGATCATCGCCGATCCGGTGGAGCAGGTCCGCGCCATGCCGATTCCCGGCGCGCCGCACCCGAACATCGCGCTGCCCGGCGCGCTCTATCCCGGCCGGCGCAACAGCCGGGGCGTGGATCTGTCCAGCGAGGCCGTGCTGGCCGATCTAGCCGAACGTTTCGCCGCCGCCAGCCGCGAGCCGGTCCGCGCCGCACCCTCCCCGCGTCTCGCCGCACTTCCGGCGCGGCCGGTACGCAATCCCGCCGAGCACGATGACACCGTCGGCACCGTGGCGGATGTGACCGCCGAAGCCGCGCGCGAAGCGGTCCGCATCGCCGCCGGCGCGGCCGCCACCTGGGCTTCCACGCCGATCAACGCGCGCGCGACGTGTCTGGAGCGTGGGGCCGATGCGCTGGAAGCGGCGATGCCCGATCTGCTCGCCCTGATCGTGCGCGAAGCGGGCAAGTCCGTGCCCAACGCCGTGGCCGAAGTACGCGAGGCTGTCGATTTCCTGCGCTACTACGCGGTCCGCGCGCGCAGCGACCTTGCCGGCAGCACGCCGCTGGGGCCGGTCGTGTGCATCAGCCCGTGGAACTTCCCCCTGGCGATCTTCACCGGGCAGGTCGCCGCCGCGCTCGTCGCCGGCAATCCCGTGCTGGCCAAACCCGCCGAGGAAACCCCGCTGATCGCGGCCGAAGCCGTGCGCCTGCTGCACGCCGCGGGCGTGCCGGCCGACGTGCTCCAGTTCGTGCCCGGCGATGGCGCGATCGGTGCGGCGCTGGTCGGCGCGCCGGAGACGGCGGGGGTGATGTTCACCGGCTCCACCGACGTCGGCCGCCTGATCCAGAAGCAGCTTTCCACCCGCCTTTCCGCCACTGGCCGCCCTATCCCGCTGATCGCGGAGACCGGCGGACAGAATGCGATGATCGTCGATTCCTCGGCGCTGGCCGAACAGGTCGTGGCCGATGTCATCGCCTCGGCCTTCGACAGCGCGGGGCAGCGCTGCTCCGCGCTGCGCGTGCTGTGCCTGCAGGAAGACGTGGCCGACCGGGTGCTCACCATGCTCAAGGGCGCGCTGGCGGAACTGCGCATCGGCCGCACCGACCGGCTGGCGGCGGACATCGGCCCGGTCATCACCGCCGAGGCGCAGGCGCGGATCGAGGCGCACGTCGACGCGATGCGCGCGCGGGGGCGCAAGATCGAGCGCCTGCCGCTGCCCGACGGAACCGGGGCCGGCACGTTCGTCGCGCCGACGATCATCGAACTCGAGGCCCTGTCCGATCTGGAACAGGAAGTCTTCGGCCCGGTGCTGCACGTGATCCGTTATCGCCGGCAGGACATCGACGCGCTGGTCGATGCGATCAACGCCTGGGGCTTTGGACTGACCTTCGGCCTCCACACCCGGCTCGACGATACGATCGCGCGCGTCACCAGCCGCATCCATGTCGGCAATATCTACGTCAACCGCAACGTGATCGGCGCGGTGGTGGGGGTGCAGCCCTTCGGCGGACACGGGCTTTCGGGCACCGGACCGAAGGCGGGCGGACCGCTCTATCTCCAGCGCCTTGTCCAGCCGCGCCCCGCGCTGCCGTTCCCGGTGGATGCGGAGGTCGTGCTGCCCGGCCCGGTGGGCGAACACAACCTCTACCGCACCGGCCCCGCCGGGCGCGTGATCCTGTTCGCGCAGGACGGCGCCGCACTGGCCGCACAGATCGAGGACGCGACCACGCACGGCAACGCCGCCGTCATTGCCGATCCTGCCCTGCTGCCGTCCCTGCCCGCCGCGCTGGCAGAGCGGGTGCTGGCACCGACGGACTGGCGGCAGGCAGGGCCGTTCGCCCGCGCGCTGGTCCACGGAGACGGCGCCTTCATCGCAGCCGTGCAAAAGGCGCTTGCCACGCTGCCCGGCCCGATCGTCACCGCCGAAGCGCCGTGCGCCGCCGGCGGCTATGCACCGGCGATGCTGGTGGGCGAACAGTCCGTGTCGATCAACACCACCGCGGCCGGAGGAAACGCCAGTTTGATGACGCTGGCCTGATGGCGCTGGCCTGACCGGAATCCACGCTTGGCGTATGGCCCGGCGCGTGCGACGAAGCCATCCGGCTTCACGGCACCAAAGGGACAAGACAAGATGCGGCACTCCATCGGCCGGGCGTATTTCGGTTCTGCGGCGGCACTGGCCCTGTTCGGCGCATGGTCACCGCAGGCCCGCGCCGCCGATGCGCCGCGCAACGTGGTGATCCAACGCGACGACTGGGGCATCGCCCACATCACCGGCCAGACCGACCCCGATGCCGTCTATGGCATGATCTATGCGCAGGCCGAGGACGACTTCAACCGGATCGAGGTCAACTACCTCACCAACCTGGGCCGGCTGGCCGAGGCCGAGGGCGAAGGCGCGCTGTGGTCGGACCTGCGCCAGCGCCTGTTCATCGACCCCGAGGTGCTCAAGGCCGATTACGCCGCCAGTTCGCCATGGCTGAAGGCGCTGATGGACGCCTGGGCCGCCGGGCTCAATGCCTTCCTGGCCGATCACCCGGACGTGAAGCCGCGCGTGCTCAGTCGGTTCGAACCGTGGATGGCGCTCAGTTTCACCGAAGGCAGCATCGGCGGCGATATCGAAAGCGTACCGCTGAGCCAGTTGCAGGCGTTCTACGAAAAGCGCGCCATCGCCATGACCGCGCTGGAACGCGGCACGCAGTTCCGCGAGCCGCAGGGTTCCAACGGCATGGTGATCGCGCCGTCGCACACGCAGGACGGGCACGCGCTGCTGCTGATCAATCCGCACACCAGCTTCTTCTTCCGCTCCGAACAGCAGGTGACGAGCGGCGAAGGCCTGAACGTCTATGGCGCGTCCACCTGGGGGCAGTTCTTCATCTACCAGGGGTTCAACCAGCACGCCGGATGGATGCATACCTCCAGCGGTATCGACAACGTGGACGAGTTCGCCGAAACGATCGCTCCTTCGCCCGATGGCGATCTCTATTACCGCTACGGCGGCGCCTTGCGCAAAGTGACGGTGAAGCCGGTCACGCTCGCCTACCGCAAACCCGATGGCGCCATGGCCACGCGCACCTTCACCACTTATGCCACGCACCATGGCCCGATCGTGCGCGAGGCGGACGGCAAGTGGATCGCCTTCGCGCTGATGAACAAGCCCGTGCCTGCGCTGGAACAGAGCTTCCTGCGCACCAAGGCGCGCGATCTGGCGGGCTTCCTGCAAGTGGCCGAGCGCAAGGCCAATTCCTCCAACAACACGCTGTTCGCCGACGACAAGGGCGAGATCGCCTATCTCCACCCGCAGTTCGTGCCGGTGCGCGACGACCGCTTCGATTACCGCAAGCCGGTCGACGGCAGCGATCCGGCCACCGACTGGAAGGGGCTGCACGCGCTGTCCGATCTGCCGCAAGTGGTGAACCCGAAGAACGGCTGGGCGTTCAACGTCAACAACTGGCCGTGGACCGCTGCCGGGGCGGACAGCCCGAAGGCGAAGGCCTTTCCCCGCTACATGGATCAGGTGGGCGAGAACCCGCGCGGCGCCCATGCCGAAAAGGTGCTGTCGGCCCGCACCGATTTCACGCCCGATCGCCTGATCGCCGCCGCCTACGATCCGTGGCTGCCCGCCTTCACGCGCCTGCTGCCCGGCCTGATCGCCGCGCACGACAAGGCTCCCGATCCGGCGCGCGCGGAACCGGTGGCGCTGCTGCGCGGCTGGGACCAGCGCTGGGCGCTCGATTCCACGGCGACCAGCCTTGCCGTGTTCTGGGGCGAAGCGCTCTGGGCCAAGGGCGCGGACGAGGCCAAGCGTTCGGGCATCACGGTGTGGGACTGGATGGCCGATCACGCCACCGATGCGCAGCGCCTTGCCGCGCTGGACGAAGCGACCGCCCGGCTCAAGGCCGATTTCGGCGACTGGCGCGTGCCCTGGGGCCAAATCAACCGCTACCAGCGCAACGACGGCGCGATCCGCCAGACGTTCGATGACGCGAAGCCCAGCACGCCCGTGCCTTTCACGTCGGCGCAATGGGGCTCGCTCGCCGCGTTCGGCGCGCAGCGCTATCCCGGCACGAAGCGCTATTACGGCACACGCGGCAACAGCTTCGTCGCCGTGGTGGAATTCGGCACGCGCGTAAAGGCCAGGGCCGTCAGCACCGGGGGCGAAAGCGGCCACCCCGCCTCCCCTCACTTCGCCGATCAGGTGAGCCGCTACGTTTCGGGCGAGTTGCGGCCGGTGTACTTCTATCCGGAAGACCTGGCCGGCCACGTTACGTCAAAGGAGGAACTGGTGCGGCGTTAAACCGTCCGCGCCAGACCCAGCCAGCGCGCGGCGGGCGCGATCCGCACCAGCACCAGCCGCTCGATCACCAGCATGGCCGCCATCGACAGCGCCAGCAGCGGCAGGAAGGCGGCCAGCATCAGCGCGATCGCGGCCATGCCCCGCTTGCGCGCGGGCACCGCCGGCAGAGGCGGGGCGCCCAGCACGCCACCGGGCTTGCGCCGCCACCACAGCACGAAGCCGCTGACCGCAAGCGTCACCAGCATCAGCGCGGTCATCACCCCGATCAACTGGTTTACCCAGCCGAACAGCGCGCCTTCGTGCCAGGAAATGCCATAGCCCACGACGCGATCGATCGGGTGCTTGTCGGCAAAGGTCTCGTGCGAACGCTGCGCGCCGGTGCGCGCATCGAACGTGTAGGTTTCACCGAGCAAACGGTTCTGCGTGTCCGCCTTCACGATCCACGCCGATGAGGGCTTGGCGCCGAACGCCCCCGGCGCGCCCGGTGGCATCACGATCACCGGCCAGGCCATGTGACGCGATCGGGCTTCCGCCACGATCTCGGTCAGCGAAACCGGCGTCGGCCCGCCGGCATGATCGTGCGCCATGCCCGGCATGGCGTGCATGGACCCGGCCGCCGCCATCATCGCGGCATGATCGTGCCCGGCGTGATCATCGGCATCGGCGGCGCGCCCGCCGATCGTCCAGTCCTGCTTGCCCTTGACCCAGCCCATCTCGGCGCGCACCGCCTTGAACGCGCTGCCCCAGACCGAAGCCCACGGCAGCCCGGTTACCAGCAGCACCAGCGCCAGACCCGAAACCCAGAACCCCGTCACCGCATGAAGATCGCGCCAGAAGGCTTGCGGCCCGCGTGTAAGGCGCGGGTAGATCACGCCCGCCGCCCCCCGTCCACGCGGCCACCACAGGTAAAGCCCGGTCAGGATCATCACGATGCCCCAGCTCGCCGCCAGCTCGACGATCCAGCTTCCACGCTTGCCCAGCAGCAGCTGCCCGTGCACCGCGCGATCGATCGCGATGATCCGCTTGTCCGGGTCAAGGCTGCCCAGCACCTTGCCTTGCGGGGAAACGAACACGTCGCGCATCCCTTTCCCTCCCGGCAGGGCGATATGGACCAGCGCGGCATCGCCTTCGCGTTCGGGCAGGCGATAGGAATGAAGCCGCGCGCCCGGGAAGGCGGACAGCGCGGCTTCACCCTGCGCGTCGGGCGAAACGGTTTCCGCAACAGGCAGGGAGCGGAAAGCCCGTTCTTCCCACCGCTCGATCTGCGGCTTGAACAGATAGAGCGATCCCGACAGCGCAAGCACCAGGACCATCGGCACCACGAACAGGCCGGCATAGAAATGCCAGCGCCAGATCGTGCGGTAGAGAGCGAAACTCTGAATCATGGGAGAAATCCGTGGAGGTTGGCGGTCCGGATCAGCTTCGTTCTACCAGCCGCTTGAGCTTGGCCAGCGATTCCGCTTCGGGTTCCTGGAAGTTGATCGTGTCGGCAAACCGGCCTGCGGCATCCATCAGGTAGATCGCGGCGGTATGGTCGATCGTGTAATCGCCACCCGGCTGCGGCACCTTCTGGACATAGACGCCATAGGCCTTCTCGATCGCGGCCAGTTGCGCGTCGGTTCCGGTCAGGCCGTGGATCGGCGTGCCGAACATCGCGGCATAGCGGCCCACGTCCGCCGGCGTGTCATGCCCGGGATCGACTGAAACGAACACGATCTCGAACCGGCCGCCGTCCGCGCCCAGTTGCTTGCGCAACCGGGCCATCCGCGCCAGGCTGGTCGGGCAGACATCCGGGCAGCGGGTGAACCCGAAAAAGATGGCAAAGGGTTTGCCCGCCAGCTTGGTGCTGGGAAAGGGCGATCCGTCAGGCGCGATCAGCGTGAACGGGCCGCCGATGTCCGCCCCCTGTCCGCCAACATCCTGTCCTCCCGCGTTCTCCGGCTGTCCTCCCTTGCCGCCGCCGAACGCCACCAGCGCCAGACCCAGCAGGCCGATTGACACCAGCAGGACCACCAGCCAGCGCAGGCTTCGGTCGCCGGCTGGCGGAGCGGCATCGTCAGGATCAGGAACGGTCATGCGCTGTTTTCCGGCTGCAATCGGACGAAACGCAGACAGCGCCCGCGTCGTCCAGCGCCGATGCCATGCCCGGCAGCAGCAGCCCCGGCACAGCGGCCAGCCCACGCGCCGCGAAGCACAGGGCCACGGCGGCCCATGTCCGGCGGCGAATCCGACGCAGGTGCGCGGCGCGCGCGGGCGAGAGCGTGAAAAGGCCGCTCACGGCCTGCTCTGCGTTGCCGCGCCCAGCGCAGCCGCGATGACAGGCGCCACCGCGCGCCGTTCGTCGAGGCTCAGGCAGCGGCCGATCTCGACCACATCGGCCGCGGTCCGCACCAGCAGGCGCAGGGCCGACGGCGTTGGCGCTTCGACCCGGAACGAAAGCCACGGGCCTTCGCATTCCGTCACCCGGCCATGGCTGTCGGCATGGCGCAGGCGACCGGGGCCGACTTCCAGCGTTTCCGCCGGCGCCGCCTGCTTCTGGTGCCGCTCCAGCGCGAACGTCAGCGCGGTGACAGCGGCCAGCGAGAAGGCCGGAACCAGCCAATACCCATGGACAACGGGCACGATCGACAGGATCAGCAACAGGAACGCCAGCGCGGCAAAGGCGGAGCGCGCCTCATGGGAGAGCGCCGAGCGATTTTCGCGCATGCGGACGACGATTGCGCCGTTATCGCACACGCCAGACCGTCCACGCGGACGGTCGAGTATTTCATACATCAGGGGTACTCCGGCATGCCGGGGGCGCATCATCCGCGCCGCCCGGCCGATCCGACAGGATGATCAGGCTGTCAGGCGCGGACCGGAGGGCCGCAGGGCGGCGGCAAGACGTGGCGCGCACGCGCAAGGCGCGCCAACGGCGCGGGGGCGAACCCCAGCGCGAGCACGAACAGGATCGCCAGCGCGATCTGGATAGGGTCCGCCCCGCCCAGCGCCGCGAAGGCATGTCCGGCGAACGGGCAGACATCGTGCGATGGCGAATTGCCATCCTTCTGGCCGGAAGCCGGCAGGGAAACCTGACGAGCGAGATGATCGCCCGAAGCATCGGCACAGACGAGGAGAGTCAGGATTTTCTGCCCCTGCGCCGGCCCCACCATGTAGCCAGCGGGCAACAGCGCCTTCATCAGCAGCGCGAACGCGACAATGACCGCCGCCACACGGCGATGTTCGATCAAGAAGGCGCGCAGTTCCCCCATCACCCGCTCGCTTACCGCGCCCCGCCCGTCCTGTCACGCCCCAAGCCGACGGGCAGGAGCCAGGACAAATTGTCCCACCCAAAGGAAAAGGCGCCGGGAGCATGCCTCCCGACGCCTTCCACCTTTCCGCTTTCCTCCCCGATCAGAAGCGGAAACCGGCCGCCACGCCATAACGGCGCGGTTCAAGCGTGAAGATGTTGGTGAAGTTCCCCGAGGACTGGTCCGTCACGTACAGACCCGTGATCGGGTTCGAGTTGCCCAGATTCTGGACGAAGCCGCGAATGAACCAGCGGCGATCCGGACCATCGATCTGCACCTGCGCGTTGATCTGGGTGTAGCTCGGGATCCGGTTGACGGCACCGTTGAAGATGTTGCCGGTCGAGGTGCCCGTCAGCACGATGTCGAAACGCGGCGTAATCGAAAGACGGCCGGCCGGAATCTCGTACTGCACGCCCGCCGCAACCTTGTAGTCCGGCGCACCGGGCAGCTTGTTGCCCTTGATGTTGACCGGAATACCCGAGGTATAGACGGTGATGCCCTTCGGATCGAACGCGGCACCGTTGGTTGCAGCAACCGCCTGCAACGCCGCGCAGATGCTGTAGGCACCGGTCGAGGCGATGCCGCTGCCCGCGCCGAACGAGGTCGTTGGCCGCAAGCCGGCACCCGCTGCAACGCCGGGAATGCTGCCCGCGTTGATAAGGGTGTTGACCGTGTTGACGAAGGCGTTGACCCCGGCGGTATTCCCGGCGGTGTTGGCCCCGACGGCGCAGTTCGCCGCGTTGGTGATGTCCTTGATGATGACCGCATCGGAACGGCCGCCGCCAAAGTCACGCGGGTTGGCAAGGTATTTGTCTTCCGAAACCTTCGTATTGAGATAGCTGGCGGAGATGTTCACCGACAGCCCCGGCGTCGGCCGCAGGATCGCTTCGGCTTCCAGGCCCCAGATATTCGCGCTCACGTTATCGTTGACCGACGTGCGGGCGACGATGCGCGAAAGCTGCAGATCCTTGTACTTGTAGTAGAAGCCGGTGAGGTTCAGCGTCAGCTTGCCGAACTGGTTCTTCGATCCGATTTCGAAGGCGTTGACGAATTCCGGAGAAAACGTTTCCGGCACCGCGAAGATCGGCGACAGCGGCGGATTGATGCCGCCCGACTTGTAGCCGCGCGAATAGGACAGATAGATCAGGTTGTCCGGCGTGATCTGGAAGTCCAGAACCGCGCGCCCGGTCAGTTCGTTGAACTTGGCATTGCGAACCTGGAAGGGCTGGTTGCCCGGCAGATTGGCGTCCGCGTCATACGACCCGAAATAGGGCGACGTGTAAGCGTTGGTCGAACCGTTCGGCACGAGCCAGTTGAACACCGTCGTGCGGGCGATGATGTCCTTCTGATCGTGGTTGTAGCGCAGGCCGAGCGTCAGTTTGATGCGGTCATCGAACTTGTAGTACGCTTCGCCGAAGATGCCGTAGCTCGAAACCTTCAGGTAGTCCGAATTGTTCCGGTAGAACGGCGTCGCCAGATAGGCGGGTGGCAGGGCCGAACCCAGCGCCGTGAACGCACCGCCCACGCCGGCGAAATAGTCAAGCCCGAACGAGTTCACGTAATAGCTGTTTTCGGACATCGTCAGCTTGCTGTAGATGCCGCCCAGCAGGAAGTTGAACTTGCCGTCCCACTTCGAGCTGAGGATCGCTTCCGCCGACCAGCTCTTGTTGTACTGGACCGAACGGTCGAAGTCCTGCGGCGACATGGCGCAGGATTTGTGCCCGCCATAAACGCCCGTGCCCGTCTCTTCCGGCAAAGAGGTGCAGATGACTCCGGTCGGGCCATTCGGCATCAGCGCATCGGCCACCGGCTTGAGATAGGTGGCAAGGCCCGCTCCCAGCGCGCCCGAAGCAGCCGCCGCCAACGTGTTCAGCGTCGGCTGGATCAGCGCGCGGCTCTGGATCGAGTTCGTGTAGTCCTGGCTCGAGTCAACCCGGACGCTTTCGAAGTTCCCGGTCAGTTTCAGGCTCAGACCCTTGCCAAGATCCTGATCCAGAGAGCCCACGACGATCCATTCGTCGGTAAAGTAGTTCGGCTCGGTATCCGTGTTGATTACGCGCGGATCGGCCGGATTGACCACGCCCGAATAGCTATCGGGGCCATAGAGATCGCCCAGCGCGAAATTCGGCATCCCTGGTTGGCCTGCGGGCAGTCCACGAATTGCAAAGAACTGCTTTGATGTCAGGATCGAAGCCAGCGTGCTGTTCCCGTTGGTGACGCCATAGCCCTGCGTGCCGTTAAGGCAGCCGATGATTCCGGTCGGATCGCGCTGGCAAAGCTGCTTCTGGATGCGCATGCGATGGTCTTTTTCGCGGAAATACTGCGCCATCAGGTCAATCGTCGTGCCGGACGTCGGTTCCCAGCGCACCGATGCGCGCAGGCCATACATATTGCGGTCGTCGTAATGCTTGCCGTTGGCGAGATTCAGCGTGTAGCCGTCGCGGTTGAGGTAGAACCCGGCAAGGCGGACGCCGAGCGTATCCGTCAGGGGCGCATTCAGCATCCCCTTCACCTTGATCGAGTTGTAGTTGCCGTATTCCGCTTCGCCCGACGCGCCGAACTTGCTGAGATCGGGCTTGGCTGTGATCAGATCGACCACGCCCGAGGTGGCGTTGCGACCGAACAGCGTGCCTTGCGGGCCGCGCAGAACCTGGATCTGCGCAAGATCGTAGAATTCGCCTTCGAAGAGACGGGTCTGGAAAAGCGGCGAGTCATTGAGGTGGATGGCGGTGGCCTGGTCGCACGTCACGCCCACGCAAAGGTCGCCGATGCCGCGGATCGTAAAGCTGGACGACGTGAAGTTCGTCTTGGTGAAGGTGATGTTGGGCAGCGACAATTGCAGATCGCTGGTGTTCTTGATCTGCTGCTTGTCCAGCGCCTCTGGCGTAAACGCGCTCACCGCGATCGGAACGTCCTGCAGGCGTTCCGACTGACGCTGCGCTGTGACGATGATTTCTTCGGTATCTGCCGATCCACCAGCAGACTGTGCGAAGGCGGGAGTTGCAACTGCCGACGCGCATACGCCAACAAGCAGGGAAAGCTTGCCCCTCATAGCTCAGACCTCTCTCTCCAGCGGTGCCCCTCGTTGATGTGGGCTACCCCGGAACACAGGACATAACGAGCGGGATTCCTTGTCAATGGCCAATTCGCATTCGCGCCTTGCCGTAGCGGCAACCCATTCAGCGCGTGATTTTAATGACACAGTTAACTGAAATTTTCGCGATATTACGATGTCACATTCCCCGCTTGCACTACACACTGCAATGTGAAATACCCGAATCATGTCTACTGACCTCATCGAACGCATCCGCCGACTCATCGTCGATGGCGGCATGTCCCGCTCCGGCCTCGCGCGTGCCGCTGGCCTCCACGCCAACACCCTGCGCGACGTGACTCAGCCGAACTGGAACCCCACGGCAGACACGCTTGCGAAGCTTGAGCGCGTCCTCAGCGAGAGCGACGATGCGCCTGCGCTCGTTCCCATCGAGGAGATCATCGAGGAAGCGCGCAATGGCCGGATGTTCATCCTGGTCGATGACGAGGATCGCGAGAACGAGGGCGATCTGGTCATCCCCGCGCAGATGGCTACGCCGGATGCCATCAATTTCATGGCCACGCACGGACGCGGCCTGATCTGCCTCACGCTCACCCGCGCGCGCTGCGAACAGCTCGGCCTGGAACTGATGAGCCGCAACAACGGCACGCGCCATGAAACCGCCTTCACCGTCTCGATCGAAGCGCGCGAAGGCGTGACCACCGGCATTTCCGCCGGCGACCGCGCCCGCACCGTCGCGGTGGCCATCGATGCCGGCAAGACCCGCGACGACATCGTCACCCCCGGTCACGTTTTCCCGCTGATCGCGCGCGACGGCGGCGTGCTGGTGCGCGCCGGCCATACCGAAGCGGCGGTCGACATCTCGCGCCTTGCCGGTCTCAATCCCTCGGGCGTGATCTGCGAGATCATGCGCGATGATGGCACCATGGCGCGCATGGACGATCTCGTGCCTTTCGCCCGCCGCCACGGCCTCAAGATCGGCACGATCCGCGACCTGATCGAATACCGCCGCCGGCACGATCACCTTGTCACCAAGGTGGCCGAGGTGCCCTTCACGTCGGACTATGGCGGTGACTGGCGCCTGCTCACCTATCGTAACAAGGTCGATGGCACCGAAAGCCTCGTGCTCCAGAAGGGCCAGGTCATCCCCGGCGAACCGACGCTGACCCGCGTCCACACCTTCTCCGCCTTCCACGACCTGCTGGGCCAGCCCGGCCCGCGCAAGCGCACGCTCCAGCGCGCGATGGTGGAAATGGGCAAGGCCGGCGGCGGCGTGATCGTGCTGCTGTTCAATCCGCCCGAAGCCGATCCGGCGCGCGGCGGCGGCGGCGGACCGGACATGGACCTGCGCAGCTACGGCATCGGGGCGCAGATCCTGGCCGATCTTGGCGTACACGACATGACGCTGCTATCGAACGCCCACCGCAACGTCGTGGCCATCGAAGGCTATGGCCTCAATATCGTCGGCGAACGGCCGATCCCCGAGGAGTAATCGGCCATGGCCAAGTTTCTGATTGTCGAAGCCCGTTTCTACGACCACCTCAACGACATGCTGATCGCGGGCGCCAAGGCGGCGCTCAAGGCGGCCGGCCACAAGGCGGAAGTCATTACCGTTCCCGGCGCGCTGGAAATCCCCGGCGCGATCGCGCTGGCCGACCAGAGCGGGGACTATGACGGCTTCGTCGCCATCGGCGTGGTGATCCGGGGCGAAACCTACCACTTCGAGATCGTCGCCGGCGAAAGCGCGCGCGGCATCATGGCGCTGACCATGGACGGCATCGCCATTGGCAACGGCATTCTCACCGTCGAGAACGAAGCGCAGGCGATCGTCCGCGCCGATCCCGCGCAGAAGGACAAGGGTGGCGAAGCCGCCAAGGCCGCGCTTGCCCTGCTCGCGCTGAAGGAGCGCTTCGCATGAGCGGCAAACACCCCTCGCTGTCCGGCATCCCGCTGGTCCTGGGCGGAAACGTCTTCGGCTGGACGATCGATCGGGACCGCAGCTTCGAAGTGCTGGACGCCTTCTACGAAAACGGCGGCCGGATGATCGATACGGCCGAAGGCTATTCAGTCTGGGTTCCCGGCCACAAGGGCGGGGAAAGCGAGACCGTCATCGGCGAATGGCTGGAATCGCGCGGCGTGCGCAAGCACATGCGCATCGCCACCAAAACCAACATGGCCGGCGAGGCCGGCGGGCTTGCCCCGGCGCGCCTGCTCGAACGCTGCCAGGCCTCGCTCGAACGCCTGCGTACCGACTATATCGATCTCTATTACGCGCACCGCGACGAGGAGCAGACCCCGCAGGCCGAAGTGGCCGAAGGGTTCAAGGCGCTGTTCGACCGGAAGCTGATCCGCGAAGCGGGTGCTTCCAACTTCTCGCTCGACCGGCTGGCTTCGGCGCAGAAGGCGGCGGAAGCGGCCGGCGCGCCGGCCTATGGCGTGCTGCAGAACCAGTACAACCTGCTCGAACGCGATGCCTATCCGCCCGAACTGCAGGCGTTCTGCGTCCAGAATGATGTGGCGATGCTGCCGTTCTTCGGACTCGCCAGTGGCTTCCTGACAGGCAAGTACCGCAAGGACGCCGATTTCGCGCGCTATCCGCGTGGCGAAGGCCTGCGCAAGTATGCCGAGCCGGGCAAGCGGCTGTTGCCGGTGATGGACCGCATCGCCACCGAGACCGAAGCCACGCTGGGCCAGGTCGCGCTGGCCTGGCTGCTGAGCCAGCCCGGCATTGCCGCGCCGATCGCCAGCGCCACCACCGCCGATCAGGTCGACGATCTGGTCGAGGCGATGGAACTGGAACTGAGCGCGGCGCAGGTTGCCGCGCTGACCAAAGCGCTCGACTGAGAAGCCGTGCCCGGGGCCTCACAAGGCCCCGGATCGGTCTTCAGGCCACGTCCATGCCTTGCAGCCCCATCGGGGCGTATGGACCAAGCACAAGCTGTTCGAACACGCCCACGCCTTCCTCGCCGGCGCTGGTCGTCACTCTGGACACGATCTGGACGTGGAAGTTGTCCGGCCGGGCGGGATCGCAGGCATCAAGATCGATGTCCTCGCGCTCGACCTCCAGTGGCCCGTGATACAGCCCGTGGCCCCACTTGGGCGAAGTGTAGCCGATCCCGCGCATCTGGAAGCGCACGAGCGGTTCGAACGACACCGTCAACGGCCCGTCCGGCGTCGCGATCGCCAGCTTGCCCGAAGCCGGCCAGCGCGAGCCCGCCGCCAGCGGGGATACCAGGGTTGCCGAAGGCGTTTCGTAGTGATCGTGCGCGCCAGCACCATCCGGCGCGATCACCGCCCGCGTGTTCCACGGCGCGCCGTGCATATCCGCGTTGATATGGTAGAACAGGCTGCGATCGGGCAGGTTGATCGGCGTCCATTGCCAGAAGAACGACGGAACCACGCCGTGCCCAAACGGCTGCGTATCGCTGCTGCCCACCGGACGCACGCCCCAGCTGCGGTCGCGCGTGCCGGCCGTCTGCGGGTGCAGCGCCTCACGCACGCCGTCCACTTCCACCCAGCCCCCGTAATGCCCGTTCTGCGTCAGCCGCGTGTAATCCATGAACGCGCGCGGCCCGATGCGGAACGTGAAGCGCGGCTCCTCGATGGGAAAGGCACGGCCGGTGAAGGCCAGTTCGGCGGCGATCCCCTCACCGTTGACGCGCACCACCAGCTTGCGCAGCGGCTCGACCACCTCGATCGAGATCGGCCCCACCGTCAGGTCGAACCGTTCCATATTCAGTTCGCGCGATGCATGAAGGCAATGCTGGATGCCGTTGCGGATATAGGAAAAATGGGCATCCGCCACGTTCAGGTGCGGATAGATGCCAAAGGCCACCGCAAAGAAGCCTGAACCGTCCGGCGCATAACCGTTGAAGAAATAGCGATCGTAGAAATTCCGGTCCGTGCCGGCATAGGCGACGGGCTCGGGCGTCTGGTGCAGCGGAAAGTCATCGCCCTTGGTCAGCATGTTCCGGTCTCCAGGAAGTGGCGCAGCGCGCCGATGCTGTCGTGGTCGAGCGCCAGTTCGCAGGCGCCGGTTGCCATCGACAGGAAATTCTCGTCGCCGCGCGGGGTCCGCACCACGAACGCGGCGCTGAACACCGCCGTGGACACGCCGTGGAGCGCGCCCAGACGATAGCGCGTCCAGATCGCATCGCGCGCGGTGGGCACGCCACGCCGGCTCATCTCGGCGCAATAGAGGTCGAGCAGTTCGTCCTCGTGCGGGCGGCGCAAGGCGCTGCCAATGCCGCACCCCATGAAATAGCCCACGTCGGTCAGTCCGCAGCCGATCCCGGTCGTCTGCCAGTCCACGATCGCAATCGGTTCGGCGCCGTTCCCCACGCCGAACAGCATGTTGTCGAGCCGGAAATCGCCGTGGACGAGCCCCGGATCGGGCAGCAAGCGGCCGAACCAGCCGCCGATCAGGGCATTGAGTTCATCGCACACCCGCATCAGTTCAGGTGCCAGTTGCCCATCGTAGCGTTCCCGGAACACGGCATGGGCCTGCGGATAGAGCGCGGCCATCTGCCCGGTCAGCGCCGGTTGGGGCTGGAAGCAGGGCTGGCCCAGAATGGCGGCGTGGTTGCGGCTGGGAGCGTGGATCGCCGCCGCTTGGCGAATGGCGGCGCGCGCGTCGTCGATACTACAGCCGAGCAACTGGTTGCCGCCACGCTCGGGCGCCAGATCCTCGAACAGAAGGACAAATTCCTGCCCGTTCTCATCTACTTCCGCCGCGAACGTGCGAGGCACTCTTGCATCCAGCAGCGCCGCCACCTCGCGGTAGAATGTCACTTCCTTGGTATAGAGCTGCAACGTTGCAGCCGTGCCACGGCTGGTTTCGTCAGCGGAGGCAAACTTGCCCGCCACCGTGGCCGGCCCCGCGCCTTCCCGGTCATAGGTCAAGGTGAAACGCGCGGTATCGCCGACCTGGCCGGTGCCGATCGGCACCCACGCCATGCCGGTGACGCGCGCATCGCCCAGCGCGCCGCTTTCCCGCAGGCGCGCCTCCAGCCATCCCGCATCGACTTCGGCGGGCTTCCTCGGAAAATCGACCATGCTCTTCTCTCCCACCGCCAAGCTGGCAGAGAGAAGAGCGGTTGTGAAGCGGAATTTAAGCGATCGATTAACAGGCGATGGCCCGCCAGCAAAATGGCCCACCGGCAAAAGCAAAAGGCCGGAGCGCGCCTGCGCCCCGGCCTTTTGCCTGAACCGTCAGCCGGTTCGCGCCGGAAGGACCGGATCAGGCCGAGAGCCGGCCGAACGCGCCCTTGCCCGCGTACTTCGCCGAAGCGCCCAGTTCTTCCTCGATGCGGATGAGCTGGTTGTACTTGGCCAGCCGGTCCGACCGGGCCAGCGACCCCGTCTTGATCTGGCCGCAGTTGGTGGCAACCGCCAGGTCCGCGATCGTGGCGTCCTCGGTTTCACCCGAACGGTGCGACATCACGGCGGTGTAGCCGTTGCGCTGCGCGATCGAGACGGCCTCCAGCGTTTCGGTCAGCGTGCCGATCTGGTTGACCTTGACCAGCAGCGAATTGGCCAGCCCCTTGCCGATGCCCATTTCAAGGCGCTTCGGGTTGGTCACGAACAGATCGTCGCCAACCAGTTGGACGCGCTTGCCGACTTTCGCCGTGAGCGCGGCCCAGCCCTCGAAATCGTCCTCGCTCATGCCATCCTCGATCGAGCGGATCGGATAGGCATCGCAAAGTGCCGCGAGATAATCCGAAAAGGCTTCAGGCGAGAGCGAGAGGCCTTCGCCGCTGATCTCGTACTTGCCGTTGCGGAAGAACTCGGTGGAAGCGCAGTCGAGCGCCAGCGCCATGTCCTCGCCGGGCTTGAACCCCGCCTTTTCGATCGAGGCCATCACGAAATCGAGCGCGTCGCGGGTGCTGGCCAGGTTGGGCGCGAAACCGCCTTCGTCGCCCACCGCCGTCGCCAGGCCCTTTTCGTGCAGACCCTTCTTCAGCGTGTGGAACACTTCCGCGCCCCAGCGCACGGCTTCGGCCAGCGTCGGCGCGCCAACCGGCATGATCATGAATTCCTGGAAGTCGATCGGATTGTCGGCATGTTCACCGCCGTTGATGATGTTCATCATCGGCACGGGCAGGACATGCGCCGAAACGCCGCCGACGTAGGAATATAGCGGCAGGCCGCGCGCGTCGGCAGCGGCCTTGGCCACGGCCAGGCTGGTGCCGAGGATGGCGTTGGCGCCGATCCGCGCCTTGTTCTCGGTGCCATCGAGCGCGATCATCGCCAGGTCGATGTCGCGCTGGTCTTCGGCGTCAAGCCCGATCAGCGCTTCGGAAATCTCGCTGTTGACGGCGGTCACCGCCTTGGTCACGCCCTTGCCGAGATAGCGCCCCTTGTCGCCATCGCGCAGTTCGACCGCTTCGTGCGCGCCGGTCGAAGCGCCCGAGGGAACCGCCGCGCGGCCGAAGCTGCCGTCTTCAAGCAGCACATCGACCTCTACGGTGGGATTACCGCGGCTGTCGAGAATCTCGCGGGCGTGGATGTCAATGATCGCGGTCATGGCAGACTCCCTGAAAATGGGCGAAAAGAGGCTGGACATCGCCTTTGGCGCCGGCTCCTATCGGCTGGAACCGGCGGGCGCAACCCGCGTTGGTGCATTGCAGCGGGACACCCCGTCGTGAATTCGCAGGCGCTTTGCCCAATGGTCCAGGATGCGCTAGTCGTTGTCACCGGGCCGGCCGGGCCTCACAGTTCGAAGGAAGACAGGAAAATGGCCAAATCCACCGCCAAGGGCACCACCGCCGCCGCCGACGTCGCGGAAACCGTGACCGAAGCCGTTGAAGAAGCGGCCGCCGCTGCGGAAACCGGCAAGTCACGCTTCAGCAAGGCGGTTGAAGACGCCAAGGCCAGCGCTGAAAAGCTGAAAGGCGAGGCGATGGAGCGCGGAGCCGCCTACAAGGCGACCGTGACCGAAAAGGCCGGCGACTGGAGCGAGGACGCGAAGCTCTATGCCGGTCAAGCCAAGGAAAAGGCGATCTCGCTCGCGACCGATGGCAAGAGCAAGGCAAGCGACGCCTTGACGGTGCTGGGCAAGACCATTTCCGACACCGCCGGCACGATCGACGAAAAGCTGGGCGTGCAGTATGGCGATTATGCCCGTTCCGCCGCGCGCAGCATCCAGGAAACGGCGGCCAAGCTCGAATCGAAGGACGTTTCCGAACTCGGCAACGATGTGAAGGAATTCGTTCGCAAAAGCCCTGCCACCGCGATCGGCATCGCTGCCGTCGCCGGCTTCCTGCTGGCGCGGCTGGTGCGCGGGTCTGGCGACGGGGACGCGTAAGGGCAGAGACGCGCACCGCCTGAACGACGTATGTCGCCCCCATCCCCGCCCGAATCCGGCACCGAGGTTCCGGCTGGCGAGGCCGATGCCTCGCTGACCGGAACCCTGCGCGCCCTGATTGATGATGGCCAGACGCTGTTCGAGGCGGAACTGGCCTATGCCCGCGCGCGCGCCACCTATGGCTGGGGCCGCGCGAAAGGCATTGTCGCGCTGTTGCTGCTGGCACTGGCCTTCGCCTTCTTCACGTTGGTGGCGCTGGTGGTCGGGCTGCTGCTGGCGCTTACCCCGCTTCTGACGCCGTGGGGGGCGCTCGCGTTTGTCGGGCTGGGGCTCGGCGGACTTGCTGCGGCGTGCTTCGCCACGGCCGTGGGGCGTTTCCGCAAGGCGCGCGCGGCCTTGCTGGGCAAGGGCACGGAAACATGAGCGAGCGCCGGGATTCCGCCATTCTCGAAGAGGCGCGCCAGTTGCGCGAGGACGCCTGGCAATTGGTGCGAGAGGACATTTCCGCCCTGCGCGAGGGGCTGGCGGAGAAACCGATCGGCCGCCGCATCCGGGAACATGCCGCCGGCGAAATCGTTGAAACCATCGACATGGCCCGCGATATCGCCAGCGAAAACAAGGCCGTGCTGGGCCTGACGGTCGCGGCCGTTGCGGGTTGGCTGTTGCGCGCGCCCCTGTCCCGGATCGCCGGGCGCTGGCTGGCCATTGCCCAAGGAGAATGATGTGAGCGACGAAACCAAGACCGGTGAACACGATCCCAATGCGGCCGTTCGCGAAAAAGTGGAAGCGGCCAAGGCGCGGGTGGCCGCTTCCGGCCCGGCGAAGACCGTGAAGACGCTCGTCGACGAACATCCTGTTGCCATGCTGGCGGGCGGCATTCTTCTTGGTGCGCTGGTCGCCCGCGCTTGGCCCAAGCGCCGTTCGGCGGCGCGGGAAGTCGTGGATTCGCGCCTGGGCAAGCGCGCCGCGGCGCTCGCCGCGCTGGGCGCCGAAATCGCGTCGGCCTATGCCTCGCGCGCGGCCGACGCGGGGCGCGACGGCGTGGCCAAGCTGGAAGACATCGGCGGCACCGTGGGCGGCAAGATCGCCGAAGGTGGCGAGGAAGCCCGCAAGCGCGCGGTCGACCTGACCGAGGTCGCGGTATCGTCCGCGCGCGAGGTGGGGGAAACCGCGCTGCGCCGCCTTATCGAAATTGCGACCAGATTGCGCAAATAACCCAACAAGGGCGCGAATAAGCCATTTGTCGCACTTGCCATTCGCGCATCATTTTGTCAGTGGCACGCACGTTTCCTCCCCAATGGAAAAGGCTGCCATGCAGAAGCTGCACCTCGTTATGGGCGGGCGGGTCAAGGACCCCCAGGGCCTCGAATTCGTCGACCTCAACAAGATCGACGTCGTGGGGGTGTTCCCCGACTATCACAGCGCCGAAGAAGCCTGGCGCGCTGCCGCGCAACGCACCGTGGATGATGCGGAAATGCGCTATGTGATCGTTCACTTGCACCGGCTACTCGAACCAGAACTGCCCAAGGCCTGACCTCAGGCAAACAAAAAAGCCCCGGAGCGATCCGGGGCTTTTTGTATGGTCCGCCCGACATCCCAGCGAAAGCTGGGATGTCGGGTTTCAAACAGGCTGTTACACTTCGAAGCTCAGATGAATTCGATCTTTTCGACGACGTAGAACTTGTCGCCCGACGGCACCGTCACCTCGACCTCGTCCTCTACCTTGCGGCCGATCAACGCGCGGCCCAGCGGCGAATTGTAGCTGATGCGGCCCACCTTGGCGTCCGCTTCGGCCTGCCCCACGATCTGATAACGCACGGGCTTGTCGGCATCATCGAGCAGCGTCACCGTAGCGCCGAACACGATGCGATCGCCCGAAAGGCTGGTCGGATCGATGATCTGCGCGCGGCTGATCTTGTCTTCCAGATCGGCGATGGAGGCTTCGACCTGGCCCTGCCGCTCCTTGGCGGCATGATATTCGGCGTTTTCGGAAAGATCGCCGTGGGCGCGCGCTTCCTCGATCGCGTCAACGATCTTCGGCCGCTCCTCGCGCAGCGCTTTCAGCTCGGCAGTCAGCTTTTCATAGCCTTCGGCCAGCATCGGCAGCTTTTCCACACTTGCCATCCGTCTTCTCTTTCCTTTCGCTCCCCGCCCGCCGCGGCGCGAACGCTACGGCAACCAGGGATAACCGTCCCCAACCGGAAGCCGTATCAATCGACCGTCCGGGCTTTCACCGCCGCGATGCTGGGGAACACGTGGAAGCTCAGCTATAATAATCCTGCAACGGACGAACCGCAAGGTCGGCGCTTTGCAGCGCCTCGATTGCCGCGGCGGCGGCGACCGATGCGGCGGCCGTGGTGAAATAGGGCACCTTGCCCGACAGCGCCGAGCCACGGATCGATTGCGAATCCTTGTGGCTCTGCCAGCCCTCGGTCGTGTTGAAAATCAACGCGATGTCGCCATCGATGATCCGGTCCACGATGTGCGGGCGGCCTTCGGCAACCTTGTTGATCCGTTCGACCGAGACACCGGCATCGGCGAGGTAACGCGCCGTGCCGCCGGTAGCGACGATGTGGAAGCCCAGCCCCGACAGCTTCTTTACCGCCGGCAGGACGATGGCCTTGTCGCTATCCTTGACCGAGACGAACAGCGTGCCGCTGCGCGGGAGGCTGACGCCTGCGCCCAATTGCGCCTTGGCGAAAGCGACCGGGAAATTCGCATCGATTCCCATCACTTCGCCCGTGGACTTCATCTCGGGCGACAGCACCGGATCGACGCCGGGGAAGCGGGCGAAGGGGAACACCGCTTCCTTCACCGCCATGTGATCGACCTCGCGCCGGATCGCCGGCAAGTCGGCCAGCGTTTCGCCCGCCATGATCCGCGCCGCGAACTTGGCGATGGGCTGGCCAATCGCCTTGGCCACGAACGGTACCGTGCGGCTGGCGCGCGGGTTCACCTCGATCAGGTAAACCTCGCCGTCCTTCACCGCGAACTGGATGTTCATCAGCCCGCGCACGCCCAGCGCCTTGGCCAGCAGCACTGCCTGGCGCTCCATTTCCTGCACCACGTCATCGGGCAGGCTGTAGGGCGGCAGCGTACAGGCGCTGTCGCCCGAATGGATGCCAGCTTCCTCGATGTGCTGCATGACGCCGGCCACGGTCACTTCGTCGCCATCGGCCAGCGCATCGACGTCGCATTCGATCGCATCGCGCAGGTACTGGTCGATCAGCACCGGGCTGTCGCCCGAAACCTGCACGGCGGTGGCGATGTAGTCATCAAGCTGTGCCTGGCTGTCCACGATCTCCATCGCGCGCCCACCCAGCACGTAGGACGGACGCATCAACACCGGATAACCGATGCGCGCCGCCACCGCGACCGCCTCGTCGCGGCTGCGCGCCAGGCCGTTGGCGGGCTGCTTGAGGCCCAGCTTCTCGACCAGCGCGGCAAAGCGCTCGCGATCTTCGGCAAGGTCGATCGCATCGGGCGACGTGCCGAGGATGGGGATCCCGGCGTCTTCCAGCGCCTGCGCCAGCTTCAGCGGCGTCTGCCCGCCAAACTGCACGATCACGCCGACAAGCTCGCCGTTCGCCTTTTCGACTTCGAGAATCTCCAGCACGTCCTCAGCCGTCAGCGGCTCGAAATAGAGGCGGTCGGAGGTATCGTAGTCGGTGGAGACGGTTTCCGGGTTGCAGTTGACCATGATGGTCTCGAACCCGGCATCTTCCAGCGCGAAGCAGGCGTGGCAGCAGCAATAGTCGAACTCGATGCCCTGCCCGATGCGGTTCGGGCCGCCGCCGAGGATCACGATCTTCCGCCGGTCCGAAGGCGCGGCCTCGTTCTCCGGCTCGCCGAACAACCCGCCTTCGTAGGTCGAATACATGTAGGGCGTCACCGCCTCGAATTCGGCCGCGCAGCTATCGATGCGCTTGAATACCGGACGCACGCCGAGCCGGTGGCGCAGCTTGCGCACCTCGTCCTCGCTGGTGGCCCCCGCCATGGCGCGCAGCGCATCGTGCAGCAGGCCCGAACGCTTGGCCTGGGTTTCCGCCATGCCGCCCGCGACATGGACCGACCGCACCGCCAGGGTGGCCAGGCGCTTGTCCGAAAAGCCCATGGCCTTCAGCCGCCGCAGCCCCGCCGCGTCGACCGGCAGGCCATTTTCCAGGATCGCCTTTTCCTCGGCGATGATTTCCTCGATGTGGCGCAGGAACCACGGCTCGTACTTGGTGACGGCATGGATATCCTCCACTGAGAAGCCTTCGCGGAAGGCCTGGCCGACCGCGAGCAGGCGTTCGGGCGTGGCGCGCGAAAGGACCGCGTTGATCTCGTCGCGGTCCGCGCCCTCCAGCGCGACCACGCGGTTGAAGCCGTCCAGCCCGGTTTCCAGCCCGCGCAGCGCCTTTTGCAGCGATTCCTTGAAGTTGCGGCCAATCGCCATCACTTCGCCCACGGACTTCATCGCGGTGCCAAGCAGCGGTTCGGCGCCCTTGAACTTCTCGAACGCGAAGCGCGGGATCTTGGTGACGACGTAGTCGATCGTCGGTTCGAACGAGGCCGGCGTCGCGCCGGTGATGTCGTTGACGATCTCGTCCAGCGTATAGCCCACCGCCAGCTTGGCCGCGACCTTGGCGATGGGGAAGCCGGTAGCCTTGGACGCCAGCGCCGAGGACCGCGACACGCGCGGGTTCATCTCGATCACGATCAGGCGGCCATCCTTCGGGTTGACCGCGAACTGAACGTTCGAACCACCTGTTTCCACGCCGATTTCACGGAGCACCGCGATCGATGCGTTGCGCATGATCTGGTATTCCTTGTCGGTCAGCGTCAGCGCCGGGGCGACGGTGATCGAATCCCCGGTGTGGACGCCCATCGGATCGACGTTCTCGATCGAGCAGATGATGATGGCGTTGTCGTTCCGGTCGCGGACGACTTCCATCTCGTACTCTTTCCAGCCGAGCAGCGATTCCTCGATCAGCACCTCGGTAGTCGGGCTGGCCTCAAGGCCTCCGCGCACGATCTTGACGAACTCTTCCCGGTTGTAGGCAATCCCGCCGCCGGTGCCGCCCAGCGTGAAGCTGGGGCGGATGATCGAGGGCAGCCCGGTCGTCTCCAGCACCGCCAGCGCCTCGTCCACCGTGTGCGCCACGCCGGAACGCGCGGATTCGAGGCCGATCTTGTCCATCGCATCGCGGAACTTCTGGCGATCCTCGGCCTTGTCGATCGCTTCGGCATTGGCGCCGATCATGGTCACGCCGAACTTTTCGAGCGTGCCGTCCTGCGCCAGCGCCAGCGCGGTGTTCAGCGCGGTCTGCCCGCCCATCGTCGGCAGGATCGCGTCGGGGCGCTCCTTCTCGATGATCTTGGCGACGATCGCCGGCGTGATCGGCTCGACATAAGTCGCGTCCGCCATCTCGGGATCGGTCATGATCGTGGCCGGGTTCGAGTTGACCAGGACGATGCGATAGCCCTCTTCCTTGAGCGCCTTCACCGCCTGCGTGCCCGAATAATCGAACTCGCAAGCCTGGCCGATGATGATCGGCCCGGCGCCGATGATCAGGATCGAGGAGATGTCAGTGCGTTTGGGCATGCGAGGGCCTTACAGTATTGAAGCCCTCTCACCCTTCAGGGGGAGAGGGTTGGGAGAGGGGGCTGCGACACGATGAAGCGACACGAGGGCACGCGAACCCGGGCGCGGGAGCTGCGGCGCGAAATGACCGAGCCGGAACGCCGGCTGTGGCAGATCGTTCGCGCCGGCCGTCTTGGTTTCAAGTTTCAGCGGCAAGTCGTGCTTGCGCCGTACATCGCCGACTTCGCCGCGCGCTCGGAACGGCTGGTCATCGAGATCGACGGGGAAACCCACGGTTCGGATATCGCTTACGACGCGCGGCGAACGGCCGACCTCGAAGCGCGCGGCTACCGGGTGCTCCGGTTCACTAACGCGGACGTCATGACCAATCCCGAAGGCGTCGCGCGGACGATCCTGATGGCCTTGGGGCGGGATCCGGAAAGCCCCCTCTCCCCAACCCTCTCCCCCTGAAGGGTGAGAGGGGGTGAAGGCGTTGGCGTTCATCCCAGCATCCCCACGAACTTCTCGAACAGATAGAAACTGTCCTGAGGCCCCGGCGAGGCTTCCGGGTGGTATTGCACGCCGAACGCCTTCTTGCCCGCAATCGCGATGCCGCAGTTCGACCCGTCGAACAGCGAAACGTGGGTTTCGATCACGTTCGCCGGCAGGCTGGCGTTGTCCACCGCGAAGCCGTGGTTCATGCTGGTGATCTCCACCACGCCCTGTTCCAGCCGCTTGACCGGGTGGTTGGCGCCGCGGTGGCCCTGGTGCATCTTCACCGTCTTCGCGCCGGCGGCCAGGCCCAGCATCTGGTGACCAAGGCAGATGCCGAAGATCGGCACGTCGCGCTCCAGCAGCGCCTGGATTACGGGCACGGCATAGGCGCCGGTCGCCGCCGGATCGCCCGGGCCGTTCGAGAGGAACACGCCATCGGGGTTGAGCGACAGGATCGTTTCCAGCGAGGTTTCCGCCGGCACCACCGTCACCCCCGCCCCGGCCTTCACCAGATTGCGGAAGATGTTGTCCTTCGCGCCGAAGTCCATGGCGACGACGTGCGGGCGCTTGTCGTGCGGGGAGCGGCCATAGCCCTGCCCCAGCCGCCAGACCGAACCCTGCCATTCCTCCTGCCCGTCGCGCGTGACGATGCGGGCAAGGTCCATGCCTTCAAGGCCCGGCCAGTTGCGCGCCTTTTCCAGCAGCGCGTCGATATCGAACTGCCCCTTGGGATCGTGCGCGATCACCGCGTTGGGCGCGCCGGACAGGCGGATGCGGCGGGTCAGCGCGCGGGTGTCGACCCCGGCAAGGCCGATCTTGCCGTGCTTTTCCATCCATGCGGGGAACGTGCCCTGCGCGCGGAAGCTGGCGGGCGCGGTCACGTCCTCGCGCACCACGCAGCCCACCGCGCCGGGCACGTCATGGCTTTCCATGTCCTCGGCATTGGTGCCGACATTGCCGATGTGCGGGAACGTGAAGGTGACGATCTGCGCCGCATAGGACGGATCGGTCATCACTTCCTGATAGCCGGTCATCGCGGTGTTGAAGCACACCTCTCCCACGGCCGAGCCGACCGCGCCAAAGCCTCGTCCCCACGCGACCGATCCATCCGCAAGCACGAGGACTCCCGTCGCACCTTCTGGTTGAGGCGCGTGCGAAAGTGCGGGGTCGGCCATGATGTGGGGCGCTCCGTTGGTAAGGGTTCTGACGATGTCGCTAAGGCTCGCCCGCTAGACCTGCCACGCCGCACCGTCAACCTAGCGGATTGAGAAAGTTTATCCTACATGCGTTTCTTCCGCCGGCTTGCGGCGACCATCCACAGGAAACGTACAGACATCATGATCCGCGACTCGATCAAGGCCGCGCAGGTTTCTGCCATGAAGGCGGGCGACAAGGCCCGCCTGGCCGCCGTCCGCCTCATCCTTGCCAAGCTGAAGGACAAGGACATCGAACTGCGCACCGCCGCCACCGTTCCCGACGACGACGTGATCGTGGTCGACGTGCTGCAGAAGATGGCCAAGCAGCGCCGCGAATCGATCACGCTCTACGAACAGGGCGGCCGGCAGGAACTGGCCGAGGTCGAGAAAGCCGAACTCGTGGTGATCGAGGAATTCCTCCCCGCGCAGTTGAGCGACGATGACGCGAAGGCCGCGATCGCCGCGATCATCGCCGAAACCGGCGCGGCCGGCATGAAGGACATGGGCAAGGTGGTGGCCGCGCTCAAGGCGAAGCACGGCAGCCAGCTCGACATGGGCAAGGCCAGCGGACTGGTGAAGGCGGCGCTGGCGGGGTGACACAAAACTGCCCTCCCGCCCCCTCCCGAAGGCGGGAGGGGAGTTTGTGGACTCGCCCCCGTCGGGGCGGAGGCGCTGCATGAGCCTGTCCCCGCAATGGCTGGACGAACTGCGCTCCCGCATTTCGCTTTCGGGCGTGATCGGGCGGACGGTGCGCGTGCAGAAGGCGGGGCGGGAGTTCAAGGCGTGCTGTCCGTTCCATAACGAAAAGACGCCCAGCTTCACGATCAACGACGAAAAGGGCTTCTACCACTGCTTCGGCTGCGGCGCGCACGGGGACGTGATCCGCTGGATGACCGACCATCAGGGCCTGCCCTTCATGGATGCGGTGAAGGAACTGGCGGTCGAGGCCGGCATGGAAGTGCCCGCGCCCGATCCGCGCATGGCGCAGCGCGCGGAGCAGCAGAAATCGCTGCACGACGTGATGGCCGCGGCGCAGGATTTCTTCGCGCGCAGCCTGCACGAGGAGCGCGGCGCGGACGCGCGGCGCTATCTGGCCTCGCGCGGATTCCCCGAACGGATCGTGCGCGATTTCGGCTTCGGCTTCGCGCCCGACAGCCGCACCGCGCTGAAGGAGGCGCTTTCCGCCTTCCCCGATGCCATGCTGATCGAGGCCGGCCTGCGCATCGTGGTGGAAGGCCGCGATCCCTATGACCGGTTCCGGGGCCGGCTGATGCTGCCGATCCTCGATCCCCGCGGGCGGGTGATCGCGTTCGGCGGGCGCATCCTCAGCGCCGAAAAAACGGATGCGCCAAAGTACCTGAATTCGCCCGACACGCCGGTGTTCGACAAGGGACGCACGGTTTACAACCTGCACCGCGCCGCGCCGGCCGCGCGCAATGCCGGGCGGATCGTCGTCGTCGAAGGCTACATGGACGTGGTGGCGCTGGCGGCGGCGGGGATCGCCGAGGCGGTCGCGCCGCTGGGTACCGCGCTGACGGAACACCAGATAGAACGGCTGTGGCGCGTGGTCGAATGCCCGACGCTGTGCTTCGATGGCGACGCTGCGGGACAACGCGCGGCGATGCGCGCGATCACCCGCGCCCTGCCCCTGCTCCGCCCCGGCCACAGCCTGCGCATCGTCACCCTGCCCGGCGGCATGGACCCGGACGATGTGGTGAAGCGCGATGGACCGCAGGCGATGGAGGCCCTGCTGAGCGAGGCGCGCAGCCTGATCGACGTGCTGTGGGCCGCCGAGCGCGATGCCCTGCCGCTGGCGACACCGGAGGACAAGGCCGGGTTGAAGGCGCGGCTGATGGCGCATTGCGACACCATCCAGCACCCCGACATCAAGGCGCTCTACCGCCGCGATCTCAACGAGCGGTTCGGCGAACTCGCCTTCGCTCGCAAGGAACGCGCGCCGTTCCAGCCCCGCCAGGGCGGCGGAGCCGCGCCGCGCGGCAAAGGCCAGCCGTGGAAACCCGCGCCGCCGCCCTTGCCCGCCGAACAGGCGAACCGCCTGCAACAGCGGGTGGGCACGCGCGACCGGCTGATCGCGGCGGTGATCGCGGGGCTGGTCGAACAGCCGGACCTGATCGCGCCCCATGCCGAAAGCCTCGCCCGGCTGCATCCGGCGGAAGCGGACATGGCGGCCACGCTCGATGCCTTGCTGGTGCTGGCCGATTCGGCCGGCCCATCGGGCGCCGCTCTTGAAAGCGAACATATCCGGACCATATTGCAGGAGCGGCGTCTGCGCACGCCGACCGCAACGGATTTTGGTGAGATTCGATTCGGCTTTCTCGCGAAGCGGGAAGGCAGCGCCGGGGAATTGGCCGACGCGATTGCGCTTCTGGTGGAGCTTCCGGAGGTGGAATCGGCGCTGGAAGAGGCCAATCGGCGCTATCAAGCCGAACTTACCCCCGAAACCGAAGCGGAAAAAGAACGTTTGCGCGAACGAAGGCTGGCCTTGTTTGCCCGGTTGGGGCAAATGGGTCGCGTTCGTGCTTCGTTATAATTGTAAGACGCAACGGCAGCTCGAACAAAGTGGTATCGGGGTTCAATGGCATCCAACGACAAGACCGATAGCGGCGATGCGCCGCTGATCGACCTGAATGACGCTTCCATCAAGAAGCTCATCGCGCGCGCCAAGCGCCGTGGCATCATCACTTACGACGAGCTGAACGAGGCGCTGCCTCAGGACCAGATGTCTTCCGAGCAGATCGAGGACATCATGGCCGCGATTTCGGAAATGGGCGTCAATATCGTCGAAAGCGACGAGGACGCGGTCGATCCGGAAGACAACCAGCAGGAAGACGTGGAAGACGTCGATCCCGTCGAGGACCGGCCCGACATCATCAAGCGCAAGGAAACCGTCGAGCGTACCGACGATCCGGTGCGCATGTACCTGCGCGAAATGGGCGCGGTGGAACTGCTCAGCCGCGAAGGCGAAATCGCCATCGCCAAGCGCATCGAGGCCGGCCGCGACACCATGATCATGGGCCTGTGCGAAAGCCCGATCACCTTCCACGCGATCATCCAGTGGTCCGAAGCGCTGAACGCGGGCGAAATGCAGCTGCGCGAGATTCTCGATCTCGACGCGATGCTGTCCAAGGAACCGCAGCCCGAAAACCTCTCCGAGGACGGCGAGGAAGCCGACGGCGAAATCAGCGAAGCCACGGCCGGCCCCTCGTTCAAGGACGAGGACGAAGTCGAGGAAGAAGAACCGGCCGACGGCGACGAGGACGACGAACTGCGCGAACGCCGCGCGCGCCCGGTGGAGGAAGAGGAAGAGGACAACACCCTCAGCCTCGCCCAGATGGAAGCGCAGCTGAAGCCGGCCGCGCTTGAGCGCTTCGCCGAGATCACCGACCTGTTCCGCCGCTTCGAGAAGATCCAGGCCGAACGGCTCGACGTGCTGGCGATCGGCAACGATTTTCCGGCGGCGAAGGAATCGCAGTACCAGAAGCTGCGCGAGGATCTGACCGCGCAGGTCGAAAGCGTGCAGTTCCACGCCAGCAAGATCGAATACCTGGTCGACAACCTCTATGCGTTCAACCGCCGCCTGACGGCGCTGGGCGGGCAAATGCTGCGCCTGGCCGAACGCCACAAGGTTTCGCGCAAGGATTTCCTCGATAACTACGTCGGCCGCGAACTCGACGACGGCTGGCTGCAATCGCTGGCCGGCCGCGACAAGAAGTGGGCCGCGTTTGCCGCCAACGAAGGTTCGGCGGTGGAGCGCATCCGCGCCGAGATCGCCGACATCGCGGCCGCCACCGGCATGTCGCTGGGCGAATTCCGCCGTATCGTGAACATGGTCCAGAAGGGCGAACGCGAAGCGCGCATCGCCAAGAAGGAAATGGTGGAAGCCAACCTCCGCCTCGTGATCTCGATCGCCAAGAAGTACACCAACCGTGGGCTGCAGTTCCTCGACCTGATCCAGGAAGGGAACATCGGCCTGATGAAGGCGGTCGACAAGTTCGAATACCGGCGCGGCTACAAGTTCTCGACTTACGCGACCTGGTGGATCCGGCAGGCGATCACGCGCTCGATCGCGGATCAGGCGCGCACCATCCGTATCCCGGTCCACATGATCGAGACGATCAACAAGCTGGTGCGCACCAGCCGCCAGTTCCTGCACGAGCAGGGCCGCGAGCCCACGCCCGAGGAAATGGCCGAACGCCTCTCCATGCCGCTGGAGAAGGTGCGCAAGGTGATGAAGATCGCCAAGGAGCCGATCTCCCTCGAAACGCCGATCGGCGACGAGGAAGACAGCCACCTGGGCGATTTCATCGAGGACAAGAACGCGATCATCCCGGTGGACGCCGCGATCCAGTCCAACCTCAAGGAAACCGTCACCCGCGTGCTGGCCAGCCTGACCCCGCGCGAGGAACGCGTGCTGCGCATGCGCTTCGGCATCGGCATGAACACCGATCACACGCTGGAGGAAGTGGGCCAGCAGTTCTCGGTGACGCGCGAACGCATCCGCCAGATCGAGGCAAAGGCGCTGAGGAAGCTGAAGCACCCGAGCCGTTCGAGGAAGATGCGCTCGTTCCTGGATCAGTAACGGCCGGCATCCCGGCAAAGCCGAAAAGGGCGTCCCGATCCGTCGGGGCGCCCTTTCGCATTTTGGGGGATGGGGTTCTCGGGGGTTGTTGCCCCCATGCGACACCCCGGCCCGATTCGTTTCAGGCGATACCGGCCCCGCCGAAACAAGGTTGAAATATGACGGGTTTAACCGCAGCAGCCGTCGGCAAGGGACCGTCATCCCACCTCATGAGGGAATCAATCAATGCGTATCGCATCTTTAGCCTCCGCGCTTCTCGCGGGAACCGCCCTGCTGCCCGTGGCTCCCGCCATGGCACAGGCCCAGGCGGCTGACGCCGAAGCGGCGGAATCGTCCGACACGATCGTCGTCACGGCACAACGCCGCCAGGAGAACATCCTGAGCGTGCCGGTCTCCGTTGCCGTCATGAAGCCCGAAACGTTGCACGACATCCAGGCCGGCGGTGCCGACACCCTGCTTTCGCTGGCGGGCCGCGTCCCCAGCCTCAACGTTGAATCGACCACGGGCCGCATCTTTCCGCGGTTCTACATCCGTGGCCTTGGCAACATCGACTTCTATCTGGGTGCGTCGCAGCCGGTGTCGATCATCCAGGACGACGTGGTGGCCGAGCATGTCGTGCTCAAGTCCACGCCGGCCTTCGACATCGATCAGGTGGAAGTGCTGCGCGGTCCGCAAGGATCGCTGTTCGGCCGCAACACCACCGCCGGCATCGTCAAGTTCGATACGGTGCAGCCGTCCGCTACCTGGCGCGGCCAGGGGTCCGCAAGCTGGGGCAGCCGCAACAGCGTCAACATCGATGCCGGCGTCGGTGGCCCGCTCAACAGCAGCGGCACGCTGAGCTTCCGCCTGTCCGGCCTTTACCAGCATCGCGACAACTGGATCAGCAACACCTACACCGGCCCCAGCGACGATGGCACCGTCCCCGGCAAGAATGTGATGGGCGGCTTCAACGAGCGCGACGTGCGCCTGCAGATCGAGGCAAAGCCTTCGGACGCGCTGACCCTGCGCCTGTCCGGTCACTATCGCGACTACGATGGCACCGCGTCGATCTTCTATCGCGGCTCCATCAAGCAGGGCGTGCGCGCTGTGCCGGATACGCTGGACCTGACGAAGGTTTCCTATGACGAAGCGCAGAACAACCCGCAGGCCTACAAGACCAAGGGCGCATCGCTGAAGGCGATCTACGATTTCGGCGGCATCACGCTGACGTCGATCACCGCCTATGAAAACGCCCATGGCTATAGCCGTGGCGACACCGACGGCGGCGCAGCGGCCGATTTCGGCGGCACCGCCCCGAACTATTGCGCGGCCGGTTGCGGCCAGTCGCGCGGTGTGCTGCGCGGGCTGGACCAGTGGTCGCAGGAACTGCGCCTCGCCAGCCCGGATAGCGGCCGGTTCAAGTGGCAGATCGGGGGCATCTACTTCGATTCGCGCGATATGACCGAGTTCGATCAGCGCGCGTACTTCCTGACCAGCAATGCGCTGGGCACCACGCCCAACCCGAACAACTGGGTTCTTCTGCACAACGTCAACACCAGCTGGGGCCTGTTCGGCCAGGCCAGCTACGACCTGACCGAGAAGCTGCGCGTGACCGGCGGCGTGCGCGTGACGAACGACACCAAGACCACCGAACTGCTCAAGACCGCCGATACCGTGGCTGGCGTGGTGACGTTCCCGGCAACCGCGGCGCGCAAGGTGCGCCTTTCCGACACGCAGCCCAGCTTCGACCTGAGCCTGCTCTATCGCGCCACGCCGGATCTCAGCCTGTTCGCCCGTGTCGCGCGCGGCTTCCGTGGTCCGACCATTCAGGGCCGTTCTGCCGTGTTCAACTCGCCCTTCTCCACGGCGCAATCGGAAAAGAACACGTCCTGGGAAGCGGGCGTGAAAAGCGCTTGGCTCGATAACGCCCTGACGTTCAATCTGACCGGCTTCTACTACACGGTCTCGGACATCCAGTTGAACGGCAACGACAGCAACGGCAACGGCGTGCTGTTCAATGCCGACAAGGCTGTCGGCTATGGCATGGAAGCGGAACTGGGGCTGCGGCCGGCCCGCAACCTGAAGTTCAACATCGGCTTCAGCCTGCTGCACACCGAGATCAAGGACAAGTCGGTCTATGCGCAGGCCGGCGCGGCCGGTGGCGTGCTTTCGGAAACGGTGCTCAACCCGACCGTACGCGTGGGCAACAACTACTTCGCCCAGATCAACGGCAACCCGCTGCCCAACGCGCCTGACTTCAACCTCAACGTGAGCGGCCGCTACGACCTGCCGCTGAACGAGAAGCTGCGCGCGTTCGTGGGCGCGGACTTCAACCTGCAGGGCTATACGATGTACGTGCCCTACAAGACGGTGGAGTACACCTCGAACGGCAACTTCGAACTCGGCCTCAAGGCGGGTCTGGCTTTCGAGCGCTATGAGCTGGCCTTCTTCGCCCGCAACCTCACCGACAAGCGCAACCTTGTCGGCGTTATCGACACCTCGAACTACCGTGCCGGCATCTACAACGATCCGCGCGTGTTCGGCGTGACGCTGAGCGGGTCGTTCAACTGATCCGCTCCCGATACGATGCAATGCAAGGCGGGGCGCCCCAAGGGCGCCCCGCAAATACGGACAATAGGGCATTGCACGGCGTTTGATCTGGCATCGTTGGCGCAATGCGCCTAAGGGGGCGCAGAATCCCCTCCAAGGACAGCCGGAAACGCAAAATCCCATGCGCATAGCCATTGCTTCCGATCACGCCGCGTTCGACCTCAAGGCGGAACTGCGCGAATATCTGATCGGTCTGGGCCACGAAGTCGCCGATCTTGGCCCGGAAACGGCCGATCGCGTCGATTACCCCGACTATGGCTACAAGCTGGCCTCGGTGGTCGCCGATGGCACCGCCGCATTCGGCGTGGCGCTGTGCGGTTCGGGCATCGGCATCTCGATCGCGGTGAACCGCAATCCCGCCTGCCGCTGCGCGCTGGTTTCCGAGCCGCTGTCCGCCGCGCTGGCACGCGAACACAACGATGCCAACTGCATCGCCATGGGCGCGCGCCTGACCGGGGTCGACATGGCCAAGGCCTGCCTCGATGCGTTTCTGTCCACCGAATTCGGCGGCGGCCGCCATGCCGGCCGCGTCGACAAGCTTTCCCATCCCCAGGTCTGAAGAGGAGACGACCAGATGACCAATGCCGCCACCGCGACTTCGGAAATCCGCTCCTCGGGTTTCTTCACCGAACACCTTGAGAGCGCCGATGCCGAAGTCTACGCCGCGATCCGGGGCGAACTGAAGCGCCAGCAGACCAAGATCGAACTGATCGCCAGCGAGAACATCACCTCGCTTGCGGTGCTCGAAGCCACGGGTTCGGTGTTCACCAACAAGTACGCCGAAGGCTATCCGGGCAAGCGCTATTATGGCGGCTGCGAATATGCCGACGTGGTCGAAACACTGGCCATCGAACGCGCGAAGAAGTTGTTCGGCTGCCAGTTCGCCAACGTGCAGCCCAATTCGGGCAGCCAGATGAACCAGGCCGTGTTCCTCGCCCTGCTGGAACCGGGTGACAGCTTCATGGGACTGGACCTCAATTCGGGCGGCCACCTGACCCACGGATCGCCCGTCAACATGAGCGGCAAGTGGTTCAAGCCGATCCCCTATGGCGTGCGCGAGGACGATCACCTGATCGACATGGACGAGGTTGCCCGCCTTGCCCGCGAACACAAGCCGAAGCTGATCATCGCGGGCGGCACCGCCTATTCGCGCGTGTGGGATTTCCCGCGCTTTCGCGAGATCGCGGACGAAGTGGGCGCGTGGCTGCTGGTCGACATGTCGCACTTCTCCGGCCTTGTTGCCGGCGGCGCGCACCCCTCGCCCTTCCCGCACGCGCACGTCGTCACCACCACCACGCACAAGTCGCTGCGCGGCCCGCGTTCGGGCGTGGTCCTCACCAATGACGAGGACATCGCCAAGAAGATCAACATGGCGGTCTTCCCCGGCATGCAGGGTGGCCCGCTGGTCCATGTGATCGCGGCCAAGGCGGTTGCCTTCGGCGAGGCGCTGCGCCCCGAATTCCGGGCCTATGCCGCCCAGATCGTGGCGAACGCGCGCGCGCTCGCCTCGTCGTTGCAGGAACAGGGCCTCGCCATCGTTTCGGGCGGCACCGACAACCACCTTATGCTGGTCGATCTGACGGCGAAGGACGTGACCGGCAAGGCGGCGGAAAAGGGCCTCGATCGCGCCTGGTTGACCTGCAACAAGAACGGTATCCCGTTCGATAAGCGCTCACCCTTCGTCACCTCGGGCATCCGTCTTGGCACGCCGGCCGGCACCACGCGCGGCTTCGGCGTGGCCGAATTCCGCACGATCGGGCAGCTCATCGCCGAAGTGGTCGATGGCATGGCGCGCAACGGCGATGAAGGCGACGGGCAGATCGAACAGCGCGTGCGCGATCGCGTGGCCGAGTTGTGCGATCGCTTCCCGATCTATCCGGAATTGTAAGGCCATGAGCGACCGCGACGAAGATCTCGTCGGCCGAGCCCGGGACGAGATCACCGCCATGGCGAAACAGGGGATGGGCCATCCTTCGACCAAGCCCGTGCTGATCGGCGCCGGGATCGGCGCCGTCGCGGGCGCGCTGCTGCCGGTGATCACCCTGCCCGCCGGCCTCGCCATCGGCGCGGGCATCGCGTTCTGGCAACGGATCAAGCGCTGACCGATGCGTTGCCCGTTCTGCGCGCATGACAACAGCCAGGTGAAGGACAGCCGGCCGAGCGAGGACAACACCTCGATCCGCCGGCGGCGCCAGTGCGAAAGCTGCGGCGCCCGCTTCACCACGTTCGAGCGCGTGCAGTTGCGCGAGATCATGGTGGTAAAATCGGGCGATCGGCGCGAACCGTTCGACCGCGCCAAGATCGAGCAGTCCGTTTCCCTCGCCTGCCGCAAGCGGGGCGTGCCGCAGGAACGGCTCGATCGGCTGGTTTCGAGCATCCAGCGCCAGATCGAGACGATGGGCGACACCGAAGTGCCCTCCAAGGCGATCGGGGAAATGGTGATGGACGGGCTGCGCCAGATCGACAGCGTCTCCTACATCCGCTTCGCCAGCGTCTATCGCGACTTCACCGAGGCCCGCGATTTCGAGGAATTCGCCAGCACCGTGCGCGAAGTGGGCGCGCATTGACGCAGCCCGCCGCCCTTCCCCCGGTCATCGTTCTGGTCCGTCCGCAGCTTGGCGAGAATATCGGCAAGGCAGCGCGCGCCATGCTCAATTTCGGGCTGACCGAGATGCGGCTGGTCTCGCCGCGCGATGGCTGGCCCAATCCGTCGGCCGGCCCGGCGGCCTCGGGCGCGGATATCGTGCTGGAACAGGCGCGGGTGTTCGAGACACTGGCCGACGCCGTGGCCGACTGTGCCCACGTCTATGCCACCACGGTGCGCAAGCGCGGCGTGACCAAGCCCGTGGTGACGCCGGAGCAAGCCGCCCGCGCGATCACGACCGCGCCGGGCCGCAGTGCCATCGTGTTCGGGCCGGAGCGCTCCGGGCTGGAAACCGACGACGTGGCGCTGGCCCGCGCGATCCTGACCGTACCGATCAACCCGGAGTTCGGCTCGCTCAATCTGGCCCAGGCTGTGATCCTGTGCGCCTACGAATGGTCCAGGCATGTCCAGGCGAGCGATGCGGCGCTGATCCAGCCGACGGTCGAGGAACTGCTCCCACCCGCCCCGCAGGACGAATTCGAGGGCATGTTCGCGCAACTGACCGAGATGCTGGAGCCGCGCGGCTATTTCGAGCCGCCGAGCCGGGCGGCGGCCACGCGGCGCACGCTGCGCACCATGCTGACCAAGCCCGGCTGGAACCATCTCGAAATCCGCACCCTGCGCGGCGTGCTTTCAGCGCTGCGGCGCACGCCGGAGCCAAAGGACTGAGCGGTATTGGACCCGGATCTATTCGTTGCCGGCGCGCAACCGTTCGCGCGCCTGGCGCTCGAACGCGACCGAAGCGTCAAACAGCCGATCCCAGAAATCGCCGACCAGCCCCACCGGCACGCCCTGCTCGAACGCGCGGCGGCGAATCGCCGAAAGGACCGCCCTGCGCCGTTCTTCGTCATCCAGATTGAAACGCCCGTCGTTGAGTTTCGCCGCGGCGCGCACCAGGGCAAAGCGCCGGGACAGAAGGTCGATGAGTTGGCGATCGACAAGATCAATGCCGCTGAACACGTCGTCCAGCGTCACAAAGTCCTCAGGATTGGGCGGCCCCTCGCTCATCTATTCCAATTGAACCCAAAATTCCGGTTCTGTCTATGGCACCTGCCCTTGACAAACCACTAAAGCCCTGTTCTTAGCGCCCGTTCACATGGACTCCGCTGAAGCTCGCTTCCGGCGGTCCAGTCCGATTGGCCCCGCACCCCGGTGAAGCGGTGGCCGCGTTCCGTAACTGACGGAATGGTGCGTACCGGGTCTGAAGCACGGGTGATGGTCATCCGCGCAAGCAAGTTGGAGGCACCTGCGCCATGTCGAAGCGCAAGGCATCGAAGTACAAAATTGATCGCCGTCTTGGCGAGAACATCTGGGGCCGTCCCAAGAGCTCGGTCAACCGCCGCAGCTATGGCCCCGGACAGCACGGCCAGCGCCGCAAGAGCAAGGTGTCGGACTTCGGCATCCAGCTCCGCGCCAAGCAGAAGCTCAAGGGCTACTACGGCGACGTGACCGAGAAGCAGTTCAAGCGCACCTACCAGGAAGCCGCCAAGATGAAGGGCGATACCGGTCAGAACCTGATCGGCCTGCTCGAACAGCGCCTCGACATGGTCGTCTATCGCGCCAAGTTCGCGCCGACGATCTTCTCGGCCCGCCAGGTCGTTTCGCACGGCCACATCTACGTCAACGGCGTGAAGTGCAACATCGCCTCGCGCCGCGTGCGCCCCGGTGACGTCGTCAGCCTTGGCAAGAAGGCCAAGGAAATGGCGCTGATCGCCGAAGCGCAGGCGCTGCCCGAACGCGAAGTGCCCGACTACGTCGCTGCCGAAGGCGACAAGGTGACCTTCACCCGCGTTCCGACGCTTGATGAAGTGCCCTATCCGGTGAAGATGGAACCGAACCTGGTCGTCGAGTTCTACTCGCGCTGATCGGTCCGGCTTCGGCACGAAAAAGCACGAAAGGCGGGGCTCAACCCCGCCTTTTTTGTTTCTAAATCATATCGTTACATTTCATCAGCGCTATTCGTCGCCCCGCAAGATCGGCCGGTCGCAAGATCGCGCCGGATTGATCTCGATCACGGAACTGAAACGCGCTTCGGCCATTGGCCGGGCATGCCGATGTTTCGTTTCGTCACCCCGCACCGATGCGGAAAATGGTACCCCGACCTGCTGACCGCGCAGCAACAGGCCTGCGCGATCGGTGCCGGATTTTTCGAGGATCGCAGCGGCGAATTCTACCAGTACCCCGGCACCCGTCTCGAAACGCGTCCGTTCGACACGCCGGATGAAACGGCCGACATCGCGGCGTGACGAGACCGGGCGACTAGCGGTTAAGCATCTTGCGGATGAAGGCGTCGCTCATGGACAATATTTTCGTGCGCGCCGCGGCATCGTCCAGCTGGTGATCAAGATCCGGAAACTCGATATATTCGACAGTCTTCCCGGCATCTCGAAGCTTGTCGGCCATTAGTCGGGAATGGCCGACATTGACGTTGATATCCCACGATCCGTGAAACAGCAGAACAGGGGCGGAAATGGTTGCGGCATTCTGCGCTGGGGAACCAGAAGCCACATGCTCGCCATGGCCAATGAACCTGTCCACGATCTTGTAGTCCGTATAATCGACGTGATCCCGCCGCAGCCGCTCAAGATCCGTCACCGGCGCTATGGCGACAATCGCCTTGTACAGCCCCGGTTCGGCAACGCCGGACTGAAGCGCCGCGTATCCTCCATAAGACCATCCCACAATCGCCAGTTTGCCCGGCGCCGCCACCCCCTGGCTGACCAGCCACTTGCCCGCATCGTCTATGTCACCGATCGCGGTGCGCCAGGACTGGAATCCGTTTTTCTGGTACCAGTCTGCACCATAGCCGCTGGAGCCCCTGTAATTGGGTTGCAGCACTGCAAATCCGCGCACGGCGAAAAACTGCACCAGCCAGTCAAATCCCCATTCGTCTCGCGAACTGGGGCCGCCATGCGGCATGACGATGGCCGGAAGATTTCTGCCGTCACTGCCCGGAGGTATCGTCAAGTACCCCGGGATCATCGTTCCGTCCGATGCCGGAAAAGTGACTGGCTTCATTTCCGCCAGCTTCATGCCTTCAAGCTGGCCGCGAGCCGGAAGCAATGATTCCAGCTTGTGCGTACCCTTGTCGAACAAATAGTACTGCCCCGGATCGACATCGCTGCCGGCAAACAGAAGCAGCTTGCTTTCATCTTCGCTGGCACTCACGAAATCGACCTGCGGCTTGCCTGGCAGCGCTTTGCCCAAAGCCGCCGCCAGCGTTTTCAGGGCCGGATCGAAATACTCAGCCCGCCGCTTGTCCGTTGCGTAACCCACCCCCACAACGCGCCTTTGACGACCGATCACAATCAGTTCGTCCACATCCACGTCATCGCGACCGAGCACTAGCTCCTTCTTGCCGCTTCCATCGAGCTTGATGCGATACAGCGCCTGACGTCCGGAAGGGCCGGCGTCAAAACCATAGACCACATCCTGAACCGGATCGACAGTCAGGGGATTGAACCCCTTGCCCAGACCCGCGTCCCCCTGATCGACCCGCCCCAAAGGATACCATGTCCTATCGCCGGCCTTGCGGTAGGAATAATCGATAGTCCCGGAGGAGTAAGGGCCAGAAGCACTGACCTCTGTCCCCAAGATGCGCACATGCCCGATCCCGTCGGTAATATATTCGACGGAGCCAGACTTTGGCACTTCGACAATCCGCCGCACCAGCGAATTCACGTCCACGGATTCTACGCCAAGGCCCTCATACCGCTGGGCAATACGAGTGCCTATATCGGTTTCCGGCACGAACTGGCGCGTCATCATCACCCAGCCCGGTTTGTCTCCGGTCCAATCGATGATCGATCCGCCATTCCAGGTTATGCCAAGAGCACGGCTGCTTGTCCGCTCGGTCACCACCTTCAAATTGCTGCCGTCACTATCGACTGCGATGGTGCGGGAGTATCGTGCAAGCGCGTCTGTGAGCTTCGTTGTGATGGAAACGTAACAGACCAGCCTGCTTGCCGTTGGCCACACGCACCTGCTGAACTGCTCGCTCGCTTGACTGCTGCGCAAAATCGGCTTCGGCGCACCGCCTGCTATAAGATCTATGACCATGACCAACTGGCCCGAAGGGCCGGGCGTAATGATCGCCGCATGGGCGCCATCAGGCGCGAGCGACATCGACATGACACCTTCGCGGGCCCCGAACCTTGCCGCCAGTTCTTCCAGGGACTGCGCATGAGGGGCGGACAGAGGCACTAAAGTGGCAAACAAAGCCTGCGCCCATCCCGCCAGTCGACTATTCATGCCCCTCTCCCCATGTTGACGGGATCAGGATGGCAAACACCAACTGAAACTTCAAATGGTTCAGGCTCTTACTGCGAAATTGGATGTTTAATTTCGAAGATAGTTCCGCCGGAAGTCCGCTGCGAACGTGGCAAAAGTCCCTTCCGCGATAGCCGCCCGCATCCCCGCCATCAGCTGCTGGTAGAACGAGAGGTTGTGCTCCGTCACCAGCATCGCGCCCAGCATTTCGCCGGACTTGTGCAGGTGATGGAGATAGGCGCGGCTGTACTTCGCGCAGACGGGGCAGGTGCAGCGTTCGTCCAGCGGGCCGGTGTCTTCGGCGAAGCGGGCATTGCGCAGGTTGAGCGGGCCGTTCCAGGTGAACGCCTGCCCGTTGCGGCCCGATCGCGTCGGCAGCACGCAATCGAACATGTCCACGCCGCGTTCGACGGCGCCGACGAGGTCATCGGGCTTGCCCACCCCCATCAGGTAGCGAGGGCGATCCTGCGGCAACTGGTCGGGCGCGAAATCGAGCGTGGCGAACATCGCCTCCTGCCCCTCGCCCACGGCCAGCCCGCCGATCGCGTAACCGTCGAAGCCGATGTCGCGCAAGGCGTCGGCGCTTTCCCGGCGCAGGCCTTCATCAAGCGCACCCTGCTGGATACCGAACAGGGCGGCGTTTTCGGCATGTTCACCGCCGCTGTCGAAGCCTTCGCGGCTACGCCTGGCCCAGCGCATCGACATCGCCATCGAACGCGCGATCACCTCGCGCGGCTGATCGGCGCGCGGGCATTCGTCGAAGGCCATGACGATGTCGGACCCCAGCAGGCGCTGGATCTCCATCGAGCGTTCGGGCGAGAGCATGTGCCGCGATCCGTCGAGATGGCTGGCGAACGTGACGCCTTCCTCGGTGATCTTGCGCAGGTCCGACAGGCTCATGACCTGATAGCCGCCGCTGTCGGTCAGGATCGGGCGGTCCCAGCCCATGAATTTGTGCAGCCCCCCCAGCCGCGCCATGCGCTCCGCGCCGGGGCGCAGCATCAGATGATAGGTATTGCCCAGGATGATGTCCGCACCCGTGGCGCGCACGTCTTCCACCTTCATCGCCTTGACGGTTGCCGCCGTGCCCACGGGCATGAACGCCGGGGTGCGGATTTCCCCGCGCTTCATGGTGATGACGCCGGTGCGCGCCTTGCCGCTGGTGGCGTGGATCGAGAACGAAAAACGGGTCATTGCAAAGCGATCGGCCTGAATGCGGGCAATGCCCGGCACGGTGATGGATGAAAGAGGATTGCGGCCCTTACGGCGAAACGCCATGGCGCGCAAATGATCGAACCCTGGCTCTATCCCGCGCTGACCGCCGTTGCCGTGCTGACGGGCTTCGTCGATGCCATCGCCGGTGGCGGGGGGCTGATCATGATGCCGGCGCTGATCTACACCGGCCTGCCGCCGCACGTGGTGCTGGGCACCAACAAGGTGCAATCCGCCTGCGGCACCGCGATGGCGACGCTGCGCTATCACCGCGCCGGGCTGTTCGCGATACGCCCCAACCTTCCCGCGGTGGCGGCGATCTTCGCGGGCGCGCTGGCCGGAGCGCTGGTGATCCAGCGGTTCGATGCCGATGTACTGCGACTGGTGGTGCCGTTGCTGCTGATGGGGATCGCGCTCTATACCGTGTTTTCGCCGCGCATGGACGATCACGACAGCACGGCGCGGCTTTCGGAGCGCGGCTATCTGCCGGCGGCAGGCGCGGTAGGCTTCTACGACGGCTTTTTCGGCCCCGGTGCGGGCCAGTTCTACACGACCACGCTGGTCGGCCTGCGCGGGCTTGGCCTGACGCGGGCGACAGGGCTGACCAAGCTGTTCAACCTCACCAGCAACGTCGCCAGCATCGTGGTCTTCGCGTCTGGCGGGCAAGTGCTGTGGCTGCTGGGCCTCTGCATGGGCGCGGGCGCGATGACCGGGGCCTGGCTGGGCTCGCACTGGGCGACGCGGCTGGGTGCACGGCTGATCCGGCCGCTGCTGGTGACAGTAAGCCTGGCGCTGACAGCGCGGCTGGTGTGGGGCTGGTTCGCGCGGTAGGCGGGCCGGCTATTCGGACGGCGCCTCGCCGCCCTGCCCGGCACCGTCGGCGAAATCCCGCCACAGCATCACCAGCACCGCCATCGTTGCCGGCCCCACGAACAGGCCGAGGATGCCGAAGGTGGCCGCGCCGCCCAGAATGCCGATCAGCACCCACAGGAACGGCAGGCGGGTGGCTCCCCCGATGATCGCGGGGCGGATGAGGTGGTCTGCCACCGCCAGCACGATCAGCCCGCTGACCACGATGATGCCGGCATTGACCGGCGATCCCATCGCGATCTGCAAGGCGGCAGCCACGGCGAACATCACCGCCGCACCGAACGGGATCGTGGCCGCAACCGCCGTCAGGGTGCCGAGCATGATCGGGTGGGGCGTTCCGAGCACGGAATAGACGATCGTCATGACCGCGCCTTCGCCGATCCCCACAAGGACCAGCCCGTCGATCGTGGCCCGCACCGAATTGATCGCCTGCCGCCCGATCCGTTCCCCGGCCGGGCCGAATACGCGATCGCTGGCGCGAAGGCACTGTTCGACGATCGTATCCCGGTCGCGCAACAGGAAGAACAGCGTCATCAGCGTGAAGGCGAACACCACCGCGCGGTGCATCAGGTTGCTGCCGATGAGCCGGCCATGCATGACCACATCGACGTCCAGCATCCGGCCGAGCACGAATCCCGGCGCATGGGGATCGGCGAGGTGGGCTTGCCACCACGACCGCGCGAACGGCGCCGTGCCGTCCAGCCAGGCCGGCGGGGCGATGCCGTTGTTCCTCGCCCATTCAAAACCCTGCGCGATCTGCCGCGCCTCCGCCAGCGCCTGCCCGATCGCGAACAGCAGCGGCACCAGCACGACCAGCGCCACGGCCAGCGTGATCGCCGCCGGCAGCAGCACGCGCGCGATCCGGCCATTCCAGCGCCCGCGCAAACGCAGATAGAGCGGATCGATCGCCACCGCGATGATCACCGCCCAGGCCAGCGCCGGCAGGAATTCGCGCACGATCCACAGCGCCAGCGCCACCAGCAGCGCCACCAGCACGAGCCGCGCACGGCGCGCTTCGGTTCCCCGGCGCGTCATGCCTGCTCCTCCATCACCGCGCCGACATGGCGGTATCCGCGCCGTGCCGCCAGTTGTTCCTGCCGATGGCGTTCACGGTAGCTTTCGCGCTGCGCTTCGGTCCGTTCGCCGTGGCACGCGGCGCAGCTCACGCCCTCCTCGAACAGCGGCGAAGCCCGGTCCGCCGCGCCAATCGGGCGGCGGCACGCGCGGCACAGTTCGTAGGAGCCCTGAACCAGACCGTGGCCCACCGTCACCCGTTCATCGAACACGAAGCATTCGCCGCGCCACAGGCTTTCCGCTTCGGCCACGGTTTCCAGATACTTCAGGATGCCACCCTTGAGGTGATAGACCTCGTCCACGCCTTCCGCCTTGAGGAAAGCGGTCGATTTTTCGCAGCGGATGCCGCCGGTGCAGAACATCGCTACTTTCGGGGGCTTGCCCTGGCCCAGCAGGCGCGCGCGTTCGGCGCGGAACCACGCGGGAAATTCGCGGAACGATTGCGTGCGTGGATCGATCGCCCGCTCGAACGTGCCGACGGCAACCTCGTAATCGTTGCGGGTATCGATCACGATCGTATCCGGGTCGGAAATCAGCGCGTTCCAGTCTTCGGGCGACACATAATGGCCGACGCTCGCCAGCGGATCGATGTCCGGCTCGCCCATCGTCACGATCTCGCGCTTGAGGCGCACCTTCATGCGGTAGAACGGCATGTCCGAGGCTTCGGAGAATTTCACGTCCAGCGCGGCACACCCCGGCAGCGCGCGTATGTGCGTCAGCACGGCATCGATCGCCTGCCCCGTTCCGGCGATGGTGCCGTTGATCCCCTCGCGCGCGACCAGCAGCGTGCCCTTCACCCCCAGCCCGCAGCACAACCGCGCCAGCGGCGCGCGGATCGCTTCCGGATCGAGGAACGGTGCGAACTGATAGAGCGCGGCGACACGCCAAGTGGATGATGCGTTGGTCACAGGAATGATCCGTCCGTCCGCCGGTTCGGCGGGTTTCCAGCGGCGCATATAGCCTGCGCGGCATGGCCGGAACAGAAAACTTGGCCGGCCCCACTCACCACCTCTTGACCGCGCCGCTTCGCTCCGGTCCGGTACCGCAAAGCCACCGCCCGGATGGCACGAGGAGAGGACATGAGCACCATACCCGACAGAACACCGGTGATCGTTGGCGTAGGCCAGGTCGTCGACCGGATCGAGGCAGGCGATTATCGTGCGTTGTCCGCCGCCGATCTCGCTGCGGCGGCGGCCGAAGCGGCGCTGGCGGACAGCGGCGCGGCGGCGCTGGTGCGTCCGCAATTGCGTGTGGTGGGCGCGGTGCGAACGTTCGAGGATTCGGGCGCAGCGCCCTCCCCGTTCGGAAAGCCCGACAAGTTCCCGCTTGCCGTCGCCCGCCGTCTTGGCGTCACGCCAGACCATGCGATCCTTGGCAAGGTGGGCGGTGACACGCCAGTGTCGATGGTCATGGAACTGGGCGATCGCATTCTCGCCGGAGAAACCGAAGCCGCCATCGCCTTCGGCGCGGAAGCGATCTCGACCACGCGCCACCTCAGTGGACGGGGCGAAACGCGCGACTGGACGGAACACGACGAAGGCACGATCGACGACCGGGACCTCGGCTATGAAGGGATGCTCTCGGCCATCGCGGCGCGCCACGGCGTGCGCGGAGCGCCGATCGCCTATGCGCTGCTCGAAAACGCGCGGCGCGCGCGGCTGGGCCTGTCGCGGGAGGACTATGCGCGGGAAATGGGGCGGCTGTTCGCGCCGTTCACGCAGGTCGCCGCCGCCAACCCGTGGAGTTGCTCCGCATCCGCGCCGATGACGGCGGAACAGATCGCCACGCCCGGCGAACGCAACCGTATCGTCGCCGATCCCTATACCTTGAAGCTGGTCGCGCGCGATCAGGTCAACCAGGGAGCGGCTGTGCTGCTGATGGCGGCCGGCGCGGCACGCGCGGCGGGTATCCCGGAAGACCGCTGGATCTTCGTCCATGGCGCGGCGCTAGCGGTGGAACGCGAGCTTCTCGACCGGCCGGCCCTCGACCGCTATCCCGCCGCCGATGCCGCCATCGCTTCGGCCTTCGCCAGCGCGGGCAAGACCGCCGCCGACATGGCCGCCTTCGATTTCTACAGCTGCTTCCCGATCCCGGTCTTCACCGCCGCGACGGAGGGACTGGGCCTGTCGGGAGACGATCCGCGTGGCCTGACGGTGACGGGCGGCCTTCCCTATTTCGGCGGCGCCGGAAACAACTATTCGATGCACGCCATCGCCAGCATGGCCGAACGGCTGCGACGGGAAGCCGGGAGCTTCGGCTTCGTGGGCGCGAACGGCGGCTTCCAGTCGAAATACGGCGCCATGGTGCTCTCGGGCGAACCGCACGTGTGGCCCGGCTGCGAAAAGGACAGCATCCAGGCACAGCTCGATGCCGCGCCCAAACCCGTGATCACCGCGCAGGCGCAGGGAACGGGCACGATCGGAACCTACACGGTGGCCCACACCAAGGGTGTGCCCACGCAGGGCATCGCCATCGGCGCCTTGGCGGACGGCACGCGCTTCATCGCCAACCCGGCCGACGCCGCCACGCTGGCGCGCATGGCGGAAACCGATCCGCTGGGGGCCAGGGTCACACTTACGGCTGGCGAAAAGACCAACACGTTCGTTTTTGCGGAATAGGAAAAAGGCCGGCGCGCTTCACAAGGAGCGGGCCGGCCTTCCGGAATTGCCGATATTGGCTCAGGAAACGAACGCAGCCTTCTTGCGGCGCACCAGCGTTTGCGTGGCGGTGTATTCCAGCAGCCCTTCCAGCCCGCCTTCCACGCCCACGCCCGATTGCTTCATGCCGCCGAACGCCGCCAGCGGCGAAAGGTGCTGCGTTTCGTTGACCCAGACCGTGCCCGACTGGATACGCTGGGCCAGTTCGAATGCCTTGTCCTCGTCGCTGCCCCAGACCGATCCGCCAAGGCCGTAGTCCGATGCGTTGGCGCGCGCGATCACATCGTCGTAATCGTCGAACCGGATCAGCGGCAGGACCGGGCCGAACTGCTCCTCCTGCACGATGCGGCTGTCTTCGGGCGGATTGTCGAGGATCGTGATCGGCACGAAATAGCCCGGAACCTCGGCCTTCTCTCCGCCCGTCAGGAAGGTATAGCCTTTGTCCCTGGCATCCTGGATCAGTTCCAGCACGCGCGCGTATTGCAGGCTGTTGTTGATCGGGCCGATCTGCGTGCCCTGCTCCGACCCATCGCCCACTTTCACCGTCTTGGCATAGGCCACGATGGCATCGCGCAGCGGTTCGTAGATGTCCGTGTGGATATACATCCGCTTGGTGGCGATGCATATCTGGCCGTTGTTGGTGAAAGCCGCCCAGAACAGTTGTTCGGCGATCTTCTCTACGTCCACATCGGGCATGACGATGGCGGCATCGTTTCCGCCGAGTTCCAGCGTCACGCGCTTCAGCGTGGGCGCAGCGGAGGCCATCACGCGGCGGCCCGTCTGGGTCGATCCGGTGAAGCTGATCTTGTCGAAGCCCGGATGCGCGGTCATCCACGGGCCGAGGCTATCGCCGCCGGTAATCACGTTGAGCACGCCCGCCGGCAGGATTTCCGCCGCCAGCTCGGCAAACTTCAGCGTGCTCAGCGGCGTGAACGGTGATGGCTTCAGCACCATCGTATTGCCCGCGAGCAGCGCCGGCGCGACCTTGAACATCGCCAGGATCATAGGGAAGTTCCACGGCGCGATTGCGCCGACAACGCCCAGCGGCACGTGCCGCGTGATGCTGATCCGCTCGTCCGAATCCTCGTTCACCGTTTCGGGCAGGTCGAGCGCGGTAAAGGCCTTGAGCCAGTACCCCGCGCCCATGCATTCGCCCTGCGCCTCGTGGTGCGGCTTGCCCTGTTCGCTGGTCAGCAGGCGCGTGAAGCCATCGAGGTTGGCGAAGATCGCATCGCCCAGCGCATTGAGCTTCGCCTTGCGCTCCTCGATCGGGGTTGCGGCCCAGCCCGGAAATGCCTTGCGCGCCGCCGCCACGGCCGCGTCGAGATCGGCCTGCGTGGCATCCGGCGCGCTGGCAATCGCTTCCTCGGTCGCGGGATTGATCACATCGAACGTGGCGCCGCCAGCAACGAATTCGCCGCCGATCAGCATCCTGTAAGTACCGTTGAATTCCATGGCTGTGCCTTTCACTGGGGTCTGTGCGGGAGCGGCCCGGCAATCAGGGAACGAGAACCACCTTGATGCATTCCCCTCGCGCCTGCGCCGCAATGGCTTCGTTGATTTCCGCGAGTGGGAACGTGCGGATCAGGCGATCGAACGGGAAATTGCCGGCAGCGTGATGCGCCAGCAGTTCCGGAATGAAGTCCTGCGGCGTGCTGTCGCCTTCGATGATGCCGATGATGCGCAGGCCTGGCGTCATCAGCGCGGCGATGTTCACGCTGATCGCGGCGGTCATGTCCTTGGGCACGCCGACCAGGCCGATCATCCCGTGCGGGGCAAGGTTGGCAAGTCCCGTCTCGATCACGCCGACATTGCCCGACGTATCGAGCGCATAGTCCACGCCCAGCGGCAGGATCGCGCGGATGGCTGCCGCCAGATCGCCGGCGGCGGGATCGATCACATGCGTCGCGCCGAATTCCAGCCCGATGGCGCGCCGCGCGGCGATCGGTTCGACCAGGATGATCGCGGAGCAGCCCTGTATCCGCCCGGCCATCACGGCGGCCAGCCCCACGGGTCCGCCACCGAACACGATCAGCGACGAACCGGCGGGGCAGGCCATCGACCGCATCACCGCGCCCGCGCCGGTCTGGAAGCCGCAGCCCAGCGGCCCCAGCAGTTCCAGCGGCAGGGCAGTATCGCCGACTTTCACCACGTTGCGCGCGCGCGTGACCGCCAGCGTCGCGAACGAGGACTGGCCGAAGAAGTGCGACGACACACGCGCGCCATCCGCGCCGGCATAGGCGGTGGAACCATCGTCCAGCCGCATCCCGGCATAGTTCATCGGCACGAATTGCACGCAATAGCTGGGCAGGTCCTCGGCGCAGCGGGCGCAGTTGCCGCAGCTCGAAAAGCCAAGCACCACGCGGTCGCCCACGGCCAGGCCGTCGACGCCCTCGCCCACGGATTCGATCACGCCGGCGCCTTCGTGACCCAGCACGGCAGGCTTGGCGAACGCATCGAACTGGTCGCGGAAGACAAGATCGGTGTGGCACAGGCCGACACCGGCGATCCGCACCAGCACCTCGCCCGCGCGCGGCCCTTCGACCGTGACCTGTTCGAGCGTGAAATCCGCATGGGCGGCCCGCGCAACGGCGGCGGTACAGACAGTCATCAGGCTCTCCTCATCATCTTTCCGCGCCGTTCATTTCCTGAAGTCCCGGCAATCCGCTTCGGTGAACGCATGGGCTGGCCCCAACAACCGGCGCAGCAAGAATTGCGAAAAATGGCAGCATGCCATGCAATCCAACGGACCAATTTAATCGATCAGTTAATTTCGTCCAACCCGTTTGTCTCCCCGTTAGGTCAATCGGGCGCAAGGACCATCTTGAGCGCGCCGGCTTCCCGGCTGTCGAACAGACGATAGGCTTCCGACCCTTGCGACAGCGGCATCCGGTGGCTGATGTAGCGCTCCGGCCGCAGTCGCCCGGATTGCACCAGCGGAAACAGCGCGGGGAGTTCCTCGGGCACGGAGCAGGTGCCGATGCGGAAGGTCAGCCCGGCGGCAAACGCGCGCTCCAGCGGAAAGGCATAGCGCCGCGATTGCTGGACGCCGATCACCGAAACCGTGCCCCGGCGCGCCACCAGCCGCAGCGCCAGATCGACCGTGGCGTCCGACCCGACCACCTCCACCACGCAATCGAGCTTGCGTCCCTTCGTGGCCTCGCGGATCGTTTCCAGCGCGGCATCGGGATGCAGCGAGATCGCCCCCGCTTCGGCGGCCAGCGCGCGCCGTTCGGCAATCGGATCGATCGCATAGACCACATGCGCGCCCATCACGAAGGCGCTGTCCACCGCCATCAGGCCGATCGGGCCAAGGCCGATGACGGCCACGGCGCTGCCCGGCCGGATATCGGCGTTGCGCGCGCCGAACCAGGCGGTCGCCAGCGCGTCGGTCATCATCAGCGCCTGATCGCCGCTCACGCCTTCGGGAATGGGCACCGCGTTCATGTCCGCCGCCGGCACGCGGAACGCTTCGGCCTGCACGCCCTGCAGCCGTGCGGAAAGGCCGTAGCACGATCCCAGGCCGGATTCGCAGTTCAGGACGTTGCCGGCAAGGCATGACCGGCACGCGCCGCAGCCCACCGCCGCCGGCACCATGACCTTGTCACCCACTTTCACGCGCGAAACGGCGCGCCCCACCTCGACCACCTCGCCCACGGCCTCGTGCCCCACGCAGAAGCCGATATCCTCGGAAAAGCCGTGTCCGTGGTAGATGTGCAGATCGCTGCCGCAGATCGAGCAAGCGTCCATGCGGATGATCGCATCGCGATCGGATTCGAGCACCGGATCGTCCATCGTCTCGTGCCGAATGTCCCGCGCGCCATGGTATCGCAGCGCCTTCATGCCCTTGCCCTCCCCGGTTCAGCGCGCGTTGGCAGCGACGTATTCCGCAATCTTGAGCTTGCCGAGCTGCGACATGTGGACTTCCTCCGGCCCGTCGGTGATCCGCACGTAGCGGTTGAGCGTGAAGAAGTGGGCGACCGGGGTGTCATCGCTCACCCCCATGCCGCCGTGGACCTGGATCGCGCGATCGGCCACGGTCTGCGCCATCTGCGGCGCGATGACCTTGATCGCCGCGATCAGGTCGCGCGCCACCTTGTTGCCATGGCGATCCATCGCGTCGGCCGCCTTCAGCGTCAGCAGGCGGGCCATCTCGATCTCGCAGAAGCTGCGTGCCACGTCCTGACGAATGCTGCTCTGGTCCGCCAGCTTGCGGCCGAACGCGATCCGGCTGTCCGCCCGGCGCGCCATGTATTCCAGCGCGCGCTGCGCCTGACCGATCGAGCGCATGCAATGGTGGATGCGCCCCGGCCCCAGACGGCCTTGCGCGATCTCGAACCCGCGCCCTTCGCCCAGGATCAGATTTTCCCTGGGCACGCGCACGTTGTCGAAGCGCAGTTCCACCTCGCCGCCCGGCGAATTGTGCGAACCGAACACCGTCAGGTGCCGCACCACCGTGATGCCCGGCGTATCGCGGGGCACCAGGATCTGCGAATGCTGCGCATGGCGCGGCGCGTCGAAATCGGTCTTGCCCATCACGATGAAGATGTCGCACCGCGGGTGCATCGCGTTGGAAATCCACCACTTGCGGCCGTTGATGACGTATTCGTCGCCCTCGGGCCGGATCGACAGTTCCAGATTGGTGGCATCGGAGGAGGCGACCTGCGGCTCGGTCATCACGTAGGCCGAACGGATTTCGCCATCGAGCAGCGGCTTGAGCCAGCGCTGCTGCTGCGCCGCGCTGCCGAACTTGGCCAGCACTTCCATGTTGCCGGTATCGGGCGCGGAGCAGTTGAACACCTGGCTGGCCCAGGGCACGCGGCCCATGATCTCGGCCAGCGGCGCGTATTCCAGATTGGTGAGTCCCGGCGAGAACGCGCCGTATTCGTGCGGCAGGAACAGGTTCCACAGCCCGGCATCGCGGGCGCGGACCTTCAGCGCCTCCATCCCCGGCCATTCCTGCCAGAGGTTCGCCTGATCGTGGACGAAATCGGCATAGGCCTTTTCGTTCGGATAGACGTGCTCGTCCATGAAGCCTTCGAGCCGGGCGATCAGCCCCTTCACCTTGTCGGTATGGTCAAACTGCATGAGGGGATGCTCCCGGCTGTTTCAGAGGGACAGGCCGCCATCCACCACCAGCGTGTGGCCGGTGACGTAGGATGCCAGCGGCGACGCGAGGAAGATCGCCGCGCCGGCCATGTCTTCGGGCGTGCCCATGCGGCGCTGCGGAATGGCGGCCAGCGCCCCGTCGAGCCGCTGCGGATGCGCGGTGGTGACCTTGGTCAGCTTGGTATCGACCAGCCCCGGCGCCAGCCCGTTCACGCGGATGCCGTCCGCCGCGAACGCCTGCCCCAGCGATTTGGTCAGGCTGATCGCGCCCGCCTTGGACGCGGCATAGGCCGGATTGCCGATATTGGCCTTCAGCCCCGAAATCGAGCTGACGATCACAACCGCGCCGTGACTTTCGGCCAATTGCGGCCGGAACTTGCGCGCGCAATGCATCAGGCTGTCGAGATTGACCGCCATCACCCTGTCCCAGCCGGCGCGCTCGAATTCGCCGCGCTTGTAGACGACTGTCCCCTGGCAGAGGATCAGGACGTCGAGCGAGGGGAACGGCAACGCCGCCGCATCGATGGCGTCGGGATCGCCCACGTCGACGCAGGAATAGCCCAGGCCCGTCAGGTCCGACCCATCACCCGGATCGTACTCGTCCGCCGATGCCCGCGTGCCCCAGACGTGGACTTTCCCGCCACGGGCGCGGAACGCCTGGGCGATGCCGTTGCCGATGCCGCTGGAACCGCCCACGACCAGCACGGTCTTGCCGGAAAAGTCGGTATCTGTGGGCATCCTTGCCTCTCCTTTTGCCGGCCCTCTCTTCCCGTCAGCGGGGCGCCGGACGATCCCGTCCCGCACCCCGCCGATCGGGTATCACGCGTCAGAACGTGGCGCGCAAGCGCAGGCCGTAGGTACGTGGCGCGCCGAGATAGCCGTTCTCGTCACCGGTCTGGAGCGGTGTCGGGAACGACTGGGTAAAGTAGGTGCGGTTGAACAGGTTCTGCACCCACCCTTCGACCAGCAGGTTCCACTTCGGAATCTTGAAGCCCAGGTTGGCGTTGACCAGGCTGACCGGCCCCTGTTCCGACCGCGACGCGGTGCTGATGAGCTGGCGGCTGGTGTACTGGTACTGCACACGCCCCGTCAGGTTCAGGTTGTCGCTCAGCGGCTGATCGAGATTGAGCGCGACGTTGGCCGAAAGCTTCGGCGCGAAGCGGAACCGCGAATCCGACAGGACCGGATCGATCGAGGCATCCTTCGCGTACTTGGCGTGGGGGATCCAGGTGCCGTCGATGCCCAGCGTCAGGCTGTTGGAAAGCTGGAACAGGTTCTCGATTTCGACGCCATAGTCCTTGGCCGACTTGGCGTTGAGTACGGTGAAGCGCAGCCCCACGAACTGCGCGATCTGGAGATCGGACAGGTCGTAGTAGAACAGCGCGATGTTGGTCCGCGCGCGCCGGTTCAGGTACTGGAACTTGGCGCCCACTTCATAGGCGTTGACCTTTTCCGGCTTGTAGGTGGGATCGAGCGGCGTCGACACGGTCGATGTCGGGCTGATCAGGCGGATCAGGCCCTGAAGCTGCGGCGGAAGCGCGTTGAACACGGTCGGGTTGTTGAACAGCGTGCCCGCCGCGTTCGCATCGATGTTCACGCCGCCCGCCTTGAAGCCGCGGTTGTACGTGGCATAGAGCATGACATCGTCGACCGGACGGTACTGGATGCCCAGCGTCCCGCTGACCGCCTTGTCAGTCCGGGTCTTGTCATAGTTCGGGCTCGGCCCAAGGCCGAGAACCGTGAACACGGTGTTCGGGAACGGCGAGAAGAAGGCATTGCGGAACGCGCCCTGCTTCTTTTCGACCGAATAGCGCACGCCGGCGATGATGTTGACCTTCGAGCCGAGCGCGAAATCGAGATGCGCGAAACCGGCGTAGGAACGCGCCTTGCCCGACATCGCTTCCACCGCCCACGGGCCGACGGATGCGTTCACCGTGCCGGCCGGAATGCCCGAAGCGCCCAGCACCGCGTTCCAGTAGGCCTGCCCTTGCGAAGCCCAGGGCAGCGTGCGGCCCATCTTCAGCTTTTCATCCGAGACGAAGCCGCCGAATACGGCATCGGCGTTCAGCGCGCTGATCTTCGTGTTGTAGGTCAGTTCCTGCGAGATGAAGCGGCTGTCGAAGTTTTCGTAGTAGCGGAAGATATCCGCGCCCGAGAAATCCGGGTCCATGTCGCGCTGGTCGAGCTTGAACTTGCGGATCGCGGTTACCGACTTCAGCGTGCCGCCGCCAAGGCCGGCCTCGATCTGCAGCGTGCCACCGTAATCGGTGATCGTCTGGCGGCCATTGCCATTCAGCGTCTGCTGAAAGTCGGACAGCTTGCGCGAAGGCACCTTGCCGCCGTTCAGCGTGGTCAGCAGGTCGACCAGCGGCTGCGTCGGGCCGTTCTTGAAGTCCGAAGTCGCATAGCAGCAGTTGCCGCCGCCGTGTGAATAGTCGCCGATCAGGCGGATGGTGAGGTCCGGCGTCGGCTCGAACAGCAGTTGCGCCTTGATCGCCTGCGTGGAATCGCCGTTCAGGTGCTCGCCATTGGTGGGGTTCGTGTAGAACCCATCGCGGTGCGAGACCACGCCCGCGATGCGGAACGCCGCGTGATCGCTGATCGGCACGTTGCCTGCCGCGCGCACGGTGAAGGTGTTGTAGTTGCCATAGCTGGCGTCAAACAGGCCCTCCATGCGGTCGGTCGAAGGCTTGGCCGAGGAAAGCAGCAACGCTCCGGCGGTGGTGTTCTTGCCGAACAGCGTGCCCTGCGGACCGCGCAGGACCTGCAGGTTGTCGATATCGAGGAAGCTCTGCAGCGCGGCGGCGGCGCGGGTGCGGTACACGCCATCGATGAACACGCCAACCGAGCCTTCGAAGCTGCGGCTGTTGCCCGTGGTGCCCAGGCCGCGAATGATGACGTTGGCCGTGGAGCTGGAAATGTTGGTGGCGCGGAACGTGATCGACGGGCTGACCGCCTGGATGTTGGAGATGTTCTCGACGCGGGCGGTTGCCAGCGCTTCGCCGCTGGCCGCCGTGATGGCGATCGGCACGTTCTGGAGATTTTCGGCGCGACGCTGCGCGGTGACGACGATTTCCTGGAGCCCGGCGCCCTGATTATCCGCCGTGCTTTCCTGAGCGATCACGGGCGTTGCCACAACCGACGAAACGACCATGCCGGCAACGCCGGCAAGGAATACTGCCTTCATGCTTACTACCTCTCTCACTATCCGCTCTACGCCGGATCAGACGGATGGAGTCTGCTTCAATCCTGCGATTAAATCTTGACATATCACGCCACGATCATGACCAATAGCGACAGGAGAGTTTATGACGCCGGTCGCGCATCCATCGTCCATGCAGCAATTCGTCCGGTACGCGCGGCTTACCGGCATACCGCTGGAAGATATTCTCGACCGCGAACTGTGGTCGATCGTGCAATCGAGTGCGACGCGGGAAACCGTGCCCGCGCACGCCATGGTCGATATCATGCAGATCTGCGCGATCATGGCAAACCGTCCGGAAATCGGCGTGGCCTTCGCATCCTGGTGCAACCTGAACGGCTACGGCCCGCTGAGCCTGCTTTGGGGCCACTGCCCGACGGTGGGGGAAACGATCCGCGTCTCGAACCGCTTTCTGCATCTGGAAAGCGATGCACTGGGCGTCCGCTCCATCGAAACCGAGGACGAAATCGCGCTCGTCCAGTTCGTCACCATTCCCACCCGTTTCGGCGGCAGCCAGTTCGTGGAGGCCACGCTCAGCTTGCAGGTTCGCATCCTGCGGCTCGTGCTGGGGGCCGACTGGAGCCCCTTGCGCGTCGAGTTCGACCATCCGCCGCCGCGCAACCTCAACCTCCATCGCACCTTCTTTCGCTGCCCCACTACTTTCGGCGCCGACCGTTCCGCCGTCGTCATCCGCCGCGAGGAGATGAAACGCACCAATCCCAACGGCAACGCGCACCTGCTCGCTTATCTCGAACGCCAACTCGCCGCGACCATGCGCCCCAGCGTGCGCGATTTCGTGCGGCAGGTGGAAGAACTTGTCGCCGCGCATCTGGCGGGCGGACAGGCCACGCTGGAGCGCACCGCCGCGCTGCTGCGACTTGGCGGGCGCAGCCTGCAACGCCGGCTGGCGGCACACGAGATGACCTTCGGCGATGTTCTTACCAATGTACGCCTGCGCGTTGCGCGGGAATATTTCGCGCTTGAGGCAAAACCTAACCTGTCGGAACTCGCTCACCGCCTGGGCTATGGCGAGGCCAGCGCCGCCAGCCGGTTCCTGCGCCGGCACATGGACAGCGGCGCCCGCGCCCTGATCCTGCGCGGCAAGGCGATCCGCGCCCAGCTGTGACCCCGGCAAAACCGGCTCTCACACCAGCAAGAATTGTCAAATCCCGGCGCAACCCTGTGAAACGGCAAAGCGCTCTCCCGAAGATATAGGGTTTCTTCAGATGCAGGCCGGGCCAGCCGGCTGCGAATGTCATGGGAGAAATCCGAATGCGCACCGCCCTCGCCACCGCCCTGTTGCTGGGTGGCGCCTCCTGGCTTCCGACCATCGCCCTTGCGCAAACGGCTGGAGACGGCGCCAGCGACAGCGCCTCCGCGCAGGACGTGATCGTGGTGACGGCCCAGCGGCGCGAACAGTCGGTGCTCGAAGTGCCGATCGCCATTTCCGCCATCGGCGGCGACAGCCTGGCATCGAAGGGAATCACCAATTCCGCCGCGCTGCAATCGGCGGTGCCCAACCTGCAGATCAGCAGCCCCTATGGCTCGACGCAGCCGAATTTCAGCCTGCGCGGCATCAGCGTGGCCAACGAATACAACTCCAACCAGGCCTCACCCGTCGGCGTCTATCTCGATGACGTCTATCTCGCCAACCGCACCTCGCACGGCATGGGTCTGTTCGATCTTGATCGCGTGGAAGTGCTGCGCGGGCCGCAGGGCACGCTGTTCGGCCGCAACACCACCGGCGGCGCGATCAACTTCATCACCCGCGCGCCCGGGCTGCACGACAACGAAGGCTATGCCGAGGTGGGCTATGGCAACTTCAACACCTGGACAGCCCAGGCTGCCGTGGAAACGACGATGGTGGAGAACGAACTCGGCCTGCGCCTTGCCGCCAACTACATCAAGGGCGATGGCCAGATCCGCAACGTGTTCCCGGGCGGACGCGACGGCAATTCGCAGGATACCTTGCAGGGCCGCGCCACGCTGCGCTTCCGTCCCGGAGACGGACCGCTGGACGTGAAGATCAAGGTCTATGGCGGGCGTGATCGTGGCTCGCAGGCAGCCGTTCAGGGCTTCCTGCCGGCGCGTGCCGGCCTCGGCTTCTTCGAGACTAGCGAAAACCGGCTCGGCCTGAACCGTACGGAAGCCTACGGCATCTCCGCCAACGTGGCCTACCACGTCTCGGATGCCCTCACGCTGACCTCGATTACCTCGCGCGATGCGGGCAAGCAGAACCTCCAGCAGGCGGCCGACGGCGCGCCAGTGGACATCCTCGATATCAACTGGCGCTCTTCGTACAACCAGTTCAGCGAGGAGCTGCGGCTGAACTACAGCACCGACATGCTGAGCCTCGTCGCGGGCGGCTTCTATGGCTGGGACACGGTCGTCACCGACAACACCTTCAACATCGGCAGCGCGCTGGGGCCGGGCGTCAACGGCGGCTTCTTCCAGCACTATCGCCAGCGCCGATCGTCCACCGCGCTGTTCGCCCAAGGCGATTACAAGCTGGCCGACCGGCTGACCCTGACGCTTGGCGCGCGCTACACCTGGGACCGCGCGACTTATCGCGATGGCTATGCCTATCTCTTTGCCGGCGATATCGGCGGCGCGCAGACGCCGCTGGCGACGACCGTGCCCTGCGCCGGCGTGGCGGGCACCTGCGCCTATGATCCGACGGCACGCTACGCCATCGACGGGCGCAACCGCGCGCTGACCGGCCGCGTGGCGCTGAGCTACGAACTGCCGGGCGGCACGCTGCTCTATGCCAGCTACAACAGAGGCTATCGTTCGGGCGCGTTCAACGGTGGCGGCTACACCTCCTCGGCCGGGATCACCTATATCGCGCCGGAGCGGGTCAACGCCTATGAAGTGGGCTTCAAGGGCCGCTACGGCGGCATCCTGACGCTGACCGGGTCGGCGTTCTACTACGACTATACCAACCAGCAGGTGCAGGACACGCGGCCCGGCCCGGTCTCGTTCCTCGTCAACGCGCCCAAGTCGGAAGTCTATGGCGCCGAACTGGAGGCCAGCGCGCGCCTTTCGCGCATGTTCAAGCTCAGCGCCTCCGCCGGCTACCTGCACGCCCGCTACAAGCAATTGACTTTGCAGGGCACGAAGCTGGACGGCAACAACCTGCCCTTCGCCCCGGAATGGACGTTCCAGGCCGGCATCGACGCCACGCTGATGGACAACGCCACCGGCAAGATGACGCTCTCCCCCACCGTCGCCTATTTCAGCCGGCAGTATTTCTCGCCGTTCAACGCGATCAACGCCACCGGCACCACGCAGAACAATGCCGAACTGCAACAGGGCGCCTACGCCAAGGTGAATGTCAGCGCCGCGTTCCAGACCGGGCGCTTCACCTTCAAGGCCTTCGCCAACAACCTGTTTGACCGCCAGACCTACGCCTACGGCCTGGACTTGCGCGGGGCGGGCTTCCCCTACAACTTCCTCGTGCCTTCCACGCCGCGCACGTTCGGCGGCTCGGTCAGGGTCGCGTTCTGATGAGCAAGGCCCGCGCCATCGCTTCCAGCCCCATCGACCTGAAGGACGCCCGCCTGTTCGAACAGGGCGTTCCATGGGAGGCGTTCGCCCGGCTGCGGCACGAAGAGCCGGTGTACTGGAACCCGGAAAGCGATGGTGCGGGCTTCTGGGCGGTGCTGCGCCATGCCGACATCGTGGAGGTATCGCGCAACCCCGCCCTGTTCTCCAGCGCCTACGAAAACGGAGGCCACCGCATTTTCAACGAGAACGAGGTTGGGCTGACGGGCGCGGGCGAAAGCGCGATCGGCATCCCCTTCATCTCGCGCGATCCGCCGGTCCACACGCAGTACCGCAAGCATATCATGCCGGCGGTTTCACCAGCACGGCTCGGCGATATCGAGGCGCGCATCCGCACGCGGGTGGAGCACCTCGTCGCGGCGATCCCGCTGGGTGAGGAAGTGGACCTCGTGCCCCTGCTGTCCGCTCCTCTCCCCCTGCTGACGCTGTGCGAACTGCTCGGCCTGTCGCCCGATCTCTGGCCCAAGCTCTATGACTGGACCAACGCCTTCGTGGGCGAGGACGATCCCGATTTCCGCCAGAGCCCCGAAGCCATGGCGGCAACGCTTGCCGATTTCTTCGCCTTCGCAACCCAACTGTTCGAAGCGCGGCGGGCAGCGCCTTCGCACGACATCGCCTCGCTGCTGGCCAACGTGGAAATCCATGGGGAGAAGATCGCCTTCCGGGATTTCGTCGGCAATCTGATCCTCGTTCTCGTTGGCGCCAACGAGACCACGCGCAATTCGCTGTCGCACACCGTGCAGCGCTTTGCCGAAAACCCCGATCAGTGGGCCATGCTGCGGCGCGACCGCTCCCTGTTGAAGACCGCCACCCCGGAAATGGTCCGCCATGCTTCGCCCGTCCTGCACATGCGGCGGACGGCCATGGCGGATACCGAGCTGGGCGGCCGGAAGATCGCCAAGGGCGACAAGGTTGTGCTGTGGTACGTTTCGGGCAACCGCGACGAGACGGTGTTCGATGCGCCGGACCGGTTCGACATCACGCGGGCGAAGAACCCGCACCTGGGCTTCGGATCGGGCCAGCACGTCTGCGTCGGATCGCGCTTGGCCGAAATGCAGTTGCGCGTGGCGTTCGACATTCTCGCGGATCGGGTTATGTCTTTCGAGGTTATACGGTCGCCGCGCCGGTTCCGCTCGAATTTCCTCAACGGGCTCAAGAACCTCGACGTCATATTGCGGCCGGCGTGAGAGGCAGTCGAATGGCGGAAAGCTGGACCAACGAGCAGATCATCTCCGACGTGCTGGGGCGCGGCGCGGACATCCAGCTGGGCGGCGGCGAGAAAGGCTGGCAGCTTTCGCGCTGGCGCCAGTTCGTCGGCAGCTATGAGCTGCCCGCCCTGCCCAGCCCCACGTTCGTGGTCCACATCGCCGGCAAGCCCCGCGTCAAGACCTGGGACCGCGATGGCTGGAGCGAGGCAAGCTCGATTCCCGGTTGCGCGACGATCATTCCTTCGGGCCGCCCGACCGGATGGCTCGTCGATGGCGAGTTGGACGTCGTGACCCTGTCCATCGCGGAAGACCAGCTTCGCGCCGTGCCTGCGCGCGACCAGTTCGACCGGATGCGCTTCGCCTTTTCCGACCCGCTGGGCGTGGCGCTGACGCGGCAAGTGCTGGCGGAACTCTATGCGCCGGAGACGCCGGAGCGGAACGTCTATGTCTCCACGCTGGTCGATGCGCTGAAGGCCCACATGCTGCGCGGCCCGGCGGACGCCAACGCCACGGCCTTTCCAACCTCCGACTTCTCCGCCTATCGCATCCATCACGTCATGAACGCGGTGCTGACCCACCCGGAGGAGGAACATACGGTGGAATCGCTCGCCGCCGAAGTGGGCCTCACGCCATCGCATTTCTGCCGGGTGTTCAAGCGCGCCACCGGCCTCAGCCCGCACCAGTACGTGATGAAGGCCCGGCTGGAGCGCGCGCAGGAAATGCTCTCCAGCACCGAACTGACGGTCGCGCAGATTTCGGAAGCGCTCGGCTTCGGCAGCCAGAGCCACTTCACCCGCGCCTTCCGCAGCTTCGCCGGCCAGCCGCCGACCGCCTGGCGGCAGTTAAAGCTGCATTGACGCGCCAACCAGGATAGCCGGCCGAGATAGGCCGTTGGGCTTTCGCGCCGGGCCTGCTAGGCGCGCGGCATGTTGACGATCAACGATATCACCGTGCGGCTGGGCGGCCGCACCATTCTCGACCGCGCCTCCGCCTCGCTTCCCACCGGCGGCAAGGTCGGCCTGATCGGCCGCAACGGCGCGGGTAAATCGACGCTGATGAAAGCGATCATCGGGGAAATCGAGCCCGACGATGGCGCGATCGACATGCCCCGCCGCGCGCGGCTGGGTTATATCGCGCAGGAAGCGCCGGCCGGCACCGCAACGCCCTTCGAAACCGTGCTGGCGGCCGACAAGGAGCGCGAACAGCTTCTGGCCGAAGCGGAGACCTGCACCGATCCCGATCGGCTGGGCGACGTTCATGATCGACTACTGGCGATCGACGCCTACAGCGCCCCTTCCCGCGCCGCGCGCATCCTGATCGGACTGGGCTTCGACGAAGATATGCAGGCACAGCCTCTCGACAGCTTCTCGGGCGGCTGGAAAATGCGCGTCGCGCTGGCGGCGCTGCTGTTTTCGGCGCCCGACCTGCTGCTGCTGGACGAACCGTCGAACCACCTCGACCTTGAAGCGACCCTGTGGCTGGAGAACTTCCTCAAGTCCTATCCCGGCACGCTGATCGTCATCAGCCACGAGCGCGACCTGCTGAACAACGTGGTCGATACCATCCTGCACCTGCAGGGAGGCAAGATCACGCTTTACCCCGGCGGCTATGACAGCTTCGAACGCCAGCGTGCGGAGCGCGCCGCACAACTCGCCGCCGCGCGCGCCGCACAGGACGCGCAACGCGCCAAGCTGCAGGACTATGTCGCCCGCAACAGCGCCCGCGCCTCCACCGCCAAGCAGGCGCAATCGCGCGCCAAGATGCTGGCCCGGATGCAGCCGATCACCGCGCTGATCGAAGACCCGACGATGCGCTTCGACTTCCCCAGCCCCGACGAGTTGCGCCCGCCGCTGATCACGCTGGACAAGGCGGCGGTCGGCTATGCCCCCGGCGCACCGGTGCTTGCACGGCTCAACCTGCGCATCGATCCGGACGACCGCATCGCGCTGCTCGGCCGCAACGGCAACGGCAAGACCACGCTGGCGCGCCTGCTGGCCGGCCAGCTCGAAGCGATGGATGGCGTGATGCGCCTCTCGGGCAAGACGCAGATCGGCTATTTCACCCAGTATCAGGTGGAGGAACTGGCCAGCGCCTCAACCCCGCTCGAACTCATGACACGGGCGATGGACGGCAAGACGCCCGCCGCCGTGCGCGGGCAGCTCGGGCGGTTCGGGTTCTCGGGCAATACCGCGACGGCGCAAGTCGGCACGCTTTCGGGCGGCGAACGCGCGCGGCTGGCGCTGGCGCTCGTCACGCGCGATGCGCCGCACCTGCTTATCCTCGACGAGCCGACCAACCACCTCGATGTCGATGCGCGCGAAGCGCTGGTACAGGCGCTCAACGCCTATGACGGCGCGGTCATCCTCATCAGCCACGACCGGCACATGGTGGAACTGACGGCGGACCGGCTGGTGCTGGTCGATGGCGGCACGGCGACCGAATACGCCGGGTCGATGGAAGACTACATCGACTTCATCCTGGGCCGGAACCAGCCGCGCGAAGCGCAGTCCAGCGACGCCAAGGGCGCCAAGCCCCAACGCAAGGCCGGCGCGCAATGGCGCGAGGACATGCGCGCGCTGAAGAAGCAGGTGAGCGAGGCGGAAACGCGCATGGGCCGGTTGCAGAAGCAGCTTTCGGCGTTCGATGCCGCGCTGATCGATCCGGCTTCCGCGCCGAACGACCTTGCCCAGCTCAACATGGGCGAACTGTCCCGCCGCCGCGCCACCGTGGCCGACGAACTGGAAGAGGCGGAGGCCGCATGGCTGGACGCCAGCGAGGCGCTGGAAGTGGCGCAGGCTGGAGGCTGAGGCGTACCTAGGCTTCCATGGCAAAGGCGTGCGCCTGCAGCGCCGCCGCATCGGGAACCTCGATCGCGCCGTACCGGCGGCGCACCAGCCCGCGTTGCTCCAGATCGGCAAGGCAGGCGTTCACGGTCTTGCGGCTGAGGCCGACCATCTCGCCCAGCGCCTGCTGGCTGAGAGGCAGCGCCGCCCCGATGCGCGCGTCGGAGGCGAAGCGCGCCAGCCGCGCCGCCAGCCGCTGCCGGGGTGGCAAGGCGGTGATTTCGGCCAGCAATTGCACCATCATCCGCAGTTGCGCGTAGTTGAGGCTGGCGATGGCCTGCCAGATCAGGGGTTCGTCGCGTGCGATGGCCGTCAGTGCGGCGTCGGTCACCTGGAGAACCAGACTGGCCGCCGTGCTGATCGCGGTGACCAGCCGGGGGCCGCCGCCGAAGCGCGCCGTCTGGCCGATGGCATTGCCGTGGCCGATCTGGCCGATCAGCACGTCCCGATCCCCCGGCGCCTGCGCATAGATCTGCAACGCGCCGCGCACGACAACGAGAATGCCGCTGTCGTCATCCCCTTCGGCATAGGCCCAACGGCCCGCAGGCAGCACCCGCAACGTGCCGTGGGCCAGCAGGCGGCGGCGCAGGTCGCCGCCATGTCCATCGAGCCAGCCGCACCGGTCGAGCGCGGCGGCCGCCATTGCAAAATCGTCTTCGCCCATGGCCGCGCAGCCTAAGACGTCAGGGTACGCCTGTCATCGCCCCAGGCAACGGCGATCGCTCCCCGTCCCGCCTACTTCCCGGTGGTGAAACCGATCTGCACCTTGGGCGGGTACTTGCGCAGCACCTGCTGGTAGCGCGCGATTTCCGCGCCGACCGGAATGGCGATCGGCAGGTGCCGGATCGCCACCGAATTATCCTCCTGCGGATTGGCGTAGAGGTTGAACATGGTGCCGCCCGCCGTCTGGCTGACCGTGCCGGTGAACCCGCCGTGGTTGCCGTTGGGCGTCATCGCATAGGGGTCCTGCGTCAGCATGGTGAACTTGAACTCGTCCATTCGCACCGCGGCGAACTGGGTGTTCCAGAAATACAGGATGCTGCGCCGGTTCGAGGCGCCGTTGTCGGCGAGCAGGAACGAGGTCTGGTCAACCCCGTCGAGATAGTTGCCCGCCCCCATCTTCTCGCCGATCGCGGCCCCCTTCACGCCGGCAAGGCTCAGGCTGGTGGGCAGGATGTCCGCGAAATCGAACAGGCCGTCGGACTTGCGCGGCCCGATCATGCCCTTCCAGTACACGAACGTCGGCACGCGGACTCCGCCTTCCCAGGTCGATCCCTTGCCACCCCGGAACGGCGTGCGGCCGTGGGGATCGATTTCCTGTTCCGGCCCGTTGTCCGACGTGAACACGATTATCGTGTTGTCGATCTCGCCCGTCTCTTCCAGCGTCTTGTAGAGCCGCGCGAAGATGTCGTTCATTTCGACGAGGCAGTCGGTGTAGTCGTTTCGCGCGGGCGAACGGCCGGCGTAGAAAGCGTTCGGATAGTTGTCGAAATGGCAGCCGCGCGTGCCGTAGTAGAGGAAGAACGGCTTGCTTCCGCCCTTCTGCCGCTTGAGGAAATCGACGGCGTAATTGGCCCAGCGCTGGTCGAGATCGCGGCTGTAGTCCACCGTGATAAGGCCCACGTTCTCGATCTTGCCGCCCTTCGCGGCGTGAACGTCGTACTTGTTGAACGGCGCTTCCTCGATCAGCCGGCTGCGCGTGGGGCTGAGCGCCACTTCCGGATTGAAATTGGGATCACGCCATTCGGTGTACATGTCGGACACCGAAAGGAAGCCACGGAAATCGTCGAAACCGGCATTCTGCGGCTGCGACCCTTCATTTTCACCCACGTGCCACTTGCCGATGGCCTGGGTGACATAGCCCTGTGCCGAGAGCATCGAGGCGATCGTCGGCTTGCCGTTCAACCCGCCGGCCTCGCCATACATCGGCGGCCGCAGCAGGCCATGATGGATCGGCAATTGCCCGGTGAGAATCGTCGCGCGCGAGGGCGAGCAGCTTGGCTGCGAATAGGCGGAGGTGAGCACCAGCCCTTGCGCCGCCACCTTGTCGACATCGGGCGTCGGCGCGCCCAGCGTCACGCCGCCGCCGTTGAAGCCGAAGTCCATCCAGCCCACGTCATCCATCAGGAACACGATGATGTTGGGCTTCTTTCCGGTCTTGCGCTGGAGATCGGCCAGCTTCTTTCCGGCTTCCGCGGTCTGGTCCGGATGATCGATCATCGGTTCCATGTTGTCGGCAACGGATTTGCCGGGAATCCCGATGTACTGGTCCTGGAAGTCATAGCCGGGCGCCTTGCCGCGCTTGATCGGGCCGGGCGTGCCCGGTCCCTGCACGACTCCGCCGCCCACCGGCTCGCTTTGCGCCCATGCGGCATGGCCGCCCGTAGCCACTGCCAGCGCAATGGCGGCGCACCGCCAGAACCTGCCGGTCCGCTTCCTGCCCATCAGAACCTCCGCCTGCTTTCCGTGATCTCCCATCCACACCATAGCAGACCGAGAGATCCGGATTGTCACGAAGGTTACATTTGAACGCCGCCCGGTAAATCCATCAATACGCGCCGCCGAGCGCGTTCACGAGCGCGACGCTGGCACGCATCTGCTGCGTTTCCACGTTGAGCAGCGCACGCTGGGCATCCAGCGCCTGCGTCTGCGCCGTCACCACTTCCAGATAGTCCGCGCCGCCATCCCGGTAGCTCGCCAGCGCCAGCGTGCTGCTGCGCACCGCCGCATCGGCCGCCGTCTTCTGGTCCACCACCTGCTGGCCGAGCAGCCGCCCGGCCGCAAGCGCGTCCTCGGTCTGGCGAAACGCCATGAGCACGGTCTGGCGGTACTTTTCGGCCTGTTCGGTATACTGCGCCCGGGTCAGCCGCACCTTGGCCGCGCGGCGCCCGCCGTCGAACACCGCCAGCGCGGCCGCGATCGGCCCCAGCCCCCAGAACGTGTTGGGCGCGATCAGCAACGAACCGTCCGTGGTCTGGAAACCGCCGGAAAGGCCAAGCGTGACTGTAGGGAAGAACGCGGCCCGCGCCACGCCGATCCGCGAATTGGCGGCAGCCATACGCCGCTCTGCGGCCGCGATGTCGGGCCGGCGCTGGAGCAGCTCGGAGGGAACCCCGGTGGCCAGCGCCAGCGGCAGCAAGGGCTGCGCGCGTGGCGCAATGGAAAAGTCCGAGGCGACCGCCCCCACCAGCGCGGCGATCTCGTGCTCGGTCGCCGCGCGCTGGCTGGCCACGGCGGCTATTTGCGCACGCGCATTGCCCAGCACCGTCAGGGCGCGACTGACGTCGATGCCCGAGGCAATGCCGCCATCATGGCGTGTCCGCGTCAGGTCATAGGCCCGCTCGAACGCCGCCACCGTTTGCCGCAGCAGTTCGGCTTCCGCATCCAGCCCCCGCAACCGGGCATAAGCGTCCGCCACCGAGGTCTGGAGGCTGAGCCGGGCCGAGACGACGTCCTCGTCGCTCGCCTGCGCTTCCGCGCGCGCGGCGGAAACCGAGGCGCGGATACGGCCCCACAGGTCCACTTCGTAGCTCAACCCGCCACCGACAATGGCGTTGTTGTAGGTTTGCGCGCTGCCATTGGACAGCGGGCGGTCGGCGGACACGCGTGTTCGAGCGAAGCTGCCGCTGGCATCAATCTCTGGCACCAGCGAGGCCCGCTCGCCTTTGATCACGGCCTGCGCCTGATCGTAGCGGGCGAGCGCGGCGGCGAGCGTCGGGCTGGCCTTTTCGGCGCGGTCTTCCAGATCGTCGAGCACCGGGTCATTGAAACCCTTCCACCATGTCCCGCGCGCCGCGCCGTCCATCGGCGTTGCCGCCGCCCACCCCTTCACTTCCTTGAAGGCATCCGGGACCGCCACGCTGGGCGGATGGTAGGCGGGCGTCATCGAACAGCCCGCCAGCAATGCCGGCAGCAGCGCGGCGTAAGCCACCTTGCCCGCGCGCATTACTTGCCGGCCTTTCCGCTTTCGGAAGCCTGCACGTGCACACGGTCGCCGGTCTGGATCGCATCGGGCGGGGTATCGACCAGGCGTTCCCCCCGCGCGACGCCGGACGAGAGCAGCACCGTGGCGCCTTCGTCCCGCGCGATTGTCACCGGACGGACGGTCACGCGGTTGTCCTGCCCGACGACAACCACGCTCGGCCCCTTGCTGCTGTAGAGGATCGCGCTGCCCGGCACCGACACCGCGTTGCCTCCACCACCGCCGACCTTGAAGCTGACTTGTGCGAAGGCGCCCGGCTTCAGGGCGCCATCGGGGTTGTCCGCCTGCAATTCCACCAGCACGGACCCGGACTGCGCGTCCACGGCACCGGCGCTGCGCGTCAGCACCGCATGGAACGTGCGGCCGGGATATTCCGGCAGGCTCAGATCCGCCGCCATGCCGGGCGCGATATCGGCGGAATAGTTTTGCGGCACTTTCACATAGATGCGCATCCGGTGCGTGTCCGACACCGTGAACAACGGCTGCGAGGAGGCGTTGCCCGCCACCACCAGCGCGCCCACCTGGGCCGATCGGCTGGTGACGGTGCCGGCGAACGGCGCCGAAAGCCGGGTGAAGCCCTGCAGCGCCTGCAAGCGCTTCACATTGGCCAGCGCCGCGTTCGATACCGCCGTGCGCGCGGCAAGATCGCCGGCCTTCTCGTCAGCCGACTGCCGCGAAACGGCATCCTGCGCCAGCATCGCGTGCCAGCGCGCGGACGTGGTGGCGGCCAGCCGCTGGTTGGCCAGCGCCGTCTGGTAATCGGCGCGCGCGGCGGCGAACTGCTGATCGACTTCGGGCGCATCGAGCACGGCCAACACCTGCCCCGCGCGCACGCGATCGCCGATGTCCGCCAGCCATTGCCGCACATAGCCGTTGGTCCGCGCATAGATCGCCGCGCTGTTGAACGCCTGCACGTTGCCTGGCAGCACCAGCGGCGCGCCATCGGCATCGGCCTTGGGCACGACCACGCTGACGGTGGGAATCGCCGCCTCGGCCGCGGTCTGGCGCAGCGCGCCCGTGGCATGGATGCGCACGCCCACGCCCACGGCCACCACGGCCAGCGCCACCACCACTGCGCCCATCCCGGCGCGCTTCAACCCGCGGCTGTCCGGACCGGACGAGATGGAAGGCTGGATTTCCTGTTCGGTATGCGAAGTCGTGTCATGCATGGCTGGGTTGCAGCTCCGGGGACGTGGCTTCGACCTTCCGCTTGCGGTGGGCGAAGCTGAAAACAACGGGAACGAAGAACAGCGTGGCGATGGTGGCGCAGACGAGGCCGCCGATCACGGCGCGGCCGAGCGGGGCATTCTGTTCGCCGCCCTCGCCGAGGCCCAGCGCCATCGGCGCCATGCCGATAATCATGGCCAGCGCCGTCATCAGCACCGGGCGGAAGCGGACGAGACCGGCTTCCAGCGCGGCCCGTCTGGCATCGCCGAACTCCGCCAGTTTCTCGCGCGCGAAGCTGACGACAAGGATCGAGTTCGCAGTGGCGACGCCCATGCACATGATCGCACCGGTCAGGGCTGGCACGGACAAGGTGGTGCCGGTGCCGAACAGCATCCACACGATCCCGGCCAGCGCCGCCGGCAGCGCGGTGATGATGACGAAGGGATCGACCCAGCTCTGGAAGTTGACGACGATCAGCAGGTAGATCAGCACCACCGCGCCGATCAGGCCGAAGCCAAGACCCGAAAACGCGGTGTTCATCGTGGCGAACTGGCCACGGATGGTCACGTTCACGCCCTTGGGCTGCTCCTTTTCCAGCGCCTTGATGGCGGCCTGGATGTCACCCGAAACCGCGCCCAGGTCGCGCCCTTCGGTCGTGCCGTAGATGTCGAGCGCGGGCTGAATGTTATAGTGCGAAATGACGGGAACGGTATTCCCGCGCGAAACACCGGCCAGGCCCCCGAGTGGCTGGATCGCGCTGCCGGCCGCGCCGGAGACTGGCACGTTCGAAAGGGCGCTGACGGAATCCAACAGGTATTCCGGCGCCTGCGCCACGACCGGGTATTGCACGCCGTTTTCGGGATTCACGAAGAACACCGGTGCGGTCTGCGAGGTTCCGGCCAGCGAAGCGGCGAGACTGTTGGTCACGTCGCGCTCCGTCAGGCCATATTGCCCGATACGGGCGCGACTGACGTCCACGTTGAGCTGCGGCGCATTGGCCGGTTGCTGGATACGCGCATCGGCAAGGCCGGGGATCAGCTTCATCCGCGCCAGCAGCTTCTGGGCATAGACCCGCGATGCCTGCACGTTCCTGCCCGTGATCTGCACATCGATCGGGGCCGGCGCGCCAAAGTTCAGGATCTGGCTGGTGATATCCGCGGGCAGGAAGGCGAACGTCGTGCCCGGAAAGCGGCGTGCCAGTTCGGAGCGCAGGCGCGATACCACGCGGTCGGTTGGCTCGTGCCCTTCCTTCAGCGCAATCAGGATATCGCCGTCCTGCGGGCCGATGGTGCCGCTGTTGTTGTACACGGTGTTGATCGAGCTGACCGGCAGGCCGATGTTGTCCGTCAGCGATCCCAGCTGGTCCCCCGGGATGATCTGGCGGATCGCGGTTCCGATCCGGTCGAAGCGCGCCGCCGTATCCTCGATCCGCGCGCCCACCGGCACGCGGACATGCATCGCGATCTGGCCGGAATCGACGCTGGGAAAGAAATTGCTGCCCAGGAATGGCAGCAGCCCGAACGAGAGCACCACCACAGCGAGAAAGCCCACAATGAAGGGCTTTCTTGCCTCCAGGGCGCGATTCAGCAGGCCGAGATAGCTATCACGGATTGCCTCGAAGCGCCGTTCGAACCCGCGCTGGAAACGGACCAGCGGATTGCGCGATCGCGGCGCGCCGGCAAGGTGGTGGTTCTCGCTCTCCGGCTGATGCGGCTTCAGCAGGTACATGGCCATGGTCGGAACGAGCGTGCGCGACAGGATGAACGAGGCGATCATGGCGAAGACCACCGACAGCGCCATCGGCACGAACAGGAAGCCCGCCACGCCCGGCAGGAAGAACATCGGCACGAACACGATGCAGATGCACAGCAGCGAAACGAAGGCCGGCGTCACGATCTGGGCGGCGCCGTCGAGGATCGCCTCCATCACGCCCTTGCCCTGTTCCAGATGCCAGTTGATGTTCTCGATCGTTACCGTCGCATCGTCGACGAGGATGCCGACCGCGAGCGCCAGCCCGCCCAGCGTCATCACGTTCATCGTCTGACCAAACGCCGCCAGCGCCGCGACCGCGGCAAGGATAGCCAGCGGGATCGACAACGCGATGATGACGGTGGACCGCCACGAGCCAAGGAACAGCAGGATCATCAGCGACGTCAGCGCCGCCGCGATGGCGCCTTCGTGGATCACCCCGCTGACCGCCGCCTTCACGAACAGCGATTGGTCGCCTACCGGCACGATGCGCAGGGCATCGGGCAGCCCGGCGGCGATCTTGGGCAAAGTGGTCTTCACACCATCGATGATGGCCAGCGTCGAGGTCGCGCCGTTCTTGAGCACGGTGAGCAGCACGGACCGGCGGCCATCGACATGCACCACGTTCTGCTGCGGCGCGCTGCCATCGCGCACGAAGGCCACATCGCGCATGGTGATGGTGGCCCCGTTGACCACCTTGACCGGCAAGTCGTTCAGCGCGGCGACGGAATCCGGCGCGTTGTTCAGGCGCACGCTGTACTGCGTCGGCCCGATCTTGACGAAGCCGGCCGGGTTGATCTGGTTCTGAGCCGCGATCGCGTTGCCCACGTCCTGCGCCGAAAGGCCCTTGGACTGGAGCGCCAGCGGATTGAGGTCGATCTGGATCTGGCGCTGCTTGCCGCCCGAAGGATAGGGCATGGCAAGGCCCGGAACCGTCACCAGCTGCGGGCGGATCTGGTTCTGGCCAAGATCGAACAGTTGCTGTTCGGACAAGCCCTTGCCCGACATGGCAAGCTGGATGATCGGCACGGTGGAAGCGTTGTAGTTCAGGATCAGCGGCGGGGTGATGCCCGGCGGCATCTGCTTGAGCACCGATTGCGAGATCGAGGTGACCTGCGCGGTCGCCGTGCGGATGTCCGCGCCCGGCTGGAAATAGATCTTCACGATGCCAATGCCCTGGAAGGACTGGCTTTCGATGTGCTCGATATCGTTGACGGTGGTTGTCAGCGTGCGTTCGTAAGGGGTGATGATGCGCGCCGCCATATCGTCGGGCGGCAGGCCGGAATATTGCCACGCCACGGCGATCACCGGGATGCGGATGTCCGGAAAGATATCGACCGGAGTGCGCAGCGCCGCCAGCACGCCACCGATGGCGATCAGGATCGCCATCACGATGAAGGTCAGGGGACGGTGCAACGCGATCTTGACGATATTGAACATTCACGACTCCACGCCTTCTCCGCACATCGCGGAAAAGTCCGTTCACGCTTCCTCTCCCCGGATGCACCTGATTGCCGCCTGCGACCGAAGCCCGACCCCAAGGCTTCCGCGACAGCAAGAGACCGCCAACTGGAACGTGGCGGCGGTGGTGCCGCTCCATGCGCTTTCCGTCATGTTGCGTCTAATATATAATACGGCATGATTGATATGCAGAGCAACATAAACTGATGGATCTCAGGCACCTTCGCTATTTCCTGTGCGTGGCTGATGAAATGCATTTCGGCCGCGCCGCCGCGCGGCTCGGCATTTCGCAACCTCCCCTGAGCCAGCAGATCCGCGCGCTGGAGGATGAACTGGGCGTGCGGCTGTTCGACCGGACCAGCCGGCGCGTGCGGCTTACCCGCGCGGGCGAACTGTTCGCGCCCGAAGCGAGGCTGGCCTTGCAGCAGGCGGACTATGCCGCGCACACCGCCCGGCGCGCGCAGAGGGGGGAAATCGGGCGCCTGGCGCTGGGGTTTACCGCCTCCGCGCCGTTCGTCCCGAAAATCTCGCAGGCGCTGTACCACTTCCGGCAGGCGCACCCGGAAGTGGAGCTGAAGCTGGAGGAACTGGGCCGCGACGAACAACTCGACGCGCTGGCGCAAAACGAGATCGAGGTGGCGATTATCCGCGGGTTCGGGAAGCCCTTGCTCTCGTCCGATCTGACCGCGACCTGCCTGATAGAGGAAAGCATGGTGCTGGCCCTGCGCGAGGATCACCCGCTCGCCACACGTGATCTCGATCCCACCATCGCCGACCTGCGCGACGAGCCGCTGGTGCTTTACAGCGCGGCGGCCGGAGCAGGGTTCAACGAACATTTCTTCTGGTTGTGCGAACAGGCCGCCGTTCAGCCCAGGGTTGCGCACGAAGCGAACGGGCTGGCCACCCTGCTTGGCCTGGTAGCAGCGGGCTTCGGCGCCACGATCCTCGCCGAATCGTTGGTCCGCCTCCACGTGGACAATCTGGTCTACCGCCAGTTTCCCCCGCCGCTCGAGACGCGGCTATGGCTGGTCCATCATGCCCAGCTGTCTCCGACGGCACGCAATTTCGTGGAGCTTGTCCAGCGCTCCAACGCGGTTGAGGACGCCGCAGCCTGACGTCCGGAACGACACATCAACCCCTTTCGCCTACCGGGTGAATGGCTATGCTGACCGCCGAACAGCACAACGGCACGGAGGAACCGGCCGGGCAACGAACGGGAGGATGAAGACATGCGCAAGAGAACCATCGCGCTCGGCATTGCGATCGTGGCATTGGCGGCGGGAGGCGGCTGGTACGCCAGTCTCGACAAGGAAACGCGCGGCATCCTTGCCGCGATGCCGACCAATGCCGATGTGCTGATGTGGTCCGAAAGCCAGCGCGATGCCGCGTTCCGGGCAATGGACCGCCTGCCGTTGCTGGCGCAGGCCAACGAGATCGCGCCATCGCCGCATCCGCTGGCCCTGCCCGAAGGGAAACCGCTGACGATTCCAGGGATCGATGACTATCTCGCCAAACAGCGCGAAGCGGGGATCGTGATCCTGCAGGATGGCAAGGTCCGGTTCGAACGCTACGGGCTGGGTTTCGACGCGCAAGGGCGATGGACCAGCTTCTCGGTCGCGAAGTCGTTTACCTCGACGCTGGTCGGCGCGGCGATTCAGGACGGCGCGATCCGAAGTCTGGAAGACAAGGTCAGCCAGTACATTCCCGATCTGCGCGGCTCCGCCTACGACGACGTCAGCATCCGCCAGTTGCTGACGATGAGTTCCGGCGTGCGCTGGAACGAGGACTACGAAGATCCCAATTCGGATGTCGCGCGTTTCAACACCGCGAAGCCCGATCCTGGTGTCGACGCGACCGTCAGCTACATGCGCAAGCTGCCGCGCGCACACCCACCTGGCGAAGTGTGGCACTACAACACGGGCGAGACGAACCTGATCGGCGTGCTGGTTTCATCGGCGGTGAAGAAGCCGCTGGCGCAGTACCTGCAGGAAAAGGTCTGGCAGCCCGCCGGCATGGAAGCCGAGGCGACATGGCTAAAGGGCAAGACGGGGCATGAAATCGCCGGTTGTTGCCTCCAGGCCGCCACGCGCGATTTCGCGCGGTTCGGGCTGTTCGTGCTGGCCAACGGCAAAGCGGGCGACCGGCAGATCGTGCCCACAGACTGGTTCGCGCAGGCGACAACCAAGCAGAAGGATATCGGCCACCCGGGCAAAGGCTATGGCTTCCAGTGGTGGACCTACGATGATGGCTCGGTCGCCGCGCAAGGCATTTTCGGGCAGGGCATTTTCATCGATCCGAAGCGGAAGCTGGTGATCGCGTCAAACGCCGACTGGACGCGCGCGAGCAAGGGGCCGGAGCCGGCGGCACGCGAAGCCTTCTACAAGCAGATCCAGGCACGGATCGACGCAGGGAACTGAGCCACAGCGTCTGCCGGGGTCAGGCTACCAAGTCCACTGCAAGATCATCGTCCGGCCGCGGACCGCTGGCAACCACGCAATCGCGGCCCCGCCGCTTGGCCTCGTACAGCGACCGGTCTGCCTGCCGGTAAAGACTCTGGAAATCCGCATCCTCGGTCGCGGTGGCGAGGCCGATGCTAACGGTGATGCGCCCCGCACCGATAACCGCGCCATAGTCGGCCGCGGCAATATCCTCGCGCAGGCTTTCGGCGAACTGGGTCGCGGCGAACGCATGCAGCCCGCTGATTGCCAGGGCGAACTCCTCGCCCCCGAAGCGGGCCGGCAGGCACAGCGCGCCCTCCCACCGTTCCAGTTGCCGCGCGATGATGCACAGTACCTGATCGCCGGCATCGTGCCCGTGCGTATCGTTGACCACCTTGAAGCGATCCACGTCGATCAGCAGCAGCGCGAAGGGGCTGTCACCGGCGGCCGCACCCGATACCATCGGTTCGATCGCCTCCGTAAAGCCGCGCCGGTTGCGGAGGCCGGTCAGGGGATCGCGACGGGCCAGATCGTGCGCTATCGCCTGGGCCTGCAAGGCATGATCGCGCTCTACACGCAGACGGCCCAGACGGCGCGTCGCCGAAACGGAAACCCAGATCGTCTGCCAGGTCGCCGCCAGCAGGACCAGCATCTGCGATCCCCCGCCCCAGAACAGCCGGTCCGTCGGCAGGAACTGCGTCACCCCCAGCGTGATCATCGGCACTGCCCAGGCAGCGGCGAAATCGCGCGCCAGCGCGTTGCCGCGCCGCCATGCGATGGTCAGGCTGACCGTGATCGCCGTCAGATCCGCAAGCACCAGCATACCAAGCACGGAGGCCCATAATTCCAGCGGCCCCGCGCGCATGAAGCTCAAGGGCACGCCCAGCGCGCCGATGCCGATGCCCAGCGCCAGCGTCGCGATCCGCAGGGCAACGGGTATCTCCCGGCGGTCGAGCGCGGTGATCGCGCCGAAGGTCGCCAGCATCACCGCGAGGCACGATAGCCCGGTACAAAGCTGCGCGGAAAAGCTGCCGGCCATGCCGGGCAGCACGAACAGGTTGAGCTGCGACCAGACGGCCCCCCAGATCACCATGCAACCCGCCCACGCGGCCTGCCAGGCCGGGAATTGCCGGCGCACCGCGAAAGACAGCGAGATATTGTACAGGGCCGCGATGAACAGCAGCATCAGCGCGGCGCCCACACAGGCGGCCAGCGCCACCACTTCCAGCGCACCATCGCCTTGCGTCGCCAGCCGCATCCGCAGCAGATCGTAGCTGGTCAGGCGGTCGAATTGCAGCACGATCGTGCGCAACGGCGCTTCGCGATCAGGCGCCGCGAACGCAATCTGCGCGCCGGGGCGCCAGTGCGTGCCGAAATCGCCGCCGTGCACGCCCTGCCATGCGGTTACGCCATCGGCATAGACAAAGCCCACCGACAAGGCGTCGAACCGGGTGTTGTGGATGCTGAGAACCAGATCGTTTCGCGGGATCGGAATCGTGTCCAGATCGACCCGCAGCCACAGCGTTCCGCGTTGATAGCCGGTTGGCGTACCGTTGCAGGAATAGGGAGAACGCGGCGCGGCACGGGGCGATTGCGCCATCACGCTGACGGCGTGGCAAAGGGAGTGTGGCAACGGCCAGTGCGCGGCCTGTACGGCAGATCCAAAACCAATGGCGAACACTGCGGCAAGCGCCAGCAAGGCGCGCCGCAACCACATCCCCCATCCGCCAGGCGAATCCTTCATGGTTCGCTATTGGCATATCTTCATCATCAAATTCTTACTGCCGCGCCGCCGGCCGGACGCGGCGACGGCTGGATCATCGCTGCACCACCGCGCCACCCGCTTCGAGTGCGGCAAGTTCCGCATCGTCCAGCACCAGCCATTCGTGCAGCAATTCACGCGTGTTTTCACCGATGCGCGGCGGGCGATGGCGATAGTCGGCCGGCGTGGCGGACAGCTTAGCCGGAAAGGCCACGGCGGGGATCTCCACGCCGTCCTCGCGCACGAACCGGTGCACCGTCTTGCGCGCGGCGATGAACGGATCGGCAAAGATATCGCGGATGGTGTTCACCGGTCCCGCCGGCACATTGACGGCCACCAGCCGTTCCACCAGCGGTCCGCCTTCCAGATCGGCCACGATTTCCTGGAAGATGCCCTCGATCGCGTCGCGATTGATCAACCGCTGCGATCCGGTGACGAAGCGGGGATCGTCCGCCAGTTCGGGCCGCCCCATCTCCACGCAGAAACTGCGGAACTGGCCGTCGTTGCCCACCGCGATGATGATCTCACCATCCTTCACACGGAAGGTCTTGTAGGGCACGACCGTAGGGTGGCGGTTGCCCATCCTTCCGGGATTAACGCCGCCGACAAGCCAGTTCGACGCCTGGTTGGCCAGTGTGGCGATCTGCGTATCGAGCAGCGAGATGTCGATATGCTGCCCCTCGCCCGTCCGTTCGGCATGGCGCAGCGCGGCCAGCATGGAAACGGTGGCGTACATGCCCGTGGAAATGTCGGCCATGGCCACCCCGGCGCGCAGCGGTCCGCCGTGTTCTTCCCCGGTGATCGACATGAAACCGCCCATGCCCTGCGCCACGAAATCATAACCCGGCCGATCGGCGTAAGGGCCGGTCTGGCCGAACCCCGTGATCGAGCAATAGACAAGGCGGGGATTGATCGCCCGCATGCTGTCGTAATCGAGGCCATACTTGGCCAGGCCGCCGACCTTGAAGTTCTCCACCATGATGTCCGCCCGCTCGGCCAGCCGCCGGATCAGCGCCGCGCCATCGGGATGGGCCAGGTTGATCGCGGCCGAACGCTTGTTGCGGTTAGCGCAGAGATAATAGGCGCTTTCGCGTGGATCGTCGGAACCGTCCGGCAGCTTCAGGAAGGGAGGTCCCCAGCTACGGGTATCGTCTCCCTTCCCGGGCAGTTCGACCTTGAGCACGTCCGCGCCCAGATCCGCCAGAATCTGCGTGGACCAGGGGCCGGCCAGCACGCGGGAGAGATCGAGTACCCGGACACCTTCGAGCGCTCTGTGCTGCTTGCCTGCCTCCACGCCCCGACTTCCTTGTCCCGTTGCCGGATCGGGCTAGGGATCGCGACGGCAAAACTCAAGCCGCATTGGCGCAACCATTCATGCCCGGTTGCGCCAATCGCGCGGGGTGATGCCATGATGATGCCGGAACCAGGTGCTGAACGCCGATGCGCTGGAAAAGCCCAGGAGGTCTGCGATCTCGGCAAGACTTCGCGCCTTCGCCTCCAGTTGCCGCCGCGCCACGTCGATCCGCGCTTCGTCCAGCAGCGCAAGAAAACGGGTTCCTTCCATCTCCAGAGCGCGCGTCAGCGTCCGTCGCGACACGCCCAGTTGCGCGGCGACATGCTCCGCCGTGCAACGGCCGCTCGAAAGGAGCAAGGACAGGACGCGGCGGACCCGGTCGGCCATCGCTTCGGGTTGCCCCGGATCGCCGATCCGCAAAAGCCGGCTGGCGTAGGAGCGCAGTCCTTCCTCCGCCATGGGATTGGGCCGCTCCAGCAGATCGGACCGGACGACGATGCCATCGAATTCGGCATTGAAGCGGACGTGCGGGCCCAGCACGCGCCGGAAGCGGGACACATCGGCGGGCGGTGAACGGGTCAGGCATACCTCTTCCGCCTCCCACGCGGGTCCGGCAAGCTGCTTGAGAATGCGATGCTGCATCGCGACGGCAATATCGCGCGCCTGCACTTTCGGGCCGGGCACGAGGATGGCGGAGCGCAGGACGACGACATCGCCGAAGAGTTCGCGCGTTACGGCCAAGGCATCGTTATGCAGGGGCAAATAAGCCTCGATAGCGGCCAGCGCCGATCCCACGCTGGGTTCGTCGCGTGCGATCAGGCCGATCGGGCCGAGATTGGAAAAGCCGCGCAGTTCGGAAAGGCGCAGCCCGAAATCATCGCGCCCGCAGGCCACGGCAGCCCGCTCCAGCGCTTCGTTCACGGCTGTTACCGGCACCCGCCGGTCCGGCTGCGCCTCAATGTCCGCCGGCAATCCCGCCGCACGCAACACGCGCCCCGCATCCACGCCATAACTGCGGCAAAGCGCGGTCATGCCGGTAACGGCCGCGGCGCGAACGGTCAGGCGGGCGATATGGCTCATATTGAAAATATTATAGCGCAAATCAGAAAGATTGAACACCCCGTCCCGCCTATTCCGAACAACGACGAACGAGGGAGAGAGCGATGAGCCAGACACCGGTTTGCGACGCCATGCGCGCGCAGGGGCAATGGAATGCCGCCTGGGACGAGGCCGCCGCCATCGATGCGGAATGGGTCGAACGCTTCATGGCGATGGGCACGCACCCGATCACCAGGGGCGTGCTCGATCCCAAGACCTACGAACTGATCGCCATCGCGGTGGATGCATCCTGCACCCACATGTACGCGCCGGGCGTTCGCCGCCACATCGCCAAGGCGCTCGATCTGGGCGCCTCGCCCGAGGAAATCATGGCCGTGCTGCAATGCGTGGCCGTGCTGGGCATTCATTCGGTGGCGCTGGGCGCCCCGATGCTTGCCGATGAAATGAAGGCGCGCCGCCTCGCGCCAGTCACCGCGTAAGCCAGCCGCAGCTCAAGGAGGCCCGACATGCATTTTCTCGACGATAGCCTGCTGCCCGAAAACCAGGAAAAGCTGGTCATTCAGGTCGCGCCCTATGGCCCGCAATGGTTGCCGGGCGATTTTCCCGAAGACATCCCCGTCTCGATGCAGGAACAGGTGCAAAAGGCGGTGGACTGCTACAACGCCGGCGCCTCGGTGCTGCACCTCCATTGCCGCGAGGCCGACGGCCAGGGATCGAAGCGTATCTCGATGTTCAACGAGATGGTCGACCGCATCCGCACCGCCTGTCCCGACATGCTGATCCAGGTGGGCGGATCGATCTCCTTCGCGCCCGAAGGCGAAGGCGCCGAAGCCAAGTGGCTGAGCGACGATACGCGCCACATGCTCGCGGACCTTTCGCCCAAGCCCGATCAGGTGACGATCGCGATCAACACCACGCAGATGAACATTACCGAACTGATGATGGACGGCGATGTCGACGGCACGATCCTGGAAAACCCGGCCTATGCCTTCGCCTATCGCGACATGTACCTCGAATCCGGGCCGAAGTTCTATCTGGAGCACCTCAAGCGCCTGCGTGACGCGCAGATCCAGCCGCATTTCATGCTGGCGCACATCGCCCAGTTCGAAACCGTGGAGCGGCTGATCCGCAAGGGCGAATACATGGGGCCGCTGATCCTGAACTACGTGGCCATCGGCGGCGGTGCATCGGGCACGCACCCGGCCGACCTGATCGAATTCGCCCGCCGCGTGCCCGATGGCGCGGTGCTGACGATCGAATCGATCATGCGCAACGTGATCCCGTTCAACACGATCGCGATCGCGCTGGGCCTCCATGTCCGCGTGGGGATCGAGGACAACATCTGGCGCCGCAAGGGCGAACGGATGACCTCGGTGCAGCAGATCGAACAGATGGTGCGCATTTCCGAGGAAATCGGGCGCGATGTAGCCGGTGGGGCGGACGCCAAGCGGATCTACCAGATCGGCAACTGGTACCAGTCGGCCGACGAAACGCTGCGCAAGCTCGGCATGCCGCCGAACCGCCGGACGGGGCAGCGCGGCAACCCGATGTGGGAATACGCCTGAGAGCTGGAGGGGGCCTTGCCGGGCGTCGAAGGGCGCCCGGCAAGCGTCGTCAGTTGACCTGCCGCTCCCGCCCCTGCCAGTAGGGTTCGCGCAACTGGCGGCGCAGGATCTTGCCAGATGGATTGCGCGGTAGTGCGGCGATCACATCCACGCTCTTGGGCACCTTGAAGCCGGCCAGCCGTTCTCGCGCCCACGCGATCACGCTCGCCGGATCGATCGCGTGCCCCGGCTTGGGCGCGCAGACCGCCTTCACCGCTTCGCCCCAGGTTTCGTCGGGCACGCCGATCACGGCCACTTCCAGCACATCGGGATGCCCGTAGATCGCGCTTTCGACCTGCGCGGGATAGACGTTCTCGCCGCCCGAGATGATCATGTCCTTGATGCGATCGTGCATGTAGACATAGCCGTCGGCGTCGATGTAGCCGGCGTCGCCGGTCGCGATCCAGCCGTCCTCGCTGACCGTCGACCGCGTCGCGTCGGGCAGGTTCCAGTAGCCCAGCATGTTGTTCGATGAGCGGGTCTGGATTTCGCCGATGCTGCCCTGCGGCACTTCCCGGCCTTCGCCATCCACCACGCGCACCTCCACGCCCGGCAGCGGCTTGCCGGCCGATCGCATCCGCTGGTTGCCGTCCACCGAATGATCCTCCGGCGGCAACATGCAGATCGTGCCGGTGGTCTCCGTCATGCCATAGGCCTGGATGAACTGCGCATCGAACATCGCGATGCACTGCCGCAGAAGCTCCAGCGGGATCGGCGAGGCGCCATAGATGATGTAGCGCAACCGGCTGTAGTCCACGCTGGCGCAATCGGGATGGTTGAGCAGCATCTGCAAAGCCGCCGGCACGATGAAGAAGCGCGTCACGCCCTTCTGTTCCACCGCATCGAACACCGCGCGCGGCTCGAATTCCGCCAGTATGATCGCGGGAAGGCCTGCAGCCAGCGCCATGACGCCAAGCCCGGTCCCGCCGATATGCGCGCAAGGCATGGCAACGAGAATGGCCTCGTCCTCGGCCAGCACGTTGTGCGGAAGCTCCTGCCCGCGCGATTGCTTGCGCAACCCGAACAGGTTGTGGTTGGACAGCACCGCGCCCTTGGGATTGCCTGTCGTGCCCGAGGTGTAGAGTTGCAGGACCGCATCATGAAGCCCGGCCGGCTGGAAGGGACGGGGCTCCGCCGCGGCGATCCATGCGCGCGCTTCACCGGCGGTGATGCACCGCGCGACGCCCTCCACGGCCGCGAAGGTATCGCGCATCGCATCGAAGCCATCGCCCAGAAATACCGCCTTCGCCTGCGCGTTTTGCACGATCCACGCCGCCTCCGGCGCGGCGAGCCGCCAGCCGACCGGGACCATCACGATGCCCGCCCGCGCCACCGCGAAGAACAACGAAAAATACAACGCGCTGTTCTTGCCGAACCATGCAATGCGATCGCCCGGCACCAGCCCCATATCGAACAGGCCGCTGACGATGCGGCGCGTCACCTCATCCAGTTCGCGGTAGGTGACGACGCCATCGGGGCCGTCGAGCGCGGCGCGGTCCGGCCTGTCTTCCGCCCAGAACGCAATGAATTCGTCGAAGGTGAAAAGCGCGGCGGTCCGTTCCGCCGTCGATGCTGCCGTCGATGCTGCCGTCGTCAGGGCCTCTGCCTGCGCCATATCCCGTTCTCTCCCTGCCTCCGCATTTCGCGGGGCTTTCGTGCCTTGCCGCGTGCGTTCAGGCACCCACGTCCTTCATTTGAAAAGCGCGAGCACGACATCGATGAATGTCACCCCGGCTATGGGCGCCGCCAGCACGAACAGCAGGTTCACCCCCACCACGCCCAGCAATACCCTTTCGCGCCGCTTGCTCAGCGTCGGCCGGCGCTCAGGCCCTGGCCTGATCGGCTCCTGCGGCGGCCAATAGTTGTCCAGATCTAGAAACACGCATCCTCTCCATGGATTCGTGGCCCCATGATGGCGCGATCCGCGCGAGACACCAAGCACGTTCCGTAGCCACGGCCGCCATCATGGCCAGCCGCACTATCCGGCTGCATCGCCTTTCGGCGTAAAGCGCGCCACCAGATCGAATGCGTCGGCCGCAAACAGCTGCCTTACCCAGGTGACGTGCGCATCGCCGCGCCATGTCCGGCGCTCCAGCATCAGGCAGGGCGCGCCCTTGGCAATGTTCAGCAGTTCGGCGGCACGCGCATCGGCGGCTCGCGCACCGATGCGGTGCTCCGCCTCGGTCCACGGCACATGCGCCAGCAGCCAGGTGCCCGGCGGGGTCCTGCTGAAATCCGCTTCCGCCGCGGCAGGAACGACGGCCAGACTGATCAGCCGGTGTTCGAATGCGAACGGAATGCCATCCGCCAGATGGAGACAATCGATTTCCAGCACATCGCCGCTGCCGCCAAAGCGATCTTCCTCGCCCCCCGCCGCCGCCACACGTCGCCGCGCGGACAGCAAGCGCAGATCGTAGGCCTTGCCGCGCTCGGCGATCGTCGCCGGAATGTCGGGAATGCCCAGCACGGCAGATTCGATGCGGGGTTGCGCCACGAACGATCCCGCGCGCTTGCGCCGCACGATCAGGCCCGCTTCGGCCAGCGCTTCGGTAGCGCGCGTCACGGTCATGCGCGCGCAGCCATATTGCGCGGCCAGTTCGTGCTCCACGGGGATGCGATCGCCCGGCCGCCACGCGCCGGACATGATCTTTTCCTCGATATCGGCGCGGATGCGCTGGCTCAGCGACAGCGTTTCCGCACCCTTTCCCCGCGTCATGCTTCCAGCAGCCCTTTCACCACCCGCCGATACCGCGCCTCGATAGCCGCATGATCGCGATGGCGTCCATCGATCACGACGCGATCGCCCGCGCGCCAGACATCGGCGATGTCGCGCCGGCCACCAGCAAAGACGAACGTATCGAGCATCGCATCGCCGCTGCGCGCCAAGGCAAGATCGCCATCGTCGCGCAGCACGACGAGATCGGCCGACGCGCCGACCGCAAGGCCGCCGGGCACGCCCAGCGCCTGGGCACCGCCTGCGACCGCGCGCTGCCACAGGCTCCGTCCAGTCGAAAGACCCGGCTCGCCCAGCATGTTGCGCGCCCGCGCGACGAGGCGCTGGCCATATTCCAGCAGCCGCAGTTCCTCGCCCAGATCGATGCGGACGTTGGAATCCGACCCCACCCCGAAGGTGCCGCCGGCATCGACGAACGCGCGCGCCGGGAAAATGCCGTCGCCCAGATTCGCTTCCGTGATCGGGCACAGCCCAGCGACCGCGCCAGACCGGCCCATGTCCGCCAGCTCGCCGGCATCGACATGCGTGGCATGGACAAGACACCAGCGGCGATCGACCGGGGCATGGTCCAGCAGCCAGCGCACCGGCCGCGCACCGCTCCACGCCAGGCAATCCTCCACCTCGCGGATCTGTTCGGCGATATGGATATGGACCGGCCCTTCCTCCGCCAGCGGCAGGATTTCCGCTAGTTCATCGGGTGTCACCGCGCGCAGGCTATGCGGCGCGATGCCGACCACCGCATCGGGAAGACCGTCCAGCGCGGCGCGGCTTGCCGCCATCAGCCGGGCGAAGCTGTCCGGGCTTTGAAGGAAACGGCGCTGCGCCGCGCCGGCCCGCTGCCCACCGAAACCGCCGTGCGCATAGAACACAGGCAGCAGCGTCAGTCCGATACCGGTGCCGGCAGCAGCGGCGGCAAGGCGCACGGCCATTTCACCGGGATCGGCATAAGCGCCCCCTTCGGGATCGTTGTGCAGGTAATGGAACTCGCCAACCCGGCAGAAGCCCGCTTCCAGCATGTCCATATAGGCGCGCGCCGCAATCGCCTCCATCGCATCGGGGCCGATCGCGCCGACGAAGCGGTACATCAGATCGCGCCAGCTCCAGAAGCTGTCGCCTTCGTGCCCGCCGATTTCGGTGAGCCCGGCCATGGCGCGCTGGAACGCGTGGCAGTGCAAATTGCCGATGGCCGGAACGCCCATGCCGATCCGCACGTCGCCGGCCCGCACAGGCTGCCCCGCTGCGATGGAAGCGATCTTCCCCGACACGACCCCGATCCGCACGTCGCGCGCCCAGCCATCCGGCAGCAGCGCCTGCGCCAGATGCCAAACCGTCGCCCCCTCCGTCATTCCGATCATGCTGTCCACCATGGCCGACTCCGCCTTGCGCTCATTTTGTCTATACATTATTGAAGGCGCTGCCAAGAACAACGACTCACGGGAAATGCGATGCGCTGCGACACGATCTGGCAAAACGCCCGGCTCTGCACGCTGGCCCCGCACATGCCCGGGCTGGGCGTGGTCGATGACGGAGTGATCGCGGCGGACGAAGGCCGCATCGTGTTCGCGGGCGCGGCGAGCAGCGCCCCCGCTTTCGAAGCCACGCGCACGATCGATTGCGCCGGACGCTGGATCACGCCAGGGCTGATCGACTGCCACACCCACCTCGTCCACGGCGGCAACCGCGCCGGCGAGTTCGAGATGAAACTGGCCGGCGCCAGTTACGAGGACATCGCGCGCGCCGGCGGCGGCATCCGTTCCACCATGCGCGCCACGCGCGCCTCGAGCGAGGCCGACCTGGTGGCAAGCGCCCTGCCCCGGCTCGACGCGCTGATCGCGGAAGGTGCGACGACGGTGGAGATCAAGTCGGGCTACGGCCTTTCGCCCGAGAGCGAGGCCCGCCTGTTGCGGGCCGCCCGCGCGCTGGGCCGCGAACGCCCGGTCACGATCCGCACGACCTTCTTGGGCGCGCACGCCGTGCCGCCGGAATTCGACGGCGATGCCGATGGCTATATCGACCTCGTCTGCGACCGGATGCTGCCGGCCGTGGCCGCTGCCGGGCTGGCCGACGCGGTCGATGGGTTCTGCGAAGGCATCGCCTTTTCACCCGCCCAGATCGAACGCGTATTCGCCCGCGCGCGGGAACTGGGCCTGCCGGTCAAGCTCCATGCCGAACAGTTGTCGAACCTTGGCGGCGCGGCGCTGGCAGCCCGCCACGGCGCGCTCTCGGCCGATCACCTCGAACAACTGGACGCGGACGGCATCGCGGCGATGAAGCAGGCCGGCACCGTGGCGGTGCTGCTGCCCGGCGCGTTCTATTTCCTGCGCGAGACGCACCTGCCGCCGATCGACCAGCTCCGCTCGGCCGGCGTGCCCATCGCCATCGCCACCGACTGCAACCCCGGCACCTCGCCACTCACCTCGCTGCTGCTGACGATGAACATGGCCGCCACGCTGTTCCGCCTGACGGTGGAGGAATGCCTGACGGCCGTGACCCGCAACGCCGCGCGGGCACTGGGCCTTGGCCACGAGACCGGCACGCTGGAAGCCGGCCGGTGGTGCGACCTCGCCATCTGGGACGTCGAAAGCCCGGCCGAACTTGTCTATCGCATGGGCTTCAACCCGCTCCATGCCCGTATCTGGAGAGGGAAATGAACGCCGCACTTATGCTGAACCCCGGCGCGGTCTCGCTGGCCGACTGGAAGCGCGTCCATGCCGGTGCGCCGGTTTCGCTCGCACCATCGTCCGGCCCGGCGATCACGGCGGGGGCGGCGGCGGTCGAGCGTATTCTCGACCGGGGCGAACCGGTCTATGGCATCAACACCGGCTTCGGAAAGCTGGCGAGCGTGCGCATCGACACGGCCGATCTCGCCACGCTTCAGCGCAATATCGTGCTGAGCCATGCTGCCGGCACCGGCGAACCGTCGCCCATCGCGGTCGTGCGCCTGATGATGGCGCTGAAGCTGGGCAGCCTGGCGCAGGGCGCGTCGGGGATCGCCCCGTCGACGGTGGCGCTGCTCGAAGCCATGCTCTTGCGCGGTGTAACCCCGGTCGTGCCCGCGCAAGGCTCGGTCGGCGCATCGGGCGATCTCGCCCCCTTGTCGCACATGGCCGCCGCGATGATCGGGGTGGGCGAGGCATTCTTCGCGGGCGAACGGATGAGCGCCGCCGCCGCGCTGGCGAAAGCCGGGCTGGAACCCGCCGTGCTCGGCCCCAAGGAAGGGCTGGCCCTGCTCAATGGCACGCAGTTCTCGACCGCCAACGCGCTGGCCGGGCTGTTCGCGGCGGAAACGCTGTTTCAGGCCGCGCTTGTCACCGGCGCGCTGTCGACCGAGGCCGCCAGAGGATCGGACGCGCCATTCGATCCGCGCATCCACCTGCTGCGCCGTCAGCCGGGCCAGATCGCGGTGGGCGATGCCCTGCGCGGACTGATGGCCGGCTCCGCGATCCGCGCCTCGCACCTCACCGGCGATCCGCGCGTGCAGGACCCCTACTGCCTGCGCTGCCAGCCGCAGGTGATGGGCGCGGCGCTCGACGTGCTGCGGCAGGCCGCGTCGACGCTGGCGATCGAGGCCAACGGCGTCACCGACAACCCGCTGATCTTCCCCGAAACCGACGAGGCACTTTCGGGCGGCAATTTCCACGCCGAACCGGTCGCCTTCGCCGCGGACATGATCGCGCTGGCGATCTGCGAGATCGGCTCGCTGGCCGAACGGCGCATCGCCATGCTGGTCGATCCCGCGCTGTCCGGGCTGCCCGCATTCCTCACGCCCCGGCCCGGTCTCAATTCCGGCTTCATGATCCCGCAGGTGACCGCCGCCGCGCTGGTCAGCGAGAACAAGCAGCGCGCCTATCCCGCCAGCGTCGATTCCATACCCACCTCGGCCAACCAGGAAGACCATGTCTCGATGGCCGCGCACGGCGCGCGCCGCCTGATAGGCATGGCGCGCAACGCCAGCGCCGTGATCGGGATCGAGGCGCTGGCCGCGGCGCAAGGGTGCGATTTTCATGCCCCGCTGGCATCGAGCGCGGCGCTGGAAGCCGCCCGCGCCCTGATCCGTGCGCACGTGCCGCATCTGGAGGACGACCGCCATTTCCATCCCGACATGGAAGCGGCCAATGCCCTTGTCCGTTCGGGCGCGCTCGCCACCGCGACGGGCGCGGACCTGCCCGGCGTCGCATGAGCGGCTGGCTCCATATCCACCGGGGCGATGCGCCGCTGGTCGTGGCCTTCCCCCACACCGGAACGGACATTCCGGACGATGTCGCGCCGGCGCTCCGTTCGCCTTGGCTGGCGCGCAAGGATGCCGACTGGTGGATCGACCGGCTCTACGATTTCGCCACCACGCTGGGCGCGACCACGATCCGCACCACGATTTCGCGCAGCGTGATCGACGTGAATCGCGATCCCTCGGGCGCGTCGCTCTATCCCGGCAAGGCGACCACCGCGCTCTGCCCGGTCGATACGTTCGATGGCGAACCGCTCTACCTTCCCGGCGCAGAACCGGACGCGGCGGAGATCGCCCGGCGGCGCGAATGCTATTTCGCCCCCTATCACGCGGCGATAACCACCGAGATCGCGCGTCTCCGGCAGGTCCACACACGGGTCGTGCTCTATGACGCGCATGCGATCCGCTCGGTCGTGCCGCGCCTGTTCGATGGCACGCTGCCCCAGTTCAACATCGGCACGTTCGACAACGCGGCCTGTGATCCCTCGCTGGCGGAAACGATCGCCGGCATCGCCGCCGCATCCCCGTTCGACCACGTCGTCAACGGCCGCTTCAAGGGCGGCTGGACCACGCGGCACTATGGCCGCCCCGCCGACGGCATCCACGCCGTGCAGATGGAACTCGCCTGCCGGGGCTACATGGACGATCCCGCCGGGCCGCTGGATCACGCCAACTGGCCATCCCCCTACCAGCCCGAACGCGCCGAAGCGCTGCGTTCGGTGCTCACCACGATGCTCGAACCATGTCTCGATTTCGCGAGAGGACAATCATGACCCGTATCGACAACAGCCGCGTCATCCGCCCGGCCACCGGCACCGAACTTTCCGCGCGAAGCTGGCTGACCGAAGCCCCGCTGCGGATGCTGATGAACAACCTGCATCCCGATGTGGCCGAACGGCCGGAGGAACTCGTCGTCTATGGCGGCATCGGCCGCGCCGCGCGCGACTGGGAAAGCTATGACCGGATCGTCGAGACGCTGAAGCGGCTGGGCGACGATGAAACGCTGCTGGTCCAGTCGGGCAAGCCGGTCGGCGTGTTCCGCACCCATGCCGATGCCCCGCGCGTGCTGATCGCCAATTCCAACCTCGTGCCCCATTGGGCGACGTGGGAACATTTCCACGAACTGGATCAGCGCGGCCTGGCCATGTACGGCCAGATGACCGCCGGATCGTGGATCTACATCGGCACGCAGGGCATCGTGCAGGGCACCTACGAGACGTTCGTGGAAATGGGCCGCCAGCACTACGGCGGCGATCTTTCGGGCAAGTGGCTGCTGACCGCCGGCCTGGGCGGAATGGGCGGGGCGCAGCCGCTGGCGGCGGTGATGGCGGGCGCCTCGTGCCTCGCCATCGAATGCCAGCCGAGCCGCATCGATATGCGCCTGCGCACCGGCTATCTCGACAAGGCGACGGACAATCTGGACGAGGCGCTGGCGATCGTCACCACGGCAAAGACGCCCACCTCGGTCGGCCTGCTCGGCAATGCCGCCGAACTGCTGCCGCTGCTGTACGAACGCGGCGTGCGCCCCCACCTGCTGACCGACCAGACGAGCGCGCACGATCCGGTCAACGGCTACCTGCCCGCCGGCTGGACGCTGGAACGCTGGTTCAGCGAGCGCGAACGCGATCCCGCCGCCGTCGCCCGCGCGGCCAAGGCCTCGATGGCCACGCACGTCCGCGCCATGCTCGCCTTCCAGGCGGCGGGCGTTCCGACCACCGACTATGGCAACAACATCCGCCAGATGGCCAAGGACGAAGGCGTGGACAACGCCTTCGACTTCCCCGGCTTCGTGCCCGCCTATATCCGGCCGCTGTTCTGCCGGGGCATCGGCCCCTTCCGCTGGGCCGCGCTTTCGGGCGATCCGGAGGACATCTACAAGACCGACGCCAAGGTGAAGGAACTTCTGCCCGACAACGCACACCTGCACCGCTGGCTCGACATGGCGCGCGAACGCATCCACTTCCAGGGCCTACCGGCGCGCATCTGCTGGGTCGGCCTCGGCGACCGGCACCGGCTGGGCCTGGCCTTCAACGAGATGGTCGCGAAGGGCGAAATCAAGGCGCCGGTGGTAATCGGCCGCGATCATCTCGATTCCGGATCGGTCGCCAGCCCCAACCGCGAAACCGAAGCCATGCGCGATGGATCGGATGCGGTATCGGACTGGCCGCTGCTCAACGCCCTGCTCAACACCGCCAGCGGCGCGACCTGGGTATCGCTGCACCACGGCGGCGGCGTGGGCATGGGCTTTTCCCAGCATTCGGGCATGGTGATCGTGGCCGACGGCACCGATGCGGCGGCCCGCCGCCTCGAACGGGTGCTGTGGAACGATCCGGCGACGGGCGTGATGCGCCATGCCGATGCAGGCTATGACATCGCGCTGGATTGCGCGCGCGAAAAGGGGCTGGATCTGCCCGGTATCCTCGGCTGATCGCCAGCCGCTGAAGTTGCAGAAAAGCCTCCCGGCGCAGGGCATCGGGAGGCTTTTGTGTGTTCGGCACGCGCCAACCGGGTGGCACGCGAAATCAGAACGGCAGCTTGAAGCCCGGCGGGATACCCGCTGCCATCTGCACTTTCTGCATTTCCTCCGCCGCGGCGGCATCCGCCTTGCCGCGCGCATCGTTGAATGCGGCGGCGATCAGGTCTTCGAGAATGCCCTTCTCCGAAGGAGCAAGCAGGCTTTCATCGAGCGATACGCCGATCACGCGGCCCTTGGCCGACGCCTTGATCCTGACCAGCCCGCCACCGGCCGCGCCTTCCACCTCGATCGCGTCCAGCTTGGACTGCGCATCTTCCATCTGCTTCTGGATGGTCTGCGCCGCCTGCTGCGCGGCCTGAATCATTTCTTCCATGGACTTCATGCGTGTCTGCTCCGACTCTGGCCCCAAGGCCGTGCCTGATGCTCTCTCGAGCTGTCTTCATCGATGATCTTCGCGTCAGGAAACGCGGCGAACGCGGCCTTGACCAACGGGTCTTCCAGCATGGCCTGATGGGCCTGCTGCTGATGAGCCGTTTTGGTTTCCTCAAGGCTGGGCTGCGCCTCACCACTGGAAACGGCGTCGTCGCGCTCCACCTGCCATGGCTCGCCGGTCGCGTGCTGCAGCGCCTTGCGGATGTCGGCCGAAGGATCGCCCGGCAGCCCCGGCGCCAACTGATAACGCAGATACCCTGCGCGCAACTCGATCACCCGCACGGACAGCCGCATCGACGATCCGACCAGCGGCGCGTGATGCTCCACCTGCTCGACCAGTTCCGCCCAGTCCAGCGCCACGGGCACCGGTGCGGGAACGTGCAGGACCGGGGAACCGCCGCCGCTTCCATCGCCGTTTTCGCCAGCCGGCGCGGCCGCCATCACCACCGGGCGTGAGGCGATGTCCTCCAGCTTCTTCACCAGCGATCCCGGATCGGGCATGTCGGCCGCATGAAGCACGCGCAGCAGCGCCATCTGCGCCGCCACCAGCGGGTCCGGCGCGGTCTTCACTTCCTCGTAACCCTTGAGCAGCAGTTGCCACAGCCGATGGAGCTGCCCCGCCGCCAGGTCCTTGGCCCAACCCTCGATCGCGGCGCGCTCCTCGGGCGATCGGGTGTCGGAACCCGAACCGCCGATCTGCGCCACCGTCACCTTGTGAACGATGTCCATTTGCGCGCGCATCATCGCAATCGGCTCGATGCCCAGCGCGTATTGCTGCGCCACTTCCTCCAGCAGCGCGCCGCCGTCGCCCCCCAGCACGGCGGCGAACAGGCGGCGCTGCATGGTCTTGTCGGCAAGGCCCAGCATCTCGCGAACCTGCTCGGCGGTGACGACGGTCGCCTCGCCGCCGCCCGCAAGATCAGCGTGGCTGATCGCCTGATCGAGTATCGACAACCCGTCGCGCACCGAACCCTCAGCTGCCGTGGCGATCATCGCCAGCGCCTCGTCCTCGGCCTCGACGCCTTCCTTGCCGCAGATCATGGCGAAATGGCTGGCCAGCAGCGGCGCGGGAATACGCTTGAGATCGAACCGCTGGCAGCGCGACAGCACGGTGACGGGCAGCTTGTCCACCTCGGTGGTGGCGAACAGGAACTTCACATGCGCCGGCGGCTCCTCCAGCGTCTTGAGCAGCGCGTTGAACGCGTTGCGCGAGAGCATGTGAACTTCGTCGATGATGTAGATCTTGTAGCGCGCCGAAACGGCGGCATAGCGCACCGCCTCGATGATCTCGCGCACGTCGTCCACGCCGGTATGGCTGGCGGCGTCCATCTCGATCACGTCGATGTGCCGCCCTTCGGCGATGGCCACGCAAGGCTCGCACTGGCCGCAGGGGTCGATCGTCGGCCCGCCCTGGCCGTCCGGCCCGATGCAGTTGAGCGCCTTGGCGATAAGGCGCGCGGTGGACGTCTTGCCCACCCCGCGCACGCCGGTCATCAGGAAGGCATGGGCCAGCCGGCCGCGCTTGATCGCGTTGGCCAGCGTCTGCACCATCGCGTCCTGCCCGATCAGTTCGGCAAAGGTCTGCGACCGGTACTTGCGCGCCAGCACGCGATAGGGCTGCACATCGCCGCCCGTTGTCGAAGGCGGCGCGGGCTTCGGCGGCGGCGGCATGTCCAGGCCAAGACCGAGCGCGTCCTCCGGCATATCGGGATCGCGTTCGGTCGGCGTATCGTTGCCGAAGATGTCGGTTGAATCGACCATGATGACCCTAGGTAGGCGCTGCCGCGCGGAATGTCGATTTGCACCACATCAGAATGCAGCGAATTGACACGTCAGTTTCACCATGAAACCAATCGCGCATGAACGCCATTCAACCCGGCCGCTTCACCGCCAACCACGCCGGCCCACTGGTCGTTTTCGCCATCGGCATGCGCATCAACCGCTTCTGGCGCTTCGGGAAATGGTTGCCGGTGATCCGCGCGATGCGGCCCATGCTGGCCGAGCTTTCCACGAATCCGGACAGTGGCTTCCTGGGCGCCGAATACCTTCTGCGCGGCCCGCGCACGGTCATGCTGCTGCAGTACTGGCGCGATTTCGACAGTCTGGAGGCCTATGCGCGTGATCGCGATCGGGCGCATTGGCCGGCCTGGACCGCCTTCAACAAGGCCGTCGGCGCTGATGGCACGGTGGGCATTTTCCACGAGACATACGTTGTTCCGGCGGGCGGGCACGAAACGGTCTATGCCAACATGCCGCCGTTCGGGCTGGGCAAGGTTGCCGGCACGATTCCCGCCACGGGATCGCGCAACGAAGCGCGCTCGCGCCTGAAGGCGGCGGTATCGGACGACTGAAATGTGCGATGGAAGGAGCCGGGCGACCCGCCGCTATCCGTTGTGGCTGCTTCCTTCCGGACCTGACCAGGTTGGCGAACGCTAACGTCCACCCGACTCCCGGTGGGGCATATGGAGACAAGGCAACCGTTTGTCCAGCCTTGCGACCGGTCGGCGCGGATCAGCGGAAATTGTCGGCGTAGCTCTGCAGCTTCAGCTTGCGCGGCGGGGTCGGCGTGACGTGCGCCTCGATGCCGTAGCGATCGGCATAGGCCTTCGCTTCCACTTCCGAACCGAAGCGCAGCACCACCTGCTGCTGCGTATCGCCGGAGCCGGTCCAGCCCATTAGCGGATCGGGCCGCTTAGCCTCGGCCGGTTCGAATTCGAGAAGCCAGTCGGCGGTCCGGGCCTTGCCGGACTGCATGGCGTTTTTCGGGCGCTGATAGATGCGTGCAGGCATGGGCTGCGCTTTCGGTCGAATCGTTGCCGGAATCAAGAGAGACTTTCCGCGCACCCCGCCAAAGGTGGCTGCGAACGCAGGATCGGGCCATCATCAGGATCGCCGCGAAGCCTCGAACGCGTTCTTGGTCTTGAGACTCGGGTCTTCGGCCCACGGCTCGTCGGGCCAGCGGTGCCGGGGATAACGGCCTTTCATGTCCTTCACCACATCGCGCCAGCTTCCGCGCCAGAACGCGGGCAGATCGGCCGTCGTCTGGATCGGCCGTCCGGCGGGCGAGGTCAGGCTGAGCAGCAATGGCCGCGCCGGCTGGCCGATCACGGGATGCCGGTCCAGCCCGAACAGTGCCTGCACTCGCAGTTCCACGGTCGGGCCGCCCTCGTGCGCGTAATCGATGGCGTGGCTGGTTCCGGCTGGCGAGCGATACTCGGCCGGAGCCAGCCGGTCGAGTGTCTGCCGCTCGTTCCAGTCCAGCCGGTTTGCCAACGCATCGTGCAGCTTGCCGGCGGGGATGGAAAAGTCACGCCTTCCCGCAAGCAACGGCCCGAGCCATTCGTCCAGCCCATCCAGCAAGGCCGCTTCCGAGAGCGCCCTAAGCCCGGCATGGCGCGCGCGTTCGAGCAGCGCCCTGACCCCTTCCCCCAGCGGCAGCAAGGCGAGCCCCGAACGCCGCACCTGATCGAGCAGGAGCGCGGCCACCGCATCCGGATCGGGCGAAGGATCGGGCACCCGCGCCAGCACGATCGCGCCGAGCCGCCGCTCCAGCCGCGCCTCGACACGGGCCTCGGCCTCGTTCCACGTCAGGGCGTGGCGCGCTTCCAGCCGGTGCGGCAGCCAGCGGGTGATGTCCGCTTCGTCCAGCGCCAGCGCGGCCATGATCCGCGCGCCTTTGGCTTCGCCCTGCGCATCGCCGATCACCAGCCATTCGGCGGTGGCGAGCGGCGATGCGGGATCGAGCCGATAGCCGCGCCCGCCGGAGGACAGCCATTCCTCTCCGCTGGCGGACCGGCGGCGGGCGATGCGATCGGGGAAGGCTTCCGCGAGAAGCACGCCCGGGGGCGGGGTTTGCCCGCGTCCGTCGGCAGGTTCCGGGCGGGCGGACGAAGAGACGCGCTCCGCCATCTCCGCCCAACGCGCCGCCAGTTTGCGCGATGCCTCCGCCCGGCCGCCGCGTTCGCCGTTCCAGCGATCGAGCCGTCGGGCCAGATCCTCGCCCTTTCCGCCAAGGCCGCGCTCCTGCAACAGCAGCGCCAACCGCGCCGCCTCCCGCGCGACGCTGCGCCCTGCGGCAAAGACCAGCATATGGGCGAGCGCCGGCTCCATCGGCAGCTTCGCCAAGGCGCGGCCGTGCGTGGTGATCCGGTTGTCGGCATCGAGTGCGCCCAGCGCCAGCAACTGCGCCTGCGCGGCCGCCATCGCCGGCACCGGCGGCGGATCGATCCAGGCCATGCCGGCCGGATCGCCCGCGCCCCATTGCGCGAGCGTAAGCGCCAGCGGCGCCAGATCGGAAGTGAGGATTTCCGGCGGGTCGAACGCCGGCCGCCCGGCATGGGCCGCTTCCTCCCACAGGCGATAGGCCACGCCCGGCCCTTGCCGCGCCGCGCGGCCCGCGCGCTGCGCCGCGGCGGCCTGGCTGGCACGCTGCGTGACCAGCCGCGTGACACCGGCGGTCTTGTCGAACTCGGCCCGGCGCGAAAGGCCGGCATCGACCACCACTGAAACCCCGTCCAGCGTCAGGCTGGTTTCGGCGATGGCGGTGGCGAGCACGATCCTGCGGCGGCCGCCGGCATCGCGGCGGATCGCGGTCCGCTGCCCCGCCGGCTCCACCTGCCCGTGCAGCGGCAGCACGAGCGCTTGCGGCAGGCGATCCGCGAGGAGATCGGCGGTGCGCTCAATGTCGCGCACGCCGGGCAGGAAGGCCAGGACATCCCCCTGTTCGCTGCGCCATGCCTCGCCGATGGCGGAGGCCATGGCCTGTTCCAGCCGCAGATCGGGTCGCGCGCCCAGCCAGCGGATAGCCAGCGGGAATGCCTTCCCTTCGCTTTCGATCACGGGCGCATTGCCCAGCAGGCCGGCAAAACGCGCGCCGTCGATCGTGGCGGACATGACGATCAGGCGCAGGTCTTCCCGCAACACCGCCTGCGATTCGATCGCCAACGCCAGCCCCAGATCGCTGTCGAGATGGCGCTCGTGCGCTTCGTCGAACAGCACGGCGGAAACCCCCTTCAGGTCGGGATCTCCAAGGATCGTCGCCACGAAGATCGCCTCGGTCATGACGAGGATGCGGGTCCGGGCAGAACGCCGGCTATCGAGGCGGGTGAGATACCCTACGGTTTCGCCGGGCTGTTCGCCCAGCAGCTCGGCCATGCGCTCGGCGGCCGCGCGCGCTGCGACGCGACGGGGCGAAAGCAGGATCACCGTGCCCTTGCACCACGGCTCACCAAGCAGCGCGGGGGCGACGGAGGTGGTCTTGCCCGCGCCCGGCGGCGCGATCAGCACGGCGGACGGCTGCGCGCGCAAGGCGGCAAGCAGGTCTGGCAGGACGGCGTGGATCGGCAGGTCGGTCACGCCGGTTCCCTAGGCGGCAATCGCGGCCCAGGGAACCGGGTACGTCAATGGCGGCTCGCCAGTTCCGAATTGAGCCACAGCGCCACCAGCGTCGCCAGCGCGCCCGACAGCAGGTAGGCCCCCGAAGCGAGCAGCCCGCCCTGCGCGGCCAGCCACAGCGCCACCAGCGGCGCGAACCCCGCGCCGAACAGCCACGCCAGATCGCTGGTCAGCGCCGAACCGGTATAGCGATGGCGCGTGGCGAAGTTGGACGAGACCGCGCCCGACGATTGGCCGAACGCCAGCCCCAGCAGGATGAAGCCCAGCACCATGAAGGCGATCTCGCCGCCTTCGCCCAACCCCAGCAATTGCGGCGCGAACCCGCTGAACACGGCGATCGCCGCGGCCGAAACCACCAGCAGGCGGCGGCGCCCGATGCGGTCGGCCAGCAGGCCCGACGCGATGATTGCCAGCACGCCGATCGCCGCCGCGCCGGCTTCGATCAGCAGGAAGCTGGTCGGCTGTTCGGGCGTGAACAGCAGTACCCACGACAGCGGAAACACGGTGACCATGTGAAACAGCGCGAAGCTCGCCAGCGGGGCGAACACCCCGATCGCGACCGTCCGCCATTCGCGCGAGACTGTCTCCAGCACCGGCGCGGCCTGAAGATCGCGCGATTCGTACAACCGCCGGAACTCGGGCGTCGCCACCATGCGCAGCCGCGCGAACAGGGCAACGACGTTGATCGCGAAGGCGACGAAGAACGGATAGCGCCAGCCCCATTCAAGGAAATCGGCGGTGGACAGCGATGCGGTGAAGAACGCGAACAGCAGGCTCGCCACGATCAAGCCCAGCGGCGCGCCAAGTTGCGGGATCATCGCATACCAGCCGCGCCGGTTCTCGGGCGCGTTGAGCGCCAGTAGCGAGGCCAGGCCATCCCAGGTGCCCCCCAGCGCGAAGCCCTGCCCCAGCCGGAACAGCGCCAGCAGCCAGATCGCCCGCGCGCCCAGTGTCTCATAGCCGGGCAGGAAGGCAATCGCGGCGGTCGATCCGCCCAGCAGGAACAGGGCGATCGTCAGCTTCGCCTCGCGCCCCAGCATGCGGTCGACGGCCATGAACGCCACCGACCCCACCGGACGGGCCAGAAAGGCCAGCGCAAACAGCGAGAACGACCACAGCATCGCCTGAAGCGGGGGAGCGAAGGGGAAAAAGACCTTCGGGAACACCAGCACCGAAGCGATCGCATAGACGAAGAAATCGAAGAATTCGGACGTGCGACCGATGATCACGCCGATGGCGATGTCGCCCGGCGAAACGGCGTGACCGGCATGCCCGCGCGGGCCTTGCCCCGCCATGCCGTTATCGAAGGGAACTGCAGTCATGTCAGGCACCTCGTTCGTGCCCGTTGCGGGCTTCACCCCGGTCTGTTCCGACCGTTGAGGACAAGGTTTCACTGTCATTGATCCGCGTCAAGGCGCGGGTGGGACAAATTGTCCAATCGAACGCACCATCCGACGCGCCTAGTCCGCGCGCCATGCCAGCGATCCCCCCGTCCCTCTGGCGCCTCGCGCGCGGTGCCGTCGTCCTCCCGCTTGCTGCCCTCCTCTCCGGCTGCGACTGGGTCGTTCTCAATCCCTCGGGCGATATCGCGCAACAGCAGGCGCATCTGGTGATCGTCGCCACGGCGCTGATGCTGCTGATCATCGTGCCGGTCATGGTGCTGACGGTCGCCTTCGCCTGGCGTTACCGTTCATCCAACACGGCGGCGACCTATGCGCCCGAATGGCACCATTCCACCAAGCTGGAACTGGTGATCTGGTCGGCGCCGCTGATGATCATCATCGCGCTGGGGTCGATCACCTGGGTCACGACTCATACGCTTGATCCCTACCGCCCGCTGTCGCGCATAGACGCCGCCCGGCCCCTTCCCGCAGGTACGAAGCCGCTGGAAGTGCAGGTCGTCGCGCTCGACTGGAAGTGGCTGTTCATCTATCCCGAACAGAAGATCGCCACCGTGAACGATCTGGTCCTGCCGGTGGATCGCCCGGTGCAATTCCGCCTGACCGCGTCGTCCGTGATGAACTCGTTCTACGTGCCCGCACTCGCCGGCCAGATCTATGCCATGCCGGGCATGGAAACGAAGCTCCATGCCGTGCTCAACCGGACGGGCGCGTTCCAGGGCTTTTCCGCGCAATACAGCGGCGCCGGCTTCTCCAAGATGCGTTTCGTGACGCGCGGCGTATCCGCGGACGATTTCGACGCCTGGGCCGCCGGCATCCGCAAGGGTGCCGACGCGCTGGACCGCACGGCCTACCTGAAGCTCGAACAGCCGAGCGAGAAAGAACCGGTCCGCCACTTCGCCAACGTCGATCCGGCGCTGTTCGACGCAGCCGTCAACCTCTGCGTCCGCCCCGGCAAGATGTGCGTGAACCAGATGATGGCGATCGACGCCGAAGGCGGCACCGGCCGCGCCGGGCAGTTCAACCTTGCCGCGCTGACCTACGACAAGTTCGGTCGCGAACAGGTGGTGCCCGTGCTTCCCGGTCGCCAGCCCAGCGGCGCGCAACTGTTCGTCAACGCGAATGCCTATTGCGCCGGCAAGGGACCGCTGAAGGAGGCACCGCCCCAACAGCCGGCCAGCCGCACCCTATCCCTCGCCGCTCCGGCGTCCTCCCCCGTTTCCTGATCGCGGACACTGATCCATGACACCTGCCGAACCACACTGGTCGTTCCTGCTCGGGCGCCTCGGCCCCGATGCGATCCCGACCGAGCCGATCGTGCTCGCCACGTTCGCGGTCGTCGCGCTAGGCGGCGTCGCGCTGCTGGCGGCGCTCACCTATTTCCGCCTGTGGGGCTATCTCTGGAAAGAGTGGTTCACCAGCGTGGATCACAAGAAGATCGGCATCATGTACATGGTGCTGGGCCTCGTCATGTTCCTGCGCGGCTTTGCCGACGCGCTGATGATGCGCATCCAGCAGGCGATCGCGTTCAACGGATCGGAAGGCTATCTCAACGCGCACCACTACGATCAGATCTTCACCGCACACGGCGTGATCATGATCTTCTTTGTGGCCATGCCGTTCGTGACCGGGCTGATGAACTACGTGGTGCCGCTGCAGATCGGCGCGCGCGACGTCTCGTTCCCGTTCCTCAACAACTTCAGCTTCTGGATGACCACCAGCGGCGCTGCGCTGGTGATGGCCTCGCTGTTCGTCGGGGAATTCGCGCAGACCGGATGGCTCGCCTATCCGCCGCTCTCCGGCCTTGCCTACAGCCCCAACGTCGGCGTCGATTACTACATCTGGTCGCTGCAGATCGCGGGCGTGGGCACCACGCTGTCGGGGATCAACCTGATCGCCACGATCGTGAAGATGCGCGCGCCTGGCATGACGATGATGCGGATGCCGGTGTTCACCTGGACCTCGCTGTGCACCAACGTGCTGATCGTGGCGTCCTTCCCCGTGCTGACCGCCGTGCTCGTGCTGCTCAGCCTCGATCGCTATGTCGGCACCAACTTCTTCACGAACGATTTCGGCGGCAGCCCGATGATGTACGTGAACCTGATCTGGATCTGGGGCCACCCGGAAGTCTATATCCTGATCCTGCCGATCTTCGGCGTCTTCTCCGAAATCACCTCCACGTTCTCGGGCAAGCGGCTCTTCGGCTATTCGTCGATGGTCTATGCCACCGTCGTCATCACCATCCTGTCCTACCTCGTGTGGCTGCATCACTTCTTCACGATGGGTTCGGGCGCGAGCGTGAACAGCTTCTTCGGCATCACCACGATGGTGATCTCGATTCCCACCGGGGCGAAGATGTTCAACTGGCTGTTCACGATGTACCGCGCGCGCATCCGCTTCGACCTGCCGATGATGTGGACGATGGCGTTCATGCTAACGTTCGTGATCGGCGGCATGACCGGGGTGATGCTGGCGGTGCCGCCGGCGGACTTCGTGCTGCACAACTCGCTGTTCCTGATCGCGCACTTCCACAACGTGATCATCGGCGGCGTGGTGTTCGGCGTGTTCGCGGCGATCAACTACTGGTGGCCCAAGGCGTTCGGTTTCCGTCTGGAGCCGTTCTGGGGCAAGGTCAGCTTCTGGTGCTGGGTCGTCGGCTTCTGGATGGCCTTTACCCCGCTCTACGTCATGGGCCTGATGGGCGTGACGCGCCGGATGCGGGTGTTCGACGATCCCTCGCTGCAGATCTGGTTCCAGATCGCGGCGGCGGGCGCCTTCCTTATCGCGCTGGGCATCGTGGCCATGCTGATCCAGTACACCGTCTCGATCCTGCGGCGCGACGAACTGCGCGACGAAACCGGCGATCCCTGGAACGCGCGCACGCTGGAATGGTCGACGAGTTCGCCGCCGCCCGCCTACAACTTCGCCTTCACCCCGATCGTGCATGATCTGGACGCGTGGGAGGACATGAAGCGCGCGGGCGTGGCCCGTCCGGTCGAAGGCTTCCGCCCGATCCACATGCCCAAGAACACGGGCGCGGGCGTGATCCTGGCCGGAATCAGCGCGGTCTGCGGCTTCGCCCTGATCTGGCATATCTGGTGGCTGGCCGTGGCAAGCTTCGGCGCGCTGCTGATCACCGCCATCGCGCATACCTTCAACTACCGGCGCGACTTCCACATTCCCGCCGAAACCGTGGCGGAAACCGAAGCCACCCGCACCCGGCAGCTTGCCGCGCTTGAGGGAGCCGCAGCATGAGCCATTCCGTTTCCCCGGCGACCCTGACGGGCCGCTACTACGACCTGCACGAGCACGATCATCCCGAAGGCGGCAGCACCATGCTGGGCTTCTGGATCTACCTGATGAGCGACTGCCTCATCTTCGCGATGCTGTTCGCCGCCTTCGGCGTGCTGGGCGGCAACCTCGCGGCGGGGCCAGGGCCGAAAGACCTGTTCGACCTGCCACTGGTCGCGCTCAACACCTCGATGCTGCTGTTCTCGTCGATTACCTACGGGTTCGCGATGCTGGCGATGCAGCGCGGGCAGAAAGGGCAGACGCAGCTCTGGCTGCTGATCACCGGCCTGTTCGGCGCGGCGTTTCTCGGGATCGAGCTTTACGAGTTCTCGCACCTGATCCACGAAGGGGCGACGCCTCAGCGCAGCGCCTTCCTGTCGTCGTTCTTCACGCTGGTTGGCACGCATGGCCTGCACGTCACGTTCGGCCTGGTCTGGCTGACGGTGCTGATGGTGCAGGTCGGCCAGCGCGGTCTGATCGCCGCCAACAAGCGCCGCCTGATGTGCCTCAGCCTGTTCTGGCACTTTCTCGACGTCGTCTGGATCGGCGTCTTCACGTTCGTCTATCTGATGGGAATGCTGCGATGAGCGCTGCACACGATGTTCATGGGCACGGGCATGACGAGGGCCACGGTTCGCTGCGCGATTACGTCTGGGGCTTCGGTCTTTCCGTCATCCTCACCGCCGTCCCGTTCTGGCTGGTGATGAGCGGCGCCATTGCCGACAAGGGCACCACAGCGCTGGTCATCACCGGCTTCGCCGCGGTGCAGATCGTGGTCCACATGATCTTCTTCCTGCACATGAATGCCAAGGCGGAAGGCGGCTGGAACCTTCTGGCGCTGCTTTTCACGGTGGTGCTGGTGGTAATCGTGCTCAGCGGATCGCTGTGGGTGATGTATCACCTCAACCACAACATGATGCCCCAGGGCACCATGCAGGGCATGGAACAAGCGCCTTGAACACCAGGGCGGCGCGGCGCGGGTTCAACTGGCTCGCGCTCGCCCTTCTTCTCCTTGTGCCCGCCTTCATCGCGCTGGGCGTGTGGCAGGTCCACCGGCTGGCGTGGAAGGAAGCCCTGATCGCGCACGTTGAACAGGCCACGCATGCCACGCCGATCCCGGTGGCGGTGCTTCCGCAAGGCCCGCTCAAGCCGCTCGAATACCGCCGCCTCACCATGAGCGGCACATATGACGCACGAGGCGTAACACTCGTGACGGGCACATCAATTCTCGGCAGCGGCTACTGGGTGCTCGTCCCACTCCAGCCCGATCGTGGTCCGCCCGTCCTCGTCAATCGCGGCTTCGTCCCGAGCGGTTCCCGAGTTGATCCGGTGCGCCGCGCGACGCCCTCCGGCCGCGTCACCGTCACCGGCCTGCTCCGCCTGACCGAACCCGGCGGCGCCTTCCTGCGCGCCAACCGGCCCGGTGATGATCGCTGGTATTCGCGCGATGTCGTCGCGATTGCCGCCAGGCGCGGCGTGACCATCGACCCACGGCTGTTTATCGACGCGCAGTTGGAAAGCCCCCGCGCTTCAGAAACACCCGTCGCCGGGCTCACCGTGCTGACGTTCCCCAATAACCACCTTGCCTATGCCCTGACCTGGTTCGCCCTCGCCGCGCTGTGCGCCGCCGGGGCAATCGTGGTATGGCGCAGGCAATCATGACCAGAAGCCTCGCCCAGCTCTCCTATCCGCCCGCCAGCGCGCGCAACATGGCGCTGCTCGTCCAGTTGCGCTGGATGGCTGTGGCGGGACAATTGCTGACGATCTGGATTGCCGCGGCGGCGATGGGCGTGAACCTGCCGTTACCACAGCTGATAACCGTGCCGGTCCTCCTCGGCTTCGTGAATCTTGCCACCTCGGTGATGGGGCGGGAGCGCGAAGGGTACAGCTACATGGAACTGCTCGGCGCGCTGATGCTGGATGTCGCGGCACTGGGCTGGCAGCTCTATTTCAGCGGCGGGACGACCAATCCGTTCACCTTCCTGTTCCTGCTGCAGATCGTGATCGGCGCCATCCTGCTGCCGCCGGACTGGAGCTGGATCGTCGCCGCGATCGCCGCGCTGGGCGTGGCGCTGCTGACGTTCCTGTACCGTCCGCTTGCGCTGCCACCGCAATACGCCGCGGAACCCTTGCGCCTCTATCTGCTCGGCAGCCTCCTCTGCTTCCTTCTCATCGCCGCGCTGCTGGTGTTCTTCGTAATCCGCATGGACCGCAACCGCCGGCAGAGCGATGCCGCACTCGCCACGCTGCGCCAGCAGGCGGCCGAGGAACATCACATCGTCCGCATGGGTCTGCTTGCTTCGGGCGCGGCGCACGAACTGGGCACGCCAATGTCCACGATGTCGGTGATCCTGGGGGACTGGGCGCACCACCCCGTGGTCAAGGCCACGCCTGAACTGTCCGGCGAAGTGGATGAAATGCAGACCGAGTTGAAGCGCTGCAAGACGATCGTCTCGGGCATCCTGATGTCCGCCGGCGAAGCGCGGGGCGAAAGCCCATCGGTTATCCGGCTCGGCGCGTTTCTCGATGAAATCGCCGCCGACTGGCGTGATCGCAGCGCCGGTGCCGTGCAATTTCGCAACGAAGTCTCGCAGGACGTCGCCATCGTCTCCGATCCTGCCTTGCGCCAGGTTATCGGCAACGTGATCGACAACGCGCTCGAAGTTTCCCCCGCGCGCGTCACCATCCACGCGCGAACGCCCCTCCGGGATCTGGTCATCGAAGTGCGCGACAACGGACCGGGCTTCGCGGAGGAAATGCTCGAAGCTTTCGGCAAACCCTATTCCTCCACCAAGGGCCGCGCCGGCGGTGGACTGGGCCTGTTTCTCGTGGTGAACGTGATCCGCAAGCTCGGCGGCCGGGTGGAAGTCGGCAATCCCAATGACGGCGGCGCACTGGTGCGCATCAGCATTCCGCTCGAAGCCTTGATCTTTTCCGGAAAAGGGGCGCGCTGATGCAGGACGATACCGCGCCATCGCGGCACTCGCTGGTGATCGTCGAGGACGATCCCGCTTTCGCGCGGACCTTGCAGCGATCGCTGGAGCGCCGTGGCTACACCGTCAGCCATGCCGCCTCGCCGGAAGATCTTGAAGTCCTGCTTGCCGCCACGCGCTTCGACTACGCCGTCGTCGACCTCAAGCTGGGCACCGCATCCGGTCTGGGCTGCGTGCAAATGCTTCACCAGCGCGATGCCGATACGCGCATCGTCGTCCTTACCGGTTTCGCCAGCATTGCCACGGCTGTCGAAGCGATCAAGCTCGGCGCTTCGCACTATCTGGCGAAGCCCGCCAATACCGACGATATCGAGGAGGCCTTCCACAAGGCCGATGGTGATCCCGACACCCCGCTCGAAGGCCGCAAGAGCTCGATCAAGACGGTGGAATGGGAATACATTCACGCCACGCTAGCGGAATGCGATTTTAATATTTCGGAAGCCGCGCGCCGCCTTGGCATGCATCGCCGGACGCTGGCACGGAAGCTCGAAAAACGCCAGTTGCGCTAGGGAGCCCAGAAGGCCCCGTTAATGCGTGCGCCTGACGCGGGAAGTGAAGACCGGCGCCCTGCCACTGGCAAGGCGCCGGCTGCAACGGCTCAGCCGTTGAGCTTGTCCTTCACGGCCTTCGCCGGAGAGAAGGTCAGCTTGTTCGACGCCGCGATCTGGATGGTCGCGCCCGTCGAGGGGTTGCGGCCTTCACGCGCGGGGGTGTTCTTCACCTTGAACTTGCCGAAGCCGTTCAGGGAAACTTCGTCGCCCTTGCCGGCGGCATCGGCGATGGCAGCGAAAACGCCGTCCACGGCCTTGCGCGCGTCGGCCTTGGTAAGGCCGTGGCTCGCGACGAGGACATCGGCCAGATCATTGCTGTTCATGGTCTTGCTTTCATTGGTAATGGGATGGACCGGCTAACGCGACAAAGCCTCACTAATCCATCGCTCCGACCAAGCTATCCACTGTTTTCCGCCTGAAAGAGCCGAAAATAGGGCGTTTTTGGCAAAACGATGGTGCCTCCGGCGCTTCCGGAGCGCGCGTTGTGTCGTGAAATCCGCATTTGCGCAAGCGTCATCACGCGCGGAAACGCCACCTTTGCCAACACCGTGCGGGCAGCCGAACGCAAAAAAGCCCCGCACAAGGCGAGGCTGGAATACGTCCGATCAATGGTTGCGGGGGTAGGATTTGAACCTACGACCTTCAGGTTATGAGCCTGACGAGCTACCGGGCTGCTCCACCCCGCGTCACCTTGGCACGTACCGATAGCGGCAGGCACCTTTAGTCATCATGAATGGGTTTTTATGTTGTTATAATCCGTCGGCTTCAATGCCTGGCGGCGACCTACTCTTCCAACGCTTGAGCGTTAGTACCATTGGCGCGGACTGGTTTCACGGCCGAGTTCGAGAAGGGATCGGGTGGTTCACAGACGCTATGGCCACCAGGCAATGGAGCCGACGGATTGTGTCGATGCATTGGGTCCATCTTTTCGGGATGGATTTTGCGATGTTGTTAAGTTGGCTGGTATCGTCCGTCATCGTTGGACGGGACCTGCAAGGGCAGGCCTGTCATTGATGGCGGGATTCTCAAGCATGAACAGAGTTATTAGGACCGGTTAGCTTCATGCGTTACCGCACTTCCACACCCGGCCTATCAACGTGATGGTCTATCACGACTCGAAGATACCTTATCTTGAGGGAGGCTTCCCGCTTAGATGCTTTCAGCGGTTATCCCGTCCATGCATAGCTACCCTGCTGCACTCCTGGCGGAATGACAGGTACACCAGAGGCATGTTCACCCCGGTCCTCTCGTACTAGGGGCAACTCCTCTCAAGTATCGACGCCCACGGCAGATAGGGACCAAACTGTCTCGCGACGTTCTGAACCCAGCTCACGTACCACTTTAATTGGCGAACAGCCAAACCCTTGGGACCTGCTCCAGCCCCAGGATGTGATGAGCCGACATCGAGGTGCCAAACGATTCCGTCGATATGAGCTCTTGGGAATCATCAGCCTGTTATCCCCGGCGTACCTTTTATCCGTTGAGCGATGGCCCTTCCACGAGGGACCACCGGATCACTATGACCGACTTTCGTCTCTGCTCGATTCGTCAATCTCGCAGTCAGGCAGGCTTATGCCATTGCACTCTAACAGCCGGTTTCCAACCGGCCTGAGCCTACCATCGCGCGCCTCCGTTACTCTTTAGGAGGCGACCGCCCCAGTCAAACTACCCGCCACAGAGGGTCCCCGAACCGGCTAACGGTCCTGGGTTAGACATCAGAAAACAACAGGGTGGTATTTCACCTATGGCTCCACACCGGCTGGCGCCAGTGCTTCAAAGCCTCCCACCTATGCTACACAATTCTTTCCTAATGCCACTCTGAAGCTGCAGTAAAGGTGCACGGGGTCTTTCCGTCTAACCGCGGGTACTCCGCATCTTCACGGAGAATTCAATTTCGCTGAGCATATCCTGGAGACAGTGGGGAAGTCGTTACGCCATTCGTGCAGGTCGGAACTTACCCGACAAGGAATTTCGCTACCTTAGGACCGTTATAGTTACGGCCGCCGTTTACCGGGGCTTCAATTCGGAGCTTGCACTCCTCCTCTTAACCTTCCGGCACCGGGCAGGCGTCAGACCCTATACGTCGTCTTGAAGCCGACTTAGCAGAGTCCTGTGTTTTTGCTAAACAGTCGCTACCCCCTGGCCTGTGCCCCCCACAAATGCTTGCGCATATGTGGGGCCTCCTTCTTCCGAAGGTACGGAGGCAATTTGCCGAGTTCCTTCAGGATACTTCTCTCAAGCGCCTTGGTATACTCTACCAGACCACCTGTGTCGGTTTCGGGTACGGTCTATACGGTGGGGCTATTTCCTGGAACCGCTTCGAAGCCTGACCAATCCGATAAGGTCAGACAACACACGCGATCCGTCACACACCACCAGGCCCACGAATATTAACGTGGTTCCCATCGACTACCCCCTTCGGGCTCGTCTTAGGGGCCGGCTCACCCTGCTCAGATTAGCTTTAAGCAGGAACCCTTGGTCTTTCGGCGAGAGGGCATCTCACCCTCTTTGTCGCTACTCATGTCAGCATTCGCACTTCCGATACCTCCACGGCCCATTACCAGACCGCTTCACAGGCTTACGGAACGCTCCGCTACCGCTTGGACCGAAGTCCAAACCCTAAGCTTCGGTGCACGTCTTGAGCCCCGTTACATCTTCGCCGCAGGAACCCTTATTTAGACCAGTGAGCTGTTACGCTTTCTTTAAAGGATGGCTGCTTCTAAGCCAACCTCCTGGTTGTTTTGGGATTCCCACATGCTTTCCCACTTAGACGTGACTTGGGGACCTTAGCTGTAGGTTAGGGCTGTTTCCCTTTTGACGACGGACCTTAGCACCCGCCGTCTGTCTGCCGGATAAATCTCGTTGGTATTCGGAGTTTGGTTAGAATTGGTAGATCTCGCGACCCCCGCATCCATCCAGTGCTCTACCCCCAACGGTATACGTCCGACGCTCTACCTCAATAGATTTCGCGGAGAACCAGCTATTTCCCGGTTTGATTGGCCTTTCACCCCTAAACACAACTCATCCGACAATTTTTCAACATTGAACGGTTCGGTCCTCCAGTGCGTGTTACCGCACCTTCAACCTGGTCATGCCTAGATCACCGGGTTTCGGGTCTAATTCATCGAACTCAGTCGCCCTATTCAGACTCGCTTTCGCTGCGCCTACACCTATCGGCTTAAGCTTGCTCGATAAACTAAGTCACTGACCCATTATGCAAGAGGTACGCAGTCACCCCCTATGGGGCTCCTACTGCTTGTAAGCATTCGGTTTCAGGTACTGTTTCACTCCCCTCATCGGGGTGCTTTTCACCTTTCCCTCACGGTACTGTGTTCGCTATCGGTCATGTACGAGTATTTAGGCTTGGAGGGTGGTCCCCCCATGTTCAGACAGGATTTCACGTGTCCCGCCCTACTCGAGTCCTCATCCATCACTTTCGCATACGGGGCTGTCACCCGCTATGGCCAGTCTTTCCAAACTGTTCTGCTAGTTGAAGATGAGGCACTGGCCTGGTCCGCGTTCGCTCGCCACTACTAACGGAATCTCGGTTGATGTCTTTTCCTCCAGGTACTGAGATGTTTCAGTTCCCCGGGTTCGCTTCACCAAGTCTATTTTATTCAACTCGGTGATACCTTATCCACCTCTCCAACCAACCGGTTGCCCGGTTGACGGAAGAAATGGTGAAGGTGGGTTTCCCCATTCGGAAATCGCCGGATCAAAGTTTGCTCACAACTCCCCGACGCTTATCGCAGCGTGCCACGTCCTTCATCGCCTGTACATGCCAAGGCATCCACCAAATGCTCTTACCTCACGCTTGAGAATCCACACCATCAACGACAGGCCTGCATAATGCCTGCGTTGTCTTCAGGTGCGGACGATAATCTCAGCCAGATTACAACATCTGTAAGTGCCGCATCCATGGTCCGACCGTAATCGAACCACCAATGCGCCACGGCATCGATTAAAAACCCATTCACAATGTCAAATAGCGGCGGGATCGCTCCCGCATGACCGGCGCAACGCGCCGGATATCGTGTCTTCATCTCTGGAGTATTTCGGAAAGTGGTGGAGCCTATCGGGATCGAACCGATGACCTGATGCTTGCAAAGCAACCGCTCTCCCAGCTGAGCTAAGGCCCCGTCCATGAACAATGGTGGGCCGAG
>NZ_BBXA01000030.1:0-15000 GCF_001014975.1 Novosphingobium sp. MD-1 | reverse complement strand
AGGCATGAGGCGTTCACGCCAAACCACCTCGCACGGGAGAGTCTCCATCCATGTCGCAAAATCTTGAACAGCTGCTGCAGAGCCAGGCCGATGTCGTCGGCTTCCTGCGCAACCAGCAGGTCGGCCCGAACGTCTATCCCGGCGTGCCCGCCGAATATTCCAACTGGCGCGCGGAACAATGGGCCTGGGGCCACACGGCCGTGCTTTACAACCAGTCGTATCACATGGTCGATCTGGCGGTGCGCGGCCCCGATGCGTTCAAGATGCTGGAATATCTTGCGATCAACACCTTCAAGGGCTTCCAGCCCGATCGCGCCAAGCAGTTCGTGCCCTGCACGCCCGATGGCTACGTCATCGGCGACGTGATCCTGTTCTATCTCGACGAGAACGAATTCAACCTCGTCGGCCGCGCGCCGTCGATCGAGTGGGTCGAATATCACGCCGCGAGCGGCAACTGGAATGTGACCGTCGAGCGTGACGAACGCTGGGCGATGCGCACCGACGGGAAGCGCAATTCGTACCGCTTCCAGATCCAGGGCCCCAACGCGATGAAGATCATCGAGAAGGCCACGGGCAAGCCGGCGCCGGAACTGAAGTTCTTCCACATGACCCGCATGACGATCGGCGGCAAGGACGTGCGCGCCCTGCGCCACGGCATGGCCGGTCAGCCGGGCTTCGAACTGTTCGGCCCGTGGGAAGACTATGCCGCCGTCCACGGCGCGCTGGTGGAAGCCGGCAAGGACTTCGGCCTGGCGCTGGTCGGTGGCCGTGCCTATTCGTCCAACACGCTGGAATCGGGCTGGATCCCCTCCCCGCTGCCGGCGATCTACACGGGCGAGGCGCTGAAGCCCTATCGCGAATGGCTCTCCGCCAATTCCTATGAAGGCAAGTGCTCGGTCGGCGGCAGCTATGTGCCCGACAGCATCGACGGCTATTACACCAATCCCTGGGATCTCGGGTACGGCCCGTTCGTGAAGTTCGACCACGAGTTCATCGGCCGCGCCGCGCTCGAGAAGATGGCAGCCGGCCCCAAGCGCACCAAGGTGACGCTGGCGCTCGATAACGAGGACGTGATGCGCGTGCAGTCCTCTGCCCTGAGCAAGGGCGAACGGGCCAAGTTCATGGAGTACCCCAGCTCGGTCTACGCCATGCACCCGTTCGACCTGGTGCTGAAGGACGGCAAGACGGCCGGTATCTCGACGTGGATCGGCTACAGCGCCAACGAGGGCAAGTTCCTGACGCTGGCCATGATGGAACCGGGCTTCGAAACCCCCGGCACCGAAGTATCGCTGCTGTGGGGCGAACCCGATGGCGGCACCACCAAGCCGACCGTCGAACCCCACGTCCAGACCGAGATCAAGGCGGTCGTCGCCTCCGTGCCCTATTCGGAAGTCGCCCGTGACAGCTATGCCGAAGGCTGGCGTACCCGGAAGTAATTCCGCGCAAGCCCGAAGCGTGAGCGCCGGCTCCTCCCGACGGGGCCGGCGCTCTTTTTTTGCCCGAATTTAGTTTGTAAACCTAACAATTCGTGGCATGATCGTTCGCAGAAAAGAAGACGCCCAGGAGAGCAACCGGCATGGCCGCGAACAACACCATCACCTTCTACGATCTTGCCCTTTCGACGGGCGCCACGATCAGCCCGTTCGTCTGGGCCACCAAGTATGCCGTCAAGCACAAGGGCTTCGAACTGGACGTCGTGCCCGGCGGCTTCACCGGCATTCTCGAACGCACCGGCGGCAAGACGGAGCGCCTGCCCGCGATCGTCGATGATGGGGAATGGGTGCTCGACAGCTGGGGCATCGTCGAATACCTTGACGCCAAGTACCCCGACCGCCCCGCCCTGATCCCGCACGAAAGCGTGGCGGCAACGCTCAAGGCGCTCGATCACTGGTTCTGGAACGCCGCGGTCGGGCCATGGATGTTCTGCTTCTGCGCCGATTATCGCAACCTTTCGGTGCCGCAGGACCATGCCTACGTCACGCATTCGCGCGAGAAGATGCTGGGCCGCAAGCTGGAAGAGGTGCAGGCCGGGCGCGAGGAGCGGCTGCCCAAAATCTCCGCCGCGCTGGAGCCCTTGCGCGCCGCTCTTGCGCAGCACCCATGGCTCGGCGGCCCCACCCCTAACTATGCCGATTTCCGCATCATGGGCGGTATCCTGTTCACCGCGTCGGTATGCCAGACCCCGGTATTGGCCGAAGACGATCCGCTGCGCGACTGGATCGAGCGCTGCCTCGACCTGTACGGCGGACTGGGCCGCCATCCCGGCCTGTTCCCGCTGTTCGGCCTGAAGCAGCGCGATGGTGATCCCGACCTGTTCAACCGCCAGGCGGGGCAAGGCGGCATCTACAAGCGCAACACCGGGCCGGAATCGACCCGAGCCGAAACGCAGCGAATCACCGAAGGCATGGCTGCCGCCTGAGGCATCGAGCACGATCACAGCACCCGGAGGGCGCGAACCATGCCTTCCGTTGTGGCGATCGACGGGCAAGGCGCTCACTCTGGCTGTAACCTGTTGCATTGCGTGGCAAGAATTGCACGCCCCGTCGCACCCGGGACTGTCAAAGAGAAACCTTTGCTGCTTTCGCGATTTCGTTCGATCGGTCCCGCCCGTGCGGAGACAGGTCCGGCGGATTCGGCATTTGCCTGATTCCGAACGAAATCTGGGGTCGCAGTTGTTGACGTTCTCTCGTGCTTCGCTTGATGCGCCGCTGCTGTTCGCGGCGATCTCCGCCTGCCTTTCCGCGCTTGTAGCACTGGCGCGATACAGGGAGCCGGTGCGGCTCGCGCCGTCCCGGTTGCGCGACCTGTGCGAACTCTGCGCGCTTGCGGCAGCCGCGCTGACGGCCACCGTACTCCTGGCTGGCCCTGCCCCCTCTTTGTCAGCCACGCCGCTGTTGCTCGCAACCTTCGTCTTCGCGGGCCTGTGCATGGTTTTGCGGATACGGGTGGCCCGCCTGAACAACGCCGGTATCGCCTGGCATGCCGCGCAAATTCTCGCGGTGACGGTTGCGACCGGCTGGAGCGCGCTGTTCATCGGCGAAAGCGATTTTCCCGGCTGGTTCCGCATACCCGCCCTGATCGGGCTGGCGCTGGGCACGGTCGTTGCCCTGGCCGCAATGGCTGGCAGCATCGCGCGTGACGCCGCCATTACGCATGAACGCTGGCGGCGGCCTGTATCGCCGGGCAGCGCATCAGCAAAGGCGGCGCGTGAACCGAAGGTCTCGCTCCATCTGCCCTGCTATTCCGAACCGCCCGCGGTCGTGATGGGGACGATGGATCGCCTGGCGGCGCTTGCCTATGCCAATTTCGAAGTGCTGGTCTGCGACAACAACACGCCGGACGAAGCCCTTTGGCGTCCGCTGGAAGCCCATTGCACTGCGCTCAATCGGCAGCTTGGCCGCACCGTGTTCCGCTTCTTCCACGTCGCTCCCCTGGAAGGTGCGAAGGCCGGCGCGCTCAACTTCTGCCTCGACGTCATGGCGCGCGATACCGAGATCGTTGGCGTGATCGATGCCGATTATCACGCCACACGCGATTTCCTGTCGCGGCTGGTGCCGCATTTCGACGATGCCAATCTGGGCTATATCCAGACTCCCCACGATTATCGCGGGTACGCGGGCAGCCCGTGGCTGACCGCCTGCCATTGGGAATACATGCCGGTGAACAAGGTCGACTGGCGTGGAATCAGCGAATACGGCGGCGCATTCACCATCGGCACGATGTGCCTGCTGCGCGCGCAGGCGCTCAGGGATGCCGGCGGGTGGGCCGAATGGTGCCTTACCGAGGATTCCGAAGTTTCGGTCCGGATGCGGGCCACCGGCTGGCACGGGCTTTACTTCAACGAAACGTTCGGACGGGGACTGATCCCCGAAACCTTCGACGATTACCGCAAGCAGCGGTTTCGCTGGACCGCCGGCCCCGTGCAGCAGTTGCGCCGCCACTGGCGGTTGTTCCTGCCGCAACCCATCGCCGGAGCGCTACCGGGCTGGTCGAAGCTTCTTGAAGTGTTGCGCTGCGTCGCCCCGCTGCAGCGCATGGGAGCGCTGGTCCTGATGCTGGCGGGCACGGTTTTCATGGGCCTTGCCCAATCAGCCCGCGCCGGCGATCCCGTGGACATCCCCAACGTGGTGTGGGCGCTGATGATCCTTGGCGGGATGACCTGGTGCGCGCGCACGGCGCACCGCTATCGCCTGTCCGGCTGCCATGAACCGCGCGACATGGTGCTGGGCGAAATCGCCCGCGCCTCGCTCACGTGGATCGTGCTGCTCGGCGGCGTCGCCGGGCTTTCCCGCCGCCCGCTGGCCTGGCGCCGCACGCCAAAATTCGCCGTGTCCGCGTCGCGCCGTTCGCCCTTCGCCGATACGGCGGCGGAATCCGTGCTGGGCGCGCTGTTCCTCGCGCTGACGGTAACGATCCTGGCGATCGACACCGGTTGGGGAAGCGAAACCGAATGGCTGCTGGCGCTGCAGCTTGCCAGCCTGTCCGCCGCGTTCCTGTGCGCCCCGGTCATGTCATGGCTGGCGCAGCGGCACGCCCGGCAGGCTTCGCGCGCCAATCACAAGCAAACGACCCACAAACCGGCCGGAAGCCTGCACATCGGACCGGTTTCCGCGCCCGTTCCGACTACGCTTCCCTGATCGCGTCCGCGCTGCGCTGGAGCAGTATCCTGATCCGCTGTTCCAGCGCGGGGTCGAACCGGACCGCGGGCACCGCCACGCTGAACACGCCGATCTGCCGGTCGCCCAGCCTGACCGGCACAGCCACCCCGCAAATACCAAGCGTGGCCCGCTCGCGCGCGGTGCAGAAGCCGTTTTGCCGGATCTCCGCGATATCGGCGCGCAGATCGGCCTCCGCAACGCGTGTTTTCGGCGTCAGTTGTTCCCGTGCGCTTCGGGCGAAATAGTCCGCCAGTTCCGCCTCGGACATTCCCGCCAGCAGGACCAGCCCGCCGGCCAGCCCGTGCAGCGGCTTGCGCGTGCCGGGATCGATCGCATAGCGCAGCGCCTGATCGCTGGCTTCGGTCACCAGCGCCTCGGCATCCCAGCCGGCGCGGATCATGAACGACGAGGTTTCGTTCAACTCGCTGCGCAAGGCGCGCACCAGCGGTGCCACGCGCTCCTCCAGCGAGAGCGAAGACACGGGCGCACGCAACCGCTCCAGCCCTGGTCCCGGCAGGTAGCGCCTCCCTTGCCGGGCCAGGTATTCCCGCTCGGCCAGCGTCGCCAGCAGATAGGACAGGCTGCTGACGGGAATCCCCAGCGCCGCCGCGATCTCCTGCGCGATCACGCCCTGCGGATGCGCCACGACGAACTCGATCACATCGAGCGTGCGCATCGCGGACTTGACCGGGGCGGCAGCGCCCGCCTGGCTGGCGCTCATCTCCTTACCCCTTGAACGTCAGCGACCCGCGCCGCTCGGCGAAGCGCCATCCGGCGGCGGTCAGGCAAAAGCGATCATGAAACGAACCGACCAGTGGCGGCCCATCCCCCGTAAACAGCAGCATCGCCGAGGTGCCCCGCGCGGTAGCCGGTCCTTCGACATCGATCACCACGTTGGAGCAGACGTGCCGCGTGATGCGCGGCGGGCGGGCCTTGAACGCGGCGAGGATCGCCTCGCGCCCCACGACCGGCTGGTCCGGCGCGGTCGGGCGGAACATCACGCCATCCTCGGCATAGAGCGCGGCCACCTCGTCCCAGCGCGCCTCGTCGTTGAGGTTGGCGTAAAGCGCGATCAGGCGGGCGCAATCGTGCTCGACGGCCCGGCGATCATCGGGGTTCATACCTTGCTCCCTGTTCGCCGTCAGAGACGGCCGGCTCACATACGGGCCGCCGCGATGTCCGCACCTTCGCGCAGCGACCGAAGCTTGCGCCATGTCACGATCGGATCGATCTTGCCATAACCGGCAAACGTGCCGAAGCCGCAATCGGTGCTGGCGACAACGCGTTCCGGGCCGACGAATTCGGCAAAGCGCTCGATCCGCTGGGCGATCAGTTCAGGATGCTCGATATAGTTGGAGCAGGTGTCGATCAGGCCCGGCGCCAACACCTTCCAGTCGGGCAGCCGCGCGTCCTTCCATACCTTCCATTCGTGTTCGTGGCGCGGGTTGGCGGCCTCGAACAGCACCGTGGCGGGGCGCGCCTTCAGCACGATGTCGATGACCTTCTCCAGCGCGATGTCGTGATCGTGCGGGCCTTCGTAGTTGCCCCAGCACACGTGCATCCGCATCTTTTCGGGCGGGATATTGGCCGTGGCGGCATTCAGCGCCTCGACGTTCGCGGCCGCAACCTTGAGGAAGTCCTCCTCCGCCATGTCCTGGTAGCCGGTGTGGCGCGACATCGCGAGGTCCGGGCAATCGAGCTGAAGGTAGAACCCTTCGCGCACGATCGTCTCGTATTCCTCGCGCATCGCGTCCGCCAGGTCGGCCAGATAGGCCTCGTGGCTCGGATAGTGGCGGTTCACCTGGAACGCGGTGATCAGCCCCGGCGAGGCGGCGTTCATGAAGGCTTCGGTATCGGGCGCGCCATGCTTGGCGAGCGCCGCCTTGAAGCGGCGGATATCCTCGTGCAGCGGATCGAGCGTGACCAGCTTCACCGGACCGATGCACGAAGCCCGCACGAATTCCTGGCTGCCCATGATCGCCGACAGCTTTTTCGCAAGGTTCGGCACTTCGGCGAGGTCCGCCGCCGGCTTGCGATCGATATGGCCACCAAAGCCGGACAGCCGCTCGATCATGTAGGTCGAATAGCCGACCTTCCCCAGTTCGCCATCGCTGACCACGGACACGCCCGCTTCGACCTGCGCCTGCACCGCCGCATCGACCGCGGCCGAAACCTTGGCATCGAACTCGGCCGCGTCGTAAGGCTGGCCGCCATCGCGCGCCAGCAGCAGCGGCGTCAATTCATCGCCGCGCGGCAGGCTTCCGACGTGCGTGGTCTTGATCTTGGCCATGCGGCTCTCCCAATCCTCGATCAGTTCATATTCGTGAAAACTTCATAGCAAGGAACAGGCGCGACGCAAGCGGCCTACGGCGCGATCACCGCCCGGATCGCGCGCGCGGCATCGGCCAGCGCCGGAGCCTCCGGCAGATCGGGTTCGTCGAAGATCAGTTCGATCGCGGCATATCCCAAGTCCACGCAAAGCCGCGCCCGCGCCTCGGTAGACTGCGGGTCCTGCCGGGGGTCGAGCGCGAGCACGCGCTCCGCCAGCGCGTGCGCCACGGCACGGTGCGAGGCGATGCGGATCGGCGCGAGCTGCGGCACCGCCCGCAGCATCCGCATGATCCACGCCCCGCCCGGCGTGGCGCGGGTCAGGGTGACATGCGCCTCCAGCACGGCGGCAATGGCCGCTTCGTCCTGTTCCGGGTCCAGCACCACCAGCGCATTCTGCGCCACCATCAGCCGCTCCCCCAAGGCCGCCAACAGCGCGTACTTGTCCGGGAAGTAGTGGTAGAGCGTCGGCGGACTGACCCCGGCGCGCGCCGCCACCAGGTTGGTGGAAATGCGCTCCACCCCCACTTCTTCCAGCAGACTTCCAGCGGCATCGAGCAGGCGGTTCCACGTGGCTTGCGCCCGCTTTTGCACCGGTTTTCGCCCCGACATCGCAAAGGGGATTTCGCCTTCTTCGGTCACGTTCCGATGCTCCTTGACAGAAATATAGCTATAACTAGATTTCCAGCAAGTTGGGAAGGGACATCATGGTGCGACTCGGACTGCATCCACCTCAGGGCATGTTCGCGGCGGCATTGCTGGCGCCGGCCCTGCTTGCTCTGGCTGGCTGCGGCCATTCCGCACCGCCGACCCAGCCGCTGACCGAGGCGCAAAGCGCCGCGTTGACACCGGCCGATCCGCATCTTGCCGAACTCTATGGCGCATCGTGCAAGGCCTGCCACACCGTCCGCGCCTCCACCGCTCCGCTCACCGGCGACCGGACCCTGTGGGATGCCCGCTGGAGCAAGGGGCCGGACGCGCTGCTTGCCAGCGCCATCCAGGGCAAGGGCGCGATGCCCGCCGGTGGCCAGTGCCTTGCCTGCACGCCCGACGATCTCAAGGCGCTGATCCGGTTCATGGCCGGCCGCGAAAAGGAATAGGAACCATGGCATTGCTCACGCGCAGGAAAGCCATTCTGGGGACTGTGGGCGTACTGGGAGCCACGGCGGGCGGCCTGACGGCGCGACGTGCCTGGCTTGATCGCGAACCGGTCCCCCCGCCCGCGCTCGACGGATCGGGCCGCGTGCTCTGGACCAACTGGTGCGGCCTGGAACATGCCTATCCGGAACGTCGCCTCGCTCCCGCCAGCGAATCCGAACTCGTGCAAGCGCTGCCCGCCGCCCCCGCCCCGATCCGGCCGGTCGGCGCCGGGCACAGCTTCACCGCGCTGGTGCCCACTTCGGGCACGATGCTCTCGCTCGACCGCATGGCGGGGCTGGCCGGGCATGACGCCGCCACGCATTCGGCCCGCGTCCTGGCAGGAACGCGGCTGGCCGCGCTCGGCCCCGCGCTGGCCGCGATCGGGCAGGAGATGCCCAACCTGCCGGACATCAACAAGCAATCGCTGGCCGGCGCGCTCGCCACCGGCACGCATGGTACCGGCAAAGGGCTGACCGCGATTCACGGCGGCGTTACCGCGCTGCGGCTGGTCACCCCCGATGGCACGGTGATTGAAGCCGCGCCCGATCACGAACCCGAGGTGTTCCACGCCGCGCGCGTGGGCCTCGGCGCGTTCGGCGTGCTGACCGAAGTGACCCTGCGCAACCAACCGCTGACGCGGGTGCGCAAGGAAGTGCGGATCGTGGATACCGAGGAACTGCTCGGCCAGTGGCCCGCGCTCGCCGCGCACCATCGCAATGCCGAATTCCTGATCCTGCCCTTCACCGGCAAGGCCGCGCTTATCACGCACGATGTCTCGACCGAACCGGTCCGCCCGCGCGGCCCCGATCGCGATACCGACGTGCTGATGCAGTTGAAGCTGCTGCGCGACGTGTTCGAATTCACGCCCGGCGTGCGCAAGCGCGTCGCGGCGCATTTCCTGAACGACGAACCGCCCGAAGTGGCTATCGACCAGGGCTGGAAGCTCCTGTCGAACGAACGCCCCGTGCGTTTCAAGGAAATGGAATACCACGTTCCCATCGAACGGCAGGTGGAGGCCCTGCGCGAAGTGGTCCGGCGCATCGAAAGCCAGGCGCACGACGTGTTCGTGCCGATCGAGGCCCGGATCATCGCGCCGGACGACGCCTGGCTTTCCCCGTTCTACCAGCGCGAAAGCGGGTCGATCGCGGTCCACGCCTATTACAAGGACAGCCACCAGTTCATGTTCGACCTGATCGAACCGGTGCTGCGCGAGGCGGGCGGGCGACCGCATTGGGGCAAGCTCCATTCGCTGTCACGCAAGGAACTCCAGCCGCTCTATCCGATGTTCGCGCAAGCCGACGCGGTACGCCGCCGGCTCGATCCGCAGGGCCGGATGCTCAACCCCTTCCTGCACAGGATCTTCGATGCCGCCTGAACGCAAGACATCCTCGCGCCGCGCCGTGCTGGCGGGCGGCGGTGCCATCGCCGTCGCCGGGCTCGGCGTCCTTGCCCTGCGCCCGGCGGAGACCGGCGGCGGACACGATGCCTATTTTGCCGCGCTGGCCGCCGCGCTGCGCCGCGCCGGGCTGATGCATCCCGTGCTGGTGATCGACCGGCAGCGGCTGGACGCGAACGTACGAGCCATCCGCGCCTCGGTCGATAGTGCGAAACTACCGCTGCGCGTGGTAGTCAAGTCGCTGCCCGCCCCCCGCCTCATCGAACACGTGCTGAACGGCATGGGCAGCCGGCGGATGATGGTGTTCAGCGCCGAGATGCTGCTGCAATTGCTGCCCCTTTACGCCGATGCCGACATGCTGATGGGCAAGCCCCTGCCCGCCGCCGAATTCGCCCGCGTGATCGACAAGGCCGGGCCGCAGGCCGCCGCCCGCCCGCAATGGCTGATCGACACGCCGCAGCGGCTTTCCGAATACGCCGCGATCGCCAAAGCGCATGGCGTCCCGTTGCAGGCGAGCTTCGAACTCGATGTCGGCCTGCACCGCGGCGGATTTCCCGATGCCACGGCCCTAGCCCCCGCACTCGCCTTCGCGCGCGACAACAGCGTGCGCATCGCCGGGCTGATGGGTTACGACCCCCATGTTCCCAAGATGCCGCTTCCCGATCGCGCCTATGCCGCCTCGCAGGCCGCCTACCGCGCCGCCATCGATGCCGTGCGCCACGTCGTCGGCAATGCAGCGCCGCTGACGCTGAACGGAGCGGGAAGCCCCACGTTCCGCCGCCATTGCAAGGGCACCGTGGCCAACGAGGTTTCGGTCGGCTCCGCCTTCGTCAAGCCGGGCACGTTCGACTATTCGGACCTTGCCGATCTGGCGCCGGCGGCTTTCATCGCCTCTCCCGTCATCAAGGCGGTGGCGGACATGCGCCTGCCGGGCGTGGAGCCGCTGTCGGGCCTGATGCACTGGTTCGATCGCAACAGCCAGCGCGGCTTCTTCATGCATGGCGGCCACTGGCTGGCCCAGCCGGTTTCGCCGCCGGGCCTGTCCTATTCCGGCCTGTTCGGGCGCTCCTCCAACCAGGAACTCCTGCTCGGTTCGGCCCGGACGAACCTGCGCCCGGACGACCACGTCTTCCTGCGCCCGGACCAGAGCGAAGCTCTGTTTCTCCAGTTCGGGGACATCGCGGTGTTCGACGGGCACACGATCACCGAAACATGGTCCACGCTTCCGATCAGCGCCTAGGGAAGCGCCTTCAGGCGATCAGGCGATCGATGAACCAGTAGCTGGCGGTAATGCCAATCGCATAAGTCGCCACAAGCGTCGCCGGGCGCAGCGCTTGCGGGGTGAAGCGCCGCAACATCCCGATCGCGGCGAGGCAGACCGCCACGATCACCAGCTGCCCGGTCTCCACGCCCAGATTGAACGTCAGCAGCGCCATCGGCACATCGGTTTCCGGCAAGCCGATCTCGCGCAGCGCGCCGGCAAAGCCGAAGCCGTGCAGCAGTCCGAACAGGAAGGCCACCACCCACGGCACGCGTTCGGACAGGCGCGGCGCGCCTTCGCGGCGTTTCACGATCTCCACCGCCAGGAACACGATCGACAGCGCAATCAGCGCTTCCACCGGCGCCTGCGCCAGCCCGAACAGCCCCAGCGTGGTGCCGGCAAGGGTAATCGAATGCGCCACCGTGAATGCCGTGGCGGCACGCACCACGGTCCACAAATGGCCCAGCAGCAGCACCAGCGAGACCACGAACAGCAGGTGGTCGTATCCCGTCAGGATGTGTTCGACGCCCAGCACGAAATAGGTCCGCGCCACCTGCCAGCGGCCGGGTTTCGCCGCCACCTCCACCATCGGCTGTGCGGTGGTGAGCCGCTCGGCCTGAACCGGCCGCCCCAGCGGCGCCACCCGCAGCAGCGCGTCGGTGAACGTGGTCTCCATACCGGAAAGGCCCACTTTCTGCCCTTCCAGCGATCCCCGGCAGGTAGCGTCGCCGGTCGAGATCACCGAGCCGCTGTCCAGCCGGCTTTCGCGCGGAGCGATGGCGCAGAACGCCGGCAGCGCGGGCCGTGCCCGCGTGGCCAGCCCGCCAAGGATCGGCGCTTTCCACACCAGCTTCCAGTGCGCCGCGTCCTGCTGCGTCAGTTCCAGATAGCCCGGCCGCAATTCGTCAGCGCGCGCTGGTGCGCCGATCGCACACAGCACCGCGAGCACGAGCAGGACAAGGCCACGCACCGTGTTCACTTGGGCTGCTCGATCACCACGTCATAGCCTTCGACGATCTTGCGATAGGCCTCTTCCTCCGCCTTGCGCACGTTGGCCTCGTGCCAGTCGTTGGCAAGCTGCTGGCGGGCTTCATCCACCGTCGGCGGCCTGGCCGCGATCACCGCGTCGACGCGCACCAGATGCAGGCCAAGGCCCGAGGTGACCGGCCCGGTCCATCCGCCGCGCGGCAGCTTGCGCAGCGCCAGCGCGAATGCATCGCCGAACGTGGCACCGATGGAATCCGCGTCCGCCGCCTCATAACGCGGGTTGATCGGCGCCGCCTGGGCATAGCGCGTGGCATCCCCGCCCTGTCGCAGCGCCACCAGCGCGTCGCGCGCGGCCGCGCGGGCGGCGGGGCTGTCCGCCCCCAGATAGAGCTGCGCGAACGTCACCTTCGGTTCGCGCGCATAGCGGCCGGGGTCCTTGTCGAGCAACTTCTGGAGATCGGCGTCGGACGGTGTCGCCGCTTCGGCGTCGTTGGTGGCGATCGCAATCATCTTGTTGCGCATCCGGCGCACCACGATCTCGTCATCCTTGTCCAGCCCCAGCCGCAGCGCCTCGCGGTAGTAGACCTGTTCGTGGACATAGTCGCTGATCAGCCCGTCCATTTCCTGCGGCGTGGGCTGGCGGTGGAAGCTTTCGGTAAAGCGGTTGAGCAGGCGCGAGACGACCTCCGCGTTCACCACGATGCGCCGTTCGCCCGCGTCGGGCGCGCGGCCGGACAGCAGGGCGAAGACCAGCGCCCCCGCGATCATGAAATGCACCAGTGGTTCGCGCAGCAGGGAGGCCGCGCGGGATCGCAGGGTCATGTCCGGGCACCGTTACGAAGGAGTGTACCAGATCGCCGAGGTATAGGCGCGTTCCTGCTGCTTACGCGGGATGTCCGGCGTCAGGGTGAGGTGGTACTTCACCGCGTCATAGCTGACCCAGTTCGGCGTCGGGATTTCCAGCACGCGCACATAGTAGAACGCGCGCATCGCCGGATCGAACTCCGGATCGGTCCACACGCTGGCCAGCGAAGGCGCGCCGATCGAATTGGCATAGGTCGCCCGCGTCAGGTCCACGGTATCGCCCACCGCCGGCACCTTGCCGCCCGCAGGCTTGCGCTTCGCCATATCGCTCCACACGACATCGAAGACCTTCTCGTGCGATTTGCCGCCCTTGTCGACCCAGCCCTTGACGATCTGGACGCGATCGAGATTGGCGCCGACCGGGTCTTTCAGCGCGGAAACGATGAAGCTCGGCGCGCCCGCGCCCTTGTGCCCGGAAAGATCGCTGCCCATCGGCACGCCACGACGATAGCCGGCGTGGACCCAGTCGCCCCTGAGATCGTCGCCCTTGAAATCCCAGCCGCCGAAGAAGCGCACGGTCATGCGCGGCCCCGTGGTGCCATAGACTTCGCGGCGCTGGATCGCGTCGAAGATCGCGGTGCGCGTGTTGGCGCGCGCCCATACGGCGGCATAGCCGCTCGCCAGCGATTGCCAGTTCATGCGGCCGCTGTTGATGCCGGGCACGAAGCCGTCGGTCGAGCGCGTCGGGCTCGGCTCGACGCCGGGGTGCTTGCCCCAGAAGTTGTTGTCGTCCGCCGTGGACAGCGAATTGTGCGAATCCGTGGAGCCGATCACGCCGAACTTGTAGGGATTCACCCCGATCGTCTGCTCCAGAATCAGGCCGCGCTTCAACGCCTCGCGCACATAGCTGCCCGCCAGATCCCCCGGCTTGGTCGGTTGCGAATTGAGCAGGTTGTTGAGGTCCCAACCGGCCGTGCCGTAACCCGCGAATTCATCGTTCGGTGACAGGAACGGATGGGCTTCGCTGTCGCCCTTGATCTGGGTGATTTCCACCACCGGCTCGTGCGCGGCACGGCGGCGGGCCTGCGCCGCCGTCATCGGGCCACCGCTGGGATCGGTCATCATGAACATCAGGCCGTTGGAAAGGTTGGCGTTGTGCGGGATCGCCAGCACCTTGCCCCCGGTGCTCTTCTCGTACCCGTCCATGTAATCCCACAGCTTGTCCGGCCACAGTTCGTTGGTGGGATCGAGCGGCATGATCTTGGCGACGCGATCCTTGTTGTCGCGGAAGATCACGTTGCGGTGAAGGTTGTTGCCCCCCTGCATCAGCGTGTATTCGAAGCCGAAGAAGGCGGTGAACTTGCCGGGTTCGTTGTAGCGATCGACGGTATCGAGGTGATCGTTCCAGATCTTGCGCGTGCGCTCCAGCGCCTTGGCGGGATCGTTGAGACCGGCCGGCAACTTGTTCTGCGACCGCGCCTGAAGCATCTCGCCGGTCGCCTGCAACGAACCCTTCGGCCCCTGGTGCATCAGATCATACCAGCGGCGCAGCGTGGGATCAGTGATCAGCAGGCGCGGGGCGTCATACAGCGCCTTGGTCGCGCCCAGCCCCTCGGCGTGATCGGCGATCACCAGGAAGTCCAGCGGACGGGCAAGCTTGGCCTTCTGTCCGGTGCTCGACGTCACTTCCTCGCCGCGCGCGAAGCGCAGCGCCTCTTCCGGCCCTAGCCGGTTGCCGAAGCCGAAGGCGTCGACCGAATTGGCGGTGTGAAGATGGGTGTCGCCCCAGAACACGCGCTCGGGAAACTCGGTTTCCACCACCTTGATTTCGGACTTGCCGGAAACCGCCTGCTTGATCTTGTCGCACCCCGACAAGGAAAAGGCACTGCCCAGCAAAAGTGCCGCGATAATCGCCTTGCGCCGCATGATCTCTCTCCCGTTCCCCGCGTCGATCCCACTGTCACGGGTCGTTTTTTGAAACCCGAAGATGCCACACGCGGATCGATGGTCAATACGTCCGCGTCAGGAATCGGCACTTTTTATGCCAAAACTTTTCAACTGTCACGCCCGCTTCGTGCAGGACCGGTTCAGGCACGCAGGCCCACTTGAGTAGTAATGACACCACGGTTTTTGGAATGTAAGGCGCAGGGATGTCGTTAGAACGAGATCGTCCCTTGCTGGAGGGAGTAGAATCGCCATCGGATTTTCGGGGCTGGCCGTTGCCGCGTTTGCGGGCATTGGCGGACGAGGTCCGGGCGGAGATGATCGGGGCGGTGGGGCAGACGGGCGGTCACCTGGGGTCTGGCCTTGGCGTGGTGGAGCTGACGGTGGCGCTGCATTATGTGTTCGACACGCCGCGCGACCGGCTGGTGTGGGACGTGGGACACCAGGCCTATCCGCACAAGATCCTGACCGGCCGGCGCGAA
>NZ_BBXA01000029.1 GCF_001014975.1 Novosphingobium sp. MD-1 | reverse complement strand
ACGAGGTCCGGGCGGAGATGATCGGGGCGGTGGGGCAGACGGGCGGTCACCTGGGGTCTGGCCTTGGCGTGGTGGAGCTGACGGTGGCGCTGCACTATGTGTTCGACACGCCGCGCGACCGGCTGGTGTGGGACGTGGGGCATCAGGCCTATCCGCACAAGATCCTGACCGGCCGGCGCGAGCGGATGCACACGCTGCGCCAGGGCGGCGGCCTTTCGGGCTTCACCAAGCGGTCGGAGAGCGAATACGATCCGTTCGGCACGGCGCATTCGTCGACGTCGATTTCGGCGGCGCTGGGCTTTGCGGTGGCCAACAAGCTGTCGGGCGCGCCGGGCAAAGGCATCGCGGTGATCGGCGATGGCGCGATGTCGGCGGGCATGGCCTACGAGGCGATGAACAACGCGCAGGCCGCCGGCAACCGGCTGGTGGTGATCCTCAACGACAACGACATGTCGATCGCGCCGCCGGTGGGCGGGCTTTCGGCCTATCTCGCGCGGCTGGTGTCGTCGCGCCCGTTCCTGGAGCTGCGCGAGCTAGCCAAGCGGCTGTCGCGCAAGCTGCCGCGTCCGCTGCACGAGGCCGCGCGCAAGACCGACGAGTTCGCGCGCGGCATGGCGATGGGCGGCACGCTGTTCGAGGAGCTGGGGTTCTACTACGTCGGCCCGATCGACGGGCACAACCTGGACCAGCTGATCCCGGTGCTGGAGAACGTGCGCGATGCGGCCGAGGGGCCGTGCCTGGTGCATGTGGTGACGCAGAAGGGCAAGGGCTATGCCCCGGCCGAGGCGGCGGCGGACAAGTACCACGGGGTGCAGAAGTTCAACGTCGTCACCGGCGAACAGGCCAAGGCCCCGCCGGGACCGCCGAGCTATACCGGCGTGTTCGCGCAGGCCCTGCTGGCCGAGGCGCGGCGCGATCCCGCGATCTGCGCGATCACCGCGGCGATGCCTTCGGGCACGGGGCTCGACAAGTTCCAGCAGGCGTTCCCCGAACGCAGCTTCGACGTCGGCATCGCCGAACAGCACGCGGTGACCTTCGCGGCGGGGCTTGCCGCGCAGGGGATGCGGCCGTTCTGCGCGATCTATTCGACGTTCCTGCAGCGCGCCTATGACCAGGTGGTGCACGACGTGGCGATCCAGAACCTGCCGGTGCGCTTCGCGATCGACCGCGCCGGGCTGGTGGGTGCCGATGGCGCGACGCACGCGGGCAGCTTCGACGTGACCTACCTTGCCACGCTGCCCAACATGGTGGTGATGGCGGCGGCGGACGAGGCGGAACTGGTGCACATGACGCACACCGCCGCGCTGCATGACACGGGTCCGATCGCGTTCCGCTATCCGCGCGGGAACGGCACCGGCGTGGCGCTGCCCGAGGTTCCGGAGAGGCTGGAGATCGGCAAGGGCCGGATCGTGCGCGGCAGCGAGAAGGGGGGCAAGGTTGCCCTGCTCTCGCTGGGCACGCGCCTGGCCGAGGCGCTGAAGGCGGCCGACCAGCTCGAAGCCAAGGGCCTCGCCACCACGGTCGCCGACCTGCGCTTCGCCAAGCCGCTGGACGAGGGCCTGATCCGGCGCCTGATGGCGAGCCACGAGGTGGTGGTGACGATCGAGGAAGGCGCGATCGGCGGGTTCGGCGCGCACGTCCTGACCATGGCCAGCGACCAGGGCCTGACGGATGGCAATGGCGAATACCGGGGCCTGAAGATCCGCACCATGCGCCTGCCCGACGTGTTCCAGGACCAGGACAACCCCGACAAACAGTACGACGAAGCCGGCCTCAACGCCCCCCAAATCGTCGATACCGTCCTCAACGCCCTGCGACACAACTCCACAGGCGTCGAGCACGATACGCTCGAGGCGAGAGCCTGAGTAAACGGGTGCCGCTGCCCTTCCCCTTCACGCGCGCGGCCGTACTGGCGGCAAGCATCGCCGTGCTGGCAATTCCCGTCACAGCGGGATCGCAGCAGGCGGAAGGCGTGCTGACGATCGATGTCGGCAACGTGCGCGTCGCGCGTGGCACCGTGCATATCGACATCTGCCCGCAGGCGCAGTTCCTCAAGGACAACTGCCCCTGGGCGGCCGACGCCGCCGCGCAAGTGGGCGTGACCCGGCTGGTGGTGCGGCACCTGCCGCCGGGCCGCTATGCCGCGCAGGCCTTTCTTGACGAGAACAACAACAAGGAAGTCGATCGCGCGCTGTTCGGCATCCCTAAGGAAGGCGTCGGTTTCTCCAACGACGCCAAGATCGGCTTCGGTCCGCCGAAGTTCGCCGACGCGGTGTTCACCTTCAACGGCCCGTCGCAAGCGATCCGTTTCAATCTCCGCTATTTCCTCGGTGCCAAAGGCCCGCCTGCAAGACGCTGACCATGCGCCCTACCCCCACCTCCCTCGTTACGGCGAGCGTTCGCCGGCCCTGGCTCACGCTTGCGATCGGCCTCGTGCTCACGCTGGGCGCGCTGTTCGTCAACGCCCAGCGCATGGCGATGACCACCGACACCGCGGAGCTCATCTCGTCATCGGTGGAGTGGCGCCAGCAGGAACAGCGCATGGAAGCGGCGTTCCCGCAATTGCGCGACGCCATGCTGATCATCGTCGATGGCGACACGCCCGAGCGCGCCGAAGGCGCCACGGTGCAACTGGCGGCGAAGCTGGCGGAAGACAGCGCCCATTTCCGCCGCGTCACCCGGCCCGACGGCGGCGATTTCTTCGCCCGCGAAGGCCTGCTCTACGGCTCGACTGACGAAATCCGCAGCGCCACCCGGGCGATGGTCGATGCCCAGCCCCTGCTTGGCCCGCTGGCCGCCGATCCCAGCCTGCGCGGCGTTTCCGGCGCCCTTTCGACCATGCTCGATGGCGTCGAAGCCGGCGAAACCTCGCTCCCTCGCGTTAGCAAGCCGTTCAAGGCGCTGGCCAGCGCGATCAACGGATCGCTCGACGGCAAGAAGCCCGGCTTTTCGTGGCAGAAGCTCTTTGCGGAGGATGGCAGCGCGGTCGCGCCCCCCACGCGCCGCCTGATCCTGGTGCAACCGGTGCTCGACCATTCCGCGCTGATGCCCGGCGAAGCGGCGAGCGCGGCGGTGCAGTCTGCCGCCAAGGCGCTCTCGCTCGACGCGACGCATGGCGTTTCGGTCAAGCTTACCGGCGAAGTGCCGCTGGCGGACGAGGAGTTCGCCACGCTGCAGGAGAACATCGGGCTGGTCGCGATCGTCATGCTGGGGGCGATGCTGCTGACGCTGTGGCTGGCCACGCGCTCGGTCAAGCTGGTCGGCGCGATCATGATCACGATCGTCGCCGGGCTTATCGTCACCACGGCGGTCGGCCTGTTGGCGATCGGGCGGTTCAACCTGATCTCGGTGGCCTTCATCCCGCTGTTTGTCGGGCTGGGCGTCGATTTCGGCATCCAGATCTGCGTGCGCTACAACGCGGAACGCGCCGAAGGCGCCGAACCGGCCGCCGCGCTGCGCCAGGCCGCCGCCGCACTCGCCGCCCCGCTAACGCTCGCGGCTGGCGCGATCTTCCTGGGCTTTGGCGCCTTCCTGCCCACCGCCTATGTCGGCATCGCCGAACTCGGCGTGATTGCTGGCCTTGGCATGGTGGTGGCGCTGCTGTTCAGCCTGACGCTGCTGCCGGCTCTGGTCCTGCTGCTGAAGCCCGGCAGCCCGCGCGGCGACGTAGGCTTTGCGCAGCTTGCCCCGGCCGATCGCTTCCTCGAACGCCGGCGCGGTGCGGTGCTGTGGGCGTTCGCGCTCGCCATGGCCGCGAGCATCGCGACGCTGCCGTGGGTGGCGTTCGACTTCAACCCGCTGCACCTGCGCGATCCCGAAGCCCCCGCCATGCGCGCACTGGGCGACCTGACGCGCGATCCGGACCGGACGCCCAACACCATCGACGTGCTGGCGCGCAACGCAGACGAAGCACGCCAGCTTACGCAGAAGCTGGCCAAGCTGCCCGAAGTGGCCCGCGTGATCTCGGTCGACAGCTTCGTACCGGAGGATCAGGCACCCAAGCTGGCGCTGGTGCAGGATGCCTCGACGCTGCTCGACCTCACGCTCAACCCCTTCGACATCACCCCACCTCCGGGCGATGCCGAGATGCAGGCGGCCGTCTCGGCCACCGCGCAACACTTGCAGACCGTGGCCGCCAAACATCCCGGCGCCGAGGGAGCGGACGCCCGCGCACTGGCCACGGCGTTCGATCGGCTGGCCAAGGCCACGCCGGCGCAGCGCGAACAAGTCAACGCCATGCTGTCGCAACCGCTCGGCGTGATGCTCGACCAGATGCGCCTGGCCTTGCAGGCGGCTCCCGTCGACCGGGCCAGCCTTCCCGCAGAGATCACGCGCGACTGGATCGCACCCGATGGCCGCGTGCGCCTGCAGGTATTTCCCAGCGGCAATGCCAACGACAACCGCGTGATCCACCGCTTTCGCGATGCGGTGGCAGCGGTGACGCCGGCAATCTCGGGCCTGCCAGTGGCAACGCAGGCCGCCGCCTCGACTGTGGCGGGCGCGTTCGTGCAGGCCGGCGTGATCGCGTTCCTGCTGGTCAGCGTGCTGCTGTTCCTCGTGCTGCGTGACGCAAAGGAAGTGGCCTTCACGCTGGCGCCCGTGGTGCTGTCGATCTTCCTGACGCTGGGCAGCTGCGTGGTGATCGGCCAGCCGATCAACTTCGCCAACATCATCGCCTTCCCGTTGCTGTTCGGCGTGGGCGTGGCGTTCCACATCTATTTCGTGATGGCCTGGCGCGATGGCGCGACCGGGCTGCTGCAATCGAGCCTGGCTCGCGCCGTGCTGTTCAGCGCCTTCGCCACCGGCACCGCGTTCGGCAGCCTGTGGCTGTCGCACCACCCCGGCACGGCGAGCATGGGCAAGATCCTGATGATCTCGCTGATCTGGACGCTGATCTGCGCGCTGGTGTTCGAACCGGCGCTGCTCGGCCCGCCGCGGGCAAAAACGAAACGCGGTTAGGGTTGCGGGGCCGGCGCCGGCGGCTGCGGCGCGGGCGTCCCTTCCGGATCGTCCAACGGATCGCGCAACTCGGGCGCGTCGGACTGGGGCGCCGGCGGTTCGGGCTGCGTGCCGGTCAGTTCCGGATCGTTCAGCGGATCGGTCAGTTCCGGCGCGGCCTGCTGGGGAGCGGTTGCGGCATGCCCCTTAGCTTCCTCGACCTCGGCCGCGCGATTCTGGAGATAGACCGAACGCAGGGTGGCATAGGGATCGACCGCGCCATCGAACAGCGCGCGCAAATCCGCGTCCGATTCGGCGCGCAGGTCCAGCCCGCCAATGCCGCCGGTGATCAGCTGGTATTCCATCGAATTGAACGGCTTGCCCGCGACCAGCGGCAGGAGCGCATCGTCGGCCGAATTGCCCAACAGGTCGCGCAGCGTGGTGGGGCCGATGAACGGCAGGAAGATGTATGGCCCCGGCCCCACGCCATAGAACGCCAGCGTCGTGCCGAATCCGTTGGGGCGATGCGGCAGCTTGAAGTCCTTGGTCTTGGCCACATCGAACAGCCCGCCAACGCCGAATGTCGAATTGACCACGAACCGGCCGAGCGTTTCAGCCGCCTTGCCCGGTTTGCCCTGAAGCAGGAAGTTCACGAAGATGAAGGGTTCGGTAAGATTGCTGAGCGCGTTGCGCAGGCCCGAACGCAATGGCCGGGGCACCACCTGCTTGTAGCCCATCGCCGCGGGGCGGAAGACGGCGTGATCGATCCCCTGGTGGATGCCGAACATCGTCCGGTTGAAGCCTTCGAGCGGATCGCCCTTGGCGTGATGGTGGCGTTCTTCAGCGGGTTGCGTCGCCGGGACCGTCGCATCCTGCCGCTGTGCGGGAGACGCGGACACCGGGTCGGCCGCGCCCGATACCACCGGGCCGGCAATCGCCTGCTGCGGCACCGGCATCGCCGGCTCGGCCGTAACCGGCGCGAATGCCAGCGCCGCGGGAACAAGCAATGGCGAGATCAACTATTTATCACCTCTGGCAGCGATCGCATCCATGTGCGCGACCAGCGAACGCGCGCCCCCGCGTTGCAGGATGGAGGCAAAATCGGAACGTCGCGTCGCGATCTGGCTGATTGCGTTGCGATAGAAAACATCGACGATCCTCCAGCTACCGCCATTCTGCCGCAGCCGGTAGCTGATCGCGACCGGCGCCTGCTTCGGCACATTCAGCGTCGTCCGCACCAGCTTGTCGGTGCCTCGCACCTGAACATTGGGATCGATGGTGAAGCTTTCCCCGGACCAGCTATCGAAATTGCGGGCATATTGGGCCACGGTCATGCGCCGGAACGCCGCCGTCAGCGCCTGCTGGTCGGCCGGCGCGATGGTGGTCCAGGCCGGGCCGACCGAAAGGCGGGTCATCAGCGGAAGGTCGAAGGTCCGGTCCACGACCGGGCCGATTGCCGCCGATCGTGACGAAATGGTGCCGCCGGCGCGCATGATTCTGATCAGTCCGTCGTTAAGCTGCTGCACGGTGGCGCGCGCCGGATCGACGGACTGGGCCGAAGCCATGGCCGGCAACAAAGGCGCGATAACCAGCGCAGCAAGGATCGGACGATGCATTTTGAACTCCTGATATTCCGGTTCGCTTATCGCGTCAGCGCGGCAGCCGTCTACCGCGAACGCACAAAGGCGGTACCTTTCTGCGCAAGAACGCTCTATGAACGGTTCGGGACCACTTTCGCCAGCTGCACCTAAGCATTATCATGTTAGCAGCCGCACAATTAATAAGGCTTTTCCGGATAATCGAATGCCAGGTCCCGTCCATTCGCTGAATATCATTCTCGCCAATCCCCGCGGCTTCTGCGCCGGGGTAACGCGCGCCATCGACATCGTGGAGAAAAGCCTCGAACGCTTCGGCGCGCCCGTCTACGTGCGGCACGAAATCGTTCACAACAAGCACGTGGTGGAACAGCTCAAGGCCAAGGGCGCGGTCTTTGTCGACGAACTGTCGGATATTCCGGCGGGCGCGATGACGATTTTCAGCGCCCACGGCGTCGCCCGCACGGTGGAGGAAGAGGCAAAGATCCGGCAGTTGCCCGTGATCGATGCCACCTGCCCGCTGGTGACCAAGGTCCATAGTCAGGGGCGGCGCTATGCGCGGGCCGGGCGGACGCTGGTGCTGATCGGCCATGCCGGGCACGCCGAAGTGATCGGCACGATCGGGCAGATCGATTCGCCAGTCCATCTCGTGTCGACCGCAGACGACGTCACCGCGCTGCCGATCGCCCAGGATCAGCCGGTCGCCTATATCACCCAGACGACGCTCAGCGTGGACGATACGCGCACCGTCATCGCTGCGCTGCACCAGCGTTTCAGCGATGTCGCCGGTCCGGATGTGGACGACATCTGCTATGCCACGCAGAACCGGCAGACCGCCGTGCGGAAACTGGCCGCGCTCAGCGACGTGCTGATCGTGGTCGGCGCGCGCAACAGCTCCAATTCCTCGCGTTTGCGGGAGATCGGTGCCGAACTGGGCGTGCGGAGCTACCTTGTCGACAACGGCGACGATATCGATCCGGCATGGCTGGAAGGTGTCGGCACCGTTGGCGTCACCGCCGGCGCTTCGGCCCCGGATGTACTCGTGGACAGCGTGATCACCGCCCTTGGCCGGTTGCGCCCCGTCACCGTCTCGCAACTCGATGGCGTAAGGGAAGACATTGAGTTCAGTCTGCCTTCTGCGCTACGACGTCCCGCGCCCGCGATCCCCAGGGCCGCTGAATAGGAATATTGATGAGCCTTCCGCTCTCCCAGGTCGCCCGTATCGGCGCCTATACGCTTCGCCAGCACATCAAGGGTGGCAAATACCCCCTGGTTCTCATGCTGGAACCGCTGTTCCGCTGCAATCTCGCCTGCCCGGGCTGCGGCAAGATCGATTACCCTGACGCCATCCTCAACCAGCGGCTCAGCTTCGAGCAGTGCATGGAAGCGATCGAGGAATGCGGCGCGCCGGCGGTGTCGATCGCCGGGGGCGAACCCCTGTTGCATCGCGACATGCCGCGCATCGTCGAAGGCTATATCGCGCGCAAGAAGTTCGTGATTCTCTGCACCAACGCGCTGCTGCTCAAGAAGAAGATCGACGACTACAAGCCCTCGCCCTTTTTCACCTGGTCGATCCACCTCGATGGCGACAAGCAGATGCACGACCACGCGGTCGATCTGCCCGGCACCTACGAGGTCGCGCTGGAAGCGATCGAACTGGCCAAGTCCAGGGGCTTCCGCGTCCAGGTCAACTGCACCGTGTTCGATGGCGCCGATCCGGATCGTCTGGCCGCCTTCTTCGACGAGATGAAGAGCCGCGACGTGGAGATCACGGTTTCGCCGGGCTACGCCTATGAACGCGCGGCCAACCAGGAGCACTTCCTCAACCGCGAACGCACCAAGCAGTTCTTCCGCGACGTGTTCAGCCGGGGCAACAAGGGCAAGAACTGGGCCTTCACCAATTCGCCGCTGTTCCTCGATTTCCTGGCCGGCAACCAGACTTACGAATGCACGCCGTGGTCGATGCCGCTGCGCACCGTGTTCGGCTGGCAGAAGCCCTGCTATCTGCTGGGCGAAGGCTATGTCGAGAGCTTCCGCGAACTGATGGAAGGCACCGACTGGGAAAAGTACGGCGTCGGCAAGTACGAGAAGTGCTCGAACTGCATGACCCATTGCGGCTTCGAAGGCACCGCCGCCACCGACGCGATCCGCCATCCGCTGAAGATGATGCAGGTCGCGCGCAAGGGCGTGAAGACCGATGGGCCGATGGCTCCTGAAGTCGATCTCTCGCAGGCGCGCCCGGCCGACGACGTCTATTCAAGCCACGTCGAGCGCGAACTCGCCAAGATCAAGGCCGAAAATCCCGCTGCGGCCAAGCGCGTGGTGAACGCGGCCTAGCGTCCGGAACGCCAGCCCGGCGTGGCGGCCCGTGCGGATCAGCGCGGGCAGTTGCGCCGGGTTCCGGGCCAGCGAGGCCAGCACCGCGCCCAGCGCCACGCTCCCATCGGGCTTCATGCCGATCTGCGCCGCCGGCGGCAGCGCTTCATCGGCGCTATCGGAAATGACCCGCACCGCCGCGAACGGCAGGCCACGCCGCACCGCCACGCGCGCGGCGACATGGCTTTCCATATCGACGGCCAGCGCGCCGGTTTCGGCCCGCAAGGCCCGTTTGCCCGCCACCGTCGGCGTCATGACGTCACGCCCGGCCACCGCGCCCACGACCGCTTCCGGCAGGATCGCGCGCAGCTTTTCGACTGCCGCCGAATCGCCGTCGAGCACGACGTCCCCAACCTTCAAAGCTGGATCGAGCGCTCCGGCAATGCCGCTGGAGAGGATCACGGCGGGGAACATCTCCGCCATATCGTCCAGCTCGGCTTCGAGGCGGGCGCTATCCCCGCCGCCGGCAACGATGTGAAACGCCCCGCTGCGCCGGATCAGGTCCGCTTCGCGCTTCAGGCCACAGGCGACGATCCAGTTCACCGCAGCTCGGTCACATGCCGAACGCCACCTGCCGCGTGTTCGACCGCTTGAGGTTGCGATAGCGCGCCACGGCCCACAGCGGGAAATACTTCGGGTATCCGTGATAGCGCAGGTAGAACACGCGCGGGAAACCCCCGCCGGTGTAGTATTCCTGCCCCCACAGGCCATCAGCCTCCTGGTTTGCGACAAGCCAGTCCACGCCGCGTTCAACGGCTTCCGAATCGGCCTCGCCCGCCGCCATCAGGCCCAGCAGCGCCCAGGCGGTCTGCGAAGCGGTGGACGGCGCGGGAACATGGCCCTTGCGATCGAGCGCATAGCTGTCGCAATCCTCGCCCCAGCCGCCGTCCGGATTCTGGATCGCCTTGAGCCAGCCGACCGCCCGCGCCACCGCCGGGTCGTCCGCCGGCAGTCCCGCCGCGTTGAGCGCGCACAGCACCGACCACGTGCCGTAGATATAGTTGACGCCCCAGCGGCCGAACCAGCTGCCCTCCGGCTCCTGCTCCTTGCGCAGATAGGCGATCGCGGCAGCCATGCGCGGGCTGTCCAGCCGCTCGCCCAGTTGGGCCAGCATCGAGACGCAGCGCGCCGAAACGTCGGCCGTGGGCGGATCGAGCAAGGCGCCATGGTCCGCGAAGGGCAGGTTGTTGAGGTAATCGTAGTCGTTGTCCGCGTCGAACGCGCCCCAGCCGCCGTTCCTCGATTGCAGGCCGACGGTCCATTCCACGCCGCGATCGATCGGCATCCGGTCCGCCACCTGCGCGCGGTCCATCGCCATCACCACCACGGCCGTATCGTCGAGGTCGGGATAGTGCGCGTTGTTGTACTGGAACGCCCACCCGCCAGGCCGCACGCCGGGGCGCTCCTCCGCCCAGTCGCCTTCCACGTCGAGCACCTGACGCGGCTTGAGCCAGTCGAGCGCCGCTTCCGCGCGCGCCACGTTGTCTGCCCCGCCCGCTTCCAGCATTGCATGCGCGGCCAGCGCGGTATCCCACACCGGGGAAACGCAGGGCTGGCAATAGGCTTCGTCCTCATGGATCACGAGCAGGTTCTCGACCGACTGGCGGGCGATGGCCCGCGCCGGGTGATCCTCGGGATAGCCCAGCACGTCGTACATCATCACGCTGTTGGCCATGGCGGGGTAGATCGCGCCCAGCCCGTCCTCGCCGTTGAGCCGCTCGGTCACCCACGCTGCGCACGTATCGATCGCGCGCTGGTGCAGCGTTCTGGGCCAACGCCCCTCGGCCACCTTCAATACCTTGTCGAGCGCGTTGAAGCTCTTGGTCCACACCCACTTGGGGTCCGCCGCCTGCGTCTTCCGGTCGATCGGCCGGCGCGTGTAGAGTTCGTCCACCTTGATGCCCTTGGCGTTGCGCGCCACCGGCTTCTTCGCGCACAGCACCAGCAGGGGCACGACCACCGTGCGCGCCCAGTACGACATCTTGGACAGATGGATCGGGAACCAGCGCGGCAGCAGGATCAGTTCGGGCGGCATCGTCGGCACGACCGACCACGGCCCGGCATCGAACAGGGCAAGCTGGATGCGCGTGAAGACGTTGACCGCCTCCGCCCCGCCGGCCTTATGCACAGCCTCGCGCGCCCGCACCATGTGCGGCGCGGCGGGATCATCGCCGATCATCTTGAGCGCGTAATAGGCCTTCACCGTGGCGCTGACGTCGAACGCGCCCTTGTGAAACAGCCCCCAGCCGTGATGCTCGTCAGACTGCGTGCGCCGCAGATAGCGGCCGATCTTCGCTTCCAGCTCCTCCGCGACCGGCTCGCCAAGGTAGTGCCGGAGCAGGACGTATTCGGCCGGAATCGTGCAATCGGCTTCCAGCTCGAACACCCAGTGGCCATCGGCGCGCTGCGCACCGGAGAGCGCCGAGGCGGCACGGTCCACCGCCGCGTCAACGGCCGCGAGCGGATCGGTCATTGTCGAAAGCGTTGCCATGGACGTCCTCTTAACGTTGCGCGGCAGCAACCGCCAGCCGCGCGGCGGTCTCGCCGGATCGCAGAGCGCCCTCGATCGTCGCGGGCAGGCCGGTCTGCGTCCAGTCACCGGCCAGGAACAGGTTGGTCCAGCGGGTCCGCGCCGGAGGACGCTTGGCGTCCTGCGCGGGCGTGGCGGAAAAGGTCGCGCGCTTTTCCTTGACGATCTGCCATTTCGGCAAGGGCGCGGCAAAGCCATAGGCGCGCTGGATTTCGTCCCAGAAGCGCCGGGCCAACTCCTCGCGATCCTTATCGACGATGGCGTCGGCGGCCGAAACGGTCACCGAAATGCGATCGGGAAAGGCGAACAGCCACTGCGCCGTCGCGCCCAGCAGGCCCAGCATCGGCGGCGCGCCCGGCGGCGGCGACAAGGCGAAATGCGCGTTGACGATCGCGTGGAAAGCGTCGGGCGTGTCGATCCCGGGCAGCAACGTGCGCGCCACCCAGGGCGGCACGGCGAGCACCACGGTTTCATCCTTGCCGACCGATTCCGGCCCGTTGCCCCAGTCGAGCGCGACGACACGGTCACCTTCCGTCACGATGGTTCGCAACCGGCGCCCCAGCGCAACCGGCGCGCCGCGCTCTGCAAGCCACACCGTCGCCGGATCGATGAACGCCGCCGCCAGGGTCGGTTCTGCGATGCGCGGCAGGCTGGCCTTGCCCCCGCGCGCCAGCGATTCGCGCACGACGCCGGCGGTCAGCCGCGCCGATCCGATCGCGGGATCGGTGTTGAGCACCGCCAGCAGCACCGGTTCGAGCAGGCGCTCCCACAAGGCGCCGCTGACCGGCACGCGCTCACCCACCGTCTGCTCCGCCTTGCCCGAAAGCAGGCGGGCAAGCGCGAGATAATCGGACGGCCCCGTCCCCGGCACGCGCCGGTTCTTCGCCAGCACCCACCACGGCATCGCACCATCGTTGATGCGGATCGTCCAGCGCTCGCCCGTGGCAAGGTCCGCGAAGGCGAAATCCGCCTGCGCCGGCCCGGCCAGCGGCTCACGCGCACCGACCGTCGCCCGAAACCGCGCGACCGCGGTGTTGCCGGCAAGGACAAGGTGGTTGCCGTTGTCGATCGTCAGCCCCAGCTGCGGATCGTGATAGGACCGGCAGCGCCCGCCGGCCTGCGCCGCCGAATCCGCGATGCGCACGGCAAAGCCGGCTTCCGCCAGCCGCACGGCGGCGGACAGGCCCGCCAGCCCGGCCCCGGCGACGATCGCCTTGCGCGCGCTCATCCCGTCACCAGCAGGCGCAGCACGGTCCAGACGACCGCCAGCTTGTTCGTCCGCACGCGCCGGCGCGGCGGTGCCCAGCCCACGCGCTCCATCCGCCGCAGCACGCCCGCATAGGCGTGTTCCATCAGGCGCGGCGCGATCAGGTGCCCTTTCGGCCTGGTCGCCAGCAGGGCCGCCGCCTCGCGGTAATGCCGGTGCGCCCGCGCCGCCACGCGCCGCGCGGCCACATCCATGCGCGGATCGGCGGCGACCTGCAGCGGCGTTTCGGGCACGATCCCCGCTTCAGCCAACGCTTCTGCGGGAATATAGACGCGGCCGATCGCCGCATCCTCGTCGATATCGCGCAGGATGTTGGTCAGTTGCAGCGCCCGGCCAAGGTGGTGCGCCAGCGCCACGCCTGGTTCGCGCTCCATGCCGAAGATATGGACCGAGAGCCGCCCCACCGCCGACGCCACCCGGTCACAATAAAGATCAAGCTCGGCTTCCGTCGGCCAGCGGACATCGTGGTCGACATCGGTCGCCATGCCGTCGATCACCGCCTCGAAGTCCGCCCGCTCCAGCGCAAAGCGCCGCACCGGTTCGGCCAGGAACGCCGCCTGCCCGGCATCGCCGCCGGCATAGAGCGCGTCGAGATCGCGCCGCCACCGGTCGAGCTGCATCCTGCGCGCCGCCCGGTCACCCTGCTGGTCGTCGGCGATGTCGTCCACGATCCGGCAGAAGTCATAGACCGCGTACATCGCCTCGCGCTCGGCCTTGGGCAGCACGCGCATCCCCGCGTAGAACGAACTGCGCGCGGCTGCCGGTGCTGCGGGCACGGTATTGACGGCGCTATCGCTCATGCCGCCCGCCGGAACAGCGTGGGGATCGCCGCGCCCAGCGCCAGGAACAGCGCTTCGGCCTTGCCGTGGTGGACCCGCTCGCTCAGCGGATCGCGCTGTTCGAGACGATCACAAAGATCGCGGGCAAGCCTATGAATGACGGCCACTTCTGCCGCCAGCCGGCGATCACGAATCATTGCGGAAAAGCCCGCCGCCTGATCGAGCAGCCCGCGCGTGCGCCGCGCTAGCCCGGCGATGATCGCGCGCAGTTCCGCACTGGCCCGGTCTGCCGCCAGATCCTCGACTCTCAGACCGGTGTCGAGCGGGATATAGACCCGGTCGATCGTGCGGTAATCCTTCCCGCAGTCCTGCAGGTGGTTGACGATCTGCAAGGCCGCGCACAGCGCATCGTTGGCCGCCCATGTCGCCCGGCTTTCGCCATGCACGTCCAGCACGAAGCGCCCGACGGGCATCGCCGAATAGCGGCAATAGCCGATCAGATCGTCCCAGTCGGCATAGCGGTTGACCGTCACGTCGCGTTCGAAGGCGTTGAGCAGATCGTGCGCGTTGACCGGGTCGATCGACCGCTCCGCCATCACCGCGCGCAGCGCCATGGCTTCGGGCGCACCCTCCCCGTCCAGCCCGGCGCGTAGCCGCGCCAGCCGCGCCAGCTTCTCGTCGGCGCTCGCCGTCGGATGATCGGCCACGTCGTCCGCCGCGCGCGCGAAGCGGTAATACGCCATCACCGGCGGGCGGTATTCCGGTTTGATGAGCAGGCTGGCGACGGGAAAGTTCTCGTCGCGATGCCCCTTGCCCGAAGCGAGGCCGGTGTTGTCCATCACGTTCCCGTAGCGGCCTGAGCGCGCCCTTTCCACATTCCACCACGCCCCCGGCCATGCTGCCAGGCCGAAAGCACCGTGCATGCCGCGTAAAACGCCGCGATCGCGGGCAAGGCAAGCCCCCACAGCGGGCTGCGCCGGTAGAAGCGGAGCATCGGCTGGAACGACAGCGCCATCAATCCCCAGGCCGCCAGACCCAGTCCGCGCGGCAGGCCATGCGCCAACAGCGCCAAGGCTGGCGGCACGCCATAGACCAGCGCCAGCCCGGCAATGGTGCCCGCCAGCAGCACCGGCGAATAGTGCAGTTGCGCGTAGGCGGAGCGCGAGATCATCGCCGCGATCGGCTCGAACCCGTCATAGGGGCGAATGCTGCGCGAGCGATCAGTCAGCCCCAGCCAGACCGGCCCCTGCTTCTTGAGCAGCGCGCCCAGCGTGCAATCGTCGATCAGCGCGCCCCGGATCGCGGCGATGCCGCCCGCGGCCTCCAGCGCCTCGCGCCGCACCAGCATGCAGCCGCCCGCCGCCGCGCCCTGCCCGGTCGGCCGGTTCACGCGGCCAAAGGGATAGAGCATCTGGAAGAAGAACACGAAGGCCGGCACCAGCATCCGTTCGGCCAGCCCCTCGCACCGCAGCTTGGCCATCAGCGTGACCAGCGCCAGCCGCCCTGCTTCCCCCCGCGTCACCAGCATCCGCAGCGTATCGGGCGCGTGTTCGATATCGGCGTCGGTCAGCCAGAGATAGGTCGGAGAAGCCCCGGCGCGTGCCACGCCCTGCGATACGGCCCAGAGCTTGCCGGTCCAGCCTTTGGCCAGCGGCGCGCCGGTCAGCACTTCCAGTCGGTCGGAACCCAGCGCGCGGGCGATATCGCCGGTGCCGTCGCTGCTCGAATCGTCGACCAGGATCACGCGGAAACGCCCCGGATAGTCCTGCGCCACCAGACTGCCGATCGACCGGGCGATCACGTCCGCCTCGTCCCGCGCGGGCACCACGGCGACGACATCGGGCCACACCGCCGGTTCCGCCGGCATCCCCAGCGTATCGCGTTCGCGCGTGAGCCAGAAGCCATGGTGCGCGAAGATCAGGCCCAGCCAGATCGCCAGCGACAGGCCGCCCAGGATCAGCGCCGTCATCGGATCATGCCCGCCTGCCGGAACCATGCGATCGCGTCGCCGATCGCGCCCTGCCATGGCCGCGCGCGATAGCCAAGTTCGGCCTCCGCCTTCGCCGACGAGAAGAACATCCGGTAGCGCGACATGCGCAGCGAATCGAGCGTCAGGAACGGGTCGGAACGCCCGGTCAGCCGGCACAACGCCTCGTTCGCCCAGGCCAGCGGATAGAGCGGCCCGCGCGGCAGGCGGACTTTCGGAGCCTTGCGGCCCACCTGCCGGGCGATCTCCGCCAGCATGTCGCCCAGCATCACGTCCTCGCCGCCCAGGATATAGCGTTCCCCGATCCGCCCCCTGGCCAGCGCCAGAAGATGCCCCGCCGCCACGTCATCGACATGGACCAGGTTCAGCCCGGAATCGACGAACGCCGGCATTTTGCCGTTGGCGGCCTCCACGATCACGCGGCCGGTGGGCGTGGGCTTGACGTCGCGCGGGCCGATCGGCGTCGATGGCTGGACGATCACGGCGGGCAGCCCTTCCTCGGTCACCATGCGTTCGACCAGCCGTTCGGCCACGACCTTGCTGCGCTTGTAGGCGCCCACGGCTTCGTCGGGCGCGGCGGCGTGGCGTTCGTCCACCGGGCCATCATGCGACGGCTTCAGCGTGGCGACGCTGCTGGTATAGACGATCCGGCCGACCCCCGCCGCCTGCGCCGCGCGCATCACGGTGCCGGTGCTGTTGAGGTTGTTGCGGACGATTTCCTCGGGATCGGGCGCCCAAAGGCGGTAATCGGCGGCGACATGAAACAGCGTGCCCGCGCCGGTCAGCGCGCGCGCCATGCTGGCTGCGTCCCGCGCATCGCCTTCCACCAGTTCGCCCGGAAAATCCGCGAGGTTGGCGCGGGGGCTGGTGGCGCGGACGAGGCCCCGCACCTGCCAGCCCTCCGCCGCGAGCGCGCGCGCCACGGCCGAGCCGACAAATCCCGAGACGCCGGTTACCAGAACCAGACCGCGTGAATCGCTCATGGCTTCGCCCACCATGGCATCGTCCGTATCTCGCTCGCTGCCAGCATGGCCCCTCCATATGGCGGCAAGCCGTAGAGGCAAGCCCCCGGCGCGCGCTTTCCGTATATTTCGTCGCTAGGGGCAGGATCGGGCTTTCGCCGGGGTCGCCAGCGCCGGGCCGAACGGCTAGGGAGCCCGCTTATGCCCGGAGTCGCGCTCCTCCTTTCGGCCACTGGCTGGGTGCTGCTGGCGCTCGCCACGATCGGCACGGCCTACATGGCCTTCGCGACGCGGGTGCTGGCGCGTTTTCTGGTCCAGCGCTCGCCCGCCTCGCCCCGCGCCACGCCGGTCACGCTGCTGAAGCCGCTCTACGGCGCCGAACCGAAGCTGGCCGAAAACCTCGCCACCTTCCTGGAACAGGATCACGAGGGACCGGTGCAGGTGCTGTTCGGGGTGCAAAGGGCCGACGATCCCGCCATCGCAGCCGTCCGCGCCCTGCAACGGCGCTATCCCACCGCCCGTATCGATCTGGTGATCGACGGAACGCCGCACGGCTCTAACGGCAAGGTCGGCAACATGATCAACATGATGCGGCAGGCCGCGCACGACGTCCTGATCCTGAGCGACAGCGACATGGCGGTGGCGCGCGACTATATCGCGCAGGTACTGGCCGCACTCGATCAACCGGGCACCGGCGCGGTCACCTGCCTCTATCGCGGGCGCGGCGATGCCGGATTCTGGTCGCGCCTTGCCTCGGCGGGGCCAAGTTATCAGTTCCTGGTCGGTCTGGTCTTCGCCAAGACGCGCGGGCTGGCCGATCCCTGCATGGGCTCCACCATCGCGTTCCGGCGCGAGACGCTCGACGCGATCGGCGGGTTCACGGCTTTTGCCGATGTGCTGGCCGACGATCACGCCATCGGGCAGGCGGTGCGGGCGCGCGGGCTTGCCATCGCCGTCCCGCCGCTGCTGCTGGTCCACGCTTCCACCGAAACCGCATTCGCGCAGCTGTGGAAGCACGAACTGCGCTGGGCCGCCACGGTGCGCGGGGTATCGCCGGCGGGCTATGCCGGATCGTTCATCGGCATTCCGTTGCCCATGGCGCTGGCCGGAATGGCCTTTCACCCCAATTACGGGCTTGCCATCACGCTGGCTGCGCTGGCAGTGCGGGTGGCGACGGTCCGGGTGGTCGATCGTCACGCCGGCGAGCCGACCGCTCCGCTGTGGACGCTACCGTTGCGCGACGGCATCAGCTTCGCCGTGTTCGTCGCCAGCTTCTTCGTCCGCTCGGTTGATTGGCGCGGAACAGAACTTACAATGCTCGACAACGGGCGCGTCGCAGCGCCCTCGGAGATGACTTGACCATGATGCGTACCCTCTTCCTCCAGGCCCCCTCTTTCGATGGTTATGACGGGGGCGCGGGCGCGCGCTACCAGATGAAGCGCGAGGTCAAGAGCTTCTGGTATCCCACCTGGCTGGCCCAGCCGGCGGCGATGGTCGAAGGATCGAAGCTGATCGACGCCCCGGCGCACGACCAGTCCTGGGAAGACATCGCGCACGAATTCGACGAACGCGATCTGGTCATCCTCCACACCTCCACGCCCAGCTTCAACCAGGACATCCGCACCGCCGCGCTGATCAAGCAGCGCAATCCCAAGATCGTGATCGGCTTCGTCGGCGCCAAGGTCGCGGTCGAGCCGGACAAGAGCCTGGCCGCCAGCGCCGACATCGATTTCGTCGCGCGCGAGGAATACGATTTCACGATCGTGGAGATCGCGCAGGGCAAGCCGCTTGCCGAAGTCGATGGCATCACCTGGCGCGGGCCGGACGGTGCGTTCATCCGCAACAAGGACCGCGAGATGATCGAGGACATGGACGTGCTGCCCATGGTCTCCCCGATCTACCGGCGTGATCTGGACCTGACCAAGTATTACGGCGGCTACCAGCGCCACCCCTATGTCAGCTTCTACACCGGGCGCGGGTGCAAGAGCCGCTGCACCTTCTGCCTGTGGCCGCAGACGATCAGCGGCCACCGCTATCGCCACCGCACCGTGCCCAAGGTGATCGAGGAGGTGAAATACATCCTCAGGGAAATGCCCGAGGTGAAGGAGATCTTCTTCGACGACGATACCCTGGCCGACGCGCACGATTTCGTGGTCGAGCTGTCGGGCGAGCTGGCCAAGCTCGGCTTTGGCCAGAAGGGCTTCGACATCACCTGGGGCTGCAACGCCAAGGCGAACGTGCCCCAGCCGGTGCTGAAGGCGATGAAGGAAGGCGGATGCCGCGTACTGCTGGTCGGCTATGAAAGCGGCAACCAGAAGATCCTGCACAACATCAAGAAGGGCCTGCGCACCGACGTGGCGCGGCAATTCACCAAGGACGCCCACGCCCTTGGCCTGACCATCCACGGCACCTTCATCCTCGGCCTGCCGGGCGAGACGCTGGAGACGATCGAGGAGACGATCCGCTACGCGATCGAGCTGAACCCCCACACCATCCAGGTCAGCCTGGCGGCGCCCTATCCCGGCACGTTCCTCTACAAGCAGGCGACCGAGAACGGCTGGTTCGACGGCAGCGATCACCTGCTGACCGACGGCGGCAACCAGATCGCGCAGCTCAGCTATCCGCACCTTCCGGCAAGCGTGATCTTCGACAAGGTGGAGGAGTTCTACAAGCGCTTCTACTTCCGCCCGCGCAAGATCGGCGCAATCATGGGCGAAATGATCCGCGATTGGGACATGATGAAGCGCCGTCTGCGCGAAGGCGTGGAGTTCTTCGACTTCCTGCGCCGGCGCAAGGAAGCCGCCTGACCCTCGGCGCGGACCACCCACGTTGAAAAGGCTGGTGATTACCGCGGATGACTTCGGCGCTTCTGCCGAAGTCAACGATGCGGTCGAGCAGGCGCATCGCGAAGGCGTGCTCAGCGCCGCCAGCCTGATGGTGGGCGGCGCGGCAGCGCAGGACGCGGTGGCGCGCGCCCGACGGTTGCCGGCGCTGGGCGTCGGCCTGCATGTCGTGCTGGTCGATGGCCGGCCGGTGCTGCCGCCGGAACGGGTGCCCGCGCTGGTCGATGCAGACGGTTGCTTCCGTACCGACATGGTGCGCGCGGGGATCACCATCTTCGCGTCAACCGCCGCGCGGCAGCAACTGGCCGCCGAAGTGGATGCCCAGTTCGCCGCCTTCGCGCAAACCGGCCTGCCGCTCGACCACGTCAACGCTCACAAGCACTTCCACCTGCATCCGACGATCGCCGGGACCATCCTGAACGTCGGCCGGCGCTATGGCATCAAGGCGATCCGCGCGCCGATCGAACCGCGCGCCGTCCTGACCGCGATCGATGGTACGCGCGCCGGGCCGGGCATCGAACGGTTATGGGCCAGGCTCGTCCGCCGGCGGATGCGCGCGGCCGGCCTGGCCGTGCCGGATCAGGTCTTCGGCCTCGCGTGGTCGGGCGCGCTGACCGCCGACCGTCTGCGCGGGCTGCTCGATCATCTGCCCGACGGTTTGACCGAGATCTATGCGCATCCGGCGACTGGCCCCTATCAGGGTGCCGCGCCGGGCTATCTCTATGCCGAGGAACTCGCCGCGTTGACGGATGCGCTTGCCAAGCAGGCCGTTGCACGCAATGGCGTGAGCCTTGGACGGTTTGCCGATTTCAAGTGAGGACCACCCCATGACGACTCTCGTCCGCACCTGGGGCGAATACGATGAGGCCGCCCCTCTCCCCAAAGGCCGCGTGAAGCTGGGCAGCAAGGATCATCTCATGCTGATGAGCCGCACGCTGCTCGATACGCACGATCCCTATCGCCCCGCGGTGATCGACTGGCCCAAGCTCGATGACGAAACGCGCGACAAGATCGTTTCGCTGCCCATCTGGGACATCGCCGTGGCCACCGAGGGCCGCGCGGGCATGAACGTGAAGACCTACGCCGAATACATCGACGATCCGCTGCTCAAGGCGGCGGTGGAGATGGACGGGTTCGAGGAAGCGCGCCACAAGGTGGTGCTGGCGGACATGGTGCGCGCCTACGGCATCGAACTGGCGCCGGAGCCGGAATACCTGCGCCCGAAGGACCCGGAATTCGCGTTCATGCGCACCGGCTATTCGGAATGCATCGACAGCTTCTTCGGCTTCGGCCTGTTCAAGATCGCCCGGGATTCGGGCTTCTTCCCGCCCGAACTGGTCGACACGTTCGAGCCGGTGATGCGCGAAGAAGGCCGTCATATCCTGTTCTTCGTGAACTGGGTGGCATGGTGGCGGCGCAACATGCCGTGGTGGCGGAGGCCGTGGTTCGAGATCAAGGTTATCGCCGTCTGGATCGCCCTGATCCTCGAACGGATCGATACCGCCAAGGGCATGGGCAAGGACAATACCAAGGCGCAGGAGAACAACTTCACGCTGAACGGGTCCAAGGAACTGGGCGTGGAGATCACCTTCCCGGAACTGGCGCGCATCTGCCTGGCGGAGAACGACCGCCGGCTGGCCCCCTATGACGAACGCCTGATCCGCCCGCGCTTCGTGCCGGCAATGATCCGGCTGGCGCTGCGCTTCATCAAGGCACCCGCCCCGACGGGAGAGTCAGCCTGAAATCCTGGAGCCGCCTGGGCGTTCTGCTGGCGACGGTAGCGGGGCTGGGCGTCGCGGTCTGGACGATCGGCAGCGCCGGCTTGTCCGACGTGATCGGCACCGCCGCGCGGATGGGAGCCGGCGGCTTCGCGCTCTATTGCGCGTGGACGCTGGGCGTTTTCGTTTTACTGGGCGCGGCCTGGCTCGCCGCCGCGCCGGGCGAACCGCTGCGCAGCCTGTTCCTGTTCACTTGGGCGCGGCTGGTGCGCGAGGCGGTGTCCGATCTGCTGCCCTTCTCGCAGCTTGGCGGGATCTTCGTGAGCACCCGCATGCTCACCCAGACATCGATTCCCACGACGCGCGTCTATGGATCGATGGTGGTCGACATGACCACCGAGATGGCCAGCCAGCTGGTCTATACCCTGTTCGGGCTGGCGATGATGGCCTCGCTGCTGATCGGCGATGGCGCGGCGGTGCGGCTGCGCCCGCTGATTCTGGGCGGCACCGGCGTCATGATCGTGGTGATCCTGCTGTTCTTCACCATGCAGCGCGCCGCGCTGGACCTTGCCGGCCGCATGGCCGCGCGCTTCCTGCCGGGATCGACCGCCCTCGCCGATGTTCGCGCCGAACTGTCGCGCATCTATGCCCGCCGCGCCCATGTCGCGCTGGCGTTCGTGTTCAATCTCGCGGCGTGGGTCGCCAGCGGCATGGGCGCTTGGCTGGTGCTGCATCTGATGGGCGTGCGCATCGCGGTGTGGGAGGTGCTTTCGCTCGAAAGCCTGATCTTCACGCTACGCAGCGTAGCCTTCGTCGTTCCCGGCGCCATCGGCGTGCAGGAGGCGGGCTATGCGCTGGCCGCGCCGCTGTTCGGCCTGCCCCCGGAAACGGCGCTGGCGCTATCGCTGGCCAAGCGCGCGCGCGAACTGGCGATGGGCCTGGTCACGCTGCTGGGATGGCAGCTCGGCGAAGTGCGCGGTCTGGCCCGGAGCGCCTGAAGCCCTGACCGGAAACGCGTGCATCCCCGCACCGGTTTGTGACAACGCAGTGAGCCACTTGCGCCGCCCTCGCGGCCTGACCTATGCCCGAACCGGTCGCATCCGCGCGGCCGGGATTCGGATGCCATCTCTCTTTCGGAATACGCCATTCGATGAAGGGTTCCGCTCCGCCTTGGCCCGGTCTTGCGCCCAGCATGATTCCGGCCATCATCATTGCCCTGTGCGCGTCCGGCGCGATGCTGCTCGCCGGGGCGGGCTTCTGGCTGACGCTGGCCGTGCTGGTGGTGTGGCTCGCCAGCCTGTGGCTCGCCCGGCCCGAACCCGTGGTCGAAGCGCTTCCCCCTGACGACGGCAGCGTTTCGCGCCAGGCGATGATCGAGTTGATCGAGCCGTTCGGTGTGCCCGTGATGATGCTCGACGGGCAGCGCATCGCCGCCGCCAACGCCGCCGCGCGCGAAGCGCTGGGTCCGCATGTCGTGGGCCAGGACGCGCGCGTGGCGCTGCGCCATCCCGAAGCGATCACCCTGCTCGATCAGCCGGAAGGTCGCGCGCTGGTGCGCGGGCTGACCGGATCGCGCAGCATCTGGCAGGTTTCGCGCGTGGCGATCGACGAGCGCTATTCGCTGATCGAGCTGGTCAACCGCACCGCCGAAGCGGACATCAGCCGCGCGCATACCGATTTCGTGGCCAACGCCAGCCATGAACTGCGCACGCCGCTGGCCTCGATCATCGGCTATATCGAGACGCTGGCCGATCCCGACGCCAAGGTGGACGAAGCCACCGCCGCGCGCTTCCACAATACCGTGCTGCGCGAGGCGAAGCGGCTGCAAACGCTGGTCGAAGACCTGATGTCGCTTTCGCGGATCGAGGCCGAAAAGCACGAACCGCCCAAGGAACGCATCGATCTGGGCCAACTCGCCGCCAGCATCGGGGGCGAAGTGGGTTTCACGGTGGGTGAAAGCCGGATCGCGGTGGAAAGCGCCGAAGCGGTCGTGATCGGCGATCGCCAGCAGCTGGACCAGTTGATCCGCAACCTGATCGATAACGCGCTGAAATACGGTGACCCCAAAGCGCCGGTGCGTATCGGCGTCCACACGCAGGGGCACGAGGCGGTACTGACCGTGACCGACCGGGGCGAAGGCATCCACCCCGATCACATTCCCTATCTGACGCGGCGCTTCTATCGCACCGATCCCAGCCGCAGTCGCGCCGCCGGGGGAACGGGGCTTGGCCTCGCCATCGTTAAGCACATCGTCGAACGCCACCGCGGACGGCTGGATATCACCAGCAAGCTGGGCGAAGGCACGACGGTAACCGTGCGTTTCTCGATCGCGCCCGACCTTGAAGCGACGGAGGCGGCAGCCTAACGCAGCCACGGCGGATAGTCGTCACATAACTGTCACAAAACCGCCGCAAGGGGGACGTGGCCGGAAAGCCGGGTGTTTCGCCCCAGGAGCCCGTGGCGGCAGCCTCGAAAGAAAGCGGTTCGATGATGACGCGGCGGATTGCGTTGCCTTTGCTGGTCCTTCTGCTGTCCTCGTGCGGCCAGCAGATGGCCACGCGCGATCAGGTTCGCGCCGTGGGATCGTCAACGGTCTATCCCTTTGCCAAGGCTGTGGCGGAATCGCTGGCGCGCGCACAAACGGGCATCAAATCCCCGATCATCGAATCGACCGGCACCGGCGCCGGCATGAAGCTGTTCTGCGGCGGCATCGGGCCTCGTTTCCCCGACGTCGAGAACGCCTCGCGCCGGATCAAGAAATCCGAATTCGAGGATTGCCGGCACAACGGCGTGAAGGACATCATCGAGATTCAGGTGGGGCTGGACGGCGTGGCCTTCGCCGAAGGGCGTGGCGGTCCCGGCATCGCGCTGACCCCGCAGGACGTCTATCGCGCGCTGGCGCGCAATCCCTATGGCAGACCGAACACGGCGCGCACCTGGAAGGACGTGAACCCGGCCCTGCCCTCCATGCCGATCCTGGTCTATGGCCCACCCTCCACATCGGGCACGCGCGATGCGCTGCGGGAGCTTATCCTGGTGAAGGGGTGCGATGCCGATCCGGCCATGGCCGCGCTGAAGCAGAGCAACGCCGCCCGCCACGATGCGGTCTGCGGCGAAGTGCGCGAGGACGGCGGCTACGTCGATGCCGGGGAAAACGACAACCTGATCGTCCAGAAGATCGAGGCCAATCCCAAGGCCATCGGCATCTTCGGCTTTTCCTATCTGGAGGAGAACGCCGACCGGTTGCGCGGGCTGACCATGAACGGCGTGGCACCCAGCTACCAGACGATTTCGGACTTCAGCTATCCCGGTGCACGGCCCTTGTACATCTATGTCAAGAAGGCGCACCTGCGCGCCATTCCCGGCCTGAAGGCCTATGTCACGGAATGGTCAAGGCTGTGGGGCAAGGACGGTTCCCTTGCCCGGCTGGGCATGGTGGTGGCGCCGGACCCGGTGCTCGCGCAAAGCCGCAGGATCGTGGAAGAGATGCCGGCGCTGGATGGCGCGCAGCTGAAGTAGGGAGTACCGTCCGGCCTGATGCCTTCCGCCGTGCTTCTTCTGCTTGCCTTCGGGCTGGGCCTGGTCGGATGGCTGGCCGCGCGCGGACGCGCCTGGGCGTTCCGCCGGACCGCGCCGCGCGGCCGCATCGATTCGCTGCCCGGCTTTCACGCCTGGTACGTGGCCTTGTGGATCGCCGTGCCGGCCCTGCTGTTCGCGCTCGCATGGAATACGATCAGCCCGGCGCTGGTCACGCACCAGGTTCTGTCCGATCCCGCCGCGACGATCCTGCCGCCGACAGGGTTCGAGCGTGATACCATGCTGGCGGAAGCCTATGCCGTCGCCGATGGGCGCGCTTACGGGGTCTTCAATGCCGAAGCGCAGGCACTGGTCGAACCGTTCCGCGCCGCGCTGCAGAAGTTCCAGTCGATCGGGCTGGCCATCACCGTGCTGATCGCCTTTGCCGGCGGGGCCTTCGCGTTCCTGCGCCTGCGCCCCGATTTCACCGCGCGAACGCGCGTGGAACGGGCGGTCATGGCAGTACTTTTGCTCGCCTCGCTTGTGGCGATCCTCACCACGATTGGCATCATCATCAGCCTGATCTTTGAAACAATACGCTTTTTCGGGATGATCTCACCCACGGACTTTCTGTTCGGGACGCATTGGTCGCCCGACCCGATGAGCACGAGCGCGCCCGATGGCAGCAAGTACGGCGCGCTGCCATTGTTCTGGGGCACGATCTACATCGGCGCGGTGATCGCCATGATCGTGGCGATCCCGCTGGGATTGCTGAGCGCTATCTACCTGACCCAGTACGCCAGCCCGCGCGTGCGCCAGCTGATGAAGCCCCTGCTGGAAATCCTCGCCGGCATTCCCACCGTGGTCTACGGCTATTTCGCGGCGCTGACCGTGGCGCCGGCGGTGCGCGATGCGGCGCAGGCCATCGGCATCGCCAACGCTTCCACCGAAAGCGCGATCGCGGCGGGGCTGGTCATGGGCATCATGATCGTGCCCTTCGTCTCTTCCATGGCCGATGATTCGATTGCCGCCGTGCCGCAGGCCATGGGCGATGGCAGCCTGGCCATGGGCGCGACCCGCGCCGAGACCATCCGGCTCGTCCTGATCCCCGCCGCCCTGCCCGGCATCGTCGCGGGGGTGATGCTGGCGATCAGCCGCGCCATCGGCGAAACGATGATCGTGGTCATGGCCGCCGGCGCAACGGCCAACCTCACGCTCAACCCGTTCCAGAGCATGACCACGGTCACCTTCCAGATCGTTGCCATGCTGACCGGCGAAGGCAGCTTCGACCATCCGGCCACGCTCAGCGCCTTCGCGCTGGGCATGGTGCTGTTCCTGGTCACCCTGGCGCTCAACTTCATCGCGCTGCGCGTGGTGAAGCGCTATCGCGAGGCCTATGAATGATGCCGCCGATGGATGAAGCGAGGACAGCGGCCGATAGCCGCGCGACCGAGCAGGAACACATCCGCGCTCTTCGTCGCGCGCGCATGGAAGCCGGCCTTGCCCGTCGCTACGCGGTCGACCGGCTGTTCCGGCTGGCGGGCCTTTCCGCCGTGGTATTCTCCGCGCTGGTGCTGGCCTTCCTGCTGGTGTCAATGACCGCCAACGGCGTCAGCGGCTTCAAGCGCAGCGAATTGCGGATGGCCGTGCCAATCCGCGGTTCGATGCAGATCGACGCGCAACGGCTAGGCCAGCCCGATCCCGCCGGCGGACTGGAACTGGCCGGGTTGCCCCACGTGATCGACACTGCCGCCAACGCCGCTTTCGGCAAAGGCGGCGCACGCCTGCTGGCGGACGATGCCTGGCGCGAGGTCGCCGACATGCTGATCGCCGATCCGTCGCTGCTCAACAACGCCGTGCTGAACGTTTCGCTGCCCGCCAGCGACAAGCTGGCGACCGCCCAGCGCGGCGATGGCGATCCGGACCTGCGGGTGATCGCGACGCGGCTTGAGCGCGAGGGGAAACTCGTCCGCGCGTTCGATTTCGGCTTCCTGACCCGCTCGGACGCGACCAGCCCGCAAAGCGTGGGTATCTGGGGGGCGCTGAAGGGATCGATCCTGACCATGCTGGTCACGCTGGTCCTGGCCTTCCCGGTCGGCGTGCTGGCCGCGCTCTATCTGGAGGAATACGCGCCCCGCAACCGCTGGACCGACCTGATCGAGATCTCGATCAACAACCTCGCCGCTGTGCCTTCGATCATCTTCGGCCTGCTGGGGCTGGCCGTCTTCCTCGGCCTGTTTCCCAATTACCGTTCGGCCCCGCTGATAGGCGGCATGACGCTGGCGCTGATGACGATGCCGGTGATCGTCATTTCGGGCCGCAACGCGATCAAGGGCGTGCCGCCATCGGTTCGCGATGCCGCGCTGGCGGTGGGCGCCAGCCCGGTGCAGGTGGTGTTCCACCACGTATTGCCACTGGCCCTGCCCGGTATCCTCACCGGCACGATCATCGGCATGGCGCGCGCGCTGGGCGAAACCGCGCCGCTGCTGATGATCGGCATGCGCGCCTTCGTCGCCACGCCGCCGGGCGATCTCACATCGCCTTCCAGCGTACTGCCGGTGCAGATCTTCCTGTGGTCGGACGAGATCGATCGCGGCTTCGTGGAACGCACCAGCGCCGCCATCGTGGTCCTGCTCGCCTTCCTCCTGCTGATGAACGGCCTTGCCATCTATCTGCGCAACCGCTTCGAGAAACGGTGGTAACATGAATACTCAGCCCATCAGCGCCGATCCGCGCGCCGCCAAAGCCGATGGCGGGGACGAGGCGGTGCCCAAGATGCGCGCGCGCGACGTCTCCGTGTTCTATGGCGACAAGTGCGCGATCGATCAGGTCTCGATCGACATCCCCCAGCGCTATGTCACCGCGTTCATCGGCCCTTCGGGCTGCGGCAAGTCCACGTTCCTGCGCGCGCTCAACCGGATGAACGACACGATCGCCGGCGCCCGCGTGGAAGGAGAGATCCTGCTCGACGGCGAGGACATCTACCGCAGCAGGATGGATGTGGTGCAGTTGCGCGCCCGCGTGGGCATGGTGTTCCAGAAGCCCAACCCCTTCCCCAAGTCGATTTACGAGAACATCGCCTATGGCCCGCGCATCCACGGATTGACCGGCAGCCGCGCCGAACTGGACGCGATCGTCGAACAATCTCTCCAGCGCGCCGGCCTGTGGGACGAGGTTAAGGACCGCCTCTCCGACAGCGGCACCGCGCTATCGGGCGGCCAGCAACAGCGCCTGTGCATCGCCCGCGCCATCGCCGTCGATCCCGAAGTGATCCTGATGGACGAGCCGTGCTCCGCGCTCGACCCCATCGCCACCGCCCGCATCGAGGAACTGATCGACGAACTGCGCGGTCGCTATGCGATCGTGATTGTGACACACTCGATGCAACAGGCCGCCCGCGTATCCCAGCGCACCGCGTTCTTCCACCTTGGCAGGATCGTGGAGTACGGGAAAACCTCCGACATCTTCACGAACCCGCGTGAGGAACGGACGAAGGACTACATAACCGGGCGCTACGGATAGGACGATGGTGGCAGAACATACCGTCAAGGCATTCGATGAGGACATCACCCGCCTGCGCGGCCTGGTTGCGGAAATGGGCGGCCTGGCGGAACTTTCGGTGGGCGAAGCGATGGACGCGCTGGTCCGGGGCGATCAGGAACTCGCCAATACCGTGATCGCCCGCGACAAGCGGATCGACCAGCTCGAGGCGGAAGTCGACCGCCTTTCGATCCGCGTTCTCGCCCTGCGCGCGCCGATGGCCGACGATCTGCGCGAAGTGGTCGCCGCGCTGAAGATCGCCGGGGTGATCGAGCGCATCGGCGATTATGCCAAGAACATCGCCAAGCGCGTCGGCCACATCGAGGGCCGCAAGCGCTTCGAACCGCTGACGCTGCTGCCCGCGATGAACGAACTGGCGGCGGAAATGGTGCATGATGTGCTGACCGCCTTCGCCGCGCGCGATCCGGTGGCCGCGGCGGAGATCGTCGCGCGCGATGCCACGGTCGATGCCTTCTATGACAGCGTGTTCCGCAATTTCGTGTCGTTCATGGTCGAAAATCCCGCCACCATCACCAGCGTGGCGCAACTGCTGTTCGTGGCGCGCAACATCGAACGGATCGGCGATCACGCGACCAATATCGCCGAAATGGTCCACTACGCCGCCACCGGCGCCTACCTGCCCGAACGCGAGGATGTGATTCCGCCTGCCTGAGGTAATCCGGCCTGACGTAATGACACCGTAACATTAGTCGTGCTTTCGCAACCTGCCTGTCATGGAGGTTCGCCGTGTCTGCCCCGAAACTGCTTCTGGTTGAAGACGATACCGCGCTTGCCGAACTGGTCGAATACCGGTTTCGTGGCGAAGGATACGACGTGCGCACCACCGACGATGGCGACGAGGCCCTGCTTCTCGCTGCCGAGGATACGCCGGATCTGGTCCTGCTGGACTGGATGATCGGCGGCACCAGCGGGATCGAGGTCTGCCGCCGCCTGCGCCGCAACAAGAGCACGGCGCATGTGCCGATCATCATGCTCACCGCCCGCAGCGATGAGGACGACCGCGTGCGCGGGCTGGAAACCGGCGCTGACGATTATGTCACCAAGCCGTTCTCGCCGCGCGAACTGATTGCCCGCGTGGGCGCCGTGCTGCGCCGCGTGCGCCCGGCACTGGCCGGAGAGACCATCACCGTGGGCGATCTTTCGCTCGATCCCACGGCCCATCGCGTCATGCGGCGCGGGCAGGCGATAAAGATCGGCCCCACCGAATTCCGCCTGCTGCGCCACTTCATGGAACACCCCGGCCGCGTCTTTTCGCGCGGGCAACTGCTCGATGCGGTGTGGGGCAGCGGCAGCGACATCGAACTGCGCACGGTGGACGTTCACATCCGCCGTCTGCGCCAGGCGATCGCGCTCCCCGGAGCGGCCGATCCGGTACGCACGGTGCGTTCCGCGGGCTACGCGCTGGAAGGCGCCTAAACCCGGTCAGACACCCAGTTTGCGGGCGTAGTCGAGATCGTCGATGGTGACCCACTGATTGACGTAGTTCGCGTAGTACAGCCCGAACAGGATCGCCGCCAGGATGGTGGCGCGGATCGCCACCCGCTTGGGCCGGAAATTGCCGGGCGCGCTGTGCGCCTGCCCGTCCACCTTGCCCAGCCCCAGTTCGTCGTGCGTGCGGATGCCGAACGGCATCACCAGGAAGGCAGCGAACACCCAGAACAGCGAATAGATCGCAACGATCGACGTCCAGCGCACGGCAGGCCTATCCTTCCCGCAGCAGGACCTGGACGACCGGCTTCTTGCCGGACCAGCGCTGCGCCGCCCGCCTTACCGCCAGCCGCACCGTTTCGGCAACCGCCAGCCGGTCGCGCTTGCGATCGCCCTTCAGATCCTTGACCGCCTGCGCGGCGTCCGCCTGCGCTTCCTGCACGAACTGGTCCATGTCCTCGTCCAGCGGCAAACCGATGCTACCGATATCGACCGATGAGGCCAGCCGGCCCTCGGGCGTCACCGCCAGCGCCACCGAAACCAGCCCGTTCAGCCCCAGCTTGCGCCGCGCTGCCATGGCCTCGCCATCCGCCGGCGCGATGATGTCGCCATCCAGCACGAGCCGCCCGGCGCGCACCTCGGTCAGCTTCACCGGCCCGTCGGGCGCCAGCCGCAGCAGATCGCCGTTCTTCTGCAAGATCGCCTTCGGGATGCCCTCGTCCAGCCCCAGCCGGGCCTGCTCCGCCATGTGGCGTATCTCGCCATGGACTGGCACGAGGATCTCCGGCCGCAGCCAGTCATAGAGCGCGACGAGTTCGGGCCGCCCCGGATGGCCGGAAACGTGGATCATGCTCTGGCGGTCGGTCACGATGCGCACGCCGCGCCCCACCAGCGCGTTCTGCACGCGGCCGATGGCCAGTTCGTTGCCCGGTATCTGCCGGCTGGAGAACAGCACGACATCGCCTTCCTCCAGACGGATCGGGTGCTGTTCGGCGGCGATGCGCGCCAGCGCGGCGCGCGGTTCGCCCTGCCCCCCTGTCGCCAGCACCATGATCTCGCCACGCGGCAGGTCCATGGCCCGGTCCATGCTAACCGTTTCGGGGAAGTCCTCGAGATAGCCCGAAGCCTGCGCCACCGAGATGATCCGGTCCAGCGATCGCCCGGCCACGCAAAGCTGCCGCCCGGTCGCCTGCGCCACTTCGGCCAGCGTCTGCAGCCGCGCCACGTTGGAAGCGAACGTCGTCACCACCACGCGCCGCCCGCGCTGGCGGCTGACCGTCTCCAGCAGGCCGGCGCGCACCGCGCCTTCGGAACCGGATGCGGCCGGGTTGAACACGTTGGTCGAATCGCACACCAGCGCCAGCACGCCCTCGTCGCCGATCGCGGTCAGTTCCTCCTCGGTCGCCGGCGTACCGATGCGCGGTTCGTCGTCCAGCTTCCAGTCACCGGTGTGGAACACGCGGCCGTAAGGCGTGTCGATCAGCAGCGCGTTGCCTTCGGCGATCGAGTGCGCCAGCGGCACATACCGGATATCGAACGGCCCCAGCGAGAACGCTCCCTCGTTGGGAATGACATTCAGTTCGATGTCCGCGTCGATGCCCGCCTCGACCAGCTTTTCGTTGACGAGCCGCGCGGTGAACGGCGTGGCAAAGAGCGGCACGCCCAGTTCCTGCGCGAAATAGGGCACCGCGCCGATGTGATCCTCGTGCGCGTGGGTCAGCACCACGCCCAGCAGGTTTTCGCGCTGCTCCTCGATGAACTCGAGATCGGCGAAAACCAGATCCACACCGGGATAATAGGGGTCGGCGAAGGTCATCCCCAGATCGACCATCAGCCACTTGCCGTCGCACCCGTAGAGGTTGACGTTCATCCCGATCTCGCCCGAACCACCCAGGGCGAGGAAAAGCAGTTCCTTTCCTGGCTTCACGAGGGAGCACGCTCCGCAAGGATCGCGAGACCGTCCAGCGTCAGATCGGTATCCACATGATCGAAGATCGTGGTGTGATCCCCGAACAGCACGGCAAGGCCGCCGGTCGCGATCACCTTGGCCGGCCGGCCCACTTCCGCCCGCATTCGTGCTATCAGCCCTTCCATCAGCGAAACGTAGCCCCAGAACACGCCGATCTGCATCTGATCCTCGGTATTGCGCCCGATCACACTGTTGGTGCGGCTAGGCGGCGCGATGGCGATGCGCGGCAGCTTGGCGGCGGCATTGACCAGCGCTTCCAGTGAAAGGTTGATGCCCGGCGCGATGATCCCGCCCTTGTAGGCACCGTTGAAATCCACCACGTCGAACGTCGTTGCCGTGCCGAAATCGACCACGATCAGATCGCCGGGATACTTGGCGTGCGCGGCGATGGCGTTCACGGCGCGATCGGCCCCCAGCGAGCGTGGCTCGTCCACGTCGATATCGATGCCCCATTCGATCGGCGGCTGCCCGGCGATCAGCGCATCGCGATGGAAGTACTTCTGAGCCAGCACCTGCAGGTTGTGCAGCGCGCGCGGAACGACCGTGGAAACGATGATCTGATCGACGTCATCGGCCGCGAAGCCCTGCAACTGCATCAACTGGAGCAGCCAGACCGCGTATTCGTCCGCCGTCCGGCGCGGGTCGGTCGCCACGCGCCAGCGCGATTTGATCGTCCGTCCGGCATAGAGGGCAAAGACAACGTTGGTGTTGCCTACATCAATCGCGAGCAGCATCCGTTCCCACCATTTCAATATCGCCCGCGTGGATGGCACGGGTGGAGCCGTCCGCCAAGCGTAGAAGCGCCACACCCTCCTCGTCGATGCCGCCGAACGCGCCCATGATCTCGCCCTGATCGCGGTCCTTGACCGTCACCAGCGTTCCGACGGGATGCGCGCGCACCAGCCATTCGCCCCGCAGCAGCGGCCATTCGCCCCGGTGCCAGCGCAACAATGCATCGGCCCAGGCCGCCGCCAGCCGCTCCGCGAACGCATCCCGCCTCACGGGAAAGCCCAGCGCGGCAAGACTGGCGGTGGCGCGACCCGGTACCTGCGGGGACTGCGCCAGATTGACGCCGATTCCGACCACCACCGCTTCGCGCTGCCGTTCGAGCAGGATGCCCACCAGCTTGGCATGGCCCACAAGCACATCGTTGGGCCACTTGAGCCGCAGATCGGCGATCGCGGGGGCACAGGCCTTCACCGCATCGAACACGGCGACCCCGGCCACCAGCGCCAGCGTCTGCGCGGGTGGATCGCCCGCGCGCAACTGCACCGCGGTCGATCCCATGAAATTGCCGGCGCCATCGGACCACACGCGCCCGGCGCGCCCGCGCCCGGCGCTTTGCCGGTCGGCCACCAGCCAGTGCCCTTCCGGCACCGCTTCCCCCTCCCTCACCCGCGCCAGCAACGCGGCGTTGGTGGAGGGGATTTCAGCGACGGTTTCGATCAAGGCTGGACAGCCTTCGCGCGGTCAGGCGACGTGGAACAGCGCCGTGGCGGCGTTGTCGGCCAGCGTCCCGATCCACTTGGTCAGCAGATAGCCCAGCGGCGAGATGAACAGCGCCGACGCTGCCAGCAACACGCCATGCGCCAGATCGATCTCGCCCTTCACCCGGTCCGCTGCCTCGTCGAAGTACATGACCTTGACGACCTTGAGGTAATAGAACGCGCCGATCACGCTGGCTGCGATGCCGATGGCCGCGAGGGCCACGAGATTGGCCTGCACGGCGGCCTGGAACACCACGAACTTGCCCCAGAAGCCGAACAGCGGCGGAATGCCGGCGAGGCTGAACATCACCGCCGCCAGCGCCAGCGCCAGCATCGGCCGGGTCTTCGACAGGCCGGCGAGGTCGGAAATGGCTTCCACCGCATCGCCGTTCTCGTCGCGCAGCAAAAGGATGGCCACGAAGCCCGCGATCGACATCGCGACATAGATCGCGAGATAGACCAGCATGGCGGACGCGCCCTTGGGCGTCGCCGCCGCAAGGCCGATCAGCATGAAGCCGACGTTGTTGATCGAGGAATAGGCCATCAGGCGCTTGATGTTCGCCTGCCCGATCGCGCCCAGCGCGCCGATCACGATCGACAGCAGCGACGCGAAGATCACGATCTGCTGCCACGCCCCCGGCTGCGAGCCAAACGCTTCGAGGCTGACGCGCATCAGCAGCGCCAGCGCCGCCGCCTTGGGCGCGGTGGCGAAGAACGTCGTCACCGGCGTCGGCGCGCCTTCGTAGACGTCCGGCGTCCACATGTGGAACGGCGCCGCGCTGATCTTGAAGGCCAGGCCGGCCAGCACGAACACGATGCCGAACGTAGCGCCGGTCGACAGCGAGCCCGACAGGGCCAGGCGGATGCCTTCGAAGCTGGTCGTGCCGGTGAAGCCATAGGTCAAGCTCATGCCGAACAGCAGGATGCCGCTGGCGAGCGAGCCGAGCACGAAATACTTCAGGCCCGATTCCGCCGAACGATCATCGGTGCGCAGGAACGCGGCCAGGACGTAGGAGGCAAGGCTGTTGAGTTCGAGGCCGATGTAGAGCGTCAGCAGATCGCCCGCCGAAACCATCATGCCCATGCCCAGCGCCGCGAACAGCACCAGCAACGGGAATTCCGCCCGCATCGCGCGGACCCGGTCGAAGAACGCGGGCGCGACGATCAGCGTGACGCCGGCGCCGGCATAGACCAGCAGCTTGGCGAAGGCCGAGAAGGCGTCCGCCTTGTACTGGCCACCGAATGCCTCGGTATCCGGCCCCATCGCACCGCCGCACAGCGCGGGGGCGACAAGGATCGCGCAGACCGTCAGCGCGGCGACCGACAGGATCGAGATCGTCCGCGCCGCCTTGTCACCGCCCCAGGCGGCGACCAGCAGGAGCAGCAGGCCGGAGATGCTGAGCACTTCTTCCGGCGCAACGATCAGAAGGGAGCGAACGAGTTCCATCAGTGCGCCTCCCCTTCGTGCGCTTCATGTTCGGCGGCCGGCTTGGGCGCCCCCATCTTCACGTCGGCATCTCCCTTGGGCCGTGCCTGGGCAAGGCGCGCATCGAGCGCGGCGATGTCCTTCTTCATCGGATCGAGGAACGACTGCGGATAGACGCCCATCCACAGCACCACGGCGGCGAGCGGCACCATCATCGCCCATTCGCGCGCATCGAGATCGGGCATCGCGGCGGCATCGGCGTTCTTCTGTTCGCCAAAGGCCACGCGGCGGTAGAGGTAGAGCATGTAGGCCGCGCCCAGGATGATGCCCGTGGTGCAGATCAGCGCCACCCAGCTCGACGCCTGATAGACGCCCAACAGCGACAGGAATTCGCCGACGAACCCGCTGGTGCCCGGCAGGCCGATCGAGGCCATGGTGAACAGCAGGAAGAACAGCGCGTACTTCGGCATGTTGATGGCAAGGCCGCCATAACGGTCGATCTCGCGGGTATGCAGGCGATCGTAGATTACGCCCACGCACAGGAACAGCGCGCCCGCCACCAGACCGTGGCTGAGCATGACGATCATCGAGCCTTCGAGGCCCTGTTCGTTGAAGGCGAACAGGCCGATCGTCACGATCGCCATGTGCGCGACCGAGGAATAGGCGATCAGCTTCTTCATGTCGTGCTGGACCAGCGCGATCAGCGAGGTGATGACCACCGCCGCCATCGACAGGCCCCAGATCAGCGGCGCGAACTGCGCCGAGGCTTCCGGGAACATCGGCAGCGAGAAGCGGATGAAGCCGTAACCGCCCATCTTCAGCAGTACGCCAGCCAGGATCACCGAGCCACCCGTTGGCGCCTGCACGTGCGCGTCGGGCAGCCAGGTGTGGACCGGCCACATCGGCATCTTAACCGCGAAGCTGGCGAAGAAGGCCAGCCACAGCCAGGTCTGCGCGTGGACCGGGAAGTTGTAGACCATCAGCGTCGGGATATCGGTCGTGCCCGCCTCGTTCACCATCCAGAACATCGCGATCAGCATCAGCACCGAGCCGAGCAGCGTGTAGAGGAAGAACTTGTAGCTGGCGTAAATGCGCTCCGCACCGCCCCAGATGCCGATGATCAGGTACATCGGGATCAGGCCGGCTTCGAACATGATGTAGAACAGGAACAGGTCCTGCGCCGCGAAAACGCCGATCATCAGCGTTTCCATCAGCATGAACGCGGCATAGTATTCGCCCTGGCGCTTGTCGATCGACAGCCAGCTGGCGCCGATGCACACCGGCATCAGGAACACCGTCAGCGCGATCAGCATCAGCGCGATGCCGTCGATGCCAAGCTTCCATTCGAAGCCCGCGAACAGCGCGGCGTGTTCGGTGAACTGCCACTGCGCGCCGCCGGTATCGAAGTTCGCCCACAGCAACATGCCAAGGACGAAATCGATCAGCGTCCCCACCAGCGCCACGGTGCGCGCCTGTTCGCGATCGACGAGGAGGCAGGCCACCGCCGTTACGAGCGGCACCAGCAACATCACCGAAAGGATCGGAAACCCGGTCATTGTGCGATCACCCAGCTGATTGCGAGCGTCAGGCCGATCAGCATGACCAGCGCGTAGCTATAGAGATACCCGGACTGCAGCTTCACCGCCGCGCGGCTGCCCTTAGCCACCACCCAGGCGGCGCCGTTGGGGCCGAAGCGATCGATGATGCCGATATCGCCCACCTTCCAGAACACCCGTCCCAGCCACAGCGCGGGGCGGACGAAGATGAAGTGATAAAGCTCGTCGAAGTACCACTTGTTGAGAAGGAACCGGTAGAGGAAGCCGAACTGGTCGACCAACGCCGCCGGGAACTTCGTGTTCTTGATATAGGCGTACCAGGCGATCAGCAGGCCCGTGGCCATGACCGTGAACGGCGCCCATTTCACCCAGTGCGGCACTTGGTGCATCGCGTGGATCAGGTGTTCGCTGAACACGAGGCTGCCCTTCCAGAACTCGCCCGTGCCTTCGCTGACGAAGGCGTGGTTGAACACCAGCCCCGCGAAGATCGCGCCGATCGACAGGATGACAAGCGGCGTGAGCATCACCGCCGGGCTTTCATGCGGATGATAGCCGGCCGTGCCATCGCTGTGATGGCCATGATGCCCGTGGTCGTCGTGCCCGTGATGGGCGTGTCCATGGCCTTCGTGGCCGTGATCGTCATGACCATGCGCGTCGTGCACCGCGTGCTGGATGTGTTCGGACTGTTCCCACCGCGGCTTGCCGAAAAAGGTCAGGAACACCAGCCGCCAGGAATAGAAGCTGGTCAGCAGCGCGGCGAAGATGCCCATGAAGAAGGCGAAGTGCGAAAGCTCCGTCCCGCGCGCGAACGCGGCTTCGAGGATCGCGTCCTTCGAATAGAAGCCGGCGAAGCCCACCACATCGACGATGCCAACGCCGGTGATCGCCAGCGTGCCCGCCGTCATCGCCCAGAAGGTGATCGGGATGTGCTTCCGCAGGCCGCCGTAATAGCGCATGTCCTGTTCGTGGTGCATCGCGTGGATCACCGAACCGGCGCCCAGGAACAGCAGCGCCTTGAAGAAGGCGTGCGTGAACAGGTGGAACATCGCTGCGCCATAGGCACCGACGCCCGCCGCGAAGAACATGTAGCCCAGCTGCGAACAGGTGGAATAGGCGATCACGCGCTTGATGTCGGTCTGCGTCGTGCCGATCGTCGCCGCGAAGAAGCAGGTCGCCGCGCCGATGAAGGTCACGAAGCCCAGCGCCGTCGGGCTGGTTTCGAACATCGGCGAAAGGCGGCAGACCATGAACACGCCAGCGGTGACCATCGTCGCGGCGTGGATCAGCGCCGAAACCGGGGTCGGGCCTTCCATCGCGTCCGGCAGCCAGGTGTGCAGGCCAAGCTGCGCCGATTTGCCCATCGCGCCGATGAACAGCAGCAGGCACAGCACCGTCATCGTGTCGAAACGGTGGCCGAGGAAGCCGACCGTCGATCCGGCCATGCCCGGCGCGGCTTCGAGGATCGCGGGAATGGAAACCGTGCCGAACACCAGGAAGGTGCCGAAGATGCCCATCATGAAGCCAAGATCACCCACGCGGTTGACCACGAAGGCCTTCATCGCGGCGGCGTTGGCGCTGGGCTTGCGGAACCAGAAGCCGATCAGGAGGTACGAGGCGAGGCCCACGCCTTCCCAGCCGAAGAACATCTGCACCAGGTTGTCGGCGGTCACCAGCATCAGCATGGCGAAGGTGAACAGCGACAGGTACGCGAAGAAGCGCGGCTGGTCCGGCTCGTCGCTCATGTAGCCCCACGAATAGAGGTGCACGAGCGCGGAGACGCTGGTGATGACCACCAGCATGACCGCCGTCAGCGTATCGACGCGCAGCGCCCAGGCGAAATCGAGATTGCCCGAGGTCACCCAGTGCAGCACCGGCGAGACATGCGCCTCGGCATGGCCCGACAGGAACGACAGGAAAATCGGCCACGACAGCGCGCACGAGATGAACAGCGCGCCGGTCGTCACCACCTTGGCGGGAACATTGCCCAGCTGCTTGTTGCCCAGCCCGGCGATGATCGCCGCCAGCAGCGGCAGGAAGACGATGATGTGGATGGCAGACATGATCGCGTACTCAGCCCTTCATCCGGTTGACGTCGTCGACGGCGATGGTGCCGCGGCCACGGAAGTAGATGACCAGGATCGCAAGGCCGATCGCCGCCTCGCCCGCCGCCACGGTCAGCACGAACATCGCGAAGACCTGGCCGACAAGGTCGTGCAGGAAGGCGCTGAAGGCGACCAGGTTAAGGTTCACCGACAGCAGGATCAGCTCGATCGCCATCAGGATGATGATGACGTTCTTGCGGTTGAGGAAGATGCCGAGCACGCCGAGCACGAACATGATCGAGCTGACGACGACATAGTGTTCGATGCCGATCATTAGAGGCTGACCCCCTTGCCCACTTCCGGCTTCACGTTGATGGTCGCCTCTTCCGGACGGCGCGCGACCTGTTTCGCCACGTTCTGGCCGCGCACCCCGCCACGCTGGCGGTGCGTCAGCACGATGGCGCCGATCAAGGCCACCAGCAGCAGGATGCCCGCCGCTTCGAACAGGAAGAGGTAGCGCGTGTACAGCAGCGCCCCGATGGATTCGATGTTGGATGCCCCGGCCAGCGGCGCGGCCGTCCCGTCCGCCGTGCCAAGCTGCATCGCGCCGGCGCGATAGGCGCCGATGCCCAGCACCAGTTCGCACAGCAGCACCAGCGCCAGGATCATTCCCAGCGGGAAGTTCTTTACGAACCCGGCGCGCAGTTCGGCGAAATCGATGTCGAGCATCATCACCACGAACAGGAACAGCACCGCGACCGCGCCGACATAGACGATGACCAGCAGCATCGCGATGAACTCGGCCCCCACCAGGATCATCAGGCCGGCGGCGTTGAAGAACGCCAGGATCAGCCAGAGAACCGAATGGACCGGGTTGCGGGCCAGGATCGTGACGGCGCCCGAGACAATCATGAGCGTCGCGAAGAGATAGAAGGCAAATGCCTGGATCATGGTTTCGCGCCCCTACCGGTACGGTGCGTCGGCTTCAAGGTTGGCAGCGATCGCGCGCTCCCACTTGTCGCCGTTCGCCAGCAGCTTGGCCTTGTCGTAAAGCAGTTCCTCGCGCGTTTCGGTCGCGTATTCGAAGTTCGGCCCTTCGACGATGGCATCGACCGGGCAGGCTTCCTGGCAGAAGCCGCAGAAGATGCACTTGGTCATGTCGATGTCGTAGCGCGTGGTGCGGCGGCTGCCGTCCTCGCGCGGTTGCGCTTCAATGGTAATGGCCTGGGCCGGACACACCGCCTCGCACAGCTTGCACGCGATGCAGCGTTCCTCGCCGTTGGGATAGCGGCGCAGCGCGTGTTCGCCACGGAAGCGCGGGCTAAGCGGGTTCTTCTCGAACGGGTAGTTGATCGTCGCCTTGGTCTTGAAGAAATACTTCAAGGTCAGCCAGTGCGCCTTCACGAACTCCCACAGAGTGAAGCTCTTGATGAGCTGTCCGACGGTCATGAGAAATGCCCCGTAAGCATCAGGTAGCCGCTGACGAGGAACACCCACAGCAGCGAGACAGGCAGGAACACCTTCCAGCCCAGACGCATCAGCTGGTCATAGCGATACCGGGGTACGGTCGCCTTCACCCAGCTGAAGATGAAGAAGAAGAACAGGATCTTACCGAGAAACCAGATCACGCCCGGAATCACGACACCCGGGAACAATCCCAAGAACGGAATGTCCATCAACGGCAGCCAGCCGCCCCAGAACAGCGTGGCGTTGAGCGCGCACATCAGCAGCACGTTGGCGTATTCGCCCAGCCAGTAGAGCGCGAAGGCCATCGATGAATATTCGGTCTGATACCCGGCGACGAGTTCGCTTTCCGCCTCGGTCAGGTCGAACGGCGCGCGCTGCGTTTCCGCCATGCCCGAGATGAGGAACATCACCCACATCGGGAACAGCAGCGGGTTGAACACGAAGCCGTTGAACAGCCCCAGCACATGACCCTGCTGCGCCTTGACGATCTCGTTCATGTTGAACGAGCCGGACCACAGCACCACGCAGATCAGGATGAAGCCGATCGAGACTTCGTAGCTGATCATCTGCGCCGAAGCGCGCATGGCCGAGAAGAACGGGTACTTCGAGTTCGAGGACCAGCCGGCGATGATCGTGCCGTAAACGCCCAGCGACGAAATCGCGAGGACATAGAGCAGGCCGACGTTGATGTTGGCGAGGATCGCGCCCGAATTGAACGGGATCACCGCCCATGCCATCAGCGCCACGGTGAAGGTGATGATCGGGGCGATCAGGAACAGGCCCTTGTTGGCCGCCGAAGGAATGATCGTTTCCTGCAGCATGACCTTGAGGCCGTCCGCGAACGACTGCAGCAGGCCGAACGGGCCGACCACGTTGGGGCCGCGACGGAGCGCCATCGCCGCCCAGATCTTGCGGTCGGCATAGATGATCATCGCCACGCCGAGCATCAGCGGCAGCGCGATCAGCAGGATGCCAACGATCGTAGCGAGCGTCCACGCAGCCTCATAAGACATCGTGACATGAAGCCACGAAATCCAGAGAATGTGAAAGTCCTGAAAGAAAGCGGTCATGACGGCTCCCTCAAGCCGTCACCCCAGCGCAGGCTGGGGTCTCGTGCTTCAGGCGAAGCGCCATCCGGAGCGAGATGCCAGCCTTCGCTGGCATGACGGGCAATGGTGTTGGACGTGCTCACTCGGCCGCCTCCGCGAAGCTTTCACCATGGAGCAGTTCGGCCGAGCAGCGCTGCAAAGTGGGGCTGGCGCGGCAGATCGCGTTGGTGAGGTAACGATCCTTGATCGGGTAGCCGGCGATCACGCCTTCCGCCTTCGCCCCGGCAGGAGCGGCGGGCAGCGCGCCGTAATCGGCCAGTCCCTCGGCACCCAGTGCCGGCACGTCCGCGATCATGGCAATGCGCAATTCGTCGAAGCTGTCGAACCCGACCGAGACTTTCAGCGCATCGGCCATGGCCCGCAGGACGCTCCAGTCCTCGCGCGCGTCGCCGGGCGCGAAGACGGCCTTTTCGGCATATTGCACGCGGCCTTCGGTGTTGACGTAGGTGCCGTCCTTCTCGCTGTAGGCAGCGCCCGGCAGTATCACGTCGGCGACATGGGCCGCCTTGTCGCCGTGATGGCCGATGTGGACGATCATGCTGCCGGCGAACTGGGTCCAATCCACTTCGTCCGCGCCGAGCGAAATCACCAGCTTGGGCTTGGCTGCGACGATATCGGCAAGGCCGCCCTTCTGCGCATAGCCCAGCATCAGCCCGCCCATGCGCGCGGCCGCCATGTGGACCACGTTGAAGCCGTTCCAGCCTTCTCGCACCAGGTTGAACTTTTCGGCGAAGGCCAGGCCCGCCTCGCGCGCGCCTTTCACGATGCCGGCGGCACCGATGATGATCGCGGGCTTGGCCGCCTTGGCGAACACATCGGCGACATCGGCCGGCAAAGCGTTCAGCGTGGCGGCATCGTCGCCGAGGAAGGTCGCCGGATAGGTCGGTTCCCATGCCGGGCCGATGATGAAGACCTTCGCGCCCTTCTTCACCGCCTTGCGCAGGCGCACATTGAGCAGCGGGGCCTCGTCGCGGATCTGGCTGCCCACGATCAGGATCGCGTCGGCATCCTCGATCCCGGCCAGCGTCGAATTGAAATTCACCGCCGCCAGGCTCGACGTGTCATAGGCCATGCCCGTCTGGCGACCTTCGAGCAGCGAGGACCCCAGCGCGCCGGCCAGCTTCTTCGCGGCGAACATCGTTTCGCAATCGACCTGATCGCCCGCGATCACCGCGACCGATGAGCCCGGATTGATCCGGGCGATGGCATCGAACGCCTCGGCCCAGCTGGCCGCCTGCAGCTTGCCGTCACGGCGCAGCCACGGCTTGTCGAGCCGACGACGGGTAAGGCCATCGACCATGTAGCGGCCGCGGTCCGACAGCCATTCCTCGTTCACGTCGTCGTTCACGCGCGGCAGCGCGCGCAGCACTTCGCGGCCCCGGCTGTCGAGCCGGATATTGGCCCCCACCGCGTCCGAAACGTCGATCGAGAGCGTCTTCTTCAGCTCCCACGGCCGCGCTTCGAACGCATAGGGGCGGCTGGTCAGCGCGCCGACCGGGCACAGGTCGATCACGTTGGCGGAAAGTTCGTGCTTCGCCGCGTGCTCCAGATAAGTCGAAATCTGGGTGCTTTCACCGCGATAGAGCGCACCGATCTCGTCCACGCCGGCGATCTCTTCGGAGAAGCGCACGCAGCGGGTGCAGTGGATGCAACGCGTCATCACCGTCTTGATGAGCGGCCCCATGTACTTCTCGGTGACCGCGCGCTTGCTCTCGTGATACCGCGAACCGCCCCGGCCATAGGCCACCGACTGGTCCTGCAGATCGCATTCGCCGCCCTGGTCGCAGATCGGGCAATCGAGCGGATGGTTGATGAGGAGAAACTCCATCACCCCTTCGCGCGCCTTCTTGACCATCTCGCTGTCGGTGCGGATTTCCTGCCCTTCGGCGGCCGGCAGCGCGCACGATGCCTGCGGCTTCGGCGGTCCGGGCTTCACTTCGACCAGGCACATGCGGCAGTTGCCCGCGATGCTCAGGCGCTCGTGATAGCAGAAGCGGGGGATTTCCTTGCCGGCCAGCTCGCACGCCTGCAGGACAGTGGCGCCTGTCGGAACTTCGAGTTCTACGCCGTCGACTTTGAGCTTGGGCATTAGTCAGGTTTCCCATCACCAACCTTGCCTGAGGCAGGTGGATCGTTCGGTGCACACACGTAGCGGGCAAAGGCGCGCGTGGTTTCTGCACGCAAAGCTTGCAAGGACATCGAGAGATTTACCCCCTTATCAACACACCGCGTAAGCGAAGGCGTTAGCGCAGAGGCAAGCTTTTTTTCATTGTTAGAGCCGCTCCGACTCTTGATGAAGCGAAAGGCGTTGTTGGTGTCTACGAAGACAAGGCACTTCGCCATTGCCGACCGCAATGGATAGCCTTGTGATTGTAAAGCCATCATTTGCGCTGCTGCATCAAGATTCGGCCGGCCACTCCAGCCACTGTGGTACACAGTTACCGGCGCAAGTATCTTTGAAGAAATCGCCCCCATAAACAGCGATTTCTGATCAATACTCATGCCGCCGGGAGGAGTGCCTTTGCAATTTAGAATTGTCGGATTCAACTCTGCAAACAGTCTATTTTCCTCAGCGGAGCCGGGAATTGACAACGCAACAGCCCTTGCGAGTGGGCGCGCCATGCGCATGACGCACTCGCCTAGTTTGATCGGATCGTTGCCAGTTTCTTGAATACGCGCGACAGCCCCTCCAGAGGGCAGGGTCACCCCTCCCAAGAACAACAATACCAAAGATGGGGCGCTTCGCCTCACTCCGCCGCCTCCCGCACGGTGCCGTGTTCGGCAATCCGGCGTTCCAGTTCGGGGCGGAAGTGGCGAATCAGGCCCTGGATCGGCCAGGCGGCCGCATCCCCCAGGGCGCAGATGGTGTGGCCTTCGACCTGCTTGGTCACGTTGAACAGCATGTCGATTTCCTCGACCGCCGCGTCGCCCGTGCGCAGGCGCTCCATCACGCGCCACATCCAGCCGGTGCCTTCGCGGCACGGCGTGCACTGGCCACAGCTTTCGTGCTTGTAGAAGTGCGACAGGCGGGCGATCGCGCGGACGATGTCGGTGGACTTGTCCATCACGATCACGGCGGCGGTGCCAAGGCCCGAGCCTAGCGCGCGCAGCCCGTCGAAATCCATCGGCGCGTCCCAGATTTCCGCCGCCGGAACCAGCGGGACCGAGGAACCGCCGGGGATCACGGCCAGCAGATTGTCCTTGCCGCCACGAATGCCGCCGCAGTGCTTCTCGATCAGTTCGCTGAACGGGATCGACATCTCTTCCTCGACCACGCAGGGCCGTTCGACATGCCCGCTGATCTGGAAGAGCTTGGTGCCCTTGTTGTTCTCGCGCCCGAAAGAGGAGAACCACGAGGCGCCGCGCCGCAGGATCGTGGGCGCGACCGCGATCGATTCGACGTTGTTCACCGTGGTCGGGCAGCCATAGAGGCCGGCGCCGGCCGGGAACGGCGGTTTGAGGCGCGGCTGGCCCTTCTTGCCTTCCAGGCTCTCGATCATCGCGGTTTCTTCGCCGCAGATGTAGGCGCCCGCGCCGCGATGGACGAAGACGTCGAAGTCATAGCCCGAACCGCAGGCGTTCTTGCCCAGCAGGCCGGCGGCATAGGCCTCGTCCCGCGCGGCGAACAGCGTCTCGGCCTCGCGGATATATTCGCCGCGAATGTAGATGTAGGCCGCCCGCGCGCGCATCGCGAAGCCGGCGACCAGCGCGCCTTCCAGCAGCTTGTGCGGATCGTGGCGGATGATCTCGCGGTCCTTGCACGAACCCGGCTCGGATTCGTCGGCGTTGATCACCAGGAAGCTGGGCCGCCCATCCTTGCTTTCCTTGGGCATGAAGGACCACTTCATGCCGGTGGGGAAGCCCGCGCCGCCACGGCCGCGCAGGCCGGACGCCTTGATTTCCTCGATGATGCCGTCCTGCCCACGTTCGAGCAGCGCCTTGGTGTTATCCCAGTCCCCGCGCGCCTGCGCGGCGGGCAGGTTCCACGGCTGGTAGCCGTAGACGTTGGTGAAAATGCGGTCCTTGTCGGCGAGAGCCATGGCTTACCATTCCCCCCGATAATCGTGGTTTTCACCGACCATCGCGGTCAGGTTGCTGAGCGCGCCGGCCGGTTCCACCGTGTGGCGGCCGGGAAGCTGCGTACCGGTCTTGGGCTGCTTGCCCGCCGCCAGTTCGTCGAGGATGCGTTCCATGTCGGCGGGGGTCAGATCCTCGTAGTTGTCGTCGTTGATCTGGACCATCGGGGCCGATGCGCAGTTGCCCATGCATTCGACCTCGGTGAACGACCACAGGCCGTCATCGGTGATGTGCCCCGCCTTCATCCCGCGCTTCTTGCAGGCGGCGATGATGTCGTCCGATCCGCGCAACATGCACGGCGTGGTGCCGCAGACCTGCACGTGGAAACGGCCGATCGGCGCGATGTTGTACATCGTGTAGAACGTCGCGACCTCGACCACGCGGATGATCGGCATGGAGAGATAGGCGGCGACGTATTCCATCACCGGGATCGGCAGCCAGCCTTGCGTGTTCAGTTCCGCGCCGACCTGCCGCTGGGCCAGATCGAGCAGCGGCATCACCGCCGAGCGCTGCCGCCCTTCGGGATAGCGCGCCACGATCTCTTTCGCCTTCTCCGCGTTCTCGGCAGTCCAGGCAAAGGCGCCCCAGCGGGCGCGCAATTCCGGGGTATCCGGTTCGATGTAGCGGTCAGCCATCAGCGAATAAACTCCACTCGAGAGCACTTGTCGCCCTCGAAAGTATAGACTGCGATCACGTCGAACGGTTCGACCAGGGCCGATCCGTCAGTGGCGGGGCCACGCGTGACGTGTTCGCGCATCAGCACGTAATTGCCGATCGCCTGCGCATCGCGGATCTCGGCATGGTTCTGCGGCCAGCGGGCGAACGCGGCGGCAAGGCCGGAACGCGTGCCTTCCTTGCCTTCACGCACCACATCCCCGCGATAGTTCGCCTCGCAGGCATCGTCGGTCATGTAGGAGACGTAGGTGTCCACGTCCTGCGCGTTATAGGCCGCGATCATTGCCTTCGCGGTGCGCAAGTTGGATTCTTGGGGACTGCTCACCGGTCGCACTCCCCGAACACCACGTCGATGGCGCCAAGGATCGCGGTCGCGTCGGGCAGCATGTGGCCCTTGCACATGAAGTCCATCGCCTGAAGGTGGCTGAACGCCGTCGGCCGGATCTTGCAGCGGTACGGCTTGTTGCTGCCGTCCGAGACGAGATAGACGCCGAATTCGCCCTTGGGGCTTTCGGTGGCGACATAGACTTCGCCGGCCGGAACGTGGAAGCCTTCCGAATAGAGCTTGAAGTGATGGATCAGCGATTCCATCGAGCTCTTCATCTCGCCGCGCTTGGGCGGGACCACCTTGCGGTCGGTCGAGCTGACCGGGCCTTCGGGCATTTCTGCCAGGCACTGCTTCATGATCCGCGCGGACTGGCGGACTTCCTCCACGCGCACCATGAAACGATCATAGCAATCGCCGCTGGTGCCGACCGGAATCTCGAAGTCCATGCGATCATAGACGTCATAGGGCTGCGCCTTGCGCAAATCCCACGCGATGCCCGAGCCGCGGATCATCGGGCCGGAAAAGCCCCAGCGGATCGCGTCTTCCTTGCTGACCACCGCGATATCGACGTTGCGCTGCTTGAAGATGCGGTTGTCGACAAGGAGGCTCATCGCGTCCTCGAACAGCTGCGGCAGGCGCGTGTCGAGCCAGTCGCCGATGTCGGTCAGCAGCTTCAGCGGCACGTCCTGGTGCACGCCGCCGGGACGGAACCAAGCCGAATGCATCCGCGCGCCCGAAGCGCGCTCGAAGAAGTTGAGGCAGTCCTCGCGGATTTCGAACAGCCACAGGTTCGGCGTCATCGCGCCCACGTCCATGACGTGCGACCCGATGTTGAGCATGTGGTTGCAGATGCGCGTCAGCTCCGCGAACAGCACGCGCAGGTACTGACCGCGCAGCGGCACCTCGAGGTTGAGCAGCTTTTCGACCGCGAGCACGTAGGAGTGCTCCATGCCCAGCGGCGAGCAGTAGTCGAGCCGGTCGAAGTACGGCAGCGCCTGGGTATAGGTCTTGTACTCGATCAGCTTTTCGGTGCCACGATGGAGCAGACCGACGTGCGGATCGATCCGCTCGATGATCTCGCCGTCCAGCTCCATGACCATGCGCAGCACGCCGTGCGCCGCCGGGTGCTGGGGGCCGAAGTTGATCGTGTAGTTGGTGATGACCTCGTCGCCGGTGGTCGGCGATTCTTCGAGCTGGAAGCTCATGCGCCGTCTCCTTCAACCTTGCGGTCGGTCTTTGCCGGAGCGCCGGGTTCGTCCTTGGCCGTCGTCTTGGGCGAGCCTTCGACCGGCTTCGCCGCCTCGGCATTGGCCTTGTCGCCCGCGCCGGTATCGGCGGGCTTTTCGGTGACCTTCGGCGTATCGACCTTGGGCGCAGGGGCGGGCGCCGCCGGCGCGGGCGAAGCCGCCGCCTTTTCATCGCCCGGCAGCACGTATTCCGCGCCTTCCCACGGGCTCATGAAATCGAACTGCCGCAGGTCCTGCGCCAGCTCGACGGGTTCATAGACCACGCGCTTGTCCTCTTCGGAATAGCGCAGCTCGACATAGCCGGTCAGCGGGAAGTCCTTGCGGAACGGATGCCCCTGGAAGCCGTAGTCGGTCAGGATGCGGCGCAGGTCCGGATGGCCGGCGAACAGCACGCCGAACATGTCGTAAACCTCGCGCTCGTACCAGCCGGCGACGGGCCACAGCGTCGTCACCGTCGGCACCGGCGTCGCCTCGTCCGTCGAAACCTTGACGATCACGCGATGGTTCTTCGTCAGCGACAGCAGGCAGTAGCAGACCTCGAAACGGTCGGGCCGCTGCGGATAGTCGACGCCGGCGATTTCCATCAGCTGCTGGTATTCGTGCGCGTCACGCAGCAGGCGCAGCGCGTCCTCCACGCGGTCGCGCACGACGGTCAGCAGGACTTCGCCATGCTCTTCCTTCGCCGAAACCAGCATGGCGCCCAGCGCCGCCGAAAGCGTGTCCAGCACGCCTTCGTTCGAGGTGAAGCGCGGGGCGGAATGAACGACCGTCATGCCCTTCTCCTCAACGCTCGAGCGTGCCGACGCGGCGGATCTTCCGCTGCAGCTGCATCACGCCATAGAGTAGCGCCTCGGCAGTGGGCGGGCAGCCCGGCACGTAGATGTCAACCGGCACGATGCGGTCGCAGCCGCGCACCACCGAATAGCTGTAGTGGTAATAGCCGCCGCCGTTGGCGCACGATCCCATCGAGATGACGTACTTGGGGTCCGACATCTGGTCATAGACCTTGCGCAGCGCCGGGGCCATCTTGTTGCACAGCGTGCCGGCCACGATCATCACGTCCGACTGGCGCGGGGATGCGCGCGGCGCGACGCCGAAGCGCTCCATGTCGTAGCGCGGCATGTTCACGTGGATCATCTCGACCGCGCAACAGGCCAGGCCGAACGTCATCCACCACAGCGAACCGGTGCGCGCCCACTGGAACAGTTCCTCGGTCGAGGTGACGAGAAAGCCCTTGTCCGAAACCTCGGCATTGAGGCTTTCGAAGAACGCCTGATCGGGCGCGGTGATGGCGGAGCCGGCGGCAGCGCCAGTTGCAGTCGGAGCGGTGACCATGTTGCTCATTCCCAATCCAGCGCTCCCTTTTTCCAGGCGTAGGCAAACCCGACGACCAGTTCCGCCAGGAACAGCATCATCGTGAACCAGCCGGCCCAGCCCGTTTCCTTCAGGCTGACCGCCCAGGGAAACAGGAACGCCGCTTCCAGATCGAAGATGATGAACAGGATCGCGACCAGGTAGAACCGGACGTCGAACTGGCTGCGCGGGTCCTCGAACGCGGGGAAGCCGCATTCGTACTCGCTGAGCTTCTCCGCGTTGGGATTGTAGGTTCCCGTCAAGCGGGAAACACCCATCGGCAGGAACACAAAGGCACTGGAAAGCGCAAGAGCGATCCCGAGGAAGATCAGGATCGGCAGATATTGTGACAGATCGACCAAGGGGCTGACTCGCCTAGCTGGTGTTCGCTCCGCGCCCTAGTCCCGACGCCGCCCGCGCGCAAGTGCCGTGCAGCGCCCGCAAGGGCAGTTTCTCCACCCTTTTGGCCTTCCCGTGCCGATTACAGCCCCGTTTCCGGGCCTCCCGCGATCGTATGCGGGGCTTACTTAAGTTGCATCTTCAGGGTGCGCTGCGTCGCGGCACCATAGGGCGGCCGCAACCCTGCCAGCTTCGCAAGATCGACCTTCGGCTGACGATAGACCGCGCGCGCATGGCTGAACGTGCGGAAACCTTCCACGCCATGATAACTGCCCATTCCCGAAGGCCCGATTCCGCCGAACGGCAGGTCGTCGGCCGAAACGTGGAAGATCACGTCATTGACGGTAACGCCGCCCGAGATGGTGCGGGTCAGTACCTTCTCCGCCTCGGCCTTGTCCTGACCGAAGTAGTACAGCCCCAGCGGACGATCGTGCGCGTTGACGTAATCGATCACCTCGTCGATCGCGCGATAGGTCTTCACCGGCAGGACCGGACCGAAGATTTCCTCCTGCATCACGCGCATGTCGTCGTTGACGTTGCGCAGGATGGTCAGCGGCATCTTGTTGCCGTTGGTGCCGGCGAAGTCCTCGCCGCCCGGATTGACGACGATCGCCTCGGCGCCTTTCTCTCGCGCGTCCTCCACGAGCCCGGCCAGGCGATCGCGGTGGCGGCGGTTGATGACTGAGGTGTAGTCGTCATTGGCCAGCAGCGTCGGATACATCGAGCTGACTCCGGCGGCGACGGCGGCGATGGCGCGGTCCTCCAGTTCCTCGGGCACCATCATGTAGTCGGGCGCGAGGCATATCTGCCCCGCGTTCATCATCTTGCCCAGCGCCACGCGCTCCGCGCTGCGCTGGAGATCGGCGCTGCGGCCGAAGATCGTGGGCGACTTGCCACCCAGTTCCAGCGTGACCGGCACGAGGTGGTCGGCCGCGGCATGAAGCACATGGCGGCCGATCGGCGTCGCGCCGGTGAACAGCAGATGGTCGAACGGCAGCCCGCAGAACGCCTGTCCGGTTTCCGGCCCGCCCGTGATGACGGCCACTTCCTCTTCCGCGAAATAGCGCGGGAACAGTTCCTGCATCAGTTCGGACGTGCGCTCGGTAAACTCCGAAGGCTTGAGCATCGCGCGGTTGCCGGCGGCGAAAGCCTGCGCCAGCGGAGCCATGGTCAGCCCGACCGGGAAGTTCCACGGCGCGACGATGCCGATCACGCCCTTGGGTTCGTAGCGCACTTCCGCCCGCGCACCGAGCAAGTTCAGCGGGAAGTTGACGTGGCGCTTTTCCGGACGCGACCAGCGCTTCATCCGCTTCTGCGAATAGCGCACGATACTGACCGAGGGCATTATGTCGGTCAGCATGGACTGTTCGTGGCTGCGATGGCCGAAATCGGCGCTCATCGCTTTGGCAAACGCCTCGCCATGCTCCTTGAGCATGGTGGCGCAACGCTCCAGCCGGTCGTGCCGCACCGAAAGCGCTTCGGGGCGCGCCGCCGTGAAGGCCGTCCGCTGGCGTTCCAGAACGGCCAGCATGTCCGTGCGATTCGTCTCGTTCATCACAATCCCCGTCCCCGAACCGCTTGTGCCGGTCCGATTTATCCGAAGCCCTGGAACAGGAAGACCGGCCAGCCGGCGGCGGCGAGACAGGTTCCGAGCGGCAGGGCCGTTTGGCGCGAGACCTTACGGCCTCCCGCCAGCAAAGCAACCGTTGCGAGAAGCCCGATCACGCTGCCTCCCAGCAGGGTGGCGACCGTCCCCACCGGCCCCAGCCACAGGCCGATCGCGCCCAGCAGCAGCGGGTCCCCTCCCCCCATGCCTTCGCGGCCGCGCACCCGGCGATAGTAGGCGGCGATCAGCCAGAGCATGCCGAAACCGGCCAGCGCGCCCGCCCCGGCCCACAGGACCGGACCGCTATCGCGCTCCATCGCGCCGCGCAGCAGCGCCAGGGCGCCTCCCGAACCGGCGAGCGTGCCCACCAGCGGCGAGGGCAGCCAGAAGTGCCGCAAATCGAGCAGCGCCAGCAACAGCAGTTGCCAGCCCAGCACCATCGCGGCCAGCGCGGTGCGATCGGGCATGGCGATCACGGAAACCAGTGCCACCGCCGCGCCACCCAGTTCGCAGCCAAGCTGCCATCCACCGATCGCACCGCCGCAGGTCCGGCAGCGGCCCCGCTGCACCAGCCAGGACAACACCGGCACCAGTTCCAGCGGGCCAAGCGTCCGCCCGCAGTGATCGCAGGCCGACCGGCCGGTCACGACCGACCGCGCCTCCGGCAACCGCGCCAGCGCCGCGCCCAGGAAGCTCCCGACGATCGCGCCCAGCATCGCCGACGCGGACCAGATCAGCGGCAGGCTGGCATATGCCACGCGTTCGTGACTCCCCCGTCGGCTCGATTGCCATGAGCGCGGCGTGGCAGTATGGCCCCGCCAAGTCCAGCCCCGGCGCGATCGTGGCCACAGGAACCGCCAACGAACCGCAACGGATCGTCAGATGGTTGCCGCCCGCCCGGACCGACCCCATATCCGGGTCTTTCCTGACCCGACCATTGAAGGAGTGTGATCGCCATGGCCCAGTTTTCCGCCGCAGATCCGGTCGTCATCCTGTCTTACGCGCGCACTCCGATGGGTTCGATGCAAGGCGCGCTGTCCGATGCCGCCGCCACCGACCTCGGCGCCACCGCCGTCAAGGCCGCCGTCGAGCGTGCCGGCGTGGCGGGTGACAAGATCGACCGCGTCTACATGGGCTGCGTGCTGCCCGCCGGCCTCGGCCAGGCGCCCGCGCGCCAGGCCGCGATCAAGGCTGGCCTGCCCAAGTCCGTGCAGGCAACCACCGTCAACAAGGTCTGCGGCTCCGGCATGCAGACCGTGATCATGGGCGCCGAGGCGCTGGCTTCCGGCAGCGTCGACATGATCGTCGCCGGCGGCATGGAAAGCATGACCAACGCGCCTTACCTGCTCAAGAAGCACCGTTCGGGCGCGCGCATCGGGCATGATACCGCCTACGATCACATGTTCCTCGATGGCCTGGAAGACGCCTACGAGCCCGGCCGTGCGATGGGCACGTTCGCGCAGGATACCGCCAACGAATACCAGCTGACCCGCGAAGCGCAGGATGGCTACACGATCGAATCGCTGCGCCGCGCGCAGGCCGCGATCGCCGAAGGCGCCTTCGTGGACGAAATCGCGCCGGTTACCGTGAAGTCGCGCGGCGGCGATGTCGTGGTCGATACCGACGAACAGCCCGGCAAGGGCCGCCCGGACAAAATTCCGACGCTCAAGCCCGCCTTCGCCAAGGACGGCACGATCACGGCCGCCACCTCCAGCTCGATTTCCGACGGCGCCGCCGCCGTGGTGATCACTCGCCAGAGCGTTGCCGATGCGGAAGGCCTGAAGCCGGTGGCGAAGGTTGTCGCGCTGGCCGCGCACGCGCAGGAGCCGAAGGACTTCACGGTCGCCCCGGTCGGCGCGATCAACAAGGTGCTGGAACGGGCCGGCTGGTCGATCGCCGATGTCGATCTGTTCGAAGTGAACGAAGCTTTCGCCTGCGTCGCGATGTTCGCGATGCACGATCTGGGCATCCCGCACGAGAAGATCAACGTGCACGGCGGCGCCACGGCGCTGGGCCATCCGATCGGCGCCAGCGGCACGCGCATCGTCACCACGCTGATTGGCGCGCTGAAGCGCCACGGCAAGACCAAGGGCGTGGCCAGCCTGTGCATCGGCGGCGGCGAAGCCACCGCGCTGGCGATAGAGCTGGTCTGACCCGGAAGAAAATGGCGGGGCGCCGGCGTTACGGTGCCCCTGCCCCCCAGATGGCCGCTTGCTGGGCATAGCCCTTGCGGCCATTGACATCGAACTGGCACCAGCCGGCGCCGCAATCGCCGATCGTGCCCACCACGCCGGGCGCCAGCCGCCACAGCAGCCGGCCCGAACCGTCGGCCCTTTCGCGCATCTCCGCGACGCCGCCCTTGACCATGCCGGTATGCGCGCGCGCCAGGAACTGGGCGAGCATCCACCCGCGCGAACCGTCCGGGTCCTCCACCAGCCGCCAGCCGCCCATCACGCGCAGCACCTTCATCGGCAGCCCCTTGCGCACGTAGGTCCAGTTGATCCGGTATTCCCGGCCGGGGCCGACGCGCATGTTCGATTCATCCTTGCGCAGCGAAACCCAGTATGGCGCGCCGCCATCCTCCGCGCGCGCGGCGTGGCTGGAAAGACCGGCGGACACGGCAAGGACGCAGGGCAGGACATACTTCACGGCACGCACGACACGGAAACCCCAGACCAAATCCAACAAAAACTTGCCCGCCATGCGATACAGCATTGGCACGACAGGGCAACCACGCGCTTGACCATCCCTGTCCCGCAGGCATAGCGATACGATCATGCCAACGCACCAGAGCGCCGCCGGCGCGCGCACCGCGCACGAAGCCGTCAAACGCCGGATCGAGGGGAAACCCTCGGTCATCGTCACCCGCCGCCTGCTGCCGGAAACCGAACAGCGGATGCGCGAACTGTTCGACGTTACACTGAACGCCGATGACCGGGCGATGACGCGCGACGAGCTCGTCGCCGCCATGCAATCCTGCAATGTGCTGGTGCCGACCGTGACCGACACGATCGACGCCGGGATGATTGCCGAAGCGGGCGACCGGCTGGGCCTGATCGCCAATTTCGGCGCCGGCATCGAACATATCGACCTGGCCGCCGCCCGCGCCCGCAAGATCATTGTGACCAACACGCCCGGCGTCTTCACCGACGATACGGCGGACATGACGCTGGCGCTGATCATTTCCGTCGCGCGGCGGCTCAACCATGGCGGCCGCATCCTGCGCGCCGGCAAGTGGGAAGGCTGGGCGCCATCCACGCTGCTTGGCCACCGGCTCAACGGCAAGACGCTGGGCATCATTGGCATGGGCCGGATCGGGCAGGCCGTGGCGCACCGCGCCCGCGCCTTCGGCCTGCAGGTCGCCTATCACAACCGGCACCGCCTGCCCGAAGCGCTCGAAACCATGCTGGGCGCACGCTACGTCGCCGATCTCGACACCCTGATTGGCGATGCGGACATCCTGTCGCTGCACTGCCCCGCCTCGCCCGAAACGCACCACCTGCTCGATGCCAGGCGGATCGCGCTGATGAAGCCCGAAGCCTACCTCATCAATACCGCGCGCGGGCAGATCGTGGACGAACAGGCGCTGATCGAAGCGCTCGTGGCAGGGCGTATCGGTGGCGCGGGACTCGACGTGTTCGAGCACGAGCCGCAGGTCGATCCGCGCCTCCTGGAGCACCACAACGTAGCGATCCTGCCTCACATGGGCAGCGCCACGTTCGAGGGCCGCATCGCATCGGGCGAAAAGGTCATGGCCAACATCCGCTTCTGGGCCGACGGACATCGCCCGCCCGATCAGGTGCTGGAAGGCTGGGTCTGACGCCGCCGATCCGGCGCCATCGCCTCCTCTGCCTGTACAGGGCCAAGCGCTTCGCCTAGGGGCTTGAACGGACACCGCATAACCGCAAGCGCGGACGGAGGGGCAAGAGTGCGCAAGTTTCTGGCAACGGCCGCGATGGCCGCGACATCGGCCATCCCGGCACTGGCGCAGGCCCAGACCGCCACTACGCTCGATTCCGCCGACAGCGGCGATACCGCCTGGCTTCTCGCGGCTTCGGCGCTGGTGCTGATGATGGCCGCGCCGGGCCTTACCCTGTTCTACGGCGGCCTGGTGCGCGCCAAGGGCTTCCTGGCGGTGATGGTGCAGACCGGCGCAATCATCGCCGTTGCCTCCCTGCTGTGGATCGCCGCTGGCTATACACTGGCCTTCGGCGAGGTAACCAATGGCTGGATCGGCGCCGGCAATGCCTGGATGCTGCTCAATCTCGGCAACGTGCGCGGCAGCTATGGTGTGCCCGAAAGCGCGTTCGCCCTGTTCCAGATGTGCTTCGCGCTGATCACCCCCGCGCTGATGGTCGGCGCCTGGGTCGATCGCGCGCGGTTCGGCTGGGTCGTCGCCTTTTCGGCGTTGTGGAGCCTGATCGTCTATGCGCCCGTCGCGCACTGGATCTGGGGCGGCGGCTGGCTGGCGACCAAGCTTGGCACGCTGGATTTCGCCGGCGGCATCGTGGTTCACACCACGGCTGGCGTCTCGGCGCTGGTCGTTGCAATGCTGCTGGGCAAGCGCAACGGCTTTCCCAAGTCGCTGATGCTGCCGCACAGTCCTGCGCTGACGCTGGCGGGCGCCGCGCTTCTGTGGGTGGGCTGGTTCGGCTTCAACGGCGGCTCGGCGCTGGCCGCCAACGACGACGCGGCCTCCGCTATCATCAACACCCACGCCGCCGCCAGCGCGGCGGCGCTGGCCTGGCTGCTGATCGAAAAGCTGACCGTGGGCAAACCCACCTCGGTGGGCTTCGCCACCGGCGCGATCGCCGGCCTCGCCACGGTGACGCCGGCCGCCGGCTTTATCGCGCCGGGTGCGGCGATGCTGCTCGGCGTTGCCGCTGCGGCGGTATGCTATCCGATGATCCTGCTTGTGAAGCACAAGCTCCATATCGATGATTCGCTTGACGTTTTCGCAGTGCATGGCGTGGGCGGCATGCTCGGGTCGATCCTGCTCGCGGTGTTCGTCTCGCCGTCGCTGGGCGGCACCGGCTATGCCGATGGCATGGGCATGGCGCGCCAGATCGTCGGGCAGGTCGGCGGCGTGGGCATCGTGGCGATCTGGAGCGCCTTTGCCACCACCATCGCCGCCCTGATGGTCTCGATGGTGATACCGATGCGCGTCACCGAAGACGAGGAACGGGACGGTCTGGACCTGACCAGCCACGGCGAACGGGCGTGGGAAATGGACTGACGGCGAGCGACCCGGCCTTCCCCGAACGTTCGGGTCATCGTCCCGAAATCACCGTCGATGCCGATTTTGCTTCTTACCCTGCTGATCGATAACGATTCTTTTACCGGCCATTGATACGTCATCTCCGAAGGAGTGATGTGATGGTCCAGCACAAATTGGCGGACGCCCTCGAGGCGAGGACCGCGCATCGACGCCGCCTGACGCTGTCGGTAGAAGCCAATGTCACCGCAGCGGGTACGCCCGTCGACGCCAGGCTGCTCGACTTGTCGGAACGCGGCTTCCTGCTCGAAAGCGATACCGCGCTGGACGAAGGCGATGTGGTAGACATCGGTCTGCCCGAAACGGCCGCGGCCACCGAGGCGGTCGTCGTGTGGACAGCGGGCACGCGCCACGGCTGCGAATTCGTTACGCCGATCAGCCGCGCCACCGTCAGCGCGCTGCTGCTGCGTTCGCCCGCGCTGCATGGCCAGGTGACGATCCCGGCGGACCAGCGATCGCAGGAAGTGTTCTCGCCCCGCGCGAAGTTGGCGATCTGGATCGGCCTTGCCCTGCTGGCATGGCTGCCGATCATCGTCGCCTTCAGCCTCTGGGGCTGAAGGCGCGGCCGCACCACTTACCCGCGCAAGGTCTTCGGCGTCAGTCCCCCGTCAGGATACGATCGACCAATTGCTTCACGCTGGGCGTGAAGTTGTTCGAATAGAACGGGTCCTGCTTGAAACGATAGGCTGCGTGGCCGGCGAACATGAGGTTCTGATCCACCGGGCCGCCGTGCGCGATGTCCTGCAACGTCTTCTGGATGCAGAAGCTGCGCGGATCGGCGAGCCGGCCGGTGGTATAGTCGTCATGATCCTTCCAGGACGAAAAGCCACAGTGGGAAAGACAGCCCATGCAATCGGCCTGATCCTTGCGGATTTCCTCACGCTCGGCGGGCGTCACGAACACGATGGTATCGTCCGGCGTGCGCAGCGCATCGGTATAGCCCGCACCGAACCAGTTTCGCGCGCGATCGAGATCGGCTGGTGTGACCCAGAAGTTCTTGCCCTTCACCCCGACATCGAGTTGCACGGTGTGTTCGCCCGCCGCGACCTTGGAATAGGGAATCTGGCGTTCCGAACGCGCTTCGAGATTGCGCAGGAAGGGGTTGCGCACGGCCGAGCTGTAGAATCCCGTGGGGGAAAAGCGGTGCAGCAGCACGTCACCCGGTTCCAGCGTGCGCAGATGATCCTTCCACGCCTGCGGAATGGGGCTTTCGTGCGTCAGCAGCGGCCGCGTGCCGAACTGGAAGGCGATGCTGCCGAGTTCCGGATTGTCGATCCAGTCGTTCCATTCGCGCAGGAACCATACGCCGCCGGCCATCACGATCGGCACGTCGTCCGAAACGCCTTCCTTGCGCATCGTATCGCGCAGCGCGGCAACGCGGGGATAGGGATCTTCCGGCGTCAGCGGGTTTTCCGCATTCGACAGGCCATTATGGCCGCCCGCCAGCCACGGGTCTTCATAGACCACGGCGGCCATCAGATCGGAAACCTTGTGGTAGGCCCGCTTCCACAGCGCGCGAAAGGCGCGCGCGGAGGAGACGATCGGCAGATAGTTGACGTTGAACCGCGCCGCGATTTCCGAAAGCTTGTAGGGCATCCCCGCGCCGCAGGTCACGCCGGTAACAAGGCCGCGCGTCTTTTCCAGCACGCCTTCCAGCACCTGCTGCGCACCGCCCATTTCCCACAACACGTTGATGTTGATCGCGCCACGCATGCCGTTGGGGCCGCTGGCGATATCATAGGCGCGCCGCACCTGCTCGACCGCGCCGTCGATCGCGTAGCGGATCAGTTCCTCGTGCCGCTCACGGCGAGTCATGGCGTTGTAAATCTGCGGAATGATCTTGCCTTCGGCGTCATAGCTATCGGCGTTGACGGCGCTGACCGTACCGATTCCGCCCGCAGCCGCCCATGCCCCCGAACTGGCATGGTTGGTGGCCGCCACGCCCTTGCCGCCTTCAACCAGCGGCCAGACTTCACGGCCGCCATACAGAATCGGCTTCAACCCCTTGAACGCAGACATAAACCCCTCTCAACGACCCTTCGCGCGCGTGACCTGCCCGGCTTCCAGCCGACACGGCTTTATCTTACCGGGTTCGGGCCGCCTGGGCGCGGCTTCGAACTGTGCATAATAGCCCGCTATTTCGGGCTTACGTTGAAATTCACTCAAGCGGAAGCCCACCGCCTCAAATTCGCAGAACAGAAGCGCCGGCGGCGTTCCGTGCTGTTCGGTCGGCCGGTCCAGATCGACCACGATCACGCGTCCACCCGGCCGCAGCGCGGGCCAGAGGCGCCACAGGAACGCATAGGGCTCCCCCACTTCGTGATACATGTGGATCAGGAACACGCGGTCGAAACTGTGTTCCGGAATGCGTGGATCGTCGACCGCGCCGGGCTTGATCGACACGTTGTCGAGCCGGTCATGCTCGACGCGCGCGCCCAGCTTGCGCAGCGCCGCCTCGTCGATGTCCTGCGCCAATACGCGCCCCTTGGCGCCGACACGGGCCGCCAGACGGACGGTGTAATAGCCCTCGCCCGCGCCGATATCGGCCACGGTCATGCCCGGCTGGATCGCGGCCAGGTCCATGACCGTCTGCGCTTCCTTGCGGTTGTCGCGCTCCGCCTCGGTGGTGAAGCCACTGCCGCCCGGTCCCGATACGGGCCTGTCCGCACGCGGGAACGCCCGCGCAGTCGGAGCCCGATCCTCGTCGGACGACCGCTGGCACGACGCCAGCGCCACGCAGGCCACCCCGATCAGGCCCGCCCGCAGGCCCAGGGCAGCCAGCCTGCTCAATCGTCGTCTTCCACGGCGACCTTTTCGCCGGTCACCTTTTGCGAGAGCGCCGCCGCCATGAACGGATCGAGCGCGCCATCCAGCACGTCCGTGGGATTGGTCGAAACCACACCGGTGCGCAGGTCCTTCACCTGCTGGTAGGGCTGCAACACGTAGGAACGGATCTGGTGGCCCCAGCCGATCTCGGTCTTGGCGGCATATTCGCCGCTGGCCGCCGCCTCGCGCTTGGCCAGTTCGGCTTCGTAGATCCGCGCCTTCAGCATGTTCATCGCGGTGGCGCGGTTCTTGTGCTGCGAACGGTCGTTCTGGCTGGCGACGATGATGCCGGTCGGCACGTGGGTGATGCGCACCGCCGAATCGGTCGTGTTGACGTGCTGCCCGCCCGCGCCCGACGCACGGTAGGTATCGATCTTCAGGTCGGCCGGATTGATATCGACCTCGATGTTGTCGTCGATTTCGGGATAGACCCAGACCGAGCTGAACGAGGTGTGCCGCCGCGCCGAGCTGTCATAGGGGCTGATGCGGACGAGGCGGTGGACGCCGCTTTCCGTCTTGGCATAGCCATAGGCGTTCTCGCCCTTGATCAGCAGCGTGGCCGACTTGATGCCGGCGGCTTCGCCCGCGTGATAGTCGACCAGATCGACCTTGTAGCCATGCCGTTCGGCCCAGCGCGTGTACATGCGCTGGAGCATTTCCGCCCAGTCCTGGCTTTCGGTGCCGCCCGCGCCGGCGTGGACTTCGAGATAGGCGTTGTTGGCATCGGCCTCGCCGGCCAGCAATGCCTGCACCTTGTCGTTGTCCGCCCGTTCGGCCAGCGCCGCCAGCGTCGCCAGCCCTTCGTTGATGGTGGCTTCGTCGTCCTCCATCTCGCCCAGTTCGACGAACTCGATCGCGTCGGCCATTTCCTGGCCGATCTGGTTGACTGTGCCGATCGCGGCTTCCAGCCGGCGACGCTCGCGCATCACTTCCTCGGCCTTCTTGGGATCGTCCCACAGCTTCGGGTCTTCGACGCGCGCGTTGAGTTCATCGAGCCGGCGGACGGCGCGATCCCAATCGAGGAACTTGCGCACCAACGCCAGCGACGCTTCGATGCGATCGATATGAGCCTGACCTTCGGCCCGCATGACACCTGAACTCCGTAAATGAGCGGAACCGCTTAGCGAAGCGGCGCGCCAAGTAAAGGCCGGTTATCATTGCCCGGCGCCCGCCTATGCGGGTTATGGCGCTCGAAAAGGGGCCTAGCGGCGCGCGCGCAGGCGCTGCACCGCTTCCAGCGTCAGGCGGACGTGATCGCGATAGTCCATGTCCGAATGCACCAGCACGACCCGGCCATCGCGCCCGATCACATAGCTGGTGCGCTTGGTCAGCCCGGTGGACGTGCCATCGCGCTTGAGATCGACGTCATAGGCCGCGATCACCTGCGGCGTGGCGGCGGCCACGGCGAACTTGTCGCGGCAGGCTTCGCGCGAAAACTTCTGGAGCGTAGGCAGGTCATCGGCCGACATCCCGACCACGGTGGCCCCGGCGGCACGGAACTGGTCCGTCGCCTCGGCAAAGGCGTGTGCTTCCAGCGTGCAGCCTTGCGTGAACGCCTTGGGGTAGAAATAGAGCACGACCGGGCCACGGCGCAGCGCCTGGCGCAGGTTGAACTGGAACGTCCGCCCGCCCAGCGCGCCTTGCGCCGCGAAATCGGGCGCGCGCGCCCCTTGCGGCAATTCCGCCTGCGCGGCGAACGGGAGGACAAGGGCGATGGCCGCGGCGGCAGCCTTGATGGAGCGTGGGATCATCCCTTTAATATAGCAGGCTCCGCGCCACGCGGGGAGATGCCAAAACGCGGGCTGCCCGATAGGGCGACGAAGCGGGAACAGGGCCGGGTCAGTAGATCCCGCCCTGTTCCTCCACGAAGCCTTCCTCCCCGCCTTCGGGCGCGGCCGCCGCCCCGTGGCGCGCGGCGCGGGCGCGGCGCAGCGCATCGAGCACGGCTTCCTTGGTCGTCAGTTCTTCCTGGTGGATCGTGCGCCGTGGCTCGGTATCGGGCTTGAACGCCTCCCAGATAACCGACGCCTTGGGTTCATCGTTGTTCGGCATGCCGCCGAACACGCGCTTGCCCGAGACGCGATCGATGCGCACCATACGCACGCCTTCGGGCACCGGGAACGGCACATCGGCCCAGCGCGCGCGGGTGGACTGGACGAACTGCTTGAAGATCGGGGCGGCGATGCGACCGCCCTGCGCATAGCCGCCCAGGCTGCGCGGCTGGTCGTAGCCCATGTACACACCGGCGATGATGTCGGGCGAACCGCCCACGAACCATACGTTCGTCGGCCCGGACGTCGTGCCGGTCTTGCCGAACAGTGGCAGGTTGAGATCGCGCAGCGTCACCGCCGTGCCGCGAATGACCACACCTTCGAGCATGTGGACGACCTGGTAGGCGGTGCGCGCATCCATCACCTGACGGCCCGACGGCTTCAGGCGGGGCATGGGCTTGCCGTCCCACCGCGCCATGTTGCACCCGTCGCACGGCCGGTTGTCGGCGCGCCACACGACCTTGCCGTTGCGGTCCTGCACGAAATCGATCACCGACGGATCGTGCTGGCGCCCATGGTTGGCCAGCGCCGAATAGGCGTTGACCATGCGCAGCACCGTGGTGTCTCCAGCGCCCAGCGCCATCGACAGGAACGGCTTGTAATCGCCGATGCCAACATCACGGATCGTCTTCACCACGCGATCCATGCCGGTATCGTTGGCGATGCGCACGGTCATCAGGTTGCGCGACTGTTCGAGGCCCCAGCGCATCGTGTGGCTGCCCGAACCGCCTTCGCCACCGAAGTTGCGGAAGCACTTCTGGCCCAGCGCCGCGCCCTGATAGACGCAGAACGTGCCGTCGACGACCATGGAGGCCGGTGTCATCCCGTTATCGAGGCCAGTGGCATAGACGAAAGGCTTGATCGTGGAGCCGGGCTGGCGCTGTGCCTGCGTAGCGCGGTTGAACGAGCCCAGCCGCGCATCGAAACCGCCCTGCATGGCCAGAACGCGCCCGCTCTGCGGGTCTTCGACCACCATGCCGCCCGAGACTTCCGGCACGGTCCGCACCGCCCAGGCATTGCCGTTGGGCGCCACCGTGATCACATCGCCCGGCTTCATCGCCTGCGGCATGCCATAGAGCGGCCCCGTGGTGCCATCGGCAAAGCCGATCTGGCCGCTATCGCCCCTGCGCGAAAGCACCACGCCGACGCGCCAGTCGAGATAGCGGATCGAGAGGTTGCTGGTGATGAGCTGGGTCTGCCAGTTACCATCGGAGAGGTCGATCGTAGCCACCGGTCCGTGCCACGGACGCCCGCCCGAATAGCGCAGCAGGCCCGCGCGCAACGCATCCTGTGCCGCCGTCTGCAACTGGGTATCGAGCGAGGTCCGCACCCACAGCCCGCCGGCATAGACGCTGTTGGGGCCATCCTCGGCCTTTTCGCCGAACTTGTCGATCAGCTGGCGGCGCACTTCCTCCAGGAAATAGCCGGCATCGGCGGTGTAGTTCTCCGCCCGCCGCGCCACCAGGCCCAGCGGTTGCGCCTTGGCCTCGTCCGCCTGCGCCTGCGTCGCCCAGCCGTTGCGGACCATCTGGTCCAGCACCCAGTTGCGGCGCGTCACCGCCTCGTCATGGAACTTGGCGCGGCCATACTTCTCCGGCGCCTTGGGCAGGATGGCGAGAAAGGCCACCTCGTGCAGCTTCAGATCGCCCACATCCTTGTCGAAATAGGCCCGCGACGCCGCCTGCACCCCGAAGCTCTGGCGGCCCAGCGGGATTTCGTTGAGATAGAGCTCAAGGATCTGCTGCTTGGTCAGCACGCCCTCGATGCGCCGAGCCAGGATGAGTTCCTTGAGCTTGCGCGTGATCGAGTATTCGTCGCCCAGCAGGATGTTCTTGGCGACCTGCTGGGTGATCGTGGACCCGCCCCGCGCGCGCTGGCCGGAGCCGAACTTGGTGGCATAATCGAACACCGCGCCGACGAAGCCGGTGTAATCGATGCCGCCGTGCGTCCAGAACGTCTTGTCCTCAGCCGAGAGGAAGGCGTTGATCAGCGGCTCGGGGAAATCGACGAAGCGCAGTTGCACGCGCCGTTCGCGCGCATAGGACGACGCGATCTCGCCATCCGCGCCGCGCACCATCGTGGGCAGCGGCGGCTGATAGGTCAGCAGCTTGTCGGCCGAGGGCAGCCCCCGCGCCACGAACACCCAGACAACGAAATAGAGCGCGACCAGCGCGCCAAGGGCATAACCCCCGAAACGGAACCACTTCCTTTCGCGCCAGGTTTGGCGGAACCATGCAAACAGCCCCGATGCCTCGCGGCGGATGCGGTAGCTGATGCTCTTCTGGGGCGTATCTTCGGCCATCGTGCGCGCCCTCTAGCACGCCCTTTCCGTCATAAGCCAGTAGGCGCGCGCATCATGGAGCAATCCCCGCCGCCTCCTGCCGGGCCAGGAAAATCTCCACGGCCTGCGCCACGCGCCCCGCAAACTGCTTGCGCCAGGCGGGATCGATCAGGCGCCGGGCATCGTCGGGGCTGCTGATATAGCCCGCCTCCACCAGCACCGAAGGAAGATCCAGCGATTTCAGCACGACGAAAGCGGCCTGCCGCTGCGGATTGGCATGAAACGTGACCACCCCCTGCCCTTCCCGCACCACCAGATCGGAGAAGCGCTGCGACCGTTCCCGCATCTCGCGCCGCGAAAGATCGACCAGAATGGTCGCGACCGCATTGGACTTTCCGCCCAGCGCCACGCCGTTGACATCATCGGCGCGGTTTTCGCGTTGCGCCACCAGATCGGCGACCGCATCGGAACCGCGATCCGACAGAGTATAAACCGTTGCGCCGTTTGCGTCCGGCGTTTCCGCCGCATCCGCGTGAATCGACACGAACAGGTCGGCCTTCAACTGTCGGGCTATGCCGGCGCGTTCCTCCAGCACGAGAAACCGGTCGCTGTCGCGCGTCATTGCCACGCGCACGCGGCCATCGGCGAGCAGCGCTTCGCGCAGCGCCTTGGCGAGGGCCAGCGTGACGTTCTTTTCGCGCAACGTGCCCTCGCCGCTCGCGCCCGGATCGTGACCACCGTGACCGGCATCGATCACCACCAGCGGCCGGCTGGCATCCGCCGGCCCTTCGACGGGTGGCAGGCCAATCCCGCGCGATCCATCAGGCAGCGTCAGCCGCAGGACGTATCCATCGCCGGGATTGCCGATGCGCAGCACGAAATATCCCCACAACAGAAAGGCCGCCAAAGGCAGCACAAACCCCGCGATGATCCCGACCCGCCGCAACATCGCCATCCGCTATGCAGGTCCGGTTTCGGTCGGTCCAGCCGGAATCGTGGACGGCACTTCCCGCCCGCCCGACACGCATCGAAAAATGCCGCCGGAAATTGCTCCGGGGAAATCATCGCCATTGTTTTAATTGCTGGTTTGGATTTGTAATGCTAGCACCCTTCCACCGGGGCAAGCCAGCACCGGCGCCAGCCTTGAATATGCCCTCCCTGCCCCCATTTGACCGGACAGGACGGCGGAACCAGGCAATGTGGAGCCGCTGGCAAAAATCCGGAACGCGGGGATGACGAAGCAGAAACGCTCACTCACCCGCGCCGTGAAGGTTGATGCTGTGATGATGAGCCGAGTTTCGATTGAGCAGAAGCGCCCCGGAAGGGCCGCTCGCGCTTGGTCGATACCGCTTCCGACAGGCCGGAGCCTGACGGAAGCCGGCGCGCGCATTTCGCCGCGCATTGTCAGCACTGCAGACGCAAACCAACCGCCGCCGGGCGGAGAGCGCGACAGGACCGAGGTTCAGGCGCTCCGAACCGGCATTTCCGCATTCGCGATACGTCATGGCCGGGCCATCGCCCGGCTGTCCGGCGTTCGCGCTTCACCAAAGAACCGCGCCCGGTACCCGGATACAATCCCGTGGCGGCGCGGCTGGAGATTCCATAATGACCACGCGCATGCTAATCGATGCGCGCCACCAGGAAGAAACCCGGGTGGCGGTGCTCAAGGGCAACCGTATTGAAGAATTCGACTTTGAATCGGCTGATCACAAGCAGATCAAGGGCAACATCTATCTCGCCAAGGTAACCCGCGTCGAACCGTCGCTGCAGGCGGCGTTCGTCGATTTCGGCGGCAACCGTCACGGGTTCCTGGCCTTCAGTGAAATCCATCCGGATTACTATCAGATCCCCAAGGAGGATCGCGAGGCGCTGCTGGCGGAAGAAGCCGCGCATGCCGAGGAAGAAGCCGCCCTGCGCGCGGCCGAGGAAGACGCGGACGACGGCTTTGGCGATGAAGGCGATGCCTTCGGCGATGAAGAAGGCGTGACCGAAGTCGATACTTCGGAAAAGGACGATGTCGCCACGATCGAAGGCGGCGTAGTCGAAGGGGAAAACGAAGAGGCCGAACAGGACGCCGAGGCGGAAGACGCCTCTGCCGATAACGGCGGTCGCCGCCCGCGGCGCGGACGCCGGCAGGGCCGCGGCCAGGCCAAGGAAGCCGATGAATTGCGCGCCAAGCGCATGGCGCTGCGCCGCCGCTACAAGATTCAGGACGTGATCCAGCGCCGGCAGGTGCTGCTGGTCCAGGTCGTCAAGGAAGAGCGCGGCAACAAGGGTGCGGCGCTGACCACCTACCTGAGCCTTGCGGGCCGCTATTGCGTGCTCATGCCCAATTCCAGCCATGGCGGCGGCATCAGCCGCAAGATTTCCAGCGCTTCGGACCGCAAGCGGCTGAAGTCGATCATCGGCGAACTGGAACTGCCCAAGTCGATGAGCTGCATCGTCCGCACTGCCGGGCTGCAGCGCACCAAACCCGAGATCAAGCGCGACTTCGATTATCTCGCCCGCCTGTGGGACGAAATCCGCGAGCGCACGCTGCATTCCAGCGCGCCGGCGCTGATCCATTCGGACAGCGACCTGATCAAGCGCGCGATCCGCGACATCTACAACCGCGACATCGAGGAAGTGATCGTCGAAGGCGAAGCCGGATACCGTGCCGGCAAGGACTTCATGAAGCTGCTGATGCCCAGCCACGCCAAGCGGGTGAAGCACTATGCCGATCCGGTGCCGCTGTTCCAGCGGTACGGCGCGGAAGACCAGCTTACCGCGATGTACGATCCGGTGGTCCAGCTGAAGTCGGGCGGCTATCTCGTCATCAACCCGACCGAAGCGCTCGTTTCGATCGACATCAACTCGGGCCGCTCCACCAAGGAGCACGGCATCGAGGCGACCGCGCTTTCCACCAACCTGGAAGCGGCCCGCGAAATCGCGCGCCAGCTTCGCCTGCGCGACATGGCCGGCCTTGTCGTCATCGACTTCATCGACATGGAATACGGATCGAACATCCGCAAGGTCGAGAAGGCGATGAAGGACGCGCTGAAGAACGACCGCGCGCGCATCCAGGTGGGCCGCATTTCCGGCTTCGGCCTGATGGAAATGAGCCGCCAGCGCCTGCGCACCGGCGTGCTGGAAGCGACCACCCGCGCCTGCCCGCACTGCGATGGTTCGGGCCTGGTCCGCACCGCCTCGTCCGCCGGCCTTTCGGCGCTGCGCATGATCGAGGACGAAGCCGCCAAGGGTCGCGGCAGCGTCATCACGCTCTATGCCAGCCAGGAAGCGACGATTTACGTCCTCAACACCAAGCGCGCCGATCTTGCCGAGATCGAGGCCCGCTATGGCGTGACGGTGGAAGTGATCCCCGAAGGCGAGAACGAAGGCGCCAAGATGCGCGTCGCCTCGCGCGGACCGAAGCCTGAGTTCCAGCCGCGCTTCGAACCCATCGTCGAACCGGAGGAAGACGACCTCGCCGACGAGGCGTTCGACGACGAGGACGAGGAAGAAGAAGCCGAGGCGCGCGGCGACGACCGCGACAACGGCGATGGCAATGGCCGCCGCAAGCGGCGCAAGCGCCGTCGCGGCCGTGGCCGGCGCGACGACGAAACGGCGCAGGCCGAGGACGCCCGTTCGGCCGACGACGGCGATGGCGAAACCGAAGCGCCAGACGCTGAAACGGCAGACGATGCCGATGATGCCGAGGAAACCGAAAGCACCGTTGCCGCTGGCGAGGAGGCCGAGGGTGACCGCGGCCCCCGCAAGCGTCGCCGGCGCAGCCGTCGCCGCCGTGGCGGCGGTCGTGAAACGGATGGCACCGAAGGCGGTGAAGAGCTGAGCGCGGCGGAAGAAGCGGCTGCTCCGGAAGAAACGCCGGAAGAAACGGTTGCCGAAGCACCGGCTGAGACGGTCACTGCCGAAGCCGCGCCTGCGGACGAGGCGCCGGCCAAGCCCAAGCGCACCCGCCGCAAGAAGGCCGAGGCCGCTCCGGTGGTCGAGGAAGCGCCGGCTGCGGAAACGGCCCCCGCTGAACCGGCTGCCGCCGAGGAAGCTCCGGCCAAGCCCAAGCGCACCCGCCGCAAGAAGGCCGACGCTGCTCCGGTGGTCGAGGAAGCGCCCGCTGCGGAAGCGCCCCCCGCCGAACCCGCTGCCGCCGAGGAAGCTCCGGCCAAGCCCAAGCGCACCCGCCGCAAGAAGGCCGACGCTGCTCCGGCGAACGAAGCGGCAGAACAAGCGCCCGTGGCCGTCGAGGCAGCCAATCCGGTTGCCGCCGATCCGGCCGCCGACGCCGAAAATGCCGAAGCCGAAGGCGGCGCATCGCGTCGCGGCTGGTGGCAGCGCACGTTCGGCGCCTGACGGCACCCGTCATTGGACAACAAAAAGCCCTCCCCGGACAGCCGGGGAGGGCTTTTTCGTGCAGGCCGGCGCATCAGGCTGTCTTGAGCGCGCTGCCCCATTCCATCCAGGACGCCCAGCGCGGCATCTTCGGCATGTACCGCTGACCGCTGTCTTCCATGGCGAAGCCCGCCTGCCGGACGGACGCGATCACCGGCCGGGTCAGATGGCATCCCCCCATCAATGGAACCCAGAGCGGCTCCAGCCGGCGCTGCCAGCGCTGCACGCCGGGATCGGGCGCCTGCCCGTGTTCGAGGAACAGCAACCGCCCGCCGGGCTTCAGGATGCGCCGCATTTCGCGCAAGACCTGCGCGGAATCCCCCACCGAGCACAGCGTGTAAGTGCAGACAACCGTATCGAAACTGTCGTCCGCGAACGGAATGGCCTCGCCCACGCCTTCGCGGATATCGGCCTGCCAGCCCTTCCTTTCGGCTTCCGCGCGGGCATAGTCCAGCAGCTTGCCCGAAGGGTCCAGCCCGGCGAACGCGGTTACCGCATCGGCATCGTAGAACTGCTGGTTTATGCCCCCGCCGCAGCCGAGCTCGAACACGCGGCCGCGCGCCTTGGGCACCACGCCGGCCCGCAATTCCATGATCGCATCGGCGCTGCACGCGCATCGGATCATCCGTGGCAGGATCTTGTCCTCATACCATTGTCTGATACCCATCCCTCTCCCTCTCGCTCGCCTTTCACGCTTCAGTCGCAGAGTGCGCATGCCCGCAATCTTCGACAAGCCGGAAACACCGCGCGTTCCGCAGCATGGTTCCGCCAGAGCGACGGCAAGCCGCCCCCCCCCCAATTGTGCATCGCAAGAGGCATTACCCCTCTGTCCCCCTTGCCCCGCGCGCCGGTTTCGCTAATGACCGACTCGAATTGGAGCCAACCACGCGCAACGGGGACATTTTGATGGCGACCTTCTCGCTTCCGAAGAATTCCAAGATCACCGGAAAGTCCCGTCATCACGCGGCGGCGACCCAGGGGCGGATCCGGAAGTTCAAGGTCTATCGCTACGACCCCGACAGCGGCGAGAACCCCCGCTACGACACGTTCGAGATCGATCTGGACCAGTGCGGCCCGATGGTGCTCGACGCGCTGATCAAGATGAAGAGCGAGCAAGACCCGACGCTGACGTTCCGCCGGTCCTGCCGCGAGGGCATCTGCGGTTCGTGCGCGATGAACCTCAACGGCCGCAACGGCCTAGCCTGCACCACGGCGATCGAGGATCTCAAGGGCGATATCCGCATCACCCCGCTGCCGCACATGGAAGTGATCAAGGACCTTGTTCCCGATTTCACGCACTTCTACGCGCAGTACGCCTCGATCCGTCCCTGGCTGCAGACGGTTTCGCCCACGCCTTCGGGCAAGGAGCGCCTGCAGTCGCCGGAACAGCGCGAAAAGCTGGATGGCCTTTACGAATGCATCCTGTGCGCGTGCTGCTCCACCTCCTGCCCGAGCTACTGGTGGAATTCGGACAAGTTCCTTGGCCCGGCAATCCTGCTGCAGGCCTACCGCTGGCTGGCCGACAGCCGCGATGAAATGACCGGTGAACGGCTGGACGAGCTGGAAGACCCCTTCCGCCTCTACCGCTGCCACACGATCATGAACTGCGCCAACGTCTGCCCCAAGGGCCTGTCGCCGGCGCGCGCGATCGCCGAAATCAAGAAGATGCAGGCCGAGCGGGCGGTCTGACCCGCAGATGGCCTTCAGCTACGGGCCTTCGGACCAGCATCCCGGCTGGTTTACCTGGAACCTCGCGGACCCGACCCGGTTCAACGCCCAGACGATGGGCGACCTTGTGGTGCGCGAGGAAGAGGCGCCGGGCGGCAAGCGGCAGGTTCGCCTGCGCATGTTTCCCGAACGCCGCCACAGCAACCTGCTGGATGCGGTCCACGGTGGGGTCACGCTGGCGCTGATCGACATCTCGCTGTTTTCCGCGATGCGCCTGCTGCTGAACGGCGATGCGGCGGGTTCTGTCACGCTCGACCTCGCGACGCAGTTCATCGGCGCCGGCCGGATCGGCCAGCCGCTCGATTCGGTGTGCGAAGTCCTGCGCGAAACCGGCCGGCTCGTGTTCCTGCGCGGCCTGGTGGTGCAGGAAGACGAAACCGTCGCGTCCTTTACCGGCACGGTCCGCAAACCTTCGCGCAAATGATCCGCGTTTCGGAACGCTATGCCGAACTGGTCGCGGCGGGAGAACTGCGGCCCGATCCGGAACAGGCCGCCGCCGCCGCCAGGCTCGACCGACTCCAGCAGGAACTGGAAGCACCAGCGCACACGCCCGGCTTTTTCGGCAAGCTGCTGGGCCGCAAGGCGCAAGACCAGCCGCGCGGATTGTACATGTGGGGCGGCGTGGGGCGCGGCAAGTCCATGCTGATGGACCTGTTCCACGACAACCTTGCCATCACCGCCAAGCGCCGCTCGCACTTCCACGAATTCATGCTCGACGTGCACGCGCGCCTGCGCGAGGAGCGCAAGAAGGAAAGCGGCGATCCGATCATGCCGGTCGCCGCCGCGATCGGGCAGGAAACGCGCGTGCTGTGTTTCGACGAGATGGTCGTGAACAACAGTGCCGACGCCATGATCATGAGCCGGCTGTTCACCGCGCTGATCGTGGACCATGCCGTTACCGTGGTGACCACATCCAACCGCGCGCCGTCGGAACTGTACAAGGACGGGTTGAACCGCGAGCACTTCCTGCCGTTCATCGCGCTGGTCGAAAGCCGGCTGGACGTGCTGACGCTCAACGGCCCCACCGATTACCGGCTGGAGCGGATGCGCGGCGTCGGCACCTGGCATGTGCCCAACGGACCGGCCGCCACGGAGGCCACGCGCGAAGCGTTTTTCCGGCTGACCGACTATCCCCCCGAAGACAGCCTGCACGTTCCTTCCGCGGACATCGACGTGGGCGGCGGGAGAATGCTGCACGTGCCCAAGAGCCTGAAGGGCGTGGCCGTGTTCAGTTTCAAGCGGCTCTGCGCCGAAGCCCGCGGCGCCGCGGACTATCTGGCCATTGCCCGCAAGTACCACACCGTGATCATCGTCGGCATCCCGCGCCTGGGGCCGGAAAACCGCAACGAGGCCGCGCGCTTCGTCACGCTGATCGACGCGCTCTACGAACACAAGGTAAAGCTGATCGCCGCCGCGGATGCGGAACCGGCGGATCTTTACGAAAGCGGCGATGGTCGCTTCGAGTTTGATCGCACCATCAGCCGCCTGATGGAGATGCAAAGCCAGGACTATCTCGCGCTGGGACACGGCGAGAACTGACAACGCCTACTTGGCGAACCTGCCTGGCTCATGCCGACAGCGGCTGCCGCACTTTTGCGCCCCCAGCGACCCGATCCACCAATCCGCTGGCGCGAATCACCCAACAAAAAACCCGCGCGAAACCGCACGGGTTAACCAAAAAACTCAAAATCAATAACCCGGGCTCCACCAAAATCCGTGGAAATCAGAAAACCCAGGAATGACAGAAAACGGGCACTTCCTTGCGGAAATGCCCGTATTTTCAGTGCTTCAGATCAGCTGAAGCAGCCAACGCCAAATCGACATAGCTTTTGCCTCCATCCACGGTTGGAAGCAAAAATTATCATTAACGTCGAGGGTTAACAATCCCTAAACGATTCCGATCTGGATGTCGGCCGATCTGCGGTAGGTCTGGATGAAGTCCGCGAAGGATTGCGGTTTGCCGAGGTAGTACCCCTGCGCGTAGTCGCAGCCCAGCTCCATCAGAAGCTGAAGCGTCGCCTCGTCCTCGATCCCCTCGGCCACCACTTCCTGGTGAAGATCGTGCGCCAAGGCGATCGTATAGGCCACGATCGCGCGTTCACGCTCTGCCGTGGTGATTCGCGAAACGAACCGGCGGTCGATTTTCAACTCATCGCTCGGCAATTCGGCCAGGTAGGAAAGGCTCGCCTCGCCGGTGCCGAAATCGTCGATCGAAAGACGGAAGCCCAGTGCGCGCAATTGCGAAAGATTGTGACGTGCCGCCGGGCGGTTGTGGACACTGGAGGTTTCGGTGACCTCGATGGTCAGAAGCGAGGGATCGATCCCGCGCCGCTGCACCACCTCGGCGATGTTCGACACCAGGTTCGGCTTGTCGACCATCTGTGCCGAAAGGTTGATGCTCATCTGGAAACGCGGCCCCAGGGCGTTGATTTCCAGCGCGGCCGTAATCGCCTCTTCCAGAACCCAGAAGGTCAGCGCGTCGATCCGCCCTGCCCGCTCCGCCTGCAGGATGAAGGCATCGGGCGCAATCGGCCCGCGCGTGGGGTGGTTCCAGCGGATCAGGGCTTCCGCGCCGCAGAAGCGCTTTTCGGCAAAGTCCCACTGCGGCTGAAAGGCCAGCCAGATATCGCCGTTGCGCAGGCCTTCATCGATGCGCGCATGAAGCGAAAGTTCCCACGGCGCTTCGGCAAGGCGAGCCGCTTCGAACAGTTCGATCGACCGGCCGCTGGTCAGCGCCTCGTTGGCGCTCGCGAGCGCGGAATTGACGCGCGCAAGGGCATCCACGCCCTCGTTGCGGTCGAGACCGAAATGGATGTTGGTGTCGAACGTGTGCTCGCCGATCTGCAGCGGAGCCGAAAACAGCGCGCGCAACCCTTCAAGGTGGTTGAGCTGCATTTCCAGCGGCCGCGCTTCCTCGGTCCAGGCGAAATGACCGCCATCGCCGTTGTAGATCTCGCTGCGTCCCGAGCCGACGGACAGGCGGCGCGCGATCTGCCGCGCGCATTCCCCATGGAGTTCCTTGGGCAGCGTCGCGAGGATTTCCTCATAGCGCGCGATCACCGCGACCACCACGTCGCGCCCGACCTCGATTTGTTTCGAGGTGAGCGACAGAAGATTGGGCAGGCCCGACGCGCTCGTGTGCTGCACGCGACGGCGCCACTTCTGCCACAGGCGGATGCTGCCATAGATCGCCATCGTGGCGAGAAGCTGATCGGTGAAGCTGAGGATGCCAAATTCGACGAGAATGGCGGGCAGCACGAACGTGACGCCGCAGGCGGCGATATAGAACAACGCCTTTTCCCGACGCGATCGGGCATTCGCCGCCAGCGCGAGGCAGACCGCCAGCAGGCCCAGCAGCACAAGGCGAGGCAGCACGATGGCGAAAGGACGCCGCAAACCCTCCGACCCGGCGAAGGCCAGCGCGATGTCGGGCGTGCGACCGTGCCCGAAGTATCCGATCGGTCGGCCTGCCGTTCCGAAATCGCTGATGACGACGGTGCGGCCGGTCAGCAGGCCCGGCGCGAACTTGCCGTTGAGCAGCTTGCTGACAGGAAGCTGCGGCACCGAATCCGGATCGAGCGAGAAATCGGGAACATAGACCCCGCCCTCACGCCCGCGGATACCGGCAACCGCCGGGCCGACCGTGGGATAGGACTTGCCGTCGATCCGCACCGCATAGGGCGCGGTCGTGGCAAAATCGATGAAGTTCGCATTCCATTTGGAAATGGCAATGCGCGAACGCGGCACCACGGAGGAGGCAGGGAACAGGAACTCGCCGTGCGAATCCGCATCCACGCTGTTGTTGCGCAGAACCAGCGAGAAATCGTCCCCCAGTTCACCGATGGCACGCGCCAGCGCGCGATCGCCCCAGATCGACTGACCGGTATCGACGCGCGCGTCGAGCACGACCTTGCGCGGAACCTGCCGTCGCACCAGTTCGAGCAGCCGGGCCTGTTCCATCGTGGTCCAGCCGCTGCTCTTCGTCGATCCCGAACCCTGGTTATCCAGCGGGATAACGATAACCGGCTGCGAGATCGCGTGGCTCGACAGGCGATAGCGAACGTTCCAGTAGATCTGGTCCAACGGCTCGGCAATGAACACCAGGCTGCATATCAGCCCAATGAGCACCGAGATTGAAACTGGCGATCGCAGAAAGTTTCGCATGGACCGTCACGAAAAAGGTTACGATCGGCGTCTAATCCGAAATGGTTTATATGACATTACCATGGTTACCGCCCATCAACCAAATTGAACAGGCGGTGAAGCACGCTCCCGGCGATCGCACGGAAGCCCACGCCCTCCCGCGGCGGGGCGGATCAGGATAGCAGCGCCAGGCTGCGATCCAGCATCAGCACTTGCCACAGCAGGCGGGAATGGTCGGCGCGGCCCGCGATATGAGCCTCGGCGATATCGCGCAGCACAGGAGCACGGAACCAGCCCGTTCGCGCCAGCACGCCACCTTCTGCCACCGCCCTGGCCTCTCCGGCCAGCGGTCCGCGCAGCCATGCGGCGATCGGGGTGACGAAACCCATCTTGGGGCGAAACAGCACGTCTTCGGGCAGATAACGGCGCATCACGTCCTTCATCAGCCATTTGCCCGTCGCGCCGCGCACCCGCATGGCCTCGGGCAGCCGCGCGCCGAATTCCAGCAAGCGATGATCGAGCAGCGGCTCGCGCGCTTCAAGGCTGACCGCCATGCTCGTCCGGTCCACCTTGGTCAGAATGTCGCCGGGCAGATAGAACTTGAGATCGGCGTATTGCGCCCGGTCCAGCCCGGAACGCCCCGGCGCCCGGCGCATCATCTCCACAAAAGGCTGTTCGGCACGATAATCGCCCCGCAGCCGCAGGAAATCCTCGCCATACAGGCGTTCCCGCAGTTCGACCGGCGTGACGGAGAGCGATCGGGCATAGCCCTCCTCTCCGCTCCGCGCGAGATTGAGGAAGGTTGCCTTGGCCCGCAGCGGGCGTGGCGCCCAGTCCGCCTTGGGCCAGAGCCGCCCCAGCGTGCCGAACACCGGCGTTCGCAAGCCTTGCGGCAGCAGCGCCCGCACGGATTCCTCGCGATGCTGGAACACCTGCCGGCGGTATCCGGCGAAAGCTTCGTCCGCGCCATCGCCTGAAAGCGCCACGGTCACATGCTCGCGCGCAAGTTCGCAGACCCGGAACGTCGGCAGGGCGGAGGCATCGGCGAAAGGCTCGTCGAACATGCCCGCCAGCCGGTTGATCAGCGCGAAATCGTCCGACGCCACCACCCGCTTGCGGTGTTCGGTGCTGAACAGCGCGGCCACCTTGTCGGCATAGGCCGTCTCGTCCAGCGCCTGCACGTCGAAGCCGATGCTGCAGGTCTTCACCGGATCGGTGCTGGCTTCCGCCATCAGCGCCACGACGCTGGAACTGTCGACCCCGCCCGAAAGGAAGGCACCCAGCGGCACATCGGCCATCATGCGCGAGGTCACCGCCTCACGCAGGCGATGCAGCAGGTGCGCGCCCAGATCGGCGGTATTGCCCGGCTCCCGGTCGGCAAAGGAGATGTCCCACCACTGCACCGGGGCGGCCGGCGGGGCATCGTGCCGCAGCAGGCGGTAATGGCCCGCCGGCAGCTTTTCCACGCCCTTCAGGATGGACCGGTGATCCGGCACGTAACCCCAGGCGAGGTAGTCCTCAATCGCCAGCGGATCGATATCCCGCCGCAGCATGGGATGGGCCAGCAGGGCCTTCAGCTCCGAACCGAAGATCACGCTGCCATCGGCCAGTTGCGCGGTGAACAGCGGTTTCACGCCCAGCCGGTCGCGCGCCAGCAGCAGCGTCCGCTGCCGCAGGTCATAGAGCGCGAAGGCGAACATGCCGTGCAGGCGCGGCAGGCAATCGACGCCCCAGCGCTGCCACGCAGCCAGAATTACCTCGCTGTCGCCGTCAGTGTGGAACTGCGCGCCATCGGCCTGCAATTCGCGGCGCAATTCGCGGAAATTGTAAATCTCGCCGTTGAAGACGAGCATCGCCGAACCATCGGTGGCGGCCATCGGTTGAGGCGATCCCGCCAGATCGATGATCGCCAGCCGGCGGTGCCCCAGCGCCACGCCGGGAGCAGTCCATATCCCCTGCCCGTCTGGCCCGCGATGCGCAATGGCATCGCACATCCGCTCCAGCCGCGCCGGATCGACCGGCTTCATGCCCTCCGTGTGGAAAATGCCCGCGATGCCGCACATGCCTCCGCGCCTATCGCATGTTGCCGGTGCGGTCCATCCAGGTCGCTACCGGACCGGTAGCACCCAGGAACGCGCGAACGGCGGCTTCCGCCTGCCCATCGCTGCCTTCGGACGACACGATCAACGCGGCTGTGGGCCGGCGACGCAACAGCAGCCGGTCAGCGATGTTGGCCAGCTTGAGCCGCGCGTTGCTGCCGGTCAGCAGATCGCCGGTGCGATACCAGGTGAGCGCGAGGCGGTGGACCGGCCCCGGCGCCTGGATCACATCGGACTTCGCACCTTCCAGCGCCAGGCCCGGCTTTTCCCAGGCCCAGCTGCTGCCCAGCGGCAAGGCACCCTGCCCGAAGCCGCCAGCCTCCTTGCCTTCGGCCTGCCCGGCATAGAGCGCGTAGGACACCTCCACCCGATGGCCCTTCGCATCGGCGTAACTGCCCAGCAAGCGATGCTCGGCACCCGTGTGCAACGGCTGCCAGGGCGCGGCAGGCGCCATGTCTACCCGGTGCCAGCCCGGCACGTCGGGCAGCAGTATTTGCGCAGGGACGGGCGCTTCCAGCCGGTTGGCCATCGCCCCCCAGCCCATGAACAGCGCGGCGGTTCCCGCCAGCGCACCCAGCGCCCGGCCTTCGGGCCAGCGCAAGCGGGCCAGCCGGCCCAGCAGCGGAGAGGCCGCGATCGCATCCGCATCGATCATCGGATCATCGATCGCGCGGTCGAAGAACTTCCAGCCGGCGGCCATGACCAGCGCCATCACGATGGCGAAGAACACCCAGCCATAGAACACATGGTCGAAACCGGCGGCGAAGCCGATGCCGACCTTTCCGGCGATGAACACCGTGCCCCATGCGCGCACCCCGTTGGCCAGGATCGGCACCACCAACGCCATCGCCATGAACGCCGCACGGCGCGGCCAGCTGCGGAAGCAGACGTTGGCGACCAGCGTGCCATAGGCCACCATCGCGATCAGGAATTTCACGCCCGAACAGGCTTCGGCCACTTCGAAGTAGCCGCCCGGGGCGGTGATGAATACGCCGTCGATCGTGGCGGGGCCTCCCGCCACAGACAGCAGCAGCATCGTGATCCTGGCCGTCACGGTCTGCAGCGTCGGGATCATCTCGTCCCCGGCGGGCACCAGAAACAGCATGTAGAACAGCGGAAACGCCAGCGCCACGCCCACGCGCGGCCCCAGCAGCGTCAGCACGCTCGCCTGCAACATGACCACCACCGCCAGTTGCCGCGCCAGCGAAAAGCCGGAGAAATCGCCCAGCATCCACAGGAAGCACGCCCCGCCGAACGGCAGCAGCGCCGGCCACCAGGCGGAAGGCACGAGGCGCAGCAATCCGTCCGTCCGCAGCCAGACCAGCCAGCCGAGTATCAGCGGGATGAGCAGCGCGTGGTTGTAGGTCGAACTGTCCCACCATTGCAGCGCCATGTCGCGCCAATCGCCGGCGAACAGCGCGAACACGCCCAGCCATGCCGTGGCAACGAACAGCAACGGCCGCCGCCAGCTTTCCGGCACGGCCAAAACGAAACGCTGGATTGAGGACAAGGGCGCGGCATCAGGCCGCATGGCGATCCCCCCTGCGGTCCGCGCCCAGCAGGGCCGGCAGCGGGTCGAGCGCGCGGTCCCAGCCGCACCGGTCGACCACGAAGCGCCGCCCCGCCGCGCCCATGCTGCGCGCCAGCGCCGTATCCGCAAGCAGCGTCATCGTGTGCGTGGCGAAATCCTCCGGCCCGTCCGCGACCGCGAGGTCCTGCCCCACGCGCGCGGGAATACCGGTGGCCGCCGCGCGCGTCGCCAGCACGGGGCGCGCCATGGCCATCGCCTCCAGCACCTTGTTCTGCACCCCGCGTGCGATCAGCAGCGGCGCGACCACCAGATCGGCCCCGGCCAGCCACGGACGGACATCGGGCACCGTGCCGGTCACGCGGCATCCGTTGCGCCCGTGTAGCGCCTGCACCTCGGCCACGGGCGCGCGACCGACCACGTTGAATTCCGCCTGCGCAAAGCGTTCGCGCACGCGCGGCATGACCTGGCGCGCAAAGAATTCCACCGCCGCCACGTTTGGCGGATAGTCCATCTGGCCGGTGAAGACGATCTGCGGCCCGGCGCGCAGCATGTCCGGCGCGGGGACGATGCCCGACGGATCGTAGAACCGCCAGTCGATGCCGTTGGGCAGCGCCATCACCCGCGTACCGCGCCGATGCTGCAGGCGATCGCGGAACAGCGTGGCTTCCTCATCGGTCACCAACACGCTGGCGGTGGCGCGATGCGCGATCTTTTCCTCGAACCGGCGCAGGAGGTTCGCCTCGCGCCGGTACATCACCCGCACCGCTGGATTGCCTGCGCGCGCATAGGCTTCGAACTTGGCGGAATCGACATCCACAAAGTCCATCACCACCGGCCCGGTGAAATCCTCCGGAATGTATTGCGCCATCTGCCCGGAGAACACGAAGATCGCCGAGATCGGCCGGGTGGCCAGCGTTTCGCGCACGAAGCGGCGGATGGCCGGCGAGGAAAACGCGGTCAGGCTGACGGGCTTGCCCGTTGCCAGCGCCTGCGCGGCGGCTACGGGAACCGACTTGGTCCGCGCGACAAGGCACAGGCTGGCCGAAATCGCCGCCAGTTCCGGTTCGTGCGACCAGTCCGCCTCGTCATCGGCAAAGCACGCGACATGAACCGGCGCCAGCGCGCTGATCCGGCGCAGCATGTGGCACGAGCGGATCTTGTCGCCGCGATCGGGCGGAAACGGCATCCGGTGCGCCAGAAACAGGATTTCGCCCATGGCCGCTCCCGTCAGGCCAGCCCGGTCGCGATCAGCGGACCGAGCCGGTTCGCGATCGGCAGCGGCAGTTTCTGCCACGCGGCGATCTTGGCGCGATAGCGCGGGCTGAGCGGATTGACGTCGCGCGGAGGAACGCCATCGGCGGACCAAGTGGCATAGGACAGCGGCTCTGGCACGAAGCCCCAGTTGCGCTTGAAATGATAGGCGCCGCTGTCGGTCTTGGACCGGCCAAAATCGAACCGGTCGCAGCCCCGGCCGCGCGCGTGGTTCATCAGCGCGTAGTACATCACGTCGTTGGCGCGCAGCGCGCGCGCCGCGAACACGCCACCGCCCCAATAGGGCATGACCGCGCCGCGATGGTACAGGCTCAGCACGCTGGCGACCGGCTTGCCCTGGTGCAGCACCGTCAGGATATCCGCATCCGCAACGAAGAGGTCCATCACCGCATCGAACAGGCGCTTGGGGAATACCGGCGTGCCCAGGTTGCGCACGGATTCGGCATAGACCGCGTAGTGCATCGCGCGATCCGCCCCGGACCGGCCGACCCGCACTTCCAGATCGTTGCCCAATCCCTTGCGCACTTCCGCGCGCTGTTTGCGCGGAACGGCAAGCAACTGCGCCTCGTCGTCGGCAGCCAGCGGCAGGACGAAGCCGGCATGGCTATCCTGCTTGATGTGCCAGCCCGTGCCTTCGGGCATCAGGCCGCCGCGCAGCTCGATCGTGGGCGTGGACAGGCGGCGGGCCAGTTCGCGCGCGGCATCGAACAGCGCCGTGGCTTCGCCCGCATCGCCGATCAGCCCGCCGCCCACTGCGAACCCGGTCGAGACCAGCGCGCGGCCGAAAAGCGGGGAGTGCGCCGCGTGCAACGGCAGCATCGCGGTAATCGCGCCATCACGCTCGGCCAGCAGCAGGTGCGCGCGGTGCCCGGTGGCGCGCTCCACGGCGTCGATCCATTCCAGGCGGTGGAAGGCCGTGGCGGCGGGGTCTTCGGCCAGGAACCGCGCCATAGCCGGGCGGTCACCCGGATCGGCAAGGCGCACGCGGGCCGCCAGGAAGCGGAATGGCGCGTTCATGCCGCCTTCCCCAGTACGGGTTGCGCCGGCAGAGCCAGGGCCATCTGGCCTGCGGCCACCTCGTCCATGCGCCCCCAACGGAAATCGCGGATCAGCCGGTCCAGCTTGGCTGCCATGACCGTGAGGTTGGTATAGTGCCGCACCTTCGAGCGCAGCGGCGCGGAAGCGACGCGTGGCTGTTCCGGATCGATTTCCCACGGATGGAAATAGAACACGGCCGGCCGGCCATCCACGGTGTTAACCTGCCGGATCGCCCAGCGCGAAACGGTATAAGGCAGCAGGCGGAAGAAGCCGCCGCCGCCCGCCGCCATGCGCCGCCCGGCCACTTCGGCCGTCGTTACCGGGATCTCGATGAGGTCCGCACCCGCGACCGGACGGAAGGCGAAACGCGGCGCCTCGCGCCAGCCGTAGTGATCGTGCACGATCGGCGCGACGCTGGAAGAATAGGCATAGCCCTGCTCGGCCAGCACCTCGTGCGCCCAGGGCGTACGCGCGTCGATCGAGAAGCTGGGCGCGCGATAGCCGGTCACGCGCTGGCCGCCTGCATCTTCCAGCACCGCCCGCGCCCGCGCGATATCCTCGGCAAAGGCCTTGGCGCCCAGCGTGAACACGCGGGCATGGTCCCAGCCGTGGCTGGCGATCTCGTGCCCTTCATCGGCGATACGGCGGATCATCGCCGGATAGCGTTGCGCCACCCAACCCAGCGTGAAGAACGTGCCCTTCACCCCGGCATCGGCGAACATGCGCAGAATCACGTCGCAATTGCGCTCGACACGGCAGGAAAGGCCATCCCAGTCCCCGCGATCGATCACGGTTTCGAACGCGCCGACCTGGAACCAGTCCTCGACATCGACCGAAAGGCCGTTGCGCGGCGCCTGGTCGGGCCCTCTGCTGGGCCCTGAGCTGGGCCCTGAGCTAGGCCAGGTCATCGGCACGCTCCCTTCCTCAAGCCGCGAGGCGCGGCTTCTGTTCGCTTTCCAGCCATTCGATCAGCATGGTCAGGACATGGCGGATCGCCTGTTCCTGCTCGGCCAGCCGCGTTTCCAGCGCAGCGACGCGACCGTTGGCATCCGCCAGAGCGGCGGCGAGTTCATCGCGGGCCGGGTCTTCCGTCGTTGCGGCCGGGCGCAGTTCGGCAAGTTCGATCACGGCCTGCTGCAGTTCGGCGATCTGTTCGTCGCGGCTGGCCAGCGCCTGCTGGATCATGGACAGGTCGAACGCTGGCTGGGCATGCGCCTGGGGCGCGGCTTCGCCAACCGGCTGAACGCCGTGCTCCAGCGCTGGTTCGGGCGCGGCGAAGGAATCCATCACCGGCAATGCATCGGCCAGCGCCGGTTCGGCTGCGGGGGCCGGCCGCGCGGCGACGGCACCGCCCGCCGCATCGCGATCCAGGTCGGTCAGCACGTCCTTCAGCATGGCGCTGTCAATGCGCGGGGACTGCTCGATTGCCCCCATCAGCAGCAGGCGGCTGACGATCTGGTTGATCCGGCGCGGCACGCCACCGCTTGCGCGCGCCAGGTCGGCATAGACGCGCGGCTCGAACGCGGGATTGCCCGTCCAGCCCACACGCGCGAGGCGATGTTCGATATACGGCCCCACCTCGCCCGCTTCCATGGCATCGAGATGGTGCGAGGCGATCACGCGCTGGCGCAACTGTTCGAGTTCGGGCGATGTCTGCAGCAGCGTACGAAATTCCGGCTGCCCCAGCAGGAGCATCTGCAGCAGCGGATGCGCGCCAAGCTGGAAGTTCGACAGCATCCGCAATTCTTCGAGTGCGCCGATCGAAAGGTTCTGCGCCTCGTCCACCACCAGCAGACAGCGGCGGCCGGCACGGGCCTCTTCGTGCAGGAACACCTCGATCGCCGCGAGCGCGGACGCTTTGTCGTGCCCCGGCACATGCAGCCCGAACGCGCGCGCGGCCACGTGGATCAGTTCCTCGCCGTCGAGCTTGCTGGTGACGATCTGGCCGGCGGTCAGCCGCTGGCGGTCGATCGTCGCCATCAGGTGCGCGGCCAGCGTGGATTTGCCCGCGCCTACCTCACCGGTGATGACGATGAAGCCTTCGCCCTGCGCCAGACCATAACCGAGGTACGACAGCGCCTTGCGGTGCGTCGTGCTCTCGAAATAGAAATCCGGGTCCGGCGTGAGCTGGAAGGGACGTCCTGTCAGCCCATAGAACGTATCGTACATCGAAGCCCCCCGGGGGTTAGAAATTGTAGCGCAGGGCGATCCGGCCCGATGCGACGAGTTCATCCGGCGCCGCCTTGCGGCTGAAGCCATCGATCCCCACCGCCGCGCTGCCGACCAGACGATCGGTCAGGTTGCGGAAGTAGGAAGCGTTCGCGCCCACCGCGTTGCTCTTGGCATTGCCAGCCGAACCGCTGTTGTACCAGGCGCTGTACACGGCCACGGCGAAACTGGATCGCCGGTCGAGCCGGCCGGACACGCTGCCATCGACATACCAGCTTTCGTCCACCGTGCCATCCGCAAGGCCCAGCACGGTCCCGCGCGCGGCAATGAACTTGCGCCGCACATAGCCGGCGCCGATCCCCGCGCGCAGACGGCCCACGGTCATGCCGTAGGTCGCGTTGACGCCGCGGGCGCGGAACACCGACGACGACAGCGAGGCCAGCGCGCCGTTGACGCAGCCGCCGCCTGTCGAACCGATGCCGCAACCGCTGATGTTGCCGTTGAACGGATCACGGCCGACCTCGAAGTCGGTCGGCACGTCGCGCAGCGCATTGCCGAGCGAGGAGCCGAAGCCCGAAATGCCGTCATAGACCGAGATACCCAGCGCGCTGCGCGCATTGGGCGCATAGCTGAAGCTGCCGTAATAGGTCGTGCTGTCATACCGGCGGCCGACGAAGGCCGAAAGCGATGTGCGCCGGCTGGGCCGCCACATCACGCCGGCATCCCAGCTAAGGCCGCTGAAATCATAGGCGATGGCGCGCGGCTTGGACTTGTCGGTAACGAAGCGGCCGTTGCTGCCGATCACCGGCACGCCGTTGACATCATAGACCGCATCGCGGGCCGAAACCTGTACGTCCTGATACCCGACATCGCCCACCAGCGCGAGGCCCTGCGTCACCGGCAGGGTCACCTGCACGCCGGCGTTCAGTTCGCGATAGCGCTGGTCGAGGTTGGAAATGTCTTCCTGCGCATAACGGCCGCTGGCGGTCACGCCCACCGGTGCGATCACGCCGGGGCGTACGCCTGCCGAAAGCTGCGCCGATTGCGAAAGCGAATGATCGAAGATGTTGGAACTGGGCTGCCCGGCAACGGCGGTCACGCCGTTCTTGGTATCCACCTTGGTGTAGCCCACCATGTAGGAGCCGTTGACCGCCACGTCGCCGACATGGGTTGCCAGCGCCGGCCCGGCATAGGCCGAATAGATCTGGGTGGTCGCGCTGCTGGTGGCCACGGGGTTGAGGCTGCCCGCCCCGGTGGCATCCACGCGGGTCCGCGTCGCCAGGCCGCCGGCTTCCACCGACAGCGTACGGGGGATCAGATCATGCTTCACGCGAGCGAGGCCCGAGATCGTGTCGCCGTTGGCGGTATTGCCCTTTTCGGTGATGCGCCGTTCATAGCGGAAGGACACCGCCCCTTGCGTGTTGCGCCCGTTGAGCGCGACATCAACCCCGGCCGCAATCGCGGTATAAGTCAGCACATCGTCGCCCGGCTTCAGTTCGGCTAGCAGGTTCTGCGACACCTCGAGATAGGGCTGGATGGTGGTCCGCGCCCCGCCACCGGCGGAACGGATCGAGTGCCCGCCGCGTCCTTTCGCGCCGGCATCGCCGCCCGTGGCGCTTCCGCCCGAGGCATCATCGACGTTGCCGTAGTCAAGCTGCTGCGCAAGCGCTGGCGCACCATGAAGCGCCAGCAGCGCGACGGCACCGTACAGGGCGGATTGCGCACCCCGGCGCGAGGAAAAGCGGGCCATTATCATTCCTTGTACCCGTAATAAGAACCGAACCGCCGGCCCGTGGGCGAGAAGCGGGTGCAGTTGAGCAACAGCCGGATGTTCTCGCAGCCGGAAAGGATGTTCACGGCGTCGCGCAGCTCGGCTTCGCCGGTTTGGTCCGCGCGAACGACCATCATCGCCTGCCCCACGTGCATGGCCAGCTCCGAAGCCGGAGAGGCCGCCAGCGCTGGCGGGCTATCGAAGATGACGATGCGATTGGGTGCGTGCGCCGTCAGCCGGTCCAGCACCGTACGGGTGCGCGCGGACGCCAGGAATTCGGTGTCCGACCCGGTCGAATTGCCAGCCGGCAGCACGAACAGGCCCGGAATGTCCGTACCGAGGATGCAGTCCTCTACTCGCACGGACGGATCGGCCAGCGCGTCCATAAGGCCGGGGCCGCCGGGCAGGCCGAGCGCGGACAGCACGCTGGGCTTGGCGAAATCGGCATCGACCAGCAGGACCTCGTTGTCCTTTTCCGCCGCGATCGACAGCGCCAGATTGGTGGCGCAGAACGTCTTGCCCTCGCCCGGATGGGCGGAGCAGACGAGAATGCGCTCGCCATGCGGGGCACCACGCCCCGCGCGCGAATCCGCCGCCGTCAGCAGCAACTGGCGCTTGACGATGCGGAATTCCTCCAGCAGCTCCGTCACCGCGCCATCGGGTTCGATCAGGCACTGTTCGCGCAAGTGCAGGCGGTCGATGGGATGCAGCTTGCCCTTGAAGACCTGCTCCGCCGGGATACCGTCGAGCACGGGCTGCGCGTCCACCGGGGCAGGACGATCCACGGCCGCAGGCAGTGGTGGCACGGGCGCGAGGGGCGAAACGGGCGCAGCAACGGGCGGAGGCGCAGGCGTCTCCGCAGCCGGCGCGCCAGGGGTGGCGGGCACGGGAGCCTGCAACACCTTGCGGAAATCGAACGTCCCCGCAGCCCGCTCGATCAGCGATGGGCCGGTAGGCGGCAGCGGAATCTTGCTCTGGTCGGTCATCTTCAACCCCGCTTCCTCACGCCACCATGCCGCGCTTCATGAACTCGACCGCCAGCAGCACCACCAGCACGGCCACAAGGCCCGCGCTCGCGCCGGCAAACCATTTGAGGTGCCGGTTGCGCAACGCGCGCGCCTGGCGCGTCAGCGTCAGCGACACGGAACCCAGCACCGGCATCCCGGAGGCCCGTTCGAGCTGGCCGGTGGTGGTATAGGTCGATCGCAGTTGCGCCACCGCGAAAGCCGCGCCGCAGCCCGCTCCAAGGCCCACGATCAGCACTAGCATGAGCAGCAAGGGCCGATCCGGGGCCGTCGGCGCGCGCGGCGTGGACGGCGGATCGATCACGTCGAACTTCACCGCATCGTGTTCGGATTCCACCTGCCCGCGCAGGCGAAGCTGTTCGCGATCGCGCAGCAGCTTGTCGTACTGTTCCTTCAGCACGTCATAATCGCGATTGATCCGCGCCGCTTCGGCGGCGACCGCCGGTTCGCTGTATTGCTTACCGGTAAGCTGGCCGATTTCGCCCTGGAGCGATGCCTTGCGCGATTGCAGCGCCACCACGCTTGCCTCGCGATCCGCCTTGATAGACTGGAGCGAGGAATAGGCCGGGTTGGGCGTACCGCCGACGTGCCCCGTTTCCGATGCCGCCTGCCGGGAAAGGCTGGCGATCTGGCTCTTGAGCGCGATCACGTCGGGGTGGCTGTCGGTAAGGCCGCGCGCGCGCATCGAAGCGAGATCGGACTGCGCCTGTGCCAGCGCACCCTTGGCGCCGCCCGATACGCCGGGCACCATGATCGTCGGCGGCGTGCCCGAAAGCTGGCCGTTGATCGAGGCGAGCGCGCTCTGAGCCGCCAGCAGATCGGATTCGACGCCGCGCAGTTCGGAACGCGCGCTTTCCAGCTTCGCGCCCAGCGATCCGCTGCCGGGAATGAGATCGGTGTTCTTCGCCTCGAATTCCTGGCGCTTCTGCTCCGCGGTTTCGAGGTCCTTCTGCCGATCGGCCAGCTGCTGGTCCATGAAGGCCAGCGTGCTGCTCATCTCGCCACGGCCGCCGGCCAGGTTCTCCTCGCGGAAGATGTCGATCATCTTCTGCACGATGTCCTGCGCCAGCTTGGCGTTCTGCACGTCGGTATAGCCGCCGCTACCGGAGCTGGCCGAAATCTCGAACAGGTTGTCCTGCTGGCTGACCACCTTGATCCGCGCGCCCAGGCCCTGGACCGCCGATTCCATCTGCTTGTCGCTGGTGATCTTGTCGCCCAGCCGCGTCGCGCGGATGACCTTCTCGAGATTGACCGAGCTGGTCAGCGTCTGGCGCACGCGCTCGATATCGCGCTTGCCGTCGTTGCCCACGCCGATCTGGTCGGACAGCACATTGTCGGTCTGGACGAAGATGCGCGCTTTCGATTCGTAGCTGTTCGGCACCATCGCCACGAAGACCCACCCGACAAGGCAGACCAGCCAGGCGATACCCAGCGCCAGCCAGCGCCGGTGCCAGATGCCGTAAAGCGCGATGCGCACTTCTTCATAGATGTTGGTCATCGCCGGAAAGGCCCCCTGGTGCCGCCGCCGCTCAGAACGTGCTCTCGGGGATGATGATCACATCCCCGGGCATGAGCAGGACGTTGGCCTTGCTGTCCCCCTTGCGCAGCAGATCGCCCAGCTTGACGGCGTATTCCTTCTGCTTGCCGGTCTGCTTGTCGAAGCGGATCAGGCGGGCGCGATTGCCGGCGGCGTATTCCGAGAGGCCACCGACCGCGATCATCGCGTCCAGCAGCGTCATGTTGGCGCGATAGGGGATCGAGGCCGGCTTTTCCGTGGCCCCCACGATCCGCACCTGCTGGCTGAACGTGCCGGCGAATTTGTTGACGATGACCGAGACGATCGGCTCCTGGATGTACTGCGACAACTGGAGCTTGAGGTCTTCCGCCAGCATCGACGGCGTCTTGCCCACCGCCGGCATGTCGGTGATCAGCGGCGTGGTGATGCGCCCGTCCGGCCGCACCTGCACGCTGGCGCCGAGTTCGGGGTTTCGCCACACGAAGATCGTCAGTTCGTCGAGCGGACCGATCACGTATTCCTCGCCCGGCCCTTCCTGCAGCGAGACGAACGAGGCCGGCGGAAGCTGCGGCTTGCCGCCCGAACCCGCGCAGCCCGTCAGGGCAAGGCTTGCCATGGCGGTGCCGGCAAGCAGGCGGGTCAGACGCGTATCGATCGGCATGGACTGTCCTTTTCCGAGCCAGCGGCATCGCTTCCGCCGTCCCGCCAAGGGACGCGAAAGGCACCGCTATTCAGTGTCGGCTATCGCCAAAAAGGGTGAAGATACCGTTAGCCTTCACTGAACCGCGCCCGCGAAACAGCGGGAATTTGCGGCCAGTCCCGAAACGGCACGGATCGGGCGGACAGTATGAAAATCCGCTCCGTTACGGATTCATAAGAGGATTTCGGCCGCCGGCCCCTGCCCCAGGAACATCGCCGGGCTGGCGCTGGCGCCATAGGCCCCGGCACAGAAGATCGCCACCAGATCGCCCGGATGGGCGCGGGGAAAGCCGCCCTTGTCGGCCAGCCGGTCCAGCGGGGTACAGAGGCAGCCGACGATGCTCGCCTCTTCCTCCACCGGGGCACCGAACCGCGTGGCGATGGCGCTGGGATAGTTGCGCCGCACCACCGTGCCGAAGTTGCCGCTGGCGGCAAGCTGGTGATGCAGCCCGCCATCGGTAACCAGATAGATCTCGCCGTGGCTTTCCTTGCGGTCGACGATGCGGGTCAGATAGACCCCCGCCTCGCCCACCAGATAGCGGCCCAGCTCGATGCAGAAGTGCGTGTCGGCGAGCACCGCCGGCAGGTCCGCGAAGCGTTCGGCCAGCGCCGCGCCCACGGCCGCAACGTCCACCGGCTCGTCGCCCGGGAAATAGGGAATGCCCATGCCGCCGCCCAGGTTGCACTTGGGCAGCGGTGCGCCGCTTTCCTCCGCCAGCCGCGCCGCCAGCTGCAGCGTCTGCGCCTGGGTATCGGCGATGGCGGCGGCATCAAGCGCCTGACTTCCCGCGAAAATATGGAAACCGCGCCATTCCGCGCCCGCCGCGATCAGGCGGCGCGCCAGCGCCGGCACGCGCTCCGCATCGATCCCGAACGGCTTGGCCCCGCCGCCCATCTTCATGCCCGATCCCTTGAGATCGAAATCGGGATTGACGCGGATGGCAAGGCGCGGCGTCCGCCCCAGCCGCTCGGCGATGGCCAGGGCGCGCTCTGCCTCGCCTTCCGATTCGAGGTTGAGCGTCACGCCCCTCGCAATCGCCGCCTCCAGTTCGGCATCGCGCTTGCCCGGCCCGGCGAAGCTCACCAGCGCCAGGTCGATGCCGGCCGCCTCCACCATCGCCAGTTCGCCGCCCGACGCGATATCGAATCCATCGACCAGCCCGGCCATGTGCGCGAGCAGCGGCCCGAACGGATTGGCCTTCACCGCATAGTGGATCGCCAGCCGCTCCGGCATCGCGGCGCGCAACCCGGCCATCTTCCGGTCGAGCAATTCGCGCGCATAGACGAACAGCGGGGTATTCCCCGCGTCCGCCGCAAGATCGCTCGCCTTGCGACCAGCGATGGCCAGTTCCCCGTCGATCGCGGCGAAACCGGGCGGGATGGGGCCGAGCGGCTTCATGCGTTATCTCCGCCCGCGAGTTCGGCGGCCAGCGCCACGCGGTCCAGCTTGCCGTTGGGGCTGACCGGCATGTCCGCCCGCCAGTGGACGTGGCGCGGCACCATGAAATTGGGCAGCGCGCGGGTCAGCGCGGGCAGCAGTTCCGCCTCGGCTTTCTCCGGCGCCACGGCGGGCCGGGCGACAAGATGGATCGCGTGCCCCAGGTGCGGATCGGGCAGGCCCAGCGCGACGGCTTCGGCGACCAGGCCAGTGGCCACCGCCGCTTCCTCCACTTCCTGCGGGCTGACACGGTTGCCCGAGGTCTTGATCATGGCATCGCGCCGCCCCACGAAATGCAGCAGCCCTTCGGCGTCGCGCCGCACGCGGTCGCCCGACCAGACCGCCATGCCGCCAAGCGCGGAGAACGCCGGCGCGGGGCGAAAGCGTTCGGCGGTGCGTACGGTGTCCTGCCAATAGCCCTGCGCCACCAACGGCCCGGCGTGCACCAGTTCGCCTTCCTCATCCGGCGCGGCTTCGGCGCCGCTGTCGGCCACGACCATGATCTCGGCAAAGGGAATCGCCCGTCCGATCGAGGTGGGGTGACGATCGACCAGATCGGGATCGAGATAGGTGGAACGGAACGCCTCGGTCAGCCCGTACATCGGATAGAGCCGCGCTTCGGGGAACGTGCCGCGCAAGGCGCGCACCAGCGAGGGCGTCAGCGCGCCACCGCTGTTGGTCAGCCGGCGCAGTTGCCGGGCGGCGTCTTCGGGCCAGTCCTGCTCCACCAGTTGCAGCCACAGCGGCGGAACCGCGGCAATGCTGGTCACGCCATCGCGCGCCACGGCCTTCACCACATCGCGCGGGGTCAGGTAATCGAGCGGCACCACCGCGCCCCCGGCGTACCACGTCGAAAGCAGCTGGTTCTGGCCGTAATCGAACGCGAAGGGCAGCACCGCCAGCACGCGGTCTGCCGCCGTCACCTTCAGGTAATACGCCACGCTGACCGCCCCCAGCCACAGGTTCGCATGGCTGAGCACCACACCCTTGGGCCGGCCGGTCGATCCGCTGGTGTAGAGAATCGCCGCCAGATCGTCGGACATGGCCTGGCTCGGTGGCAGCGGATCGGCCTCCCCGGCAAGACCCGCGCGCACGCCGGCTTCCTCGCACAGCGCGGCCTGCCCGGCATCGCCCGGCTCCAGCGTATCGAGCCGCGCCGTGTTGGAAATCATCAGCCGCGCGCCGCTGTCGGCCAGGATATGCGCCACCTGCGCCCGCTTGAGCAGCGGGTTCACAGGAACGTGCACCAGCCCGGCGCGCACCGCCGCCAGCGGCATAAGGCACGCCAGTTCGGTCTTGGCCAGCCATGTCGCCACCCGCGCGCCCTTTTCCGGCACCTGCCGGGCGAGCCATGCAGCAAGCCGGCCTACACGGTCATTTAACGCCTGGAAGCTAAGGGTCTCGTTCCGCAGGACCAGCGCCGGAGCTTCCGGCGCGCCGCGCAACGGCAGATGGTCCAGCGGATGAACGGTAGGATCGGGATCGGCGGACACGCGGCTTTCGGACCTTCGCAACGGGGAATTCGGTTCTTGGGCGCCATCGTCTATCACGCCAGTCTTAACGAAGCGCAAGAAGACGCCGCGCTTTCGCGCCTGCTCGGGCGCGAGATGCAGCACGCGCCGTTCGACCGGCTGGACTGGTACGCGCTGCTGGCGCGCGAATGCCTCGATCCCGCGCGCTGCTTCCTGGCAACCGCCAGCGATGGGGACGAACGCGCGGTGCTGCCGGTGCGCCAGACCGCGCCGGGCACGCTGGAACCGCTCGGCAACTGGTACAGCTTCTTCACCCGCGCGCGCTGGACCGATCAGGGCGTCGCGCTGCTCGAAGGCATCGCGCGCGACCTGTCACGCACGCACGACGGCATCGTGCTGTCACCGCTGCCCGAGGAAGACGTGGCGCCGCTGACCGCCGCGTTCCGCAAGGCGGGCTGGCTGGCTTTCGCGACGCCCTGCGATACCAACCATATCCTGCCGGTCGATGGCCGCAGCTTTGCCGAATACTGGGCCGCCCGCCCCGGCCGCCTGCGCGAAACCGTGCGCCGCAAGGGCAAGAAGGGGGTAGTCGATCTACGCATCGCCACCGCGTTCAACGAAGCGGACTGGGCCGCCTATGAAACAATCTATCGGCTGAGCTGGAAGCCGGAAGAAGGCAGCCCCGCCTTCCTGCGCCGCTTCGCCGAAGCCGAAAGCGCGGCCGGCAATCTGCGGCTGGGCATCGCCACGATCGACGGCAAGCCTGTGGCCGCGCAGTTCTGGACGGTGGAAGGCGGCACCGCCTTCATTCACAAGCTGGCGCACGATGAAAGCGCCAAGGCCCATTCGCCCGGCACGCTGCTGACCGCCGCGCTGTTCGAACACGTGATCGATCGCGACCGCGTGCGCGAAGTGGACTTCGGCACCGGCGACGATCCCTACAAGCGCGACTGGATGGAAAGCACCCGCACGCGCTGGCAGGTGGCGTTCTACCGTCCGCTCGCTCCGCGCCGCTGGCCGGCCATCGCCAAGGCGCTCGTGCGCGGCGGGCGGACGTAACGCCCCTTGCTCCGGACTCCCGCGCTGGCTAGACGCCGCGAAAACCATGATATCAGGGAAGGTTCGATAGTGACCGGTCTGGCCAACGACGAAACCGACACGCTGCTCCGCGCGATCCTGCGCGACGTTCTGGGTCTCGCGGCGGACCGCGTTGCCGCGTTCGATGCGGATACCGGGCTGTTCGGCGCGCTGCCCGAACTCGATTCGATGGCCGTGGCCGGCCTGCTCACCGAAATGGAAGACCGCTTCGACATCGTGATCGATGATGACGAAGTCGATGGCGAGTTGCTGGAAACCTACGGCAACCTGCTCGCCTTCGCGCAGGCCAAGCGCGCGGCCGCCTGATCGCGGTGTTCGCCGACTGGCCCTGCCCCGGCCCGGAAGGCCCCGCCAGCGAACAGGCGCTCGCGTTCGACCGTGACCGCGCGCACCGCCTGCTGATCGTGCCCGCGCTGTTCGAGGAAGCGAACCGCACGCGGCGCTTCCTGGTCGAAACCATGCGCCGGCTCGACGCCGCCGGGATCGACAGCTTCCTGCCCGACCTGCCCGGCTGCAACGAAAGCCCGCAGGACTTTGCCGCCCAGAGCCTCCACGCCTGGCGCACCGCCATGGCACAGGCGGCGGCGCACTTCGCCGTAACGCGTGTGCTGGCGGTGCGTGGCGGGGCGCTGGTCTTTCCCACCTCGCTGCCGGGCTGGGTGCTGGAGCCGGTCAAGGGCGCCACGGTCCTGCGCCAGATGCTCCGCGCCCGAACGCTCTCCGCGCGCGAGGCCGGGCGTGATGAGGACAGCGCGACGCTGCTGGAGCACGGCCGCGCCGAAGGGCTGGACCTCGCCGGATACCGCTGCGGCGCCTCGCTGATCGCGGGGCTGGAGACGGCCGTGCCGGCGGACGAGGGGCAGCGCACGATCCGGCAGGCGGAGCTTGGCGGCGGCGCGCTTTGGCTGCGCGCCGAACCGGGCGAGGATGCTGCGCAGTCGGATGCCCTGGCCGCCATGATCGCGCGCGAGATCGCGGCATGAACCGCCTGCACCTGACCTTCCCGTGCGCGGGCGCGGCGCTGGCCGGTACGCTGGACATGGCCACCGCCACGGGGACTACGGGCCTGCTCATCGTTTCGGGCGGTAATGAGGTCCGCGCCGGAGCGTGGGCCGGACAGGCTCAACTCGCGGCCCGGCTCGCGCGCCATGGCGTTCCCGTGTTCCGCTTCGACCGGCGCGGGGTAGGCGACAGCGAAGGCGCCAACGGCGGGTTCCGCTCCAGCAGCGATGATCTGGCCGCCGCGCTCGCCGCGTTCCGCAAGGCGGCGCCGCAAGTCCGCCGTGTGGTCGCTTTCGGCAATTGCGATGCCGCCGCGGCGCTGCTGCTGCACCACGCCGGGCTGGGCATCGATGCGCTGGTGCTGGCAAACCCGTGGACGATCGATGGCGAGGAAGCGCCCGCGGCGATGCCCGCCGCCGCGATCCGCCAGCGCTATCTCGCCAAGCTGAGGAACCCGCGCGAAGTGCTGCGCCTGCTATCGGGCGGCGTAAACCTCGCCAAGCTGTTCCGCGGCCTGCGCAGCGCCGCCGCGCCGGCGGCCGCGCCCTCCTCCCTGGTGGATGCGTTGCGCGCCGGGGCAGACGCATTCGCCGGGCCGCTCACCATCCTGCTCGCCAGCGGTGACCGCACCGCGCAACTGTTCGAGGCGGCGTGGCCCAAAGACGATGCGCGCGTCCAGCGGATCGCCAGCGCATCGCACAGCTTTTCCGACGACGCGGCGCGCGAATGGCTGTTCACGCGCCTGCTGGACGTGCTGGATTAGCCGACCGCTTCGGCCTTGCTGGCCGCGAAATCGAGTTCGGCCACGAACCGTTCCGCATCCAGCGCCGCCATGCAACCGGTGCCGGCCGCCGTCACCGCCTGGCGATAGGTGTGGTCCATCACGTCGCCGGCCGCGAACACGCCGGGGATCGCGGTCTTGGGCGTGCCGGGCTGAACGACGATATAGCCGCTTTCGTCCAGTTCCAGCTTGCCCTTGAACAGTTCGGTGGCCGGGGCGTGGCCGATCGCGACGAAGGCGCCGTCCGTCTCCACCACCGACTGTTCGCCCGTTTCGGTATCGATCACCGCCACGCCGGTCAGGCCCTTGCCGGGTTCGCCCACGAAACGGTCGACCTTCTTGTTCCACAGCACCCTCACATGGGGATGCGCGAACAGGCGGTCCTGCAGGATCTTTTCGGCGCGGAAGGAATCGCGGCGGTGGATGATCGTCACGTCTTGCGAATGGTTGGTCAGGTAGAGCGCTTCCTCGACAGCGGTGTTGCCGCCGCCGATGACCACGACTTTCTTGCCGCGATAGAAGAACCCGTCGCAAGTGGCGCAGGCGGAGACGCCCTTGCCGCCGAACTCGACTTCGCCCGGCACGCCCAGCCACTTGGCCTGCGCGCCCGTGGCGATCACCAGCGTATCGCCTTCGTAGATGTCGCCGCTATCGCCCACCGCGCGGAACGGCGGGCCTTCCAGGCTGACCTCGGTGATCGTGTCCCACAGCATCCGTGTGCCGACGTGCTCGGCCTGGGCCTGCATTTCCTGCACCAGCCACGGCCCCTGCACAGCTTCGCGGAAACCGGGATAGTTCTCGACATCGGTGGTGATGGTCAGCTGCCCGCCCGGCTGCAGCCCCTGCACCACGATCGGCTCCATACCCGCTCGCGCGCCATAGATCGCGGCGGTGAGCCCGGCAGGGCCGGAACCGATGATGAGCATGCGGGTCTTGTGCGTGGTGGCCATGGTGAACTCCGGTCGGGGCCTTGGCAACGGATGCCGAAACTGGGCACGCGACATAGGAAACCGGGGCGCGGAATGCGAGTCCGCGCGGTCCGGTTATCCGGCAAATTCGCCTTGTGATCGGCGAGGTCAGACTATCAGGCGCCGCTCCAGCGCCGCGATATCGGCTTTGCCGAAGCCCAGCACCGCATCGGCATAGGCCTCTACCGAGCCATGTTGTTCGCGAATCGCGGTAAGGCTCGTGTCGAGGTAATCGGCATGGACCGACATCAGCACCCGCACCGCCGCATCGTCCATGTGGCGGCCGAACCCGGCGCGAACGTGGCGCGCGCCCGCCGCGATACGCGCCTCGGCGTTGCCCGCCGTGTTGGTCAGCAGGTAATCTTCCACGATATCGTCGGGATGGACGCCCAGCAGGTGATGCACCAGCGCGGCGGCCACGCCCGTCCGGTCCTTGCCGGCCAGGCAATGCAGCAGGCTTGCCCCGTCCCGATCGACCAGCGCGCGCAGATAGAGGCGATAGGTGCCGACCAGCACGGGGCGGAACGGCAGGGTTTCGTAGAGCCGGATCATCGCGGCGTGCGCGTCGGCGGCGGTGCGGACTTGCTCCGCCGCTTCCTCGTGCGCCGCGCGGCCATGAGCGCTGGCCGTCTCGCCCGGGTGGAACAGGACATGCCCTTCGAATTCGGGATGGCGCAGGCACGGACAGGCTTCGCGCTCGCTATCGCCGCGCAAGTCGATCACGGTGGCGATGCCCAGCCGATGCACCGCATCGAGATCGTCCGCCGTGGCATCGCCATGCTGGCCCGATCGCCACAGCACGCCCTGGCGGATGGCACCGCCGCGCGCGCGATACCCGCCGTAGTCCCGAAAGTTGTGAATACCCTGCATGGGCAGGACGCGGGTGTCCGCATCGATCATCTAGTCAGGCTCCTCGTTCGGGATGCCTTGTTGCCCTGCGGCAGGCCGATTGCAAGACAGTGACGGTTAACGCGGGTGGTTCATATCTGCCGGGCGTCACCGCAAGCGCATTGCAGGGCACGCGTCACCACGACGGAGGCCGGCGTCGGTTTGGGCACGAGAATCCCGCCAAGATCGCGCACCGCCATGTCCAGCCGCTCGACGTCCCCGGTATGCAGCACATAGGGCACGCCGCGCGCGGCGAGCGCCCGCGCGACCGGCTCGCAGGTCTTGCCCTGCCCCAGCGACACATCGAGAATGGCCGCGCAGACCGGCTCGACATCAAGGATTTGAAGAGCTTCGTCAGGTTCAAGGGCGGTCAGCGGCACGCACCCGGCATCAGCGACGGCGCATTCCAGATCCAGCAGAATCAACGGCTCGTCGTCCAGAACCAGAATCCGCTTGGGACTTTCATGGTGACCGGCACCGGTCATGCCCGAATAGCTGTTGTCCTGCGTCACCAAACCGATTTGTCCCGGGCGCGGCCGCATTGCCGCTGGTCTTCTATACCGCCGACAATGCTTTTCCCGCCGGATGGTTCCAGCACACGGTAAATTTTGACAGCGACCGTGTTGATAGTTGGCGGCACGTTACTTCCGGTCGAGCGGAATGATCGCCACGGTCAGGCGTGAAACGCACACCAGCCGGCCTTCCCCGTCCTCGATGCGAATCGACCAGACGTGCGTGGTTCTGCCCAGCGCCTCCGGCCGGGCTGTCGCATAGACCCATCCATCGCGGACGGGACGAACGTGGTTGGCGTTGATCTCCATCCCGACCCCGACAAACTTGTCCGGATCGACGGTCATCGCCGCCGCCATCGAGCCGACTGTTTCCGCCAGTGCCACCGAAGCGCCGCCATGCAGCCGCCCGAACGGCTGGTGCGTGCGTTCGTCCACCGGCATTCGCGCCCGGATCCAGTCCGGCCCGCAATCGTCGAACTCGATACCCAGCAGCGCGGGCATGGCCTTCGTGCCCATGCGCGTCAGCCGCTCGAGCGAGGGCATCGCCCCATTCCACCAGATCATGCGAAACCTTCCGCCAGAAACGCCTCGGCACATCCCGCCAGCAATGCCGTTCCCAATGGAAGAACAGCCTCATCCACAACCATCCGCGTCGAATGGATGCCGCAGGCGTGCCGCCAGTCGGTCCCCTCGTGCGCAACGCCCAGGAAGAACATCGCGCCCGGCACCTTTTCCAGCACGTAGGAGAAATCCTCCGCCCCCATGATCGGGTCGGTCAGGCGGTGAAACGCATCCGGCCCGCGCAATTGCCGCGCCACCTTTTCGCCAAGATCGACCGCGCGAGCATCGCAGACCGTAACCGGGAAACCGGGCGTGAGCGTCACGTCTGCCGTCATACCGTGCGCCGCGGCGATATGCGTTGCCAGCGTGCGCAATCCCTCGCGCAGAGCCTCGCGGTTGGTGGGCGAGAGCGTGCGCAGCGTGCCCCCCAGCGTCGCGGTATCGGCAATCACGTTGTGCGCCGTGCCCGCTTCCACTTTGGCCACGGTGGCGACGACGGGATCGGCGACCGGGAATTTGCGCGTGACCATGGCCTGCAGCGCGGTCACGATCTCGCAGGCCACCGGCACGGGATCGAGTGTGTAATGGGGCATGGAGGCGTGGCCGCCGCTGCCCCGAACCACGATCTCGAACTGGTCGGCCGAGGCCATCAGCGGGCCGGCACGCCCGGCAACAAGGCCATGCGGGCTGTTGGGCATGATATGCAGCGCGAACGCCGCCTCGGGCAGCGGGCGATCATCGCCGCCCAGCAGACCGTCTTCGAGCATGAAGCGCGCGCCGTGCCAGCCTTCCTCGCCCGGCTGGAACATGAAGCGGACCTCGCCCGCCCAGCTTTCCCGGCGGGCCGCCAAAAGCTCGACGGCGCCGGCCAGCATCGCGGTATGCGTGTCATGCCCGCAGGCGTGCATCGCGCCGGGAATGGTCGAGGCATAGGGCAGCCCGGTTTCCTCGGGCATCGGCAGGGCATCCATGTCGCCCCGCAGCAGCACGGTGCGCCCTTCCCCCGCGCCGCCCTTCAACGTGGCGACAAGACCGGTGGTGGACGGCCCTTCCCGCCATTCGAGCGGCAGATGGGCCAGCGCGGCGCGCACCTTGTCGCGCGTCTTCGGCGTCTGCAGGCCCAGTTCCGGTTCGGCGTGAATCGCGCGGCGCAAGGAGACGATCCGTTCGGACAGTCCACGCGCCTGATCGAGCAGTTGGTCGGTGAGCATGACGGACATCATAGGCACGCCGCCGAAACGGTGTCGAGAGGGGCGGATGCGGATGCCGCATGGTTGCGCCCGGCGAATTGGACTTGCAGAGACCGCTCACGCGTATTAATCGATCGATTAAATACTTCATCCAGCGAGCCGCCGGACACCGTTGCCCGGCACCGCCACAGGGAGAGACTGACCATGGCCGAAGCCTATATCATCGACGCCGTCCGCACGCCGCGCGGCGTGGGCAAGCCCGGCAAGGGCGCGCTTTCGCACCTGCATCCGCAGCACCTTGCCGCCACCGTGCTCAAGGCGATCAAGGACCGCAACCACCTCGACACGTCCACCGTGGACGACATCATCTGGTCCACCTCGTCGCAGGTCGGCAAGCAGGGTGGCGACCTTGGCCGCATGTCGGCGCTGGCCGCCGGCTATGACATCACCGCCAGCGGCACCACGCTCGACCGGTTCTGCGGCGGTGGCATTACCTCGGTGAACCTCGCCTGCGCCTCGGTCATGTCGGGCATGGAAGACTGCGTGATCGCCGGCGGCACCGAAATGATGAGCTTCACCGCCGCCCACGGCGCGCAACAGGCCAATGCCGGCATCAAGCCGCTGGGCATGGGTTCGGGCAACGCGGCGCTCGACGCCATTCACCCGCAATCGCACCAGGGCGTTTGCGGCGATGCGATCGCCTCGATCGAGGGCATCAGCCGCGAAGCGCTCGATGCTCTCGCGCTCGTCAGCCAGCAGCGCGCCGACGTGGCGATCAAGGAAGGCCGCTTCGCCAAATCGGTCGTGCCGGTCTATAACGAGGACGGCTCGGTCGCGCTCGATCGCGAGGAGTTCCCCCGCCCCGAAACCACCGCCGAGGGCCTCGCCGCGCTCAAGCCCAGCTTCGCCGGGCTGGCCGATTTCGACCTTGGCGGAACCACCTTCCGCAAGCAGATCAACCGCCGCTATCCCGACGTGGAAATCCAGCATTTCCACCACGCGGGCAACTCCTCGGGCGTGGTGGATGGCGCCGCCGCCATCCTCGTCACCTCGAAGGACTATGCCGACAAGCACGGGCTGAAGCCCCGCGCCCGCATCGTTGCTTACGCCAACCAGGGTGACGATCCCACGCTCATGCTCAACGCCCCGGTTCCGGCGGCGAAGAAGGTGCTCGCCAAGGCCGGGCTGACCAAGGACGACATCGACGTCTGGGAAATCAACGAAGCCTTCGCGGTGGTCGCCGAAAAGTTCATCCGCGATCTCGACCTCGACCGGTCGAAGGTGAACCCCAACGGCGGCGCGATGGCGCTGGGCCACCCGATCGGCGCCACGGGCTCGATCCTGATCGGCACCGCGCTCGACGAACTGGAGCGCACCGGCGGCCGCTATGGTCTCGTCACCATGTGCGCCGCCGGCGGCATGGCGCCCGCGATCATCATCGAACGGATCTGATACAGTACACCGTCGCCCCCGCGAAAGCGGGGGCCTCAGGCCTTTACAGGGGAACAAGGCACCGCCCGACCTCACGAGATCCCCGCTTTCGCGGGGATGACGCGCTTTACATGCCGCGCGTCATTCGACCGGCTGGATCGGCTCCGCCGCGTTGGCCACGACCTTGAGCACCGCCGTCCACGCCGCGACGTTCTGCGCCAGCGCCTGCGGATCGACCTTGTCGAGCGTATCGTCGGGCGTGTGGTGCAGGTCGAAATAGTGCGTGCCGTCCTGGTTGAGATCGACCACGGCCAGCTTCTGCCTGGCGATCACGAAGCCCACGTCGGTTCCGCCCTCCACCTCGCCATGGCCGGCGACGATGCCCATCGGCGCAAGTGCGACGGCGATGCGATCGCCCAGCGCCTTGTTGCCCGCGGCGAACTTCGTGATCACGCGCCACACCCGATCCGCGCCAAAATCGCTTTCCATCGCCAGCGCGTGCGGTTCCCCATGCTTGTCCGCATAGGCCTTGCCGCCGAAGCCGCCCAGTTCCTCGCTCCCCGCCCACAGCACGCGGATCGTGCGCAAGGGCTTGCCCCCTTCCTGCGCCTTCAGCGCGGCGGCCGTCACGATCGCGCAGCCGGCGGCATCGTCGATGGCCCCGGTGCCGAGATCCCAGCTATCGAGATGGCAGCCCACCAGGATCGGCGGCAGCGATGGATCGCTGCCCGGCAGTTCGCCGATCACGTTGCCGGACGGCAGGTTGTCTGCCGTCTTGCCGGTTAGCGTGAGCGCGATGCGCACCGGCTTGCCGCCGGCCACCGTGCGCGCGATCAGATCAGCATCGGGATTCGAAACCGCCCCGGCCGGGATCGGCTTCACGCCATCGGGCCAGTTGGTGGCGCCGGTATGCGGGTTGCGGTGGCTGTCGGTGCCGATCGAGCGGATCACCACGCCGATCGCGCCCTTGCGCGCGGCGATGGCCGGACCCTGCCGCCGGGCATTGCCATAGGGGCCGTAGCCGCTGCCATCCTGCGCCGCGCGCATGGCGTGGTCGATGTAGGCGATCTTGCCGGCCAGCGAACCGTCCGGCGCGGCCTTCAGCGCGTCGAGTGTGGGGAAATAGACGAGTTCGCCCTCGATCCCAGCATCCGGGGTGGTGCCGCTATAGCCCAGCGCGGTCACGGCCAGATTTTGCGGCACCGGCGCGACCAGCCGCGCGCGATCCACGCCGCGCACATAGCCGCGGATGGGAAACGGCTCGACCGCGACATTGCGGAAGCCCAGCGCCTTCAGCTTTTCCGACGCCCATACCCGTGCCCGGGCCTCTGCCTCGCTGCCAGCAAGGCGCGGGCCGACATCGGTGGTCAGCCCCGCCACGATGTTCCACGCGACATCGTCCTTCGGCGGTTCCGCCTGCGCGGCAACGAGGGGAACGAAGGCGGCGGAGAGCGCGAGCGCGCGGAGCTTGTTTCGCATGAAACCTCTCCTATCTTTGGGGTGCTCTCCTGCCAACACCCTATCCGCCAAAACGCCCGCTTGCCCGGCCCTTCCCGCTTGGCTAGAGGCCGCATCAAGTGCCGAGTTCGCACGCCATTCCACCAAGGAACGATCATGGCCGCCCAATACGCCTACGTCATGAAGGACATGACGAAGACCTTCCCCGGCGCACAGAAGCCGGTGCTGAACAATATCAACCTGCAGTTCTATCAGGGCGCCAAGATCGGCATCGTCGGCCCGAACGGCGCCGGTAAATCGACCCTGATCAAGATCATGGCCGGGATCGACAAGGACTTCACCGGCGAAGCATGGCCGGGCGAGAACATCACCGTCGGCTATCTCGAGCAGGAGCCGCAGCTCGACGAGAGCAAGACCGTGCTCGAAAACGTCAAGGACGGTGCGCGCGCGACGGCGGACATGGTCGAGCGCTTCAACCAGATCGGCATGGAAATGGCCGAGGAAGACGCCGACTTCGACGCCTTGGGTGCGGAGATGGCCGAGCTTCAGGACAAGATCGACGCGGTCGATGGCTGGACGCTCGACAACCAGCTCGAAATCGCCATGGAAGCGCTGCGCTGCCCTCCCGGCGACTGGTCGGTGGCAAGCCTTTCGGGTGGTGAAAAGCGCCGCATCGCGCTGACCCGCCTGCTGATCCAGAAGCCTTCGATCCTGCTGCTCGACGAACCGACCAACCACCTTGACGCCGAATCCGTCGAATGGCTGGAAAACCACCTCAAGGACTATGCCGGTGCGGTGCTGATGATCACCCACGACCGCTACTTCCTTGACAACGTGGTGGGCTGGATTCTCGAACTCGACCGCGGAAAGTACTTCCCTTACGAGGGCAACTACTCGACCTACCTCGAAACCAAGGCCAAGCGCATGGCCCAGGAAGAGCGCGAGGAAAGCGGCAAGCAGAAGGCGCTGCAGCGCGAACTCGAGTGGATCCGCCAGACCCCGGCCGCGCGCCAGACCAAGTCCAAGGCACGTATCCGCAAGTTCGAGGAACTGCAGAACGCGCAGGATAACCGTCCGGTCGGCAAGGCGCAGATCGTGATCCAGGTGCCCGAGCGCCTTGGCGGCAAGGTGATCGAGGTGAAGAACATCTCGAAGGCCTATGGCGACAAGCTGCTGTTCGAAGACCTGTCGTTCATGCTGCCGCCCGGTGGCATCGTCGGCGTGATCGGGCCGAACGGCGCGGGCAAATCCACGCTGTTCAAGATCCTGACCGGCAAGGAAGTGCCAGACACCGGTTCGGTGGAAATCGGTTCGACCGTCCACCTCGGCTATGTCGACCAGAGCCGCGACGACCTGAACCCGGCCAACAACGTGTGGCAGGAAATCTCGGATGGCCTCGATTACATGAAGGTCAACGGGCAGGACATGTCTACGCGCGCCTACGTCGGCGCGTTCAACTTCAAGGGTCCGGACCAGCAGAAGAACGTCGGCAAGCTTTCGGGCGGTGAGCGCAACCGCGTGCACATGGCCAAGATGCTTAAGGCCGGCGGCAACGTGCTGCTGCTCGACGAACCGACCAACGACCTCGACGTGGAAACGCTGGCGGCGCTGGAAGACGCGATCGAGAACTTCGCCGGCTGCGCCGTGGTCATCAGCCACGACCGCTTCTTCCTCGACCGTCTGGCCACGCATATCCTGGCGTTCGAGGGCAACAGCCATGTCGAATGGTTCGAAGGCAACTTCGCGGCTTACGAGGAAGACAAGCGCCGTCGCCTGGGCGACGCGGCCGACCGGCCCACCGCGCTGGCCTACAAGAAACTGACACGCTGATTTCCATCGGCGGAGCCTGAAACACGGTGCGGGGCGGGAGCACGGTTCCCGCCCCGTTTCGCTGTGCCGTTTCGGGAAAGCTGAACGAATGCCCTTGCAAGCGGTTCAGCGGCGCGACAGCGCGACTCCGGTAACACTGTGTCACATGACGTCACGGGATGGGCCGTGACCACAGGTGCATCGGAGAGCGGCCATGGCCGGGATCACATTCTTCAGGAACAGCCTGCTGGCGGCGGCCGCGCTCGCCTCGACGGTGGCCGCGCTTCCCACGGCCGCTTTCGCCCAGCAGGGCGACTGGCGCGGCGCGGGGCGCGAGGCGCGCGGGACTGAGCCCGGTCCGGGCCGTGGTGGCAACCGGGGTGGCGGCTGGAACGGAGGGAGCAATGGTGGAGGCGGCGGCGGTGGAGGCGGCTGGAATCGCCCCGCTCCGCAACAGGCCCAACCGCAGCCCCAGCCCCAGCCCCAGCCCCAGCCCCAACCTCAGCCGCAACGCAACTGGGGTGGCGGCAATCCGGGCGGCTGGAACCAGAATCGTCCTCAATCGCAACCCTCCATGCCCCAGCAGCAGGCGCCACGCGCGCCCCGCTCCTGGCAGGGAGGCGGCGATGGTGGTGTCCGTCCGGCGCCGCAGGACCGCGGTGATCGCTGGCAAGGGGGTGGCTGGCAGGGGGGTGGCTGGCAGGGAGGCCGCAATGGCGACTGGCAGCGCGGCAATCCGAACCCGCGCCCGGACGGTCGCCGGCCCGATGGCCCGCGTCCCGACAATACCCGCCCCGGGCCGACCTATCGCGATGGCGTGGGCGTCCATTATGGCAACGGCCAGTGGCGGAACGACAATCGCGGATACGATCGCGGGCGGGACAATCGCTGGCGTGGCAACGATGGTTGGCGCGGCAACGACGGCTGGCGCTCGGGTGAAAGCTGGCGGGGGGACCGCGGACGCTGGAACAATGGCGGTGGCTGGAACAGCGACTGGCGGCGTGACCGGCGCTACGATTGGCGCGGCTATCGTGCCGAAAACCGCAGCATTTTCCGGTCCCGGCCCTACTATGCGCCCTATCGCGGGTATTCGTACAGCCGCCTCAGGGTAGGCTTCTTCCTGGATAGCGTGTTCTTCGGCAACCAGTACTGGATCAACGATCCGTGGTCCTATCGTCTGCCGGACGTGTACGGCCCCTATCGCTGGGTTCGCTACTACAACGACGTCCTGCTGGTAGATGTCTATTCCGGCGAGGTCGTAGACGTGATCTACGATTTCTTCTGGTAACGCCCAGATACTTCTGGTGACATCCAGACCGGAAACCGCCGGTTCTAAAGACGCGACGACCCGCCGGTGGCCCGTGCCAACCGGCGGGTCGAACGCTTCAGGAACGCGCCAGCGACGGCTCGCAGCGACCGTCGGGAATCACCGCGGTCCGCCGCTTCTCAGCTGATCGGCCCGATCGCGCGCAACACGCGCCGCATCACGGCATGGCCTTCATCGGTCAGGCGCACGAAGCGGCGGCGCGCATCTCCCCGGTCAGCCTTGCGGTAAAGCAGGCCTTCCTTTTCCAGTCGGGCAATCCACCGCAGGATGGTGGTGGAAGGGACACCGGCCTCGATGCACACGCTGGAAACCTGGATTTCCATGCCGCGTTTGCTGGCGATGTACAGGTCCAGAAGTATATCCCACGCCGGCTCGCCGAAAATCCGCCTTGGCCCCAGGGCGGAATCGCGCTTACGGCGCAAGTTATACAGGGCTTGAGCGAGCCGATAAGCTTCGGCCTCAGTATCGATCAGGGCTTCCAATGGAATACGACCTCCCTATATCAAAAGTAGGTCATCCCAAATTAGCGAAAGAAGAACATAGAATTCCTTGCCCGCTATTAGGCATAGCATTCCAATTCGACCCTTCCGCAAAGTTAGGACTTCGATTCCTACTTCCCGGTATTTATTTAACGACTTCTTCCTACGCCAATATTCACAGTATTTGCCCTGACTGGCAACGGCTCGCCACCGGATCGGATCAAAACCGCATTAACCTTAAATCGCCCCTGAACGCGGGGTGTGACATCCGTCACAAGGCGCCCACGCCTCTTGCTCCCCGTCCCGCCTTGGGTCATGAAAGCGGCGCCCATGATCTCCCTGTCTCGCAAGTCCCGTCCGCATCCGGACGCCGCCCTTCTCAAGCGTATCGGCCAGACCGTTCGCGCCCGTCTGGATGCCGATCCCGCGGCCTATCGCCTTCCGGTTGAAGGCCTTGAAATATATGGAGTTTCCAACTTCCTTTCCGAAGCGGAATGCCAGCGGCTGATCGCGACCATTGACGACGTCGCGCGCCCATCGCTTACCTACGATGGCAACCGCAGCGGGGGCCGCACGAGCTACTCCGGCGACGTCGATCCGTGGGACCCGTTCACCCTGATGTTGCAGCGCAGAATCGATGACCTGGTGGGGCTCGACCCCGACACCGGAGAGACGATTCAGGGGCAGCGTTACACCCCCGGACAGGAATTTTGTCCCCATTTTGACCATTTTAATCCGGACCAGCCGTTCTGGGATCGGGAGATGGGGCGTGGGGGTCAGCGAAGCTGGACCGCCATGGCCTATCTCAACGCCGTCGAGGAAGGCGGCTCGACCGATTTTCCAAAGGTCGACCTGTCGATTCCCCCCCAACGCGGCGCGTTGCTGGTGTGGAACAACATGGCCGTGGATGGCACTCCCAACCCCAACAGCCTTCATGCCGGCCGGCCGGTGCTCAAAGGCACCAAGTACGTCCTCACCAAGTGGTACCGGACACGCGCATGGGGCTGATCCGGGGGGCGGGCACGGCAAACCCGATGGTTCCGGCAAGAGGGGCTGCAAGCTGGCGCCTGCTTCGCGGCACCGCATTGGTCCTTGCCCTGGGGTTGACGGCAGCGGCAAGCGCCCCGCAGACCTCCCCACTGGCAGATCGGCCCGTCCCGCAAGCCACCGCGAAGGCCGGCTTCGTCCGGCAAAGCGAAGCAGCCCTGGCGCTCGACCGGTTGTTCATGGACGACAGCCGGGCGGAACAGGCGCTCGACCCGCTCGGTGCGCTGGAACAGGGCGAACAGATTCCGCTCGACCGCTTCCTGCTGCTGTTCACGCCGGAAATCGTCCACCGCCTGCGCGAAACCAACGCTGCCACGCTGGCCCGGCTGGACAGGATCGATCGCAATCAGCTCGATGACGCGCACCGCATTTCCTACGACGTGTTCCGCGATGCCAAGCTCCAGGAACGCGATGCGCTGGCTCCGCAGGTGGAGGCGCTCACCGCGGTTCGGCCGTTCAACCACTTCGGCGGCTTTCACGTCGAGTTTCCCGGCCTTGCTTCGTCCGAAACGCCTGTCCCGCTGGAAACGCCCGCCGATTTCGACGCGCTTCTGGCGCGTGACCGGGCGCTGCCGCAGGTCTTCGACCATGCCATCGCCCGTTTCCGCGAAGGCATGGCGGGCGGCGCGATCGAATCCCGCCTGACCGTGCGCAACATGATCGCGCAGATCGATACGATCCTGGCGCAGCCGGTCCAGCGATCCCCGTTCTATTCGCCCGTCGCGCAGTATCCCGCGCGATACGGCACCGGCGCCAAACGGCGCATCGCCGCCGCCTTCCGGCAGACAATCAGTCAATCGGTGTACCCCGCTTATCACAAACTTCGGGCTTTCCTTGCGGAGGAATACTACCCTGTCGCGCGCGAGGATGCCGGATTGTGGGCGATGAAGGGCGGAGACAGGCTCTATCGGCTGCTCATCCGCAATCACACGACCCTGCCGCTCGATCCCGATGCAGTGCACGATCTGGGCCTTGGTGAAGTGGCGCGCATCCAGCGCGAGATGGAAGGGGTGAAAACGGAACTGGGCTATGCCGGTCCGCTCAAGGCGTTCTTCGACGAATTGCGGGTGAACCCCCGATACCATCCGCGGACCGACGCGCAACTTGCCGAGGGCTTTCGCGCCGTGGGCCGCAAAGTCGAAGCGCAGGCGCCGCGCTATTTCCTGCACCTGCCGCGCACGCCACTGCTGATCCAGCCCTACCCCGCCTATCGCGCGCGCTACGAAGCCGGCGGCAGCTATAGCCAGGGCGCCCCGGACGGCAGTCGACCGGGCGTGTTCTTCTACAACACCTACGACCTCAAAAGCCGCTTCCTGACCGGCATCACCACGCTTTACCTCCACGAAGGTGCGCCGGGGCATCATTTCCAGATCAGCCTGGCCCAGGAGAACGCCAGCCTGCCCGATTTCCAGCGTTTCGGCGGCAATACCGCCTATGTCGAAGGCTGGGCGCTCTATGCCGAGACGCTGGGCTACGAGATGGGGTTCTACAAGGACCCGATGCAGCACTGGGGCACACTGGACGACGAGATGCTGCGGGCCATGCGGCTGGTGGTGGACACCGGCATCCACGCCAAGCGGTGGACGCGCGAACAGGCGATCGACTACATGCTGGCCAATTCCGGCATGGGTCGCAGCGATGCGACCGCCGAAGTCGAACGCTACATCGCCAATCCGGGGCAGGCGCTATCCTACAAAATCGGCGCGCTCACCATCCAGCGCCTGCGTCGCAAGGCCGAAGCGGAACTCGGCCCGCGCTTCGACATTCGCGCGTTTCACGATCAGGTGCTGGGCAGCGGCGCGCTGCCCATGCCGGTTCTGGAAGCGAAGGTCGACCGCTGGATCGCGGGGCAGCGGGGATAGCGTCACGACGCCCATCCCGAGCCCCTCCCGCAAGCGGGAAGGGAGTTCGTGGAGCACTCGACCCCTGGCGGGTTGGGCCAGAAGCGCTCAGCCTTCCAGCGCCTCGGCGATCAGCTTGCGCGTGTTCTCGATGCCGTAGAGCGCGATGAAGCTGCCCATGCGCGGCCCCTGGCTGGAGCCGAGCAGCGTCTCGTAAAGCGCCTTGAACCAGTCGCGCAGGCTCTCGAAGCCGTAATGCGGGTCCTTGCCGATCTCGTAGACGATGTTCTGCAATTCCTCGGCGGTGGTGTCGGCGCTGGCGGCGGCCAGTTCCTCGTCCAGCGCGGTCAGCGCCGCGATCTCGCCGTTCTCCGGCTTGCGCCGCTGCAACGTGGGCGCGATGAAATCGCGGTTATAGGCCAGCGCGCAGGTCACCAGCGTATCGAGCGCGGGATGCGCAGCGGGATCGGCATCCTCCACATAGTTGGCAAGATACGACCAGACCTGTTCGCGCGTCGCGCCCGCGCCGAGCACGCCCACCAGATTGAGCAGCAGGCCATAAGTGACCGGCAGCTTCTCGCCCGCCCCGGCGGCATCGCCGTTGGCGCGCAGCAGGTGCCACACCGGGTTGCCCAGTTGCTGTTCGATCGGCTGCGCGGGCAGCTTCTCGCGGAACTGCCAGTATTCGTCCACCGCGCGCGGGATGATGCCAACGTGCAGAGACTTCGCGCTCTTGGGCTCGCGGAACAGGTAGAATCCCAGGCTTTCCTCGCTGCCGTAGTCAAGCCACTGCTCGATGGTCAGCCCGTTGCCCTTGGACTTGGAGATCTTCTCGCCCTTCTCGTCCAGGAACAGCTCGTAGATCAGTCCTTCGGGCCGGCGCCCACCCAGCACTTGCGCGATCCGGCCCGACTGCGTGACGCTGTCGGTCAGGTCCTTGCCGCACATCTCGTAATCGACGCCGAGCGCCACCCAGCGCATCGCCCAGTCGACCTTCCATTGCAGCTTGGAGCGCCCGCCCAGGATCGACTGTTCGACCATCTCGCCGGTCACGTCCTCGAACCGGATCACGCCCGCTTCCGCATCGACCACGTCAACCGGCACCTGCAGCACCTGATGATTGGTCGGCGAAACCGGCAGGACCGGCGAATAGGTCTTGCGCCGTTCCTCACGCAGCGTGGGCAGCATGATGCCCATGATCGCGTCGTAATGGCGCAGCACGTTCTTCAGCGCATCGTCGAAACCGCCGGCATTGTAGCGGTCGCTGGCCGAGACGAATTCGTAGTCGAAGCCGAAGCGGTCCAGAAACGCGCGCAGCATCGCGTTGTTGTGGTGCGCGAAGCTTTCGTGCGTGGCGAACGGATCGGGGATGCGCGACAGCGGATGGCCGATATAGGCGGCGAGCAGGCCCTTGTTGGGCACGTTGTCGGGCACCTTGCGCAGCCCGTCCATGTCGTCGGAAAAGGCGACGAGGCGCGTGGGATGGCCGCCCGTGAGCGCTTCATAGGCGCGGCGGACCAGCGTGGTGCGCAGCACTTCCTGGAACGTGCCGATGTGCGGCAGGCCCGAGGGGCCATAGCCCGTCTCGAACAGCACGGGCGCCAGATTTCCGGCGGCATCGCGTTTGCCGCCCGGATACCGCTTCACGATCTTGCGGGCTTCCTCGAACGGCCAGGCCTTGGAGACCTGCGCGGCTTCGAGCACGGACGGCGGACGGGTTTCGGTGTCGGTCATAGCGGGCGTCCTTTCGCCCGCCTGCCCCGCTTGCGCAAGGAAAAGCTGGCGCCGCTGACGACGTGGCCCGATCGTGGGAAGGACACCGCGCCGCGCAACCCAAAAAAAGAACGGCCGCCCCGCCAGGGTGCGGGGCGGCCACGCTGCGGCGCAAGACGCGGGGGAGAGCCATTAGCGCAGCAGCGTCAGGACGGTCTGCTGGGCCTGGTTGGCCTGTGCGATCATGGCGGTCGAGGCCTGGCTGAGGATCTGCGACTTCGCTAGCGCCGTGGTTTCGGCCGAATAATCGGTGTCTTGAATCCGCGAACGCGCTTCCGACAAGTTGGTCACGTTGCTGGTGAGGTTGTTCACCACCGATTCCAGCCGGTTCTGACCCGCGCCCAGCGAGGCGCGCGTCGCGCTGACATCCGAAAGCGCGGCTTCCACGTTGCTCATCGTGGTCACGGCCTTGGCCGCCGTGGTGACGTCGAGCGCGGCTGCGGCCAGGTTCGTGCCGTCGATGGCCGTGCTGGTCAGCGTCACGGTATCGCCGCTGTTGGCCCCCGCCTGGATGTCGATCGACACGTCGGTGCCGGCCGTGGTGCTGAACAGCGCGTTGCCGTTGAACTTGACCGTGCTGAAGACGCTGCCGATCTGCTCGGTCAGCGCGGTCACTTCGGTCTGCATGTAAACGCGGTCGGTGGTGTCCTGATAGGTGCCCGAAGCCGACTGGTTCGCCAGCTCACGGATGCGCTGGAGCATGTTGGTCACTTCGCCCAGCGCGCCTTCGGCGGTCTGCGCCAGCGAGATGCCATCGTTGGCGTTGCGGATGCCCTGGCTCATGCCCTTGATCTGCGAGGTCATGGACGTGGTGATGGCAAGGCCGGCCGCGTCATCCTTGGCGCTGTTGATGCGCATGCCGGTGGACAGGCGCTCCATCGAAAGGCCCAGGGTCTTGGTTGCGCTGTTGGATGCGTTCGCCGCGCGTATCGCGTTGATGTTCGTATTGATAACGGTCATGACAAGTACCTCCACTCTGTCTGCCGGAACGATCCGGCGCGGACCTGCTGGTCCCGGGGCAAAGACCGGTGTGGAAGCGGGGGGTTTCAGGGCATCCGTGTCAGTACGTAGACCGCGGGCAAAGATCGCTTCAGCATGATCTCTGCCAATCATATGATTGTTTTAGCTTGATAATCCCCAATCTTCGCCGTTTCAGGCAGCGGCGCATCGGGAAACGCGACAGGCCATGGCTTGCCCCGCGTTCCAGTTCCGTTCTATGCGGAACGGATGGCTGCCCTTACCCTTCCCGCGCTCCATGCCAGCCATGGCGGCTGCTGGCTGCGCGATGCCGCGCTGACGGGCAGCCCGTCCACGCGCGCGGTGGGCAAGGGCGATGCGATCATGGCTGCGGCCGATACGCCGCTGCTGCTGCTGAACGCCCCGCTGGTGGCAAGCCGGCTGGGCTATCCGGACCTGTCCGGGCTGGACCTGCTCGAACTCTATGCCTTCGTTCACCCGGCGCGGTTCGTGGTGCCCACGCCCAAGGGCCTTGCCCATGCCCTGAATCTTGCGGAGCCGGCCAGCGACGATGCCGTGCCGCTGCTGTTGCAGGAAGCGGCGGAGGCCCTGCTGGCGGTGTGCGAAAGCCCGGACTGGGCCGAGCGCGAAGGCGCCTGGACGGCGCTCCAATCGCTGGTGCGGATGCGCTGGCCCTGGGCAACGCTGCTTGCCCCCCGCATCCGGCGGCCCGAACGCGCCGAACGCTGGCTGTTCACGCGCCTGCCCGAATGGGAAGAAACGGCCGAACGCCCGCAGCCGGCGCAGGTAACGCTGTCCGGGGAGGACGTGGAGCAGCGGCTTGCCGTGCTGACCGGCCGCGACGCCGAAGCGCGACCAGCGCAGCGAGCATATGCGCGCGAGGCCGCCGGGATGTTCGCGCCGCGCCCGCCGCGCGGCACCGGTTCGGGCCAGCCGCACATGCTGTTGGCGCAAGCCGGGACCGGCACCGGCAAGACCTTCGGCTATCTCGCCCCCGCCTCGCTATGGGCGGAGAAATCGGGCGGTACCGTGTGGGTTTCGACGTATACCAAGGCCCTGCAACGGCAATTGCGGCGCGAAAGCCGGCGGGCGTTTCCGGCCGAGCGCCACGGCAAGGCACCGGTAGTGGTGCGCAAGGGGCGCGAGAACTACCTGTGCCTGCTGAACCTGGAAGACGCGCTGCAGGGCGGCTTCGCCGGGCGCGCGGCGATCCTGGCGCAACTTGTCGCGCGCTGGGCCGCTTACAGCCAGGACGGCGACATGATCGGCGGCGACCTGCCCGGCTGGCTGGGCACGCTGTTTCGCAAGCGCGGGATCAGCGCGCTGACCGACCAGCGTGGCGAATGCGTCTATGCCGGCTGCCCGCACTACCGCAAATGCTTCATCGAGCGCGCGGTGCGCGCCTCCGCCGATGCCGAACTGGTGATCGCCAACCACGCGCTGGTCATGGTCAACGCCGCGCGCGGCCGCGATGCCGCGCAGCGCCCCACGCGGATCGTGTTCGACGAAGGGCACCATGTGTTCGAAGCCGCGGATTCGACGTTCTCCGCCGCACTCACCGGTGCGGAGACGATCGAGCTGCGCCGCTGGGTGATCGGCCCCGAAGGCAAATCGCGCGGGCGGCGGCGCGGGCTTTCGGCGCGGCTGGCCGACGTGGCGAGCTATGACGAGGAAGGCGCGCGGGCGATTGCGCAGGCGCGCGAGGCGGCGGAGGCGCTGCCCTCCGACGGATGGCTGGCGCGGCTGCAGGAAAACGCGCCGATCGGCCCGCTCGAAGCCCTGCTCGCGGCGACGCGCGCGGTGGTCCATGCCCGCGATGAAAGCGGCGGGCAGGAAGCCGGCTATGGCCTGGAAACCGAAATCGCGCAGATGGATGGCGCCTTCATCGAGGTTGCCGGCCGCGCGCAGGAAGCACTCGAGGCGCTGCGGCAGCCCCTCGCCCGGCTGGCGTTGCGGCTGGAAGCGATCGTGGAGGACGGCCCCGACTGGCTCGACGGGCCGGCGCGCGCACGGATCGAGGGCGCGCGCGGCGCCATCGGCTGGCGGACCGATCTGGTCGCCGGGTGGATCGCCCTGCTCAGCCGCCTCGGCGGCCCCGCTGATCCCGATTTCGTCGACTGGCTGGCGGTGGAACGCTCCGACGGGCGCGAGTGGGACATCGGCCTCTATCGCCACTATCTCGATCCGATGAAGCCGTTCGCCAACACCGTGCTGGCGCCCGCGCACGGGGTGATGATGACCAGCGCGACCTTGCGCGACCGGGCCGGTGGCGGTCGGGGGGATTCACCCGACAACGGCGACTGGGACAGCGCGATCCGCCGCAGCGGCGCGCCCTGGCTCGACATGACCCCGCGCCTGTTCTCGGCGGAAAGCCCGTTCGATTATGCCAGCCAGGCCGAAGTGCTGATCGTGACCGACGTGCCCAAGGGGGATATTCCCGCGCTGGCCGGCGCCTATGCCCGGCTGATAGAGGCATCGGGCGGTGGCGCGCTGGGCCTGTTCACGGCGGTCCGGCGGCTGCGCGCGGTATATGGCCGTATCGCCGACCGCCTCGCCCGCGCCGGGCTGCCGCTCTATGCCCAGCATGTCGATCCGATCGATACGGGCACGCTGGTCGACATCTTCCGCGACGATCCACGCGCCTCGCTGCTGGGCACCGACGCGCTGCGCGACGGGGTGGACGTGCCGGGTCATTCGCTGCGGCTGGTGATGATGGAACAGGTGCCCTGGCCCAAGCCGTCCATCCTTCACCGCGCGCGCCGTCTGGCCGGCGGGGGGCAGGCATATGACGACCGCATCATCCGTGCGCGGCTGGCGCAGGCCTTCGGGCGGCTGATCCGTTCGGCCGACGACAGGGGCTTTTTCGTGGTGCTGTCCTCCGCCTTCCCGTCGCGCCTGCTGGGCGCCTTTCCGCCCGGCACGCCCGTTCGCCGCGTCACGCTCGATGTGGCTTTACAAAGCGTGGCGGGCGGTGTTTCTGGAGCTTCGGCAACCATCGCCAACGCCGGCGCCAGCGCCGGATCTGCCGGGGATTTTTCGTGAAGACGCTTGCGCTTTTCCGTCACGCCAAATCAGACTGGTCCGACGCGCGCGCGCGCGATTTCGACCGGCCATTGAACGATCGCGGCATCAAGGGCGCGCAAGTGATGGGGCGCTTCATCCGCGATGGCGGCTGGCGCTTCGACCGGCTGCTCGCCTCTCCCGCCGTGCGCGTGGCGGAAACGATCGAGCAGGCGAGCACGGCGTGGGGCCACGGCTTTCCGGTGGAATGGGACCGGCGCATCTACCTGGCCAGTTCGGCCACGCTGATGGACCTGCTGCGCGAAGTGGAAGGCGATCCCGCCAGCATCCTGATGGTAGGGCACAATCCCAGCCTGGAAGACCTGATCTTCGATCTGGTGCCCGACGACGGCAGCAGCCCGTTGCGCGACGTGGTGGAACAGAAGTTCCCCACCGCGACCTTTGCTGTGCTGGAACTGGATATCGACCGCTGGTCGGACATTGACGAAAACTGCGCGCGGCTGGTGGCGCTTACCCGCCCGCGCGATCTCGACCCCGCGCTGGGACCGGTCTTGATCGACTAAACGGCTTCGGCTTCCGCGAGCGCGCCGGCAAGCCCATCGCGCACCGCTTCCAGACGGCCGTACAGCACGCGCAGAGCCGAAAGGACATCCTCTGCCCGCGCAAGCTCATCGCTGCTGGCCGGCGCCGGATCGGACACGAATGGAACCGCGACAGGCCGCGCTCCACGCGCCTTGCCCCCGAGCGCCTGCCGCGCCCCGCGGATGGTATAGCCTTCGCGGTGCAGCAAACGGTCGATCTCGGAAACGAGCGCCACATCCTCCGCGCGGTAATATCGCCGCCCACCAGCCCGCGTCAGCGGGCGCAGCATGGGAAACTGTTCTTCCCAGTACCGCAGAACATGGGGCCGTATGCCCAGCCCCCTGGCCACCTCACCGATGGTGCGGAGCGCGCCAGGATCCTTGCCGTCCTGGAAAACAGAGACGCCCCGGCCGCTCATCCACCGGCGCAGATGCGATCCTTGAGCATCTGGCTGGCACGGAAGGTCAGCACCCGGCGCGGCGTGATCGGCACTTCGATACCGGTCTTGGGATTGCGCCCGATCCGTTCGGTCTTGTCGCGCAACAGGAAAGTGCCGAAGCCTGAAATCTTGACGTTCTCGCCCGTGGCCAGCGCGTCGCTCATGTGCGTCAGGATCGATTCCACCATATCCAGCGAATCCGCGCGCGACAATCCGACGCGCCGGTTGATGCTTTCCGCCAGATCAGCCCGGGTCAAAGTGCCTATCGATCGCATCCGTTTGGTTCCCCCAATGCAAACCCCTCCGTCACACCATAATGCAAAACGTCTGCATGGCAATGCAATGCCTTGGGGTTGAAGGGAATTCGGATGAAATCTCCGCGATCAGACGCGCGCGAGGCAGGCACCCCAGGTGAAACCGCCGCCCATCGCCTCCAGCATCACAAGGTCGCCAGGCTTGATCCTTCCATCGCGCGCCGCCGTGTCATAGGCGAGCGGCACCGAGGCGGCGCTGGTGTTGGCATGGCGATCCACCGTGACCACGACCTTTTCCGCCGGCAGCCCCAGCTTGCGCGCGGTCGCGTCGAGAATGCGGAAATTCGCCTGATGCGGCACCACCCAGTCGATGTCGGACGGCGCGTAACCCGATGCCGCCAGCACCTCTTCCAGCACCGAAGCAAGATTGACGACGGCATGGCGGAACACCTCGCGCCCCTTCATCCGCACCTTGCCGACCGTGCCGGTGGTCGACGGGCCGCCATCCACATAAAGCAACTGGTTGTGCTGGCCATCGGCATGAAGCCGCGAGGCAATGATCCCGGGCGCCTGCCGGTCATCATCGGCCACCGTGCGCGCTTCCAGCACCAGCGCGCCGGCGCCATCGCCGAACAGGACGCAGGTGGTGCGGTCTTCCCAGTCAAGGATGCGCGTGAAGGTTTCGGCGCCGATCACCAGCGCGCACTTAGCCATCCCCGTGCGGATCATGCTGTCCGCCGTGGCCATCGCGTAGAGAAAGCCGGAACAGACCGCCGCCACGTCGAACGCGATGCCGCCGTTGCAGCCCAGGTTGTGCTGGACGATCGTGGCCGTGGCGGGAAACGTCTGGTCCGGCGTTGCGGTGGCGAGCACGATCAGGTCGACGCGCGAGGCATCGACGCCGGCCGCTTCCAGCGCCCGACGGGCGGCATCGGTGGCCAAGCTCGATGTGGTTTCGCCTTCCCCGGCGATGTAGCGGTTGCGGATGCCCGTGCGCTCGACGATCCATTCGTCGGTCGTATCAACCATCTTTGCCAGTTCGGCGTTGGAGACCGACCGTTGCGGCAGCGCCGAACCGCTGCCCGTAATCACCGATCGAATCATCACGCCGCCGTCTCGTCTTGCGCGGCGGCGGTCTTGCGGCGGCTGGAGGAACGGATGGTCTCAGCACCGACGCTGGCAAGGTCGGCCGCGATACGCTCGGTCAGATTTTCCTCCAGCAACCGAGCGGTGACCGCCACGGCATTGGCCACGCCCAGCGCCGAAGCGCCGCCGTGGCTTTTCACGACAATCCCGTTGAGGCCCAGGAACACGGCCCCGTTGTGGTTGTTCGGGTCAAGATGATGCTTGAGCAGTTCGGTCGCCGGGCGGGAGATCAGGAAGCCCACCTTGGACCGCAGCGAGCTGGCAAAGCTGCGCTTGAGCAGGTCCGCCACGAAGCGGGCCGCGCCTTCCACCGCCTTGAGCGCGATGTTGCCCGAGAAGCCGTCGGTCACGACCACATCCACGTCCCCGCGCGAAAGCTTGTCCGCCTCGGTATAGCCATCGAACGACATCGCGAGGCTGGCGTTGGCGTCCTTGAGCTGCTGCGCGGCGGCCTGGAGTTCCTCTGTGCCCTTGGTCTCTTCCGTGCCGATATTGAGCAGGCGCACGCGCGGCGCCGGCAGGCCGGTGACGATGCGCGAATAGGCCGCGCCCATGATCGCGAACTGGACGAGATTGCGCGCGTCACATTCGGTGTTCGCGCCAAGATCGAGCATGACGAGATCGTGCTCGCCCATCGTGGGCAGCAGCGCCGCAAGCGCGGGCCGGTCGATTCCCGGCATCGTGCGCAGCGAAAGCTTGGCCATCGCCATAAGCGCGCCGGTGTTGCCCGCGCTGACGGCGGCGCCGGCATCGCCGCGCTTCACGGCGTCGATGGCGAGCCCCATCGACGTCGTCTTCGCGCGGCGGAGTGCCTGAGTCGGCTTCTCATCGCCCGAGACGACATCGGGCGCATGGAGGATTTCCGTCGCCGCGCGCAGATTAGGGTGGTTTTCGAGAGCCTGCTTGATGCGTTCTTCGTCCCCGACCAGCAGGAACTTGAAGCGATCATGGCGACGACGGGCCAGCGCCGCGCCTTCGACCATCACGCGCACGCCCTCATCGCCGCCCATCGCATCAACAGCGATACGCGGCAGGCTCATTGTGCGAATACCCCCCAATTGATGGGATCAGAGCCCGACGGCGATGACTTCGCGGCCGTTGTAGTGACCGCAGGCGTTGCACAGCATGTGCGGACGCTTCAGTTCACCACAGTTCGAGCATTCGTGGAATGCTTCCGCCTTCAGCGCATCGTGGCTGCGGCGCATGCCGCGACGGGACGGCGAGGTCTTTCTTTTGGGGACGGCCATTTCGGCACCTGTTCCTGATCTTGCGAAACTGTTTGTTACGGGCGCGATAGGGAAAACAAGCCTTCCGCACAACCCCTGCGCGCGTATGCGGCGGAACGGCAAGTCGGGAGTCGCCCCTATCGCGGGCGAAGGCGCGCCTATACGGAATTTCTCGTGCTTTGCAAGCGCAACAGGGCTAGCAATCGTGCGGACAACAAGGGGAGTGGACGAGAGGATGATCCTGCCTGTCACATTGAGCACGGCCGCTGCCGCCGCGCTGCTGAATATCTGGCTTACCATTCGGGTCGGCATGGTGCGCCGCGCCACCGGCATCAGCGTGGGCGACGGTGGCAACGAAGCGTTGATCCGCCGGATGCGCGCACAACTGAACTTCATTGAAAACGCACCGGTGGTGCTGGTGATGGTGGGCGGGATCGAACTGGCACGCGCCGGCAACCCCTTCCTGCTGGGCGCCGCCGCGATCTTCATCCTGGGCCGCGTGGCGCACGGCATCGGCATGGACGGCGGCCCGCTGGGCTTCCTGCGCGGCGTGGGCACGCTGACCACGATGCTGACGCAATTGTGCCTTGCCGTCTGGGCCGTTTCGATCGTGCTGGACGCCTGACCGATTACGGGCCGGCCGCGCGCATAGCCCGGCCGGCCCATTGCTTATCCCAGCACGTAATCGCTGACATAGGAATTGGTCTGGCGCTCGAGCCCGAACGTGCTGGTCGGCCCGTGACCGGGCACGAACGTGACGTCGGAGCCGAGCGGCCACAGCTTCTGCGTGATCGAATCGATCAGATCCTGATGGTTGCCCATCGGGAAATCGGTGCGGCCGATCGAGCCCTGGAACAGCACGTCGCCCACGATCGCGAACCGTGAGGGCGCGTGGTAGAACACGACGTGGCCGGGCGTGTGGCCGGGGCAGTGGATCACGTCGAGCTCCAGTTCGCCGATCGTGACCTTTTCGCCATCCTTCAACCAGCGGTCCGGCTCGAACGGCTCTCCGGGGATGCCCCAGCGCTTGCCGTCCTCGTCCAGGCGCGAAATCCAGAAGCGGTCCGCCTCGTGCGGCCCCTCGATCGGCACGCCCAGGTCTTTTGCGAGAATGCCGGTCACGCCGCAGTGATCGATATGGCCATGGGTGACGAGCAATTTCTCGATGGTGACGCCCGCCTTGGCGATCGCTGCCTTCAACCGCTCGGGATCACCGCCGGCATCGATGAACGCGGCCTTCATGGTGCGGGTACACCACACCAGCGTGCAGTTCTGTTCCAGCGGGGTAACGGGGATGATGGCCACCTTCATCGGCGGCTGCACGGCGGTTTCGGTCATGCAAGGGGAAATGGCGGGTCGCGTGGCGCTTGGCAAGGGACGAGCCATCCACCGTGCCATAATCGGCGCGCTACAGGCGCCCGCCCTTCCACACCACGCGTCCAACCACGTCGACCTCACCCATCGCGCGTTCGCTGGCCGGATAGGCCGGGTTGTCGCTGATCACACGCATCGTGCCGGCCGGGCCGGGTTCGAGGCGCTTGACCAGCAACATGTCGTCAAGGCGGATGACGTGGATACCGGCACGCAACGCGCGCGGCGTGCGATCGACGAGAATCTCGTCCCCGTCGCGCAAGGTCGGCTCCATCGAATCGCCTTCCACCGCGATCACCGACAGCGCGACGGGATCGAGCCCCTGGGCCTTGAGCCAACGGGCCGAGAAGCGCAGTTGGCCCGATGGCGCTTCGTCCCGCGCCAGCGCTCCGGGACCGGCCGAGGCCCCCAGCGGCAGGCGCGGAATATCCGCCCAATCGGCCAGCGCGCGGGCGACGCCGCCCACCGCGACCGCGCTTCCCGAAGCCGCATGGGCCGGCGCGCCGAGCTCGCTTTCCGACACGCCGAAGAAATTGGCGAGAACGCGGCGGTCGTCCTCCTCCAGCTTGCGCGGACTGCCCTTGCGCACGAACTGCTGGAGATAGGCCGGATTGCGCCCCAGCAGGCCCGAGAGCGCCGAAAGGCTAACGCCGCGCCCGCCGGCAAGCTCCAGCAGACGCACCCGTGCACGGGCCTGAAGATCGGTTCCGGTCATGCACCCACCACTGTCGAAGGATTTTTCCTAGACTTGTAGGATTTGTCCGTCAACATAAGAAAAATCCTAAATGGATTCGCGAGGGAGATTGCACCGTGCTCATCCGCAAGATCGAAAAATTCCTGCTGCGCACCGGGATGCCGGTGACTCGGTTCGGCCGCATGGCCGCGCACGACCCGCGCCTGGTCATGGACATGCGCAACGGACGCGAGCCCCGCCCCGAAATGATCTCCCGAGTAGAACATTTCATGAACACCTACAAGCCGGAGACCTTCGCGAGCGATGCCCATGCTGGTTGATCATGCCCTGTTTCGGGACGCGCCGCGCGCCTCTCGCCCGCCGCGCCGCCACCGCACCGCCGGCGAGCGGCTATGGCACGCCCTCAGCGCCCTGGCGGGCGCACGCGCCATCCTCATCAGCCAACGCGAAACGCCGTGGGCCAGCGTGACCTTTTCCGGCGCGCGCCACAGCTTCACGCTGCGCTTCGACGAAACCAAGGCGATCGAGGACGGCGAACACCTGATCGCAGTGCTGCCCGATCACCCGTTCCACATCCCCGGCCATCTGGTGGCCGACGCCAGCGTGGCGCGGGCAGACCACACCCTGCTGCCCGCCCCGCGGCTGGAGCTGGACATCGACATCCTCTTGCTGGAAGCATCGTGAAACCGATCGGGGCCTGAACGCTCAAGGGGCCGCGCCCGGGTAAACCCCGGTGCGCGGCCATTCCTCTCCACAAACCGTCAGAAGCGCAAACTAGCGGTCGGGGCGGGCCATCAGCTGCGGTGCAGTTGTCGCCCCTACCCAGAGATTCATGTCGACAGCGTTCGAGACCCGGAACGGTTCCCTGCGATCGTTGAGGAACAGTTCCTCCATCTCACCACGGTTGAACGGACGCGATCCCAGCCGGCCGAAGATAGCGATCTGCCCGCCGGTTTCATCCACGCCGCGATCGCGATCCAGCCCCTTAGAGAGCGCCAGCGCCGGGCTGGGCGTGTGCGCCCACGCGATCAGTTCCGGCCGGGGTTCGGGCGAGAAGCCGTAGAAGTTCGGCTGGCTGGACGGTGAGGTAAGCTGCACCACCTTCATCCCGTTCCGCCCGTCCGCGACATAGGCGAACAGCGAGGCGTTGGTGGAAGCGACGATCACATCCTCGGCATCGTTCAACTGCCCGTCGGCGGTGAACGATTGCTGGATCGCCGGGCGCGTGGGCGCGGTCACGTCCACGATCACCAGTCCCTGCGCTTTGGCCGCGACATAGGCATAGGTGCGGGCGACATAGACGCGGCGGGCATCGGTCAGCGGAACGGTGGCCTGCGGCACCGGCACCGGCTGCGCCAGGTTGGTCACGTCCATCAGCTCAAGGCCGTTGGCCGTCGTCACCCACAGGTAGCGGAACTGCACCGCCGTGGCGCGCGGGTCCTTGAGCGGCACGACCGAGGTGACGCGTGGATCGAGGCAGGTCTCACCGCCCTTCTCCTCGCTCGCCTCGCAGGGCTTGCCCGGCGACCAGGGCTTGGGCAGGTGGACGGTGACCAGCGCCTTGTCGGTGACGATATAGGCATAGTCACCTGCAAGCGTGATGTGCCGCGCGCCCGTCAGGACGCCGTCCGGATTGAACGTCAGCGCGCGGCGGAAGAAGTTGTTGCGGAACTCGCCATCGGCCAGCGTATCGACGTTGACCGCGATCAGCCCTTCCACGGCATCGGTGACGAAGGCGTAATGGTAGATCGGCGAGAACGGCTGCTCCTGGTTGAGATGGCGCAGTTCCGGCGTGTTGCGCGTGGGCGCGATCGCCTGGTTGGTGGGCAGCGCCATGCAGGTGGCGTTCTTCGTATCCACATGCGTGTCATGCCCCAGCGGCGAGAACGGCGCGGTGGTGATCCGTTCCGAGAAGCCCTTGTTGCTGACCGAGGCGATATCATAGGCGCGGAAGCCGCCCTTCCCTTCGGCCACGAACATGTATTCGCCGCGCATCTGCAGGCAGCGGACCGCGTCCGAGGTGCCTTTGGTGACGTTGGTGAACTGTTCGCGTCCCTTGGTCTCTTCGGAGAGCTTGCCATCGATCACGCCGCCTCGCGTCCAGTCCTTCAGCTCGCGGCCGTTCTTCTCGACGTGCTGCTTCCAATAATCCGGATAGGCATAGCGGTGCAGGTAGCTGCCGATCACCGCCTGCGGCTCGTCCCATTCGGTGACGCGCACCGCCTCGAACCCGCCGTCCAGCCCGAACCAGGCGTTCATGCCGACGAAGTTCACGTAATTGGTGCCGAGCAGCAGCAGCTGCGCCATGATCGCGTTGTTATCGTCCTGCTGGCTGAGGTGGCAGTCGGTGCACTGCTTGGTCTCGTTCTTGCGGACGGTGTGCGGGAAGTGCGGCGCGAACGCCTGCGAGGAATAACCGATCGCCGAGATCGGCGGCTGTTGCACGTAGATCCGTTCGCGGTTGATGTTGGTGGACGACAGGATCAGCGCCGAGGACGAGCGGATCGGCGCGGTGATCGCCTTGCCGCTGACGGGGTTGCCATCCTTGTCGAACTGCACCGGATCGGAGCCCGAGGTCTTGTTGCGCTGGTGCTTGCCGAGCTGGAACATGTCGTCGCGCGCGACCTGCGGGTTATAGGTCGCGTAGTTGCGGGTGTAGTCCTCTTCGTACTTGTGCGTGGTGGACTTCCAGTTCGCCTCGATCGGCAGGTGGCAGCCGGCGCACGACGTGGTCCACGAGAGGTGGCAGGTGAAGCACGCCATGTCGTCATCGCGGTGGGCGCGCTGCTCCTTGGGCACGCCGGTGCCGAACTTGTACACCCCATCCTGCGCGGCGGATTTCGCCATGAGCTTGGCGCGCGCCGCCTTGGGATTGAAGATCGGCTTGCCCAGATCATCGACCTTGCCGGCAAAACGCGCATCGACCGAATCCTTCACCAGGCTGACCCGCCAGGAGAGGTTGGGATCGATGATCGAACGCTGGATCAGCACGCGGCGCCCGTCGGCCGCCTTCATCCATTCGAACCGGCGCTGGCCGTCGGCGTTGCGCAGCAGGCTGAGGTTGTTGCCCTTGGGCGGCGCGGCGAGGTTTGACGTCATCAGCGTGGGATAGGCGTCGGGCGTGCCGTGGCAGTCCTTGCAGCCGATCTCCACCGCGTTGGCCACTTCGCCCATGATCATGCCGTTGCCGTGGCTGTCCTGCGAGAAGTGGCAATCGGCGCACTGCATGCCGAGCTGGGCGTGGATGTCCATCATGTGGACCGCCTTGCCGGGATTGTCGGGACCCGGCTCGACGAACTTGCCCTCCATGGCCCCATTGGCACCGTTCTTGCGCCACTTTTCCGGATCGTCCGGATTGACGATGTGCGCCTTGTCGGTGCCGTAGCTCGACATATCGCCTTCATCATCCAGCAGGTTGCCGCGCCGGTCGCGCTTCAGGATCGCGCGGAAGTTCCAGCCGTGGCCGTGGTAGTCCGCGAACTGCGTGTTCTTGAGCTGCGGGTTCAGGTCATAGACGTTGCGCAGGAACTCCACGTCGCGCCACAGGCCATGGGTCGAGGCCGCTTCCGGATTGCGATCGAGAATCTCGCGCGCCTCGGCCATGTTCGGGTGGAACTGCTTCTTGAAGATGCGCTGGTAGTCCGCATCGGACATGCCCGCCGGCTTCGGCGCGCGATTCTCCGGCCCCGGCCACATCGAATCCGCGTCGGATTCGTAGTCCCACATGATGTAGCCGAGATAGGTGTTCAGGAAGATGTTGGGCTGGTGCATGTGGCAGTTCATGCACTGCGCCGTGGGGATGGCGCGGGTGAAGGCGTGGACCAGCGGATGCCCGCGCTCGCGGTCCTGCATCGCCACCGGGCCATCGTCATGACCGCCAGCGGCAGGGGGCAGGGCATGGCCCGCCTTGTCCAGGCCCGCCGTCGCGTGGGCTTCGACCTGGCCCATCGCGTGCGTGTCCATCGATCCGTGCGGCGCGACGCCGGCAGCGGGCGAGAACGTGAGCTGTTCCGCCGAAGCAATGGCGCGCGCGCAATCGCCGGCGAGGTCCTTGGAGGCGGCGGAATCGCTGGCATCGGCTGGCAGATAGCCGCCCTGCCCGCCCAGCACGGTGCCGCGCACGCGCGTCTTGTGCTCTTCCTTCGCCGCGTCATAGCTGCCGTACTTGCCGGCACGGTGCTGGCCTTCGCGCAGCGAATTGATCGTGGGATCGGTGGTGATCGTCTGCCCGTCACGCCCGCACTTGCCATAGTTCAGGCTGTGGCGCGGTTCGCGGTCGTTGGCGTAGATGACGTGGCACGAGGCGCAGCCCGAGGAGCGATAATCGCCCGGCTGGTCGTTGGTGCCCATCTGGAACAGGAACGGGTCGTTCAGGCGCGTCTTGTGGATGTTCAGCACCGGAATGGCGACGCGCAGGCCGGTGGCGGGGCCGCGGTTCGACTGCTTGAGATCGGGGCGCCCCGGCTCGTCGAGCCGCTGGATCAGGCCGGTCGAGTTGGGCAGGCCGATTTCGGGGAACTGCGGGTTGATCGCGCGACCGCCATCCTCGAACACGCGGAACACGTCCGCCGGCGGGATCGTGTGCCAGCGCGGCAGCGGATAGAGCACGGGCAGCGCGCCGCGCGCCTTTTCCTGCGGCGTCACGGTGCCCCACATCGGCTTGCCGTCCGGCCCGATTTCCTTCGATGCGGACTTGAGCAGCGCGGGTTCGCCCTGGCGGGTGAAGCTTTCCCCGAACATGTAGTTCTTGAAGGGGACGATGCCGTTGTTATAGGCCGCGCCGCCCCACAGCATCGCGCCGGTGGACATCAGCGAGCGTTCCGACGCCTCGATGATGTTCATGTGGCAGGCCCCGCAGGAATCGCGCGCGACGCGATAGTCCGACGGGTTCACGAAGCGGATGAATTCCGGGCTTTCCTTGGCCAGCAGCGCGTAGGAGCGCTTGGGATTGGCCGAGGAAGGCCAGCCCCACGCTACCGGGAAGCGCGGCAGGACGTGGGCGTCCTTCATCGCGCCCACGTATTCCATGCTGCCCCGGTTCCAGCTCCGGTCCGCGACGACCTGGTTGTTGCCGCCATGGCAATCGACGCAGGAGAGCACCACCGCCGGGCTGGCATGCATGGTCTTGTGATCGCTGGCGGTGTGGCAGCTGACGCAACCGGCGTTCTTCTGGTCGACGAAGGCCCATTGCTCCTCCGCCGTATCGCCCGGCTGGCCGCGCGGGGCGGCGGGGGCGCGGACGTACTTGACCTTCTGCGGCACTTCCTCGCCCGAGGCCCACAGCGCGCTGGGCACGGCCAGGACGGCCAAAGCGGCGAGCAGCCACGCCAGCGGCAGGGCGCGAAGCCGGCGAAACAGGGCGGCAGGACGGCGGAAGGCGGAAGGCTGGGTCATCAGAAGGCCAGTGTCGCGTTGGCGAGGACGGAGTAGTAGCGGCTGCCGCCACCTTCCTGCGCGAAGAGGTCACGGAAACCGCTGCCGGCGTGCAGCACGGCGCCCGACAGGCGGAACACCAGGTTCTGCGAGGCGTTGGGCCGCCAGATCGCGGAAACGGAGGTATCCCAGCCGATGCTGTTGGGAATCGAGCCCTCGTTGCGCAGGACCTGCAGGATGCGGGTGTTCTGGAACCACAGGTGGTTCACGTTGGCGGAGACGCGCAGCGTGGGCAGCAGATCGAAATCCCCCCCCACCCCGGCCAGCACCGTGCCGGGATTGAGGAAGTTCGACTGGCCCAGTTCCTTCGACGTGCGCAGCGAATTGAGAATGCCGTTGCGGCCGTTGAGCGACACCGCGCGGCCACCGCCCGCGAACGGGATCGACTGGCGAATCCAGTAGCTGGTATCGGCCCCGGCGAACTGCGGGTTCTCGAAGATGGCGTCGAAGCCGCCTTCGGTGCCGTCATAGGGATTGCTGTCGCCGCTGGCCCACAGGCCGGAAAGGCGGAAGCGCATCCAGTTGATGTCGTAGCTGGCTTCGGCCGCCGCCATGAACGCCTTGATGACGGCCGGGCGGCTGGTGATGAAGCTGTTGCGATCCTCCCCCAGCGCGGCATAGGCCTGAGCGGTCAGGTTCATCCGGCCGACGTGGCCGTCCGCCGCATAACCGATGTAGACCACGTCGTACTGGCGCGGGCGGATATCGCCGAGCAGCGCAGGGCGCGCGGGAAAGCCGTTCTTGTCCGACTTGTAGCGGTTTTCCCGGTTCATGTTGTAGGTGAGCGAGACCTGGCTGGTCAGCCCGACGAACGGGAAATCCTGGCGGTAGATGTTGCCGGTGAAGATCCAGTCGCGGCGCAGCGGCTGCGTCACGTCGTTCAGCCCGGAATTGGTGTCCTTCTCGATCCGCCAGAACGCGGCGAGGTTGAACTGCCAGCGGTTGTTGTCGCGGTTGCCGAACAGGCGCACGCCGAGCTGGTTATCGTTGAACAGGAAGCCGCGAAAGTCCGACTGAAACGGCTGGATGCCGGCGCGCAGCGAGACGAAATCGTAGCGCTTCGTATCGAACCGGCCGATGTGATAATCGATGAAGGCTTCCTGCAGGCCGACGAAGCCGGTGGTGCGCGTGGTGCCTTTCGAGGGTTCCACATAGAGCACGCGGCGTTCGGGCACTTCGACATGGGTGATGTTGGCGCCCACGGCCACGCGGTATTCGATGACGGGCGGCTTGAACGCGGTCATGCCCTTTAGCAGCGAAAAGCCCGCGATGAAGGTCTGCGACAGCACCAGGCTGTTGCTTTGCCCGAACACGTCGATCGAATTTGGCCGCGTGGTGGTCTGGTTGCCGACGGGAATCGGGAAGGTGCGCGGTTCGATCACCGTATCGGATACGGCGTTGGCGATGAAGAACCAGTCGTCGCCCTTGAGGAAGCCCGGACGCTGGCCTTTCGACAGCGGATGATCGCCCTTCAGCAGCGAATGGTGGAAGGGATCGAGCGTGGAATGGCAGACGTATTCCAGCTTGGGGAACAGCGTGAACAGCGCGCGATCGCGCGCGCCGGTCTGCGGGTCCTTCTTGGGGCAGAGCGACCCCATGATGCGCCAGCGATCCGGCACGCCGACATCGAGGCCAAGCGCGCCCACGGGGCCTTCGCCATCGTACTTGTCGTAATAGGCTTCGGGCGGCGGGGCGGAAACCGCGCCGGGGTTGGTCTGGTCGACCTTGTCGGGCAGTTCCTTGTTGAAGCCGGGGCGGCGGCGTCCGTCGATCAGGGCGTCGTCCGCTTCGGTTGCGCCGCCGGGCAACGCGGGTGGTGATGCCGCCTCCGGCGCGCCCGATGTTGCCGCCTCCGGCGCCGGCGCCGGTGCGCTGCCGCCTGCCGTTTCGGCAGGCGCAGGCGCGGACTGCATCAGCGCCACGGCCGGGACCAGGGCGCCGGGCGCGACAGCCGCCGCCGGCAGCGGTGTGGTGGCGGTAAGCACAGGCAGGAACAGGGCGGCGGTTTCGATCACAGGCCCTCGCAGACGTTCTGTTCGTTGCTGTCGAGGAACGGCGCGAACGGGCAATTCACGTAACGCAGCCGCACGCCCTGCCCCACGTTGACCACGATCGTATCGGCCCGCATGTCCTTGGGCGCGTTGCCGATCGTGCCCACACGCAGCCCGCCGTTGTTGGCGCCCAGAAACGCGATCATGTCGTCCTGATCGATGCCGTCACCGGAAATACCGATTGCGCCGACCAGCTGGCGACCGCGATAGATCGGGACCGAGCCGGGAAAGATCTGGATGCCGTTGGCCAGCCGCTTCTTGCCGTTGGGTGCGTCGGGAACGGCCGTACATTGCTGCACCACATCCTGCGCCTTCAGCGAGCCTTCGACGAAGACCGCGTGCTGGATCAGGTTCGCCTTGACCAGCGCGATCTGCAGGCCGGTAGCGAACGGGCTGAAATCGGTGATCGGGCGCGAGAGCGGGCCATTGGGCCGCCCCACTTCGCCATCGGGGAAGAACGGGCGCGAAAGGTTGCCGCCCGAACGGTCGGCAAAGGCGACCTTGCCGGTCAGCGCGGTCTGATCGCCCAGAAAATCGCGCACGCGCTGGACGAATGCCGGAATTTCGGCGTCAAGATCGCCGGTCAACTGCGCGGCGGCATTCGGCCCGGAGAAAAACGCGGCGGTGCGAGCCTTCTGGAGCGAGACATCGGTGCCGAAGATCGGCGCGTCTGGCCCGCGCACCACGCCGAGCGGCGCCCCATAGGTATCGACCATGGAGATCGTCACCTGCGCGCGGCTGTCCAGCGGGCGGCGAATCTGCGCGCGGGCGCGGCTCATCACCTTGAACGCTTCCTCCAGCACCGCGCGCACTTCGGCGGCGGTAAGCGGCTGGGTAACGTCCGCGCCATCGGTGCCGCCGCGAATGGGGTAGCGATCGTTGCCCGATCCGTCCGTCAGCACGAAGGCATCGGCGTTCGCGAACTCGCCCGACGTGGCATAGCGGTAGCCGCTGGCTTCGGTGCCATAGGCCGTTCCCGCCAGCACCACGCCGCCGGGATAGTATCCGTTCACCGGAACCAGCGTGCCCACGGTGTTGTTGATCGCGTTGAAATCGGTCTGGAGCGCGTGCAGCCCTTCCACCCGCGCGTCCGAAAAGCGCAAGGTCGAGCCATCGACCGGAATCATGTTGGCGACGATGCTGTCCGGCGGGGCAAAGCCCTGGATGCCGGCCAGTGCCATGTATTCCTCGGGATCGCCGTCCACATCGGCAACATTCGGGTCATAGCCGTAATCGCCATCGGCCATGACGCCGATCCCGCCAACCACCACGCCGTTCTTGTAGAGCGGGAACCCGCCCGGATCGGCAGCGAGGCCCAGCGGCGACCGCTTCGGCCCGATGAACGCTGCCGCGCCCAGGTTGCTGGTGATGTAGCGCGTATTGAGATCGGAACAGGGCAACTGGCTGAACTGCACCCCGAACAGCGGCCCGCTTTCCAGCCCCGGCGTGTTCGGCGCGGGCGGGAAATGCTCCTGCACGATCATGCTGGCCGTGCGCGTGGAAAAGGCATTGCCACTGCTCGACAGATAGGCGCCCGTAATCGCCTTGGCGATCGCGCCCATCGTCGCTTCCACGGTCAGCCCCTGCGCATCGACTTCACGCGGGCTGATTTCCCCGGTGGCGGTGCGGCGGCTGGTGTCCATCCGCGTCAGCGCGCCGTTCATCCGGAACACCGCGAGCACGTTGCCGACCCGGTCGACCACCGCGACGATCGCCGGATAGTTGAGCGCGCGCGCCTCTCCCACCGCTTGCGCGATGATCTTCTTCACGTCGTCCGGCGTCAGCGCTTCCTGCGCGGGCGTGGCATAGACGCGCGCGCTGGTGGTGGGTGTCGGCGTGGGCGAAGGCGCGGGCGAAGAACCGCCGCCTCCCCCGCAACCGGCCAGCGCGAGCGAAAACGATGCCAGAATCGCTACCGCCCGGTTGGCGATCACACCGGAAGCAGCCGCCTGACGCAGGGCCAGCTTTACCTTCATCCGTGCAGACTCCGGCATCAGCGCAGGCTCCGGATGCTGCGAATGGCCCCGCCCAACGCGCGGCGGAAAGCGATCGGCTGGAAGCCGTTGGGATCCCGCACCGCCGCATAGGCCTGGTTGATCTGCACGCGCAGGCCGTTGGCGGACCCGCCCGAAACCGCGCCCTGATTGACCAGGCCGTTGAGCAGCGTGTCGATCGCCATGACCGACTGCACCGCGCCTTCGTAATCGGTGAAGCGTTCCGACACCGCGTCGCTGGCGATGGCGTCCATCACCGCGAAGGTCTGTTCGCGGGTGAATGAGGCGCCGGCGAAACGGGTCGAAAGCGTGTCCGCCGCCTGCCGCAAGGCCTGCGCCGCCTGCACCGTCTGCGGCCGGCCTTCGCCCATCGCGCGGTGGAACGCCTTGCTGCGCGCATCGAACGTGGTGGCCAGATCGGGCGCGATCACCCGCGCCGCCGCCAGCAGCATGATCATGTTCTCGTCGTTGTAAGGCGGCATCCCCGCGTGAATCGGGCGGCCAGGATTGGGCATCGCCGTCACCGTCGCCTCGTCGCTGTCATAGATGCGGCGGTGGCAAGAATGGCAATCGAAGAACGTGAATTCGGGGAAGAGGCCGTCACTGGCCTTGCCCGGCTGGCTGAACAGTTCGAGCGAGCGCTTGACCGCTTCCGCCTGCCCCACGGCCCACATCCGCATCCCGTTGGTCTTGCCCCCCTTGCGCTGGGCATAGTCCGAATCCTCGTTGTGGTGGGCCTGGAGCGTCGAGAACAGGTCCAGTTCGAACGAGATGCGCGGGTGGCCCGCCGCCATGATGCGGTGGGCGATGAACTGGCCCTTGCCGTCCCCGGACAAGTGGCAATCGAGACAGACCTGCGCGCGCACGCGCGGGCTGGTCAGGTCGGTCATCCCCTGCGCAACGTTGCGCCCGTGGCTGGCGCCGACAGTATAGTGGGTGGAGAGCCAGCCGCCGGCATTGCCATGGCAGGCTTCGCAATCCACGCCATCGGCCACGCGCACGGCACCGGGCGTCGCATGACAGCCCAGGCATTCGCGCTGCACACCGGCGGCATCCAGCCCCATGCGGCGGACGATCGCCTGCCCCCGCGGCTCCACGATGGCGCGATAGGCGCGGCTGTGCGCGCCGGTGGGCGAGGATTCTTCCTGCCAGCGCAGCAATTCGTCCTGCCGCACCGGGGTGCCATCGGCGACGCTGCGGCCGTGGCAGGTTGAGCCGGCACAGCTTGCCACGCCCTGATGCGCGCGGAGCGAGCCACCCGCGTTCTGGGCCTGCAGAGGCGCGGCGGGAACGAACAGGGCAGCCGACAGCGCAGCGCACGCCATCAAGACGCACAGAATCGCAGCCAGATAACCCAATCGCGGGACGGACCGGAAAGCGGTCGAAAGCCGCTTCGGATGGATCGAATTGCCCAGCATTGCCCCTCGTTCCTGCCGGTAGCGGAAAGGAGTGGAAGCTTTTGCCTCTTCACTCCACGCGAACCGGTAGTGCTGCAATGCGACCCCGCGACTGCAGACTAGGCGAGACACCCCTTCGGGTTCAAGCCCTGATTTCGCTTTGGCGCTGGGATAGAAGGCGTTTTTTGTGGCGCGCGCCGGCTCAGGCGGGACGAATGACGATCGTCTGTCCCGCCGGATCGAAGCCCACCGCGCCGATACCGGGCGCGCTGGCGCATTCGCCGGGCCGCACGGCTTCCCCTTCAACCACCGCCTCGCCACGACGCGGCACGAGCAGGCACGGCCCGGCATAGGCATCGGCCAGCGCGGCATCCGGGACGCCATCGACGCGATGCGCGGTGAAGTAAGGCCCGCTGGCCAGCTCCACGGTGCCTTCCGGCGGAATCACGCGCCGCAGCGCAGGATCGAGCGGCACGCCCCGCGCCACAGCCATCCCCCGGTCCAGATGCAACTCGCGCGGGCGGCCGTAGTCATAGAGACGATAGGTGATGTCGCTGTTCTGCTGGATTTCGATCAGGCTGACCCCCGCGCCAATAGCGTGGACGGTACCTGCCGGAATGTAGAAGAAATCGCCCGCCTGCACGGGATGCCACACCAGCATATCCTCGATAGACCCGTCCAGCGCAGCGGCGCGCAGCGTTTCCCGATCGACCGTTTCGCGGAAACCGACTCCCAGCGTTGCGCCCGGCTCGGCATCGATCACCAGCCAGCACTCCTCCTTGCCGCCATCGGATTCGCCCATGGCGGCCGCTTGCGCATCGGAAGGGTGGACTTGCACCGAGAGCTTTTCGGACGTGAAGATGTACTTGACCAGCAGCGAGGGCAGTTCGAGCGGCGGCACGAACCAGATTTCGCCAATGCGCGCGCCGCCATGCGGCGGTGGGAATGGGGCCGGCAGGGTATCACGCCCCCAAGGCTTCTCAACGGATCGGGTGGTGAGCTTCATCAACCGGACCTCAACGCGTGCCGCAACCCCTGCGGGCCATCCCGCGAGCGCTACTGGTTTGCCGCGCCCGACAGCTTACCGACGAGTTGCGCGCCTTCCGGCGTGCAGACCAGCACTTCGTCCTTGTCGACCACCACGATCAGGTTTGTGGCGCCGACCACGGACACGCGCGGGCCATCGGTCTGCACCAGAACGTTGGCGCAATCCTTCAGTTCCACCCGCCCCTTGATCGCGTTGCCCGCACCATCGCGCTCCAGCGCCTCGTGCAGCGCCTGCCAGTTGCCGATATCGGACCAGGTCATCACCGCCGGCACCATGGCCGCACGAACGGTGTTCTCCATCACCGCGTAGTCTACCGATTCGCCTTCGATCGCGGCGAAGGCGGCCGCATCGGGATGGAAGCGATGCCCTTCCTCCACGCCCTTCTCCACCGCTTCGCGCACGGCGGCGGCAAGCGCAGGGCGATGCGCTGCCAGCTCGGCTAGGAACGCCCCGGCGCGGAAGGCGAAGATGCCGCCATTCCACGAATAGCCGCCATCGGCCAGAAACTGGCGGGCACGGTCAAGATCGGGCTTTTCGACGAAGCGTTCGACCCTGGAGCCGCCGGTATCGCCGATCGTTTCGCCATGCTTGAGATAACCGAAGCCGGTTTCCGGCGCGGTCGGCGCGATCCCGAACGAAACCAGCCAGTCATCCGCCGCGAGCGCGGCCGCAGCCCGTGCCGCCGCCTGAAACGCCGCGAGATCGCCGATGTGATGATCGCTGGGGCAGACCAGCATGATCGCGTCGTCCGGCAGACGCAGCGCCGCCAGAGCAATGGCGGCGGCCGTGTTCTTGCCTTCGGGCTCGACGATGATGGCCGTCCGATCCGGATCGGGCAGCTGCGATTCCACGTGCCCGAGGTGCGCGGTGCCGGTGACGACCACCGGATCGCCAAAGCCCGCATCCGGTGGACAGCGCAGCAACGTCGCCTGAAACAGCGTGGTGTCGCCAACAAGGGGAAGGAACGGCTTGGGCATCGCCTTGCGCGAACGGGGCCACAGCCGCGTGCCGCTGCCGCCACACAAAACAACAGGAATTATGGTCTTCATGATACCCCGTCTTACCTGCCGCCGCTCTGCCATAACCCCAACGCCATGACAAACTTTTTCCCGGCAAGGTTACAAGGCTAAAAGAACCAATGTAGCCGACAAGCATGTCCCATGTTAGGAAACGCCGCGCGAACGCGGGCAACAGTGCCGAAATAAAGACGAACTACACCCGCCGAATAACCATGTTACGAATTTCGGTCATGTCTTCCATCGCGAAACGGATGCCTTCGCGGCCCAGCCCTGAATCCCGCACACCGCCATAAGGCATGTTGTCGACGCGGTAGCTCGATACGTCATTGACGACGATACCGCCCACTTCAAGCCTGTCCCACGCTTCCAGCACCTTGTGCAGATCGCTGGTGAACAGGCCTGCCTGAAGCCCGAACTTGCTGTCGTTGACTTCATCGAGCGCCGCATCCCAGTCGGTAAACTTCGACAGGATCACCACCGGACCGAACGCTTCCTCACGATAGACGTCGCTGTCGCGCGGGGCGTCTTCCAGCAGGGTCGCTTCCAGCATGTTGCCTTCGCACCCGCCGCCCGCCAGCAACCTGGCGCCGCCGGCCACGGCGTTGTCGATCCAGCCCTTGAGCCGTTGCGCCTCCTTCGCCGAAATCATCGGGCCGATAAACGTCTCGCGCAGCTTTGGATCACCGGCCACGAGCGTTTTCACCTTGGCCGCCAGCATGTCGCGGAACGTGTCGTAGATATCGGCATGGATGATGACGCGCTGCACATGGATGCAGCTTTGCCCAGACTGGTAGTAGCCGCCGAAGATGATCCGCGCGAGCGCGTGGTCGAGATCGGCGTCCTTGTCGACCACCACGGCCGCATTGCCGCCAAGTTCGAGCACGACCTTCTTCTTGCCCGCGCGCGCCTTCAGGTCCCAGCCCACGCCGGGTGAGCCGGTGAACGACAGCAGCTTCAGCCGCTCGTCCGTGGTGAACAGGTCCGATCCGGCGCGGCTGGCCGGCAGGATCGAGAACGCGCCTTCGGGCAGCACGTCGCATTCGGCCAGCACTTCGCCGATGATGATCGCGCCCAGCGGCGTCATCGACGCGGGCTTCATCACGAACGGGCAGCCGACCGCGATCGCCGGCGCGATCTTGTGCGCGGCCAGGTTCAGCGGGAAATTGAACGGACTGATGAAGCTGCACGGCCCGATCGGCACGCGCTTCCACATGCCCATGTAGCCCTTGCTGCGCGGCGAGATATCGAGCGGCTGGATCTCGCCATAGTTGCGCGTCGCCTCTTCCGCCGCGATGCGGAAGGTGTCGATCAGGCGGCCGACTTCGCCTTCGGCATCGGCGATCGGCTTGCCCGCTTCGATGCACAGCGCATAGGAAAGCTCATCGAACCGTTCGCGAAAGCGGCCGACACAGTGGTCCAGCACATCGCGCCGCTCGAAGCTCGCCAGTTTCGTCAGCGGCTCGGCCGCGCGCACCGCGCCGGCGATGGCTTCGTCGATCACGTCCGGCGTGGCCAGCGCGGTGCGGAACGCGACCTCGCCGGTGAACTTGTCGGTCACCTCCAAGTCGGCGTTGGGCTGCACCGCCTTGTTGTTGAGGTAGAGCGGATAAACGTCCTTCAACTGCACCATATCTCGAACTCCCCCCTCCCGCTGGCGGGAGGGGCCGGGGGTGGGCCTTCGACGGAGCGGGAGTAGCCCACCCCTAGCCCCTCCCGCGAGCGGGAGGGGAACAGGTTGCGCCTAAAGCGCCTTCGACAGTTCCTTGATGTCCTTGTTCAGGATCTGGTCGTTTTCCGAATAGTCGACCGGGCAGTCGATCAGGTGGACGCCCGGCGTATCCCGGCAATGCGCCAGCAGTTCGACAAGGTGCGCTGCGCTTTGCACGCGATGCCCGCTGGCGCCGTAGCTTTCGGCATATTTCACGAAATCCGGGTTGTTGTAAGTCAGCCCGAAGTCCTTGAAGCCCATGTTCGCCTGCTTCCAGCGGATCATGCCATAGGCGCTGTCGTTGAGGATCAGCACGGTGAGGTTGAGGCCCAGGCGAACGGCCGTTTCCATCTCCTGGCTGTTCATCATGAACCCGCCATCGCCGCAGATCGCCATGACCTTGCGATCGGGATAGAGCATCGCGCTCATCATCGCCGAAGGCAATCCCGCGCCCATCGTCGCCAGCGCGTTATCAAGCAGCACCGTGTTCGGCCGGCACGCGGTATAGCCGCGGGCGAACCAGATCTTGTACACGCCGTTGTCGAGGCAGATGATCCCGTCATCCGGCATCGTGGCGCGCACCTGCTGCACCAGATGCGGCGGGAAGATCGGGAACCGCGCGTCCCCCGCGAGCTTGTCGGTATGCGCGACCTCCGCCTTGCGGAAGGCCAGCATGTGATCGAACGTCCAGCTGCCGGAAGGCACGATGTCCTCCTTCATCTGCCAGACCGCGTTGGCGATATCGCCGATCACTTCGATATGCGGGAAGTAGACAGGATCGACTTCGGCCGTCTTGGTGGAGACGTGGATCACGGTCGGCCCGCCTTCGTTCTTCATGAAGAACGGCGGCTTCTCGATCACGTCGTGCCCCAGATTGACGATGCAGTCCGACGCCTCGATCGCGCGGTGGACGAAGTCCCCGGCGGAAAGCGCCGCGCATCCCAGGAACCGGGGGTGGCGTTCATCGATCACACCCTTGCCGAGCTGGGTGGTCAGGAACGGGATGCCCGTCTTTTCGATGAATTGCAGCAACATCCGGCTGGTCATCGTGCGGTTGGCGCCGGCACCGATCACCAGCACGGGCGATTTCGCCGCCTCCAGCGCCTGCACCGCCTGCCGCACCGACTTGGCATCCGCGTTGGGCCGGCGAACCAGGCTGCGCTTCAGCGGCCGTGAATCGGTGTGTTCGTCGGCAATGTCCTCGGGCAATTCGATGTGCGTGGCGCCGGGCTTTTCCTCCTCGGCCAGCCGGTAGGCCTCGCGAATGCGGCTGGGGATGTTGTCAGACGACGCCATCTGGTGCGTGAACTTGGTGATCGGCTGCATCATCGACACCACGTCGAGGATCTGGAAGCGGCCCTGCTTGGATTTCTTGATCGGCTTCTGGCCGGTAATCATCAGGATGGGCATGCCGCCCAGCGTGGCATAGGCGGCGGCGGTCACGAAATTGGTAGCGCCCGGCCCCAGCGTGGCGATGCACACGCCAGTCTTGCCGGTATGACGGCCATAGGTGGCCGCCATGAACCCCGCGCCCTGTTCGTGCCGGGTCAGGATCAGCTTGATCCTGTCAGAGCGGGAGAGCGAATCGAGCAGATCGAGGTTCTCCTCGCCCGGCACGCCGAAAATGTACTCGCAGCCTTCTTCCTCAAGGCATTCGACGAAAAGATCGGACGCTTTCTTGCCAGTTCCTTCGGCCATGCAACGGTCGCTCCCAGCAGGCGCGCGCAGCCAGACGCGGACCTTTCCCCAACTCGGATACGACCCCGGACAGGCTAGCGTTGTCGTTCTGGCTTCCGCGCCTGTCCCTTGGCGTCAGGCCTAACAAACGGCAGGCGCGAAGTCACCCGGCAATGCGCGGAGACGCCGCCTTAATATCCCCGCGCCAGATCGACCACGTGCGTCAGCGGTTCGCCCGCCAGGAAGCGCGGCATGTTACCCAGGAAGCGCTGCACGGAACGTTGGAACATCCGGTCCTGCGCGCGGCCCGAAAGGTGCATGGTGACATGCGCGTTGGGCAGCGACCACAGCGGATGGTCCTGCGGCAGCGGCTCGGGCGTGGTCACGTCGAGAAAGGCCGCGCCGATGCGCTTTTCGGCCAGTGCGGCCACCAGCGCGGGCTGATCGACCACCGACCCGCGCGCCACGTTGACCAGCGTCGCGCTCGGCTTCATCGCCGCCAGTTCGGCCGCCCCGATCATGCCATCCGTTTCCCCCGTGGCGGGAACGGCCAGGATCACCCAGTCGAATGCCCCCAGCCGCGCGCGCCAGGCATCCGGCGTCAGCACGCCTTCCCCCGGCGTGCGCCGCACCACCGTCACGTCCACGTCGAACGCGCTCAGCAGGTGCGCCACCTTCTGGCCGATCGCGCCATAGCCCAGCAGCAGCGCCCGGCTGCCGGCCAGCTCCATCTTGCCCGGCGAATCCATCAGCCATTCGTGCCGGTCCTGCGCGCGCACCACCTCGCGATAGCCCTTGGCGATCGAGAGCATCCCCAGGATCACGTATTCGGCGATGGTGATCGCGTTGATCCCGGCGCCGTTGGTGAACGTCACCCCGCGCTGCGCCATGACATCCAGCGGGAAACCATCGACGCCGGCATAGATCGAATTGAGCCAGCGCAGCTTGCCCGCGCGGCGGATAGCCTCGGCCATGTCGCCCTTGTCGTGCAGATCGAACCAGCCGATCTCCGCCTCGGGCGCCAGATCCATCAGTTCGTCCGTGTGGCGGAAATAGCGCGGCTCGATCCCGGCGGGCAAATGCCCTTCCACAAGCGGCGCCGCGAGGGCGTTCATCACGAGCACGGTCATTGACGCGGTTCTCTCCCCGGTGTTGTCTGATGACAGCGTAACGCGGAGAGTTCGTCAATGAAACTGGTTACAGGACTGATCGTGCTGGCAGCGGCAGTCGTTCCGACGATCGCACACGCGCAGGACGAAGGAGCGGCCGAAGTGATCGTCTCCGCCATGCGCCGGAACGCGGACGACTACTCGGCCGACATGCCTGCCGTCGGGCTGCGCCGGACAGCCGACTTCGCCATTCAGGAAGTCACCATCACGGGCGATACGCGCGATGCCGGCCAGCGCGCGGACGAAATCTACGCCATGCTTGCCAACGCCATCGCGGGGGCGTCAAAGGCCGGAGTCCAACTCGCTTTTGGAGAGCGGGTAGTGCAGGCGGTCACGTTGAAGAACTATCGCGACCTTTCACTAGAGCGCGACAGCCGCCCAGACAGCCAGCAGCTCAAGTTCCTGGTGAAATCGCCACTGGCTGCCGGCACCGATGCGGCGAGCGCTCAAGCGCGCATCAACGCATTCATCAAGGCCGTGAAGCCTGTGGGACGGGCGCTGATGGAAGCGAGCGGCGACCTCACTCTTTCCGTTGTGGCCCCGGATCAGTATCGGGGCGCTATAGCCGATGCGATCGCCGCGGATGCCCGAACCCTGTCCGCTCGTTTCGGACCCGACTACGCCGTCGAGGTCGAAGGGCTTAACCGGCCAGTAGAATGGGCGCGCGCCGGCCTGTCGGAAGTGCTGCTCTACATCCCTTACAAGCTCGTCATCGTTCCCAAGCGATAACAGGCGTCACAACGCACCGCGAAAGCGTTCGCGCATCGGCGGCGCATGAAGGCACTGCGTGAAGCTGAAGGGCCGCGTGGTCAGAGGTGATATCGTGTGCGCCGCAGGATGCAGCGGGTTGAGCATGACCACGTCCGCTTCGGGCAGCACGCGCGAACGGATCGCGGCGAGGAGCGAGCGGCGATCGGCCAGCCAGGCCGTGACGAAAGCGCGCGCCTCGTCCTCGTCGTCGTCGGGCACGCGTTCGGGGATCGCATCGGCTTCGGTCCAGCCCAGCACGTAGTCGTCCGCCGCGCTGGCGGGTCCATCGGGCAGGTAGCGTAGGGCGACCAGCACGGCGAGGCCCGCTTCGGACGCGAAGTTCACCACCGGAACGCCCGGCGGGGAATAGCGGCCGCCGTGGCGCAGCGTGCCCGCCCCATCCAGCGCGACATGCGCGGAACGGGTCAGCCGCCACAACCGCATCAGCCGAGCTTCCACTCCCAGCCCAGCGGATCGCCGTCCATCACCTCCACGCCCTGCGCCGCCAATTCATCGCGCAGCGCGTCGGACTTCGCGAAGTCCTTGTCGGCGCGCGCAGCCTTGCGTTCGGCCAGTACGGTCTCGATTTCGACTTCGGCAATCTCCGCGCCCTTCGGCCGCAGCCGCAAGGCGGCGCGGTCGAGCGTAAGCAGGTCCAGCCCGAGTACCGCGTCCATCGCGGCGATCGCGGCCAGCTTCTCTGCGGGATCGACCTTCTTCAGCGCGATCACCTCGTCCAGCACCGTCAGCGCGATCGGCGTGTTGAGATCGTCAGACACGGCGGCATCGAAGCGTTCGAGCAACGGCGCCAACTTCGGCCCCGGCGCCGCGGCCGGACCACCGGGCGCGCGCTCTTTCAGTTGCCCCACCGCCATCAGCATCCGCTTGAGCCGGGTCAGCGCGGCGGTCAGCCCTTCCCACGAGAACTCCAGCTCGCTGCGATAGTGCGCCTGCAGGCACAGCATCCGGTAGGCGAGCGGGTGGTAGCCCCGGTCGATCAGCAGTTGCAGCCGCAGGAACTCGCCCGACGACTTGGACATCTTGCCCGACCGTTCGACCAGAAAGTTGTTATGCATCCACACCTTCGCGCCGGAATTGGCCGGCACGTCGAGCCCGTTGGTGCAGCAGAACGCCTGATTCTGCGCGATCTCGTTAGGATGGTGGATTTCGCGGTGATCGATGCCGCCGGTGTGGATGTCGAACGGGAAGCCCAGCAGCTTGCCCGACATCACCGAGCATTCGAGATGCCAGCCCGGCGCGCCGCGTCCCCACGGCGAATCCCATTCCATCTGCCGCTTTTCACCCGGCGGCGTCTTGCGCCAGATGGCGAAATCGGCCTGGTGGCGCTTGCCGTCGACCTGCTCGATGCGGCCTTCGCCCTCTTCCGTGGCGGCGCGGGCCAGCCGGCCATAGTCCGCCACGGTCGAAACGTCGAAATACAGGCCGCTCGGCAATTCGTAGCAATGCTTGTCCGCGATGCCTTCGGCGAAGGCGATCATCTGCGGCACATAGTCCGTGGCTATCGACCAGTGCGCCGGCTGGCGGATGTTGAGCGCGCGAATGTCGGCCCAGTAGGCTTCGGTGTAATGCTTCGCGATGTCCCAAATGGATTGGGCGCTGGCGCGCGCCATCTTCTCCATCTTGTCCTCGCCCGCGTCCGCATCGTCGGTCAGGTGGCCGACATCGGTGATGTTGATGACGTGGGTGAGCCTGTAGCCCTTGTAGCTCAGCGTCCGCCCCAGCACGTCGGCGAAGACATAGGCGCGCATGTTGCCGATGTGCGGGTAGTTGTAGACCGTCGGCCCGCACGAATAGACCCGTGCCTCGCCGGGATGGACCGGCTGGAATTGCTCAAGGCTGCGGGTCAGGCTGTTGAACAGCGTGAGCGGGGCGGATGGCGGGGTGGGTTGCATGGGCCATGCCCTTGCCCCGCCCCCCGCCATCCGGTCAAGCGTCTCCGTTCAGGCCTCGCCGTTCAAGCCCCGTCATTCAAGGCCGCGCGCAGTTTCCGCCCTCTTCGCGACACTGGCCGTCGCCCAGCAGGTCATCGTTGCCCGTGCCGGTCACCGGTTCGTCGATCAGCGGCGCGAAGCCCGGAGGGGTGATCTCGTTGATCTGCACCAGCGGGCTCTGCGTGAAGCTGTCGGCCGTGGGCACCGTGTTGGTGCCCGGAGGCGGATCGAGATAGGTGACGATCACGTTGCGCACGTCGCCATCGTCGACCCGCTTCGGCGTGCTGTCGCACGATCCCGGATTGGCCAGCAGGCACCCGTTCACGGTGGAGCCGGTCGCAAAGGCGCCATTCACGGAAATCCGCGGAATGGCGGCAAGGCCGGTCTGACCGCCGACGATGCCGTTGATCGCGATCTGCGTGGGCGCCTGCGTCCCGCCCGCGCGGATGGTCAGCGCATCGACCACCAGCCCGCGCCGGTCGTCATAGGCGGTGCCGGCCGCCGTGTTCTGGACCAGGAACCGCTGGCCCACGCCAACATCCAGCGCGCCCGCCTCGATCACGGTGCGGCCGGCGGCTACGCCGTCGTTGGCGTCCAGCCGCTTGCTGATCGCACCGAGATCGGTGAGGTCCGCAATGGCTGCGCGCGCCGCGCCCGTCACCGCGACAAGGCTCGCGCCCGAAACGGACAGCGTGCCCCCACGGCCCTGCCCTTCGAGCAGGCGGATCGAGCCCGTTACCGCGTCGATGAACGTGCCACCGCTGGCGTCGATCGCCAGCGTATTGCCGGCCATGCCGTTCATCGTCACGGCGCCGCCGAACGAGGCCGTGCCCGCCGTAATCAGCCGCAAGGTGCCGGTCGCGCCGATCTGGCCATCCGTGGACACGCCGTTGGCCGCAACGGTGCTGCCGGCCGTGCCGGTAAGCGTGCCGACCTGGAGCGAAGGTCCGGCATTGATCGTCAGATCGCCGCCCGAATGGATGTTGCCGAACTCCGCGTTGGACAGGCGATAGCCGGTCTGGCCGGTCAGCCCGTCGCCCAGCAACATGCCCGACTGGCCATTGTTGATCAGCGTGATCGCGGTGGTGCGCGCCGCTGTGCCAAGCACGCCCTGCGTTCCCAGATCGAGGTCGGCCGACCGGAACGTGATGGTCTGCCCCACCGCACGCTGACTGACCGCGATCAGCCCTTGCGCCGTCACGTCCACCGCCGTGCCCGCGTCGATGATGCCGCCACGGATATCGCCACCGATCAGGGTGATCGAACCGGTCGCCTGCATCGTGCCGAAGGTCAGCGAGATCGGATCGATCAGGATGTTTCCGCCAGATGTTGCGCTGCCGATCTTCGCCGTATTCACCACCGTCAGCGTCAGGTTTCCACCGGCGGAAAGGCTGGTCACGTCAAGGTCGTGGGCGGTGCCCACCAGCGTCGTGCCCGCGCTGATGCCCGCGCCGGTGAGGCCGCCGGTGGCCGTCAGATTGACCGCACCCGTCCCGGAAATCGTACCGAGATCAAGCGCCGTACCGCTGATGGTGATGTTGCGCACGCCGGTCGTGGCGCCAAGCCGCACGCTGCCGCTGGACAGCAGATCGACATCGCCGTTGGACAGCACAGTGGAGCCGATCGCGATCGGGCCGGTAGCCGTGATCGCCGCATTCCCGCCGATCGACAGCGTATCGAGCACGGTGAAGGCGCCCGGCGTCACGAAACGGGCCGTCGGCGCCGCATGGTAGCCGGTCAGCGTGCCGGTCGCGATCAGGCTGCCGGCAGCAATGTTTCCGCCAAAGCCCAGCCCGATGTCCCCGGCCGTGGCCTGCACGATCCCGTTGCCCGATAGATCGGTCGCGCCCGACAGGTTCAGCGATCCGGCGGTCAGGTTCGCGCCGGTGAGGACGATGCCCGCGCCGGTCGATTGCAAGTCTATCGTGTCAGCGATGTCGGCGGAGCCGCCGTCGAACGCCAGTGTGCCACTGGTACGGATGTCGAGCGTGCTGCCATTCAGCGTGCCTTCGCCCAGGAAGCCGAGAGGCGCGCCGCCCTCGCCCAGACCGATCGCGATGGCATTGGCCACGTTGACGTTGCCCAGGCAGATCGAGCCGGTTGCGCAAGCGCCCGGTTCGGGAGCGCTTGCGGGCGCGTACGGGGAGAGCACGTCGGCCGAGAAGTTGCCGCCGAAGAAGGACGCGCCCCGCGCATCGATCGTTTGCCCTTCGAGCCGGATATCTCCGCCTCCGGCGTCAACCGACGTACCGGCGCCGACGAACAGTGTCGTTGCCGGCACTGACGGCGGGTTGGTTGGCGGCGGGAAATTGGTGCCCGCCGAAAGCGTGATGCCAGGAGTGCCGCTGACCAGCCCACGAAGCGCGCCGCCCGCCTGGCGCTTCTGCCCGGACGTGCCGGTGTTCGCCAGCAGGCTGTTGTTCTCGGCGATCCGGATATCGGCGCCGCTGCCCATGTAAATGGTGGAGCCGGCGGTCACGCTGTTGCCAGCCGGCATCCGGATGTCCCGCCCCGCCCGGATGTCGACAAAATCGGACGCAGCGATGGTGCCACCGCCGTCATCCTCGCCCAGAATCACGTCGGCGGGGTTGGAAAAGCCGAAGGGCGTGCCCGCGTTGGCGGTAATCGTCAGACCGCTGGCGTTACGCAGCGTGATCGTGCCGATGGAACGCAAAAGGATGTCGCCATCAGCGAAATAGCCAGTGTGCGCGCCGCCATCGATAAAGCCGGTGGCATAGATGTCGATATTGCCGCCAGCCTGCACCGTGGCCGTGTCCGACAGAGAGAAGCCATAACCGTTGTGCGTAAGGTCTCCATCGAACCGCAGCACGGCGCAGGACTGATCAGCGCAATCGATCGAATAGATCGAGGTGGTGCCGTAGACATTGGTCAGGCTGGAACTGCTGGCGTGGATGTAGCCGCCACCCCCGCCCGTGATGTCCAGGCCATAGCCAGCGTTGATGTTCAGCACGTCACCAATATCGATCACGCCACCCGACAGCGCCTGCAGGTTGACCGGACCGGCTCCCAGAAGCGTTAGCGAGCCGGCGACATTGATGCCTCCGCCATCTGTCACGATGGAAGCGGACGGATAGGCTCCATAGTAACCGGAGGCATCGACAAACAGCGACTGGAAGTCCAGCGTTGCCGCGTTTTCACCGCCACGGTTCTCGATATAGAAGGAACCGCTGCCCCCTTGTCCGGCATTGACCGGCGGCCCTTCGCCTCCCGGGTACACGAACTGGCCCGTGACGTTCACAGCCGTATTTCCGGCCGCGAAGCTGCTGACGCCACCGCTCTCATCGGGGGCGACGAGCAACCGCACGGTTCCGCCCGACGAGGCATAGGCAAATCCATAGCCGGTATAGCCTGCCGCGCCCGCTGGAATCGGGTTCAACGGTGTACCGCCAGCCGGGCCGCCAGCGCCACCAAAGCCGCCCTGCGAATTGAACTGCGTGGTGCCAATGGCATTGAATGCGGTTTCGCCCAGCGTCAGGTTTCCACCGTAGAGGCTGACAGAAATCTGGCCACCGACACCTTCGCGATCTACGCCGCCATTACCCCCGTTTCCTCCGTTCCCGCCTATGGCGCTGTTGCTGGCACCATTCCCGCCATAACCACCGCCGCTGCCAAAGCCATTCGCCTCGAACGTGATCGATCCATCGACGCCCAGTTCGATCCGGCTGCCGATCTCGCTGGTGACAAAGATAGCGCCGCCGGTGGCCACGCCACCATCGCCGCCATCGCCGCCCCGCGCACCCGTGCCATCCTTGGCGTTGGAACCGCTGCCGCCGAAACCGGAAATCGCGCTCGCCAGGAACTTAGCGGTATACTCCTGGCCCAGGGAAACCTGCCCGCCCTGCGTGGCAACAAGGTTGATGGTGCCGCCCGTGGCGTCGCCGCCTGTGCCACCCCGCGCGCCGGCGCCGGTTGTCGCATCGGTGCCGAGCGAGCCTGCTCCATCGCCGCCCCATGCGCTCGCCTCGGCGGTGAAGCTGGTTCCCAGAAGCCGCGAACCTTCATCGCTCACGGTGAACGATACCGTACCGCCGGTCGCCTGACCGCCATTGCCGCCCAGCGACGCACCGCTTTGTTGCGGGAAGATATCGCCCGCAGCGAAGCCCCCGCTACCGCCATAAGCGTTCGCCTCGATATACGAGCGCCCCAGATCGATCAGGCCACCATTGCGGACGCTGATATCCAGGCTGCCGCCACTGGCATTCCCGCCCAATCCGCCGTTGGCGACCACGGTGCCACCGCTGAACCCGGCGTTGCCGCCCTGGCCACCATTGCCCCCTTGGCCGTCGGCTGAAAAGCCGTAGGTGCCCTCGCCACTGGTGAGCGTGAGCGACGATGGTCCGTTGATCGCCAGTACCGCGGAGCCGCCGTTGCCCGCGCCACCATTGCCGCCCGCGCCCGCCTGGTCGATCTGGCCCCCGCCTTGGCCACCCCGACCGCCGTACCCGTCGGCGTTGATGTTGACATTGTTGATGATGGCGCCGGTCTGATTGCCCGATACATTCAGGGCGACCGCGCCTCCGGTTCCCATGCCGCCATTGCCGCCGGCGAACCCAAGGCTGCTCGATCCGCCATCGCCACCATCGCCCTCGGCGGAAAGGTATGGCGAGAACAACGTGACGTTGCCGCCGGTGACATTGATGGTGGCCGATCCGCCCTGGCCATCACCGCCGCCGCCGCCGCTCGTTCCGCTGAGGCCCGACTGCCCGAACCCGTCAGCATTGACCGAGAACGTCTGATAGTTTCCGTCCAGCGTGCGCGACGTGAAATCCGATTCGATCGTGAGCGTGGCCGTGCCACCGACGGCATCCCCCCCGCGTCCGCCGCCACCGAACACGCCACCATAGCCGCCGGAACCACCGGAGCCGTAGTAATAGGACGAGAAATCGCCCGGCAGGCCGCCGCGAGCTGAACTGTCGAGCAGGGTACGCGTGGCGTCGAACCGCCCCGCCCCGATGGTCAGTTCGACCGTGCCGCCCTGCGCCGCGCCGCCATCGCCGGTGATCAGACCGGCGTTCGCGGACGATCCACCGCTGCCGTATTGATAGATGTTTCCGCCCTGTCCGCCCTGGCCGGCTGCGGAAAGGGTAACTTCCAGGTTCGTTGGGTTGTCTGGATCGTCCGGCAGGTCGATCAGTTCGCCCCCGTTCACCAGCAGCGATACCGTGCCACCCTGACCATAGCCACCCGTGCCGCCCTTGCCGGGCGCGGTATCCACCGTTCCGCCCTGGCCATAGCTTTCGGTGGAATAGCCATCGAAATAGTCGGTATTGCCTTCGGCCCGCAGCACGACCGCATTGCTGGCGAGCGAGCCGCCGTTGAGCGTCAGGCTGGCATTGCCGCCCACGCCGGCGCCGCCGTTGCCAGCGTCGATCCCGGCATAGGAGTCCTGATACGAACCCGCCCCGCCGCGTCCGCTCGCCTCGATCGTGAGGCTGGCAATGCTGGACGTGCCGCCGTTGACGGTGAGCGAAGCGGTGCCGCCCGTACCCGCCCCGCCATCGACCGGGGTGGTCAAGCCATAACTGTCGCCCTGCCCGCCAAAGCCGTTGGCCGAGATGGTCAGTGTATCGATCGTCGCGGTGCCGTCGTTGATCGTGAATTCGGTCGTCCCGCCAACGCCTTCGCCCCCGTGCGGATGGCCGGAGGAAGGCGGAGCAGCGAATGCCGAAACCGTGCCGCCGGACAAGGCCGCGAAACCGAGATTGCGCACGGCGGTGCCAAGGCTGTCAAGCGTGACCGATCCCGCCGTCAGCGAAGCGTTGAAGCCATCGAGCGAGAGGGACACATGCCCGCCGGTGCCAAGGCCCGACCGCGCACCTCCGCCATAGTTGTACCCCGCATAGCCGGAGGACGTAAGCGAAAGGGAATCCGTCGAAAGCGACGAATCCTCGATCTGCAACGTGATGTCGCCCGCGGTGCCGTTGCCGGCGCCGTCCAGATCCTCCGCGCCGGTTGCTTCGGTGGATGCGCTGAGCGCGCCAGAGAGAGCAATGGCGCTGCCACCGCTGGCCGTGATGGAGATGTTGCCCGAAACGGCATCCGTGGCGGCGCTGCTCGTCCCGCTCGCACGAGCGCTGGCCGAAAAGTAAGACGAATCGATCGTGCTCGCGCCGCTGACGTTCACCACGATGTCACCGGTGCGCGATGCGCCCGCGAACGGAGACGTGCTATACGTCTCGAGCGAGATACCCTGCGGCGTATCCAGCGTGGAACCGTTGGTCAGAGACAGCCGCAGAGTGTTCGGGCCTATGGGCTGGCCGGTCTGCGGGTTGACGGCGCCTGCAGTCCCAGCTGCGGTGCTGTACAGCGACAGGCCGTAGTTCGAAGCATCATCGAATGTCAGATGCGCGGCATCCAGCGTGAGCGAGACATCGCCGACGGCAGCGGATTTGCTAGCCGAGGCATCGTTGGACAGGCTGAGTCCGCCCAGGCTGAAACTGCCGTTGGCGAAGCTGGCGGAAACGCTTCCGGTGCGGGCATCGTAGAGGACGTTGTCGCTTCCCAGCGCGGTGCTGGAGCCGGCTTCCAGGAACGTGGCGCCGGCCGCGAAGATGCCATCCGCCACGTTCAGCGAAACGTTGCCCGCGCTCGACCCCGCGCCCGCGACCGGAAGCGTATAGATGTAATAGCTAGACGGGCTGTCAGGCCTGCCCAGCGCTTGCAACCGCAGCCACTGCCGATCGCCATCCGGGCCGATCTCCACGCTGGAATTGACGCCGCTCTGCGTGAAACTGATGGTCCCGGCGTCGGAACGGCCGAAGTTCAACGCTCCCGCGCCACCATAGGCGTTGGCAGCCAGAAGCGCCTGGCCAGTCACGGCAAGCTGGCCATTGGTGATCGTGGTGGTGATCGAGCCGCCACTGGCATCCTTGCCGGTGCTGCCCGCCAGGAATTGCTGCGGATTCTGGGGATCGAATTCGATGCCACCCTTGCCCGAAACGTCCACGTTGAGATCGCTGCCGACCGCCAGACGCCCCCCGCCGGTGAGGGTTATGGTCGCCGAGCCGCCAACCGGGCCGGTCGTGGCGTCGATCTCCAGAATGCCGCCGGTGCTGATCTGGTGGCCCGCCGCGGCCGAAAGCCCGACCGCGTTGCGCGCGCGCAGGGCGACAAGCTGGGTGGACTGGAAGTTCGTGGACGAGGCGGTGGCATCGACATCAATGCGGTCGCTGGCCGTCGCGAGGACCTGGTTGGACGTGGTGAGCCCGGAGACGGATATCCGCCCGCCCGCTGCCGCCGGAGTCGCGGGGAAGTTCACGTTTCCGCCCGACACGTTGTAACCGGCGGACAGCGTGATCGTGCCATCGATTTCGCTGTTGGCGGCAACGGCGGGCGCATAGCCCAGCGAACCCGACACCAGCATGGTGGTCACATCGTTCTTGGGCACGGTGACCAGATATATCCCGTGGTAGGGATCGCTGAAGGTGGCGGCCGCACCGGTGGTGGTGCCGGTGTGGACCACGCCGTTGGCATCGGTGGTGCCGGTATCGACCGTGATGTTGAACAGGCCGTTGTTCACCGTCAGCGTCGCGGCTTCGGCCCCGACATAGGCGACCGCCCCGTTGGCGCTGACCGTGCCGCCCTGCACCACGCGCGGCGCAACCAGCGCCACATAGCTGCCCGGCGCCACCGTGGTGATCTGCGCGCCATTCTGCACCGTGATCGAAGCGCCGGCGTTCGGCGCCTGCCCCAGGGTGATCGCGCCGTTCGCTCCCGCGAACTTCTGCCCATCGGGATTGCCGGCATTGATCGTCACCGGGCTGGCCGTCAGCAGCAGGCTGCCGACGTTGAACGCGCCGGAGGAGCCGACCACCCAGCCGGTCGGGTTATAGAACCAGATGCGGCCGGCATCGCCGGAATTGACCGTGCCGTTGATCTGCAACGGCGATGCCCCCGCCGCGGACGAGCTCACACGGTTGAGCACGGTATAGTCGCCGGAAACGCTGGTATCGGCATTGAAGGTCAGCGTGTTGCCGGTGGGCAGGAACACCCCGCCCGCGTCGGTCGCCGTCCAGTCCACCAGCGCGTCGTGCGCGTTCACGGTGATCGTGTCGCTGCCGGCCGCACGGACCGGCGCGTTGGCCCCGAATACGACCGTGGGCGCGCCATTGACGGCTTGAGCCCAGGCCGGCCCGGCCAGCGGAATGGCGTTGATGATCAGCGCCGCCGCGCCGGTCGAGGCGCCGGCGAGCAGCTTCTGAAGAACCCGGCGCGTGCCGGCCTTGCGGGAAGCCGGAGCGTTGCGCCCCGCGTGGAGTGCCGATTGAACCATGGCCTTGCCTTCCGTTCGCATCTGGAACGCCCCCTTCACAGCCGCCACGGGGCGAGCTGGATCGAAAGATTGATCAGGAAGCGGACATCACCCTTGACCTTCTGCAGCACCGTATCGCGCAGCGGCACCGCCACCACGCCATCGACCCGCACCGCGTCGAACAGCGTGGCGCGGACGCCTGCGCCGGCCGAGAACAGCCGCTGCGGATTGGGCACGCCGGCTACCTTGTCGCGGTTCCAGATCCACGCCGCATCGAAGAAGGCATAGGGCTGGAACGCCGGCTTGCCGGGTTCCTTGGGAAATTGCGATCCGATCCGCAGTTCCGTGCGCAGCCCGATGCCGCTGTCGCCGATGGCCGCCCCCGGATCATACCCGCGCCCGACCGTGTAGTTGCCGCCGGAGAACTGTTCGTAGGACAGCAGGTTGTCGAACGCGTATTGCGCGCGCGGCGCCACCGCGATCGTGACATTGCGGACCGGGCGATAATCGAACTCGCCCGAAGCGCGGATCAGCGACCCTTCGGGATCGCCGCTGAACCGGCTGGGCGTGACCGCGCCGCAAGCCGCCAGCGACAGGCCGGCGCAGCTCTTCGTGGCGTCGAGGATCGACAGGCCGTGCCGCGCCTCGACCGACAGCCCCCAGTTCCAGTGCGGTTCATAGGGGGTGAAGCCATCGCGGCCGAGCAGGCTCTGGCGTGAAAGCCCGTTCAGGTCGAGCCGCACGAAGGCAACTCTCAGCCGGTCCTCGTTGAAGCGGATCGCACCGAAATCGACCTGCTGGTTGATCAGATCCAGCCCGCCCGAAGCCGACAGGTTGAACGCCTGCCGCCGCACGAACGGATAGCGCGCCTCCAGCGAGGCGACCAGCGTGCGCGAATGGAACTGGCTGGCCCCCACGGTGGTGGGATTGGTCCAGGCATAGGTGAAATCCCCGCGCAGCGTGAAGCCTTCGCCGCCCAGCCGCATCTCGTGCCCGATCTGCAGCACTTTCTGTTCGCGGAATTCGGGCGTGGCGAAGAAGCTGACTGTGGTGGTATCGCCAAGCCCCGTCAGCCCGTTGAACTGCGCGCGCAACAGGCCATTGAACCGGCCGACCGCCTTCGAGCCGAAATTCTGGACCGAGAAATCGGCATAGACCGGCGTGCGCCGGACCGAGACTTCGCCGATCACCTCGCCCGGCGCGCCATCCACCGGGCGCAGCGCCAGCCGCACGTCCAGCCCCGGCACGTCCTTGGCCAGCAACAGGTATCGTTCCGCCTGATAGGTGTTGAACACCGGCTCGGCAGTCAGCTTGTTGAGATAGCGCAGCAGCGCGCCTTCGGACGCACCCGCATCACCCTTGATCTGGATGCGCGAAAGATGCGCCAGCAGCACGTCCAGCCTGACGTTGCCATCGGTGATCTTCTGCGGCGGCACCTGCACCGCCGCCAGATAGCCGGCGCCGCGCAGCTTGGTGGCGGCGCGATCGCGGATGTCGCAAATGATCGAAACCGGCTGGTCGGTGCCGACATATTCGCGGTAGCTGTCGGACAGGTCCACGCCCGGGAGCTTGTCCATGCCCGCGAACGTCACGCTCGACAGCTTGAGGCGGATGCCGGCGAAATCGGGCGAAGACAGCGGACACGGCGCGCGCTCGACCGCCGACGTGTCGACCGCGACCGGCCCGCTCTTGTTCAGCGTGCCTTCGGCTACGCCACGTTCGATTTCCTCGCGCGTGGGCGGCTGCGCGCCGACGGGCGCGGGCGGCGGCACCGCCTGTGCCAGTGCCTGCCCGGCGGGAACGAGAAGCGCCGCGGCCAGCGCGGCCGACAGGACTCTGCCTCCGGCGGCAGGCCGGCGGAAAACAACGGAAACAGGCTCGCTCCCGAACGGGCGCGCTGCGACGTAATCGGGCATCCGATCCGTAACTCCATCAGGCGCGACCCTGTTATGATTATCGGTTGTCAAACAGTGGCGTGATCCGGCCTCGTGCCGCCCATGCCGTGGTTTTCAATGCAGGTGCAATCCCCTGCCTATCCTTGTGCAGCCCCGTCAAGCTGTTCGAGACTGGCGGCCAGCCAATCGAACTGGGCCTTGCACCCGTTGTCGAGCAGGAGCGTTCCCAGCGAGGCGGCGTCAGCCGGCACCGCTTCCGGGTCCAGCATCACCACCTCGAAGTCCACACCCTTGTTCGGATCGCCTTCTTCCGCAACCCGGTAACTGTGTCCGTCGAACAATTCCACCTGCGCCCGTGGCCAGGCGACCCCGGCCGTCCGGCTCGGCAGGGCGACCCGCACGGTACCGCCGCCAGCGCTTTCCCCCAGCCAGACAAACCGCCGGGCTTCGGACGCCTTGCGCCACAGATAAAGATCGCTGCCGCGCGGCAGACATACCCGCCCGCCCTGGTCGATATCGGCCAGCCAGATGCTGACCGGGATGGGTTCAGCTGCTTGCCCGCCTTCACCGCCCTGCGCCGGCAATCCACCGCGCACCGCGCCGGCACGCACCGACACCGGATTGCTGAGCGAGCGCGCCAGCAGCGCCGCCGAGCCGGCATCACGGCTGGCCAGCGTGTTCATCGCGAAACTGCCCGCCCCGCGCAACACCCGCGTTCCCGCGCGATCCAGCACGGTCACCACGTCGCCGGCGCGCAAGGTCACGGTCGCCCCGGCGGGCAGCCGCTTCCCCGGCGGATAGCTAACCGCCGAAGGACCGGTCGATCGCACCACCACCACCTGCGCCATCGCCATGCCGGACACCGAAAGCCCCAGCGCCAGCACAGTGGCCGCGATCGCGGATTTCAGCCTGCCTGTTTTCAGCCTGCCCATCGTGCCTGCCCCCTTCATCCGCCCGACGCCTGCGGTGCGGCGGAATTGGCGATGACGTCAAGTTGCGCGTTGCAGCCGTTGTCCGCAAACACCGATGCCACGGCCATGTCCTCGGATGGGACACTCGCCAGCAGTTTCAGCCGGATGTTCACGGTCGGGCCGACCGGGTTGCTGAAGGTATAGCTCTGCCCGTCCACCACCGGCACCGATGCCACCGGCCAAAGCTTCAGCGCGCTGCCGGCCTTCCAGGCGACGTCGGCCATCGAACCATCGGCGGAGAGCAGCTTGCCCGCGCCTTCGCTCGCGCGATTGGGTCGCCAGAGGACCAGCGCGGTCGGATCGGCCACGCAGAACGTGCCGCCCTTGCTGACATCGACATACCACACGCTATCGGGCGCGTTCGCTTCCGCGGTCGATGCCGCCAGCGGCGCGCCGCGCACCGCCCCCGTCCGCACACGGGCGCCGGGAGTCCGCACGGTCAGGCTGGCAAGCGCGCTGCCCGCCGTTTCGTCGCGGTTGATCGCGCCGTTGAGCGCGAAGGAACCAGGACCGGACAGCACCCGCGTGCCGGCCTTGTCGAGCACCGTGAGCCGGTCGCCAGCGCGCAGCGTGACGGTGGCGTTGGCGGGCAGCTTGCGCCCTTGCGGATATTCGGCGGCGGAAGGCCCGGTCGATCGCACGACGATCGCCTGGGCCAGCGCGGAACCGGCCGAAAACAGGCATCCCGCAGCCATCAGCCCCGCGACGACGGCCTTGCGCGTCTTCGTGTCAGCCAAGGACATAACTTTCTCCCTTATGCGTATGCTGCAATCTCTGGAGGAGATTGAGCACTGCATCGTCTGAATGCGCCATTTCCAGCAGCTTGTCTGTGAGTCCAAGCACACGGTCGCTGTCCCCGGCGTCGTGCGCGGTTATCAGATCGGCCACCGCCGCGCGTTCCGCCGCGGGCATGTCGGGCAGCGGTTCGAACACGTCGACCGGCGTGGCGCGACCGCGCAGCGTGATCGTTCCCATCGGGCGGAACCAGTCCAGCCCGGATCGCTCCATCGCCGCCCGGCTGACCAGAACAGTGGTGTCCAGCGGCTTGTTGGCGCCTTCCAGCCGCGCGGCGGTGTTCATGGCATCGCCCAGTGCGGTGTACTGGATGCGGCCTTCGCCGCCGAAGTTACCGACGATCGCCTCGCCATAATGCAGCCCCACGCGGGTGCGGCCGATCCGGGGCACGCCTTCGGGCACGTTCTTGCGAAATTCCTCGCCGGCCAGATACATCGCGTAGGCCGCGCGGACGGCGCGCTCGCCATCGTCGGGATAGGCGATCGGCGCGCCCCAGAACGCCACCACGGCATCGCCGACGAACTTGTCCAGCGTGCCACCATATTGCAGGACCACCGCGCTCAGACGGTCGAGATAATCGTTGAGCAGCCGGGCGATCACTTCGGGTTCGACCGCGTGGGTCAGTTTGGTGAACCCTTCGAGATCGCTGAACAGGCAGAATATCTCGCGCTTTTCGCCGTGCAGTGACAGCCGTTCGGGATTGCGCATGATTTCCGAAGCGACCGAGCGCGGCAGATACTTGCCCAGCGCCCCTTGCGCGAATTCACGCTGTGCGGCGTTGATGGCGCGCAGCGCCGCGCTGATCGCGGTATAGGCGATCAGCCAGCCAACGAGCCAGCCCATCGCGGGCATCCGCAGCGTATCCATCCCCGCCCGCTCGATCAGGAACGGCAGCCCCAGGAACAGGCCGAATTGCCCGATCACCGCCAGCGCCAGCAGCCAGGTGCGCGTGCGCACCGCCGCGGTCACCGCGCCGAGGCCCACCGCCAGCAGCGCCGCCAGCACCTTGATGGCCACCGGCGGCGGCAGCGTCAGCGCCTTGTCGAGCAGTTGCGCCAGCATGCTGGCATGGACTTCCACGCCGATCATGCGGGTTTCGCCGGTCACCGGGTTGCCGGTGCGGGTGAAGGGCGTGTCGAACTGGTCGAAGTCCGAGAAATCGCCACCGATCAGAATATAACGCCCCTTGATCGCATCGGCGACCAGCGGCGCGGTTTCCGGATCGGCCAGCAGGTCGATCGGGATCTTGTCGAACACCGGGCGATCGCTCGCCGTCGGGGACCGGAAACGGATCGGCCCCATGTACGTCGCAAAGCGCGGATCGGCATCCCCCGCCACATGCTGCGTCATCGCCACCGAAAGCAGCGGCGGCAGCCCCGGATACTGCATGGGCCACGCCCGCGCGACGCCATCGTTGTCGGTTTCCAGCAGGATGCTTGCCGGCTTCACGTTTGCGGTCTGCGCCGCCGAGATGAAGCGGCGCAGGTCCTGCTCCTGTTCATAGGTGATCGCGTCGCGATTGGTCCGGTTGTCGGCATAGGCCAGGAAGACCGGTGTCTTCATGCCTTTCAGCGTCGACTGGAGCAGTGGGTCATCATCCTGCGGCGAATCGAACAGGATGTCGATGCCCACGCCTTTCACCCCGATGCGGTCGATCTGGGCGAGCGCTTTGGCAAGGATGGTGCGATCGACCGGCGATATCTGACCCGTGGCGCGGTTGGTATCGGCGGTATAGACGACCATGGCGATGCGCTTGTCAGGGTCGACGCGCGGCGCGAAGTTGGCCGCCCGAATATCGTAGAGCGCGCTTTCCGCATCGCGCAGCAGCGGAATTTGCCAACTGAACAACGCCGCGAACAGCGCCGTCGCCAGCAGCAGCACCGCCACGGCCACACGCTGGCGGCCAAGCTGCGCCACGCCGCGCCGAAAGCGGCGGCCCCAGTCAGACACGTCCATCAAGGCCGATTTCGCCTCCGGCATCCGCTTACCGGACTCTTCCGGCGGCGGTTCCGGAACCGGCACCCGCCGGCGCCGCATCGCGCAGCAATGGCCGCGCCGCATCGCCGATCACCGCGAAGCCCGCCCAGTAATAAGGGTGCGAGGTATCGACATCGTCCATCAGCTTGCGCTGCGCTTTCAGCAGCGCCTCGCCCGAGCTTTCGCCCGGCACCGCCTCGAACAGCCCGCCGATCAGGCGGGTCGTGGCCATGAAGTCATCGGGGGCGGGCCAATGGCTGGCCAGCACGGCGCGTCCGCCGGCACCGATGAACGCGCGCACCAGCCCTTCCAGCGCCGATCCGCCGCCGGTCGCCAGGCCGGTTTCACGCGTTACGCTGATGTCGGCCTGCCCGGCCGTGTCGCAAGCGGACAGGATCACCAGATCGGCATCGAGCTTGAGATCGAAGATCTCCGAGAAGCTGAGCAAGCCATCGGAGCCGGCCGGACCGAACGAGGTCAGCAGCGCGGGCCGGGTCGGGCAATCGTCCCGCGGAGGTGTAACCAGCCCGTGCGTGGCGAAATGCAGGATACGGAAATCGGCCAGATCGCGCCGCGCCTTGATCGCGGTGTCGGAGAACGCCGCGCCGATCATCAGATCGGTGCCTTCGTTGCGCAGCACCTTCTGCGCGCTGACCAGTTCCTCCTGCGAAATCGGCCGGTTCCACGCGGCCAGCGGCCAGTCGCAGCCGCTGCGGTCCATCTCCGCCTCCATGCCGCGCATCCGCGCCACCTGGATGGCCCCTGCCCCGGACACCGTGGCATTGTGCCCCAGCCCGAGATAGGCCGAATGCGCCTTCGACAGCGGCTGTTTGCGCGACTCCATGAAGGACCGCGCCGAAACCGACGTGGACACGATACGGTCACGCCCAAGCCATGCCACCCCGCGCATGTCGAACGGATCGCCTGCGGGATTGTCCGCCTGCTTCTGATAGGCGGCGAGCGAGGCGTCATCGGTGATGAGCAGGTTCGCCGGCAGACTGAGCAGCGCCCCGTCCGGCTCGAAGATCAGGTGATGCACCGAGGCCATGTCGGCAGCGACAGGATCGAACAGCGCGCGATAGACGCCGCGTGCGTCCTTCACGTCGAACGGATTGGTCACGTACTGGCGGCCATCGAACTTGGAGATCGAATCGCGCATCCGCGCGACCGCCGCCTGGATCTCGCCGCCGGTCATGGGCACGCGATAGGCGACCGCCTTGTCCTTGGTGGCGAAGTACACGAACACGTCCGGCCCCAGCGCGGCCATCTTCACATAGGCTTCACCCGGTGCCAGCCCCGCCTTGAGCTCGGGTTCGGGAATGGCGCGCTGAGACACCACGCGATAGCGCGCGAACGCGGCAAGCTGGACGACGGTGGTCTGCTCCTGCGCCTCCAGATCCTGGATCATCTGCTGCGCCTGCGCGATTTCGTCCTTGCGGGACGCGGCGTCCTCCAGCCTCTGCAGCGCGGCGAACTGCATCCGCGCGCGTTCGATCGAGCGGCCAAGGCTGACCGACTGGCGGAACAGCCGCGCGGCATCGTCGCTGCCCGCCGACAGCTCGCGCGACAGCACCGCCTGGGTTTCGGCCACGCCGGGGCGGACAATGATCTGCGACGCGGCGAGGAAATCACCGCTCGCCGCCGGATCGGTGCCCATGCGCGCGACCAGCATGTCGAGATAGGGCGACATCTGGCGCGAGAGACCGGACAGGCCGTTGCGCCGCTCGATCGAGCGGGCCACGACATCATGATAAAGCTTCAGCGCCTCGTCCTGCTTGCCGTGGCGCGTTAGGAAGGCGGCGAGCCGGGCCTGCGTGACGGCCAGGCTGCGCGTATCGGGGTACTGGACGCCGACGATGTCCATCGCCCCGCGCAGCAACGCCTCGGCGGAGGCAAGCTTCCCCTCGCTCTCGTCGATCGCGGCCAGCTCGGTCATCATCTGCGAACGCATCCGCACGATCGAGACCACACGGCCATTGCGGATCGCGATAGCGCGCTCCAGCCCCTGCCGCAGCGCTTGCCGCGCATCGTCATTGCGCCCGAGCAGACGCAGCGCCGATCCCTTCAGGTGCAGAGCCTGCGCATCGAGAATCAGGGAGCGTTCGTCCTCGGTCAGCTTGAGGTCGTCGACCATGCCGATCGCGCTGGCAGAATTGTCGGAGGAATTCACCCGTCGCGCCACCGATGGCGTCAGTTCCATCCGCTCGCGCAGCGCGTCCGCGCCGGTCGCTCCGATCGTCCGCAAGGGCACGCCCAGCCGGTCGAGCGCTTCGGCGTATTTCTCGCGGTTGAGCAGGTGGATCGCTTCATAATTGCGGCGCAGGCGCTCGACCGCAGCGGTGCCTGCCGGCATGGCGTCAGCGCGCGTGAACAGCGCCTCCGCTTCGGCGAACTGGCCAAGGTTGGAGCGTTGCAGCGCCGCGTTCACGAGGAACTCGACACGATCGATCGGCACATCGCCTTGCGACGCCTGCCGCTGGTCCAGCGTTTCGAAATAGGCGGCAGCATCGGCATAGTCGCCCGAATTGTTCCGGCGATAGCCTTCGGCCAGGGCCGTGGCGGGATCGAGCGTGAGCGCCTGGATGCGGGCATAGGCTTCGGAATCGTCGATCGACGTCGTGGCGACCTCGATCGGTTCGTCCAGCGCCTTGTCCGCCATGATCGACCGGACCGCCAGTGAAAGCGCGCCGTGATACGCCGAGAAACCTTCTACGATATAGGTCACCTTGCCGCGATCGGCGCGCAGGACTTCGTAACCGAGTTCGGGCGAGCGCCAGCGGCAGTCCTCGCGCGACCAGGAAGCCGGCGCGGCCGGCAGGGCGCCCGTGCAATCGACCGAGGCGCGGCGCCGCTCCGCCAGCCGCACGGCGGGATCGCCCGCATTGTTCCGCAGCGCGAAGACATAGCCGACGGGCAGCGCCGAATCGCGGCACACGATCGCCCACGTCCGGTCGAACGCGCCGGCGTTGGCGCTATCCCCGGTGCGTGACTGTACCTGGCACAGCGCGCTTCCGCCGCCGCTTCCCAGCGGGAAGCTGTCCCTGAGCAACAAGGAGTCGCCCTGTGCCTGGGCCGTGCCGCCAGCAAACAGGCCGCAACCTGCCACGCCCAGCAACAGCGCCTTCAGCGCCGCCTTGACTCCGCGTGCGGCGCCAGTCGCCGCTCCTGCCGAATGATACCGCATATGCGCTCCCCATGGCCGGACGGCTGCCGCCGTCGCTCCACGCCAGATAAGCGCGACCCCGCTTTGTAATTATGCTTGCTGGCACACCATAGAAGGATTTCCCAGCCGGTGCCAACAGCCTCGCGTAGTAGCGGGCATAAAGACGGCGCGATTGTATGAACACGACGGACCGGAACGTTCCGGCGCGGCGTCCGTCAGAAACCCTCGAAGGTCAGGACTTCCGCGAGCGGCGCGCGCGGCACCGGGAACCGGTTGACGACAGCATCGGCATCGCCATGCCCGATGGCAAGGCCGCAGAAGAAGATGTGATCCTGCGGAATCGCCACGCATTCGCGAATCTGCCGCTGATAGACCGCCCAGGCCTCCTGCGCGCACGAATCGAGTCCTTCTTCGCGCAGCAGCAGCATCACCGTCTGCAACCACATGCCGATGTCCGACCACTGCGGCCGCCCCATCGTGCGCGGCGTGTGGATCAGCATCAGCACCGGCGCGCCGAACGCGCGGAAGTTGTCCATGAACTGCGTCAGCCGCCCGCGCTTGTCCTCGCGCGCGATGCCCAGCGCGGCATAGAGCGCCTCGCCCACGCCGAAACGGCGCGCTTCGTAGGGGCCGGACAGTTCCGGCGGATAGATATCGTATTCCGGGGCATGGGCCGCACGGCCTTGAGGGATCACCGCCGCCACATGCGCGAACAGGCGTTGCAGCGGCTCGCCGGTGAGCACCAGCGCGTTCCAGGGCTGCACGTTGCCGCCCGACGGCGCACGCTGCGCCTTTTCCAGCACGCGCTCCAGCACGGCCCGATCGACCGGATCGGGCAGGAACCGGCGGACAGATCGGCGAGTGGCGACGGCTTCGGATACGGTGCTGGCCGCGGAAGCGGGGCGTGATGGCGTGCTCATCGCATTTAACTGATCGATTAAAACAAGCGCGTCAATCGTCCTCGAACAGGTCGGCCAGTTGTTCGACCATCGTGCCGCCCAGCTGTTCGGCATCCATGATGGTCACCGCGCGGCGATAATAGCGCGTCACGTCATGGCCGATGCCGATGGCGACGAGCTGCACCGGCGACTGCTTTTCGATCCAGTCGATCACCTTGCGCAGATGCTGCTCGAGATAGCCCGCGCTGTTCACCGAAAGCGTCGAATCGTCGACCGGCGCGCCGTCCGAAATGACCATCAGCACGCGCCGGTCCTCGGGCCGTGCCAGCAGACGGGCATGCGCCCACAGCAGCGCTTCGCCGTCGATGTTTTCCTTGAGCAGCCCTTCGCGCATCATCAGGCCAAGGTTGCGCCGCGCCCGCCGCCACGGTTCATCAGCCTTCTTGTAAACAATGTGCCGCAAATCGTTGAGACGGCCGGGATTCGCCTGCCGTCCGGCGGCCAGCCATGCCTCGCGCGATTGCCCGCCCTTCCACGCGCGGGTGGTGAAGCCGAGAATCTCCGTCTTCACGCCGCAGCGCTCCAGCGTGCGCGCCATGATGTCCGCGCTGATCGCCGCGATCGAGATCGGGCGCCCGCGCATCGAGCCGGAATTGTCGATCAGCAGGGTGACGACGGTATCCTTGAACTCGACATCGCGCTCCACCTTGTAGGACAGCGACTGCCCCGGCGAGATCACGACGCGCGCCAGCCGCGCGGCATCGAGCAAGCCTTCTTCCTGGTCGAAATCCCACGAACGGTTCTGCTGGGCCATCAGCCGGCGCTGAAGCCGGTTGGCAAGCCGTGTGACGACGCCCTGCAACCCCTTGAGCTGGGTGTCGAGGTAGGCGCGCAGGCGGGTCAGTTCCTCCTCGTCGCACAGGTCCGTCGCGGAGACCACTTCGTCGTAGACGGTGGTGAAGGCCTTGTAGTCGAAATCATCGGGCAGGTCGGTCCACGGCCGGTTCGGGCGCGTCGGCAGCATGCCTTCCTCGCCCTCGTCGGCCATGTCGGCGTCGGCCGCGTCCTCGGGGCTTTCGATTTCCTGCTCGGTATCGGTTTCCTCGTCGCCCTCCGTCGTCTCGCCCGCCGCCTCGACCGGCTGGCTTTCGGCGTCGCTCTCTGAATTGTCCTGCTCGTCCTCGCGATCGTTTTCCTGATCCTCGCCCTCGTCCTCCTCGGTTTCGGGCTGGTCGGGATTGGCGGCCTGCGTCAGTTCGAGATGCTGGAGCATGTCCAGCGTGAGATGCTGGAACGCTTTCTGGTCTTCGAGCGCGGCGGCCAGCGCATCGAAGTCGCCGCCCACGCGCTGTTCGATCCAGCTGCGCACCATCGAGGTACCGAGCTGCGCGCTGGCGGGAATCGGCTGGCCGGTCAGCCGTTCGCGCAGCAACAGCGCGACCGCTGCCTGCAAGGGCACATCATCGGGCTTGGCCGCGCGCGCGATGGGATCGGACGCCATCCGCGTGGCCAGCGCGGCGTCCAGATTGTCGCGCATCCCGGCATAGCCGTCCGACCCCAGCGCCTCATACCGGACCTGCTCGACCGCGTCGTAGCACGCCCGCGCCACCGCCTCGTTCGGCGCGCCGCGCTGATGGAGCACGGGATCGTGATGGCGCAGCCGCAACGCCATGGCATCGGCGAAACCCCGCGCCTCGGCCACCTGCGCGGCGGGCAGCGATCGACCCGGCATAGGCAGGCGGAAATGCGCGCCGGACTGGCTGGGCGCATCCGCCGTCCACGCGACGTCCACTTCCGGATCGTCCGACACCACGCGGGCGGTGCCGGCAAGGACAGAGCGGAACTGATCGAGGGGCGTTTCTTCGGCCAAGGTCTTTGCGTTCTTTCAGTGGCCGCGCGCCCATCCCGGCAGGCGCGCGGCGTCATTTCCCGGTTCAGCCGATCTTCTGGCCGGTCTTTGCCCAGTCGGCAAGGAAGCCTTCGATGCCCTTGTCGGTCAGCACGTGCTTGAACAGGCCCTTGATGACCGCGGGCGGCGCGGTGATCACGTCCGCGCCGATCTTGGCGGATTCCAGCACATGCACGCCATGGCGGATCGAGGCGACGAGAATCTCGGTGGCGAAGGCGTAGTTGTCGTAGATCAGGCGGATATCGCGGATCAGTTCCATGCCGTCGAAGCCGTTATCGTCATGCCGGCCGACGAAGGGCGAGATGAAGCTCGCCCCGGCCTTGGCCGCAAGCAGGGCCTGGTTGGCCGAGAAGCACAGCGTGACGTTGACCATCGTGCCATCGCCGGTCAGCTTCTTGCAGGTCTTCAACCCGTCGATCGTCAGCGGCACCTTGATGCACACGTTGTCGGCGATCTTCCGCAGGATTTCCGCCTCGCGCATCATGCCATCGTGATCGAGCGCGACCACTTCGGCCGAGACCGGACCTTCGACAAGACCGCAGATTTCCTTCGTAACCTCTATGAAATCCCTGCCAGATTTGGCAATCAACGAAGGATTCGTGGTCACGCCGTCGAGCAGGCCGGTGGCGGCGAGGTCGGCGATTTCGGCGGTATCGGCAGTATCGACGAAGAACTTCATGGGTGTGGTCCTGACCGGAAAGTGATTCCCTCAGGCCTATAGCGCGTGGCGGGCGCAAGTGTATCCCCATGCCAGAGGCTGCGCCCCTTTGCCCGTGCACGATCCGCCCCATATAACCATCCACGCATGAACCGCGTCCGCTGCCTCGTCTTTAACGCCGCCCTCGGCCCGCTGGACTACCGCGTGCCCGATGGCATGGCGGTGGAGCCGGGCTCGGTGGTGGTCGCGCCGCTTGGCCCGCGCCAGATCGTCGGCGTGGTGTGGGAGGCAGAGCGGCTGCCCGGCACCGAGGTTCCCGATTCGAAGCTGCGGCCGCTTCTCGCCGTGCTGCCGGTGCCGCCCCTGCCCGCGCCGCTCCGCCGGCTGATCGAATGGTGCGCCGACTATTACCTCGCTCCGATCGCCTCGGTTGCGCGCATGGCGCTCTCGAGCACGGCAGCGCTGCGGGGCGGCGGCACCGTCACCGAATACCGCCTGACCGGGCGGGAACCGACTGGGCGGCTCACTCCGCAACGCGCGCAGGCGCTGGACCTGCTGATCGACCAGCAGGCGACGATCCGCGAACTGTCGGAGATCGCCGGCGTTTCCGACGGCGTCCTGCGCGGGATGGTCAATGCCGGGCTGCTCGAACCCGTGCTGGTGGACAGCGACCGCCCCTACCCCGCGCCCGATCCGCGCCATGCCGTGCCGGATCTTTCGGACCAGCAGCGCGAGGCGGCGGCCAAGTTCGTCGCGGCGGTGGAAGAGCATGCCTTCCGTCCGTTTCTGCTCGATGGCGTGACCGGTTCGGGCAAGACCGAAACCTATTTCGAAGCCATCGCCCGCGCGATCGGCAAGCGGCAGCAAGTGCTGGTGCTGCTGCCCGAAATCGCGCTGACCGAAAGTTTCCTCAAGCGCTTCGAGGCGCGCTTCGGCGCCGCGCCGGTGACCTGGCATTCCTCGCTCAAGTCCTCCGAGCGCCGCCGCGCCTGGCGCGCCATCGCGGGGGGTGACGCGCGCGTTGTGGTGGGCGCGCGCTCCGCTCTGTTCCTGCCCTTCGCGCGACTTGGCCTGATCGTCGTCGACGAGGCGCACGAAATCTCGTTCAAGCAGGACGATGGTGTGCGCTACAACGCGCGCGACGTGGCGGTGATGCGCGCCCGGTTCGAAAGCGTGCCGGTGATCCTCGCCAGCGCCACCCCCGCGCTCGAAAGCCTGCAGATGGCCGAAGCCGGCCGCTACGAGCGGGTGGTGCTGCCCGATCGATTCGGCGGAGCGTCGCTGCCCGATATCGCAGTGGTCGATCTGCGCGAACAGCAGCCGCCCCGCGGCCGCTGGCTGGCGCCTGCGCTGGTGGAAGCGCTGAAGGACCGGCTGGAAAAGGGCGAACAGTCGCTGCTGTTCCTCAACCGGCGCGGCTACGCCCCGCTCACGCTGTGCCGCAACTGCGGCTATCGCTTCCAGTGCCCGAACTGTTCCGCCTGGCTGGTAGAGCACCGCCTGTCGCGCCGGCTGGCCTGCCACCACTGCGGACACGAAGTGCCGACGCCCGACAAATGCCCCGAATGCGGCGAGCCGGACTGCCTTGTCGCCTGCGGGCCGGGCGTGGAACGGATCGCCGACGAGGTGGCGGAAATTCTTCCCGAGGCGCGGGTTGCACTGGTAACTTCAGACACGTTGACAAGTCCTGCCAAGGCCGCCGAATTCGTGGAGCAGGCATCGAACAAGGCGATCGACGTGATCGTCGGCACGCAGCTCGTGACCAAGGGCTATCACTTCCCCGACCTGACGCTGGTTGGGGTGATCGATGCCGACATGGGCCTGGAAGGCGGTGATCTGCGCGCGGCGGAGCGCACCTATCAGCAGATCGCGCAAGTTGCCGGGCGGGCCGGGCGCGGCGAGAAGCCGGGCGAAGTCCTGATCCAGACCCGCCATCCCGAAGCGCCAGTGATCGAGGCACTGGCCAGCGGCGACCGCGACGCTTTCTACGCCGCCGAGACCGAAGCGCGCCGCGACGCCGGCGCGCCCCCGTTCGGGCGCTGGGCGGCGATCATCGTCTCGAGCGAGGAGGAGGCCGAAGCGCGCGAGGCGGCGCGCGCGATCGGCGGCACCCGTCCGGAACTGCCCGACATGATGATCCTTGGCCCCGCCCCGGCCCCGCTTTCGCTGCTGCGCGGACGCTATCGCTACCGCCTGCTTGTCAACGCGCGCCGCTCCACCGAACTCCAGCGCGTGATCCGTGCCTGGCTGGACCCGTTGCGCTTCCCGCAAGGCGTGCGCGTGGCCGTGGACATCGATCCTTACAGCTTCGTCTAAATCCGATCGAAAAGCCCGTTGCAAACGGCTGAAACCTTGTGAAACTTGCCGCGATCTTGGGCGGGGGAAACAAGGCGAATGCGCATTGGGATCACAAGGTTGGCGGTTTTGGCGTCCGCCGGACTGCTGCTAATGGGAACAGTGCCTTCGCACGCGGCGGCCTGGTATCGCGCCCGTACCGCGCATTTCGTGATGTACAGCGAAGGCGATCCCAAGGCGCTGCGGATGCTCGCGCAAAAGGCGCAGAAGTTCGAAACGGTTCTCAACGATCGCTACAAGGCGATATTCGACCCCGATACCCCGCCGATCGACATATACATCCTGCGCTCGCAGGAAAACGTCGCCAAGCTGATGGGAGGCTCCAAGACCACCGCGGGTTTCTACAAGCCGGACACCGAGGGCAGCATCATCCTCTCCAACCGGGAAGGCGCCAGCAACGAACTGGATCTGGACCGGGACTCCACGCTTTTCCACGAATACACGCACTATTTCATGCTGCATAACTTCGTCAGTGCCTATCCCGCGTGGTTCACCGAAGGCTTTGCCGAACTGCTGGCGACCGTGGAGTTTCCGGCCAAGGGCGGATACGAAATCGGCCGCCCGCCGAAGTACCGCGCCTACGGACTGTTCATGAGCACACCGGTGCCGATCACGGCGATTCTGGGCGAATCGTCGTTCAGCGGCAACGCTGAACAGCTGGACTTCCGCTATGGCCGGTCGTGGCTGCTGACCCACATGCTGGTGGTCGGCACGAAGCGTAAAGGCCAGATGGATGCCTACCTGAACCTGGTCAACACCGGAACGGCGCTCTCCGAGGCCGCGCAGCAGGCGTTTGGCGATCTGGCCCAGCTGGACAAGGATCTCGACAAGTACCGGTCGGGGCGGCTGACCTACTACAGGTTCGATATGCCCGCTTCGGACGCCCCCGAACCGGCCATCGAGCAACTGGACGCGGTGGAAACGCAGCTCATCCCCTATCGCCTCATGCGCCGGGCCGGCGACGATGCCGCTTCGGCGGTCGAACCACTGGCCCTGATCGCGCAGGCCAACCCCACTTCCGCGTCGGCTTGGTTCGAATTCGCCCGCGCCGCCACCGTTACCGCGAACGAAGCTTCGGACAGCAGTGCCAAGGCGGCTCTGCGGCAACGCGCCGCCGACGCACTGGATCGCGTGCTCGCGCTCGATCCAGTGCATGTTCGCGCTCTGCTCTACAAGGCCGAGGCGCAGGCCGAACATCTGCACTTCATCGGCAATAACGATCCCGCGCGCTGGAAGGAAGTCGGCACGCTGCTGCGCAGGGCGAACGCGGGCAATCCCAACGATCCGCTCGTGCTGTATCAATGGTACAGGAATTTCGGGTTGCGCCGCGAGGCACCTCCGCAGAATGCTCGGGACGCGCTGGCTCGTGCATTCCAGCTTGCGCCCGACGTGACGGATATCCGCGTCGCCTATGCCTTTGATCTTGCCCGGCATGACGATTTCACCAACGCGCTGGCGGTGGTCCGGCCCATCGCTTTCGACCCGCACAACGCCCAGGCGGGAATCTCCGTGCTCCTATCGTTGCGGGAAATGCAGAAGCACCGGGATCAGGAGAAGAAGGACGGCAAGGCCTCGGTCAACGCGGCGCACTGAAATAGCGCCTGTCATCCGCTTCCTTGCCGGGCCGGACTGCTGCTTTCCCGCCCGGAATCAAGCGCTTTCGCGTTCCAGCAGCGCGCGCTTGATGTCGAGGCCATAGGCATAGCCCCCCAGCGTGCCGTCCGAACGAATCACCCGGTGGCACGGGATCAGCACGGCGATGTTGTTCGCGCCGTTGGCGGACCCGGCCGCTCGCACGGCGGAGGGCTTGCCCACCGCGGCGGCGACTTCGGCGTAACTGCGCGTTTCACCCGGCGGAATGCGGCGCAGTTCGCGCCACACCGCCTGCTGGAACGCGGTGCCATCCACATCGAGCGGCAGGTCCGGCATTTCCGCCGGATTGTCGCAGGCGACGATGGCCGCTTCGCGCAGGGCCGCCACGTATTCGCCGCCGCGCACCAGCGTGGCATGGGGAAAGCGGGCGCGCAGATCAGCCTCGTCCTCGTTGAACGAAAGCCGGCAGATTCCCCGCGCGGTTGCCGCCAGCAGCATGGGCGCAAGGCTCGTCTCCGCGATGTCCCAGTGAATCTCGACGTTCGCGCCGCCGTTGCGCCAGGCCGATGGAGTCATCCCCAATTCCTTTCCGGTTTCCTCATAGAAGCGGCTGGGCGCGGAATAGCCCGCCGCATAGACCGCCTCGGTGACGTTGCCCGCCGTCTCCAACGCCTGCCTCGCCCGTTCGGCCCGCCGCTCGCGCGCATAGCGGGCAGGCGAAAGGCCGGTTTCGCGCTTGAACAGCCGCTGGAAATGGTGCGGCGCATAGCCGACCAGCGCCGCCAGTTCCTCAAGCCTGGGCGCGTTTTCCTCCTGCAACAGCGCCACCGCCCGTTCGACCGCGATGCGATCGCGGCCGACCTCGTCAGGCAGGCAGCGCCGGCAGGCCCGGAAGCCCGCTGCCCGCGCCGCCTGGCCATCGGGATAGAACACCACGTTCTCGCGCCGGGGACGCCGCGCCGGGCAGCTCGGCTTGCAGTAGATACCGGTAGTCAGCACCGCGCCAACGAACCGCCCGTCCAGGCTGCGGTCCCGCCGCTCGAACGCGCCATAGGCCCAGTCGAAATCGATGCCGGAGCCGCTTCCGGCGGCCCCGTAAGGCGTGCTGTCGATCAGGGCTTCGGGCGATGTCATGGCCCCCTTCTATCGCCATCGCATGGCAGCCGCTTCCCGAAACTTGCGGTCAAAGCAAAACGGCGCGAGAACGCTCGGCTATGCCGAGTATCCGCCGCACCGCCCGCGTCATCGCCCTTCTGCTCCTTGCCTTTATCGCCATTCCGGCGCCGGCGCTGGCCGATCCCGCCGACATCGCCGCGGCGAGCCGGAGCGTGGTCCGCGTGGTCATCATCCAGAACGATGGCAGCAACGCCCAGCTCATCACGCACGGCAGCGGCTTTGTCATCGCGCCCGATCTGGTGGTGACCAACGCGCATGTCGTCGAGCAGCTGCGCCAGGACGATTCGCTGATCGTGGGTGTGGTGCCCGCCGAAGGGCGCAGCGGCTATCAGGCACGCCTTGTCGCCTATTCGCCCCGCAACGATCTGGCGCTGCTGAAAATCGACGGCAAGGCCGCGCTTTCGCCCGTCACCCTGTTTTCGGGCGCTCCGGCGGACAGCGCCGAAGTCTATGCCGTCGGCTATCCGGGCAACGTCGATCTGGCGCAGGGCCTGTCGATGGCCGATCTGGTGACGCCGCAGGCCCCCGTGAAAGCACGCGGTTACGTTTCGGCCGGGCGCACGTCCAAATCGTTCGACACGCTGTTGCACACAGCCCCCATCGGCGCGGGCAATTCGGGCGGACCGCTGTTCGATTCGTGCGGGCGCGTGCTGGGCGTGAACAGTTTCGGCACCGTCAGCGACAACAGTACCGATTCGGCGTTCTATTTCGCCATTTCGATGCGCGAACTGGCCGCATTTCTCAGGCAGGCCAAGGTGGAAGCCCACGTCAGCGGGCTCCCCTGCACCTCGATCGCCGACCTCGACCGCGCCGAAAGCGAACGCGCCGCCAGCGATCAGGCCCGCCAGGCCGCCGATGCCGAAGCGAAGAGCGCCACCAAGGCGAAAGCGCTGGAAAAAGCGCGTCGCGATGCGGAAATCGCGGTTCTTTCGGAACGCGACAACGGCATGGCGCTGGCGGCCTTGCTGCTGGTGGCGGCGCTGCTGGCCGGCGGCAGTGCCTTGCTGTTCGCGCAGCGCGACGAGGCACGCAACGTCCGGATCGCGGGCGGCGCCGGGGGCGTGCTGCTGCTGGCCGCGATCGTGACCTGGCTGGTGCGCCCCTCGCTCGAATCGATCGAGACGCGCGCGGAGGACATCCTCGCCACCGCCAGCCCGACGCCCGGCGCCACGCCATCGGGCGGGGCAACCGACGGCACCGGGCGCCTGGTCTGCGTGATCGACACCCAGCGCAGCCGCGTCACCGTTTCGGACATCACCGACGTGCCGCTGGCATGGAGCGCGGACGGCTGCGTCAACGGCCGGGCGCAATATGGGCTGGCCCAGGACGGCTGGACGCGAATCCTCGTTCCGGACAGCGAGGAGACGATTTCGGTCAACCGTTACGACCCGGCGACGCGGACCTACATTGTCGAGCGGTTCCTGATGAGCCTTGATGACATGAACAAGGCGCGTGCCGAACGGAAGAAAATCGTAGCCCCGGCGTGCGGCGCCCCGACCGACGCCGCGCGCCGCTTTGGCGAGGCGCAGCAGGCGATCAAGGCGCTGCTTCCGGCCGAACCGAACGAGCGGATGCGCTACAACTGCCAGCCACAGCCCTGAGAGTCCGTTTCAAAGCCGGCCGGCGCGATACGATCCGTAACGAATACGATTGCGCGACCTAGGTCGAAGGCGCGAAACTCGCATCTTGTAATACGACGGTTACGTTGCTAGGCGCGCCCCGTCTGCGGGCTACCACGTGTTAAAGCGTGTGCGTGGCCCAATCGGCTTATCCGAATGAAGGGGGACCTGAGCGCGTGGAAGTTTCCAGCGGCATTACGGCCAGTCTGCAAGGGCGTTACGCATCGGCGCTCTATGATCTGGCGCGCGAGCAGGACGCCGTTTCCACCGTGGAAGGCGATCTCGAAAAGCTGTCTGCCGCGATCCGCGAATCGGCTGATCTGGCCGCGCTGATCCGCAACCCGCAAGTCAGCCGCGAAGCCGCCGGCAAGGTCGTCGAGGGAATCGCCAGCCTGCTGGATCTGGCGCCGCTGACGAAGAACTTCCTGGGCGTGCTGGCCGGCAACCGACGCCTGTCCGCCCTGCCCGACGTGGTGCGCGCCTTCTCGGCGATCGCCGCCGCCGCGCGCGGCGAGGTGACGGCCGAAGTGACCACGGCGCACCCGCTCGACGCCGCGCAGCTTGCCGACCTTTCGGCCAAGCTCAAGGAACGCGAAGGGCGCGACGTGAAGGTGAAAGCCAGCGTCGATCCCGAAATTCTGGGCGGTCTTGTCGTGCGCATCGGCAGCACGATGATCGACAGCTCCATCCGTACCCGTCTCAATTCTCTCGCCCAGGCGATGAAGGGCTGAAAAGCCCCACAGGTTCTACGAAAGGCTGAACATGGAAATCCGCGCCGCTGAAATCTCGAAGGTCATCAAGGACCAGATCGCCAGCTTCGGCACCGAGGCCCAGGTCTCGGAAGTCGGCTCCGTGCTGTCCGTGGGTGACGGCATCGCCCGCATTCACGGGCTGGACAAGGTCCAGGCCGGTGAAATGGTGGAATTCACCAACGGCGTGAAGGGCATGGCGCTCAACCTCGAAGCCGATAACGTCGGCGTCGTGATCTTCGGCTCGGACGCCGAGATCAAGGAAGGCGATACCGTCAAGCGCACCGGCACGATCGTGGACGTGCCCGTGGGCAAGGGCCTGCTGGGCCGCGTGGTCGACGCGCTGGGCAACCCGATCGACGGCAAGGGCCCGATCGAGGCCGCCAGCCGCCAGCGCGTGGAAGTCAAGGCGCCGGGCATCATCCCGCGCAAGTCGGTGCACGAACCCGTGCAGACCGGCCTCAAGGCGATCGACGCCCTCGTTCCCGTCGGCCGTGGCCAGCGCGAGCTGATCATCGGTGACCGCCAGACCGGCAAGACCGCCGTCGCCATCGACACCTTCATCAACCAGAAGGCCGTCAACGCCGGCACCGACGAAGGCAAGAAGCTCTACTGCATCTACGTCGCCGTCGGCCAGAAGCGCTCGACCGTCGCCCAGATCGTCCGCCAGCTCGAAGAGAACGGCGCGATGGAATATTCCATCGTCATCGCCGCCACCGCTTCGGAACCGGCACCGCTCCAGTACCTCGCGCCCTACACCGGCGCGACGATGGGCGAGTTCTTCCGCGACAACGGTATGCACGCCGTGATCGTGTACGACGACCTTTCCAAGCAGGCCGTCGCCTATCGTCAGATGTCGCTGCTGCTCCGCCGCCCGCCGGGCCGTGAAGCCTATCCGGGCGACGTGTTCTATCTCCACAGCCGCCTGCTCGAGCGCGCCGCGAAGATGAACGACGAGAACGGCGCAGGCTCGCTGACCGCGCTGCCGATCATCGAAACCCAGGCGGGCGACGTTTCGGCCTACATTCCGACCAACGTGATCTCGATCACCGACGGCCAGATCTTCCTTGAAACCGGCCTGTTCTACCAGGGCATCCGTCCGGCCATCAACGTCGGTCTCTCGGTGTCGCGCGTCGGTTCGTCGGCGCAGACCAAGGCGATGAAGAAGGTGGCCGGCTCGATCAAGCTGGAGCTCGCGCAGTACCGCGAAATGGCTGCCTTCGCGCAGTTCGGTTCGGACCTCGATGCTTCGACCCAGAAGCTGCTCAACCGCGGCGCGCGCCTGACCGAGCTGCTCAAGCAGCCGCAGTTCTCGCCGCTGGGCTTCGAAGAACAGACATGCGTGATCTTCGCCGGTACGCAGGGCTACCTCGATGCCGTGCCGACCAGCCGCGTGACCGAGTACGAAGCCGAGCTGCTCAGCTTCCTGCGCACGAGCCATGCCGACCTGCTCGGCCTGATCCGCGACACCAAGGACCTGGGCGACGAAGCCAAGGGCAAGCTGGTCGCCGCGCTCGACGCGTTCGCCAAGCAGTTCGCGTAACACACGTCATCCCGGCGCAAGCCGGGATCTCGTGCCGCCAGGTACGGCCTAGTGGATAGGGACCCCAGCGTTCGCCGGGGTGACGAATTGGAGAAAATTGAGTGGCTTCGCTGAAGGAACTCAAAGGCCGGATCAACTCGGTCAAGTCGACCCAGAAGATCACCAAGGCCAAGCAGATGGTCGCGGCGGCCAAGCTGCGCAAGGCGCAGGCGGCGGCCGAGGCCGCGCGCCCCTATGCCAGTCGCCTGGCCGAAGTCATGGGCAGCCTTGCCGCCAAGGTCGCCGGGCAGGACAACGGGCCGCTGCTGATGCGCGGCACCGGTTCCGACCAGCGCCATCTGCTTGTGGTGGTCAACACCGACAAGGGCCTGTGCGGCGGCCTCAATTCGAACATCGTCAAGGAAGCCAAGGCCCAGGCGCGCGCGCTGATCGCCGCCGGCAAGACCGTGACCTTCTACCTCGTCGGCAAGAAGGGCCGCGCCCCGCTGCGCCGCGATTATCCCAAGGCGATCGTCGAGAACTTCGACACCAGCACGGTGCGCACGCCCGGCTTCGACGAAGCCAGCGCGATCGCGCACCAGATCCTCGCCATGTTCGAAGCGGGCAAGTTCGACGTCGCCCACCTCGTGGCGCCGAAGTTCAAGTCGGCGCTGGCGCAGGACCCCGTGACCACGCAGATCATCCCGGTTCCCGCCCCCACCGCCGCCGCCTCGGCTGATGCGGTGGTGGAGTACGAACCGGGCGAGGAGGAAATCCTCGAGGAACTGCTGCCGCGCTACGTCACCACGCAGGTGTTCGGCGCGCTGCTGGAACGCGAAGCGTCCGAACAGGGCGCGTCGATGACCGCGATGGACAACGCCACGCGTAACGCCGGCGAGCTGATCAACAAGTTGACCATTCAGTACAACCGCAGCCGCCAGGCCGCGATCACCACCGAACTCATCGAAATCATCGCGGGCGCGGAAGCGCTCTGACGATCGGGACAGAAGGCAAGGAAAGAACCATGGCCACCGCAGTAGCGACCTCCACCGGCAAGATCAGCCAGGTCATCGGCGCCGTCGTCGACGTGAGCTTCGATGGCGAGCTGCCGGCGATCCTCTCCGCGCTCGAAACCGACAACAACGGCAACCGCCTCGTTCTCGAAGTGGCGCAGCACCTGGGCGAAAACACCGTCCGCACCATCGCGATGGACTCGACCGACGGTCTGACCCGCGGCCAGCCGGTGAGCAACACCGGTGCGCAGATCTCGGTGCCGGTCGGCCCCAAGACGCTGGGCCGCATCATGAACGTGATCGGCGAACCGATCGACGAACGCGGCCCCGTGGGCGCGGACCAGACCGCCCCGATCCACGCCAAGGCTCCGGAATTCATCGACCAGTCGACCGAAGCCGCGATCCTCGTCACCGGCATCAAGGTGATCGACCTGCTCGCCCCCTATGCGCGCGGCGGCAAGATCGGCCTGTTCGGCGGCGCCGGCGTGGGCAAGACCGTGCTGATCCAGGAACTGATCAACAACATCGCCAAGGGCCACGGCGGCGTCTCGGTGTTCGCGGGCGTGGGCGAACGCACCCGTGAAGGCAACGACCTCTACCACGAGTTCCTCGACGCCGGCGTTATCGCCAAGGACGCCGACGGCAACCCGACGCCGGACGGCTCGAAGGTCGCCCTCGTGTTCGGTCAGATGAACGAGCCCCCGGGCGCCCGCGCCCGCGTCGCGCTTTCGGGCCTGACCATGGCCGAATACTTCCGCGACCAGGAAGGCCAGGACGTGCTGTTCTTCGTCGACAACATCTTCCGCTTCACCCAGGCGGGTTCGGAAGTGTCGGCGCTGCTCGGCCGTATTCCTTCGGCCGTGGGCTACCAGCCAACGCTTGCCACGGACATGGGCCAGCTGCAGGAACGCATCACCTCGACCACCAAGGGTTCGATCACTTCGGTTCAGGCCATCTACGTTCCCGCGGACGACCTTACCGACCCGGCGCCGGCCGCCTCGTTCGCGCACCTTGACGCGACGACCACGCTGAACCGCGCGATCTCGGAACTCGGCATCTACCCGGCGGTCGACCCGCTCGACTCGACCTCGCGCGTGCTGACGCCCGCCGTTGTCGGCCAGGAGCACTACGACACCGCGCGCCGCGTTCAGGAAACGTTGCAGAAGTACAAGTCGCTGCAGGACATCATCGCGATCCTGGGCATGGACGAGCTTTCGGAAGAGGATAAGCTCACCGTCGCCCGCGCCCGCAAGATCCAGCGCTTCCTCAGCCAGCCGTTCCACGTCGCCGAAGTGTTCACCGGCATCAGCGGCAAGTTCGTGCAGGTCGAAGACACCGTGCGTTCGTTCAAGGCTGTCGTGGACGGCGAATACGACCACCTGCCCGAAGCCGCGTTCTACATGGTCGGCGGCATCGACGAAGCGGTCGCCAAGGCCAAGAAGCTGGCCGAAGAGGCCTGATGCTCCGGTAAGCCCCTCCCGCCTGCGGGAGGGGTTTGGGGTGGGCAAGTGCCGCACCCCTGCCCACCCCCGGCCCCTCCCGCAAGCGTGAGGGGAGAAGAGGTTCAAGATGCTGCACTTCGAACTCGTCACCCCGGCCCGCCTCGTCCGCTCGGAACAGGTCTACATGGTCGTCGTCCCCGGCACGGACGGGGAATTCGGTGTGCTGGAAGGCCACGCGCCGTTCATGTCCACGGTCAAGGACGGCACGATCAAGCTCTACAAGAGCCAAGGCGTCGCGCCGGAGGAAATCCAGGTCCAGGGCGGCTTCGCCGAAGTCAGCGCCAAGGGGCTGACCGTGCTGGCGGAGCACGTCGAGGGCTGACGCCTCTCTCGCTTGCCGGGCTCGGACCCATGAAAAGGGCCGCTCCTTTCCGGGAGCGGCCCTTTTCGTTTTCCCGGTCGCGTCAGCCTTACCAGCTGCCGGTGTTGGGCATGCTGACCCACGGCTCGGCCGGTTCGAGATGCCCGTCCTGCAGCAGTTCCACCGATATGCCGTCAGGCGTCTTCACGAAGGCCATGTGCCCGTCCCGCGGAGGGCGGTGGATGATGTGGCCGGCATCGGCCAGCTTCTGGCAGGTTTCGTAGATGTTCTCGACGCGATAGGCGAGATGGCCAAAGTTGCGGCCTCCGGAATAGGTTTCGCCTTCGCCGTCCTCGGGCGGCCAGTTGTAGGTCAGTTCCACTTCGGCCACGCCTTCCCCGCCGGGCGCGGCCAGGAAGATCAGGGTGAAGCGGCCCTTCTCGCTTTCCATCCGGCGCACTTCGTGCACGCCGATAAGCTCGAAGAAGCGGATGGTGGCCTCCGGGTCGGTCACCCGGATCATGGTATGCAGATACTTGGTCACGCGGCACTCGCTCTGTCTGGAGGACGTCCGCGCCCAAGGTAGTGCCCTTCCCCGCCAAACCCAAGGGCGGTGCGCGGAAAGGTTTTCCCAAACGAAAGGCCAGCACCGATTTCCGGCGCTGGCCCCCGCGTCATCCTGCCTTTCGGCCGGAAGGTCAGAAGCTGGCGGTTACCGAGAACACGCCCACGGCCTTGGCCGCGCGATAGGTTTCGAAGGGCGAAGCCGTGCCGGTCTGGTCGGCGAAAGGCGCCGCCGCCGCATCCGACTTGCTGACGTTGGTGCCGACGACCGAAGCGTCGAACGTCAGGTTCTTCCAGGTGAGGCTGGCACCCACGTTATAGTCGATGTACTGCTTCGTGTAGTTGAAGCCGCCGCCGGTGTGGCCCAGGTGCGAGTGCAGCGTGATCGGCGTGCCCGGAATGCCGCCGCTCAGTTCACCATAGACATAGGTGCTGTGGTGCGTCGGCGTCGCATCGAGCACGGTCTGCTTCGGAGCGAAGAACACGCCCGCCTTGGCATTGACCGGGCCGACCGTCTTGGCGAGCGAGCCGTAGATTTCGTAGTAGTTGAGGCCCGGCGCACCCGGATAGATATAGCCATAGAGACCCGCGTCGATCGTCACGCCGCTGCTGCCCAGACCGTGGGTGTAGCCGCCGTAAACATCGATTTCGGTGCCGCCGATGTTGACCGTGCTGTTGCCGGCCGAGGCGCTCGACCCCCAAGTCGAAACGTAGAAGCCCGAGCTGTGGGCCACGGTGATCGCACCCTGAACCGCCGGGCGGTTGTTCGACTGCGAGATGCCGCGGAACCGGTACTGGCTGACCACGGCGGCGCTGCCAGTGATCTTGAAATCGCTCGGCGGTGCGGTCTCGTCCGCCAGAGCGGGCGAAGCAGCGGCCAGCGTCGAGACGAGAAGAGTCGAGGCCAGAAGGGCCTTGATGGACGTACGCATGAGCATTTCCTTTTGCTTGTTCTTGACGCGTCGTCCCGCCTGCGGAGCCCCGCCGGTCTCGTATATCTGGACCGGCTTTGGGCTTGCCGGCCGAGAAGTGCATTTCCGTGCTGCAATGCACAAGATGAAAATTGCCTGATGTTGCCCGATTGTAAATGAATGTGTCTTTTCTGCATCATCAAGCGCAATCCGCTTGTTTCGCCTCGCAGCACTGCGCATATTCGTTACTGGAATCCCGGAAAGTCATGATCAGTACGCTCCGTTCCCTGTTCCGGCGTCGCGCCACGGATGCTGCCCCGATGGTGTCCTGGGCGGCGGTTCCGCCTGGCCAGCGCCTCTATGCGATCGGCGACATCCACGGGCGGCTCGACCTGTTCCGGACGATGATCGACCGGATCGACGCCGACGACGCGGCCCGCGATCCGGCCGAAACCACGGTGATCCTGCTGGGCGATCTGGTCGATCGCGGCCCCGACAGTGCCGGCGTGATCGACGCGGCGCGGACATGGGGCCGGCAACGCCGGGTCCGCCTTGTCCAGGGCAACCACGAGGAGATGTTCCTCGGCAGCTTTGACGACGACAAAACGCTGCGCCATTTCCTGCGATACGGCGGCCGTGAAACCCTTGCCAGCTATCAGATAGATCCGGACGCGGGCGACCATGCTGCCATGGCGGATCTGCGCAAGGCCATGGCGACACGCGTGCCCCCGGCAGACATCGCCTTCCTGCAGGCGATGGAAGAACGCGTCCATATCGGCGACTACCTCTTCGTCCACGCCGGGATCCGCCCGGGCGTGCCGATCGCCGAGCAGACCGGATCGGACCTGCGCTGGATCCGTGGCGAATTTCTCCAGGACCGGTCGGTTCGCGAATTCATGGTGGTGCACGGGCACACGATCGTGGACGAGCCGGAATTCAAATCCAACCGGATCGGACTAGATACCGGCGCCTTTCAATCCGGCCGGCTGACAGGGATCGGCCTCGAAGGCACGCGACAGTGGCTGGTAACGGTGTCGGATAGCGACCCGGCCGGAATTTCCTGACCAGAGCGGTGCCGCGCCATTGGCGAGGCCACTCTGCATCGAAAATTCCTGCTGCGTTGCAGTATGGCAACATATGCAATAATATTACGCAAAGTGACCGCAGGGAGGACCTTTTGCGTCTTCTCTTCGCCAAAGATCGCACATTTTTTCCGCGTGCGTCGGCACATGTCGTCACAATGTCTAAACATTGCAATATCGGTGTCATCTGCAACCTGTTCGAGTCTTCCGGCAGGGCCGCTAAGAGTTGCCCGCCCATTGCTCCGAGGGGTGATTCCGCATCCGCGAAGGATACGGAAAACGTCGGGCGATGGACGCTCAAAGGCTGGTTTTCCGGTCCAAAACGGGGTTCGACATGCAGTTCAGATTCTTCCTTGCCGCCAGCGTGGCTGGCCTTTCGCTGGCGACCGCCATCGCCACGCCCGCTTATGCGCAGGAAACCTCCGCCTCCATGCGCGGCTCGGTTACTGACGCCGGGACCGCTATCGCCGGCGCGACGATCACCATCGAGCACCTGCCCACCGGGACGATCACCAGCGCCACCACCGACGGTAGCGGTGTGTTCACCGCCAACAGCCTTCGTCCTGGCGGCCCCTACTCCGTCAAGGTCACCGCCCCCGGCCACCCCGGCGCGACCGTGACCGATGTCTACACCGTCGTCGGCCAGACCTTCTCGCTGCCCATCGAACTGTCCGCCGCCGAAACCGGCGCAGACCAGGGCGCCCCGATCATCGTGACCGCGACCCGCATCAAGGGCGCCGGCAATCTCTCCGCCGGCCCGGTGACCGTGCTGACCTCGGAACAGATTTCGAAGGTGGCTTCGGTCAACCGCGACATCCGCGACCTTGCCGCACGCAACCCCTTCGCCACGCTCGACACCAGTTCGACCAACGGTCGCCAGGTATCCTTCGCCGGCCAGAACCCGCGCTTCAACCGCTTCACCATCGACGGCGTGCCGATCACCGACAGCTTCGGCCTGAACCCCGACGCTCTGCCTTCCCGCCGCGGGCCGGTGCCGCTGGATTCGATCGGCCAGTTCGAAACCAAGGTCGCGCCCTATGACATCCGCGAAGGCTTCTTCCAGGGCGGCGTCAGCAACGCGATCCTGAAATCGGGCACCAACGATTGGCATGGCACCGCATTCTTCACCTACAGCTCCGATGCGCTGACCGGCAAGAAGACCGCGCCCTATATCACGCGCCCCGATGGCCGGATCCCGCTGCCCTCGTTCGAAAGCAAGGACTTCGGCGCCACGCTTTCCGGCCCGATCATCAAGGACAAGCTGTTCTTCATGGTTTCGGCCGAGCGCGTTCGCGCGGCACGCCCCGTGCAGCCCGGTACGGTCGAGGACAATTCCGGCACGCCCGTCACCGGCGCGACCAATGCCGACCTTGCCCTGATCCAGAGCATCGCGAAGACCAAGTACAGCTTCGATCCGGGTGGCATCCTGAAGACCGACGGCGACAAGGACGATCGCATCGTCGGCCGTCTCGACGCCAACCTTTCGGAAACGCAGCGCGTTTCGCTGACCGGCCTGTACACCAAGGATTCGCTGATCGTGAACACCACGACCGGCAGTACCAACCTGGGCCTCTCGTCCAACGCCTATACCAAGCCCAACAAGCTGCGCGCCGGCATCCTGAACTGGAACGCCGACTGGTCGGAAAAGTTCTCGACCGAATTCCGCGCGCTCTACAAGGCCTATGACAGCGGCCAGTTCCCGCTGATGGGCCGCACCGCGCAGTTCGCGATCTGCGCGGACCACAACGCACCCAACCGTAATGCCGCCTTGGATACCACCAATGTCAGCGTGATCTGCCCTACAGGTACACCACAGTACATTATGGGTTCGGGCGGCCCCAGCCAGTCGAACATTCTCCGTGTCCGCACATGGGGCGGCTCGATTTCGGCCAAGCTGCGCGCAGGCGATCACAACTTCCGCCTGCTGGGCGAATGGAACCACACCAAGACGTTCAACCTGTTCGTCAATCCATCGGCCGGTACTTATTACTTCGATACCATCGCCGATTTCCAGAACGGCAATGCCCAGTCGTTCAGCTACAACAATGCGGGTACGCTGAATCCAAATGATGCGGCCGCAAATTTCGCTTACGATGCCTTCACCTTCGGCCTTCAGGACGACTGGCGCGTCAACAGCGTGCTGAGCGTTTCGGCGGGCGTTCGCTATGACCTCTTTGGCACGTCGTCGCACCCGCAACTCAACCCTAATTTCCTGCGTCGTTATGGCTTTCCCAACACCTACTCCATCGAAGGCATGGGCCTCGTCCAGCCGCGCCTTGGCTTCACTTTCAAGCCAACGCCGCGCCTGACCGTTCGTGGTGGCGGCGGCATCTTCGGTGGCGGTTCGCCGGACGTCTATCTTGGAAACTCGTTCTCCAATACCGGCGTGATCAATACCTCCATCTCTGCCTTGGTCACCGATGCCGGCAATTATCAACTCAACGGCTCGGGCGCGGGCAACAACCCGACCATTGCTTCGCAGATCCTGAACAATCCCTCATTCACGGTAGTCCCCAACGCAGCAAACACGGCAGTTCAGGCTGCGGCGGGAGCGCTGACGTCAAACCCCAACGCCACGACCACGATCAACGCGATCGACCCCAACCTGAAGATGCCCAACCAATGGCGCGCGACGCTGTCGGCGGATTATACTGCCGATCTCGGTCCGCTCGGCGATGGCTGGCACTTCGGCGCCGATCTGCTCTATTCGAAGGTCCGCAGCCAGGTGACTATCGTTGACCTGCGTTCGAAGGCTATATCAAGTGCTTCGCCAGGGGCATTCACGCCTGACGGGCGTCAGCGCTACCAGAACGGCCTCGAAGTACCCAATCCGCGCGACACCGGGCAGGATCTGCTGCTGACCAACACCGACTACGGCCGCAGCTGGATCGGTGTGGTTCGCTTCGACAAGACCTGGGACTTCGGCCTGACCATCGGCGGTGCCTATACCCGGCAGGACGTGCGTGATGCCGGTGCGCTGACCTCGTCGATCGCTTCGTCGAACTACGGCAACTCGACGTACTACGACCCGAATTCGATCTCGCCCGGCCACGCGAACGACGAAGTGCGCTGGGCGTTCCGATACAACCTGTCTTACGAACATGCCTTCTTCGGCGACTACAAGACCCGGCTCGACCTGTTCGGCACGACCCGCGCGGGCAGTCCGTTCAGTTACTCCATGCAGGATGTTTCGGGCAGTCGGTCGAACACTTTCGGCACGGCAGGTACCAACACCCGCTACCTGTTCTATGTACCGACGGGACTGAATGACCCCAAGGTGCTCTACGATACACCGGCGACGGGTGCGCGAATTGACGCGATCATCAACGGTTCGGGCCTCGCCGCCTATCGCGGGCAGGTTGCACCGCGCAATGCCTTCCGTTCCAAGGCGTTCACCCGCATCGACCTGCATCTGGAACAGGAACTGCCTCTGCCGCTGGGCGCGCGCTTCTCCGTATTCGGAGACATCGAGAACTTCACCAATCTGCTGAAGAGCTCGTGGGGCCAGCAACTGCGCGCCAGCTTCCCCTATCGCAAAACCGTAGCGAAGGTGACCTGCACCGCTGTCGGCGCAAACCCGTGTGGTGCCTACACCTACTCCTCGCCCAGCTCTGACACTATTCTGGCCGACGAACTGGTGACCACCAACGGCTCCTCGCTCTACACCATCCGCATCGGCGCGCGCATCAGCTTCTGATCGCAGCGCAGAACGGCACACGCAAAGCGCGGGGGGAAGCACGGCTTCCTCCCGCGCTTTTCGTTGGCGAAACAGACATCTCCGAAACGGAATAGTGTGCGGATCGGTGTGCGATTCCCCACTGCGTCGGCGCGCGCTTCATGGCATGACATCGCCGCCGGTTTCCATCTCGGACCCGGCGCATGGGACCGTTTCTCGAAATGAAGACCAGACTGCTTCTTTCCGCCTCGTTCGCCCTCGCCACGATCGCGCTTGCCGATCCGGCTCTGGCGGCCTGTTCCGCCGACGGCGCCCGCGCCTTGCCCGTGGGCAAGCTTGAGCAGGTGCCGGCAGGCTCCGCCCCGCGCTTCGCCGTCGATCTCGCGGCCGGCGAAGGCCTCCAGATCGAGCTGGCGCCGGTTGCCGCGGCCGGTTCCGACGACGGTGACGAACACGACAGCAAGGCACCCGCCACCGGTCTTTCCGCCTGCGACGCGACCGGCAGGATCGTCGCACCGTTGCCCAGCGAAGTCTTCGCCAGCGGCGGCAGCCTGGCGCGCGCGGACGATGGCACGCTGACGCTGCGCCTGTCCGCCCCCAAGGCCGGACGCTACGTGATCGCCACCGACGCCGCCGACGTGGCCCGCGAAATCCTGCTGCGCCCGCGCGCTGTTTCCGCCCAGCCCCGCCCGGCCACACCGCTGGAGATCGGCGGCAGCGATTTCGTGAAAATCAGCAAGGGCGCGCCGCGCGTCTGGTCGTTCGCCGGCAAGGCGGGCCAGTGGGTCAAGATCACCGCGACCTCGGAAAGCGATACCGTGCTGCACCTGGCCGCGCCTGTTGCCGGCGGCGGCTATGAAGTGATTGCCGACAACGACGACAGCGACGGGCTGAACCCCAAGATCCAGCGCAAGCTGCCGGCCACGGGCACCTATTACGTCCAGCTGGAATCGCTGTCCGACGAAACCAACGACGCGACCGTGGTGGTGCAGCCGACGCAGGCCCCGCCGCCGCCGCCGCCGCCCGCCGCGCTCCGTGCCGGCGCTCCGGTTCAGGGCAAGCTGGCCAGCAGCGATGATACCCGGCTCTATACCCTGCCGGTCGTGGCCGGGCGGTCCTATCGCCTCGAACTCAACGCGCCCTATGACGCCGTGCTGGAAGTCGGCCAGCCCGATCCGCTGGAGCCCGAAGACGGCAAGGACGGCGCGGGCTTTGCCGCCAGCCGCACCGTGGACGACAACACCTCGGGCACCGAGAAGATGAACATCACCGCGCGCACCAGCGGGCAGTTGCTCGTGCGGGTCCGCGCGTTCAGCGTGGGCGACGATGGCGGCGACTACACGCTGATCGTCAAGGAAGCCGGAAACTGAAACCGCGGGCAGGCCGGGGATTTTCCCGGCCTGCCTTGCATAGCCGGCGCCAGCCGGACGCCACCTTTATTCTCCCGCCCGCCGCTTCATGAATTTTTGGACAGGCATCCTTTCCGCGGGTGGGAACGGCTGGTCCGCGTCGTCTCAACATCGAACCAACATCGCACAGGCCGGCGGTGCGGTCCGCGGCCGACTCGATCCCGGCCGGGGAGAACTCCTGATGCCTCGGGAGACGCCGGCAAGCCTCCTCCCGCTGCCAACTTCGTTCAGCGATAGACGCAGGTGTCGTAATCGGCGCGAACCGTGTTGACGCGCGCGGCGATGGCGTTGCCGTGGCGGCGGGTGAAGCCGGTAGCCCCGGTCACCGCGCGCACCTTGGGTTGCGGGAAAGCGGCGGCAATGCGGGCGGCCTCGATGCGGGAAAGGTGCCGCGCCCCCTTGTTGTAGTACCGCTGGGCGCCGGCTTCGACGCCATACGTCCCGATCCCGGTTTCGGCGACGTTGAGATAGACCTCCATGATCCGCCGCTTGCCCCAGATCGTCTCGATCAGCACGGTAAACCAGGCTTCCAGCCCCTTGCGGAAATAGCCCCCGCCCTGCCACAGGAACACGTTCTTGGCCGTCTGCTGGCTGATCGTGGAGCCGCCGCGAATGCGCCCGCCCTGCTGGTTGCGGCGCCAGGCAGTGAGGATCGCGTCCTCATCGAAGCCGGAATGGAGGCAGAACTTGGCGTCCTCGCCGGCGATCGCCGCATCGACCATGTTGCGATCGATAGCGTCCAGCGAGGTCCAGTCCTTGGTGAAACCGTTGGGGTCCATCAGCATGGTCGCCGTTACGGGCACGGGCACGAACTTGTACAGCACCGTCAGGCCCACGCTGAGCACCAGAAAGGCCACGATCGCGCGGCCTATCCACCAGCCGGCGCGATAGGCGAAGCCATGGTTGCGGGTCGGGCGGGAGGGCTTCAGGCTCTCGAACATGCCCATTGCTTACCGGACGCCACGCGGCAAGCAAAGAGGCTTTGAAAGGCGCGGAAATCCGTGATTCTTGCCTGCACATTACGCATGTTTAAGTTGACCCGGAACGGTGTGGACGGCCACTTCGCGGCCGTAATGCAGGCATGGTATGCTTGGCGCGCGCAGCGTTTTGACGTGGGGTATCGATGACTTTCGAACATGATGTTCCGGCGCTCAGCCGGTCGCGGCAGATCAGGCTGCTGATCATCGCCGTTGTTGCCGTGGTGGCAATCTACGGCGCGATCACGCTGGCGCGCGCGCTTTTCCGGCATCCCGAAACGCCTCCCCCGACTCTGCCGCCGGGCGAGCTGCAACTGACCCAGGGTCAGATCGCCAGCATGAAGATCCAGACGGTGCAGGCCGATGACGGCGAAATCCGCACCGGCGCCACCGGCATGATCGACGTGGACGGCACGCAAAGTACCCCGGTGTTCCTGCCCTATTCGGGCCAGGTGGTGAACGTCTTCGTCGAAGCCGGCGCGCGCGTCGGCGCGGGCCAGCCGCTGCTCAGCATCCGCACCGGCGATATCGCCGATGCCCGCAACGCGCTGATGTCCGCCGAGGCGCAGCGCGCGGCGGCCAGCACGTCGCTCCGCGTCGCGCAGGAGAACGCCGCGCGGGCCGAACAGGTCTACAAGACCGCCGGTGGCGCGCTGAAGGACTACCAGCAGGCCCAGGCCGATCTCGCCAGCGCCCAGTCGGCCGTCCGCGTCGCCGATGCGGCGGCGGCGGCGGCGCGCGGCAAGCTTTCGGTGTTCGGCGGTGGCGGCGGCAGCGGCGCGCTGGCCACCCTGCGCGCGCCGATCTCCGGCGTCGTGGCCACCCGCGCGGTGTCCGCCGGACAGTTCGTGCAGGTGGGCGGCAGCCAGCCAGCGTTCGTCATTGCCGACCTGTCGCGCGTATGGCTGATCGCGCAGGTCGCGGAAAGCGACGCCACGCGGGTGAAGGTTGGCGATCACGTCAACGTCACCACCAATGCCTGGCCCGGCCGCGTGTTCGATGCGGTGATCGACAATGTCGGTGCGCAGCTTGATCCCGTCACCCACCGCCTGCCCGTGCGCGCCACCATCGCCAATGCCGACGGCGCGCTGAAGCCGCAGATGTTCGCCAGCTTCACGATCAAGGCGCCCAGCAGCACGCCCGGCGCGCTGGCGGTGCCGGCCGTCGCGGTGATCAACGAAGGCGATACCGCCCGGGTCTGGGTCTATCTCGGCAAGGGCCGGGTCAAGGCGCAGAACGTGACCGTGGGCGAAAGCCATGATGGCTACGTCACCATCACCTCCGGCATCGCGCCGGGCACCAAGATCATCACCGACGGCGCCCTGTTCGTCAACGAAGCGGGGCTTGGCGACTGATGGTCAGACTCGTCCGTTTCGCCCTGCGGCAAAGGCTGACGATCGTCGGCTTCTTCGTCGCGATGCTCGTCGCCGGCGGCATCGCGTTCTACAACCTCAACATTGAAGCCTACCCCGATCCGGTTCCGCCGATGGTCGAGCTGGTGACGCAGTCTTCCGGCCTTTCGGCCGAGGAGATGGAACGCAACGTCACCATCCCGATCGAGGTCCAGATGTCGGGCCTGCCGCACATGAACGCGATCCGCGCGATCTCGCTGTTCGGCCTGTCGGACGTGAAGATCCAGTTCACCTACGACTACAACTACGATCAGGCGCTGCAGCAGGTGGTGAATCGCCTGGCCCAGTTGCCGCCGTTGCCCGGCGGTGTGGTGCCGCAGATTTCGCCCACCAGCCCGGTCGGCGAAATCTACCGCTACCGCATCAAGGCGCCGGCGGGCTATTCGGTCGAGGATCTCAAGACCCTGCAGGACTGGGTGCTCCAGCGCCGCTTCCGCGCCATCCCCGGCGTGGTCGACGTGACCGGCTGGGGCGGCAAGGAACGCTCTTATGAAGTGGTGATCGACCACGACAAGCTGGTCGCTCATCACACCAACGTCGGCCAGGTCATCACCGCGATCGGCCACAGCAACGCCAACGTCGGCGGCCAGACGATCAACTTCGGTGCGCAAGCGGCCATCGTGCGCGGCATCGGCCTGATCCAGTCGGTCAGCCAGATCGAGGACGTCGTCGTCGCCCGCGATGGCAATGCCCCCGTGCTGGTCAAGGACGTGGCCACGATCCGCATCGGCAACCTGCCGCGCAACGGCATCGCCGGCCTCAACAACGATGATGATATCGTCCAGGGCATCGTGCTGATGCGCCGTGGCGCGCAGTCCATGCCCACGATCCAGGCGGTCAAGGCCGAAGTCGAGAAGATCAACACCACCGGCGTGCTGCCGCCCGGCGTGCAGCTGGAACGCATCTACGACCGTTCGGACCTGATCGGCGTCACCACGCATACCGTGATGGAAAACCTCGTCGCGGGCGTGCTGCTGATCTTCTTCCTGCAGTGGGCCTTCCTCGGCAACCTGCGCAGCGCGCTGATCGTGGCGGCGACGATTCCCTTCGCCCTCGCCTTCGCCGTGCTGATCCTCACGCTCCAGGGGGAATCCGCCAATCTGCTCTCGGTGGGCGCGCTCGACTTCGGCCTTGTCGTCGACGCGACCGTGATCATGGTCGAGAACATATTCCGGCACATGGCCGAACGATCGCACGAGGTGGAAGCCCACAAGGATACGGGCGCGCACTATACTTTTGCCAGCCGGCTTTCGGCGGTGCTGGGCGCGTCCAGCGAAGTCAGCCGGGGCATCTTCTTCGCCGCCGCGATAATCATCGCCAGCTTCCTGCCGCTGTTCACGCTGACCGGCGTGGAAGGCCACATCTTCGGCCCGATGGCCAAGACTTATGCCTATGCCATCATCGGCGGCCTGATCGCCACGTTCACCGTGGCGCCGGCGCTTTCCGCCATGCTACTGCCCGACAAGCTGAGCGAAGTGGAAACGTGGATCGTCACCAAGATGCGTGGCGTCTATGGCCCGTCGGCCGCTTTCGCGATGAAGAACCGCCTGTTCACGATCGGCGGCGCCTGCCTGCTGCTGGTGGGCGCGCTGATCGGGGTGCGCTCGCTCGGTATCGAGTTCCTGCCGCACCTTGAAGAAGGCAACATGTACATCCGCGCCTCGCTGCCGGCCTCGATCTCGCTGGAAGCGGGCGAAAAGACCGCGCAGTCGATCCGGCGGGACATGCTGAAGTACCCGGAGGTCACCGCCGTCCTTTCGGCCCACGGCCGCCCGGACGATGGCACCGACGCCACCGGCTTCTTCAACATCGAATACTTCGTCCCGCTCAAGCCGTTCGACGAATGGCCATCGGGCATGGACAAGGAAAAGCTGATCAAGGAGCTCTCGCAGAAGTTCCAGGAGAAATACCCCGGCGTCGACTTCTCGTTCTCGCAGATCATCGAGGACAACGTGGAGGAAGCGGCTTCGGGCGTGAAGGGCGCGAACTCGGTCAAGCTGTTCGGCCCCGACCTCGAAACGCTGGAAAAGCTGGCCAGCCAGATCAAGGACCAGATGCAGAAGGTGCGCGGGATCACCGACCTTGGCATCTTCCAGTCGCTGGGCCAGCCGACCGTGCGCATCGACATCGATCGGGAAAAGGCGGCCCGCTATGGCCTGACGCCCGATGACATCAACCAGACCGTCGCCGCCGCCATCGGCGGAACCTCGCCCGGCGACATCTACGAACCGCACACCGACCGGCACTTCCCGATCGTGGTGCGCCTGAAGCCCGAACAGCGCGACAGCATCGAGGCGGTCAAGCGCATCACCGTGGGCGCGACCTCGCCCGATGGCACGCCGATCCAGGTGCCGCTGTCGGAACTGGCCGAGATCAAGCTGACGACCGGCGCCTCGTTCATCTATCGCGAGCACCAGTCCCGCTACATCCCGATCAAGTTCTCGGTCCGCGACCGCGATCTTGGCAGCGCCGTGGCCGAAGCGCAGGCGAACATCGCCAAGCACGTGGTGCTGCCGCCGGGCTATTCGCTGGAATGGGCGGGCGAACTCGCCAACCTCCAGAACGCGATCGCGCGGCTGGAAATCGTGGTGCCGATCAGCCTCGTCATCATCATCGGCCTGCTCTACGCCAACTTCGGCTCGCTGCGGGATACCTTCCTGGCGTTCAGCGTCATCCCCATGGCGATCATCGGCGGCGTGCTGGGCCTGCTGCTGACGGGGACGGCGTTCAGCATCTCCGCCGCGATCGGCTTCGTCGCCCTGTTCGGCATATCTGTAATGGACGGCATCCTTGTGGTGACCAACTTCAACCAGGCGATAGACGAAGGGGCGGACCGTGCCTCGGCACTCAAGACCGCGATGACCAATTCGCTGCGGCCGGTGGTGATGACCTGCCTCGTCGCCGCGATCGGCCTGCTGCCGGCGGCGCTTTCCACCGGCATCGGCAGCCAGGTGCAGAAGCCACTCGCGCTCGTCGTGGTCGGGGGGATGACGCTCGCGCCCGTGCTGATCCTGCTGGTCCTGCCCCTGCTGATCGACCGTTTCTCCAGCCGCCTGCAGCCCAACTGGGCGAAAAAGGCCGAGGGAGAAGGCGACGAAGGCGAAGAAGGAACGGAGGTGCCGGCATGACGCGTCCCCTGATGAACGCCGCGCTCAAGTTGGCGCTGCTGATCGCGACGGCCACGCCCGCGCTGGCAGCCCCGGCCAAGGTCGACCTGCCGCAGCCGCCCACGCCGGCGGGCAACGCGCCCGCCAGCGTGCTGGACACGCCGATCGCGCCCCAGGCCGGCACCGCCCAGGCGGTCCATCCGGGCGCGGCGGTGGAAGGCGAATGGTGGAAGGCGTTCGGCAGCCCCGCTCTCGACGGCCTTGTCGCGCAGGCGCTTGCCGCCAACAACGACATTCAGGTCGCGCAGGCCACGCTCAAGCAGGCAAGCGAGCTGACCCGTGTGGCGCGGGGTGGCCTGTTCCCGCAGATCGACGCGGGCTACCAGGCCTCGCGCCAGCGCGTTGGCAACGTGCTGTCGTCACCCCTGCCGACGCAAACGCCCTCGCTGTTCACGCTGCACACCGCGCAGGTCAACCTGACCTACACGCTCGACCTGTTCGGAGAGACGCGCTCGCGCATCCGCTCCGCGCAGGCGGCCACGCGCGCGCAGCAGGCGCGGCTGGCGGGGGTGAAGACCATGGTCGCGGGCAACACCGCGCTGGCGGTGATCCAGAACGCCGCGCTGGAAGCGCAGGCGGACGCCGCTCGCAGCGCCGTAGCCAGCAACCGCGATATCCTGAACCTGCTGCGCCAGCGGCAGGCGCTGGGCGCGGTGGGCGCGGCCGACGTGGCGGCGCAGGAAGCGGCCTTGGCGGCGGCCGAAGGCGCGCTGCCTCCGCTGGACCGCGCGCTCTCCGCCAACCGCAGCGCCTTGCAGGTGCTGCTTGGCGTCGCGCCGGGCGCGCCCCTGCCTGCCCTGCCCTCGCTCGACACACTGACGCTGCCGGCAGACCTGCCGCTCAGCCTGCCGTCCGATCTCGTCGCCACCCGGCCCGACGTGGTCGCCGCAGCGGCGACGATGGAAGGCGCGGCAGCGGACGTAAAAACCGCCATCGCCGCGCGCCTGCCCTCGATCACGCTGGGCGCGAACGCGGGCGGCGCCGCGCTGGACTTCGCCAGCATGTTTGCCACCGGCAACCCGTTCTGGGCGCTGATCGGCTCGATCGGGGCGCCGCTGTTCCACGGCGGCTCACTGCGCCACCAGCAGCACGCGGCGGAAGACGCGCTGGAAGCGGCCAAGGCCAATTACCGCGCCACCGCGCTCCAGTCCTTCGCCGATGTTTCGAACGCGCTCACCGCGCTCCAGACCGATGGCGCGGCGCTGGATGCGGCGGACCGGGGCGACCGTTCGGCCAGTACCAGCCTGGGCTTCGCCACGCGCCAGTTGCAGCTTGGCGCGGTCGGCACGCTGTCGGTGCTGAACGCCTCGGCCACGCAGGCGGCAGCGCGCCAGCAGCTCATCACCGCGCGCGCCGCGCGGCTGACTGATACGGTGGGCCTGTTCATGGCGCTGGGCGGCGGACAGATCCCGCCGGTGAAGGTCGCGAGCCAGCCCTGAAGCTCCCCAGCGGAGAAGCGGGCTTCCCAATGAAAAAGGCCGGGGAAATTCCCCGGCCTTTGTTCCTGTCCGCGCGAAGGAAAACGGTCAGCCGGCCGGCAGCAGATGCCGTTCGCCTGCGATCCGCTGCATCGCCTTCTGCAGCTTCTCGAACGCCCGCACCTCGATCTGGCGCACGCGCTCGCGACTGACGTTGTAGACCTGGCTCAGTTCCTCGAGCGTCTTGGGCTCGTCGATCAGGCGGCGGTCCGTCAGGATGTGGCGTTCGCGGTCGTTGAGGCTGTCCATCGCTTCCACCAGCATTTCGTGGCGGAACTGGGCTTCCTCGGCATCGGCCACCGTCTCGTCCTGCAACGGGCGGTCATCGGTCAGCCAGTCCTGCCAGCTGCCCTCGCCATCCTCGCGCATGGGGACGTTGAGGCTGGCATCGCCACCCATCATCATCCGGCGGTTCATGTTGACCACTTCCTGCTCGGGCACGCCGAGATCGGTCGCGATCTTGCGCACGTCGTCAGGATGGAGGTCCGAGTCCTCGAACGCCTCGAGGTTCTTCTTCATCCGGCGCAAGTTGAAGAACAGCTTCTTCTGCGCGGCGGTGGTGCCGATCTTCACGAGGCTCCACGAGCGCAGGATGAATTCCTGCATCGAGGCCTTGATCCACCACATCGCGTAGGTCGCCAGGCGGAAGCCGCGATCCGGCTCGAACTTCTTGACGCCCTGCATCAGGCCGATGTTGCCTTCGGAAATCAGTTCCGAAACCGGCAGGCCATAGCCGCGATAGCCCATCGCGATCTTGGCCACGAGCCGGAGGTGGCTGGTGACGAGCTGGGCGGCGGCCTGCGGGTCCTGATGTTCCTGATAGCGCTTCGCGAGCATGTATTCCTGCTCGGCGGTCAGCACCGGGAACTTGCGGATTTCGGCCAGATAGCGGTTGAGGCTGGCTTCCCCGTTCAACGAGGGGACGGACAGCGCGTTCTTCTGTTCACTCACCTGAACACTTCCTTTCTTCGCGTCGGAACCCCAGTGCCTGAACCCCTAATGGGCGTTCGACGGTGGGACCACACATGGAATCTTCGCGGGTTGATATCTATTATACCAGTGGATGCTAATGCTACAGTTTGGACATAGCCACGGCATTCTGCCCCTCAACGCACAATTCGACGATCAGTTCCCGCATATCGACGGGCGTCGGGCTGGCGAAGTGGAGCGGCTGGCCGCCGACCGGGTGAAGGAATCCAAGCTCGGCCGCGTGCAGCGCCTGGCGGCGGAAACCGAGCCGGGAAAGAAGCGGCCGAAGCCGGGAGGGCGTGCGTCCATATACAGGATCGCCCAATAGCGCATGGCCGATTGACGCAAGGTGAACACGCACCTGGTGCGTCCGCCCCGTCTCGAGCCGGCATTCGACCAGCGCCGCCTCGTCCAGCGGCGCCAGCGTGCGGTAATGCGTCACCGCGTGCTTGCCCCGGCCTTCCTCGACCAGCGCCATCTTCTTGCGATCGTGGCTGGACCGGCCGATCGCGCCGCGGATCGTTCCCGCCGGTGGCAGTGGCCGCCCGGCGGTGACGCAGCGATAGGCGCGCGTTATCGAATGGTCGGCAAATTGCCGGGCCAGCCCTTCATGCGCGACATCCGTCTTGGCCACGACCAGCAGGCCGGAGGTGTCCTTGTCGATGCGATGGACGATCCCCGGCCGCGCGACGCCGCCGATGCCCGAAAGCTGTCCCCGGCAATGGTGCAGCAGGGCGTTGACCAGCGTGCCATCGGGGTTGCCCGCCGCGGGATGGACGACGAGCCCCGCAGGCTTGTCGATCACGATCAGGTCGGCATCTTCGTAAACGACCGCCAGCGGAATATCCTGGGCCACCGCCTCGGCCGGCGCCGCTTCGGGTACGCGAATGGAGAACGGCACACCCGGACCGGGCTTGGACGAGGCCTGCGCCGCCACGCGGCCGGCCACTTCGACCCTGCCCTCCTCGATCAGCGCCTTGATCCGCTCGCGCGAGAGGCCCGATGCATCCGCCAGCGCCCGGTCAAGCCGCAGCCCACCGGTTTCGAACACGCCCGCGATGATCTCTTCGGTTCCCCCCATGCCGGCGGATATGGGGATTGTTCAGGCAAGAGCAAGAACCTGGAACCCAAGTGCCCGAAGAGAGTTTGGGTTCGCCAGGAAGGGAAAACAGCCGCAGCGCGCAACGCTCAGCGCGACGGCCAGAACGGAGAAAGCGGGAGCGGTCGTCCGAAAGGGGGACGCATCACCCCCGTTACCGCATCGCAACACAAACATGGCACGAACGGTAGCGCCCCGCTTCGAAAGGGTCCGTTTTGCGAAGTATCCAGCCCTTTCGCTGCGGGAATGCTGCAAGGCCCCATTATCTTGCAAAGCAACAATCGAAACGACGATTTTACAATTTGAGCCCAATATCCGGTTGCAACGATACAATTTTGGGACAAGTGTAAAATCTCGACGGTATGCCGCACTGCATAACTGCGCTATCAAAAGCAGGCGATACGAAGCCAGATTGCTATCAGTTTCTAAGGTGTCCGGGGTTGGCGATGGAGGAAGTGCAAGCTTGGCATGTGATGGCGTCTGCCGCGGCGGAAAGCCGCCGGTCGACGTCCAAATCCCTCCTGCGCCTGCGCATGTATCTTCTCATGCTGCTCGGCGACGTCATCGCCATTTCGGCGGGATTCCTGATCGCCGGCCAGATCCATGTGCTGCATCATGGCAACGGGCAGTGGATGGACCAGCTGATCATGCTGCTCCCCCTGTACGTGGCCACGGCCTTGCTGATCCGCGCCTATTCTCCCGCGATCGTTCATGAACGCTGGACATCCATGGGGCGCGGCATCAACGCGCTGGCGCTGGCCACGTCGACGATCATGCTGGTCGCCTTCTTCCTCAAGGCCAGCGACGGCTGGTCGCGCGCCACCTTCTTTGCCGGCGTGATGATGTCGGGCTTTTTCCTGATGGTGGTGCGCTACGCCTTCGTCAGGCATTCCAGCGCCCTGGTCGGCGGTGAACCTTACGAGATCGTGGTGGTCTGCGATGGCGTTCCGGCGCCATCGATGCCCTCCGCCAATTGCACGATCGTGATGGAATCGAGCGACGTTTTCGACCCTTCCCGCTTGAGCCCTGCGATTTACGACCGCTTCGCGGAAGTCATCCAGTATGCGGACCGGGTGATCGTACAATGCCCGCCGGAAAGGCGCCAGGTTTGGGCGCTGACGCTCAAGGGGGCCAACGTGCAGGGCGAGGTCATCGCGCCCGAAATGTCGGAACTCTCGCCCATCGGGATCGCCCGCCACAACGGCGTCCCCACGCTGATCGTCTCGCGCGGGCCGCTTGGCCTCAAGGACCGCATCATCAAGCGGCTGTTCGACATCACCGTGGCCGGCACCGTCCTGTTCCTGCTCGCTCCGCTGCTCGTGCTGGTGGCGCTGGCGATCTACCTGCAGGACCGTGGACCGGTGTTCTTCGTGCAGACGCGGGTGGGCCGGTCCAACCGGCTGTTCCATATCCTGAAGTTCAGAAGCATGCACGTGGCCAGTTCCGACGCGAAGGGCACCCTTTCGGCGAGCCGCAACGACAACCGCGTCACGCCCTTCGGCCGCTTCATCCGCGCCACGAGCATCGACGAGATGCCGCAGCTGATCAACGTGCTGAAAGGCGACATGAGCATCGTGGGGCCGCGCCCCCATGCGCTGGGATCGAGAGCGGAGAACCTGCTGTTCTGGCACATCGACGAACGCTACTGGCATCGCCACGCGATCAAGCCTGGCCTCACCGGGCTAGCGCAGGTTCGCGGCTATCGCGGGGCGACGGAGCGCAAGGCGGACCTTGTGAACAGGCTTCAGTCGGATCTGGAATACCTGCACAACTGGACGCTGTGGCGTGACGTCGTAATCCTGATCCGGACCGTCAGCGTCGTTCTGCACCAGAATGCCTACTGACGGCACGCATTTGGATCGCTGCCTCCCTAGGCAGCTCGCCGGCGCCGATCAGCCCGCCAGGAACACGTAAAGCGTGATCCAGAACGCCACGCCCAGTCCAAGCCCGAACAGCATGGCCAGGATCGCACGACCGCGAACCCAATCTTCTACAGGGTACGTATCATGACAATCAGGAGCCATCCTTTGCAACCTTTCCCGTTTTTTATTATCGTTAACTATGCTTTGTAAACGCCCTGCGTGCAAGAGATGTTCCGGCGCCATTTCGGAACCACCCTTGCCAAGGTTAACTCCGGTCGGGATAGAAGGCTCCGCACTTCAATCGGCAATAATCGGGCATGATTGACCCGTTGAGCGCAACACCTCCTCTACAACCAAGAGCATATTAGGTTGCATCTGCACGTCTGATCGATGCGCCAGCTTAACGCTCGATAGACGAATAATTATGATTATTTGAAATCATCATGCGATGCACACCGCTTCATCATCCCGACTTGCCATAAGGGATTAACGGTCGCGCTACTTACTTTGCGCTCGATTACATCACGCATACCCGCGCCCGGCCACCCGCGCGGATCGACGGACAAACTTTTCCACGTCCACGCAGCGTCGCGCAAACCGGCGCCGGCCTTAGGGCAAGTCAGCCGCCTTCGCCGGTGATGGTTCAGATGCCCGGCGCCCCTCCCTGGGAGCGACAGGAGCAGCGAAGGGGAAGTATCGCTTCAGCCGGTTGATCGGCAGTTCGATCAGGTGCCAGGACAGCGCCGCGACGGCAATCGTGATGGCCGTGCCAAGCAGAAGCGCTGGCAATCCTTGCTGCATATGCAAGCCAAACAGCCTGCCCGAGCCAAGCGCGTACAGGACGAAATTGTGGTAAAGGTAGATGCCGTAGCTGATCCGGCCGATGTATCGTAGTGGCGACCACTCGAACACCGTGCGGCCGGCACCGGAGAAGCCGCGGGCGGCGCCATGCACGAGCGCCATCCAGGTGATCGCTTCAAACAACAGCGCCGTCCCGGTGTTGCCACCTTCCCAAAGGTAGATTGCAAGCCAGACGAGGGCCGCGACCGGGCCGGCGACAGGCAACCATGCGAGCGCCCTGCCGGGCTGCCGATCCCATAGCGCGAGAAGCCCGCCGACGCTCAAGCTGACCAGACTGAACGGCAGGAGCATGCCAAGCAAATCGTTGTCGCCGAGCCAGGTGATCTGTCTCGCGATCATCAGTGCCAGCCAGGAGAGCACGGCGATAAGAGGAATGATCCACGATAGCGCCCGACGGGGGGCCATATAGATGAGAAAAGGCCAGACGATGTAGAATTGCTCTTCGATCCCCAGCGACCAGTAATGGTCGAGCACCCACGGTTCCCAGGTTTGGTGGGACCAGAAATACAGGTTCGTCGCGAACAGCAGGTGCCACGGGGCCGACGCCCTGACATCGTCCAGGTCGGCCACTATCGCGAGGATCGTTACGAGATAGTAGATCGGCCAGAGGCGCAAGCTGCGGCGGGCATAGAAGTTTCGTAGCGGCAGCCTGTGCCCGCCCGCGCCATCGCCGCGTCCGTCAAGCAACATTCCGGTGATAAGAAAGCCGGAAATGACGAAGAACAACTGCACGCCGCAGTGCCCCAGCGACGAATAAGAGTTGACGAAGTGTGCGTAGAGCACTCCGGACACGGCAAATGCGCGCAGTCCGTCAAGTTGCGGTCGATAGTGCACACTGCCCCTCTGGTGCGGCCGACAGGGTAAAAGTGAACAGTCTTGGGCAAACTGTCAGTGCCGCGTCTCGCCTGCCTCAAGCGCTCCAAAAGCCGAATCAGGAAGCCTGTTTTACAAGGATTGCTTTCCACCACTCCTGATTTTCCAGGTACCACGCGAGCGTATTGGCAAAGCCGGTTTGAAAATCATGGATCGGCACATAACCGAGTTCATTCCGTGCCTTGGTCTCGTCGATGGCATAGCGCCGGTCGTGCCCCTTGCGATCGGTGACGAAGGTCTTGAGCGAGGACGTGGCCCTGCCCTGCGCGGCCGGCGCATCGGGGAAGCGTGCCGCCAGCGAAGGATCGGCCGCGAAAGCTGCGTCGACGCCGGCGCACACCTGCTCGATCACTTCGAGGTTCGGCAATTCCTGCCCGCCGCCGATGTTGTAGGTTTCGCCCGGTCGGCCGACGCGCAGGACCTTCTCGATCCCCCGGCAATGGTCCTCGACATGCAGCCAGTCGCGCACGTTCATGCCATCGCCATAGATCGGCAGCGCGCGCCCGTGCAGCGCGTTGATGAGGAACAGCGGGATCAGCTTCTCGGGAAACTGGTAAGGGCCGTAGTTGTTCGAGCAATTGCTCGTCGTCGTCTCCAGCCCGTAGGTGTGGTGATAGGCGCGGACGAGGTGGTCCGACGATGCCTTCGACGCCGAATAGGGCGAGTTGGGCGCATAAGCGGTGGTTTCGCTGAACGCGGGATCGTCCGGTTCCAGCGACCCGTAAACCTCATCGGTCGAAACGTGGTGGAACCGGTGCGGCACGCCGCTGCCTTCGTCGAGCCAGACCGCGCGCGCCGCCTTCAGCAGGCTGTGCGTGCCGATCACGTTGGTTTCGACGAAAGCGTCTGGCCCGGTGATCGACCGGTCGACATGGCTTTCCGCCGCGAAGTGCACGATCGTGGCGACGCCGCGTTCGCGCAGCAGGCGCTTGACGAGATCGGTATCGCAGATGTTGCCGACGACCAGTTCCACGCCATCCACGCCATCGATGCTGGCCCGGTTGCCGGCATAGGTCAGCGCATCAAGCACGATGATCTGGTCATCGGGCGATACCTTGCGCCAATAGTGGACGAAATTGGCGCCGATGAAGCCCGCGCCGCCGGTGACGATGATATTAGCCATAAGTCCTGATCGCCTCGATCATGGCGCGCAGTTGCACGCGCCAGTGCGGTGCCGGCTGGCCGAGCGCGGCGAATGTCGCGGTCTTGTCCAGCACTGAATAGAACGGCCGCCGGGCCGGGGTGGGATAGTCCGCCGTCGCGATGGGAAGCACCGGCACGCAGCGGTCGAGCAGACCGGCAGCGAGGGCCTCTTCCTGAATGGCGACGGCGAAATCGTACCAGCTCGCCGCACCGCTGTCGGTGTAATGATGAATGCCCCGCGCGCCCTGCCCGGCAAGCGTCCACAGCGCGGCGGCAAGCCCCGGCGCGTACGTCGGCGTACCCACCTGATCGGCCACCACACGCACTTCGGGCCGCTCCGCCATCAGCCGCAGCATCGTGCGCACGAAATTGCCCCCGGTCGGCGCGTAGACCCAGGCGGTGCGCACAACCAGCGCATCGGCGCCCGCCGCCGCTTCGCCCGCCAGCTTGGTGCGTCCGTAGGCGCCGATCGGCGCGGTCGGCGCGTCCGGCGCATAGGGAATGCCCTGGCGGCCATCGAACACGAAATCGGTTGAAACGTGAATGAATCTGGCGCCGGCCGCGCGCGCCGCGGCGGCAAGATGGCCCACGGCCGTGGCATTCACCGCCAGCGCCGCCGCCTCATCGCTTTCCGCCTTGTCGACGGCGGTATATGCGGCAGCGTTGAAGAGAAAATCGGGGCGCTGCGCCTCCACTGACGCGCGCACCGCGTCGGCATCGGTTATGTCCAGCGTATCGGAACCATGCGCCACCACGGCGACACCTTCGGGCGCGTTCGCGGCAAGGCTGCGCCCGAGCTGCCCGTTCGCGCCGACGATCAGGGCCTTCACGCGTACCCCTCGATCTCTGCCAGAGTCAGGGCTGCCTGATCCTTACCCGAAAGCTGCGGGACCACGCCTTCCAGCGGCCACTCGATCGCCAGTGCCGGATCATCCCAGCGCAGCGAATGTTCGGACGCGGGATCGTAGAGCGCGGTACACTTGTAAAGGAACTCGGTGCCGTCCTCCAGGCTGACGAAGCCGTGGGCGAAGCCGGGCGGAACCCAGAACATGCGCTTGTTGGCGGCCGAGAGTTCGACACCGACCCACCGCCCGAAATTGGGCGAGGAGCGGCGGATGTCGACCGCAACATCCCACACGCGACCGGCGACGACGCGCACCAGCTTGCCCTGCGGGTTGGGGTTCTGGAAGTGCAGCCCGCGCAGCACGCCCTTCGCGGACCGGCTGTGGTTGTCCTGCACGAAATCGAAATCGAGCCCAGCTTCGCGGAACCGCGCCGCATTCCAGCTTTCTAGGAAAAAGCCGCGATCATCGCCGAACACCTTCGGCTCGATGATCACCGGGCCAGGAATGGCGGTTTCGATGACGTTCACAGCGGCGCCTTGTCGCGCAGCAGGGCCATCAGGTATTCGCCATAGCCGCTCTTGCGCAGCGGCGCCGCCAGCGCTTCCAGTTCGCCGTCGTCGATATACCCCATGCGCCAGGCGATCTCTTCCGGCGCGCAGACCTTCAGTCCCTGCCGCTCTTCCGTGACGCGCACAAATTGCGCGGCATCGAGCAGCGAATTGTGCGTGCCCGTATCGAGCCAGGCATAGCCGCGCCCCATCAGTTCGACCGACAGCGTGCCCGCTTCGAGATAGAGCCGGTTGAGATCGGTTATTTCCAGTTCGCCGCGGGGCGAAGGCGCGAGCCCGCGCGCCAGTTCCACCGCCTGGCCATCGTAGAAGTAAAGCCCGGTCACCGCATAGTTGGACTTCGGCGCGACCGGCTTTTCCTCGATGGTTTCGGCCCGCCCGCTGGCGTCGAACGAAACGACGCCATAGGCCGTGGGGTCCGCGACGTGATAGCCGAAAACCGTCGCCCCGGTTTCGCGCGCGCTGGCCTTAGCCAGCATCTCCGGCAGGCCATGCCCCCAGAAGATATTGTCCCCAAGAACGAGCGTGGAGGGATCGGTGCCGACGAAATCGGCGCCGATATGATAGGCCTGCGCGAGCCCGCCGGGCTCGGGCTGCACAGCATAGGAAATGCTGATGCCAAGCTCCCTGCCGTTCCCCAGCAGCCGCTCGAAGGATTCCCGGTCATGCGGCGTGGTGATCACCAGGATATCACGGATTCCCGCCAGCATCAGGATCGACAGCGGATAGAATATCATCGGCTTGTCGTAGACAGGCATAAGCTGCTTCGACACACCCTTGGTCAGCGGATAGAGCCGCGTTCCCGAGCCCCCCGCCAAAATCAAACCCTTGCGCATTCACCACCCTTTAGAAGCCGCCCCTTTCTGACAGATGGCGGATCGAAGGCAAGAGGATTCGTGCTGCATCGCAGCAACCTGGTGACAATGCCCGCGCGATGGGTATGCCAGATTCGGCTTATCCCGAAACGGGAATTGCCAGGACGGACGAGGCATGTCCGCGCATCAGCGCGGCGATATGACGCCCGAAAGAATATCGTTGATTCCGCGCTCCACGCCCTCGCCCCAGGCATTCCAGTTCAGATGCGTTTCGAACCGTCGCCGCGCCGCCAGCGACATCGCGCGGAACCGGACCTTGTCGCTCCACAGGTCCAGAATGCGGTCGGCATAGGCCCGCGCATCGGCGCCGAGATCAAGCAGCAGACCCGTTTCGTTGTCGATCACGACTGACGGGACGCCGCCGGTGATCGCCGCGACGGATGGGATGCCGTATGCTGCGGCTTCGCAGAACACCATGCCGAACGCCTCGGCGCGGCTGGGCATGAAGAACATCGATGCGCGATCGTACAGATGCGTAAGCTTGGCATAGTCGCGCGGGTCGCTTTTGCGCAGGCGGCCGTGCACGGTCACACCATCGATGTTCGCGGCGACCGCTGGCTTGCAGCCGACGATGTGCAGTTCGGCGTCGCCCGTCGCCTCGCGCAGAAGGCGCCAGGTGGCGAGCACCAGATCGCCGCCCTTGCGCTCCCAGTCATAGCCGACGAACAGGATCGTCAACGGGCCGTCAAGCTGGCGTTCGCGAAAACCCGGATCGACATCCAGATTCGCGCCGAACAGGTCCACCCGCGCGCGCGCGGGATCGAGATCGTAATGCGTCAGGGCGGAATCGTGCGCCCACTGCGAGGCGAACAGCGTCAGATCGACCTTGCACATGAATTGCTGAAGATCATTGTGGCCGGTTCGCAAAACAGCTTGCCGGAAACGGCCGAACTTCTCGTAGTAATTCACCATGGTCATGAAGAGACCATCGGACACGTGCAGAAGGCGCCATTTCGGATCGATACGGATCAGCTTGTGCGATGCGCCGATGGAAAGCACGATATCGGGTTTGATCTCGGCCAGCCGACGATTGATGATGCGGCCGTAAATCGCGGAGAGCAAACGCCTTTGCCGCACCGAGAAGCCGTACCGCTGCAACGCCGCCAGACGTTCGACAACCTTGTCCATCGCCGGCGTGTTGATCAACACGACATCATCGAAGCGGGCGCTGATCTCCTTGAAGCTGTACCACGGCATCCCACTCCAGGATTCCGCGCTCAAAGGAGAAGCCAAAGAAACGTACGCTATCCGCAAAATACTCCCCTTTCGAACGCGGGCTTATCGCCTATAGCGTGAAATGGTTAGCATGAAGTTCCACGCAGCCGAAATGATGTCATGGACCGTGGTCAAAATTGCACTTTCCAAAGTTAACGGACTCCCTGATGGAAACAGTCACCTCTATCATTCCTGCGTTCAACGCGGCGGACACCATCGAGCGCACCCTGCGCTCGGCGCTGGCCCAGACTCATGGGGCGCAGGAAATTCTGGTGATCGACGACGGTTCCACCGACGAGACCGGCCGGATCGCCGAAGCCCTGGCGGCAACCGACCCGAGGATCCGCGTGATCCACCAGCAGAACCGCGGCCTTGCCGGCGCGCGCAACCGGGGCATCGATGAAGCAACGGGGGATTTCATCGCCCCGCTCGATGCCGACGATCTGTGGCATCCGGAAAAGCTGACCCGCCAGATCGCCGCGATCCGGGCCATTCCAGGCAGCGCGATGGCCTATGGCTGGTTCCGGCGCATCGACCAAGACGACCGGGTTCTGCCCGGATCGGCATCGCCCGTGGTGGAAGGCTGGGCGTTCCATCGCCATCTCGACCACAACTTCATTTCCAACGGCAGCAGCCCGCTGATCCGCACCGACGCGGCACGGGCCATCCGCTATGACGAAAGCATCGACGCCTGCGAGGACTACCTGTTCCAACTCGAAATCGCGCGCCGCTGGCCGATAGCCTGCGCGCGCGCCTATCTGACGGGATACCGGCGGCGAACGACCAGCATGTCGGGCGATGCCGGGCGGATGATCCGCGCGCATCTGGCGTTGTTCCGGCGCTTTCATGCGCTTTGCGATGGCGCGGCGCTGGCGATCATCCGCGAACGCATCGCGCGGCTGGAAATCGAGCTGGCGCGCAACCGCTTGCGCCGCAGGGCGCCCGGCGATGCCGCACGTGCCATCGGACGCGCGCTGTCAACCGATGCCGGGGCAGCCTGTGGCGCGCTCGTCGAGGAAGCGGCGCGGGCGGTCCGGCGCGCGCGCGAACCGCTGTTTCCCCCGCCGGCCGCGCCGTTCGACCGCTACTTGCCCGAAGAGGCCGATGGCGCGTGGAACAGCGGGCGGTCGCCTCGGCGCGACGCTTGGCTGGCAACGCTCGATGAAGCGGCGGGCGCCGCCTCGCACTGAACGATCAGGCGGAATGCCATCGGGGCACGCCGCGTTCCCCCGCAACCCCCGCCTTCCATCCCTGGAACGCGTATCCGATCTGGCGCCACGCGCGGCTGCGCGCGAACCGCGCGAGCATGAAGGCCAGGCTAGCCAGCGCAACGACGGGGAAGCGCGAGGGAAAGCGATCGCGCATGACGAGAACGCGGTTGCGTTCATCCAGGTAGACCGGCAGCCGGGACCGGCCGCGCAGCCCGTTCGCCCAGCCGGTGGTGGTGCCCTGATAGTGCAGCACTTTCGCCGTCGGGGCGAAGCCCAGCCTCATGCCCTTCTGCTTGGCCCGCAAGAACCATTCGATTTCCTCGGCATAAAGGAAATAGTCATCGCACATCGGGCCCACCACTTCGAGGAAGCGGCGGCTGACGAGCATCGACGCGCCCAGCAAGTAGTCCATCCGCTGCTCCACCACAGCGGCATCCACCGGATCGCCAACGCGGCTGCCCGCGCCGATCGATACCGCCCTGGCCAGCCAGCCTTGCCAGTGCCCGCCCAGCGATTGCACGGTGCCATCAGCATAGTGCAGTACGCCGCCGACCGCATCGCAATCGCCCCGGGCCAACCGCGCGACCAGCGCCCCCAGCGCGTCGGGCGCGGGCACCGCATCGGGGTTGAGGCCCCACCAGGCATCCGCTTCGGCCGTCCGCGCAAGACCCAGGTTGATCCCGCCGGCAAAACCCAGGTTGCCCGGCGCCTCCACCAGCATAAGGGGTTGCCCGCCCGCCAGCCGATCGGGCAAGGCCGCGCGCAATGCCTCGAACGCGGCAGGTCCGCCGTTCTCGACCACCACGACATCGAAATCGGCGTAGTCCGATGCGCCCAACGCCTGCGTGCAGCGCACGATGTCGCCGGCATTGCGAAACCCGACGATTACTACGGAAACATGCATCCCTTTGGCTCCTGAAAGCGTGTCAGCGATGCCCGCCACCAAAGATCAGACCGATACCATGGCCCATGCGCCATAACCGCAACCCGGCAAGCGTGGCCAATGCCCGCAGCCTTGCCCCTGCATCGGGCAGATCGCGGCTGACCAGCACGCGGGGCGCGTGCGCCACGATCGAAAGTGGCAGGGCCAGGCTGCGCGCCACCCAACGCAGCTTGCCCCGCGCGTCGTGCGCCACCAGGCCGAAGCCCTCCACGTTCATTCGCTGCCACTTGCGCCGCAATTCGGCCCAGTTCGCGCGCGCGGGATGCGCGACGGCGGCGTCGGGCGCATAGACCAGCGCGAACCCCAGCGCACGTGCGCGATGGCACCAGTCGACATCTTCCGACACGCCATTGCGGAACGGACCAACCTTGTCGAACACGGCGCGACGCGTGAGCAGGTTGGCGGTGACGGAAAAGCCTTTTTTCTCGACATACTGCCGGTTGTCGAACGCGAAGACCCGCTCGAACGCCTCGGCGCCGGTCATCGCGGCCTCCGATGAGACCGAAACGATCATCCTGCCGCCGACAACATCGCCCCGGCCGAGCGCGATGACGCCAGCCGCCAGCCAGCTCGCTTCGGGCACGCAGTCGCAGTCTGTGAACGCGAGGATCGCGCCGCGCGCTGCCGCGACGCCGGCGTTCCGCGCCGGACCCGCGCCCTTTTCCGTGGCGATCACCAGCCTGGCCCGCGTGCCGATCGTCGCGGCCAGGACGCCAGGGTCAACAGGCGATGCGTTATCCGCGACGATGATCTCGAAGCGATCACGCGCGATCGTCTGGGCATCGAGCGCGGCAAGGCAAAGCGCGAGACGAGCCAGATCGTTGTAATGCGGGATAACGACCGAAATATCCGGACCTTCGCTTGTCATGCCAATCGGGAACTCCGCCATGCCGCTCCGCAGCATTCCATACCCAACAACGCCCCCGATTGCCACCTTCGGCTACTGCTTTTGTCAGCACCAGATTGGCACAACGCTGTGCGGTAATGCCTTACCACTGCTTGTTCGCGCAGCCGGACGTTGCACCCCATACACGAATCGGATAATCGCCCTAGTGAAATCGCTGCATTGCAATAGACGCGGCATTTAGAGCTTACGCGCTGCACAAAAAGGGGCAACGTCGACCATGAAGATCGCGGTATTAGGCCTGGGCTATGTTGGCTGCACGGCGGTGGCGTGCATCGCCTCGCAAGGCCACCAGGTCGTCGGCATCGACGTCAACACCAAGAAGGTCGACATGATCGCGGCGGGGCGCTCGCCCATCCGAGAGCCGGGCATCGACGAATTGCTGGCCAGCGCCCATGCCGAGGGCCGCCTTTCCGCCGTAACCGAAATCGGCAACGAGATCGACGATGCCGACATCGCCATCGTCTGCGTCGGCACGCCCAGCGGCACCGATGGCGCTCACAACATGAGCTACATCGTGCAGGTGACGCGGCAGATCGCGGCGGCGATCAAGCCTGGCCGCACACGGCGGCTGACGGTGGCCTACCGGTCCACCATGCGCCCCGGAACGATCGACCAGATCATCGCGCAGATCTTCCGCGCCGCTCTGGGCGATGACTACGCGAAAGTCATCGAACTGGTTTACAACCCGGAATTCCTGCGCGAAGCGACCGCGATCGAGGATTACTTCCACCCGCCCAAGATCGTGATCGGGACGATCGACGGTCAGCCGTCCGCAAACATGGAGGCGCTGCATGCCGGCATCGAAGCGCCGGTGTTCCATGTGGGGGTGCGCGAAGCCGAAATCACCAAGTTTGTCGATAACAGCTGGCACGCGGTGAAAGTCGCCTTCGCCAACGAAGTCGGCCGCGTCTGCGAGCTGCTCGATATATCCGCAGCGCAGGTGCACAGCATTTTCGTTTCCGACACCAAGCTGAATATCTCGCCCTACTACACACGCCCGGGCGGCGCGTTCGGCGGATCGTGCCTGCCCAAGGACGTGCGCGCGCTGCAGCACATCGGTGCCGACGTGGGCGCGAACACCCACCTCATCGATTCGCTGATGCGATCGAACGAGGCGCACAAGCACCACCAGTTCAGCATGGTGAACCGCGATCTCAAGCCGGGCTCGAAAGTGCTGCTGGCCGGCCTTGCCTTCAAGGCCGATACCGACGACCTGCGCGAAAGCCCCGCGGTCGACATGGCGCGCAAGCTGCTGGAGGCCGGGCACACGCTGCACGTGTACGACCCGGGCCTGACCCCGGAAAGCCTGGTCGGCCAGAACCTCGGCTATGCCTACGCCTATCTGCCGATGATCGATTCGCTGCTGGTGGACAAGCAGACCGCCGAAAGCACCCGCTACGACCTGGTCGTGGCGACCAATCGCATCGTGCGCGAACTGTCGCTGAACGGCACGCCCGTCATCGACATCAGCAAGATCGCCTGACCCGCCACGCCGCCCGACCACGCATCGCGTGATCGCCCGTCAGGGGCAAGCGAGAGGACCGTGATGACCGAAGTCCCGATGACCGAAGCCGCGATGCCAGCCACCGACGATCCGGTAAGTTCGGGCGATACCTTCGCCGTCGAAGGCGCGCCGCTTGCGGGGCGCAAGGTGCTGATCGTGGTGGAGAACCTGCCACTGCCGTTCGACCGGCGGGTGTGGCAGGAAGCGCGGACATTGACCGCCGCCGGCGCCACCGTCTCGGTGATCTGCCCGACCGGCAAGGGCTATGAAAAGCGCTACGAACTGATCGATGGCGTGCACATCCACCGCCATCCCCTGCCGCTCGACGCGAAGGGCGCGCTGGGCTTCCTTGTCGAATATGGTGCAGCCCTGTTCTGGGAAACGGTGCTGGCGTGGAAGATCTTCTTCACGCGCGGCTTCGACGTCATCCAGGGCTGCAATCCGCCGGACCTGATCTTCCTGATCGCGTGGCAGTTCCGCCTGCTAGGCGTGCGCTACATATTCGATCATCACGATATCAATCCCGAACTCTACGAAGCCAAGTTCAACAAGCGCGGTTTCTTCCATCGCCTGATGGTGCTGTTCGAGCGCGTGACGTTCATGACCGCCAAGGTTTCCATCGCGACCAACAACAGCTATCGCGCGATCGCCCTCACACGGGGGCGCATGAAGCCGGAGGACGTGTTCGTCGTCCGCTCCGGGCCCGATCTTCGCCGGTTGCGCCGCGTGCCCGAGGCCCCGCGCTGGCGCAACGGGCGCCGCTTCCTCGTCGGCTATGTGGGCGTGATGGGCGAACAGGAAGGCATCGATCTGCTGATCGACGCGGTGGATCACATCGTGCACCGGCTGGGGCGGCAGGACATCCAGTTCTGCCTCGTCGGCGGCGGCCCCAGCCTGGCATCGCTGAAGCAGATCGTCGAACGGCGTGGCCTTGGGGATTTCGTGACGTTCACCGGGCGCGCGCCCGATCAGGAGCTTTTCGAAGTGCTCTCCACCGCCGACATCGGCGTGAACCCCGATCGCGTGAACGCCATGAACGACAAGTCCACCATGAACAAGATCATGGAATACATGGCCATGGGCAAGCCGATGGTGCAGTTCGACGTTACCGAGGGGCGCTTCTCGGCGCAGGAAGCATCGCTCTATGCCCGCGCCAACGATTCGGTCGACATGGCCGAGAAGATCGTTTCCCTGCTGGACGATCCCGAAGCACGGGCCCGGATGGGCGATTTCGGGCGCCAGCGGGTGGAACGCGAACTGAGCTGGGAGCACCAGATCGAACCGCTGCTCGCCGCCTATACCCGCGCCCTTTCCTGAACGCGGATGCCTTGCGCGGATTGAAAGCCCGGCCCACCATCCAGCGCCAAGCCGGGGCCGAACCCCGCGTCAGCGGGTGGCCCGGGTGATCATTTTGGCAAGTTCGATGTTCTGGCTGGTCGAGCGTATCCAGAGATAGGGCGCGATCCCGTCTTCCCGGAACCGGTAACGGCCTTCGCGTTCGTCAAAGGCGGTCTGCAGCAGGCCGTACCGTTCGGTCAGGTCGCGGGCCAGATCGGGGAACGACGGCGTGGCGAAGAACATCTCGAGCTTGTCGGTATCCAGACGGCCCATCGAATGCATGGCATGGTTCACCAGCGGCAGGACGGTGCGTTCAAGGCCATCGGCGGTCATCCGGTCGATCGCTTCCACCGAAGGTTCGGCCAGCCGCAGCCGCAGTTCGTCGGCCGCCAGCTTCGCCGCACGCACGACATTGTCCAGCGTGACGCGATCTTCATCGCGATCATGGGCATCGAAGCCGGCGGACTGGCTGATGAGGCTGGCAAGGTAAGGCGATCCGTTGGCCAGCGTGGCGATCCGCGCGGTCGCATCCTCATCGAACTGCAAGCCGCTGACCCGTTCGCCGATGGTGATCATCTGGCCGATCTCGTCCTCGGTCATCTCCGGCACGCGATAGCTGAACACGTTGCGGCGGATCGACGGGATGTGCTCGATCAGTTCGCTGAGGTTGCCGGCCACGCCCGCGATCACCAGTTGCACCCGCACGGAACGATCCGACAGGTTCTTGATCAGTTCGGCGACATTGCGGCGAAAAAGCCCCGGCGAACTGCGATCGAACTCGTCCAGCATGATAAGCAGGCGCGTGTTCGATAGGTGCGACAACGCCTCGCTGAACTGGCTGACGCCGAAATTGCCCTCCGGCAGCTGATCCGCCAGGCTACCGCCGCGTTCGCTTTCTTCGGCGGAAGGGCCGAAGCGATCATGATACAGCAGCGGCACTTCCGAAGCGACCGCGCGGAAGACATCCGAGAACAGCTCGCCGTCGCTGCACGAATGGTACGCCACGTGATAGCGCGCCTCTTTCGCCAACCCCTTCAGCACGTGCAGCAACGATGTCTTGCCGATGCCGCGCTCGCCGTAGATCACGACGTGCAGCTTCATGTCCTGGATCGAACGGATCAGCGATGAAAGCGCCTTGGAGCGTCCCGCCAACAACCGCGTGTCCTGAATGGGAATGGACGGCGAAAACGCTTCGCGGACACGATCGCGCTCGCGCAGGGAACGCCCGACCAGCGATCCGATCTCGCTGCCCAGATTCTGGAACTTCGGCAGGTCGTTCGCACTGTCGAAAGAGGATTCGGCCCTTTCCGCCGGGATGATCGCGCGCATCGACACCGCTTCTTCATCCTGGCGCGCGCCCCGGAACAACTTGCTGAACCAACCCACAAGGCCTCCTGTCGCCGCCACAAGATCAAGGCTGCTTTGCACTGAAACATTCGATGCCCGCAACCGCCATAGCCATGCTGCAATTGCCAAGCAATGTATCTCGCACCCGCGATAGATTTTGATTTCGCTATCGCCCGCGTATGCAAACAGGGAATGGCATATTTGAAGGCCGTTGAAAACTTTTCACGCGCGTCAAAGCATTAGCCATCGGTTGTTGTGTTCTTCTGGGAATGTTCCGGCATCCGCGTCTCGACCCTGACCGACCCCACGTTTCGTTCACCACCAGTCCTGCGGCGACGCAATCGCAGCATTCCGCGAATTTTCGCCGGATTTCGACACTGCGCGCCGGATCACACGACGCCGGCGGCTTCGGCACGAATGCGCCGCGGCGGTGTCCCATTGCGGCAAAGCGCGTGCACGAACGACTCGCATTGCGCCGCGCGCCGCCGTAAGGGAAACGGGTTGGTCCGTGCTTGCGAAGCGATATGCGATTGTTGCCAGAACACCTTTTTTGCATGTGCGTACAACGTTGCGTTGTGGACCGGTCGGGCCGCATGTATGAACGATTCTCGTGCCCGATGAATGGCAGCCATGCTTAACTATCTGAAAATCCACTTTCAATCGATCGCTTCCATCGGCATCCGGGGCGCATCGGTGGTGGCCGGCTTTCTGATAACGTTCTTCATCGGGCATCAATTCGGTCCAACGGCCAACGGCCAGTATGCGCTGATCGCGCAAACCGCGATGTTCCTTTCGATCGTAGCCGTGGGTGGAATGGACATGGCGGTGGTGCGGCGCTTTGCTGCGGCAGCGGCCTACCATGTCCCGCTTGCCCCGGCTTCGCTGCTGCGCGCGCTCGGCTATTCGCTGAGCGCCGGCTTGATTCTCGTCCTGCTTGTCACGCTGGGCGGCCCGCACATCACCAGCCTGATGCTCAAGGGCCAGTTGCCCGCCTACGGCACCGTCATTCTGGCGATGCTGCTGCTTGCGCGAACGACCACGCGGCTGACCGCCGCCGTGCTGCGGTCCCAGGATCAGCACATGGTGGCGCAATCGATCGAAGTGCTGGTGATTCCCGGCATGGTCGCGCTGATGCTGGTGCTGCACGTGGTATCCAGCCTCGAAGGCGTGCTGATTGCCACCGCCGCCGTGGGCCTTTCGGCCGCCGCGTTCGGGATCTGGAAGTCCTGGCAACTGGTCGAAAAGAGCGAACGGGCGCTCGACGTGCCGTTTGGCGCCCTCCTCCAGACGTCGCTGCCGCTGTGGGCAACCGCGATCGCGCTGAACATCGCCGACTGGTACAGCCTTGCCACCGCCGCAACCACGCTGGGCGTCTATGAAGCCGGCCTGTTCCGCGTGGCATTCCAGATCGGCGGCGCGCTGTCGTTCAGCGCGATGGGCGCCTACAACGTGTTCACCGCGCGCATCAGCGGAGCGGTGGCCATGGGCGATGTCTATCGCGTGGCCAAGCTGGGCCGGGCGGCGACGCGGCTGGCGCTTTTGCTGGTAACGCCGGTCGTCATCGGCCTACTGCTGTTCGGGCGGCTGCTGCTGGGCTTCATCGGGCCGGAATTCGAAACGGCGGCGCCGTTGCTGATGGTCACCGTGATCGGCCAGGCGATCTACGTCGCCACGGGACCGGCGGGCCTCGTCCTGGCCATGACCGGTCACGAGCGGCTGAACCTGCTGATCTCAGCTTCCGTAACCGGCGCCCTGCTGATCTTCGCCCCGATCGCGGCGAACATGTTCGGGCTGTTCGGGCTGGCCATCGCGACCGCGCTGGTGCCCGCGATCGGCAATCTGGCCAACCTGCTCGCGGTCCACAGGCTTGAAAAGATCAACGTGATAACCGGCCACTATTTCGGCCCGCCGGTGGAACTGCGGCTTGACCTCGACGATGATGACGAGGACGAAGGCGATCCGTCGCTGGACGGGATCGCCACGCCGGATTGATAAAAAACGGCAGGCCGCCGCAAAAATTCAGGCCCGCTGCGATCTACGAGGTAACCATCATGGGCAACAATTCCTCACCCGACAGCAACGTTCGGCGTCGCCAATGGACAGTCGCAACGGCGCGCGTCGGAGCCGCCCTGCTGATTTCATTGGTTTTTCTTGGAATTGCGGTAGCCAGCGTCAGCGCGGACGACCTGCCCCAGCCGCTCCGCTGGGTGCATCGCCAAGTAACGAATATGTCGGGCGGTTTAACCGAACGCCTCCACAAGGATTTAATCCCGCAAACCCTATGCCCGGCCAATACCCGAGGGGAACAATGCGCAAACAACGCGCAAGGCCCCGACGGTTCTTTGGACGGGAACCGCGACATGCGCACTTATACAGCTTCTTCATCTGCTGATTTGCTGAAGTACCTAGCAAAAGCCAAGAACGGGGATGTGATCAAGCTCACAGCTGGCACATATGATTCCATCTCCATCCAGAACATCAAGGTCGCCGGCAATGTCACGATCACGTCGGCCGACCCGGCGCATCAGGCCGTCATTTCCAACCTGACCATCAACAACAGCAGCGGCATTTCGCTGAGCAACCTGGCGCTTACGGCGAATGCCGGCGCGAAGGATTACAACTTCCAGGTTGTGTCCAGCGCGAACATCAATCTGGACAAGCTGACGGTGACGGGCGCCGGCTTCGAGCATCAGGCGTTCCTGATCCGCGATTCACAGCACGTCACGCTGACCAATTCCGAATTCAAGAGCGCTTACAACGCGCTGACGATGTTCACCAACACCGACCTGAAGATCACTGACAACTTCTTCCACGATATCCGGTGCGACGGCATCCACGGCAACATGGTGACCGACCTGGTCATCGCGCGCAATCTGTTCACGGATTTCCACCCCCAGGGCCAGATCGGCGGTACCGGTGATCACGCCGACGCGATCCAAATCTGGACCGACAACACCACCTGGGCGCCGACCAACATCACGATCGACAGCAACGTGGTCCTGCGCGGCAACGGTTCGCAGATCCAGGGTATCTGGATGCGCGACAACAGCGAAAGCCAGCCGTTCACGCACGTCACGATCACCAACAACGTGATCACCGGCGGGATGTACAACGGCATCGCCGTGTGGAGTGGCAAGGACGTGGCCATTTCCGACAACATGGTCAACGGCTATACCGACCAGATGTCGTGGATCCGCCTCCACCTTGTCGATGATGCCAAGGTCACGGGCAACACGGCAGCCGCCTTCACCTACGAAAGCGTCACGCATCTTTCGACCTCGGCCAACGAGAAGATTCCGCTCGGCACGATCTACGACGACTGGTCAAGCAGGCTCCACCTGACGACCACGTTGATGGACGCGGCGACGACCGCGCTCAAGGTGTCGTCGAGCACCGATGTGGTCGCGCCGGTTTCAGCGACGCCGGAAACGGCGCTGGCGGTTGCCGCTCCCGCCCCGGAGACGAAGCTGCTGCACATCGACGGTACCGATGGGGCGGACACGCTGAAATCCACCCACACCGGGCCGCTGGAACTGGCGGGTGGCGACGGCAACGACACCTACTACGTCTTCCACGCGCAGACCTCGATCATCGAACTGGCCGGGCATGGCACCGATCGGGTCTATGCCGATGTCAGCTACACCCTGCCCGACAACGTCGAGGAGTTGTGGCTGCGCACGCCGGGCACCACCGCAACCGGCAACGACTTGGACAACCGACTGGTAGGCACCTCGGGCGACGAGACGTTCCATGGCCTTGGCGGCAACGATCTGATCAGCGCCGGCGCCGGCAATGATACGCTGTATGGCGGCGACGGCAACGACGACCTGCGCGGTGAGGATGGCAACGATCTTCTCGACGGCGGCGCGGGCAACGATATCCTTCGCGGCGGCGCGGGCAACGACAAGCTGTACGGCGGGGACGGCAATGACGTCCTGGAAGGCGGCAGCGGGGTGGACTATCTCTGCGGCGGCGCCGGTGCCGACGTGTTCCAGTTCCGCGACGGTGATCTCAACGCCAAGGACCTGAAGACCATTGCCGATTTCAGCCGCGCGGATGGCGATCACATCAGCTTCGCGCTGATGGACGCCGACACGCTGTCGCCGACCAAGGACAAGTTCGCGTTCATCGGCACCAGCGCCTTTTCCGGCCACGCCGGGCAATTGAACTACGAAATCGTCGATGGCGGCGTGATGATCCATGGGGACCTGAACGGCGACAAGATCGCAGACTTTTCAGTCATGGTCTGCGGCGTCAGCACGCTCGCGGCCCAGGATCTCTGGATCTAACCACCCGCTGGAAACTGGCCCGGCCCCGCGCCGCCCGAAGGGCGGAACGGAGCCGGGCCTTTTCATTGTCAGCCGGCCGGCCAGCCTATCGCGGATCAAGCCTGCCCGGGCGGCGGCGGATAGCGCCAGCTGTCGTATTTCAGATACAGCCGATAGCGCAGCACCTTCAGGAAGCGCGGCGTGTATTTGCGCAGCGTCCTGCGTACCCAGCGGCGCGTCTGGCGCCACACCTTCACGCCCACCGCCAGCCCGGGGATCTCGTGAAGACGAAGCTGACGGCGCAGCGCCCGGGACAGGACGGGGTCCGCAACACCGATCGTCTTGAGATAGTCGCGCAGCCACTTGAGATAGCGCCCCCTGGCCGGGTGCAACCCTTCCAGATCGTATTCGCCGCGCGCCAGGCTGCGATAGCAGCAGCTTTCCGAATGCTGGCGGTAATAGTCCAGCACCTCCTCGATCACCACCACGGGATGCGTGGCGGTCATCTTGGAAAGGAACACCTGGTCTTCGTAAAGCCCGCGGAACGAAGGTTCGAATCCGCCGATCCTGAGATAGGCATCGCGCCGGACCAGCAGGCTGCAGATGCCCGGAAGGCAGGCACCTTCGGTAACGATGAAACGGCGCAGTGCGGCCGGTGCCTCGATCAGTTCATCGGTGGGCAGGTCCAGATGCCCCAGGAAATCGTCCTGCCCTTCAACCGGCGGCTTTTCGCCCCGCGCTTCCGCCCAGGAGAACCAGTAAAGCGTGGGGCCATAGACCATGCCCGCTTCGGGATAATCGCCCGCCACTTCCACGAAGTGCTCGAGCCTTTCGGGCAGCCAGATGTCGTCGGCATCCAGGAACGAGACGTAGACGCCCCTTCCCTCCGCCACGCCGGAATTGCGCGACGCGCTCATGCCTCGGTTTTCATGGCCGGGATGATCGATATAGCGGATGCGATCGGGATGGCGCGCGGCATAATCCCGAGCGATGGCGGTGGCCCCGTCGGTGGAACCATCGTCCACCAGCACAAGCTCCCAGTTCGGGTAGGTTTGCGCCAGAATGCTGTCGATCGCCTCTGCGATGTATTTCTCGCCGTTGAGGAAGATCATCACCGCCGTGACCAGCGGCAAATCCTCGCTGCCGGGAACCGCGCCCGGATGTGCGATCACGTCCGTCATCACGCTGCCGCCAGCAGTCCGTGATCCTCGCGCAGCCAACGCGCGAAGTCGGCGCCGCCGCGATCGGTCACTTGCAGGCGCGGCAATTCGCGGCGGTTGTCGCCGATCGTCGCGGCCATCCCCACGCTGGTGCAGGCCACATCGACACCAAGCGCGGCGATTTCCGCGCGGGCGCCATCGTCGATCCTTCCGAACGGATAGGAAAACCGGTCGATCCGCTGTCCCATCAAAGCCTCTACCGCGCGGTGGCCCTCCACGATCTGCGCATGCTGCCGGGGCCGGGAAAGATCGGTCAACGATGCGTGATCGAGCGTGTGGCTGCCGATCGAAACCAGCGGATGCCCCGCGAGGCGGGCAAAGGCATCGGCGCTGGCCGGCAGCCGCCCGGCTGGTGCCGCCACCGGCATCCCGGCCCACGCCAGCAGGTAATCGACCGCCGCGTCCTGCTCATCCGGGGTCAGCACGACGATCGCGCTCCACAAGGCAAGGAAGAGAAATTGGCGCGGCGTGGCAGGATCATCGTTGTCCGCGCTCCAGGTCGCGTTGGCCAGTCGCTCCTCCTCGGTTTCCGAAAAGGTGAAGCTGCGCGGCCCATCGCCGAACGGAAAATCCAGCGTCGCCGGCAAATGCCCGCTCTCCATGATCGCGCGCTGCAGCGCGTCCCACCAGAATTCGCGCTGCCGCCCTGGGGCACGGCCCACGAGGAAAATGGTCGCCGGAATGCCGTGCCGCTCCAGAATGGGCAAAGCCTGTTCCAGATTGTCGACATAGCCATCGTCGAACGTCACGGCGATGCGCCCGCCCGCCGGGGTATAGGCGTCGTCGGTCGCGAAGGACGCCAGATCGACCGCCGCGCTGCGTTCCGCCAGAAACGCCATCTGCTCCTCGAAATGCGCCGGAGTCACGCACAGGCCCCAGGGATCGCAGGGCTCCTCCGCGATCCGGTGATACATCAGAATGCCGCCACGCCGCTGCGCGCGCCTCCACCGCACCCGCAAGGGGCGCGTCAGCCGGCGCAGCAAGCCGTTACCGCTCGACATAGAAAATGGTCTCGGTGCCATATTCCGTGGCCGACTTGATCGTTTCCTCGCGCACCGTGCAACCCGCGAAGAAACCGAGGATTTCATCGCGATCGAGCTGCAGATCGGGGATCGCGCCTTCACCGTTGTTGTCCAGCCGCTGCTCGCCGCCGCCCAGCGGCGTGAACACGATCAGCACCAGGCGCTTACGGAAGGACGCGACCGCGTTCGCCAGGATCGCGCGCCAGCCCCAGTTATGCTCCAGCACGTGCCGGATGAAGACGCAGTCTGCTTCGGACCGGTAATCCTGAAGGTCGGACTTGACCATGTCCGGCTCGGCCGCGCTGCCGTCGATGCCGACATAGCGACTCTTGGTGACGAAGCGCTTCGCATAGCCGGGGCCGCAGCCCCAGTCCTCAACTACATCACCTGCGCCGTCCAGGAACGCCATGCCCAGCTTGTAGCTGGTATCCTCGTCATAGGCGAACTGTTCGCCGGGAGCGTAGGTCCAGCGATCGGCCATCGCCTCATGCTGCGTTTCGTCACCCTTGCGCGCGGCGATCGCCACGGTGACGGGGTATTCGGAGTCTTTCTCGTCGAGTTCGTATTCGCGCAGTTCGGTCGCGGACAGGCCCTGGAGGAAGCTGACCGCCGACAGGACGTTGCCATAGGCGGTGACATCGACATTGCCCGGCGCGAACGAAAGCCCAAACAGCTTCACCGCGGCATTGCGGGTCAGCGCCCAGTACCACGTCTCGTTCCAGTCCGAATCCGCGACCTGCGTGATGCCAGGCACGGTGCACAGCAGCACGCCGCCCGGCTTGAGCACGCGGTACATCGTCTGCACCGCCGCGCGCATGTCGAAGATCAGGTGAAGCGTCTGCGTGATGATCAGGCAGTCGTAGATCCCGCTGGGCACGCTGGCGCCTTCGGTCAGATCATCGACATAGGTCGCGCCATCGACGTTATCGACGTGCAGCATATCGGACTGGGCCACGTTCTGGCCGAATTTCTCGGTATAGAGCCGCTCGCCGATTTCCAGCACCCGGCCGGTAATCAGGTGGGATTGCGACGACAGGAACTTCTCGATGTAATAGCGGTCGATCGGCACGCCCCGATCGAAGCCATATTCGCGGCTCATCGGCTCAAGCCGCCGGAAATCGCCGAAACGGACGCTTCCCACGGGGGGAATCTCGGGCCCTTTGACACGGCGCAGCACGCGGCCATAGGTCTCTTCGCCCATCAGGTTGCGCATTACCGAAGTAGCCGCAATCCGCACCGCCCTGATCATGTAAACCCCCGAAGTTAATGCGCTTACCGCCACTCAATGCGCGCGCTTGAACCCGCGATAAACCCGGCACGACGGATCATGCAACGCCGCAAACATGCTGCGCAAGCACAAACGGTATCCGCGGCGATTTTGCAATGCGCAATCGGCCTAATCGCGATGACTTGACTGAAACTCATTCCCAAAAGCGGACACTTCTATCCTTTGGTTAGTGATTTTTTATGCCGTTCGACCGACACGCTGTGATTTACCGCATTTGCGAAGCCCAAAAATTTGGCGTAAAACATTTACATGGCTATTGATTCGTCCTCGACTCTTCGCGCGCAGCGCCGGCGCAGATGGTTAACGTCGGCGTCGGCTCTGGCCGCCATCGCAGTGATTTCGCTGCTGGTGCGGGAAAACAGCCGCTTCGTGACGGCCGATGGTCCGCCCCAGGCCGCGGCGTTCGCCGCCAACGCCGCCACCCCGCCTTCGGGCAACGCCGCCGCATTCGCCGCGCAGGCGCTGGGCCGCGGGGGATTCTTCAATTCGACCCTGCCCCGCCTTGGGCGCGCGCTGGGCGGGCAAGCCGGCTCCCGCCAGGGCACGCCCGTGGCTCCGGCCGGCGCGCCCGGCTTCGTTACGCCCACGACTCCTGCGGGCCTTGGCGCCGCGCCGGGAACCGGCACGGCGACGCCGACCGGCACCGGGACCGAAACGGCGGGCCTGACGCCTTCGACGGTGGGTGGAACCGCGCCCGGCTCCGGCGGCACGGGCGTCAGCCGTGTTCCGGCCTTCCTCCCGACGAGCGCCCCCGGTTCGGGCGGCGTCGCCGTAAACGTCGCACCGACGCCATCACCCTCGCCCACGTCGAGCCCGACGCCGACGCCGACACCCACGTCGAGCCCGACGCCAACACCAACGCCGACGCCCACCCCAACTCCCACGCCGTCGCCAACACCGACTCCGACGCCAACGCCCACCCCGACGGGCACGCCCACGCCCACTCCAACCCCTACGACTCCCGTTCCAACTCCCACGCCGACACCGACCACACCCGGCGGCGTGCCCGAGCCGGAGACCTGGGCCATGATGGGTCTTGGCTTTGCTGTCGCAACGGCCGTGGCGCGACGCCGCAACAAGCGCGCGCGCAAATCGGTCATTGAATTGCCGGACTGAGTCCGCGCCCTGATCAGGGTTGTTGGGCGCGCAGCAGCATCGCCTTTAGACAAGCAGGGTGGCGTCCGGTAGCCGTCAGGGGCGGCTGATCGTCAGCCTGTCGCCGTCAATGGTCAGCCTGCCAAGCCGCGTCAGGACATCCTGGCCCAGCAGCGAAGTCTGCATGCCGTCGGCGATCACCATGGCGTCAACGTCGCCGATGACCTCGCCTTCCACGTTCGCGCTGCCGAGGTGAGCCCAGCGGGCGTTGCGCCGGCCTGCCACGGTCATCAGCGATCCCGCAACACCACCGCCCGGTGAGAGGCCTATCGCGCGGGCATCCGCCCCCGTCAGGACCATGTGCGTCGCACCGGTATCGATCAGGAAGCGAACGCTGGTGCCGTTGACATCGAGATTGGCGTAGAACAGCCCGTTATTGCTGCGCGATGCATGGATGAACGGCTTGTCCGAAGCCACCGTCACTGCGGCAGGCTCTGCCTCGGGCGCGCGCGCCACCGCGATCGGCGTCATCGCCGCGGGCGGAGCATCAAGGCCCAAAGCGCCGCCCAGCCCTGCCAGGGCCAGCGAAGCAACAGAGAGACGCCAATCGAACATGGCGCATCCATGCCCGCATCAGCGTTAAGTCCGGATTGGCCCTTTTGGTAAACGGGCTGATAAGAGAGGAATACGCGATCAGGCCGGATCAGCCGCTTCGAGCGCCCTTTTATAGATAGCTCTTTGAAATAACGTCGCAATGCACAGCACAATGAAGACCAGCGTCAATTGCACGGCGAGCACGTAGGTCGACCAGTTCAGGCTGGCGGCATTCATGTATATCACGGCATAAGGCCGGTCTATGGTGTAGCCAGCGCTGGAAAACCGCTCGATTACCTGTTCCGGCAGCCCGTTATGGACTGCAATACCGGCATATTCGGCACGATCGACCCGCGCCGACATCGGCGGCACCTCGACGATGTAGCGAACAGCGGGATGAGCGGCATCCCCGGATTCGACCGGGACGAACTGGAAACGCCGCGAAGCGAACAGAATCTTCTTTTCGTAGATAACGGCCTTGCCCGTCGCCTCGCGGCCGATCAGCGTCACCCCGCCGCGCGCCAGTTCGGGGGCGTGCGCGTCCACGCGCGGGCGCGGCCCGGCATCGCCGGGTGACATTGCCCACGATATCAGCACGAACAACAGCAGCAGCCCGGCAAGGCCCGAGAATGCCACGAAGGCATGGTAGGATCGCCGTGCCCTCGCGATCGCGAACTCTCGCGCCGACGTGGGGGCAGGTTCATCCCGGTACTTCAGCCGCCACGCGATCGCCCCCAGCACAATAGGCCCGGCCAGCAGCAGAAGCAGGCTCAACGCCGGGAAGTGCGTGCCGAATGCCGAAACCTGCCATGCCTCGGACATGGCGGTCAGCGACTGAAAACTGAAGGCCACCCATGCGGCCAGCAGGATCGCGGCCCCGGCGGCCACATGCCATTCACGAATACCGCGCGTTGGCTTCGATTGTTCGGTCATGACGGAGAACCTCCTGCAGGCGTGGCGGGCGCAAGGCCGGGCTGAAAGCGGATGGTCGAACGTTCGCGGGCCTCGCGCAGCCGGTCATCGACCGCCCGGGCAAGACGCTCAAGCGTAAGCGAACGCGCCGCGGCAGCGCTCGCATCCGCCCCGGAGAGCGGTATCGGGCGATATCCGCCGATTGCATAAGCCACAAGCGACGAGCCCGACGGAATGATCGCCAGCCTTCCGCCCCGGGCCTGCTCCAGCGCGGTAGCGACATCGGCGGGCACTGCGCCGGTATCGAGCGTGCCGGCGCTGACGCTTGTCTTCGCCCCCACGCTCGCGAGCTGGCCTACCGCTGCATCGAAATCAGGCGCGCCGCGCAACGCGCTTTCGGTGGCGGGCGTCCTGGCGACATCGATGCGGCGAAAATCAATCATCGCCCGGCGTCCGAACGCCTGCGGGTGCCGCGCGATATAGTCCGCAATGTCGGCAGGCCCCGGTGCGGGGATGGCCCGCCCCATGCGCTGCACATACATGTCCGCCAACAACTGTTCGCGATTCCGACGGACCGCGGCAAGGTATTCCGGCGTCCGGTCGATCCCGTCATCCCTGGCTGCGTTGGCCAGAAGGGTCCGATCCACCACCTTCCCCAGAAGGTCCATGGGAGGCATACCGTCCCCGCCCGCTTCCTGCGTTTCGACCGCCAGGTCCCGACGCGTTATGTCCGTACCGTTGACCTGGGCGAGCACTTGACCTTCGGGCGGCGGCTTTGCGCAACCGGCCGGCAGCGCCGCTGCCATACCGCCGAGAAGCATAGTCAAGCCGCGCTTCATTCCGCCCCCTCGTTCCTATCCGCAACAGACCGCCCGCAGCCCCTTCGCCAGCAGAATATCTAGGTTAACAATCAATAAGCTAACCGAACCTCTCATGGAAGTCCATTGAGCGGGGCACTGCGTCAATTCACCGCGCGCCGACCAGCAAGCCCGCCAGCGCCGCCGGCGAGGACCGGACCAGTTGCGATGCGAACTCCTCCAGCGTGCGCTGGCCGGAAGCGGCGTCGTCGACAACCATCGAAAGACGCACGAGAATCCCATCGAGCACGCGCCCGGCCAGCGCCGCGCCCGCCACCGCCACACCGGCCTGCCACCGCGAGACAGGAAACGTTTCACCGACGCGAACCCAGTAGAGAATCTGGTCGGCACGGCCCTCCAGCGTCGCCGTCAGAGCCGTGGCGGCAACGTCGCGGCCCTGGAGATCGAGGCGAACCTCGCGCGATGGGCTGAGCGCATAGCCATAGGGCGGATAGCAGCTTTCGGGCCGGTGCACTTCGATCCCGCCGCCTTGAGCCTGGCCATAGGCAATGAGCACGATGACGGGCGCCGCCCCGGGCCTGACATAGCTGCGCGCCACATAGTCGTCGTATATCTGATCCACATAGGAATCGCGCTGCGGCAAAAGCGGCGCAGCCTCGGGCGCAGCCTGCCAATCCGCGACACGCTGGGGCAGCAGAGCGTCGATAGGGGCCGGTCTGGCTGCCGGGCGGCGCCTGGCGAGGCCCAACGCACCCTCGGCGCCAAGCCCGGCCAGGAAAATGCCGCCGAGCAGCATGTCGCGACGGCCGATCACGACGACGCCCCGGCATTCTCGCGCCGGACCAGGCCCGCGCCCGCCGCGATCGCGTGGAACATCCCGAACACGGCGTCCACCAGCAGCAGCAGGAATACCGCGATCACGAACATGACAAGGCCGGTCGCGGTGTGAAGCGGTGTTTCGAGAATATAGACGCCCCAGTGGCTGGTCATGGCCCCCAGCATCACCACCCGGACGATATTGGCCGCCACCGCCACCGGCAGCGACGCCAGCACCAGAACGGCAATACGCGCCGGTGTCGTCCGGCCGCGCAGGTATGCATACATCAGCCCCACGGCGATCAGGCTGACGATCGAGTTCACGCCGGAACACGCGGCTTCCACCACCAGCTCGTACTGATCCACAAAGATGATGCTGCCGGTGCGGGCAACCTCATAGCCGGCGTCGCCAAGCACCGCGACGCTCGCCTCGGCCACCAGCAGTTTCAGGGACCGTGTCGCCGATGCGATGACTGATCCCGGCAGCGGCACGGCAGCGAGCAAGAACAGCAGGGGAAACCAAAGCCGCCGACAAAGCGCGACGCCACCGTGCCGATAGAGCATCAGCACGGCCGCAGCGTAAACCATCAGCAATTCGACGAACAGCACGCCGACCAGCCACGCCAGCAGATGAACCGCGACGATCGCCACGAGCCCGGCAAGAACCACCGTCGGATTGCCAGCGACGAACGCCCGATCACGCGGAAACTCGCGCCAGATCAACCATGCGGTGGCTGGAATGATCACGATATACTGGCCATCCTGGCCCGCCACCCCCGGCTGCGCCGCCATGCGCAGCAAGCTGGGCGCGGCCCAGGCGAGGCAGCACGCCAGGATTAACCATTGCGCCGCCGGCATCCGCGCCAGACCGCCCGGCCCGTCGGCCGCATCCGTACCTCCGGCTACAGCTTTTGCCTTTACCATCACCCAATCCGCATGCCACCCCGACAATCGCTTGGCAATCGCACGAATTCAACCTTATAGCCCCGTTAACATGGTCTTTTCGGCACAGTCGCCCGAACTCTTCGCAGTTGCATTAAATCCGTGCTGCGCTATTGATTAGGGGGGGATTTGAAATGACGTCTAAACGCTTCTTGGCTTTGGCCGGCTCGGCCGGAATGTTCATTTTGCCGGCATCGGCTTTCGCGCAAAGTGCGGGGGTGAGCGAATCTATCGGCCAGACTAGCCAATCGCAGGGCGCGCGCATTCCTCGCAAAGTGACCCGCGAACGCCGGCTTGACGTCAACCTTGGCGTCGTCGCCACGTACGACACAAATGTTGCACGCGCGAACAAGTCGGTCGCCTCGGCGAGCGGCCTGACGCCGGAGGATTTCTATTTCGCACCGGTGGCCGCGGTGGACATCTCGCTGCCGTTTGGCCGAAGCGATGCCTATCTCAACGGGTCCGCGTCCTATCTCAGCCATGTGCGCAACACGCGCCTTGACGGCGAACAGATCTCGCTGGCCGGCGGCGTGTCCACCAGCCTTGCCCGCTGCACCGCCGGCGTGGATGGCGATGTCGGTCGCAGCCGCACGAATATCGCCAATCTCCAGGCGCTTGGCGCCGGCATCCGGAACTTTGAAACCACCTACAGCATCGGCGCATCCGCCAGTTGCGGCGGCGTGGTCGGCCTGCAGCCCTTCGGGCAATTCTATTACACCCAGGGCCGGAACTCGAACCCGATCCGCGCGGTCTCCGATTACAACACCTATACCTACGGCGCGGGCATAAGCTACATACAGCCGTCGATCGGTGAGATCGGCATCATCGGCAGCATCGAGGATACCCGCTATCCCGAACGCGGCGGCGCAGGCGCTACGTTGGGGTTGAAATCTTTCCCGACGCGCAGCATCGGCGCCTATTACACGCGCGATGTGACCCGCTTCTTCAAGGCGACCGTTCGCCTCAACTACACGGCGGTCGATACGATCACCAACAACGGCTTCAAGGGATTGACCGGCGAAGCCTCGCTGCGGATCGCGCCGAGCGAGCGCGTCAGTTTCCAGCTGTCCGCTTTCCGGGCGACGCGGCCCAACCTTGCCTATAACGTCGATTACACGCTCGGCACCGGCGTTACCTTCGACACGCAGGTGGCGGTCACGCCGCGTATCAGCCTGAACGGTCGATATGAATACACGCATAGCCGGAATTACATCAGTTCCCCGCTTGTCATTAATCCTCTGCTCAACAACGATACGCATGATGTGAGCGGGGAAGCGAGTTACAAGCTCGGTGTCCGTTTCGCGCTAAGCCTTGGCATGGGGTACAGCACGCGCAGCGCGAACAGCACCTTGTACGAGTATAACGCGTTCCGCACATATCTGGCGCTTCGCAGCGCGTTCTGAGCGATTTGAAATCAGGTGAGGTACTAGAAATGATCGTGCTCTTGCGGAAATTCCTGGTTCTCATCGCCCTGTCGTGCACCTGCCTGATCGCCGCGCCCGTCGCGGCACAGGCGGGCGCGGCGATGACCTCCCCCGATTCCGTCGTGGGCTATGTCCTTGGCGCCGGCGACACGATCGACGTGGCGGTGATCGACAGCCCCGACTACAAGGCCCGCGTCACGGTCGATCCGGACGGCACTGTTGTCCTGCCCTTGCTCGGCCGCACGCCGGCAGCTGGTCGCACCCCGATTCAGCTCCGCGAAGACCTTCGCACGCGGCTGATTTCCGGCGGCTTCTTCGTCCGCCCCGAAGTTAGTGTCACGCTGGTCACGGCTATCAGCCGTTATGCCACCATCCTTGGCGAAATCAGCACACCCGGCCTTGTCGCGCTTGATCGGCCCTATCACCTTTCAGAAGTCGTCGCGCGCGCTGGCGGCGTGAAGAATGCATCGAACGACACCATCTCGCTCACCACCGCAGGCGGCGAAACCAAGAGCTATTCCTTGCGCGTGGCGGCGACGTCGGGCGGCGATGCCGATCCGCTGGTTCAGCCAGGCGACAAGATCTTCGTCGCGCCGGCCCAGAACTTCTACATTTACGGCCAGGTGTCGTCGCCCGGCACCTATGCCATCGAACCCGGGATGACGGTCCGTCAGGCGCTTGCCCGCGGCGGTGGCCTGACCGCGCTCGGAACCGAGAAGAAGATCAAGCTTCATCGCGGGGACCGGGAATTCAAGGCCAGTCTCGATGAGAAGATTCAGCCCAACGACACCATTACCATCGGCGAGCGCTTCTTCTGATCGCGTGCCACAACCAAGAAGAAGTCGACGGTCATGACCACCACGAATCTGGCTGTGCCTGCCATATCCCTGCCCGCCGTCGTTCCGCCGGTCAGCTATACGTTGAGCGAACAGGTTGTCGTTGCGAGCGCGCCTGACAGGGCCGATGCCGAATCGATCAGCGCGCTTCGCAACCATCTGGTCGCCAAGCATATTCACGAAGGCCGTCGCGGCCTGACCATTTGTGCGACGGAACGCGAAGACGGCGCGGCATGGCTCGCTGTCAACCTTGCCGCATCGCTAGCACAGACCGGCGTTCGCACGCTGCTGATTGACTGTGATCTTCGCGGCGGAACCCTGGGCGATTTCATCCAGCCTTCCGCGCCCGTTGCCGGGCTGGCGGACGTTCTGGCCAGCCGCGACGTCAGCGTCGCATCGGCCATGCAGTTCGACGTTATGCCAAACCTTTCCGTCATGTATGCGGGCAATCCCCCCGGCAACGCGCAAGAGCTTTTGTTCGGACAGCGTTTTGGAACTTTGATCGATCTCTGCCTGCGCGATTTCGATCTGACGATCGCCACCGCACCCGCTACCAAGTTTTACGCGGACGCACGCCGCATCGCGGCCCTCATGCGCTACGCGCTTGTCGTCGCGCGGAAAGACTCGACCCTGGTGTCAGACCTGAAAACGCTGATCGACGATCTTACGTCGGACGGCGTTCGCGTGATCGGGTCGGTCTATAAAGGCGATTGAAGCAGCGACGGCGATCGTTACCGAGCAGAAGAGCGGCCTCGCTCGGGGACCGCTTCCTAGACAGTTCCCGAGCGCGGCCGCTTTGACAGATACGCTTTAGAAAGACGGTAGTTGCAACCGCTTCTGCCCCGACGCGTCGAAAGCGCCAGCGCCCGTACGTTCCAGCTTATGGCGATAGATCAGCGCCACAATCAGTCCCAGCAGCATGAACGCCAGCGGCTGGTTTTCAGTCTGGCTGTAGATCGACTTCGATATGAGGAAGTTCAGCAAGGCGATCGCGGCAGGAAGCAAAAACAAAAGGTCCGTGTTGCGGGTCTCGATCGCGGTTCGCGATGCCTTGAACGCCGCCCACAGGAACATGCCGTAAAAAACCGCAAAACCCAGTACGCCGAATTCGAGCGCTACCGACAGATAGTAAGAATCGATGGTCGGAAAATCGGAACCTGGCGCGATGTAGTTTAGCGTCGTCGCGCCTTCACCGATGCCATGGCCCCATGGTGCATGAAAGACTTTGGGAAGGCCCTCTTTCATCTGGTCTGCACGCGATTGGCTGCTGAACTGCTGCGCGCCACCGCCCCATATCTTCACATAGAGCCGGCGCCACGTCAGCGACAGCACCAACAGCACGCTGAGAGCAATCGGATAGGACAGAACAATTGCTGGCGCCAGAATGCTCGTCTTCAGCTGCCGCCACCGCATGACGGCAAAAACGAACAAATAGATAATGATACTGGAAAAGTATCCGATGAATGCCAGTCGCGAATCGGTTCTTATCACGATGTAGAAAAGAACCGGCTGCACCAGAATTATCGTAGCTCGCAGCAGCTTGCTGCGCGATACCCAAAGCAGGTGGAGCGCGAATGGCATCGACATCGCGATAAACTCGCCAAGTCCGATGCTGGACGAAAACTTGCTCTGTACGCGATAGATGCCCGTCGCCGCACGGAACGACCCCTGCATGATGCGCTGCGCGTTAGGGTCCTCGACGTCAAGGAAGCTTGGAATATGCCCCACCCAAGGCAGCACGCTATACTTTGCTTCAAACAGGGCCGGAACAAGACATATCAAAAGAATATAGAACAGATACTTCGCGAATTTTTCGGCGCGGCCCGGTTCTTGAAAGTGCCAGCAAGACGCAAAGAAGACGCCAAACCAGGCCATGTAGGCCACGAAAAGGCGGTTCATCGATGGGCCAATCGCATGGGAAAAGACGACCGTTAAAGTCGCTATGACCATGAAGCCAATAAGCAGTCGGACGAGGACATTTTCCGCCGCGAGGATCTCTTTCAATCGCCTTCGAAACGCGGTCGACCCGAAGCTGCATATCAGCAACGTGACGATCAATGGCACGCCAACCAGTCGGACCGCCGTAATCCAGGGCATGCCGGGTAACGTCAAAGCAAGGTAGTCCGGCCATGCCAGAAGCGCAAAAATGAAGTAAACGTATAGCCGGTTCAGCACATTCACCGGCGGGTTTTCGATTTCCGGCATCGTCCAGAGAACAAGCGCGGCCCCGACACCGAACGGCACAAGAAATGGAACAACGCTTTGGCCGTCGACCAGAGCCTGGGCATAAAAGTGCCCATATGCGGCAAAAAACAGCGCCAGCAGCACATACCCTGCCGCCGCCCATCTGGCGAGCCAAGGCTCAGCCGTATAGAGCCCGATCGGACGATTTCTGCCCACTCTCCAGGAAAATAGTCGTGGCTTCACGTCTTTGAACGCCCTTCGATGCCAGACAGCCCCTGCCGGCGGCCTCGCCCAGCGAGACCGTCAGGTATAGGAAGGCGCCGCGACAGCACCCAGCAGTGGAACCTTCAGCGACTTGAGGTCTTCTGGCCCCCGGACGCGGCGATAAAGCAGCTCGATCACCAGGCTGATCAACACCCCCAACCCGAGCCCAAGACCAAGCGATCCGAGAATGATCACGATCGAGGCCGGCGGATCCGAGGCACGCGGAGGCACAGCGCTATCCAGCAGGGTGATCCCCGATTCCTTGGATGCCGCCTGTTGCCTGCGATCGGCCGCGCGCGCTGCCATCTTGGCATATTGATCGCGCAGCACACTGACATCGGCCTGCAACCGCTTGGCTTCTTCCACCTTGTCGCGCTGCGCCAGCACCTTTGCCCGCGCAGCCGCGACATCGCCGCCGCCGCCGCCGATGACGACCGGTGCCGAACCGCCGCCGCCCGCCCGCGCCGTGGCGGCAACCGTCGCGCGTTGCTGCCTCAGCTCCTGAAGAACCGGATGGTTCGGCCCAAGCGAGGCTGATGCGGCAGCGATCTTTGCGTCGATCGCGGCGAGCTGACCTGCCGCAGGATTTCCACCCCCGCCACCGCTCACAACCGATGCGGGCGGCGGCGCCTGCCCCGAAAGGGCCTGCAGCCGCGCAGCGTCCGCGTCCACGTCCTTATCGAGAAGGACGATGTTGTTGGCGCGTTCGAACGCAGTCTTCAGCTGTTCGGCCCCGGCAAGCTTGTTGCGCACCTCGCCGAGCTGGCGTTCGAACCACTGCGCATCCTCGGCCGCTTCCGCACGGCGGGAAGCGAGAGATTCCTCGGAATAGGCATTACGCACAACATCGGCCATCTTGGCCGCCGTCTCCGGATCGCCCGCGGAATAGCCGATCACCAGCACGTTCGTGCCTTCGATGTTGTAAGCCTTGATCCCATCGGAAACCTGCTCCGCCAGCCAGCGGCGGAAATCGACGCCTCGCTTGTCGCTCGCCTCGTAATCCTCGCGCAGCGCGGGTGACTTGGTCCAGCCGAGACTATCGACCACGCGCCCCGTCACCCGATAGTCGCGGATCAATTCCGTCTGCGTGGGAACATAGGCGCGCGCAAAACTGCTGGAGATAACGTCGCCCGTGATGGGATCGGGCTTGAGCACATCAAGCATCACACGGGATTCGGCAGTGTAGGTCTTGGGCCGCAGCAACGCGACCATGCTGCCCGCAAGGAGGCAGGCGGCTGTCGCTATAACGATTGTCCATCGCCAGACCCAAAGGATGCGAAGAAACTGCTGGAGGCTCATGATCCCGATCCATCGATAGACTTTGCCGCAACCGGATGCACGCCGCCGCAGCTTCACTGTGCACCCTAATTGAGCAATCTGGCGCTAGCAAGCGCAACAACGCAGCTGCGAAATCACAAGTTGGGACACTTACCTCACCCCAGCTTCGGCGCCACCAGCATCCCCGGCTCATTGCCACCAAAGCCGCCGCGATTGTCGTAGAGCAGGCTGCCGGGCGGCGTGGTGCCGCTGCCGGGCGCGCCGGTCACGTAGAGCACGTTGGATTCGGCGCCGGTCACCCAGGTGCCGGAAAGCTTGACCAGTTCCACCGCCTGCCCGTCGCCCCGGATGCGCGCGATCGTCGTCGCGTCGTTGGCAATCAGCGTGCCGCCGACATACCACTGGTCGAGCGCATTGGCGTTGCCGCCGCTTGCCACCGCCAGCGAAAGACCCGAACCGATCGTGGCCAGCGGCACCGTCAGCACCGTGCCATCTCCGCTGCGGTCGGCCGCGCCCGTGCGGAACTTGGCTTCGGGCACCAGCGTGCCCGCCAGCAAGCCGGAAAGGTAGGCCCCCATGCGCCGGCCGATGCGCTTGCCCGATGCATCGCCGAACGTCTCGTGCGGGCTCGATGCCGCATCCAGCACGACATCGTAGTAGTGCCCGCCGCGCCGCACCCACGCGCGCGTCGAAGCCCACATATCCTCGGCAAACTGGCGCGCGTTGTCCACCAGCGCGGCGGTGTTGTTGGTATCGCGGCCCTTGGCGCAGACCATCATCGGCGCATTGGCGACGCCGCTGTCCAGCCCGGCGCGCTGATAGCCGATCAGCAGGAGCCGCATCATCTCATACTTCGCCGCGATCGATGCGCGCGCACTCGCCCCGCCGCCCGCATCGCTCATGTTGGCGGTGGTCCACCACAACAGGCCCAGCGTCCAGCCAAAGCGCAGGCCCAGCGTGGCCACGTCGTCGTCGGCCTCGATCACGCCATAGCCGTTGATGTTCGCCGTCTTGTTCGCCGCGCTCGAATCGAGCGTGTCCGATTTCGGCTGCCAGATCATCGTGCCGGAGGTGCTGGCCGGCGTGGACGGGAACGTGAGGCTGATCGATGCCTTGCCGTTCGCCGTGCCGGCCACATAGGTGATCGTGCCGGTGATCCCGCCGGGGCCGGAAAGCGTACCGGCGCTGTCACTGACTTTGGTGTCGGTGATGACCACGCCACCGCCCAGGTCCAGGCTGAACGTGCCGGGCCGCACCTGGTGGATGAAGTTGCCCGACACATAGAGCGCGTTGGCATCGGTCGCGCCCAGCGCGGCGGCGAACTTCGATCGCACCGTGGCATCGGCAAGCTGGATCGTGGCGGTATAGGGACCGGTGCCGCTGCCGGCGAGCGCCAGCGCCTGCGAAAACGGCACGCGATCGAACACATGCTGGTCCACCGTCGTGCCCGATCGCGCCAGGTTCACGAACATCACGCTGACGCCGCGATCCGCGATGATGCGCGCGGCGATCTCGTGCACGCCATCGGCCCACACGCCGCGCCCGATCATCCGGTCGGGCCGCGCCTTCGCGCCGATCGCGCGGCGGGGCGCGTTCGCGTTGCTGGCCCGGCCGGCAAGGTCCATCACGCTGGCCCAGCGCGCGCCGGCACCTTCCGGCCCCTGCGTTGCCGAAAGGCCGGAATTGGCGCCGGCCACGGGCGTCAGGTCGGACGAGCTGGTCCAGGTTGCCGAATAGAGGATGTTGAGTTCGGATTGGCCGCAGGTCGGGATCACCACGCCCACGTCCATCGCATCCATCTCGTGATGGCAGTCGGTCACGTCGGCCACATTGCCCGCGCTGCGGTAGAACGGACGGGCCACGGCGCTGTCGATCGACGCCACGAAGCGCCCGCTTCCATCCGCCGTGGCGCGCACCTGGGCGCTGGTCGATCCGTCCAGATACCGCAGGAAGCAGGCGACCGTGGCGCCCGGCGCGGTCGATCCTTCGAACCACACCTTGCCCGATGCCGCGCCGACCGCCATCGGGAACACCCACCACGGCCCGAGCCGGTCGAGCCGCACGCCGGCCGTCCTGAACCCGCGCACCGCTCGCAGGCCAATCGCGCCGGAAAGCACGGTGGCGTCGCTGCCGGTGGCCGATGCCAGCGTGCCGCCCGATTGCGCGGCGTAGTCCAGCAGGTTGCGCCAGGCCACCGTAGCGCCGCACGCGGCGGCAAGGCCGGTCAACGATCCGCCGGTAACCACCGCCTGCGCCTGCGCCACGCTGGGCGCGGTGCCGCCGTGCATGGCAACGAACTCGCCGAAGTCCCCGCCCCAGCCAGCGCGATCGGCGCCGGTCGATGCCGCGCCCAGCGCGCCCAGCAGGTTGAACAGCGGGGCGGAAGGGCGAGTGCCGGTGATAGCGGTCGCCCCCGTGGCGGATTGGGCCGTGCCCGTCGCCATGTCGACAAAGGTGATGAACGGGTAATCCAAACCGGCGCTGGCCTTGATGCCCAGCACGCACAGGTATTCGGTATCGGACGCCAGCTGGATGCCGGCCAGGTCCGCGCCCACCGTGGTCTGCGGCCACCACTGCCACGACGTGCCCTGCCGGCGCGGGCTGATCCGCCCGGCGTTCGTCGCATCGAGCGCCTGCCCGGAGGAATTCGACCCGGCAAGGATCGCGCAGGACTTCATCGACAACGCCCCGCCAGACCCGCCCGAACCGGTCTGCCCGGCAACGCCCAGCAAGGTTTCCGAGCGGACGCCGGACGTTCCCGCCGCCGCCGTCCGCACGAAGAACGCATAGGCGAAATCGGTGCCCGCCGCCGGCATGTTCGGGATCGGCGCATTGATCGCCCGCGCGTAAACGCTGCCCAGCACCGGCGCGCCATTGGCCTGCGTGGCGGCGTTGGTACCGGAAAAGCCCTGATGGCTGTTCTCGATGCCAAAACGCGCGCCGCCTGTGACTGCGGCGGTAAAGGCAATATTCGAAGGGGCGCGGCGCGGCGCGTTGCCGAAGGCGGGTCGATTGCCACCCAGCAGATCCACGAACATGATCAGGCCTCGCCAACGATGTTGGAGGCGGTGGTGCCGGTTGCGCGTATGAACAGCGGGCGGACATTCAGATAAACGCCGTCCGCCACATTTCGATAGACCACATCCGCCTGCCCATCGACGCCGCGCAGCGTAACGTTGCCGCCCGTGCCCACGAAGATGCGCTTCGGCACGATCGCAAGCGGCGAGGCGTCGCTGGGCGAAATGGAAAAGGGCGCGCGGGATGGCGCAAAAACGGCGTCAGCATTGGCCTGGAACGGATCTGCCATGAAAGTCTCCAGTTTGCGGCGTAAACGTTCGCTGCTTGCAAAGCCGATTGCGCCGCAACGCTGCGCGGCCTTCGGCTTTTCAGATACGATTGGTGGCTATGCACGCAGGACAAATGTTCACTATTTGTTCTTACGTCGATCGCAACAATGTAGGAAAGAAAAAACTTTGCTACCTTATGCGAGCAGGGTCCGGCGTTCGCGCCATTTTCGCGCAAAACGCTTGCCGGCCGCTATTCCAGGGCGTTCAATGAGCAGGTGCGCAATCGCACTCAGCACCACTGTAACAGCGCTTGCGGTCATCAATACGATAGGAATTGAGAAGTCGCCAGAAATATCGGGACGGAAAAATGTAAAAATGGAATACAAAACTATCCCGTGAATGAGATATATGCCGAACGATATTTCGCCGAGGACAATAGACCCTCGCCAGGAAAAAATACCACCAAAACTGTTTCCAGAACAAATGGCGATAAACAGAACGCCATATATTAACAATTGCGGCAAATTATGCGGCTCATAAAAATAAATTGCCGATATAATTACAAGAGATAATAATATCGCTGAAGATATATGACCACTCAAAAGCCTTACAACACCTGAAAAACTTCTTACCTCTATCGCAAGCATTCCAAATGCGAAAAGGGGAAGATAAAAAATTATGGCGGGATGATTTACATATACTCTCAATAGAATACCGATCAAAAACAGAGCGACTGGCAAAACCCAAGATGGAACAAAATTTTTCGTCATATCTCTAAATATTGCCATGATCGGTATTATAAGAATGTAAAAAACCCACTCAAACCAAAGAGACCAAAGCACCTTGGCGTTAATAAACCCAGCATCTTCGTAATTTAAGAGCGGCGGCTCGGCGTAACCTGTCAACCACATCGCGATGTTTTTAGCTTCCACACGCCATGAAATTGGCGCGTCTTTGCCCATAAAATGCCATGCAATAATAATTGCTGCCGATATGGTCACAACCTGCAATGGCAAGATACGAAAAAGCCGCGATAAATAAAGAGATTTCCAGTCTATGGACGAAAATCCATCTCGAATACGCGGGTAAAAAACCGCACCCGTTGTCATAAAAAAGAGCGCCACACCGATGGGGCCGAGATTATGCAGCAACAGGCTCGAATTTTTCGCCCAACCGCCGCCTGAGTTGATCCGGTTGATCCAAATATCGAAGTGATGGATCATGACGACCAGGGCGAGGTAGCCGCGCAGACCGTCCAGGCACCCTATACGCCCACGACCGGTCGGAAGCGGAAAACCGCATATCGCCAGAACTTCGCCCAAGGCGAACGCGACGACCAGCGCCAGAACAACGGCAATCAGCATTGTGGCATCATCCGCCGATCAACCCGCGCCAGCCGTTTCCAATTCATTCGCCAGCCCCGTCTTCCACCACCCGCGCCGGGTTGCCGATGACCGTCACGCCATCGGGCACGTCGCGGTTGACCAGCGCGCCCGCCATGACGGTGCTGCCCTTCCCCACCGTAATGCCCGGCAAGACGATGGCGCGAGGGCCGAGAACGGCGCCCTCGCAGATGCGGGTATCGGTGAAAAGCCCGCGCGTCACGTCATGGGTCAGCAGCACCGCTTCCTCGTCTATCACGACGTCGGCTTCGATATGCACGCCCTTGGGCCATGTACGATCGATGAGCGCGGTCGGCGCGATGCGCGCCGATGGATGGATATCCATGCCCCACACCCGTGTCTGGACGAAACGCTGCCAGCTGCGCTTGAACACCCGCTTCCCCCCTGCCTGGGCCCGCGCCGGTGATAAGGGCTCTCCCCAGCCAATGCAATCCGGGTTACAGGCCTGAATCTATGGCGTTGAAATCGATCAATCAGCTCTACAAGGTCCGGATGGCGCTGCTTGGCGCCCGGCGCTGGTGGCTGGCCGTCCGCCACGGCGTTTCCATGCACTCCACATCGTCCATATCCCTGTCGGGCCGGGTGATATCGGGCGGCCGCAACAGCATTGTCGTCGGCCGCGATACGCTGATCGCGTTCAAGACGCTGCTGATCGCGCGCGACCAGGCCGGCGTGACGCGGCCGATACATATCGGCGACCGGTGCTTCATCGGCGGCGGATCAACCGTGATGCCGGGCGTGCGGATCGGCGATGGCACGATCATCGGCTCGGGATCTGTCGTGTTCGATGACATACCGCCACGCTGCATCGCGGCCGGCAATCCCGCGCGCGTGATCCGGCACGATGTCGAGGTCGGCCGGCGCGGGCTGCTGAAAGGCACGGAGAACTGGCCGGACGAAATGCTGTGACCGCGCCGGCGCATCCCGACGTTACCATCGCGATCGCCTGCTACAATCAGGCTCATTTCCTGGCCGAAGCGATCCAGTCGGCGCTTTCCCAGTCGCTGAGGCCCGAAGCGGTCATCGTCGTTGATGACGGATCGGTCGACAACACCGCTGAAGTGGCCGGCGCATGGGCCGGTGTGCGCTATCACCACCAGGCCAACGCCGGCCTGTCAGCCGCCCGCAATACCGGACTTGCGCTGGCCCGCACGCGCTTGGTGCTGTTCCTCGATGCCGATGACCGGTTGACGCCCGATGCTTTGAGAAACGCGGTCGGCCGTTTCGAAGACTGCCCCGATGCCGCTTTCGTCTATGGCGGGTATCGCGAGATCACCGAAGACGGCCAGCCCATAGGAGATCATGCGCCGCACGTACCCGCGGACGCGTTCCGCGCGCTGCTGCGGAACAACTTCATCGGCATGCACGGCACCGTGCTTTACGATACGGAACGACTGCGCGCGATCGGCGGCTTCGACACGCATTTGACCGCCTGCGAGGACTGGGACGTCTATCTGCGGCTGGCCCGCCGGCACCCCATCGCGGCCTATCCTGCGATCGGCGCCGAATATCGCCGGCACGGCGCGGGCATGTCGCTTGACGTGCGCCGCATGGCCGCGATGACGGAGCTGGTCATGGCGCGCCAGCGGGAACTTGGCCTCGATGCGGAAGGATCGCGCGCAGCCCTCAGCGGCATTGCCTTCGCCCGGCGCTGGCGGTCGCAACGCCTGATCGGCGTCATGCGCTCCACCCCGCGTCGCGCTCTCGGGATTGCGTGGACGGGATGGCGGAACGACGCGCTTTTTCCGCTGCGGCTGGTCGCGGCCGCGCTGCGTTCCCTGCGACGCTAGGGATCAGGCGGCGGCGCGGGTGGCGCGAACCGCAACGATCACCGGATAGCACGGGTCCCGCACCCGCAACTTGGCGATCGGGACCTCTTCCAGCGCGGCCCCCTGGAGAAAGGCGCAGGCCGCAAACACGTTACCGTGCACTTCCACGGTAACGTTGCCATCGCCGAACACCTCGCCAAACAGCCTCGTCGCCGATTGCCCCGTCAGCGACCAGTACCATCCGGCACCCCAGTCGTACCGATCGATCGACGTGATGCCGGGCACTGTCAGCAGCAGCGTGCCGCCCGGCCGCAACGCCCGATGCAGCGCCCTGACGCCAGCGCCCATGTCCCAGATCAGATGCAGCGTCTGCGTGATGACCGCGCAATCGAACGCCGCCTCGGGAAGGACTGCGGGATCGGAAAGATCGCCGACAATGGTGGCCGCGGGATTTCCGGCATCGATGTGCAGGACATCACGATGGCTTGTCCGCGCGCCGCCAAGCCGTGCGGTGTAGCTGTCGTCGCCGATTTCCAGCGTCCGGCCTTGCACCGCGTCCGCGTTGCGGGTCAGAAAATCTTCGATGTAGAATCGATCGATCGGCGTGCCGCGATCGAACCCGAACCGATCGCTGATCGGCACGGTCGCGCCCGCTTCCCCCCAGAATATGGGCAGGCCCGTCCGACGGCGCAACTTGTCGATCGCGCGCCACATCGCCGACCGGCGCAATGGCCCAGGTTGCGGCGCGTCCGTCACGCGGCCCCCAGTTCACCGCCGAGGTCCGGCGACATTTCCATCCGCTGATAGAAATCCAGGCCGCGCAACGGCCCTGCCTCGGTGATCCTCCCCGCATCTATCACGATGCCATCCGCGCAAGCGTTCAGCGTGCTGCGACGATGGCTGATCACCACGGCCATGCCGAACCGGCGATGTTCGGTCAGCAAGGTAATGATCGTATGCTCGGAAAGGCCGTCCACCGCGTTGGTGGCCTCGTCCAGGATCAAAAGGTCAGGGCGGCGCGCCAGCGCCCGCGCGAGGCCCACGCGCTGGCGTTGCCCGCCGGAAAGGTTCGATCCGAACGCGTTGATCCGGGCGTCGTAGCCACCCATGGCCATGATGAAATCATGCGCGTCGGCAAGCCGCGCGGCCTCCTCGATATCGGCGCGCGTCACGCCACCAGCGCCGAAGGCGATGTTTTCGGCGACGGTGCCTTCGATCAGGTCGATGTCCTGCCCCGCCAGCGCGATCCGTGACCGCCAGTCGTTGGGATGATAAGCGCGAATGGGCGTATCACCGTGCACGATCTCGCCCGCGTCAGGCTCGATCAACCGTGTCAGGAGGTTTATCAGCGTCGATTTTCCGGCGCCGGACCGTCCGATCAAGGCCGTCGCGCGGCCCGGACGGATCACGAAATCGGCCGCTATGATCGCCGGCTTGTCATCGTCCGGATAGCAATAGCTCAATGACTTGAAGTGCAGCGCCTGATCGATCTTTGCCAGCGGTTGGTGTTGCGTGCCCGGCACCACATCGTCGGGCTGGCCCAGCAACCATTCCGTATTGCGGATCGATCCCGATAGCGCCGCAAGATCCAGTACGCCTTCGGTAACACCCAGGATCTGCGGCTGCAGGCGGTATTGCAAGGCGAGGAACGCGATGATCTCTGGCAAGGTCATCCCTATCCGCTGCGCAACGACCAGGACGACGATGAACAAGGTCGCCTGCACGATCTCCATGACCGGCCCGAAGACCGATCCGAGCTTTTCGTTTTCGAACAGGGTCTTGCGCACATTCTCCGATGCATCGTGGAAACGATCGTACATTCGGTCCTGCTGGCCGAACAAACGCAGCATCCGCGCGAAATCGATCGTCGCCAGCATCTGTTCGCCGAGGCGCTCGTTCGCCTGGCTGACCTTCTCGCTCAATCGCTCCAGCCGACCGGCCAGCGATTGCTGCATCAGCCGGGCGATAACCGCACCGACCAGAACGATCAGGAAAAGCCGCCAGCTGGTGTAGATCGCCAGCGCGCCCAGCACGATCGTGGCCGCCAAAGCGCCTGCGATCGCGTAGATCGCCTGGATTGCCTGGCCCGTCCGCCAGGAATCGTTGCCGATAATATTGACCAGCTTGGGATATTCTTGAACGATAAAGAACTTATACGGCGCGTTGAGCAGTTTGCGCGCTATGGCATTGCGAACGTCTGCCTGTGCGAACCCGTCTATCCGGGAAATCACCAGCCAGCCCAGGGTGACGACAACCGCCTTCACCATGAGCAGTCCGAGCATCGCGATGCCGATCGCTTCGATCGCATGGCCGGGATAGGCGGCGTTCGCTCGCTCGACGATCCAATCGAGCACGCCGCCGAACTCGCCTTCGGCGTCGCCGCGGCCATGCATCATCACCGTCAGCAACGGGATAATGAGGCCGATGCTCGCGCCCTCGAACGCCGTTGAGACAAGCATCACCAGCACGACAAAAGGCAGCGCAAGAACGTACTTGCGCTCTATTTCGGCCAAAGGCCTGTCTTTTCCCCTGCCCCCGATCCTGAAAATCGCCTGAGCTACTGCGTCGATGTCGATCAAGCTTCCCCCGCTCGATTGCCTGTCAGGCCACATAGCATGCTATTGGGTAAATATAGCGTTCGCGTCCAATGTATTTATTCACCTTCCCAATGGATTGCGAGCGCGAAGGCAGCCCCGAACTTACAATCAGGTAGCAAAATACCTTGACCGCGCGTCGAACGGTCCGGCGATGGCGCTTCACGCGATCTTAACCTCGATAATTCATTGCGTTGGCAAGCTCGTCCATCTCCGTCATGCATTTCGAGGAACAGTTCCCGTGAAAACGTCCAGCACCGGCGAACTCCGCGAGGCCATCGGTTCCCTGCGCGGCGCGTTCTTCGTGGTCGCCCTGCTCAGTGGCGCATTGAACGTGCTGCTGCTCGGCGGCTCGATCTACATGATGCTGGTGTACGATTCGGTTCTGCCAAGCCGCAGCGTCCCCACGCTAGTCGGGTTGCTGGTGATGGTGCTGACGGTCTACGGCTTTCAGGGCATTTTCGACGCGTTTCGGTCGCGCCTTCTCAACGACATCGCGATTTCCTTCGACCAGCGCCTGAGCTCAAGGGTCCAGGATGCCGCGTTCACGGCGCGGCGCGGGGCCTTCACCGGCGCGACGCAATCATCCAACGCCACCCGCGATCTCGATACGGTGCGGGCCTTCCTTTCCGGGCCAGGGCCGGCCGCGTTCATCGACGCGCCATGGATGATCTTCTTCCTCGCGATCCTGGCAGTATTGCACATCTGGCTGGCGGCCACGGCGCTTGCCGGCGCATGCATCATGGCTTTCCTGACATTCCTGACCTACCGCGCCAGCGCCCGGCCGATCCATGAAAGCGTTCAGGTCGGCGTCGTGCGCCAGACGCTCGGGGAAGAGCGTTTCCGCCATGCGGAAACGATTTACACGCTGGGCATGGAGCAAAACCTGCGCAACCGGTGGGACAAGGCCAACCAGGCTTTCCTTGCCACGCAGGATCGCGTTGCCCGAGCGACGAATTTCTACGGTGGCCTCAGCCGCGTGTTCCGCATCACGCTGCAATCGCTGATTCTCACGGTGGGCGCCGTCCTGGTCATCAGCGATCGGGCGAGCGGCGGGGTGATCTTCGCCAGTTCGATCCTGTCCGCGCGTGCCCTGGCGCCGATCGACCAGATCATTGGCCAATGGCGCAGCTTTGCAGGCGCGCGGGAAGGCTGGAAGCGGCTTGACGGGCTATTGTCCACCGTCCCGCCCGCCACGGTAGCCACAACGCGCCTGCCGCGTCCCCAGACCAGCCTCACCATGGAAAGCGTCGCCGTCGGCCCTCCCGGTTCCGAGCGGATCACCGCGCACGGTGCCTCCTTCGTGCTGGAGGCCGGCGATGTGCTGGGGATTATCGGCGCAAGCGGATCGGGCAAGAGTTCCATCGCGCGGGCCATCGCCGGCGCCTGGCCCCTGTCGCGCGGCGCTGTCCGTCTTGATGGCGCGGCCCTGGAGCAATACGATCCCCAGGAACGCGGGCGTTTCCTTGGGTACTTGCCCCAAACGGTGGAGCTGCTGAGCGGCACCGTAGGCGAGAACATCTCACGCTTCTCATCGCAGCATGATTCCGCCGCGATCGTCGCCGCGGCGAGGCAGGCCGGCGTGCACGACCTCATCGTCTCGCTGCCCATGGGCTATGAAACACCCGTGGGCGCGGATGGCGAGCAGCTTTCCGGCGGCCAGCGGCAACGCATCGCCCTGGCGCGCGCGCTTTATGGCGACCCGTTTGTAGTGGTGCTAGACGAACCCAACTCGAACCTGGACGAAGACGGCGAGGTATCGCTCGACGCTGCCATCCAGACCGTGCGCGATCGCGGCGGCATCGTCGTCATCGTTACGCACCGAGGCCAGGCCATCCGGCGCGCCAGCAAACTACTCTACATGGCCGATGGCGTTGCCAGCCTGTTTGGTCCGCGGGAATCGGTGCTTTCCGTCCTCCGGAACAGCAAGGCCATACCCGCCGGTGAAAATGGCGCAAAACGGCGTGGCATCAAGCGCGACATGGAAGCCGCATGACACATCAAGTCATCCTTGCACCGACGTACGGCAACATCGCCCTGTGGCGGGACCCGGTGGATATCGCGGCACGGCTTGATCGCACACGGCGCATGGCCATCGCCGGACTCATCGTGTTCGTTACGGCGATGGTGGCGATATCCACCGTGGTTCCCGCGGGCGGCGCGGTCGTCGGACAGGGGCAGCTGGGTGTCGAGAGCCGTGTGAAGCAAGTCACCCATCCTACCGGCGGCGTGATCAAATCGATCCTTGTCCACGATGGCCAGCAGGTGGCGAAGGGCCAGCTGATGATCCAGCTGGACAGCGAAGTCTCAGGCCTGAGCGCCAGCCTCGCCGGACAAACGGTCGAACAGCTGCTGGCGCAACGCGCCCGGCTGATGGCCGAACGCGAAAACGCGCCCGCCATTTCCTTTCCCGATGATCTCGTCCGGGCCAACACGCCCTCCGCGCGGGAAGCGATGGCATCCGAACAGCGCCTGTTCGATTTGCGCCGGACAGAGCGCGCCAACATGCGGAGCCAGCTTGGCCAGCGCATCGTGCAATTCGAACAGCAGATCGCCAGCTATCGCGCGCAGATCGTTTCCCTCGATCGCCAGCGGATCTTGATCGAGCCGGAACGCAAGGGCGTGAAGGATCTTTGGGGCAAGGGCCTGGTCACGATCAACCGCCTCAATCAGCTAGAGCGATCCGCCGTCGATCTCGACGGGTCGATCGCGTCGATCGATGGCAACATCGCACAAACGCGGGCGCGGATCAGTGAAGCGCGCGAGCAGATGCTCGCCGTGGACCAGAATGCCCGCGCCGATGCCGGCAAGGAACTGGCCCAGGTCAACGCCACGTTGAACGACCAGCAGGCGAAAAGCGTATCCGCGTCCGATGCGTTTTCCCGCACGGAAATCCGGGCGCCTTACGCGGGCACGGTCGACAAGCTCGCCTTTGCGACCGTGGGCGGCGTCATCTCGCCGGCCCAGACGATCATGGAAATCGTGCCGCAAAACGAACGCCTGCTCGTCGAAGCGTCGATAAATCCGGCAGATATCGGCAAGGTTCGCACCGGGCAGCCAGCCCGCGTTCGGCTATCCGCGTTCAGCGCGCCCACCACGCCGGAAATTCCCGGAACCGTGGTCTTCGTCTCGCCCGAACGCACTACCGATGCCAATACCGGCGCCAGCTATTTCCGGGTCCACGTCCGCCTGGACGAGGCCGTTCTCAAGAAAGAGCGGATGACCCTGAAACCGGGAATGCCGGCCGAAATCTTCGTCAGCTCCGGCGAAAGGACACTGATGTCCTACATCCTGAAACCGCTGCGCGATCAATTCGCACGCGCGTTCCGGAATTAGGGTCATCGTGTAATCGCGGCTGTTTCCCTCGGCGGATCGGACCTGTCGATGGAAACCGCGCAGGTCTGCGGCTTTCCCGAAAATCGCAATGGCTCGATGCGGGCTTGCAGCCCACATGGCCGCCTTCGCGGACCGTTCGCGCCTGGAATTCACCTGCCGACGGCGTGATACTCCAGCCCGGCGGCCTCGGCCGCGCCGCGATCGTAGATATTGCGCAGATCGACCAGCACGGGCTTTGCCAGCAGCGCCTTCATCCGCCGGAAATCGAGCGCGCGGTAGGCGTCCCATTCCGTCACGATAACGGCAGCAACCGCGCCCTCGATGGCTTCCCACGGTCCGGCGACGAACTGCACACCGTCCAGCACCGCCCGCGCCTGCTCGACGCCTTCCGGATCGCACGCCGCCACTTCGGCTCCGGCATCCTGCAAGGCCCGGATGATCGCAATCGACGGCGAATCGCGCATGTCGTCGGTGTTGGGCTTGAAGGTGAGGCCCAGGATCGCGATGCGCTTGCCCCGCACATCGCCCCCGGCGGCCTGGATCACCTTGCGCCCCATCGCCCGCTTGCGATGATCGTTGACCGCGACAACCGCCTCAACGATGCGTTGCGGGGCTTCGAAATCCTGCGCGGTCTTGAGCAGGGCGATGGTGTCCTTGGGGAAGCAGCTTCCGCCATACCCCGGCCCGGCATTCAGGAACTTGTTGCCGATCCGGTTGTCCAGCCCGATCCCGCGCGCCACATCGCGCACGTCCGCGCCCACCTTTTCACAGAGATCGGCGATCTCGTTGATGAAGGTGATCTTGGTGGCGAGGAAGGCGTTGCCCGCGTACTTGGTCAGTTCCGCGCCACGGCGGCTCATCTCCACCATGGGCGACTTGCCGCCCAGGAACAGCGGGCGATAGACTTCGCGCATGACCTGCATGCCACGTTCGTCACTGCCCCCGATCACGATACGGTCGGGGTGCTTGAAATCGTCGATCGCCGCGCCTTCGCGCAGGAATTCGGGGTTCGACACCACGGCGAATTCCGCGTTCGGGTTGGTCCTGGCGATGATCCGTTCGACATCGTCGCCCGTCCCCACCGGCACCGTCGACTTGTTGACGATGACCGTGAAACCCTGAAGCACTTCCGCTATCTCGGCCGCGGCGGCGTGGACGTAGGAAAGATCCGCATATCCATCGCCGCGCCGCGAAGGGGTGCCGACCGCGATGAAGATGGCATCGGCGCTGGCCGCGGCTTCGGCCAGGTCTGTGGTGAAGGAAAGCCGCCCGGCCTGCACGTTCCGCGCGACCAGTTCTTCAAGACCCGGTTCGAAGATCGGAATCTTGCCGGCCTTGAGCGCGTCGATCTTCGCCTCGTCCTTATCGACGCAGATCACGTCATGCCCGAAGTCGGAAAAGCATGCCCCGGAGACGAGACCCACGTACCCCGATCCGATCATTGTAATCTGCATGGTCGAAAAACACCGTTTCGAACACCGGTAAGGTACCGGCAAAGGGCCGGTACAGTGCATCGCGCGGATGCCCCGTTACCGGCTCTGGCCCGTTATCCGGCTTCGGAACGTCTTTCAAGCGCGGGAGGGTTACAGCGCCGTCACAAACGCCTTGACTTGTCCATGATCCGGCGTTGCAACGCTGCCGTTTTCCGCGGCCGTTTGCTATGCCGTGCAGCTGTTCCCCGTTCCAGGCTTTCAGACCGCTTGCCATGCGCCCCGTTTACACCCTCCGCCGCGCGGCCCTTGAGGAAATGATCCGCGCCGCGAACGAAGCCGCGCCCGAGGAAGCCTGCGGCCTGCTGTTCGGCGCGGAACGCCATATCCAAAGCGCGATGGCGACCGCCAACCGCGCCAAAGATCCCTTGCGGCACTTCGAGATCGATCCCGCCAGCCTGATCGCCGCGCATCGGGCTGCCCGTGCCGGGGGGCCGGCCATCGTCGGCTATTTTCACTCCCACCCCAACGGGCTGGACAGCCCGTCCGCAGCCGACCAGGCCAGCGCCGCGGGTGACGGGCGGGTCTGGGCCATCGTGGCGCGCGGGCGCATCACCTTGTGGAAGGATGCGCCATCCGGTTTCGAACCGCTTTCCTATGACACGGTAGAAGGTTAAGGCGGAGGCAACGATGCCGTACCGATACGCCGAGAGGACCGCGCAAGCGCCGCTTTACGGGCCAACCCGCTCCCGGGCGGATCACGCGCGCGGGACCGTATCAACTTCGTCAACGTCACCAGCCCCGAACACTCCATTCCCGAAAGCAAGCGCCGGATCATGACCACCGAAGCACTCGAACTCGCCAGCCTGCTCTGCTCCCGGCTGTGCCACGACATGCTCAGCCCGGTGGGGGCTCTCTCCAACGGGCTGGAACTGCTGGCCGATGAAAAAGACCCGGAGATGCGCAAGCGCTGCTTCGAACTGCTGGAACAGAGCGCGAAGATCTCCACCGACAAGCTGCGCTTCTTCCGGCTGGCCTTCGGCGCGGCCGGCGGGTTCGGCGATTCGGTGCCGCTTTCCGAACCCAAGGCGCTGGTCGATGCGCTGGTCGGCAACAACGGCCGCGTGACGGTGAACTGGGTGCTGGGCGGGGACAGCCTGCCCAAGCCGGCGGTGAAGGTGCTGCTGAACCTCTCGCTGATCGCGCTCGATTCGCTGGTGCGCGGCGGCACGCTCGATATCGGCGCGGAGCCGCGCGACGGCACGAGCGAGATCGTGGTGCGCGCCTCGGGCCAGCGCATCGCGTTCGATCCCGCGATAGGCCGCGCGCTGGATGGCAGCGCCGGGGCGGAAGAGCTTTCCAGCCGTACCGCCCCTGCCACCATGCTCCACCAGCTTGTCGCCAGCATGGGCGGCGGCTTGCAGTACCACCTCTCCGACGACGCCCTGGTGATGGGCGCGGTGGTGCCCGCAGCATAGAGGCGCCCGGCATGGCGATGAACCGGTGGCTGATCCATCGCGAGGTTCCCTCGCCCAACTGGAACGAGCGCAAGCTGCCGGTATCGATGGTGGTGCTCCACTACACCGGGATGCGCACCGCCGCCGAAGCGCTGGAACGCATGTGCGATCCCGCTGCCGAGGTTTCCGCGCACTACATGGTCGACGAGGACGGCACCGTCACGCTGCTGGTGCCCGAGGATAAGCGCGCTTGGCACGCCGGGCGTTCCTATTGGCGCGGAATCACCGACATCAATTCGGCCAGCATCGGCATCGAACTGGTCAATCCCGGGCACGAATGGGGGTATCGCCCCTTCCCCGACGCGCAGATGGAAGCGCTGATCCCGCTGCTGGCGGACGTCGTGAAGCGCCACAACATTCCCCGCGCCAACGTGGTAGGCCATTCGGACATCGCCCCGGCGCGCAAGGACGATCCCGGCGAACTGTTCGACTGGCCGCTGCTCGCCCGCTACCGCCTGGCGCTGCCGATCCCCAAGCCAACGATGCGGCTGCTGTACGACAACGACAGCGCGTTCTTTCTCGCGCTCGAACGCTTCGGCTACGACATTTCCGACGGCCGCGCCGCCGTGCGCGCCTTCCAGCGTCGCTGGCGCCCGCACAAGATCACTGGCGAGATCGACGGACAAATCGGTGGCCTTCTGTTCGAGCTGCTGTTGGAACGCGACCTCGGCCATGCTAGGTGATCCCTCGCCAGGGGGCCGGGCAGCCGCGTCATCGCAAGATGCCGAGGAAAGTCCGGGCTCCACGAAACAGGGTGGCGGGTAACGCCCGCCGGCCTTCGCGCAAGCGGGGGTCAGGGAAAGTGCCACAGAGAGCAGACCGCCTATGCGTCGCAAGGCGCAGGCAAGGGTGAAAGGGTGCGGCAAGAGCGCACCGCGCGACCGGCAACGGAAGCGGCACGGCAAACCCCACCCGGAGCAAGACCGAATAGGGACGGCGCGCCGGGCAACCGGCAGGCGTGTTTCGCGCCAAGGTCTTCGGACCTGCAATGTCCGGGTTGGTTGCTGGAGCGGCACGGCAACGTGTCGCCGAGAGGAATGGCTGCCCCCGCCGATACGGTGCCGAATGGCATACCGTCGGCGGGACAGAACCCGGCTTACAGGCCCCCTGGCAAATTATCGTAACCGCAAAGCGTTTTCCTAGCGGCCCGGTTCGGGCTAGGAGGCGGTCATGTCGGCCGGCCATCATCACCACCACGATCACCATGGGCATGACCACGGGCAGGGTTCCGGCCACGCGCACGGGCATCACCACGCCCCCGCCAGCTTCGGCCGCGCCTTCGCGATCGGCATCGTGCTCAACCTGGGCTTCGTCGTGGTCGAGGCGGCCTATGGCATCATCGCCGGATCGATGGCGCTGGTGGCCGATGCCGGGCACAACCTTTCCGACGTGCTGGGCCTGGTGATCGCCTGGGGCGCGAGCGTGCTCACCGCGCGGCCGCCCTCCGCCCGATTCACCTATGGCTTCAAGTCCAGCTCGATCCTGGCAGCCCTCGCCAATGCCTCGCTGCTGCTGGTGGCGCTGGGGGCGATCGTCGTCGAAACGATCCGGCGGCTGATCGAGCCGGAACCGGTGGCCGGCGGCCCGGTGATGATCGTCGCCGCGATCGGCATCGTCATCAACGCCGCCACCGCGCTGATGTTCATGCGCGGCAGCAAGCACGACATCAACATTCGCGGCGCGTACCTGCACATGGCCGCCGACGCGGCGGTTTCGGCGGGCGTCGTCGTGGCCGGCTTCTTCATTACGATGACCGGATTTGCCTGGATCGACCCCGTCACCAGCCTCGTCATCGTGGCGGTGATCGCCATTGGCACCTGGGACCTGCTGCGTGATTCGGTAAAGATGGGCCTGCACGGCGTGCCCGCCAGCATCGACGAAGGCGCGGTGCGCACGTTTCTGTGTGGGCAGCCGGGCGTCACCGCCGTCCACGACCTGCACATCTGGCCGATGAGTACCACCGAAACCGCGCTGACCGCCCATCTCGTCATGCCACAAGGCCACCCCGGCGACGGCTTCCTGCGCGAACTGGCGCACGAGCTGGAGCACGATTTCCAGATCTGCCACACCACCGTCCAGATCGAAGCCGAGCCCATGCTGGATTGCGCACATGGATGCCAAGGCGGCGGCGACTGAACGCGAAAGAGGCGCTTGATGGAAAAAAGGCGGGCCTCCCGAAGGAAACCCGCCTCTTCAGAAGTTCAGCGAACGGGAAGCGTAGCCGTCAGGCCGCTTCCTCCTTGCCCTTGAGCACCTGCACCGGCTCCTTGCGGCCATCGACGACATCCTTGTCGACGACCACTTCGGTCACGCCTTCCAGCGTGGGCAGGTCGAACATCGTATCGAGCAGCAGCCCTTCGACGATCGACCGCAGGCCGCGCGCACCGGTCTTGCGCTCGATAGCCTTCTTGGCGATCGCTTCCAGCGCGTCGTCGGTGAAGGTAAGCTGCACGTCTTCCAGCTCGAACAGGCGCTGGTACTGCTTGACCAGCGCGTTCTTGGGCTCGCGCAGGATCTTCACCAGCGCCTCGATATCGAGGTCGTTGAGCGTGGCGATCACCGGCAAACGGCCGACGAATTCGGGGATCAGACCGAACTTGAGCAGGTCTTCCGGCTCCGCCTTCTGGAGCAGTTCGCCCACCTTGCGCTTGTCCGGATCGGCAACGTGCGCGCCAAACCCGATCGAACGCTTCTGCAGGCGATCGGCGATGATCTTTTCCAGGCCGGCAAAGGCGCCGCCGCAGATGAACAGGATGTTGGTCGTGTCCACCTGCAGGAATTCCTGCTGCGGATGCTTGCGCCCGCCCTGCGGGGGGACGGAGGCGGTGGTGCCTTCCATCAGCTTGAGCAGCGCCTGCTGCACGCCCTCGCCCGATACGTCGCGCGTGATGGAGGGGTTTTCCGCCTTGCGGCTGATCTTGTCGATCTCGTCGATATAGACGATGCCGTGCTGCGCCTTCTCCACGTTGTAGTCCGACGCCTGCAGCAGCTTGAGGATGATGTTCTCGACATCCTCGCCCACATAGCCCGCTTCGGTCAGCGTGGTGGCGTCGGCCATGGTGAAGGGCACGTCGAACGTCTTGGCCAGCGTCTGCGCCAGCAGCGTCTTGCCCGAACCGGTGGGCCCGACGAGCAGGATGTTCGACTTCGAGAGCTCGACCTCGCTGCCCTTGCCGCTGTGCTTGAGGCGCTTGTAGTGATTGTGGACGGCCACCGAGAGCACGCGCTTGGCACGGTCCTGGCCGATCACGTAGTCGTTCAGCGTCTCGAAGATGTCACGCGGCGTGGGTATGCCGCCATCCTTCTTCCCGGCGATCCCGGCCTTGGTCTCTTCACGGATGATGTCGTTGCACAGCTCGACGCATTCATCGCAGATGAACACGGTCGGCCCCGCGATGAGCTTGCGCACCTCGTGCTGGCTCTTGCCGCAGAAGCTGCAGTACAGGGTGCTCTTGGTATCCGATCCGGAAAGCTTCGTCATTCTATCATCCCAGGCGCCTTCCCACGGAAGGCCGGCCCGATCATCCTACTACCCCAAGGGCATTAATCAACCGGACACGTTCAAAGCGAAAATCGGGTTACCGCACGGTGCCTTTCGCCAAGGTTAAGCGCCGTGCGGCCCCTGTCAGTTCTTCCTCATCAGGCGGCCGGCGCGCCGCCCGAACCTTCCTCCACACCGGTCTGGTCGGTGGCCGGACGCGATTCGAAAACCTTGTCGACAAGGCCGAATTTCTGCGCTTCGTCGGCTTCGAGGAAGGTATCGCGATCCATCGCCCGCTCGATCTCCTCCAGCGTGCGGCCGGTGTACTTGACGTAGAGATTGTTCATCCGTTCACGGATGCGCAGGATCTCGCGCGCCTGAATCTCGATGTCGGACGCCATGCCCTGCGCGCCGCCGGAGGGCTGGTGAATCATGATTCGCGCGTTGGGCAGCGCGATGCGCATGCCCGGCTCGCCCGCCGCCAGCAGGAAGCTGCCCATCGAGCAGGCCTGGCCGATGCACACCGTGGACACGCGCGGGCGGATGTACTGCATGGTGTCATGGATCGCCATGCCCGCCGTGACGACCCCGCCCGGCGAGTTGATGTACATCGAGATGTCCTTCGACGGGTTTTCCGATTCGAGGAACAGCAGCTGCGCGGTGATCAGCGCCGCCATGTGGTCTTCCACCTGGCCCGTCACGAAGATGATGCGTTCGCGCAGCAGACGGCTGAAAATGTCGAAGCTGCGTTCGCCGCGGCTGGTCTGTTCGACGACGACGGGAACGAGCGCGCCGGTGACAGGATCGGTGGTGAACTTGCCTTGAGCGCCATAGGCGCCGCTGTTGTGGCCGAACAGGTCGAGCATGAATCCCTCTTATGGTTGCCGCGTCTATGTCGCGTGCCACGGGAAGATGTTCAAGGGCGTTAACCCGTCCATGCCGGAAATACCGTCCCCATCGGCGGATGAAACGCGAAAATATCCCGCGCGATCTTGACGGAACCGTGGCGAAACCGCCGTCCATGCCGTCAAACTGTCACCGCTTCGACGCGCAGCGGTCACGAAGGCATCCTACGATCGAGGATCGGAGGACACCATGGGTTCGCACACGCAACTTCGCAGACTTTCGGTCCGGCTGGCGCGCGACCACGGCGATCTGGTGGCCGTGCAGAAACTGCGCTGGCAGGTCTTCGCCGCAGAGATGGGCGCGAACATTCCCGTCAGCGGCGAATCCTGCATCGACAGCGATCCCTATGACTCGCTGTGCGATCACCTGCTCGTGGTCGACGAGGACGGGTGCGCCGAAGATGGCGGGAGGGGCCCGCTGGTGGTCGGGACCTATCGCCTGCTGCGCGAAAGCGTGGCGCGCAAGGCCAGCGGCTTCTATTCGGAAGGCGAGTTCGACCTGTCCCGGCTGGCCGGTGCGCGTAGCGGGGGCGGCGAACTGCTCGAACTGGGCCGTTCATGCGTGCTGCCCGCCTATCGCACCAGCGCGACCATCTCGCTGCTCTGGCGCGGCATCGCGGACTATCTCGCGCTCCATGACATCGGGCTGATGTTCGGCTGCGCCTCGTTCCCCGGCATCGACCCGGACGCGCACGCGGCGGCGCTGTCCTACCTCCACCACGTCTGCCTTGCGCCAGACTACCAGCGGCCTGCGGTGCTTCCCGGCAAGGGCATCGCGCTCGAACGGCTGCCGCGCGGCAGCTATGACGAGCGGCGCGCGCTGGTGCAATTGCCGCCGCTGATCAAGGGCTACCTGCGCGCCGGTGCCCGCTTCGGTGACGGAGCGTTCGTGGACCGTGAATTCAACACGATCGACGTCTGCGTGGTGATGCCGGTGGAGCTGATCTCGGAACGCTACGCCGCCCGTTTCAGCGTGGCAGCCTGATCTTCCGTCGGGGCGGCGCCACCGCCCAGCAGGTCGGCAAGGCGCAGCGCGATTCGGGCCTGCGCTTCACGGACGACCTGCTTGCGATCGCCCCCGCCTAGCAGTTTGCCGAAATCGACATCGATGGTCGCGCCCCCGGCAGCGGCCAGCGCCAGCGCGTGCGGCAGCAGGGCGTCGTCCCCGACCCAGGCGACCAACGCCCGCTGGCGCGGATCGCGGCAGGCCAGCGTGACCGGGCAGATCATGCCACGATCCGCCGTGGCATCCGGAACCATGCTGGCATGGAACGGCATCACGCCTTCGCCCGTACTGGTCGTACCCTCGGCAAAGAGAATCAGCGAGCGCCCCGACGCCAGCCGCACGACAAGCTCCCCCCGCGCCTCGACCACGCCCGCCCGGCGATGGCGGTCGACGAACACGCTGCCGTGCCGTTGCGCCAGAACGCCCAGCAGGGGCCAGCCGGCAACATCGGCCTTGGCCACGAAACCCACGTCCGCCACGCGCGCCAGTACCGCGATATCGACCCACGACAGGTGATTCGCCAACGCCAGCGTGCCCGGCGCCAGACGACGATCGCCATGGCACCGGACACGAATGCCGAAGCCTCGCAGCAGAATGTCCCACGCCGCGTTCTCGATCGCCCGGCGCGACGTGCGCCACCGCCCCGCCAGCCGCCAGGGCACCGACAGCATCAACACGAGAACGAGCGAACCGAGCGCGCGGCCGCAGCGATAGCCCGCGCGCAATTTCCGCCAGCCTTCGGCCATCGACGATCACTCCCGCGCGTATGTCCGCATCGTGGCGAGGCATGCGACACGGGCATGACAGGATCGCGACAAACAAAAAGGGCGCGCCCGGTGGCACGCCCTTCCTGTTTGTCAGTCAGCCCCGGAAGGGGGCGACAGCGCCAAAGATCAGGCCTCTTCGGCCTTCTTCTTGGCGGGAGCCTTCTTCTTGGGAGCCGGCTTTTCGGCAGCGGCTTCCTCGGCCGGCGCTTCGGCGGGAGCGGCCGCCTTCTTCTTCGGCGCGGCCTTCTTCGCGGCGGGCTTGGCTTCCTCGGCCGGGGCTTCGGCGGCGGGCGCTTCTGCCTTCTTCTTGGCCGGAGCCTTCTTCTTCGCGGCGGGCTTCGCTTCGGCCGCCGGCGTCACGCCTTCCTCGGCTTCGATCGCGGCCTGCAGTTCGTCACGCGTCACTTCGCGCTCGGCCACTTCGGCCTTGTCGAACAGGAAGTCGACGACCTTGTCCTCATAGAGCGGCGCGCGCAGCTGGGCGGCGGCAAGCGGTTCCGAACGGACGTATTCGATGAAGCGCTGGCGATCTTCCTCGCGGTACTGCTGGGCCGCCTGGCGGATCAGCATTTCCATTTCCTGCGCGGAAACCTGCACGCCGTTGGCCTGGCCGATTTCGGAGAGGAGCAGGCCCAGGCGGACGCGGCGTTCGGCGATCTTGCGGTAGTCTTCCTTCTCCGCCTCGATCTCCTTCAGCGCTTCCTCGGGGTTTTCCTCGTGGCTCGCTTCGTGGGTCAGCTGCTGCCAGATCTGTTCGAATTCGGCTTCGACCATCGACGGCGGCACGGCGAAATCGTGGCCGGCGGCCAGCTGATCGAGCAGCGCGCGCTTCATCTGGGTGCGGGTAAGACCGGCGGTTTCCTGCTCGAGCTGGCCCTTGAGGAGGCCGCGCAGCTGCTCCAGGCTTTCGAGGCCGAGCATCTTGGCAAACTCGTCATCGGCCACGAACTCGCCGCCGTGCTTCACCGCCTTCACCGTGATGTCGAAGGTGGCTTCCTTGCCCTTCAGGTTCTCGGCCGGATAGTCTTCCGGGAACGTTACGGTGATGACCTTCTCGTCACCCACCTTCACGCCCGTAAGCTGTTCCTCGAAGCCGGGGATGAAGCGGCCCGAACCGATTTCCAGCGCCTGGTCCTCGGCGGTGCCGCCCTCGAAGGCGACGCCATCGACCTTGCCGAGGAAATCGATGATCAGCTGATCGCCTTCCTTGGCCTTGGCGTTCTTGGGCGCGTCGGTGAACTTCTTCTGCCCGGCGGCGATGCGGTTGACGGCTTCGTCTACCTGATCCTCGCCCACGGGAACCACCAGCTTTTCAAGCTTCAGCCCTTCGAGCGACGGCGCGGCGATATCCGGCAGGACTTCGAGCGCGACGGTCAGTTCGGCATCCTGCCCTTCGGCATAGCCATCGCCCAGCGCAACCGAGGGCTGCACGGCGGGGCGCAGCTTGTGATCGGCGACGAGCTTGTCGAGCGCGGCGCGGATGGTGGTGTTGAGCGCTTCCTGGTGAAGCGCCGGGCCGTGAATCTTGCGCACGAGGTTCGCGGGCACCTTGCCGGGGCGGAAGCCGGGCATCCGCACCTGCGGCGTGATCTTCTTCACTTCCCCTTCAACGCGCGACGCGATGTCGGCGGCCGGGATGGTCACGGTGTAGGCGCGCTTCAGGCCCTCGTTGGTGGTCTCGACGATCTGCATCCTGATCCAACTTTCTGTACGTCATTGACGCACCGCGCGGCGCGTCGTCCTCGGGTCGGAGCATGGCGCAGCGGCTGGTGCGGGCGAAGGGACTCGAACCCCCACATCTTGCGATACTGGAACCTAAATCCAGCGCGTCTACCAGTTCCGCCACGCCCGCATCCGGCGAAAAGCAGGCGGTGCCCCTATCGCAGCGGCGGGAAAAGGGCAAGCGCCTTGGGCCTCAACGGGCCCTGATCGGGCAATGCGGTACGCGGGAAGCCTTTCGATCAGGGTGCAAGGCGCGCCAGCAAGGCCAGCCACCCCCGTCCCGGAAGGGGTGCGGGGCGCGCTGCGGACCGATCGTCTACCGCGCATTCCAGGCAATAGGCCTGCGCGCCGCGACCCGAGAGCAAGCGCGCGGCATCGGCCATCAGCCGGTCGGCCAGCGCGTGCTGGCGCAGCGCGACGAAGCCGGCAAGATCACCCGACGGCGCCGCCGCGGCGTCCCCGTCGTCGCTCACCATCTGTTCCAGCAGGCTGCGCACCGTACCGTCGCCCGATCCCAAAAAAACCGGATGCCACTTGTCGACCTTGGCCGCCTTGGCGGTCCACGCCAGCGCATCGTCCAGCCCGCCGAACTGGTCGACAAGCCCGTTCTGCCGAGCGGTGCCGCCGTCCCAGATGCGGCCCTGGCCGATCGCGTCGACCTGTTCGGGCGTCTTGTGGCGTGATGCGCCAACAAGGCCGATGAAGCGGCGGTAGTTGTTTTCGATCTGCCCTTGCAGCAACCCCTGGAACGCCGGTGTCAGCCCGCCCAGCAGGTCGGGCTGACCGGCCAGCGGCGTCGTGCGCAGGCCGTCGGCATGGACGCCATACTGCGCGATGGTGTCCTCGACGGTCGGGATCACCGCGAAAATGCCGATCGAGCCGGTAATGGTATCCGGTTCGGCGAAGATGCGCTGGCCGGGCGTGGAGACCCAGTATCCGCCGCTCGCCGCCAGATTCGCCATGGAAACGGCCACGGGCAGCCCCTTGGCCTTGATCCGTTCGATCGCCGCGCGAATGCGTTCCGACGCCAGCACCGATCCGCCGGGCGAATCGACGCGCACCACCAGTCCGGCGTAGTCATCGCTGGCCGCCGCCTTGTCGAGCAGCGCGGCAATGCGGTCACCGCCGGCGGTTCCCGGGCCGGCATCGCCATCGACGATCTCGCCCGCGATGGTGACCACGGCGATCGCCTTGCCTTCGCGCGGTTCCGGCCTATCGGCGAGATAGGTCGCCATGTCGGTCGAGCGGAACGCGCCCAGCCCGGCCGCAGGATCGGCGCCCGCCAGTTCGGCCACGCGCTTGCCGAAGGCGATGCGATCGCCCAGCTTGTCGACCAACCCGGCCTTGAGCGCGGCCTGCGCCGCATCGTTGTTGCTTTCGGCCAGCCACTTCACCGGATCGCCAGTCACCAGCGCCAGATTTGCCTTGGGCCGGGCCTTCTTCACTTCGGCTTGCCAACTGTCCCACAGCGCGGTGTACACCGCGTTTAGCGCTTCCTTCGCTTCGGGCGAGGCATCGTCACGGATGTAGGGTTCCACCGCGCTCTTGTACGTGCCGACCTTGAAGACGTGCGCCTTCACCTTCAGCCGGTCGAGCAGCGCCTTGTAATAAAGGTTGGTGCCGCCGGGGCCGGTCACGATCGCGCCGCCGATCGGATCGACCCAGACCTCGCTGGCATGGGCCGCCAGTTGCACGCCATCGTCCTGGTACATCACCGCGCGGACCAGCACCGGCTTTTTCGCCGCCCGGGCCTTGTCCATCGCCGCGCCGATATGGCTGAGATGGACCTGTCGCCCGCCCGCGAACTTTTCAAGGTCGAGCACGATTACCTTGATCCGCGAATCGGTGGCCGCCTGCTCGATCGCGCGCGCGATGTCGCGTTCGCGGTATTCCCGGCGCGGCTTTTCGCCGCTGGTGAGCAGGCTTAACGGATCGATATGGCTGCGCTCCTCCACCACCGGGCCATCGAGCACGAGATAGAGCGCGCCTTCATGCACCATGCCGGGCGCCGGACGCAGCGTGAGCACCGCATAGAGCGCCCAGAAGAACAGCAGGAGGAACAGGAGGACGAGAGCGTCCTTGACGGCGACGAGGAGCTTCCAGGCCGAGCGAGCGAACTTCATGGGGGATATCTACGGCCGGAACGCGAAGAGTTCCAGCCGCAAGGCTTGAGATGCCTACATCGCGGGTCTAGGGCGTGGTCTTCGATGCACCCATCGACCCCCACCTCCCCCGCCGCACCGCCATCGGCCCGCTATCCCGCGGGCGGCCTTGCCTTTCCCCATCGCGATCTGACCGGGATCGGCCCGCTTGCCCGGCACGAGATCCTGTTCCTGCTGGACGAAGCGGAACAGTGGGTGGAGCTGAACCGGCAATCGCAGAAGCGCGCCGAAGTTCTTTCCGGCCTGACCATCATCAACGCCTTCTTCGAGAATTCCACCCGCACGCTGCTGTCGTTCGAGATCGCGGGCAAACGGCTGGGGGCAGACGTCGTCAACATGCACGCCGCCACGTCCAGCGTGAAGAAGGGCGAAACGCTGATCGACACGGCGATGACGCTGAACGCGATGCGCGCGGACGCCATCGTCATCCGTCACGCCAGTTCCGGCGCGGTGCGGCTGATCGCCGAAAAGGTCGATTGCCCGGTGCTCAACGCGGGCGACGGCCAGCACGAGCATCCCACGCAGGCGCTGCTCGACGCGCTGACCATCCGCCATGCGCTGAAGCTCGCCCCCGGCAGCGACCTGAACGGCCTGCGCGTGACGATCTGCGGGGACATCCTGCACAGCCGCGTCGCCCGCTCCAACATCCTGGCCCTGACCGCGCTGGGCTGCGATGTCAGCGTCTGCGCGCCGCCCGCGCTGATGCCCGCCGAGATCGAGGCGATGGGCGTGACGCCGTTCCACGATTTCGACGCGGCGCTGAAAGGCGCGCAAGTGGTGATGATGCTCCGGCTTCAGCAGGAACGGATGAGCGGCCAGTTCATCCCCTCCCCCCGCGAATACCGGCATCTGTACGGGCTGACGCTCGACCGGCTCGCCAAGGCGGAAGCCGATGCCTTCGTCATGCATCCCGGCCCCATGAACCGGGGCGTGGAGATCGACAGCCAGGTGGCCGACCATCCCACCCGCAGCCTCATCACCCGGCAGGTGGAACGGGGCGTCGCCATCCGCATGGCCTGTCTGGACGTGCTGACACGGCGCGCGAGAGGCGTGCCCGGCTGGGCCGAAGAACAGGGAGTCCTCGCATGACCCCGCGCCCGCTGACCATCACCGGCGGCCGGCTGGTGCTGCCCGAAGGCGAACCCGTTGCCGGCGCGCTGCGCTGCGAGAACGGGCGGATCGTGGCGATCGGGAATGTTTCGCCGGCGGAAGGCGATGACGTGATCGACGCGCGCGGCGCGCTGATCGCGCCCGGCCTCGTCGATCTGGGCGTCTTCGCCATCGACAAGCCGGCGTTCCACTTCGGCGGCATCACCCGCGCCGCGCTGATGCCCGATCAGGGGCCGCCGCTGGACCATCCGGCGCGCGTCCGCTTCGCCGCGCAATCGGGCAAGCCCGATTTCTGGGTCCACCCGCTCGCCGCCGCCACACGCGGGCTGGAAGGCTCGGAACTCGCCGAACTGGCCCTGATGCGCGAGGCCGGCGCACGCGCGGTCGCGACCGGGCGGAACTGGATCGCCGATTCGGGCGTGATGCTTCGGCTGCTGCGCTATTGCGCGATGCTCGGGCTGGTCGTCATCACCCATGCCGAGGATGCCGGCGTCACCGGCGCGGCCGTGGCCACCGCCGGCGAGATGGCGACCCGGCTGGGCCTGCCATCCGCCCCGGCCGAGGCCGAAGCGCTCGCGGTGGCGCGCGACATCACGCTGGCCGAGCTATCCGGGTGCCACGTCCACTTCCGGCAGGTGACGACCGCGCGCGCGCTCGATCTGGTGCGCAAGGCCAAGGCGCGCGGGGTGCCGGTCAGCGCGGGCGTGACCCCGGCGCATTTCATGCTCTCCGATCTGGAACTCGCCGATTTCCGGACGTTCTGCCGCCTTTCGCCGCCGCTGCGCAGCGATGCCGATCGCAAGGCGGTGATCGCCGCGATCGCCGACGGCACGATCGACGTGATCGCATCGGGCCATGATCCGCGCGGCCCCGAGGACAAGCGCCTGCCCTTTGCCGATGCCGAACCGGGCATGGCCGGGGCGGAAACGCTGTTGCCGCTGACGCTGACGCTGGTGCGCGATGGCCATATCGATCTGGCCCGCGCGTTCGATCTGCTGGCGGGCGCCCCCGCGCGCCTGCTGGGCGTGGATGCGGGGCGGCTGGAAGCGGGCTGGGAAGCCGATATCGCGTTGGTCGATCCAGTCCGTCCCTGGATCGTCGATTCGGACAAGATGGCAGCCAGCGCCGGCAACACGCCGTTCGACCGACGGCCCGTGGAAGGCCGGGTCAACGCCCTGTTCAAGGGCGGCAAGCTGATCGCCTGAACGCGGGCGGGCCGAAGCCCGTCAGCGCAACCGCGCGAGACGGGTATCGGTGGTGCGGCCCGGCTGCGGCGGAGTCACGCGCGGCGCTGCCATGACCAGGCACGCGCCGCCGCGCGCCTTGACCGAGCGGCACAGCGTGGCGGCCGAAGCCTGTCCAACGAAGCCCGCCGCCTGCACGCGCCAGAAGCGACGGCCGTTCACGGTTACCTGGGTGGTCACGTTACGATAGCTGGCGAGAGCCGGATTGCGCGACGTAAAGTGGCGCCAGGCCCGGCGCGCGCCATCGGCGGTGGAGAACGCACCAAGCTGCACCAGATGCGTGCCCGGTGCGACCGTGGGTCGCACCGCCGGCTTTGCCGCGGACATCGCCACTGGCTTTGCCACCGGGCGCGCGGAAGGACGCGCCGCCGCTGCGGCGATCCGGTAGGGGCGTGCCTGCGGCTGGATCACCGCGACCGGCGCGGTTTTCGCTGCGGGCGCGTCGATCATCGCCAGTTGCGCGGGGCGCGGCTGCGTCGAAGCATCGGCCACGCGTGGCGCGGGCGCGGGATCGAGCGCCGGCAGTTCCTCCACGGCAGCCTTGGCCAGCGCGGGAGCTGCGCCAGCGTCTCCTGCCTTGGGCGTTTCCGCCTTCGCGGCAGCGGCAGCGGCCAATTGCGCCGTTTCCGGGAAGTTGGCCAACGCCAGCGCCGTCGGCTGGCCGGCATCTTCACGCACCGGTGCCCCGATCAGCGACGCCACACGGCGGCGCACGTCCTCGGGATTGCCGATGGCCGCCCATTGCTGGATGCGCGCATCAAGCTGGTCGGCCGGCACGTCGAACGAAGCCATCACCCGGGCTTCCTTCCACTCGCCATGAAGCGCCAGCGCGAACGCCAGGTTCTGGCGTATCTTGGGATTGGTCCCGCTGGTACGCAGCGCGTTGCCCATCAGTTCGATGCCTTCGCCGGTGCGGCCGGCCAGCGCCAGCGCCAGCCCATAGTCCTCGACCGGAATGGCATCGCGATAGCTGTTCAACGTATCGACCGCCTCGTTGCTGCGGCCCATGCCGATTTCCGCCAGCGCAAGGCTCAACGCGGCCTTGCCGCTGTCCTCGCCCAGTTCCATCGCCTCGTCATAGGCCTGCCGCGCGGATTCGAAGCGGCCCGCGCGCAAGTAGCTGTTCCCCAGCAACAGGCGATAGGCACCGTTGCGCGGATCGGACAGCACCGCCTTTTCCGCCAGCGCGACCGCCTTGTCGGCATGGCCGCTGCCCAGTTCCGCACGGGCATTCGCCGCAATCTTGTCGGCATGCGGCCCTCCGGCCGCGCAACCCGCAAGCAGGCCCGCCGCCAGCGCGGTGGCTAACCCCATGCGCAGCCGCCGGCGAAGCGGGGCAGCGCACGGTGCGGTAAAATCGATCGAGGGCTGCATGATCGGAAAATCCCCTGGCAAACGGATCAAGGCCGCTTGGCGCGGCAGGCCAGGTCTTCAAGACCGGGCACGGTTTCGAGAAAGCGGTCGAGCGCGTCGGTCACGACCTGCTGCGCGCTGCGGTTCTCCAGCGTACTGGCAAGCCGCAGGCGGAAATGGCGATCGGCGTCGAGACGCAGCGTGAAAGCGGCTTTCCGGCCCGAAGCGAGGGCAACGCCGTGGCGACGCGCCGGCTGCGGCGCAACTTCAGGTTCGGACGGTGCCGATACCGGCTCTGTGGCCGAAACTTCTTCCACAACCGGAGCTTCCTCGGCCACGGCCTGCGCGAGCGTCTTCATCTGGCGCACCACTTCGGGCACGGCAGGCGCGGCGTCGGCATGATCGGGCACTGGCGCACCATGGGACGAGCCATGCGACGGTGCCTCGCCCATGTCGTTCCAGCCCAGATCGTCGAGAGGAGCATGGCCGCCTCCCAGCCCGACACGGTGCTGTTCGTCATAGGAAATCGGCGCAAGCTGCGGGCGCATCGCGGGACGCGCGCCGCCTTTGCGGGCAAGAAGGCTTGGCGTCAGCGAAGCGAAAGCACGAGGTTCGGTCATCGGGCTCCTCCCTTCACGAACCGCTGACGCGGCGGCCGAAGCCCCCGGCAGCGCGTGGTGCAGCGCCAATGACCGGCGCCGGCTGGGCGGGCACCGCGAAGACCGTCCGGCGGAAATTGCGTTCCAGCCGTTCGGAAATATAGGTCCACAGCGCGGTGACTTCCTGCGCCGAACGTCCCTTGGGATCGACTTCCATCACCGTGCGCCCATCGATCATCGAGGCCGCGAAATCGGTGCGGTGGTGCAGCGTTACGGGGGCTACGGTGCCGTGCTGCGACAGCGCGATCGCCGCTTCGGAGGTGATGCGTGCCTTGGGCGTCGCGCCGTTCACCACGAAGATCAGCGGCTTTCCGGCGCGCTCGCACAGATCGACCGTGGCGCCAACGGCGCGCAGGTCATGCGGGCTGGGGCGCGTGGGCACGACGATCAGTTCCGCCACGGAGATAACCGACTGGATCGCCATCGTGATCGCCGGTGGTGTATCGATTACGGCCAGCTTGAAGCCCTGCTGGCGCAGAACGGCAAGATCGGCGGCCAGACGGGCCACGGTAGTCTGGGCGAAGGCCGGGTATTCCGCCTCGCGCTCATTCCACCAATCAGCCAGCGATCCCTGCGGATCGATGTCGATGAGAACGACCGGGCCGGCGCCGGCGCGCTGCGCCTGCACGGCAAGATGACCGGACAGGGTGGTCTTTCCCGATCCGCCCTTCTGCGATGCCAAAGCCAATACGCGCAATGGGTATCCCCCTCTTATACCGAAACGGTCCTGAACGGGAGATCGCAGAACAGACTGAAATTTCCGTTAATGCAGCGCGGGACGGTGAAGGGACAACACGCCCCCGATTTCGTGGCAATCTGGCTCGCAAGGCCGGAATTCTTTGCTAATGCGGGGTTAACCGATCACAAATACCATCGCATCAGCAGCAGCTATTACACGAGCGGGGGCCTTGCCGTGCTTCGACCGAAAGCGGGAATAACCATAGGAATTGCCATCATGGCAGCCTGCGCGGCTGTGCCGGTCATGTCCGTCCATGCCCAGACAACGGGGAGCGGTGCGAACGCCAACGTGGTCAAGTCCGGCGTCGAAGCCTGGCAGAGGCAGGACTTCGCGGGCGCGGTCCGTCAATGGGAAGCCGCCGCCGCCAGGGGCGATGCGGACGCGGAGTTCAACCTGGGTCAGGCTTATCGGCTGGGCAAAGGCGTGCCGCAGGACATGGCAAAGGCCGAATTCTATTTCGGCCGCGCCGCCCGCAAGGGGCATCCGCAGGCCGGCGACAACTATGGCATCGTGCTGTTCCAGTCGGGCCGCCAGACGGAGGCGCTGCCATGGCTCAACACGGCAGCCGATCGGGGAGAGCCGCGCGCGATGTACATCCTCGGCATTGCCGCCTTCAACGGCGACTACGTCGGCAAGGACTGGGTGCGCGCCTATGCGCTGATGACGCGCGCCGCTGCCAGCGGCCTGCCGCAGGCGACAACCAGCCTTGCCACGATGGACACCGTGATCCCGCTGGAGCAGCGGCAAATGGGCATTTCGCTGGCCGGCGATCTCGAACGGAAAGCGGAGCAGGCGCGCAGCGTGCAACTCGCCGCCAGCGATCTGGGCGCCAAAGCCCCGGCATTGCCGACGCCCGGATCCGCCGCGCCAAGACCGTTGCCCACCACGAGCATCCCCGCTTCCACCGTGGCGACGGCTCCGGCAACGCCCATGCCGCCGCGTCCGGTCGCACCCCGGCCGGCACCACCCCCGCCCGCTGCGGCCCGGCCACCGGCGCCCGCACCCCACGCCACAGGCAACTGGCGTATCCAGTTGGGCGCGTTCTCGCAGCGCGGCAATGCCGATGCGCTGTGGAGCCGGGTGAAGGCCCGGCCAGGCGTGGCCGGCCATCCCCGGATCGACATTCCCTCCGGCGGCGTGACGCGCCTGCTCGCCGGCGGCTACGCCGGACAGGCGGACGCGGAAAGGGCATGCGACGGCCTCAAGGCTGGTGGCATCGCGTGCCTGGTGATAAAGCCGTAAGGCTTTGACGGATCACGCTTCGGACCAGTCCGCTTCCCCCGCATCTCCATCGCGCGGCGATCCTTCGCGAATCGCGGCGATTGATTTCGTGCGCGGCATTGCCGTGCTGGGCATCCTGACGATCAACATCACCGGGTTCTGGGGTCCGACGCTGGCCAGCTTCTCCCCCGCCCTGCCCCGCGTCGAACCCGGCGCCGATGCGTGGTTCGCGCTTTCGTTCCTGCTGTTCGAAGGCAAGATGCGCGCGCTGTTCACGCTGCTGTTCGGGGCCAGTATGATGCTGTTCATCGAAGCCGCCGAACGGCGCGGGCTGAACGGCGATGCGATGCAGGCCCGCCGGCTGTTCTGGCTCGCCCTGTTCGGCTATGTCCATTACCTCCTGCTGTGGTGGGGGGACATCCTGTTCCCCTATGCCCTGTGCGGCCTGGGCGCGCTGGTGTTGCGCCGCCTGCCGCCTGCCGCGCTGACCGCCATTGCCATCGCGGTGTTCTGCGCCGCACACGGACTGGACGGCATCGGCGACTTACCCGGCATAGCGGCCGAACAGCGCGTGCTATCCGGGCATGGCACCGCAGCGGAACAGGCTGAACAGGCCGCGATGATGGCGCGGATCGCGCAATCGATGGCGCAGGACACGCAGATCCTGAACGCCGGCTTCCTTCAGGCGATCCGGCTACGGTTTGGTGCGGCGCCGTTCCTGCCGTTCAAGATCGCGCTGGCGACCGCGACCGAAACGCTGCCGCTGATGCTGGTGGGCATCGCCCTGTTCCGCAGCGGCTTTTTCACTGGCGGCTGGAGCCGGCAGGCGATCTCCCGCCTGGCGGTGGCCGGCATCGGCATCGGCGGGATGCTGACGCTGCCGGTCCTGTGGTGGATCTGGGCGCATCACTTCCCGCCACGCGCGATGCTGGGGGTGATGGACCACATTGCGGCTATCCCGCGCGCGATCATGGCGTTGGGCTACCTCGCCGCGCTGATGCTGTGCTGGCCGGGCACAAGCGCCCATCCGCTCGCCCGCCGCCTCGCAGCCGCCGGACGCTGCGCCTTCACCAACTACCTGGGGACCACGGTGCTGATGGGCGCCGTGTTTTCGGGCTGGGGCCTGGGCCTCGGCCCCGAACTGCCGCGCATGTGGCTGCCGGCTTTCGTCGTTCTCGGCTGGATCGCGATGCTGGCCTGGCCGGCATGGTGGCTTGCCCGATTCCGCCAGGGGCCGATGGAAGCGGCGTGGCGACACCTGACGTTCCTGTTCGTCGCGAGGCCATCCTGATCCCGCGGCTCAGGATGGCGTATCCGCCGCCTTCTGCGGATGCTTCGGACTCAGGATCAGGACACCGCCTTCCACGCGCCACGACTTCAGCCGCGACAGCAGGTTCATGCCCAGCACATTGAGGCCGCCGGTCGATCCGGTGACGATCACGTCCATGTCGCGCGCCACGATCGATCCGAAGCGCAATTCGCCCACCCGCGCCATGCGCGCCTCCACTTCTCCGTTCGCCGTGCGCACCGATACCGGCAGGCGCAACGGATCGGGCCTGATGTCGGCGGCGGCGGCGGCATCGTCGGACAGCGCCGTGATGGTGGCCCCGGTATCGACCATGAAGCGCTGGCGCACGCCGTTGACGCGCGCTTCGATCCAGTAGTGCCCGTCGGCCGCCAGGGGAATGCGCGTTTCGCCACCCGCCACGGTCTGCGCCGGCATCCCGATGTTGGAGGTGAGAGAATCGAACGTGGGATCGAGATGCACGAAGCGCACCACCGTCAGCGCGAACACCGCCAGCAACGCGACATTGCCGACAAGGCCCAGCAGCCGCCCGGTCAACGGTAGAAAGCCGCGAATCATGCCGGCGATCATCACCAGCACGATCGCGCCGCCCGCCGCCAGAAGCAGCGGCGGGGCACCGGTCAGCGCCGGCGGCAAGGCAGCGATCAGATTTCCCGGCATGTCCATCGAATCGCGCGTACCATGCCTTTCCTTTCACGCGGCTGACATCATCGGAACGCATGGGCGGTCAAACCATTGGAGCGATCATGATCCTCACCATAGCCACCCGCCTTTCCTGCCGCATGTATGGCGCAACCGATGCCTTGCTCCAGATCGAAGCGGCCCCGACCTCGCAACAGTCCATCCTTTCCGCAAACATCGCCAGCACGCCCACCCCGCACTTTCTGCGCGTGGGGGCACAGGATGGCATCGGCGAAAGGATATGGGTTCACCACGACGGCGAATTCTCGGTCAGTTACGATGCGCGGATCGAAGTGCTGCGCAACGATTTCGACCTGGCGTCGCTAGCCGGGCTGCCGCCGCACCGCCTGCCGGGAGAGGCGGTGCCCTATCTGCTCGATTCGCTCTATTGCCCGGCCAGCCGGCTCCAGCCCTTCGTGCAGGAGGAATTCGGTGCGCTGGCGGGCGGTGCGAAGGTGGAGGCGATGCGCGCCTGGATCGCCGGCCACTTCCGTTACGTTCCGGGATCGAGCAATTCCGCGACCACCGCGCTGGACAGCTTCGTCGAGCGACGGGGCGTGTGCCGCGACTATGCCCATACGCTGATCGCCCTTGCCCGCGCGGCGGCCATCCCCGCCCGCTTCGCGTCCGGCTATGGCCCCGGTGTATCGCCGCAGGACTTTCACGCCGTGGCCGAGGTGTTCCTCGCCGATCCGGCGGGCCAAGGCGGAAGCTGGCGCATCGTCGATGCCACGGGGATGATCACGCCCGACGCCTTCGCGGTGATCGGCGTGGGGCGCGATGCGGCGGACGCCAGCTTCTTCACCAGCTACGGCACGATGGACCTTGTATCGAAGGACATCACCGTCCGCAGCGAGTAACGGCTGCCGCCGATAGCGGGAGGAACAATCGGGTTTACTTCCCTTTCAGCCCTGTGTGTTAAGCCGTGCGCAAGGCCGCGCGAAGCATGGACGCACGGTTCGCGACCGAAGGCGATGAAAGGCCGGCACCCGTGAAAGACGATGGACCGATGAACCTGCTGCGCAAGCGCTGGATTCGCGTGCCCGCCGGTTTCGTTGCCATGTCGCTCGCCTCGATGCTGGCGTTCCACGTGGGCCAGGATGCGGCGCAGGTGTTTTTCCCGCACAAGGACGAGGCAGCGAAGCCCGCGCCGGCCAAACCCGCCGCCACGGCACCACAGCCTGCCGCTAACGCCGCCGTCCCGCAACCGCCGGCCGACGATCCCTTTGTGGTCAAGTCGATCCTGAAAATCGACGAACCGATCAAGTTCGGCCAGTTCTTCTGGGACGAAAGCAAGGGCGAGCCAGGACCGCTGGTCGTGACGGTCGATCTCGCGGCGCGCACCCTCTCCGTGTTCCGCAACGGCCACGAGATCGGCGCGACCGCGATCCTCAAGGGCTATGGCGACAAGCCCACTCCTGTCGGCGTCTTCCCGATCACCGAGAAGGACGCCGATCACGTTTCCAACATCTATGACGCGCCGATGCCCTACATGCTGCGGCTGACCAACGACGGCGTCTCGATCCACGGCAGCAAGGTGGAAAAGGGCTATGCCACCAACGGCTGCATCGGCGTGCCGGATGCCTTTGCCAAGCGCCTGTTCGAACAGGCAAAGCTGGGCGACAAGGTCATCATCACCGACGGCAAGCGCATCGGCGTGGGCGATCCCATCGTGGTGGAGCAGCAGACCCAGACGCCATCGGGCGCCTGAGCCTTGCGGCATAGGCGAATGGGCATCAGCGGGGCGCCATCCGGATCGCGCCGTCAAGGCGGATGTTCTGGCCGTTGAAATAGGAATTGCGCACCAGTTCCATCGCCAGCGAGGCGAATTCCTCGGGCTTGCCCAGCCGTTTCGGGAACGGGACCGAGGCGTTGAGGCCATCCAGCACCTTTTCCGGCAGGCGGCCCAGCAACGGCGTGCCGAAGATGCCGGGCATGATCGAGTTCACGCGGATGCCAAGGTCCATCAGATCGCGCGCCATCGGCAGCACAAGGCCGTTCACGCCAGCCTTCAGCGAACCGTAGGCGACCTGCCCCACCTGCGCATCCTGCGCGGCGACCGAGGCGGTGAGAATGATGGTGCCACGTTCGCCGTCCTCCAGCGGGTCCAGCCCAGCCATGCCGAGCGCCGACAAAGAGGCGACACGGTAGCTGGCGATCAGGATGCCCTGCGCAGCAAATTCGTAGTCTTCGGTCGAAAGGCGCACGAACTCGCCGGTCTCCTTGTTGCGGCCGACGGTCTTGCCCTTGCGGTTGGCCATGGCGCAGTGGACGCAGACGCGTTCCTGCCCGTGCGCGGCGCGCGCCTTTTCGAAGCCGGCCACCACCGATTGTTCGCTGGTAATATCGACCTTGCAGAACAAGCCCCCGATCGCGCTCGCGACCTCCTGGCCCAGTTCCTCGTTCAGATCGAAGATCGCGACCTGGACTCCGCTGGCGGCCAGCGCCTCTGCCGTGGCGCGCCCCAGTCCCGAAGCGCCGCCGGTAACGACGGCGGCCATGCCCGCATCAATCCGCATCTTGCTCTCCCATGATTTAACCGATCGATTAAATCATGGGAGCCGGCACGGCAAGAGCCGATCAGAGAATGTCGGCCTCGTCCCCCAGCGCGGCGCGCAGCTTTTCGAGCGCCTGCGCCTTGAGCTGGTGGACACGGGGAATGCTGACGTCGAGCACCTGCGCGATTTCGGCGAGGTTCAGTTCCTCGACGAAGTAAAGCTGGATGACGAGCTGGAGCCGTTCCGGCAACGCGGCGATGGCGAAGGCCACCCGCGCGCGCATCTGTTCGTCGGCCAGCAAGGCGAAGCTGTCCGGCCGGTCGTCGGCGAAGGCCGGGTCGCTGTCGGAATAGGCGCTGTCGATCGTTTCAAAGCGCACTGGTTCGCTCCCGGCGTGCAAGGTGGCAAGCTCCTGGTCGGTAAGGCCCATGGCGGCGGCCAGTTCGGCATCGGTGGGATCGCGCCCCAGTTCGTTGCGCAGCGTCGCGGTATGATCGGCCAGCATCCTGCGCCGTTCGGAAACGCTGCGCGAAAGCGGCGTCACACGACGCACCAGATCGACCATGGCCCCGCGCACGCGCATCTTGGCATAGGCGGCAAAGCCATCCTCCGTCGGGCCAGAGTGCTTTTGGGCGCATTCGGTCAAGGCGACCAGCCCGGCCTGCACCAGATCTTCCAGTTCCATGCCGGCGCGCCCGGACCCATGGATGTGCCACGCCAGGCGCCGGACCATGGGCAGAAACCGGCGGATACGATCCGCGGTATCGTCACGGTAGGCACGCGCGGCGGCAAATCGACGTTGATCATGTTTCATGCAGCAAGGCCCTCGGGGTGCAGCACTGACGGTTGGGGAAGCGCGGGAACGGGCCTGGGCGCCTCGTTTCCGATGACGGAAATGACCTCGATCGGCTGCGTCGGCGGCAGTTCGGAGATCGAAATGACAAGACAGGTCGGCGCACGCATCCGCAGCAGCGCGGAAAGCGCACGGCGCGCGCGGGGCTGGACCACCAGCGCCACCGGCGACGCGGTCGGCCCGCGATCGCTGATGATCTGCGCCACCCGTTCCCCGATCCCGCGCGCGAGATCGGGTTCGATCACTGGCTGGCCGGTTACCGGGTCCTGCAACCCCTGCACGATCATCTGTTCCAGCGAACCGTCGAGCGTCAACACCGGCAGGCGATCGTTCGGCCCGCACACCCGCGCGACGATCATCGCGCCAAGGCGCGCGCGCAGGATGTCCACCAGGCGATCGTGCTCGGTCGTCTGCAGCACCGCTTCGCTCAAGGCCGAGAGGATCGGCAGCGGATGGGCAATGCTGACACCGTCTTCCAGCAGCGCATGGAACAGGCGCGTGACGGCGCCCAGCGACAGCGGCTGCGGGTAGATCGTTTCGACCAGGCCGGCCGCGCGGACCTTGACCGCGTCGAAGATGGCGCGAACTTCGTCCGGTCCCAGAAGCACTTGCGGGCGTTCGCCGAGAAGCTGGTTGAGGTGCGTAGCGATGACCGTGCTGGCATCGACTGTCAGGAATCCTTCGGCGATGGCATGGTCGCGCTGGGCGGCATCGATCCACAGCGCCGGGCAGCCGAAGCTGGGATCGCGCGTGGCATCGCCCTGCAGCCCGTGGTTCTCGCGGGCCTCGCCCACATCGATGGCCAGAATCTTCTCGCCCTTGATGCTCGCCCCGCCCAGCGTGACGCCGCCCAGCACGATGCGATAATCGTTCGGCGGCAGATCGAGCGCATCACGCACACGGAACTGCGGCACGATGAAGCCGAAGGTCTGGCTGAGCTGCTTGCGCACGCCGGTAATGCGGGCAACCAGCGGCGAACCGCGCCGGTCGTCGACGAGATGGACAAGGCCATAGCCCAGCTCGATGGTGACGAGCGTCTGGTCGCTGACCTCTTCGAGCGTGATGCGCGAGGGATCGACCGGGATTTCCTCCTCGACCACTTCGGGCGCGGGGCGTTCGGCGCGCTTCTTCAGCGCCCACCACAGCCAGCCCGCAAGTCCGGCAGCCGGCAGGAAGATGGACTGCGGCATCGCCGGTATCATGCCGATCGCGCCCAGGATCACCGCAACCGGCAGCCAGGTGCGCGGATCGGCGAGCTGGCCGCCGATCTGCCCGGCAAGGTCGCGGGTATCCGACACACGGGTCACGATCACGGCGGCGGCAATGGAGAGCAGCAGCGAGGGGACTTGCGCCACCAGCGCGTCGCCAACCGCCAGCGTCACGTATTTCTGCGCGGCATCGCCGGCGGTCAGCCCGTGGCTGATCATGCCCAGACAGAAGCCCGCGATGATGTTGACCGCAAGGATCAGCAGGGCCGCAATGGCATCGCCCTTCACGAACTTGCTGGCACCGTCCATCGAACCGTAGAAGTCCGCCTCGGTCGCCACTTCGCGGCGACGGGCCTTGGCTTCGTCGGCGGTGAGCAGGCCGGCGGCAAGGTCGGCGTCGATCGCCATCTGCTTGCCCGGCAAGGCATCCAGGGTGAAGCGCGCGGACACTTCCGAAACGCGGCCAGCACCCTTGGTCACCACCATCAGGTTGATGATCATCAGGATCATGAACACGAACAGGCCAACAGCGAAGTTGCCACCGATCAGGAAGGCGCCGAACGCCTCGATCACATGGCCGGCCGCCGCGCCGCCCTGGTGCCCGTTGACCAGCACGATGCGCGTGGAGGCAACGTTGAGCGCCAGGCGCAACAGGGTGCCGAACAGGAGGACGGATGGGAAGGACGAGAAATCCAGCGGCTTCTCGGCATTCATCGAGGCCATCAGGATCGCCACCGAAAGGGCGATGTTGAGGACGAAGAACACGTCGAGCATGAACGACGGGATCGGCACGATCATCAGGACGATGAGCGTGAGAATCCCCGCCGGCAAGGCGAGAGCACTGGGTGAGCCTAGGCGCTTGAGCATCGTGGCTTAGAGTCCGAAAGAGCGGAGCCGGTCATAGGCGGCGCGGACATGGCTGGGCGTGGCGGAAGCGTCGTTCAGCGCGAAGGCATCGCGCAGCGTGTCCGCCATCGAGGAAGCCGGACGGGCCGGTTGCTGGCCGGCGGCATAGGCCGTCGCCTGGAATTCCTGCGCGATCGGGCCACCCGTGAACGTGGGCGTGCTATCGACCGGCATGACGTTGCCGGGCGCTGCCGGCAAATAGCCGCCGGCCCAGGCCATGTCGCTGCCCGTCGCGCCACCGGCGGCGGCAAGGCGGCCGCTGAGAAGGCTCATCACCCCCTGCAGCGAACGCGGCGCGCCGCTATCGTCATAGAAGATCGACCGGTTCGAAGCCGCGGCCTGCGGCAACAGTGCCGCTGCCGATTGCGAGGGATCGGTCGCCATGGCGGTCAGGAAGCGTCCCGCCCCTTCCGCGCCGAGAAAGTGCGCGAGATAGAGTTCGGAATTCCCCGGCTGCCGCCCCAGCACGCCGAACAGATAGTTGCGGTTGTCGTTGGCCAGTTCGCCCGCCATCAGCGCCGAAAGCTGCGGATCGGAGCGCATCGACATGATCTGCTGGCGCAGCGCCGGATCGCGGACGCTGCCGTTCTCGATGACGCTGCCGGCCCAGTCATAGCCATGATCCGCGCCATGCTTGTCCAGCGTGCGCAGCCAGGTGGAATTGGTGAACTGGTAAAGCCCGGTGGCGCTGGAAGTGCGCGCGCGTGCGTTGGGATTGAGGCCGGATTCAAGCCTTGCCTGCGCCAGCAGGTAGCCGAAGTCGACCCCCGTCGCCTGTGCGGCGCGCGAGATGGCGGCGCGCACATCGCCCGGCCCGGTTGTTCCATCCATGGCAGCGGCCCATGCGGCCGGCCCGGCGGGAGACTGGACTGAACTCACAAAAATCCCTTTCCGTCACGCTGCTTCCGATTTCGAAAGCGGCTTCAGGAAAGGGATCAGCAAATATCGTGCCAAACACCCCGATTAAGGGGCGCAGGGAAATAAATATCAGGCCCGGTAGTTCAGCCGGCGGGTCGAGCGATGCGCATTGTAAAGCGTCGGTGCCCCCACCATCGCGTCCAGACGCGCCGAAACATTCGAGGCGATCAGGTTGCGCACGCGGCGGTTGGCTTCATTAAGGCGCCGCGCAGCGTCCAGAAGGCCGCGGCATTCCTCATCGACCAGTTCCGGTGAAGCGTCACCCAGGCGCCCGCACAGGTTGCCCTTGTCCACCGCGCATCCCATGATCGCATCCACGTCAAGGCCGGCAAGCGCGTGCCGTTCCTTTTGCAGGACGGCAACCATCTGCCGCAGCGTGTCGCGCATTTCGATGGGACGGACGGCGGCTTCATGGCTCATTGCGGGCTCCTCCAGAGCATACCGGCAGCAATCATCGCGTCAGCGATCTTGGCGGGGATCAGGGGATAGCGGCCGCTCTCGATCGCCTTGCGGATTTCCGCAACCCGTTCGGAGTTGACCGGCGCAGTGCCGGCTTTGACCGCTTCGCTGGTTTCCACCTGCGGTGTGGACGAAGCCACACTGCCGGAGGTTGCCGGCTGATCGTCCGCTTTGACCGATTGCAGGCCAGTCTCGGTGTTCACAGTCTTGACCTGAACCGCGCCAACCGGGCGCGTCGGTCCGATTTCAAATGATGGCATGGTCCCGCTCCTATAGCGTTTCTCATGCCCAAGAACGGCGTTGAAGCCGGTGCGTTAAGGCCACCCGGAAAAAAATTGCCGAATGGCGGTCATTCGATCGGTAGTTCCACCAGTCCCGGACGCACGATCTGCGCACGCACGGGGTCGGATTTGGCCGAGGTCTTGACCCGTATCCACGCGCCAACAGCCCCGGAATCCATGGCTTCTCCGGGTTGGGAGACGGCAAAGCCCTCGCCCGTCACGGAAACCGTCACGGCTTCGCCGCGCAGAACCGCCGGGGCGGCAGCTTCTTGCCGGGTTGCCGGCGCAAGGCCGACCACCGGCACGAAAATGCGCCAGCTGCCGGCGTCCGGACACTGAACGATCACGCTATCGCGCGTGCCGCCCCGCCAGGAGAGCGCCAGTGGCGCACGGCAGGCGGCGAGGCGCATCCGGCGATCCACCGGCAAGGCAGCGCCCCCAGGCACGCCGATCGGCGAACCGGTAAAGCGCGCCACGGCGATGTCGATATCGGTCAGATCGGCAAGCCCGGCCCGCTGGGCCTGTGCCGGCGTGCCGATAGCGGCGCCAGCCAGCGCCATGGCCAGAAAGCTGAAAGAAGGAATCTTGCGCGTCATGGGTAAGGACCCCGGATAAGTAAGTGTCTCTCGCAAATAAGCAAACATCGTGCCATCCATCAGGTTGCCGATGCGCTTTCTTCGGTATCGAAGCCAAGCGTGACCGTAGCCCCGCGCGAGATGCCCGGCTCCACGACAACGCGCGCGTTTTTGCCACGTTCGCCCGCGCTCTGCGCCAGCGCCGCGGCGCGCGCGAACGCGGCCGCCTGGTCGCCGGGGCCATGGCGCACCACGATCGTCACGCGCAAACGCGGATCGCTGCCCTGATCGGCAAGCCATTGCGCCAAAGGCGGAGCGCCCGCGCCATCGGACCACACGCCCACCGGCTCGGCGCGAACCGAGGCCTGGACGGGTGCCGGCGGCGGGGTATGAGCGGCGGCGGCATGGGCTTTCGCCACGGGCTGCGCTTTCTCCGGCGTGTTGGCCAGCGCGGAAGCCGCGATCATGAACAGGATCATCGACAGGTCGGCCAGAATGGTCTGCCAGCCGGTCGACGGGCGAACGATCATGCCGCTTCCCCCGCACGCGTCGCGGCAGCGGCATGTTCGTCCGCACCGTGGCGCGCAGCGGTGTGGCCACCATGGTGATCCGCCTCATGGCGCGCATGGCGCGGCGTGGCGAGCGCGACCTGCTGAACCAGCCAGTCGATCACCGACTGACGCGCAGCTTCTTCGTCACGCGCGCGCCGCTCGACCATCTTGGCCAGCGGACCGAGCACCAGATTGGCGAAGATCAGCCCGTAAAGCGTGGTCAGCACCGCCATCCCGATGGCGCTGGAAAAAGCGCCGCGTGCCACACCGTCGGCCGGCAACTGCGTCAGCGATACGAGCGTTCCGGCAAGGCCGAACACCGGTGCCAGATCGGCCGCCTGCGCCAGCATCCCCGCCGCCTCGCCCGCTTTCGTCCGGCGCGCGGCGCGAAAGGCCTCGTGCTTTTCCAGCAGGCCAGAGACCGACCGGGCCGACAGCATGGCGTTGGTGGCTTCATCGAACTCGCGATCACCGCTGCGGCACGGCTGGGCGCGCAACAGGCCGTTGGCGCGAATGTCGGCGGCCTGCCCGGCCAGGACGGCGCGGACGGCATCGGCACGGAAGCGCGGCCGGAACAGGTCCGTCAGCGCCTTCCCCGTCGTTACGGTCGCAGACAGGCCACAGCGCAGCACAGCGGCCAGCGCGGTGCCGCCAAAGACGATGACGGCGGCGGCGGGATTGTAGAAATGCGTGAAATCCATGGATCAGGAACTCCTGCTCGGGGCGAAGAACGGCTTTGTTTTCCGAGGTTTCAGGGAGTGGCCGAACTTTGCCGGTATCCGCCGCCAAACGGCAATCCCTTGCCGGAAATGCGCCGCGATTTTGCCGCTTGGACGATGCGCGGGAGCGGCAAAACGATTTGGCACGATGCTTGCAAAATCGATGTCGGCAACACCTATGCGGAGCTGACCGACGATGAGCGACAGTCTTTTCGGGATACATGGCAAGGCGCTTGAGCTGCGTTCGCAGCGCATGGGCCTGCTGACGTCCAACATCGCGAACGCCGGAACACCGGGCTACAAGGCCAAGGACATCGATTTCCAGGCCGCGCTGAAGGCGCGCGCCACGGGCGCGAGCGAAGACCAGGCGATGGCATCGGCCACGCGCTATCGCGTGCCGGTCATGCCCAGCCTTGACGGCAACACCGTCGAGATGGCGACCGAGCAGACCGCCTTCGCCGAAAACGCGGTGGGATACACCGCGACACTCTCCTTCATCCGCGGACGCATCGACAACGTCACGCGCGCGCTCAAGGGCGAATAACCATGGCAGGCCCAAACACCTCCCCCATGACGCTGTTCAACGTGGCTGGCCGCGCGATGTCCGCGCAGCTCGTGCGCATGAACGCGGCGGCATCGAACCTCGCGAACGCGGGCACGGTCTCGTCCAGCGAAAGCACGGCCTACCGCCCGCTGCGTCCCGTCTTCTCCGAAGAACTGGACCGGTCGACGGGCCTTGCCACCGTCAAGGTCAACGGCGTGTACCGTTCGTCCGCGACGCCGATCAAGGATCACCAGCCGGACAACCCGCTCGCCGACCAGAACGGCGATGTCTGGTCCGCTCCGGTCGATGAAAGTGCGGAAATGGTCGAGATGCTCGAAAGCTCTCGCCAGTACCAGAATGTTGTCGAGGCGATGCAGACCGCCAAGCAACTGATGCTCGATACGATGAGGATGAAATAATGACCAGCAGCGTTTCCAATACGTCGGGCACCGGTTCGACGACCAACACGTCCACCGCCAAGAACTCGTGGGGCTCGCTGGGTGCGGGTGATTTCCTGAAACTGCTGACCACGCAGCTTCAGAACCAGGACCCGACCGCCCCGGTGGACAACACCCAGATGGTCGCGCAGCTCGCGCAGTTCTCGAGCCTTTCGACCTCGAACGACATGAGCAGCACGCTCAAGACCATCTCCAGCCAGATCGCCACTCTGAACACCAAGCTCACGGGCACGGCGAGCTAAGACCTTCAACCGGAAAGGACCTCCACCATGTCTTTCTACACTTCACTCACCGGCCTGAAGAACGCCCAGACCGATCTTGGCGTCATCAGCAACAACATCGCCAACGCGGAAACCAACGGCTTCAAATCGAGCCGTACCGATTTCGCGGATATCGTGGCCACCACCGCGCAGACCTCGCCGACCATGACCATCGGCATCGGCGCGCAGGTTTCGGCGATCAAGCAGAACTTCAAGGCCGGCGCCACCGACCTGACGGGCAACGCGCTCGATGTCGCCATCACGGGCGAAGGCTTCTTCACCACGCGCGATGGGGTAACGGGCAACACCTATTACACCCGCAACGGCTCGTTCGACCTGGACAGCAACGGCTATATCCATGACGACACGAACAACCGCCTGCAGATCTATGCTCCGGGCGGCTCCACGCTGACCGACGCGCAGATCCCGCTGACCAACGGCGCCGGTTCGGAATATGCCGGCATCACCATCGCCGAGAACGGCGATGTCACGGCGTCCTACGCGGATGGCTCGAACACCGTGATCGGCACGGTCGCGCTGGCCTCGTTCACCACGCCCACCGGCCTGCGCCAGGAAGGCTCCTCGAACTGGAGCGTGACCGGCATTTCCGGCCCGGCCGCTTATGGCACGCCTTCGACCGGCAAGTATGGCGGGCTTCTCGCCGGCGCGGTCGAGCGTTCGAACGTCGACATCGCCGAGGAACTGGTCGGGCTGATCACGGCCCAGCGCAATTTCCAGGCGAACGCGAAGGCGATCGATACGGCCACGCAGATCTCGCAGACCGTGATCAACCTGCGGAGCTGAGGCTAAACCATGGACCGCCTGATCTACACCGCCTATTCGGGCATGAGCACGTCAATGACGAAGCAGCGGATGATCGCCAACAACATGGCGAACTCGCAGACCGTGGGCTTCCGTGCCGAAATGCTCACGACCACGCCGATGACCCTGAAAGGCCCCAGCCTGGAGGCGCGGGCCATGACGGACGGCGAGGTCTATGGCGCGGACATGAAGCAGGGAGCGATCATCGCGACGAACAATCCGCTGGATATCGCGATGAACGGCAAGACCATGCTGACGGTCCAGGCGGACGACGGTTCCGAGGCCTATACCCGTCGTGGCGATCTTTCGGTCGACGCGACCGGGCTGCTCGTCAATGGCGACGGGCGGCCGGTGATCGGCAGTGGAGGGCCGATCACCGTGCCGCTCGGTTCGAAGATCACCGTCGCGCCCGACGGCAGCGTCATGGCCGCCGACCCGGCGACGCCTGACACCCCGCCGCAGGTGGTGGACCGGATCAAGCTGGTCAGCACCGATGGATCGCCCATCAAGAAGGGCATCGACGGCTTCTTCCGCGTCGAAGGCGGCGGCGTGCTGCCCGGCGATGAGGATGCCCGCGTCGTGACCGGATCGCTCGAGCAGTCGAACGTCAATCCGGCCGACGTCCTGGTCCAGATGATCGAGGCGCAGCGCAGCTTCGACATCCGCACAAAACTGATCTCGACCGCGCGCGAGGTCGATGAAAACAGCGCCGCGCTCATGCGCATCAGCAGCTAACGGAGTACCGAACGATGCCCAGTTCAGCCCTTCACGTCGCCCGCACCGGGCTTGAGGCGCAGGACACGCGGATGCGCGTGATCGCGAACAACCTCGCCAACGTCGGGACGACCGCCTTCAAGCGCGATCGCGCCAACTTCGCCACGCTGGCCTATCAGGACGCGCGCGTCGCCGGACAGCAATCGTCGAACGAAACCGCCTATGCCACGGGCCTCAACCTCGGCACCGGCGTCGGCATCCAGTCGACCACGCGCATCGAATCGCAGGGATCGCTGCAGAACACCGACAACGCGCTGGACCTGGCGCTCGATGGCGACGGCTTCTTCCAGGTGACTCTGCCCGGCGGTCAGCTGGCCTATACCCGCGCGGGCAACTTCAGCCGTTCGGCCGAAGGCCAGCTCGTCACCGCGCAGGGCTATGTCGTGCAGCCCACGATCACGATTCCGGAAGGCGCATCGGCGATCACGGTCGCCCAGGACGGCACTGTATCGGCCACGCTGCCGGGCAACGCCGAACCGACGCAGCTCGGTCAGTTGACGGTCGCCAGCTTCGCCAACCCGGCGGGCCTGCGCGCCAGCAGCGACAACTTCCTGATGGAAACCGCCGCCAGCGGCACCGCGCAGATCGGCATTCCCGGTGACAACGGCCGCGGCCACATCAAGCAGGGCTTCCTCGAAGCGAGCAACGTCAACGTGGTGCAGGAGCTGGTCGACATGATCGAGACCCAGCGCGCCTACGAGATCAACTCCAAGATGATCTCCGCTGTCGACGAAATGCTCAAGAACGCGAACCAGACGCTGTGACCATGATGCTTTCCCCCTTCAATCGCGCGCGCGCCGGCAAGGCCCTGCTTGTCGGTGCGGCGCTGCTCGCGCTGAACGTCGCAGGCCCGGCATGGGCCGGTCGCAAGCCGCCGGTCGGCTTCGGCGCCACCTTGCCGCAGCAGCCCGCCCCGCGCCCCGCGGACGGCGCCATCTTCAATGCGTCGGCCGGGTATGCGGGTCTGGTCGAAGGACGCCGCGCCCACGCGGTCGGCGATCCGCTGACAATCGTGCTGGTCGAACAGATGACCACCTCGAAGTCGGCCAGTTCCAAGACCGACCGTGCCGGCAGCGCCAATATCGTACCGCCGAGTGCAGGCCCTTTGTCGTTTCTTGACCCCAACGCCCTTAAAGCGTCGGCCGGATCGTCGTTCAATGGCAAGGGCAATGCCGCGCAGACGAACTCTCTCGGGGGTTCGCTGTCCGTCACGATCGCGGAAGTGCGACCGAACGGCACCGCCCTCGTCAGAGGGGAAAAGCGCTTGCTGTTGAGCCAGGGTCAGGAATGGGTTCAGTTTTCCGGGATCGTGCGCCTTGGCGACATCGACCAGAACAACAGCCTCGTTTCGACGCAAGTCGCCGACGCGCGGATCGAATATGCCGGAAACGGCGCGATCCAGCGGGCCAGCCGTGAAGGTTGGCTCAGCAAGTTCTTCAACATTCTCAGCCCCTTCTGAGGCTTTCCTCGAGGTCCGTCATGCGCCGCCTGCTCCTTCCCCTGACCGCCGCCATCGCCGCCGCGCTCGCCGCTGTCGCCCCCGTGGCGGCCCATGCCGAGCGCGTGCGCGATCTGGGCGCGTTTCAGGGCGTCCGCACCAACCAGCTCACCGGATACGGCATCGTCGTCGGGTTGGCCGGAACGGGCGATGACAACCTGGAATACCTGACGCAGGCGATGAAAGGCACCGCTGGCAGGCTGGGCGTGCAATTGCCGCCGGGCGTGTCGCCGGGCCTCAAGAACGCGGCCGCCGTGCTCATCACCGCCGACCTGCCCGCCTTCGCCAAGCCGGGTCAGCGCATCGACGTTACCGTCTCCACGCTGGGCAAGGCCAAGTCGCTGCGCGGTGGCGCGCTCATCATGACGCCGCTCTACGGCGCGGATGGGCAGATCTATGCGATGGCGCAGGGCAACCTGGCTGTCGGCGGCCTGGGCGTCGCCGCCAAGGACGGTTCGCAAGTCACCGTGAACATTCCCACCGTCGGCCGGATCGCCGAGGGCGCCAGCGTGGAACGCGCGGTCGCCACCGGCTTCGACGACAACCCGATCCTGCGCTGGAACCTGTTCAACGCGGACTTCCTGACCGCATCGCGCGTGCGCGACGCGATCAACGCGCGTTATCCCGGCATGGCTTCGGTGGAAGACGGCGTGACCCTGGCGCTGCACCTGCCCGAAGGCGCCGACGCGCGTGCGAGCACGATGGCCGCGGTCGAGATGATCGAGGTCAACCCGGCCGAAACCCCCGCGCGCGTGATCGTCAACAGCCGCACCGGCACCGTGGTGATCAACAGCGCCGTGCGCCTTGCGCCGGCCGCGATCAGCCACGGCAAGCTGGTGGTGAAGATCGACGAAAAACCTCAGGTTTCGCAGCCCGCGCCCTTCAGCAACGGCCGCACCACGGTAACGCCGAACAGCCAGATCGACGTGCAGGAACAGCAGGCGCACGTCGCCCTGTTCAAGCCGGGCGCCTCGCTGTCGTCGATCGTCGATGCCCTCAACAAGCTGGGCGTCACGCCCTCGGACCTCGTCGCGATCCTGGAAGCGCTGAAGCAGGCCGGATCGCTCAAGGCGGAAATGGTGGTGATATGAGCATTCTCCCGATCAACGTCGGCGGCGTGGTATCCGCCGCCACCGACGCCCTCTCGACCGAGCGCGGGAAACTGCGCCAGGCGGCGCAGGGTTTCGAGGCGATTTTCCTGCGGCAGATGCTGTCGGCGGCCCACAAGACGAATTTTGCCGGCGAGGACGATCCTTTCGCGGGCCGTGGCAACGAAACATTTACCACGATGCGCGATGAACAGTTCGCCGACATCGCTTCCAAGACGGGCACGCTTGGTTTCGCCAAGCAGATCGAGGCGCAGATTGCCGCCCGCTTCCCGCAGGCTTCGGCGAAAAAGGAGTAACCGGCGATGTCGTCAGACCTTCTCTCGATTGCCCGCAGCGGCGCGAAAGCTGCGCGGATCGCGCTGGACGTCACCGCCCAGAACATCGCGAACGCGTCGACGGAAGGCTATGTCCGCCGCACGGCCAAGATGTCCGAGGTTTCGACCACGGGCTATTTCGGACAGACGTCCGACGTTTCGCTGTCGGGCGTCCGCGTCAGCCAGGTGGTGCGCAACGCCGATGCCTTCCGGCAATCGGAAGTGCGCCGGACCGGCTCCGACACGGCGCGCGCCGATGCGGAAGTAACCGGCCTCAGCAACGTCGAAACGGCGCTGGAACAGTCCAACGTCTATGATTCAATCACGTCGTTCGAATCCACCCTTCAGAAGCTGAAGGAAGATCCGACCGACAGTTCTCTGCGCGCATCCGTCGTGGAAAGCGCGCGGACGATGACCAACACCTTCCAGATCGCCTCGCAGCAGCTCGATGCGGTGGGCAACGGCCTGCACTTCGAAGCCAACGCGGGCGTGACCGAGGTGAACCGCCTGGCGCAGGAACTGGCCCGCACCAACGTCCGCCTCGCGCGGGCATCGGACGCGACCAGCGACCAGACCTCGCTGCTCGACCAGCGCGACAATCTGTTGCAGCAGATGAGCCAGTACGGCGACATCGCGACCACGTTCTCGCCGGACGGCACCGTGAAAGTGCAGATCGGCGGCGCCGCCGGCCCCGCGATCGTCAACGGCGGGTCCACCGACGCGCTGGCCGCCGCGACTGCCGCGGACGGCACGATCACGTTCTCGACAGCGTCGGGCGCCAGCGTTGCCCTTTCCGGCGGTTCGCTGGCCGGCCAGAACCTCGCGCTCGGCAAGCTGTCGCAACTTCATGGCGATCTCGATGCGCTCGCGGCGAACATCGTCACCACGGTGAACGGCGTCCAGACCGGCGGCGTGGACGTGGACGGCAACCCCGGCGTGGCCATGTTCTCCGGCACCGATGCGGCCAGTTTCTCGCTGGCGCTGACAAACGGCTCGCAAATCGCCACGGCTCCGGCTGGCGCGGCGGCCAAGAGCCTCGACACGACGAACCTTGACGCGCTGCGCAACGCGCTCGGCAACGCCGACCCGGCAGGCAAGATGGACTCGATCCTGTTCGACGTCTCGTCGGCCGTATCGGGCCGCACGGTCACGCGCGACGCACTGAAGACCATTTCCGATTCCGCCAAGACCACGCTGGCCGCACAGTCCGGCGTCGATCTCGATAGCGAGGCGGTGAATCTCGTCCGTTACCAGCAGGCGTTCCAGGCATCTGGGCGCGTCATGCAGGTAGCCTCCAACATCTTCGACACGCTGATAGGCATCAGGTGATATCATGACCACTTTCGCTACCAGCACCAGCGCGTTCTACAGCCGCTCGACGCTCGACCTCACGTCGCTTCGCGCCCAGGCGGAAAAGCTGCAGACGCAGATCAGTTCGGGCAATCGGCTGACGACCTCGTCGGACGATCCGGTCGCGGCATCACGGCTACGCGCGCTGTCGCGCACCGACACGCTGTCCAAGATCGATACCGACGCCGCCAACCGCGCGACATCGGATCTCAATCTGGCGGATTCGGCAATGACCGAGTTTTCAAACACGATCATCCGCGTGCAGCAGCTGGCGACGCAGGCCGCGAGCGGCACGATGTCCGACACGCAGCGTTCGAGCATCAGCACCGAGCTGAAGCAGTTGCAAGGCAACCTGGTGGCGCTCGCCAATACGCGCGATTCCGCCGGGCACGCGCTGTTCGGTGGCCAGACGGGCGGCGATGCCTACACTGTCGATGCTTCGGGCAACGCCTCCTATATCGGTACCGGTTCGGCCGGGCAGCTTGCGCTCGGCGACGGGCAGACCGTCACGCGTGGCGTGACCGGTCCGGAATTTCTGTCGTTCAACGTGAACGGGACGCAGACCGACATCATGTCGGTAGTGAAGACCCTGTCCGACGCGCTCGACGCAGGGGGCGCCGGGGCCACCACCGCCGCCAACAATGCGCTGACGTCGCTCCAGGCGGGGCTGGATTCGGTCACCACCGCGCAAACGGTGGTCGGTTCGCGACTGTCCTGGATCGACATCAACGTCCAGCGGCAGACGGCGATGGCCACATCGCGCGCGACCGAACAGAAGGACATCGGTGGCACCGACATCACCGAAGCCTTCACGCGGCTGCAGGAACTTTCGACCGTGCTCGAAGCCAGCCAGGCAAGCTTCACCAAGCTTTCGGGCCTCTCGCTGTTCAGCATGTTGAGCTGATCCCGAACAACACCGCTTTCGAATTCTGAAGGGTTGAACTTCCATGTACGCTGGTATCGGCATCATTATCCTGCTGGTCATGGTCTTCGGCGGCTTTGCCATCACTGGCGGCGCGCTGGGGCCGGTCATGGAGGCGATCCCGCACGAAATGCTCATCATCGGCGGCGCGGCTGTCGGCGCGCTGGTCACGGGCAACTCGATGCACGAGCTGAAGGCGATCGGCGGCGGTTTCGCCAAAGTGTTCAAGGGGCCGAAGCACACCAAGCAGGATCACATCGACGCGATCATCCTGTGCACCAAGCTGATGAAGATCCTGCGGTCGGACGGGCCGGTGGCGCTGGAAAGCCATGTCACCGATCCCGCCAGCTCGCCGATTTTCGCGGAATTCCCGCGGCTTCTCGCCAACAAACCCTTGATTTCGCTGATCTGCGATACGCTGACCCTGATCGTCGTCTCCTCCGGCACGCTTGAAGTCCACGCCGTCGAGGACGTGATGGATCACGCGATGAAGACGCACTTCCATGAAGAAGCCGAACCGCAGCACGCGCTGCAGGGCCTGGCCGACGCCCTCCCCGCGCTGGGTATCGTCGCGGCGGTTCTGGGCGTCGTGAAGACCATGGGCTCGATCGACAAGCCGCCGGCCATCCTGGGCGGCATGATCGGTTCGGCGCTGGTCGGTACCTTCATGGGCGTGCTTCTGGCCTATGGCATAGTCGCCCCGCTGGCGAGCCGCCTCAAGCAGGTGCTCGATCAGGACGAGATGATCTTCCAGGCGGTCAAGCAGGTCATCATCGCTTCGCTTCACGGTTGGCCGCAGCCGCTGGTGGTGGAAAGCGCGCGGTCGGGTCTTGGCCACGCCTTCCGCCCCGGCCTGTCCGAACTGCTCGACGCGCTGCGCGGCCGCTAAGGGAAGGCTGAACCCATGGCCAAACCTCCCAGAGGCAAGAACGAGCCGCCTCCGGCGCCAATCATCGTCAAGAAGGTGACGGTGGTAGCCGGCGGCCACCATGGCGGCGCGTGGAAAGTCGCCTACGCCGACTTCGTGACCGCGATGATGGCCTTCTTCCTGCTGCTGTGGCTGCTGGGCGCAACCACGGAGAAGCAGCGCAAGGGCCTTGCCGACTATTTCACGCCCACCCTGGTCAAGATGAAGGAAGGCGAAGCCGGCTCCTATGGCCTGCTCGGCGGCTCCTCGATCACCGACGCGGACAACTATCCGCACAAGGCCGCGCAGACCGGCACCAAGACTCTGACCGTGCCGCGCGACGCCACCGGCGGCGCCAAGGATGGCGGATCGAAGGCCAAACGCACGGCCGTCGAGAAGAAATTGCAGGAAAAGCTGGCCGCCAACGCCAAGCTGCGCCAGCTTGCCCGGCAGGTCCGCATGGTGGACACCACCGAAGGGACGCGCATCGACCTGGTCGACGACGCCAACTTCTCGATGTTCCGCCTCGGCACCACGCTGCTGACGCCCGACGCGACCGAACTGTTGCAGGCGATCGGCCAGGCGATCGGCCCCGATCCATCCGGCATCACCGTGCGCGGCCATACCGATTCGGTGCAGTGGAAGCCCGGTCAGGCCGCCAACAACTGGTCGCTTTCCGCCGGCCGCGCGGAAGCCACGCGACAGGCACTGATGCACCAGGGCGTGGCCGAAAGCCGCTTCCGCCGGATCGAAGGCGTCGCCGACCGCGAACTGCTGGTGAAGGACAACCCGTCCGATCCGCGCAACCGCCGGATTTCCATCCTGCTGGTGAACTGACGCCTGCCCTTCAGGTTTCGCCGAAAATGTCCCGCTGCGCGCTTTCGAGTTTCTCGAAATAGCGCCGGCGGGCATGGCGTTCGGTAACCACGCCGACGACGTGCTGGGCGGCATCGACCACCACCATTTCATCCACGGCCAGCCGATCGAACAGGGCCAGCATCTCCTGAATGCCCGTCTCGGGATGCAGCGTGGTATCGACCAGCGTGGCTACTGAACTGACCAGGCCATCCGGGGCGAGATCGGACCGATAGACCAGCGCCGTGGGAACGATCCCGCGATAACGCCCTTCGCGATCGACAAGCACGGCCTTGCTGGCCGATCCCAACGGAATCGCCGCGCGAAACGCGGCAATGGTGCTGTCGTCCGCGATGCTGACCCAGTCCTTGCGCATGATGCGGCCGGCGTGAAGGTCAACGACCCAGCTGATGTCGCGCGGACTTCGCACGATCGATCCGCGCACGTGAAGGCGCCAGGTGGAAAAGGAATACCCGAAGGCTTCGCGCGTGACGGCGCTGGAAATAAGCGATGCGGTCAGCACCACGCCCATCAGCGCGAAATCGTGCGTGGTTTCCAGCATCAGCATGGCCAGCGTCATCGGACCACCCACCACGGACACGCTGAATGCGGCCATGCCCACCAGTGCCGCATCGTTGGAATCGATCGCCAAGCCCGGAAACAGCATGTTGCCCGCACCGGCAAAAATCTGCCCGGCCAGTGAACCGAGGAACAGCGAGGCGAAGAAAAGCCCCCCGCGAAAACCGAAGCTGAGCGAGATCACGGACGCCGCGATCTTCAGGGCCAGCACGGTCAGCAGAAACATGATCGGCGGATGCAGCAGAAGGTTGAGGTGCAGCGCGCCATGTCCGGCCGACAGCGCCTGCGGCGAGAGCCAGGCGATCGGCATGAGCAGGAAGCCGCCGATCACCGGCCGCCACACGCCGATGCGCGTCCAGGCTTGCACCACCAGCTCCATCGCCGTGACCAGGCGCATGACCACGATGCCCATGAAAGCGCAGACCAGTCCGAGCGCCGCATAGACAAGATAATCGGGCGTGTGCAGCACCCGGTCCGCCGTCGTCGCGATCAGATAAGGCTCCACGCCAAGCAGGCGCGTGACGAAGACGGCCGACAACGCGGCCGTGACCACCGGTGCGATCGCGGCCGGGGTGTAGGTTCCGATCACGATCTCGAAGGCATAGAACGCGCCGGCCAATGGCGCGCCGAAAGCCGCGCCGACGGCCGCGCCGGCCCCTGCCCCGGTCAGCGTGCGCAGATCCGCGCGGCGCAGCTTGAACCATTGCCCCAGCGCGGAGGCGATGCCGCCGCCCATCTGGGCATAGGCGGCTTCGAGCCCGACCGAAGCGCCCGCACCATTCGATACGATGGTCTGCCCGGCGATGATCAGGCTGTCGGACAGTGGCAACCGCCCGCCGTGCAGCGCATTCGCCTCGACCACGTCGATCAGCGTCCGGCGGCGGCGATGGAGCCATCGCGCCATGAACACCAGCAACAACCCGCCGATCGGCAGCGCCAGCAGGCGCCAGGGGTGATGGATCGATCCGAGCGCGCTCAGGCGGTTGATCGTGACGCCATAGAAGAAGTGCTGGATGCCGTGCGCCAGGAACTGCTGCGCATTGGTGAGGATACCGGCCGCAAGCCCGGCCAGCAGCGCGAGCACGATAAAGGCCGCCTCGCTTTCGCGCAGACGGCGGCGGAACCGGATGGCGGCGGACCGCACGAGATATTTGCCAGACGAAGCCACGGCTTCGGCCAATCGCCTCGCGCGCGCGGAGTCAAGCCTCGCGCGCGCGGAGTCAAGAAGGCATGACGCATGTCCGCGCTCAAAACGCCAAAGGCCCGGCGATCTCGCGATCGCCGGGCCGCCACCTGGTGGAGGCAGGTGTCAGGTTGCGTCAGGCTTAGCGGAGCAGCGAGAGAACGTTCTGCTGGCTCTGGTTGGCCTGGGCGATCATCGCCGTCGAAGCCTGGCTCAGGATCTGGGCCTTGGCGAGCGCCGTCGTTTCCGCCGAGTAGTCGGTGTCCTGAATGCGCGAGCGGGCATCCGACAGGTTCGTGACGTTGCTGGTCAGGTTGTTGACCGCCGACTGGAGGCGGTTCTGGCCGGCACCCAGCGTCGAACGGGCGCTGGAGATCGATTCGAGTTCGGTGTCGAGCGTCGACAGAAGGCCATTGGCCGCCGTCGCCGTCGAAACGTCATAGGAACCGGCCGCACCGCCGCTGGCAGCCAGCGTGGTCAGGTCGGCCATCGAAAGGTCAACCGTGTCGCTGGCGTTGGCGCCGGCCTGGATCTTCACCGTCGCGGTCGAACCGTCGAACAGAGCAACACCGTTGAACTTGGTGTTGGTGACGACCTGGTCGATCTGCGAGGTCAGCTGGTCGACTTCCGTCTGCATGTAAGCGCGGTCGGTGGTGTCCTGATAGGTGCCCGAAGCCGACTGGGTGGCCAGTTCGCGGATACGCTGCAGCATGTTGGTGACTTCGCCCAGCGCGCCTTCAGCCGTCTGCGCCAGCGAGATGCCGTCGTTGGCGTTGCGGATGCCCTGGTTCATGCCAGTGATCTGCGAGGTCATGGAGGTGGCGATGGCGAGGCCGGCGGCGTCGTCCTTCGCGCTGTTGATGCGGGTGCCGGTGGACAGGCGCTGCATGGCAGTGCCCAGCATCTGGCTGGCCGAGTTCGAAGCGTTCGCCGCGCGCAGTGCGCTGATGTTGGTGTTGATAACGGTCATGTCAGTCTCCAGTGAGGATCGTTCCCGAGAGGACCGCCGAGTCACGGGGATAACGCGGCTGTCGAGGCAAAGACCGGCATGGGGATCGGGTTTTTAAGGGGAAAAAATGCGCGGCGTGCAAAAAACTACGCTCAACGCCTAAGTACGAACACTGAGGTTAATGGTTCATTTAGGATTTAGAGGCAAACCGTCACCAGATATGGTTAAGACGGGGGCCATTAACATGGATCAACATACGGACGGATTGAACGTCTCTGAACAAGCCGGAAGCGTTAACGCGCCACTGGTTCAGCGGGCGGATGCTATTGTCGGGAGCTTCGGCAGCAGCGCTGGTACGTATGTGTACGCATCGGAAGAATGCGTGCAGCATGATCCCAGAAAGATCGCGATCGCCCTTGAACGCGCACCGCACAACGAACTGATCCGCGCGCCGGGAGGCCGCCAGTTCACGCTGCGCTATGTCGATGGAGCTTCGGAAGGCGCGCTCGCCGCGCTGCTTGCCTGTGCCGCCCCCGCCGGCACGCCCGTAGCCGCCGATCCAGAAAGCCTCTCCGTCCTCGCCCTGGCCGAACGCATCGCCGCGAGCGACATTCCCGTGCTCATCAACGGCCCGACCGGAACCGGCAAGGAAGTGTTGAGCCGCTTCATCCACGATCGTTCGCGCCGCGCCGACAAGCCGTTCATCGCCATCAACTGCGCCGCGATGCCGGAAACGATGCTGGAAGCGCTGCTGTTCGGTCACCAGAAGGGCGCCTTCACCGGCGCCAACGCGGCCAGCGAAGGTTTCTTCCGCGCCGCCGACGGTGGCACGCTGCTGCTCGACGAAATCGCGGAGATGCCGATTTCGCTCCAGGCAAAGCTGCTGCGCGCCCTGCAGGAAGGCGAAGTCCTGCCGCTGGGTGCGACGCAGCCGGTCAAGGTTGACGTGCGCGTGATCGCCTGCGCCAACCGGGATCTGCCGCTGGAGGTCGAGGAAGGCCGCTTCCGCGCGGACCTTTACTACCGCCTCAACGTTTTCCCGCTCTCGCTGGGCGCGCTGTGCGAGCGCCCGGAAGATATCGCGCCGCTCGCCTTCGCGATGATGCTGCGCCACGTTCCGCGCGGAATGAACACGCCGTGGATTTCCGATGCCGCGATCACGCTGCTGGCCCAGCACACCTGGCCGGGCAACGTCCGCGAACTGGAAAACGTGGTGCGCCGCGCGCTGCTTCTTGCAGGCGATGCGCCGGAAATCCTGCCGCAGCACATCGTGTTCGATCGCCCTGCCCGCCTGGTCACTGATCGCAACGGCGCGCAGGCCGCACCGATGCCGGGCACGGTGACGCCGATCAACCCGGCAGTACCGGCCGCGCCCGCCGAAATCGTCGCGGACGACATGGGCGCGTCCGGAGCCAAGCTTTCCAACATCGTTCAGATTTCCGAAGCGCGGGCAATCCTGGCCACGCTCGAGGCCTGCGGCGGCAGCCGCGTGGCCGCGGCACGCCAGCTCGGCATTTCGGAACGCACGCTACGCTATCGCCTTGCCAGCTTCCGTGAAGCCGGCATCGCAGTCGCTGGAGGTCGTCGATGAGTGGTATCAACGGAATCGGCGGAAGTGCCGCCGGGGTGCAGCAGATCATCGCGCTGCGTCAGCAGATCATTGATCGTTCCAACCTGCTTCAGCAGATCCACAAGCCCGATGCAGCCGCGTCGGGCGCGGCCGAGACCCAGAGCAGTGGTCCGGCCGGCGGTTTCACCGAAGCACTCAAGTCCGCGCTCGACAGCGTCAGCGCCACGCAGAACAAGGCGGAAGCGGTCAGCGAAGCCTACGAACGTGGCGAAGTGACCGATGTCGCGAAGGTCATGCTCGCCCGGCAGGAAGCCGGCGTCGCCTTCGAAGCCACGCTCCAAGTTCGCAACCGCCTGCTGTCCGCGTACCAGGACATCATGCGGATGGGGGTCTGATAAATGAGTGACCTTGTTCCCGCTGTCGCTGGCGGCAGTACTCCTTCTGTGCTGACGCCGCTGACCGATCCCGCGCTCGGCGGCGCTTCGGCGCGGCTACGCGCCTTCATGGGCCAGACGTCGGTTCGACGCGCCCTGCCCTGGTTTGCCGGCATGTCGGCAGCCGGGCTTGCCGGCGTGCTGTGGATGACCATGGCCCCTGCCCCGCAGCGGATGCTCTATTCGCAGCTTTCCGACAACGAACGCGCCCAGGTCGTCGCCGCGCTCGACAAGGCGTCGATCCCCTACACGATCGACAATTCGACCGGCGCGATCACCGTGCCGGAAAGCGATCTTTACAAGGCCCGCATGGTCGCTGCCTCGGACGGGGCGATCGCCGCGCCCGAAACCGGGCAGCAGATGATCGACAAGCTGCCGATGGGCGCCAGCCGGACGCTGGAAGGCCAGCGCCTTCAGGCCGCGCGCGAGCGCGAGCTGGAACTGACGATGATGGAAATCGACGGCGTGGAAGCCGTGCGGGTCCATCTTGCCGAACCGGAAAAGTCGGTGTTCGTGCGCGACAACGTGGCGCCTTCGGCATCGGTCATGGTCAAGCTTGCCCGTGGCCGCCAGCTTTCCGACAGCCAGGTTTCCGCGATCGTCAATCTGATGGCGGGGTCGGTGCCCGGCCTGTCGGTCGATTCCGTCAAGGTGATCGACCAGCACGGCCGCCTGCTGTCCGCCGCCAAGGCGGGTGATAGCGACCGCATCGAAATCCAGGGCCGCATGGAGGACAAGCTCCGCCAGCAGGTTTCCCAGTTGCTGACCCCGATGCTGGGCGATGGCAACTTTTCGAGCGAGATCCAGGTCGATCTCGACATGGATCAGGTGACCTCGGCCCGCGAAAGCTATGACAAGCAGGGCGCGGTCCGCACGGAATCGCAGTCCGCTTCCCAGTCGGCCGGAGCGGCCGGCGCGATCGGGGTACCGGGCGTACTGTCGAACACGCCGCCGCCGGCGACCACCGCCCAGCCGGGTGCGCCGCAAGGCACGCCGGCTCAGGGGGCGCAGGCCGCCAACGGCCAGGCGCCGGGAACTCCGGGCACGCCCGGAACACCCGCCACACCGCCATCCAATGGCGAAAGCTCGTCCACGCGCACCTACGAACTGGGCCGCGAAGTGGCCGTGTCCAACGTGGCGCCGGGCAAGATCAAGCGCCTGTCGGTTGCCGTGGCCGTGAGCCAGGAGGCGATGGCCAAGGCCAAGCCCGCCGATATCGAACAGATCAAGCAGCTCGTCAGCGCCGCCGTGGGCGCGGACCCGACGCGGGGCGACCAGGTCGCCGTAGCCATCCGCAGCTTCAAGCCGGCGGTTGTCGAAGCGCCCAAGTTCTACGAGACGCCGTGGTTCGCCACGATCCTGCGCAATGCCGTTGCCCTGCTCGCGGTGCTGCTGGTGCTGCTGCTGGGCGTGCGCCCGCTGATCAAGGCGCTGAAGCGCGATCCGGCCGCATCGAAGCGCAGCAAGGCTGAAAACGACGATGAAGAGGCAGCGGAGGATGGCGAAGGCGCCGTTTCCGCCCCCAAGCCGCTGGTCGCCAAGGCCGATCTGCGCCCGGCGCAGGACGCCTCCACGGGCGTCGTCGATACCGAACTGCTGAGCCGCCAGGTTGGCATCGCCCAGCGGCTGGTGAAGGAAAAGCCTGACAGCGCCGTTGCCGCCCTGCGCCAGATGCTGAAGGAAAATACGGAGGAAGCGGTATGAGCGACCTGTCTCCCATCAGCGGCGCCGAACGCGCCGCGGTGATGGTCATGCTGCTTGAGGACGAGCAGGCCGCGGAAATCCTTGGCCAGCTGGAACCCGAAGAGCTGCGGACGCTGGGCGAGAAGATGTGCGCGCTGGGCGAGATCGGCCCGATGGCGATCGCGCAGGCGATCACCGGCTTCGTCGAACGCACCGAACGCCTTGGCCTGACCGCGCACGACCGCATCGGCCAGGTCCGTTCGCTGATGACCCGCGCCGTGGGCGAGATCAAGGCGGAAAGCCTGATGCAGCGCATCACGCCGGCCGACCTGCCGCGCACCTCGCCGCTGGAACTTGCGCGCTGGCTGACGCCCCAGGTGCTGACCCCGCTGATCCGCGACGAACATCCGCAGGCGATCGCGGTGCTGCTGGTGCAGCTTGATCCGGAAGTGGCCGCCGCCGTGCTGCACGCGCTGCCGGACAACATCCAGCCGCAGGTCGTGCACCGCATCGCCACGCTGGGGCCGGTTTCGCCGGATGCCATCGCGATGCTCGAACAGATGCTGAATCGCCGGATCGGCGAATGCCATGGCCAGTCGGTGATGACGATGGGCGGGCCGCGCGAAGCGGCCGACATCATCAACGCCGCCGCGCGCGCGGTCGAAAAGCGGGTGATGCCCGAGATCAACAAGATCGACAAGCAGCTCGCCAAGCAGATCGAGAACGAGATGTTCAAGTTCGAGCACCTGTTCGTGCTCGACAGCAAGTCGATGGGCTCCCTGCTGCGCGAAGTGGACAGCGACACGCTGATCGCCGCGCTGAAGGGCATTCCGGACACGCAACGCGAGGTGTTCTTCGACGCCATGTCCTCGCGCGCCGCCGATGGCGTGCGCGACGAGATCAACGAGCGGGGCCGCATGAAGATGGCCGAAGTGATCGAGGCGCAGAAGGCCATGGTCACGGCCGCGCGCCGGCTGGCTGCCGAAGGCGTGATCGTGTTCGGCGCGAGCGACGACGATTATGTCTGAACCGACCCGCGCGGTTGCGCTTTCCGCATTGACGGAACGGCGCGTAGGCTTTGCCCCGGACAAGCGCTTCGTTGGTGGCGGCCGCATGGAAGTATCGCCGCTGGCGCGTCGCGCCCACACGCCGCCTGCCCCCATTGTCGAACACGTCCCCGAACCGGAACCGGAAAATCCGGTCACCCGCGCTTTCGCGGATGGCTATGCCAAGGGCCACGCCGAGGGACGCAGCGCCGCCGAAGCCGAAGCCGCGATCGCCGACGCAACGCGCCACCGGATCGAAATGGCGATGACGCGGATGGATGGCGATCAGCTTGCGTTGCTGCATGAACGGCTGCGCGAAACGGTTCTGGCCTTGTGCCAGTCCGTGCTGGACGAAGCCGCCATCGCGCCCGATCGGCTGACCGAACGGGTCCGGATCGCCGCCGGAATGCTCGCGCGCGCGCAGGACGCGCGCGTGATCAGGCTGCATCCCGAGGATCTCGCGCTGGTTGCCCATAACCTGCCCGAAGACTGGCACTTCGAACCCGATCCCGCCCTCGAACGCGGCTCCATCCGCGTGGAAGGCGCGCAAGGCGGCGTCGAGGATGGGCCGGAACAGTGGCGCATCGCATTGCAGGAGGCGCTTCGCGCATGTTGAATCCCGCGCTCGCGCCGGACGCCATCCCTCCTTCCCGCATGAACCCCGCCCTGGCGATGCTCCACCGCTTCGCCGCGGCGGATCCGGACCTGGCGCCTGCGCGCTATGGCCTGCTGACCGCCTGTGATGGCGGCATGCTGGAAGTGACCGGACTATCCGTGCCGATCGGCACGCAGTGCCGGATCATGCACGGACGCGGTTCGCTGGCGGCCGAGGTCATCGGCTTTCGCAACGGCAATACCCTGATGATGCTGCTCGGCGATCCCGTGCTGCTGCGCCCCGGCGCGCGCGTGCGGCCCGAAGGCCGCCCCGGCATGTTGCCGGTGGGTGAAGCCTTCCTGGGACGCGCGGTCGATGGCGAAGGCAAGCCGATCGATGGCGGCGCCCCGATCGTTGCGCAGAAGGAATGGCCTTCGGGCGGCGTCCGCGCCGGCGCGCTGGATCGCAGCCCGGTCCGCCAGACCTTCGATACCGGCGTTCGGGCGCTCAATGCCATCACCACGTTCGGCGTCGGCCAGCGCATCGGCATCATGGCCGGTTCCGGCGTCGGCAAATCGGTCCTGCTCGACATGGTCGCGCACGGGGCCGAAGCGGAAATCGTCATCGTCGGCCTGATCGGCGAGCGCGCGCGCGAAGTATCCGATTTCGTCGAACGCCACATGAATGGCGAAAAGCGGTCGCGCAGCGTCGTGGTGGCCGTTCCGGCGGATCACGCGCCGAACCTGCGCATTCGCGGGGCGTTGCTCGCCACCAGCCTGGCCGAATACTTCCGCGCGCAGGGCAAGCGCGTCCTGCTCATCATGGACAGCCTGACTCGCGTGGCCCATGCCGGGCGCGAGATCGCGCTGCTGCTGGGTGAACCCGGCGCGGCGCGCGGCTATCCGCCGTCCGCGCTGGCGACGATCACCAAGCTGGTCGAACGCGCCGGCAACTCTGCCGCCAGTGGCGGTTCGATCACCGGACTCTACACGGTGCTGGCGGACGGCGACAACCAGGACGATCCGGTGGTCGATACCGCCCGCTCGATTCTCGATGGTCACGTCGTGCTCTCGCGCGATCTCGCGCAGCGCGGGCAATATCCGGCGATCGACATCGCCGCCTCGCTCAGCCGCGTGATGAACGACATCACCGCGCCGCAGCACCAGAAGCTGGCGCGCGATTTCCGAGCGCTGATCGCCAGTTACGAAGCCAATCGCGATCTTGTGCTGATGGGAGCCTATCGATCGGGCGCGGACCCGCAACTGGATCGCGCCATCGCCATGCATGACGAGCTGACGCAGTTCCTGTGCCAGCCCGCGCCCGAAATCGTCCCGCTCGATGCGAGCGTCGCCGCGTTGACCAAGCTGCTGGACCATGAAGGCTGAACGCGCCAAACTTGCGCGCCTGCAACGCCTGGAACGCATCCGCGACATCGCGCGACGGAATGCGCTGGTCGAAGCCGGGCTCGCGGAGGGCACCCTTGCCCAGTTGCAGGGGCTGGCCGAACGCACCGCGCGCATGTCGCTCGACTATGCCGCGCGCAGCGATGCCCAGGACGCGGCCGCGCTCCAGCACCTGCACCAGTTCGTGCGCGGGCTGGACGAGGTTACCAATGGAACCCGCGCCGACATGGAACGGGCGCGCGCCATCGCCGATGCCAAGGCGCGCGAAGCCGCTGAAGCCGAACGCAGGCGGGCGGCGGTGGAGGACAGGGTCGAGGCCCAATCCCAGCTCATTGCCCGCAAAACGGCGGCCAACACCGTGGCATTGACGGCAAAAAAGGCATTTGGCACGAACCTTGAATAGAAGATCGCGGAACCACCAGGGAGTCCGCGATGTTCGAAATTGCCGCCTTCAATTCTGCGACGGCCGCGCGTGCAGGCAGCGATGCCGCACTGTCCGCGATCGACGAGAATGCAGGCAGTCCGGCATTTCAGGCCGTTCTGGATCAACGCCGGGCGTCCGCCGCTCGCAATGCGAACGATGATCGTGCCGCGTCCACCGCACGCGATACGGCAAAGCCGGCAGACGATTTGCCGGCAAGCGGCAAAACCTTGCCGGTTGCCGGCAAGGCATCCGGCAACGATGACGATGACGCATCCGAAAAGGACGAGGATCGCAAGGATGCCGAGGCCAAGGCAGCGGCAAGCATCGATCCCTCGCTGATCGCCAGCCTTCTGCGGCAAACGCAGGCGAACGGAAACGCCGCTGGCGCTTCCGAAGCCACCGCTGACGGAAGCGCGGCCGCAACCGCTCCCGCCCTGCCCGTCGCCATCGCGCAAACGGCCAAGGCCGCTGGCGCGCAGATCGCCGGTGCCCTGGGCATTCCCGAAGACGTCGCGACCGCCAAGCTCACGCTCGAACCGCAAGGCGCGGCACCGGCGGCGACCACCGGCGACAAGGCTCAGGCCGCAGCCCACGCCGCAGCGCCGCAGACGGCGGACATGCTGGCGCAGGCGATGGCGCCTTCCGAAACCTCCCACAAGGCACAGTCCGCCACGCTTGCCGCCGCCGTCTCCGCCACCAAGGTAGAGAGCGATGCCCTGCCGACCGACGGCTACTCGCTTGCCGCCGTTCAGAGCGCGCCGGTCAACGCCGCGCAGCCCCAGGGCGCCGCGCCAGCCAACGGCGCTTCGGCGGCACAGCCCGTCAACTTCGCCACGCTGGTGGAAACGATCGCCCGCGCGAAGGAAGAAGCCGGCATTGGCACGGTCGGCGTCTCGCTCGCCCACGCCGAATTCGGCAAGGTTTCGCTGCAGTTCCGCCAGGAACACAATGGCCTCTCCGTTGCGATGAGCAGCACCGACCCGGCCTTTGCCCCTGCCGTGGCCGCCGCCAGCCGCGCAGACGCCGGCTCCACCAACGCCGACGCCAACGCGCCGCGATCGGAAGCGCAGCAGCGCCACGCCGGCGGCCAGACGCAGACCTCGGCCGACGGCGCGAACGCGCAGGGCCGCCAGGGTCGCGCGCCGATCGCCGATACGCTTCCCCGGACCGCCGCGCCGCGCGTCGGCGGTCAGGAAACCACAACCGATCCCAACGCTGACGGCATCTACGCCTGACGCGCCCCACCATTCCACGAATACCGATCGAAGGACCTCGCATGAGCGATAAGAAGGACAAGGAAGCCAAGCCGAAGAAGGGCGGTGGCATGATGATGAAGATCGGCATGGCCGTTGGCCTGATCGCCGTCGGCGGTGGCGGGGCTTACGGTCTTGTCGCGGCCGGGATCATCGGCGGCTCGCACGAAGCCAAGAAGGAAGACAACACGCCCAAGCTGATCCGCAAGGGCGCCAAGGATCCCTTCGCGCCCGTGGCCAAGGAAGGCGAAGGTGAGGGCGCGGCGGCCGAAGGCGCCGAGGGTGACGGCGGCAGCGAATACCGCACGCTTTACTTCAGCTTCGCCGAGGATTTCACGTCGAACCTCAGGGATTCCGACGCGCTTGTGCAGACCAGCATCGCTGCTTCCACGCGCCGCGACTATCGCGTGATGCTGTGGCTCAAGAAGCATGAACTGGCGCTCCGATCCGCGATCCTCGCCGATCTGGCCGACACGCCCGAAGCAGACATCCACACTGCCGAAGGCAAGGATCGCCTGCAGAAGCGGCTGACCGCCACGATCAACAAGGTGCTGACTTCGGCCGAAGGTTTCGGCGGAGTCGACGCGGTCTATTTCAAGACTTTCATCGTCCAGTAAGGCAACCATGAAGCCAGAACGCGCCTTTATTGCCGAACGCCCGCTGGCCCAGCACAGCGAAGCGTTGCTGCGCCCCGGCCCCGGACCGGCGGAACTGATCCCGGCGCTTTCCCGCGCCACGGAACGGTTCGCCCGCTCGCTCCGCGTCGCGCTTGCACCGCTGCTGGGCAACGAGGGACCGCAGGTGGCGGTTGCCGAACCGACGAGCTGCAACTTCAAGGAATTCGTCACCACGGTTGAATCGCTGGCGGCGAACAGCCTGATGGCAGCCGGTTCCCAGGCTGCTCCGCTGCTCTGCACGATCGAGGCGGAAGCGGTGCTCAGCCTGGTGGACCGCGCGTTTGGCGGCCGCGGCCAGGTGCCGGAGGTGCTTCCCCGCGAATTCCCCCTGTCGGCGGAACTGATGATCGACCGGCTGGAACGCCAGATCGGCATCGGGCTGGCCGCCGCGCTGGGATCGAATTCGGCGGACGCCGTCCAGCCGATCCGCCGCGACAGCAGCCTGCGTCAGCTCCACCCCTTCCCGGCGGGGACGCAACTGGCCGTGCTGACCGTGTCCGTGACGGAGGAAGGCCTTGCACCGTGGACCATGCGGATCGCTTTCCCGCTGACCACGCTGGCGCACCTGTTCGGGCATGGCGAGAAGCCGCCGATCGCGCGCACCCGCGTTGGCCCGGCCGATCCGTTGTCGCAACCGTTCGCGGACATGCCGCTGCCGGTCAGCGCGCTGCTGGTCGATGTGGCACTGCCGCTTTCCACGATATCATCGCTGGAAGTGGGACAAATCCTGTCCTTGCCGATCGCCCGCAACATTCCGGTCCGTGTCGGCAAACGAACGATCGCGCACGGAACGCTTGGCTCGGTCGATGACCGGGTCGCCATCCAGATCACCAATCCTTCCTGATTTTGCCAGACCACACGCATTCGAACGAGGCACCCCATGAGCTTTATTCCCCGCAGCTTTGATCTTCTGAAGGACGTGGACGTCCGCCTGACCGTGGAACTCGGTCGCACCGAAATGAAGTTGAAGGACGTTCTCGGCCTGAGCGAGGAAAGCGTCATCATGCTTGACCGCCAGACCGACGAACTGCTCGACGTCATGGTCAACGGCAAGCTCATCGCGCGCGGCGAAGTCGTGGCGCAGGGCGATCGCTTCGGCCTTCGCATCGTCGAGCTGGCAGGCGACGCAACGCCTGTCGCCTTCACCGGAAAGGGCGAGGCCGCCTGATGTTCTGGTATATTCTCAAGCTGCTGATCCTGCTGCCGCTGATCGGCGGCCTGGCCTGGGCCAGCCTGAAGTTCGCCAAGCGGATGGAAGGCAAGTTCGGGCAGGGACAGGGCACGCGTTCGGTGAAGATCATCGAAACGCAGATGCTCTCGCCCACCCTGCGGCTTGCCGTGCTGGAATTCCACGGTCGCGAAATCCTCGTCTCGGCCTCGAAGAACGGGCTTGTTGCCCTGGCGGAAGCGCCGGCGCGCAGCGCCTCGCACGAGCCGCTGATCGACACCACGGCCTGACGCCGCCTACCCGCAGGATCTTCTTCGCATGCGTATCTTAGGCCCCATGGCATCCGCCCTGTTCAGCGCGTTCCTGGCCATTTCCCTGATTTTCGGCAGCGTGCCGGCCGCCCATGCGCAAGCCGTGGCGCCCGCTTCCGCCGCCCCTGCTTCCACCATCGCCGCGCAGGCCGCGCCCGCTTCGGCTCCGGCCGCCGCGACCCCGTCGCCTTCGGCCGTTTCGGGCGCGCTCGACCGCGCCTTCGGTCAGATGGCCGGCAACCAGCAGGGTGGCAGCCTTTCGCTGTCGCTGCAGCTCCTGCTCATCATGGGGCTGCTCACGATCCTGCCTTCGCTGGTTCTGATGATGACCAGCTTCACCCGCATTCTCGTGGTGCTGGCGATCCTGCGGCAGGCGCTGGGGCTTCAGCAGTCGCCGCCGAACCAGGTGCTGATCGGCCTTTCGCTGTTCCTGTCGCTGTTCGTCATGGCGCCGACGCTGGACAAAGTGAACGCCAACGCGATCCAGCCCTATGCCGCCGGCACGATCAACGCCGAGCAGGCGATCAGCGCGAGCGGCAAGGAATTCCACGCCTTCATGATCCGGCAGACGCGTGAGCACGATCTGTCGATGTTCGCCGACATGGCCCACGCGCCCAAGTTCACCAACGCCGCCGACGTGCCCTTCTCGATCCTGCTGCCGGCCTTCGTGACCAGCGAGTTGAAGACCGCCTTCCAGATCGGCTTCATGCTGTTCCTGCCCTTCCTGGTGATCGACCTGGTGGTTTCGTCGGTGCTGATGAGCCTGGGCATGATGATGATGTCGCCCACGGTGATATCCTTGCCATTCAAGCTGTTGCTGTTCGTTCTTGTGGACGGGTGGGCACTGTTGATGGGCAGCCTTGCGGCAAGCTTCGGCTAGGAGAAGACGCGCCATGGACGATACTTCCGCCCTCCTTGCCCTTGCCGACCGGATGCTGTGGGTGACCGCGCTGGTCGCCGCCCCGGTCCTGCTCGCCTCGCTGGCCGTCGGTCTTGTCGTCGGCGTCATCCAGGCGGCGACCTCGGTGAACGAACAGACGCTGACCTTCGTGCCCAAGCTGGCGATCATCGCCCTGGTTCTCGTGCTGCTGGGCGGCGCGATGATGGGCCTGATCGGCGATTTCATGAAGGACATCTTCGCCCAGATCGCGGCCACCGGGAACTGAGCGCCACCCGATGATCCAGCTCAACTTCGGCTTCGGCGGACTGGAACACGAGTTCTGGCGGATGCTGTTCGTGATGACACGGATCGGCGCAGCCATGCTCGCCGCTCCGCTGTTCGGCGCGATGGCCGTCCCCTATCAGCTGCGCGTCGTGCTTTCGGCGTCGCTGGCCATCATGATCTGCGCCTGGTCGCCCGTCGCCCCGCCCCCCGCCCTGCTGTCGCTGGCCGGGCTGATGGCCACGCTCAACGAGATCATGATCGGCCTGTCGCTCGGCTTCGTGCTCCAGCTTTCCTTCGCCGCGCCCACGATCGCCGCCGAAGTGATCGGCGCCAGCATGGGCATGAGCATCGCCACCGCCGCCGACCCTTCCAGCGGCGCGCATTCGCCCGCGCTCGGCCAGTATTTCGCTGTGGTGCTGACCGTGCTGTTCCTGGGCCTTGGCGCGCATCTCAACTGGATCGCGCTGATCGTGGAAAGCTACCGCGCATTCCCGCCCGGCAGCGCCTGGTTCGCGCCCGGCCGGTTCGAAATCATCATGGGCTTCGGTTCGGTGATGTTCGCCACCGCGCTTTCGATCGCCCTGCCGGTCACGCTGCTGCTGCTGCTGGTGCAGGTGATGACCGGCGTGATCAGCCGCTCTGCCCCCAGCCTCAACCTGTTCTCGCTGGGCTTGCCGGCCGGCATCCTGGCCGGGCTGGTCGCCCTGATCGCCGCGATGCCGCTGCTGACCGACCGGCTGGAAGACCTTTCCGCCGCCGCCGTCACGCAGGCCGGCGCCATGATCGCCAAGTAGGAGCGCCGCGGTGGCCGAGGAAAATGGCGAAAAGACATTCGCCCCAAGTGAGAAGCGCAAACGGGACGCCGCCAAACGCGGCGACGTATTGCGCTCCCGCGAAGTCACTACGGCGATCGCCGTGCTCGTGGGCGCCGCCTGGCTGAAGTTCGCCGGCCCCTGGGTGCTGACCGAACTGGGCGCCACCGCCCGCGCCGGCTTCAGCTGGGATCGCGGCACGCTGGAAGATTTCTCGCCCGATCAGATGATCGTGCCGGCCATCGTCGCGCTGCTGCCGCCGGTGCTGGTCCTGGGCGGCCTGATCATGGCAGCCTCGCTCGGATCGCAGATCGGCCTCAGCGACGGGCGCTGGGTGGGCAGCAACCTTGCCCCCAAGGCATCGCGGATCAACCCGCTTTCGGGCCTGAAGCGGATGCTCGGCCTGCAGGGCTGGATCGAGCTGGGCAAGGGCCTGGCCAAGCTCGTTCTGCTCGGCAGCATCGCCTACTTGTGGATGCGCGGGCGGATTTCCGGGCTGGTTGGCCTGGGCGGAGGCGAAGTGCGGATGCAGCTTGCCTATGCCTGGGATTCGCTGCTCTCGCTGCTGTTCATGCTCGCCGGGGGACTGGTCGTGATCGCGATGATCGACTTCCCGGTCCAGTGGGCACGCCGCTTCATGCGGCTGCGCATGAGCCACCAGGACATGCGTGACGAAAGCAAGGAAGCCGAAGGTTCACCCGAAAAGAAGGGCGCGATCCGCAACAAGCAGCGCCAGCTTGCCATGGGCGGCGTGCAGAAGGCGATGCGCGAGGCTCAGTTCGTGATCACCAACCCGACCCACTTCTCGGTCGCGCTGGCCTACGACCCGGGCAAGGCCTCCGCCCCGATCGTGCTGGCCAAGGGCCGTGGCGAAAAGGCGCTCGCGATGCGCGAACTGGCCGCGGAACTGAACGTGCCGACGCTGGAATACCCCGCGCTCGCCCGTGCCGTGTACTTCACCACGCGCGAAAACCAGGTGATCCGCGAGGAGCTTTACGTCGCGGTCGCTTCGGTTCTGGCGTTCGTCCTCTCGCTGAAGCGTGGCGAAACCCCGCCCACCCCGCAAGTGGAGGTGCCGATCGAGGTGCGCTTCGATGCGGACGGCCGCCCGGAACGCCAGACAATGCATTGATCCGTCACCCCTTAACTCACCGGCCCAGGGACCGTTCTTTTCGTCATGGCTACGACCTCATCCACTTCGAGCACGACCTCGTCGACATCATCCTCGTCGGTCACGTCGACATTGCTGTCGGCCCTCGGCGGTGGCAGCGGCATCAACATGGCGTCGCTGGCTGAGCAGCTTTCGTCGGCCCAGTACGCGAGCCGGATCGACCAGCTCAGCACCAAGTACGACAAGCTGACGACGCAGATCTCGGCCGCGTCCACGCTGAAAAGCATGATCTCCTCGCTGGCCACCTCGCTCGGCACGCGCGTGCGCACGGGCGACCTTGCCGTGACGCCGACCATCACCAATGCGAGCGTGGCCTCCGTCACCAAGGGAACCCTTTCGGGCAGCGGCACCTATTCGCTGGAAGTGACTTCGGTCGCCAAGAGCCAGACGCTCAGCTCGCCGGTCTATGCCGCGTCGACCTCGACCGTAGGTTCGGGCACGCTGACGCTGAAGTTCGGCACCGTGTCCGGCTCCTCCTTCACCGAGGATACGAGCCACAGCGCCGTGAACATCACCGTGCCGACCGGCGCCACGCTGTCGGATGTAGCAACGGCGATCAACGCTTCGAGCGCAGGCGTCACCGCCTATGTCGCGAACGGCTCCAACGGCGCGCAGCTCGTGCTCAAGGGCAAGGATGGCGCGGCCAACGGCTTCGTCCTGGAAGCATCTGAAAACGCCTCCGATCCGGGCCTGTCGAATCTCGCCTGGTCCCCTTCCGGCGATCTTTCGCGCTTGACCACCACCGCGACCGACGCGGTGTTCAAGCTGGACGGCGTGCAGCGCACGAGCACGTCCAACACCATCACCGACGCCGCGCCGGGCCTGACGCTCAAGCTGACCGGCACCAATGCCGGCTCGCCCACGACCATCGGCTTTTCCGACCCCACCAGCGCCATTTCGACGGCCATGTCCGATCTCGTCGACGCGCTGAACTCGGTCGCGGGCGAACTGAAGAACGACACGGATCCCAACTCGGGTGCGTTGAACAACGATCCCGGCGCGCGATCGCTGCAGAACACGCTGACGACGCTTGGCAGCACGGTGATCATGCCCAACGCCGCCGCCGGCGCGCCCAAGACGCTGTCCGATCTCGGGCTGGTGATCCAGCGCGACGGCACGTTCACGCTGGATTCGAACCGCCTGTCCGCCACGCTGGCGAACTACCCTTCCGAATCCGCGGCCATGTTCACCAACGGCCTGTATGGCGTCTACGCCTCGTTCGACAAGATCTCGCGCAACCTCACCTCGGCAGTGGACCCCAGTTCGCTGACCGGGACCGTCAACCGCCTGACGGCGGCGCAGACCAAGGCCGCGAGCGACAAGAGCGATCTTGCCGCCCAACAGGAAACGCTGCGCCAGCAGATGGTCAGCCGCTTCGCCTCGCTCGACACGCGGCTTAGCGCGTCGAAATCGACGCTGTCCTTCCTGCAGGCGCAGATCTCCGCCTGGAACTCCAAGAGCTCCAGTGGCTGATGCGGTATCTCCGGGATCCCAGCGAGGCCTATCGCCGGGTCGATTTTGACGCCCGCGTGTTCGGCGCCGATCCGCGACAACTGGTGGACCTGTGCCTGGAACAGTTCACCGGCTCGCTATCGCGCGCGATCTATGCGGCGGGGCGCGGCGACAATGCCGCGAAAAGCGCGGCGCTCACGCGCGCCGTTTCCTCGCTGCTGGCGCTGGAAATGGGGGTGGATACCGCCAACCCTACCGGCCCCGCGCTCATCCAGCTCTACCAGGCTGCACGCCGCTCGGTGCTTGATTCCGCGGTGAACTTCGACGCGGAACGGTTGACCACCATTCGCGCGGACTTCCTCGAGATCCGTCAGGCCATGCTGCAAGCGGCGCGCGGCTGAACGCCGCCGCCGTTCGTCGCGCTTGCGATCAGGCTCTCATCATGGATTGCGGACGGATTGATCGATCCGGACCGGTCGCGGACACATCTGTCCGCCGGTCACGATCCCCCGCACCGGCCCCGCCCCTTGTCCCCGAAGGCTATGGGACGCACGGTCCGGATCGATCGCCGTGCCGGCATCGGGTCAACACCGCCCGCTGCCGGCCTCAACCAATATTGCAACAGCCGATCATGGCGGCCGCGAGTTCATCCAGCGCCACCTCGCGCGAAGCGGCATCGAGTTCGATGGCGGCCGTCGGCGCTTCGGCTACCAGCGCGGTCTTGCGGTCCTGCGCGAAGGTATCGCAGCCGGCTTCGCGCAACAGCTTCAGTCCCTTCGCGCCATCGCTGCCCATACCGGTCAGCACCGCGCCCACTGCGGGAACCGCGCCACGCGCGATCGAGCCGTAGAGCAGATTGGCGGAAGGTCGCGCGCCCTCGATCGGTTCGCGCGCGATCAGGCGGATGCGCGGCGGCGTACCCGGTTCCACCACGACATGGCATTCGGGATCGGCGGCGATGTGGATCGTGCCCTGGCTGAGCGCCGCGCCGTCCTTCGCCGCCTTCACCGCGCACTTCAGGTCGGTGTTCAGCCGTTTGATGAACGTTTCGACGAGGGCCGGCTCCGCCTGGAGGGCGACGATGGTCGGCGGGCAATTGGACGGAAAATCGGAAAGGAGCGTCGTCAGCGCGTCGATCCCGCCCATCGAGGCGCTGCACGCCACGATGCGGCCGTTCCATTCGAACTGGGCATCGACCTGCTTCTGGTCCCGCACGGTCTTGCGATCGCGCACGTTGCTGTTGGCGGCCGCCAGCACGATCTTGCCCAGCTTGCCGACCGACTTGTTGAACTGTTCCGGCGTGGCGCGCAGCGGCTTGGGAAAGCACTCCACCGCGCCCAGCTCGAACGCCTTGAGCGAGGTTTCGGTGCCCGCCTGCGTCAGGCTCGACAGCATGACGACGGGCAGCGGATTGTACTCCATGATCTCCTCAAGGAACTCGATTCCGCTCATGCCCGGCATTTCGACGTCGAGCGTGATCACGTTCGGGCGCAGCGCGTCGATCTGGTCGCGCGCCTCGGCGGCATTGGCCGCCGCGCCCACGACCCGGACGTTCTTCGCCTGGTCCAGAATATCCGAAAACAGCGCGCGCATCGCGGCTGAATCGTCAACGACAAGAACTCTTGCTTCGTGCATTTGCTTGCAAACCTTCGCCTGCAGGCGTGCCCAGGCGGCACCCCTTCACGGCAAACAGGCTTAACGCTTTATCACCAAGCAAATTGCATCCGCGGGGATAGGTATCTCAACCTAGGTTCCCCTCAAGGCAGCCTTTGCGCCTCGATGGTTAAGAAGCATCCCAGCGAAAACGGCCGGGCCGCCAGCCCGCCGGGATCGGATGCACGCCACGCGAAGGAACCGTCACGATGCCGACCATAACCCTGCCATCGCGCTGCGATCGGGCTGCCGCCGAAGCGGTGCTGCCCGCGATGATCGCATCGCTTGGTTCAGGCCCGCTGCAGATCGACGCGCGCGAATGCACGCAGATCGGGCAGGCCATGTTGCAATTGCTGGTCAGCGCGCGCCGTTCGCAAGGCGGAGCAACCATTCTCCCCTCGCCCGTCCTGCAGGACATCGCCCGCCTGGCGGGCCTGCAAGCCGACCTGTTCGATGGAGGCGCGGCATGACCAGCGAGGAAATCCAGGCCATCTTCTTCGCGGAATGCGAGGAATCGCTGGCCGCCGCCGAAACCGGGCTGGCCGCCTGCCAGCAGGGCACGCAGGATGAGGATACCGTGAACGCGGTGTTCCGCGGCGTCCATTCGATCAAGGGTGGCGCCGGCGCCTTCGGCTTCATCGCGCTCCAGGCGTTCACGCACACGTTCGAGACGCTGCTTTCGGATGTGCGCGATGGCACCGTGCCGCTGACCGAACCGCTGATCGAGTTGCTGCTGCGCGCGCTCGATACGCTGAGCGATCATGTCGCCGCCGCGCAGGGCGCCGGCGAGACCCCGGAAGACACCGCCTTGCTGGCCGAGCTGACAGCGGCGCAAGCCGCCAACGCCGGCGGCGCGGCCGCTCCGGCTCCCGAACCGCCGGCTCCCGAACCTAAGGCCAAACCGGCCAAGAGCGCCAAGGCGAAGCCGGCACCCGAACCCGCTCCGGAGGCGCAGGACGCCCCCAATGCAGATCTCGACATCGATCTCGACGCTATGCTCGACGATCTCGCCGGGGCCATGGGCGGATCGTCGCCCGAGGCTGACAGCGAGGACGATGATGCCGAGGGGCGCTGGGAAATGCGCGTCCGGCCTCAAGCCGGCGCGATGCGCAACGGCAGCGAACCGGTGCTGATGCTGCGCGAAGCCATCGAACTGGGTGGCCGCTGCGAGCTGTGCGATATCTCGGAAGTCCCGCCGCTCGACAAGATCGATCCGGAAACCGGCTATCTCGGCTGGCATTTCAGCTTCCCGGGCGACGTTAACGAAACCGCCGTTCGCGACATTTTCGATTTCATCGGCGACGAATGCGATCTCGTGATCGGGCGGGGCCTTGCCATGCCGCCGGTGCAGTTGCCCGAGCCGAAGCCCGGCAACGGCGCGCCCGCTGCCCCTGCCCCGGCTTCGGCGGCGGTACGGGAACCACCGCGCCAGGCGCCTTCCGCCGCGCCGCCGGCAGCGCCGGCTGCTGCTGCGGCGGCGAACCAGACGATCCGCATCGAACTGGGCAAGCTGGACCGCCTGATCGACGCGGTCGGGGAACTGGTGATCGCGCAGGCGATGATGGCACAACGCCTGGTCAGCGAAGGCGTGGCCGCGACCGAGGAGCTGACCATCCTCGAAAGCCTGACGCGCGACATTCAGGAAAGCGCGATGTCCATCCGCGCACAGCCGATCGGTTCGGTGTTCAGCCGTGTCCCGCGCATCCTGCGCGAACTGACCCAGTCCACCGGCAAGCATGTGCGGCTGGACGTGTCGGGCGAAAGCACGGAACTGGACAAGACCGTGATCGAGCGGCTGGGCGAACCGCTCACGCACCTGATCCGCAACGCGGTGGACCATGGCATCGAGGAAGCCGACCAGCGGGTGGCCGCCGGAAAATCCCCGGAAGGCACGCTGACGCTTTCCGCCGAACACCGTTCCAGCCGCATCGTGATCCGCATTGCGGACGACGGGCGCGGCATCGATCGGGAACGCGTGCTGGCCAAGGCGATCGAGAAGGGCCTCGTGCCCGCCGATGTCCAGCTGTCGAAGGAAGAAATCGACCAGTTGATCTTCGCACCCGGCTTTTCCACCGCGCAGACCATATCCAACATCTCCGGCCGTGGCGTGGGCATGGACGTGGTGCGCCAGAACGTGAAGGATCTGGGCGGCCGCATCACCATCGAATCCGAACCCGGCAAGGGCACGGCGTTCATCCTGACGATGCCGCTGACACTGGCCATTTCCGATGGCATGGTCGTCAACGTGGGCGACCAGACGCTGGTCATTCCGCTGGCCAACGTGGTCGAAAGCCTGCGTCCCGACATCGAGCAGGTGAAGGGCCTGGGCACGCAGCGCGCGATGATCAACGTGCGCGGACGGTTCATCCCGATCATTCCGCTGCACGCGTCCGTGGGCGCGGTGGGCGCCACCGAAGCGCCCGACCACGGCGTGCTGATCGTGGTGGAAACCGAAGGCGCGGGCCGCGCGGCGCTGCTGGTCGATGCCATACGCGATCAGCGGCAGGTCGTGATCAAGAGCCTCGACACGCATTACCGGTCCGTCGAAGGCGTGGCCGGAGCGACGATCCTCGGTGACGGGCGCGTGGCGCTGATCATCGACGTGGACGGCCTGGTTGCGCGCAGCCTGTCCGCCTCCGCCGCGCAGACGCCGACGCAGGCGCAGGAGGCCGCATGAACATCGCCGCCGCGTTCGAGCCATCGATGCCCGGGATCAGCCCGGGCATCTACGACAACGACGATTTCACCGCCATCAGCGAGATCGCGCACCGCGAGGCCGGGCTCGTCCTGCCGCCGGGCAAGGCCATGCTAGTCTATTCGCGCCTGGCCCCCCTGGTGCGGGATTCCGGCTGCGCCACGTTCGGCTCCTATGTCATGCGCATCCGCGAGGACAACGAGGAACGGTCGCGCGCGATCTGCGCCCTCACGACGAACCACACGTTCTTCTATCGCGAAGCGCATCATTTCGAGCATTTTGCGCAGGAATTGCGGCCGGACTTCGTGAAGCGGCTGGAACGCGGCGGGAAGCTGCGCATCTGGTCCGCCGGCTGCTCCAGCGGCGAGGAAACGTGGTCGCTGCTGATGACCCTGCTCGGCCCCGAACGGAACGCCGGGCTGGCGATCGCCCAGCGCGACGTGCGGATGCTGTCCAGCGACATCGCGGTCCACGCGCTGCACAAGGCCAGTGCCGCCCGCTACCGCGCGGAGGATCTGAAGCCGGTGCCCGAACGCCTGCGCGAAGCCTGGTGCCGGATCGACGGCGCAGATGCCACGATCGCGCCGGAAATGCAGGCCCTCGTCCGTTTCCGCTCGCTCAACCTGCAAGGCCCCTGGCCCATGCGCGGGGAGTTCGATGTCATCTTCTGCCGGAACGTCATGATCTATTTCGACACGCCCACCAAGGAACGGCTGGTGGCCCGCTTCGCACAGCAGCTGGCGCCAGGCGGGCATCTCTACATCGGCCACAGCGAGCGCGTGACCGGGCCGGCGCTGGAACACCTTACCAGCGTTGGGCCCACGATCTATCGCAAGGGAGACAGACGATGAGCCAACGCCCGATCCGCGTGGTCGTCGTCGAGGATTCTCCGACCATGCGCGCTATCCTCCACACCCGCCTGTCCAGGGAGGGCGACATCGAGGTGGTCGCGTCTGCCGCGAACGCCGCCGAAGGCCGCCAGATGATCCGCGAGCTGGACCCCGACGTGGTCACGCTCGACGTGGAAATGCCCGGCATGAACGGCCTGGATTTCCTCGAGAAGATCATGAAGCTGCGCCCCACGCCCGTCATCATCGTCTCGGGCGCGACCCAGCAGGGCAACGAAACCACCGCCCGCGCGCTCACGCTGGGTGCGGTGGAGTGTTACGCCAAGAGCCAGATTTCGGGCACGCTGCCGCTCGACGATGGCGGAAAGCTGGCGCGCCTGGTGCGCGATGCCGCGAAAGTGCGCTTCGCGAACGACGCCGCGCCGGCCGCGCCCATCACCGCCGCGCCCCCTCCCCCGCCTCCGGCGAACAGAAAGGGACCGCCCAAGGTCATCGTCATCGGCTCGTCCACCGGGGGCGTGGAAGCCCTGCACACGTTGCTTTCGGAGTTTCCGGCCGATTGCCCGCCCACGCTGGTGGTCCAGCACATCAACGAGCGGTTCACCGCCGCGGTGGCGCGCACGCTGGACGGAACCTGCGCCGCGAACGTGGTGCTGGCGCAGCCCGATCTTCCACTCCGGCCGGGCCACATCTATTTCCCGCCGGACAACGACCGCCACCTTCTGGTCAGCGGCCCGCAAATCCTGCGCACCAAACTGCGTGAGGGCGATCGCATCTCCGGCCACCGGCCCAGCGTGGACGCCCTGTTTCAGTCGGCGGCGGACGTGGTGGGCAAGGACGCGATCGGCATCCTCCTGACCGGCATGGGGGCCGACGGCGCCAAGGGTCTGCTGTCCATGGCCCGCGCCGGCGCGCTGACGATCGCGCAGGATGAAGCAACCTGCGCGGTCTTCGGGATGCCCCGGGCAGCCATCGCGCTGGGCGCCGCCAGCATCGTCGCCCCGATCGACCAGATCGCCCGGCACACCTTCAGCAAGGCCGCCTGACATGTACCATCGACCTCTTGTTGTTTCCCATCCGCAGCGGCGAACGGTCATGCAGGGTCAGGCCTTCGCCAGCGACAGCGTGGACGAGGAATTCACCACCGTCCTGGGCAGTTGCGTGTCCACCTGCCTCTATGATCCGGAGGTGCGCGTGGGCGGCATGAACCACTTCCTGCTGGCGGAACCGCCCAGTTCGAACCCGTCCGCGGCGATCGACGTTCACTACGGCGTCTATCTGATGGAAGTGCTGGTCAACGAGATGCTGGCCCGGGGCGCGCGGAAGCACCGGCTGAAGGCGCATCTTTACGGCGGCGCGAACGTGAACCGGACGATGATGAAGATCGGTTCGATCAATGCGGAGTTCGCCCGCGGTTTCCTGACCCGCGAAGGCATCGTGCTGATGCGCGAGGACCTGGGCGGCACGCAGGCGCGCCGCGTCGATTTCCGGCCGGCATCGGGGCAGGTCCGCTGCCGCTTGGTGGAGGAACGCCTTGCCCCGCCCGTTCAACCCACCACCCGCCCGCAAAAGGCGTCGGGCGACGTCGAACTGTTCTGACAGGACACCCTTCATACTCGAAAGCGAACCACGACATGACCAAATCCACCCGAATCCTGACCGTCGACGACAGCCCGAGCATGCGTGCCCTGCTCAACCACGCCCTTGCCTCGAACGGCTTCGACGTGGCGCAGGCCGAAGACGGCATGGCCGCGCTCGACTGGCTGGAAAGCAACGAAGTCGATGTCGTCATCACCGACATCAACATGCCCCGTCTGGACGGCTTTGGCCTGATCGAGCGCCTGCGCGAAGGCGAACGGCACCGCGATCGCCCGATCCTGGTGCTCACCACCGAAAGTTCGGACGAGAAGAAGGCGCGCGCCCGCGCCGCCGGCGCGACCGGGTGGATCGTGAAGCCGTTCGATCCCGCCAAGCTCGTCGCGGCGGTGCGCCGTGTCACCCACTGATGGCTGGACGGGAGACAAGCCGATGATCCGCGAACTGATCACTTTCGAAGTCGAAGGCCAGGTCTTCGGGCTGGACATCATGTCCATCCGCGAGATCCGCGCCTGGTCACCCACCACGCGCCTGCCCCGCGTGCCTTCCTATGTCGCGGGCGTGGTCAACCTGCGTGGCACCGTGCTGCCCGTGGTCGATCTTGCCGCCCGCCTGGGCTGGAACCCGACCGAACCCACCCCCCGCCACGCGATCATCGTCACCCAGATGGATGCCCAGATCGGCGGATGGATCGTGGATGCCGTCAGCGACATCGTCACCGTGCCGGAAGAGGCGTTGCAGCCGCCCCCGCCCAGCACCGGCCACGACACGGTCATTCCGTTCCTCGAAGGGCTTGCCGCCATCGACGAACGCATGGTCATGGTTCTCAACCTCGCCGCGCTGAGCAACGAAGCCCAGCTCGCCGAAGCCGCCTGACGCATGGAGGATATCGATGAACCAGGAGGCAACCCACCGGCAGATCGCCATCGTCCTTGAGGAACTGTCGCAGGAAGTCGAAGCGCTTGGCGCGTCGCTCTGCCTCGATCCCGATATCGTCGTCCGCCACATGACCACCCTGCAGGCGATCGACATGATCGGCCAGAAACAGCGTTCGCTCGCCTCGCTGCTGACGGCCGATTGCCCGGCCGCCAGTATCGAGAAGATCGCCATCGACGCGCTGCGGGAAAGATTGCGCCTGTTCGGATAGCATCTCGACCTGCCCGGAGCGGGCAGCGCGCGCCGACGCGTCCGCCCGCTCCGACCGTCTGCCGCCCGTCTGCCTTCCCCCAGGCGGATGCGAAATTGTGGGGAACCCCGCCGATGGCGGCTGGACTTCGCCCGTGGCCCTGCGCCATGGAATGTCCCCATGTGGCAACTCTATCAGTTTCCCCTTTGCCCGTTCAGCCGCAAGGTTCGCCTGCTGCTTAGCGAAAAGGGTGTCGGCTATGAACTGTGGCGCGAAAATCCGTGGGAACAGCGCGACGAATTCACGCGCATGAACCCCGCCGGCCGCACGCCGGTGCTGCACAATCCGGAGCGCGAGATCACGCTGGTCGACAGCCGGGCGATCTGCGAATACTTCGAGGAAACGGTCGACAAGACGCCGATGATCAACGGCACCGCCGCCAACCGCGCCGAAATACGCCGGCTGGTGGCGCTATTCGACGAAAATTTCTTCGCCGACGTAACGCACCCGCTGATGGAAGAACGGATGCGCAAGCGGCTGATCTACCGCCAGCCGCCGGACAGCCGTCTGCTGCGTGAAGCGATGCGGCTGGCCAACGCCCATCTCGACTATATCGACTACCTGATCGACAACCGTCCCTGGCTGGCCGGCGCAACGATGAGCCTCGCCGACCTTGCCGCCGCCGCGCAGATTTCGGTGGCGGACTACCTCGGCGGCATCGACTGGTCACAGCACGAACAGGCGCGCGGCTGGTATTCGGTGTTCAAGAGCCGGCCCAGCTTCCGCCCGCTCCTGTCCGAACGCATGGACGTGATCCAGCCGCCCTCGCACTATGGCGACGTGAACGCCTGACCCCGGCGTTCACGCGCTGCCTTGGCAGGAATCAGGCCGCGCGGGGCTTGGAACCGAAACGGCCCTGCTTGCGGAAGCGAACCATCCACCGCTCCAGGAACAGCGCCAGCGGTCGCGGATGCACGCCCAAGTCGCGGATGCCCGGCAACGTTCCCGTCGCGGCACTACCCGCCTTGAGCAGCAACCACTGGTCCCGCGTCAGCGGTGCGCCGGGCAGCCAGCCGAAAGCCGCGATCAGGCCGGACACGCCATCGGGCAGATCGATGAACGTGCGCTCGCGCGCTTCCGCCCGGGCGATCCGGCGGTTGAGATCGCCCATCGTGATCACTTCGGGACCCGCCAGCTCATAGACCTTGCCCGCATGGGCTTCAGGATGGGCCAACGCGTTGCCGACCGCTTCGGCCGCGTCGTCCACGCTCAGCGGCTGCAACCGCGCATCCGGACCGAATACCGGCACCACCGGGAACACCGCGATGATCCGCCCGAACATGGTGACGAACTGGTCATCGTCGCCAAACAGCACCGACGGGCGCAGGATCGTCGCGCCGGGGAACGCGGCGCGCACCGCCGCCTCGCCTTCGGCCTTGGTCCGCGCGTAGGCCACGGGCGACCCGGCGTCGGCGCCCAGCGCCGAGATATGCACGAACGCGCCCGCCCCGGCCTGCGCCGCCGCGGCGGCGATGCGCCCGGCGCCCTCGCCTTGAATCGCGTCGAGATCGCCCTTGAAGGCCCCGACCAGGTTCACGACCGCGTCCGCACCAAAGACGGCGGCGGCGACCGCATCAGGCTTGTTCACATCCACGCGCAGGAACTGCACCTGGCCAAGATTGCCCAGCGGCTTGAGATGAAACGCCTTTTCCGGATGCCGGCTGCAGATCCGCAGGCGCGCGCCGCGTGCCAGCAGTTCCTGCGCCAGATGCGTGCCGAAAAAGCCGCTGCCGCCGATCAACGTGACCAGCCTGCCTTCAAGATCGCGCGTCCTGCCCTTGCCCATATCCGTCAACCCGCCAGAAAATAGCCGTGCGCGGACCGGATTGCCCGCCGCGCGTGCGAAAGCCTTTGCACGCTGCAATGGCCAAATTCAATGGCCTAGAAAAAGAGTCGGCACCATTCGACACGTCGCGGTTGACACCCGCGAATCCATCCCGTATCGGCGCGCTCCTACCCGGCGATGAGCGTTCTGGCCCATCGCCTCCGTGCCCAGATGGCGGAATTGGTAGACGCACCGTCTTCAGGTGGCGGCGCTCGAAAGGGCGTGGAGGTTCGAGTCCTCTTCTGGGCACCACTTGTTCTCAAAGCATTGATAATGCACGGGGATCGTCGGAAAGACGGTCCCCGGAGAGCCTTCGCTGCGGCAAACGGCTTCGAGATTTGCCGCATGGCGTGCTTCGACGGGGGCACAAGCTCTACTATCGCCACAGCATATTCCGGTTGATGCTCAACGCCTGCTGCACGCGCCTCCCGGTCGATGCAACGCTCCTCCAACCGCTGAACGACGATCCCGGCGCGCGCTTCCTTGAGATCGCTCCATCGCCACCCGCGAGCATCCAGTCTGGTGACGACCTCATGTCTGGCGAAGCGTATTGCAGCTACATCGACGATCCGACGCGCGCTTGGTCTGCTAATACGCGGGAGGCGTCTGAAACGAGCCGCGAGCTCACCATCGCGGTGATTGGCCAGGCGACGCCTGTGCTTTCGTCTCGCGAACGCATTGCCGTGACCTGCCGGACGTTCTTCGATTCCTTTCTGCCAACCCCGCCAAGCCTTTCCGAAGCTGTCGCCCCCGCGAGGCAGCGGAGCGAGCACGGCTGGGTGGCGGCATCAAGATCATCCGCGCGGCGAACGCCAACTCGATTATGTCGAACAGGCGCAGCTTTCTGAACTGGGCCATCAATGAGGAACTGCTCGCTCGCAACCCGCACAAGCCAGCCATTTCGAGCCGCGACTTGTCGCGTTCGGTGTGTATGAGTTTCCAGCTTCCACGGCTGGCAGCGGCATGGCTGCCCGATTAGCACACTGGACGCTTGCCCCGCTCACGTTGAGAAATGTTGAGGTGTGCGCCGATGGAGCGAATCCAGCCGCTGGCGTTCGCCTCGAGCGCAGCGCCCATCGGGGAGCGGTTATGGGAACCGGCGGCCCAATCCGAAATCAATCAAAGAAAATGAATATAATTTGGCGGAGCGGGAGGGACATAATAACACTTGAATTAAAATGATAATTTATAACTTTCCGAGATTGCCATAATTGGAGCCATAAAATTCGATACGAACTTCAGCGCATCAAGATGAACCGTTCAACCCATCCGGACCCCGACAACCTCGCCTGCCTCGATTTGAAAGTCGATCACGACTGCATCGCTGCTCTGGGCCTCAATCGACAGCGCCGGCTTCATCGCCGCCATGATCGCGCGATCGCCTCTGACAATATTATCGAACAAAGTGTTTTCACTGGCCAGCAGCGCCATCTTGCTCTCGTAGGATGAGATCGCCTGTAGTTTTTCACGCAGCACCCGATCGATTGTTGCCGTGGCCTCGCCATCCGGCAGAAACGGACGAAAATCCTCGGCGATGGCATCGAAACGCGCCTGCTTGCCGGTTTCACGCCCAGGATAGGCAGACATCAACTGAAAGCCACATGCCCGCGCACGCAGACAGAGCAAGATTTCGTCGTACCGGCTCATGACAGTCGCCTGGGCTTCTTGGAGCGCCTTGACGTATTTGCTCGACCCAAAAGTATCCTTCTTGATCGCTCGCAATGCTTCCGTTGCTGCACGCAGATCCTTCACGAGATGATCGTGTATCTTGATCAACTCGGCCTCATGATTCTCGATGGAGTGCAGCACTTCGGGAGCAAGTTCGCCAGACAATACTGCCCGTGCTATTTGCCGGAAATAGCGGATCGCACCCGTCAAGATCGAATGGCGCTCGTCTTGCTGAAAGCGCGAAACTTCGGCAAGCATCGCTTTGATTTCGTCGAGCCCTTCTTCAATGCGCTGCATCTGCTGTTGTTGGGCAATGGCAGTGGCTGCAGTCAGCAAAATCGCTGGGCCAGAAATGCCAATGGCAGCGACCTGTTGTAGGTCTGCCATACCCTTGTTCCCCTTGGCCACCCCAACAAAGCCGCCGACCTTGTCGCTCCAAGAAAGCGCCACTTCGGAACTATAGATGTGCTTTCCCGCAAGCATCTGTTCGGCGTTGAAAAAGGGCTGCAAAGCCTGAATGAAGGGTGTCAGCTTGCTGATAGTCCGGCCATCAGGCACGATGAAACTCCAACCCTCGGCATGATCCTGCGGAACTGTCGCGAGCGAAAATGCATGCTGCCCATCATCGCCGACAATGCTGACCGCATTACCGTACTCAACCCGTCGAGCCGGCACGGTAGCCTCAGCCGTGCCGACCGCGTCCACCAGCCGACCATCTGCTGTCATGATTCCACGCAGGTAGCTGATCTCGACCAACGCCGAGACGAACGGCAGCCATGCATTGGTGCTCATTACCCCAGACGCCGCTTTTCCAGCCGCCTTTGCGGCCTCGCTAACCAGCGCGGCGCGGTCTGCGGGCTCCGCAGTCAAAAGGTGTTGCCTGGCAAATACATTAACGAGCATCGCTTCGCGCTGGGCGACATCGAGACCAGCGACGGGAATGCCGATCTGCTTGCATGCTATGGCGAGCAGATCAGCATAACTGTGCTTTTCACGATCCATGCTCCCCGATGGGGTGGTTAAGCCTGCGGACAGCCAAAAACCGAGGCGATAGATATCGTCGGCGATTTGGTCTCGATAGCGCCCATGGTCAGGGCTGTAGCGCAGATAGGCGCGCGCATGCTTGAGATAACTAAAAGGCGAGTCGATCAGAAGATTGACGATTGGCGCAAGCTCGTCGTTGTTGGCATGGTCGAGAACGTCATAAAGGTCACACGAGCATTCGTTTGCAGCCTGATCGGTCACAAAACCCCCAGATGGATTTAAGGCAGTTCGCCCAAATTGCCGCAGTCCACTACCAACAGCAATCCAGAAACGATATGTTCCTGCGATCTTGCAGGTTGAGGGCAGGCCCCGCCCTAGCGCAGACCAAGTCCGTCAGAACTTGCGATCAGTTGATCGCCCTCAGCCCCTTCCCTCAAGGAACCTCAGCAGCGCCTTTCGCAATGATTCCATGTTGCCCAGCTGGCATTCCCATACAAGCAAGACTTTCCATCCCATCGCCTCGAGTGCCGCCACATTGGCCCCGTCCCTCGCGCGGTTGCCCTCAAGTTTAGGCTCCCAGAACTCGACGCGGCTCTTCGGCATCCGCGCGAGTTTGCAAGAGGGATCCGGGTGCCGGTGCCAGAAACAGCCGTGAACGAAAATAGCGAGCCGCCGGCGGCGAAAGACAATGTCGGGCTTTCCAGGCAGTTCGCGGGCGTGAAGCCGATACCGATAGCCCATGGCATGGAGCGCGCGCCGGACGGTCATTTCCGGCTTTGTGTTCTTGCCCCTGATCCCGGACATCATCCGGGAGCGGGTTTCGGTATCCACAATATCGGCCACTTCAATTTTCCTGGCCACCTGGTACCGACCTGGTAATAGGCATGCAAACAGGAATAAGTCGATCGATGAGCTCGAATTTCAAGACAGTTGATATTTTCGCAGGTCCAGGCGGCCTTGCGGAGGGCTTTTCTTCACTGCGTGACGCGGGTGGCGAGCGCATTTTCGACATAGCCCTCTCGGTGGAAAAGGAACCTTCGGCTTTTGCCACATTGCGGCTGCGCGCGTTCACCCGTCAGTTCTCCGAGTTGCCGATCAGCTACTACGACTACATCTCTGGACGGATTTCGCGAGAGCGGCTGATGGACCTGCATCCCGCCGAGTGGGAGGCCGCTGTCCGCGAGACCACCATGCTGGAACTTGGCAGTGACAGCGCGCGGGAATGGCTTGGTCCGGCTCTCCGGAAAATACGCGAAAACGCCGGAGACAGGACCGTCTTGATCGGTGGACCGCCCTGCCAAGCCTATTCGCTCGTCGGCCGGGCGAGAAACCGGGGGATCGCCAATTACGACGCGGCTTCCGATCACCGCCATTTCCTATACCGCGAATACATCCACATTCTTGAACAGCTTCAACCCGTTGCGTTCGTGATGGAGAATGTGAAGGGCATGCTTTCGGCAAAGGTAAATGGGGTCGGCATGATCGCCCGGATCATGGCCGATCTGAGGTCCGCTGGCGGGAAGGTCGACAACTACCATATCCTGCCCCTCGTCGCCGATACGCGCGGGGGTATGTACGGGCACATTGTGCGCGCCGAGGAATTTGGCATCCCCCAGGCCCGGCACCGGGTCATACTGCTGGGCATTCGGACTGATGTCCTTATCCGCCGTGGCTTGCCAACCGGGGCGCTTCAGCCCCTCCTCGCCAGTCCTGTGAAGGTGACGGTCAGGGATGTGCTGGAGGGCATGCCAAGGCTACGGAGCGGCCTGAGCCGAACGGCTGATACGCCGGAAGGCTGGCGCACGGCAGCAATGAGCGCATTTCGTGAAGCGGCGACCGCGTGCGATGCTCATGCAACAGACCTCAAGGATGTTGCGCGACGGTTGAGGTCACATGCGGATAGCATGCCGGGGGTGGACACGATGCCACCCAGAACAAGCACTAGCCCCGGGCCAATCCGCGACAACCGTCTTGCCGACTGGCTAGTAGATGCAAGAGTCGGCGCACTGCCCAATCACGAGAGCCGTGGCCACATGGCTGGAGACCTTGCGCGATACGCTTTCGCAGCAACGTTCGCGGAAGTTTTCGGCCGGTCACCCAAGGCGCAGGAATTTCCCCCGGGCCTCGCTCCCGATCACCGCAACTGGGAAAGTGGCAAGTTCGCCGACCGGTTCAGGGTTCAGACCTGGGATGCCCCGTCAACCACCGTAACCAGCCACATCTCAAAGGACGGGCATTACTTCATCCATCCCGATCCAATGCAATGCCGTAGCCTGACTGTCCGCGAAGCCGCGAGGTTGCAGACATTCCCCGACAACTATTTTTTCGAGGGCAACCGGACACAGCAGTATGTACAAGTCGGCAATGCGGTCCCGCCACTACTTGCCAAGCAAATTGCCGAGCTTTTGTCCGATCTCCTGTCCCGGGCCTGATTCGGGCTGGGCAATGGTCACCTTATTCCACCGGATAGAACTGTTCGAGCTTTTCAACGATCGCCAAGGCGGCCTGGCTCTGCCGTTCAGTCGGGATTCGCGTAGGCATGAAGGTGCAAGCCTTCAGAATTCCGCTTTCCCTGGCATCCAGCTTGCCGATCGATTCGCCGAATGCGAGAACCTGCCGCCAGTATTCGGCACCCTGTAGAACCACCTCCCGCTGGGCCGCCACGCCACTTCTGGCCTGACGCTCCTTTCGTTCCTCACGCTTGTTCGCCCTGGCTTCCTCCGGATCGATGAGGGTGTCGGCGAACTCCGGTTCATACCAAACCTTGCGTTTCGCCAACTCCGCCCAGCAGCCCTGCTTCTTCGCCCACTCGCTAATGTTGCGCATGCCGGCGTGGGGGTTGGCGATGACCTCGTTGGCCACTTCCGCAGCCGAGATAAAAGCCCGCTCCAGCAAAACCGGCACGCGCTGCAGACGCCAGACCTGATCGAGATCCACAACCCTCTTTAGTTGTTCAGCGTCGTGCACAACCTTCGCGAAAGCATAGGTGACGATATTGGCGCGATAGCCTTTCACGTACCATGGCTGAGCGGGAACTAGTCGTTCAAGGTTCCGGAAGATGATCGCCTTCGCAACGAGGCGCCGGAACCAGACCTCATCAAAGGTTTCGCCATCCTTTCCCCACTCAGCTCCAATCAGCCTGGCGAAATCGGCAAAGTTCTTTTCCGCTCCAAGGCTCACGACATGAGGCTTGCAACGGTACGAGTTCTCGAACTTGGCGAGGTCGACCTTCGTGAAGAACTGGTCCTTGGGGAATTCCGCCTCGAACTTTTTCCGCTCCGACGGGGTGCGGCGGGACCTCTCGTCGGCGTACTGCCCCCGGGCTCTTTCATAGAACCACTTTGTTTCGCGATAGCTGCTATCCCCCGCCGGCGACAGCACTCGGCGCGAGAACTCTTGCATGCGGATATGGAAGGGATGATTGGCGAAAAAGTCGGCCGCGTTGACCTTGTTCTGGCTGTTTGCGAATTTCGAGATGCTGGGCACAATTTCCTCGGGACTTCCCGGCGGAACCACAGTCAGCTTCATCTGGACGAAAACGTCCTTGAGCCTGTCGGGCGCACTCTTTCTCGCGGCATGGATCGAGGCCGTTGTCTGACCGCCATTCACAATCTGGAAATTCGCTGCCGACATGAGCAGCAGGCCCTCTCCAAGGTCCGCGATCTCGACGCTGTCGGCCGTGGCCGATAGGCCATTGTTATAGGAAAAGAACATCTCAGGCTCATTGCGGATAGTGTCCCGGATGCCGTGGTTGACCTTGCCTCTCGCCTGAAGAAACGTCCGGACGTTGGCCTCGAGCAGTCGAGCCCCCCACTTGTCATAGATCGCTGCAAGCTGGTCACCAGGCACAACAGCCAAATAGCTGTCCAGCGGCGCCCCCTCGAACGAGGCCTTCAACACAGGGATGGGTTCCCCGAAGTCCTCGGCAAAGTCGATCACCAAGTCCTCACGCGTCTGCCCAGAGGAAACGAACCGTTGAAGACGTGAGAGATCCCAGACATTCGAGGTGACCGGAATATCTCCGAACGAACCAATAGGCTGCGCGTCTGTGCGCGCCTTATTGATCCTGTTTGTCACTAGGATAAGCTTGATCTTGCTGACATGCTTCCATGCCCGCGCGACCAAGTCCGCCACAACAAATCCGTTGCTTGTCTGCTCGAGACGCTCCCTGAAATCCCGCTTGTTAGCCGCGATCACGAAATCCGCGAGGCGGCGCAACTGGCGCTTAATTCCTGCCGCATCGATGGATTGCGGCTCCTCGGACAGCACAAAGTCGCAGATGACAAGGCTGAGCACGCCCTCGTCGTCCCCGGGATCCCATCCATAGGCATCCACCTGAACCTTCTTTCCCGAGAATTCGCCGCTGAAATAGCCTTGCGCGAGTGAGCTGGCCTCGCCGGCCTCGTCGAGGATATCGATCACTTTTTCCATGAAGGCGTCAGCGGTGATCATGCCCTCCGCGTCTGCTCCACCCTGGATGTCGGCGATGAACTCGCGATGAAATTCAGTCAGTTCGTCCATGAGCCGGCCTCCCGACCAATCAGCTCATCCACAACATCCGCCTCGACAACATATGGGGCGCACGCATCAAGCCCGATACTGTACCTGATGCCACTCACCCCCGCTGGCACCGGAGGCGTCACGCGTGGAAAGCCTTCCATCACCTCGTGGAACTGGCTTTCCCCGATTACCCAGCGCCGTTCAGAATAGTCATCACCGAAATCGAAGCCAGTCCCGGCGATTGCCTCTTCCCAAAGGTCGTATGCCTCCGGCTCCGCAACGGAGAATAGGCGGTCGAGCTCCCTGACATGGTCTGTCAGGGTCTGCCCCTGTGGCTTCACAACAGCATCGACTGGACTGACAAGCAGGAAGAGGCGGCATCCGGGTACGTCAGCGAGTTGATCCTCGGAAGAAATCTGCACATGGGGTTTCGACGCCCCGCGCCGCGCCTTCACCTCGACTAGGCAGCCCTCGAGCTCGAAATCCTTGGACGAGCCTGAGGGCCCTTTCCATGCCTCGATTGCCGCCCTCGGGCCAATCAGATTGACCAGGTGGCCAAGAAAGCGCAACTCGCCCATTAATCCTCGCTGTTCCTCCAGCGAAAGTTGCCCAAGCCTGCCGCCGCGCAGAAGATGGTGCCAGCGCATTGTCCTCCGGATCGCCCGCTGCAAGGCGTCCCCATTACCCGTAGCTGCCTCCCCGGCGCGAACGATGTCATGACACAGACTGGCAAAGAGCTCCTTCTGTTCAGCATCCCGGAGCAGGAGCACGAGCGACGGCTTTCCCGCGACTTCGCGATATCCGAGATCCAGATTGCGCATCCTTGGCAATGGTCGCACCTCGGCGGTGTCATCGGCCAGCCGCAGCAGCAGGCCCGCCTCGGCATTCCCCGAAACCACCCAAAAGAAGTCCTGACGCCCGGACGGATCAACACGTCGCGCATCGATCCCGCCGGGTGTCAGGCCGTGCCAGGGATTGTCACTCGCCATCGTCGCCCCCGTCCTCGTCATTATCGTCGTCGCCGAAAAGCTCGCGAAGCTTGGTCGTGTTCAAAATGTATTCGACCTTCTGGTCCGGCCGCGAGGACACAGGAAAACTGATGCCCCAGCCGACGACAGGTTCCCCAGGCAGCAGGGCTTTGTTGGGTTCCGCCACCTTGTCGTCCTTAATCCGGATATTGTAGAGCAACAGAAGTGGGCTTCCCCGCTGCGCCCGGAAAATATTGTCAGGGTAATTCGGCGCCTTGCCGGAAGGCTCCGGTTGCCCTCCCAGAAAATCCTTCTTCGCGAGAGCTATTTGCTCGTCGGTGAGTCCGGCCATTTCCATGCCGCGTGAAGCCACGCGCGAACTGGGACCACTTACGGAAAGGATGCCCCTAGGAAGATCGTCGGCACCAATGGAGCGGCGGATCGGAACCAAGTTCCATCCGCAAATATTCTCGACCGGTTTTTCCGTCGAGGGTTTGAGGGATGTGATCAGAATATCCCATTTCCCCAACTCATCCACTCGCCGGTCTCCCATGTACTGGCGGATGGGCTCGACTGCGCTGAGCGGCGAGTCGGGATGATTCTGGAAATCGCGCAGGAAACCGTCGACAATGTCGAATGGAACCTCGCGCAAGAGCTTGCCGCCAGGAACGGGGATCGCGCGTTCCTCGTCCAAGCCCGCATCCCTCAGTGCAGTAAAAAGGCGATCCCGCGCCTGCCGGTTGTGGGCAATGTTGGCCAATCCCAGCCGCGTGGTTTCCACAAAGCTGTTCGAGAGACCGACCAGAACATGCTTGACGCCGGAGCCCATCTTGTTCCGGGCCGTCACCATCAGGGCGCTTGGGTGGCTCCTGACCGCCAGGCCGAACTGCATCGGGGTGGCATTGGCCTGTTCCATGCGTTTCAGCTCGAGCTGAAGCTCCTCGGTCGCCTCCGCGATGTGGGCGTACCAAGAGGCGGCTTCCTCCGGCATCCAGACCCGGCAAAGATCCTCGTAGTCGGCGCGGTATCCGAACCACCGGCCCATCTGCATCAGCGTATCGTACATCATCGAGTTGCGCAGGAAGTAGGATACCGTCAGCCCTTCGAGGGTTAGGCCCCGGGAGAGTGAAAAGCCGCCAACAGCGACAACGGTAAGCCCGTTCTCGCCAGTCGTGTCGTAATCAAGACTGCCCGGCGAATCCTTGTTAACGGAGATCACTGTCGCGGACGCCAACACCGGCAAAAGGGCTTCGCGGACGGCGCTCCAGTCGGGCCAGGCCTCGGCATATTCCATGGCCCAGCAATCCCGCAGTGCCGCGATTACCGGGTTGCGATCGGCATCCGGCCTGGCACCGTCCACGCGAACGGCGTCCTCGATCGTCCTCAACTGCTCGATCAGCCGGTTTCTCAGCATATTCTGAATGCCCGTGAACCGGGAGGCGTTCACCAGCATGGAGGCGTGCTGCGCCTTCTGCCCCCTGAGGTTGCGTATGGCGCGGGCGACGAGGAATGCCCTGAGCGCATCGACCATGCTGTCCGGAAGCTCGGTCACCGGATGGCCGATTGGATGCTTCACGGGCAGCAGGTCGCCGTTGTCGGCAATATAGCGCAGATGAAGCGGGCTCTCGTCCTCCCCATCGGGCACACCGTCGAGAAAGACCTTGCGGGCTCCGAAGTAGTTGCTGGGCGCATCGAGCCCGATAATGAAATGGCGCGGAAACAGGTCCTGCTTGTCCATCTCATCCTTTGAATCGGGGTCGATAAAGATGTTGGCGAACGGCGTGGCGGTGTAACCAACGTAACAGCTGCGCCGGAACAGCCCGAGCAAATCACGGATCTGGCCGTTGATTCGCGAGACCTCCTCCTTGCCGTATTTTATGTTGATGGAGGCGTTGTCGGCCTCGTCATCTATCAGGAGCATCGGCTGATCGACCATCTCGGAATAGCGCCCCACGCTATGTTCCCGCAGCCAGTCGACAAGGTTAGCAAGCGTCCGGGAGTTCTTCTTGATCACCAGCACCACAGGTTCCTTGTAGGACGCGATCTGGCTGGTGTTGGTCGTCGCGGTGGCCTTGTTGAAGTCCTTGAGGGTCGTGGTCAGGCTGACAGGAACCCGCCGGTCATCGAAGGTCCCGACACCGATGATCTTCGGCTTGTCACGGGTATCGCGTTTCTCGAGGCGGCCGGTGTCGCGCCCGACAAAGCCCTCGTCGATGCGTGCCTGAGTCTGGTTGCGCAGGTTGTTGTGAATGCCCGCGATGACAACGATCAGCCTGTACCCGGCATCGGCGGCCTTGCAGACAAGGCCGGTGTAGTTGGCTGTCTTCCCGCTCTGGACATGGCCAACGACCATGCCCTTCCGATCCCACGGATTGGTATCGTGGGGATTGCCCATGCGGTCGAGGATCCGGTTTGTCACCTCGTCTGTGGACGCGATCACGTCCCGCGGGAGACGCTTCTTCTGCAGCAGGCTGCGGTACCGGTTCCAGTAGTAAGGATCGATCCGCCCTGCCGCCTTCGCATCGTTCAACCATGGGACCCATTCGGCGTCGCTCACAACCGCGCCGATTCCCATGCTGATCCCCACACGCTCCTCGACCTGGCGCGCGAGAAGTTCCGCCTGTTCATCGGTAACATCGGCGAACATGGGTGACACCCGCATGAGCGCTATCGTCTCGCGAATGCTGTCCTCGGTCGGGCGCTCCTGGCCCGCCACAAGCTGGGAGACCACACCATCAAGCTTGTCGAGGGCGTCAGACATGTCCCGTCTCCCGTTCAATAATCTCGTCAATCAGTGGCTGCGCGACGGCCCATGCCGACTGGAAGGGCTCGACCTGCCGGAGGATATCCGGGATGCGATCACGATCCGTCCCCTGCGCGACCAGCCTTGGCACCATGGCCTCGGCCATTTGCCGAATGGCCTCCGCATCAGCCTGGTCGGCCACGATTTCCTCCGGGCAACCGGCGAAGTCGGAATGAAGCGCCGCGATAGGCACCGTCGATCCGATCAGCCCTATCAGGCTCGCGAAGTCCGCCTGCAGTTCCGCCGGAAGCCGGGCCGAGAAATCGGCAAACACCGGGTGCGTGGGGTCCGGACTGTAGACAATGGCCCCGTCCTTCTGCACCCGCTGCCAGACGGGCATGTACTCGGTGTTGACGAGCTTCTGCCCGCGTCCCCGGTAAGTCCGTTTTGATGTCTGGGTCAGGCGTTCGACCAGCAGGCGCATCCTTTCTCGCACGGCTGGAGGAAGCTGGGCGGACGCCTTCTTGACGTCGATCTTCCAGTCGGCGTCCATGGTGTTGGGGATGTCGACCCGGATACGGCACAGCTTGGTCAACTCGGTCTGACGGGCGAGGCCCAACCAGCTTCCCGCGATGATCAGGCGGCGGCCACGATAAACATAAAAACCCTGGGTCCTAAGGTGCCCCTCCGGTCCACCGAGGTCTTCCCAGTCGGCCCTGGATATGGATTTGTGATGAGGCAGCGTGAAACACTGGAATTCCACGACTCCATTGCCAAGTTCCAGCCGGTCTGGCCGGTCTTCCTGATGGGATGGAAACCGGGTGCCGAATGGATCGATGGGTTCCAGATCGCGGCCATTCAGCGAGATGGCCAAACCCGGCCGGTCCTCCATCATGAAACGGTGAAAGACGAGCCGGATGTGCCGCTCCGCGCTCGCGATCGCCCGGTTCAGATACTCGGCGCGCTTGCGTGGCTGGTTATCGAGGCCGCCGGACAGGCGGTCGAGCGAGCGCCAGACAACGAGGGTGCCGTTTTTGCCAAGCCGGTCGGCCCACGGAATCGAGCCGGGTTCGGAGTGGAGGCGCACCTCCCACCTGTTGGTGGCGGCAACCTCGTCCAGATCCCAGGTCGCGCCAACGAACACGCCATCCCTGCGGGAAGCGACGGTGAGTCGCTTGCACTGCGAGAAGCTCGCACTCTTTAGCCCCAGCCCGAAGCGCCCCAGATCGTGTCCGGCCCTTTCGGCAAGGGGATTTCTGCTGCCTGGACGCATGGCCTCGATCAGCTCGGCAAGGGTCATTCCCATGCCGTCGTCGAGAACGGCCAGGGCCGGATCACCGCCATCTACTTGGGACAGTATTTCTATCCTGCGCGCACCGGCCGTGATAGAGTTGTCGATAACGTCCGCCAGAGCCGTTTCGCAGGAATAGCCAATATCTCGCAGGCTCTGAATGAGCGACGAGGCATGCGGTGTCGCGTCGGCGGTGGCTTCGTCCTCACAGGGTTTCATCGAAGGCTTTTCTATCGTGATCATCGCTGGAACTTGCGAGTTCCACTGATGGCATCATCAGGAACTCTGATCAACAACCCCCGTCCGCCCCGTAATTGGTGAAAGGTAAGCGCGCACAAATGCTTCTCTAAATTTTCCTCGAATCAGGAACTTCAGCCTTGTGCACCAAGGCGCCAAAAACTGTCATTCACTTCGCGAATTACGGGCGAGCCTGGATGCTGCAGGGTTTCGGGCACCGTAAGGCGTAGCAAACCCGAATAGGTACGTTTCCGCAATCAAGATTATCGCGAACCAAGCTCTGACCGGTTAAATGCCGAGTAGCTTGGGCCAATTCATGACCCAGAGCGCATCTGTCGAACTGCTCGCACATCTGGCGCAGCTCATTGCGCCCGTTCAACACGCTGAATTGCGGACCGGCTAACCCCGAACTCCTTCGCGAGTTCACCAAGCGACGCCCCCTCTTTGCGCCGCCGGCGGACGGCCTGCTGCTGCTCAACCGTCAGAGCGCTAGGACGACCCAGTTTCTTCCCTTGCGCCTTCGCGCGCGACAAGCCCGCTTGGGTTCGCTCGACCAAGAGGTCGCGTTCAAACTCCGCGACGGCTGCGATCACCGCCATGGTCATTTTGCCGGCGGGGCTGGTCAGGTCCACACCGCCCAATGCCAAGCAGTGAACCCGGACACGCATTTCAGCGAGCTTCTCGACCGTGGCGCGAACATCCATCGCATTGCGCCCCAGACGGTCGAGCTTGGTGACGACAAGAACGTCATCCCAGTCGAGCCGGTCCATCAGCTTGCGAAAGCCCTCCCGCTCCATTGCTGGCGTCGAGCCTGAAACCGTCTCAGCGACGATGTGCCTCGGTTCGAGTTGGAAACCCGCAGCCTGAATTTCGAGAACCTGGTTTTCGTGGGTTTGTTCAACCGTGCTGACACGGCAATATGCAAATACGCGCGACATGACACACCTGTATTGAAAATATGTCACGAATTATGTATTGTATCGAAATTAGGAGCAAGCTATTTTTCGAAACAGCTCACTTCCCTGTATTGAAAATGCTCGTTTTCAATACAGGGACGGTTCGTCGATGCGTGGCGCCCAACGCGTGCCTCGAGAGGGATCGGCGACATCTCCTCGACATTGATAAAAAAGGCTGATTAGAAGAGCAGCGACCTGGTCCGAAAGGTAGAGAATGGTTCTGGATTCTGAAGAAGCATCACCGTCCAACGTTAGCAAGCTCTTCGACAGCCGAGTGAATTGCTGGTCGGTAATGACGGAGACCACAGTCGGGCGCTATCTTGACTTGATTGAGACCGCCTACCAGCAGCGCGGTGGCCTTAGCCATCAGCGGGAGGCTCTTAAAACAGCATCCGGTCGGAGAATTCGTGCGCGAATGGTCGACGATATCAATCGTGGTGCCATTTTGCCTCCTGTTGTCATAGGCGTTGTACCGGGTCAGGAATTGCTGGAAGCCTTGGAAGAAACCAGCTGGCGGGATGCGCTGGAGCAGCTTGCTACCAAGCAAGGTGATAGTTTGGCGATCATCGATGGGATGCAGCGCACAACCGCCCTCCGTGAGGCTGTTGCCCTAAATGAAGCAACTAAGAGCCGCTGCATGCGAGTTGAGCTTTGGGCTGCTCAGAGCACCGACAGTTTGATTTACCGGATGCTAATCTTGAATACCGGACAGGTTCCATGGAACCTTAAGCAGCAATTGCAGGTCGTCTACGAGCCTCTTGTGAAAGGTCTTTCTGAAAATATTAAATTTGGTCGTTTTCTCGGCGAAAAGGAACGGCGGTGGAAGGGTGGAGAATTTAGCGCCGACAGTTTGATTGAAGCGTATATAGCATTTGGCCTGCGCCGGACTGAAGTGGACACTCAGGAGAGTTTGGCCGATGAGTTTTCCCGCCTTGATATGGCGGAAGCATTAATGTCTAAAAAGTATGACAAATATTTTTATCCTGTCATCCAGATAATGGTTGATCTTGATCTGGCGTTTTCACGGTTCGATCCGGCGCCAGAAATCATTTTGGATAACGGTGATGCTGATAAATCAAAGAACCGGCGAGAATATGCGCGAGGTCGAAACATATTTGATACCCAACCGTCTCGTATTGGCTTCATTGTGGCATGCGCAATTTATGTCCTAGGCCGCATCGGGATGGACAAAACTGAACAGGAAAGTGACGATCGCTTGACAAAGTTGTCATCTTCATTTGCCCGCCTCAGAGAAAAATTGGATAACTTATCAGCTGATAATCTGGGATCTTTTCTATCTTTGGACACTCTGGCGGAGAAAGCAAGCAAGAGGCCAACCTCGGCAGTTGGTCGTTGGGAGCGTTCATTCTTCGAGAGCGCCTTCAAGGTTCTCATCGAAGAAAACTTTGAAGTGCCAAGTTTGGAAACCTGCTGGCGATCATAAACGCATGGCCACGCGGAATAGGATTAAGATGAGCCAAGCTCTTTTTGGCAGACTAATGGCGTCTGCTGAGCAGGCTGGTACGCCAATCGACGCGCCTGACAAGGGGCGATGGATTAAGAAGCGTGACGATGCCGACATCGCCGTGATGGCCAAGGCTGAATCGCAGTCTCTCGTCCTAGGTCGGCATAGCCGCACTCTGATGGTTTCGCTTGACGAATCTCGATATTATTTGATGGCAGGCTTTCGGCTGTCGATTGCGGTGGTAGATGGCTTCGAGCTATGTGACTTAACACCCGGCCTCTTTGCCCTAGCAGTGTTAGAGCTCGACTTAGATCCTGTCGCAAGCGCCGCCACAATCAGAGATGCGTTGGAGGGAAGGTACAATGGTGTAGCCGGTTATAATGGCCATGATCTTGAAGAAATATCTAATCTTTTTCCGGATATTTTATGCTTCCGGGCGGATAATAATTTTTCTTTCACAGAGGATATAGTTAGGTCGGTGGGAAGTTACTTAGCCCATACGTATGAACATGGCGCATTACCTATTTCCAAGGAAACTCGAAATAGCTTAGCGCGCATATTTGAAACAGGAAATAAGCATCTTCCGTACGCCTTGATTTTGCAAGGTATGCTATCCTTCTCTTGGCAATCTTTTTATTTGGAGGTCTATAGATGCATTGAAAATATGTATCCACTTTCCCGTCTAAAAAGACTATCCTCCTCCTTTCCTACAAATATACCTCTTCGAGACTTGGCGATTTTACTTGAGAAAGAGCTGGCATGGCGGCCGCGTGAGGAAGAAGCATTAGCAGCCATTCTCCGGGAGTGTTCATCATCGACGTTGAAGGCGCTCCACGCCGCAATGTGCGCGACTTCGCCACCCAACGATTTGCATGCGGCATCCGCTAAACTGGTTTACAGTACGCGAAATGAGTTGGTTCATTTCAGGCCACGCTTGCCCACTTTGGCCAAGGATGACGATACATGGGATGCCCAGGTTCGCGCACTCGTTGACTGCCTTGACGAGATCTACGGCGCCTGTGGCGACGTCTTCCACGAGTTACAAGTCAATTAGGAGTGGATGGAAACAATCTTCGTGATGGCAAACTCGAGGGGTTGGCGTCTTTTAACTCATTGGGGGCAACTCGAGGACACTGCCACGGCATTCTGCAACTTCTCGCGGCAGCTATCCAAAAGAGCGCTTTGAAGCCTGCCCTTCCGGATACTCCCCTAAGCCTGACTAAGCAAAGCGACCTCTCGCAGAGCAACGAATTACCGGTTTCAGTAGGTTCGGACATTCCCAGTAGCAGTGGCGACTGGTTGGATTGTCCCACCGCGCGTCGATCCGCCATCACGCATGCAAGGTAAACCTGCGGCGATTTCTGACGCTCCGACTTGGCGGCGTGAACTTCTGCATTACGGGATCGTAATTCGCACGACACCACGCGACCACTCTCGTGGGTGCAGCATCCTCGGGCATTTTGCACTGGAGGATCGTCATGAAGCTCAAGTTCACGGCTGCTATGTTCGTTGCCGCACTGGCTCTGCCCGTCGCAGCGCATGCCGCGCCCTGCAAGGACGCCAAGGGCAAGTTTATCAAGTGCCCGCCTGCCGCCACTGCTCCGGCCGCGCACCCGAGTGCCGCCGCAAGCCATGCCGCTGCCGCACCGGCCGCTGCGGCAACCCATGCGGCAGCTTCCCCGCGTCGCGCACCCTGTCGCGACGCCAAGACCGGCCGCTTCAAAAAGTGCTGACCCTGTCGGCCTGATATTGCCAAAGTAGATAGAAGGGAGCCGCTCCCAGACGCCAGGGCGGCCCCCTTTCGTTGTCCCGTCAATCAGCGGACGCTACCGCGTTTCACAAGATTGTAGATTGCCAGCAGCACCACCGCGCCGAGAAAGGCGACGACGATGGTCATTGGATCGAACGGGTTGCTGGTCAAGTGGGCATGTCCCGAAAGTGAGCCGAACAAAAGACGGCCAACGATCGAGCCCACACAACCCACGAGGATATTCCAGATATATCCCCCCTCGGTTCGCATCACCATGCCGGCGATCCAACCGATGAAGCCACCAATAATGAGCGCGATTATGAAATGCATGGCGACGGTATCCTTCTCAATGGTTTGTCTTCGTCCCCGCCACAGAAGATGACACCGTCGCGCATGCGGCGCTACGGGCCATTCCGCCGGAATGGAGTTGATCTTCGGCGCATGTGCACGGGCGCATCAGCGCTGATGCGCCCGTGCAGATGAAAAGCAGCCCCTATGCCGTCGTGCCTCTATCGGGCAGCTCGAAGGCGTAGAACCAATCGCCCTTGGAATTCGCGCGGATTTGGCAGTGATATCCTCGCCCCCGGCCGTCCTTGTCGGCCTTGTTCAAGCTGCGGAATTCGGCAGTGCCCTTGAGCGCATCCCAGTCGGGAAACATCTGGCCGCCAAATGTGGGCGTCATCAACAGGATCGGCTTGCCCTTGACCGGGCGAATGAATGCACCTGCCCTTTCCATCTCCTCCTTGCTCCAGGTCGGAAGATTGCGCGGATCAATCGTGATGGTCTCGGGCCTATCGGCGATGGCCAACAGTCGTTCGGGCAGCGATTGCCGAACGGGCACCGTGCTGCGGAAGTTGGCGTAACAATGCTCGGCCGCGCCAAGGCAATCGAAGGCGCTGGGCAGGACGCTGTGAAACTGGGCAAAGCTGCCCGCCGCATAGACCAGCCCGAACGCTTCCGCGACGCGCGCGTCCGAACCATTGTTGTCGCTGACGCCGACGCGCCGCTTGAACGTGGCGATGTGTTTCTGGATTTGGGCGCGGAGCTTGGCCTCATCCTCGTACCGGGCGCGAACGAGCGCGCGCAGGAACTTGGGCATGGCAGAGCCGTGCTCTTCCGCCATGGCCTTTTCCAACGCCAACGTGAACTCCCTGTACGTCGCATAGCCGGGCGGCAAAGGCCCGAAGACGCCCGCGTCGCCCTCGGGGACCGTGATCGACATGAGCCGGTCGGTCGCGGCATCGGCGGTGCTATGGTGCTCATCATCCAGCAACTCGTGAAACGGCTCGTTGGCTGAAGTCACGAAGATGAAGCGATAGCCTTCCTGATCCGGCATACCATAACGTCCTTTTGTGCTGCCGGATGCCATCTGGAAGCTGAAATCCCGCATCGCTCCCTGGCCTGCTCGACCGCGTGTCGACGATCCGAACAGATTGGCCTCATCGATGATAAACGGCATGTCGGAGTGCCACTCCATCGATTGCTCGAGCGCCGCCGGAGTCATGTTGAAGGTGGCTATGTAGCTCCGATTCTTTTCCATCGCCGGGCCTACGACCGACGCCATCAGACGCTGCGTAGTGCTCTTGCCCTTGCCGCCTGCGCCGCACAACTCGAAGCCGAAGTTGTCGGTTCGGCCTACAATCTCCAGCATCGGCGCGGCGAAGCAGGCCATGACGGCGAACGCGGGAATGGGGTGGCCGACGAGCGGAGCAGCAACTTTCTCTTTCCACCCGTTTGCGGTGCCCTCCTTGGCGCACTTCGAGAGCTTGGGTGTAAACGCGATTGCACCTCGCGGAACCTTGGGCGGGGCGAACACTTGCCCTGAGGCGTTGGCGAATTGACCGCCACACCAGCCCGGTCCAGAGAAGATCAGGCGTTCCGGGAAGTCCTCCAAGTTCTCAACCTGCTCGGAGACGCTGTTCTTGGCGTACTTCGCGATGAGGAAGACCCCACGATCGGCCAGATTCCGCCATATGGACATGCGATCGCCGGCAAAGTCCCTGAGTTCGACGAGCACGCTGACGTCCTTGTCAGTGATCTCCACCCACTTTCGTGCTCGGGTATCGGTGAAGCCGCGAACGACAGGAGTGGCGGCGCCACCAGTGAGAGTTGCACGCTTACTTGACATAAGTCCTCCAAAAATTTCGTAGATTACGTAAATAATCACCAGCCAAGCCAAAACGGCTGGACGTTGCGGAAACTCAAGTGACATACAGATGGTAGGAGGGGGTGCAGTGTTGCACACAATACAAACACAGATCCCCCCTCCCAAGGCCCACAACAGACCTCAGCGAACGGCATTATTAGACCTACTTCGATGAATTCGTTTAACTGACCAGCTTGGTCTGCTTCAGACCTGTTTTGGTCATGCGCAAACCGACCATCAGCGTCAGGTCGTCTATTCCCCAGCGATCGAGCCAGAGGAGAACCTCGCTATGCCGGGGATCAGCGATCCGCCGTTTGGTCCTGCCCCGCTTGCGCTTTCCCTCGCTCGAGATGAATAGCGCCTTTGCGGGCCAAAAACCTTGGACCAGGTACGTAACGGGCGCAGGGAGATTGGTCAGGGGTTTCCGCGTCATGCGGACTCGTCGGTACACAGCCTTGTGCGTGCCCAAGAGTTCCTCTGTCCGAAAGTTCGGAACCTCCCGGAGACGATCGATCACGTCCACCATGTCGCCGTAGGCAAGCCCGTGTACGTGCAGCCGATACACATCCTCGATGGGGTCGTGCTCGCCATGGATGACCGCGATGATCCATCCCAACGCGTCGGTTGCTCGGCACCTCGAATAGAGTACGCTCCGCAGCGTCCCGAGAAGCCGCCTCGGATCAGCCTTCCACAGTTCGCCACCCCTGATCTCCCATGTGGCCGGGATGACTGTGAACTTGTTGATCCGGGCCGGGTCTAGCCCCTCCACCAGTCTCCAGAACTCGCTGCACACCCGCTGCCGGAGATTGCGCATGTGGACGCTCGAGGCCAGAGTATCAGGAGCTTCTCCTCCGTTCCCCGCCTGCTCGAGACGGTATGCCAGCGCCAAGGCTGCCTCCGTATCCAGCGTGTCAAGATGCCTCGCGACTGCCTTGCGGATGAGTCTCGCCCGGAGCTTGTCTTCGGCCTTGCTAGCCCGTTCCGTTTCGAAGCTGCTCCACTTGCCATCGACTGCCCGGTCAACGCGGAACTCGTCTGCCGGCCAGTCGGCATCGCCAATGTTGCGCCGCGACATCAGACCTGCCCCCGCTCGGCGAAGCGCTGGATATTTTTCAGGGGAATAAGGGTCTTGCGGCCGATCTTATGTCTTTCCAAATCCCCCGATTTAAGGTATTGAAAAAGCAGAGTCTTTTTTATGCCCAGCAGCCTGCAGGCGGTCTTGGTATCAACCAAAATGGGTTGCATATCCGTCATTTACGTACTTCCTTTCACCTTTGCGGGCCTCGAAGGAGGCTCGTCGGTGAAGGAGTTATGGTCGATTCGCCCGCTTGGGTCGGATCATTAGGTTCACAGAGGTTCATGGAGGTTCAAAAGGTTCATCTCCCTTTTGAGTATTCACGCCAAATCCTCATAATTTTAACGGCATTTCTGCGAATTGTACTTTCACTGGGTGAGTTATCAGAATCAAATTTTTCAGATATATATCGCTCTATAACTGCCTGAACCCCGACATCTTCCAATCTTCCAAATTCATACATTTCATTGCTTTGTATTTTTGACTCCAATTCAAGAAGAATTGGCGCAAAATTGTAAGCCTTTGGCCTTGGCCCGCTCCGGCCTCGTTCGCCCGGTGATCTTGGAGCCTTCTCGGCGTTGCTGCCTTTGGGTTTTGGCGCGTGCGCCTGCATTTGCTCGGACGGCGTGAGAGGAAAGATAGCCAGATCGCGCATGATCTCCACGCCATTGGCCGCTCGACAAATCACGCCGTTCGACGATGTGTTTGCAGATGGATTTCCACCAGCTTGAACCGACTTCACGCCCACAACCGAGCTGGATACCCAATCTATCTTGGATGCCTCGATGTTCCAACCGTCGCGTTTTTGCCAATAATCCGCTGGAAGGGACCTTGGCTGGAATCGCTTCTCAATCGGAGGTATTTGTTGAGATCTCCGTTCGCGCGAGGACTTTGCAAACGCGGTCTTTTCTTTTTCAGTATATGATCGAGGGACCAGAACCCACTTTGAGGGTGGGCGCCAAACAATGTTATTCACATCCGGTGGATTAAAGCTCCTCTGGCAACGGAGCTTCAATCTCCCATCGGAAAGCAAATCCAAAATGCTGTCTTTTGCCGCCGCACGGGAGAGCGAATTCGCTGCGGCCAACAAGTCCACTGCATCCTGCATCGACAACCACTGCCTGGGTTCATCCTCCCCCTCTTCTTCTTCGTCCTCCCATCCGTCATTCATAAATGCTCCATGGATCAGCAACCGGGGCATATTGGCGATTTCACAGCAACCCGGTCAAGGATCGATGGATTTCGGAGAGCTTTGATCTATCGAGCCTTTGCAGTAATCCATAGTTGCACTGCCTGGAAGGGGACGAGGCATTGACACAAAAGCTCCCCTCACATCTCCCAGGTGTCGCCGTTGCTTTGAGCTTTGCCTGACGCAATGTTTCGTTGCCGGTATCGATGGTACGCGACCTCGCCAGCCAGAATGATGATGCCGCAACTGACCGGCCCCATCACCGAACGCACGTGGCGCGATACCATCGGGGGCAAGGCAAGGCCATCCACGAGCACTTCGATGGCGATGATGAAAACGGCAACAGCCAAAATCTTCCATGCCGGGGGGCTTGTGACCATGGCGTGCAAGTCCGGTCCTAGGAGACCTTCGCGCGCCCATCGGGCCAGTAGCAGAGGTATGGCCAAGATTAGGGTCAATCGTGCGGTGTCCGGACTATCCATTTGTATGCTGGCGATGCTTCCGATCAACAAGGCAAGGATAGCATAAGGCATCGCTCTTTCTCCTTCGTTCGCGCGCCATGGGGGACAAGAGCGCAACTGTGCGCGTTGGCATCACACCCGTTGCCCGGCATCACTGACTTTTGCCCTCGATGCGCCGCTGGTTCTCCGCCAGGATATCAGCGTAGGGCCTGCCATTGATCTTGAAGCGCCCAATCAATTCCCGGCTGGTCATGCCGGTGCCCTCGAGCGAGTCCGGGAGATCCTCGAGGCTGACCTGATAGCCTTCGCCCGTGCCGGTGATGCGGAAGTAGAAGCGATCCATGGTGACGCTGTAGGCCCGGCCATCGCGGCCGACCTTGATCAGGTTGTAGGACGCCGCGCACACGACAAAGTTTGCCCCCGTCACGGCGGGACGGGATGCGCCCACATCGCCATACTGCCCATCGCTGCCGATGATGACGCGGGCGAAGGGATAGTTCTGCGACCACGCCCCGACCAGATCGGCTGCCACCTTGCGCATGCGGCTGTCGAGACAAAGGTCGGCGGCCTTGGCGGGACTGATGGCGCTGGCGCTGGCCGGCTGTAGCCCTGCGGCGAGAACGGCCAAGGTGGTCAGGAGCATCGGCAGGTCCTCCAGCGCCGGTCAATTGCTGTGCGGCGCATAGAGGTCGTCCTCGGTGGGAGGTGCCTGCCTGCGCTTGGGCGTTTCGTCAGAGGCGGCTTCTGCGGCTTCCGCTGCGGCATCATCCAATGGAGCCGCCTGCTCAGCGTTGGGGCGTCCAGCAGGCGCGGTTGCGGTCTCGTCTTTGTTGTTCGCTGCGGGTGGATGCCCATTGATGAGGATGCCGTCGTATATGCTGGCCTTGTCCACTTCGATGGTGAACCCACCCGTTTCAGGGTCCTGCGTTGGCGGGGTAAAGTTGATGTTCCAGCGCAAGTTCGGGATCGTCACGATGTCCTGACCGGACTGCGTGGAACTGGCATCGATCTGGAAGCTGGCGCCGCAGGTAATCTGGGTGATGGGCGGGGGTGACGCCGGATCGCTGTAAAGGCCAACGTCGTGGAACGACACGTTGGCGTCCGCCAAGGGCTTGACCATGTCGACGCCAAGGAGCGCAGCCATGATCACGCCATCGGCATTGGCCTTCAGCATAATGTTGCGGGTTTCCTTGCCCACGACATCTTGCACATCTTCGCGTTGACAGGCGCGGTATGCAGCGGGAGCGCCAGCTTCATCGGTGGCGGTCGAAGAGGCTTGCTCACCCGTATCGGACGTGGCCCCCTCGTTGTACGAGCAGGTCGTGATCACCGTGATCAGGATAACCGTGATCAGGATGATCTTGCCCGCCAGAGGCATGTCCCGCCACCATCCTCCGGTGGGAAGGCTGGCGATGGGGTCATGCGGCGGGATGTGCTGTCGGGGAGCGTGCCCGTGGTAGTCATAAGGGCCGGAAGAACCGGCGTTGCCGTATCCGCCGCCATGGGAAGACGGAGGGTCGTCGATCCGCTGGAGCGTGTTGCGCGTCGGCTCCGATCCGGAACGCTGCGCAGGGTGTGCCTGCGATACGCGATCCTGTCCCCGGTTGCGCTGCGCCGCCATGGCCAGTTGCTCGAGCGAAGGTGTGGCGATGGCATCGCGGATGGCATGGACGATCTGCTTGAACTGGTCCGCCTGCCCCTTGGCGAAGAACACGGTGTTGACGTCGGATTCGGTACCCGGATGTCGAGACGGGTTGCCGGCAAGCGTGAGGATCATCCGTCCCCGCGCCACCAAGCCGGCCGGATGAAATTCCACCGACTTGATGCTCGAGAGCGGAATGAACTGTTCCGACGCGGCCGCATCGAAGAGCATGCTGCCGCGTCGACGCGTGATCACCAGATGATGCTCGAACAGATCGACGGCTGCGTTGTGGCCATAGGCGCGGATCAGCACCATGACAGGCCTCCACCGTGATCGTCGGCGTGGGGGCGGTCAGGCCTGATGGCGAATGAACTGGATCGTGAACGATACCCCTGCTGCACACGTGCCTCCCTGTTCTGATCGCAGTTAATTTTGCTATGCGGGGAAGGCCGCGATGGTTCAAGACTGCGTTGGTCTTCAAGATGGTGCCGGCCCATGGTCACAAGTCCATCGCGGTCATGACGGTGAGAACCCGTTGCGTTACCGCCTCGTCGGCCGGATCGGGCGAGCCGAATTCGAGATTGATGTCATAGGCGTCTATCTTCCAGAAGAAGCGCTCCCCGTTGAGCGCGACCTCGCCGAAGTCATGTTCACCCCACGGGTCGTTGCCCGCCCTGAAATCGTCAAAGGCGCGGATCAGGCGCAGCAGCTCGGGCAATTCCCCGGCCGCCCGCACCGTCACCGCCCGGGTCAGGACATACTTCCCGCCAATCCCGGTCTTGCGCAGCCGGTCGTTCAGTTCCCGTATCCTGCGCGTCCTCGGATCGCGCGTCACATCCTCATGGCCAGCCATGATCGATATCCCTCTTGGCAAATAACGATGGGGAGACGCCGCGCGGCGGGACGAGCCTCGATGAAGAAGACCGGTCCTGCCGCGCGGCCCGCTATTCCTACTTGCGCTTGGCGGCGTTGCGGACCTGCTCGAGCAACGTGTCGAGCGCGGGCTTGGCGGCGATGGCCTGCGCCATGGCCTTGCCGAAGGGGGCCACGGTCGCGGTCAGGTCGTTCTGCTCGAACGCCTGCGCCAACTTCTCGGCGGGAATGTGGATGGGCACGAACAGCGCGAGGCTTTCCTCGTCCCGGGCAAACCCCTGCTGCCACAAGGCTGCCACCGCCTTGTCATCGCGGATGATCGCTTCGGCATATTCCTGCAAGCCCCGGCGGAACACCAGTTCGACGCACAGGAACGAGGGACCGGTCTTGGTCGCGGCGGCGATCCAGGTATGCTCGTTGCCTTCCTCGTCGGCCGAAATCTCCGACACCTGCAGCCACATGTCGCCGGTGCCGACGCCCCGGGTCATCTTCCAGTCCGGGCAGACCACTTGTGTCATCCAGTCGTTCTCGATGACCTGCCACGGGTCCTTGGCGACCTTCTCGATCGCCAGCAGCCCCTCGGTCATCATCCGCTCGCTCAACGGGCCGGCGGCGTGGAAGAAGTCGGCTTCGATCTGGCCGATGGTGCGCACCACCCGGGCGGCCCATTCGTGATCCTGCCGATTGGCGGCCTTGGCGCGGTGTTCGTGGTCCATGTTTGTCAATCCCTTTGCAGAAGTGGAGGCCACCAAGGGGACCTCCTCCGGTGTGACACCGGTCTTGCAGCAGGGTGCGATGGTCGCGGGGAGCATCCCCCGACGGCACGCACGTTGACCCGGCCGGGACCATCCCGGCCATCCCCTTCGTGGACCGCGTTTCGAGAATGCGCCAACCCCGGTTCATCCGGCGGCGACCATGGCTGGCGCTGCGCCATACTAGCGGAAGGGGCCGAAAATGTCAAAAATGGCCAGTTTGCTGGCGCTGAAAAGGATATTCTATTCAGTGCTTTAAGGCCGGAGCCTCATCTCGGCCGTTGCGCTGCCGGGAGGGCTTTGCCGGCCCCTTTATCGGCCGCAATACGTGGCCCATGCCGCCATCAGGGCGCGGCGCTTCTCCAGCGCCCGTCCGCGTCGGTAGGCGCGCTCCACCGCCGAGGCCACGGTATGCGCCAATGCCATTTCCACCTCTTCGCGCTCGAACCGCGTCGTCTCGCCGGCCCAGTCGCGGAAGGTCGAGCGGAAGCCGTGTACGGTGATGTCGTCGCGCTCCATGCGCTTGAGCAACTGGGACAGCGCCATGTCGGAGAGCGAGCCGCCACGCGGTGCGGGGAACACGAAGTCGGTTGGCTTGAGCCCGTCTTCCTTCACGGCCATCAGGACCGCAATCGCCGCGTCGCTGAGCGGCACCTCGTGCTGGACTTGCGCTTTCATGCGGCTGGCCGGCACGGTCCACAGCTTGTCCTCGAGATTGACCTCGCCCCAGGTCATCCCGCGTGCTTCCCCCGACCGGGCGGCGGTGAGGATCGTGAACTCCAGTGCGCGCGCCGCAACAGCGGGCCTCTGCGCAAGGCTCGTCATGAAGCCCGCGATCTCGGTGAACGGCAGCGCGGCATGGTGCTTGACCGAAGCCTTGCCGCGCTTGGGCAGCAGCAGGTCAAGATGGCCACGCCCCCGCGCCGGGTTCTCGCCGGTCCGCAGCCCCTTGACCTTGGCGGCATCGAGAATGCGCTCGATCCGGCCGCGAAGCCGGGAGGCGGTCTCGGCCTTGCTCAGCCAGATGGGCTGGAGCACCGCCAGTATCTGCTCGGTCGACACCTCGTTGACCGGCACCTCGAAGAGGGGCTTGGCGTAGGTCTTGAGCGTGTTGCGCCATTGCTGGCGGTGCTTGGGATTCTTGAACCCGTCCTCGATGTCGTCGACCAGTTCCATGGCGAAGGCGCCGAACGTGACCACCGGCCTTGCCGCGATCTTCGCCTTGGCGCGCTCGACGCGGGGATCGATGCCATCGAGCAGCATGGCGCGGATGTGCGCGGCTCGCTCGCGGGCCTTCGCCAGCGTGACATCGAGCGCCGAGCCCAGGCCCAGTTCGATTCGCTTGCCGTGCAGCGTGCCGATAAAGAACCATGACCGCCCGGACGTGCGAATGCGCAGGTAGAGACCGCCGCCATCGGAGTAGATGTTGGGCTCGGTGAGCGTTGCCACCTGCCTAGCCGAAAGTTTGTTACGCGCGCGCGTGGCCATGGTTTTGCGTGAATAGCGGGTCTAAACCGGCGCAACAAGCCATAGTTTTAGCCATAGTTCTTACGCTGGCTTGACCCGAATTTCAGCGGCCGAGTGTGAACGCAAAATCTGCCGAAATGCCCGTAAATCCGGGGTTTTATTGTGTTCGTGTCGGTTCGTGAAAAAGCGCTGAAAAGCGCCAAATGGCGGAGCGGGAGGGATTCGAACCCTCGATACGCTTTTGACGTATACTCACTTTCCAGGCGAGCGCCTTCGACCACTCGGCCACCGCTCCGCATGCCTTGGAGCCACGCGCCCTAGCGGGATGAAGCGGCTTTCGCAAGGCGCGGATGCCTGCCACAAGAGACAAATGTTGCACTCGCCCGCCCGCGCCCTTCTCGCCGTCATCTCGCTGGTCTCGCTCGCTGGTATGCCCGCGCGAGGCGCCACCCCCGCTCCTGCCCGGCCGCCTGCCATGGCGCCCGCCGAAATCGTCGCGACGGCGCCGGATGCGGACTGGACACGAATCGATCCCGCGGATCTGATCGTGATGGATCTTGCCCCGGACAGCCAGGGGCGCCCGCGCCGCGTGGTGATCCAGTTGCTGCCCGCCCCCTTCGCGCAAGGGTGGATCGGCAACATCCGCACGCTCGCCGCCGCGCACTGGTGGGATGGCACCAGCATCAACCGCGTGCAGGACAACTATGTGGTCCAGTGGGGTGATCCCGACGGGGAGGACAAGGCACGGGCGAAACCGCTTCCCTCAGGCCTCGCCCGCATGCCGCAGGAAGACTACACGTCGAAAGTATTCGCCGCCCCGGAAATGATCAGCCGGAAACCGGATGCCTACGCCCCGGGAACGGGCATCGACGCCGGCTGGCCGGTAGGGTTCGACAAGGATCGCATGTGGCCGGTCCACTGCTATGGCATGGTGGGCGTAGGCCGCGACATGCCGCCGGATACCGGTTCGGGCGCGGAACTCTATGCCGTGATCGGCCATGCCCCGCGCCAGCTTGATCGCAACATCGCGCTGGTCGGCCGCGTCATCGATGGCATGGAGCACCTGTCTTCGCTGCCGAGGGGAACCGGCGAGATCGGCTTTTACAAGACCGCCCCGGAGCGCACGCCGATCCTGTCCATCCGCCAGGGCTCCGACGTGCCCGGCCTGCCCGCCTACCAGTATCTTGCCACGATCAGCGACAGTTTCCGGCGCTATGCCGACGCGCGCGCCAATCGGCGCGATCCGTTTTATATCCGGCCGGCCGGCGGCATCGACATCTGCAACCTGCCCGTCCCGGTCCGGCGCGCGAAGTGAAGGGCGAAACATATCGCCTGACAACCCCGCTATGGCGCTGGTCCGGCCCCAGTGCCGCGAACTGGTATTTCCTGACAATCGATGGCGGCGTCGGCGAAGCGCTATCCGCCACGGCGCTGATGGACCGGCTCGAACAGGGCAAGGGGCGTGGCTGGGGGTCCGTCCGCCTTCGCATCCGGATTGGCGCCAGCGCATGGCAGACCTCGGCCTTCCCCAGCAAGGAACAAGGCTGGATCGTGCCGGTGAAGGCCGCAGTCCGCCGCGCGGAAGGCCTGACCGAAGGCGACGCGGTAACCGTGGAACTTCAGTTCTGAACGTTTCCGCGCTGCCGGCCATCCCGTGACAGTGGACGTGCCACACAGAATTCGCCCGCCCCGCGCACGAAGACATGGTGTCAAGCTGGCACAATTCCCAAGCCGGGAATTATCACCATTTTGATTGTATGCCTGTAAACCCGCAGATATAGAAAAACCGGGCATGAAGTCTTCGTGACTGGCAATTTCAGCACAAATGAGAAGATTGCCCGATCAAAAAAAGGGGGTAAGCGGTGCAGGAAATGGATAAATCTGATCTGACGGCTTTAACGGTGCAACTGTTAAGTGCCTATGTCGCCAACAACAGCCTCCCCAGTAATGAGCTGGCATCGCTTATCGAAACGACGCGCAATGCACTTGCCGGAAAGGTCGAGGCACCGGCTCCTGAAGTACCTGAATTCGTGCCCGCCGTCTCGGTCCGCAAAAGCACGGCGTCGCGCGATCATCTGATCAGCCTGATCGACGGGAAACCTTATCGCAGCCTGAAGCGGCACTTGACCAGCCACGGCCTTACTCCAGACGAATACCGTGAGCGTTACAAGCTGCCGAAGGACTATCCGATGGTGGCGCCGAGCTATTCGGAACAGCGGCGCGCGGTCGCGCAACGGCTGGGTCTGGGTCGCAAGCCCAAGGCGGCCAAGCTGGCTGCGGACCCCGTCGCCACCAAACCGGCCGCGCCCGCGAAGAAGGCGGCAAGCGCCCGGAAACCCCGCAAGGCAGCGGCTGCCGAAAGCGCCTGAAGCCTGCAAGAGCCGTGCGCCCGATCAAAAGCGCGCACGGCCATTCCAGCTCCATGTCTGTCACGACTTGTAATCATTTGCACCCGGTTCGCGACGTTCTGTGACTTGCAGCCGGCCCGATGATCCCCGACATACCGGCAACTCGGTTGGGGCCATCGAGTCGATAATCTGGCGTGGACACCCGTCTTGCGCAGATTGAGGCAGGACCGGTTTGGAATGACTTCAGTCGAAGAAAAATCTGCGCGTGACGATCAGGCAACGGCGTCCGGGCCGTCGCCCCACCCGGCCGGATCGAGCCGGACGAAAACATGGCTCATGGCCGGTGCCGTCATCCTCGGTCTGGTTCTGACCGGCTTGGGCGCACGCTGGCTTTCCCAACGCGGCGGCGGAGAATCGCGCGGACGGCCCGCCGCGGCGGTCAATGTCGAAAAGGCAGCGCGGCAGGACATGCCCGTCAGCGTCACGGCTCTGGGCACGGTTCAGCCGATCGTGACCGCCACGGTGCGCCCGCAGCTTTCGGGCGTGCTGTTCAAGCTGTTCTTCCAGGAAGGGCAGATCGTGCGGCAGGGGCAGGTGCTCGCCCAGATCGATCCGCGCCCCTACCAGCTGGCGCTGGCCCAGGCGCGCGCCAACCTGGCGCGGGACGAGGCGCAACTGCGCTCGGCCCGGCTGGACCTGACGCGCTACGAAACGTTGCTCAAGCAGGATTCGATCGCACGACAGCAGGTCGATACCCAGCGCGCCACGGTGGGGCAGTTGACCGGCACGGTCGCGGCCGATCGCGCGGCGATCGGTTCGGCGGCGCTGAACCTCGATTATACCGCGATCAAGTCCCCCATTACGGGCCGCGCCGGCATCCGCCAGGTGGACATCGGCAATTATCTGACGCCTTCGGACACCAACGGCATCGTGGTGGTGACGCAGGTCGATCCTATCGACGTCAGCTTTGCGCTGCCGCAAGTACAGCTCTCGCAGATCGGGCAGGCATCGGGCAGCGGCGCCGGCCTTCCCGTCGAGGCGCGCGACCAGAACAGCAACGGCAAGATCGCGAGCGGCCGGTTCCTGACCTTCGACAACCAGGTCGATTCCTCCACCGGCACCGTCAAGGCGAAGGCGCGGTTCGACAATCCCGGCAGCGCGCTGTTCCCCGGCGGCTTCGTCAACATCGCGATGCTCGTCCAGACGCTGCACGATGCCGTGACGGTGCCCGTAAGCGCCGTGCGCCATGGCACGCAGGGTGATTTCGTGTTCACGCTCCAGCATGACAGCAAAGTGAAGCTGACGCCGGTGAAGATCGGCCCGAGCGCCAACAACCGCGTCGCCATTCTGTCGGGGCTTGCGGCCGGCACCACCGTTGTCACCGAAGGCGCGGACGGGCTGGAGGATGGCTCAGCCGTGCGCCTGCCCGGAGCCGGCAAGGGCGGCGGCGGAGCGACAGGCAGCAACAAGCGCGGCGCTTCCGCCAAGAGCGGCGGGAACTGATGGCGTCCGAAGACGCGCTCGACGCGCCTGCGCCCGCCGAACCCGGCGGCCCTTCCCGCCTGTTCATCCTGCGCCCGGTCGCCACCACGTTGCTGATGATCGCCGTGCTGCTGGCGGGCCTGGTCGCCTATCGCGTGCTGCCGCTGTCAGCCTTGCCGGAGGTCGATTATCCGACCATCCAGGTGTCCACGCTTTATCCCGGCGCCAGCCCCGACGTGATGGCGCTGACCGTCACCTCGCCGCTGGAACGCCAGTTCGGGCAGATGCCGGGCCTCACCCGCATGACCTCGGCCTCGTCCTCGGGCGCCTCGGTCATCACCATGCAGTTCCGGATCGACCTGTCGCTCGATGTGGCGGAACAGGAAGTGCAGGCGGCGATCAACGCGGCCAACACGCTGCTGCCCAGCGACCTGCCCGCACCGCCGATCTACGCCAAGGTAAACCCCGCCGACGCGCCGATCCTCAGCCTGGGCATTACGTCGAAAACGCGCCCCCTGGGCGAAGTGCAGGGCATCGTCGAGCGGCAGTTCTCCAACAAGATCGCGCAGGTTTCGGGCGTTGGCCTTGTCTCGATGTCCGCCGGCCAGCGCCCCGCCGTGCGCATCCAGGCCAACGTACCCGCGCTCGCCGCGCGCGGGCTTTCGCTGGAAACGATCCGCAGCGCGATCGGCAACGCCAATGCCAACGCCGCCAAGGGCAGCTTCGATGGCCCGACGAGAAGCTGGACGATCGACGCCAACGATCAGCTTGCCGATGTCGCCAGCTATCGCAACCTTGTCGTCGCCTATGCCGGCGGCGCGCCGGTGCGCCTGTCCGATGTCGCCACGGTGGTCCAAGGGACGGAGAACGTTCGCCTCGGCTCGTGGATGAACGGATCGCCCGCCGTGGTCATCGACGTGCAGCGCCAGCCCGGCGCCAACGTCATCGGCACAGTGGATGCAATCAAGGCCGCGCTGCCCGAACTGGAAGCGCAGCTTCCGGCCGACGTCCATGTCACGCTGCTGACCGATCGCACCGCCGGCATCCGCGCCTCGGTATCGGACGTGCAGTTCGAACTGGTGCTGGCGGTGCTGCTGGTCACGCTGGTGATCTTCCTGTTCCTGGGTTCGGTCCGCGCCACCGTCGTCGCCAGCATCGCCGTGCCGCTGTCGCTCGTGGGCGCGTTCGCGGCGATGTATTTCCTCGATTTCTCAATCAACAACCTCACGCTGATGGCGCTGACCATCGCCTCGGGCTTCGTCGTGGACGATGCGATCGTGGTGCTGGAAAACATCGCCCGGCATATCGAGGACGGGATGAAGCCGTTTGACGCCGCGCTGAAAGGCGCGAGCGAGATCGGCTTCACCATCATCTCGCTCACCGTCAGCCTGATCGCGGTGCTGATCCCGCTGCTGTTCATGGGCGACGTGGTCGGCCGCCTGTTCCGCGAATTCGCCGTGACGCTCGCGGTTACCATCCTGATCTCGGCGGTGGTCGCGCTAACGCTGGTGCCCATGCTCTCGGCCCGCTGGCTGCGGCCGGAGCACGAGGAACGCGAATACCGCGTGACCGCGTGGACGCGTGGCCAGTTCGACCGGCTGGCCGACCGCTATGCCAGCTCGCTCGACTGGGTTATGGCGCGCGGGCGGATGACCATGGTGGTCTTCGCCGGAACGCTGGTGGCCACCGGGCTGCTGTTCATGGTCATTCCCAAGAACCTGTTTCCCGAACAGGACACCGGGCAGATCGCGGTGACGACATCGGCCGGGCAGGATGTCAGCTATGCCCGCATGGCGGCGCTTCAGCAGCAAGTGGCGCAAGCCCTGCTCGCCAATCCCGCCGTGGGCAGCCTGAGTTCCTCGATCGGCGTCGATGGCCAGAACGCCACGCTCTCGCAGGGCCGGATGCTGGTGAACCTGAAGGGCGAAGGGCAGCGCGGCGATCTCGATACGGTGCTGGGCGGACTGGAGAAAGCGGTGGCCGATATTCCCGGCGTCCGCGTCTATTTCCGCCCGGTGCAGGATCTGACCATCGACACCACGACCGGCGTCAACGCCTACCGCTTTTCAGTTCAGGGCGCCGATCAGGATCTGGTCGACCAATGGGGCGCGAAGCTGGCCACCGCGCTCAAGGCCGATAGCCATCTGCGCAACGTGACCACCAACGTGCTGGCGGACGGGCGCGCGGTGGTGGTGGATATCAACCGCGACACCGCCGGACGGCTCGGCCTCAGCGCGCTGACAATCGACAACGCACTCTACGACGCGTTCGGGCAGCGCATCGTCTCCACCATCTACACCCAGTCCAGCCAGAACCGCGTGATCCTGGAAGCGCAGCCCGGTTCGATCACCGACCCGCAAGCGCTGGGCGCCCTGCGCATACCGCTGGCTGGCGGCGCCAGCGTTCCGCTCTCCACCATCGCCACGATCCGCACCGAGGCTACGCCGCTGGTGGTGGCGCGCGAGGCGCAGTTCCCGGCTGCCACGATCGGGTTCGATCTTGCCCCTGGCGTCTCGCTGGGCTCGGCCGTGCAGGCGATCGAACGGACGGAACAGGCCATCGGCATGCCGCCCGCGCTGTCGACCAACTTCTCCGGCGCGGCCAGCGCGTTCAAGTCCTCGCTCGGCAACGAGCTGTGGCTGATCCTCGCGGCGATCGTGGTGGTCTATATCGTGCTGGGCGTGCTCTACGAAAGCTTCGTCCACCCGGTGACCATTCTCTCCACCCTGCCCTCCGCCGGCATTGGCGCGCTGCTGGGCCTGTGGTTGACCGGTTCGGGCCTGGGCGTGATCGGCATCATCGGCATCGTCCTGCTGATCGGCATCGTGAAGAAGAACGCGATCATGATGATCGACTTCGCGCTCGAAGCGATGCGCCACGAAGGCGCCAAAGCCCACGAAGCGATCCGTCAGGCGGCGCATCTGCGTTTCCGGCCGATCATGATGACTACCTTCGCCGCGCTGTTCGCCGCGATTCCGCTGATCTTCGGCGGCGGCATGGGCCATGAACTGCGCCAGCCGCTGGGCATCGCCATCGCCGGAGGACTGATCTTCAGCCAGGTGCTGACGCTGTTCACCACACCGGTCATCTTCCTGGCGCTGGAGGACTGGCGCGAACGCCGCGAAGCGCGCCGCGCCCCCGCGCCGGCATCGGCGGCAGGAACGGCTCCGGCCGCATGAACATTTCCGCGCCTTTCATCCGCCGGCCTGTGGGCACGATCCTGCTGACGATCGGGCTGATGCTGGCGGGCATCGGCGCGTTCTTCAGCCTGCCGGTCGCGCCGCTGCCAGCGGTCGATTTCCCGACGATCATGGTGCAGGCGAACCTGCCCGGCGCCAGCCCCTCGACCATGGCCGGCAGCGTCGCCGCGCCGCTGGAACGCCACCTCGGCACGATCGCGGGAGTCAGCGAGATGACATCCCGCTCCGGCGTCGGATCGTCGCAGATCGTGCTCCAGTTCGATCTTTCGCGCGACATCGATGGGGCGGCGCGCGATGTGCAAGCGGCGATCAACGCCTCCCGCGCGGATCTGCCCGCCACGCTCAAGACCAATCCCAGCTACCGCAAGGCGAACCCCGCCGAAGCGCCGGTGCTGATCCTGGCGCTCACTTCCCCCACGCGCAGCGCTTCGGAAATCTACGACGCGGTTTCCACGGTGGTGCAGCAGAAGCTGCTCCAGGTGCAGGGCGTGGGCAACGTGGAGCTGGGCGGCGCGGCGCTGCCGTCCGTGCGGGTGGAGGTCAACCCGCTGGCGTTGTCGCGCTTCGGCATCGCGCTGGAAGACGTGCGCACCGCGCTCCAGTCCGAAAGCGCCAACCGCCCGCGCGGCGTGATGGATACCGGCACCTACAGCTGGCAGGTCTATTCCAACAAAGCGGGCCGCTATGCCGCGGATTACCGCAACACCATCATCGCCTGGCGCAACGGCGCGGCGGTGCGCCTTGCCGACATCGCAGAAGTCTCCGACGGTCCCGAAGACATCCGCACGATGGGGCTGTTCAACGGCGAACGCGCGGTGCCGATCCTCGTCAGCCGCCAGCCCGGCGCCAACATCGTCGCCACGGTGGACGCGCTCAAGGCGCAACTGCCGGCCCTGCAAGCCGCGCTGCCGCCGGATATCCACCTGTCGATCGCGTCCGACCGGACGCTGACGATCCGCGCCTCGCTGCACGAGGTGGAGATCACGTTGCTGATCTCGATCCTGCTGGTGGTGCTGGTGGTGAGCCTGTTCCTGCGCAGTTGGCGCGCCACGCTGATCCCTGCGGCCGCGGTCATCGCATCGCTGCTGGGCACGCTGGGCGTGATGTATCTGGCCGGCTTTTCGCTCGACAACCTCTCGCTCATGGCGCTGACCGTGGCGACGGGCTTCGTCGTGGATGACGCGATCGTGGTGGTGGAAAACGTGAGCCGCCACATCGAGGAAGGCATGAAGCCGATGGAGGCGGCGTTGCGCGGCGCGCGCGAGGTGGGTTTCACCGTGATCTCGATCTCGGTCAGCCTGATCGCGGTGTTCGTGCCGCTGATCTTCATGGGCGGCCTGGTCGGCCGTCTGTTCCGCGAATTTGCACTGACAATGTCGGTCGCTGTCGGCATCAGCCTGATCGTCTCGCTGACCACCACGCCGATGCTGGCGGCCCGGCTGCTCCGCAACGAAGAGCGCGAAAGCCGGGTGATGCGCACCGCCCGCCACGCGTTCGACTGGGCGCAGGCGCGCTATACGCGCAACCTGGACTGGGCGCTGGCGCATCGCGGGATCGTGCTGCTGATCCTACTCGGCACGGTGGTGCTCAACATTTATCTCATCGGCGTTTCGCCGAAGGGTTTCTTTCCGCAGCAGGATACCGGCGGCCTGATGGGCGGTGTGCGCGCCGACCAGAGCATTTCGTTCTCCGACCTGCAGGACAAGATGACGCGGATCACCCGGATCGTGAAAAGCGATCCGGCGGTAGCCACGGTGGTCGCCTTTGCCGGCGGATCGCGCGCGGGTGGCGGTTTCCTGTTCGCCACGCTCAAGCCGCGCAGCCAGCGCCCGCCGGCGCAGGAGGTGATCGCCCGGTTACGCCCCAAGCTCGGCCGCGTGCGCGGCGTCAGCCTGTTCCTCAATCCGGTGCAGGATCTCCAGGCGGGCGGCCGGCAGACCAACAGCACCTATCAATACGTGCTGAAGGCGGACAGCCCCGATACCCTGAAGGCGGCCGGGCAGAAGCTGGTCGATGCGCTCAAGACGCATCCGGACCTCATCACCGATGTCGATATCGACCAGCAGGATGCCGGCGCCAACGCTTTCGTCGAGGTGGACCGCGATGCCGCCGCGCGGCTGGGCATCCTGATGCAGACCGTGGATGCCACGCTCTATGATGCGTTCGGCCAGCGCCAGGTGGCGAACATCTATTCCGGGCTCAACCAGTACCATGTGGTGATGGAAGCAGCGCGCCAGTTCAACGGTTCACCCGATGCATTGGCCAATATCTACTTACCCGCCGGCACCGCCCCCGGAGCCGCTACGGCCGCCGCCGGAACCGGGGGCACCGGATCGGGCGGTTCGGCGACCGCCTCCGGCACCGCCGTCAGTACATCCGCCCGTACCATGGCTCCGCTTTCGGCGATTGCGCGCTGGTCCACCGGATCGACCAACGCGCAAGTCAGCCATTCGGACGGCGAACCTTCGGCCACGATCTCGTTCAACCTGCCGCGCGGCGTCTCGCTGGGGATGACGGCTCAGATGATCGCGCAAGTGCAGGCATCGCTCGCCCTGCCCGCCACCGTCCACGGCGAATTCGGCGGGACCGCCAAGGTCTTCGCACAATCTACGTCATCCATGCCGCTGCTGATCCTGGCCGCGCTGGTGGCGATCTACATTGTGCTGGGCATCCTCTACGAAAGCGCGATCCATCCGCTCACCGCGCTGTCCACCCTGCCCTCGGCCGGGGTCGGCGCGATGATCGCGCTGATCGCCACGGGCGGCGAATTCGACCTGATCGCCCTGATCGGCATCATCCTGCTGATCGGCATCGTGAAGAAGAACGCGATCATGATCATCGATTTCGCGCTGGAGGCCGAACGCAACCATGGCCTGACGCCGGCCCAGGCCGTGCGCGAAGCGTGCATCCTGCGCTTCCGCCCGATCCTGATGACCACGCTCGCCGCCGCGCTGGGCGCGCTGCCGCTGGCGATCGGCTTCGGCGATGGCGCGGAACTGCGCCGGCCGCTGGGCGTAGCCATCTTCGGCGGACTAGTCGCCAGCCAGGTGCTCACGCTGTTGACCACCCCGGTCGTGTATCTCGCGCTCGATCGCTTCCGCCGCCGCAAGCCCGCGCCCGCCCTTTCGCTTTCCACCGGAGCCCCGGCATGAACCGCGCCATCCTCGCCGCCTTTCCCGCGCTGCTGCTTGCCGGGTGCAACATGGCCCCGACCTATCGCCCGCCAACGACGGTGGCGATCCCCGCCTCGTTCAAGGAAGACCCGCAATGGGCGCCCGCCACCCCGTCCGACGCGGCCGCGCGCGGCGACTGGTGGGCGTTGTTCGCCGATCCGGTGCTGGACGGGCTGGAACGCAAGGTCAGCGTCACCAACCAGAACGTCGCCGCTTCGCGCGCCGCCTATGATGCCGCGCGGGCGCTGGTGCAAGTGCAGCGATCAGGCCTGTTCCCCAGCCTGACCGCGTCGGCCAGCGGCACCCATTCGGAAACCTTCGCCGGCCAGAAGATCACCGGCGCCAACGGCGGCACCACCACCACGGCCAATGGCATTTCCAGCACGACAACCACATCGCGCTACGCACTGAGCATCGGGGCCAGCTGGGAGCCTGATCTCTGGGGCCGGCTCGGCAACGCGGTAACGCAGGCCAGGGCCAGTGCCGAGGCCAGCGCGGGCGATCTCGCCAACGCCACGCTTTCGGCGCAGGGGGAGCTTGCCACCAACTATATCCAGTTGCGCGGGATCGATGCGCAGATCGACCTGCTGGACCGCACCATCGGCGATTACCAGCGCGCGCTGTCCATCGCCACGAACAAGTACAATGCCGGCACCGTCGCCCGGTCGGACGTCTATCAGGCGCAGACCACGCTCAGCAACGCGGTTGCCTCGCGGCAGGATCTCGGCCGGCAACGCGCGGTGCTGGAACACGCCGTGGCCGTGCTCGTCGGCGAGAACCCGTCGACGTTCGCCATCGCAAAGGCGGACTGGCGGCCCGTGGTGCCCACCGTCCCCGGCGTGCTGCCCGGCGCGCTGCTCCAGCGCCGCCCGGACGTGGCCGCCGCCGAACGTCGCGTCGCCGCCGCTAACGCCAATGTGGGCATCCAGCGCGCCGCCTATTTCCCGCAAATCTCGCTTTCGGGCAGCGCCGGCACCAACGGCAGTTCGCTGGGCCAGCTGTTCACCGCGGCGACAAGCCTGTGGTCGCTGGGGCTCAGCGGCGCGATGACGCTACTCGATTTCGGCGCGCGCCACGGGCAGGTGGTGCAAGCGCGCGCGCAATACGAACAGACCGCCGCGCAATACCGCCAGACGGTACTGACCGCGTTCCAGCAGGTTGAGGACAACCTCGCCGCCACGCGCTTCCTGGCGGACGTAACGCGAAGCCGCGCCGAAGCGAGCGAATCCGCGACGAAGGCCGAGGCGATCGTCACCAACCAGTACCGCAGTGGTACGGTGGACTATGCCCAGGTGATCGTCGCCGAAACCTCCTCGCTCAGCGCCCGGCAGACGCAGATCCAGGCCACGGTTGACCAGCAGACCGCCGCGATCGCGCTTGTCCAGGCGATCGGCGGGCGATGGAACGACGCGCCCTGACGCGCTAAGGCGGGCGGATGGCTGGCACGCTCTCCATCCGCCGCATCGGCATCATCGGCACCGGCCGTGTGGCGCGCGCGCTGGCACTGGGCTTTGCCCACCACGCCACGGTGACGATATGGGGCCGCTCGCCCGATAAACTCGCTGCCATCGCCGGTGTCGAAACGGCCGAGACATGCGCCGTGCTGGCGGCCCGGTCGGACGTGGTTGCGATCTGCGTGGCGGACGATGCCATCGCTGCGCTCGTCGAAGAACTCGCGCTTGGCGGTGCGTGCTCCCACGCGCCGCTCGTGTTTCACGTCTGCGGACGCAGCGGCGCTGCGCTGCTGGCACCATTGCGAGAGAAAGGCGCACTGACCGCCGCGATCCATCCCGCCATGACCTTCACCGGCGATCCCGCGCAGGAAGTGCGGCGCATGGCCGGCGCGCCGTTCGCGATCACGGCGGCCGATTCACGGGCAGACGCCAGGGCTCGGGAAGTCGTCGCTATGCTGGGCGGCGTCGCGGTCCCGATCGCCGAGGAGCATCGGACGCTGTACCACGCCGCCCTGTCGCACGCGGCCAATCACCTCGTCACGCTGATTGCGGGCGCCTCCGCTGCCTTGCGCGCGGCCGGCGTGGACACTCCCGGCGCCCTTCTCACCCCTCTGGTTCAGGCATCGCTCGAAAACAGCCTTACCGGTGGGTTCTCCGCCCTGTCAGGCCCGCTTCTGCGTGGCGATGCCGATACGGTGCGCGGCCACATCGATGCGGTGCGTCGCGCCTGTCCCGCTGTGCTGCCGGCCTACCGCGCGATGGCGCTCGCCACGCTGGACGAACTCGAACGGCAAGGCGCGCCAGCGCAGGATGCGCTGCGGGAAGACCTCAGCCGCTGAGACTCACCGTCACAGCGTCTTGACGTCCCCGTCCTCGTCGATCTCGCGCGCCAGATCGTTCTCGACGCTGGCCTGGTCGGCGGCGCGCGGTGCCAGGCGCAGGATCGCGAAGCCTAGCAATCCGGACAACACCGACCCGGCCAGCACGCCCAGCTTCGCTTCGTCGATCAACGCCGCTGCCCCGGGAAAGGCCAGCATGGCGATGAACAGGCTCATCGTGAACCCGATGCCGCACAACACGGCAAGGCCATAGACCTGCAACCAGGTCGCCCCGCGCGGACGCTGCGCGATGCCCGCCTTCACCGAGAGCCAGATCGCCGAGAAGATGCCCGCCTGCTTGCCCAGGAACAGCCCGGCGATGATGCCAAGTGGCAGCGCATCGCCCAGCGCGTGCAGGCCGCTTCCGCCCAATGCGATCCCGGCGTTGGCCAGCCCGAACACCGGCACCACGAACCAGGCCGAAACCGGATGCAACGCGTGTTCCAGCCGGTGCAGCGGCGAATCCTCGGCATCGGGCGCGCCGGGCGTCGCCACGATCGGCACGGTCAGCGCCGCCAGAACGCCGGCGATCGTCGCGTGGACGCCCGAAATCAGGATCGCCAGCCACAGCGCCGCAAAGCCGGCCAGATAGACACCAAGATGGCGCACGCCCAAGCGGTTGAGCGCCATCATCGCAGCAAAGATTCCGCCGGCCGCCGCCAGCGCCAGCCAGGATATGCTGGCGGTATAGGCCACGGCGATGATCACCACCGCCCCCATGTCGTCCACGATCGCCACCGTGGTCAGGAACAGCTTGAGCGACGTCGGCACCCGGCTGCCCAGCAGCGCCATCACGCCGATGGCGAAGGCGATGTCCGTCGCCGCCGGGATCGCCCAGCCGGCGCGCAAATCGGGATGGCCGCCGGATACCAGCAAGAAGAACGCCGCCGGCACCGCCATGCCGCCCAGCGCCGCCAGGAACGGCAGCCGCCGCTGCTGCCAGGTGACCAGCCGCCCGTCGACGAACTCGCGCTTGATCTCCAGCCCCACCAACAGGAAGAAGATCGCCATCAGCCCGTCGTTGATCCACAGGTGAACGGTCATCGGCCCCAGCTTGTCGCTCAGCACCGGCCCGGTTTCGGCATGCAACAGGTGGAAATAGGCGTCGGCCAGCGACCCGTTCGCAATCACCATGGCCAGTGCCGCCGCCAGCATCAGCACCACGCCACCAGCCGCTTCGCTCTGCAGGAAACGCAACAGCAACGATGGGGAACGCCCCGCAGATTTCATGGCAACTCCTTGAACGCCGCAGATACTTTCAGGGCGAAGCGCGACCATGCGACGGGTGCCCGCCATGCGCAACCCTCGGATGCCCCCGCGATGGAACGCTCGACGACCCAGCGACGTGGCAGGAGCACGAAGCCCCGTTTTGCCTCGGGCGGCTTGATGACTTCCAGCCTGATGTATGGGCGGCTGCGGCATTGGCTGCCCGTGCGCCGGTATAGCCCTGATCGACATAGGCGATATCGACCGTGTCGCCGGTGATGGCCTGCCCAAGGCGGCAGATCATTCGGCATCCAGCGCCATGGCGCACCCGTCTTCACGATGTAGAACAGGCCGTTGAAAACTTCACGAAGGCTGTGCTCGCGCTGCCCCGCATCCTCTCGCTTAAGCGTCAGGTATGGCGCGATCAGCGACCATTCCTCACAAGTCCAAAACAGCCTCTAGTTGATCAATCGGGCATTATTTCCCCAGTAACGTTGCCGAACCTCGCGACGGAGTACCTTCCCTACTGGCGACAGGGGCAGCGTATCCACGAATGCAAGGGACTTCGGCGCCTTGTAGCTGCCAAGGCGGTCTTTGACGTGGTCGATCAATTCCCGTTCGGCGACACATTTCCCTTCGCGCAGGACTATTTCGGCATGCACCGCCTCGCCCCATTCAGGATGCGGCCTGCCGACCACCGCGCTCATCAGCACGGCCGGGTGTTCGGCCAGGGCGGCTTCCACTTCCACGGCATAGACGTTGAAGCCGCCGCTGATGATCATATCCTTCAGACGATCGACAAGATAGAGATACCCTTCCTGATCGATGCGGCCAAGATCACCCGAACGCCAGCAATCCCCTGCAAACTCGGCAGTTGTTTGCTCAGGATTGCCGTAATAGCCTTGGACAATGGCGCGACAGCGGATGTAAATTTCGCCGATCTCGCCAGTTGCCAGTTCGTTGCCCACCTCATCGGCGATGAACACCTCAACCCCCGGCGTGATCCGGCCAGTCGATGCCAGACGGGCAATCGCCGCCTCGTTGTCGGTCCGATGGTCCGCCTTACCCAGCAGGCTGATGATCATCGCAGCCTCGGTCGCGCCATAGGACTGAACGAAAATCGGACCAAAGCAGTCGAGCAGGTCCTGAAGCTTCGCCGGGCTCATCGGCGCCGCGCCATAGATCAGGGTGCGTAGCGAAGCCAGATTGCGCGGGGCGGCTTTCTGCAATTCCAGCAGCCGGTAAAGCGCGGTAGGCACGAGGAAGGAATGCGACACGCGTTCGCTTTCCACCGCGTCGATCCATGCATCGAGATCGAGCGCGTTCATGGTGATGTTGGTTCCGCCCGAGAACAGCGTGGGATAGTACAGCATCGCCGAACCGTGCGAGAGGGGGGCCACATGCAGAACGCGCGTGGCGGCATCCCAACCCAGTTCGCCATGCATGAAAAAGCTGTCGCGGCAGGCCATGATATTGTCCGGCGTGTACATCGCGCACTTGCCCTTGCCGGTAGTCCCCCCGGTAAAGCGCATCATGGCGATATGGCTGTTCTGTTCGAGCGCAACATCGTTGTCCGCGTCCGATACCATTTCGATCAGGTCTGGCAGGGACTGGACGTCGGCCGGCAGATCGGCCGCCGCATCCATGGCTACCACCACGCAGCCGGCTTCGCGCAGCATCGGCAGATGCGTTGCGAGCAGCCGGTTTTCCAGGATCACCAGCTTTGGCACGACGCATTCGATCTGGCGGCGATGCTCTTCGAGCGAATCCCGCATGTTGGTGAGCACCGCCGTGCCTTCCTGCTTGAGGAACATCGCCATGTGCATCAGCGCCAGATTGTCATTTTCCAGAATCAACAGGAAGCGATCGCCAAGGCCGATTCCCAATGGTCCACGGATCGCATTGGCGATGCGGTTGGTCAGCAGGTGGAAATCGCGGAAGCTGATCCTGCGTCCGCGCTCGAGATTGACCACCGCCTCGGCATCGCCGTGGCGTTGGGCAAGCGCGCGCATCACCCGGCAGAAATTGAGCTTCATCGCCTAGCGCGCCCGCAAACGCGAGGCGGCGTCGAGCCGGATCGTCTCGCCATTGAGATAGGCGTTCTCGATGATGAAGGCGCAGCAATGCGCGAATTCGGCGGGATCGCCCAGCCGACGGGGCGCCTCGGTCATGGCTTTGAGCGAGGCCAGCACTTCGGGCGCCACCTGTGCCGCCATGGGGGTGAGGAACAGACCCGGCGCAATCGCATTGACCCGGATTCCCTGCGCGCCAAGCTCGCGCGCAGCAGGGATATTCAGGCCAATGACGCCGGCCTTGGTCGCCGAATAGGCGCATTGGCCGATCTGCCCCTCGAACGCCGCACCGGACGAGATGTTGATGACCACGCCGCGCTCTTCCCCATTTTCGGGATCGTTGCGCGTCATCGCCTCGGCGCACTGGCTCATCACGTTGAATACGCCGACAAGGTTGACCATCGCCATCTGGGCAAAGCGGGCAAGCGAGGTGGCCTTTCCTTCTTTGTCGAGCACTTTGCTGGGGCCGAGGATCGCCGCGCAGTTGATGCAGGCATGCACTGCACCGAACCGATCGACCACCGCTGCGACCGAGGCGCGAACCGAGGTGTCGCTGGTGACGTCTGTCGCGACGAACATCGCCCTATCGCCCAGTTCGGCCACGGCGGCGGTACCGGCTTCGGCGTTGACGTCGAACAGCGCGACCCGGGCGCCCTTTTCCGCGATCAGATAGCGCGCAGTGGCAAGGCCAAGGCCCGATGCGCCGCCGGTGATGACCACGACTTTGTCGGCAATCTGCATGCGTTCACTCCCTGTGGATTCAAAAGGCCGCGACGCCGGTCAGCGCGCGGGCGATAATCAGTTGCTGAATCTGGGTGGTGCCTTCGGGGATCGGGCAGACGATCGCTTCGCGCGCCAGCTTCTCTACCAGGAAGTCCCTGGTCACCCCGTTGCCGCCATGGATCTGCACAGCCTGCCGAGCGACGGTGACTGCGGCTTCGCAGGCGAAATATTTCGCCATCGCGGCTTCCATTTCGGCGCGCTCTCCCGCGTCGAACAATTGTGCGGCGCGATGGACCAGCAGCCGCGCTGCATCGGCCTGCGTTGCCATTTCAGCCAGCATCGCCGCGATCAACTGATGCCCGGCGATCACCTTGCCGTGCTGTCGGCGGCCCTTGGCATAGGCCACCGCTTCTTCCAGCGCGCGGCGGGCAAGGCCGACCGCCTGCATGGCGACGAAAGCGCGGGACTTTTCGAAATGCGCAAGCGTGCGCTTCAGCGCACCGCCTTCCTCTCCGATGGTGTTGGCCACCGGCACCCGCACGTCGTCGAGGAAAATCTGTGCGGTCGACTGGCTGTTGAAGGCGATCTTGTCGATCCCGCGCACCTCATAACCATGCTCCCGGCGGTCGATCAGGATCTGGGTCAGTCCGTCACGCGGATCGTCGCTGGTCCGGCACAGGCAGATCAGGAAATCGGAATAGGCTCCGTTGCTGATCCAGGTCTTTTCGCCGCTGATAATCCAATGATCGCCATCGCGTCGTGCCCGCGTCCGCACTTCCATCACGTTGGAGCCGACACCGGGTTCGGATATGCCCATGGAAACGAAACTGTCGCCCGCGATCAGCCCCGGCAGATAACGCTCGCGCAGTTCTGGCGAGGCCACCTGTTCCAGCAGGTAGGCGCCAAACGCGTTGATCAGCACCGGCACCGAAAGGTCGACCGAACAGGCGGCCACTTCCTCGAACAGCATCAGCGAGGTCAGCCAGTCCAGTCCCAGACCGCCCGCTGCCGGGCTGACGACGCCGCTGACCAGCCCGAAGTCGGACAATCGCCGCATCAATCCAGCCATGACATCGCGCGGCATGAACCGGTCGCGATAGTCCTTGCTGAACAGCGGATCGACCTCAGCGGCAAGGAATCGGCGCAGCCCGTCCACCGCCATCGCCTGCTCGTCTGACTGGATGACCTTGCCCACCGCCATTAGCCTTTCTCGAACACATTCACGGCGACCACCGCCTCCTCGATACCGAGCAGGCCGCCGCCGTTTTCATGAGCGGCAATGCGCGCGCCTTCGACCTGGCGCGCGCCCGCTTCCCCCCGCAACTGGGTGACCAGTTCGTGGATTTGCCCCAATCCGGTCGCCGCGATGGGATGCCCCTTCGATTCCAGTCCTCCCGAAGTGTTGACCGGAACACGGCCGCCCAGGGTGAACTCGCCGCGCTCGGCGGCGGAGCCTGCCATGCCGAACGGAATCAGCCCCAGGGCTTCGACGTTGAGCAGTTCGCCCATGGCCGTCGCATCGTGCACTTCGGCGACATCGACGGCGTCCGGCCCCACTCCGGCGCGGTCATAGGCCCGCAAGGCCGCACGATAGCCAATGCCGCTTTCGCGATCGTCGGGATGGTGTTCGATCCCCGTCAGCACCACGCTGGCCAGCACCTTCACCGCCCGGCGTGATGCGCCTTCGAGGCGGCGCAGGCCCGCTTCGCTGCATACCACTACCGCGGCCGCGCCGTCGCTGATCGGCGAACACATCGGCAGGGTCAGTGGCCACGTGATCGGCGGTGCGGCCATGACCTGTTCGATCGACATGGGGTCGCGAAACTGGGCGAGCGGATTGTGGACCGAATGCTGATGGTTCTTGGCCGCGACCGCGGCGATCTGGCGCTGGGTGGTGCCATAGCGCTGCATGTGCTGGCGACAGAACGCCGCATAGACATCCATGAACACGCTATAGGGCTTGTCCGATACCGTTCCCGGCGGCGGTTCCATTCCGGCGCCCAGCGCCAGCAACGTGGCCTTGTTCGCCTCCACCGTTTCAACGTCCCAGCCACTGTCGAACACAGCGAACATCCGGGCCTTGTCGGCGACGTTCATCTTTTCCGCGCCAAGCGCCAGAGCCACATCCGCAGCCCCCGCCTTGATCGCCTGAACCGCAAGATTGAAGGCCGAAGAGCCTGAAGCGCAGGCATTCTCGACGCTGAATACCGGAACACCGCTCAACCCGGCGCGACGGGCCGCGATCGGCCCTGGAATGGAATGCTGTCCTTGCAGGGCACCGTTGGTGGCCGACGAAAAAAAGACCGCTTCGATGACGGCGGAGGTCGCCCCGGCATCGCGCAGCGCCAGCGCGACCGCCTGGCTGGAAAGGTCATGGATCGATTTGTCGAGATGCCGGCCGAAGGGGGTCATCCCCACACCGGCGATATAGACCTGGGTCATCGGGCGCCTCCTTAGCGGCCGGTGAAGCGCGGGAGCCGCTTCTCGGCAAAGGCGGCCAGACCTTCGGCCAGATCTGCGGAGCGCAGGTGCGCGCGCAGCATGACCTGTTCGTGCAGCAAGGCATCGGCGCGCGACTTGTCGGCGCTCGCCCGCGCCACTTCCTTCATCCGCCGAAGCGCGATCGGGCTTTTCAGCGCGATCGCGGCGCCCAACCTGAGTGCGGCTTCACCAAGCTCGCCTTCGGGATGGACTTCGCTGACCAGCCCAAGTGCCTTGAAATCGGCGGCTGGCAGGGTCTTGCCCGTGAACAGCAGGTACATCGCGGTATTGAGCGGCACCAGGCGTGGCAGCACCGCCGCGCCGCCGCCGCCGGGATAGACTCCGAAATTGGCATGGGCATCGCCGATCTGCGCGCTTTCGGCCGCGAGCATGATATCGGCACACATGGCCAGTTCGAGCCCGCCGGCCATGGTCACCCCGTTCAGCGCGGCAATCAGCGGCTTGGGAAACGCGGCCAGCAGATCAAGCACCTCGCGGGCGCGATCTAGAAAATCCGCTTCGCCCGGGGCGGGCGGCCCGCCCAGTGCTTGCTTGAGATCGGCGCCGGCGCAGAAAGCGCCCCCCATTCCTGTCAGGATGAGAACACGGCAGGAAGCATCTTCCGCCAACCGGGGAAGCTCCGCCCTGAAGCGATCGAGCATCGCCAGATTGAGCGCGTTCATCGCCTGCGGCCGGTTCATGACAAGCCGCGTCACGGGGCCGTGGGTTTCGACGAGGAGTTCGGATTCGATCATGCGTGGGTTCCGGTTCTGGGATCTGCCCTTTCCTTGCCGCGAACCTGAAAACCGCGCCTGTCCGCCCCGCCCAATTGTCGGTCATTTGCGTTTGATCTTGGCGACGCTAAGCTTGGTCGTCATGTCGACTACCGTGCTGCATTCCAGTTCGATGCCTTCCGTCATCGCCGGCTACACCGGCGCGATAGCCCGTGCGCTCGAAAGCGGAGGTGTGGCCAGCGAACCGGTTTTCGCGCGCGCCGGCATCGCGACGGCAGACAGAAACGATCCGCTAGAACGTCTGACGAGCGAACAGGTGACGCGCCTGTTCATGGTGTGCGTGGAAACGACCGGTGATCCCTATTTCGGGCTCAGCGTCGCCCGCTACATTCACGCTTCCAACATTCACGCGCTCGGCTACGCCCTGATGGCAAGCCGCACGCTGTGGGAATTCTGTCTCCGGCTGGAGCGGTACTTCGCGATCGTTTCCCAAGCGGCGGTGCTGCGCGTGGAAAGGGTGCAAGACCGGGTGATCCTGCATTTCAATCGTCGCACCAACCTGTGTGGTGAAACCGAGGACGCATTCCTGGCCTTCATGTTCCGCTTCATGCGCTTGCTATTGGGCAAGCCGCTGGCACCTGGCCGGGTCTGCCTGATGCGCGCCTGCCCTGCCGGGGGGCCGCAACCCTATCTGGAAGCATTCGGAGCCTTGCCGGCATTCGGGTGTGCGGAAGGCATGGTCGAATTCGATGCCGCGATCGTCGATGAATTGCTGGCAGGCTCTTGCCCAGACCTCGCCCAGTTCAATGACAGGATCGCCAATGAATGTCTGGCGAAACTGAATCGTACGGACATCGTTGCCCGCACGCGCGCAGCGATTGTCGAGCAACTGAGCAGCGGGCACTGCACCCGTGCCCGGATTGCGCGCGAACTGGGGCTTAGCCAGACCGCGCTGCAATTGCGCCTGTCCGATCGCGGCACCAGCTTTCACGAACTGCTGGACGAAACCCGCTCCGAACTGGCCCTGGGATACCTCCAGCAGAATGAACTCTCGATCACGGAGATCGCGTTCCTTCTGGGCTTCACGGATGCCAGCAATTTCACGCGCGCGTTCAAGCGGTGGAAGGGCAAGACCCCGAGCGCCTATCGGCATTGACCGGCGACAACCGGCGCTCCCGCACCGGCGTGCGTCCTGACCTCACCCGTTCCGGCGCATTGAGGATCAACCGCAAATGACCGGTGATTAGGCGGCGCGGACAGGCGAAAGCGCGATAATCGCTCCAAGAAAGCCCCGACACATGGCTCGCCTGGCGAGGGTTTGGGGCGTTGCGCTCAAATCCACCGGGGCGGGCCTCGTTGCCAAACGGGGAGGATATAATGACCAGAGCTCAAGTCATCAGCCTGCTATCGGGCACAGCCCTGCTTGCCTTTTCCGGCGCCGCGACCGCCCGAAGCGCCGTGCCCTCCGTCGCGCCGTCCGGTGCGGCTTCGGATACCGATGTTGCCGGGGCCGACGCGGTGCCGACCGGCGAAATCATCGTAACGGCGCAGCGCCAGGCACAATCGCTTCAGGTCATCCCGATCGCGGTTTCCGCGTTCAATGCGCAAGCGCTCGAACGGCAGCAGATCAAGAACACCAGCGACCTGATGCTGACCCTGCCGAACGTGACGTTCACGAAGACCAGCTTCACCAGTTCCAGCTTCACCATTCGCGGCGTGGGTGATCTCTGCGTGGGCGCCACCTGCGATCAAGCAACCGGGATTCACATCAACGGATCGCCGACACCCAATACCCGCCTGTTCGAGACCGAGTTCTACGACATGGAGCGGATCGAGGTTCTGCGTGGCCCGCAAGGCACCCTGTTCGGGCGCAACGCGACCTCGGGCGTTGTCAATTTCATCACCGCGCGGCCGCAGATCGGCAAGTTCGCCGCAAGTGCCGAAGGCGAATACGGCAATTACAACGGGGTCAAGACGAAGGGCATGCTGAACGTGCCGATCGGGAACTCGATCGCGGTCCGCCTTGCCGGGTTCTATCTCAAGCGCGATGGATACACGCTCAACCTCGCGAACAACCATCGCATCGACGATCGCGACATGTACGGCCTGCGCGGCTCGCTCCGCTGGGAGGTTGGTCCGGACACCACGATCGACCTGATGGGGTCCTATTTCAATGAAAAGGACCATCGGATGCGCAGCCAGAAGCAGCTGTGCCATCGCGATCCCACCGGGGTTCTGGGCTGCCTTCCCGACAGCCGTGGCAGCGAATACGTCAACGCCAACGGGTTGCTGCTTGGCACCCTGCCGTCCCAGCAACTGTTCCGCGCCCAAGGTGGCGCCGTTCTGGGCGCGGCCTTCGGTGCCCTGGGGCTTACCAATCTTGCCGGCCCGGACGTGCTTTCAGGACAGGTCAAGCCGTCCGATCCCCGGATCATTAACACGTCGTTCGATCCGCAATATCAAACGCATGAAACGCAGATCCAGGGTTCGCTGCATCATGACTTCGGCAAGATCAAACTCGATCTGACCGGAATGTACAGCGAGAGCGCGGTGGCTTCGGCGCAGGACTGGGGCCAGGCCGTAGTCAACCGCTCCGCCTATGCCAGCGCCCTTGCCACGCTGCAAAACTATGCGACCTCGGGCATTCCCGGCATTCCCGGTTCCGCCGCCTATTTCGCACCGGCGGCGGCGGCGCTCATGCCGAACGGCCCGACCGGGGTGCTGTGTTCCTCGGTTCCGACTGCCTCCAATACCGGGGTGTTCGGCGGGAACCGGGTGTGCGGCGATAGCCCCGTGACGACGGACCGTTCCTCGCTGCGGACAAAGACCTGGTCTGCCGAGCTTCTGCTTACCAGCAAATTCGATTCCCCCTTCAATTTCCTGCTCGGCGCTACCTATCTCGACAACAGGCTCTCCGATTTCCACTACAACGTGAACGCCTTTGAACTGGACTATGCCGGCGCTGTTCTGGGCGCCCTCACGTCGCTGGGCCGCACGCTGACGGGTACGCCGACGCCGCCAAGCTATCTCGGCCCGACAATGTACGACAACTACACTCCCGATTTCCGGCTCAAGAGCTATGGCCTGTTCGGCGAAGCCTACTGGACGCCGAACGATCGCCTGAAAGTGACGCTGGGACTGCGCTACAATCACGACCAAAAGGAAAATCGCGCCCGCAACCAGCTTCTGAACTTCCTGGTGCCCTACGGCACCGCCGACGCATTCGGTTCGCCCTATGCTGCGGGCTTCGATGCCGATCCCTCGACATCCTGTTCGCCGAGCGGCGCGGCCATCGCGGGCGCCTATGGTTCGGTCAACGGGTGCGAAAGCTACGCCGTCAAGCGCGCGACTTTCAGCGCGATGACCGGCCGGGCAGTCTTCGATTATCGAATAACCCAGGACTCCATGATCTATGCGTCCTATTCGCGGGGCTACAAGTCGGGCGGGATCAATCCACCGCTGGCGCAGGGCCTCGGGGCGTCCACGACATTCAACCCCGAATATCTAAACGCCTTCGAGATCGGGACCAAGAACCGCTTCGCAAATGGCGCCCTGTCGCTCAACGCATCCCTGTTCTATTACCAGTACAAGGGAATGCAGCTTTCCCGGACGATCAACCGCACGGCGGTCAACGACAACGTTGATGCCGACATTTATGGACTGGAAGCCGAGGCCGTTGTTCGTCCGACCCGGTCTTTGTCGATCAATCTGGGGTTCAGCTACCTGCACACGCGGGTGACAGGCGATCTGTTCATCCAGAATCCGCGAGATCCCGCCGCCGGACGCGATGATGCGGTCATCATCAAGGATATCAGCGCGGCTTATAATTGCGTCGTGACGCCCACGACGGCCGGGAACGGTGCTGGCGCCCGCCAACTGGTATCGCTGGTGAACAGCGCGGTCGGGCTTGCCGGACCGAGCGCCTTTCCAGTGGGCAGCGGGGTGAGCGCAACCGGCGCCTTCAGCCTCTGTTCCAGCCTTGCCGCGACCATCGCCAACCCCAGCGCACCGTTGCGCGCGCTGCTTTCCACTCCGACCGGAGCCTTGCCGTTTTCAGTCACCAACGTGGGGTTGGCGCAGAACGTCCGCGGAAAGCAATTGCCGCTGGCTCCCAACTTCAAATGGAACGTCGGGGTGCAATACGAAATCGGCCTTGGCAGCGGCCTGAGCATCGTGCCCCGCGCCGATCTGATCTATATCGGGGATAGCTACGGCAACATCTTCAACGGCCCGATAAACCGGGTCGCCGGATACAGCCAGATCAATGCGCAGGTGCAGGTCAATGGCCCCGAGGATCGCTGGTACTTGCGCGGCTGGGTCCAGAACCTTGCCAACAGCAGCGCAATCACCGGATTTGGCATCGGCGATCAGTCGCAAGGATTGGTGACCAACATCTTCACCCTTGAACCGAGGCGCTATGGCTTGACTGCGGGGGTGCGGTTCTGAAGATGCGCTCCGGCCCTTCGGGGCCGGGGACGGCTGAAACATCCGGCGCGAAGTTGACCGGAGGAGGGCGGAGAGAGATGCTGGGATCAGGCAATCGCGGGGCTGGAACCTGCAATATCGCGCGATGGCTGACCGAAGCTCCGTCCCGGGCCATCCGGTTGGCCCTGGCGGCGTCTCTGGTTTCCGCCGGGCCGGTTTCGGCCGGCACGCGGATCGAGGCGGATATCATCTTCGTCAACGGCAACATCATCACCATGACGCAGCCGAATGCCCGGGTGCAGGCCCTGGCGGTGCGCGATGGCAAGATCGCGGCAGTCGGCACGAATACCGAAGTGGAAGCGACCGGGACCAGAAAGACCAGGCGCATCGACCTGAAGGGGCGTACCGTCCTGCCGGGCTTCATCGATGCGCATGGCCACATTACGGAGGTGGCAAGGTGGCTCGGGGTGGCGCATCTCTCCCCGCCGCCGGTCGGCGCCGTCTCCACCCTGGCGGACCTGCAGACAGCTCTGCGCAGCTACGCACAGTCCCATCCCAATGGCTGGCTCGTGGCGGCAGGGTATGATGATGCGCAACTTGCCGAACGGCGCCATCCCACAAGGCAGGAACTTGACGCCGTTTCGGCTGATCGGCCGATCATTGCGGTGCACGCTTCCGGGCATCTTGCGGCGCTCAACACCAAGGCTTTGGAAATGTCGGGGCTGCTACACCCCGGGAAGGTTGAGCCAGGTGGCGTGGTCCAGTTGGAGGCCGATGGCGCAACCGCGTCCGGAGTGATCGAGGAGGGCGCGCTGTTCAAGGTGATGTACACCTTGCCCCGCCCTTCGCCGGAGCAGCAGGCCGCTGCCATGAAGGCGGCGCAGGACATCTATGCCCGCAACGGCCTAACCACAGCGCAGGACGGCGCCACCACGCCCGATGCATGGGCTATGCTTCAGGCAATAGCGGACCAGGGCGGACTGTTCCTTGACGTTCATGCCCTGCCATTGGTGACCGCGCCTTTCGCCGGCATCGATCAGGTGCCTTTCAACGCGCCTTATGCGGGGCATCTCAGGGCCGCCGGGATAAAGATCGTCCTCGACGGTTCCCCCCAGGGCAGGACGGCCTGGCTAAGCCACCCCTATCATATCGTACCGCCAGGCCGTGCGGCGGATTACGCGGGGTATCGGCAGATCCCGGACGATCAGCTGAAGGCCTTGCTTCGCACCGCGGCCGCACATGACCGGCAGGTCTTTGTCCACGTCAACGGCGACGCCGCGATACAACAGCTGATCGATGGCGTGCGCGCGGTCGACAGCGAGGATGGCCCGAAGCTGAAGCGTACCATCGCGATCCATTCGCAGACGGCACGCCTCGATCAGTTGCAGGCCATGAAGCGACTGGACATCGAGCCGTCGTTCTTCGCCAGCCATACCTACTACTGGGGTGACTGGCACCGCGAGGTTACACTGGGGCCAGACCGGGCCGACCGGATTTCCCCGCAGCGCGATGCCTTCGATGTCGGTCTGCGCCCGACGATCCACAATGACGCTCCGGTGGTCATGCCCGACATGCTTCGGCTGATCTGGTCGGCCGCCACGCGCCGCACCCGTTCCAACGATATTCTAGGGCCTCAGGAGCGGGTGTCTGTCTACGAAGCGCTGCAGGAGGTTACATCGAATGCAGCGTATGAAATTCACGAAGAGAAGCTGAAAGGCACGCTCGAGCCGGGCAAGCTGGCGGATCTGGTCATACTCGACGGGGATCCGCTGACGATTTCGCCCGAAGACCTTCTTCGTTTGCATGTGCTGGCGACGGTGAAGGAAGGCGGGCTCGTCTTTGGTAGTTGACTTATCTTGGCGCTTGACCATCCAGATTGTCGCTCAGCCTATATAATGCTGATCTTGGCGATGCGCAGATCACGCTGCTTCTGTTCCGCAGGATCAACGCCATTGGCCAGCAGGCGGCGCGCATCATCGCGCCGTTCGCGCGCGTCCTTCAGGCTGACATCGGGATACATGCCCAGCCCCAGTTTCTTCTCCACGCGCTTGGGGTTGACCTCTGCGCCGGTGCCATCGACACGATACTTCATGCGCCAGAGCATACCGCCCGATCGCTGGACCAGCAGAAACAGCCCCTTTGCATCCGTCAGCTTGTAGGGGCTTCGCTCGCTGCTTCGCGTTGCGGATCGTGCTCGTCGAAAGTGCCATTGGGGGCCACCGTCGCCCCCAGAATCGCTTGATTAGAGTCGAACGCCAGCGGGCACCGGCAGTTAAGGCGGCCTATTTTATGGCAATTTCCGGGATTTTCTCAACCAAACGCGGGCTTCGGCGAATGGGGAAATGGTGCCGCTTAGGTGACTCGAACACCTGACCCCATCATTACGAATGATGTGCTCTACCGGCTGAGCTAAAGCGGCCTACCCCGTGGGCAGGGGCGCCGTTTACAGAGGGCGCGCGGGGAACGCAATGGGTTTTGCGCAATTTCTTGCCTCTCTTCATTCCGGCGTGGAAACGCGGCGAAACTGGTGGCGATTGGCTGCATGATGATGCCCCCGACGATCCATTGGGCTGCCTTGCCGCTTTGCCTTGTTCCGCCGAATCCCCTACTCTCGCAACCGCTACTGGGGAGTGTGGACATGCGTGGCAAGAGGCGGATCGCGATCTGGGCCGGGGTGGCGGGGTTGGCTCTGCTGGCGGGTGCCGGGCCGGCCGGCGCCAGTTCGGACTATTCGTGCGATCCGGTCTGGGCGCTTTCCGATAGCGGTTTCAGTTGCGGCAACCGCGCCTTGCTGGCGCCGGGCAATGATACGCGCGTCAACCTGTTCCTGTTGCGCCGGACAGCGCCGGTGGGCAAGGCCATCGCCTATGCCAAGCCCACTTGGGAGGAGCGCGGCTTCGGTCACAGCTTCTTCGGCTGGCACACCTTGCGCGACACTTACGCGGGGCGTAGCGGAGCGGAAGAGGCCGCTTCGGAGGATCAGCCGCTCAATTCCCGTTGCAACAGCGCGGCGTCCGGGCAGACGGCTTTCGAGGCCGCTCTCGCCGCCGCCAAGGGCATTCCCGAAGGCGAGCGCACAGCGCTACGCGGCGCGCGCGCAACCCTGGCGGAAAAGTGCTCCGAGATCAGCGATCATGCCGACGCTGCGCTCGACATGGCCTGGCGCGGGCAGGTCTCCAGCGCATCGGGGCGCGAATTTGCCGGATATCTCGACGCGGCCACCGCCTTCTACGTCGGTCAGTGGGACAAGGCGCGCGACGGGTTCGCCGCACTGGCCGGCGCGCGCGATCTGTGGGTCGCTGAAGCGGCGGCCTATATGGCGCTGCGCGTGGAACTGAACGCGGCGCAGGCCGCCAGCTTTGACGAATATGGCGACTTCACCGGGCCGGAGAAGGTGGACAAGCCCGCGCTCCAGCGCGCCCGCGCCGCCATCACCACCTATCTCAAGCGCTATCCCAAAGGCCGCTATGCGGATTCGGCACGGGGTCTCGACCGGCGCGCGCTGTGGCTATCGGGCGATCTGGCGGGGCTTGGCCGCGAATACGAACGGCTGCTCCAGGCGCTCCCGCCGGACAGCCCGGAACTGGCGACATTGATCCAGGAAATCGACAACAAGCTCATCCTCCAGAAAAACGCGGAAGCGGCAGTCGACAGCCCGATGCTGCTGGCCGTGATCGATCTCATGCGGATGCGGCAATTTGACGGCGAGGAGCAACCGCCGCTGAGCGCCGCCGCGCTGACGGCCCAGAAGGGGCGCTTTGCCGCGCGTCCCGATCTCTACACTTATCTCCAGGCCGCCCATGCCTTCTACATCGCGAAGGACAATACCAAAGCCGCGGCGCTGCTGCCCGATCGCGCGCAGCAGCCGGCCAGCGTGCCGCTAGCGTTCAGCGCGCGGATGCTGCGGGGCATGGCACAGGCGGGTAGCAATGGCGAGATGGGTTACTGGCAGGCGCTGATCGGCGCGGCGTCCGATCCCTATCAGCGTCCGCTGGCCGAACTGGCGCTGGCGCTGGCCTGGCAGAAGGCAGGCCGGTTCGAGGCGGTGTTCGATGCGAACTCGCCCGTGCGCGACGATCGCATCCGCGAACTGCTGCTGATGCGGCTGGCCAGCGCCGATCTGCTGCGCCGCTTCGCCATCGATCCGGCATCGTCCCCGCATCCGCGCCAGATCGCGCTGTTCACGCTGCTGCACAAGGACCTGACGCAAGGCCACTATGCCGATTTCGGCCGCGATCGCGCGCTGGTGCCGGCGGATGCGGGCAACGAGCTTTCGATCTGGGACTTCGGCACGGGGGACACGGTGCCGGTCGGCGTGTTCACCAAGGGCAAGTGGTCGGGCGAACTGGCCTGCGCCGCACTGGACGCCACCGCCGGGCAGCTTGCGCAGAATCCGGCCAATGTCCGCGCGCGGCTGTGCTTGGGCGAGTTCTGGCGGCTGAACGGGTTCGATCGCTTCACCACGCTCGATCCGGTGGAAGCCAACGGCACGCTGGCCTCCGGCCCCGGCCGCTTTGCCGGCGCGGTGCTGACGCGCAGCGCCATCTACGCGGCGATCATCGCCAACCGGCAGGCGGCGGCGGACGAGCGTTCCTACGCGCTCTACCGCGCGATCCGCTGCTACGCGCCGGCGGGCATCAGCGATTGCGGCGGCGAGGAGGTTCCGATCGCCCAGCGCAAGGCGTGGTTCGACCAGTTGAAGCGCGAATACCCGAACAGCCAATGGGCCCGCAGCCTGCGCGTCTATTGGTGAGGGCGCGCGGGATCGGCCGCGCTTTCGGCGCGCTGCTGCTATGCTGTGGCCTGCTGGCCGGTTGCGGCAAGCGGCCCGAGCAAGAGCGGCAGCCGCCCGGGCGTGTGGACGCGGCGCAACACGATGCCTTTTTCCTGTGGGCGGGCGTGAAAGCGCCGGAGGTGCTGGCCAAAGCCAGGACGATCTACCTGCTCGATGGCGAAGTGCGCGCCGGCAGCCCCGCACGGTTCGTGCCGCTGCGGCCGGCGGTGCCGCACGTCCACCACGCCGAGATCTGGCTGGTGGTCCGGCTCGAACGGCTGGACTGGGAGGAACCGGTCTGGCGACGGGTGCTGGCCGATCTTGACCGGTGGCAGACGGCGGGCAACCGGTTGGCCGGGCTGCAACTCGATTTCGATGCGCGCACGCGCGGGCTCGATCGCTACGCCGCGTTCCTCGCCGAAGCGCGGCGGCGGCTGCCCCGGCGCTACAAGCTGTCGATCACCGGCCTGATGGACTGGAGCGCGGGCGGCGATCCGGCGGCGCTGGCCGCGCTGGGCAGCGTGGTCGATGACGTGGTGCTGCAAACCTATCAGGGACGGCGCACGGTGCCGGGCTACGAAGCCTATCTCCGCTCGCTGGCGCGCCTGCCCTTCCCCTATCGGCTGGGTCTGGTGGAAGGCGGCGCATGGCGCGCCCCACCCGCACTGGCGCGCGATCCCCATTTCCGGGGCTATGTGGTGTTCCTGCTACCGCGCTGAACGGCGCGCGGTCAGAACCGGCGCGCCACCGCGAACTCGGCCGCCTCGATCATCGCGGCCTTGGCCTCGCTTGCCGGAAACGCGGCGATCGCGTCGATCGCCCGCTGGGCATAGTGCCGGGCGCGTTCGCGCGTGGCGAGCACCGCGTCATGCTTGCGGATCAGCGCGATCGCGTGGGCCAGATCGGCATCGCCCGTGCGGTTGCCAGCAATCGCATCGCGCCAGAACGCCCGCTCCTCGTCCGAACCGCGCGCATAGGCCAGGATCACCGGCAGGGTCATCTTGCCGTCGCGGAAGTCGTCGCCCTGGTCCTTGCCCATCTCGGCCGCGTCGGAATCGTAGTCGATCGCGTCGTCGGTCAACTGGAACGCGATGCCAAGGTAGCGGCCGTAGGCTTCCAGCGCCAGTTCGTCCGCCTCGGGCCGTTCGGCAACCACGGCGGCGATACGGCAGGCGGCGGCGAACAGCGCGGCCGTCTTGGCGCTGATGATGGCGAGATAGCGTTCCTCGGTGGTTTCGACCTGCCGCTGTGCGGTCAGCTGGTCAACCTCGCCCTCCGCGATCACCGCCGAGGCGTTGGACAGGATGCGCAACACCCGGATCGAGCCGTCCTCGACCATCAGTTCGAACGAGCGGCTGAACAGGAAATCCCCGACCAGCACCGTCGCGGGATTGCCGAACACGATGTTGGCGGTCTTCTTGCCGCGCCGCAGGTCCGACCCATCGACGACATCGTCGTGCAGGAGCGTGGCGGTGTGGATGAATTCCACCGCAGCGGCCAGCTTGAAATGCCGCGCCCCGCCGTACCCGAGCAGCGCCGCGCTGGCGAGCGTGAGCATCGGACGCATCCGCTTGCCTCCGCCCGCGATCAGGTGGCCGGCCAGCGCCGGGATCAACGGAATGCGCGACTGCATCCGATCGAGAATCACGGCGTTGACGCTGTTCATGCCTTCGGCGACCAGCGACATCATCGGGGCGAGCGAAGGCTCCGCCTTGCGGGGAAGCGTATGGACGGTTGCAGTCATCGCCGTCCGATTGGCCGAGGGGCGGCGGCTTGGCAAGACGCAAGTTGCGCGTTAGCGCACGAACCACGCGGTTTCGCCGCGTGGGTTGAGCCGACAAACGACGAGGTGAGGGAATGAGCGACGATCCGGTGCTGGCAGGATTCCGCCAGAGCATCGACAACATCGACGCGGCGATGATCCACATTCTCGCCGAACGGTTCCGCATCACCCAGGCGGTCGGCGCGTACAAGGCGGAAAAGAAGCTGCCGGCCAGTGACCCCGGGCGCGAGGAACGCCAGATCGCGCGCCTGCGTGCCCTGGCGACAGATGCCAAGCTCGATCCCGAATTCTCGGAAAAGTTCCTGCGCTTCATCATCGACGAAGTGATCCGCCACCACGAACAGGCGGCCGCTGCCGGCTGAAGCCGGCGGATTTGACAAAGTCGCAGGCGCTTCGGCGGTCCGCTATCCGCCCGTTCCCGGAAACAGCACCACCAGCTTGTAATCCATCCGCTCCGCCGGCACGAAAGTATGCTGTTCGTAAGCCAGCGGGCCGTCGAGCGGATGGAGGAACGTGCGCTGCCCGCCTTCGCGCACGCTGACCGACTGGGCATCCCATAGTCGCCCGAACAGCGCGGATTCCGCCTTCATCTCCGCCACCAGTTGCGCCATCGCCGCATCGTCCAGAGCGCGGGCATAGTCGGCGCGGAATTCGGCCAGCAGCCGGGCGGCGCGGTCTTCCCAGTCTGGCAGGAGGATGCGTGCCGACGATTCGGTGAACGCATAGCGCAGCAGGTTCTTCTGCTTGCCCGGCCCCAGCCAGCCGCCGAACAGATGCTCCGCCGCCGCGTTCCAGCAGCAAGCGTTCCAAACCCTGTCGAGCCCGTAGGCTGGATGGGCCTGCGCCTCCACCAGCGCGCGGACCGATCCCGGCGCCTGCGGCATCGGCTCCGAGCGCGGCGCGTCGGGATCGCGCCGGCCTGCCAGTTCGAACAGATAACCGCGTTCCGCCGGGGTGAGCGCCAGCGCGGTGGCCAGCCGGGCCAGCGCTTCCGGCGAAACGCGGATGTCGCGCCCCTGCTCGATCCACGCGCACCACGTCACGCCGATTCCCGCCAGTGCGGCCAGTTCCTCGCGCCGCAAGCCCGGCGTCCGCCGCCGCCGCGTGGGCACGGACGGCGCGACCCGTTCGCGGTGCGACCGAATGAACCGTCCGAGAAGGCGGCGTTGTTCCTCGCTCAACATGGGTCACTTTATAACAGGATAAATGCATCCATTGTAACAGGGTAAAATGCATGCATTCTTGCGGGACAAGGAGAGCAAGAGATGACCCGTTCCCACGATGATCTGGTGCAGGACCAGTTCGGTCCCCGCGCCGACGCCTATGTGCAAAGCCCCGTCCACGCCGCCGGCGAGGATCTCGACGCGCTGGAAGCGCTGGCGGAACACGCACGCCCGCGCCACGCGCTCGATCTCGGCGCGGGTGGCGGTCATGTCGCCTATCGGCTGGCGCGCCATGCCGGGACGGTCATTGCCGCAGACCTGTCGACCGACATGATGGCCGCCGTGGCGGAAACCGCGCGCCGACGTGGCCTGGCGAATCTGGAGACCTGCGTCACGCCGGCCGAAGCCCTGCCGTTCGCCAACGCCGCGTTCGACTTCCTGGGCTGCCGCTTTTCTGCCCACCACTGGCGGGATTTCCACGCCGGGCTGCGCGAGGCGCGCCGCGTGCTGGAGCCCGGCGCAACCGCTGTGTTCATCGATGTGGTTTCCCCCGGTCCCGCCGCGCTCGACACACATCTGCAGGCCGTGGAACTGCTGCGCGACCCTTCGCATATCCGCGACTATACGGTGACCGAATGGGGCGAGGCGCTGACTGCGGCCGGCTTCCTGCTGCGCGCGGTGCAGACACGGCGGCTGCGCATGGACTATCCCTCGTGGGTAGAGCGGATGCGCACGCCGGAACCGCATCGCGCGGCGATCCGATCGTTGCAGGCGGGCGCATCGCGCGAATTGGCGGCCTATTTCGAGATCGAACCGGACGGTTCGTTCACGCTCGACACCGCGCAAATCGAGGTGGTGGCGGGGTAAGCTCCTCCGCCCAGCTTCAGGCTTCCCCTCCTCCCCCGAGGAGAAGGGAGCCTATTCGTCCATCGGAACGCCGGGGAGCTGCTTGGCGGTGCGAATCGTCAGCGAGGTCTTCACGCTCGCCACGTTGGGGGCGGGCGTGAGCTTGCTGGTGAGGAATTCCTGGAAGCTTTGCAGATCGCGGCTGACGATCTTGAGAATGAAATCGATCTCGCCATTGAGCATGTGGCATTCGCGCACTTCGGCAAGGCCGCGCATATGCTCCTCGAACTGGCGCAGCGATTCCTCGGCCTGGCTCTTGAGGCTGACCAGTGCGAAGACGGTGATCGAGAAACCCAGCTTGGACGCATCGAGATCGGCATGGTAGCCGCGGACCCCCCCCGCCTCTTCCAGCGCACGCACCCGGCGCAGGCACGGCGGGGCGGTAAGGCCCACGCGCTGCGCCAGTTCGACGTTGGTTACCCTGCCTTCATCCTGCAGTTCGGCGAGAAGCCGGCGGTCAATCGCATCCAAAGTTGCCATGCCTATAGCATCCCGATCGTCACCACATGAATCCATGCCAGGTGCGGTAATTTTCCACACCTAATCCAGGGGCGGGTGATAATTTTATTGTTTCATATCGCAATCGTCCCACAATGCAACGCGGTCGATGATGCCGCTTCCCGATCCGCCACGATTTGTTAGGGTCTGACGCTGTAGCTGGCCGTTCTCCGGTCCGCGGGGGGCCAATCGGAGCAGGAATGATCGTCGATGACCGCCTTGATACCGTGCTGCGTACCGTCGCGGCCGGGCCGACGGCGGCGCGAACGCAGTTCCTGCAGCTGGTGGACCTGCTGCGGCGCGAGGACGCGCGCGGCGCAAAGCGGCATGATTCCGCGCTGGAACGCCTGGATTCGCTCGCCATCCTGCTCGACGAGGACGAACGCGCCACGCTGCTGCGCCAGACCCGCCTGACCGATGCCGCGCTGGTCGCGCGCTTTGCCGCGCAGGAACCACGCGTGGCGCTGGCCGCGATCGGATCGGCGCGCCTGCCCGAACAGGCCTGGCTGGATCTGATCCCCACGCTGCCCGTGCAGGCGCGCGGATTTCTGCGCCACCGGCGCGATCTGGGCGCAAACGTGGAAGCGCTGCTGGCGCGGCTGGGGATCGACGATTTCGGCCTGCCGCAGCCCGATGGCTATCATGCGCTTCCCGCCACGCCCGCGCAGACCAGCGAGTCCGGCGTTTGGTCGATCGACGAGGCCGCCGACGAACGGATCGCCGTCCTGACGCCAGCGGCGCGCACTCCGCCCCCATCCCCTGAAACGGACGGGCAGCCCGGTCGCAACGAAGGCATCGGTGCGATCGTCCGACGGATCGAGGCATTCCGCCGCAACCGCGATGCGGCCGCAGGGCCGGCCGATCCCACGGCGCCGCATCTGCCCTTCAGCGACGAGGCGCGCGCTACGGCGCCCCCCCGCATCACCGCTATCGACCTGCGCTGCGATGCCTCGGGCGGGATCGTCCAGGCGGGGCTGCAAGCGGGCGCCGGGCTTGGCCCGATGCTGGTGGGCTTTCGTCCGTTCACGACCGAACCGGGCGCGCCGGCGCGCTGCGACGCCGCCACCGTCCGCGCGGCGGAAAAGCATGTGCCGATCATCGCGGGGCGGATGGAACTGACAGGTTCGCCGCTGATCGCCGGGGCCTGGCGAATCGACGCCGCGCCGCTGTTTTCCGGGGATGGAGGGCGCTTCACCGGCTATCACGCGCTGCTGCGCCGGCCGGCCGCGCTTCAAGCCGCTGGTGCGGATACGGCGTCCGGCCGCCCCGCCAACGACGATGTGCCCGACGGCAGCGCCGATCGGCTGCGGCAGGTGCTGCACGAACTGCGCACGCCGATCAATGCGATCCAGGGCTTTGCCGAGCTGATCCAGCAACAGCTTTTCGGCGAAACCCCGCACCAGTACCGGGGGCTGGCCGCCAGCATCGCCGCCGATGCAGCCCGGATGCTGGCGGGGTTCGAGGAAATCGAACGGCTGGTGAAGCTGGAAAGTGGCAGGCTGGAAAGCGAACCGGGCGAGACCGACCTTGCCGAACTGGTCGGGCGGTTGCTGAAGCAACTGGAGCCGGCAACCGTTTCCCGGCAGATACGGCTGAGTTACGCCCGGCCGGACGCGCCGGTCCCCGTGGGCGTGGCGAAGATCGAGCTTGAGCGCATGATCTGGCGCGTGTTCTCGGTCCTGGCCGCCTCCGCCGCGCCGGGCGAACGGCTTGCCACCACGCTGAGCGAGGAAAACGGTGCGGCGGTGCTGGCCCTGCCGCTGACCGCCTCGCTTGCGCTGCACGACGACGAGACGCTGTTCGCACCGGATCAGGGGCGCGGCGGCGTCCAGCCCGTTTCGGCAATGCTGGGCCACGGCTTCGCGCTGCGCCTGGCCATGGCGGAAGCCCGCGCGGCGGGCGGACGACTGGAACGGCGCGGGTCCAAGATTATTGTTACCCTGCCCATCTTGACCCAGCCCGAACATGCACTTAGCGAACGGGGGGGTCCCGCTGCCGGCGCGGGTTGAAGCAGTCCGGTTCCCTCGGGGGGCAGCGTGGGCATGAAGACGATCCTGGACTTGCCGGCAGAGGCGGACATGGTCCGCTTTGCGGCCGACTTCGGGCAGCGCTTCATCGTCACGGTCGATACCGAAGAAGAGTTCGACTGGGGCCAGCCGTTCAGCCGCACCGGGTTCGGCCTGGACCACGTGCCCCATATCGCCGAATTCCAGACGTTCTGCGAAAGCTTCGGCGTCAACCCGATCTACCTGGTCGACTATCCCATCGCCACCGACCCGCGCGCGGCCGAGGTGATGGGTCGCCCGATCGCGGCAGGCAAGGCCGAAGCCGGGGTGCAACTCCACCCCTGGGTCAGCCCGCCCTTCGAGGAAACCGTCAGCGTTCACAACAGCTTCTCGGGCAATCTTCCGCGCGAGCTGGAACGGGCCAAGTTCAACACGCTGCGCGATGCGATCGAAACCGGGTTGGGTTCCACGCCGCGCATCTACCGCGCCGGGCGCTATGGCGTGGGGACTGAAAGCGCACGCATCCTGGCGGACGCCGGCATCGCCATCGACACCTCGGTCCGCGCGCTGTTCGATTACAGCTCGGGCGGCGGCCCCAACTTTCGCGATCACCCCCTGACGCCCTACTGGATCGATCGCGCCGCGAACCTGATGGAACTGCCGCTGACCACGGTGTTCTGGGGCATGTTGCGCAAGCAGGGCCGCACGCTCTATCCGATGCTGTGGCGAGTCCCGCGCCTGCGCGGCCTGCTCGCGCGCGTGGGCATGCTGGAACGTATCCCGCTGACGCCCGAAGGCGTAAGCGTGGACGAGGCGTTGAAAGGCGTGGACATCGCCATCGACGACGGCTTGCCGATCCTGGTGTTCTCGTTCCACAGCCCGTCGCTGTGCCCCGGCTACACGCCCTATGTCCGCGACGCCGACGATCTGGCGCAGTTCTACGACTGGTGGCGCACCGTCCTGACCTACCTCGCCCAGCGCGGGATCAGGCCCACGACGGTTCGCGAGATCACCGCCGCCGCCGGCTGACCCCGGCTTTGCACAGGATGGGCGCTCCACCCCGCCCAAGCCCGCCTTGCCAAGACCGCGCCTCCCCTCTAACGCCTCCACCGGGGTCGGGCCTGTAGCTCAGCGGTTAGAGCTGGCCGCTCATAACGGCTAGGTCGCGGGTTCGAATCCTGCCGGGCCCACCACCCCACCCGCGCGCGGTCCCACCGGTCGCTGCCGCGCAGGGAATGGACGCGGCATTCCCGCTTGCGTCCACCGGCCGCCATCCCTAAGGGCAACCCGGTGTCGGGGAGTAGCGCAGCCTGGTAGCGCATCTGGTTTGGGACCAGAGGGTCGTAGGTTCGAATCCTATCTCCCCGACCACCTTTTCACCACCGCCATCCCGCCACGTTATTGTCCGGGCACCGTCCCTGGCCGCAGATAGGCGAACATGTGCGCGACGTAATCCGCCTTGCCGAGATCAACGCCGGCGCTGCGCAGGATCGCGTAGGCGATCATCACGTGGAAATAGAACTGCGGCAAGGTCCAGTCCCGCGCGTATTGTTCGGCGGTCAGGTCGAAGATCATTCCATTGGGCAGGCCGTGCGCCAGCGCCCGTCCGGCCGCGGCATCGAGCGCTGCCGTATCGACGCCATCGAGAAACGCGAGGGTTTCGGCGATCCGGTCTTGCGCTTCAGCGAGCGAACCCGGCTGCTCCCCGGCGTTGCGCCCTTCGTTCAGCAGCGTAGCGACGATCGGCGTAAACGCCTCGTCGCCGAGACGGAACACTCCTTCATAGGCCTGCACGCAGGCGAAACGGATCTGCGTGGCGAGCGGAAACATGTCCGGCGCAAGCCGAGCGGACAGAAGTGCCTCCCCCCCATCAGCCGACAACTGCGAGCGTGCCTTGTCCAGCCAGCCGGATAGCGCGCCAAGCATCTGCCGGTATGTCGGCACCACGAGACTGGCTAACGTCATGAAAAGTCCTTTCCGCGGGAGAATGCCCGATGACGGCATCATACGGCCATCCGCACCCACCGTCGATCAGCCAGGCAAAGCCTGCGTCTGGCGCAACGCCTCGCCCAGCGCGAGCGCTGCCGACGAAGCAAGGTTCATCGAGCGAACCTGCGGCCGCATCGGAATGCGCACGCGCGCCTGGCAGGCATCGGCAACCGTCACAGGCACCCCGGCGCTTTCCTTGCCGAACAGCAGGATATCATCGGGCGCGAAGGCGAAATCGTAGACCGATTGGCTGGCCTTGGTGGTGAACAGCACCAGCCGATTTGATCCTGCGGTCTCCCTGAAGGCATCGAACCCGGCGTGGCGCGCGATGGAAACATGATCGATATAGTCCATGGCGGCCCGGCGCACGCGGCGATCATCCCACACGAAACCCATCGGCTCGATCAGGTCCACGGCCACGCCCAGGCACGCACCAAGCCGCAGCACGGCGCCGACATTCCCCGCGATTTCCGGTTCAAAAAGGGCTATACGCATTCCGGCTGATTGGCGCCGGCGCGCACGCCATGCAAGCCCTCAGCGTGCACCGGGTATAAGCAGGATTGCATTGGCATCGCGCCGCGCATGAGTATGGTCGGCGCATCATCCGGATCATCCTGATCCGGCCATCGTCACGCCCAAACCACTGGAACACCATGCCCGCAAGCTCCACCTGCCGCTCCGCCCTTCTCGGCCTGATCGCCGCCTGCACCGCGCTGACGGCGCCCGCGTTCGGCGCGACGCCGGCAACGCAGGACTACCAGGCCCGCGTCGCGCGCGTCCTGCGGGCGACACCACTGATCGACGGGCACAACGACTGGCCGGAAACGCTGCGCGAACGCGAAGGGGACAAGCGCTGGACGATCGACCTGACCGACCTGTCCAAGAGCCCGGAGGCCTACAACACCGACATCGTGCGCCTGCGCAAGGGCATGGTCGGCGGGCAGTTCTGGTCGGTCTATGTCTCGGCCAATCTGCCGGGCCAGCAGCAGGTCGAGGAGACGCTCGAGCAGATCGACCTGGTGAAGGCGATCGTCGCCCGGTACCCGGAAACCTTCGCGCTGGCACGCACGGCGGCGGACGTGCGCCGCGCGCACGCGGCCGGCAAGATCGCCTCGATGATCGGCGTCGAGGGTGGCGGGCAGATCGACGGCAACCTTTCCATCCTGCGAACCTATGCCGCGCTGGGGGCCGGTTACCTGACGCTGACGCATTCGCGCACGATCGAATGGGCCGATTCCGCCACCGACAATCCGCAGCACGATGGGCTGACGCCGTTCGGCGAACAGATCGTGGCGGAACTCAACCGGCTGGGGATGCTGGTCGATCTCAGCCACGTGAGCGAAGCGACGATGCGCGATGCGCTGCGCGTGTCGAAAGCGCCGGTGATCTATTCGCATTCGGGCGCGCGCGCCGTGGACGACCATCCGCGCAATGTCTCGGATGAAACGCTGAAGCTGGTGGCGGCGAACGGCGGGGTGGTCATGGTCAACTACGCGCTGCCCTATGTCTCGGACGCCTATCGGCGCTGGGCGGCGGATTCGGCGGCGGAAAAGACCCGTCTGAACGCGCCGCCGTTCGGCGGGCTGGACATCGGCCAGCCGGAAAAGGCTGCGGCCGACTATGCCGCCTGGCTCAAAGCGCACCCCGCCCCGCGCGTGACGCTGGCCGAAGTGGCCGACCATATCGAGCATATCGCGAAAGTGGCCGGCGTGGACCATGTTGGCCTGGGATCGGATTTCGACGGCGTGGGCAACCAGTTGCCGGAGGGACTTGAGGACGTCTCCACCTATCCCGCGTTGCTGGCCGAACTGATGCGACGCGGCTGGAGCGATGCCGACGTGGCCAAGGTGGCCGGCGGCAACGTGCTACGCGCGATGGAACGCACGGAGCAGGTCGCAAAAACCATGAAATAGCGGCAGCTTGCCTGGCGTCGGGACCCGTTACGGGGACCGCGACCAATTGCGACAATTCAGGCGCGGTCCAGCAAAGCTCTGACACAACTATGCCGTAGCCCGATTGCGGACCAGGACGCGCGCGCCGTGAAGGCGGGCGCGACCGAATATCATCTGGGAGTACCATGCAGCGTTCCTTTCCGACCGGCCTGTGGCTGGCCACCACCATCCTGTCGCCCGTGCCCGCGCTGGCACAGTCCGGCGCGCCCGAACCGGCACAACCGCCAGCTCGGGCACCAGCTCGGGCGCCCGCTCAGGCACTCGGGCAGCAGGCGGCGGATGAAGGCGAGGAAGAGATCGTCGTGCAGGGCCAGAGGCCGCGCGGCAGCGTGATCGGCGACATCAAGCCCGAACTCACCTTCAACGGCGGCGATATCCGCGCCCTGGGCGTCAGCAGCATCAACGATCTGCTGACCGAACTCGGCCCGCAGCTGGCCAGCACGCGCGGCGGCTCGCCGGTGATTCTGTTGGAAGGCCGGCGCGTCTCCAGCTTCCGCGAAATCGCGACGATCCCCGCCGAAGCGATCCAGCGCGCCGAAGTGCTGCCCGAGGAAGTGGCGCTCAAGTATGGCTATTCCGCCAACCAGAAGGTGCTGAACATCGTGCTGCGGCGGCGGTTCAAGTCGATCACCGTGGAAGGCAAGGACAAGTTCACCACCGATGGCGGGGCGAACAACCCGGAAATCGAACTGGGCCTCCTCACCATCCGCCGCAACGGCCGCCTGAACCTCAACCTCGATTACGAGAACACGGCGGCGCTCGCCGAAAGCCAGCGCGGGATCACCACCAGCACCGGGGGCGACACCCGGCGCTCGCTTGCTCCCTCGGACGAGCAACTGACACTGACGGCGACTTATGCGCATACGTTCTCGCCCAAGGTCAGCGCCAGCCTGAACGGCGAGATGACGGTGGATCGTCAGCATTCGCTGATCGGCGCGTCGACCACCCCGGACCTCGACGTGTTCCAGCGCACCGCCAAGGATCTGTCGCTGCACCTCGGCTCGACTGTGAACGCAGACTTCCGGGGCCTGCACAACACGCTGACGACCACTTACGACCACGACGAAGGCCGCACGATCAGCGTGCGCGGCGTGCCGGCGGACGTGGCCCGCAGCACGACCGACACGGTAACGGCGGACCTCACCTCGAACGTCACGCCCTATCGCCTGCCGGCGGGCGACATCTCGGTGACCGCGCGGCTGGGCGGCACGTTCAACAGCTTCGGATCGGAGGCCTTGCGCGCGCAGGTGACACAGCAGAAAGCCGATCTCGACCGCACCACCGGACTAGCCTCGCTGAGCGTCGACGTCCCGGTGTTCGACAGCCCCTCACCGTTCCTGGGCCGGCTCTCGGTGAACGGCAACGTGCAGTTGCAGACCCTGTCCGACTTCGGCGGGCTGACCAGCTATGGTTATGGCGCGACATGGACGCCGCGCCGCGAAGTGAGCCTGATCGCCTCGTTCGCATCGACGCAAAGCGCGCCGACGATGCAGCAGATCGGCAACCCTCAGATCCCCACTCCGCAGGTGCCGGTGTTCGATTACACCACCGGGCAGAGCGTGCTGGTCACGCGGGTGAGCGGGGGCAACACCGCGCTGCTCAGCGCCGAAAAGCGCGAATGGCGGCTGGGCCTGACGCTCAAGCCGTTCACCGGCAAGGACATTACCTTCTCGGTCGATTACAACCACGCCAGCACCGACAAGGGCATCATGGCCCTGCCCGCGCTGACCGCGGCGACGCAGGCCGCCTTCCCCAGCCGCTTCATCCGCGACGATGACGGCAACCTGATCCGCATCATCGGCACGCCCGTGAACATCGACCGGCAGGAAAGCGGCGTCCTGCGCTGGGGCTTCAACTTCTCGAAAGCGCTGAAAACCCCGAAAGCGCAGGCCGACGCGATGCGCGCGGCGTTCATGCGCGCCTTTGCCGAACGGCAACGCCGGGCGGAGGGAGCCGGCGCACCGCCTCCGCCGCCGCAGGACGGCTTCGGCGGCGGCCCTCCTCGCGGCGAAGGCGGTCCTCCGCGCGGGTTCGGCGGTCCGGGTGGGCGCGGCCCGGGCGGACCAGGCGGCGGCAACCGCCTCACCTTCGCGGTCTATCATTCGGTGCATCTGACCGAGACGGCACGCCTTGCCGCCGGACAGCCCACGATCGACCTGCTGAACGGCGGCACGATCGGCAGCCAGTCCGGCCAGCCGCGCCATGAAGTGGAAGTGCAGGCCGGCATTTCGCACAGCGGATTCGGCCTGCGCCTGACGGGCCAGTGGCAAAGCGCGACGCGCGTCGTCGATCCATCGGGCACGCCCAGCGCCAACCTGCACTTCGGAAGCCTCGCCACGTTCAACCTGCGGCTTTTCGCCAACCCGTCCCAGGTGCCCGGCCTGATCGGCAAGCACCCGTGGATGCGGGGCATGCGGGTGAGCCTGGCCGTGAACAACCTGCTTAACACGCGCCAGAAAGTAACCGACGGCACGGGCGCAACGCCCTATGCCTATCAGCCTGCCTATCTCGATCCGCTGGGCCGGACCGTGATGATCAGCGTGCGCAAGCTGTTCTTCTGAGGCGGCCGGTCAAAGCATCGCGGAAAGGGCCGGGCTGAGCCATTCGCCCCCGTCGCGCGCGATCAGGCGCGCGGCGAGGCCCTCCCGCGCGGCCAGATCCCTCGCCTCCGCGATGGGGACCGCGCCCAGCGCACTTGCCCAGGCGTCGGCCATCATGCAGGAGGGGTGCAGCACGCTGACGGCACTCGCCGCGCCGATCGGCACATGGCCGGTACGCGGATCGAGCGTATGCGCGCCGCGCAGGTAATCGCCCGAAGTCGCCACCGCCAACTGGTGCAGCGCCACGCGCAGCGGCGGCAGAGCGATGCCGGCGGGCGTCTCCAGATCGACCCACCACGGATCGCCATCGGGGCGCATCCCGGCCCCCACGCATTCGCCGCCGACTTCGACAAGCGCATGGGCGATGCCAGCCCGCGCCAGCAGGTCGGCCACGGCATCGGCGGCATAGCCCTTGGCCACGCCCGACAGGTCGAGCCACAGTCCGCCCGGCTGGCGCAAGCGGGCTGGTGCTCCCTGCCCCGTCCGATCCAGCGCGAGGCGCCGCCAGCCGGAAGCCGCCAGCGCCTGCGCGATCGTGGCCTCGTCGGGTGGCGCGTCCGGCCGGCGTGGCCCTAGCCCCCAGACGTCGGTGAGCCGGCCCAGCGCGGGATCGAAGGCCCCTGCCGACCGTTCCGCCACCAGCAGCGCCGCATCCATCACCGCCGCGAAATCAGACGGCAGCGCAGTCCAGCTTCCCGGCGCGGCGCGGTTGTAGCGGCACAGCAGCGACGACGGCTCCCAGTGGCTCATCTCCGCCACGATCCCGTCGAGGCGGGCCTGGACGCGCGCCGCCAGCACCGCGGCATCGTATCCCGCCGGCAGCGCCACGCGGACACGCCAGCGCGTGCCCATGGTGGCGCCCTCCCAATCGACCACGGGCGCGCTCGGGTCGAGCCGCGCCAGCGCCGTTTCATCGATCCGTTCCGGCACGGCGATCCGTATGCTCGCCGGAACGGTCGATGCCGCGATGGTCACGGCGCCACGACTTCCAGCGTCGCGGTATAGGTCAGGCGGCGCTTGGTCGCGCGCGGCGCGGTGGGCTTGTCATCGGTGAGGCTGGCGTTCACCCAATAGAAGCCCGCGACCGGCCACTTGATGGTGACCACCCCGTCCGCCCCGGTCGTCAGCGCCTGGGCATGATCGCCATCGCGGAAACGCTGGGCATTGGGCACGAATTCGACCTTGAGACCGGTCGCCGGCTTGCCATCGACCAGGAAGCGGAACTTCCCCGGCTCGGTGGTGACGAGATCGTCAGGGTGCGTGACCGGCACCATTTCCAGCCCCTTGCCCGTGGCCTGGAGCACGGTCTGCGTCGGTTCGCCGGCCGTGACGAAGAACTCGTTACGGCTCTGGTTCTGGGTGAGATCGAGATCGGTCGCGCCCGCCGGAATGTCGGCCACGCTGGCGACGATATGCGCGGGATCAATCATGCGGCGCGGCCCGCCGCCCTCGCCCCCCGGACCGCCGGGACCGCCGGGACCGCCCGGACCACCGCCCGGACCACCAGCGGGCGGCATCGGCGGGCGGTTGCCGCTCTCGGCGCCCATGCCAGGGCCTCCAGCAGCGGGACCGCCAGCACCGGGACCACCCGGGCCGCCCGGACCACGCCGCCGGCCGACCATCCAGTCCTCGCCATTGACCTTGAACCTGCCCATCACGGCATCCATCGTGGTGCCGATCCGCCAGGTTCCGGGCTTGTCGATCAGCACGTCGAACGAGCTGCGATAGCGGCCGCGCGCGACGTTCTCGATCTTGCCGGTCGTGCCGTCGGGCGCCTGCACCTGCACCGCATCCACATTCAGCGGCGCATGGTTGGCGACGAACGGCACGGACGAGGTGGCGGCATCGACCGTGATGCCCTGGTTGGTATCCGACAACACGGTGAGCGAGGGCAGGAACCAGGCGTCATGTGCCTGCGCGGGCACGGCGAAGGCCAGCGAGCCCACCGCCAGCAGAAGGGTCTTGTTCAACATCGATCGCTCTTTCAACGGACGGTGACGGAAACGGCGCCCAGTTCGGAACGCCCGGTGGCCGAGGCATCGCGCACCGGCACGGACAGTGGCACGGAGACCAGTTCCCGCCCGCCGCTCTCGCGCGCCGCCTCGACATGGACGACATAGGCGCCGGGGCGCAGATCGGCCGGCAGCGGAATACGGTAGGCGCCCGGCGCGCGGGTGGCGCCGCTGACGCCATCGGCGGCGAGGTTCAGGCTGCGGCCGCCCTTGCGCCACCAGGTGCGCAGATCGGCCAGCCACTTGGTGCCCGGCTCGTTGCCCTTCTTCTTCACGTCGTACCACACCGCCAGCGTGCGCGCCGGACCGCCGGCGGCCGGCTCGATCCAGGCCGCGACATAGGGCTTGTGGTATTCGGCGACCGAAAGGCGCGGGACGGTGACCGTCAAGGTGCCGGCACTGGCCGGGGAGGCCACGACACCGGCCACGAGGATCAGGCTTTTTCGCATGGGCGTGAACAGTCCTTCAGTGGATGAAAAAGAGAGCGATGACGAGCGGGATCGCCGTGCCGAGCGCGACCAGCGGCCAGGTGGAGGGCCGATGCCGCGCGTGAAGCTGGAGCAGCAACAGGCCGGTGAGCGTGAAGATCACGCAGGCGGCGGCGAACACGTCGATGAACCAGAACCACCCAGCCCCGGAATTGCGGCCCTTGTGCAGATCGTTGAAATAGGAAACCCAGCCGCGATCGGTGCGCTCCGACGTCACTTCCCCGGTCTGGCGATCGATGCTGACCCAGGCATCGCGCCCCGGCCCCGGCAGGGCGACATAGACTTCATCGTCGTTCCATTCGGCGGCATGGCCCCGCACGTCGAGCCCCACCAGACCGACCACGCTGGCCGCCACGGGTTCGGGCACGGGCGCGTCCTTGCGCGCGCCGGCTTCCAGCGCGCCGCGCAGGGCGGGTGGCAGCGTGGCCTGGCGCGAGACGACTTTCGGAGCGGCGCTGATCGAGCTGGCGTGGTTGAGCGTGATTCCGGTGATGGCGAACAGGAACATGCCCACCAGCGAGACGGCGGCGCTGATCCAGTGCCAGTTGTGCAATTGTCTGAGCCAGAACTGGCGCGCCTTGCGCGACTTGCGGCGCGGCGCGGCGGGTGACGGCGGAACGCCAGCACCTCCGGTATGCGGATCGCCTCCACCCTGCGCGCCGGTTTCCCGCTCGATAACCCGAATCCCGTCCAACGTTCCCTCCAGCCCGCCCGATTCCCAAGCACGGGCATACTAGCGCCTCGCGACGTCTGCGGCAGCCTTTGGCATTGTTGCGAATAATTATCAATAGAATTGACTCTGCGAATTAATCGCAATATCCGGGCCTTGAAATTCCAAACCAAGGGGGAAAATTTCCGTGACCAGAACAACGTCGACCGCATCGTTCCTCGCGCTCGGCTGCGTCAGCGCGCTGGCCTTCGCCGGCCCGGCCCAGGCGCAGGAAGCGGAACAGGGTCGCAAGCTGGGCGGCATGACCGTGACCGACACCGCGATCACCGAAGAGCCGGGCCGCACGCTGGAATCGCCCAAGCGCACGCGCCCCGTGCGCGATACGCCGCAGACCATCACCGTGCTGACCAGCGACGTGATCGAGCAGCAGAACCTGCTGACCCTGCGCGACGTGCTCTCCACCGTGCCCGGCATCACCTTCGGCGCGGGCGAAGGCGGCGGCGGCTATGGCGACAGCATCAACCTGCGCGGCTACAGCGCCAACAACGACATCACCGTCGACGGCGTGCGCGACAGCGCGCAGTACACCCGCTCGGATCAGTTCAACGTCGACCAGATCGAGGTGACCAACGGCGCCAACTCGGTGATCTCGGGCGCGGGCTCGGTCGGCGGCAACATCAACCTGATCACCAAGCGGCCCAAGGGCGATGACAGCGCGGTGTTCAGCGCGGGCATCGGCACCGACAACTACTATCGCGGCACCGTGGACGTGAACCGCCGCGTCAACGATCTGATCGCGTTCCGCCTCAACGCCATGGCGCACAGGAACGACGTGCCCGGCCGCGACGTGGAGGATTACAAGCGCTGGGGCATCGCGCCGGCCGTCACCATCGGGATCGACAGCCCGACGCGCCTGACGCTGCAATACTACCACCAGGAAGACACCAATATCCCGCAATACGGCGTGCCTTACTACGCCAGCGCCGGCGGCAAGCCGGCGGGCGTCAGCCGCTCGGGCTATTACGGGCTGCGCGGCGTGGACAAGCAGAAGATCAACGTCGACCAGTTCACCGCCACGTTCGAGCACGAATTCAGCGACAAGGTATCGATCCGCAATCTGGCCCGCTGGCAGGACGTGCGCCAGCTTTCCATCGCCACCGCGCCGCAGGGCACCTTCTGCCTGGCGAGCGGCGTGACTCCCGCGGGCGGCGCCTGCACCACTTCCGCTTCGGCAATCAGCCCGGTGACGGCGACCTCGTTCGGCGGCCCGGCCACGGTGGCGATCACCGTGCCCGCCGGATCGTACCTGCTGACCGGCCCCCAGGGCAACGTGCGCGACACGCGCAACCAGCTGATGTTCGACCAGATCGACCTGAAGGCGGTTTTCAATACCGCCGGGATCGAGCACACGCTGGACGTGGGCGCGGCGGCTTCCTGGGAAAAGTTCGAACTGTTCGGCGCATCTGCCCTGCGCAACGCCGACGGCACCAATCCCTATGACCGGACCACCACGGCGCGCCACCTGCTGTTCGGCAGCATCGCCGATCCCAACAGCGCCAACCTCTATACCGGGCCGATCAATATCACCCCCACCAGCTATCAGCGCGGCGAACAGACCAATTACGCGGTCTACGCGCTCGATACGCTCAAGCTCGGGCGTTATCTCGAACTCAGCCTCGGCGCGCGCTACGATCACGTATCGGGCAGCAACCGCACCGATGCGATCGCCGCCTTCAACGGGTCCGGCCCGTCCGGCACCGCCAGCGGCCCGATCGTCAGCTACAGCAAGGGCGATCGCCTGATCGGCGCGACGCTGCGCAACAGTGCCGACCTGTTCTCCTATCGCCTCGGCCTCACTTACAAGCCGGTGGAAGCGGTCAGCCTCTATGTCGCCTACGGCAACTCGCGCACGCCATCGAAAGCCTCGGTCAACGGCTCCTGCTCGACGGCGACGTGCAACATCTCGCCCGAATCCGCCAAGAACTACGAGATCGGCGCCAAGGCCGAACTGTTCGACGGCGGCTTGCTGGTCTCCGCCGCGGCGTTCCGCAACGAACGCGATCGCTACGCCGTCGCCTCGAACGATCCGATCGTGCCCGATCAGCAGCTTGATGGCCATTCGCGCGTGGATGGCATCGCGCTCAGCGCCTCGGGCCGGATCACGCCCAACTGGTCGATCACCGCGAACTACACCTATCTCAAGGGCAAGCTGATCCAGTCGGTATCGGACTTCTGCCTCGGCAATCCGGGCGCGAGCGGGTGCGCCAACAGCGCGGCCAATCCCGATCCCGGCGCGGGGTCCGAACTCGCCAACACGCCCAAGCATTCGGGCAGCCTGTTCACCACCTACGCCCTGCCGTTCGGCCTGACCGTGGGCTATGGCGCGACCTACCAGGGCAGCTTCGCCTTCGCCGCGCCGACGCTGGCCGCTCCCACCGTGCTGCGTTCGAAGGCCTACTGGGTGCATCAGGCCTATCTGTCCTACGCGATCACGCCGGAAATCTCCGCGCAGCTCAACGTCAAGAACTTCACCAACGCGCTCTATTACACGCGCATCCGCAACAACGGCTGGGCGACGCCGGGCGACGCGCGTTCGGCGGTGTTCACGCTGAACGTGAAGCTCTGATCCGATCCGCGCCGGATCGCACGCCACGTTATCCGGAGCGACCCCGCCGGCCCCTGCCGGCGGGGTTTGTCGTTTCGGGACAGGCGTGCGGCAACTTTGATCTGAATCATTGTTGATATGCATTTGCAACAGGCATGATATGCGAGTAATTCGCATTAAAGACAAAGTCCGTCGGATCGGCGCGAGTCACGGAGGCAGATCGTGTTGCACAATGCTGAAGGGCTGATCGCGGACGGTGATACCGTGCTTTCGTGGGACCAGGTCCACGCGGCGATGCAGGGCGATGCGCCGGCGAAGGCGCGAATGACGCTGGTTGCGTCCGGCACGCAGGCCGTCCTTTTGGGAGCGCCCGCCACCCCCCGCGCGCGCTATGGCGAAGGCCGCCGTTTCAGCACCCGCGCGCTCGTTATCACGGCGGCCGTGCATATCGCGGCGGTCGCCGGGCTGCTGACCGTGCAGCACCACGCCGCCAAGCATCAGGAAGATCGGCTGGTGGCCGTCACGCTCTCGCTCGCGCCGCCTCCCCCGCCGCCGCCGCAGGCGAAACAGCCGCCGCAGACCCAGCCCGTTCCCACCACGCAGCCGCTGCCCCAGATCGTGATCCCGCAAGTTGCCGCAACCCCGGCCGCGATCGATCCGCTGCCGCAGCCGGTGATCCAGCCGGGGCCGCCCACGCCGCCGGCTCCTCCCGCGCCGCCAGCCCCGCCCGCCGCGCCCAGCACGGTGCAGGGTGGCGATCTCGGCACGCGGATGGTCGCCGGCTCTCCCCCGCGCTATCCGTTGGAAAGCCGCCGCCACAAGGAACAGGGGACCGTGGTGCTCGCCCTGGTCCTGGGGCTGGATGGCGCGGTCGAACAGATTTCGGTCAGCAACAGCAGCGGCTTCCGCCGGCTTGACGATGCCGCGCTGTCCGCCGTGCGCAAATGGCGCTGGGAGCCGACCCTGCGCGGCGGGCAGGCGGTGAAAGTGCGCGGCGTCGTCGAAATTCCCTTTGTTCTGCAAGGCTGAAGGCAGCACTTTTTCATGCTTATTCCCGTTCCCGGCCTGCTGGATGCCGATGGCGTCGCGGCGGTCCGCTCCCTGATCGATCGCGCGGCGTGGATCGATGGCAACACCACGTCCGGCTACCAGTCGGCGCTGGCCAAGAACAACCTGCAACTGCCCGAAGAGGCGCCGGAAGCGCAGCAGGCGGGGCACATGATCCTGGCAGCACTAGGCGCCTCCCCGCTGTTCATCGCCGCCGCGCTGCCGCTGAAAATCTTCCCTCCGCTGTTCAACAGCTATGCCGGCGGGCAGGCCTTCGGCACCCATGTCGACAATGCCGTGCGTATCCAGAAGGAGACCAACTTCCGCGTGCGATCGGACCTGTCGATGACGGTTTTCCTGGAATCGCCCGAGGACTACGACGGCGGCGAACTGACCGTGGAAACGCCGTTCGGCGTCCAGCAGGTCAAGCTGCCGGCCGGCCACGCGGTGCTCTACCCCTCGTCCTCGCTGCACCGCGTGGAACCGGTCACGCGCGGGCGACGGGTGGCGAGCTTCTTCTGGATCCAGTCGATGATCCGCGACGACGCGGCCCGCGCCAGCCTGTTCGATCTGGATCAGGCGATCCAGACGCTGGGGGCGACCGTGGGGCAGAGCGATCCTTCGATCATCCGC
>NZ_BBXA01000028.1 GCF_001014975.1 Novosphingobium sp. MD-1 | reverse complement strand
CGGGTGCGTGACAAACCCGCCGTGACCGACTAACGGCCGCCGCAATGGCATCGCTCCGCGCCTTTCTTCTGCGCCATCGCACCATCGCCGCCGCCCTGGTGGCGCTGGCGCTGTGCATGAAGGCGCTGGTGCCGGCGGGGTACATGGTCGCGCCGCAGGCCCGGACCTTCACCCTGCTGGTCTGCGCGGATTCGCTGGGCGAACGCACCGCCACGCAGGTGAGCATTCCCGCCCGCGACGGCACGCACCAGAACACCGACGCCAATACCAAGGCGCACGATGTCTGCCCGTTCGCCGGCCATGCCTTCCCGGCGCTGGGCGGCGCGGACCCCATCCTGCTGGCGCTGGCGATCGCCTTCGTGCTGGCACTTGGCTTCGCCGCCGTTCCCGCGCCGGTCATCCGGCGCGTCGCACGCCTCCAGCCGCCGTTGCGCGGCCCGCCAGCGCTTTCCTGAACACCGGCCGGTCGCACCCGACCGTCTGTCCCGGCGCCTGAACGCGCGCCGACGTTCCGGAAAAGCATGATTGCGCCCATCCGCGCCATGCCTCCGCCATTTCAAAGATACCGGAGGAGAAATCCGCCATGAGGATTTCGTTCGTCACGTCCCTTTCCACGCTGGCCACCGCGCTGGCGTTCACCCCCATTTCCGCCCATGCGGAGGAAGACGCCGCCACGGCATCCGACGCGCCCCGTTCCGACATTCTGGTGATCGCGCAGAAGCAGGCCGCCACGATCGAAAACGCGCCTTCCACCAAGGCGGCGGTAACCGCCGACCTGATCGCCGAGAAGATCAACGCGGTCAGCGTGGAGGATACGCTCAAGTACCTGCCCAGCCTGGTCGTGCGCAAGCGGCACATCGGCGACAACTTCGCGCCCATCGCCACGCGCACCTCGGGCCTCGGTGCCAGCGCACGCAGCCTGATCTTTGCCGATGGCGCGATCCTGTCCGCGCTGATCGCCAACAACAACGGCAACGGCAGCCCCCGCTGGACGCTGGTGACGCCGGAGGAAATAGCGCGGATCGACGTGCTCTACGGCCCGTTCTCGGCCGCCTATGCCGGCAACAGCATCGGCACCGTGGTCAACATCACCACCCGCCTGCCCGACAAGCTGGAAGCCCACGCCTCGGTCCTGACCAATATCCAGCAGTCCAACCTCTATGGCACGCACCAGACCCTGCCGACGTGGCAGTTCGCCGGTTCGGTCGGCGACCGCTTCGGCCCGCTGGCGGTGTTCCTCAGCGGCACGCGCACGGTAGCGAACAGCCAGCCGGTGAGCATCGTGACGGCAACCGCCGCGCCGACGGGAACCACGGGCGCCTATGACGACCGCAACCGTAGCGGGAACGCGATCAAGGTGCTGGGCGCCGGCGGCATCGAGCATCACGAGCAGAACACCTGGAAGGCCAAGGCCGCGCTCGACCTCGGCGGCAATACGCGCCTCAGCTACGTTCTGGGCATCTGGACCGACAAGACGCGCGGCACCGTGGACAGCTATCTGCGCGACGGCACGGGCGCGACGACCTACGCCACCGCGAACACCGGCGTGACCACCGGCTTCAATTCCGGCGTCTATACCCGCGACGCGCTGCACTTCTCGCACGCGGTGACCGCGCAGGGCGGATCGAAGGCGATCGACTGGCAGGTTGTCGGCACGCTCTACAATTACGCGCACGATCTCCAGAACGGCCCGTCCACCGCGACCAACGGCCCGACCGTGAACAAGCTGCCGTCCGCCTTCGCCGGCGGGGCCGGCACGATCCAGCGGCAGGACGGCACCGGCTGGGTGACGCTCGACGCCAAGGCCGCGCTCCATCTCGGCGCGCACGAGGTCAGCTTCGGCGGGCATGGCGATCGCTACAAACTGGCGGCGCAGACCTTCCTGGCGAGCAACTGGCTCGATACCACGACGCAAGGGGCGCTCAGCACCGCCTCGCGTGGCAAGACGCGCACGCTGGCGGTGTGGGCGCAGGACGCGATCCGGATCACCCCGCAGTGGACGCTGACGCTCGGCGCGCGGCAGGAATGGTGGCGCGCGTGGGACGGCTACAACCTGAACGCCAGCGGCAAATCACTGCCGCAGGCGGAGCGCAAGGCCAGTGGCTTCTCGCCCAAGGCCTCGCTCGAATGGAAGCCCGCGCAGCACTGGACCGCGCGCCTTTCGTTCGGACAGGCGTGGCGTTTTCCGACCGTGGGCGAACTCTATCAGGCGACCACGGTCGGTACGCTGTTCGCCAATCCCAACCCCAACCTGCGCCCCGAGCGCGCGCGCAGCGGCGAACTGGCGATCGAGCAGCAGGACGCCCACGGCACCCTGCGCGTATCGCTGTTCAACGAAGTGATCGACGGCGCGCTGATCTCGCAGACCAACATCAACACGCCGGAGATCACCAGCAGCTATGTCCAGAACGTGGACCGCACGCGGGCGCGGGGCGTGGAACTGGCGATCGACCGACGCGACGTGCTGCCGGGCTTCGACGTGGCCGGCAGCGTGACCTATGCCGACGCGATCACCAGCCGGAACAGCGCCTTTCCGGCCTCGGTCGGCAGGCTGCTGCCCAGCGTGCCGCACTGGAAAGCGAACGCGGTGCTAACCTGGCGGCCGAGCGAGAAGCTTTCGCTCACCAGTGCCGCACGCTATGCCAGCCGCAACTACGCCACGCTCGATAACAGCGATACGGTGGGCAACACCTATCAGGGGTTCTACAAGTACTTCGTGATCGACATGCGCGCGGTGTTCCACGTGAACGACCATTTCGACTTCGCGCTGGGCGTCGATAACCTCAACAACGACAAGTACTACCTGTTCCACCCCTTCCCGCAGCGGTCGTTTACCGCGCAGGTGAACTGGAAGCTGTAATCGTCGGAAAGGCCGGGGCGGGCGCGATTACCGTCCGCCCCGGCCCCGGATCAATGCGCGGCCGAGCTATCCACTTCGCGGCTTGGCTTGGGCGTCAGCCAGATGACCATGGCCGACACCACGAACAGCACGGCCAGCACCAGGAAGACGTGGTTGGTCGCCTGCGCCAGGCTTTCGCGATCGACGATGTTGGCGATGACCTGTCGCGTCTGATCGAGCGAAAAACCTTGCGACGAAAGCCGGTCCGCCGTCTGCGTGGTGTTGAGACGCCCGACGATCTCGCTGCGCGCGACGCGCTGGCTATCGTCCCAGTAGGTCGTGGCGATGGACGCGCCGATCGCGCCCGCCATCGTCCGCATGAAGCTCATCACCCCGGCCGCCGATGCCGTTTCGCGCGGCTCCACCGCGCTCAGGCCCAGCGCGGTCGCCGCGATGAAGAAGGCCGGCATCCCGAAGCCCTGCACCATCTGCGGGAACGACAGCGTCCAGAAATCGGCATCCGCCGTCCAGCCCGACCGCAGCCAGGACACCATGCCCAGCCACAGGATGCCGCCGAAAACGAGCAAGCGCAGGTCCACTTTCGACGCCAGCCGCCCGACGATGGGGGCCATGATCACCGCACCCACGCCGATGAACGAGGTGGCATAGCCGGCATCGGTGGACGTGTAGCCAAGCCCGACCTGCAGGTATTGCGGGATGATGACCGAGGTTGCGAAAAAACATCCGTAGGTCAGCGCCAGCGACAGCGTGGATACCGTGAACCCCCGGTGCCGGAACACGCGCAGATCGACGATCGGCTGCTCCTCCGTCAGTTCCCAGGCCAGGAAGATCGCGAAGAAGATCACCGCGATGATGCCCAGTGCCACGATCAGCGGATCGCCGAACCAGTCGCGCTCGCGCCCCAGATCGAGCAGGATCTGCAACGCGCCGATCCAGATGATCATCAGCACCAGGCCGGTACGGTCGACGCGCAGGTCTTCCGTCGGCGTTTCGGCCGGGCGCAACACCCGCATCGCGCCGAAGCTGCACAGCAGAACCACCGGCACGTTGATGAAGAATATCCAGTGCCACGACCACGCATCGCTGATCGAACCGCCGAAGATCGGGCCGAGAATGGGCGCGACGACCGTGGTCATCGCCCACAGCGCCATCGCCTGGTTGCGCTGTTCCGGCGGAAAGATGCGCATCAACAGCGTCTGCGACAGCGGCATCAGCGGCCCACCGCACAGTCCTTGTCCGATCCGGCAGGCGACGAGCATCCCGAGCGTGGGCGACATGCCGCACAGCATCGAGAAGATGCCGAAGCCCATCATGCAGAAAATGAAGGTACGCACCGCGCCGAAACGGCCGGCAAGCCAGCCGGTCAGCGGAACGCAGATCGCCTCCGCCACGGAATAGGACGTGATGATCCAGATTCCCTGGCTGGTGGAAATGCCAAGGCTGCCCGCGATGTGCGGTACCGAAACGTTGGCAATGGTCGTATCTAGCACGACCATGAAGTTGGACGCCGCCAGCACGATCCCGGCGATCGCCAGCGCGGCGCCACGGATCGCTACGGGAGCCTCAGTCGAACCGGCCATGGGACCGCCTCCTCACTTACCGGAAACGTCAACCTCGGCGGTCATCGACAGGCCGACACGCAGCGGATGATCGCGCAGTTCCTGCGGATCGAGCGTGACACGCACGGGCAGGCGCTGGACGACCTTGATCCAGTTGCCCGTGGCATTCTGCGCGGGGATCAGCGCAAAGGACGCACCGGTGCCGCCCGAAAGCCCGGTCACCTTGCCATGATAGGTCACGCCGCCGCCGTAGAGATCGGACGTGAGCGTGACCGGCTGGCCGATCTTCACCTTGGCAAGCTGGCCTTCCTTGAAATTGGCGTCGACATAGAGCTGGCCCACCGGCACCACCAGCATCAGCACACCGCCGGGCGCGACGCGCTGGCCCACCTGGACGTTGCGCCGCGTGACGATGCCATCGACGGGCGCGCGGACCACCGTGCGCTCCAGATCGAGCCGGGCCTGCGCCACGCGGGCCTCGGCGGCCTGGACTTCGGGCGCGGTGGCGACGCTGGTGCCCGCGATCAGCGCGTTGTTGGCGGCGAGTTGCCCGCTGGCCGCGCCACGGGTGGATGCGGCCTGCGCCACGCCAGCGCGGGCGAGTTCGAGATTGGCCTGCGCCGCCGCGAAGGCGTTGGTCGCGCTCGTCAGTTCCTCGCCGGACACCGCCCCATTGGGTGCGAGGCGGCGGCGACGGTCGAGATCGATCCGGGCCTTGGTGAACTCCGCCTCGGCTGCGGCAAGCTGCGCCCGGGCGCGGGTGATGTCTGCCTCGCGCGCGGCGACCTGCGCCGCCAGCGCCGTGCTGGTCGCCGCCGTCTGGCCATACATCCGGCGGGCCTTGGCCAGTTCCGCCTCGGCCTGTGCCAGCGCGATGCGGGCATCGCGATCGTCGAGCTGCACCAGCACATCGCCCTTTTTCACGACTTGCGTATCCTGCACCGGAACGCCCGCAACCTGCGCCGCGACCATCGACGTCACGCTGGCGGTATCGGCCCCGACATAGGCATTGTCGGTCTCGACGTAGTGACTGCCGACGAGGACGTACCACAAGCCATAGGCAAGGGCGGCCAGCACCACGGCCGCCGCGATCGCGCGCAGAGCGGTGCGGCGTTTCTCGCTGGCGCCGGATGCAGGGGCAATCTGGGCGCCTTCGGTCGGAACGGCGGGATCGGCTTCAGCCATGGGAGGAATCCTTCGGTGCGGCAATCGCGGTGCTGGTGATCGAAAATCCGCCGCCGAGCGCACGGACAAGGGCAACATCTAGCGAGAAGGCACGCGCTTCCAGATCGGCGACGGCCATCCGGCTCTGCAGCACCTGCTGCTCGGCGGTCAGAACGTTGAGGTACGTGGAAAGCCCGCCTTCGTAGCGCTGCCGGGCAATGGCATAGGCCTGCTCCGATGCCGCCAGCGCCTGCCGGCTTTCCCCGAGGCGGGCCGCCAGCGCGTTGCGGCTGGCGACGGCATCGGCCACTTCGTGGAACGCCGTGGCAACCGTGCCGTCATAGCTAGCGACCGCCTCGTCATAGGTGGCGCGCGCCTGCCGGTACTGGCCCTGCAGCGCCCCGCCCCGGAACAGCGGCAGGCTGATCGCGGGGCCGACCTGCCCATAGGTGGAGCCGCTGTCGAACAGGTTGCCAAGGCCCAGCGCCTGGAACCCCGCCAGCGCACTCAGCTTGATCGCCGGATAGAAATCGGCGCGCGCCACCTTGATGCGGCTGGCGGCGGCTTCCACCCGGGCACGGGCGGCGGCGATGTCAGGCCGGCGGCCGATCAGGTCGGTGGTGACGTCCACCGGCAAGCCCCGCGCGGTTGCCACCACGGCGGGCAGCGCGATGTCCCTGCCGCGATCCGGCCCTTTGCCCACCAGCGCGGCGATGCGGTTGCGGGTGAGCGCGATCATTTCGTCGGTGGCGGCAAGATCAGCGCGCGAGGCCGGCACGGCGGCATCGGCCTGCTTCAGTTCGCCGCGCGTATCGAGGCCCGTGGTCACGCGGTCGGACACCAGCGCGCGCGTTTGCTGCCGCAGTTCCAGCGCCCGTGCCTGCACCGCGCGTTCCGCCGTGAGACGGGCAAGATCGGCATAGGCGCTGGCGATGTTGGTCGACAGCACCAGCCGCGCCTGTTCCAGATCGATCCGCGCCGCTTCGGCCTGCGAGGTGGCGGCCGCCAGCGCGGCCCGGTTGCGCCCCCAAAGATCGAGGTCGAATTCCAGCGTGGCGGCGACCTGCCCGGTATCGTTCCACCCCTTCGGCACGAAGGCGCGCGGGATACCGTTATTGTAGCTCTGCTTGTTTTCGCCCACGCTGCCCTGCACGCCCAGCGACGGCAGGCGTGCGGCGCCGGCCTGCTGCGCCAGGGCGCGCGCCGCGCGCAGGCGCGCCGCCGCCGCCGCCAGATCGGGTGCGCCGGCCAGTCCTTCCTCGATCAGCGCGGTCAACTGGCTGTCGCCGTAAGCGTTCCACCAATTGGCTTCGGGCCAGGCCGCAGCTGGCACCCCGTTCGCCGGCACGGGCTGGGGGGCAAGCGCGCGCGTGGCGGCAAAGCTGTCCGCCGCGCGAATCGTCGGCGCCGGTCCCTGGTGCGGAATCGACGCGCAGGCACCCAGCAACAGCGAGCCGCCGAGCGCAAGCACCGGAAGAAAACGGGAATGGTGATGAGTCATGGGAAAACCGTACTCTGTGGTACGGTTAGGCATTAACGCCGCACGGGGTCTTGTCAACATAAAACTGTACCGTATAGTACGGTCATGCCGCAGTCAGCAAAGAAAGCTCCCGGAAAGCGCGAGGCGCGCAAGATCGACAGGCGCGAAGCCATTGTCGAAGTGGCCAAGCGCCAGTTCCTCGACAACGGCTATGCCGCCACCTCGATGTCCGCGATCGCCGCCGAACTGGGCGGCTCCAAGGCCACGCTGTGGAGCTATTTTCCCAACAAGGAAGACCTGTTCGCGGCAGTGCTGGATGAGGCCACCGCCGCCTATCGCCAGCAGTTCGCCGACCTGTTGCGCCCGTCTAAGGACATGCCTTCGGCCGTTCTGCAATTCACGCGCAGCTTCATGGCAAAGCTGACCCTGCCCGAACCGTTGCGCCTGCACCGGCTGATCGTGGCGGAAAGCGGACGCAATCCGGAGCTGGGTCAGCTGTTCTTCGAACGCGCGCCCGGCCCCACGCTGGCGATGCTACGGGATTTCATGGCGGATGGAATGGCCAGCGGACAATTGCGCCAGGCCGATCCGCAGCTGGCGGCCGACGCGTTGACCTCGCTGTGCCTTGGCGGGATGCACCGGCGCATCCTGTGGGGCGCGCCACCCCCTGAGCCGGCGGCTGTCGAAACCGAAGCGCGCAACGTCACCGACATCTTCATGGCCGCTTTCGGACCGAGGCCCTGACCCGGCCGCATCGCGCCGATGCGGCCGGGCGAAAGGTTCAGACCAGCGCGTGCCCGCCGACCGCGGCCTTCAGTGCATCGGGCACCGCGGGGTCCTCGATCGTCGGCGGGGTGGTGAAATCCTCGCCATTGACGATCTTGCGCAACAGGTTGCGCAGGATTTTGCCCGAACGGGTCTTGGGCAGTTGCTGCACCACGAACGCGGTCTTGAGCGCGGCGACCGCCCCCAGTTCCGCGCGCACCGCCCGGATCACCCGGTCGCGCATCGTGTCGTCGCCCTCAGCACCCGCACGCGGCACCACGAACGCCACGGGGATCATGCCCTTGATGGCATCGTCCGCGCCGATCACCGCGCATTCGGCCACGCCGTCGACCCCGGCGACGATCTGCTCCATCTGGCCGGTGGACAGGCGGTGCCCGGCGACGTTGATGATGTCGTCCGTGCGCCCCATGATGTGCACGAAGCCTTCGGCGTCGATGTATCCGGCATCGCCCGTCTCGTAGAAGCCGGGGAAGGCCAGGAAGTTCTTCTCGTAACCGGCCTTGTTGTTCCACAGCGTGCGGAAGGCCCCGGGCGGCAGGGGCGCGCGGATCGCGACCGCGCCGCTTTCACCGGCGGGCATGGGATGGCCGTCTTCCGACAGGATCGTGAAATCATAACCCGGCACGGGAAATCCGGCGCTGCCGCGCTTGCGGCGCAGATCGCCCAGCGCGAAGCACGAGGCGATCGCCGGCCAGCCGAGTTCGGTCTGCCACCAGTGGTCGATCACGGGCAGCGCCGTGCAGCCTTCCGCCCAGGCGATCGTTTCCGGATCGGCCCGCTCGCCCGCGAGGAAGATCGCCTGGCACCGCCCGGTACCGATCTCGTCGATGAACCGGCCGTCGGGGTCTTCCTTGCGGATGGCGCGGATCGCGGTGGGCGCGGTGAAGAAGGTCTTCACGCCGTGGCGCGCAATGGTACGCCAGAACGTGCCGGGATCGGGCGTGCCCACGGGCTTGCCCTCGAACAGCACCGTCGTCGCCCCCACCAGCAGCGGCGCATAGACGATGTAGCTGTGGCCGACGACCCAGCCCACATCGGACGCGGCCCAGAACACGTCGCCCGCGCCGATGTCATAGATATTGGCCATCGACCAGGCGAGCGCGACGGCATGGCCGCCGTTTTCGCGCACCACGCCCTTGGGCGTGCCCGTGGTGCCGGAGGTGTAGAGGATATAGAGCGGATCGGCGGCCGCGACCGGCACCGGCGCGGGCACGGGATCGGCCACCGTCGCGGCGCGCAAGACTTGCCAGTCGAGATCGCGCGGCGCGTGCAGCGTGCCTTCAAGCCGATCCCGCTGAAGCAGCACGACATGCTCGATCCGATGCTGCGCCAGTGCCAGCGCCTCGTCCACCATCGGCTTGTAGGCAACGACGCGCGCGCCTTCGATCCCGCACGAGGCGGTCAGCAGCGCCTTGGGCGTGGCGTCGTCGATGCGCTTGGCCAGTTCGAGCGCCGCGAAGCCGCCGAACACCACCGAATGGATCGCACCCAGCCGCGCGCAGGCCAGCATGGCGAACACCGTTTCGGGGATCATCGGCATGTAGAGCACCACCCGGTCCCCCCGGGCGACGCCCAGCGAGGCCAGCATCGCGGCGACGCGACCGGTTTCCTCGAGCAGTTCGGCGTAGCTGTATTGCCGGATCGTGTCGGTGACCGGGCTGTCATAGATCAGCGCGGCGGCTTCGCCCCGCCCCGCCGCGATATGCCGGTCCAGACAATTGTGCGCAGTGTTGAGCGTACCGTCGGGAAACCAGCCGCCATCTTCGTCCCACACGCGCGAAGGCGCGGAGGTCCACTCCAGCGCCTTGGCCGCTTCGGACCAGAACCGTTCCGGCTGCTCGATACTGTCGCGCCATGCGCGGCTGTAGGCTTCGCTCATCGTCGAACCTCTCCTGTCCCCGTCCCCGTACCAAGGGGTTCGGCGCCGCACCTTGATCGAACACAAGGCGCGGCGCCATTGGTCATTGGTCGATGTTCCGGCGGAAGGTTTCGGGCAGGAAGAACAGCCCGATCACCACGGTGGCCGCCGCGACCACAACCGGGTACCAGAAGCCGTGGTAGATATCGCCGTTGGCCGCGACCATCGCGAAACCGATCGCCGGCAGCAGTCCGCCCAGCCAGCCGTTGCCGATGTGATAGGGCAGCGACATCGAGGTGTAGCGGATGCGGCTGGGGAACAGTTCCACCAGCATGGCCGCGATCGGGCCGTAGACCATCGTCACCAGCAGCACGAGGTAGAACAGCAGCGCGACGACGAGCGGCTTGTTCATCTGCGCCGGATCGGCCTTGGCCGGATAGCCGACCTTCTCCAGCTCGCCCACCACGGCGGGCTTGGCTTCGACCGCGGGCTTGTCGCCCTCCGCCGGCTTCGCCTTCACTTCAGGCGCACCCGCGACCCTGGCGGTGAAGGCGGCGATCGCCTTCTTCCGGTCGTCGCCGGAAACCGTGGACGGATCGGGCGCCAGGATCGTTTCCCCGCCGATGGTCACCGACGCGATGGCACCAGCCGGTGCGGCGACGTTCTCATAGTTCACCGCCGCCTTGGCGAGCGCGTTCTTGACGATATCGCAGCTGGTGGTGTCGAACTTGTTGCCGCCCACCGGATCGAACTGCGACGAGCATTCGCCGGGGAACGCCGTCACTTTCACCGGCGCCGTGGCCTGGGCCTTCGCCAGCGCGGGGTTGGCCGCGTCGGTCAAGGCATGGAACACGGGGAACAGCGTGACCGCCGCCAGCGCCGCGCCGCCGAGGATGATCGGCTTGCGACCGACCTTGTCCGAAAGCCAGCCGAAGAACAGGAAGAACGGCGTGGCCATCGCCAGCGCGATGATCGTCAGGGTGTTGGCCTGGATGCCATCCACCTTGAGCATCTTTTCCAGGAAATACATGGCGTAGAGCTGACCGGTGTACCAGATCACGGCCTGCCCGGCGATCGCGCCGAAGAAGGCGATGAGTACGACTTTCAGGTTCTTCCATTCGCCGAACGCTTCGGTCAGCGGCGCCTTGGAGGCGGTGCCTTCCGACTTCATCTTCTGGAACACCGGCGATTCATGCAGCTTCAGGCGCAGCCACAGGCCCACCACCAGGAACAGGCCCGACAGCAGGTAGGGAACGCGCCAGCCCCAGGCCTTGAACGCATCCTCGCCCAGGCCGGTCACGGGCGAACGCACCGTGATCACGATCAGCAGCGCCATGGCCAGGCCCGCCGTGGCAGTGATCTGGATCCAGCTGGTATAGAGCCCGCGCTTGTTATTGGGCGCATGTTCGGCAACGTAGGTCGCCGCGCCGCCGTATTCGCCACCCAGCGCCAGACCCTGGAACATGCGCAGGACGACCAGCATGATCGGCGCGGCGACGCCGACCGTCTCGTAGGTGGGAAGGCAGCCGACCAGGAAGGTGGAAAGCCCCATCACCACCAGCGTGATGATGAAGGTATAGCGCCGGCCGAAGGTATCGCCGATCTTGCCGAAGACCAGCGCGCCGAACGGGCGGACGATGAAGCCCGCCGCAAAGACCAGCAGCGCCATGATGAACGACGTGGTCGGGTTCAGCCCGGTCAGGAACTTGGCCGCGATGATCGAGGTCAGCAGACCATAGAGGTAGAAATCGTACCATTCGAACACCGTGCCCAGCGACGATGCCGTGATGATCAGCTTTTCGCTGTGTGTCGCCTGATGATGCTTTGGCAGTCCGACGGCATCCGCCGGTATTTCCTGATAGTCCATGATTGCCTCTCCCAGTCCCAGACAGGATCTGAACGTCTATTTTACGGCTGTCCGACCCGAAGAGCCGCGTGCATCGTTATGATTTTTAGGTACTTCTTCTAGAAACTATACTTCGCGGCGAAATCCAGGCGATCGACGTGGCCGTTCAGATCGTTGACCAGACGCCGGTCACCATGGCGGTATTCGACACCAAGGTCGACATTCTTGACCGGCGAATAGAATACGTTGCCGGCGATGCTCCACGCCTGGCGGTTGTACATGGCGATGCCCGCCGTGGTGCGGTTGAGATAGCTGGCGTAGCTCACGCGCTGGAAGCTGCCGATCAGGTTCACCCGCCATTGATCGTTCAGCGCGAAGCGGCCCGAGCCGAACAGGGCCAGGTTGCGCACGCTGCCGAGCTGGCCATTGGCCTGCAGCACCGTATCCGGGCTGAAGTTCAGGCCCAGGTAGCGGCCAATCCCTTCGCCATAGGTCGCCTGGAAGCGGATGTCGCTGGTGTGCTTTTCGTTGAGGAATATCTTGCCGGTGGTGCTGATGCCCCAGCCCACGCGCGAATCGCTGATGTGGGCCAAGCCAGTCCGCGCGTTGTCCACGCGCAGCTGGCGGCCCAGCGCGGCAACGTCGAGGAACCCGAACTTGCCCGCATATTCCAGCCGTGCGGTGAAATCGGGCGCGTGGTCCTCGCCATTCTCGATCAGCGCGGCGGCGCCCGCCGTGGCCGAAGCTGTTTCAGGATTCTCCGCCGCCAGGTGCAACGTCAGCCCCTTGTCGAGCGGCAGGCTGTAGCGGACCATCGGCTGGCGCACGAAGATCAGGCCATCGACGCCGCCGACATAGTCGGTGCTTTCGGGATAGACGGCCGGGTTCGAGAAGTTGGTGAATTCCTGCCCGAACATCCACCGATCGAACTGCACGAACGCGCGCCGCATGGCGAGGTCATAGGCGTTGGTCGTCCGCTGCGTGCCCTGCCCCAGCGCCTGCGGCGTGCCCGGCGCGGCCTGGAAGTCGAACTCGATATAGGCCTTCAGCGCGTGGCTGCCGAGCTTGGTGTTGGCATCCACCCAGAACCGGGTCTGCTTGGCGGTGAAATCGGTCACGCGCGTCGGCGAGGTCGGGCTGGCCGGGTTGAACACCGGGATCGACTGCGGCAGGTAGAGGTCGCGCCCCAGCGAATTGCTGGGATCATCGCCGCCGCTGTAGCGCGCGCTGCTAGCCAGCAGCTTGATGTAACCCGAGAGGACGACGTTGGAATTGCCCGAACGGAAGCCCTGCTTCGGCGCGGCGTCCGCCAGCGCGGTGGCCTTGGCCGTCGCCTCGTCGCTTTTCGTGGCGGCGGCTTCCGCCGTGCGGGTCGCGACCAGCGCCTGGGCCTGCGCCTGTTCGGCGGTCTGCCGCACCGCGATAGCCTGATCGGCATGGACCGCCTGCTCGTCGCGCGCGCTCTTGAGATCGGCACGCAGCTGCGTCATTTCGGCTTCGAGCCGTTGCAGGCGCGCTTCGAGTGCGGCTTCACGGCTGGTCGGACGTGCCTGGACCATGCCGGGCACCGCCAGCGCGGTTGCTGCAAGCAGCCAAACAGACCCCCTGATCTTGATGCTCATTCGGACAATCCCTCTCCCGGTGCCCATCTGGCGAGGCACTGCGGATAGGTTTTTCCTTGAACCGGAACTGGTAACCAGCCGGAGCTTGGTCTTATATCTACGACCATTGTCTAGGCGCGCCGCTCCGGCCCCGTGCGGTAGGGTTGCGGCAACGAATTATGTGAGGAGAGCCTGAGTATGGGTGAGGCCATCTACCCCGTTCCGTCGGAATGGTCGGCCAACGCGCTGATCGACGATGCGCGCTATCAAGAAATGTACCGCCGCTCCGTCGAGGAGCCCGACGCGTTCTGGCGCGAGGAAGCGCAGCGGATCGACTGGATCAAGCCGTTCACCCGCGTCAAGGAAACCAGCTTTCACGAGGCCGATTTCGGCATCAAGTGGTTCGCCGACGGCACGCTGAACCTGTCCGCCAACTGCCTGGACCGGCACCTGGCCGAACGCGGCGATACCATCGCCATCCTGTGGGAGCCGGACAGCCCCGAGGATGCGGAACGCCGCATCACCTATCGCCAGCTTCACGAGGACGTCTGCCGCTTCGCCAACCTCCTGCGCGCCAAGGGCGTGAAGAAGGGCGAGCGGGTGACGATCTACCTGCCGATGGTGCCCGAAGCCGCCGTGGCCATGCTGGCCTGCGCGCGCATTGGCGCTATCCATTCGATCGTGTTCGCGGGCTTTTCGCCCGACGCGCTCGCCGGCCGCATCATCGACTGCGACAGCCGCATCGTGCTCACCTCCGACGAAGGGCTGCGTGGCGGCAAGAAGGTGCCGCTCAAGGCCAATGTCGATGAAGCGCTCAAGCAGTGCCCCGATGTCGATACCGTGATCATGCTCCGCCGCACCGGCGCCGCCGTGGCCATGGTCGAAGGCCGCGATGTCGACTGGGCGACCGCCGTCGCCACGCAAGCCGCCGAATGCGCGCCCGAGGAAATGAGCGCGGAAGACCCGCTGTTCATCCTCTACACCTCCGGCTCCACCGGCAAGCCCAAGGGCGTGCTGCACACCACCGGCGGCTATTCGGTCTGGGCATCGCTGACGCACCAGTACGTGTTCGACTACCGGCCCGGCCAGATCTACTGGTGCGCGGCGGACATCGGCTGGGTCACGGGCCATTCGTATGTGGTCTATGGCCCGCTGGCCAATGGCGCGACCACGGTGATGTTCGAAGGCGTGCCCAACTTCCCCGATGCCAGCCGCTTCTGGCAGGTGGTGGACAAGTTCGGCGTCGAGATCTTCTATGGCGCCCCCACCGCGTTGCGCGCGCTGATGCGCGAAGGCGACGAATGGGTGAAGAAGACCAGCCGCAAGACGCTGCGCCTGCTGGGTTCGGTGGGCGAGCCGATCAATCCCGAAGCCTGGGAATGGTATCACAAGGTGGTGGGCGAAGGCCGCTGCCCGATCGTCGACACCTGGTGGCAGACCGAAACCGGCGGCGCGATGATCACGCCCCTGCCCGGCGCCACGGCGCTGAAGCCGGGTTCCGCCACGCGCCCGATATTCGGCGTGAAGCCTGCGCTGGTCGACAACGACGGCACGTTCCTGGACGGCGCGACCGACGGCTGCCTGGTCGTGACCGATTCGTGGCCTGGCCAGATGCGCACCGTGTGGGGCGATCACGAACGCTTCTTCCAGACCTATTTCACCACGTTCAAGGGCCTCTATTTCACCGGTGACGGCGCCCGCCGCGACGAGGACGGGTACTTCTGGATCACCGGCCGCATCGACGACGTGATCAACGTGTCCGGCCACCGCATGGGCACGGCCGAGATCGAAAGCGCGCTGGTCGCTCATCCCAAGGTGGCCGAAGCCGCCGTGGTGGGGATGCCGCACGAGATCAAGGGTCAGGGCATCTACGCCTACGTCACCTGCAATGCCGAGATCGAACCTGACGAGGCGCTGCGCAAGGAGCTGATCCAGTGGGTGCGGCACGAGATCGGCCCGATCGCCACGCCGGACGTGATCCAGTTCGCTCCCGGCCTGCCCAAGACGCGGAGCGGCAAGATCATGCGGCGAATCCTCCGCAAGATCGCAGAAAACGACGTAAGTAACCTTGGCGATACGTCTACCCTTGCCGATCCTTCGGTCGTGGACCATCTTCTGGCCAATCGACCGAAATTGGCGGAGGCCGTATAAGTACGATCCTGATCGCCGACGATCACCCGCTGTTCCGTCAGGCCCTGACGGTCGCGGTTGCCCACGTCGCGCCCGAAGCGAAAATCCTGGAAGCAGGCACGCTGGCCGCCGCCGCGAAGGCGACGGCCGACGCGCCCGACTTGCGCCTTATCACGCTGGATCTGAAGATGCCGGGCGCGGTGGGCTATTCCGGGATCGCCCTGCTCCACGCCGAAAAGCCCGATGTGCCGATCCTGGTGGTGTCGAGCGCCGAGGGCGCCAACGCCGCGCAGGAGGCGCGCGCATTCGGCGCGGTGGGCTTCCTGCGCAAGGATGCCGATCTGACCGTGATTGAGGATGCCATCCGGAAGGCGCTGGGACGGCCCGAGGAGATTCACCCGCAGGCCGAGCCTGTCGATCAGGTTCGCCGCGAGGTGGCGGGCCTGACGCCGACTCAACTCAAGGTGCTGCTCGCGGTGCTGGAAGGCAAACTCAACAAGCAGATCGCCCACGACCTTGGTATGAGCGAAGCCACTGTCAAGGCGCACATGACCGCGATCATGCGCAAGCTGGACGTGCGCAACCGCACGCAGGCCGCGCTGGTCGCGCGGTCACTGGGGCTCGACCTCGCGCATTGAGACCCGCGCGAGGAAGGCTTCCAGCGCGGACGGATCGATCGGCTTCACGAACAGCGGAATACCGCGCCGGCGCGCGCGGCGGCGCAGTTGCGCGCCGCTTTCGGCCGTGACCATCGCCATCGGCATGGCCGGGCGATCCTTGTGGATCAGATCGGCCAGGGCAATGCCGTCCTCCCCGCCATCGAGGTGGAAATCGAGCAGCGCGACATCCGCGCGCCCCACCAGCGCCAGCGCCTCGGCCATGGTCGCGGCGCCCAGCACGGTATGACCGCTGCCGCCCAGCAAGGCTTCCGAAGCTTCGATGATGACGGGATCGTTATCCACCACCAGCACCGTCAGCGCGCGGACCGGCCGGCCGGCGCTGAAAGGCGTGTGCGCATCTGCGTCCTCGTCGGGCATCGCGACGGCGGGCAGGATCACGCTGAACCGGCTGCCTTTGCCCGGCGTTGACGCAAGCTCCAGGCGAACGCCGAGCAGCCTGGCGATCCGTTCCACGATGGCAAGGCCAAGGCCAAGGCCTTCGGCCTCCACCGCCCCCAGGCGGGTAAATTCGGAAAACACCGCCTTCTGCTGGTCTTCGGGAATGCCCACACCCGTATCGACCACGTCAATCCGCAGCGTGGTGCCGCGCCGGCGGACGCCGACGAGAATACCGCCCTGCTCGGTATAGCGCACGGCGTTCGACAGCAGGTTCTGAAGAACGGAGCGCAGGAGGCCGGGGTCGGTTTCCACTGCGCCGAACACCGGCCCCACCGTCAGCCGCAGTTCCTTTTCCTCCGCCATCGGGCGAATGCCTTCGGCGATGTCGCGCAGCAGGCGCGCCAGCGGAATCACCTCGGGACTGGGCTGGATGCCGCCAGCATCGAGCTTGCTGATATCGAGCAGCGCGCGCAGCAGGTCTTCTGCCGCCACGATCGAGCGCTCCACCCGCGCGACCATGATTTTCGCGCCGCCTTCCACGCTGCGATCAAGAGCGGAAGCGAACAGCCGCGCCGCATGAAGCGGCTGCAGCAGATCGTGGCTGGCCGCGGCAAGGAAGCGCGTCTTCTCGCGCGTCGATTCGGCCAGCAGGCGATTGGCTTCGGACAATTCCCGCGTGCGTTCGGCGACGCGGCTTTCCAGTTGTTCCAACGTGCGCCGCAGTTCCCCCCGCACGCGAGCTTCCTCGGTGGTATCGGCAAAGGCGGTAACATAGCCGCCGCCCGGCATCGGACCACCGGTGGACCGGATGACGCGCCCGTCGGGCCGCACGCGCTCCGACGTGAACGTCCGGCGTGCGCGCAGATGCGCCAACCGCTTCTCCACTTCCTCGTCCGGCGTCCCCGCGAAATGGCCGCGCTCGACGTTGAAGCGGATCAGGTCGGCGATGGGGACGCCCACGCGCACCAGCCCCGGCGGGTAGTTGAACAGTTCGATGTATTGCGTGTTCCACGCCACCAGATTGAGGTCCGCATCGATGACGCTGATGCCCGAATGCAGGTTCTCGAACGTGGCCGCCAGCAGCGTGCGCGAGAAGCGGAGCGACTGGCCGCCCTCGTCAAGCAGCCGCGCCACGTCCTCGATGCTCATCTGCGCGCCGGCCAGCGCGGAGGCGACGAGCGTGCGCGCCGACGAGACTCCGACCACCCCGGCGATGAGGTCCTGCGCCCGTCGGGCCGTCAGCCGATCGACCGGCAGCGCCCGCCGGTAGACCGGAAACTCCTCTTCCGCCCGTTCCTCGCCCGTGAAGCGACCGACCAGATCGGCCAGTTCGCCGATGTTGCGTACCGGCCGCGCGCCACGCAACATGATCGGGAGGCGGCTTCCCGGATCGCGCCCCGCCGTCCCGGCAACAAGCACGATCAGGTTGGCCGCCATGCTCCACAGCACGCCATGCACCAGCGGGCTGGCATGGCCAATGCCGAGCAGGCGCAAGGGATCGGCCAACGTTCCGGCCAACGCGGTCATCCACGCTTCGGGCAGGACCTGCGGCATGGCCAGCGTCCACAGCCACAGCGCGAAGCCGGCGGCCAGGCTGGCGCGCCCGGCAACCGGATCGCGATCCTTGCCGAAAATCCCCAGCACGAAATGCGGGGTAAACTGCGCCATCGCCGCAAAAGCGACCAGCCCGATCGAGGCGAGCGAGCTGCGCGGCGACAGCATCAGCGCCCAGACCAGCGCCAGCGCGACGATGCCGACGATCGCCGAGCGCCGCACCACCATCATCCGCCGCCCCAGAGCGCCGGCGGCATCGTCGGTCTCGCTGCGCAGAACGGCGGGGAAGATCAGGTCGTTCGAGACCATCGTCGCCAATGCGGTGGCGTCCACGATGACCATGGCGCTGGCCGAACTGATCCCGCCGAGCAGCGCGATGGATGTCAGCCAGTGCAGCCCTGCGGCATCGGGCAGCGCCAGCACAAACAGGTCGGGCGCGGCGGCGGGCGGCAAGGCCACAAGCCCCGCAAGGGCGATCGGCAGGACCAGCACCGCCATGCCACCGACATAGGCCGCCACGCCCCACCGCGCGCGCGGCAGATCATCGGGCTGCTGCGCTTCGGCCAGGCCCATGAAGAACTGGCGCGGCAGTACCACGATCGCCATCGCGGAAATCATGCCGATCACCACGAATTCGAACGAGAGATGCGAGGGAGCGAAACGCGCCGCCGTTTCGCGCAATCCGATAGCGAACCGCTCCGGCGGCGCCTGCGCGATGACATAGACGGCGATCGCGCTCACCACGATCAGCGCCACCAGCTTGATGATCGATTCCAGCGCGATCGAGAACAACATGCCCTCGCTTCGCCCGGCGACTTCATACCGCCGCGCGCCGAACAGGATCGCGAAAGCGGCAAGCACGACCGACGCGGCAACCATCACCGGTACCGCGACGTCGCTGCCCGAAACGACCGCTATGGCACTGCCGATCGAGCGCAATTGCAGCGCGACGTAGGGAATGATGCCCACCAGCGCGATCAGCGTGACCAGCCGCGCCATTCCGGGATCGTGCCCGAAGCGGGCGGCGATGAAATCCGAAATGGTGGTGGCCTTTTCCTCGTGCACCGCTTCGGCCAGCCGCCGCAGCAGGGCCGGGGCGAAAATCAGCAGCAGCGACGGCGCGAGGTAGATCGGCAGGTAGTTCCACCCTTCGCGCACCGCGCTGCCGACCGCGCCATAGAACGTCCAGCTCGAACAATAGACGCCCAGCGCCAGCGTGTAGGCGACATGGCGCAGCGCCGGCCGGCTGCGCGCCGCTTCCGCGCGCGCTTCGACCAGGGCGGCAACGACGAACAGGATACCAATCAGTGCAAGCGCATAGAGCGCCGCCAACGTCAGGCTCATCCCTGGTGGCCTTTCGAGCTACTCCCGCGTCCTTAGCAACAGACGGACACATGGCAAGCGATGCCACGCTCAAATGACGCAGAGGGGCTGGAGAAATCGATCAGGGAATCAGGGAAGAAGCCGAGTCGGTTCGCCCGCGGCGGCTGCGGCTTCCTGCTTCGCCTTTTCTACCGCATCGGACTTCTCGGCAAAGCGCATCACCACCAGCGTGCCTTCGAACAGGAACAGCAGCGGAATGGCGAGCATCAGCTGCGAAACAACATCGGGCGGCGTAATCACGGCAGCCAGTGCGGTGATCCCGACGATCACGTAGCGCCGCGCCGCCACCAGTTGCGCGCGCGTGACGATGCCGGCGCGGTTCAGCAGCATCAGCAGCACCGGCAACAGGAAGCTGATGCCGAACGCCAGGATGAACTGCATGACGAGGTTCAGGTAATCGCCCGTGCCCGGCAGCGCCTCCAGATGCAGCCCGCCCTTGTCGCCCTGAAAGCCGAGGAACCATTTGAAGGCCGTGGGCATGACGATGAAGTAGGCCAGGCTGGCGCCGGCGGTGAACAGGATCGGCGTGGCGATCAGGAACGGCAGGAACGCCTTCTTTTCCCGCGCATAGAGCCCCGGAGCCACGAAGGCCCAGAGCTGGTTGGCAATGATCGGAAAGCTCAGCAGGAACGCGGCAAACAGGGAAACCTTCAGTTCCACGAAGAACGCTTCGTAGAGCTTGGTGTAGATCAGCTTGCCCTGCCCCGGCGGAAACGCTTCCATCAGCGGACGCGCCAGCAGCGCGAAGATATCGTCCGCGAAATAGAAGCAGATCGCGAACGTGACCGCCAGCGCATAGACGCAGCGCAACAGCCGCGTGCGCAGTTCCAGCAGGTGGTCCAGCAAGGGCGCCTGCGTTTCGTCGATATCGCGAATCATAGCAGTCGGGGTGCGTCGGTTTGAGATGCGGGAGCAGCTGGCGCGGGTTCGACCGGCGGCGTCGGCGCGTGCGCCGCGACTTCGGGCATGACGGCCGGCGCCGCGACCTGATCGGCAGCGGCATCAGGCGTCTGCCCTTCGGCGGCCTTCCCCCCGTCCTGCGTCGCATCCTGCGCCATGATCGCGGCGTTCTGTTCGCGCCACTTGCGCTCCATTTCCTCCATTTCCGCCTCGCGGATCATGGTTTCGATCCCCGCGCGAAAATGGTTGGAGACGCGGCGGATCTTGCCCATCCAGCGGCCTGCCGTGCGCAGGGCGAGCGGCAAGTCCTTGGGGCCGATCACCACGATGGCGACAATGGCCACCAGCAGCAGCTCTGACGGCGCTACGTCGAACATGGTTCAGATCGGGTCCGGTATCCGGGCTGTGTCAGGCGTTGCCCGAGGGTCCGTGCTGCTCCGCCGGAGCGGCAGTGGTCTGTGCGGACGGCGCCGGCGGCGTCGACTGCTGAAGCTGCGGCGGCGGCGCGGTTACCGGACGATCGGTCTCTTCCGTCATACCCTGCTTGAAGCTTTTGATACCCTTGCCGAAATCGCCCATCATTTCGGAAATGCGACCACGCCCGAAAAGCACGAGAACGACCAGCGCGAGGATAATCAGGTGCGGTAGGGACAGGCTACCCATCGTAAAATCTCCTTCTCCGCTCCAGATAGGACATCTCGTGCGGAATCGCCAGTCAATCCAAGCCGTAAAGAGTCAATCAGGCCGCAAAGATTCGTCTTCGACGTCGGAAAAGGCCGGTTCGGCATCAGCCTGATCCTCGTCATCATGCCCGGTCAAGGCCGCGAAAACATCGTCCACCGGGTCAAGCAGGCCGGCGGCGCGCAATTCGTCGATCCCCGGCAGGTCCCGGCGCGATTCCAGCCCGAAGTGCGCAAGGAAACCGGGCGTCGTGGCATAGATCGTGGGCCGCCCCGGCACCTCGCGCCGGCCGGCGACGCGAATCCAGCCCGCTTCCAGCAGCACGTCCAGCGTGCCGCGCGATGTCTGCACGCCCCGGATCGCCTCGATCTCGGCGCGGCTGACCGGTTCGTGATAGGCGATGATCGCCAAGGCCTCGGTCGCGGCCCGCGACAGACGGCGCACATCCTCGCGCTCCGTTCGCAGCAGGTGGGCCAGATCGGCCGCCGTCTGGAAATGCCAGCAGCCGCCGCGCTCGACGAGTTCAATCCCGCGCCCGGCATAGTGCGCGACAAGCTGCTCCAGCGCGCCATCAACCCGCGCGCCGCCGAGATGGGCGGACAGTTGCTGGGGCGTCAGCGGCTCGCCGGATGCGAACAGGGCCGCTTCCACGGCGCGAACGAGATCGTCGGGCGATCCTCCGCGGGCATGGATCAGGCTGTCCGCCCGATCCTCCGGCAGTTCTTCCATCATGATTGCGCCGCCCGCAGCATCAGCGGCCCGAACATTTCGTCCTGCGCGATCTCGGCTCTCCCCTGCTTGGCCAGTTCCAGCGCCGCGACGAAGCTGGAGGCCAGCGCGGAACGGCGCAATTGCGGATCGGTCCAGGCGGGATCGCACCGCGACGGCAGGAACGCGCGCAAGTCCATCCAGTCCACGGTCACGCCCAGCATTGTCGCCACGCGGGTGAGCGCGGATTCCAGCGTCATCACCGGGCGTTCGCGCACCATGTGGACCACGGGCGCGGTGCGCGCCTTCACCTGACCATAGGCCTGCATCAGCATGAACAGGTCACACTCCCAGCGTCGCCCCTGATCGACATGCAGCCCTTCCGGCGCACCGCGCGCAAACACGTCGCGCCCCAGCCGGTCCCGCGCCATCAGCCGCGCCCCAGCTTCCCGCATCGCGCCCAGCCGTTGCAGGCGCAATTGCAGGCGCAGCGCCAGTTCCTCGGGCGAAGGCTGGATTTCCGGATCGTCCGGCAGCAACAACAGCGACTTGAGGTAAGCGAGCCAGGCCGCCATCACCAGGTAGTCCGCCGCCAGTTCCAGCTTCAACGCCTCGGCCCGCTCGATATAGCCGAGGTACTGGTCTACCAGTTCGAGGATCGAAATCCGCCGGAGATCCACCTTCTGCCGGCGGGCAAGGTCCAGCAGCAAATCGAGCGGCCCTTCCCAGCCGTCGAGCTCCAGATAGAGCGAAGCGTCCTCGGTCGCCGCCGAGGCCACGCCGTTCCACACCGCATCGCCATCGAACAGCGAGGCAGGCGGGGCGGCGGCCTGATCCATCAGGCGTGCGCCTCCGCCAGCGCGAGCAATTCGTCACGCCGGGCGACAAGCGCCGCGTGGCGCTCCATTCGCGCAGGAGAAGCGAAATCGGTCGTGTCCCGCAGCGCACGGGCCAGCCGTTCCTGCGCGACCGCGCTGATCGTCGGGGTGGCGCTGGCGATACCGACCATGTCGTCCATCTTCGCCCAGCAGTTGAGCACCAGATCGCACCCGGCGGCAATGGCCCGGGCGGCGCGTTCGGGCACGCTGCCCGCCAGCGCTTCCATATCGAGATCGTCGGTCATCAGCAGGCCATCGAACCCGATGCGCTTGCGGATCACTTCGCCGATCACGAACGGCGATTGCGTAGCCGGGTTTTCCGCATCCCACGCGGTGTAGCGGACGTGCGCGGTCATCCCGATCGCCGCCCCGGCCAGCGTGCGGAACGGCTCCAGATCGATGTCGAGTTCCTCGGCCGAAGCATCGACCGTGGGCATTTCCTTGTGGCTATCCGCCGTGGCGCGGCCATGCCCCGGCATGTGCTTGATCACCCCGGCCAGGCCCGCGCGCGCCAGCCCGTCCAGCGCCGCGCGGCCAAGCGCCGCCACGCGCAGCGGCTCCGAGCCATAGGCGCGATCGCCGATCACATCGTGCGCGCCGGGTTGGCGCACATCGAGCAGCGGCAGCAGATCGACGCTGATCCCCGCTTCGGCCAGATCGAGCCCCAGCGCCTCGGCATTGGCGCGGACCGCCTCGATCGCGGTCGCCGGCGCCACGTCCCACAGCCGGTCGAACCGTTCGCCCGGCGGATAGGGCGGCCATACCGGCGGCTTTATCCGCGCCACGCGGCCGCCTTCCTGATCGATGCAGATCAGCGTGCGGTCGCGCCCGTGCAGCGCGCGCAAATCGTCGGTCAGTGCCCGCAGTTGCGCGCGATCGGCCACGTTGCGGCCGAACAGCACGTAGCCGGCCGGATCGGCATCGCGGAAGAAAGCGCGCTCGTTATCGGTGAGAGTCAGGCCCGAAAGGCCGAAGATCGCCGGAACCATGCGGCAGGATTCGGCCAAAACCCGCCATTCCGCAAGGCTTCGCTGCCGGAATGGCGGGGAAAAACCGGCTCAGCGCTTCACCTGGCACTTGAGGCCGCCCGCCTGCAGCCGGCCGCACAGCGCGTTGGCCGCCCCGGCATCGCCCGCCAGCGCCTGCAGGCGATAGACCGTACCGATATCCGCCTTGCCTTCGACCACGCGGTGATTGAGGCCCTTCAGCGCCTCGTGCTGGCCGGAAAGCTTGCTCCACGCGGCCTCGGCCGAGGAGCTGCTGGAAAACGCGCCGATCTGCACGCCCACGCCCCCCGCAGCCGGTGCGGTCGGGGCCGCGCCGGGCTTGGGCGCATTGGCACCGGCAGCGGCCGGCGCAGTGGCGGAACCCGATGCCGACGCCGCAGCCGCCGGGACCGCTCCGCCGGCAAGGTTCGCCGCCGGCTTTTCGCCCTCGCTCACCTTGAAGCTGGAATCGCCGGTGCCCTGGAACGTCTTGCCACCCGGCTCCTTGGGCGCGATCTTGTAAGGCTCGCGGCTGGCTTCGATCAGGCTGCCATCGGCATTGGCAGCCGGGCCGCCCCGGTGCGTGGCCCAATAGACCCCGCCGAGAATCGCCGCGAGCAGTATCAGCCCGAGAACCGCGAAACCGATGAAGCGGCCGTTGCCCGGCTCCTCGTCATCGAATTCCACGTCATCCGCGCCCTCAAGCCACGGCAGCCGCTGTTCGTCGCCCAGCGCCAGACGCGCGCCAGCCGCGCTCTCGGCCGCTTCCTCCGTCGCGTCGAACGGCATCGACGCGGGGGAATGTTCACCCCCGGCGCGCTGTTCGTGCTGCCCGTCCTGCTCCCCGTCCACCATGTTCACGTCGCTGACCCTTCACAGTTCCTCGGCCGCTTCCACCCCAAGGATGGCAAGGCCGTTGCGCACAACCTGCCCGATTTGCGCCGCGAGGAAAAGCCGAGCCGCCGTCAACGCGGCATCCTGTGCCACTATGAACCGTTTTTCGGGTCGATCGTTGCCCAGGTTCCAGTAGGAGTGGAACGCTGCCGCCAGATCGTAGAGGAAGAACGCCACCCGGTGCGGCTCACGCGCGACCGCCGCCGCTTCCACCAGACGCGGGAACTGCGCGGCCAGCTTCACCAGCGCCAACTCCTCCGGCCCCAGCCCCGCAAGATCGGCAGCGGAGGGTGCAAAGCCCTCGGCCGCGCCCTTGCGCAGCGTCGAGCTGATCCGGGCGTGGCAATACTGCACATAGAACACCGGATTGTCCTTCGACGCTTCCACCACGCGGGCGAAGTCGAAGTCCATCTGCGCATCGGGCTTGCGCGTCAGCATGGTGAAACGGACCACGTCCTTGCCCACTTCGCGCACCACGTCGGCCAGCGTGACGAACGTGCCCGCCCGCTTCGACATCTTCACCGGCTGGCCATCGCGCAGCAGCTGGACCATCTGCACCAGCTTCACCTCGAACGGGATCGGCTTGCCTTCCGCGCCGGTCAGCGCGGCGACGGCGGCCTTGATCCGCTTGACCGTGCCGGCATGGTCCGCACCCCAGATATCGACCAGCGCATCGGCCTTTTCCGCCTTCTGGAAATGGTAGGCGAGGTCCGCGCCGAAATAGGTCCAGGTCCCGTCGGACTTCTTGATCGGCCGGTCCTGATCGTCGCCGAACTTCGTCGAACGGAACAGCGGCAGTTCCACCGGCTCCCAGTCTTCCGGCGTCTTGCCCTTGGGTGCTTCGAGATGCCCGTCATAGACCAGATCGTGCGCGCGCAGCCAGGCTTCGGCGGCTTCGGGCTTGCCGGCCGCCTGCAGCTCCGCCTCCGACGAGAACAGGTCGTGATGGATGCCGAGCAGGGCAAGATCGTCCTTGATCATCACCAGCATGGCCGCGACCGCCTTCTGCCGGAACGGCGCAAGCCATTCGGACTCGGGGGCGGCGGCGTAGCGATCGCCGAATTCCTCGGCCAGTGCCTTGCCCACGGGCACCAGATAATCGCCCGGATAGAGCCCTTCCGGGATCTCGCCCACGGCCTCGCCCAGCGCTTCACGATAGCGGACATGCGCCGAGCGGGCGAGGACATCGACCTGCCCGCCGGCATCGTTGACGTAGTATTCCTTGATGACCTTGTGGCCGGCGACTTCGAGCAGGCTGGCCAGCGCATCGCCCACCACCGCGCCACGGCAATGGCCCATGTGCATCGGCCCGGTAGGATTGGCGGAGACGTATTCGACGTTGACGACCTTGCCGCCGCCCAGCGTCGAGCGGCCATAGCCGGCGCCCGCCACCGCGATCAACCGCAGCTCGTCCAGCCAGGCGCCGTCGGTCAGGCGCAGGTTGATGAAGCCCGGCCCGGCGATTTCGGCCGAGGTCACGCGCGGCTCCTTTTCCAGCTCCGCCACCAGCGCGGCCGCCAGCGCGCGCGGGTTGGTGCCGGCGGGCTTGGCCAGCACCATCGCCGCGTTGGTCGCCAGATCACCGTGCGCGGGATCGCGCGGCGGCTCGCAGGTCACCGCGCCGCGCGGCAGGCCAGCAGGCAGCGTGCCGGCAGCTTCCAGCGCATCGAGCGCGGCGTCGATCACCCGGGCAAAGGCGGCGTGAAGATTGGCTTGAACATCGGACATCGGAAAAGGCTCACGAAAAACGGGCGATCGCCCCCGCAGGAACGGAGGCGATCATCATCCAGCGCCCCCTTTGCGGCGGCGCGGCGGTTTTGCAAGCCCGGCAATCGCCGCCGGACCCGCAACGAGCGTCATCGCGTGGCGTTGAACGTCAGCTGCTGGTCGGTCAGCTGGAAGCCGACGAGCAGCTCGAACGTGGCGCGCGCGATCGCGGCGCGCACGTCGGGCTGCGCCAGCGGATCGATCGCGGCATCGGCATCGCCCGCGCGCCGCTTGCGGCTGAGGCGGTTGCGAATCTCTTCCGGCAGTGTCGCCTGCGCGCGATCGACGTAGGACGCCGCCTTGGCATGGCCTGTGGCGCGATCCTGTCCGTCGGCGAAATCGATGCTTACCGTGCCTACGCGCTTGGCAATGACGACGTTGCCGCCGCGCATCACGGTCGAGAAGTAGGGCAGTTCGACATGGCGCGCGCCGCGCGTGTCGGCACGGCGCGCCAGCACGTCAAACGTGGCGATGGTGTAGAGCTTGTCCCCACCCTGCCCCTGATCGCAGGTGCTGCGCAGGTTGGTGATCGAGGCGGTCACGTCGAGCGCACCCGAATCGGTCCGCTTGGGATCGGAGAACAACGTCACGTCACCGGCATATTCGGGAATCGCCACGCGCGGGCAAGGATCGCGCAGCGCGGTCACGCCCACGCTGTCATCAACGACCAGTTCGCCCTTGCTCTTGACGCAGCCGGAGAGCGTGCCCGCCAGCAAGGCGGCGCCGATCGCCGAACCGATGGCGACACCGGACTTCGAAACACGGCGGAAGATGGCGGTCATGAGCGCAGAAATCCTTAAAAGACGATGCCGCGTCCGCGCGAACCGACAAGATGATCCACGGGGCAGCGCAATTCCTCTAGCCACGCCCGAACCTTTCGGCAATGCTCGGACTTTGAGAGGTTTCCGGAACGTGATGCCGCTGCTAATGCCCGCCCAATGAACGCCACCTTTCCAGACCAGGCCGAGACGGCCACCGGCCACGCGGCCGAAGCCAAGGCCCCGCTGAAGCTCCTGATCGCGGCGCCGCGCGGCTTTTGCGCCGGGGTGGACCGCGCGATCGAGATCGTCGAGCGCGCGATCACGCTCTATGGCGCGCCGGTCTATGTCCGGCACGAGATCGTTCACAACCGCTTCGTTGTGGACGGGCTGAAGTCCAAGGGCGCGATCTTCGTGGAAGAGCTGGACGAAGTGCCCGATGGCGCGTCGGTCGTGTTCTCGGCGCATGGCGTGCCCAAGGTGATTCCGGCGGAAGCCAATTCGCGCGGGCTGGACTGGCTCGACGCCACCTGCCCACTGGTGAGCAAGGTCCACCGGCAGGCGGAACGGCAGGTCGAGGCGGGCCGTCACATCCTGTTCATCGGCCACCACGGCCATCCGGAAGTGATCGGCACGATGGGCCAGGTGCCGGACGGCGCGATCACGCTGGTCGAAACGGTGGAGGACGTGGCGCGGCTGGAGTTCCCGGACGAACTGCCGCTATCGTTCCTGACCCAGACGACGCTTTCGGTGGACGATACGGCCGAGATCGTGACCGCGCTGCGCACGCGCTTTCCGCGCATCGTCGGCCCCCGCGCCGAAGACATCTGCTATGCCACGTCAAACCGTCAGGCGGCGGTCAAGGCGATCGCGGACGCCTGCGACCTGATTCTGGTGATCGGTGCGCCCAACAGTTCCAATTCGCTGCGCCTGGCCGAAGTGGCCGAGCGGCAGGGTACACGCGCCTTCCTGATCCAGCGCGCGGCGGAAATCGATCCGGCCTGGCTGGAGGGCGTGACCACGCTGGGCCTTACCGCCGGCGCTTCCGCCCCGGAAATCCTCGTGCGCGAAGTGGTGGACCTGCTCGCCACGTGGCGCACCGTCACCGAGGAAACGGTGAAAGTGCGCGACGAGGAGAACATGGTGTTCAAGCTGCCCCGCCAGCTTACCAACTGAGAAAGCCGGGCAATGGCGGTCTATACCCACCTCGACGCCGGGGCGATGGCCGATATTGTGGCCAGTTTCGACATCGGCCAGCTGGTTTCGGCCAAGGGCATCGCGGAAGGCGTGTCGAACAGCAACTGGCTGATCGAGACGACCGGCGCGAACGGAAAGGGCGCGCGCTTCATCCTGACGATGTACGAATTCCGCATCGATCTGGACGACCTGCCCTATTTCCTGTCGCTGCTCGATCACCTTGCGGCCAAGGGGTGCCCCGTGCCGCGCACGATCCACGCTCGCGACGGGCGGCTGTATCAGGTGCGCGACGCAAAGGCGCTGGCGCTGATCGAGTTCCTGCCGGGCGTTTCCGTCGCCGATCCCACGCCGGCGCAGGCGGGCGCGGTGGGCGCGGCGCTGGCGCAGCTGCACCTTGCCGCCGCTGATTTCCCGCAGACGCGCGCGAACGGCATGGACCGCGCGGAATGGCAGCGCCTGCTGGACGCCTGCGGGCATGACGGCCTTTCCGCGATCGATCCCGTGCTGGCGGACCTGGTGGAGGAAGCCCTGCCCCGGCTCGCCGCGCAATGGCCTGAAGGCCTGCCTCGCTCGGTGATCCATGCCGACCTGTTCCCCGACAACGTGCTGATGCTGGGTGACAGGGTGACCGGCCTGATAGACTTCTACTTCGCCTGCAACGACACCACCGCCTACGACGTGGCGGTGACGCACGCCGCCTGGTGCTTCGACAGCGCGGGCAAGGCGTTTCACGCAGACATCTCCGCCGCCCTGCTCGAAGGCTACGAGAGCGTGCGCCCGCTGTTGCCGGAAGAGCGCGCCGCCTTGCCGGTGCTGGCACAGGGCGCGGCGATCCGCTTCACCGCCAGCCGCGCCTATGACTGGCTGAACACGCCCGCCGACGCGCTGGTCACGCGCAAGGACCCGATGGCCTTCGCCCGCCGGCTGGCGTTCTATGCCGATCCCGCCAACGCCGGGGTCTTCGCGTGAAGCACGTCCAGATTTTCACCGACGGCGCGTGCAAGGGCAACCCCGGCAAGGGCGGCTGGGGCGCGCTGCTGCGCATGGGCGAACACGAAAAGGAAATGGCCGGCTCCGAAAAGGAGACGACCAACAACCGCATGGAACTGATGGGCGCGATCAAGGCGCTCGAAGCACTGACGCAGCCCTGCCAGGTGACGCTGCATACCGACAGCAAGTACGTGCTGGACGGCATCACCAAGTGGGTCTTCGGCTGGCAGAAAAACGGCTGGAAGACCGCGGACAGGAAACCGGTCAAGAACGACGACCTGTGGCGCGCGCTCGTCGCGGCCGCGCGCCCGCACAAGATCGAATGGGTCTGGGTGAAGGGCCATGACGGCCACCCCGAGAACGAACGGGTGGACCGTCTGGCCAGCGACGCCGCGCAAGCCGCCTGAACGCGGCCGCGCGGCGCTTTGCGCCTGAGCGCTTATGCGACGGTGGTGTCTTCCACCGGCGCAGAGGGCCCATTCTTCTGGATCGATTCGATCGCGCTCTTCGCGCTCGCCTTGCTGGAATAGCCTTCGGTCCAGAAAATGGTTTCGCTGTTGTAGCAGAAATAGGCCACGAACTCGCCGGCCTTGTTCTTCCGGATTTCAAAACGATGCGCCATCACACCCGCTCCTTCGCGCTGGATCAGTCAGGATCAGCCCCCGCGCACGGGATAGCACGCGGCTTGGCTGCGCAAAGAGGCTATCGTCAATCGCCACCGGAATGGTGATTTTGCGAACGTCGGACCGTCAGGCAGCCATGGCGAAGCGCGACGGGGCATAGCACGCCCGGTCGATCCCCGCCGTCATCGCGTCGTCCGGGTGTCCCAGCAGGATTTGCGCCGCCAGCCGGGCCGCCGCCGGCGCGGTCTGGATGCCGAAGCCCCCCTGCCCGGCGAACCAGAAGAACCCTTCGCGCACCGGATCGAAGCCATAGACGGGCAAGCGATCGGGGGCGAAGCTGCGCAGGCCCGCCCAGCGTCGCTCCAGCGCGGCGATGCGCCAGTCCAGCACATGTTCGAAGCGATCGATCGCCACCGCCACGTCCAGTTCCTCGGGCGCGGCATCGCTGGGCACGTCGGGAATCTCGTCGTGCGGCGAAAGCCACAGCCGGCCGGCCTGCGGCTTGAAATAGAAGTCTCCGTTGATGCCCAGCGTCAGCGGCATGTCGGCCAATGCTTCGGGATCGGTGCGCAACTGCACGATCGTGCGCCGCAGGGGCAGGATTCCGACCGGGGCGGCTCCGGCGAGCGCTGCGACCTCGTCCGCCCACGCGCCGGCGGCATTGACCACGATCGCCGCGCGCGCTGCTCCTGCACCCTGCCCTTCGCCCCAGACGACGCGCCACCCCGCCGCCTCGCGCTCCACCGCCGAAACCCGCGCCCGGACACGCAGCACGGTTCCGGCCCGGCGCCCGATGGCCAGGTAATGCTGGTGCAGCGCGGCCACGTCGATGTCCGAACAATCCGGCTCCCAGGTCGCGAAAGCCCATTCGGGGCGCAAGCCGGGCACGCGCGCGTCCATCGCCGCGCGGCTTTGCCATTCGATGTGGATCCCCATCGCGCCGAAGCTTTCGGCATAGGCTTCGAGCTTGTGCCGGTCCTCGGCCGTCGCGATGCTCAATGCCCCGCGTGGCGACAGGAAGCCATGCTCGCGCAGGTACCCGCCCGACGCCATCGTCAGCGGAACGACTCCGGGGCCGCCGTAGGTTTCCTCCCAGAACGCCGCCGACCGGCCGGTGGTGTGATAGCCCGGTGCATCCTCCGCCTCGATGACCAGCACGCGGGCATAAGGTGCAAGTTCGGCGGCAAGGCTGGCGCCGGCCATGCCCGCGCCGATCACGGCAATGTCGAAAGTCTCGGTGGTCACGGGTTGCGGCAGAGTCCTGAAGTCAGCGTTCAATGGGTCACCGTGCGATAGCCGGTGCCATGCGGTCGAGGAAATCGTCGATCGTCGCGATTACCCGATCGCGCACGGGATCGGCCTCGCGCAGCAACTCGTGGCGGCCTTCGCGGCCCCAGGTCACGAGTTGCGCGCGCGGCAACCGCGCTGCGGCCCGCGCGATCGCGCGGTAGCCGACCAGCGCATCGTGCCGCGCGCCTAGGATCAGCACCGGAAGGTCGACCGCTTCCAGCGCGCCCGGCTGCTCCATCCCGCGAATCGAGGCGACCGCCCGTTCCACCCAGCGCCAGGTTCCAGGCCCGATCGCCAGCGCGGGGCGCTGTTCCTTCCACCACAGCTCGTCCGCGTACCGGTCGGCATCGTGCGTCAGCAGGACATGACGGCCCGCCGGGGACGAGCCCGGCTTCTCGCTGGTCTTCCACGCCAGCCGCCCCGGATCGCCGATCCGGCACATGAAGCGCGCCAACGCCTGATGCAGCGCCGAAGGACCAGGCGTGGTCAGCCCCAGCATCGGCGCACTGAGCACGACCGCGACCGGATCGATCCGCCGCTCCACGACCGCCCGCAGCACGAGATGCCCGCCCATCGAATGGCCGACGATCACGTGCGGCCCCGGAGTCTGCGCCCGCCAGTCGGACCAGAACGCGGCCAGATCGTCGATCCACACGCCGAAATCGCGGACATCGCCCGCTAGGGGCTTGTCCCCATACCGCCCCGAAGCGCCCTGCCAGCGCCAGTCGGCCGCGGTTACGCGCCAGCCCTGCCGATGCCAGTGATCCAGCGTCTCGAGGTACTTTTCATAGAAATCCCCGCGTCCCGGCATGAACAGAAGCGACCCGCGAACGGTGGCGGCGCCTTCCGGGGCCGGCTGCCAATCGATGCGCCGGATGGCATGGCCGTCGCGCGCGGACCACCATGCTTCCGTCGCCGCGGCGGGAATCGCTCTCCGATCGATGTTCACCGCCATGCAGGTCCGATCCCCATCGGGCCAGAATCGACGGAAATCCCCGCCGACTCTTGGTTACCGTTTGGTAAGTGGTTGTCGCGTAAGGCATAGCCCATGCAGGGCAATTTCATCGTTTACGGACTGGTCGGAGCCTTGGCAATCGCGCTGCTGGTTGCCGCTTTCACCGATATCCGTCGCCGCCAGATCGACAACTGGCTGAACGCCGCCATCGCGCTGGCCGCGCCCGCGTTCTGGTTCGCGATGGGCTGGCATGTCTGGCCGGACATCGCCGTGCAGATAGGCGTGGCGCTGTTAACCTTCGCCATCCTCGCCGGCCTCTTCGCATTGCGGGTCATGGGCGGCGGCGACGTGAAGCTGCTCGCCGCGCTGGCGCTGTGGATACCCGGCAAGCTGTTCCTGCAATTGCTGGTGATCATGGCGCTGACGGGAGGAATCCTGACGATCGTGCTGGGCGGCTGGCACGTGATGCGGCGGCAGAAGGACAAGCTGAAAATCCCCTACGGCGTAGCGATCGCCGCCGGCGGGCTGTGGATCATCGGCACTACCAACTGGGCCGCTTTGCAAGCCGTTTCGGCAGGATAGGCCAATTTTAACCAATTTCCCTGAAAAGGCGCAAATCCGGACAAGAGGGCGGGATAGAAGGCCATGGATAGAAAGAAGCTGTTTCTGCTGGTGGGGGCGCTGATCGTCGCGATCGGCACGGCCTTTGCGGCAAGGAGCCTGCTCTCAGGCGGCGCACCGACGCCGCAGGCCGAGGCTGCCGCGAAAATCGAAAGCGGTCCCAAGGTACTGGTAGCCAAGCGGGCGTTGCCGCTGGGCACAATCATCACCGCGGATGCGATCGGCTACCAGCCCTGGCCCAAGGATCTCGTGCAGGATGCCTATTTCGTCGAAGGCGAAGCGGACATGGCGAAGATGCTCGGCACCGTGGTGCGCCAGCCGATCACGGCAGGCGAACCGGTAACGCGCGGATCGCTCGTCTCGCCGGGCGATCGCGGCTTCCTCGCCGCCGCGCTCGGGCCGGGCATGCGCGCCGTGACCATCGCGGTTTCGGACCACACCGCCGTCGCCGGCTTCGTCTTCCCCGGCGATCACATCGACCTTGTCCTGACGCAATCGGTCAAGGGTGCGGAAAATCAGGCCGCGCTGCAGACGTCGGAAACCATCCTCAAGAACCTGCGCGTGCTGGCGACCGACCAGTCGACCGAACAGGAAACCGTGGACGGCAAAACCCGCGTCCACACCTTCGGCACGGTAACGGTCGAAGTGACGCCCAAGATCGCGGAAAAGATCGCCGTCGCCCAGACGCTGGGCACGATCAGCCTCTCGCTCCGCTCGATCGCCGACAATTCGGCCGATCTGGAACAGGCGCTGGCATCGGGCCAGGTCAAGATCCCCGCGGGCGCCACCAAGGCCGACGAGGAAAAGCTGATCAAGCAGGCGATGCACCAGCCGGTCGAGAACGGTTCCAGCTTCGTCACCGGCGGCGACGTCTCGCGCTTCCAGCGCAAGACCATGCCATCGATGGTGCCGGCTGGCTTCGGAACGCACGGCATGGCCGCCGGCGCGCCCCCGATGGCCGCCCCGGCCGGAGCGCCGATCATCATCAACCGCGGCCCGATCGTCAGGATCACCCGCGGCAAGGACACCGAAACCGTCGCGGTAGGGGCAAACTGAGATGGATCAGCACATCCCCGCGCAGGCGAAAGGCAAGACCATGAAAGCCCGCATCACCTTCCCGCTGCTTCCGGCCGCGCTGCTCGTCACGCCGCTGGCCCTGGCAGGCGCACTGGACGCGGCAAGCGCCCAGAGCGTAACCAGCCCGGCACGCAGCATCGCCATCGCCATTGGCCGCGGTGAACTGATCACCCTGCCGGGCCGGATGTCGGACGTGTTCGTCGCCAACAACGACATTGCCGACGTGCAGGTCAAGGCCACGAACCAGCTCTATGTGTTCGGCAAGGCCGGCGGCGAAACCACCGTCTATGCCAGCAACGGCAAGGGCGACGTGATCTGGTCGGCCAACGTCCGCGTCGGCACCAACATCGACAGCGTGGACCAGATGCTCCACCTGGCGATGCCCGACGCCAAGATCTCGACGGCAACGATGAACAACACCGTGCTGTTGACCGGCACCGTCGGCGCGCCGGAAGACGCGGCCGAGGCCGAACGGCTGGTGAAGGCGTTCGTGGGTGAAAAGACCCAGGTCATCAGCCGCCTGAAGCTGGCCACGCCCCTGCAGGTCAACTTGCAGGTGCGCATCGCCGAAGTCAGCCGCTCAGTGGTCAAGTCGCTGACGTCGAATATCACCTCGATCGACGGCACCGGCGGTTTCAAGTTCGGCATCGGTCAGGGATCGGCTGCTTCCACCTTCCATCCCGGCGCCCCTCTGGGTGTGGGTTCGAGCGTCAGCTACTATGGCGTCGACCCGTCGACCGGGCAGGTCGCGCTGCTGCCCGGCACCACGGTTAACCCCGCGTCCACCGGCACCACGCTGGCGGCGGCGGGCAAGCTGTTCGGGCTGGGCATGCTGGCCAAGCTGGATGCGGCCGAAACGGTCGGCCTTGCAACCACGCTGGCGCAGCCCAACCTCACCACGATGTCGGGCGAGACCGCCGATTTCCTGGCGGGCGGCGAATTCCCGATCCCGATGAGCCAGGGCCTTGGCACGACCTCGGTCGAATACAAGCGCTATGGCGTAAGCCTGTCCTACACGCCGACGGTGCTCTCCAACGGCCGCATCTCGATGCGCGTGCGCCCGGAAGTGTCCGAGCTGTCCTCGCAGGGCGCCGTGCAGATTTCCGGCTTCACCATCCCCGGGCTGACCGTGCGCCGCACGGAAACGACGGTGGAACTGGGTTCGGGCCAGAGCTTCATGATCGCGGGCCTGATGAACAGCAACTCGCAGAACAACATCCAGAAGCTGCCCGGCGCCGGCGACATCCCGATCCTGGGCACCCTGTTCCGTTCGACCGGGTTCAAGCGCGGTGAGACCGAACTGGTGATCGTCGTCACCCCCTATCTGGTGAACCCGGTGGACGCGAACCAGATCAAACTGCCAACCGACGGCTTCCAGACCGCCAATGAGGTCCAGCGAATCCTTGGCAACATGGAAAGCGACAGCGTCAGCGGCAAGCAGGGCCTGCACCCCACCGAAAAGCCGGGCAACGTGCAGTCCGGTTCGCAGGTCGGCGCGCTGGACAAGCCATCGGCGCCCTCCGCATCCGCCGACAAGGCCGCGCCCGAACCGCGCAACGCCCGTCGTTCCGGCAAGAGCGCCGAGGCACCCGCCCCCGGCTTCAGCATCAATTGAGAGAGGGACGACCGATGCCCGTAACTTCCAACCGCCCTGTCAGCGTCCGTCTCGCCGGGGCCGCCATCGCCCTTTCGCTTGGCCTTGCCCTTTCCGGCTGCGGCGGCATGCCGACCAACCGGTCGCTCGAAAGCGTTCACCAGCCCGTGGTGGAGCGCAACCTCTATACGTTCGACGTCAACACCCTGACGGGCGGCGGCGTTCCAGTTGCGGACCAGCGCCGTCTGGCCGACTGGTTCGAGACGCTGGGCCTCCGCTATGGCGACCGCGTTTCGGTGGACGATCCCGTCCAGTCGGGCGCGACGCGCACGGCGGTTGAGGCCGTGGCCGCGCGCTTCGGGCTGTTGCTGGCCGATACCGCGCCGGTGACCGAGGGCGTGGTGCCGGTGGGCATGGCGCGCGTGGTCATTACCCGCACCACCGCCAGCGTGCCCGGCTGCCCGGACTGGTCCGCCAAGTCGGATGCCAATTTCGGCAATGGCGCTTCGTCCAATTTCGGTTGCGCGACCAACGCCAACCTTGCCGCGATGGTGGCGGACAAGGAACACCTTGTCCACGGCGCAACCGGCACCGGCGATACGGTGGTGATGAGCTCGACCAAGGCCATCAGCACCTATCGCGACGCCAAGCCGACGGGCGGTGGCGGCACCACCGTCAAGCAGCAGTCGAGCCAGTCGGGAGTGAACTAAGCCATGAACGCGCCCTTCAAGAACGGCAATCGCGATACATTCGCCGCCTTCATGTGCGACGACGCGGCGCTGGATGTCCTGCGGTCGATCGTGGTCGACATGGGCTGGCAGCCTGAAAAGTGCAACAAGGGCGGCCTGCGCAACGCGATCCAGTCGCTCTCGATCACAGCCAGCCCAGCGATCCTTATGGTCGACCTTTCGGAAAGCGGCGATCCGCTGACCGACATCAACGCGCTGGCCGAAGTCTGCGAACCCGGCACGGTGGTGATCGCCGTCGGCCAGGTCAACGACGTGCGGCTCTATCGCGATCTGGTTGCCTCGGGCATCCAGGACTATCTGCTGAAGCCGCTGTCGCCCAACCAGGTCCGCGATGCGCTGGTCCAGGCCCAGGCGATCTTCGCCGCGCCCAAGACCAGCGATGCCGGTGCGATCAAGCGCCACATCTCGACCGCCGTTGTCGGCACGCGTGGCGGCGTCGGCGCGTCGACGATCGCAACCTCGCTGGCCTGGCTGTTCAGCTCCGACCAGAAGATGCCGACCGCGCTGCTCGATCTCGACGTTCACTTCGGCACCGCCGCGCTGACGCTCGATCTCGAACCGGGCCGTGGCCTGACCGACGCGATCGACAATCCCAGCCGTATCGACGGGCTGTTCATCGAGCGCGCGATGATCCGCGCGAACGACAATCTCGCGATCCTGTCCGCGGAAGCGCCGATCAATGCGCCGCTGATGACCGACGGGGCGGCCTTCGTGCAGTTGCAGGAGGAATTCCGCCACGCGTTCGAAATGACCGTGATCGACATGCCCCGCAACATGCTGATCAACTTCCCGCACCTGCTGGGGGAAGTGAACGTGGCGGTCGTGGCGACGGAACTGACGCTGGCCGGCGCGCGCGACGCGATCCGCCTGCTGTCGTGGCTGAAGGGCAACGCGCCCCACGCGCAGGCGCTCGTGGTGGTCAACAAGGTCCACACCGGCATCGGCGAAATCAGCAAGACGGACTTCGAAGCCTCGATCGAACGCAAGATCGACTTCATGATCCCCTATGACGCCAAGGCCGCCGCCAACGCGGCCAAGCTGGGCCAGACGTTCGTGGGCGCCAACCGCAACATCAAGGCCACGACGGTCATCGCCGAGATCGGCAAGGCGATCGTCAACGCGGGCGACGATGCGGACATGAAGCCCGTTGCCGCAGGCGCGGCGGGCAAGGCTTCGCTGCTGAGCAAGTTCGATCTGAAGAAGATGCTCGCGGCCAAGAAGGGCAAGGCGGCCGCCCCGGCCTCCTGATCCCGCCCCGGCCCTGGCGCACGACAATGAAGCCACCTTTCCGCCCCCGACAGGCCGGAAGGTGGCGGTTTGAGGTAAGAAACCGATGCCGATGAACACCCTGCCCCTGATCGTCGTCGTCTTCGGCGTGCTGGCGCTGTTCGGCATCGGCTATGCCCTCTTCCTGGGGCCTTCGCCCGCCAAGGAAAGCCAGCGCCGGCTTCAGGCCGTGCGTTTCCGCCATTCGGAAAGCGCTTCCGACAAGATGGAAGCGCAATACCGCAAGGCCGTGGCCGCGCGGAAGCCAACCACCTATCGCATCGCCGGATCGGCATCGCGGTCCGAAGCCCTAGCGTTGCGCCTGCACCGCACGGGCAAGGGCTGGACGCTGACGCAGTACGTCTATGCCTCGATCGGGCTGGGCGTTGCCGTCATGGCGCTGGCCACGCTCAAGACCGGGGCACCGTTGCTGGGCCTGGGCGCCGGTATCCTTGTTGGTGCCGGCCTGCCCCACATGATCGTCAACCGCGCGATCAACAAGCGTACCAACGCCTTTGTCACCCGCTTTCCCGATGCGCTGGAACTGCTGGTGCGCGGCCTGCGCTCCGGCTTGCCGATCAGCGAAACGCTGACCGTCGTGGCAAACGAACTTCCCGGCCCGGTGGGCGAGGAATTCAAGCTGGTAACCGACCGCATCAAGGTGGGCCGGACGATGGACGAAGCGATGCAGGAAACCGGCGATCGGCTGGACCTCCCGGAATTCAACTTCTTCTGCATCACGCTGGCCATCCAGCGCGAAACCGGCGGCAACCTTGCCGAAACGCTGGCGAACCTGGCCGACGTGCTGCGCAAGCGCGCCCAGATGAAGCTCAAGATCAAGGCGATGAGCTCGGAATCCAAAGCTTCCGCCTACATCATCGGTTCGCTGCCGTTCATCGTGTTCGGGCTGATCTACTGGATCAACCCGGCCTACATGCTGAAATTCTTCACCGACGAACGCCTGATCGTCATCGGCCTGGGCGGCATGGTCTGGCTCAGCCTGGGCGGCTTCATCATGGCCAAGATGGTCAACTTCGAGATCTGAGCGAGGGAAACGCACACCATGGATGCCCCGCACGGCCCCACCCTCCTCGGCTTCGACGTTCTTGCCGTCGGCTCGATCCTTGCCGGCGTCGCCGCGGCGGCGGTGATGCTCGCCATCTACGCCGCGATCACGGTCAAGGACCCGATGGCCAAGCGCGTCAAGGCGCTGAACGAACGCCGCGAACAGCTCAAGGCCGGTATCGTGACCTCCAACACGCGCAAGCGTGCGAGCATCGTCCACCGCAACGAGACGACCGATATCATCCGCACGTTCCTCGAAAAGATGAGCGTGCTGCAGGACAGCCAGCTTGCGACCATCCAGCAGAAGCTGGCGCAAGGCGGCATCCGCAAGAAGGAATGGGCCGTCGCGGTTATCCTTGGCCGCATGATCGGACCGATCGTGCTGGGCCTGATCGCCGCGCTGGTGATCTACGGCATCAACTACTTCCCCGAATGGGGCAGCTTTAAGCGCTTCATGGCGTTCGCGGTCATCGTGATCCTGGGCTACAAGGGGCCTGACCTGTTCGTGCAGAACCTTATCGGCAAGCGCACCTCCGCAATCCGCAAGGGATTGCCTGACGCGCTGGACCTGCTGGTCATCTGCGCTGAAGCCGGCCTCACGGTCGATGCCGCATTCAATCGCGTGGCGCGCGAACTGGGCCGCGCCTATCCCGAACTGGGCGATGAATTCGCGCTGACCGCGATCGAACTGTCGTTCCTGACCGAGCGGCGGCAGGCCTTCGAGAACCTGGCCTATCGCGTGAACCTGGAATCGGTGAAGGGCGTGACCACCACGATGATCCAGACCGAGCGCTACGGCACGCCGCTGGCATCGGCGCTGCGTGTGCTGTCCGCCGAATTCCGCCACGAACGCATGATGCGGGCCGAGGAAAAGGCCGCGCGCCTGCCCGCGATCATGACCGTGCCGCTGATCCTGTTCATCCTGCCGACGCTGTTCATCGTGATCCTTGGGCCGGCGGCCTGTTCGATCAGCGACAACTTCATCAACCGCAAGTAAGCGTCCGCAAACCGCGTCGTCCCAGCACAAGCTGGGACCTCGTGACGCTGGACCGAACCTGCCGAAGGTTTTCCCGCAGCGGCCCCAGGTCCCAGCTTGTGCTGGGACGACGCGGGCTAGAAGCGCACGACCTGTTGCTCGATCGCGCCGAACACCGCACGGCCCTTGGCATCGCGCGCCTCGATCCGCAGCGTTTCTCCCACGGCGACCGGCACGACGCCGAGCGGCGCGGTGGCAACCAGTGTCCCCGCGCACAGCCGCCGTGTGGTCGCCAGATGCGCGATCTGCGCGCCAAGATCGGACACGGCATCGCTGGCAAGCCGCTCGACCGGTTCGGCGCCACGCTCGACCGAAAGCGGCAGGTGCAGCCGGCCGCCCTGCCATGCCTCACCCAGACCGTCGGGCGTGACGAACACCGGCGAAAAATGGCGCGCCGCCAGTGCCGGCACACCCTCTGCCCCGCGCAGCACGAGATCATCAACCAGCCCGACCAGCCTGATCCGCGCCAGCGCATCGGCGGCGGAAACGCCTTGCGGCACGTCACCCGTTACCGCGACGATGCCGATCTCGATTTCGGCGGGCTGCCCGTTCCCGGACAAAGTCAGCGGATCACGGCCGCCGCGCAGATCGTCGCTGGACGTCCGGACCGCACCGGTGAACGCGGCAAAGGTGCGGGGCAGCGGCGCGGCCGCCTCGCGCTCGTGAAACCGCTTGCACGGGATCGCGCCATGTTCGAGTTCAATCGCCAGCGATTCCAGCACCGGAGCGTTGCGATCCCAGGAATCGAGCAGATCGCGCAAGGTCGGCACGATGTGGTCCGCATCCGCATACCAGGCCAGATCGTTGGAGACGATGATCAGTCTGCCGTCCCGGCCCTGTGGTAGCGAAGTCAGCTTCATCTGCGTTCTCCCTCGATTACCCGCGCCGCCTTCAGCAGCTTGTCGAGCATCACGCGCAGACGTTGCGTCTCGCGCTCGGTGAGCGCGGAGAATATCCGCTCGTAGATTTCCTGCGCCTGCGGCCACAGACGATCGTACATGGCGCGACCGGCTTCGGTAAGCATAAGATGATGCGACCGTCCGTCGGCAACGTTGGGACTGCGGCTGACCAGCCCGCGATCTTCCAGCACCTTGCAGGCGCGGTTGACAGCCACCTTGTCCATCAGCGTCACGCGCACCAGTTCGCGCTGGGTCAGCGATCCCGCATCACCCAGCACCGCCAGCACGCGCCATTCCGGGATCTTGAGGCCGAATTCGTTCTTGTATTCGCCGGAAATGAGATCGGTTACCGCATTGGCGGTAACAGCCATGCGATAGGGTATGAACTCATCGAGACGGGTCTGCTTTCCGGCCATAAGATCGCTTCACATGAAACCAACCTGACTCGCAAGCGAAACAATGTTGCCTGCGAAAAGGACGATGCCATTAATTCAAGCGAAGCCGACTGGTCGCACGACATTTTCTTTAGGCGGGCATCAGACCGCCTGCCTTGGTCCTTCCCGTGATCGCGCGTTTCAACGCGCCAGAATACCGGCCATGATGATGTCGATGGTATGTTCGCGATAGCGGTCGCGCAGTTCTTCGGTCAGCGTATCCTGATCAAAGCAGTGCCGCAGGACCAGTCGCGCGGAAAAGAAACGGTCGGCCGCTCCCGTCAGCGTGAAGTAGAAAAGCTGCGCATCGATCGGCCGAAACACACCGGCCTTGACGCCTTCGTCGATCAGCCGTTCGTAGGCGAGGTGAAGCGGCGTCAGGTATTGCGCGGCGATCCGCTTCGCTTCCGCATCGTCGCTGTCGCGGACCAGCCGCATCAGCAGGCGATTGAGATAGGGATAGGCGTAGAAGGTTTCGATGACCTTGGAGATATGGCGCCGCAGCTTGGCTTCGGGCGCCATGTCGTCCTTGGTCACCAGCGCATCGACACTGCGGACGATGGCTTCCATGTCCCGGTCCAGCAAGGCTTTGAGCAGACCGGCCTTGTTACCGAAATAGTATTTCACCAGCGCCGAGTTCAGCCCCGAACGCAACGAAAGCTCGGACAGGGAAATGTCCACCAGATCGCCTTCGCGCATGATCGCGGAAGCCGTCTGGAGCAGCAATTCGCGCGCGCCGGGCGTATCCATCGTGTCCTGTTTCCTGTTCGTCTCGGTCATTCCCAGTCCGGCTCGTCCCACCATGGATAAAAGGCGGGCATATCCGATGAAACGCGTCCGGGGTAGCGGGGAGCGCGTTTTTCAAGAAAACTAGCCACACCTTCCTGTGCATCGCTGCCGCGCGACAGCGTGTAGATGGCCCGGCTGTCGACGCGGTGCGCCGCCATCGGGTGGTCCGCCGCCGCATTGCGCCACAACATCGCGCGGGTCATGGCCACGGACACGGCGCTGGTATTATCGGCAATCTCGCGCGCGAGGCCCCTGGCCGCATCGAGCAGTTCGCCAGGCTCGTGCAGCGATCGGACGAGGCCGCCGCGCAAAGCTTCCTCGGCATCGAACACGCGGCCGGTCATGGTCCATTCCAGCGCCTGGGGCAGCCCCACGATGCGCGGCAGGAACCAGCTCGACGCCGCTTCGGGCACGATGCCGCGCCGCGCGAAAACGAGGCCGAAACGCGCCGTCTTCGACGCGAGCCGGATGTCCATCGGCAACTGCATGGTAACGCCCACGCCCACCGCCGCGCCATTCACGGCGGCGATGATCGGCTTCTTCGACCGGTAGAGCCGCAAGGTCAAAAGCCCGCCACTGTCGCGCACCCGTGTGTCCGACAGGTCCGTGACCTGTTCATCGCTGGAGAACGGCCCGCCCTTGCCATCGGGGGTGAGGTCCGCTCCCGCGCAGAAGGCGCGATCACCCGCCCCGGTGACGATCACGACCCGCACCGCGTCATCGGCATCGGTGCGGTCGAACGCGTCGATGACTTCCTGCATCATCGTGCCCGTGAAGGCATTCATCTTCTCGGGTCGGTTGAGCGTCAGCGTGGCGATGCCCTCCTCGATATCGAGGAGGATCTGCGAATAGCCGGTCATCGTTCTCTCCCGGGGATGGAAGGGCGCGTCCGTTGCCGCGCCCTTCCCGTGTTCTGATATCAGCGCGGCGCCATGCGGATGGCACCGTCGAGCCGCACGTCCTCGCCGTTGAAATAGCCCGTCTCGATCATGCAGAGCGCGAGGTTGGCGTATTCCTCGGGCATGCCGAGCCGCTTGGGGAACGGAACGGAGGCGGCCAGCGCATCCTTCACGTTCTGCGGCGCGGCCGCCAGCAGCGGCGTGTTGAAGATGCCCGGCAGGATCGTGTTGACGCGGATGCCTTCGCCCATGAGGTCGCGCGCGATCGGCAGGGTCATGCCGACGACGCCACCCTTCGAGGCCGAATAGGCCGCCTGGCCCATCTGGCCGTCTTCCGCGGCGACCGACGCAGTGTTGACGATCGCGCCGCGCTCACCGAACTCGTCACACGGATCAAGCGTCAGCATGCCGGCCGCCGACTTGGCGATGCAGCGGAACGTGCCGACCAGGTTGATCTGGATGATCCAGTTGAAGGCATCCATCGGGAAGTGCTTGACCTCGCCGGTTTCCTTCGAGCGGCTGGCGGTCTTGATCGCGTTGCCGGTGCCGGCGCAGTTGACGAGGATGCGTTCCTGGCCATGCGCCGCACGCGCCTTGGCGAAACCGGCATCGACGCTTTCGTCTGACGTCACGTTCACTTCGCAGAACACGCCGCCGATTTCGGCCGCGACGGCTTCGCCCTTTTCCTTCTGCAGGTCGAAGATGGCGACCTTCACCCCCTTGGCGGCGAGCGCGCGGGCGGTGGCCGCACCCAGGCCGGACGCGCCACCAGTAACGACGGCGGCAACAGTGTTATCAAGCTTCATGGTTCTTAGTCCTCTCCCGGAAAACGGTCACAGCGCCTCGACGATGGTGACGTTGGCGACGCCGCCGCCTTCGCACATCGTCTGCAGGCCATACTTCTTGCCCCGCGCGCGCAGCGCATGGATCAGCGTCGACATCAGCTTGGTGCCCGATGCGCCGAGCGGATGGCCCAGCGCAATCGCGCCACCGTTGACGTTGAGCTTCTCAGGGTCCGCGCCGGTATGCTTGAGCCAGGCGAGCGGCACCGAAGCGAAAGCCTCGTTCACTTCATAAAGGTCGATGTCGCCGATTTTCATGCCGGCGCGCTGGAGCGCGCGGTCGGTCGCGAACAGCGGTTCTTCCAGCATGATAACGGGATCGCCAGCGGTCACGGTCAGGCTGTGAATGCGGGCGATGGGCGTCAGATTGTAACGCTTGAGCGCCTCTTCCGAAACGACCAGCGCCGCGCTTGAACCGTCGCAGATCTGGCTGGACGTGGCGGCGGTCAGCGAACCTTCGGGTGAGAGCAGCTTCACGCCGCCGATGCTTTCCAGCGTCGCGTCGAAGCGGATGCCTTCGTCCACGGTGTGCTGCTGTTCGCCTTCGGGCGTTTCGATCGTGATCGGCACGATTTCGTTGGCGAAGGCATTGGCCTGCGTCGCCGCGATGGCCTTCTGGTGGCTGGCGAGCCCGAACCGGTCGAGATCGTCCTTGGTGAAGCCGTGCTTCTGCACGATCATTTCCGCGCCCATGAACTGCGAGAACATGACGTTCGGATACTTGGCCTCAAGGCCCGGCGACTTGTAGTGCCCCAGCCCTTCCTTCATGTGGAACGTGGCGTTGGACCCCATCGGCACGCGGCTCATGCTTTCGACGCCAGCCGCGATCACCACGTCCTGCACGCCCGACATCACCGCCTGCGCCGCGAACTGGATCGCCTGTTGCGAGGAACCGCACTGGCGGTCGATCGTCACCGCCGGAGTGGATTGCGGCAGCAGCTTCGAGGCGAGAACGGCGTTGCGCCCCACCTGCATCGCCTGCTGGCCGGCCTGGGTGACGCAGCCCATGATCACATCGTCCACCGCCGCCGGATCGATGCCGGTGCGCGAAACGATCGCATCAAGGCTTGCCGCCGCCAGATCGACGGGATGAACCCCGGCGAGCCGGCCGCCACGCCGGCCCCCGGCCGTGCGAACTGCATCCACGATATAGGCCGTTGCCATGATCTTCCGACTCCTCTCGGGCAAATGATTTAATCGAACGGTTAAACCGCGCGCGATCCACGGTCAAGCGCCCACACCGCAAGGTTCGCGATCCGCGAGAAGCACGCAGGCCTTTACCCGCAAGCCCTCTCGTCCCAAAGGAAAGGGGTGACTGCCCCCCTCTCTCTCGACGAAAGCGGCTTCATTGCCGCGCTGCGCGCGATGGCGTACGATCCCGCGGCGCGCGGGCTGGCCGACGACGCCGCCGTGCTCGAGTTCGGCGGCGAAGCGCTGGTGCTGACGCATGACATGATGGTCGAAGGCGTGCACTGGCTGCCCACGCAGGACATGGCGGACGTGGCCTGGAAACTCGTCGCCACCAACCTGTCCGACCTTGCTGCCAAGGGAGCGATGCCGGCGGGCGTTTTGCTGGGCTATATGCTTGGCCGCGATGACGCGCGGTTTCTTGCCGGCTTGCGCGAGGCGCTGGACGCTTTCGATGCGCCCTTGCTGGGAGGCGACACCGTGGCCGCGCCGGCAACGAATGCAACCGGACGGCACGCGATCGGGCTGACCGCCATCGGCCGTGCCATGCATCGCCCGGTCCCTTCCCGCGCCGGCGCGAGGCCGGGCGATGGGCTGTGGCTGACCGGCCCCGTTGGCGCGGCCATGCTTGGCTTCGAAGCGCTGCAGGCAGGCGGCATCCCGACCGACACCGTAGCGTTCCGCCGTCCCGCGCCGCGCCTGGCCGAAGGCGAGGCGCTCGCACCGCTCGTCAGCGCCATGATGGACGTGTCGGACGGCCTGCTGATCGACAGCGCGCGCCTGGCCGAAGCCAGCGGCGTGACCTTGGCGATCGCGGGCGACGCGGTGCCGCTCCCCGCTGCCCTGCCCGCCGCGCGCGCCGCCGACGCCATGCGCTGGGGCGACGACTACGAACTGCTGTTCACCCTGCCGGGCCGCATGACGCCCCCGTGCCCCGCCTGGCGTATCGGGTCGGTCGAGCCGCAAGGCCGGCATCCACTGCTGGTGGACGGCATTCCTCCCGCCGGGCGGCTGGGCTATATCCACGGCGCCCACGACAATTGATCCAGGTCATCGTTTCGCTTGCGAGGCGCGAATAAACCTATAGCCTCCCCGCCCAACCCGCAACGACGGGCAACCGGACACAAAGGCGCCGGATCAATAAAGGGGGATGCTCTCGTGAACCTAGTAACAATTGCAATAGTGTTGGGGTTACTAGCCATCGTCTACGGCTTCGTGACCAGCCGCCAGGTGCTCGGTGCGCCGGCGGGCAATGCCAGAATGCAGGAAATCGCCGCCGCCATCCAGGAAGGCGCGCAAGCCTATCTGAAGCGGCAGTACACCACCATCGCCATTGTCGGCGTTGTGGTCGCGGTGATCGTGGCGGTCTCGCTCGGCGCGGTATCGGCGATCGGCTTCGTGCTTGGCGCGGTGCTCTCGGGCGCGGCGGGGTTCATCGGCATGAACGTGTCGGTCCGCTCGAACGTTCGCACCGCTGCCGCCGCGCAATCCGGCCTGCAGCAGGGCCTCACCCTTGCCTTCCGCGCCGGCGCCATCACCGGCATGCTGGTGGCGGGTCTGGCCCTCCTCGCGATCGCGGTATTCTTCTACTATCTCACCAGCATCGCGGGTGAAGCGGCCAACAGCCGCACCGTCGTCACCGCGCTCACTGCGCTCGCGCTCGGCGCCAGCCTCGTTTCGATCTTCGCCCGTCTGGGCGGCGGCATCTTCACCAAGGCCGCCGACGTCGGCGCCGACCTTGTCGGCAAGGTCGAGGCCGGCATTCCGGAAGATGATCCGCGCAACCCGGCTGTGATCGCCGACAACGTGGGCGACAACGTGGGCGACTGCGCCGGCATGGCCGCCGACCTGTTCGAAACCTATGTCGTCACCATCGGCGCGACCATGATCATGACCGCGCTGCTCGTGAAGAACGCGGCCAACCTCGACGCGCTCATGGCGATCCCGCTGCTGATCGGCGGCGTCTGCATCGTCACCTCCATCATCGGCACCTATTTCGTGAAGCTCGGCTCCTCGAACAACATCATGGGCGCCATGTACAAGGGCTTCTTCGTTACCGCCCTGCTCTCGGTTCCGGCGATCTGGTTCGCCATGAACCACGCGCTGGGCGGCACCGTGGGCGATTTCAGCGCCATGGAAGCCAGCACCACGTACCAGGCGTTCGGCCATGACTATGCGTTCACCGGCCGCTCGCTGTTCTACGCGGGCTTCGTCGGCCTTGCGCTGACCGGCCTGATCATCTGGATCACCGAATACTACACCGGCACCAGCTACCGCCCGGTAAAGTCGATCGCCAAAGCTTCGGTCACCGGGCACGGCACCAACGTGATCCAGGGCCTGGCCATTTCGATGGAAGCCACCGCGCTTCCCGCGCTGGCGATCGTCGCCTCGATGATCATCACCTACAAGCTCGCCGGTCCGCTCGGCATCGCCTATGGTGCCACCGCCATGCTCGCGCTCGCCGGCATGGTCGTCGCGCTCGATGCCTATGGTCCGGTCACGGACAACGCCGGCGGCATCGCCGAAATGGCCGGGCTCGACGATTCGGTCCGCGAAAAGACCGACGCGCTCGATGCCGTGGGCAACACCACCAAGGCGGTCACCAAGGGTTACGCAATCGGCTCCGCCGGTCTCGCCGCGCTGGTGCTGTTCGCCGCATACACCACCGACCTGCGCGAATTCTTCCCGAGCCTGAACGTCGATTTCAGCCTCGAGAATCCTTACGTGATTGTCGGCCTGCTGCTCGGCGCGCTGCTGCCCTACCTCTTCGGCGCGATGGGCATGACTGCGGTCGGCCGGGCCGCCGGCGATGTCGTCGTCGACGTGCGGGATCAGTTCCGCGACAATCCGGGCATCATGGAAGGCACTTCGAAGCCCGACTATGCCCGCACCGTGGACCTGGTGACCAAGGCCGCGATCAAGGAAATGATCGTGCCCTCTCTGCTCCCGGTCCTCGCGCCGATCGTGGTGTACTTCGTGATCTCGTGGGTCGCGGGGCAGGACAACGGCTTTGCGGCGCTGGGCGCATTGCTTCTCGGCGTGATCGTCGGCGGCCTCTTCGTCGCCCTGTCGATGACATCGGGTGGCGGCGCGTGGGACAACGCCAAGAAGTACATCGAGGACGGCCACCACGGCGGCAAGGGATCGGAAGCGCACAAGGCGGCCGTGACGGGCGATACCGTGGGCGATCCCTACAAGGATACCGCCGGTCCGGCGGTCAATCCGATGATCAAGATCACCAACATCGTCGCGCTGCTGTTGCTTGCGGCGCTGGCAGGCCATAGCATGGTCTGATCATAACGTCCGGCCCGAGTCGGGGAGAAAGCGACCCCGCCCGTTCATACGGGCGGGGTCATTTCATTTCGGTGCGATCATTAACATAACTTTCGGTCCTTGCTGGTAGCCCGGATACGCGGTTTTGATTCCGCAGGCAGCCCAGGGCCAGAAGACAGTTTCGTGAGCGCGCAACCTTTCATCGAACGCCGATCCCGGCAGCGCCTTGCGCCAGCACCGGCACATGCCGTCATCACGGGCGATTCCGCGCTTATCGTCGCGCCGTGGAACAGTTGGGTCGATGCCGAGGCGGTACGGCGCTGGGATGCCCTGGCGCGCGATGCCTCCACGCCCAACCCGTTCTTCGAAAGCTGGTATCTGCTGCCCGCTCTGCGCCGTTTCGACCCCGCGGGCACGGTTCGGATCGCCCGGCTGGAAAGGGGCGGCGAACTGATCGGGCTGATGCCGCTGGCGCCTTCCTGGCGCTATGGCCGGTGGCCGCTGCCGCATCTGGGCAACTGGCTCCACCCCAATTGCTTCCTGGGCGCGCCCTTGGTCGCGCGCGGGGACGAGCCGTCATTCTGGCGCGCCTTGCTGGCCTGGGCCGATGCCAATGCCGGCCCGGCCCTGTTCCTGCACCTTGCGCTGCAACCGCTGGACAACGGCCTGATCGGCAGCCTTTACGCGATCGGCGCGGAACAGGGCAGGCGCATCGCGCTGGTGCATCGGGAAGAACGCGCGCTGCTGTGTTCCCGGCTTGCGCCCGACGATTACCTGCAGCGCGCGGTGCCGGGCAAGAAGCGCAAGGAATACCGCCGGCAACAGGCCCGCCTGTCCGAACTGGGAGCGCTGGAGTTCCACCGCGAAGATGGAATCGAGCGGGTCGCTTCGTGGGTCGAGCAATTCCTGACGCTGGAAGCCGAAGGCTGGAAAGGCCGTTCCGGCAGTGCGCTGGCCTGCGCGCCGCAAACCGAACTGCTGTTCCGCGAGGCGATGAACGATGCCGCCCATCGTGGACTGCTCGAACGCCTGAGCCTCACCCTTGACGGACAGCCGATCGCCATGCTGGCGAACTTCCTGACGGCGCCCGGCGCCTTTTCCTTCAAGACCGCTTTCGACGAACGCTATGCCCGTTTCTCGCCCGGCGTCCTCCTCCAGCTGGAAAACCTGGCCATGCTGGAACGCGAAGATATTGCGTGGTGCGACAGTTGCGCCGCAGCCGATCACCCGATGATCGACTCGCTGTGGATGGAACGCCGCTCGATCGGCCGCATTTCCATCGCCATCGGCGGAACAACCCGCCGCGCCGCGTTCGAACGGCTGGTGGCCATGGAACTCAACCGCAATCCCGCAGGGATCATCCCATGAAACCAGACCACGGATCGTTTGACGCAAGCCGCGCCCTGCCCGTCTTCACCGACGAAGCCCGCGCCGCCTTCGCCACATCCTATCCCGAACAACCGCACAAGCTGACGCACCGGCTGGGCAATCACCCACTGATGGCGCTGGACGCGCTGGCGACGCTGGCCGAAGCGCTGCCGGCAGCATCGGTGGAATACAACCGCGCGGACCTGCCCGTCGGGTTGAACGGCGCGAAGGCCGAAGGCAACGGCCTGGGCATCGGCGATACGATCCGCAACATCGCGTCGACCGGCAGCTGGGCGGCGCTCAAGAACATCGAACAGGTGCCCGCCTATGGCGAACTGCTGGCAAGCCTGCTGGAAGAACTGCGCCCGACGATCGAGGCCCGCACCGGCGCGATGCTGAAGCCGCAAGGCTTCGTCTTCGTCACCAGCCCCGATGGCGTCACGCCCTATCACTTCGATCCGGAACACAACATCCTGCTGCACTTGATGGGCAGCAAGGTGATGACGATGTTCCCGGCGGGCGATGCCTTCTACGCCCCCGACGAAACGCACGAGACCTATCACACCGGCGGCGGGCGCGAACTCTACTGGCGCGACGAGCTGGCGGCAGGCGGGCGCGAATGGGCGCTATCCCCCGGCGAGGCGCTGTTCGTGCCGGTGATGGCACCGCATTTCGTGCGCAACGGCCCCGCGCCTTCGGTATCGCTATCGATAACCTGGCGTTCGGAATGGAGCTTTGCCGAAGCCGATGCGCGGGCCTTCAACGGACTGCTGCGCAGGAATGGCCTGAATCCCCGCGCACCCGGCCGGTGGCCCGCAAGCAACAGGACCAAAGCTTTCAGCTGGCGCCTTTATGCCAAGGCAAAGGGTTTGCGTTGACGTAAACGGCAGGTTCGCGCATGGGAGCGCGATGAACGACGCATCCCCTGCCCCCCAGCTTTCCGGCGAGGAACTTGTCAGCGGCCTGCTGCGCCTGCTCGACGTTGATGATCTGGGCGGCGACCGATTCCTTGGCAGCCGCAAGCCCGGCGGCGTCGGCCGCGTCTTCGGTGGACAGGTCATTGGACAGGCACTCGCGGCGGCCGAACGCACCGTGCCGGAGGATCGCCCGGTCCATTCGCTTCACGCCTATTTCCTGCGCGGCGGCAACGAGGACTACGAGATCGATTTCCGCGTCGAGCGCGATCTCGATGGTGGCAGCTTCTCCAACCGCCGCATCGTCGCCAGCCAGCTGGGCAAGCCGATCCTGACCATGCTGGCCTCGTTCCACCGGCGGGAGCCGGGCGTACGCCATGCGAGTGCGATGCCCGCCGTCCCCGCGCCCGAGGAACTGGTCAACGAGCGTGAACTGCGCCGCCGCCATCTCGACAAATTGCCCAAGTCTCAACAGGAATTCGTGCTCCGCCAACGCCCGATCGACCTGCGGCCGGTGGAGCCGGAACGCTGGACAACGGCGAAGCGGATGGAACCCGTCGCGAACACCTGGTTCCGCAGCATGGCCGCTCTGCCAGACGATCCGAAGATCCACCGCGCGGTGCTGGCCTACGCCAGCGACATGACGCTGCTGGGCACCTGCACGCTTCCCCACGATCTGCGCTGGGACAAAGGCAACGTGATGAGCGCCAGCCTCGATCACGCGATCTGGTTCCACGACGATTTCCGCGCCGACGAATGGCTGCTCTATGCCTGCGACAGCCCGTGGGCGGACCATGCGCGCGGTTTCAACCGGGGCAGCATCTACACGCGCGACGGCCGGCTGGTCGCCAGCGTAGCGCAGGAAGGCATGATCCGGCCGATCGCGCCCAAGGCCTGACTTCGTCACGCCATTCCACCAGCCGTCGCAGCCGTTCGACGGGCGTGCTTGACCCGCCGGAGCCTTGTGCGAGCATGGCGGGATGAAACTGCCTTATCCCATCCTCGCCATGCTGGCATTTGCTCCGCTGCCCACCGGCGGTTCCGCCGCCATGGCAGAGGCCCCCGCGCTATCGGGCTTTCCCGTCGATGTGGCGATACCCAAAGCACCCGCGCCGGTGGTGACCGATGGCCGCGCGCGGCTGCTTTACGAACTGCGCGTCACCAACTTTCACACGGCGCCGATCGATCTGGCGGCACTGGACCTGCTCGACGAAGCGGGAACGGTACTGGCCCACTATGCTCCGGCCGATCTGGCCGCGATGATCGGCACTATCGGCCCGGAACCCACGCCCGGCACCGAACGTACGCTGGCCGGCGGGCGGACCGGCGTGGTGTTCATCGATCTTGCGCTTCCCGTCGGCGCAAAAGTGCCGGCGCGCCTGGGCCAGCGCCTGACTTTCTCGCTGACACTGCCCGATGGAAAGACGATCGAACGGTCGCTGACCGGCCCGGCCACTCCGGTCGACGCGCCGGCCGTGGTGATCGCCCCGCCACTTGCCGGCGACGGCTGGCTGGCCGCCAACGGTCTGGCCGCGCCCGATCACCGGCGTTCGTGGAACGCGATCAACGGGCGGGCGCATCTGGCGCAGCGCTTCGCGATCGACTGGGTCCGGCTCGACAACAAGGGTCGCTTCCTCGCGGGTGACCCGGGCCGCAACGAAAGCTATCCGGGCTACGGTGCGCCCGTGCTCGCAGTGGCGGATGCCAGGGTGGTCTCGATCATCAACGATCTGCCGGAGAACGCCGGCGCCAACCCGCAGGAAGGCCGTCGTCCGACGGTGGAGACGATCAGCGGCAACACCGTGATCCTTGACCTGGGGAACGGCGCTTACGCCCTCTACGGCCACCTTCAGCCGGGGAGCGTTCTCGTCCATCCGGGAGAGGCCGTGCATACCGGGCAAGTACTGGCCAAGCTGGGCAATTCGGGCAATTCCGATGCGCCGCACCTGCATTTCCAGTTGATGGACGCTCCATCCGCGCTCGGTGCGGAAGGCCTGCCCTATGCCATTGCCCGTTTCACCATGGCGGGCGCGGCCAGCGATCCGGCCGTGCTGGATGGAAAGGCCGCCTGGAAAACATCGGGCCTGCCCCATGCCGTTGCCGCCGAATTTCCCGACAACAACGCGGTCGTCAGCTTTCCCTGAACGCGCGCTATGCGTTCGGCCGGTTATCCGTTCGGGTGGTAGAAATCGTACACGGTCTGGGCCACCGCTGAGCTGACGCCGGGCGCGCGCTGCAGATCCTCCAGGCTGGCCGCGCGCACCTTTCCCGCCGTGCCGAAGTGCAGCAGCAGCGCCCGCTTCCGCGCCGGGCCGATGCCGGGGATTTCGTCGAGCGGGCTGGCCGTGATCGCGCGGCTGCGCTTTTCGCGGTGCGCGCCGATGGCGAAGCGGTGCACCTCGTCACGCAGACGCTGCAAGTGGAACAGCACGGGTGAATTGACGGGCAGCGTCTTCTCCCGCCCGTCCGCGAAATGGAACACTTCCCGCCCTTCGCGGCCGTGGTGCGGCCCCTTGGCGATGGCGATCAGCGGCACGTCGTCGATGCCGAGTTCCTCCAGCGTCTCGCGCACCGCGCTCATCTGCCCCTTGCCGCCGTCGATCAGGACCAGATCGGGCCAGACCCCGCTTTCGCGATCCGGGTCTTCTTCCTGCGCCCGGGCGAAACGGCGGCGGAAGACCTCGCGCATCATCGCGAAGTCGTCGTTGGATTGCGCCGCCTTGATGTTCCATTTGCGGTACTGGCTGTTGAGGAAGCCGTCCGGCCCCGCCACGACCATCGCCCCCAGCGCGTTAGTGCCCTGGATATGGCTGTTGTCGTAGATCTCGATGCGCTGCGGCACCTCGGGCAATTCCAGAAACTCCGCCATCTCGCGGTTGATCTTCGCCTTGGTGCCGGTTTCGGCCAGACGCCGCTCCAGCGCTTCCACCGCGTTGCGGCTGGCCTGCTCCATCAGCCGCCGCCGGTCGCCGCGCTGCGGCACTGAAATCTCGACCTTGCCGCCGGCGGCCTCCTGCAAAGCCTCCGCCAGCAGATCGGCTTCCGGCAACGCCCGGTCGACCAGGATCAGGCGGGGCGGCGGCACTTCCTCGTAGAACTGGGCGAGGAAGCTGGTGAGCACCTCGGCTTCCTCCAGCCCTTCGGTGTGGCTGGGGAAGAACGCGCGGTGGCCCCAGTTCTGCCCGCCCCGGATGAAGAAGGCCTGGATGCCGATATGCCCGCCCTTCGCCGCCATGGCGAAGACATCGGCGTTGCCCACGCCTTCCGCGTTGATCGCCTGGCTGCCCTGGATAAACGTGGCCGCGCGCAAGCGGTCGCGCAGCATCGCCGCCCGCTCGAAGTCCAGCGCTTCGGAAGCCTGCGCCATCTGCCCTTCGATCTCGCGCTGCACGGCGGACGACTTGCCCCCCAGGAAATCGCGCGCCTGCCGCACCAGATCGGCATAGTCGTCCTCGCTGACCCGCCCCACGCACGGCGCCGAACAACGCTTGATCTGGTAGAGCAGGCACGGCCGGTCGCGTCGCGCCATGAAGCCGTCGTTGCACGAGCGCAGCAGGAACAGCTTCTGCAGCGCGTTGATCGTGGTGTTGACCGATCCGGCGCTGGCGAAGGGGCCATAGTAGTTCCCCTTCGCCTTGCGCGCGCCGCGATGCTTCATGATGCGCGGAAACGCGTGGTCGGTGCGCAGCAGGATGAACGGAAACGATTTGTCGTCGCGCAGCAGCACGTTGTACGGCGGGCGGAAGCGCTTGATGAGCTGCGCTTCCAGCAGCAGCGCCTCCGCTTCCGAATTGGTCGTGACAATCGTCATCGACCGGGTCTGGCTCACCATGCGCCGCAGGCGGTTGGGCAGGCGTTCCACCTGGGTATAGTTGGTGACGCGGTTCCGCAGCACCCGCGCCTTGCCCACGTAAAGCACATCCCCGCGCGCATCGTGCATGCGATAGACGCCGGGTTTGGCCGGCAGCGTGCGCACCACCTCGCGAATGGTCTCCACGCCCTTGTCGATATCCGGCTGGTCCGACCCGCGCAGCGCGTAGGTCGCCTTATCCTCGTGGAAGCGTTCGGACGATTGCCGGTCAGGGGGAACGGAGCCGCGGGCCATGGTGGTCCAGATAAGCGCTGTCCTCCGCTTTGGGGAGATGCCTGCCGCTGCGCGCGGTGGACAAACCGGGCACATCCACCCGCGCCGCCTGACGGCGTCGGCATGGGCTTCCCTTTTTGCTCGCGGGACGCTATGGGCGCGCCGCGCGGGACTGTTTCCGACAAGCTTGCGACACACGCAACCAAGCGAAAAGGCATCCGAAAGCGCCGATGGCGAAAGAAGAACTCCTCGAAATGCGCGGCACGGTGGTGGAACTGCTGCCGAACGCGATGTTCCGCGTGCGCCTTGAAAACGATCACGAGATCCTGGGCCACACCGCCGGCAAGATGCGCAAGAACCGCATCCGCGTACTGGTGGGCGACGAAGTGCTCGTGGAACTGACGCCCTATGACCTGACCAAGGGCCGGATCACCTACCGCTTCATGCCCGGCCGGGGCGGCCCCGGCCCCTACTGATGGCCGGCGTACCGACGCCGCCTTCCCCGCTGCCGCCCCTGGTCCTGGCCTCCGCCAGCCCGCGCCGCCTCGAACTGCTGGCACGGCTGGGCGTGACGCCCGACAGGGTGCTGGCCACCGACATCGACGAAACACCGGGCAAGGGCGAACTGCCCCGCCCCCACGCAGTCCGCCTCGCCGCGGAAAAGGCGCGCGCCGCCGCCGCATTGGCGCCCGGCGCGCTGGTGCTGGCGGGCGATACCGTGGTGGGCGCGGGCCGACGCATTCTGCCCAAGGCGGAAGACGAAGCCACCGCGCGCGCCTGCCTGGCGCTGCTATCCGGCCGCCGCCATCGCGTGTTCTCGGCCGTCGCCGCCGTCACGCCTGACGGAACCCTGCACGAGGCGCTGAGCGAGACGATCGTCCGCTTCAAGCGCTTCACGCAGGAAGAAACCGACGGCTACATCGCGAGCGGCGAATGGCGCGGCAAGGCAGGCGGCTATGCCATCCAGGGCAGCGCGGAAGGGCTGTGCCTGTGGCTTTCCGGCAGCCACTCCGGGGTGATGGGCCTGCCGCTCTACGAAACCCGCCTGTTGCTGCGCCGCGCGGGCTTTCCGCTTGGCTGAATGGCTGCACGAGGCCGGGATCGGCGAAGAACGCGCGATCCTTGTGGACCGGGGCGAAATCATCGCCGCGCGCGTCGACTGGGGCGAAATGCTGCGCCCCGGATTCATCGGACCGGCCCAGGTGATCGTGAAGCACAAGGGCGCCCGGCGCGGGATCGCGCGGTTCGCCGATGGCGGTGAAGCGCTGGTCGATGGCCTCGATCCGGCGGTCACGGAAGGCGCGACGGTGCTGCTGCGCATAACCCGCGCCGCGATCGCGGAAAAAGGCCGCACCAAGCTGCCGCAGGCACGCGCCGCCGCTGCGGACGCCGCGCCCTCCCCTGCACCCAGCCTGCTGGAAAACCTGCACGCCGGCCCCCTGCCGGTCCGTTCGGTGCCGGTCACGGACCGCACCTTTGACGAAGCCGGCTGGCACGAACTGGTCGAACAGGCGCAAGGCGGCGAGATCGCCTTTGCCGGCGGCAGCCTCCTCGTCAGCCCCACGCCCGCGATGACGCTGATCGACATCGACGGCACACTGCCGCCGCCAATGCTGGCCCGCGCCGCCGTCCCCGCGATTGCCGCCGCCCTCGCGCGGCTGGACATCGGCGGATCGATCGGCATCGATTTCCCGACGCTGGCGGACCGGAAGGACCGCCTTGCCGTCGATGCCGCTCTCGCCGAAGCGCTGGCCGGATGGAAGGGCGAACGCACCGCCATGAACGGCTTCGGCTTCGTCCAGCTCGTCGCCCGGCTCGAACGGCCCTCGCTGGTCGCACGCTGCGCCCGGCACCCCGCCGGTGCCACGCTGCGCGCCCTGCTGCGCCAGGCAGAACGGGTCCCCGATCCCGGCGTGCTGCTGCTGACCGCCGCTCCGGCGCTCCGAAGGGCCATGCCGGCGGAATGGGAAGCCGAACTGGTCCGCCGCACCGGGCGCATCGTGCGCTGGCACGAAGACGCGGGTCTTGCTCTCAACGGCGGATTCGCGCAGGCAGTCGCGGCATGACCCTCAAACCCTCTCCCCGCGTGAACGGGCAACGCCGCTGCCCGATCTGCGGCAAGCCCCGCGTGGAAGCCCACGCGCCGTTCTGTTCCACCCGCTGCCGCGATCGCGATCTGGTGCAATGGCTGGACGATGGCTATGCCCTCCCCGGCCCGCCGGCCGATCCCGATGCGCAGGATTGAACTGTCCCCGCCGGCGTTCGGCAGATAGAGGTGAAAAGTGCAAATCAGGGCTGGACAAGCCAGCCGCGCTTCGCCATAGGCGCGCTTCCATTCGCCAGACACCCTCTCGAGGGAAAGTCCGCAGCGATGCCCGGGTAGCTCAGTTGGTAGAGCACGTGACTGAAAATCACGGTGTCGGCGGTTCGACTCCGTCCCCGGGCACCATTGGCCTGTTCGCCAAACCCCGCCAAAGCTTGAAAAAACGGCAGAAATCAGCCATATTCTGCGTCGGCCTAACCGCTGATGTCCGCCTTTGCACGCCCGTAAGCGGGTGATTCTGGGGGCCACCTTGGGGGCCACTTTGAAACCGGCGAAAGGCGTGCCCCCAATGGCACTGACGGACACCGCAATCCGCAACGCGAAGCCTCAAGTGGCGCCACTGCGCACTGATGCATGTCCTGATCGAACTTCGCCAGGCGGCGGGGCGACCCCGCTCTTGGACACCCTAATCGCGCGCGAAACCTAAGGCAGAGGGATGGTCTCGTCGATCGTGACAAGGCCCTGCCCTTCGGCCCCGATGGCCGCCGCGACTGAAGGCCGCCGGCCGACAAGGCGAAGCAGCGCGGCGATGCGGGGAAAGGGCGCCAGGGAAATTTTGAAATACCGCGTCCAGCTGGCGATCACGAAGAAATAGGCATCCGCGGCGGTAAACGTTGCCCCGGTCAGAAAGGGGCCAACAAGATCGCGCTCGGCCTGCGCAAGACGGCCCTCGATCCGCTCCAGCGCAACGGCGCGCGCGCGTTCGTCAAGCGGCCAGCGCAGCGGTACGAAGCTCTTATGCAATTCGGCGGCGGTGAAGCTCTGCCATTCGAGCACCCGGTAGCGCTCCATCGTGCCGGCGGCGGGAAGCAGATCGTCGCGGCCGAACCGTTCGCATAGATATTGGGCGATCACGATGTTCTCGGTCAGCCATGTATCGTCTTCAAGCAGGAGCAGCGGCACCATCCCGCGGGGGGCGATGGCGCGATAATCCGAACCGTCCGGTCGGCGCTTCAGCGATACGTCGACCACTTCAAGCGCGAAAGACGCGCCGATCTCCCGCAGCAGGATATGGACGGAGAGCGAACTTGCGCCGGGATGGGTAAACAGCTTCATCGCGGGCTTCGCTTTCATTCCAGCAACGCCGCTCCGGCATTCGGCACATGTATCAAGGCAGGGCGATCCCTCTCACTGCTCTCGCAGTTCCCGCACGCTCGCCGCGGTCAGATTCGAAGCCTGCGTCCCGAACCGGGCGGTAACGTAGTTGGCAACCGCCGCGATCTCCGCGTCCGAATAGGCGGCATGGAAGGCCGGCATGTAGGGACCGGGCGAATGCGCCGAACCACCGCCGTTCAGCACCATCAGCGCGACATTGGTGCCGGTGCGATCGTTGACGGCCCGGATACCGGTCAACTGCTGGAAAGGACTGACGGCTCCCTTGCCGCTCCACGCGTGGCAACTGACGCAAGCCTGCTCGAACACGCGCTTGCCGTGAGGATTGCCCGTCGGGCCTTGCGAAGCGACGGGGTTGGCCGGCCCGGCCATCGCGGGCAGGCCAGAGCTGCGAATGGAGGGAATGGTCCGCAGATAAGCCGCGATCGCGGCAACGTCCGAAGGTGTCAGCCGCCCGGTGCTCAATGCAACCACCTCGGCCATCGGACCGGAGGCGACACCGCGTTGCGGCGCATGCCCGCGCGCAAGATAGCTGACGAGGTCGTCCGACGACCACGCCCCGATGCCGCTCACCTGATCGCCGGTGATGTTGTAGGCGTTCCAGCCTTCGGCGGCGCCGCCGGCGAACTTCTGCCGGGTGTTCATGGCCTGCATCAGCGTGCGCGGCGTGTGGCATTCGCCGCAATGGCCGGCCGCTTCGACCAGATAGGCGCCGCGATTCCACTGGGCATCGCGATCGGCGACCGGACGGAATACCGGTTCGCGGTTGAACAGGGCTCCCCAGATCGCCATCAGCCAGCGCTGGTTGAAGGGGAAGCTAAAAGTGTTGGGCAAGTTTGCCTGCCGCACCGGCGCCAGACTGGCGAGATAGCGACGGATCGCCAGCACATCGTCATCGGTCAGCATGGCGTAGGATGCGTAGGGGAATGCCGGGTAGAGCCGCTGGCCATCGCGGCCGATGCCCTTGTGCACGGCGCGCACGAATTCGGCATCGCTCCAGGCCCCTATACCGGTCTCCCGGTCGGGCGTGATGTTGGGGGTGTAGATCGTGCCGAACGGCAGCTTGAACGCCCGCCCGCCGGCAAATGGCTTGCCACCCTTGGCGGTGTGGCAGGCCTGACAATCGGCGGCCTCGGTAAGATAGCGGCCCTTCGTGAGCGGATCAGCCGACGCCAGTTCGGATGGAACCCCGGTGGGCGACCGTCCGCGGTAGGTGGCCAGATCGACCTGACGGCCGCCCGCGAACGCCAGCGGCCCCGGCAAGGCCACTTGCCACCAGGCAAGTCCACCCGCGATGGCAAGCGCCGCAATCGCGCCAAGGAAGATCGTTTTGCGGGTGCCTTTCATCGCCAGGCGCTCTTGCTTAGCAGGGAGGGATCGACGGGCATCCGGCTGAGCTGGATGCCCGTTGCGGCGTAGATGGCGTTGTTGAGCGCGCCCTGGACGGTGACCGTGCCAGGTTCGCCGATCCCGCCGGGCGCCTCGGCGCTGGGTACGATATGGACCTCGATCTGCGGCATCTCGTCGATGCGGACGACGCGGTAATCGTGAAAATTGCTTTCCTGCGTCCGCCCGTTCGCCAGGGTGATCTGGCCATAGAGCGCGGCGGAAAGGCCAAATACCATGCCGCCCTGTATCTGGGACACGATGCCGTCCGGATTGACAGGCGATCCGCAGTCCACCGCCGTGGTCAACCGCTTGACCGCCACCGTGCCGTCCTCGGCCACGACAACTTCGGCCACGGTGCAAAGATACGTACCGAACACGTATTGCAGATTGATGCCACGCCCCGCGCCGGCCGGCAGCGGCGTGCCCCAGCCCGCCTTCTCCGCGGCCAGATCGAGCACCGCGCGGGCGCGTTGATGTTTGCCGATCAGGTTGCGGCGAAAGGCCAGCGGGTCCTGCCCCGCTTCCCGCGCCACGCGATCAACGAAGCTTTCGGTGGCGAACACGTTCATGTTCGGTCCGACGCCGCGCCAGAACGCGGTGTACACGCCGCGTGGTTCGTGGCGGACCCAGTCCACGAGCAGGGCGGGCATGTCGTAGGGCGTCTCGGCCGCGCCATCGACGGCATCGCTATCAATTTTGCCGTCGTAGGCGGGTGGCAGCCAGCGCGCGACCACGCTGGGGCCGACAACGCGATGCGACCAGGCCTCGACCTTGCCGTTCGCGATCCTGGCCTTGAGCCAGGCGCCATAGACCGAGCGATAGGGCGCCCGCGCTACATCCTCTTCCCGGCTCCAGACGACCTTGACCGGGCCATCGACATGTTTGGCGATACGCACGGCCTTGCGGACCCCGTCCACCTCCAGACGGCGACCGAAGCCGCCACCGATAAGATGGTTATGGACCGTCACCTGGTCCGGACTGAGGCCAGCCTCTTGCGCGGCAGCCCGCTGCGTCATCGTCATCACCTGGGTACCGACCCAGACCTCGCATTTTCCGGACGTGAGGTGGACGGTGCAGTTCATCGGCTCCATCGGAGCATGGGCCAGGAGGGGCAAGGCGTAGTGCGCCTCGATCACACCATCGCCCGACAATTTCGCCGCTGCGCCGGTATCCAGTGCGACGTGCGCCTCGGCTTGCGATGCCTTTTCCAGATCCGCCCACAAGTCGGCAGTGCCCAGTGCGGCATTGGGACCATCGTTCCAGGTGATGTCCATCGCTGCCAGCGCGCGCATCGCCGCCCAGCTGGTTTCGGCCACCACCGCGACCATATCATCAAGCACGATCACCTGCTGCACGCCGGGCAGGGCCTTGGCCGGGCGATCATCGACCCGCACGACCTTCCCGCCCACCACCGGAGCGCAGGCCAGCGAGGCGAACCGCACGCCTTCGGGCGTTGCGTCGATACCGTAGCGGAGCGAACCATCGACCTTGTGCGCGGTATCGAGGCGTCGCTGCGAATGGCCGATAAGGCGGAAGGTTTCTGGCGACTTGAGCGGCGGATCGGCCGGCACCGGCTCGCGCGCGGCCTGCGCGGCCAGCGCGGCATAGGCAAGGCGTCGACCGCTGGGCTGGTGGACGACTTCACCCGGTTCGGTGCGGCATTCCGCCGCCGGCACATGCCATTGCCGCGCGGCCGCAGCGATCAGCATGGCGCGCGCGCTGGCGCCAGCCTTGCGCATGACCGGCCAATAGCCGCGCACCGATGTCGAACCGCCGGTGGCCTGCACCTTGAAGATCGGATTGCCGTAGAGCGCGTCGTCGGCCGGCGCCTCTTCCAGCTTGACCGCCTCAAGCGCGACATCCAGTTCCTCGGCGATCAGCATCGCCAAAGCGGTGTAGATGCCCTGCCCCATCTCGGTCTGCGGCATCACCAGGGTTACGTTCCCGTCCCCAGCCAGGCGGATGAAGGCGTCGGGGGCGAAGGCTGCGGAGGCGGGGGCCGCGCCGGTTGCCGCAACCACCGAAACGCCCCGGACGGTAAGGCCAAGCACCAGCGCACCGGCGCCAAGCGACGCGCCGCGCAGCACCTGTCGGCGCGAGAGAGCCGGATCAGCCATGACGCGCCGCCTCCTTGATGCCCTCGCGGATACGCACATAGGTTCCGCATCGGCAGATGTTACCAGCCATGGCGGCGTCGATCGCGGCATCATCGGGCGTCGGATTGCTGGCCAGCAGGGCCGCGGCCGACATGATCTGGCCAGACTGGCAGTAACCGCACTGGATCACGTCCAGATCGAGCCACGCCTTCTGGATGCGCGCGCCGGCCGGGGTCGTACCGATCGCCTCGATGGTCGTGACCGGCTTGTTGCCAATCTCCCCCACCGGCAATTGGCAGGACCGGACGGGTGCGCCATCCAGATGAACGGTGCATGCGCCGCATTGCGCGATGCCACAACCGAACTTGGTGCCGGTCAACCCCAGATCGTCGCGCAGCACCCAAAGCAGCGGTGTTTCGGCATCGACTTTGACCTCACGCTGCTGGCCGTTCACGTTAATGGTCGTCACGCCTGATTCCTCCGATTTTCGGGCAGGTTACGCCAGATCGGATGCCGCGGACAGACCTACCTGTGTATGGTTTTGGCCGGCAAAAAGGGGCAGCGGGGAGTGGAAGCCTTAAAGGACGCCGGCGCACGCCTGCAAAGGCGCTTGCCGCAAGCGCAAGGCCAGACGATCAAAGTGCATAAACATTCCGAAGCTCAGCGTCTGGAGCGCTGCTGCGGCACGACTGCGCCCAGCCAGGCATCAGTCCAGGGCAGCGATACCGGGCACCGTAAAGCTGAATACCGCGCCGCCGCCCGGCTCGTTCCGCACATGCAGGTTCCCCCCCATGCCCTGCACCGCGTTGCGGCAGACCTGCAGGCCCATCCCCATGCCGGTCGCTTTGGTGGTAAAGAACGGTTCGAACAGCTTGTCGAGGATATCGTCCGGGATACCGGGACCGGTATCCCGCACCGAAACCGCGATGCCTTCGGAAGCGTTCGAGATTTCGACGGTGATCTTCCGCGGATCGGTCCCCGCCAGCATCGCCTCTGCCGCATTGGTGATGAGATTGACCAGCACCTGCTGGAACTCGACCGGATCGGCGAGGACGAGCGCAAGATCGGGATCGCAGTGCAGCACCAATTGCGCCTCTGCCCGCCTGACCTCGCTTTCGAGCAGACCACAGGTGGCCCGCGCCAGCGCGCTGATATCGACGCGCCGCAATTCGCGGCGCCGCGGCGCAAGACTCTCGCGCGTGTGCTCGACAATCGCCTGAACACGGTGAACCGTCCGGGTCAGCCGCTCGATGCCACGGATCGCCGCCTCAAGATTGGGTGTTTCCCCGGTGAGCCAGCGCACGGTGGTCTGCACATCCATCGCCATCGACGCGATGGGCTGGTTCAGTTCATGCGCGATGGTGGCGGAATAGGCACCCACCGTTGCAATGCGGTTGGCCCGCGCCAGTTCGTCCTGCGCGGCGCGGCGCATCTCCTCGATCCGCTGCTGTTCGGAAAGGTCGACGAGGTTTGACAGGTGCAGGTCGTCCGACAGCCGGTTCACGTTGAAATGAACGGGTATCCGGCGGGAATCCTTGCCGATCAGCACGGTCTGCCCGGAAATATGCTCTTGATCGTAATAGACCATCTCGAGCTGGCTTATCAGGACGTCGCGGCCGTCCTCGGCATTGTGCGCGGGCGGGTTGGCCGCCAGTTCGGCAAGGTCCGCATAGCCCATCATCTGGGCGAGCGCCCGATTGACCCGCGTGGTCCTGATATTCGACAGGCATTCCTCGAGAACCTGCGGATTTTCGTCGAAGTACGCCTGCAAATCCTGGACGCCTTGCGCCTTGATGCGTTCGAGGATGGGCTTGGTCAGGCTGAAGTCCATCTCGGCGAAGCTGATGCCGCCCACGTCGAACAGACTCGAATAGCGCGCTTCCGTGCGCAGCAGTTCGGCCGTCCGCTCGGCGACCCTGCGTTCGAGGTTGGCCATCAGGTCGTTGACGCGCTGCTGGGCCAACACCTCGTTGTGGATGTCCGTCGCGCCGCCATAGAAGCGCAGTATCTCGCCGGTCTCGGCGGACCGCACCGCCCGACGTGCCATCGACATCCAGTGATAGCTGCCGTCCTTGTGCCGCAGACGGACCTGGCAGGCGATATCTTCGCCGGTTTCCAGTGACCGCGTCAGCACCTGGCGCAATGGCCCGATATCCTCGGGATGGACGCATTCGCGCCAGGTTTGCCCGGCAATGCCTTCCTCTCGTTCAACGCCGGTAATCTCGGTGAAGCGCTGGTTGAGAAAATCCCATTTCCCGTCCGCCGTCGAGCGCCAGAGCAACTGGGGAACCGAATCCGCAAAAACTGTCAATTCCCGTTGGCTTTCTTCCAGTTCGTTGCGGACCTTTTGCAGTTCCTCCTTCGCGGTTACCTCTTGATGTACGTCGGAAAGCCCGCCGAAGCGCTCGATCTCGCCGGTGATGGGTGAGCGGACTGGCTTGTCGTAAATTTGCATCCAGCGATACGAACCGTCGGCCTGGCGCACGCGGATCTCGAGGTCGGTCAGGGTCTGCGTGGCGACCGCATGGGGAACCGCGGCATGAAGCGCGGGAAGGTCATCGGGGTGGACGACATCGTTGTAGCGCTCGTTCGCCAGCACGCTTGAGCGATCCAGTCCGGTTACATGGGTCCAGTGTTCGTTGAGGTACTCGATCTCACCCCGCGGGTTGGACCGCCACAGCACGAACGGGACCGAGTTGAGGAAATGTTCGATCTCGGCCCGGCGGCGGTCTGCCTCCGCGCTCGCCGCGCGCAGGCGTCGTTGGCTTAGCAACAGGAATGCGACAACACCGATCGCGATGCAGGGGAAAAGCGCCTGCGCTGCGGCAGCAAGCGGCGCCGGATCCGCCTGCGCCAGAAGCCGGGCGGCGAAAGCCAGCGCCATGCAGACAGGCGCTCCGACGAGAACCGCGATTTCCCCGCCGCCCGCAAGGGCCGCTGCGACTACGACAAGATGGAGAATGGAAACAGGCAGATTATTCGCAGAGGCCCGGTCGAGGAAAAACACCACCCATGCCATGAAGAAGGCGCCAGGCAGCCAGAGATAGCTGTATTTGCGGTCGGTCATGCCAATCGGTCCCATCGCCCAATCTGCCTGTCATTCCATCGCTATTCGCGCCTGACAAGCCGCCGCAGCGCATGAGCCTAACGTCAAACCCCTATTGCCGCCTGAGCAAGTACGAAGCCGCCTGGAAGCATCCCCGGCCCGTGCGTGAACACCATTGTAGCCATATGGTGCTCGGCTGCGATGGCTGCGCGCTGGTATGCCCTCCCCCTACCTTGTTCTGTCTGGCTATCGCAAACCGCCATGCTCAAGCTCTCCGCGAAAGGAGAACCCCTTGAACCAGCACAAGACAGCGCCGACGCAGCACGTCGTGGTCGGCGAAACGCGCTATGCCTATCGTCGGTTCGGCGACGAAGGAGGAAACCCCATCGTGCTTCTCCAGCATTTCACTGGAGGCATGGATCACTGGGACCCCTTGCTGACCGACGGCCTTGCCCGCAAACGCCCGGTCATCCTGGTCAACAACGCCGGGGTCGCCAGTTCCACGGGCACCGCCCCACCGACGATCGAGGGCATGGCCGGATGCATCGCCGAATTCGTCGATGCACTCCAACTTCCCACGTTCGATCTGCTCGGCTTCTCGATGGGCGGCATGGTCGCGCAGGCGTATGCCAAGCAGCACGGCGACCGCTTGCGCAAGCTGGCGCTGCTGGGCACCAGCCCGCGCGGCGGCGAACCTACGCCCTATCAGGCCGAAGTGGCACAGCGAGCCAGTGGCAACGCCAACCTCGAGGACTTTGCCTGGCTGTTTTTCGGCCATTCCGAAGCGGGCCGCGCGGCCGCGGCGGCATTCTGGCAGCGCCGGCATGAACGAACAGAAGATGTCGATCCGCCCAGCGGCATGGCCACGATCATGGCGCAAGTGGCCGCCGGACGGGACTGGCTTGTGCCCCACGGCGAACGCTTCGCCGATCTTGCGGCGATCAGCTGCCCGACGCTGGTCGTCAATGGCAGCCTCGACGTGATGCTGCCAACGATCAATTCGTTCCATCTCCAGCAGCATCTGCCCGATGCGCAACTCGTCCTCTATCCCGATGCTGGCCATGCGGCACAGTTCCAGTATCCCGAACTGTTTCTGGCCCATCTCCTCCTGTTTCTCGACGGACACTGAGCAGCCTGCGGACGATTGCCGCCCCCTGCCGAATGAAGGACATGCTATGGATCCCCTCGCTTCTGCAACCGTTGCCGCCCATGGCGGGCTGGTCCAATGGAAGCGCTTCACCACGCTTTCCGCGCGGCTCGCGCAAGGCGGTGCGCTTTGGCCGCTCAAGGGGGTCGGCGGCGTGCTGGACGATACCGTGGTGACCATAGACCTGACCCGCCAACAGGCCTCGCACGCGCCCTTCGGCGATGCGGCGCGCAAGTCCGCGTTCGCGCCGCATCGGGTTGCGTTGGTGTCCGGCGCGGATACCGTGGTGGAAGAACTGGCCGACCCGCGCGCCTCGTTTGCCGGGCATACGCTCGAAACCCCGTGGACCGAACTGCAGCTGGCCTACTTTGCCGGCTGCGCGATGTGGACCTATCTGACGCTTCCCTTCCTGCTGGCCGAGCCGGGAGTTACGGCGCAGGAAATCGAACCCTGGGAGGAAAGCGGGGAGCAATGGCGCCGCCTCGCGGTGACATTTCCCACGCACATCGCCACCCACAGCACGCACCAGACGCTTTACATCGGCAATGACGGCCTGCTGCGGCGCCACGATTACGACGTCGAGATCGCCGGGAACACGCCGGGCGCCCACTATCCCACAGACTATGTCGAAGTGCAGGGCATCCGGTTTCCCACCCGCCGCCGCATCTATCCGCGTCAGGCCGATGGCAAACCGATGGCCGAGCCGCTCGTCGTGTCGATCGATCTCGGCGACATCGTGCTGCGCTGATGCATCGCGGCCCATTGGAACGACCATGGCAGTACGACCGATTTACCGATAGAAACCCCGGAATGCGGCACACGATTCTCGGCGCGTGCTTGTTCGTCGCAGCCTTCTTCGCGGCGCCTTCGGCAGCATCCGCCACCGATCCCGGCAGTAGCGCTACCGCGACGGATACCTCCCACATCGTCGTGACAGCCTTGCGCCGCCCGCTGCCCGCAGACGCCGTGCCCGCCAGCCTGACCGTTCTGACCGGGCAGCAGTTGCAGGCCCGTTCGGTCCGCTCGTTTGCCGATCTGGCGATGATCGAACCCAGCCTCCAGATTTCCGCCTATCAGGGCGAGAGCCAGATCTTCGTGCGCGGGATCGGCGCGGTCACCTTCCTGGGCGGATTTGACAGCAGCATCGCGGTCAATCTCGATGGAGTCTATCTTGGCAGGCCGAGCGCAGCGGCATCGGCGATGTTCGATCTCGACCGGATAGAAATCCTCAAAGGCCCGCAAGGCACACTCTATGGCCGCAACGCCACGGGGGGCGCGATCAATCTGGTGAGCCGCGGCCCCGCGCAGGACTGGCAGGCCGACGGGCGCGTGGCGTTCGGCAACTATGCCCGCGCCGATGCCTTCGCCAGCATTGCCGGCCCGCTGACCGACAGACTGGCAATGCGCTTGTCGGTGGGGAGCAGCAATCACGCCGGCTACACCCGGCTGATCACCGGACGCGATGCAAGCGGCAAGGACCGCGTTGATCGCGCCGAGGACCAGCACGACCAGAGCGCCCGCCTGCGGCTGGACTGGCAGGCCCGCAGCAATCTGAAACTTGCCCTCTCCGCCGATGTCAGCCGGGCTGATGACCGCGCCGTGGTGTTCCACTTTGCCGGGCCGGGCTATGGCAACAATCCCGTCTTCCTCTCGCGCCTTGCGCAAGGCATCGTCGGCCCGGTCGGAGCGCGCACCATCGCCTCGTCCGTGCTGCCGTTCAACCGGCCGCTGAACTGGGGCCTGATGGCCCGGGCCGAGCTCGATCTGGGGGGCACCATATTGAGCGCGACGGCAGCCTATCGCCAGACGCATCCGAAAAACTTCGACGATCTGTCGAACAGCACCGTGCTGGCCGAAACCCAGTACAAGGAAGAAAACGCCCGGCAATGGAGCATTGACCTGGCGCTGCACTCGGCGCCTTCGGCCACGCTCACTTACTGGCTCGGCGCCTCGCACTACATCGAGCACAATGCGGTTCGCAACGAGTACTTCTTCCCTTACCTCGTTGCGCTTCTGGGCGGCACGGGCAGTGCCGACTGCTGCCTGCTGCGCGCCAACGGCAAACAGCGCACCCTTGCCGATGCGCTGTTTGGCGAGGTTGGCGGCGCGATCTTGCCTCGCACCACAGTCACCGTTGGCGGACGCTGGACGCGCGAACGCCGCCAGGGGAGCAATCTGCTCGATTTCACCGGCCTCCAGACCCTGAACAATTCGGTCCTTGCTCCGGCCGATTTCCGGTCCTTCACACCAAAGGCCGTGATCGACCACAGGCTTTCGGGGCGCAGCCATATCTTCGCCTCGGCCACGCGCGGCTACAAGGCAGGCGGGTTCAACCTCGGCTCTGCGCAGAACACGCCGTATGCCCCGGAAAAGATCTGGTCCTATGAATTGGGTGCCAGGTTTGCCGGCCCGAACTGGAACATCGAAGCGAGTGCTTTTCACTACGATTACCGCGACCTTCAGGTGCAGGATGTCGACGCGAATTCCGTGCTCATCCGCAACGCGGCAAACGCAAGGGTCGACGGCGTGGAGCTGGGTCTGCGCGGCGCGAGCGGGCCGCAGTTCCGGTTCGCAGCGCAGGCGACCTGGCTGAACGCGCGCTTTTCGCGCTACGCCACCATCAACACCAAGCAGCCCGGCCTCGGCACGCAAGACCTTGCCGGAAATCCGCTGCCCCAGGCGCCGCGCTGGCGCGTACTAGGCTATGCCGAACGGGATTTTGCGCTGCGTGGCGGCGCCATCCTGCGGCTGCGCGGCGATGCCAGCTGGCAGGACCGGATCTGGTTCACCGCCTTTCGCGATGCGCGCGCCACTCAGGCTGCCTGGTGGTGGTTGAAAGCCCGCGCGACGTGGATCCCCGCGCATGGGCGCTGGCAGGCCACCGCGTTCGTCGACAATCTCACGAACACGCGCGCATTCACCAATATCTCCATCACCGGCGATCTCGACGCGAGCCGTGCGCTCGGCAACATGGCCCCGCCCCGCACGTTCGGGTTGGAGTTCGGCTTCCGTCTTTAGGGTCAGGAGCCCTTACCGGCACGGCAGGGCCAAGCACCCGTGCCCCCCATCGGCAGCGTCCGCCTAGATGCCGAGCAGGTCGATCTTGCGCAGCATATCGGCGACCGAAATCGACTTGAGTTTGCGCCCCGCGCTTGAGCGATGCATCTTCACCGTGATTTCGGTGATGCCGAGTTCATAGGCGATTTGCTTGTTGAGCAAGCCGCGCGCAACCCCGCGCAAGACATCCGTTTCGCGCGGGGTCAGGCTTTCGCCCAGCCGCCGCACGGTGTTTCGCTCTCCGCCATCCCTGTGCTTTTCACCTTCGGTCCGCAGCGCATGAGACACCACGTCGAGCAGTTCCTGCTGACGAAAGGGCTTTGGCAGGAAGTCGATCGCACCGGCCTTCATCGCCCTGACGGAGGTGGCGACATCGGCGTGACCGGTGATGAACACGATCGGCACGAACTGGTTCATCTCCCTCAGCTGCGCCTGGAATTCGAGTCCGCCGGTGCCCGGCAGCCGCAAATCCAGCACAAGGCAGCATGGCCGATCGGGTATGCCATGCTGCAGCATCTCCGCGGTGGATTCGAACACGGCCGTTTCAAGGCTCACGGATTCGAACATGTCCTGCAGGCTTGCGCGCACGTCGGGATCATCATCCACGACGAGGACAAGCGGCTGCCGCGATGTGAACTGGGCCGATGCTTCCTGCACGAGAGCTGCCCTGACCGTAGCCATGGATCGCCTTTCCGGCCGATCGGCCTTGTATTGCGACGCCAATCTACATCGACTTTGCCCGCAGTGCCAGCCGCCGCGCCCCATACCTCGGTATGGGAAGCCACAGAACAAGAGCTATGCAGCCGCAACACTGCTATCAATTGGCCGCAAAGTAGCCGATGACCACCAGCGGCAACACCGGCCTGGCAATGCCAAGCAGCCCCGAACGAGAGGACAATGTTGGTGCCTGGGCCTTCCCCGAAAATGCCGGCCCTAATCGGAATTGTCGACGATGACGATGACGTGCGTGAGGCTTTGGAAGGGATGCTGGAAAGTCACGGCTATCTCACGGCTTCGTTCAAGTCAGCTACCGATTTCCTTAAATCTGCCGATGTCTCGAGTTTCTTCTGCGTCATCACCGACTTCCAGATGCCGGGTCTGACCGGACTCGATCTGATCGATGCGCTGCGGGATTTTGGAATGCCCACGATCATGATTACCGCGTTTGCCACGCCGGTGATCGAACGGCAGGCCCGGAATGCCGGCGTGCGCCTTTTCCTGCGCAAGCCTTTCAATCCCCAGCAGCTTGTTGCCGCGATCAAATCCATTCGCAACGGGATGATGTGACGCGTCGCCCGCGCGCAGCGGCAGCCACGGAGACTTTGCGCGCAGCAGGGCATACCACGGTAGAGCTGTGCCGAATGCCGGCACCCGATCATGGTGGCGACCAAGACGTCCCGTCGCCAACGGCGGCGCCACCAAGGAATTGCCCCATGCCTTACCACCTCCTGATCGACGGCGCACTGGTCGACGGCACCGATACCATCAACGTCATCGATCCGACGATGGCCCAGCCCTTCGCGCAGTCGCCGCGCGCCAGTGCCGCTCAGGCCGAAGCTGCCATACAGGCCGCCAAGCGCGCTCAACCCGCCTGGGAAGCCCTCGGTTACGAAGGCCGCAGGCCGTACCTTGAACGGTTTGCCGAGGCGATCACCGCCAACCTCGATTCCATTGCAGCAACCCTGACCCGTGAACGCGGCGGCCCGATTGCAGATTGCCGCTTCGAGGTGGGCCGCGCGCGCGATGCCATCGCCCACTTCGCCACGCAGTCTCTGGCCGACCGCGTGCTGCTCGAAACTCCCGGACAGCGCATCGTCGAACAACGCTACGCGCATGGGGTGCTGGTCGCTATCATGCCGTGGAACCGGCCGATGACGCTGCTCTCGTTCAAGCTTGGGCCGGCGCTGATTACCGGGAACACGGTGATCGCCAAGCCCGCCCCCACCACGCCGCTTTCGACCCTTCTCCTCGGCCAGCTGGCTGCCGAAATTTTCCCCGCCGGCGTCTTCCAGACCTTGGTGGATGCCAATGACCTCGGCCCTCTGCTGACCAGCCATCCCGACGTCGCCCACGTCAGCTTCACCGGCTCGACGCCGACCGGCAAAAAGGTGCTGGCGTCGGCCGCCGACACGCTGAAGCGCTTTACCCTGGAACTCGGCGGCAACGACGCAGCCATCGTGCTGGACGATGCCGACATCGCCAAGGTTGCAGACCGCATCTTTGCCGCAGCCTTCATCAATGCAGGCCAAGTCTGCTTTGCCACCAAGCGCGTCTACGCCCCGCGCCGGCATGCAGCCGATCTCGCAGCGGCCCTTGCCGAACGGGCCGCTGCGGCGGTTCTGGGCGATGGCATGGACCCTTCCACCACCATGGGTCCGCTGCAAAACCGCATGCAGTTCGACAAGGTGCTGGACGTGATCGCGTCCGCCCGCGCGCAGGGCGGCCGATTCCTGACCGGCGGCGACGCCACCGGTCAGGGCTACTTCATCCGCCCGGCAATCGTCACCGGTCTGCCCGAGCAGGCGCGGCTGGTTCAGGAGGAACAGTTCGGCCCGGTTCTCCCGGTCCTGGCCTACGAGCATGTGGACGAAGCGGTGGCCGCGGCAAACGCCAGCGACTTCGGGTTGGGCGGCACCATCTGGGGTACAGACACGGACCGGGCCATGGCCGTGGCCAGCCGCATCCAGACCGGCACCATCTGGGTGAACCAGCACATGGCACTGCCCCTGGACGTTCCGTTCGGCGGCGCCAAGCAATCGGGCATAGGTCTCCAGAACGGCCTTCCGGGCATGGAAGACGTCACCCAGTTGCGTGTTCTCAACGCCATTCTGGCGGAATGAGGGGATCGGCGATGGACAACACAACGTTTCGGATCGGCGGCGAACTTGAGGTAAGCCGGCTAGGCTTCGGCGCCATGCGTCTCACCGGGCCAGGCATATGGGGGCAGCCCACCGACCGGGAAGCAGCCCTCGCCACGCTCCGCCGGGTGCCCGAACTGGGCATCAACCTGATCGATACGGCGGACAGTTACGGGCCGGATGTTTCCGAACCGCTGATCCGTGAAGCCCTGCATCCTTACGCCCCCGGCATGCACATCGCCACAAAGGCCGGGCTCCGCAGGCCCGGCCCCGATGCGTGGATGCCGCACGGCGATCCCGACTATCTCATCGCCCAGGCGCGCAGGAGCCTGACGCATCTTGGCGTAGAGCAGATCGATCTGTGGCAACTGCACCGGATTGATCCCAGCGTACCGCGTGACGAGCAGTTTGGCGCCGTTCGTGCCATGATCGACGAAGGGATCATCCGCCATGCCGGGCTCAGTCAGGTAACAGTTGCGGAGATCGAGGCGGCGCAACGGGTCTTTCCGGTCGCGACCGTGCAGAACCGCTTCAATCTTTCCGATCGCTCGAGCGAAAGTGTGCTGGATTATTGCACGCGCCACGCGATTGGATTCATTCCATGGTTTCCGCTCGCGGCAGGGGCGCTGACCGGTCCCGGTTCCGCCCTTGCCGTTATCGCGCAGGCACATGCGGCGACGCCGGGCCAAATTGCCCTCGCCTGGCTGCTGCGTCGCAGTCCCGTCATCTTGCCCATCCCGGGCACCGGGAGCGTGGCGCACCTCGAAGAAAATGCTCGGGCACTGGATATCGTGCTGAGCGACGACGAGTTCGCCAAGCTTGAGGCCACTTACCGCTAAGGTAAGGACCCATTACTGGCGTTGCCGCAAGCCGCGAGGCTGAAAGCCGTCGCGTTTTCCAGAAGAGGCTTCTTACAGCCTGCTCCCCCTACCAAGGGACGGGAAAGACAAACCATCGCAGGCCTGTTCCACCCCTGCAGTTCGGTTCAGACTGGCCCTGTTCGGACCTGCTGCGGTGTAAACCCAGCGCCACCACATTCGGGAACAAGGCCCATGGCCCCGGCCGGCAACACCATTTTGATCACCGGCGGACATCCGGCATCGGCCATACCCTTGGCCGAACAGTTCCACCAGCCGGGGCGCTAAACCGCCCCGGCCACCCACCTTCCCCACAACGGAGAATGAAGATGTCCCGCATTGCCATCACCAGCCGTGACCAAGCCCCTGCAGCCGCCCAGCCGACGCTCGATGCCGTGCACAAGCAGCTCGGCTTCACCCCGAACTTCTTTGCCGTGCTGGCCAACAGCCCGGCCGTCCTTGCCGCCCACGGCGCCTTCGACGGTGCGCTCGGCAAGACGCTCGATCTGAAGACCCGCGAAGGGATCGCCCTTGCCACGGCGGCCGTCAACGGGTGCGAATACTGCACCGCCGCCCATACCTATACCGGGCACACCTTCGCCCGTCTCTCGGAGGCCGATATCGCGGCAGCAAAGCGCGGGGAGGCAGCGGACGACAAGCTTGCCGCCGCGCTGCATTTCGCCCGGCGTGTCGCGGAAACGCGCGGCAAGGTTGGCGATGACGACCTGGCGCAACTGCGCGCGGCGGGTTATGGTGATGCCCAGATCCTGGAGATCGTGGCCAACGTCGCCAAGAACTTCCTCACCAATCTCATCAACAACGTGGCGCAGACCGACGTCGACTTTCCGGCGATCACCGCCAGCGCAGCCGCCTGAAAAGGTACATGGCCAGGGCGGCGGACGAACGGCGAAAGCCGCCCTATACTCGCGTGTGATTGCGCTGCGGCTGCATCGTGTGGTTCGTTTACACGCAGCGGACGCCGCCGCCGCGGCACTTGCTCCAACGGAACACGAAGGCTGACGCGTCATGAGCCAATCCGATTTCGAACTCTCCCGTCGCCAGGTGGTAGGCGGGGCAGCCCTCTCACTCGGGCTCGCGCTATTTCCTGATCCCGCAATGGCGGCCGTACTCCAAGACGCCGCATCAAAAGGACACATGACCATGGGAACGATCAAGGTCGCAGACGGCACGGAAATCTTCTTCAAGGACTGGGGCCCGAAAGGCGCACAGCCGATTGTGTTTCACCACGGCTGGCCGCTCAGTGCGGACGACTGGGACGCCCAGATGCTCTACTTCCTGGCGCAGGGCTATCGGGTGATCGCCCATGACCGCCGCGGCCACGGCCGCTCCACCCAGACCGATACGGGTAACGACATGGACACTTACGTGGCCGATGTCATCGCGCTGACTGATCACCTGGATCTGCGCAACGCTGTGCATATCGGTCATTCGACCGGCGGCGGGGAAGCGGCGCGCTACGTCGCCCGCGCCAAGCCAGGACGCGTTGCCAAGGCCATTCTCGTCGGGGCCGTCCCGCCGATCATGGTGCAGTCTGCCAAGAACCCCGGCGGCACCCCGATGTCGGTATTCGACGGATTTCGCACCGCGCTTGCAGCCAACCGCGCGCAGTTCTACCTCGATGTGGCGAGTGGCCCGTTCTACGGCTTCAACCGCCCGGGGGCCAAAATTTATCCCGGCACGATCCAGAACTGGTGGCGGCAAGGCATGATCGGCGGCGCCAAGGCGCACTACGATTGCATCGAGGCATTTTCGGAAACCGATTTTACCAAGGACCTGCAGGCAATCGACGTTCCCACGCTCGTGCTGCACGGTGATGACGATCAGATTGTCCCGATCGCGGATTCCGCGCAGCTTGCCATCAAGTTGCTGCGCAAGGGCCAGCTAAAGGTGTACCCGGGCTTTCCGCACGGCATGCTGACGGTTCACGCCGATGTGCTCAATCCCGATATGCTGGCCTTTATCAAGGCCTGATCCCGAAACCGGAACACTGCGCCGGAAAGGCCGCTCTCATTACGAGGGCGGCTTTTTCGCGCGCACGCGGCGCGCTGTGGCCTGAGGTAAAATGCCTTCGTGCGGCGAAGTCGCGCTCCAGCCGTTCGGTGGCGATACTGGCCCGTTCGAAATGCGATCTCGGAGATGGAAAATGCCGGGCGGCCCCCAGGAGGGGGGGAGCTTCGGGGCCGCCCGACAAGGTTGGGACCACATCAGGCCCTGGGAGTGCCAATAGCGGGATCGGGAGAGTTGGCACCGCATCGATTCCGGATCGATGCCATGATGGTGCGTTAGTTTCGGCGCGGAGGCTATCACGCGGAAGTATATACGATGCCTTGCCGAACCATACCGAGGTGCTGTTCCTCCTTCATCCATCGCAAGGACCACAAACCTGCTCGCGCGCATAATTGCGCGAACGCGATCATGTCGTCGGTCAGGTTGCGCGCAGCAGCAGCGTTACCGCGAAGCGGCCGTTGCGGCGGCCGAACGTGACCGTGCCGTCATGCGCGGCCGCCACGCGGCTGACGATGGCAAGGCCCAGCCCGGTCCCCTCGCCGCCACGCGCGCTATCGCCGCGGGCGAAGGGGCGCAGCATCTGTTCGCCCGCGGTCGGCGCGATGCCCGCGCCGGCATCGCTGACCGTGATCCGCAACGCACCCGCTTGCACCGCAGCGCTCATCATGATCGGCGCCACGCCGTGACGCGCCGCGTTCGACAGCAGGTTGCCCACGGCCCGCGCCACCGCCTGCGGCCGCAGCGCGAAGGTCAGCCCGGGTGCGACATCGGGCGTGACCGTGCCCACCAGCCCGGCATCCGCCACCGCGCGCGCCAGCAGCCCGGCCACGTCGGTCGGCACCTGCGCCTCGTTCTCGAAACCCCGGCCGAAATCGAGGAACTGGGTCAGCATCGCCTCGATCCGGTCAACCTGCCGCAGCGCAGTTTCCTCCAGTTCCTCGTCCTGCCCGCGCAGCATTTCCAGCGAGAGGCGCAGCCGCGTCAACGGCGTGCGCAAGTCATGGCTGACCCCTGCCAGCATCAGCGCGCGCTCGGCTTCCTGACCCGCGATCCGCGCGGTCATGCGGTTGAGCGCCCCGGCCACGGCGGCCACTTCCTCCGGACCGGAGACGTCGAGAGGCGGCTGGGCTCCATCGGCGCGGTAGCCATCGACGCTTTGCGCCAGTTGTCGCAGCGGCCGGTCGATCCGGCGCTGCAACGCCAGTCCGCAGGCGATCGCAATCACGAAGGCCACGAACGAGGCGAGCATCAGGCTGGCCAGCGCCCCACGCTGGCGCGGTGGCGTGATGCTGACCCAGTAATCGCGCTGCCCCATGCGCAGCAGGAACCATAGCCGTCCACCCGTATCGGTGCGCCAGACGAGTTCGTCCTGCATGTGCAGGCGCGAGGCGAGCGTCAGCGTGAACTGCCGCTCGACCATCGTGGGAAAACGCGGCCCGTCCGAAGGTACGTCCGCCGCCGGGCGCACCGCCATGCTGCCCGCGCGGTTGATCCCGTCGATCAGCGCCGCCTGGCGAGCCGGGTCCATTTCGCGCATCGCCTGCGACAGCGCGGTGACCATGTCAGCGGTGACGGCGGCGACGCGGATCACTTGCGGGCGGATCACCAGCGTCATGACGAGAAAGCCGGCAAGCAGTTGCCCCGCCAGCACCACCGCCACCAGCAGCGCCACGTTGCGATGGAACAGCCGCCGGAACACGCGCCTCAGCCCCCCGCCGTCCGGTCGGCCATCCCGTCCGTCAACACATAGCCGACACCCCATATCGTTCGCACATGGCGCGGATCGGCCGCGTCGTCGCCGATCGCGCGGCGCAGGCGCACGATCTGCACGTCGATGGCCCGGTCGGTCACTTCCGCATCGCGCCCCAGCGCGCGTTCGATCAGTTGCGCCCGGCTGAGCGGCCGCCCGGCGCTGCGCGCCAGTGCTGCGAACAGCGCGTATTCGCGCGAGGACAACGGCAGCACCGCACCATCGCGGCTGACCGTCATCGCGGAGAAGTTGATGCGGAACGGACCGATCTCTCGCTCCTCGTCACGCGTCATGGTCCGCTCCGGCCCCAACCGGCGCAAAATAGCGGCCAGCCGCGCCACCAGTTCGCGCGGCAGGAACGGCTTGGCGAGGTAATCGTCCGCGCCCATCTCCAGCCCCAGCACGCGGTCGATCGGATCGCCGCGCGCGGTGAGCATGATCACCGGCGTGGCATCGCCCGCAGCCCGCAGCCGGCGCACCACCGCCAGGCCATCCTCGCCCGGCATCATCAGATCGAGCACGATCACGTCGGCCGGCTCGCGTTGCAGCGCCGCGTCCATTGCCTTGCCCCCGTCCACCGCGCGCACGGCATAGCCATGCTCCGACAGGAAACGCTGCAACAGCCCGCGCAGTTCAGAATCGTCGTCGACAACAAGCACGCGGGGCGAACGGTGGCTCATGCCCCGCCTTGTGCCATTCCCGCCGGGCCGCCGCCAGCGCGCAAGCTGTGACAAATGGTGACAGCGCGTCGTGCGTGTCACGCCTTGCCGCATCATCGCGCTTCGTCGGCATTGCCATGACACATCGCCTTGCCATTTCCTCGCCATCGCCAGTCAACGGCGTTCATTTTCACGCAAAGGAAACCAGACCATGATGCGCAAGACCATGAACACGATGATCGCCATGCTCGCCGCCACCACCCTGCTTGCCGGTGCCACCGCCGCCGAGGCACGGCAGGGTATGGTGCGCGTTCGCGGCGCCAACGGCGCGGCCACCGGCGTCGCCGGGCCACGCGGCATCGCCGGACGCGCCCACGGCACCTATCAGTCGTCCGACGGCACGGTGACGCACGCCAGCGGCAGCGCGTTCCGGGGCGCCAACGGCAGCCGCGGCTATCGCGGTTCGTCCACGTCCGTTTCGCCCGACGGCACCGTAACGCGCAGCGGACAGGCCGCCGCCAGCGGTGCGCGCGGGTCCGCCAGCAGCGCGGGCAGCTTCACCCGCTCCGCCGACGGCACCTGGAATGGCAGCCGCTCTACCCAGGCGACGAGCGCCACGACCGGCAATTCCTATTCGGGTTCGACCACGATCGATCCCACCACGGGCAAACCCGTCCATTCCGGCACCTGCACCGATGCCTCTGGCGCCACGATTCCCTGCCGCTGATCCCGGCGCTTCCGTATCCCTCCGGCGCGGGGAGCTTCCGGCTTCCCGCGCCTTTCCCGTCGCCAAAAGGAAAAGCGTATGAGAGCCCTTTCGATCGCGCTGGCCGCGCTGGCCATGATCCCCACCCTCGCCCATGCCACCCCTGCCCGCGCCACCGCGCTGCCCGAAGGCGCCGCCGATCGCCTGCGCGAAGCCGATGCCAACGGGGATGGTGCGATCAGCCGCGCCGAACTGGGCGCATGGCGGGTCAGCCAGTGGCAACGCATGGATCGCAACGGCGACGGCGCTTTCTCGCGCGATGACCTGCCCGCGCTGATGCGCAGCCGGTGGGACTCCGATCGTCTGGTCAAGCTGCGCCAGGTCTACGACCGCAATGGCGATGGACGGATCAGCCGCACCGAATTTATCGACGGCCCCGCCCCTGCCTTCGAGGCGGCAGATACCAACCGCGACGGCGTGGTCAGCGCGCAGGAGATGCGGGCGTTGAAAGCCCGCAAGGCCGGCTGAGCCGCCGCCTGCATTCCCGAAACGCGCCCCTTGCAGCCGGACGTTCGGCCGGATCGATCAGCGCTTGATCGGCAATCCGGCCGAAGCCCACGCGTTGAAACCGCCGGCAAGATGCGTATCGACGGCGGCCTGCGCCACCGCGCATTTGTCGAGCGCCATCGCCGAACGCTTGCCCCCAAGGCAATTCAGCACCAGCTTCTTTCCACCCGCATCGGGCAGACGCGAAGCCTGAAACGTCGACAGCGGCATGTTGACCGCGCCGGGAATATGACCGGCAGCGAACTCGTCCGCCTCGCGCACATCCACCACCATCGCCTTGCCATCGTCCAGCAGCGCCGCGAGTTCGGTCGCGCCGATTTCCGCATGCCGGGGCTTTCCGAAACCAAAGACCATTCGTCGTCCTTTCCGAGTCCGAAGGGCGATTTGCGGCGCCCTCACAATTGCTGTTGCTAATATTGTAATTACGTTATATAAGTCAATTGTAATTTACAGAGAGCTATCGGTGAAGGAGCGCGACAATGCACAAGGATTGGCCAGCGATGGCAACCGAACTCTCCGGTGCGATCAAGGAAGTGCGGCTTGGCACGCCGGAGGTGATGAAGGCATTTTCGGCGATGGCCAAGGCCGCTACCGACGCCGGCGCGCTGGATAGCAGGACCAAGGAGCTGATCGCGCTGGCCATCGCCGTGGCGATCCGCTGCGACGGCTGCGTCGCCTTTCACGCCCAGGCGGCGGTGAAGCACGGCGCGACGCGCGAAGAGGTCATGGAAACCATGGGCATGGCGCTCTACATGGGGGCAGGCCCCAGCCTGATGTATGCCGCGCAGGCGGTCGAGGCCTATGACCAGTTCGCGGCAAAGGGCTGATTGCCAGAACGGACGAACCGTATGTCCCCGACCGATGCCGCAATCGTCATCTGCCCCCGGTGTGCGGCGGCCAACCGCGTGCCGCAGGGGCGGCTGACGCAGCATCCCACCTGCGGCAAATGCAAGGCGCCGCTGTTCACCGGCCAGCCGGTGAACGCCACGCTGGCCGCGTTCGACCGGCACGTGGGCAAAGGCACGTTGCCGGTGTTGGTCGATTTCTGGGCCGAATGGTGCGGTCCGTGCAAGATGATGGCGCCTGCGTTCGCCTCGGCCGCGCAGGCACTCGAACCCTCGGTACGGTTGCTGAAGGTCGATACCGAACGCGAACAGGCGCTGGCCGCGCGCTATGGCATCCGTTCGATCCCGACGATGATCCTGTTTTCCGGCGGGCGCGAGGTGGACCGCATCTCCGGCGCGATGGACGCACGCCGCATCGCCGCCTGGGCGCAACGCCCCTGATCGTTGCCGCCCTGCCCCAGCCGTTCGGGGCCGGCCAGCCAGACCGGCTAGCGCAGAGCGCCGGCATCCTGGAGGTTCTCGACACCGCAGTCGGCCATTCTGGCCAAATCCTGCAAGGGCGTCCAGCCTTAGCGGCGCGGCTTTCGGCCCGGTATCTTCGCCATTTGGACGCCTCGACCGCGCCAGTATTGGGTCCTGTCCCCAACGCTTCACCCCAACGCATCACGAGCAAGCCCCCAACCCACGCAAAAGGGGCGACCGTTACCGGCCGCCCCTTCGCTGGCGTTCGTGCGCCGGGGAAGATCAGAACTTCTTGTTCACCGTCACCGCGAATTCGCGTGGCCGGCCGACGTTCGAATAGGCCGTGCCGGCGGACGACGCGAGCGCCTGGAACCGCAACGGCAGGTAGTAATACTTGTCGAACAGGTTCTGCGCTTCCACCGAGATCGACAGATCCTCGTTTGCGTTCCGCCAGGTAATGCGGGCGTTGGCCAACGTGTAGGACGGGTTGTAATCCAGCGGACCGAAGTTGCCGCCGCCCAGCGCGAGGCGCCCGATCGTCTGCTTGCCCACATGCGACAGGTCGATGCGCGGCGTGATCGAACCGGAAGAACCGAGATCGGCGCGGTACTGCACGCCAAGGCTCCACCGCCACTTCGGCGTGGTGATCGGATCGGCCAGACGGATCGATCCGCCCACCGTCGGCCCGATGCGCGACCACGAGCCGTCGATGTAGCTGAGCGAACCATCGATATCGAGACCGGGGATCGGGCTTGCGCTCAGTTCGGCCTCGGCGCCCGCCATATGCCCGTCACCCGCGTTCTGGATCGCCGCGCAGGGGAACGGATCGGTCCCCACGGCAAAGCCGTCAAGCAGCGAACAGTCGCCGATCGGCAGCTGGATATTCTTGTAGTCGTTGTAGAAGCCGGAAAGGTTCAGGCGCAGCTTGCGGTCGAACAGATCGGTCTTCAGGCCGCCTTCGTAAGCGGTCAGCGTTTCCGGCGTGAAGGTGCCGTTCTTCGCCTGCGCCTTGGTGAACGGACGCGCGGTCACACCGCCGCCCTTGAAACCGGTGCTGACGGTCGCATAGGCCAGCACTTGCGGGCTGAAGCGATAGTCGACCGAAATACGCCAGTCGACCTTGTGGCCATCGTACTTGGCAACCGAACCATCCAGCGCGCCGACACCGAAGATATCGACCAGCGGACCGCCGCTCCAGTTCTTGCGAACGAAGGTGTAGTCCTTGTGCTCCTTGGTGTAGCGCAGACCACCGGTGATCGTCAGCCCTTCGACGGGCCGGACGATGACCGTACCGAACGCCGCCTTGCTGTTGGCGTTGACCGGATCGTTGCCCAGGAACTGCAGGAACAGCGGCGGCGCGCCGTGGCCGATATAGCGAATGTCCTGCCGGGTGAAGTAGATCGACTGCTGGTCGTTGTAATAGCCACCCAGGGTCCAGTCGACCATATCGCCGATCTTGCCGTTAAGGCGCAGCTCCTGGCTGAAGAAGCGGAAGCGCAGATCGTTGAAGCCGGCGCCGCCAATGAGCGGATCGGGCGTGTAATCGTCATCGGTGCCAAACTGTTCGCGATATTTACGATAGGCCGTGATCGACTGGATCTTCAGCGAATCGTTCAGCGAAATGTTCAGATTGCTGGAAACGCCCCAGCCCGTGAACTTCGTGGTGTTGGGCATGGTATAGGCTTGCGCGGCCTGCCCGCCAGCCGGAAGGTAGAAACTGGCATAGGTGCAATAGCGGCCGCAGGTGAAATCGATCCCGTCCGATTTCGCCGGGTTGGAATAGGACAGCACACCCGCCGCATTGGTGCGGTTTTCGTAGGTGTAATCCCCGGTCACCGTCCAGTCGATCGTGTCGTTGGGATTGTAACGCAGTGACCCGCGCAGACCCGAATAGTTCTTCTCGCCAAGCTTGGCGACAACGCAGTTCGACGGCGTGGAGGCATTGCCGGCGATACCGAGGGCATTGCCCGGCTTCGCGCAGCCATAGTCAATCTGACTGACATAGCCGTCCTGGCGCTTGAACACCCCGGAAACGCGGGCATAGAGCCCCTCGGCAAGCTTGAAATTGGCACTTCCGCGCAAATCGATGCGGTTGCGGGAACCATAGGCCGCCTCGACCGATCCGCTGTTTTCCGCGGCGGGCTTGGCCGAGAACAACTTGATCGCGCCACCGATGGAGTTCCGGCCCGTCAGCGTTCCCTGCGGACCACGCAGCACTTCCACGCGATCCAGGTCCAGCAAGTCCATGACGCTGCCGGTCAGGGTCGCGAAATAGACGTCATCGACGTAGATGCCGACGCCCGGTTCGTAGGCGGGGTTGAAGTCATACTGGCCGATGCCGCGAATGTAGGCTGCCATCGACGATCCGAAGGCCCCGCCCATCTGCGTGAGCTGTACGTTGGGCGCCTGGGCCGCGATCTGCGAAATATCGGTTTGGTTGCGAGCTTCCAGCAGCTTGGAATCAACCGCCGTGATCGACAACGGCGTGTCTTGCAGGCGTTGCGAACGGAACTGCGCCGTCACCACGATTTCACGCGACGCGGCGGCTTCATCGGATGTTGATTGCGCCTGCGCCGCTTCCTGCGCGAAGGCTGGCATGGCGAGACCAAACGCCAGCGCCGCGGCACTTCCCGCGGAAAAAAGACGCACGATTCCTGCAGTACGGTTGGCGATTGCCATATCCCCTCTCCTGTTAGTATCCTCTACGGGACAGCCTTGCTAATTGTTAGTTAGGCATACAAACTTACCCGTGGCAAGCGCTTCCTGCACCATGTCGCCGCAAAAACGGCGCTGATGCACAAAAGTCACAAAACCACCACCCGCCTGGCTGCCGCCTCTTGCCGTTCGCGCCCGGTGCGGCGATAGGCAACGCCATGACTTCCAAGGCTTCCGCCACGCCCGATCCGCAGACCGGCGGCACCGACAACGTGGCCCTGCTGATCGACCTGCTGAAGCTGGCCACCTTCATCGCCGGCCCGATGCGCGATGGCGTAGCGGAGCCGCTCGCGCTCAGTTCCAACGATCTGCGCGTGATTCTCGCGCTGGGCGGCGAAGGCGAACTGGCGGGGCACGACCTGTCCGAAATCATGGGAGTGCCCCCCATGAATGTCAGCCGCGCGCTGGCCAGCCTGCTGGAACGCGGCCTTGTCGAACTCGGCAGCGATCCGGCGAACCGCCGCCGAAAGCCTTTCCGGCTGAGCGCGCAAGGACGGGCGACTTTCGCCAGCACCCTGCCCGCCATGGAGAAAGTCGGCGGCGCCCTGTTCGTCGATCTCGACAAGGCGGAGCGCATGGCTTTCGGCCAGGCAATGCAGGCCGTGCTGGCGCGTATTCCGGGCTGGATGGACCGTCACAGTCCCGCCTGACGATCGCACCCAAGGTCGGTCATGATGTCGCCTTGCTGGCCAGCACCGCACCGAACCGGGGATGCGCAAAGTGCATCGGCACATCATGGCGGTGCGGCCATGTCTGGCGGATTTCCGCGCTGCGGATTTCATCGGGGCCAAACGGATTTTCGGGATAGCATTCGGTCAAGGGCTGGAGATGCGCGGTGGTCTTCGACCAGCCGGCTTCGTACTCGCCCTGCCACTGCATCATGTAGTCCAGCCGCTTGATCTTCCAAACACCATCTTCGCGCACGTAATCGTTCTCGTAGATCCCCGCTTCCATGAACTGGAGCGGCAAACCCTGCGGCTTGAAGGCGCGCGATTCATGGCTGCCGCCAAACAGCACGGCACGGAACCGGCCCTTCGCGGTCTGCCGGTCCGGCGCAACGGTAATGATGTCCTGCATCTGGAAATGATCGAGCAGGAAACCATAGGCCGGCGCTTCCTCGCCCGGCGCAAGGAACAGGCTGCGGAACCACGTGCCATAGAGCCGACGCGCGCCTTCCCGCCCGCGGTAGATGCCCGAAAGGAAGATCACCTCGCCGTCCTCGGCAAAAAGCTCTGCCACGTCGTCGGCGCGGTTGAAGTCGATGTAATAGCCATAGGCCCAGTGCAGGCGGCGGATGGCGTTGGCGTCCTCCAGCAAGCCCACACGGCTTTCCAGCGCCTCCAGGCGGGCAGCAACATCCGTCATTTCAACTCTCCCAATTTCGATCTTTGTATGTAACACTAACAATAACAATCGATGGAACCATTGCGAGAGGAAAACATGGCGCTTGCCCAAAAAGACGGTTCGGAATGGTCCGGCCAGGTCGCGTTCGTAACGGGTGGTGTCACAGGGATCGGCCTTGGCGTGGCGCAGGCGCTCAGCGATGCCGGCTTGCGGCTGGCGCTCAGCTATCGCAACGAGGCCCACCGCGAACTGACCGCGCGCTGGTTTGCCGATAAAGGGCGGGAACAGCCGCTGTTCGTGCCGCTGGATGTAACCGACCGCGCCGGCTTCGCCGAAGCGGCCGAGGCCGTGGAAAGGCATTTCGGCGCGGTGCACGTGCTGGTGAACAACGCCGGTGTCAGCGTGTTCGGCCCCACCGACGAGGCGAGCTATGCCGACTACGACTGGATCATGGGCGTCAATTTCGGCGGCGTGGTCAACGGACTGGTTAGCTTCCTGCCCAAGCTCAAGGCGGCCGGGGGAGCGCGTCACGTCGTCAACATCGCCTCGATGGCGGCCTTCCTGCCGGGGCCGCAAGCCGGCATCTACACCGCCAGCAAGTTCGCCGTGCGCGGCCTGACCGAATCGCTGCGCTACAACCTAGCGCCCCACGGCATCGGCTGTTCGCTGTGCTGCCCCGCGCTGACCCGGACCAACGCATGGGATTCGGCGCTCAAGCGCCCGGATAGCTTCGCCGAGAGCGGCTTTGCCCCCGTCGCCCGGGCCGAGCTGGAGCAGTTCGGAACGGCTTTCGAGGCTGGCATGGACCCTTACGAAGTCGGCCGCAAGGTGTTCGCGGGCGTGGTCGAAGACAGGGCGCTGATCCTCACGCATCCGGAATTCAGCGAGGATTTCGAGGAAATATTCCGGGACAGCGTGAACGCCCTGCCCAACGAGGAAGCGCCGCCCGCCCGGCTCGAAATCGAACGCCTGCGCCGCGCGGCAAACAAGACGGCAAAGGCCGGCCGGATCATCGGTCTTTCCGATCTCACCTGAAGGCCATCGGTTGCGCCGCGCGGCTTCGCCGCTATCCTTCCGATCGGCGGGGATTTCGCGGAGAGAAGACGATGTGCGATCAGGATACGGAAGCCGATAACGAAAGCTGGCTGGCGCTGAACCGCCGGCAATTCACCGCCCTGGGCGCGGGCGCGGCGGCGATGGCGATCGTTCCCGGCTGCATGGCCCAGACGCATGACGGCGCGGGCGGCATCAGGACGGCCAGCCGCGCGGTGACAATCACCACGCCCGACGGCAAGGCCGACGCCTTCTTCGTCCACCCCGAAGGCGGCAAGCATCCCGCCGTGATCCTGTGGCCCGATATCGCCGGCCTGCGCGATGCCTACAAAACCATGGGCACGCGGCTGGCGGAAGCGGGCTACGCCGTGCTCGTGGTCAACCACTACTATCGCTCCAGCCCGGCGCCCATTCTCAACAGCCTGTCGGAATGGCGATCGCCCGAAGGGCAGCAGAAGCTGGCGCCGATGATCGCGGCGATCACTCCGGCGGGTACCGTGCGCGATGCGGCTGCCTTCGTCGCCTGGCTGGATGGGCAGGCGGAAGTGGATACCAGCCGGAAGATCGGCACCTGCGGCTATTGCATGGGCGGACCGTTCACCGTCCGCACCGCGCTGGCCAATCCCGCGCGTGTCGGCGCGGCAGCTTCGTTCCATGGCGCCAGCCTGGTCAACGATACGCCCGACAGCCCGCACAAGCTGCTTGCGCAGACGCAGGCGGCCTACCTCTTCGCGATCGCGCAGAACGATGACGCCCGCGCGCCCGACGACAAGGTGCGGTTGCGCGAAGCGGCCGACGCGGCGAAGCGGCCCGCCGAGATCGAAGTCTATCCCGCCCAGCACGGCTGGTGCACGATCGACGCGCCGATCTACGACAAGGCGCAGGCCGAAAAGGCATGGGGTCGCATGCTCGCGCTGTACAAGCAGTATCTCTGAGAGGGTCTGTCAGGCGGAAATGCTGCGCGCCGCCTGGCGCAGCATTTCCGCATTTTCCACGATCATCCGGCCCGTCGAGCAGGGTTTGCGCCCCGTCAGCCGCTCGACGTGGTCGGAGCGGATTTCCAGGAACCCTTCGCGGATCGCCCGGCCGAACGAGACCATGTCATCGCTGTTCCACGGAATGCCGTTGACGGACTGGTCATCGACGGGCCGGCGCGGAATGCCCATGGCGTCGAAGATCGCGTACTGGGTCGCGTCATCCACCGGCTCATAAGTCAACGGCTGCCCGGTAGCCTCCGCCATCAGAGCCGCCACGTCGCGAAAGCTCTGCAATTCCGGTCCGGTAATGTCGTAAGTGCGTCCTAGGTGCCCCTCGCCAACCAGCACCGCTACGGCGCAATCGATGCAATCGTCCCGCCAGACCATCGCCTCACGCCCGTCGCCGGCATTGCTGGTCCACTTGCCCGCCTGCAGCACGCCCGGCCCCGCCATCAGCACCATCGCATCGGCATAGTGCGCATCGCGCAGCATGGTCCAGCCGCAGCCCGAGGCGCGGATGAGCCGTTCGGTCTCGATATGATCGTGCCGCACTTCGGCCGGGTTGGCCGGATCGTCGATGCCGACGAAGCTGGTGTAGACGATCTGCCACACCCCGGCCGATGCCGCCGCCGCAATCGCCGCCCGGTGCTGCTCCACGCGCGCGCCCACCCGCGTCCCGCTGATCAGCAGCATCCGGTCCGCCCCGACCACTGCTTCGGCCAGCGTCTCCGGCAGGTCGAAATCGCCATAACGCACCGTGCAGCCTTGCGCCGCGCGGTGCGCCAGCTTTTCCGGCTTGCGCGTGATCAGGATCAGATCGGCCCCGCGCCCTTGCGCGATAAGCCGGTCCGTCACCCCTTGCCCATAGTTGCCGGAAGCGCCGGTGATGACGATCCGCGTCACGCCGCCGCCGCGTCCAGTTGCGCCTGCGGCACCCACCAGCCATGCACCTGCGGGCGCAGCCGCGCGGGGATCGCCACTTTCCCCCCCGCCCCCGCCGCGAGGTTGCCGGCATCGACCACCCAGGCCTCGTGCACGAAGCTGTTGTCGCCGACCTGCCGATCCACGATCATGACCAGCCAGCCGTCATGCGCCGGGTCCTTCGCCGGCACGTGTACCGGCTCGTTATAGCCGGCCTGCGGCGGCAGGGGCAGCGCCTGCGAGACGTGCGGCGCGCCCGTGTCCATCCCGTCCAGCCGGACCAGCAGGTTGAAGCTGACGCCTACCGGCCCGGCGAAAAGCGGCGGTCCCTGCAGGTCCGGATTCATCGACAGCATCCAGCCATGGCCATAGCGGCGCCCCTGCTTCGCGGCGGGGATCACCGGGAAATCGCCGGGAGGGCCGATGATCGTTTCGGTCACGTCGCCACCCTCTGCCGTGGGATCGACGGTCCAGCGAGTCAACGCGCCCTGGACCTCCTGCGGCGCCATGAAGATGCCCGATGGTTCGCGGATGAAGGCAAAGGCGTTGGTGTTGTTGAGGCACGCATCGAAGTGCAGCAGCCCGCGCTCATCCTCCCACGCGTTCATCATGTGGTAGGAGTGGCACCCCTTCGGCCCCTTGAACCACCGGATTTCCGATACGTTGCCATAGCGCGGCATCACGCCCAGCCAGGAAGCGAGTTCCGGTTCGTGGTGCCAGTGTTCGTCCCCGGCCTTGATGCGCTCCAGATCGGCGGTCGTCGGATAGATCGGGAACAGCGCATAGTTCTCGCTGATCGTGAAATCGTGCATCATCGCGCAGTACGGCGCATCGAACCACTGTTCCGACTTCAGCGTGCCATCAGGGCCGACGATGCAGTAGGCGACTTTCTTCGAGGCGAGGCCATCCGCCTCGTAGCCATAGAAGAACAGCTCGCCGGTACTCGCGTCGATCCGCACATGCGCGGTCATCGTCTCGGACTTCAGCGCGCCATCGAAGTCATGCGAACCGATGGTTTCGAGCGTAGCGGGATCGACGCGATAGGGGCGCCCATCCTCCTTCGCCATCAGCAGACGGCCGGCGTGCCAGACCGGCGTGGTGTTGGCGACCGTGCGGTCGATCCCGCGCACGTCCTCGTCATCGGTAAAGGGATTGCGGTATTTGCCGAAGCGCGCCCGGCCCAATTCCTTTTCCGCCTTGTGCCGCGCCGTTTCCACGAAGCGGATGGCGAAGTCCGCCGTGCCGTCCGCGTTGAACGACAGGCGGCTGACCATGCCATCGCCCGACAGCGTGTGATCGCTGGCGAACTTGGGCGGATAGGCCGGGTCGGGAACCGCGCGGAAGAAGCTGCCGCGCACTTCGGCCGGCAGCGCACCCTCCACCGTCAGCCCCTTCAATTCGACCTCCTGGCCAACCGGCTCGTTCAGGCCGGTGAAATACGGAGTCTGCGGGAAAGCGCCCATCGATCCTCATCCTAACAATTGTTATTATTTCTCCTTACAGGGTGAAACGGGCGATGCCAACCGATTCCGCAACGGCGCTCGCCACGATTGGCAATGGGCGGAACTGCAGCATTCGCGCTTTTCGTCCGCGCCAAAAACGGAAAGGACCGCCGCCGCGAAAGCGACGACGGTCCTGGAAGCTGCCTTCCCGCTGAGCGGGTAAATCGGCCTCCTCTCCAACCGGTCAGAAGTCCTTCCTGAAACACCCGGCGCTGGCGAACGGCTCGTACAGCGATGTGAAGTGGGGCGTGATCAACAGGGTCCGGACTTCAAACGAAACGGGCTGCGACTCCTTGCTTTGGCGCTTGTCGGCAAGCGAGCGTTTCCGGGAAAATAGCCTTCTAAGCGGCGCGGTGCAATCATTGTTGCAAAGGGGGCGCCACGGGGCGCCGCAATTACACCACCGGCGGACGGGATCACGCCCACCACCAGGCCGTCGCGCGCATTTCGATGCTGACGCGGGGCGGCGCGTCGGGCGGGCAATCGGGCAGGTCGAACGCCACGTGGGGAACGTGATGCGCCCTGGCCTCGTCGGTATCGTTGGTCTTGAACAGGATCGCCTCATCGCGCGTCAGCGCGGGGAAATAGTTCCAGCGATGCGCGGCATTGTGCGCGACGACCAGCCCTTCGAACGACCACTCCGGCTTGCCCTCCTCATCGAACACGGCATCGGCTTCGATCAGGTCATCCCGCACCAGCGTGCGGGCATCGCACAGGGCCAGCGGCACGTCCTGCGGCGGGGGCGAGATCGCGCGCCATACGTTGTAGTGCGCGCAGCGCACGAACGGCCTGCCCGCCGCACCGCGTTCGCCGAACAGCGCGGCGGTCCCGTCCGAAATGTCGATATGCGCGAAGCGCGCCGGCATGGAATTGTTGAGGCTGCCCGCCCGACCCGACCGTTCGCTGAAGCGCAGCAGGCCGGGGCTGCCGACGTGGACATGATCCGCCCCGGTCACCCCGCGAACTAGCTCCGCGATCTCGTGCATATGCAGTGAAACGACCTGTTCGCGGTCCGCGAAATCGGAAACGGCGCTGCGATGGGCGACGAGCTGGAAACCCTCACGGTCGATCGCGGTTCCCCCAGCGCGCGCATCATGCATCGGCATGGGCATCGGGGCGATATCCACCTCATCCCGCTCATGCGCGTTGGCATAGTAGCGCGGTCGGGCGAAGCGGCGGCCCGAATAGGCGATGAGCGCTTCCATCACGGCATCCTTCTCCTGCGCCCGCCGTTGCCCGCGGGCCAACTGGAGAAAAGACCACAATTGTTAGCATTGCAAACAGAAAGGCCCGCTTCACCAACCGGCGAAGCGGGCCTTCCAGGAAACGGTAGGAGAATCAGCCCTGCGCGAGCTGCTGTTCCAGTTCGCCCAGCACGCGGTAGCAATCGAACACCTTGGCCACCGAGCTGTTGGGATCGCGGCCTTCGCGGATCGCGCTGACGAATTCGCGGTCCTGCAGTTCGATGCCGTTCATGCTGACCGCAACCTTCGATACGTCGATCGGCTCTTCCTTGCCATTCACCAGATCGTCGTAACGCGCGATATAGGTCGCGGTATCGCCGATGTAACGGAAGAAGGTGCCCAGCGGCCCGTCGTTGTTGAACGATAGCGACAGCGTGCAGATCGCACCGCTTTCGCTCTTGAGCTGGATCGACATGTCCATGGCGATGCCCAGCTCCGGATGGATCGGGCCTTCCACCGCGTTGGCCTTGACGATCTTGCCCGCCTGATAGGCGAACAGGTCCACCGTGTGCGCGGCGTGGTGCCACAGCAGGTGGTCGGTCCACGAACGCGGTTCACCCTTGGCGTTGATGTTCTTGCGGCGGAAGAAATAGGTCTGCACGTCCATCTGCTGGACGTTGAACTCGCCCGCCTTGATCCGGTTGTGCACGAACTGGTGGCTGGGATTGAAGCGGCGGGTGTGGCCGACCATGCAGACCTTGCCGGTTTCCTCCTGCACGCGCAGCACGTCCTGCGAATCCGCCCAGCTATCGGCCAGCGGAATTTCCACCTGCACGTGCTTGCCCGCCTTCATGCAGGCGATGGCCTGCGATGCGTGCATCTGGGTGGGCGTGCACAGGATCACGGCGTCCACGTCGTCGCGCGCCAAGGCGTCTTCCAGTTCGGTGGACGAATGCTTCGCGCCATACTTGGCGGCAACGGCGGCGGCCTGTTCGCCGGTGCGGCTGATGATCGAGACGATTTCGACGCCATCGATGTTCTTCAGGCCATCGAGGTGCTTTTCGCCGAACGCGCCGGCGCCTGCGAGGGCGATACGCATGGGGTCAGTTCCTTCAAAAAAGACCGGGCGGCCCGCAAGCCGCCCGGCAGGGTGGATCGGAGTGTCAGTCCGCCGGTTCGAGCACGATGTGCCCGATGGCGGTGTTCGAACAGGGAATGTGGTAGTGGCGGTTCAGCCGCTTGACCTTCTTGCCCAGCGCGCCGCGCATGATCAGCCACATCACCATTTCGATGCCTTCGCTGCCGGTTTCGCGCAGGTATTCGATGTGCGGGATATGGCGCACATCGTCGTTGTCCGCTTCCAGCAGATCAAGGAACTTGTTGTCCCATTCGCGGTTCAGCAGGCCGGCGCGCGGCCCCTGAAGCTGGTGGCTCATGCCGCCGGTGCCCCAGATCTGCACGTTCAGGTCTTCGGGGAAGCTTTCCACCGCGCGGGCAATCGCCTCGCCCAGCGCCCAGCAGCGGTTGCCCGAAGGCACCGGATAAGTGACGACGTTCACCGCCAGCGGCACCACCTTAACCGGCCACTTTTCCGGCTGGCCGAACATCATCGACAGCGGCACGGTCAGCCCGTGATCCACGTCCATCTCGTTGATGATGGTCATGTCGAAATCGTCGAGGATCAGGCTCTGCGCGATGTGCCAGGCAAGATCGGCGTGGCCTTCCACGTCGGGCACCGGCCGCGGCCCCCAGCCTTCGTCGGCCGACTTGTAGTGCTCACCGCAACCGATCGCGAACGTCGGGATGATGTTCGCGTCAAAGGCGGAAGCATGGTCGTTATAGACCAGGATCACCACGTCGGGCTTCGTTTCCTTTTCCCATTCGCGGGTCCATTCGTACCCCTTGAAGATCGGGCCGAAGTAATCGTCCTGCCACTTGCCCTGGTCGACAGCGACACCCAGCAGCGGCACGTGGCTGGAGCCAACGCCAGCGGTAATACGGGCCATCTCAGTAGCCTCCCTTGATCGAACGGTTGCCTTCCGGCGAGCGGCCGCCGTTGAGCATCATCTGCTGGTATTCGGGGAACGTCATGTCGGTCATCGTCGACACGGCCTGGGCGAAGCTGAACCCGTCGGTCGAAAACAGCTTGGACAGGAAATAGACGTTTCCGCCCAGATCGAGCAGCCGGTTGTAATCCCGCGCCAGCAGCGCTTCCTTGGCCTCGTCGGAAATGTTCCATTCGTCGAGGTAGGCCTTTTCATCGGCCTTGAAGCGTTCGCGATTGTCGGCCTTCATCAGGCTCATCGCGAACTGGTTGATCCAGTATCCCCGCCGGGCGCGCTTGGCCGTGTAGACCCGCGTGCCGGGGATATCGTCGAACTCGGCCAGGTATTCGTGGATATTCTGCCGAGCCTTTTCGCCAGCGTCTTTCTGGTTGCTCACAGGCCCCTCTCCTTCAGTTTGGCGTCGAGACGCGGGAACACGCGGCGGGCGTTGCCTTCGAAGATCGCGTGGCGTTCCGCGTCCGAGATAGCGAGCGCATCGACATAGCGCTTGGTGTCGTCGAAATAGAAACCGGTGGTCGGATCGATCCCGCGCACCGCGCCGACCATTTCCGATCCGAACAGGATGTTCTTGTTCTCGATCACGTCGGCCAGCAGATCGATGCCCGGCTGGTGATAGACGCAGGTATCGAAGAACACGTTGTTCATCAGGTGCGTGTCGAGGCCGGGCTTCTTCAGCATGTCCGCCAGCCCGCGATACCGGCCCCAGTGATAGGGCACCGCGCCGCCGCCGTGCGGGATGATGAAGCGCAGGGTCGGGAACCGGCCAAACAGGTCACCTTCCAGCAACTGCATGAAGGCGATCGTGTCGGCCGCGATGTAATAGCCGCCGGTGGCGTGCATCGCCGGGTTGCACGAACCCGAAACGTGGATCATCGCCGGCACGTCCAGTTCCACCATCTTCTCGTAGAACGGGAACCAGTATTCGTCCGTCAGCGGCGGATGCTTGAAGTGCCCGCCGCCCGGATCGGGATTGAGGTTGCAGCCGATGAAGCCCAGCTCGTTGACGCAGCGCTCCAGCTCCGCAATCGAGCTGGTCATGTCCGCTTCGGGCGACTGCGGCAGCATGCACACGCCCGCGAAGGTTTCGGGATAGAGGCGCACCACGCGCGCGATCAGATCGTTGCAGACCTGCGCCCACTTCACCGCAACCGACTGGTCGCCCACATGCGGCGCCATCGCCGAAGCGCGGGGGCTGAAGATCGTCATGTCCGCGCCGCGTTCCTTGAGCAGGCGCAGCTGGTTGCCCTCGATCGTCTCGCGGATCTCGTCGTCCGAGATTTCGGGATAGGGCGGGCACTCGGTCCCGGCCTTGAACGCGGCCTTCTGCTTCTCGCGCCATTCGTCGTGCGCCTTGGGCAGCACGGTGTAGTGGCCGTGGCAGTCGATGATCATGGTCATTCGCTCGTCACTCCAATCCCAACCCTACCTCCGTTCGTGTCGAGCGAAGTCGAGACACCCGCGCTGGGCATCTCGACCTCGCTCGATGCGAACGGAATTGCTTTTCCGGCCTGCTCGCGCTGGCGGCGCACGGTGCCGCTGGTCATCACCGGTTCGATACCCAGCGATTCCAGCGCCTTGCAGCTTTCCTCCATCTCGGCGGCGCGGCGAATGCCGTGCGTGGTCATGCGCTCGACGTTGTAGGCGGCGCGGACCGTCCAGCTTTCCCGCTTCTCGCTGGCGTCGAGCGAGGCCAGCACCTCGTCGACCACGCCGGCGGCGCTCGCCGCCAGCATCATCTCGGCCGTCAGTGCCTCGATGCCCTTGACCATGATCGACCGGATCATCTTGATCGCGCTCGCCCGGCCGATCTCGGCCCCCACGATGCGCACGTTGGCGAACCCGGCTTCACGCAGCAACGCTTCCGCGTCGGCCGCGGCGTCGCCCGCCAGCAGCAGCGGCACGTTCATGCGCGCGGGATGGACCGGCGCCAGCACCGCCACGTCGACATAGCGCCCGCCCGCCGCCTCGATCGCCTTCGCAGCGGCGCGCTTGGTGTCGGGCGCCACCGAATTCATGTCGCACCAGATCGCCCCCGCCTTCAGCAACCCGGCATAGTCGCGCGCCGCCGGCAGGGCGGAATCCGCCGTCACCAGCGAAAGCGCGAAGTCCGCGCTGGTCAGCGCACATTCGGCGGTGGCGCAGGCGACGACGCCAGCCTCCTCCATCACCGCGCGCCGCGCGGGATTGATGTCATAGGCCAGCGCGCCCGCTTCCCAGCCGGCGGCCTTGGCGAATGTGGACCCGGCTTCGCCGAACCCGATCAGGGCAAGTGTGGCATCCATCGATCGCCCTCCTGCGCGGAGAGGCCCGCGCCGGGAAATGCAAAGATGGGCGCGGGCATAAATTTATGCGAAACCCGCTTGCGCCACCTCATGCAGCAGCGTGACGAACGCGGCCTGCGGCGCGGTGGGCCGCCAGCCCTGCCGCGTGGTGATCCCGATCGTGCGCGTGACCGGAACCGGCGGCGGCCGCATCGCCAGCACGCCGGCATCCAGTTCCACCGCCAGTTGCGCGGGCGACAGCAGCGTCAGGGCATCGCTTCCCCGCAGCAACTGGCGCACCGTCAGCACCGATCCGCATTCGATGCCCACGTGCGGCGGCTCCGCCCCCACCGCGCGCATCATCGCTTCCCAATAGTGCCGCAACGGCGTGTCCCGCCCCGACAATATCCAGGGATAGGCGGTCATCGCCGCGCCATCGACAGCGGGCAGCGCCAGCAGCGGATGGCCCGCGCGCATCACCAGCGCGGGGCGATCCTCGAACACGGCGAGCTGTTCCAGATCGTCGAGCAGGGCCGCCTCGCGCAGGGCGCCCAGCATCAGGTCGATCTCGCCATCGCGCAGCGGCCCGGCCAGCTCGGCATGGCTGCCTTCCATCACCGCGACATCCACGCCCGGCCAGTCGCGCACGAAGCGCAGCACCGTTTCCGGCAGCCAGCGCGCGCGCGACAGCGGCATTGCCCCCACCACGATGCGCCCGGCAGCCTTGCCCTGCCAGGCCGCCACTTCGGCAAGGCCCGCGCGCAGTTCCGCCATGGCAAGGCCGAACCCTCGCGCGCGCCGCTCCCCGGCCGGCGTCAGCATCACCGAACGGCCGCGCCGGTCGACCAGCCGCTGGCCCAGCGCCACCGCCAGATCGGCCACGGCGCGGTGCAGCGAGGCGGTGGAAAGCCCGGTCTCCTCGGCCGCGACGGCATAGCTACCCGCCCGCGCCAGTGCCAGGAACGCGCGCATCTGCGTGCCGGTCACGCGCGGGGAACCGATATGCGCCAGGGCCGCGTCGGCGCGTGGCGCCAGCAGCAGCGCGGGTTCCGTCGGCGTCATGCCGGCCGCGCCGCGCTCGAACAGCGCGCAGCCGAGGTCCGCCTCCAGCCGGGCGATCGCCTGCGTCAACGCCGGCTGCGTCAGGTTGATGGCGCGGGCGGCGCGCGTCACGCTGCCATGGTGCACCGTGGCCGCCAGCGCGGCGAAGTGGCGGATATTGAGAGGCCGCTCGCTCATTCCGCTCGCTTAGCATTTCCTTATGCCCTGCGCCAAACATTGCATTGGCTGGCATGGCGCGTGCGGCCCATGGACACGGCGAGATTACGCCATGCAATTGGGAGCACGGGATATGTCGGGTATCGTCGTCCAGAATATCGAGCGGGCCGATCCGGCCGTGATCGACGGCCTTGCCGCCTGCGGCGTGGCCACCGTGCACGAGGCGCAGGGCCGGACCGGCCTGCTCGCCAGCTACATGCGCCCGATCTATCGCGGCGCGCGCGTCGCGGGCAGCGCGCTGACGATCAGCGCCGCGCCCGGCGACAACTGGATGGTCCATGTCGCCATCGAACAGCTCCAGGCCGGGGACATCCTCCTGCTCGCGCCGACCTCTCCGTGCGAGGACGGCTACTTCGGCGATCTTCTCGCCACCAGCGCGCAGGCGCGCGGCTGCCGCGGCCTGGTGATCGACGCCGGCGTGCGCGACGTGCGTGATCTTACCGAGATGGAATTCCCCGTCTGGTCCAAGGCGATCTATGCGCAGGGCACGGTCAAGAACACGCTGGGCAGCGTCAACGTGCCGGTCGTCTGCGCCAACGCGCTGGTCAATCCGGGCGACGTGATCGTGGCCGACGACGACGGCGTCTGCGTGGTCCCCCGCGCCAACGCCGAAGCCGTGCTGAAAGCCGCGCAGGCGCGCGAAGCCAACGAAGGCGAAAAACGCGCCAAGCTGGCTGCCGGGGTTCTGGGGCTGGACATGTACAAGATGCGCGAACGGCTCGAGAAGGAAGGGCTGAAGTATGTGTGAGGGGGCGAACATGGCGCCTGTCACTCCCCTCCCGCTTGCGGGAGGGGTCGGGGGTGGGCCGTCCCAGCGCCGTGCCCGCCGCCTGCCCACCCCCAGCCCCTCCCGCAAGCGGGAGGGGGGCCGATGATCTCCGGCTTCTCTGCCCCCTGCATGTGGATGCGCGGCGGCACGTCCAAGGGCGGATACTTCCTCAAGGAAGACCTTCCCGTCGATACCGCCGCGCGCGACGCGTTCCTGCTCGGCGTGATGGGCAGCCCCGATCCGCGCCAGATCGACGGCATGGGCGGCGCGGACCCGCTGACCAGCAAGGTGGCCGTGGTAGCGAAGTCCACGCGCGAGGGGATCGACGTCGATTACCTGTTCCTGCAGGTGTTCGTCGATCAGGCGATCGTTACCGACGCGCAGAACTGCGGCAACATCCTGGCCGGGATCGGCCCCTTCGCGATCGAGCGCGGCCTTGTCGCCGCCACCGGCGATGAAACCCGTGTCGCCATTTTCATGGAAAACACCGGCCAGGTAGCCGTGGCCACGGTGCGGACGCCGGGCGGCAAGGTGACGTACGCGGGCGACGCCGCCATCGATGGCGTGCCGGGCACCCATGCGCCGGTGCCGCTGGAATTCCGCGATACCGCCGGATCTTCGTGCGGGGCGCTGCTGCCCACGGGCAACGCGGTCGATGTAGTCAACGGCGTGCCGGTGACGCTGATCGACAACGGCATGCCCTGCGTGGTGATGAAAGCGCAGGACGTGGGTATCACCGGCTACGAGGACCGGGACTGGCTTGACAACGCCACCGAGCTGAAGGCCAGGATCGAAGCGATCCGGCTGGCCGTGGGCGAACGCATGAACCTGGGCGACGTGAAGGAAAAGTCCGTCCCCAAGATGATGCTCGTCGCGCCGCCGAAAAACGGCGGCGCCGTTACCGTGCGCAGCTTCATTCCCCACCGCGCCCATGCCACCATCGGCGTGCTGGGGGCGGTGAGCGTCGCTACTGCCTGCCTCATCCCTGGTTCGCCGGCGGCCGAGGTGGCCGTGATCCCCGACGGCATGCGCAAGACGCTGTCGGTGGAACACCCCACCGGCGAGATGAGCTGCGTGCTCGAAACCGATGAAACCGGCGCGGTGCACACCGCCGCGCTGCTGCGCACCGCGCGCAAGCTGATGGACGGCGTGGTGTTCGGATAGGCTATCACCCACACTGCTTCGTCATTGCGAGCAAAGCGAAGCAATCCAGAGGTCCACGCAGAACCGCCCTGGATTGCCGCGTCGCCTCCGGCTCCTCGCAATGACGAAAACCGGAGAAGTACGAATGACCGACCGCATCCTGAGCTGGCACACAAACCCGTCCAAGCCGCGCTACACCCCGCCCGCCGGCGCGATCGACGCGCATTGCCACGTGTTCGGCCCGATGGCGCAGTTCCCGTTCAGCGCCAAGGCCAAGTACCTGCCGCGGGATGCCGGGCCGGACATGCTGTTCGCGCTGCGCGATCACCTGGGCTTCACCAAAAACGTGATCGTGCAGGCAAGCTGCCATGGCACGGACAACGCCGCCACGCTGGATGCCATCGCCAAGTCCGATGGCAAGGCGCGCGGCGTCGCCGTGGTCGATCCCGCGATTTCGGAAGCCGATCTTCATGCCCTGCACGAAGGCGGCATTCGTGGCATCCGCTTCAATTTCCTCAAGCGGCTGGTCGATGACGCGCCGAAGGACAAGTTCCTCGAAGTCGCCAACCGGCTGCCCAAGGGCTGGCACGTGGTGATCTATTTCGAGGCCGATATTCTCGACGAACTGCGCCCGTTCATGGACGCCATCCCCGTGCCGCTGGTGATCGACCACATGGGCCGCCCCGATGTGCGGCAGGGTCCGGACGGCGCGGACATGAAGGCCTTCCGCGCCTTTCTGGACAGCCGTGAGGACATCTGGTTCAAGGCCACCTGCCCCGACCGGCTCGACGCGATCAAGGAAGGCGGCGCGGGCGATCCGTGGAACGCCTTTGCCGACGCCGTGGCGCCGCTGGTGGCCGATTATCAGGACCGCGTGTTGTGGGGCACCGACTGGCCGCACCCCAACATGGACACTGAGATCCCCGACGACGGCCATCTGGTCGACATGATCCCGCGGATCGCCCCGACCGAGGAACTCCAGCGCAAGCTGCTGATCGACAACCCCACCGCGCTTTACTGGGCCGACTGACAGCCCGCACGGGCAGGCCCCGCGCCTGCCCGATCACCCCTTTGTCAGGCCGCTGCACCACCCGGCGCGCAGCGAAAAATTAAGCCCCTTCGGTTAGAGGCCACTCTGACGGAAGGGACGGCAAGTGATCCGCACGCAACCGCATATCGATGGCGAGGCCGCGCCGCGGTCGGCTTCCGCGCGCGTGTACAAGACGGTGGCGTTTGCCCCGGCCCTCGCCGATCCGGCCTTTTGCGCGGCATGGACCCGGCTCGAAGCGTCCGCCGCCTTGCCAACGCAGGGATTGGCCTTCGTCACCGCGCTGGCCTGTTCGATGCTGGCCGGCGCCGACATCAACGTTTTCGCCGTCGCCCACGAGATCGGCGGGCAGGAACTGGCCGCGCGAGGATGGGAGGGACTGGCGGCGCTGCTGCCCTTGTATCGCGATGCTTCCAGCCGACCACACCGCTGGCGGATGCCCGGCGCGCGCGAGGTCTATGAACCTTGCGATGCGCTCTATGATAGCCCCGAAGCCGCGCACCGGCTCGCCCAGGCCATCGCCGGGCAATCGCAGCCCGTCTCGCTGGACCGGATACCGGCGCAGTCGCTGCTCGTCCCCACGCTGCGCGCGGCGATGAAAGGGCGCGGACTGGTGTCGGTCCGGTCCGCCCTGCCCTGTCCCACGATCACGCTTGGACCGGCGTGGGAACACCCTGAAGACCAGTTCAACGCCGGCCGCCGTTCCGACTTCCGCCGCGCCACGCGCAAGGCCGCGGCCATGGGCGCCGTGACTTACGAGGTCCACGCGCCCGATCCAGACACCTTCGACCGCTGGTTCGACGAGGCGCTCGATGTCGAACTGCATAGCTGGAAGAAGGAGGCAGGGACGGCCATGGCCAGTGATCGGGCCAAGGCCGATTTCTTCCGAGCCTTCTTCCGCGCCGCCAGTGCCGCCGGCACGTTCCGCGTCGCCTTCGTGCGCATCGATGGACAGCCGGCCGCCATGCAGCTTGCGATCGAGCACGCCGCGCGCTTCTGGCTGTTCAAGATCGGCTACGACGAACGCTTCGGCAAATGTTCACCGGGAACGCTGCTGATGCTGCACACGCTGCGATATGCGGCTTCGCGCGGGCTTATCGCCTACGAGCTGCTCGGCAATATCGAGCCGTGGATCTCCGAACTGTGGACGCGCGATCACCACGAGTGCGTGCGGCTGCGCACCTATCCGTTCTCCATCGCCGGGCTGACGGCGCTGGCCGTGGACGGCAGCGATTGGCTGCGCCAGCGCCTGTTTCCCGAAACCGGTGCCTGATGCGCGGCGTGAAAGCCGCCCTGCGTGACGCGCGCTATGCCCTTCCCGGCCGTCTGGGGCGCCTGCTGCCCGCGCCGGATGCGCGATCCGTCGCGCGGCTGGCGCGGCGGCTCGAACGGCGCGGGATCGGGGTAACAACGGGTTACATCCCGGGGCCGGACGCGGAACCCGCTGCAGTGGCGGCCAAGAACATCGCCGCCATCGCGCTGCTCGCGAGCCAGGGCGGCGCGCCCTATCTCTCGGCCAAGCTGCCCACACTGGCGTTCGACGAGCCCGCCTTCGCCGCCATCGCGCAGGCCGCGAGCACCGCCGCCATGCCTTTGCTGTTCGACGCGCATGCGCTGAAGGACGCGGAACCGATCCACGGATATCTGGCGGCCCTGCTCCCGGAACAGCCCGGCACCGGCTGCGTCCTTCCCGCGCGCTGGCGGCGCAGCCTGGACGATGCGGCGCGCCTGCGCGACACCACCGCCCGCTTGCGCCTCGTCAAGGGCGAATGGGCCGATCCCGATTGGCCGGATTGCGACATGGACCACGCCTATCGCGCGCTGGTGGAAACGCTGGCCGGTCGAACCGCCCCGGTATCCGTGGCCACGCACAAGCCGGAGCTGGCGGACCATGCGCTGCGCACCTTGCGCGCCGCCGGCACGCCGTGCGAACTCGAACAGTTGCGGGGGCTGCCGATGCGGCGCACCATGGCCATCGCGCGCGCGCAGGGCGTGTCGGTCCGCGTCTATATCCCGTTCGGCGAAGGGTGGTGGCCCTATGCGCTCGACAAGGCGCTCGCCCGCCCGTACCTGCCGCTGTGGATGCTGCGCGACCTGATCGGCTGAAACGCCCTACTTTTGATCCGCATCCACGCGCTTGTAGTCCTCCTGGATGGCCTTGGGCACATCCTCGAAGCTGTCCCACGGCAGCGGCTTGTGCAGTTCCATCGACCAGCGCTCGAGCCACTCGATCCCGTCCTTGCCGCTATAAGGATCGGGCGTGCGGTACGCCGGATCACGCATCGCCTGGTCCAGCGAGACCGGACGCAGCCGCTGGCGCTTCAGGATCGCGGCCAGTTCGTCCATGCTGTCGGCATTGAGCCGCGTGGCGTGCAGCAGCATGACGTAGGGTATATCGCGGCCGAACAACGCGCGCGATGCCGAACGATACCAGCCGATCGTCCGTTCGGTATAGGCGAGGTAGGTGGCACGGATGCGCTGCCGGCGGGGTTCGTCATGCCGCGCGATGGCGTCGTCGTAAGGCTCGGCGAACTCCCAGTCGTCCGCGTCGATGGTGACCGGAGCGTTGCGGTAGCCATGCTCGGTCAGCCACTGCTCGATCTCGCGCTTGACCGCTTCGGGCGATCCGGTCTCCAGATAGGGATAGCGGAACCAGCGCGGCCGGCGGTGGCGTTCGGCGAGCAGTTCGCGAATGACCGGCTCGCCGCGCGCGATGTCCGCGATATAGGCCCGCCCCCCGATCTGGTTCGGCGAATTGTGCGAGAAGGTGTGGTTGCCCAGGTCCATCCCGGCATCAAGCCAGCGCCGCAGGTTGGCGATCTGGCGCGGTCGGTCGAGCGCCAGCTTGCCTTCGTTGACGAAGCCCGTCGCCGGGAAATGATAGTGTCGCAGGCCGCGCAGGATCATCACGTTGATGTAATCGACATAAGGCTGGCTGTTGAGCTGGGTCAGGCCGGGCAGATCATCGAACGTCAGCGCGATCGTGCCACGCGGCGGCCGCGCGGGCGCTTGCGGCGCGGGCTTGGCGGCGGCATTCGGCAAGACGTTCGGCAGAGCATGGGCATTGGGCGCGGCACGAACGACCGGCGCCGCCAGCACCAGCAGCGCCAGCGATGGCAGGAACAACAGGAACTTGCGCATTGGCTTCCTCTGTCGGCGGGCGGTCCCCCGGTAGCGCTCTAGCGCGACAATCGGGGATGCGCCACTCGCGCCGGTTTTCGTATGCCCGGCGGTCCGATCCAAATAGGATCGATCACACCATGTCGGCCGGGCGCACCAGCCGGTCGAACGTGGCTTCGTCCACCAGCCCCAGCGCCAGCCCCGCCTCGCGCAGGGTCAACCCTTGCGCGTGCGCGTGCTTGGCAATCTTGGCGGCGTTGTCGTAGCCGATCGCGGGCGCCAGCGCCGTCACCAGCATCAGCGACCGGTCGACCAGTTCGGCAATGCGCCCGGTGTTCGGCTCGATGCCTTCCACGCAGCGTTCCGCGAAGCTGTCCATGCCGACGGCAAGCAGGTGGACGGACCGCAGCACGGCCGCGCCAATCAGCGGCTTGAACACATTGAGTTCCAGATGGCCCTGCAAGCCGCCGACCGTCACCGCCTGGTGGTTGCCGATCACTTGCGCGGACACCATCGTCAGCATCTCGCACTGCGTGGGGTTGACCTTGCCCGGCATGATCGAGCTGCCCGGTTCGTTGGCCGGCAGGTCCAGTTCCCCCAGCCCCGAACGCGGACCGGACCCGAGCAGGCGAATATCGTTGGCGATCTTGGTCAGCGCCACCGCCAGCGTGGCCAGCGTGGCCGAGAAGTGCACCAGCGCATCGTTCGATGCCAGCGCCTCGAACTTGTTGGGCGCGGTCACATAGGGGCGGCCGGTCAGCGCCGCGACTTCGGCGGCGAAGTCCTCGCTGAACCCTTCGGGCGCGTTCAACCCTGTGCCCACGGCCGTGCCGCCCTGCGCCAGACGGAGCAGAAAGGCCTCCGTATCGCGCAAGCGGCGATAGGCATCGCGCAACTGCTGGACATAGCCCGAGAATTCCTGGCCCAGCGTCAGCGGCGTGGCATCCTGCAGATGGGTTCGGCCGATCTTGACGATACCCTGCCATGCCTCCGCCTTGACCGTCAGCGCGCCGCACAGCCGGTCGAGCGCGGGAATCAGATCATCGTTCAGGGCCTGCACCGCCGCGATATGCAGCGCGGTCGGAAAGCTATCGTTGGACGACTGCCCGCGATTGACGTGATCGTTGGGATGGACCGGGTTCTTGCCGCCGCGCGTTCCCGTCAGGATCTCGTTGGCGCGCCCGGCGATCACTTCGTTGACGTTCATGTTCGATTGCGTGCCGCTGCCGGTCTGCCAGATGACCAGCGGGAACTGATCGTCGTGCCGGCCCGCGATCACTTCGCCCGCCGCCGTGCCGATCGCGTCGGCCAGTCCGGCATCCAGCCCGTGCCGCCGGTTCACCCGCGCCGCCGCCTGCTTGACCAGCGCCAGCGCGCGCACGATGCCCAGCGGCATCCTTTCCTGCATACCGAAAGGGAAATTCTCGACGCTGCGCTGGGTCTGCGCGCCCCAGTAAGCGGATGCGGGGACGGCGATTTCGCCAATACTGTCGGATTCAAGGCGCGTGGCGGTCATGGGATCACTCCGGAAGGGCGGCCTTATCCTACACCGGCTCGACAGCAAGGCCAGCCAGTGCGATGAAAACCGCGATGCGCCAATCCCTGACCGAACTTGCCGTTCCCACGCCGGGCCGCGGCCTTCACGAAATCACGCCCCAAGTCGCGGGCTGGGTCGCCGCGCAAGGGATCGAGACGGGGCTCCTCACCGCGTTCTGCCGGCATACCTCGGCCTCGCTGTGCATCCAGGAAAATGCCGCGCCCGAAGTACGGGGCGACGTGGTGCGCTGGCTCGACCGGCTGGCCCCGGAGAATGCGGGCTATGCCCATGACGACGAAGGGCCGGACGACATGCCGGCGCACCTCAAGGCAATCCTGACCGGCGTTTCGCTGTCGATCCCGATCGCCGGCGGACGCCCAGCGCTCGGCACATGGCAGGGCGTCTATCTGGTCGAGCACCGCCGGGCACCGCACCGCCGCAAGGTGGTGCTCCACCTGATCGGAGCTTAGGGTCCTGACCCTGGGCACATCGGAGTTATCCGCGCTTCATGGTGTCGCACGGATGCGCTAACGCGGGGCCGACCTGATCCGGAGGCCCCGATGTCCGCCCTTCTTCGCGCTACCGTTGCCGCAGCGCTTCTGCTTTCCCCCGCCACCGCCATCGCGCAGGAAAGCCCCGCGCCGGCCACCAGCGCCAGTCCCGCCCTGCCGCCCGTCGATCCCGCGCGGCTACAGGCCGCCACCGCCACGGTCGACCACATCTTCCCGGCCGGCACCTATGCCAAGATCATGAACGGCACGATGGACACCATCGTCCGGCAATCGGTCGACAGCATGACCGCGCTGCCGATGCGCGATCTCGTTGGCCTGGCGGGCCTGAAGCCCGAGGAAGCGGCCAAAGTCGGCAAGGGCACCATGGCCGAAGTCATGGCCATTCTTGATCCCGCCTTCCGCCAGCGCACCGATCTTTCCATGACGGTGATGCGCGACGAGATGACCGCGATGATGACCCAGTTCGAGCCGGACATGCGCGCAGGGCTGGCCGAAGCCTATGCCCGCCGTTTCTCCGCCGCCCAGCTCGACGAGTTGAACCACTTCTTCGCCACGCCCACGGGCAGCGAATATGCCAGCAATTCGATGACACTGTTCATGGACCCGGCCGTCATAGGCCGGATGCAGGCGCTGCTGCCGCAGATCATGCGCCAGATGCCGGCGATGATCCAGAAGATGACCGCCGCCACCGCCAACCTGCCCAAGCCGCGCCGCTATGCCGATCTGACGGCGGCGGAACGCGCGCAGCTTGCCCGGCTGCTCGGCCTCAGCGAAGCCGATCTGGCAGGGCGCCAGCCGCGCAAGGGCCAGTAGAGCAAAGCACCGTCGCGCGTTCAGTCCGCGGGGTTGTACTTCGCCAGGAACACGTCGAGCCGGTCCAGCCATTGCTGCATGTTGGCGCTGGTCGAAAAGCCGTGGCCTTCACCTTCCAGCGTATAGAACTCATAGGGTTTGCCGGAGAGCTTGAGCGCGTCGGCAAACAGTTTCGACTGCTTGAAGGGCACGCGCTGGTCCTCGGTTCCGTGCATCATCAGCACCGGCACCCGCAGGCGATCCAGCGTGAACAGCGGCGATACGGTCTTGAGGTCGAACGTTTCCTCACCCTGCACGGTCCGCCGCCAGTCCTTGCGATACCGCTTGCTGACCTTGAACGCGATCTGGAACTTGAGCTGGCGCGGCAGGTCCGAGATGCCGGCGAAACTGGCTGCGCAACGATACCGTTCGGGATTGCGCGCGGCGCCCCACAGCGCGGCATAGCCGCCATAGGAAGAACCGACCAGGCACACCCGCTTTGGATCGATCGTGCCGTCCCTGGCCAGCCAGTCCATCCCGTCATCGAGATCGTCCTGCATGGCCCGGCCCCACTGGCCCTCGCCCTTCTCGTAGAACGCTTTGCCATAACCGCCCGAGCCGCGGAATTCCGGCTGGAGCACCGCATAGCCGCGATTGGCCAGGAACTGCACCTCGGGATCGAACGTGCCATCGTCACGAACGTCATACGGCCCGCCGTGCGGCAGGATCACCAGCGGCAGGTTCTTCGGGTCCCGCCCGGCCGGCAGGGTGAGATAGGCGGGCACATCAAGACCGTCACGCGCCTTGTAATGCACATAGCGGGTCGGCACGAGGTCGGCGGAACGCAGCTTTTCGTTCACGCGTGCCAGAAGCATCATCTTGCCGGCGTCCTGCCCGTACAAATAGTATTGCCCTGCGTTACTGGACGACCCGAGGTGGACCATCAGCACGGAATCGTCGCGGCTGCGCGAAACGATCGACGCCTGCATATCGCCGACCGCCTTGTCGATCGCGTCCTGCACATCGTGCATCCCCTTGTCGAACCAGTGCACCCGGGGCTTGTCGTCGGTGTACCATGCGGCCAGCAGGTTCGCGCCATCGGGCGTGGTATCGAAATCGTCGATGTCGTTCGACACGTTGTCGAGGATCAGTTCGCCCCGTTCGCGCGTGGCGAAGTTGAAGCGGTAGAGCGCGTAGCGCCCGGTCGCCTCGTTGTTCATGATCCGGTAGCCGAGATCGCTGCCCTGATAGATGCGGAACGCGTCGAAACCGGCGTCCTCATCCCCCTGTTTGGCCTTCACTACCGTATGGAACGATTCCGTGGCGTTCGGGCGGTAGATCATCGTCCAGCGCTCTCCCGACCAGCCGAAGCCGGCCCGCACCACGCCCTTGTCATCGGCATACCAGTCCCAGATGTCAGTGCGGGAGGGAACGACCTGCTTCTGTTTGTTGGTCGCAAGCTCGATGCTGAACACGGAGGGGTAGTCATAGATCGTGCTCTGATAGGCCAGCAGGATCGACTGCCCTTCGGGATCGATCCAGAGCACGTCATCGCCGACCAGCCCTTCCTCCCGGCCGCCGATGAAGCGGGTCTTGCCGGTGGTGATGTCGAACGCCACCAGCCGCGTCTGCCAGGCATCGTCGCCGTCCCAGGGCACCGATTTGCCCATGCTTATCAGGATCGTGCCGTTTCCGGCCCAGCGATACCAGTTGAGATCGTAATCGTTCCCAAGGGCCATGACCCGGGGATTGTTCTCGCCGATCTTGATGACCCCGATGCAATCCTTGCCGGCGACATTCAGCCGGGCGACAATGCGCGTACCATCGGGCGAGAGCTTGGGATTGCGCATGAACGGCTGGTTGGCCAGCACGCTGGTTTCGATGCGCGGGGGGCGGGACTGCGCGGCCGGCGCGGCATCCGTTTGTGCGAGGAGCGGCGCCCCGGCCGCAAGCATGATCGTGGTTGCCGCCCCGGCAAGCCAGCGCTTGTAGAACATCGAATCCCCCGGTCTTAAAACACCGCCCTGTGCCGAATGAGGCGATGGAAGACGCCGCCGTCAATTCTCTTTCCGCGTTACATCTCCATGAAATAGCGCAAGAATGGACGTTCCAATGCGAAACCGCCCCCTCCCGGCAAACGGGAGAGGGCGGCTGTGTTCGCGCCGCGACCGGCCGCGGGTCAGGACACGCTGAAGTTCAGCGCGCCATCGCCTTCGTCGATCCGCACGGTGCTGCCGTCCGGAATCTCGCCGCCCAGCAGCTTCTCGGCCAGCGGGTCCTGCAGATAACGCTGCACCGCGCGCTTGAGCGGCCTTGCGCCATAGACCGGATCATAGCCCACGCGGCCCAGCCAGCGCTTGGCGGCGTCGGTCAGGTCGATCGCGATCTTGCGGTCCTTGAGCAGCCCGGCGACGCGCGCCACCTGGATGTCGACGATCGGCGCCATGTGTTCCTGGCCCAGGCGGTGGAACAGGATGATTTCGTCCAGCCGGTTCAGGAATTCCGGCCGGAAGTGCCCGCGCACCACTTCCATCACCTGCGGTTCGACCGAGGTGACGTCCTGCCCTTCCTCAAGGTTGGCGAGGTACTGGCTGCCCAGGTTCGAGGTCAGGATGATCAGCGTGTTGGTGAAATCCACCACGCGCCCCTGCCCGTCGGTCAGCCGGCCATCGTCCAGCACCTGCAGCAGCACGTTGAACACGTCGTTGTGCGCTTTCTCGACCTCGTCGAACAGCACGACCTGGTAAGGCCGCCTGCGAACCGCTTCGGTAAGAACACCGCCTTCATCATAACCAACATAGCCCGGAGGCGCGCCGATCAGGCGGCTGACGGAGTGCTTCTCCATGAACTCGCTCATGTCGATGCGCACCATCGCGCTGTCGTCGTCGAAGAGGAAGCCGGCGAGCGCCTTGGTCAGCTCGGTCTTGCCGACGCCGGTGGGGCCAAGGAACAGGAACGAGCCCAGCGGCCGGTTCGGGTCCTGCAGCCCCGCGCGGGCGCGGCGCACCGCCTTGGACACGGCCACGACCGCGTCCTTCTGCCCGATCACGCGGCGGCCCAGCTCCTCCTCCATGTGGAGCAGCTTCTCGCGTTCGCCTTCCATCATCTTGTCGACCGGCACGCCGGTCCACTTGCTGACCACGGCGGCGATGTCCTCGGCCGTCACTTCCTCGCGCAGCAGCGCGTTCTCGGACTGGGTATGCGCGTCAGCCAGCTGCTTCTCCAGCTCGGGAATGCGGCCGTAGGCCAGCTCGCCCGCCTTGGCGAGATCGCCCTGGCGCTGCGCCTGCTCCAGTTCCATCCGCGCGGCGTCCAGCGCCTCCTTGATCTTGCCCTCGGCGGCGATCTTGTCGCGCTCGTTCTGCCAGCGCGTCGTCAGTTCGGACGACTGCTGCTCCAGGTTGGCCAGCTCCTCGCGCAGGTTCTCCAGCCGGTCCTTCGAGGCCGTGTCGCTTTCCTTGGCGAGCGCCATTTCCTCGATCTTGAGCTGGATGATGCGGCGGTCGAGCTTCTCGATCTCCTCGGGCTTCGATTCCACTTCCATGCGGATGCGGCTGGCGGCCTCGTCCATCAGGTCGATGGCCTTGTCCGGCAGGAAGCGGTCGGAGATGTAGCGGTTGGACAGCGTGGCCGCGGCGACGATCGCGTTGTCGGCGATGCGCACGCCGTGGTGCAGCTCGTACTTGTCCTTGATGCCGCGCAGGATGCTGATCGTGTCCTCCACGGTCGGCTCGCCCACGAACACCGGCTGGAACCGCCGCTGCAGCGCGGGGTCCTTCTCGATGTACTTCTGGTACTCGTCGAGCGTGGTCGCGCCGATGCAGTGCAGTTCACCCCGCGCCAGCGCCGGCTTGAGCAGGTTGGAAGCGTCCATCGCGCCATCGGTCTTGCCCGCGCCGATCAGCGTGTGCATCTCGTCGATGAACAGGATGATCTCGCCCTCGGCGCCCTTCACCTCGTCCAGCACCGCCTTGAGCCGTTCCTCGAACTCGCCGCGATACTTCGCACCGGCGATCAGCGCGCCCATGTCCAGCGCCATCAGCCGCCGGTCGCGCAGCGATTCCGGCACGTCGCCGTTGGCGATGCGCAGCGCCAGGCCTTCCGCGATCGCGGTCTTGCCCACGCCGGGTTCGCCGATCAGCGCCGGGTTGTTCTTGGTGCGCCGGGCGAGAATCTGCACGGTGCGGCGGATTTCCTCGTCGCGGCCGATCACCGGATCGAGCTTGCCCTCGCGCGCTGCCTCCGTGAGATCGCGGGCGTACTTCTTCATCGCCTCATAGGCGTTTTCCGCCCCGGCGCTGTCGGCCGTGCGGCCGCCGCGCAACTGGGTGATCGCCGCTTCCAGCGCCGGCGCGGTGACGCCCGCGGCCTTGAGCGCCTGCCCCGCCGCCGTGGTGGTCGCCAGCGTCAGCGCCACCAGCATCCGTTCGACGGTGACGAAGCTGTCGCCCGACTTGGCGGCGATCTGCTCGGCCTGGTCGAGCACGCGCACGGCATCGTTGTCGAGGCCCGGCGTCTGCTGCGCGCCGGAGCCGGACACGGCGGCGATCTTCGCCAGCGCCTTGTCGACTTCGGCCTGCGCCAGCGCGGCATTGCCGCCGGCGCGCTGGATCAGCCCGGAGGCCATGCCCTCGCCGTCTTCCAGCAGGGCTTTCAGGATATGGTCCGGCGTGATCCGCTGATGGTTCATGCGGATGGCAACGGTCTGGGCCGCCTGCAGGAAGCCCTTGGCACGATCGGTGAATTTCTCGAGGTTCATGGGGTCTAATGTCCTCCTGTTGCGCCAGAGATAGTGTTGCGTTTGGGCAACACAAGGACATGGGTCAAATTTTGGGTGATGACATTCATGACAAAGCTAGCTGTCGATACGCCCCGTAACTGCGTGGCAGTTCGAGAATTGAAATTACTAAGACGATGCCTCTCACCGTTGGGAACGCGCTGCGTCTATCAGGCTTCTAATGTCCTTCAGAGAGCGGAGTTGCGGTTCTGGTGGAGCGTGTTCTGCTGGCAGCCATTGGCCCCCTTGGGCTTTCGCCATCAAATCCAATAAAAGATTGGAAGCTCTAGAAAATTGCCTTGAAACTAGATCAATATCTCTGACACAGAGTGATCCACTTGGCGGCAATGGCCTCTTAGATTTGATCTTCGGTTCCTTATATGAGATTGGCACGATCGCGTATCGTCGCCCCGCACTTGCTCCATAGAATCCGATAGTTCGGCAATGCGCGATCTTGTTACGCGTTGAGGACAAAGCACGAACCTGTTCACGCAATCTTGCCCAGTCCTCGATCAGCTCTTTGAACGTATTTGATTGCGCAATTGCATTGTCCGTAAATGCCAGCTTCGTTCTGAAGTTATCGATTGCGTAGAAGGACGCACCGACGACCTTTGTCGGCACGCCGGAAAAAGCGACAGTGCAGATGTTGAATAGGCCGTTCTCAACATGCGCCCACTGCGTAATCGCCTGTCCTATGGCCATATGGAAGGCGATGTGTTCCTCGACGGGGGTCAGCACCGGGACAGTCATCAATAACACCGATCAAATTGAAAAAGCGACGCTTTACGCCTGACGCGAAACACCCTCGTAAGCCACATAAGCCCACGAAAGAGTCCAGTCCAAAAACTTACGACAGCAGCATTTCCTACCTCTACTTCCGAGGCGCGTCACCAGTCGGACCACGATTAGGCAACCGAATTTAACTCGGTTGATTCGATCGCGAGGCGGCGTTGCCCTAATTGGCATTTGGATCTCTCCATACACCGTTCTTGTCACCCTTTTTGCGCCGCCAATCGACGCGCAGGCGTCCGCCGGAAAGTCGCCTTCACACTCTCGCCGGAAATACCCCACCCGGCCAACGCGTTAGCCCATCCTAACGCGCCTCAAAATGCTGCATCGCAACAAGTCGGTCAGATCACCGTCACCGGAGCAGCGCCGAACTGCAACCTGCGCCCCCTAGGTGCCGCCCGGGAGCCCGATCGGGTCGGGCGGTTCAAATCCCAGGGGGACAATCATGATCGCATTCCAACCGCGCCTGGCGCTGGGCGCCTCTTGCCTTGTGCTGGCAACCCTGCTGGCCACGCCGGCGCTGGCCGCGTCCGACGACCAGGCCGCACCGGCGGCCGATACGCAAAGCCCGGACGCCGAAGCGCCCGGTGGCGGCGGGCAGCTTTCCGAAATCGTGGTGACCGCGCAGAAGCGCCGGGAAAACCTGCAGGAAACGCCGATCGCGATCTCGGTCCTGACCAGCCAGGGCCTGGCCGACCGCCACGTCACCTCGCTGCTCGATCTGGGTGACGGCGCCATTCCCTCGCTGAAGGTCGCCCCGTTCTTCTCGCGCCCCGGTGCGCTGATCGTCAATATCCGCGGCGTGGGCGTGCTGTCCGATTCGAACCAGCCCGCGCGCGATCAGGGCGTGGGCGTCTATGTCGATGGCGTGTACATGGGCCGCGCGCAGGGCCTTGGCACCGCGCTGTTCGATGTGGAGAACATCGAAGTGCTGAAAGGTCCGCAGGGCACGCTGTTCGGCCGCAACACCATGGGCGGCGCGGTCAACATAGTGACCAAGAAGCCCAGCGGCCAGTTCAAGCTGAACGCCACGGCCGGGGCCGGCAACTATGGATCGTACAAGGGCGAAGTCCATGTCGATCTGCCGGAATTCGCGAACATCAGCCTGAAGGTCGATGGCGTGATTGCCCGCCGCAACCCCTTCGTGAAGAACCCGATGCCGGGTCAGCTGGGCTTCAATTCCTATGACAAGCACGGCGTGCACGTGGAAGCACTGTGGAAGCCGGTCAGCAATTTCAGCGCCGACCTGTCGTACGACAACAGCTACGACGCGACCAGCACGCTGTACATGCAGCAGATTTCGGCGCCGCTCGGCCTGCCCGTGTCCGCGTCGGGATCGGCCGCGGTGCCGGCCAACGTCCTGTCCCCGCTGCTGACCCTGCAGCCCGACCGCGCGTCCACCGCCGTGGTCGGCGCGCCGCAGCAGGCGAGCGTGGGCAAGGCCGAAGGCGGGCGGCTTGGCCTGGAATACATCGCCACGCCGAACCTGACCTTCCGGTCGATCACCAGCTATCGCGAAATGACGCAAAGCCAGTTCGACAACGGGTCTGTCGCCACCAGCATGCAGCGCCCGACCTCGGTCACCAGCTTCCAGAACTTCGCCTTCGGCCGCTACAGCCTGGCGCCGTTCCGGCAGAACCAGTTCAGCCAGGAATTGCAGGTGATCGGCGAAGTGCCACGGCTGAAGTACCAGGCCGGCGGCCTCTATTACCAGGAACGCGTGGAAGACAGCGCGCAGGCGCCCAACACGCTGATGTTCACCAACGCGGCCGGCACCGCCTATACCATCTGCGATCAGGCACTGGTTTCAAGCTGCCGCTATGTGACGCAGCGCGCCAGCCACGTCAAAACCACCAGCATCGGCGTCTATGGCCAGGCGACGTACACCCCGCCCGTGCTGGAAGACATGGTCCACCTGACGGTCGGCGCCCGCTGGACGCGCGACAAGAAGGAAGGATCGCTGTTCACCATCAACGGCGCGGCCCCCTCGATCCCGGTCAACGGCGTCAACGTGGTCGGTCCGATCGCGCTCGATCGCAGCTGGTCGCGCGTCGATCCGCTGGTGAACCTGGCGTTCGATGCATCGCGTGACCTGCACTTCTACGGCAAGTGGAGCACGGGCTACCGCTCCGGCGGCGCCAGCTCGCGCTCGCTGACGTACCGCGCGTTCGATCCGGAAAAGGTGTCGATGTTCGAAATCGGCGCCAAGACCGAATTCTTCGACCGCCATGCCCGGTTCAATATCGCCGCCTACACGGGCACCTACAAGAGCATCCAGCTCGACTTCAGCGGCCTCTATGTCGATACCGTCAACGGCGTGCCGCAGATTACGACCCGCACCACGACCGACGTGGTCAACGCGCCCGGCACGGGCCGCCTGAAGGGTGTGGAAGCCGAACTGCTGCTGATGCCGATGGATGGCCTGACGCTGTCGGCCAGCTATGCCTACAACAGCGTGCACATCCCGCCGACGGTCAATCCGTTCCCGCAGACCGGCGGCGTGCCGATCACCACGCCGGTGCCGATCTACCAGGTTTACACGCCGAAGCATTCGGCCAGCGGATCGATCGACTACGAACACGAAGTGACGGCCGGTGGCGCGATGCTGAAGTTGCACCTCGACGGCAACTACGACTCCGGCTTCTACGTCAACTACACCGACGCGAACTACGACAACAACACGCGCGCGGTGCGCTACCCGCAGGTGAAGGGGGAATCCGGGCTGGTGTTCAACGGGCGCATCGCGCTGGCCGACATCCCCATGGAAGCGAACGGCGCGAAGGTGACGGTGGCGGTGTGGGCGCGCAATCTCTTCAACGAACAGCACCTGTTCTACAAGACCGGCAGCGCCGCCGCCGGCATCAGCGGCTTCTTCAACGATCCGCGCACCTGGGGCGCTGAAATCAACGTGAAGTTCTGATCCCCGCGCCACCGCGCAAGGCATCCCGAAGGCCGGTCCGCGCGCATCCCGCGCGGGCCGGCCTTTCGCGTATGCAAGTTTGCAAGCGGCGTTCGACGAACGGACACGTCGTTCGTCGAACGCCGTTCAGCTTCGGTATGGCATCGGTTTCTGAAACGGTTACAAAGGATACAGAGTCTCCCACAGGATAACCCATGGCCCGCATGCATTCCGCTTCGCAGTTCGTCTCCGCCATCGCCATCGCCGCCGCTCTCGCTTTCACCGGAACGCAGCCCGCGGCCGCCGCGCAGCCGGCGCCGGCAGAGGCCATCAAGCCCGCCCCCGTCGCCGATCTCGTCAACCGGGTGACCATCCCCTACGAAAGCTTCACCCTGCCGAACGGCCTGCGGGTGCTGGTCAATACCGACCGCAAGGCGCCGGTGGTCGCGGTTTCGGTGTGGTACGCGGTCGGCTCCAAGAACGAACCGAAGGGCAAGACCGGCTTCGCGCATCTGTTCGAACACCTGATGTTCAACGGGTCCGAACATGCGCCCGGCGATTTCTTCGAACCGCTGCAGCAGGTCGGCGCGACCGACATGAACGGCACGACGTGGTTCGACCGCACCAACTATTTCGAGACCGTGCCGACGGCCGCGCTCGACCGCACGCTGATGCTGGAAAGCGACCGCATGGGCTACCTGCTGGGTGCGGTCACCCAGGAAAAGCTCGATAACCAGCGCAGCGTCGTTCAGAACGAGAAGCGGCAGGGCGACAACCAGCCGTTCGGCATGGTCGAGTACGAGGAGCTGGAGACGCTCTATCCCTCGGGCCATCCCTATCACCATTCCACCATCGGCTCGATGGACGACCTGAACTCGGCCTCGCTCGAAGACGTCAAAGGCTGGTTCCGCGACCACTACGGGCCGAACAACGCCATCCTCGTGCTGGCGGGCGACATCGATCTCGCCACGGCCAAGGCCAAGGTCGCCAAATGGTTCGGCGCCATTCCCGCCGGCCCGGCGGTGCAGCCGGTATCCGTGCCGGTGCCCACGTTGCCCGCGCCGGTCAGCAAGACGATCAAGGATCAGATCGCCACCACCCGCATCTACCGCGTCTGGACGATCCCCGGCCTCGACAACCCGGAATACCTGCCGCTGCAGATGGCGGGCGCGGTTCTTGGCGGGCTTGCCAGCTCGCGGCTCGATGACGCGCTCGTCCGGCAGCAGCAGCTTGCCGTCTCGGTATCGGCGAGTACCTCGATTTTCGCGCAGGGCGGGCAGTTCGAGGTCTTTGCCGACGTGAAGCCCGGTACCGATCCGGCGAAGGTCAGCGCCGCTCTCGATGCCGAAGTGGCGCGGTTCCTTGCCCAAGGGCCGACGCAGGACGAACTGGAACGCGCCGCGACGACGTTTGCCGCCGGGCAGATCCGCGCGCTGGAATCGGTGGGCGGCGGCAGCGGCAAGGCGCCCACGCTCGCCGAAGGCCTGCTCTACCAGCACGATGCTGGCGCCTATCGCAAGGAACTGGACGCCGCGGCCGCGCTGACGCCCGCGCAGGTTCGCGACGTGACCCGGAAATGGCTTTCGCGTCCCACGTTCGCGCTGACGGTGGAACCGGGCACGCGCACCGAAGGCGGCGAACACCGTGGCGGTTTCCTGACCGATCCCAAGAGCCCGTCCGCCCGCCCCGCCTTCTGGCGCGATCCGCGCTTTGCGGATGGTTCGGCATCAGGCGCGGGGGCCAGCGCGCCCGACCGGTCGGAGCTTCCGCCCGTGGGGCAGCTCAGCCCGCTGGTGTTCCCGAAGATCGAACGCGCCACCCTGCCCAACGGGATGAAGGTCTATTTCGCCCGTCGCGCCGACGTGCCGGCGGTATCGGTGCGCGTGAGCTTCGACGCCGGCTATGCCGCCGATCCCAAGAACGCGCTCGGCACCGAAGCGCTGCTGCTCAAACTGATGAACGAAGGCACGACCACGCTCGATTCCTCGGCGTTCGCGCGGGCACGCGAACGGCTGGGCGCCAGCATCTCGGGAAGCGCGAACCCCGATACCACGTCGTTCCAGCTCGATGCGGTTACGCCCAATCTCGCTGCCTCGCTGGGGTTGCTGGCGGACTATATCCAGCATCCGGCGCTGGATGCCCGCGAACTCGAGCGCGTGCGTGCCCAGCAACTCACGGCGATCAGCGGCGAGATGAAGGACCCCACCTCGCTAGCGTTCCGGGTGCTTTACCCGACGCTCTACGGGCCGCAGCACCCCTATGGCATTCCCGCCACCGGAACCGGCGATCCGGCCGTCGTCGCGCGCCTCTCGCGCGATGATCTGGCCACGTTCCACAAGCGGTGGTTCCGCCCGGATACCGCCAGCGTCTTCGTGGTCGGCGCTACCACGCTGGCCGAAGTCACCAAACTGCTGGAAAAGAGCTTCGGCGCCTGGAAAGCGCCGGCCGAACCCGCCCCGGTCAAGAACTTCGCGGTGCCGGTTCCCGTCCAGAAGCCGCGCATCATCCTGATAGACCGGCCCGCCTCCCCTCAATCCGTCATCATGACGGGCGAAGTGCTGGACGCGAAGGGCACCGACGACCTGCTGGCGCTGCGCACCGCCAACGACATCTTCGGCGGCAACTTCCTCTCACGCATCAACACCAACCTGCGCGAAACCAAGGGCTGGTCCTATGGCGTGTCGAGCGGCGTGGTCGAACGGGAGGACCGCGTCCCCTTCCGCATCATCGCGCCGGTACAGACCGACCAGACCGGCCCCGCCATTGCCGAACTGCGCAAGGAACTCACCGGCTTCCTCGGCGCGAAGGGCGTGACCGCCGACGAAATCAAGTGGTCTACCAGCGGCAGCGCGCGTGAACTGCCCGGCATGTTCGAAACCTCGCGCTCGGTGCTCGATGGCGTGAGTTCGATCATCGAAAACAAGCGGCCCGACAACTACTACGAAACGCTCGCCGGCCGCTATGGCAGCATGACCGCGCAGCAGGCGGACGCCGCCGCCCGCGCCGCAATCTCGGCCGACAAGCTGGTCTATGTGGTGGTGGGCGATGCCGCCAAGGTGCGGCCGCAACTGGAAGCGCTGGGCCTGCCAGTCGAATCGCTTGCTATTGACAGCAATGTAGGTAGCAAATGAGAGGGCGTCGTCGGCGCTTGCCGGCGAGCCGTTAACGGGAGAGAACCATGTCTGTTGCCGGTACCTATGATTGCGTGACGAAGACGCCGATGGGCGATCAGTCGAGCAAGTTCACCGTCGAAGTCAGCGGCGATACCTTCACCGGCAGCAACGCCGGCCCCACCGGCACGATGGCGGTGGAAAACGGCAAGGTCGATGGCAACACGCTGACCTGGCAGATGAAGATGACCGTACCGATGCCGATGACGCTGGACTGCAAGGCCACCGTCGATGGCGACGCGCTGACTGGTTCGGTCACCGCCGGCATGTTCGGCACCTTCCCGATGAACGGGACGCGCGCCTGAACGAAGTCTCCACGATTCCTTACGCGGATGGGCGCAACTTGTGTCCATCCGCGTCGTCGTGAAGATGGCGCCAATCAGCGTACTGCGCGGCAAACGCGATAGGTAAAATCGGCATTGTTGGCTTTCCGCCACAGGTATACTGGGCGTTGCAGGGGGGGCGACGATGCGGACGATTTTATGGGCCTTGGCGGCCGTTTTGGCGCCGCTGCATGCGGCGTACGCGGCGGAAAGCACCGCCGGCACCGCCGCCGCCCTTTGCGAATTGCATGTATGGCCATCCGGCCCGTTGCGCTCTACCTACTACGGCTGGGTGCATGGCGGCATCGTCGACGGCTCCGTCCAGGGCCGCCCTGGCTATCCGAAACTGCCCGATCAGCCTTTGACTACCGCGCGACAGGTGGAAATCCTGAACAGCCAGGATCTGCCAGCCATCCTCGGCCTGCCCGGCTTCCGGACGGTTCTGCACGATCAGCCGCAGGAAAGCCGCGTGTTGCGTGGCACCGTTGGCCGCATTCTCGCGAACAGTCCGCCCTGCTACGCGGAACTCGCCATCGATGACGTCTTCTTTCAGGCAGATGTCTTCAGCGGTGCCTATCTCAAGACGCTCGTGCGCTTCCGCAGATTTGACGCCGGCGATACGCCGACCCGCACGTTCGGCACGATTGCGACCGAGAAACTCACCCAGTTCCCGCCGGCAAAAAGCGATGCGGACCCTGCGGATGCTGTCGCCGAACTGTCTGCGGCCTTTGGCAAAAGCCTGACCGATTTCGGCAGGATGCTGGCCGCCCCGCCGAAGCGCAAACATTGACCGAACCAGGATAAGAGGGGGGTACGAATGAAATATCCAGGCCTTGTGCTCGGAACGATGCTGCTTGCCGGCAGCGTGCAGCACGCCTGCGCACAGGAACAGGGGGCGGCGGCTGCCCCGGCGGCCGCCGTGCCTGACCAGACCGCCACGGCTCAACCCGCTCCGGCTCCGGTCGAGGTCATTGCGCATCCTCCTGCCGATGTCGCGGCGGATGGGTGCGAACTGCATATCTGGCCCGCGCAACGAATGACCTCAATGACGACCGGCCTGCTGGGCGGAGGCTTGCTGGATGCCGCGATCCACGGCAACCGGGATGCCACCAACCGCACGCTGCTGGCCAGCGCCCTCGACAGTCCGAGCCAGCTGGATGCGCTGCAGGCGCTGGATCTGCGGACGGAACTGAAGCTGACGCCCGGCACCACGATCATCACGCATTCGCAACCAGTCGACCGCCACACCATGAACTCGGTCAAGACACGCCGCGGGGAATCCCCGAGCAAGTGCTATTCCGAGTTGATCGTGGCTGACGTCTTCTACCAGAAAGCCGCCATTTACGGTCGCTCGCTGCGAACCCTGTTCATGGTGCGCGATTTCGGGGCCGGCGAGAAGATCGCCTTCGAATACAAGGCCTGGGGCGGCAACGGCCTGAAACTGTTTCCGCCCAAGGAAGGCGAAGACGCCGTGGCCGCGCTCGACGAGCTGGTCGCCGTGTTCAAGAAGAACTTCCAGGAATACGCCAACAACGAACGCAAGGCGCCACGCACGCCGGCCAAATCCTGATTGGCGGGTTCCGGCCCGCACAGCGCGGGCCGGAACGTTACCCCAGCTTCTTCTTCAGCAGTTCGTTGACCAGCTGCGGGTTGGCCTTGCCCTGCATGGCCTTCATCGTCTGGCCCACGAAGAAGCCGAACAGCGCTTCCTTGCCGCCCCGGTACTGTTCGACCTTGTCGGCATTGTCAGCCAGCACCTTGTCCACCACCGCTTCGATCGCGCCGGTGTCGCTGGTCTGCTTCAGACCTTCGCGCTCGACGATGGCGGCGGCGCCGTCGCCCGTTTCCAGCATCTTTTCGAGCACCTGCTTGGCGATCGAGCCGGAAATCGTGCCATCGCCCACCAGCGCCAGCAGTTCGGCCGCGCCTTCGGGGCTGACCGGCGAATCCTCAAGGCCGCGGCCCAGCTTGTTGAGCGCGCCGAACAGTTCGGAGGTCAGCCAGTTGGCCGCCTGCTTCGCCACGTCGGCTTCGCCCTTGCCCTGCTTGCCCGCGCTTTCGGCCAGCAGCTTCTCGAACCAGCGCGCGGTTTCAACGTCGGCGGTCAACACGCCGGCGTTGTAGGGCGAGAGACCCAGCACGGTTTCGTAGCGGTGGCGCTTGGCGTCCGGCAGTTCGGGCAGGCTGGCGCGGCATTCCTCCAGGAACGCATCGTCCAGTTCCAGCGGCAGCAGGTCCGGATCGGGGAAGTAGCGGTAATCGTGCGCGTCTTCCTTCGACCGCATCGAGCGGGTGGAGCCGCTGTCCGGATCGAACAGGCGGGTTTCCTGCACGATCTTGCCACCGCTCTCCAGCACGTCGACCTGGCGGTTCGCCTCGTGCTCGATCGCCTGCATGACGAAGCGCACCGAATTGACGTTCTTGGTCTCGGTGCGCGTGCCGAACGGCTCGCCCGGCCGGCGGACCGAGACGTTCACGTCGGCGCGCATCGAGCCCTGGTCCATGTTGCCGTCGCACGAGCCGACATAGCGCAGGATCGTGCGCAGCTTGGTGAGATAGGCCCCCGCCTCGGCCGGCGAGCGCATGTCGGGCCGGCTGACGATTTCCATCAGCGCCACGCCCGAGCGGTTCAGGTCCACGTAGGACATCGTCGGGTGCTGATCGTGCATCAGCTTGCCCGCATCCTGCTCCACGTGGATGCGTTCGATGCCGATGGTCTTGGTGCTTTCGGGGTCCTTGTCGTCGAGCTGGATCTCGATCGTGCCCTCACCCACCAGCGGGTGGTAGAGCTGGCTGATCTGGTAGCCCTGCGGCAGATCGGCGTAGAAGTAGTTCTTGCGGTCGAAGCGCGACCACTTGTTGATCTGCGCGTTGATCGCCATGCCCGTGCGCACCGCCTGGCGGATGCATTCGCGGTTGGGCACCGGCAGCATCCCCGGCATCGCGGCGTCGACAAGGCTGACCTGGCTGTTCGGCTCGGCGCCGAAAGCCGTGGCCGATCCCGAGAACAGCTTGGCGTTGGACGTGACCTGCGCATGGACTTCAAGGCCGATCACGACCTCCCAATCCCCTGTTGCGCCCTGAATGCGATAGCTGTTCATCTCGTTCTTCCGTCATCCCCGCGGACGCGGGGATCTCGTTGATCTGGGTCGGACCTTCAGGCCCGAGACCCCGGCTTGCGCCGGGGTGACGTCCATTACCACCACTTCGCCGGCTTGGCCGAGAACCCCGCGCGTTGCTCGATCGCCAGCCCGGCGTTCAGTACGCCCTGTTCGTCGAAGGCCTTGCCGATGACCTGCAGGCCCAGCGGCAGCCCATTGCGGTCCACCCCGGCGGGCACCGACATCGCCGGCAGCCCCGCAAGGCTGGCGGGCACCGAGAACACGTCGTTCAGGTACATCGCCAGTGGATCGTCGCTCTTTTCACCCAGCGCGAACGCGGCGGTCGGCGCGGTCGGCGCCAGGATCACGTCGACTTCGGTGAAGGCGTTCTTGAAGTCGTGGCTGATCAGCGTGCGGACCTTCTGCGCCTGCGTGTAATAGGCATCATAGAACCCGGCCGAGAGCACATAAGTGCCGATCAGGATGCGGCGCTTGACCTCCGCGCCGAAGCCCGCCGCGCGCGTCGCGGCGTACATGTCCTGCAGGTTCGCGCCGTCGGGCAGTTCGCGCAGGCCATAGCGCACGCCATCATAGCGCGCGAGGTTGGATGAGGCTTCGGCCGGCGCGATAATGTAGTAGGTCGGCAGCGCGTACTTGGTGTGCGGCAGCGAGATGTCCACGATCTCCGCGCCCGCGTCCTTCAGCCAGGCGATACCGTCGTCCCACGATTTCGCGACGTCCGGGTCCATGCCGTCCATGCGGTATTCGCGCGGGATGCCGACCTTCTTGCCCCGCAGGTCGCCCGAGAGCCCCGCTTCCCACGCGGGCACCGGCAGATCGAGGCTGGTCGCATCCTTGGGATCGAACCCTGCCATCGCTTCCAGCATGATCGCGCAATCGCGCACGTCGCGCGCCATCGGCCCGGCCTGGTCGAGCGAGCTGGCGAAGGCCACGATGCCCCAGCGCGAGCAGCGGCCATACGTCGGCTTGATGCCCGAAATGCCGGTGAAGGCCGCCGGCTGGCGGATCGATCCACCGGTGTCCGTGCCGGTCGCGGCCGGTGCCAGGCGCGCGGCGACGGCGGCCGAGGAACCGCCCGACGAACCGCCCGGCGCCAGCGGCGCGGTATCGCCGGGGCGGCGCCAGGGCGAGATCACGTTGCCGAAGGCGCTGGTCTCGTTCGACGAACCCATCGCGAACTGGTCAAGGTTCAGCTTGCCCAGCATCCCCGCGCCCGCATCCCACAGCTTGCTGCTGACCGTGCTTTCATACTCGGGCGTGAAGCCTTCGAGGATGCGACTGGCGGCCGTGGTCTGCACGCCCTTGGTGGCGAACAGGTCCTTCATGCCGATCGGCACGCCCGCCATCTTGCCCAGCGCCTTGCCCGCAGCGCGATCGGCATCGACCTTCGCGGCGGCGTCCAGCGCCTTCTCCGGGGTGGTGACGATGAAGGCGTTGAGCGCGGGCTGCGCCGCCGCGACCGCCGCGTTGAACGCGGCGGCGACTTCGGTGGCGGTGAATTCGCCCTTCGCCACGCCTTCGCGGATCGCGGCGATGCCAAGTTCGGTCAGTTCGTTTGCGTTATTGGGCATTATTCGATCACCTTGGGCACGCCAAAGAAGCCGTGTTCGGCCGCCGGCGCATTGGCCAGCACGGCATCGCGAATGCCGCCGCCGGTCAGCGGATCGGCATTCACCACGTCATCGCGCAGGCGCAGGGTATTGGGGATCACGGCGGTCATCGGCTCGATGCCGGCGACGTCCACTTCCCCCAGTTGCTCGACCCAGGCGAGAATGCCGTTGAGTTCGGGGACCATCGCCTCAAGCTCCGGTTCGGTAACCTTGAGGCGGGCCAGCGAGGCGATCTTCGCCACCGTGGCGGTATCTACGGACATGGGATTTCCCTGCCTTGGACAAACGGAAAAACAAAGGACGCCGCGCGCTAGCATCGCGCGCGGCGTCCTTCAAGCGAACGGACGGAAACGCGCGATCAGCGCTGCGGGGCTTCCCCGGCGGGCGGCGCGCCATGCGGGCCACCGTGCGGTCCGCCGGGCATGCCCTGCATCCCTTGCATCTGCTGCAGGACGCGGCGTTGCTGCTCCAGCTCGGCGGCGCTCTTGAAATCGATCAGTTCGACTTCGAACACCAGATCGCTGTTGGCCGGGATCACCACTTCGCCAGTGCCCTGGTTGGTCTGCGGGCGATCGCCATAGGCATCGGCGGCCGGAATCTCGAGCCGGTACTTGCCGCCGCGCTTCATCATCTGAAGCCCCTTGGAGAAGCCGGGGATCACCCCATCGACCGGCATGGCGACACGTTCGCCGCGATCGAATTCCTTGCCGGTGGACGCGAGCCGCCCGACATAGTTCACCAGCGCGACATCGCCCGTCTTCGGCGATTCGCCTTCACCCTGCTTGACCGCCTCGACATAGACCGCCGCAAAGTGCTGCGGCCGCGCGGCATAGGCCCCGCCGATCCCGATCAAAGCGGCCACGGCAACGCCAAGCCAGATCTTGGTGACCGATCCCTGCGCAACAGGCTGCAGCGGAACGCGCGTGATTTCTGACATTGCTTCCCCTTTTGAGCGCCCCGGTCTGAGGCTCTCCCTGCGGTAAGGCGCGAATCGCCATCGGCCGCAAGGGCCAGATGTGCGAAAGGGCGCCGCGATGACGGCGCCCCTCTTGGCCCAGCCGGGCCGTCGCGGCAAGAGGCTAGATGGCGGATGAGACCAACGTCTCTTCCGCCGCCCGAACCTTACTTGGCGCCGTCGCGCTCCAGCCGCTTGCGCTCCAGCTTGCGGGCGCGGCGAACAGCGGCCGCCTTTTCGCGGGCGCGCTTTTCGGAGGGCTTTTCGTAGTGGCGGCGCAGCTTCATTTCGCGATACACGCCCTCACGCTGCAGCTTCTTCTTGAGCGCGCGAAGAGCCTGGTCGACATTGTTGTCGCGAACGAGAATCTGCATAAACCGACACACCTCAAACAGCTTCAGGCGAGAGCCCGCCAATCATGCGGGGGTCACCGTGATTCGGGAAACACGAACGGGGCCGAATCCATGCTGGACCGGCTCCAACCGGCGGCCCGTTAGCAGTGCGCCAAACGAAAGGCAAGCAAACTCGCGCCCTGATCGTTCCCCCGCCCTTCCCCCGGAGCCGCTGAACGTCTAAGGCCGCAACCATGAATCCTCCCTCAACCTTGCAGGCCACGCTGCTGGTCGCCGCTGGCGGCGCCGGTGGATCGGTGCTGCGCTATCATGCCGGACGGCTCGTGATGGGCATCGTCGGCCCCAACGCGGCCTTTCCCTGGCCCACCTTTTCGATCAACGTCGCGGGCAGCCTGCTGATGGGACTGCTGGCGGGCTGGCTTGCCCGGAATGGCGCGGCCGGCGAAGCCTGGCGGCTGCTGCTGGCGGTGGGCGTGCTGGGCGGCTTCACCACGTTCTCCTCGTTCAGCCTCGAAACCGCGCTGCTGCTCGAACGCGGGCTGATGGGCACGGCCGCGGTTTATGCGGCGGGTTCGCTGGCGACGGGCATCGCCGGGCTGTTCCTGGGCCTTTTCGTGATGCGGGCAGCGGCATGAGCGAGGAAGTCCGCCAGTTCACCATCGCGCACGACGATGACGACATCCGGCTCGACCGCTGGTTCAAGCGCCATTTGCCGCAAGTGGGCTTCGCCACGGTTTCGCGCTGGGCGCGCACCGGCCAGATCCGCGTCGACGGCAAGCGCGCCGATGTCGATACCCGCCTGGCGAAGGGCCAGGTGCTGCGCGTGCCGCCAGGCGGGACCACCCCTCTGGCGGGCAGCAAGGGCGCCCGGCCGCGCAAGCCGCTGACCGAGGAGCAAATCGCGCTGGCCGAATCCATGGTGCTGGAAAAGGACCGCGCGGCGATCGTGCTCAACAAGCCGCCCGGCCTCGCCACGCAGGGCGGCAGCGGCACGCACGAGCATGTCGACGGCCTGCTCGACGCCTACGCAGAGGACAAGGGACCACGCCCGCGCCTGGTCCACCGGCTCGACAAGGACACGTCGGGCGTCCTGCTGATCGCTCGCACGCCCGGCAGCGCGGCATTCTTCTCCAAGCGCTTCTCCGGCCGGTCGGCCAGGAAGATCTACTGGGCGCTCGTGACGGGCATTCCCGATATATCGGACGGACTGATCGAACTGCCGCTGGCCAAGCAGCCGGGCACCGGTGGCGAGAAGATGATGGTCGATGAAAGCGGCCAGGGTCAGACGGCGCGCACCCGCTACCGCGTGGTCGATCGCGCCGGCAACCGGGCGGCCTGGGTGGAACTCCAGCCGCTGACCGGCCGCACCCACCAGCTTCGCGTCCACATGGCGGCGATCGGTCATCCGATCGTGGGCGACGGCAAATATGGCGGACAGGCGGCGTTCCTGACCGGCAGCATCAGCCGCAAGATGCACCTCCACGCCCGCCGCCTGCGCATCGAGCATCCCGAAGGCGACCTGATCGATGTAACGGCCCCGCTGCCCGAGCATTTCGCGGCCAGCATGGCGCAGCTGGGCTTCGACGAGGCGGACGGCGATCTCCCGCTCGAACCGGTCAAGCTGGTCGACGAGAAGGACGAACAGAAGCGCGCGGCCAAGGCTCATGCCAAGCAGTACCGCAAGGAGCGGCGCGGCGAACGGCGCAAGCGGGCCGATGGGCCCACCGGCCGCAAGCCGACGGGCAAGCGCGCCGCCGCGAAGCCCGCCGCAAAGAAGCCGGCGGCACGCAAGACGCCATCGCCCCGCACGCCCAAGCGCTGATGCACCCGAACCCCGCCTTCCGCAGCGACGATCGCGATCTGCACGAAGCGCTGATCGCGGAAATCGGATTCGGCATGGTGTTCCTGACCACGCCGGACGGGCCGCGCGTGGCGCATACGCCGCTGCTTTCGACCGGCGACGGCGCGGTGCAGTTCCATCTCGCGCGCGGCAACGCGCTGACCCGCCACCTGGACGGCGCCATGGCGCTGGCGGTGGTCAACGGGCCGGACGGCTATGTCAGCCCGCGCTGGTATGCCGATGCCGCGCAGGTGCCGACGTGGAACTACGTGGCGCTGGAACTGGAAGGGCGCGTGCGGCGCATGGATCAGGATGGCCTGCGCGCGCTGCTGGAAGGGCTTTCCGCGCGGCATGAGGCGCGCATCGCCGATGCCACGCCTTGGACGATGGACAAGATACCCGAACCGCAACTGCGGCAGATGATGGGCGCGATCGTGGGCTTCGAGATGGAAGTGCTGGCCTGGCGGCCCACGTTCAAGCTTTCGCAGAACAAGCCGGCCGACGAACGCACCCGCGTGGCGGCGGGGCTTGAGGCGGAAGGATCGCCCGCCATCGCCGAACTGATGAGGAGGCTGGTGCCATGACGTCCGACGCGCCTTTGCGCCTTGCCATCTTCGATTGCGACGGCACGCTGGTCGACAGCCAGGCCGATATCTGCGCGGCCATGGACGCGGCCTTTGCCACCGCCGGCCTGACTCCACCCGATCGCGCGGCAACCCGCAGGATCGTCGGCCTTTCGCTGCACGAGGCGATGCGCCGCCTGCACCCTGAAGGCGGGGACCGCGACCATGCCGCGCTGGCCGGATACTACAAGGACGCCTTCCGCGCCCGGCGCGAGGCCGGCGCCGTGGCCGAGCCGCTCTACGAGGGCATCGCCGCGCTGGTGGAGGAACTGGCGGACGCTGGCTGGCTGCTGGGCGTCGCCACCGGCAAGAGCGACCGGGGCCTTGCCCATTGCCTGACCACCCATGGCCTTGCCGGGCACTTCGTTACGCTGCAGACGGCCGACCGGCATCCCTCGAAGCCCCATCCTTCGATGGTGGAAGCCTGCCTCGAAGCCACCGGCGCCAGCGCCGCGCACACCGCCATGATCGGCGATACCGCCTATGACATGGAAATGGCGCGCAATGCGGGCATCCGGGCATTCGGGGTGGACTGGGGCTATCACGATCCGGCGGAGCTGTTCGACGCGGGTGCCGAAGCGGTGGCCACCACCATGATCGAACTGCGCGCCCTGCTGAAAGGCATGGAATGAGCGCCGAGCGCGACCCGGCCATCGCCCGTTTCGCCATCCTGCAACTGGTCCGTCTTTCCGGCACGCTGCTGGTGCTGGCCGGCGCGCTTGTCGCTTCGCGCAAGGTTGGCTGGCTGGCGGGCCTGCCCGAAGCGGCGGGCTATGTCCTGATGGCCGCCGGTCTTGCCGATTTCTTCGCGCTGCCACCCCTGCTGGCAAAGCGCTGGCGGAGCCCCGAATGAAGCGTTTCTACAAGGACGTGACCGTTGTCGCCGAAGATGGCGGCTTTCGCGTGGTGCTGGACGGGCGCGGCATCCGCACCGTCGGCGGACGTCCCCAGATCGTCCCCGCCCGCGCGCTGGCCGAGGCCATGGCGGCGGAGTGGGCCGATCAGGGCGACGAGATCGACAGCACCCGCTTCCACCTGCGCGACATGGCCGATTTCGCGCTGGATGTGGTCGCTCCCGAACGCGCCCGCACCATCGGCGAACTGCTGCCTTATGCTGAAACCGATACGCTGTGCTATCGCGCCGAGCCGGACGAGCCCTTGGCGGCGCGCCAGCGCGCGGTGTGGGAACCGCTGCTCTCCGCCATGGAAACGCGCATCGGCGTGAGCTTCCACCGCGTTTCGGGCGTGATGCACCGGCCGCAGCCGCCCGAGGCGATCGAGCGCATCGCCGGCGAACTGGAGGGGCTGGACGCCTTCGCGCTGGCGGCGCTGCGCAACACCGCCAGCCTGGCCGCGTCGCTTACGCTGGGCCTTGCCGCGATCGCGCCGGGCGCGGACGTGGAAGCGCTGTGGAACGCCGCCAATCTCGAGGAAGACTGGCAGGCCGAACTCTGGGGCAAGGATGCCGAGGCGCAGGACCGGCGCAACAAGCGCTTCGCGGCGTTCCGCGCGGCAACCCGCTTCGCGGAACTTGCGCGGGCTTAAACCGCCTTCCTGCCAATCAGGATCAGCCGAACCAGTCGACCACGTCCTTCGCCACGGCGTTGGCCGCCTTGTTCAGCGCCGGCCCCACCTCGCTCGCTTCCGGCGCGACGCCCGGCACGTCCTGTTCGAAACGCTTCGTCTCGATCTTGCCGCCGGGCAGTTCCTTCACCGCATCGAAACGGACGATGACGCGCCGGCTGCGCGCGTCATAGCCCAGGTCGAGAATGCGGCCCGAAAGGCGCGGCCCGCTGACGCCCAGATCGTTCTCCACCACCAGCCTGCCGCCCTTGGCGCGCAGCGTTTCGGCCAGCAGGCGCTGGAACAGCCGCGTCGGCCGTTCGACCCATTGCGTGCCCTTGAGATAGGCGACGTTGGAATCGTCGATCTGCACCGGAATGCGCAGCACCGCCAGCCGCGCCTCCGCCGCCGGCTCCAGCACGGCGGTCGCGCCGGAGAGGCTGCCCGACACGCCGGCGCCAGCCGCCGGCGCGCTTTCGGGCGTCAGGCTCATCAGCGTGCCCGGCACCTTGGTGCCGATGTTGACGCAGGCGGAAAGAGCCAGAGCGAGGGCAGACGCGAGCAGCGGCGCGGCAAGGATCGGTTTGCGGATCATCGCGATGGTCCCTTTCATGGCTTGTAGTCCGGCAGCTTCGGGCTGCCGACGATGGCGCTTACGCCACGGTCGTTGATCTTGTCGGTCACTTCGCGCAGCGACCGCGTCGTCGCCTGCAGATCGCGGATCGCGGCTTCGGCGGCAGGCAGCGTGCGTTCGTTCAGCTGGCGCGCGGCCGGGCGCGTATCATCCAGCGTGGCCTGGAGCGCGTCCGCCGCGGACTGAGCCGATTTCAGCGTCTGGCGCAACTGCTTGGCCAGGCCGCTACCTTCGTCGTTGATCATCGCGTCGGTCGATCCGGCCAGCTTCTCGAAGCTGGAAAGCGTGTAGTTCGCCTGCCGCAAGGTCGCCTGCAATTCGGACAGCACCCGCTTCACATCGGGCGAGGCAGCGGCAAGGTTGCCGGTCATCTTGTCCGTGTTGCGCATGATGTTTTCGAACGACTTCAGGTTCTGGTCGGACAGCACCATCGTCAGCCGTTCGGTCAGCGTCGCCAGCCGTTCCAGCAACAGCGGCGTGTTGGCCAGAATCTCGCCAAGACCGCCGCGCTTGGTCGGGATCACGGGCACGCCTTCCGGCCCCTTCTCCTCGATCGGTGGCGCGCCCTTGACCGCGCCCTGCAACTGGATGGTGGTTACGCCGGTGAAGCTGCCCTGCAGGCTGGCGGTCGTGCCCTGCAGGATCGGCACCTTCCTGTTGATCTTGATCCGCACCCGGACGAATTCTGGGTCCTTCTCCCACAGATCGATGTCTTCCACCTGACCCGAGGGCACGCCCGAGAACGAGACTTCCGATCCCTTGGCCAGACCATCCACCGACTGCTTGAAGAAGATGTCGTAGTGATCCTGTTCGCCCTGGTTCAGGCGCGCGATCCACACCGTCAGCGCGGCGATGCCGGCCAGCAGCAGGAGGGTAACGGCCCCGACCCAGATATGGTTTGCGCGCGTTTCCATCGGCTGTGTTCCCGTATCCTATGCCTCGTCCAGCGCCGTATCGTCCACCGGAGCGGCAATCCCCGGCGGTGCAATTCGATCCTGCGCGGCCTTGGCGGCCCGGCCGCGCGGGCCATTGAAGTATTCCTGAATCCACGGATGATCGAGCGCCAGCAGTTCCGGGATCGTTCCCACAGCGATCACCTTCCTATCGGCCAGCACGGCCACACGATCGCAGATTTCGTAAAGGGTATCGAGATCGTGCGTGATCAGGAACACGGTCAGCCCCAGCGTCTGCTGCAGGCTGGCGATCAATTGATCGAACGCCGCCGCGCCGATCGGGTCCAGCCCCGCCGTCGGTTCGTCCAGAAACAGCAGTTCGGGATCGAGCGCCAGGGCGCGCGCAAGGCCAGCGCGCTTCTTCATGCCGCCGGAAAGTTCGGCCGGATACTTGGCGGTCGCTTCCGCCGGCAGGCCGGAAAGGATCACCTTGTAGCGCGCGATCTCGTGCCGCAGTTCGTCGCTGAGCTCGGGATAGAATTCGCGCAACGGCACTTCGACGTTTTCGGCCACGGTCAGCGTGGAGAACAGCGCGCCGCCCTGGAACAGCACGCCCCACTGGCAGCGGATGTCGATATCGTCATCGTCGCGCGCGTCGGTGATCGAGCTGCCGAGCACCTCGATCTCGCCCGCTTCGGGGATCTGGAGGCCGATGATAGCGCGCATCAGCACCGATTTGCCCGTGCCCGAACCGCCCACCACGCCAATGATCTCGCCCCGCCGGACATCGAGATCGAGGTCTTCGTGGACCACATGCGGACCGAACACGTTCTTGAGTCCGCGCACGCGGATGAGGATATCGGGATCGCTCATCCCCAGCCGACCTTGGTGAAGAACACCGCAAAGAAGGCATCGAGCACGATCACCATGAAGATCGCCATGACCACCGCCGCCGTGGTGCGCGTGCCCACTTCCTCTGCATTGGCCTTGACCTGCATCCCCTGATAGCAGCCGGCCACGGCCACGATCAGGCCGAACACCGGCGCCTTGACCAGCCCGACCCACACGTCGTGCAGCGGCACCACTTCCTGAATGCGCGCCAGGAAGGTCAGGAAGGGAATGCCCAGCGTCGTCGCCGAAAGAAACGCGCCGCCGATGATGCCGACGACGGCCGAATAAGTGCCCAGCAAGGGCAGCATCAGCATCGTCGCCAGAATGCGGGGCAGCACCAGCGCTTCCATCGGCGAAACGCCGATCGTGCGCATGGCGTCGACCTCCTCGGTCAGCTTCATCGTGCCGAGCTGCGCGGCGAAGGCGGAGCCGGACCGGCCCGCGACCATGATCGCCGTCATCAGAATGCCGAGTTCGCGCAGCGTCAGACGGCCCACCAGGTTGACCGTGTAGATCTCCGCGCCGAACTGGCGGAGCTGGACCGCGCCCTGCTGCGCGATGACGATGCCGACCAGGAAGCTCATCAGCCCCACGATCGCCAGCGCGTTCACGCCCACCAGCTCCATCTGGTGGATCATCGCCTTGCCGCGGAAACGTCCGGGATGCCGCAGCAGCGTGCCGGTGACCTGCACCACCTGCCCCAGGAAGCCCAGCACCTGCAGCGAGCCCCAGGCCAGCCCGACCACCGCATCGCCCACCTTGCCCGGCACGCGCTCGAACAGCGGAAGGCGCGGGGCGCTGACGCCCGAATCGTTCTCGCCCGCCTGGCCCACCGCGGCGATCAGGCGTTCGGCTTCGCTGCGGGCGCCGACGATCTCCGCGCCCTGTTCCTGCGCCAGCCGCCACACCGTCCACGCGCCCACGGTGTCCATGCGTTCCACGTCGGAAAGGTCGATGCGGGCGATCGGTTCGTCCAGCGCGCGCAGCCGGGCATCGATCGCGCCGACCGAGGACACCAGCATCTCGCCGCTGAACGCCAGCGTGGCGCCCCCGGCTTCTTCGGTTCCGGCATCGCCGGGCTGGATCGTGAAGTCGGCTAACGCCCGCATAGGATGCGCTTCATGCGGGAAAATGGCAGGGGCGACAAGTGCATGACGTGCGAC